>NZ_JACEIC010000002.1:1575668-3568698 GCF_013778305.1 Nocardioides agri
TCGTACCACGTCGCGATGCGCTTCAGCATCTGGTCGACGGCGCCGGACTCCTCGCCGGAGGCGATCATCTGCACCACCATCGGGGGAAAGACCGGGTGCTTGGTCAGCGGTCCGGCGATCGTCTCGCCGGTGGCGACCGACTGGCGCACGTCGTGCAGCGCGTGCTCGATCACCTTGGAGCCGGTCGTGGACGAGACGATGTCCAGCGCGCCGAGGATCGGGACGCCCGACGAGAGCAGTGTGCCGAGGTTGCGGGAGAAGCGAGTCAGCGCGATCTTGGTGAACAACGAGCCGAAGACCGGCAGCTTGAGCTTGAGCGGGTCGATGAACTCGCGGACGTTGTCGTCCTTGCCGTGCTTGCGCCACCAGAACAGGAAGACCACACCGACCACCGCGAACGTCGGCACCAGATACTTCATCAGTCCGGACAGCGTCACCAGGAACTGCGTGGGCAGCGGCAGCTCGCCGCCGAGGTCCACGAACATCTTCTCGAAGATGGGAACGACGAAGAGCAGCATGCCGATGCACATCAGGATCGCCATGCAGAACACGACGACCGGGTAGGTCATCGCGGCCTTGATCTTGGCGCGCAGCTTGACCTCAGCCTCGAACGTCTCCGCGACCTGGCGCAGCGCGACGTCGAGGAAGCCGCCGACCTCGCCGGCCCGGGTCATGCTCACCAGGAACGGCGGGAAGGCGTGCTTGTCCTCCGCGAACGCCCCGGACAGGCTGTACCCACCCTCGACCTGGCGCTTCACCTCGTGCAGCGACTTGCGGAGCTCGGGGTTCTCCACCTGCTCCGACAGGATCGTCAGGCCGCGCATCAGCGTCAGGCCGGCGTCGACCATGGTGGCGAGCTGGCGCGAGAAGACCGCGAGGTCCTTCATCGTGACGCGCTTGCGCCCGAAGCTGATCTCCCGGCTCAGGCCGACACCGCTGGGCTTGACCTCGAGGGGCACGTAGCCCATCGAGAGCAGCTGCTCGGCGACCGCGGCCTCGGAGTCGGCCGAGACCTTCCCCTCCCGGAAGCGTCCGGAGGCGTCGCGGACCTTGTAGGCGTACTGGGTGCTCATCGATGGATCGCTTCCTGCTCGGGTCCGGTCAGGACCAGCCTGAGGACGGGGAGGTGGCGGGCGCCGCGGTCGTGGTGGCGTAGCCGGTGCCGTGCTGGAGGTTGGCGCCGGACCCGACGAGCGTCATGAAATCCGCCCGGTTGGCAGAGTGCTCCAGCCCGACCTCGCGGGTGATGAGGCCGTTGCGCACGTGCGCGGCGAGGTGTGCGTCCAGGGTCTGCATGCCTTCCCGCCCACCCGACTGCAACGCACCCGGGATCTGGGGCAGCTTGTCGTCGCGGATCATCGCGCGGATGCCGGACGTGCAGACCATGACCTCGGCCGCGGGGACCCGCCCGGTCCCGTCCACGGTCGGCACCAGCGTCTGGCAGACGACGCCCTGGAGTGTCGCCGCGAGCTGGGTGCGGATCTGCTGCTGCTGGTTCGCGGGGAAGACGTCGACGACCCGGCTGATCGTGTCCTGGGCGGACTGGGTGTGCAGGGTCGCCAGCACCAGGTGGCCGGTCTCCGCGGCAGTCAGGGCCACCGAGATCGTGTCGAGGTCCCGGAGCTCGCCGACCAAAATGACGTCGGGGTCCTGGCGGAGCACGTGCTTGAGCGCTCCGCGGAAGTCGTGGGTGTCGGCGCCGACCTCGCGCTGGTTGATCAGGCAGCCGCGGTGGGAGTGCAGGAACTCGATCGGGTCCTCGATCGTCATGATGTGCCCCCGACGGGTGCGATTGACCAGGTCGATCACCGACGCCAGGGTCGTCGACTTGCCGGAGCCGGTCGGGCCGGTGACGAGCACGAGGCCGCGCTTGAGGCGGGCGAAGCTCTCGACCACCGGCGGCAGGCCGAGGTCGGCCAGCGGCTTGATCTCCCACGGGATCAGCCGCATCACGGCGCCGATGCTCTCCCGCTGCCAGAACACGTTGACCCGGTAGCGGGCGTGGCCGGGCAGCGTGTAGGCGAAATCGAGCTCGCGGGTGTCCTCGAGCGTCTGCCGCTGCCGCTCGGTCATGATCGCGTAGAGACCCGTCCGCAGGTCATCCCGATTGAGGACCTCGCGGCCCGGGACGGCCGTCATCTCGCCGCGCACCCGGATCGTCGGCGGAGCGCCTGCCGTCAGGTGCAGGTCCGAGCCACCGAGCTCGCTGACCTTCATCAACAGCTCGTCGAGCGCGAGCTCGGGACGGGGGATCGCGAATGCCTGCCCGACGGGATCAGCCCACGACACGGAGTACCTCCTCGATGGATGTCTTGCCTTGCTGCACCTTCAGCCAGCCGTCCTCGCGGAGGCTCGCCATCCCCTGGGCCCGGGCCCTCTGGTTGATGTCGTCCGTCGACGCCCGCGCCACCGTCAGGCGCTCGATCTCCTCGGTCACCGACATCACCTCGTGCAGCGCGAGCCTGCCGCGGTAGCCGGTGCCGGCACACGACGTGCAGCCGACCGGCCGGTACAGGTGGTCGACGGCCGGGTCCAGGTCGAAGCGAAGGGCGGCGAGCTCCGCAGCCGACGGCTGGTAGGCCTCGCGGCAGCGCTCGCACAGCGAGCGGCAGAGCCGCTGGGCGACGACCGCGTCGAGCGCCGAGCCCACCAGGAACGGCTCGATCCCCATCTCCACGAGCCGCGTGACCGCAGACGGCGCGTCGTTGGTGTGGAGCGTGGAGAGGACCAGGTGTCCGGTGAGCGATGCCTCGACCGCGATGTTGGCGGTCTCGTGGTCGCGGATCTCGCCGATCAGCACGATGTCAGGGTCGGACCGGAGGATGGAGCGCAATGCCGAGGCGAACGTCAGCCCGGCCTTGTTGTTCGTCTGCACCTGGTTGATGCCCGGGAGGCGGTACTCGACCGGGTCCTCGACCGTGATGACGTTGACCTGCGGCTGGCTCAGGATGTTCAGCGTGGCGTAGAGCGTCGTGGACTTGCCCGACCCGGTGGGGCCGGTCACGAGAATCATTCCGTAGGGCTTCGAGTACGACGCGGAGAACCGCGCGAAGTTGTCGGGACTGAAGCCGAGGTCGCCCAGGCCCAGTCGCGTGTTGCTGTTGTCGAGGACCCGGGCGACGATCTTCTCGCCCCAGACGGTGGGCAGCGTCGCGATGCGCAGGTCCATCTTCTTGCCGTGGTGGTTGACGGTGAGCCGGCCGTCCTGAGGGATGCGCCGCTCGGCGATGTCCATCTCCGCCATGATCTTGAGGCGGGACACGACGCCGGAGTGGATGGTGCGCGGCGCCCGGTGGGCGTCCTGGAGCACGCCGTCGATGCGGTAGCGGACGCGGACGTCGCGCTCGGTCGGCTCGATGTGGATGTCGGACGCGCGGTCGGAGATCGCCTGCGAGATCAGCAGGTTCACGAACCGCACGACGGGTGCGTCGCCCGCGACCTCCGTGAACGAGTCGAGGTCCGGCTGCTCCTCCTGGTCGACCGCCAGGTCGGAGGTCAGGTCGGCGAGCTCTCCCTCGGCGCGGTAGACCTGGTTGATCCGAGCGTCGATCTCCTCGCGGTGCGCCAGCACGAACCGCACGCGCCGACCCGACAGCCGGGCCAGGTCGTCCTTGAGATCGAGGTCGGAGACGGCCCGCAGCGGGACGGCAACGAGCAGGTCGTTCCCGGCCCAGGCATAGGGCAGCGCGGACGCGCGCCGCGCGAACTCACCCGGGACCAGGGCGGCGGCGCCGGCGTCGACCGGGTGATCGGTGAGGTCGACGTGGTCGAGCCCGGCCGCGAGGGCCGCCATCCGGAGCAGGGCGCGGCGGTCGACGACCCCGTCGGCGATCAGCACGTCGAGCACGGATCGGTGCTCGGACTCCGCGCGGGCGCGCGCTCGCTCCACGTCGGCGGGCGTGACCTCGTCGAGGGCCAGCAGCGCCTCGACCGTCGCCCCCTGGTTCGTCTGCGTCATGACCACCTCGTTACCCCCGATCGGACCGCCGGCCCGTGACATGGCGGCCCGTGACAGGGAGAGTGTCGGCAGCGGAAGGCCCCGACTTGACGGACCAGCCCGGAGCGTGGCCTTCCGCTCAGGCCCCGAGCACCGAGAGCGCGCTGGACGGGTCCCGTCGGTAACGGACGATGAGCTCCGCTGTCGCTTCGTCGATGCGCCGGTGCAGGGCTGCCCGGTAGCCGGTCAGCTGGGTCTCGGCGTCGCGCAGTCGGCGGACGGCCTCGACCCGGCCAGCGTCGTCCGTGGGCATCACCCAGACCTCCGCGAGGGCGGGGAGGTCGGGGAGCGGCTCGGCGGCGCGGACTCGGTGCAGGGCATGCCGGCCCTGGCCGTTGCCCGTGTCGCCGAGCACCCGGACCAGGTCGGTCAGCGAGAGCGACCCGTCGGCGGTCCCGGTGGCCTCGAGCAGGTCGATCCGCGCGTGCACGAGACGACGCCAGTACGACGTCCGCTCCTCCTCGGTGCGCAGCCGCTCCCGGTAGACGCGGAGCTCGGCGAGCGTGAGGGTCTCGAGGTACGGCGACGGCTCGGGCATCGTCAGCCGGCCGGAACCCTTCGCAACGCTCACCGCTCGGCTCCCTGCGCGGCCAGCTGCGGGTCACCGGCCGCCCGCCATCCGGATCGTCGCAGCGCCACCGAGAAGTCGTGGGGGTTGCTGGCGGCGGCCATGGCGTCCTGCACGTCCACGGCGCCGGAGGTCACGCAGTCGAGGAGGTGCTGGTCGAAGGTGTGCATGCCGGAGTACTCACCTGTCGCCAGGATGTCCGGGATCGTCCCCGTCTTCTCCGGATCGGCGATCGCGTCGGCCAACCGTGCGTCACGCACGGCGATCTCCGTGACGCACATCCGGCCGCGGCCGTCGGCACGGGGCACGAGGCGCTGGCACACCACTCCCTCGAGCGTCGTCGAGAGCGCCATCCGCACGCGCGCCTGCTCGTGCGGCGGGAAGAAGTCGATGAGACGCTGCACGGTCTCGCGGGCGTCCGTGGTGTGCATCGACGCGAACACCGCATGGCCCGTCTCGGCGGCCGAGAGCGCCGAGTGGACCGTGTCCGGGTCGCGCAGCTCGCCGATCAGGATGACGTCCGGGTCCTGGCGCATCGCGGCCCGCAGCGCCGATCCCCAGTCCCGCGTGTCACTGCCGAGCTCGCGCTGGGTGATCGTCGCGGCCTTGCTCGGGTGAAGGATCTCGATGGGATCCTCGAGGGTCAGCACGTGCACGGACCGGTTCTCGTTGACGACGTCGATCATCCCGGCCAGGGTCGTGGTCTTGCCCGACCCCGTCGGCCCGGTCACCAGCACGAGCCCTCGTGGGCGCAGCGCCAGCTTCGCGATCACCTCGGGCAGGCCGAGCTCGGCGAGCGTGGCCGGGGCACCGCTGACCCGCCGCATGACGCAACCGGCCTCCCCCATGGTGCGGAAGGCGTTGACCCGGAACCGGCCGAGACCAGGCACGGAGATCGCGTAGTCCGCCTCGAAGCGCTCCTCGAACGTCGCCAGGATGTCCGTCGACATCGTCGCTCGGACCAGGTCCTCGACCTCGGTGGCACCGTAGGCGCGCTCACCCACCGGGACGAGCGAACCGGAGATGCGCACCTTGGGAGTCGCGCGCGGGCGCAGGTGCAGGTCGGATGCATCGTGTCTCACCGCGGTCTCCAGCAGCACCACCAGCTCGTCCGGGATCGTGCTCATCGGGTCTCCTCGTGGTCCAGCCGCCGTGCGGGCACGATCTGTCGTCGTCACCCGATCACACATCGGCCCACGGCGGGGCCGACTTGAGGAGATCGGGATCGCTCGCCGGGGGGTCAAGTCCTCCTCCGCCAGCGCCGATGCTTCCGCGACAGGGGGACCCAGGGCAGCGGAACGTCCCGGGACCCGAGGCGCGGAACGTCGGGAGTAGGCATGGCCGGGAACGTCGTCGGGCTCGACATCGGGGGGTCGGGGGTCCGGGCCGCGGAGCTGTCCGGGGGGCGGACGCCGGCGCTCGTCAATGCCGGCGTCGTCCCGCTCGCGCCCGGAGCCGTCGAGAGCGGCGCCGTGCGGAACCCGGTGGTCGTCTCGGACGCCATCAGGAAGCTCTGGCACGACCAGCGGATCAAGACCAGGGACGTCCGGTTGGGCGTCGGGAGCGGCTCGCTGCTGGTGCGGCAGCTCGAGCTGGACTGGATGCCCCAGGGCGACCTGAAGAAGGCGTTGCGCTACCAGGTGGCCGACCTGCTGCCCGTGTCGGTCGACGACGCGAACCTCGACCACATCCTCCTCGACGAGTACGAGCGCCACGACCCCGAGCTCGGCCAGTCGCGGCGGCTGATGCGGATCCTGCTGGTCGCGACCGCACGTGGCGCCGTCGACGAGATGGTGCGCTGCGTCCAGGCCGCCGGGCTCCGGCCGCGGGTCGCGGACCTGTCGGCCTTCGGCCTGGTCCGCGCCGCATCCCGCGCCGGCAGCCTCACCGGAGACGGGGCTCAGGGCACCGAGGCCGTGATCGACATCGGTGCCGACACCGTCGCGGTCGCCGTGCACACGAACGGTCAGCCGCACTTCGTGCGCGTCATCGGCGGTGTGGGTGGCGCGATGCTCACCCGCCTGCTCGTCGACCGCACCGGCCGGAGCTGGGAGGAGGCCGAGGCGACCAAGCGCGCCTGCGCGCTCCCCCTGCTCACTCATGCCGTGCCCGCGATGGGTCAGCAGTCCGCAGGACCAAGCGACGCACTGGCCGTCAGCCGCGGCCCCGCGCAGGACGAGGTCTCCGCACACGTGCTGCTGGACGGTGCGCGCATGCTGGTCCGCGAGTTCAAGGCGACCCTGGACTTCCACACCTCGGCCGACCCGGAGCACCCACCCCAGCGCATCCTCCTCACCGGGGGCGGCGCCGCTCTCCAGGGCCTCACCGAGCTGACCCGCCTGACCCTGGAGCTGCCCACCCGGCGCTTCGAGCCCGCCGACCTGCTGCCGAAGCTCGTCCCCCGGCGTGGCGAACGTCATCCGATCGCCGACGACCCCGCGATGGTGGTGCCGATCGGCCTGGCCCTGGGAGCATCGGCATGAGCACGACGACGACCACGCCACCTCGCAACGTCGAGCCTGAGGGTCGTGGGAAGCCGTCGCGCCGGCGGGCCGCGCCCAAGTCGAGTGGTGCGCGCAGCAGCAAGGCCCCTCGGCCGGCCGCGGCCTCCGTCAACCTGCTGTCGCCGTGGGTGTTCGAAGAGCTGCGGGTCCACCAGCTGCGGCGCCGCTTCCTGCTCGGCGGCATCGTGCTGGTCGTGGCGATCGCCCTCCTGTGGTCCATCCTGCGGTTCAACCTGCACCAGGCGAACGAGGACCTGCGCGGCGAGGAAGCCGTCACAGAGGGGCTGAGCCAGCAGCTGAAGGAGCTGGCTCCCGTGAAGACCTACGTCGACAGTGTGACCCGTCGGGTCGTGACCGTGGTGGGGGCGACGTACGACGACGTCGCGTTCTCCCGGGTGCTCGGCGCGCTCGACGCAGCCACCCCGGCGGGCGCAACCCTCGACGAGATCTCCGTAGAGCTCGCGGCGGCCGAGACGGGCACTGCTCCGGATGACGCACCGTCGGTCACGGACCCCGCCCGCGGCCTGGTCGGCAGCACCTGCCCCGGACCCGACCCGTTCGGCACCAGGGTCGTGGTCGGTTGCGTGACCATCTCCGGCACCGCGGCGTCCCGGGACGCCGTCGGCAGCCTGGTGATCGCGCTCGGCGGCGACAAGCTCTTCGTCGAGCCGTTCGTGGACACCACCACCACGGAGGGCAGCGACGCCGTCACCTTCTCGGGCTCCGTCGGCCTCTCCCCCGCTGTCTTCAGCGGCCGCTACGACGCGCTCGGCGACGAACTCACCAAGGGAGCGAAGAAGTGAACCTCCGTTCCGTCTCCGGGACCCTGACGGTCGGCATCCTCGCGATCGCCCTCGTGCTCGTCGCGAGCTGGATGCTGCTGATCAGCCCCCTCCTCGACGAGACGTCCGATGCCAAGGACGCGGTCAGCGCGGCCCAGGACCGCAACCAGGTCATGACGACGCAGGTCGCCGCGATCCAGGCCCAGCAGCGGGACCTGGATCGCTACAAGGACGCGGCCGACCAGCTCGAGGCTCTGTTCCCACCCACGGCGGACCAGCCCGGGTTCTTCGCGGCCGTCACCCAGGCTGCCGCCGAAGCCGGCATCCCGGCGGACAAGGTGACCACGCTGAGTCCCTCAGCGCCCCAGCTGCTCGACGCGAACGGCCAGCCGATCACCGGTGAGACGGGAGCGGAGACGCCCACCGACGCCGACGTCGCCGCGCAGACGGTGTCGGTCACGGCCGAAGGGACCTACGGACAGATCCAGCAGCTTCTCGCCAACCTCGAGGGCATGGAGCGCGCGTTCGCGGTCACCTCGCTGGGCGTCACCGGCAGCAGCAGTACCGACGAGGGCCCGACAGGTACGCTCACGGTGTCGATCACCGGGAGCACCTACGTCGCTTCGCCGCTGGCCATGGCGGATCCGAAGGACAAGAGCTCCACGAGCGCCGCGGGATGAGATGGCCGGACCTGTTGCCCCCCTTCTCGGGTGGGACTTCGGGGCGGTCCTCACAGTCGGCCTGGTGGCGTTGGTGCTCGGCGCCTTCCTCGCCGGGAGGCGGTCGCGACCGATGACGTCTGGACACTCCACGTCGACGCCGCCGCGCGACACCGCGTTGCGACGCTTGCTCGCCCGGCGCTCTCTGACCAAGGCCGGGCCCTTGGACCCTACGGTCGACAGCCTCACCGGCCTCGGGCACCGTGTCGTGCTCGAGGAGCGCGCCCCCGACCTGCTCTCCGCCGCGAAGCGCCGAGGTCAGGTCGCCGCGGTCCTGCTGCTCGACGCCGACGGCTTCAAGGCGCTCAACGACGGCCTCGGACACCACGCGGGCGACCGGATCCTCGCCGAGACCGGGTCGCGCATCCGGGCCTGCCTCCGGCCCGGCGAGATCGGCGTTCGCCTCGGAGGCGACGAGTTCGCGATGATGCTCGGCCCGCTGGAGGACGACAACGCGCTCGACGACCGGGTCCACGAGCTGCTCGGGTACCTCGCCACGCCGGTGCTGGTCGACGACCTGCGGGTCTCGGTCGGCATCTCGGTCGGCTCCGCGATCTCCGGGCCCGACGGCCGCACGCTCGAGGAGCTCCTCCGCGCCGCCGACCAGGCGATGTACGCCGCGAAAGCCGCCGGCACCGGGCAGTGGCGACGCAGCGAAGGTCCCGACGCACACACCGACCAGCAGCGGCTCAGCGAGCAGCTGCGCGGCGCGCTGGACCGTTCCGAGCTCGTCCTCCACTACCAGCCCCAGGTCCAAGGCTGGACCGGCGCGGTGACGGGCTTCGAGGCCCTGATCCGCTGGGACCACCCGGATCTCGGCCTGCTGCTACCCGCCCAGTTCCTGCCACTGGCCGAGCGCACCGGCCTGATCGGCCCGATCACGCTCTTCGCACTCGACCACGCGCTGGAGGACCACGCGCGGCTCGCCCGGATGGTGCCCAACTGCACGGTGTCGGTGAACGTCTCGGCCCGCAGCATGATGGGCGAAGGGCTGCTCCGCGACCTCGAGCGCCTGCTGTCGCGGCGTGGCGTCCCACCCGGCGACCTCGTCCTGGAGATCACCGAGCCGACCCCGCGTCCGACGCCCGAGGTGGTGGCGCTGCTCGACGGCATCCGCAGACTGGGCTGCCGGGTGAGCGTCCACGGCTTCGGCTCGGCGTCCTCGTCGCTGACCGGGCTGTGGCAGTACCCAGCGCTCGGCGAGATCAAGATCGACCCCTCGATCATCCACTCGCTCAGCACCGACCCGGAGACCGAGCGACTCGTGCGCGCGATGATCTCCGGCGCCCACAGCCTCGGCATGCGCGTGGTCGCGGAGGGTGTCGAGACGCTGGCGGTGGCGCAACGGCTGCGGCGCCTCGGCTGCGACGGCCTCCAGGGCCACTGGATCGGGGAGCCGGCGTCGCTCACGGCCCTGCAGCGCTGGCTGGAGGCCTGGCCGTCCTTGAGGGCGCACCGGCTCGGCACCTGACCGCCCTCAAGTCCGCAGGTCAGCGCTCCGACAACCCGGTGAGACCACTGCAGGAGGCCCCACCGTGTCCGTCGCGCTGTCCAGCGTCCCGCCCGCGCTCTGGGCGGGCTTCACCGGAGTGCTGGGCCTGCTGATCGGCTCCTTCCTCAACGTCGTCGCGTATCGCGTCCCCGCCGGCCTCTCCGTCGTGCGACCGGGCTCCGCCTGCCCCGCGTGCCGGCACGCCGTCCGAGGTCGCGACAACGTGCCCGTGCTGTCGTGGGTGCTGCTGCGGGGGCGGTGCCGCGACTGTGCGGCGCCGATCTCCGCCCGCTACCCGCTCGTGGAGGCCGGTACCGGCCTGCTCTTCGTCCTGGTCTCGGCGCGCCTCGCCGCCGCGGGCGAGCTGTCGGTGCTCGCAGCGTGCCTGGTCGTGACCGCTGCTGGCGTGGCCCTCGCGCTCATCGACCTCGAGCACGGCCGTCTGCCGTTCTCGATCACCGGCGTCGCCAGCCTGCTCGCCGCGGCGGCGCTCGCGATCGCCTGGTGGGCCGGGGCGGTGTCGCCAGCCGCGGTGCTCGTCTCCGCGGCCGTGTGGTTCGCCGTGTACGGCGGCATCTGGTTCCTCACCGCCGGACGCGGCATGGGGCTCGGTGACGTCGCGCTGGCGCCGCTCCTCGGCGCCGTGCTGGGCTCCCTCGGCCTGGCAGAGGGCGTGGTCGGCCTCGTCGCCGGCTTCGTCCTCGGCGCGGTCGTGGGCATCGCCCTGATGCTGAGCGGGCGCGCCGCTCGCGGGAGCAGGATCGCGTTCGGCCCGTTCATGCTTCTCGGCGCGGCGGTCGGGCTCTTCGTCGGCGCGCCGCTGGGGTCCGCGTACCTCGGACTCACCGGCCTCGCGTAAGCGGCGATCGACCCGCGACACGCTTCTTTCGGACAAATCTTGTCTAGACAAGTTACCCAAAATGGGTCTAGCGCCCGCGAGTTCCTGTCATTCTCACCACGCATTCACATGACATGCCTCACCTCCTCGGACTGACGCGGGCAACCAATGGACACATCGAACTCACCGAAGCTTCCCCCGGTGCTGGTCGTGGACCACGACACGGCGCACACGCGCCTGCTCCGGCAAGCACTGACGCGAGCACGCATGGTCAACCCCGTCGTCGGCTTCGCCCGTGCGGATCGCGCTCTCAGCTACCTGCACGGCACCGGCCGCTACGCCGACCGTTCCCAGTACCGACTGCCCGCCGTCGTCGTGACCGCGTTCGGCATCGACAACCCCGACGGTCCCCGCATCCTCGACGCCGTGCGCACCAGCATCCCGCTCCGGAAGACCCCGGTCGTCGCGATCGGCACGCTCGCGGACGAGGACGAGGTGCACGAGGCGCACCGCCTGGGTGCCACGGCGTACCTCGCGCGTCCGCTCGCCTGCCGGGCGATCGTCCAGGTCATCACCAGCCTCAACATGCCCTGGTCGGTCTCCGAGACCGGGAGCTGACGCAGGTGACGGCGCTGCAGGTGCCCGAGGTCGCCGGCGACGTCCCGCGCGACCCCGAGGTGGGCGTCGCGATCCCCCGGGTGGCCACGATCCGCGCACGAGCACGGCGCCGCCGGCAGGAGGTCGTGGTCGTCGTGGTCTCGGTCGACAACGCCGACGAGGTGGTCGCGGCCCGCGGGTGGGAGACCTTGTCGGACGTCGTGTCGACCCTCGTCTCGCGCGGCGCGGGCGTGCCTGGCGCCGACGTGCTCGGGACCACCGAGCGGGGACTGACCATCGCCGTGTCCGCGCCCGCCGCCGAGATCGAGGACGCGACGCGCCGGCTCGCTCACCTGCTCGACGACCTCATCGACACGCCCGCCGGCCCGATCTGGGCCTCCCTGCGGGTCGCGGCGCATCACTGCCGGACGGGCGAGCGCTCCGCCGACTGCGTGAGCGCCGCCCGGGCGGCGCTGGCAGCGGGCCGGCCGAGCGGAACGCTCCGCTGGTCGTCACCGACTCCGGGCCCGACCCTGAAGAGCGAGCTGGTCACCGAGCTCGCGCTCGCGCTCACCGGCCGGCCCGAGGAGGTGCGGGTGGCCTACCAGCCGGTGGTCGACCTCTCCAGCTCACGACCGGTCGGCGCCGAGGCCCTGGTCCGCTGGACCCACCCGCAGCTGGGTGAGATCCCCGCGCTGACCATGGTGCATCTCGCCGAGACCCATGGGCTCATCTCGCGTCTCGGCCGCGCGGTGCTCGAGCGGGCCCTCGCGACCGCCTCCGCCGCGTCCCTCCACCCCGACTTCCGCCTGCACGTCAACGTCTCGCCGTACGAGCTGCGCGAGACCGGCTACGTCGAGGGCGTGCTGGGCCTGCTCGACCGCTACCGGCTGTCGCCATCGCTGCTGCTCCTCGAGCTGACCGAGACGGCGCTGATGGCGGACGAGGGCGAGATCCGGCCCGTCCTGGAGCGGCTCTGCGCGGCCGGCGTCGGGATCGGGATCGACGACTTCGGCACCGGCTACTCCTCCATCGCTCGTCTCATGGACCTTCCGGCGCACACGATCAAGCTCGACCGATCGCTGAGTCGCGACATCGCCTCCTCACCGGAGGCGTTCGACCTCGCAGGCTCGGTGCTGCGGATGCTCCGCACCACCGAACGACGGGTGATCGCCGAGGGCATCGAGAGCGCGGTCCAGGTCGCGCACCTGCGGGCGCTCGGCTGCGAGCTCGGCCAGGGCTACGCGTTGGGCCGCCCCGGGGAGTGGCCGTTCGGCGGCGCTCAGTCCGGCGGCGCGGGCTCCGTCTCGGACTCCAGCCAGCCGCGGAACGCCTCGAGGTTGGCGGTCGGCTCGCCGCGCAGGCGGCGCCACTCCCACTCCTTGCGGATCGAGGACGCGAACCCGAGCTCGAGGATCGAGTTGAACGACTCGTCGGCGTAGGTGAGCACCGACCCGAGCAGCCGGTCGAGCTCCTCGGTCGTCACCGCGGCGAGCGGCAGCCGGCCGTCGAGGTAGATGTCGCCCAGACGGTCGACGGCGAACCCGACGCCGTACATCCGCAGGTTGCGCTCGAGGAGCCAGCGGTAGACCCGCTCGTGGTTCTCGTCGGGGGCGCGGCAGACGAAGGCGTGGACGCCGAGCGCGTGCGGGCCGACGTCGAGGCGCACTGCGGTCTGGAGCTTGCGCTCGCCGGGCAGCGAGAACGAGAACACGCCGTCCTCGACCTCGTCGTACTCGATCTCCGCGGCGGTCAGGTGCTGGCGGACGACGTCGCGGGGGTCCGTCACACCGCCTCCCGCAGCTCTGCCTGGGCGCGGGCGTAGACGTCGAGCGTGCGCTCGGCCGTGCGCTCCCACGAGAACGACCGGGCCTGCTCCAGCGCGCCCGCCTCGAGCCGTAGCCGCAGGTCGTCGTCGGTGACGACGCGGCGCAGCGCGGCCGCCCAATCGCGGGGGTCGTGGGTGTCGACGAGGAGCCCGCTGCGGCCGTCGGCCACGACGGTGGTCAGCCCGCCGACGGCCGCGGCGACCACGGGCGTGCCCGTGGCCTGCGCCTCGGCCGCGACGAGGCCGAACGACTCGTTGTAGGACGGGACGGCCACCAGCGTCGCCGCGGCGTACCACCGGGCGAGCTCGGCCTGACCGACCGGCGGCACGAACCGCACCACCCCGTCGGGTCCGTCCAGCCCGAGCTCGGCGGCCAGCTGGGCCAGCGACTCCGGGTGCTCCAGGCCGCTGCCGGAGGGGCCGCCGACGATCGGGACCACCAGCCGCGAGCGGAGGTCGGGGGACGTCGCCAGCAGCTCGGCGACCGCACGGAGCAGGACGTCGGGCGCCTTCAGCGGCTGGATCCGGCCGGCGAAGAGCAGCACCGAGGCGTCCGCCGGCAGCCCGAGCTCGGCCCGGGTCGCGGCCCGGTCGTGGGGCCGGAAGACGTCGAGATCCACGCCCGGGTGCACGACCTCGACCCGCGCCGGGTCGGCGTCGTAGAGGCCGATCAGCTGCTTGGCCTCGAGCTCGGTGTTGGCGATCAGCATGTCGGCGGCCTCGACGACCTGCTCCTCGCCGATGATCCGCGCGATCGGCTCGGGGGTGTCGCCGTCGGCGAGGAACTCGTTCTTGACCTTGGCCATCGTGTGCATCGAGTGCACGAGCGGCACGCCCCAGCGGTCCCGCGCGAGCGCGCCGACCTGGCCGGAGAGCCAGTAGTGGGAGTGCACGACGTCGTAGTGGCCGAGCGGCTGGGAGGCCTCGGCGCGCAGCACCTCGCGGGCGAACGCACAGAGCTGGGCGGGCAGCTGCTCCTTGCTCAGCCCCTCGAACGGCCCGGCGTGGATGTGCCGGACCTGGACGCCGTCGAACGCGGGCACCACGGGGTCCAGCCGGGAGCTGGTCGCCCGGGTGAAGACGTCGACCTCGATGCCCCGCGCCGCCATCCGGCGGGCGAGCTCGACGACGTAGACGTTCATGCCACCCGCGTCGCCCGTGCCGGGCTGGTCGAGCGGGGAGGTGTGGAGACTGATCATCGCCACGCGGCAGATGGAGTCCACAGGCACCTCGGGGATCGCTCGCTGATCTGGTCCAACGTCGCACAACACCTCGACGGCCCGAATGATTCCCGGACCTCGGTCAGCGAGCGTGCGCGCCACCCGCCCGGTGCCCACGCTGGGCCACCGGCACCGGCCGCTGGCGCACCAGCACGACGAGGGCGACCACTGCGCCCGCCGTACCGACGGCGGCGTAGGCGGCCGCGCCGACCGCGTCGACGAGCACGGAGAGCACCGAGCCGGCCAGCAGCGCGAAGCAGACCGCGACCAGGATCCGCAGGGCGGGGACCGAGCGGCTCACCAGCCCGGCGCCGGCGCCCAGTGCGGCGACCGCGAGCAGCGCGAGGCCCGCCCACCGCAGCGCATCACCAGCGACGAAGCAGGCGAGCACCAGGAGGGCGCCGCCGATCAGTCCTGCGAGGGCCGTGGTCAGGCGCACACCATCACTCCTTCCGGGCGAGATCCGGGAACGACGGGTCAGTGTGCCACCGCCCGACGCCGCCGACCAGAATGAGGTCATGACCACTCCCTCCCGGACCGCCGTCGTCACCGGCGCCAGCAGCGGCATCGGTGCGGCCACCGCCCGCGCGCTCGCGGCCGCCGGATTCCACGTCTACTGCGCCGCCCGGCGCCGGGACCGGATCGAGGCGCTGGCCGCCGAGATCGGTGGCACCGCGGTCGAGTGCGACGTCACCTCGGAGGACGCGGTCGCCGCGCTGGCCGACGCGGTCGGCGAGCGGCTCGACGTACTCGTCAACAACGCGGGCGGCGCCTTCGGCGGCGCGCCGGTCGCCCAGGCCGACAGCGACGAGTGGCGCCGCATGTACGAGGTCAACGTGATCGGCCTGATGCAGGTGACCCGGGCGCTGCTGCCCGCCCTGCTCGCGTCGGGAGCCGGCGCGATCCTCAACGTCGGCTCGACGGCGGGGCGGATCGCCTACGAGGGCGGCGGCGGCTACACGGCCGCCAAGCACGGCACGCAGGTCGTCACCGAGACGCTGCGGCTCGAGCTGTTCGACCAGCCGGTGCGGGTCATGGAGATCGCGCCGGGGATGGTGAAGACCGACGAGTTCGCGCTCGTGCGCTTCGACGGCGACCAGGAGAAGGCCGACGCGGTGTACGCCGGCGTCGCCGAGCCGCTCGTCGCCGAGGACATCGCCGACGCGATCGCCTGGATGGTCACCCGGCCGCCGCACGTGAACATCGACGAGCTGGTGATCCGCCCCCGGGCCCAGGCGGCGCAGCACAAGGTGCACCGCGTCTGACAGAGTGCCTGCATGCAGACGATCGGGCTCGTCGGAGGACTGAGCTGGGAGAGCAGCGCGGTCTACTACCAGCAGCTCAACCAGGGCGTCGAGGAACGGCTCGGCGGGCTCTCGTCGGCCCGCACCGTGATGGCGTCGGTCGACTTCGCCGAGGTCACGGCGCTGCAGCAGCAGGAGCGCTGGGACGACGTCGCGGAGATCCTGTCCGCCGCCGCCCGCGGGGTCGAGGCGGGCGGCGCGGACTTCCTGCTGCTGTGCACGACGACGTTCCACCTGGTCGCCGACCGGGTGGCGGAGGCCGTCGGCATCCCCGTGCTGCACCTCGCCGACGTGGTCGCCGACGCCTGCAAGGCGCAGGGCCTCGACACGGTGGGCTTCCTCGGCACGACGTTCGCGATGTCGCGGTCGTTCTTCACCGACCGGCTCGCCGCCCACGGCCTCACCGTGCACGTGCCGGACGCGCGGCACCACGACACCCTCAACGCCGTGATCTACGACGAGCTCGTGCACGGCAAGGTCCTCGACACCTCCCGCCGCACCGTCGTCTCGATGATCGACGACCTCTGGGACGCCGGCGCCGGCGGCGTCATCCTCGGCTGCACCGAGCTCGAGCTCCTCGTCCACCAGGCCGACGCCGACATCCCCGTCTTCCCCTGCACCCAGCTGCACGTCGCCGCCGCCCTCGACCGCGCCCTGGGGTAGGGCCCGGCGGGGATAGCCAGCGTCGTTCGGGTCGTTCCCACCGGCCGGGAGCGACCAGAACGTCTGTGGCTATCGCCCCTCGGCCAATCGGCCCACGCCGGGATAGCCAGCGACGTTCCGGTCGTTTCGACCGACCTGGACCAACCAGAACGTCTGTGGCTATCGCCCATCCGCCCACGCGCGGATAGCCAGCGACGTTCGGGTGGTTCCCAACGACCGGGACCAACCAGAACGTCTGTGGCTATCGCCAATCAGCGCCACGAGGATCGGTGCGCGGCTGCTCGAGGACCAGGTCGGCGAGCCGGCGGAGGTCGGGGCTGAGGTGCTGCTCGGGGACGGTCGCGCGGTCGCCGCAGAGGTCGAAGGCGTAGAGGAACCGGTCGGGCTGGTGGGGTCCGTCGGTGACGGCGTGCAGGTCCACCCGCTCGATCAGGGCGGCGACCTCCGGGCCTCGCGGGTCGTCGCCGTCGAGGTCCACCTCGCCGCCGAGGTGCAGCCCGGCGAAGCCGCCGGTACGCCGGACCGCGACCCGCCGGGATGCCGTGCCGGCGGGCGGCGCGGTGGTGGTGGGCTCCGCGTCCGGCGTGACGCCAACCGCGTCCCAGGCCGAGCCGACCGCGTCGGCGTGCGCACCGGCCGCGGCGATCGTGGCGGCGGCGAAGCCCGCGAAGCCGGTGTCGGGACCGACCCGGCCGCCGGTGAGCGCGTCGTACCAGATCCGCCCGGCGCCCTCCCACGTCGCGCCGCCGATCGCGACGGCCGCGAGCTGGAAGGCGCGGTTGGGGATGCCGGAGTTGAGGTGCACGCCGCCGTTGTCGTCGGTGGTCTCGACGTAGTCGTCGAAGTGGCCGACCTGCGGGTCCTTGCCCAGCACCGGGTCGTCGTACGCCGTGCCTGGCGCGGCCATGTCGCGCAGGGCCCGCGCGTCGACACCCGGCAGGAAGATCCCCGCGCCGATGAGCCACGACGCGTCCGCTACGGTCTGCCCCAGCAACCGCTGCTCGAGGCACGCGGCGAAGACGTCGGAGACCGACTCGTTGAGCGCGCCGGACTGGTCCTGGTAGCGCAGCCCCGCGGAGTGCTCGGTCACGGCGTGGGTGAGCTCGTGCCCGAGCACACCGACGTCGGCGGTGAAGCGCGCGAACACCCGGCCGTCACCGTCACCGAAGACCAGCTGGACCCCGTCCCAGAAGGCGTTGTCGTAGTCGCGGCCGTAGTGGACGGTGAGGCTGACGGGGGCACCCTTGCCGTCGTAGGAGCGGCGGCCGTAGACCTCGTCGAAGAGCGCCAGCGCACCGGTGATGCCGGCTGCGGCCTCGTCGACGGCGACGTCGCCCGACTCGGGGTCGCCGGCCGAGCGGACGGCGCGACCGGGCAGCGTCGTGGTGTTGTCCGCGGTGTGGACCGTCCAGGCCGCGGCCGTGGGCAGCAGGGTGGTGCGATCCGGGTAGGGCACCGTCCGCCCAGCGCGCAGGGCATCGTCGACGACGATGCTCTCCGGGGCGATCCGAGCGAGCAGGTAGGGAGGCACGAACCGGCAGCGGACCATGCCTCCAGAGTGCCCCGCGCCCGGCCCCGCGAACCCCGCCAGGACGGGACTCAGTCCGGCGCGCGGTCGGGTGGGAAGCCGCCGGTGGCGATCGGCCCCCACCGGTCCACGGTGACCCGGATCAGCGACTTGCCCTGACGGCGCATCGCCTGGCGGTACTCCTCCCAGTCCGGGTGCTCGCCGGCGATGCAGCGGAAGTACTCGACCAGGCCGTCCTCGGCCGCCGGGTCCGGCATGTCGAGCACCTCGGCGCGACCGTCGACCTGCACCCAGGCGTCGTCCCAGTCGTCGGAGACCACCAGGACCGAGGCCTCGGGGCGCTGCCGCAGGTTCCTCGCCTTGGCCCGGTCGGGGTAGGTCGAGACGACGATTCGGCCCTCGGCGTCGACGCCGCCGGTCACCGGCGACAGCTGCGGACGGCCGTCGGCCCGGGTGGTCACCAGCACCACGTGGTGCCGGGTGCGGACGAAGTCCAGCAGCTGCTCACGGTCGACGTGGTCGGTGGTGGCGATGCGAGGCATGGCGCCAACGTACGCCGGTGCCCCCACGGGCCGAGGGTGGGGCGACGGCGCGATGCGGGCGGGAGCGCCTCGCGCCATTAGACTCGATCCTCGTGCCTACCACTCGCTCTGATCTCCGCAACGTCGCGATCGTCGCCCACGTCGACCACGGCAAGACCACGCTCGTCGACGCAATGCTGAAGCAGGCGGGAGCGTTCACCGAGCACCAGGCCGAGGGCGTCGCCGACCGGGTCATGGACTCCGGCGACCTCGAGCGCGAGAAGGGCATCACGATCCTCGCGAAGAACACCGCCGTCCACTACGCCGGTCCGGCGGCCGAGGGCAAGCCGATGACGATCAACATCATCGACACCCCGGGCCACGCCGACTTCGGCGGCGAGGTCGAGCGCGGCCTGTCGATGGTCGACGGCATCGTGCTGCTGGTCGACGCCTCCGAGGGCCCGCTGCCGCAGACCCGGTTCGTGCTGCGCAAGGCGCTCAACGCCGACATGCCGGTGATCCTGGTCGTCAACAAGACCGACCGCAGCGACGCCCGCATCTCCGAGGTCGTCGACGAGACCTACGAGCTGTTCATGGACCTGCTCGACGACCACCACAGCCAGGACGCGCTCGACTTCCCGGTCGTGTACGCGTCGGGCCGCGCCGGCGTCGCCGCCCTCGAGGCGCCCGAGAACGGCGAGCTGCCGGACTCCCCCGACCTCGAGCCGCTGTTCAAGACGATCCTCGAGACCATCCCGGCCCCGACGTACGACGAGGGCGCGCCGCTCCAGGCCCACGTCACGAACCTCGACTCCTCGCCGTTCCTCGGCCGCCTGGCGCTGCTGCGCATCAAGCAGGGCAACCTGAAGAAGGGCCAGACGGTCGCCTGGATCCGCCGCGACGGCGAGATCAAGAACGTCCGCATCACCGAGCTCCTCGTCACCGAGGGCCTGGAGCGCAAGCCGGGCGAGTCCGCCGGGCCGGGCGACATCGTCGCGGTCGCCGGAATCCCCGAGATCACCATCGGCGAGACGCTGGCCGACGCCGAGAACCCGATCGCGCTGCCGCTCATCCACGTCGACGAGCCGGCCATCTCGATGACGATCGGCACCAACACCTCGCCGCTGGTCGGCAAGGTCAAGGGCTCCAAGGTCACCGCCCGCCTGGTGAAGGACCGGCTCGACTCCGAGCTGGTCGGCAACGTCTCGCTCCGGGTGCTCCCGACCGACCGTCCCGACGCGTGGGAGGTGCAGGGTCGCGGTGAGCTGGCGCTCGCGATCCTCGTCGAGCAGATGCGCCGCGAGGGCTTCGAGCTGACCGTCGGCAAGCCGCAGGTGGTCACCAAGGAGATCGACGGCAAGGTCCACGAGCCCGTCGAGCGCCTCACGATCGACGCGCCGGAGGAGTACCTCGGCGCGATCACCGAGCTCCTCGCCACCCGCAAGGGCCGCATGGAGCAGATGACCAACCACGGCACCGGCTGGGTGCGGATGGAGTTCCTCGTCCCGGCGCGCGGCCTGATCGGCTTCCGCACCGAGTTCCTCACCGACACCCGCGGCACCGGCATCGCGCACCACATCTCCGAGGGCTACGAGCCGTGGGCCGGCGAGATCCGCTCGCGCAACAGCGGCTCGCTGGTCGCGGACCGCAAGGGCGCGGCCACGGCGTACGCGATGACCTCGCTGCAGGAGCGCGGCGTGATGTTCGTGGAGCCGACCACCGAGGTCTACGAGGGCATGATCGTCGGCGAGAACTCCCGCGCCGACGACATGGACGTCAACATCACCAAGGAGAAGCAGCAGACCAACATCCGGTCCGCCACCTCCGACAACTTCGAGAAGCTCGTGCCGCCCCGCAAGCTCTCGCTCGAGCAGTGCCTGGAGTTCTGCCGCGACGACGAGTGCGTCGAGGTCACCCCGGAGACCGTCCGGATCCGCAAGGTCATCCTCGACGCCAACGAGCGGGCGAAGATCGCGAGCCGAGCGCGCAAGGCGAACAAGTAGCCGCTGCCGGCCGGGGTTTGCCCGCCGCCGGGCGACGTCATGATGAGAGCGTGAAGACCACTCGAGTCCTGTCGTCCACCGTCACTCTCGTCGCGCTCGTCGCGCTGGCCGGGTGCGGTGGCACGCCGACCGTCGACAAGGACAAGCTCGAGGAAGGCATCGCCGACGACCTGGAGCGCGAGGTCGGCGCCCGTCCCGACAAGATCACCTGCCCCGGCGACCTCACCGGCAAGGTGGGCGAGACCATGCGCTGCGAGCTGACCGCCGGCGAGGACACGCTCGGCCTGACCGTCGAGGTCACCGAGGTCGACGGCTCCGACGTGGCCTACACCGTCGAGGTCGACGAGATGGACGAGAGCGCGTCCTGAGGTTTGGTCGCCGGCGCACCGAGCCATCATCTGGGCGTGAAGACGTCTCGGACCCTCGTCGTCGTCGCCGTGACCGCACTCGCGACGCTCGCGGCATGCGGCGACTCCACGCTCGAGGTCGAGCAGACCGACGTCGAAGAGCAGATCAGCTCCGGCGTCGCCGAGAAGGCCGGTACGACGCCCGAGGTGAGCTGTCCTGGGGACCTGACCGGTGAGGTCGGTGAGGAGATGCGGTGCTCCGCCACCGTCGGCTCCGACGCCTATGGCGTCTCCGTCAAGGTGACGGACGTGGACGGCAAGGACGTCGACTTCTCCTGGCTGGTCGACGAGGAGCCGGGGGACGCGCCGTCATGACGATGCCGCCGGAGGGCTACGAGCTGTTCCGCCGTGTGCAGCAGGCCGCGGAGGGGACGCCCTACCTCGTCACCGAGACCGAGAAGGGCTTCGACGTCACCCTCGACGTCGTCGACGCGCAGTGGTTCGGCCTGTTCAACAAGGCGGGGCTGCAGAAGGTCTACATCCACCACGTCTCGTTCCCCCGGTCCGGCACCTACACGATCACCGACGACTCCCGCAGCGTCGAGTGGGTCGCCGGCGTGCCCGAGCTGAAGGCGTCGGCGGAGCGGCAGTACGGCCGCGTGATCGAGTTCGGCGCCCAGAAGGTGTGGGCCTTCGACGAGCGCGGCCACTTCGGCGTCCGGGCCGACTACCGCTTCAACTCCGAGGAGGGCCGCGACCTGGTCACCGGCGTCGCCGAGCAGCTCGGGCTCGCGCAGCGGCGCGGCGCCGCGGAGAAGACCGGCATCACGATGGCGGCGATCACCCTCATCGGGCTGGCCATCGGGGGCGTCGTGGCGCTCGTGCTGTGGCTGACCACCGACTACTTCGGCTGACCCGCGTTCCTTCAGAGCTCGTCCGTCTGCTCCGGGGCCACCTCGACGCTGGCCATGAACGCCTGGAACTCCGGCACCATCTGCTCCCACTGCGCGAAGGTGCAGGTCATCGTGTAGATCACCACGACGCGCTTGTCGGGGTCGTGGACGTCGACCAGGCCCTGCACGACCTGCGCCTGGCGCAGGTCGTAGACCCGGCCCTCGACGGCCACCATCGCGCCGATCGCCTGGGTGACGGCCGGTGCGTGCTCGGACTCGGTGACCCGGCGCTTGACCAGCTCCACCTCGGTCGCACCCTCGAGGCGCAGCTTCGCGACCGACTCGTCGGCGATCTGCTCCAGCGTCGCGCCGTCCTCCCGCCAGCCGCCGGAGATCGTCAAGGTCGGGTCGTAGGACCCGGGGAGCCCGCGGCGGGCCGCCATGAACGCGGCGTTCGAGACGCCGACGGCCTCCGGGCGCACCGGCACCCAGCCGTCGTTCGGCAGCGCGAAGCGCACCGGCACGGGCAGTGTCGCGGTCATGACACGAAGTCTCCGATCCCGTCGATGATGTCGCCACCGGTGTCGATGACCTGGCGGGGGTCGATCGTGATGTGGCCACTCAGCTTGCCGCCGAGTCCGAGCGCCAGGCCACCGGACCCGCCGACCTCGAACTTGCCGTCGCGGAAGCCGAAGTCCACGTCACCGCTCGCGCCGACGCCGGCCCAGCCCTCGGCGCCGCCCTCGGCCCCGACTCCACCGATGTCGCCGGACAGCTTGCCCTCGACCTTGCCGCCCGCGAAGACCTCGCCGCCGGCGTGCACGCCCTGGGGGCCGATCGCGACGTCGCCCTCGGCGGTCGCCTCGGCCGAAGCCTCTCCCTTGGCCTCGACCTCGACGATGCCCCACTCGCCACTGGCGGAGCCCTCGAGCTTGACCAGGGTCACGCCGGCGTGGGCCTGCCCGACGACCCCGTTGGCGTCGATCTTGCCGCTGGCGCCCGCCTCGGCACCCAGCACGGTGATCTTGCCGTCGGCGTGCACCTTCACGCCGCCCCAGTAGTCGTCGACGGCCCCTTCGGCGCCCCAGAGGTGCGCCTCGGCCTCGGCCTTGCCGAAGTTGATCGCGAACGGGCTCGGCCCGAGCCCGTGCTTGTACTTGCCGTCGGCGCCACTGGCCGGGTCGCGGCCGTACTTCTTCTCCCAGTCACCCCAGTCGATGCTCGGGCCCTCGGCCTCGGCGGAGGCGCCGGGACCGGACGACGTCTCGACCTTCGCCCCGGGCAGGCCGCCCAGGTCCTCGACGGCCGCGACACCCGCCTCGTCGAGGGCCTGGCGGGCGTCCTCGAGGATCTGCTCGGCCTCCTTGCGGAGCGCCTTCCCGGGATCGACGAACGGGCCTGGCCGGGCCGGACCGATCGACGGGGCGACCGGACCGCCGTAGGACGGGACGCACGCCCGGCGGTCGAGGTAGCTGTTGTAGGCGTCCACGGACGCGTTGTAGTCGGCCTTCGCCTGGGCGGTGGCGTCCTCGCCGTCCTGCCACTTCGCGATGGCGTCGGCAGCGCGGCTCTGCGCGGTGGTGAGCGCACCGGCGTAGGTCGACAGCGCGGACGCCGTCTTCTCGAGGACGTCGGCGTACGCCTTCCACTTGTCCTGCTCGGCGGACCGGGCGCTGGCGTACGCCGGCTCGCCGAACCCGCCCGACCAGCCGGCGACGCTGATCGCGTCGACGTCGCCCGCGAGTCGGGAGACCCGCCGGGCCTCGTCGGAGAGGTGGGTGGCGTTGGCGCGGACCTGGGTCGGCTCACCCTTGATGAGCGCTTTCGGGTCGGTGGTGGAGCCGAGCTCGGCGCCCTCCGGCAGGCTCACGGCGTCGGTCCTGACGCGAAGGGCGACGTGGGGTCGAGCAGACCGCCCGAGAACGGGCTCTGGAAGGTCCGGCCGACGCTGACGTCGGTGGTCTCGTAGTGGTGGGCGGCGCTCTCGAGGCCCTCGGCGAGCGAGACAGCCCCGTCGTGCAGGGCCTTCGTGGCGGCGTCGCACTGCTCGGCGATCGCCTTGACCCACGCAGCCAGCTCGATGTGGCCGAACGACGTGGGATCCACGTGGGTGATCTTGACGCCGTCGGCGCCGAGACTGCTCGCGACCGCGCGGTACCGAACCGCGGCGGCACGCAGGTTGTCGACCAGTACTTCGTAGCTCATCAGCTGTCCCCCGAGTTCGCTGCCCGGCCCTTACCCGACCGCCGGCGGCACAAACCTCTCGACGTGCTCGACGAAGGCGACGGCCCGGGCGCGGAAGGAGTCCTCGGCGATGACCCGCCGGGCCACGGCGAGCCGCGGCCCCGGATCGGCGTCGCGTGCCGCGTCGTACGCCGCGCGCAGGTCGTCCGCGGTGCGGCAGACGGCCACGGCCGCGCCGAAGTGCTCCTCGATCCCCGCGACCGGGTCGCTGGCCACCAGAGCGCCGGCGGCGACGGCGTCGAAGACGCGGTTGGCGACGAAGCCCTGCTGCGCCATGGCCGTCCAGTGGTCCGCGACGACCAGGCAGTGCCGGCCGTAGAGCTCGGGCAGCCGGTCGTTGGGCACGTGGTGCGAGCGCCACGTGCCGGGCGGCAGGTGGTCCCACCCGTGGCCGTGGACGGCGAGCGGGATCCCCGCCTCGAGCGCGAGCTCGACCATCGGCCGGTGCCGGGAGGCGCCGCCCACGAAGACCGCCTCGGGCAGCCGGGGACCTTCCGACCAGGACCGCTCGTCGACGTCGGTGGCCTGGAGCAGCGGCAGGACCTCTCGGCCGAGCCGGGTCGTGGCCTCGCGCGCCCAGACCTCCGAGGCGGCGAACACGAGGTCGTACGCCGCCACCTCCTCGGGCGTCACCTTCTCGGGGTGGCTGATCACCCAGAGGACGTTGACGGCGCCCGGGACGGGCGCGGTCGGCGTGAGGCCGCGGATCGCGAGCGACACCTCGTCGCTCAGCGCGACCGGCGTGTCGTGCGCGCCCGCGCGGTGGGTGACCACGTGCGGCCCGAGTCGGCGCAGCGCTGCGGCCAGGGACTCCCCGAAGTGGGTGTCGCCCCAGTCGTCGCCCCAGATGCCGGGCGTCGACGGCAGCCGGACGCCCCATCGCGGGCGGGCGTCGGGGACCGGGGCCGCCACCGGCCGAGGGGACGGCGCGTCGTCGGGCGGGTAGTGGCTGACCAGCGCGGTCGGCGCCAGCCGGAAGCCACCGGCCCCGCGCGGGGAGTCGGCACGCACCGCGACCGCGACCTCGCCCACGGCCCTCCAGGTACGGCCGGCCAGCTCCAGCGCGTCCTCCTTCGGGTGCCCGGCGAGCAGGCCGTCCGGCCCCGCTGACTCGATGGTGTCGTCCGGGCCGAGCACCAGCGGGGCGACGCCGGCCACCTCGGGGTCGGCGAGCACGGCGCGCAGCGGCCCGAGCCAGCCGCGGCGCAGCCGGGTCTGGTGGTCGAGGAGGAGCACGACGTCGCCGGTCGCGGCCTCGAGACCGGCAGCCACGCCGGCGGCACGGTCGCCGGCCTCCGGCAGCCGGACGAGTCGCGCCATCCCCACCAGCGCCGACGCGAGCGCGTGGGCGGCCGGTGCGCGCGAGCCCTGGTCGACGACCACGACCTCCAAGCCACGCTCCGCCAGGTCGCCGGTGGGCTCCCCGGTGGAGTCCCAGACCGAGCGCACCGCACGCTGCGCCGCGCGCCAGTCCTGCGCGCCCGGGATCACGACGGTGGTGCGCCCCGGCACCCGGGGCCCGCCGTCCGGTGCCGACCGTCCGGCCGTCGCGACGACCCGGGCCGCCGCCAGCAGGGCCTCCCGAGCCGCGGCACGCGTCGGCGCCGGCCCCCGGTGGTCGTCGGGCACCGGCAGCGCCGCGTCGTCGGAGGCGTGGGCCAGGAAGTCGAGGAGCGGCACGGCCGCGGGGTCGGATGGCCGGTGGACCCGGGGGTCGAACAGCTGACCGATCCGGCGCGCGCGGCCGTCGTCGCCCGCGAGGTGGTCGAGCACCGCGCCGACCCGACCCGCCCGCCAGGCACGGCGTACCGGGACCGGCATGGCGAGGAAGTCGAGGAAGGGGTTCGGGGTGAGCCGCTCGGGCATCCCGACGGCCACGGCGTGGTCGGCCGCCTCGGCCGGGTCGGCGAAGGTCCGCCCCGCCTGGGCGGCGTAGAACTCGACGTCGAGGAGTCCCGACCGCAGCAGCAGGTCCCCGGCGCTCACGCCGGTCATCGTAGGAGATCGCCCGCGGCGTCGAGCGGCCCCTAGGATGCGAGGCCATGCCCTCGACTGCCCGCCAGAGCCGCTGGTCGCTGCTGCGCCGCCGCCGGGTGCCGTCGATCGGCGTCGCCGACCCGGGTGGCGCCGGGCCCGTCCCCCCGAGCGCCGACATCCGCGTGCACCGGCGGGTCCGGCACGCCGAGCGGGCCGGCCTGCTGCGCGGCGAGCGGCTGGCGCTGCCGGAGCAGGACGGTCCGGGCGACCGCGACGTGCTGCTCGTCGTGCGCACCGGGCTGCCGCCGGCGACCGCGCTGGCCACCCTCGCCGACGCCCGCAGCCGCGGTCAGCGGGTCGTGCTCGACCTCGACGACGACCTGGTGAGCGAGCAGGCCGTCGAGCGGCTGGTGCCGCAGGGATGGGACCCGGCGGTCCTCCGCACGATCCGCGAGGTCGTGGCCGCCGCCGACCAGGTGCTGGTGAGCACGCCGTCCCTCGAGGACCTGGTCGCCCCGATCAACTCGCGCACGGCGGTCGTCGACAACGCGCTCGACCCCGACCTGTGGCTGGCACCGGTGGCCGCGCGTACGCCGAAGGTCGACCCCGAGGAGCTGCGCGTCCTCTACATGGGCTCGACGACCCACGGCTCCGACCTCGCCCTGCTCGAGGGCGTGGCGGCCGCGGTGTCGGCGCGGCTCGGCCGGCCCGTCGTGCTCGAGGCGGTCGGCGTCGTGGTCGGCCCGGGGCTCGAGGGCATGCGCCGGGTCAAGATCCGCAACGGCGACTACCCGGACTTCGTGCCCTGGCTGCGCTCGATCGCGTCGCGCTGGCACGCGGCCGTCGCCCCGCTGGCCGACGCCGAGTTCAACCGCCGCAAGAGCGACCTGAAGCTCCTCGAGTACTCCCTCCTCGACCTGCCCACGGTCGCCTCCCGCGTCGGGCCCTACCTCGATCGCGACGAGTGGGCCGTCCTCTGCGACAACGACGCGGAGGCCTGGGTCGAGGCGCTGAGCGGCGTGCTCTCCGACCGCGACGCCGCCGCCGGGCGAGCCGCCACCGCGCGTGCCGCGACGGAGCGCAGCCGGGTGCTCGACGAGACATCGGTGCGGAAGTGGGCCCAGCTGGTGCTCGGTACCTCCACAATGTGACCCGTGCAGCTCGACGTGCAGCTCGACGCCCGCCCCGACCGCGCCGCCGCCCGAGCCCGCGAGCTCGCCGCGACGGGGATCGCCGGCCTCTTCACCTTCGAGGGTCCCCACGACGTGTTCCTGCCGCTGGCGGCCACCGCCGCCGCGGGCGTCGAGACCGACCTGATGACCAACGTCGCGATCGCGATGCCGCGCAGCCCGATGCACCTCGCGCACACGGCGTACGACCTGCAGCTGATGTCGGGCGGCCGCTTCCGGCTCGGGCTGGGCTCGCAGATCAAGCCGCACATCGAGAAGCGGTACGGCGCGACGTGGGACCGCCCCGCGGCCCGGATGCGCGAGACGGTGCTGGCGGTGCGCACGATCCTGACCGCGTGGCAGGAGGGGACCCGGCTCGACTTCCGGGGCGAGTTCACGCAGCACACGCTGATGCCGCCCACCTTCGTGCCCGGGCCGAACCCGTACGGCGTCCCGCCCGTGCTGCTCGGCGCGCTCGGTCCGATCATGACGCGCACCGCCGCGGAGGTCGCCGACGGGCTGCTGGTGATGCCGTTCCACAGCCACCGCCACGTCCGCGACCGCACGCTCCCGGCCGTCGATGAGGGACTGGCGCTCGCCGGCCGGACCCGCGCGGACCTGGCGATCCTGCCGCAGGCGATCGTGGCGATGGGCCGCACCGACGAGGAGCTCGCGGCGGCGTCCGTCGGCGTGCGCGGGCTGCTGGCGTTCTACGGCTCCACGCCGGCGTACCGCCCGGTGCTCGACGTCGAGGGCTGGGGCGAGGTGCAGCCGGAGCTCAACCGCCTGTCGAAGACCGGCGACCTGGCCGCGATGTTCGGACTGGTGACCGACGAGATGCTGGAGACCCTCGCGGTGCGCGGCACGCCGGAGGAGTGCGCGGCCGAGCTCGGCCGGCGCTTCGGCGACCTGGCCGACCGGGTGTGCTGCTACTTCCCCGGGTACGACGTGCCGCTCGACCAGGTCGCGGACCTGGCCTCGGCACTGCGGTCTCAGTAGCTCCAGCGCTGGTTCGGCGGCGCCGCGGTCGCGGTGATCGCGATGCCCGCCATGCCGGCGACGAAGAGCAGGATCGTGGCCTTGCCGACCGGGTCCGGCAGCAGCGTCGAGACCACGACCGCGACGACGTGCAGGATCAGCACCAGCGGCACCCACCGGGGCACGGTCCGGGCGCGGAGCAGCGCCAGCCCGAGCAGCAGCTCACCCAGCACGAACCCGGCGATCCAGGCGACGAGGAAGACCCGCAGCCCGGCGTCCTGCGCCACGTCGTCGATCGCCTGCCCGACGATCGTGTGGGTCCGCACCAGCGCCCGGAAGAAGACCATGAGCATCGCGTAGCCGGCGGTGCCGATGAACCCGAACTCCAGCACGACCGCGCTGACGAGCCCGAGGGTGCGGCCCCGGCCCTGGAGGAGCACGAGCGTCGTCGGAAGGCCGAGGGTCAAGAACACCGAGGCGACCAGGTAGATCGCCGCCGCCGCCATCCACTGGCCGCCCTGGTCCTCGACGATCCGCATGGTGTCCGTGCCGCCGTCGCTGGACGGGATCAGCAGGCTGCCGAGCGCCAGCGCCAGCGCGCCGGTGAGCAGCAGCGCGGCCGAGAACGGCACCCAGTCGGTCTTCACCCGCACACCGTAGGGGTCGGGGACGGTCCGCGCCCGCAGACGCGGCGGCGATCAGACCAGTGCGTCGGCGAGCCGGTGGACCTGGTCGACCGACGAGCCGGTCGGGATCAGCTGCACCTCGTCGCAGCCGAGGTCGGCGATCCGCTTCAGCTGGTCGCGCAGCCCGGCCGGCGTCCCGGCGAAGCCGGCGGTGGCGGCGAGCGCGTCGACGTACTGCTCGGGGATCCAGTTCATGTAGTGGCGCAGGTGCCGCCGGACCTGCGCCCGCGCAGCGTCGGGCTCGCCGAGCGCGTACCAGAACGACGTCGTCACGCGCGGCGCCGGCCGCCCCGCCTCGGCCCAGGCGTCGCGGGTGAGGGCGAAGACGCGGTCCATCTCAGCGAGGTCGAGGTCGAGGGACATGCCGGCCAGCCCGTCGGCCCAGGCCGCGGCGCTGCGGATCGTCTTCGGGCCGAGGGTGCCGACCAGCAGCTCGGGGCCGCCCTCCTGCAGCGGCGCCGGGCCGACCGGGCGCGCCGAATCGGTGACCTGCTCACCGGCCCACACGCGGCGCATCACCGCGACCCGGTCGGCCAGCTGACGGATCGTCTTGGTCGCGGGGTCGGCGCCGGCCGCGCGGTAGTCCTCGTCGCGGCCGCCCACGCCCAGCCCGACGCTCAGCCGGCCGCCCGCGAGCCGGTCGCCGGTCGCGAGCGCCTTCGCGAGCGACACCGGGTCGTGCAGCTGCGGCACGACGACCGTCGTGGTCAGCCGCACCCGGCTCGTCCACGCCGCCGCCGCGCCCAGCAGGGTCAGCGAGTACGGGTTGTCGAAGGCCATCCGCTCGCCCCAGCACAGCGACGACCACGGCCCCTCGTCGACGGCCCGCGCCCAGGACTCGAGCGTGTCGTCGGCGTCCCAGAGGTCCGGCTCCATCACCGGCAGCGTCATGCCCACCTGCATCCCCTGCTGCATGGCGGTCACCCTCCCACGAACCAGCGCGCGAGCAGCGTCCCTTCCTGCTCCAGCAGGGTGTCGAGCCGCAGGGGTACGTCGACGGGCGGTCCGACCACGATCCGCGGGCCGTCCCCGGCGACCACGCGCGGCACCGTCGTCGTGCACAGCTCGTCGACCACGCCACCGGCGAGCAGGTCGCGCAGCAGCGACGGGCCGCCCTCGCAGAGGATCGTCGCCCGGCCGCGGTCGACCAGCGACTGCCGGAAAGCGACCGGGTCGTCGAGCGGCTCGACCGAGACGTCTGCGGCGGACCGCAGCCCCTCCGGCAGGTCGCCGCTGCGGCTCACCACGACCATCGGCCGTCCGGCCGGGCCGTAGCCCTCGGTCCGCGCGGTGCCGGCGCCGACCACGATCACGTCCGCCGTCGCGCGCAGGTGGTCGAAGACGACCTTGTCGACCGCGTTGTTGATCGAGCCGCTCCTGCCGGACTCGCCGGTGGCCGCGCCGTCGACGGTCGACACCATGTTGACCCGCAGCCACGGCGTCCGCGGCGCGGCGTAGAGCACCCCGAGGTCGTCGGTGTCGGGGCCGACGAGGACCCTCACCACGACCACCGCATGACCCAGTACTGCACGCCGTAGGGGTCGTCGTCGTAGTCCACGACCGACTCGTACGCCGGGGGCAGCAGCTCGCGCAGCCGGTCGATCCCGTCGAGTGACGCCAACAGGTCCTTCCCGAGCCCGAAGGAGGGCCAGCTCGCGTCACTCGACGACAGAGCGGCGCCCAGCGCGGCGTCGAAGGCGTGCGACCGCTCGTCGAGGTGCCCGGGCGCCTTCTCGGTGCGCGTGGCCGAGCCGTTGCCGACCACGAGGTAGGACGGCTCGTCGCCCGCGCGATGGGTGGCGTCGAGCAGGTGGGCCGCGACCCGCGGGTTCCCAAGCACCTGGACGTCGCGGGCCAGCCAGGACACGGCGGACAGGCACGCGGCGCGCAGCTCGGCGACCGGGTCCTCCAGGGAGGCGTAGGCCGGCAACAGCGCGAGCACGCCCGGCACCAGCACGACCCGGGTCACTGGAGCCCCCGGATCGCGCGACGGGGCAGGCGGCGGCCCGCGATCGACCAGACCATGTCGACGGTCTGCCGGGTCTCGACCACCTCGTGGACCCGGTAGATCCGCGCCCCGGCGAGCGCGCAGACCGCCGTCGCGGCGAGGGTGCCGCTGAGCCGGGAGCCGACAGGCAGGTCGAGCGTCTCCCCGACGAAGTCCTTGTTGGACAGCGAGACCAGCACCGGATAGCCGGTGGCGACCATCTCGCCGAGCCGCCGGGTGAGCTCGAGGGAGTGGAAGGTGTTCTTGCCGAAGTCGTGCGCGGGGTCGATGACGACCGACTCACGCGGGACCCCGGCCGCCTCTGCGCGCGCGGCGTACGCGAGCGTGTCGTCGATCGCGGCGGCGACCACGTCGTCGTACTCGATCCGGTAGGGCCTGGTCCGTGGTGTCACGCCGCCGGTGTGGGTGCAGATGATCGCGGCGCCGCCCTCGGCCGCGGCGTCGACGAGCTCGGGGTCGGCGCCGCCCCAGGCGTCGTTGAGCACGTCGGCGCCCGCGGCGCACACGGCGGCCCCGACCGACGCGCGCCAGGTGTCGACCGAGATGACCAGGGAGGGGTACGCCGCGCGCACCCGCGCCACGAAGTCGACGACCCGCGCCTTCTCCTCGGCCTCGGAGATCTCGACCCCGGGCGCGGCCTTGATGCCGCCGATGTCCACGATCTCGGCGCCCTGCTCGACGACCAGCGCGACCCGCTCGAACGCCTTGTCCTCGGCCCAGGTCGCGCCCTGGTCGTAGAAGGAGTCCGGGGTCCGGTTGACGATCGCCATCATCAGCGTGGCGTCGTCGGTGAAGGTGTGGCGGCCCAGGCGCAGCGTCATACGGTCACCGCCGGCGGCCGCTCGTCGACCGCGGGGCCGGCGCCGACCCGGGCGAGCGCGGCGGCGAGGATCTGCGTCGCCATCCCGGTGAGGTCGCGCAGCGACTGGTGCCGGTGGGCGCGGACGCCGAGGTCCACCTGCGCGATCGCGTCGAGGCCGCGCGAGCGGACGGTGTCGACGAGCGCGGCCAGCTCCACGGCGTACTCGTGCGGCACCGACAGCGACTCGAAGAGGGAGCGCCGCACGGCCCACTCCCCCGCCAGCGGCTGGTGCAGCCCGGCGAGCTCGGGGAAGAGCAGGGCGATCAGCGGCCGCGCGACGAGCTCGGTGACCCGACCGCCCTCGAACGGCACGGCGCTCCCGTCGGCGACCATCGGCCGCTCGTAGAAGCCCTTCACGAGCTCGACGCCGGGGTCGGTGAGCAGCGGGCCTAGCAGGCCGGGCACGAAGTGGGTGTCCCAGTCCACGAGGTCGGCGTCCATGAAGACGACCAGCTCCCCGGTCGTGACGAAGAGCGACTTCCACATCGCCTCGCCCTTGCCGGGCCGGCTGCCGAGGTCGGGGCGGATCTCCGCCGAGCGGTGCACGGTCGCGCCGGCGTCGGTGGCGACGGCGTAGGTGTCGTCGGTGGAGTCGGAGTCGATGACGACGACCTCGTCGAGGAGGGCGACCGTGTCGACGAGCGCGGAGCGCACCTCGGCCACCACGTCACCCACCGTCGCCGCCTCGTTGCGCGCCGGGACGACCAGGCTCACCCGACGGTCCGACTTGGCGGCGACCAGGTCGGTCAGCGACCAGTCGTCCCAGTGGTGCGTGTGCCGCTCCGCCCAGGTCGAGAGGTCTGGACCTGCGCTGTCACCGGGCACGCGCAGAGCCTAGACGACGTACATTTCACCCGTGATTTCACCAATCGAGCCATATCCGACACCACCCGTCGGTGATTGACTTCACACATGGCAACGGGGGCGGGAGGGCCTCGGGGGCGTGGGCGACCACGCACCCCGGGAGCCGAGGACAAGATTCTGGCAGCGGCGCTCGAGGAGTACGGCGAGCACGGCTGGTCCGGGTTCACGATGGACGCCGTCGCCCGGCGGGCGGGCGTGGGCAAGTCGACGGTCTACCTGCGCTGGCACGACAAGGACGCGCTGCTCACCGAGGCGGTGACCAGGCACGGCATCGAGCTGACCACCGTCGACACCGGCACCCTGCGTGGCGACCTGCTCGCCCTGGCCGGCAACCTCCTGCGCCACTTCCACAGCCCGGCGGGCTGGGCGACGATCCGCGTCACGTTCGACGTCGCGAGCGCGCACGAGCGGCTCGGCGGCTTCTCGCGGGCGGTGAGCCAGGTGCACGGCCGCCAGGTCGAGCTGATCTGCCAGCGCGCCAAGGACCGCGGCGAGATGGACCCCGGCATCTGGCCGGGCGTCGTGACCGAGGCGATCTACGGCGCCGCGATGATCAACTCGCTCTCCGAGCGCCTCGAGGGCCGCGAGGACGACGAGGCGTACCTCGACGAGCGCGCGGCGTGGCTCGTCGACCTGGTGCTGCTCGACATCACGAGGTGAGGTAGCGGCGGACCGCTGCGGCGAGCGCCGCGGCGTACGCCGAACGGCCGCCTGGCGTCGTCATCCGGTGCGCGTCCTGCCGGTCGCGCATGTTGCCGAGCTCGACGAGCACGGTCGGCACCCGCGAGAAGTTGAGCGTGGCCAGGTCGGTGCGCGCCGAGAGGCCGGTGCCGCCGCCGATGTAGGTCGAGACCGGGACTCGCCGGCTCAGTGCGTCGCGGGTGACGCGGGCCAGCCCGAGGTCACCGCGGCCCGGGACGTAGGCGACGTGGAAGCCGCGGGCGCCCGGGGCGAGGTTGCCGTCGGCGTGGATGCTCACGAAGACGTCGGCGTCGGCTCGGTTGCCGGCGCGCCCACGCGCGTCCACGCACGGTCCCCAGCGGTGGTCGCTGTTGACCTGCCGGGTCATCCGGACCGTCGCACCCAGCCGCTCGAGCCGCGCCCGCAGCGCCCGGGCGGTCTGCCAGGTGAACGTGGCCTCCGGGTAGCCGCCGTCGGTCGCCGTGCCGGTCGTGTTGCAGGCCTTGCGGCCGCCTCGGCCGTCCGGCACCAGGGCGTTGACGCGACGGGGGAAGTTGCGGTTGCCCAGCTGGTGGCCGGGGTCGATCGTGACGACGCGGCCCGAGAGCGGGCCCCGCGGCTCGTCGTACGACGCCGGCGTCGCCGGCGCGAGCGACATCACCGTCAGCAGGATCCCGAGAAGATGCATCACTCGTAGCCCAGGATCTCCTGGCGCTTCTCGCCCCAGGCCAGGGCGGAGGCGATCGCGTCCTCGAGCGACAGCTCGGTGCGCCAGTCGAGCAGCTCGCGGGAGCGGTCGACGTTGGCGAAGGCACCGACGGCGTCACCGGGGCGCGGCTCGGCCTCGCGCACCGGCACGTCCTTGCCGAAGACGCGCTCGAAGGCGGCGACCAGCTCGCGCACGGTCACGCCCTCTCCGGTGCCGACGTTGATGATCACGCTGGGCGCGTCGACCGTGGCGAGCACGTCGTCGAAGCGCTCGAGCGCGCGCACGTGCGCCCGCGCGAGGTCCCAGACGTGGATGTAGTCGCGGATGCCGGTCCCGTCGCGGGTCGGCAGGTCGGTGCCGGTGATCGTGAACGCGTCCTTCTGGCCACGAGCCGCCATCACCAGCTGGCCGAGCACGTGGGAGGGCTCGCGCGCGTAGATGCCGGACTCGAGGTCGGGGTCGGACCCGATCGGGTTGAAGTAGCGCAGGATGATCGCGCGCAGGTCGGTGGCGGCCGCCATGTCCTGGAGGACCTCCTCCATCATCCGCTTGGTGCGGGCATAGGGGGAGTTCGGTGCCAGCGCGTCGGTCTCGGTCACCTCGAAGTCGTCCTTGAGCGCGTAGAGCGACGCCGACGAGGAGAAGAGCACGCGCGGCTTGCCCAGCGCGTCGAGCTCGTCGAAGAGCTCCAGGGACTTGGCGACGTTGTCCTTGTAGTACTCGTAGGGCTGCTCGACGGACTCCGGCACCACGATCCGGGCCGCCATGTGGATGGTCGCGTCGAGGTCGGGGTGCTCCGCGACGATCCGGCGCAGCAGTGCCCGGTCACCGATGTCGCCCTCGTAGAAGGCGCGGTCGCGGACGAAGGCCTTCGGCCCGGTCAGCAGCGAGTCCAAGACGACGGGCGTGTGCCCGGCCGCCTCGAGCGCCTTCGCAGTGATCGAACCGATGTAGCCGGCGCCGCCGGTGACCAGGACCTTCATGGCTCTCACCCTACGGGCGACTCCAGTCGGGATCCCTACCGATGAAGGCGACCAGGCGTCGCTGCACGTCGGCGGTGTCGTCGATCTCCACGCGGGGGCCGTACTGCCCGCTCGAGCGCAGCAGCTCCTCGATCGGCTCCATCCCCGCGAGCAGCTCGGTGCAGGTCGCGGGGTCCAGCCGGTCGTCCTGCTCGGTCGCGACGGCCAGGTCCCAGGTGTGCATGAAGACGTCGGAGGTGTAGAAGCTGTCGACGGCCTGCGGGAGCGGCACCTCGCCGATGTGCGGGTCGCTCAGCACCCGGCCGGCGGTGGCCGGGTCGTCGAGCAGGCCCTGGACCGCGTCGGCGTGCGCGTGCCATGCGCCCACGGGGTCATCGTCCACCGACGGCCCCTCGGGGAGCCGGATGCCGGTGCCGGCCTCCAGGAAGCCCGGGAACCAGTCGACGAGGTGGCGTACGACGTCGCGCGCGGTCCAGCCGTCGACCGGCGCCGGCGCGTCCCAGTCCCGGGCGCCGTCGACGCGCTCGCTGAACCCCTCCGCGATCCAGCGGTGCCGCTCGGCGGGGCTCACGCGTCCTCCGCCAGCAGCTCGTCGAGCTTCTCGTAGCCCTCGACCACGCCGGTCTCCATGCCGCTCGCGACGATCTGGTCGCGGATCTCGAAGGACTCCACCACCGAGGTCGCGACGACTCGGGTCCGTCCATCCGGCAGCTCCTCGAAGACCATGGTCTCGAGGCTCACACCGTCGGGCTCGCCCTCGAACGTGAACGTCTGCACGAGCCGCTCGGGCTCGCGCACCTGGTGGAAGCAGCCCCAGAACGCCATCCGGAAGTCCGTGCCGCGACTGGCGGTGTAGCGCCACTCGCCGCCGCTGCGGGCGTCCCAGACATCGACGGTGGTGTCGATGCTGCGCGGGCCGACCCAGCGCACGAAGAGCTCGGGGTCGACCCAGGCGCGGAACACCCGCTCCCGAGGGGCGTCGAACTCGCGGACCAGCCGGATGACCGGCACGTCGGCCGGCGCCTCGATCTGGGTCGCGTTGCGGGTCGTGGTCATGATGCTTCCTCTCCGTCTGATCCCTGTGATCCCTCTGAGTGCTCCATGTCGGCCAGCACCGCGTCGAGGCGGCCGAACCGCTCCTCGGCCCGGCGCCGGTAGCGCTCGATCCAGCCGGTCATCAGGTCCAGCACCTCGGCCTCGAGGTGGACCGGCCGGCGCTGGGCGTCGCGGCTGCGGCTGACCAGCCCGGCCTCCTCGAGCACCTTCAGGTGCTTGGAGACCGCCTGCAGGCTCACGTCGTACGGCGCCGCGAGCTCGCCGACCGTCGCGTCGCCGTCGGCGGCGAGCCGCGCGACCAGGTCGCGTCGCGTGGGGTCCGCCAGCGCCTGGAACGCCCGCGAGAGCTGATCGGTCACCGCACATCCTCCTGGGGGCGTATTCAACCGTTTGATTGATAACGTACGCCCGATGCGGGATACGGTCAAGAGATCGCTCAGGTCCGGCCAGGAGGGGCCGATCGGAGCGACGTCCACCCACAGAAGGCGATCTCGGATGATGTTGAGCGACGACACGGAGCCGGTGGCCACGCCGTTCGAGGAGTGGTGCGCCGCCCGGAACCTCCACCCCGACGACTCACGGGCCTGGCCGCTCTACGAGGCCAGCGTCGCCCCCGCGGCTCAGACGCCGGCCGCGTCGTAGTCGCGGACGATCTCGGCGAACCGGGCATCGGTCTGGCTCACCTGGCCGGCGCGGAGCGCGCGGCCGACGGCGATCGCCAGAGGGATGGACAAGACGCTCCAGCTGACGATCACGAGGATCGAGATCAGCAGAACGGTCATACCGCCAGGTTGTCCGCCACCGATGTGGCTCAAACCTGACGCCGTCAGCGCCGTGCCTCAAGAAAGCCGAAAGATCGCGCGATCTTCCGCAGAACGCCTGCGCGACTCCGGTCGCGCGGAGAACAATCGGCTCGTTGTACTAGCGGCCGTGATCGGCCAGGGCGCGCTCGGGGGAGCGACCGCACGTGGGGGCAGGCATTGACGCAACTCTCTGAACGTCGGACTCCGACGTTCGCCCAGTCGAGCCGGTACCTCCATTACCTGCCCACGACCGCGCTGTGCGTGGACATCGGTGCGATCGCTGCCGCCGTGATGCTCGCCGTGTCGGTTCGCAAGAGGCTCGACGTCTTCGATGGCCCTGCCGACATCACCACCTCGCTGATGATGGTCGGCCCGCTGCTCGTGCTGGGCTGGCTGGTGGCCATCGCACTGTTCGGCGGCTACCGCGAGGACGTCTTCGGCGTCGGCACGGACGAGTACAAGCGGGTCTTCAACGCGAGCCTCGTGACCGCCGGAATGCTCGGCATCGGCTGCTACCTCGCGAAGTTCCAGCTCTCCCGCGGCTTCTTCCTGCTGGCCTTCGTCGTCGGCATCCCCTTGCTGCTGATGGGACGCCTGCTGCTCCGGAGCGCCATCCACCGAGCCCGCCGTCAGGGCCGACTCCAGTACCGGGTGCTGATCGCGGGTTCCCCGGCACACGTGGACGAGGTGGCTGCCGTGCTCCGGCGCGAGCCGTGGCTGGGCTACCACGTCGCCGGGGCCCTCGTCCCCGCCGCTCACCTCGCCGAGGAGACCGCGAGCGGCATCCCGATCGTCGGCACGACCGAGCACTCGACCGCGCTGGTCTCGACCGAGGACGCCGATGTCATCTTCTTCGCCGGCGGCGCGCTGAGCTCGGCCAGCCAGCTGCGCACCATCGTCTGGGAGCTCGAGAAGGCCGAGGTCCAGGTCGTCGTCGCGCCGAGCGTCACCGACGTCTCCGGGGAGCGCATCAAGGTGCGCCCGGTGGGCGGGCTCCCACTGATGCACATCGACCCGCCGCGCGCGACCGACGCCGCCCGCTGGGGCAAGCGGCTCTTCGACATCGTGGCTGCGGCGTTCCTGATCGTCGCGTTCACGCCCCTGATGGCGTACGCCGCGCTGCGGGTCAGGCTCCACGACGGCGGTCCGGTGTTCTTCAACCAGGTGCGCACCGGCCGCGACGGCGAGCACTTCGGGTGCCTGAAGTTCCGCACGATGGTCGTGGACGCCGAGGCCCGGCTCGCCGAGCTGCACGCTCAGATCGGCTTCGAGGCCGGCCTGTTCAAGATGAAGGAAGACCCGCGCATCACGCCTCCCGGCCGATGGCTGCGGCGCTTCTCCCTCGACGAGCTGCCCCAGCTGTTCAACGTGCTCCGCGGCGACATGAGCCTGGTCGGGCCCCGCCCGCCGTTGCCGCGCGAGGTCGCGGGCTACGAGAGCGACATGATGCGTCGACTCCGCGTCCGCCCCGGCATGACCGGTCTGTGGCAGGTGTCCGGTCGCTCCGACCTGTCCTGGTCGGAGGCCGTCCGCCTGGACCTCTACTACGTCGACAACTGGTCGATGCTCCAGGACCTCTCGATCCTCGGCCGCACCTTCGGAGCCGTGTTCGGCTCCCGGGGCGCCTACTGACGGCCGCGGACCGCCACTCAGTCGTCCAGCAGCCCCAGCAGGTAGCGCCCGTACCCGCTCTTCACGAGCGGCTCGGCCCGGGTGGCGAGCTCCTCGTCGCTGAGGAAGCCCATCCGCCAGGCAGCCTCCTCGGGCGCGCCGATCTTCGTGTCCTGCCGGTGCTCGATCGCGCGGACGTAGTTGCCTGCGTCGTTGAGGTCGTCGATCGTGCCGGTGTCGAGCCAGGCGACCCCGCGGGGCAGCACCTCGACCTGGAGGGTGCCCTCGTCGAGATAGGTCCGGTTGAGGTCGGTGATCTCGAGCTCGCCGCGCGCCGACGGCCGCAGCGCCTTCGCCCGGTCGGCCACGGTCTCGTCGTAGAAGTAGAGGCCGGGCACGGCGAAGCTGCTCTTCGGCTTCTCGGGCTTCTCCTCCAGCGACACCGCGCGCATCTGGTCGTCGAACTCGACGACGCCGTACGCCGTCGGATCGGCCACCCGGTAGCCGAAGACTGCGGCGCCCCGGAGGTCCGTGAAGCGCTGGAGCTGCGTGCCGAGGCCCGGGCCGTAGAAGAGGTTGTCACCCAGCACGAGACCGGAGACGCCGCCGCGCACGTGCTCCTCGCCGATGATGAAGGCCTGCGCGAGCCCGTCGGGGCTGGGCTGCACGGCGTACGTGATGGAGATCCCGAACTGGCTGCCGTCGCCCAGCAGGCGCACGAACTGCTCGGCCTCGTGTGGCGTCGTGATGACCAGGACGTCGCGGATGCCGGCGAGCATCAGCGTCGACAGCGGGTAGTAGATCATCGGCTTGTCGTAGACCGGCATGAGCTGCTTGCTCACCGCGAAGGTGATCGGGTGCAGCCGCGAGCCGGTGCCGCCGGCCAGGATGATTCCGCGCATGGACGGGAGTCTAGGAGGCGCACCGGTCCGGGGCTCGTCCGGACCACTGGTCCGCCTGGTCCCGGATCGACGTCAGTGGGTCGTCAGCTCGTCTGCGGCCTGCAGCATCCGCCACAGGGACCGCCGGGGGTGCGCCAGCACCCTGATCCACGTCCTCATGCCTGCCATGCAAGCGTCAGACGCCCGCGGGCGTCGGGGACGTTCGCCCACTTACCCGATCTGCGGTAGGACGACCGCTGCTCATAGGATCAGCCCCATGGATCGCATCCTCGTGACCGGCGGAGCCGGCTTCATCGGCTCCAACTTCGTGCACCACGTCGTCGCCCACACGGACGCCCACGTGACCGTGCTCGACAAGCTGACCTACGCCTCCACCGAGGAGTCGCTGGCCGGGCTGCCCGAGGACCGAGTCACGCTCGTCGTCGGTGACATCGCCGAGCCCGAGGTCGTCGAGCCGCTGGTGGCCGGCGTCGACGCAGTCGTTCACTACGCGGCCGAGTCCCACAACGACAACAGCCTCGAGGACCCCGGACCGTTCATCCGGACCAACGTGGTCGGCACGTTCACGCTGCTCGAGGCGGCCCGCAAGCACGACAAGCGCTTCCACCACGTCTCGACCGACGAGGTCTACGGCGACCTCGAGCTCGACGACCCGAAGCGGTTCACCGAGGACACGCCCTACAACCCGTCCTCGCCGTACTCCGCCTCGAAGGCGGGCTCCGACCACCTCGTGCGCGCCTGGGTGCGGTCGTTCGGCGTGCGCGCGACGATCTCGAACTGCTCGAACAACTACGGGCCGTGGCAGCACATCGAGAAGTTCATCCCCCGCCAGATCACCGAGGTGATCGACGGCCGCAGGCCGCGCCTCTACGGCGACGGCCTCAACGTCCGCGACTGGATCCACACCGAGGACCACTCCTCGGCGGTCCTCGCGATCCTCGAGCGTGGCCAGATCGGCGAGACCTACCTCATCGGCGCCGACGGCGAGAAGAACAACCTCGAGGTCGTGCAGGCGATCCTGCGCCACTTCGGCCGCAGCGAGGACGAGATCGAGTTCGTGCGCGACCGCGCGGGCCACGACCGCCGCTACGCGATCGAGTCCGGCAAGCTCCGCAACCAGCTCGGCTGGCAGCCGCAGTACGCCGACTTCGACGCCGGGCTCCAGGCAACGATCGACTGGTACGCCGCCAACGAGGCCTGGTGGCGCCCGCACAAGGACGCCGTGGAGGCCTCCTACGCCGCCAAGGGGCAGTGAGCGTGGCCGAGCTGAGGCTGGAGACCACGGCCATCCCGGGCCTGGTCGTCCTGCACCTCCCGGTGCACGAGGACTCCCGCGGCTGGTTCAAGGAGAACTGGCAGCGCGAGAAGATGGTCGGACTCGGCCTCCCGGACTTCGGGCCGGTGCAGAACAACATGTCCTTCAACGCCCACCGCGGCGCGACCCGGGGCATCCACACGGAGCCGTGGGACAAGTTCGTCTCGGTCGCCACCGGCCGGGTCTTCGCCGCGTGGGTCGACATGCGCGAGGGGGAGACCTTCGGGGCGACGCACCACGTCGAGGTCGGCCCCGACGTCGCTGTCTTCGTGCCGCGCGGTGTCGGCAACTCCTACCAGGCGCTGGAGGACGGCACCGTCTACTCCTACCTGGTCAACGACCACTGGCGGCCGGGCCAGGCCTACCCGGCGCTCAACCTGGCGGACGAGTCGGCGGCGATCCCGTGGCCGATCCCGCTCGCCGAGGCCGAGATCTCCGAGAAGGACCTCGCCAACCCCGTGCTCGCCGACGTCACGCCGATGGCACCCAAGAAGACGTTGATCATCGGCTGCCGCGGCCAGCTGGGCCGCGCGCTCCAGGCCGACTTCCCGGGCTCGGACCTCGTCGACCTCGACGAGCTGGACGTGACCGACGCCGACGCCGTGGCCGCCTGGCCGTGGCACGAGTACGCGCTCGTCCTCAATGCCGCCGCCTACACCGCTGTCGACGCCGCGGAGACCGCCGACGGACGGCGTACGGCGTGGGCGGCGAACGCCGGCGCCCCGGCGACCCTGGCCCGGCTCTCGCGCGAGCACGGCTTCACCCTCGTCCACTACTCCTCGGAGTACGTCTTCGACGGCACCGCCGCGGAGCACACCGAGGACGAGCCGCTGTCCCCGCTGGGCGTCTACGCCCAGACCAAGGCGGCGGGCGACATCGCGGTCGGCACCGCGCCGCGCCACTACCTGCTGCGCACGTCGTGGGTCATCGGCGACGGCCACAACTTCGTGCGCACGATGAAGTCGCTGGCGGAGAAGGGCGTCGCCCCGTCGGTCGTCGACGACCAGCGCGGCCGCCTGACCTTCACGTCCGAGCTCTCGCGAGCGACGCGGCACCTCGTCGACAGCGGCGCGGCGTACGGCACCTACAACCTCAGCAACGGCGGCCCGGTCATGTCCTGGGCGGAGATCGCCCGGGCGGTGTTCGGGCTGGCCGGGCGAGACGAGGCGGACGTGACGCCGGTGACCACCGACGAGTACTTCGCCGGCAAGACCGACTACTCGCCGCGGCCGCTGCAGAGCGCGATGAACCTGGCGAAGATCGAGGCCACCGGCTTCGTGCCGGAGGACGCGCGGGTCGCCCTGAAGCGCTACCTCAGCGCCGACGCGTGAGGCTCGCGAGCGCCGGGCGCACGTCGGCCAGGTAGACGAGCGCCGCGATCGTGAAGACCAGGTTGAGCAGGTTGATGATGCCCGGCAGCAGGATCTGCACGACCAGCCCGAGACCGAGGATGATCGTCCACGTCGGCTTGGTCAGCTTGCCCGCCGCCGTGTAGTGCTCGCCCGACCAGAGCAGAGAGTTCACGAACGCGAACCCCTTCACCGCGAGCAGCACCAGGTAGACGATGAGCATCACGTTCATCTGGAGGTCCAGCACGGTGTTCATCACGGCTCCAGGGTACGCCGACCGATGCCGCACGCGGACGTCGCCGCGGCGAGCGGAGATCCCCGGACAAGGATGTTCGCGACCCCTACGCTCGGCGGGTGATGCAGCGGTTGGCGGCCCTGACCGGCGCGGGTTTGGTGACGATCTGGAGCGTGCTCGCCCCCGTTGCCGCCGCGACACCGCATGCGCCTGAAGTCGAGCGACCCAGGCTGATCGACGCGCCCCGATCCAGCGTCGACGCAGCGATCCCGGGAGAACGGTACGTGCTCGCGGGACGCCTCCCGCCGTCGGCGGCCGACCGCGTCGTCCAGCTGCAGAGGCTCGGCAACCATGGTCGATGGGTCTTGCGCTGGTGGAAGCGGGCGGACTCGCGCGGGCGCTACCAGTTCGACGTCTGGGCCGACCGGCGCGAAGGGACCTGGCGGGCCGTCGTACCAGCGGTGGAGACGAAGGGGGTTCGCCGCCGGGCCATCCGGACGCGGGTCGTCAGAGTGCCGATCACCGCGCAGCAGATCTCGGTCGCCGCGGTGCCAGCGACGGCGACGTGGGGCTCCTCGCTGTCCGTCACCGCATCGGTGCTGCCCGCCCGCCCAGGCCACCGTGTCGAGCTGCGGACTGTTGCCCGGGACGGATCATGGAGCCAACTGGGCTACGCCGTGCAGGATCGGAACGGGACCGCGACGTTTGCTGTCCCCCTGATGCACTACGGCCAGCTCGACCTGTCCATCACCGTCGACGCGACCACCCGACGGATCGGTTCGGTGCGCGTGACACCGGGCCGCACACCCAGGCTGGTCGCGCATCGCGGGGGGCGGTTCGCCCCCGAGAACACGATGCCGAACTTCAGGGCGGCCATCGCAGCGGGGACGCCGGCGGTGGAGGCAGACATCCAGAGGACCAGCGATGGCCATTGGGTCTTGATGCACGACCCCGACGTGCTCCGTACGACGGACGCAGCAGCGGTCTTCCCCGACCGATCGTCCTATGCCGTCTCCTCCTTCACGCTCGCACAGATCCTCCAGCTCACGGCCGGAGCACCCGGGGTCAAGGTGCCGACCCTCGACGAGTTCTTCGAGCTCGTCAGCGAATCGGGAGTGGAGGCGGTGATCGACCCGAAGGTCACCCTCACGTCGACGTACGCCAGGCAGCTGGCGTCGTTGGCCGCGTCCTATCCCCGGCTCGTCACATCAGGCTCCGACGACCTGCTGATGTGGAACATCAACACCCCGACGACGGCAGTGTCCGTGCCGAGCGAGATCCCCGACGGGCGACTCGTCTACCAGGTCACGACAGGTCCGTGGCCAGACGACTCGGCGCTGTCGCGCTACGAGATCATCAGCGTCGAGCGATCGACCGTGACTGTCGCGGAGCTCGCCCGAGCGCACGCGCTCGGGGTCAAGGTCTACGTGTGGACCGTCAATGACGCCCAGTCCGTCGGTGCTTTCGCCAGCGCGGGACTGGACGGCATCTTCACCGACGACGTGACCATGGCGAGCGAGCTCCTGACAGGTAGCCCGTTCGGCCGATGGGCCACCCGTTAGGAGCCGCAGGCCGCGAGGTCTGGGACGGCTCGGCCGCATCCAGACCTCGCGGCTCGGTCAGTCGCCGACCTTCGCCGCGCCGTCGGCGACGGCCTGGGCGGTCTTCGCGGCGGTCGTCTTCGCGGCCGTAGCAGTGGCCTTCGCGCTGCTCTTCGGAGTGGACGAGGACTTCTTGGCCGTCTTCTTCGCCGTGGTCGTCGTCTTCTTGGCAGCCTTGGTGGCCTGCGTCTTGGTGGTCTTCGCCTTGGCCGTCGTGGTCGAGGCGGCGGCCTTGGCGGCCTGGGTCGACTGCTGGCGGTTGATCCGACCGACCAGCACCTCGCCGCGCTTGGCGAGGTCGGCGTAGACGGCGGTCACCGTCGCCGGGATGCCGGCGGCGTCGGCCTGGAGCTCCACGACCCGCTTCTCGATCGCCTCGCGGCGGGCCTTCGCGTCCTTCGACAACGCGTCGATCTGGGCGAACACGACGCCGACGGCCTGGTCGCGCAGCGCCTTCGGCTCCAGGTCGATCGCGGTGACCCGCTTCTGCAGGTCGGCGACCGCGTCGCGCACGTAGCCGACGACGAGGTCGGTCGCGCCGACGCCGGCGTAGAGCGGACGGGTCGCCTCGACGGGAAGGTCGATGGTCGGGATCTCGAACTTGGCCATGCTGGTCACTCCTTCGATTGGTTCGTCGTCCCATTGAGGGCCAGGAACGACGTGTAGACGTCCAACAGGGACTGCTTCTGCCGCTCGGTCAGCGCCGGGTCGCCGAGGATCGCCAGCTCCACCGAGCCCGCGACGCTCTCGCCTGGGCTGACGATGCCCGCACGCACGTAGAGCTGTTCGGCGGAGATCCGCAGCGCCTTGGCCAGCTGCTGGAGCACCTGGGCCGACGGCCGACGCAGTCCGCGCTCGATCTGGCTCAGGTAGGGGTTCGACACACCGGCGAGATCGGCGAGCTGACGCAACGACAGGTGCGCGGCGACGCGCTGCTGCCGAAGGTAGTCCCCGAGCGACTCGACGGTCTTGCCGACCTTGACCTTCACCACGCCTCCACCCTGCTTGCAATTGCTAGCAATAGCAACGCCTCGCGCGCGTGACACCTCACACAATGCCTGTGAATCTGGAAATTGGCCGAGCGCGGGATCGCTTGCCTGAGCAAGCATCCGAGTGCGGACCCGGATCGCGCCACGACCCATGCGCTCGTGGAGTCCCCGAAGGCGCTCGCGATCTGTGCGACTGAGCGACAATTGGCTGGTGCACCTGCTCGATTGCGCCATCCGCGAATACGCATGGGGATCCACCACCCATATCCCGAAGTTCCTGGGACGCGCTCCCAACGGCAATCCCCAGGCGGAGCTGTGGATCGGCGCGCACGACGGCGACCCGTCGCGGCTGCCCGACGGGCGGTGCCTCAACGACGCGATCCGGGCCGAGGCGGACTCGATGGTGGGCGAGCGCGTCCAGACCGTCTTCGGCCCCCGTCTGCCCTTTCTGATGAAGGCGCTCTCGGCAGCGGAGCCGCTGTCGCTGCAGGTGCACCCGACGACGCAGCGCGCCCGGATCGGGTACGACGCGGAGGAGGCCGCCGGCATCCCTGTCGGATCTCCGACGCGCAGCTACCAGGACCGGCACCACAAGCCGGAGCTCATCTACGCGATCACACGGTTCGAGGGCATGGCCGGCTTCCGCGACATCGAGATCTCGGCGCGGATCCTGCGGATGCTCGACGTGCCATGGGCCGACGACATCGCCTGGCGTCTCGAGGACGGGCCGGCCTTCCAGGCGCTGCGGTCGGTCGTCACGGACATGCTCGCGATGGAGGGCCCCGAGCTCGACAAGCTGCTCGCCGAGCTGAAGCTGGCGGCCGTACGTGCCGAGGAGCGCGGTCACCGCGAGGACATCCGGACCGGTCGCCGCCTCCGAGATCGCACCGATGTCGCCCGCGAGGCGACGCGAGTCTTCGCGCAGACGGCATCGCTCGTGGACCGCTACCCCCACGACCCCGGTGTCCTGGTCACGCTGTTGCTCAACCATGTCGTGCTCGCCCCGGGCGAGGCGATGTTCCTCGATGCGGGCGTGATCCACGCCTACACGTCCGGTTTCGGCGTCGAGATCATGGCGTCCTCGGACAATGTGCTGCGGGCCGGCCTGACGCCGAAGCACGTCGACGTCCCGGAGCTGCTCCAGGTCACGAACTTCACGCCGATGCCGCCCCCGCTCTGGGAGCCGACGATCCGCGGCGAGGTCGCCCACTTCGACCCGCCGGCCACCGAGTTCTCGCTGTGGGTCGGCCCGCCCCCGATCGGCGGTCCGGCGATCGACGGCCCCCGGATCGTCCTGGTGCTGGAGGGCGAGGTGCGCGTGGAGACCGCGACCGAGTCCCAGGATCTGCGCCAGGGTCAAGCGCTCTTCATCGCGCACGCCGACGGCCAGGCCAGCATCTCCGGCTCGGGCCGCGTGGCGATCGGCTCGGTCCCCGACTGAGAGAGGCGCCCCGTCAGCCGGCTTCGCGGAGCGAGTCGACGTTCTCCCTGTACCACTCGACCGTGGACGCGATCCCCTCGCGGAGCCCGATCCGGGCGTCCCAGCCGATCTCGTGCAGCTTGGTGACGTCCAGCAGCTTCTGGGGGGTGCCGTCGGGCTTGCTGGTGTCCCAGCTCGTCTGGCCCTCGAAGCCGACAGCCTCCGCGACCAGCTGCGCGATCTCCCGGATCGTCGCGTCGCGCCCGGTGCCCACGTTGACCTGCTCGGGCCCGTCGTAGTGCTCCATGAGGTAGAGGCACGCGGCCGCCATGTCGTCGACGTGCAAGAACTCGCGCCGCGGCTTGCCGGTCCCCCAGTTGGTCACCGACTCCGCACCCGACGCGCGGGCCTCGTCGTAGCGGCGGATCAGCGCCGGCAGCACGTGGCTGCCGGTCGTCGAGAAGTTGTCGCCGGGCCCGTAGAGGTTGGTCGGCATCGCCGAGATCCACGGCTTTCCGTACTGCCGCCGCACCGCCTGGACCTGGAGGATGCCGGCGATCTTCGCGATCGCGTAGGCGTCGTTCGTCGGCTCCAGGTGACCGGTCAGGAGCGAGTCCTCCCGGATCGGCTGGGCCGCGAACTTCGGGTAGATGCACGATGACCCGAGGAACAGCAGCCGCTCGGTCCCGTGCAGCAGGGCCGCGTCCATGACGTTGGTCTGGATGCGGAGGTTGTCGCTGAGGAAGTCGACCGGATAGGTGCTGTTGGCGAGGATCCCGCCGACCTTGGCCGCCGCGAGCACGACGTAGGTCGGGCGATGGGTCGCGAAGAAGTCGAAGACGTCGTCGCGCTCCTTCAGGTCGAGCTCGCTGGACGGCAGGCCCAGCAGGTTGCTGTGCCCGCGCCCCTCGAGGGCGCGCCAGATCGCGCCGCCGACCAGTCCCCGATGACCCGCGACGTAGAACGGCGCGTCGATGTCGAGGGCGAGGGCGGCGTCGCTCATTCCGCAGAACCCAGGACCGGCCACCCGTCGAGACGGCACTGGTCGATCCACGGACGGCCCGCGTGCTTGAGCGACTCGATGTCGGCGTCGACCATGATCCGGGCGAGCTCGTCGGTCTGCACGACCGGCTTCCAGCCGAGGACGCGCTCGGCCTTGCTGGCGTCGCCGATGAGTGCGTCGACCTCGGTGGGCCGCAGGTAGCGCTCGTCGAACCTGACGTGCTTCTCCCAGTCCAGGCCGGCGTGCTCGAAGGCCGTGACCACGAAGTCGCGGACCGTGAAGTTGCCGCCGGTCGCCAGCACGAAGTCGTCCGGCTCGTCGGCCTGCAGCATCCGCCACATGCCCTCGACGTACTCGGGCGCGTAGCCCCAGTCGCGCACGGCGTCCAGGTTGCCCATGTAGACGTAGTCGTCGAGACCCGCCTGGATCCGCGCGACCGCGCGGGTGACCTTGCGGGTCACGAAGGTCTCGCCTCGGCGCGGGGACTCGTGGTTGAAGAGGATGCCGTTGACCGCGTACATGCCGTAGCCCTCGCGGTAGTTCCTGGTCACCCAGTAGGCGTAGACCTTGGCCGCGCCGTACGGCGAACGCGGGTAGAACGGCGTCTCCTCGTTCTGCGGAGGCGGCGTCGCGCCGAACATCTCCGAGCTGGACGCCTGGTAGTAGCGGCACTCGATGCCCGCCATCCGGACCGCCTCGAGCAGCCGCATCGCGCCGAGACCGGTCGTGTCGCCGGTGTGCTCGGGCTCGTCGAAGCTCACCCGCACGTGCGACTGCGCCGCGAGGTTGTAGACCTCGTCGGGCTGGATCTCGTGCAGCAGCGTGACCAGGCGAGCACCGTCGGACAGGTCGCCGTAGTGGAGGAACAGCCGCGCCTCCGGGTCGTGCGGGTCCTGGTAGAGGTGGTCGATGCGCGACGTGTTGAACGTCGAGGCGCGCCGGATCAGGCCGTGCACCTCATAACCCTTGCCGAGCAGGAGCTCCGCCAGGTACGACCCGTCCTGGCCAGTGATCCCCGTGATCAGTGCTCGCCTCATCAACCGCCCTTACGTTCGAGAACAACTTCTGAAGTCTAACTTTCCCATCTCGGCCCTCGGACCTCGCATCTGAGGAGGCGACCATGGGACGGACCGGCGTCGTACCCGAGCCAACCGATCGGGCGACCGTCGCGCATCAGAGCAATGGACGGATCTCGCCGACCTCGCGGCCGCCGCCCAGGACGGGCGCGCGTCCCGTCCGTCGTACGGCATCACCGTCGACGCCGGGCTCGCGCTCCACCTTCGAACGTTGCAGGGCCGCGGCCATGACCACCGGACGAGCGCGGTCGCCACCGTCGTCGACCTTGAGCGCGAACGCCCGGCCGTCCGGGAGGGCCAGGGCGTAGCACGCCTCGGCGCCCATCTTCCCGATCGCGCCCGGGATCGCTGCCAGCAGCGCCCGCTCGTCACGGCGCGTGCCCGAGACCCACTCCGGGTGCGCTCGGATCGCGTCCGCGACGACGCGCTCCGGACCGGCAGTGGCGGTCGCGAGGCGCCGGAACGCGCGTGCCAGCCCGATCAGCGACGCCGACAGCACGGGTGCGCCGCAGCCGTCGATCCCGGTGGCGTCCACGGGCTCACCGGTCAGGTCCTCGAACGTGTCGTGGATGGCGCGCTGGAGCGGGTGCTCGGGGTCGAGGTAGGTCGCCGTGTCCCACCCCTGGCGCAGGCAGGTGAGCAGCATGGCGGCGTGCTTGCCGGAGCAGTTCATCTGCACGGAAGTCGGACCGCCACCGGCGCGCACGACTGCGTCGCGTTCCTCGGCATCGAACGGGAGGTCGGGAGGGGTCTGCAGGGCCGACTCGGGCAGGCCGGCGAGCGCGAGGATCCGGCGTACGCCGTCGAGGTGGAAGGGCTCCCCCGAGTGTGAGGCGCACGCCAGCGCCAGCAGGTCCAGCGGCAGGTCGAGCCCGAGCCGCACCATCGCGAGCGCCTGGATCGGCTTGTTGCAGGACCGCGGCAGGATCGGGTGGTCCACGCTCCCGACCGCCCAGTCGACCTCGCCGGCGCGATCGAGCGCGACGACCGAGCCGTGGTGGTGCCCCTCGACGAAGCCGGATCGGACGAGCTCAGCCACGACGACGGGGAATGACATGGATGCACACTAACTTCAGCGGGAATGGCAGGATTGCGGCCGTGTCGACGCCCCCTCCGCAGCACTGCCCCACGCCGCGCGAGCTCGACGATCTCGAGCTGCTCACGAGCGGAGCCCTCGCCCCGACGGTCGGGTTCGGCGAGCCCGGCAGCCCGATCACCCTCACGCTCCCAGCCACGGTGGCCACGGCGGCCGAGGCCGCCGGAGAGGTCGAGATCGTCGACCCCGAGGGCCTGCCGCTCGCCCGGGTCACGGTCCCGGGCGGCGTGGTCACGGCGCTGACGCACGCCCAGTACGGTCCCTTCCGCCGGCTCTACCTCTCCCCGGCGCAGGTCCGCGACCAGTACGCCGGGCGCGCAGTCGTGCCGGTCGTCGACGCGCTCACCGAGGACGAGCTCCTCGTGCTCCGGTCGGCCGGGCCGCTGGTGCTGCTGGCGCTGGTGGGGCACGGCACTCCCGAGCTGTCCACGACCGCGCTCATCCGAGCCACACTGGCCGCAGCCGACCTGCTGCCCGACGCCGTCGTAGTGGCCGTGCCGCTGGCCTCGCACGACGACGCCGACGCCGATCACGAGCTCGGCGTCCGCGTGGTCGCCAACTACGCGGGCGACGACCAGACCATCGGCGTACCCGACTCGACCTCGCCGTGTCCCCCGTCGATCCAGGCGATCGTCGACCAGGACCTGCCCGCGCCCGCTGACCAGGGACTCGTGCTGTTCTTCACCGGCCTGTCGGGCAGCGGGAAGTCCACGCTCGCCCGGGCGCTGATGGACAAGGTGCTGGAGCAGGGCACGCGAAGCGTCACCAGCCTCGACGGCGACGTCGTGCGCCGACACCTGTCCGCCGGCCTGACGTTCTCCAAGGAGGACCGGGAGACCAACATCCGCCGGATCGGCTGGGTGGCCGCGGAGATCTCACGGCACGGCGGACTCGCGGTGTGCAGCCCGATCGCGCCCTTCGACGCGACCCGCCAGCAGGTGCGCGCGATGGTGGAGGACGCCGGTGGCGCGTTCTTCCTCGTCCACGTCGCCACCCCGCTCGAGGAGTGCGAGCGACGCGACCGGAAGGGCCTCTACGCCAAGGCCCGGAGCGGGGAGATCCCCGAGTTCACCGGCATCTCCTCGCCGTACGAGGAGCCGGAGGACGCCGACGTCCGCGTCGACACCACCGGCCGCACCATCGAGGACGCCCTCGACGACGTGCTCGGCGCGCTCGCCGAGGCGGGCTACCTCGACCTGGCCATCCCTGGAAGGATCCCGTCATGAACGATCTGATCGGCGATGGCTTCGCCTCCATCCTGGTGGCGGGCTTCCTCGTCGGTGTGGTCGTCGGCCTCACCGGCATGGGCGGTGGGGCGTTGATGACGCCGGCACTCATCTTCCTCGGCGTCGGCGACGCCGCCACCGTGGTCACCGCCGACCTCACGGCCGCGGCCATCTACAAGACCGGCGGCGCCGCGGTGCACGCCCGAGAGGGCTCCCCCAACCTGACCCTGGCGAAGTGGCTGATCCTGGGGTCGGTGCCGATGGCGCTGCTCGGCCCCTGGCTGATCTTCCAGATCGCGGGCGACTCACCGGAGACGCTCGACGACCTGCTGAAGCTCTGTATCGGGTTCGCGCTGCTGCTCGCGGCGGCGACGTACGCCCTGCGCCTCTACATCAACCTGCGTCGCGTCCGCAGCGGTGCTCCCGAGGCCGACCCGACCCCGCACGTCCGGATCATCCCGACGCTGCTCGTGGGTGCTGCCGGTGGCCTGCTGGTCGGCATCACGAGCGTCGGCTCCGGATCGGTGATCATGATCGCGCTGCTGATGCTCTACCCCGGGCTGTCGGCGGTGCGGCTGGTCGGGACCGACCTGGTCCAGGCGGTCCCCCTCGTCCTTGCCGCGGCGATCTCGAACATCGCCCTGCACGGCCTCGACTGGTCGATCCTGGTGCCACTCGTGCTCGGTTCGCTGCCCGGCACGATCCTGGGCAGCAAGATCGCCCCCCGCGTGCCGCAGTCGGTCATCCGTCGCGGCATCGTCATCGTCCTCACCATGTCCGGCGTGGCGCTGCTCGACAAGGCCGGCTGGGCGCCGTTGGGCGAGGACGAGACGCACCCGATGCTGATCGCCGGAGTCGGCGTGGCGATGCTGGTCTTCGTGCCACTGATCTGGGGCCTCATCCGCCGCACCCAGGGGTTGCCGATGTTCGGCGCGCCCACGGTCACCGAGCTCGACAACGTCGAGTACGGCGAGCGTGCGCACGAGCAACGATGAGGCCGGCGCTCAGCCCGTCCCGGTGAGCGCGCTGCCCAGACCGGCGGCGATCGCTGCCACCTGCTCGTCGATCGCGTCGGCCACCTGACGGTGGACCTCGGCCGAGCGGCCGATCGGGTCGGCGATGTCCAGATCGACCCCGGCAGCCAGGCCTCGGCTCCGGGCGGCAGCACCGACCAGCGCGGCGGCGTCGTCACCCGGGCTGAACGTCGGCGCGGAAAGGATCGCAGCGAGCTCGGGCAGCGTGAACGCCCGCCGCAGCGCGCCGGGGTGCTCCGCGAGCGCCCTGGTGCGCACGTCGCGGGTCGCGGTGAGCACCAGGTCGGCGTCCCGGAGGATCGCGCCCGTGAGCTGGCGGGCGACGAAGCCCTCGCCGCTCCCGCCCAGTCGGGCCAGCTCCGAGGCGGCAGCGACGTCCATGCCTGATCCGACGACGGCCCCGACGCCGGCGCTCGAGACCACGGTCCGCCCGGGCGCGACTTGGTCCAGGCGCTGCTGGAGGAGCCGCTCGGCGAGTGGCGAGCGGCACACGTTGCCGACGCAGACGGTGAGGATGTGGAAGGGGACGGCGGCCATGGGTGACTCCGGCGAGGGGCGGGGACGTCGGGTCGCGTCCGGCGGCAGCCTAGTCCCCGGCCTGGTTGTCGAGTGGGCGGGTTGGGTTAGGCGCTCCGACGCCCGCTAGCATGAGGGCTGCTTGTCCCGACGAGAGGCACCATTCAACTCATGACCGCCACCCACGCCGACTACCGGCTGAGTCAGCTCGACCAGCTGGAGGCGGAGTCGATCCACATCTTCCGCGAGGTCGCCGCCGAGTTCGAGAAGCCCGTCCTCATGTTCTCGGGGGGCAAGGACTCGATCGTGATGATGCGCCTCGCCGAGAAGGCCTTCTACCCGGCCAAGATCCCCTTCCCCGTGCTCCAGGTCGACACCGGCTACGACTTCCCGGAGGTGCTCGCCTGTCGGGACAACTGGGTCAGCCGGCTCGGAGCCCGCCTCATCGTGGCCAGTGTCGAGGAGGCCATCGCCGACGGCGTCGTCATCGACGACGGCAAGACCAGCCGCAACCGCCTCCAGATCGGCACCCTGCTGAACGCCCTCGAGGAGGGCGGCTTCACCGCCGCCTTCGGCGGTGGCCGGCGCGACGAGGAGAAGGCGCGCGCCAAGGAGCGGGTCTACTCCCACCGCGACGAGTTCGGCCAGTGGGACCCGAAGATGCAGCGCCCCGAACTGTGGAGCCTCTACAACGGCCGGATCCACGAGGGCGAGCACATGCGGATCTTCCCGATCTCCAACTGGACCGAGCTGGACATCTGGCACTACATCGGTCGAGAGGGCATCGAGATCCCCTCGATCTACTTCTCCCACCAGCGCCGGGTCTTCGAGCGCGACGGCATGCTGCTGACGGAGTCCGACTACAACCCGCTCCGCTCCGGCGAGACCGTCGAGGAGCGCACCGTCCGGTTCCGCACCGTCGGGGACCTGACGCTGACCGGATGCGTCGAGTCGGAGGCGGACACCATCGACAAGATCATCGACGAGGTCGCCATCGCCCGCGTCACAGAGCGCGGCGCGACCCGCGGCGACGACCGGTTCTCCGAGGCAGCCATGGAGGACCGGAAGAAGGAAGGCTACTTCTGATGAGCGACCAGACCACCGACCTCACGAAGGCCGAGGTCGCGGAGCAGACGCGCAACATGGACCTGCTCCGCTTCGCCACGGCCGGCTCGGTCGACGACGGCAAGTCGACGCTCATCGGGCGGCTCCTGCTGGACTCGAAGTCGATCTTCGAGGACCAGCTGGAGGCCGTCGAGGCGACCTCGCAGTCCAAGGGCTACGACTACACCGACCTCGCGCTGCTCACCGACGGCCTCCGTTCCGAGCGCGAGCAGGGCATCACGATCGACGTCGCCTACCGCTACTTCGCGACCCCGAGCCGCAAGTTCATCATCGCGGACACGCCCGGCCACGTGCAGTACACCCGCAACATGGTCACCGGCGCCTCCACCGCCGACCTCGGCCTGGTGCTCGTCGACGCCCGTCAGGGCCTCACCGAGCAGTCCCGCCGGCACGCGGTGATCCTCTCGCTGCTCCGCGTCCCGCACCTCGTGCTCGCGGTCAACAAGATGGACCTCGTCGACTTCGACGAGGCGATCTACGAGCGGATCCACGCCGAGTTCACCCAGTTCGCCACCAAGCTCAACATCCCGGACCTGGTGGTCATCCCGATCTCCGCGCTCCAGGGCGACAACGTGGTGACGCGCTCCGAGAACATGCCGTGGTACTCCGGCCCCACGCTCATGCACCACCTCGAGCACGTGCACGTGGCCTCCGACCGCGACCTCGTCGACGTCCGGTTCCCGGTGCAGTACGTCGTGCGCCCCAAGTCCGACGAGCACCACGACTACCGCGGCTACGGCGGCATGGTCGCCGGCGGCGTGCTCAAGCCGGGTGACGAGGTCGTCGTGCTGCCCTCGGGCATGACCTCGAAGATCGCCGGCATCGACCTCTTCGACCGCGAGATCACCGAGGCGTTCCCGCCGATGTCGGTGACCGTCCGTCTCGAGGACGACGTCGACGTGTCGCGCGGCGACATGATCGCCCGGGTCAACAACGCCCCGAAGCCGTCGCAGGACATCGACGCGATGGTCTGCTGGATGACCAACGAGCCGCTGCGCCCGCGCCAGAAGCTCGCGATCAAGCACACCACCCGCTCCGCGCGGGCGCTGGTCAAGGACATCCAGTACCGCCTCGACGTCAACACCCTGCACCGCGACCAGGACACCAAGGAGCTCGGCCTCAACGAGATCGGCCGCGTCCAGCTGCGCACCACCGTGCCGCTTCTGTGTGACCCGTACTCCAAGAACCGGACCACCGGTTCGTTCATCCTCATCGACGAGGCCACCGGCGTCACCGTCGGTGCGGGAATGATCAATAGCGGCAGCTGAGGGCTGCTAACCGCCATGTGACTGGGCGTACCAACGCGCAGAGGTCCGCAGTCACATGGCGGCCGGGCAGCGTCCGCCACACCGCCGCAGCTCGGACAGCACCGTCCGCCAGACCCGCTCAGCCGACCCGGGTTCCTCGTGGAGCCCGAGCGCCGCGCGCACCCTTGCCCTCTCGGCGGGCCAAGCGGTCGCTGTGCCACTCAGATCCCTGATGAAGTCCTCGAGTGCACCGGCCGCGGACAGATCCGGCCCCGGGAGCGGCATGTCGAACGCCGGCGGCAAAGCGCCTCTTCCGCTCCGGAAGGCGGGCTCGTCTGCGACGTGGAATGCGATCGGTCGGTCGGTTACCAAGAAGTCGACCCACACCGCCGAGTAGTCGCTGATGAGCCCGGCGGCCGACCCCAACAGCTCGTAAAGGCCGATCCCCGCTCGACGCAGCGTGCCGTCGTCGATGGTGATAGCGCCCGGAACCTCGCGGTTCACGATGTCAAGAGGATGCGGTTTCACGATCACTGCGAGTCCCTGGTCTTGGAGCAGTCCGACAGCGTCGACGAGACCCGAGCCGAGTCCTTCATCACTCGCGACGTCTGTTGTGTTGCTCCAAGCGACGCCGCCTTCCGGTGTGCCCGCGCGTCGGTATGTCGGCATCCAGACGACGTAAGGTCTCTCAATTCCGAGTGCCTCGAGTCGCTCGGCTGCGACGCCGCGACGCAACTGATCCGAACGCGGATACCCCAGCCACCGCATTCGCCCGGGATCGATGTCGCCGAGGTCGGCCATGTAGTCGCTCATCGCTGAACATTGCCCGACCATCATCGAGGCCGGTTGCGACTTGAGGCGTCGGGTCGGAAACAACTTGCCACCGCCCTTGGGCCCCTCGCCGTGCCACAGATTCACGACCAGCTGGGTCGGCGCGGGTGCTGGCTGGCCGAGGACGCCGTGGGTGAAGAACACGATGCGGGCCCGCAGGAAGCGCCAAAGGACCCTCCCACGATGTCGACTCAGAATCCGGACGATGTCCTGCCCTCGGATTCCCAACGCCGCGAGATAGTCGTCGTCGGGCGCGTCGACCCAGTAGACGCGCCCGCCCCGCCATCGCGAAGCTTGTCGACCGATCTCAACGATGTTCGCTTCCTCTGGGGGAGTTCCCACTAGGAGAACAGAACTCGATTTCGGCACGTACTGATTGATCAAACCAATCAGGTAGGTGAGGAGCCGATTCACAACAGACTCCAATGCTCAGGTTCCCATTCCTTGTGCGCTTGCAATGGACTGCGCGGCCGCAGTCCCCGATTCCCGAAAACACCCGACGGTCGGCCTCGGTGACGCGCCGGCAGACGGGCCTCAAGCTTTCGCGGCAGCACGGCCATCCTTGAGCGCCTGCCAGAGACCTCCGACCACACGAGTCCGGGATGGTTCCCGCCGCCGACTTCGACGCCAAGCGCCACCCGCAGCGATCCCGACTGCCAGTGTCGAGTACGGCCAGCGGCCCCATCGTCGTTGGAAGAGGACGGTGTTCCTGAGCAGGTAGTAGGGCGGAACGCCATCCGACGCCTGGTGCATCACAGCGGAGGGCTGCCAGTAGACGGTCTTGCCGTCTCGGCCGAGCTGGACGTGGTAGTCCAACTCCTCGAGATACAGGAAGTACTGCTCCGGCAACGGCCGATCGCGCAGCGTCTCTCCGTCGTACAAGACGGCTGCGCCGTCCAACCATCGCCGCCTGACCGGTGACTCGGGCAGTCGAACTCGCTCGGGCCACGGCTCGCCATGACCGACGTGCGACGGCCTCAGCAGTCGCTTCGAGAGCACTCCGCCGCGTGACCAGACCCGGGCATCGGCGCCGTGTCCGACAACAAGTGTCGGACCGACAGCAACGGCGCCGGTGGCGAGCATTGCCTGCTCAAGGGCGTGGATGGCACCTAGTTCGGGGAGTGTCTCATGCGTGAGGACGAGCACACGACTTCGTAGCCGACCCTCACTCGCGAGATGCCGGACACCAGTGTTGACGGCAGCCGCGTAGCCGGCGTTGTCGGTGAACAGGAGGTTGATGCCTATGTCGTTTCGCTCACGGAGCTCAACGCTGACATCAATCGACTCGCTGTTGTCGACAACAGTGATCTCAGTAGGGCTTACCCCTTCATCGACGACCGCACGAACCGTCGTCCAGATCGTGTCGACACTGTTGTGGTGAACGATCAGCACCGAGTTCGCAGGTTCTGCGTCGCTGGAGCGGTCCACCACTTGCGGGCCAGTCTCGATGGCCAGGCTCCTTTGCTGCGCGTCCATGTGCAGTTCCGCCGATCCGCCCATCCCTCGCAACAAGCAGGATCCGACCGATTCTATTCGGGCGCCACACTATCGATGGCCCTTTGAGCCGACTGCTCCTGCCGAACCGGGTCTGACGACGACGGCGGATCACAGCGTGTCCAACCTTGGTGCGTCAAGGTTGTGCACCGGCGCTCGCGCCGATCAAAAAGCGCACGCGGTGGAGACCCGCCACCTGGACCACGATGACGATCGCCTCTGCCACCGCCACCGCCACCGCAGCCCCCGCCGCGCCGAACGCGTCGCCCAGGACGAGCAACAACGGCACCCCGACGGCGCTGGCCGCGATTCCGCTGAATGCGATCGTGCGAACCTGTCCGATCCGAGCAAGGTAATAGAGGGTCAGACTCAGGCTTCCGCTTCCCAACGCAACGGTCAGCCCGGTCGCCGCCGCCGTCACGACGCTGATGCTCACCTCGTTCCTGAAGATCAGGGATTCGATCACGGGGCGCATGACGACGAACCCGACGCCGACGAGCGTGCCCAGGCAGAGGGTAAGTACAGTTGCGCGCTTGCTCCGCGAGTCCGACTCCGAGGGATCGTTCGTGGAGACCCAACCTTGAAAGCCAGCCGCGATGGACGACAGTGCCGTCAGGCTGAGGATTCGCAGGCGATCCACTGCTGCGTACTCGGCAACCGCGTGCGGAGCGACGATCATGACGAGCGGCACGGCAAGGGCCGTGTATCCAGCCTGGACCAACCGCGAGCTCACGAGACCGGCGTTCTGCCGGAGGTGCCCCAGCCCTGCAGCGAAGTCGTCTCGGTCTAGGCGCCCACCGAAGCGAAAGGCTCCCAGGCTCGCGCTGGCCAGGGCCGCGAGCAGAAAGAGCAGCGGATACACCACCAGGGGAACCCCCTGGACGAGCAGAACCGCACTCAGCGCACTCACACCAACCTTGGGGAAGGTGTCGAAAAGCAGAATCGCCCTCGAGCTTCCCGTGCCCACCAGATACCAGATCGGGCCTAGACCCCAAGTGCCGTAAGCAAGCGCCATCACGACGGCAGCGACTTGATGGTCGGCGCCCAGCAGGCCAGTTGCCACAGCTCCCAAAGGGATGAGCAAGCTGGCGACACACGTCCTGGAAGTCAGGCTCGCCCGGTAGTAGCGATTGCGGTCCTCCTGCTGCGCAACGGCAATCACGCTCGGACCTGTAGTGCCCCACCCGTATCCGACTGCCATCATCACAAAGGTGCCGATCGCCTGGCCGAGAGCGATAGCGCTCCAACCGTCAGCCCCCGCAGAGGAGGTGATGGCAGGCAGGACAACCAACGGGGAGAGCATCGCGAGCGCCGGGATGCCCGCGAACCCGACGAGACGCCGCCACGGTATGTCCGTCGCGACCTGTTGTCTCACCGTACGGCGCGGATGGCGGCGCACCGACTCGACTCCTGACAACGGGCTCCTTGGCAAAGGGTTTCTCTCACGTCCCTCAACCATGCGACGCGACTCCCCACATCCTAAGCGGCGGACCGCCTCTGCATTCGCGAACCGGCTTCGATCGCGACTCTCGTCGGATAGAATCGTTGCCGGTCAGCGCCTCTCCACTGGTTAGCCCCGCTCGGCCGTCTCACCTTGGAGAGATCGATGGCACGAACCTACGAAACACGCCAACTGGGCGGCCCTGCGCTCACGTCCGCCCTTCTCGGCGCCGCGATCGTCCTGGCCGTTGCCTACACCACACGATCTGCCGTCTACGCGATCACAGTAGGGGCGCTATCGCTACTCCTGACAAGGGTGGACGCTACTCTCCGCACACCATTCGCGATCTGGCTGGGCGCGACCATTTGCATCCCGATCTGGTTCGGGGTCACGGTCGGAGGTGTTCAGGTCCCGTTCGCGACTCTCCTCGCGGTCGCCGCATTGTTCTTCATCGCGACCAGTGGGATGAGTTTTCAGCTCAACATCTACGACTGGCTCGTCGTCGCTCTCTGGGCAGGCACGTTCATCGCCTGGCAGTTCGGGGGATCGCCGGCCTTCTTCAGCGATGCCACCCTCCGGTGGTCTGTGCCGTACTTCCTGGTGCGACTGACCGTCAAACAGGTGGGCCTCGAGCCGGTCTATCGCGCTTTCCTCGCCGCAGGATTGGTCGTAGCCGTGTGGTCGGTCGCCGAATGGGCCACCGACGTCCACATGTTCGCTGACACTGGGTACACCGGGATCGCTCAGCTCAAGGAGATCTGGCAAACAATCCAGCTCCGCAACGGTCACGCGCGGTCTGAGGCCGCGTTCGGCCATTCGATTGCCTTGGGCTGCTTCTTGGCGATGCTGGCACCACTGGCGATGCGCTCCAGGCACCCCGTCGTCTACTGGCTAGTCATTGCCGCCGGCGCCGCAGCGTCGCTCTCCCGGACAGCGGTATTGGCCGTCGCGCTCTCGACCTTGCTCGCCCTCTGGAGCGACTATGGTCGGCGGAAGCGCGCATCCGGCCGCGTTCTCATCATCGGCGTGTTGGCAGCGGCGGCCTATTACGTGGCTACCAGCTACACCACGGTCTCATCGTCGACGGAAGTCGAACTCAGCGATTCGTCGACGTACCGGAGCTTTGTCCTCGAACAAGGACTGCCATTGACTCAATGGATCGGTACCGCGCCGGGAATCAAGGGACTCTTCCAATCCGTTGACAACGCTTATCTCAGGCTGGCCCTTCAGGATGGTCGCTTGGTAGCGCTTGCACTCCTCGCGCTGATGCTCTGCCCGCTGATCCTCGCCATCTTTCGCAGGCCTGGGCCGGCGACCGCCGGCGTCGCAGCAATGAGCGTCGCCTTGACCGCCGTCGCCCTGATCACGCAGTGGGAGATGCTTGTCTTCGCATTACTCGCTACGGCTGCTAGCGAGCTTGAGCAACTTCGAGCGACCTCGGTCGCCGCGATGGATGCTCATGTGATCCCCTCGGGAAAGTCTGAGTCTTGAGATCAATCAGCCTGTCGAACCCGCTCCCCCAGGCACTGCGCCACTACGAAACCGAACTACAAGACACGCTCGCCCGCATCGGCCTCGTTGGAACCGACATCGGAATGCGGGGCGTTGAGGGCGGTCACGGACTCGCGGGTCATATCAAGATGGCTGTCGACTCCGTCCGGAACACTCGCCAGTTTCGACGCGCGTCTGTTCCAATCCTGCAGCTGTGGCCGACCTGGGGACTCATGGAGCTAGCGCTGCTTCAGTCTGCGCGCGCCCGTCACGCGTTGGTCCTCCACGATCCGATTCCGATCACGAAGCAACCTGGCTACGGCAACCTGGGTCGACGTGTCGTCAACGCTGGCAAGTCCGCGGAACGAACCATGGTCATCGTTCACTCCGATCGTGCCCTCGAGGTGGCTCAACAGCAACTGCCCCACCATCACATCTCCAAGGTGCTGCACCCGGTCACGTCCACGGACGCAGCGCACGGGAACGCGAGCGACGCAGCCCCGTTAGTGCTCGTGGCCGGGCAGTACAAGCCAGAGCGAGATCTGCAACTTCTCGCTCGGCTGGGCCCCGAGCTCACGCGGCTGGGATACGACACGCGCATCTCTGGCCGAGGCTGGCCGGACGTACCGGGTTGGACCGTCGACTCTCGGTTCCTTACCGAAACCGAGCTGGAGGCAGAACTGAGTGCTGCCAGCGTTCTTCTGATGCCCTATCGGAACTACTTCCAGAGCGGCGTCGCCCTCCGGGCGCTGGAGTGCGGAACGTTGACCGTTGGCAGGCGCTCGACGTTCCTGACGGACTTGTACGGCGGTCGCTCCGACCTTCTGGTGGACGACGATCGGATCGACTCCTACCTCCGCGCGATCGGAACGGGTATCGAGCGGGCCGGTGCTGGACAACTGCTCGTGGCCTACCGACGCGCTGTCGACATCTCCTGGCAGTCCTTCCTCGCGACGGATGGGGCGTCGCTCATCTCGGAATAGTCGCACGCCCGCTCGCGCGCGGAGCCGCGCCGCACGATGACTGCGCTAGCTGTGCCAGTACCTGTCGACCAGCTCGACGGTCGACTCGATGTTGGCGCGGCTCGAGGCGCCGAAGACGATCGACTCGATGTTCGGGAGGCCGGCGACCCACTCGATCGCCTCCTCCGGACGGATCGCTCCGGATGCGTAGACCGACATCGCGATCGCGCGGAACTTCCGGTTGTGGAGGGCGTCCAGGTAGGAGTCGATCCCGCCCGACATCCGGAATCCGATCTTGTTGATGTTCGAGCAGACGATCGGGTTCACGATGCCGACCGAGTCGAGTGCGTCCAGCAGCCGGGGCAGGTTCATCGTGATGAAGGCCGGCTCGGCGTCGTACCGGGTCGCCACGTGCTCGGCGAAGATCCGGAACGCGTCGGTGAATCCCATGCCGAGCAGGAAGTCGACGACGACGTTCTGCAGGAAGACCACCGGGGTCTTCAGTCCTGTGAACATCTTCATCTCGGCGTCGATCAGCAGGGTCGTGATGCCCTCGATGTCCTTCTTCGCCAGCGATCGCCCGCCACGCATCGCGGCATCCATCAGACCGCCGTCGGGCAGGAACTGCCGGATCGCGCCGAACATGCCCTCCTCGGCCATCGCGTTGGCGTACTTGTGGGCGTACGGCATGCAGGGATAGAAGACCTGCTTCTCGTAGCGCTCCGGATCGGTCCGCATCCGGTCGGTGACCGAGGCGATCCGGTCGTGGGTCGTGCACATGAACGTCGTCACGCCGGCGTCGTACGCCGCGTCGAGGACGGACATGATCGCGTCGAGAGACTGGAAGCGCATCGCCTGGGCGCGCGCCTTCTCCTCCGACATGTGGTTGACGCCGAAGAACTGGTTGTCCCCGAACAGAAGTCGATCCATCGTCTCAGCCCTTCAGCTCCGCGCGGACCGCTCGACGAGCGGCCCTGCGCTCCCGCCAGCTGCGGCGCCGCGGTGTCGTGTCCGTCGTCTCCCCCGTCGCCACAGGACGAACGCCGGCCCGGTCGTTGTTCGCGATGGCGTAGAGCACCTCGTCCGCCGCTGCCGCCTCGACGAAGTCGGCCGCACCACGGATGGCGCCCTCCTCCACCCGCTTGACGAAGGTGGCGAGCTGCGCGCTGTACTCCTCACCGCGGACGTAGAAGTCCACCTCGTCGCTGAGCTCGGTCGTGTAGCGCACCGTCCACCCGGTGTCGTAGCCCTCCGGTGCCTCGACACCGTCGCGCAGGTAGACCTGGATCTCCTGGCGGTCGACGTAGATCTTGCCGTTGGTCCCCCACACGGTCACCCGGGTCGTCATCTTCCGGTGCGACTCGTCGGACCAGCTGACGCTGAGCTGGCCGCTGAGGCCGCCACCCCAGTCGAGGGTGGTGAAGACCTCGTCCTCGGTGTCCTCGGAGAAGACGTGGCCGAGGTAGGTGCCCGACACCGTCTCCGGGCGGCCGAAGTACCAGGTCAGCAGGTCGACGGGGTGGGCAGCGTAGTCGTAGAGCGCGCCCCCGCCCTCCTCTTTCCGGCTGCGCCAGGTGCTGCCCTTCGGCTTGAGGACGACGGGTCCGTACGCCTCGGCCAGCACGTGGCTGACCTTCCCGAGCACGCCGAGATCGAGCAGCCGCTTGGCCTCCGCGAACGCGCCGACGTGGCGGTTGTGGTAGCCGACCTGAGAGACGAGACCCCTGTCCGAGGCGAGCTTCGCCAACGCGAGCGAGTCAGCAGGATCGAGGCAGAACGGCTTCTCGCAGAAGACGTGCAGACCCCGCTCGAGACAAGCGCGCACCATCGGCGCGTGGAACTTCGACGGCGTGGAGATCACGACGGCTTCGACCCCGGTCGACTCCAGCATCTTCTCGTAGTCGGAGAAGGTGTCGACCCCGGTGTACTTGCTCAGCACGTCGAGCACGTAGCTGCTCGAGTCGCAGACGCCGACGACCTTGACGTTGTCGTGCGCGTTGATGATCGAGAAGTGGGACAGCCCCATCTTCCCGAGACCGATGACTCCGACGTTGACCACGTCACGCCCTCTTCTTGTTGGTGGTGCGCGCCAACGTCTTCCGCAGCAGCGCTTCGTACTGGCCGGCGACGCGATCCCAGGTGAACTCGTCCTGGTGCCGGGTGAGCGCGTTCTCGCTCAGCTGCTTGCGCAGGTCGACGTCCGAGATCAATCGATCGACGTGCGCGTCCACGTCGTCCGGAGTGCTGAAGTAGAGGCCCGCGGCTCCGGCCACCCACGCGTTGTACTTGTTGTCGTGGGCGATGACGGGGTTGCCCGCCGCCAGGGCCTCGACGAGCGACGGATTCGTGCCGCCCACCGTGTGCCCGTGCAGGTAGCCGAGCGAGTGGTAGCGCAGGCTCTGGACGCGCTCCGGCTCGTAGATCGCGCCGAGGAAGACGACCTCGTCGCTCGCCGCCTCGATCACGGCGCGGTGGTAGGGGTCGCTCGCCGCTTCGTAGTTGCCGAGCAGTGCGAGCTTCACGCCGCGCTTGCGGGCGGAGAACCCCTGGACGATCTCGAGGATCGAGTTCTCGGGGATCGGCCGTGCGATGAGGGTGAGGTAGCCGTCCGGCTCCAGCCCGAGCTCGCGCACCGGCGCTGAGGAAGCGTGCTCGATCGGGTGCGCACCGTAGGTGATCGTGGTGATCTTCCGGGCGGGCGCTCGGGTCTGGAGGTAGGTGTTCAGCTCCGGGTGGTCGGCGATCAGCTCGGTGCCGGTCCACGCCGCGAAGCGCTCGCCGACGTAGAGGATCGCCTGGCGGAGCTTGCCCCATCGCTTGCGGGACCACTCGATCCCGTCCATGTTGATCACGTTCGGGACACCGGCGATCCACTGGATCAGGTTGAAGACGCCGGTGTTGTAGCCGAACGTCAGGCACAGGTCCCGCCGGCGCACGGCGTGCCAGATGGAGATCCAGTCGAAGCGCGCCGTCCCCGTCCAGCCCTTGTCCGGCACGGAGATGTTGACCCTCTCGATGCCCTGCCAGGTGTCCTCGAATGTCGGGCCAGCGTGGTCGGTCTGGCAGTAGACGATGGCTCGCCAGCCGTGGTCGACCAGGTAGCGCGCGACGTTCTCAGCGGCCGTCTCGAAGCCACCGTAGTTCGCAGGAACGCCGTGCGTCCCGAGGATCCGGACGACAGGCCGAGTGTCGTTGGTCTGGCGCACAACCGTTCCCCATCAGTGTTCAGCAGGCCGCCGGCGTGGCTGCAGCCTCTCCCCCGAAGGAATTATCGCCGACGACAGTCCGCAGTTTGGTCGAACCGTGAAATACACGAGGTCTGACGCGTCACGTCGCCACCTCGAGGAGGCGCCTGCGGGCGAGGTCGGCGACGAACGCCTCGACTCCCGCGACGATCGTGGTGCGCTCCACACCGGGGTGGCGTCGAACCTGCGCCTCGACCAGGTCGTCGAGCGAGACGCCCCCCGCCAGATCGCGCCAGAGCTCGGCGCCGGTGCCTTCGAGAATGACGGGCAACGCTGACGGGTCGCCCAGGTCGAGCACCGCCGCCCGCCCATCGATCTGCACGTACGCCGCTTCGCGGCTCGGCAGCCAGCGCTCGGGCGTCATCGACGCCGTCCGTCCCGGCGTGCCGAACGGAGAGCGCGCGCCGCTCCCGGCAGTGCTGCCACGCCCCTGGAAAGCCGTCGCCAGCGCAGGGCCAGCAGCTCGCGTGTGCTGGCATCGGGCCGGTCGTGCTTGACGCGCAGCGATCCGGCGGCCGGCCACGCAGCGCGCCACAGGAGCGATGGGCGACGGCGCCACGGCTCGCGGGTTAGGGCGTAGAGCCAGCCCACGCTCGTCGACGAGGTCGACGTCGCCTGGACCAGCCACGTGTCCAGGCCGTCGGCGTACCGGGGGTCGCGGTCGGGCACGTCGACGCCGACACGCTGGAAGAGCGGCCGCAACGTCGTCTCCGCACCGGTCGCCTCGGCGATCGTGACGAGGTCCGTGCCCTCGATCTCGGGGTGTGCCGCCACGGCCGCCGCCAGAGCATCGAGCTCGACGACCCTGTCCTGCGACGCGAGGTCCCGGATGTAGTTGAGGCCCGCAATGACTGAGTGGGCGGCCGGGTCCGGCGCCTGCACCGATCGGCCGGCCACCCGGACCGTCACGCGTCGCTCCCAGAGCTCTTCGAACACGACCTCGGGTGGGGCGAGGAACCCCGGGAACCGGTGGTGGAGGTCCAGCTCGCATGGCCAGGTGGGGTGTCGCAGCGTGCCCGCGAACTCCCCGAGGACAGACGGCGCTGCGTCGTCCGGCCGGTGTTCCCAGCCACGGTCACGGAGTGCGTGAACCAGGTCGGGGGCGCGGGCGGGATCGACGAGGACGTCGACGTCGCCCGAGCTGTAGGCGGGACGGAGTCCCTGCGCGGTCAGCACCGGGCCCTTCACACAGAGCGCACGGATCCCCTGGGACCGCGCCACGTGGTCGACCAGCGCACATGCAAGTGGCACCGCCTCGCTCAACGTGAGCGAAGACGGTGCCACTGCTGGAGCTTCGGTCAGGACCTGCGGAACGCAGGGTCCCGATCAGACCGTGACGCTGGAGAACGCCTTCGGCGTTCCCGTGGCGCCGGGGGAGGCGGTGATGGTGAGCGTCGTGGCCTGGTTGTTCTGCAGCGTGAGCAAGAACGTGGCCGGCGTGGTCGACGAGTTGCCGGCCAGCTGCGACTGCCGCGTGAAGACCACCGAGTTGCCGGACCTGGCCGCGCTCCACCCGGTCGGCGCCGCGGGCTGCGTGCCCGCCAGCGATCCGCTGGACGCGACGGTCACTGTCAGCGCGGTCGTGCTCTGGTTGTTGGAGTTCACGACGACCACGTTCGGGATCGTGACGTCCTTCTTGTTGCGGCTGGCGGTGCCGACCGAGCTGGTCGACAGGTTGGCCGGACCGGAGGCAGCAAAGCTCGGCGCTGCCGCGGCGATCTGCACCATCGGGACCGCCCACGCGGCCGCGGCTCCGGCACGGACAACGGAGCGGCGGGTCATGCCGGACCGCTCCTGTGCAATCAGGTCGTCAGGCACCGAGGACGAGTCAATGGACGGCATCTTTCCCCACATTCGTGTGTTTGCTTCCGGAGCGGGCCGTCCGAGCTCGGCCTGAATCGTGAACATTAGTGCTGCGTCAAGATCCGTGCGGAGATTTCCTCAGATTCGAGGACAAGTTGCCGATTCCTTGCAGTTTCGGAAAATCAGCGGGGCTCCGGCGACGCCTCGGTGAGCGCCCCGGTCTGGATCAGCGTCTCCACGGCGCCCCTCGTCGCGGCGAGCGGATCGTCGGTGGGAGGTGCCCCGAACTCGGCAACGAGGGCGACGTGCAGGTCCTCGACCTCGACGCCGCCCGCGCCAGCGGCGGCGACGATGAAGGCGGCCAGTGGAGACAGCACCAGCACCTGGTCGTCGAGGAGGACTGCGGTCTCGCCATCCTCTTCGTAGGACTCCAGGACTGCGGACTGCACCCTCATCTCGCACCGTCCAGGAGACCGGACACGATGGGGCGCAGGTCGCCGACCTCCCGGTAGCGGACCCGGTGGAGCCCGCCGACGCGGTGGAGCGTCGACGCGACGCGACGCAGTGGGGTCTCGAACCTCGTCAGGGACGAGATCTGGGGGCTCAGCTGGGCGATCGCCCGCACGGTGGGCATCGACTCGACGGTAGGTCGCTCCGGGCCGTCCGGGTCGCGGTCCAGCCACAGGATCGCAGCCAGCTCGAGCCGCTCCGGCGCCACGGGAAGTCCGAGCACTCCGGGGTCGACCTGCTGCTTGACCGTGTCGTCAGGCCCGACCAGTACCGAGAGCGGTTTGGGGTACGCGACCACGGTGCCGTCCGCGGTCACGCCGACGGTCTCGTCGGAGACGTAGGAGAGATGACGTCCGAGCGTCGATGCCGCCGTCGTCTTGCCGGTGCCGGACGGCGCGACCAGGGCGATCGTGCGTCCCGTCCGTGGGTCGGCGAGCCCGCAGGCGTGGAGCATCAACAGCTCGCCTGCCTGACGCTCGATCGCGGCGACCGTCACCGCCGGCGAGATGGCATCCATCAGGCGCGGCAGGCTCGTGCTGCTCAGGGCGACCCTGGACTCCGCGACGGCGGATCCGTCCGTGTCCGCGAGGACGGCCAGCGTCACCGGGTCATCCAGGCCGGCCAGGTGCTCCTCGACGAGGCAACGCGACCATGCGCTGCGCAGCTGCGTTGCAAGAACCTTGCGCTGGTCACCTCTGACGTTCAGCCGCACAGGAATGCCCAACGCCTTAAGGTTTATGGGAATGCAGGCGTCGTCTGCATGATCGTCGGGCACCCGCGGATCCTACCCGGGTGCCTTTGCTCGGAAGGCAGTTTGATGGAGCTCAGGGACTACTTGCGGATCCTCCGCGCGCACTGGGTCGGCGTGACGGTGATCACGCTGGCATCGGTCGCGATCGCGGGCGTCTACACCTTGAGCCAGCCGAAGATCTACGCGGCGAATGCCAACGGCTTCGTCTCGAGCGGGCAGACCACCGACCCCGCACTGGCGTCTGTCAACGACACCCTGGCGAAGTCGCGCGCCAAGTCCTACGTCGACATCGCCACCAGCAGGGCCACCGCACAGCGGGTGATCGACGACCTCGGGCTGGACGCCAGCCCGGCGGGCCTGATCGGAGACATCTCGGTCGAGCAGCCCATCGACACCGTGCTCCTGAAGATCACCGCGAAGGCGACCAGCCCCCAGGAGGCACAGGCCCTCGCCGATGCGTGGGTGCGTGCGCTCGCGAGCCAGGTCGACACGATCGAGAACCCGAAGGGCGGACCGACCGAGGTCGTCAAGATCGTTCCCGTCGAGGCGGCTGCGCTGCCGAGCGCGCCGGTCTCGCCCCGCCCCAACCTCAACCTGTTGATCGGCCTGCTCGCCGGTCTGCTGCTCGGGTTCGGGTACGCCATGGTGCGCAACCAGCTCGACCGGCGCCTCCGGTCGGCGACCGAGATCGAGCGCGAGTTCGGCGTGCCGGTCGCGGGCACCGTGCCCGCGACGCGCGTGGTCGAGCAGGCCAACGGTCGCGCCGCGCTGACGGTCGTCGACGGCGCCGGCGAGCGCGCAGCGGCGCCCGCCGAGGCCTACCGCAAGCTGCGCACCAACCTCGCCTACATGGACGTGGACAACCCGCCGCGGGTCATCGTCGTGTCCAGCCCGCACCAGTCCGACGGCAAGTCCACGATCGCGGCCAACCTGGCGGCAGCCATCGCCCTGTCCGGCGAGTCGGTCACGCTGGTGGACGGCGACCTACGCCGGCCCATGGTGGCGAACTCGTTCGGCCTCGTGGAGGGCGCCGGCCTGACCGACGTGCTGGTCGGGAACGTCGGGATCGACGACGTGCTGCAGGAGCACCACGACTACGAGCGGCTGCGGGTGCTCGCCGCGGGCAGCATCCCCCCGAACCCCAGCGAGCTCCTCGGCTCGAAGGCGATGCGCGCCACGCTCGAGAAGCTCGCGTCCGACAGCATCGTCATCATCGACGCCCCGCCACTCCTGCCGGTCACCGATGCCGCCGTGCTGACGACGCACGCCGACGGCGCGCTCGTCGTGATCTCGCACGGGCGCACGCTCGACACCGAGCTGAAGGCAGCTCTCGGGCACGTGTACGCCGTGCAGGGCAAGGTGCTCGGCGTCATCCTCAACCGGGTCCCGCGCAGCGACACCGAGTCCGGCTACTACGGCGGCTACTACTACCGCCGGACCGAGGAAGCGACGGGCTTGGCCCGGCTGCGCGAGCGCCTCACTCGCGCCTGACCAGCGACTAGGAACCGTTCGGGGCGGAGCAGGACGTCCGCACGGCGACGTCCTTGCTCCCCGCCTCGATGCCCGGGGTGACCCGGACCTCGAGGTCCCCCGACTGACGGCGATCCGTCGTCATCGTCCACGTGACCTCGACCGGCTCCGGACCGCTCACGAGGATGGCCAGCGTGGTGGCCGGCCGGCCGCCGAGGTCGACGACGTCGACCGGCACCCTCTCGCCGTCGATCCTGACGTCGCTGATCGCGCCGCCGGTCGGAGCGATCAGGTGGACCGCATCGGTCTGAGCGCCGGGCTCGGTGCCGAAGTGGCCCGCGGCAGTCAGGTAGTCCGGGAGCCGCGCCGCCTCGGACTGCGGGATGGTCTGCGCCATCGTCAGCCGGCCGGCGAGAGTCTGACGATCGTCGGCGCACCCGGTAGAGGACATCTCGACCGCGTAGCGCAGGTAGTAGGACATCTTCGCGCCGGTCGCGTCGTTGATCGCCACGTCGACGGTCGCAGCGCCGCGACGGCCCGTGGCCAGCTCACCGGCGATCGGCGTGCCGGCCAGGTCGCGGCGGACCTTCGCGTCGAACGACGCCACCAGCAGGCGGCGTTCGCGGACCGACCTCACCAGCCCGTCGATGAGGTCGGCAGGCGAGTCGGGTGCGCCGGTCACGGCGTCGAAGACCTGGCGCGCGGCGCCGGCGAAGAACGCGTCCTGCTGGGCCGGCGTCAGCTCGAGGTAGGGACGGTTCAGGAGCTCGGACACAGCGTTCTCCTGCGTGAGCGTCCGCCCCTCGGCCTGCACCGGTCCGGTGCCGGCCAGCAGGTAGGACATCGCCACGGGGTCGAGCGCGATCACGCCGTCGAGAGCCGTGCCCGGCTCCTCCTCCTGCCAGCGCGCCGCCAGGAGACGCGCTGCGCGCGGGAAGTCCGGGGTGAGGTTGGCGTCCACGAAGAAGGTGCCGACCTGCGGGCCGAAGAGCGCCTCTTCGGCGCCGGTGATCGGCAGGACGGGGGTGTTGCGTCGCGGCAGCGTGCCGCCGGCGCTCTGGGACTCGAGCGACAGCCTGCCGTCGTCGGCGCTCAGGAGGGCCGAGGATCCCGGGATGCCTCCGGTCGCACGGATCTCCGCGTTGTTCTGGAAGACCAGCAGGTAGTGCTGGGGGCGGCTCGCTCCCAACATGCCGGGAAGGACGCGGAGCGCGGTGTCGGCGTTGCGCAGGGCATCGGCGGCATCGTCCACCTGGTGGGTCAGGTCCGCGAACTTCGAGCGCAGCGGGGCGACGTACGACGACGGATCCTCGGCGCTCAGTCGCTCGTTCGCATCGTCGAAGGCGGTCAAGCCGGTGGTGACCGACTGACGGAGTTGCTCGAGGGCGCGCAGGTCGACCCGCCCGTCGCCGAGGACGATCGCGTCGAGCGTGTCCGACATCGCGACCAGCGGCGCGACGCCGTCGGCGGCCAGGTCGCGGACCACCCCGCTGGTGAGCGCGACCCCACGAGCATCGTCGCCACCGAGGGGGAGGTGGGTCAGCGTCGACCAGGTCCTGCCCGAGGTCCGTTCTGCCGCCGCGGCGCTGTGGTCTTTCAGGCGTGCGAGCGCGACCTCGGTCGCGGGCGCGTCGCCGAGCTCGACGCTCTCACGGACGGCGGCAGCGTCGGCCACGGCTGCCGCGAGGTCCCGGTTGACCTGGTAGGCGGTCCAGAGGACCCACCCGGTAGCGAGCACGACGACGGCGAGGAGGACGAGCGCGACCCAGGACAGACCGCGCTTCACGACGCTCAGAGTATGCGCCCGCGATCCGGTCATCGACCACTACCCCCCTCTTGCAGTCGCCACGGCGACGAAATGCGTCCGGGCCCCGCGACGAGGTCGCGAGGCCCGGACGGTGCTCAGCTGGTCGAGCGCGTCCCGTCAGCGAACGACGAGCGTCGCGCTGCGGCTCGACGGCTTCAGGTGCGACGTCGCAGCCGGGGTGAAGGTCACCTTCACCTTGTAGGTGCCCGCCGCCATGAGGGGCAGCCGCACAACACGGGTCTCGTCGTTGTAGCTGCGGACGATCGTCCGGTCGCCGAACTTCACGGCGAGCTTGCCCTTCACCTTGGCGTTGCTGGCGGCCCGGACCGTCACCGTCACCGTCGGGTGCTGGTCTGCCGTGACCCTGCTGCCCTTGGCAACGGTCTTGGTGGCGAAGCAGATCGTGTACTTGGCCGCGCAGTCGACGCTGGGCGCCGCCTGAGCCTGTCCCGAGAGAGAGACGAAACCGGCCGTCAGCAGCAGCGCCGCAAAGAGACCAGTGATGAACTTCTTCATGTGTGGGGCTCCCCCAGGTTGGTTCTCGAGTCTGTGGAGCGGTCATCAAATCACGAAAATTGGCGATGCGTAGGCGAGTTGAGCAGGAAACCCCTCAGATCACACCACCACCTGCCGATACGAGCCTTTTCGGGGCCGATGAGCGCCGCGAACGGCCACGCGAACGGCCTCATCGCGTCAAGTGGTCTAGGGCAGACAGTGGTCCTCGGAACGCGAACGAGCCCCCTTCCCCGCCGGTGGGAAAAGGGGGCCCGTTCGTGTCCGAGGGCGGCGCTGCAGTGCCCGGGCTCAGATCGCGACGACGACCTCGGCGATCGAGCCCGTGGCGGCGATGACCCGCTTGTCGACGGGGTCGGCCTTCGGCGCGAGGGTGCGCAGCGTCCACTCGCCGTCGCCGGCGAAGAACCGGAAGTGACCGGTCGCGGAGGTCGGGACCTCGGCGGTGAACTCACCGGTCCGATCGAGCAGGCGCACGTAGGCGTTGCCGACCGGCGAGCCGTCACGGACCACCTGGCCCTGGACGATCGCCTCCTTCTTCACGTCGATGCCGTCGAGCGAGAGGCCGCCCTCGGTCGCGCCGCACATCAGGCTTCCCCTGCCTCGTCGCCCAGCACGACCGGGACGCCGACGAGGGAGCCGTACTCGGTCCACGAGCCGTCGTAGTTCTTGACGTTCTCCTGGCCGAGCAGCTCCTTGAGGACGAACCACGTGTGCGAGGAGCGCTCACCGATGCGGCAGTAGGCGATGGTGTCCTTGCTCCAGTCGACGCCGGCCTCGGTGTAGATCTCCTTCAGCTCCTCGTCGGACTTGAAGGTGCCGTCGTCGTTGGCCGCCTTGCTCCACGGCACGTTCGCCGCGGTCGGGATGTGGCCGGCGCGCTGGGCCTGCTCCTGCGGGAGGTGGGCCGGGGCGAGCAGCCGGCCGGCGTACTCGTCGGGGCTGCGCACGTCGACGAGGTTCTTCACGCCGATCGCCTCGACGGTCTCGTCGCGGAAGGCGCGGATGCTCGTGTCCTGCTCCTGCGCGGTGTACGACGTCTCCGCGCGGGTCGGCAGCTCGTCGGTGAGCTCGCGCGAGTCGAGCTCCCACTTCTTGCGGCCGCCGTCGAGGAGCTTGACGTCCTGGTGGCCGTAGAGCTTGAAGTACCAGTAGGCGTAGGCCGCGAACCAGTTGTTGTTGCCGCCGTAGAGCACCACGGTGTCGTCGTTGGCGACGCCGCGGCCCGAGAGCAGGGCCTCGAACTGCTGCTTGTTGACGAAGTCGCGGCGGACCTGGTCCTGCAGGTCGGTCGTCCAGTCGAGCTTGATGGCGCCCCGGATGTGGCCCTTGTCGTAGGCGGTGGTGTCCTCGTCGACCTCGACCAGCACCACCTTCGGGTCGTCCAGGTGCTCTTCCACCCACTGGGCGGAGACGAGGGAGTTCTCGCGAGTCATGTGCTTCTACCTTTCTTGTGCGCCGGGGAAGGCGCGGGGTCTGGTGGGGATCAGGCGGTGACGCGGCGGATCAGGAGGTACATCTCGCAGCCCAGACAGAGCCGGAAGACGGCGTTGAGCAGCGCCGCCACCAGCGCGAAGCCGACGGCGACCAGGCCGAGCACCTCGAGGCCGAGGGCGAGCCCGACCAGGCCGACGAGCGCGAAGACCAGCCCGACGGCCTGGGCGAACCGCGGCGGGGCCGGGTCCTCGAGTTCGTCGGGCGCGGACAGGCGCGGACGGACCAGGGTGCGGAAGACCCAGGAGTACGGCGCGTGCTGCACGCCCCGGGTGGCACCGATCGCGAAGACGACGCCCTGCAGCGCGAGCAGCACGACGGCGGCGGGGCCGGGGGCGAGCAGCAGCACCACGACCAGCACGACCGAGGTCAGCGCAGCGGCGAGCTGCGGACCGCGCGGGTCGATGCCGGCGGTGGTGCGGGGCGTGGCGACGGTGGACATGTCTCTCCTGCGAGCGGGTGCGTGGCGGACCGGATCGGTCGCGTGGCACTCAGAAGGAGGCAGACAGGCGCGACCGGCTCAGCGCATTCGACACAGCGCCGAGCGGACGCGGCAGTGGTCCACTGCGCGGCGCTTGGTCAGCAAGGTCGAGGACATGTCGTCCAGAGTAGGGAGCGGCGGGGCCGTGCTCACAATCGGCGTCTCACGATACGGAACGGATATCCACGATGTGGACATCAGGCGTTCCCGAGCGCGGCGATGACCTGCTCCTTGCGCGGCGCACCTGCGGCACGGGTGACCTCGTGGCCCGTCGCGTCGAGCACGAGCGTGGTCGGCGTGCGCAGGACGCCGAGCGCTCGCACGAGCTCGAGGTGGTGCTCCGCGTCCACCTCGAGGTGGGTCACGCCCGGGACCAGCTCCGCCACCTCGGACAGCGTGCGCCGGGTGGCCCGGCACGGTGCGCAGAACGCCGAGGAGAACTGGAGCAGCGTCGCGCGCTCGCCGAGCTGCGCCTGGGGTACGGCGGTCCGCACGGCGTCCCAGGCGACCGGCGTCGAGACAGCACGGGGCCCTTCCTCGACGGTCGGCGGCTCGGCGTCGCGCACCTGGTGCGTCCCGCGGAACCTCCCATCGGTGAGCAGCCGGTAGGCGCCGAACCCGAGGGCGAGGACGACGGCCGCGACGGCGATCCAGGCTCCGGTGCTCACGTCCCGCGCAACGACCGCGCCGTCGGCCACATTCCCTGCGCCGTGAGAGGGTCTCGTCACGTGACCCGAGTCGACGTACGCCGGTGGGAGGTCGTCGGGCTGCTCGTCTACTGCGCGCTCCTCGGCGTGGCCCTGCTGGCGCCGACCTCGAGCACCCAGTCCGGCATGGCGGGCTGGCTCGCCCATGGCGGCCTGAACCAGTCCGACGCGGAGTTCCTCTGCAACGCCCTCATCGTCGCGCCGGTCTCGGCGCTCGGGTCGATCCTCTGGCCACGCACCACCTGGCGGACCTGGACGGCGCTCGCGTTGGTGGGCGCCTGCGCCGTCGAGATCACCCAGGGAGCGCTGCTCACCGAGCGCACGGCGTCGTACGTCGACGTCGTCGCCAACACCCTCGGCGGCCTACTCGGGGCGCTGGTGGTGCTCGCCTGGCGACGCGTCAGCCGCCGGCGAACGGCGGCAGGAACTCCACCGTCGAGCCCGGTTGGACCACGACGTCCCCGGGATCCTCGGAGCTGACGGGCCGGTCGCCGACCAGCGCGGAGCAGACCTTGAGCACGTCGGGCAGCCGCGTGCCCGGGTGCAGTGCGCTCGCGCGGCGGACCACCTCGTCGAGGGTGATCGGCCCGTCGACCTCGAGCGCGTCGCCGCCCACGCCCGCAGCAGCACGCGCCGACGCCCAGTAGTGCACCTGGATGGTGTCGGTCTCATTTCGCTTGGAAGGATCCAATGCGACGCTCATGTAACGGTATTCTTCCCGACGAGAGTCACCGGCCGAAGCCCAGCGTCGCGTTTCGGTCCCCGCCCGATCGGGAGGAGACCACTCCATGAGCACGCTCCTGCTTCTCACGAGCGCCCTCCAGCCGTCCGCCGAGGTGCTGCCCGCCCTCGCGCTGCTCGGCCACCAGGTCCGGATCCTGCCCGCCGAGGGCAGCGCGCTCCTCGAGGCGCCCGACTCCGACCTGCTGCTCGTCGACGGTCGCCAGGACCTGGCGCACGCACGCGACCTGTGCCGACTGATCCGCACCACCGGCACCGACGTCCCCGTGCTGCTGGTCTGCACCGAGGGCGGCCTCGCGGTCGTCGCCCAGGACTGGGGCATGGACGACGTCGTGCTGCACACCTGCGGCCCCGCCGAGCTCGAGGCCCGGATCAAGCTCGCCATCGGCCGGCTCAACGCCCGCCGCGACGCGGACGACCCCGAGTCCCACGTGATCCGCTCCGGCGAGGTCGTCGTCGACGACGCGACGTACACGGCCAAGATCAGCGGCCGCCCGCTCGACCTGACCTTCAAGGAGTTCGAGCTGCTGAAGTTCCTGGTCCAGCACCCCGGCCGGGTGTTCAGCCGCCAGCAGCTGCTGCAGGAGGTCTGGGGCTACGACTACTTCGGTGGCACCCGCACCGTCGACGTCCACGTACGCCGCCTGCGCGCGAAGCTCGGACCCGAGAACGAGACGCTCATCGGCACCGTCCGCAACGTCGGCTACCGCTTCGTGCTCCCGTCGAAGGAGCAGAAGGCCGCCGCCGACGCCCGCGCCACCGAGGACGCCGCCCTAGGCTGATCCCGTGACCGACCTCGACGCCATCGCCGCCATCGCGGGCGAGGCCGAGGCGGCTGACGGTGCGGCGCCGCTCGACGAGGCGACCTGGCGCGCGCTCAAGCACCGGCCCGACGACGTGCGGAGCTGGAGCCACGACGACGGCTTCGCGCTGCTGGTCGGCGGCGAGCTGAGCCTGGTCGTCCGTCCGTCGGCGCGAGGCCGAGGGATCGGCGCGGCGCTGCTGGCCGAGGTCCCCGCCGGTCCGCTGACCGCCTGGTCGCACGGCGACCACCCCGCGGCCGCGGCGCTGGCGCGGCGCCACGGCTTCGAGCGGGTGCGCGCACTGTGGGTGCTGCGGCGGCCGACCTCGACGCCGCTGCCCGACCTCGCCGTCCCGGACGGCGTGACGATCCGCGGCTACACCCCCGCCGACGCCGACGATCTGATCCGGGTCAACGCCGCGGCGTTCGCCCACCACCCCGAGCAGGGCGCGATGGACGCGGCCGACCTGGCCGAGCGGATGGCCGAGCCGTGGTTCGACCCCGCCGGCCTCCTGCTGGCCCACGACGGGGACCGGCTGGTCGCCTTCCACTGGACCAAGCAGCACTCCCCCACCCTCGGCGAGGTGTACGTCGTGGGCGTCGACCCGGCCGCCCAGGGCCGCGGGCTCGGCAAGGTCGTGACCCTCGCCGGCCTCCACCACCTCACCGGCCTCGGCGTCGACGAGATCCATCTCTACGTCGAGTCCGACAACGACGCCGCCGTCGCGCTCTACACGAAGGTCGGCTTCACCCACGCGGACGCCGACACCCACGTCATGTACCGACGCGGCACCGCATAGCGGCCCGGTCTGGACAACGCCTGGTCAGGTCCGGCCCAGTCGAGCGTTCGCCCACGTCGGTGGACGAGTTGCCCTATCTTCCCGTCGAGTGGCGCGAGCAGGTCCTCTCCAGCTGCGGGAGAGGACCTGCTCGCGCTCTCGCTTCTCGACGGGCCGCCGTCAGCGCAGCGGGCGGACGTGCAGGCCGACCTCGGGGTCGACGACGACCTCCTGGGCGGCCGGCATCCCCTCGACGCTGAGCTCGACGTCGAGGGGCACGTTGCGCTTGACCATCGCGAGCGCGATCGGGCCGAGCTCGTGGTGGCGGGCGGAGGTGCCGACGAAGCCGACCACCTTCTCGCCGTGCAACAGGTCGGACCCGACGGTGGGCAGGCGGTTCTCGGAGCCGTCGAGGTGCAGCAGGGTCAGCCGGCGCGGCGGCCGGCCGAGGGTGTGCACCCGCGCGACCGTCTCCTGCCCGCGGTAGCAGCCCTTGTCGAGGTGGACGGCGGGTCCGATCCAGCCGACCTCGTTGGGGATCGTGCGGTGGTCGGTGTCGAGGCCGAGGCGGGGCTCGCCGCGCGCGATCCGCAGCGCCTCGAACGCCCACAGCCCGCAGGCCGGCCCCGCCGCGTCGGCGTACGCCGTCAGCTGGGCGCGCGGGACGAGCTCGTAGCCGGCGTAGGGACCCTCGGCCGCGGCGCCCGGGCGCCAGGTGACGGCCAGCTCGTCGGTCACGTCGGCGACCTCGACGCGCATCATGAAGCGCATCCGGTCGAGGAACTCCACGAGGGCGGCCGCCGCGCCCGGCTCGGTGTGCGCGGTGAACGCCTCGCCGTCGTCGTACCCGAAGAACGCGTGCTCGACGTGCCCCTGCGGGCTCAGCACCAGCGCGCCGGTCCACGCCTTCGGGGCGAGCGACTCGAGGTGCTGCGTGGTGAGCGAGTGCAGCCAGGTCAGGCGGTCGGGTCCGGACACCCGCACGACGTCGCGGTGCGAGAGGTCGACGAAGCCGTCGCCGGACTCGAGCGTGCGCTGCTCGGTGTTGAAGGAGCCGTAGTGCGCGGCGACGTCGTGGTCGACGCCGTCGCCGGCCACGGCACCGGGCAGGCTCAGCAGGGGGCTACGCATCCGTCTCACACTCCACGCACTCGCCGAAGATGGCCAGGTGACCGACGTCGAGCACGAAGCCGTGCTGCGCCCTCGTCGCGTCCGCGAATCCGGCCACCTCACCAGCATCAACAGAAACGACCCGCTGACACTTCCGGCAGACCAGGTGGAAGTGCGTGTGGTCGCTCACGGAGTGGTACGTCGGGGCGCGGTCGGACAGGTGGGCGTGCCGCACCAGGCCGAGCTCCTCGAGCACCTCGAGGTTGCGGTAGACCGTGGAGGCGTTGACCGCGCTCGCGTGCAGCTGCACCTCGGCGAGGATCTCGTCCGGCGTGGCGTGGCCCAGCTTGTCGACCGCCTGGAGCACGAGCTGGCGCTGCGGGGTGAGCCGGTAGCCGAGGCTGTGCAGCCTGGCGGCGAGTTCCTCGTTCATTGCCTGACGAGCTGCGCGTGCGTGTGGGGCTGCAGCTCGTGCCCCATCGCGGCCATGTCGAACGCGTAGAGGAGGTCGCCGTTGACGTAGCCGTAGAGGCGCTTGCCGCCGGTGTACTCCTTCGCGGTCGCGGTCCGCGCGACCGCGTCGGTGACGATCTCGAAGCGCGGCTGCTCCGGGTGGATCTCGCCGGTCCAGATCTCGACGAACCCGGTGTTGTGCGTGAGCAGCACCTCGAGGGTGCCGTCCGCCTTCGGCCGGAGGAAGCCCGTCTCCTGCGCGGCCTCGCGCACGTGCTTGCCCTCGGCGTCGACGATCCAGGCCCGGGACACGTAGTGGATGAACGGCCGCCCGTCCTGCTGGAAGATGACCTCTTGGCCGAACTGGAAGTTCTCGATGCCGGGGTACTCACCGTGCCCGTTGCCCGCCCACTTGCCGATCAGCCAGGCGAGCCGGGCGCAGTCGGGGTGGATGTTGTCCGGGATCTCGAACGGCATGGGGTCAACTCTAGAGAGCGGCGGGCAGGCCCAGCGAGTCGCGGACGATCCGCTCGAGGGTCCCGTCGACGCGCAGCTGCCGGACGAAGGTGTGGCCGCCCCCCGGGTGGCGGTGCACGGTCACCCCGGGCCGGCCGGCGGCGAGGTCGGCGTGGGCGAGGTCGAGGTCGTCGTCGGAGACGTGCAGCTCGACCCGGGTCGAGCCGTCGGAGGCGTCGAGCAGCGGCCGCAGGTCGAGGAGGGTGTCGGATCGGGCTGCGTCGTAGAGGGCCCGCGCCCGGGGGCGCCACCGCGCGTCGTTCATCGCCGCGCGGTCCTCACGGCGCATCGAGACCTGCGCGCCGAAGGCGTGCACCTCCTCGAAGCGGCCGACCAGGGCGGCCGCGACCGCGGCGAAGCCGCCGGCGGAGCTGCCGAACAGGACGGCGCGGCCGCAGAGGTCGTCGACCACGCGGCGCAGCCCGAGCGCCGCCGCGCGCAGGTCGGGGCCGAGCTCGGGCACCCCGTCGACGTACCAGGCCTGCGCGGGGTCACGGATGAAGACCTTGGTCACCGGCATGCCGCGCGTGAGGCCGAAGAACTCGAACGGCGCGATCGCGAGCCGACCCTTCAGGCCGCCGAAGGCGACCAGCGCGACCTCCGATCCCTGGTCGTCCACCGCCAGGTTGCAGGTCGGGTCGTCGAGGAGCTCTTCGAAGGAACGCACCGACGAACTATAGGTTGCTGCCATGCGCCCTCTCGTCGTCAAGGTCACCTGCGGCGCGGACGAGCCCGAGCGTGCCAACCAGGGGCTCACCGTCGCCGCCACCGCGCTGAGCGCCGGAGCCGACGTCAGCCTGTGGCTGACGGGCGAGGCTGCCTGGCTGGGCGTGGCCGGACGCGAGGGCTTCTCGCTCCCCCACGCGGCCCCGGCCGCCGACCTGGTGGCCGCCGTCGCCGCGGGTGGGCGGGTCACCGTGTGCACGCAGTGCGCCGCGCGACGGGAGATCGGCGAGGCCGACCTGCTGCCCGGAGTCCGGATCGCGGGCGCCGCGGCGTTCGTCGAGGAGGCGCTCGCGGCGGACGCCCAGGCGCTCGTCTACTGACGGGCGCATCGCGCCGCATCGACGCCCTGAGGCCCTAGGCTTTCGCCTGATGACATCGAACGACCCGACTCCGACCCGCTGGTGGCAGCGCAAGGCCGAGCACGGCGAGCTGAGCGAGCAGGCCGGTCCTGAGTCCCCCGCGCCCCCGCCGAGCCAGCCGGAGCCGGCCGTCCGGACGCCCGCCGACCTCCAGGCCGCGGTCGAGCGCGCCACGGAGCTGCGCCGGCGCACCGAGCAGGCCGCCGCCGAGCAGGCCGCCGAGCGGCTCGTCGCCGAGGAGGCGGCCACCCAGCACGCGCGCGCTCGCGCGGAGGCGGACGACCGGGCCGCCGAGCACGCCGCCAAGGCGCAGGAGGCGTACGACGCACGCCGCGCCGCCGAGGAGGCCGCAGCCGAGCACGCCGCCGAGCGGGTCCGGCTCGAGGAGGCGGCGACCGCCGCGGCCCGCGAGCGCGTCGAGGCCGAGGAGGCCGCCCGCAAGCTCGTCGACTCCGCGAAGGTGGCGACCGCCCTGCGGCTGGCCGCCGAGCAGGCCGGCGCCCAGCAGACCGTCGACCGCGCGGCCGCCGAGGAGGCCGCCCGCGAGGCCGCCGCCCGGGAGGCAGCGGCCAGCGAGGCTCGGGCCGCCGCCGAGGCCTACGCCGAGGAGCAGGCGACCGCCGCGGCCGAGGCCCACCAGGCGCGGGTGGCGGCGGAGCAGGCCGCTGCCGCAGCCGCGGAGCGGGTCCGCGCGGCCGAGGAGGCCCGCGCGGCGGCCGAGGCCCGCGTCGCCGACCTCGAGGAGCAGATCGCCGCTGCCGGCGAGGCGCGCCTCGCCGCCGAGCGGGCCGCGGCCACCCAGGCCGACGCCCGCGCCAAGGCCGAGACCGCGGCGCGCGAGCAGGCCGAGGCGCGCGCCGCCGCCGAGGCCGCGGCCGCCGAGCAGGACGCCGCCGCCACCGCCGCGCACCAGGCACGGACCGCCGCGGAGCAGTCCGCGACGGCCGCAGCCGAGCGGGCCGCCACCGCCCTCACCGAGCGGCAGGCGGCCGAGCAGGCGGCGCAGGAGGCCGCCGAGCGGGCGACCGCCGCACACGCTGACCGCGAGGGCGCCGAGACCCGTGCCACCGAGCTCGCGGCCCGCCTCACCGCAGCGATCGCTGCGCACGAGGAGTTCGTGACCGGCTCGCAGGAGGCCCGCGCGGCCGCGGAGCAGGCGGCCGCGGACGCGGTCGAGGCCCGCGCCGCCGCCGAGGCCACCGCCGCGGAGGCGCTCCAGGGACGCGCGACGGCCGACTCGTCGGCCGCCGAGCACGCCCGGCTCGCCGACGAGGCGCACACCGCGCGGCTCGCCGCCGAGCAGGCGGCCGATGAGCGCGCCGCCGCGGCCGAGGCCGCGCAGGCCGCGCGCACCACGGCGGAGGAGGCGGCGACCCGGGCGGCCGAGGCCGCAGCCGCAGCCGCGCTCGGCGAGGAGGAGGCGCGCCGTACCGCTGCCGAGATGGCGGGCGCCCTGCAGGTCTCCCACGAGGCCAAGCTCGCGGCCGACGAGTCCGCGCGGACCGAGGCCGAGCGAGCCGCCGAGGCCCACGTCGCCCGGACCGTCGCCGAGCAGGCGGCCATCGACGCGGCCGCCGCCCGCGAGGAGGCCGAGCGCCAGGCTCGCGCCCAGCTCGACGCCGCCGCGGCCGCCCACGCCGACCGGGCCGTTGCCGAGCGCGACACCGAGGCCGCCGTCGTCCGCGCCGGACAGGCCCAGGCCGAGCGCGAGGAGGCCGAGCGCCGAGCCACCGCCCAGACCGAGGCGGCCGCCGCCGCGGCCGCGGCCCAGGCAGCCGCCCACCAGCAGGCAGCAGAGCACGCCGAGGTGGCCCGCACCGCCGCCGAGGCCCGAGCCGCCGCCGACGCCACCGCCGAGCAGCACGCCCACGCCCGCGCGGACGCCGAGCGCGCAGCGGCCGAGGCCACCGCCGCGCGCGAGCAGGCCGAGCGGCAGGCCAGCGCCCAGCTCGAGGCTGCCGGCGCCGCCCACGCCGACCGGACCACGGCCGAGCGCGACGCCGAGGCAGCAGCGACCCGCGCCGAGCAGGCCCAGTCCGAGCGCGAGGAGGCCGAGCGCCGAGCCACCGCCCAGGCGGAGGCCGCCGCCGCCGCGGCCGCGGCCCAGGCAGCCGCCCACCAGCAGGCAGCAGAGCACGCCGAGGTGGCCCGCACCGCCGCCGAGGCCCGGGCCGCCGCCGACGCGACCGCCGAGCAGCACGCCCAGGCCCGCGCGGACGCCGAGCGGGCCGCGGCCGAGGCCCTCGAGGCCCGGCGCGCGGCCGAGGACGACGCACGGGCGCACGCCGAGCTCGCCGCCCGCGCCGCTGAGGAGCGCCGCGAGGCCGAGCAGCGGCTGCGCGAGGTGCTCGCGGCCACCGGCGAGGAGACCACCCGTCACGCCGACGAGCTGCGGACCGCCGTCGCCGCCCGGGAGGCTGCCGAGCAGGCCGCCGCCGAGCAGGCCCGGCTGCGGACCGAGGCCGAGTCGGCCGCCGCCGACCGGGCCTCCGACCGCAGCGCCGTCGAGGCCGCCGTACGGCACCAGGCCGAGCTCGCCGAAGCAGCGATGGAGGAGCGGCTCGCGGCCGAGGAGCGAGCCCGCGAGCTCGCCCAGGAGCTGGAGCAGGTGCGCGCCGATCTGCTGGAGCTACAGAAGAAGAAGGGGATCTTCCGGCGCTAGGCGAGGTGGCGTCGGAGCGCGGCCGCGATCTCCGCGTTGGCCGCCCGGGCCGAGCGCCCCACGCCGACCATGTTGAAGAAGCCGTGGATCTGGTCGCCGAACCGGCGCAGCTCCACTGCCGCCCCCGCCTTCTCCAGCAGCGCCGCGTACTCCTCGCCCTCGTCGCGCAGCGGGTCGAAGCCCGCGGTGACCACGTACGCCGGCGCGAGGGTCGCCGGCAGGTCGGCGTACGCCGGCGAGATCCGCGGGTCGCGCGGGTCGCCGCCGGCCACGTAGCTGTCGTGGGCGAGGTCCATGAACGCGCTGGTCAGGTAGAAGCCGGTCTGGAACGACGTGGAGCTCGCGGTCTCGCGCGCGGCGTCCGTCACCGGGTAGACGAGCAGCTGGAGCGCGAGCGGCAGCCCCTCGCGGGCCGCCTCGATCGCGACCACGGCAGCCAGGTTGCCCCCGGCGGAGTCGCCACCCACCGCGAGCCGCGTGGGGTCGGCGCCGACCTCGTCGGCGTGCTCGACGACCCAGCGGTACGCCGCGAGCGCGTCGTCGTACGCCGCCGGGAACGGCTGCTCCGGACCGAGGCGGTAGTCCACGGCCAGCACCCGTACGCCGGAGCGCTCGGCGAGGAACCGGCAGGCGGCGTCGTGGGACTCGAGGTCGCCGTACATGAAGCCACCGCCGTGGAAGAACACCAGCAGCGGCCCGCGCGAGAGCGACGGCGTGTAGAGCCGGGCCGGGAGGCCGGCCACCCGCAGGTCGCGCACCTCGCCGATCGGCTGCCGGCCGGCGACCAGCCGGGTGTGCCGGCGGATCGCGCGGCGTCCCTCGGGGATCGGCAGCGACTCCGCGGCCGGCTCGCGGATCAGCCGCTGGATCCGCAGCATCAGCTGGGTGTCGACGGCGAGCGGCTCGCCGTCGACGACGACCGGCCGGCCGGCGAGCACGCGCTGGACGCGTGGTGGCAGCGCGAGGGCGGCTCGCAGCAGGAGGGTCTCGACGGGTTCGAGGGCGTTCACGCCCGGCAACCTACCGATCCGTCCGCGGTCGGCGTCACCCCGTGTTCACCGGTTGGTGCCAGACTCGGTGCATGACGCTCGACAGCCTGCCTCCCGACGCCCTGTCCAGCCATGGCGAGGCGATCCCGGAGGAGACCTTCGAGGTCGAGCCGCCGTACCTGCCCGACCACGACGCGCTCGCCGCGGTGGAGAAGTACGAGGACCGGTTCCTCGACCGCGAGCTGTCCTGGCTGCGGTTCAACCAGCGCGTCCTCGAGCTCGCCGAGAACCCGGACCTGCCGCTGCTCGAGCGGACCCGGTTCCTCGCGATCTTCACGAGCAACCTCGACGAGTTCTTCATGGTGCGGGTCGCGGGCCTCAAGCGCCGGATCGCCGCCGGGCTCGCCGTGCGGGCGGCGAGCGGGCTGATGCCGAGTGAGGTGCTCGACCTGATCCTGCGCACGACCCGCGAGCTCTCCGAGCGTCAGGCGCGGCTCTTCCGCGACGAGATCGTGCCCGCCCTCCGCGACGCCAACATCGAGCTCGTCCGCTGGGACGACCTCGACCGCGACGAGCAGCGGGCCTGCAAGCGGCTCTTCAAGGAGCGGGTCTTCCCGGTGCTGACGCCGCTGGCCGTCGACCCGGCGCACCCGTTCCCCTACATCTCGGGGCTCTCGCTCAACCTGGCGGTGCTGATCCGCAACCCCAAGACCGGCAAGGAGCACTTCGCGCGGGTGAAGGTGCCGCCGATCTTCTCCCGCTTCGTGCCGGTCGGCAACCAGCGCTTCGTGCCCCTGGAGGACGTGATCGGCGAGCACCTCAAGCGGCTCTTCCCGGGCATGGAGGTGCTCGAGGTCCACACGTTCCGGGTCACCCGCAACGAGGACCTGGAGGTCGAGGAGGACGACGCCGAGAACATCCTCGCGGCCCTGGAGAAGGAGCTGCTGCGCCGTCGGTTCGGGCCGCCGGTCCGGCTGGAGGTCGAGGAGTCGATCGCTCCCCAGGTGCTCCAGCTGCTCGTATCCGAGCTCGGCGTCTCCGAGGCGGAGGTGTTCCGGCTCCGGGGTCCGCTGGACCTGCGCGGGCTCCACGACATCGCGGACCTGCCGCGGGCGGAGCTGAAGTACCCCGCGTTCGTGCCGGTCACGCACCCGCGGCTGGCCGAGGTCGAGTCGTCAGCGCCCGTCGACGTGTTCAAGGCGGCCCGCAGGAACGACGTACTGCTGCACCATCCCTACGACTCCTTCGCGACGTCGGTGCAGCGCTTCCTCGAGCAGGCTGCCGCCGACCCGCACGTGCTGGCCATCAAGCAGACCCTCTACCGCACCTCCGGCGACAGCCCGATCATCGACGCGCTCATCGATGCCGCCGAGGCGGGCAAGCAGGTGCTGGTGCTCGTCGAGATCAAGGCGCGCTTCGACGAGGAGGCCAACATCCGCTGGGCCCGCAAGCTCGAGCAGGCCGGCTGCCACGTCGTCTACGGGCTCGTCGGCCTCAAGACCCACTGCAAGCTCGCGATGGTGGTCCGCGACGAGCCCGACGGCATCCGGCGCTACACCCACATCGGCACCGGCAACTACAACCCCAAGACGTCGCGGATGTACGAGGACCTGGGGCTGATCACCACCAACGAGCAGATCGGCGAGGACGTCGCCCATCTCTTCAACAACCTCTCGGGCTGGTCGCGCAACGCGTCGTACGAGCAGCTCCTCGTCGCGCCGGACTCGGTGCGCTCCGGGCTGGTCGAGCAGGTGCACCGCGAGATCGCCAACCACCGCGCCGGCCGCCCGGCCCGGATCCGCCTCAAGGCCAACTCCGTCGTCGACGAGGCGGTCATCGACGCGCTCTACCTCGCCTCGCAGGAAGGCGTCCCGGTCGAGCTGCTCGTGCGCGGCATCTGCGCGCTGCGGCCCGGCGTACCCGGGCTGTCGGAGACGATCACCGTGCGCTCCGTGCTCGGCCGGTTCCTCGAGCACAGCCGGATCTTCTGGTTCGAGAACGCCGGCGACCCCACCGTGTGGATCGGCTCCGCCGACATGATGCACCGCAACCTGGACCGTCGGGTCGAGGTGCTGGTGCGGCTGCCCGGCGCCGACAGCATCCAGGTGATCGGCGAGCTCCTGGACCTCGCCTTCGCCCCGCACGTGACCGCCTGGGAGCTCGACAGCGAGGGCTGCTGGGCGCGCAACGAGGGCGCCACGGACCTCCAGCAGGCGCTGATCGAGAGCCCGCGCCGGCGTCGGTGACCACCGACACAGGGCGCGGAGGGCTCCCGGAATGGGCGCCACTTGCGTTTTCGGGCATCTCACCCCCTAGGCTGATCGCGTTCTTTTCCTCCTCACCAGGAGTTATCCGTGGGTTTGCGCCTTCGCCCCGTCGACACGTCGTTCTACGTCCTGCTGACCGAGTCGGCCCAGCACCTCATCAGGGGAGCATCGCTGCTCGCCGAGATGCTCGCCGACGGCGCCGACCACGATGACGTGGCGCGCCGGATGCGCGAGGCCGAGCACCAGGCCGACGAGACAACGCACGCCATCGTCAAGAAGGTGAACTCGACCTTCGTGACGCCGTTCGACCGCGAGGACATCTACTCCCTCGCGTCCGGGCTCGACGACGTCATGGACATGATGGACGAGGTCGTCGACATGATCCTGCTGTACGAGGTCAAGCTCCTCCCGGCCGAGCTCTCGGCCCAGGTCGAGGTGCTCCAGCGCTGCGCGGAGCTGACCGCGGACGCGATGCCGAACCTCCAGTCGATGCAGTCGCAGTCCCTCGAGGAGTACTGGATCGAGGTCAACCGGCTCGAGAACGCCGGCGACAAGAACCACCGCCGTACGATCGCGAAGCTCTTCAGCGGCGAGTTCAAGACCATCGAGGTGCTCAAGCTCAAGGACATCGTCGAGGGCCTCGAGGAGGCGATCGACGCGTTCGAGAAGGTCGCCAACACGGTGGAGCAGATCGCGGTCAAGGAGTCCTGACCCCACATGGAGCTCGCGATCGTCATCACGGTCGTCGTGGTGGCCCTGGTGTTCGACTACACCAACGGGTTCCACGACGCCGCCAACGCCATCGCCACCTCGGTGTCGACGCGTGCGCTGACCCCCAAGGTCGCCCTCATCCTGGCGGCCGTCATGAACTTCGTCGGCGCCCTGCTCGGCCAGGAGGTCGCGCACACCGTCAGTGAGGTGATCTCGCCACCAGAGGGCACCCACGGCCTCGTGGTCATCCTGGGCGGCCTGCTCGGCGCCATCACCTGGAACCTCATCACCTGGTACTTCGGCCTGCCGTCCTCGTCCTCGCACGCGCTGATCGGCGGCATGGTCGGCGCAGCGATCGCGGCCGGGGGCGTCGACCTCGTGCACTGGGCGACGATCGTCGACAAGGTGCTGATCCCGATGGTGCTGTCGCCGGTGTTCGGCTTCTTCGCGGCGTTCGTCGTGATGTTGACGATCATGTGGGTCTTCCGGAAGCGGAATCCGCACCGGGTCTTCCGCGGGTTCCGGATGGCGCAGACCGTCTCCGCCGCGGCACTGGCGCTCGGCCACGGCCTCCAGGACGCCCAGAAGACGATGGGCATCATCTTCCTGACGGTCACGACCGCGGGCTACTACGCCGGCCAGGAGAACCTCCCGATCTGGATCGTGATCTCCTCCGCCGCGGCGATCTCGCTCGGCACGTACTCCGGCGGCTGGCGCATCATGCGCACCCTCGGCCGCCGGATCATCCACCTCGACCCGGCCCGCGGCTTCGCGGCCGAGTCGGTCGGCGCAGGTGTCCTGTACACGACGGCCTTCGTCTTCCACGCCCCGATCTCGACCACCCACCTGATCACCTCGGCGATCATGGGCGCCGGCGCCACCAAGCGCTTCTCCGCCGTCCGGTGGGGCGTCGCCCGCTCGATCGTCACCGCCTGGGTCCTCACCTTCCCCATGGCCGGCCTCGTCGCCGCCGGCTTCTACGCGGTCCTGCACGCGATCCTCGGCGTCTGAGCCTGCTCGTCGTCGCGATACCCAGCGACGTTCTGGTTGGTCCGGCACGGTCGGAACGACCACTACGTCGCTGGCTATGCCGGCGGTCAGCCCGTACGGCGATACCGCAGGAGCCGTTCGCGCTGGTCGAGTGACAGCGAGCGGCGCTGCTCGACCGTCGCGGTGGGGGTCCACGACGGTGGCGGCTCGATCGTCCACCTCCGGTCCGGCACCGGCGTGAACGGCGAGCGCGCGCGGGCGGCCAGGATCCGCCGGGCCATCCGGGACCGGTCGGCCCGGTCGGCGGCGACGAGCGTGAGGTACTCGAGCCCGAGTCGCCGCAGGTCGTCCTCCCGGACGAGGTCCCGGGCACGCCGATCGGCGGCGAGGTGGACAGGACCGTCGTACTCGACCACCAGACCGGCTTCGACGTCGATCAGGTCCGGAGTCGCGACGTGCCGGCCATGACTGTCGAACACCGGCCGGTTGGTCAACGGAGGCTCGAGGCCCAGCTCCAGCGGCCAGGTCAGCCGGACGTCGACCTCGGCCGGTGACCATGCGTTCTCGTCGACCAGCTGCGCCGCCTCACGGGCCTGCGGGATCCCGATCCAGTGGTAGAGCAGCTCCAGGTGGTCGAGGAGCTCGGCGACCGACACCAGGTCGGCCGCCGCCGCCATGTCGAACGCCCGCACCGCCGCGACCAGGCTGTCGGCGTACCGCATCTCGAACGCGACCGCGCACGCCGGCGTGACCACCCTGAGCCCGTCGACCACCACGCGGTCGCGAGGCGGGATGCACTCCGACGTCACCGCCAGACCGGGGCGCGACCGCACGGCGTTCCTGATCGTCGTGACCGGCACCGCGAGCTCCGACCTGCCCCCGTCCGTGCGGCCGTCGAACCAGCCCGCCAGCCTCCAGCTCAGCGCTGCCCATCCGGTGACCGCACTCGCGCTGGAGAGATGGTGGGCCGCTTCGACGATGCGCTGCTCGGGGAGGTTGCGGCTCACCTCGGCCGGGACGTAGAAGCCACGGCTCGTACGCCGCCACCGCGCCCCGCGGACCTGGGCACGGGTCGGCCCGGTGACGCCCTCCGGGTCGACCCGGACCGGCCGCACGACGTACGGCCGCGCCGGGTCGAACGGCGGCGGCCACATGTGTCGGGTGCGAGGTCTCACGCCGCCACGGTGCGGGACAGCGGCGCTGCCTCGCCGCGCTCATCCACAGCCCTCCGCCGCGCGCCCGGCTGGGTGGTGCCTACGTCCCGATAGCCACAGACGTTCTGGTTGTTCCCAACGGTTCGGAGCAACCAGAACGTCGCTGGCTATCGCCGACAGGTGCAAGGCAGGACCTGAGGGCATTGCAGTTGTCTTGCAGGAAAACGGGGGACGGGTCGGGCGGGGTCTTGAGGTCGGCGCGGTTTGATCGTCCTGTCACGAACACCCGCGGCGGGTCCAGCGGCGGGATCCCAGGGGGGAGGGACCAGATGCGCACCACCAGCTCAGCACCCAGCACCGTGGTCACCGCGCTCAGCGCGGTACTCGCGGTCACCGTCGTCCTCGTCGTGGGGCCGGCCGCTCTGGCCGAGCACGCGGAGCACGCCGTCCGGGCGCTCACCCACCGCTACGGGACCACCTGGGTCGCGGCCGCCGGGGTCGTGGCGCTCGCCGTCGTCCTGGTACGCCGCGCGCAGCCGCGTCGCGGCGCACGGGGCACCGCCCCGGCAATCGTCCCGACGCCGACCCACCGGCCCGACGGCCGCCCGCGGCTCACCCTCGTCCGGGCGGAGGCGCAGTCGTGAGCACCACGGCCGAGACCTTCCAGCCCGCGACGTTCCGTCGCCTGGTGCCCGCGCACAGCGGCGTCGATCTGTCCCGCGGCGTCCGGATCGAAGCCGGGTCACTCGTCGCCGACGGCGAGCAGCAGGGCGTGGTTCAGCTGGCGGGGCACATGCGGTACCCGACGCCCCGCACCGTCTCGACGAACCGCACCTGACCTCGCCGGTCGCCGAGCTTGCGGCGCAGGTTGCCCATGTGGACCTCCACGTGGTGGGTCTCGCCCCAGGTCTGCCCCCAGACCTCCTCCATCAGCAGCGCGCGCGTCCACACCCGGCCGGGCGCTCGCATGAGGCGGGTGAGCAGCTCGAACTCGGTCGGCGTCAGGTCGACCTCCTCGCCGTCGCGCCACACCCGGTGGGCGTCCACGTCGACGGCCAGGCCTCCGTGCCGGAGGACCTCGTTGGCGTCACCGGAGAAGCCGCCGGCGACACCGGCCGGCACGGCGACCAGGTCGGCGCCCACGGCCACCGGGACCTCGAAGAAGTGCCGCGGCCGGCGGAACATCGCGTTGACCCGCGCCTTGAGCTCACGGACGCTGATGGGCTTGGCGAGGTAGTCGTCGGCACCGGTCTCGAGGCCGATCAGCCGGTCGATCTCCTCGGCCTGTGCGGTCACCATGATCACGTAGGCGTCGGTGAGCGGCCGGATCCGGCGACACACCTCGAGCCCGTCGATGCCCGGCAGCCCCACGTCGAGGGTGACCAGGTCCGGCGACAGCGCGGCGACCAGATCCACCCCGTGCTGGCCGTCGTGGGCGATCGTGACCTCGAAGCCCTGGGAGGTCAGCGCAGTCTCGAGGAGCGTCGCGATGTCCGCGTCGTCCTCGATCACGACAGCGCAGCGTGGCACCTGTCCCCCAGGGTGAAATCGACAGTTCAGGCCCTCTCGATCGGCCGGGGCAGCCGCTCCCTGAGGGATTTCAGCCGAAGCGCCCTGAGATGTACGCCTCAGTCGCGGGCTCGTCCGGGTTCGTGAACATCTTGTGGGTCGGGTTGAACTCGACGAGATGGCCCGGCTGACCTGCGGCCTTGAGGTTGAAGAAGCCGGTCTCGTCGGACACCCGGGCCGCCTGCTGCATGTTGTGGGTGACGATCACGATCGTGTACTCGGACTTCAGCTCGTGGATGAGGTCCTCGATCGCGGACGTCGAGATCGGGTCGAGCGCCGAGCACGGCTCGTCCATGAGCAGCACCTCCGGCGAGACCGCGATGGCGCGGGCGATGCACAGGCGCTGCTGCTGACCACCGGACAGACCCATGCCGGGCTTGCCGAGGCGGTCCTTGACCTCGTTCCAGAGGTTGGCGCCGCGCAGCGACTTCTCGACGATCCCGTCCGCGTCCGACTTCGAGAGCTTCTTGGAGTTCAGCCGCATGCCGGCGAGCACGTTCTCGTAGATCGACATCGTAGGGAACGGGTTCGGGCGCTGGAAGACCATGCCGATCTGGCGGCGTACGGCGACCGGGTCGACCGTCGGGTCGTAGAGCGACTGCCCCGACACGATCACCTTGCCCTCGACGCGGGCGCCCGGGATCACCTCGTGCATCCGGTTGAGCGCTCGGAGGAACGTGGACTTGCCACAGCCCGACGGACCGATGAACGCGGTCACCGCCCGCGCGCGGATGGACATGTTGACGCCCTCGACGGCCTTGAAGTCGCCGTAGTAGATGTCGAGGTCGGAGACGTCGATGCTCTTTGCCATGGTGTTCTCTCTGCTGTCTCTCGGCTGGCGCTCAGCGGCGCCGCTCGGTCTTGGGGGCGAACGTCTTCTGGAGGATGCGGGCGGCGAGGTTGAGGACCATCACGATCGCGATGAGCACGAGCGCGGCCCCCCACGCCCGGGCGTAGCCGGGCGGCGGCCCCGTCTCACCGAAGGCGGGCACGCCCGGCGAGCTGTACTGCGTGTAGATGTAGACCGGCAGCGTCATCATCCGGCCCGAGAAGAGGTTCATGTTCACCGAGTCGGTGGCCCCGGCCACGACCAGCAGCGGCGCGGTCTCGCCGATGACCCGGGAGATCGCCAGCACGATGCCGGTGACGATGCCGCCGAACGCCGTCGGGAGCACGACCTTGATGATCGTGCGCCACTTCGGCACGCCGAGCGCGTACGACGCCTCGCGGAGGTCGCTCGGCACCAGGCGCAACATCTCCTCGGCCGAGCGCACGACCGTCGGGATCATCAGCAGCGACAGGGCCACCGAGCCCCCGAACCCGATCCGGATCGCGGGCCCGAAGATCATCACGAAGAGCGCGAGCGCGAAGAGGCCGGCGACGATCGACGGGATGCCGGTCATGACGTCCACCAGGAACGTCGTGGTGCGGGCCAGGCGGCCGCCGCGGCCGTACTCGACGAGGTAGATCGCGGTGAAGAGCCCGATCGGCACCGAGATCAGCGTCGCGGCGAGCGTGACGAGCAGCGTGCCCATCAGGGCGTGGTAGATCCCGCCACCCTCCCCGACGATGCCGCGCATCGAGTAGGTGAGGAACTCGACGCTGAGAACGCCGAAGCCGTTCTTGAGCACCAGCCAGACCAGCCAGACCAGCGGCACGACGACGGCCGCGAACGACGCCCACACCAGGCACGTCGCGAACCGGTCGGCCGCGGCGCGGGAGCCCTCGACCATCCGTGACCACAGCGGCAGTCCGACGACGAAGAGCAGCGCGGCGACCACGAAGCCGGCGACCAGGCTCAAGCCGAGGACCATGGTCAGCAGGCCGGCGAGCGCCAGCGCCATCACGGCCACCAGCGCCGAGCCCCATCGCGGCAGCCGCGGCTGGACGAGGCCGGCGGAGACCGCGAAGTCCGGCTCGATCGGAGTCGTGGTGCTCATCGCGACACCTTCTTCTCATGACGGGAGACGATCAGCCGGGCCACGAAGTTGACGGCGAACGTCACCGCGAAGAGCACCAGGCCGGTGGCGATCAGCAGCGCCTGCCGGTCCGGCGTGGCCTCCTTGTAGTTCGAGGCGATGTTGGACGCGATCGTCGCGGGGTTGGTGTTGGAGATCAGGTTCAGCGTCACCACCGGCGTCGCCGAGAGCACCATCGCGACCGCCATCGTCTCGCCGAGGGCACGGCCGAGGCCGAGCATCACGCCGGAGACGACGCCCGAGCGGGCGTAGGGGAAGACGGCGAGGCGGATCGTCTCCCAGCGGGTCGCGCCCAGCGCCATCGCCGCCTCCTCGTGGAGGCGCGGCACCTGGGCGAACACCTCCCGCGAGATCGCGGTCGTGATCGGGATGACCATGATCGCGAGCACGATGCCGGCGGTCAGCATGGTCCGGCCGGTCACCGACGGCGGGCCGGCGAAGAACGGGATGAAGCTGAGGTTGTCGTAGAGCCAGTTGATCGCGGGCGTCATCGAGTGGGCCAGCGCGAGGCCGCCCCAGAGGCCGTAGACGACGCTGGGGATGGCCGCGAGCAGGTCGATGACGTAGGCGATCGGCGCGGCCAGCCGCGGCGGCGCGTAGTGGGAGATGAAGAGCGCGACGCCGATCGAGAACGGCACGGCGATGACCAGCGCGACGATCGCGGCCAGGATCGTGCCGAAGACCAGCGGACCCACGTAGGACCAGAAGTCGTCGGCGGGCTTGTAGATGCTCTCCGGCGCGGTCAGGCCGGGCAGGCCCTCGATCGTCAGGAAGACGAACACCCCGGCGAGGGCGAGCATGATGATCAGCGCGGCGGTGCGCGCAGTACCGGCGAAGAGCCGGTCGCCCAGGCGGACGACCGGCTTTCGCGTTGCTTCGGTTGGAGCGCTGAAGGTCACGCGTGCCCCATCAGCTCGAGGAGATCGCGCCGACGATCTCCTGCGCCTGCGAGGCGAGCTCGGCGTCGAGCGGGGCGGACCCGGCCTGCTCGGCCGCGGCCTGCTGGCCCTCGTCGGAGACGATGAAGGACAGGAAGGCGTTGACCAGCGCCGCCTCGTTGGCGTCGTCGTAGTGCTGGCAGGCGATCAGGTACGACGCGAGCAGCACCGGGTAGGCGCCGGCCTCGGTCGTGGTGCGGTCGATGTCCATCGCCATGTCGACGTCCGTGCGGCCCTCGACCCGCTTCGAGACGGCCAGCGCCTTCGACGCGCCCTCGGCGGACGGGGCGACGAAGTCCTCGCCGACCTTGACCGACACCTGGCCCAGGCCGGTGGTCTGGCTCTCGTCGGCGTACCCGATCGTGCCCTCGCCGCCCTTGACGGCCGCGACCATGCCGGAGGTGCCCTCGGCCGCCTCGCCGCCCTTGATCGGCCAGACGCCGTCGGGGTCGTAGCTCCACGCGCCCTCGCCGGCCTTGTTCAGGTAGTCGGTGAAGTTCTGCGTGGTGCCGGAGTCGTCGGAGCGGTGCACCGGCGAGATCGTGGTGTCCGGCAGGTCCGCGCCGTCGTTCTGGCCGGCGATCGCCGGGTCGTTCCACGTGGTGATCTTGCCGTCGAAGATCGAGGCGATGGTCTTGGCGTCGAGGTTGAGGCTGTCCACGCCGGGCACGTTGAAGACGATGGCGATCGCGCTGACGTAGGCCGGGACCTCGATCGGGTCCTCCCCGCCGCACCGCTCCTTCGCGGCGCTGAGCTCGCCCTCGTCGTCGTTGAGGTAGGAGTCGGAGCCCGCGAACGAGTAGGCCTTGGAGTTGAAGCTCTCGCGGCCACTGCCGGAGCCCACCGGGTCGTAGGTGATCTGGACGTCGGCGTTGGTGCTGCCGAACGCAGCGCGCCAGGCCTGCTGCGCGGTGTCCTGCGAGCTGGCGCCACCACCGGCCAGGGCGCCGCTGAGGTCGCCCGCGGCGGCGGCGGCGCTGGTGCTGTCGCCGCTGCTGGCCGAGCCGTTGTCGTCCTCGTTGCTGGCACCGCACCCGGTGAGCGCAAGGGCGAGCATGGCGATGCCGGGCACCACGGCCCGGCGGATGGAAGAAGTGCGAGTCACTTCGGAGCTCCTGAGTTCGTCTCTCGTCTGTCTGACAACAGCGAAGTTAGGGAGCGCAGGTGGACGGATCCGGGGTCGTCGGTGAACGAGGAGTGAACGCCGTCCGCCGAGTCGGCGACCAGTGACGGGGAATCCGACGACGGCGGGGTGAACGCCGCGCGTCCGCCCGCGCGTCAGTGGATCTGGTGCGCCTCGGTCGCCAGGACCTGGCCCTTGCGGACGTGGGCGACGAGCAGACCGCCGGTCTCCAGCTTGGGATCGCGGACCCCGAGCGCGTCGAAGACGGTCGGAAGCACCGGCCGGTGGCTGCAGACCACCGAGCCCTCGTCGGCCGCGAGCAGCTCGTCGACGAGCCCGACGACGCCCTCAGCCGACGCCGCCTCCTCGCTCAGCCCGTCCTCGAGCTCCAGCTTCCAGCCGGTGGTGTCGGCGTACGGCGCGACGGTCTCGACGCAGCGGGTGCTGCTGGAGCTGACGATCCGGGTGACGTCGTACGCCGCGAGCACGGGGATCACGCGCTGCGCCTGCTGCCGACCCGCCTGGAGCAGGGGGCGCAGCCGGTCGTCCTGGCGGCGCCAGGCCTTCCGGGATCGGGCGTCGCCATGCCGGAGCACGACGATGGCGCGCGTCGGGCGGCGCAGGGGGCGCGCCTCACGGAGCGTCTCCTGGTCGTGCTCGTAGCTGAGCCGATCGAGTGCCTCGTCGTAGGGCACCCACTCGACCCGGTCGATCTCCGCGTTGGCGCGGTAGCCGCTGACGTCGTCGGAGCCGACGGCTCGGCCGACCCAGTAGGACACCGCCTTCATGCGACCGCCGGACACGGCGTAGCGCTGCCCGGCGAGCGGTGGCCCGAGCCGCACGTGCAGCCCGGTCTCCTCGGCGACCTCGCGCACCGCCGCGACGGCGACGTGCTCCCCGCGGTCCAGCTTGCCCTTGGGGAAGGACCAGTCGTCGTAGCGGGGCCGGTGCACGAGCAGCACGCGCTTGCCCGGACGGAAGACGACGACACCGGCGGCGAGCACGTCCTTCGCAGGCATGCCGCTAGTGTCACACCACCGCGGCCATGAGGAGGAGACCGACGTGCGCAGAGGCCTGGTGGCCGCCACCGCCGCCGTCGGAGTCCTGGCCCTCGCCGGGGCGTGCCTGGTCGGGGTGCGTTGGTGGCAGAGCCGCGACCGGACGACCTTCGCGGAGGCCACGTCGTACGCGCCTGCCGACGCTGCGCGGCTCACCTGGACCGACTGGGCGGCGGTGCGCGACGCCGTCGGCACCGATGATCTCGACACCCTCCTCGACGACGCCTTCGAGCGCGACCTGAGCTCGGGCTCGGCGCTGGTGCAGTCGGCGCCCGTGCTCGAGCGCGCCTTCGGCTTCTCGCCCGCCTCGATCGCCTGGGAGCTCCTCAGCCAGTCGTCCGACGGGGCGGTGGTGATCGTGCGGCTCGGCGGAGGCTCCGATCTCGACGGGGTCGCCGACCACCTGGCCGACGCCGGCTTCACGGAGCCCGAGGAGGACGACGGGGTCTGGCAGGGCGGGCCCGACCTGCTGGCCGGGATCGGCTCCGACCTGACGCCGGAGCTCGGGTACGTCGCGCTCGTCCCCGACCACGACCTGGTGCTGACCAGCGACCAGCCCGACTACCTCCAGCAGGTCGTCGACGACCTGGGCGACGACTCGCTGCCCGCCCCCATGCGCGACGTGGTCGCGGCGTCGGGGTCGCCGCAGTCCGCGGTCGTCTACGACGGCGACTACACCTGCTCGGAGCTGGCGATGAGCCACGCCGACGCGGAGGAGCAGGCCACCGCGGAGCGGCTGATCAGCGAGGCGGGCGGGGTCGACCCGCTCACGGCGTACGCGATGTCGGTGCAGCCCGACCGCGAGGTGCGGGTGGCGATGGCCTTCTCCAGTGCGGAGCAGGCCCGTGCGAACGCCGACAGCCGCGCCGTGCTGGCTGCCGGGCCGGCTCCCGGTCAGGGCGGCGACTTCTCGGACCGCTTCACGGTCGAGTCGGCGACCGCCGAGGGGGATGTCGCCACGCTCGACCTGGCACCGGCGGAGGGCGCGTACGTGCTGTCCGACCTCTCGTCCGGGCCGGTGCTGTTCGCGACCTGCTGACGCGCTCAGGCGAGCGTGTAGCCGGCCTCGTCGACGGCGGCGGCGACGGCGTCCCGGTCGAGCGGAGCATCGCTGTCGACCGCGACGGCGCCGGTCTCGAGGGTGACGCGGACGTCACGGACGCCCTCGATCGCGCCGATCTCGGCGCTGACGGCCGCCACGCAGTGGCCGCAGGTCATGCCCACGACCTGCCAGGTCGTCGTGGCGCTCACGACCGCACCAGCCGGGAGATCGCGTCGACGGCCTCGCTGATCTTCGCGTCGGCCTCCTCGCCGCCGGCCCGGGCGGCGTCGACCACGCAGTGGCTGAGGTGCTCCTCGACCAGGCCGATCGAGACCGCCTGGAGGGCCTTCGTCATCGCGGCGACCTGGGTGAGGATGTCGATGCAGTACTGCTCCTCCTCGACCATGCGCTGGAGGCCGCGGGCCTGGCCCTCGATGCGCCGCAGCCGCCGCAGGTAGTCGTCCTTGCGGTGGATGTAGCCGTGCTGGTGGTCCGTCATGGCTCGATCATACCCCTCGGGGGTATGAGCCACTCACTCCTCGCGTCGCGGCTCGGGCAGCACGCCGAGGATCTCGTCGATCTCGGCGATCGACAGGTGCTCCTCGGCCTCGCTGGCCGCGATGATGAGATTGGTCGTGAGCTCGACCTCTCCGAGGAGGTCCGAGTCCTCGAGGGTGATGTCGAACTGGTCGTGCACGTGCTTCTCCCTGCCCATTCGGCGTGCTTGACCCCCTCCCAACGTCCAGCGTGCCCGACGGTCACGCCAGACAAACGCCACGGTCCAAATCTGACCCGTTCGGGCCACCCCGGGTGGCCCGTCGGGGTCCCACAAAGGCGACGAGGCCCCACCCTCGCGGATGGGGCCTCGCGCAGTCCCGGTCGGAACCGGGTCACATCACAGCGGGCGGACGTTCTCCGCCTGCGGGCCCTTGGGGCCCTGGGTGACCTCGAACTCGACCTTCTGGTTCTCGTCGAGGGACTTGTAGCCCTGCGACTGGATGGCCGAGTAGTGGACGAAGACGTCGTCGCCGCCGCCGTCCTGCGCAATGAAGCCGAAGCCCTTCTCGGCGTTGAACCACTTAACGGTGCCCTGAGCCATGTGCTCGTTACTCCTCTGTCGGGGCGAGAGATCGTCACTTCGACGATCCCGCACAGATGCGGGTGACACGTCGCTCCGACTTACCGTGAGTGGCAGGCCCACGAAAGCTGAAACGCCGTTGGATCACAAACTCCGCGGGCGTCAGACCTGCTGGAACTTGCACCTGTTGCGTGGCACACGTTACCAACCATCGCGCGCAAGGAAATGGGGTCCGCTGGGATTTTCTCACCCCGCGGATGACCCAGCCCACACGCCGGGCACACGCGGGGCACACACGCGGGCGCGCGCGAGGGCGCAAATAGAAACAAGCCGCGCTGGCGTCTCGGGTCACCAGCGCGGCTTGTGACAGTGACTTTATCGGCCCACCGGACCGCTCTCCAAGGGGATCGGGCACACCTTGTAGAAAACTTGAGCATCTACCCCGCGGTGAGCGGGCGACGGGTCCGCGCCCGCCAGTCGTACACCACTGCGGTGGCCAGCACCCGGTCCTGCAACGACCGGTTCCGCCGGTCGACCGCCACCCACATCAGTCCGATCGGGAAGACGATGTACGCCGCAGCGCGCAGCGCGGCGCGCGGCCAGCCGACGTCCCCGCCGTAGACCCCGACGACGCGCAGCCCCATCAGCAGGTTGCCGTAGGTGCGCCCGCTGACGGCCCAGGCCGCCGTGAGGTAGACGAACATCAGGCCGGCCGCCACCAGCATGCTGCGGAAGAGCTGGGTGTCGGGGAAGCTGAACGACCGCGGGTCGAGGAGGAAGAGCACTCCGGCGTACCCGAGGTAGAGGGACAGCAGCGTCACGGCGATCACCGCGGCGTCCACGGCGGCGGCGAGGGTCCGGGTCACCACGCCGGCGCGGCGGCCCTGCAGTGCGCGGGCCTCCCGCGGGACGGCCGAGAGCTCGTGCTCGTGCATTCAGGGGGTCCCGCCGGCCTCGAGGCGCGGACGCCGCATCAGCAGCCGGTCGATGACCCGGTTGACGGCCTCGTCGGCGCTGGCGCCCTGGAGCCGGACACCGTGCACGGTGTCGGAGGCCATCGTGCCGGTGGACTCACGGATGATCTCGGGGAGGTCGATCTCGTCGAGGACCTCCTCGACCAGTGCCGGCAGGTCGATCTGCGCCAGCACCGTCTCGACGACCCGCTTGAGGTCGACGCGGCGCAGCACCGTCTCGGTCAGGTCGAGCCGGTCGAGGATCGCCTCGACGTCGATCCGCGCGGCCACCTGGTCGAGGTCGACGCGCGCGATCACGGCCTCGACGTCGAGCCGGGCCGCGACCGCGTCCAGGTCGACCGTGGCGACCAAGGCGTCGAGGTCGACGTACCGGCGGACCAGCTGGGTCGGCGGCACCGTCCGGAAGACGACGTCGAGCACCTGGGGCAGCAGCAGCTCGACGTCGCGCAGCGCCCGCGCCCGCCACTCGCCGCCCAGCCGCACCAACGGTCGCGCGGCCACGCCGAGCACCGGCGCCAGCCGCAGCGTCCGCACCGTGGCGCCGGCGACCGTCACGGTCGCAGCGACCGCGCCCACGGCGAGGTCCAGCGCGGTGACGGCGCGCTCGGCGTCGCGGGGCAGCGGGCGCACGACAACGGTCACGCCCGCAGTGTCCGCCCCGCGCACGCCGGATGCCTCACCCCTCTTGGGTGAACGGCTCCCGATCGGCCCTGCCGACCCACTTGTGGATCGCCTGCTCGATGGCGCGCAGGTGCACGGGCTTGGTGATGTAGTCGTCCATCCCGGCCGCCAGGCAGCGCTCGCGGTCGCCGTCCATCGCGCTGGCCGTCATCGCGATGATCGGCGTGCGCTGGATGGTGCGCTCGATCCGGCGGATCTCGGCCGTCGTCTGGTAGCCGTCCATGCCCGGCATCTGCACGTCCATGAAGATCGCGTCGAAGGTACGGCGGCGGATCGCCGCCAGGGCCGCCGGCCCGTCGTCGACGACCACCGCAACGCACCCGAGCCGCTCGAGCATGCCGGTGGCGACGATCTGGTTGATCTCGACGTCGTCGACGACGAGGACCACGCCGCGACCGTCGACCTCGGTGGCCTGCCGCGGCGACCGGGCGGACGTCCGGCCGGGGAGCGCGAGCTCCTGGAGCGCGGCGTGCAGGCGGTCGAGGCGGACCGGCTTGCTCAGCGTCGCCGCGAACCCGGCCGCCTCGGCCTCCTCCGCGCTGACGTCGGCGCCGGTGGCGAGCAGCGCAAGCTCGGTGCTGGCGAGCATCGGATCGGCGGTGATCCGCCGGGCCAGCGCCAGACCGTCCATGTCGGGCATGCTCAGGTCGATGATCGCGACGTCGAAGGGTCGCCCGTCCCGGGCCGCCGCGACCAGCGTGTCCAGGGCGGTGTCGCCGTTGTCGGCGACGGACACCGCCATCCCCCAGGCGATGAGCTGGTCGTGGAGCACGAGCCGGTTCGTGGTGTTGTCGTCGACGACGAGGGCGCGCACGTCTCGCAACAGGTCGGTGGGGCGGGGCGGGCGGATCGTCTTGTCGTGCGCGTGGGCGAGCGGCAGGGTGACCCAGAAGGTGCTGCCCTCCCCCGGCGCGCTGTCCGCGCCGATCGAGCCGCCGAGCGCGGTGACCACCTGCCGGCAGATCGCGAGCCCGAGGCCGGTCCCGCCGTACCGGCGCGTGGTGGAGGAGTCGGCCTGGGAGAACGGCTCGAACAGCCGGGCGACGTCCACGCCGTCGATCCCGATGCCGGTGTCGACGACCTCGAACCGGACCAGGACGCCGTCCGCCGTCGTGCCGTCGAGGTGGGCGCGGACGACCACCTCTCCCGACGAGGTGAACTTCACCGCGTTGCCCACGAGGTTGAGCAGCACCTGACGGATCCGGGACGGGTCGCCGCGCAGGGCGAGGGGCAGGTCCGGCGAGCAGTACGCCAGCAGCTCCAGGCCCTTGGCCCGCGCCGGCTCGGCCACCAGCTCGGCGACCTCCTCGACCACCTGCACGAGGTCGAAGTCGATCTCCTCCAGCTCGAGGTGGCCGGCCTCGATCTTCGAGAAGTCGAGGATGTCGTTGATGACCGCGAGCAGCGCGTTGCCGGCGCTCTCGACGCCTTCGGCGTACTGCCGCTGGCGGCCGTCGAGCTCGGTGCCGAGGAGCAGCCCGGTCAGCCCGATCACGCCGTTCATCGGCGTCCGGATCTCGTGGCTCATGGTCGCGACGAACTCGGACTTCGCCCGAGAGCCCTCGAGGGCGGCGTCCCGGGACGCGGCGAGCTCGATGCGGGCCGCGTCCGCGAGGTGCAGCAGCCGTGCCGTGCGGGCGAAGGTGACCAGCGCGAGCAGGCACAGGGTGACGACCGCCTCGGCGAGCGGGACCCTCCCGACGCCGAGGTAGTGGTCGAGCACCAGCATCGCGGGCGGCACCACCAGCGGCAGGACGGCCAGCACGAGCCGGCGCCGGGGCATCGGGCCCTCGAGCTCCGCCCCGGCCGCTTCGCCGTCCGCGACCCTCGGCCGGAAGGTCGCCGTCGCGAGCAGGGCCGACCCGAGCAGCCAGATCACGTCGAGGTACGCCGTCGACGCGCTGCCGAACGCGCCCTCGAACGGGACGTAGCCCACGTGCGCGACCAGCCAGCACCAGACCGCGCCCGCGAAGGCGAGGCCGACGCTCGCGCGGGTACGGCGGTGCGTGGTCGCGCGGAGCACGAGCGCGAACATCGCCGCGTCCAGGGCGGGGTAGCCGACGAGCACGGCCTTCGTGAACGCCGACTCCGCGGAGTCGGCGACGATGTCGCTCATCGAGATGTTCCAGAACACCAGCACGCTGACCACGACGACCGTGGCGGAGTCGATGACCGCGTCGATGTCGACCCGGCGCTCGCCGTCGCGCGAGACGAGCGTCAGCACCAGCATCGCCACCGCCACGCAGACGTAGCCGCCGAGGTAGAACCCGTCGGCCACCGACACCACTGCGACATCAGCGGTCACCGAGCCGCTCAGCTGCTCCGCGGCGTACCCGAGCGGGAGCAGCGTGAGCCCGGTCGCGATCAGGGCCGGCACCAGCCGCTCGCCCCGCGGGGCGCGGGCCGTGCCGATCCAGGCCACCAGCGGGGGCAGGGACGCGCCGTAGTACGCCAGCTGCGCGACGATCCCCTGCGGGAAGAAGAGGTGGATCAGGGCAGGGAGGACCGCGAGCGCCCAGAGTGCGATGACCGGGCGTGGCCACGCAGCGCGCATCGGACCTCCGTCGTGCCGAACACAGGTAGTGCTGACCTGATCGGCAGGGAGGTCGATCTCCTGCGTGGTCGGGGCGAGGTTCTCCCCCCGTTCGGGTGAGGCGGCCTCAGCGCCCCGAGGCCGCCGGCGACGAGGTCGACGACGTCGTCGATGTCGTCGTCGTCGGGGTCGGCGAGCTGTCACCGCCCGGCAGCTTGTCCTTGACCGCGTTGCCCGCCTGGCTGGCCGCGTGACCGGCCTTCTCGGCGATCACGTCGCCCGCCTGGCTGGCCTTCTCCTGCACGACACCCTGAGCCTGCGACGCCTTGCGCTGCACCCGCGGGTCGTGCCAGACCCCCTGGGCCTTGTCGACGATCTGCTCGTAGCGCTCACGCCCGGCGCGGCTGCCGAGCACGTAACCCGCGCCGAACGCCACCAGCATCTTCAGCTTCGCCATGGTTCCTCCCAAGTCGTCCGATGACTCGGACAGTGCCCCTGGCGGCACCGATCATGCTCCGGACGTCGCGGAGCGGTCGGTGGCTCGACGTCATCCTGGTCAGCCGCTCGGGGTCGGTGCAGGATGGCTGCTACCGGCCAGGAGGGAGCTGACATGGTCCACCGCGGCCTCACGCTCCGCGTCGCCATCGGGGGTGGCTGATGACCAACCCGTTCAGCCTCGAGGGACGCACCGCCCTGGTCACGGGGGCCAACCAGGGCCTGGGCCGCGCGTTCGCCCAGGCGATCGCCGATGCCGGTGCCGACGTGGCCGTGGTCGGGCGCCGGGACGACCGCAACCGTGAAGCGGCCGCGGAGATCGCCTCACGGTCCGGTCGTCGGACCACCGTCGTGACCGGCGACGTCACCGACCGCGACGACGTACGGAGGATCGTGGAGCAGACCGCGGCCGCGCACGGCCGCATCGACGTCCTGGTCAACAACGCCGGCATCTGCTTCCACCGGCCGGCGCTCGAGGTCCCCGACGCGGAGTTCGAGGCGGTCTTCGACGTCAACGTGACGGCCCTGTGGCGGATGTCCAGGGCCGTCGCTCCGTTCATGATCGAGGCCGGAGGCGGCTCGATCGTCAACGTGGGCTCGATCTCGGGGCTGATCGTGAATCGTCCGCAGTGGCAACCCGCCTACAACGCCTCGAAGGCTGCGGTCCACCAGCTCACCAAGTCGCTGGCAGCGGAGTGGGCGGCGCACAACATCCGGGTGAACGCGATCGCCCCCGGCTACGTGAAGACCGACATGGCGCCGGTCGACCAGCCTCGGTACCGGCGGCACTGGATCGAGGACGTACCCATGCAGCGGTACGCGACTCCCGAGGAGATCGCGCCGAGCGTGGTCTACCTCGCCAGCGATGCGGCGTCCTTCACCACTGGTGCGGTGCTCGTCACCGACGGGGGCTACACCCTGCACTGACCTCCCGTCGTGCGGCGGCCACCGGCGCGACGTCAGGCCCTCGAGGCCTGGCTGCTCCAGCTCTGGCCAGCGCACGGTCGGCGTCCGATCCGCGGAGTCCTGAGCGCCGATACCCCATTTCGGGTTTGTCGAGCCGCGACGGTGGCGTCACAGTGACGCGCATCACTGATTCGTCTCAGTGACACGTGCGATCGCACCAGAGAGGCCCCCTCATGCAGCTTCGACACCGGACGACCGTGGCGACCGTAGCCGCCCTGCTCGCGACCACTCCCGCACTGCTCGCGCTCTCCATCTCCACGGCCTCGGCCGGGACCTCGAGCGGCCACATCACCTGCACCAATCCCGCGGGCACGCCGGCTGGCACCCCGGACGCACCGTTCGACCTGAACTTCACCGCGACGCCTCCGGCGACTGCGCCGCCGACGGGTGCGCCGTACTCGGTGACGGGCAACCTCACCGTCACGGTCCCCGGGGCGGTGCTCGCCGGGTTCAAGGCGAATGCCGTGACCGCCTCGACGACCGCCGTGGCCTTCAGCGGTGGGAAGTTCGCCTTGGACGCGACGCGCACGACCGGCGCCCTGACCATGCCCATCCTCGGCGCCAAGCCCGCCGTGGACATCACGAACTACAACGCGGCGGCAGGCACTGCTGACGACATCAGCTTCACGTTCACCGGAGTGACCTTCAGCGGCGCCACCACCGCCGGGGCCAACAACGACACCGTCGTGGTCTCCTTGTCGGCGAACCAGGCCGCGAGTGGCCTGGCCCTCAAGTTGATGCCCTCCGGCCTGAACCTCGGCTGGGGCGCCCCTGGCATGGGCGGTCTGATCCAGTCCACCGGCGGGACGTGTCATGCCGTTGCTCCGTTCTCCTCCCTCGGATCGACGACGCTGAGCAGCCCGGGCTCGACCCCGACCCCGAGCCCGACGCCGACACCCCCGCCCGCCGGCACGCAGACCTTCGCCAACACGGCGAAGCCGAAGGTCGTCGGGACGGTCAAGGTCGGCAAGACGCTGACCTGCAAGCCCGGATCCTGGTCGCCGGCACCCGCCACGACCAGCTTCCGGTGGCTGCGTGACGGCAAGGCCATCAAGAAGGCGGCGAGGTCGAGGTACAAGGTCGTGCTCGCCGACGCCAAGCACCGGCTGAGCTGCCGGGTCGCGGTCGCCGCCCCCGGCGTCACCCCCGCGACGGCGACCTCCGGCAGGACCGCGAAGGTGCCCCTGCCCAAGCGCTAGCTCGAGCACGCGAAGGCCCGCCCGGCGCACCGGGCGGGCCTTCGCGCGTCTCGAGGCGATTACCCACTTTCGGGTTTGTCCCCCTCCTCCCCTTCCGAGGAAAGTGACGCGCGTCACTGACACGTCTCAGTGACGCGCGTGCGCGATGCGCGGGACGAGGCCCGGCGATCGCGCGAGGCGTGCTCGGAGGAGGTGAGGCCCCAGATGAGAGACGGCCGCGCGCGGCCCTCAGACGCGGGTGGTCGCTGTCAAGTGCATCGACTTCTCTAGAGAGGCAAGACTCCATGCATCTTCGAAACAAGAGGACACTGTCGGCGATCGCCGCCCTGTCCGCGACCAGCCTCGGGCTCACCGGGCTCGCGTCGTCGCCTGCGAACGCACTCAACGGCATCAACTTCACGGTGACGAGCAACAACGCCACGAGCGTCGTCATCCCGGTCGACGGCCAGGGCACGTACTTCATCAAGCACGCCGCCGTCGGCGACGTCCTGACGTTCACCCCGGCGAGCGCGACACCGTTCTCGGCCATCGCTCAGGCCCACGGTGCGGCGGGCCTGGTACCGCCTGCCAGCGCGGCGGCGTTCGCCAACATCGGTGGTGCCGTCCTCGGCGTCTTCCCGGCGGGTGTCGGTCAGAACTTCACCCTCGCGAACTACTCGCCCGCCGCGCCGCTGGCCGCGTTCGGCATTTCCGGTGGTCAGGCCAACCAGGCCATCGTGGACGCCGGTCTGGCACCCGTCGTGGCGGTGGCCGACGCCGGCACGCAGGCGCAGTTCGCGGTCGCCCAGCTCCAGATGGGCAACCAGAACCCGAGCCAGGCCCCCACGCTGACGGCGACCAACTCGAGCGCCGGGGGCACAGTGACCCTCGGTGGCGCGCACTTCTGGGGCGCTCCGGTCACCGGTGTCGGCACCGCCGCTGCTGCGGCCGCTGGCATCCCGGCCCCGACCGTCCTGCTCGACGGTACGACCCCCCTCGGCGCGGCCAGCGTCCAGACCTCGGCGGCGACCCTGAACGTCGGGACCGGAGCGTTCACGCCCGGTGGTGTCCCCAGCGGCACCGTCTCCCTGCCGAACAACCTCGCAGGTGGCTCGCACACGCTCACGCTGATCCAGCCGAACGTGACGCCCTACGACGGCAACGGAACCGGCCCGGCGGCGAACCAGGTCGTGGCCACCGCGAGCTTCACCGTTGCCGGTCCGACGGCCGCGGCCTCGCCTGCCACCGCGCAGGACGGCACCGTGGTCGCCATCACCGGTGACAACTGGGCGCCGAACTTCGCGGCGTCCCTCGCCTTCACCAACGGCTCTGACACCGGCTCGGCCACGGTCGACGCCAGCGGCCACCTCAGCGGCACGATCACGGTGAACACGGCGAACGAGGCCCTCGGGTCGAACGACGTGATCGTCACCCAGGCCACCTCCGGCCTGACGGCCACCGCGTCGCTCAACATCTCGTCGATCCCGACGCTGCACCAGGACATCAACGAGATCGTTCTGCCGGGCTCGGGCCTGGGTGACACCCAGTCCGCCTCGACGGTCAACCTGAGTGCCACCACGCTGAACGGACACGTCCAGACGGCGACGGGCAGCCTGAACCAGGTGACCGTGACCGACACTCGCGGCACCAACGCAGGCTGGACCCTCACCGGCCGGCTCGCCGGTGACTTCATCAACGCCACCCCGGGCAACGAGAACGGCAACACCACCGCGACGGGTGTCGAGCCCAACTCGCACAACAGGATCCCGGCGAGCAACCTGTCGTGGAACCCGGCCGTGTCGCTGGCCGTCCCGACCGACGGCCTGCCCGGTGACGTCGCTGCCGGCTCGACGACGGCGCTGTCGAAGACGGTGGCCAAGACGCTTGCGGTCGCAGGCGTCGGCGGCGGTGGCGGCACGTGGCAGGCGGACGCTGCGCTCAGCCTGACCGTGCCGGCGTACGTGAACAAGGGCACGTACACCGCCACGCTCGACCTCGTCCTGGGCTGAGCCCTCGCGAGTGCACGACCAGCACCACCCCGGGGGCGGCGGATCGCACCGCCGCCCCCGGGCACCAACAGCACGGCAGAACACGAGCACGACAAGGGGGAAGCACGTGAACGAGTCAGTGAGAAGGACATGGTCCCGGTGGGGGGTGTCCGCAGCCGGCCTCGCGCTGGTCGCCGGCGTCGCGCTGCCCGGCGCCGCAGCCGCCCAGTCCGCCGAGTCCGCCGAGTCCGTCGGGGCCCCGGCGGCAAGGCAGTGCCCCAAGTCGCACATCACCTATGCCAAGGCCGGGGGCGAGACCACGCAGTTCGGCTGGCTGCTCGCGCCGGGCGGCACCCGCGATCGTGACGTGCTCCAGTACAACGTGGTCGGCGGCACCGTGATCTGTGACTCTCTGGTGCTGAGCAACAGCTCCGAGCATGCGATCTCGGTCCGGCTCTACTCCGCAGACGCCTACAACACCAACGACGGCGGCTTCGCGTTCACGGGGTTCAAGGACACGCCCAAGGTCGTCGGCACCTGGATCCAGCTTCCGTTCAGGCGCGTCACCGTGCCGGCGGGACGGGCGGCTGAGATCCCCATCGTGGTGCGCGTGCCGATGAACGTCAGCCCCGGCGACACGGCGGGCGGCGTCGTCGCCCAGGACACCAAGGTGCGTGAAGGACCGAGCGTCGCGGACGCGAACGTACGCGTGGGTGTGCGCGCCGGTGTCGGGGTGCGCCTCTACGCCCAGGTGGCCGGCCTGCGTCATCCCGAGCTGACGGTGACGAGGCTGAAGCTCGACCTGAGCGGCGGGCTGTGGTCCCGGTTGCTGGGCGTCGACTCCGGGAAGGTGAGCTACCAGGTCACCAACACCGGCAACGTGATCCTCGCGCCCGAGGCGACCGGCGAGGTCACGACGCGCACCTCGTCGATCACCCTGCCCGACCACCTGCTCGGCGAGACGCTGCCCGGAAGCACGGCGGTGGTCGCCGATCCGGTCCACGGGCTCCGCTGGGGGAGCCTCATCGGTCGCGCGCAGGTGAAGGTCACCGTGTCCGCCGACGGGGCCGCACCCGTCACCGTGGTCGCGAGCGGGTGGCGGGTGCCGTGGCTGTCCCTGGTCGCGCTGACGCTCCTCGTCGCGCTGGCCGTGTGCCTCCTCCTCATCCGGCGCCGGCGTCGCCAGGCGCCGGCCGAGGACGAGCCGACCGCCGAGGAGCTCGAGCCGGTCGGCGTCTGACCGGGTCGCTGGGGTCCGGTGCGGTCAGACCGATCCGCGCCGGATCAGGTGCACGCGCGGCGACGGCAGCTCGTCCGGTGCCGGCAGGTGGTTGATCCGTCGGGTCACGACCTCGACGAGCGCCTCAGCCAGGCCGTCCGGGTCGCCCACGACCGTGGTCAGCGCCGGCTGCGTCACCGCCGACAGCACCTGGTCTCCGGCCCCGATGACTGCGACCCGGTCCGGCACGGTGATCCCGGCCTGCCGGGCGCCGGCCAGCACGACGCCCGCGACGTGGTCGTTGATCGCGCAGATGGCGGTGTAGCCGGCGTCGACCAAGGCCTGCAGTCGCGCGGCCGCCGCCTCCGGGTCCTCGGGGAACACGTGGTGGGGCGGCTGCTCGATGCCGAGGGCTGCCGCCACCTCGGGCAGCAGCACCTCCCTGGACGCCGTCGTCAACCGGTGCGCGGAGTCGAGGGACGCGAAGGCGATGCGCTCGTGGCCGGCGTCCAGCAGGGTCTGGAGCTGGAGCATGACCACGGCGCGCTCGCTGTCCATCGCGACTGCCTGGGCGTCGTCGTCGCCGCCGTAGAGCGGCAGCACCAGCGGTACGCCGGCCGCCCGCATCGCGCGGGCCTGCTCCGGCTCGACCGTGATGCACAGGACGGCCGCCGGCACGATCGTGCTCCAGACGTCGTCGATCCGCTCGCGGCCGAACCGCCCCGTGTGCGCCAACAGGGTGAACCCCTCCTGGGCGAACCGCCTCGACATCTGGCTCAGGACCCGGCGGCCCCAGTCGGCCAGGGTCACCTCGGCCGGGAAGACGAACAGGATGACGTCGCTGCGGCCACGGACGAGAGCGCGCGCCGCCGCAGACGGGCTGTAGCTGAGCCGCTCAGCGGCCTCGAGCACGCGTTGGCGAGTGACGTCCGGGATCTGCTGGTGCGGGGTGTCGTTGAGGACGTAGCTCACCGTGGTCCGCGACACGCCCGCCGCTCGGGCGACGTCTGCGGCGGTGGCTCGCTTCATGGGGCTCCTTCAGCCGGCTGGACCATCCATCCTCACGCACTCCTCTTCTATCACCCGCTCCCCAGCCGATCGAGTCCCGAGATCTCGGTAGCGACTCCCGCACGGGACGTGGCGGGCCGTCCCGGCGATGTCACGGGCTGGTCCGGGACGTGACAGCCCTACGAGTCGCCCCGCTTCCAGTGGCGGTAGTGAACCTGCGCCATTCGCTGCCACTGCGGTCCTTCGCCGTCGGTGACGTCGGTGAACGTCACGGAGCCGTCCGGCAGCACCGTGAAGGTGGCCCTGACCCAGTTGCCGGGTTCGTGGTTCCAGAACCACTCGAGGCGGTTGCCGTGGATGGTGTAGTCGCCGGATCCGTTGTCCGTCTGGCCCTCCATCGGGCCGGTCGCGTACACCTGTTCTAGCGTCCAGGTGCCACCGTCCATGGTGACGGTGAATTCGCCCGTTGCGGACTCGATGACCTCTCGTGATGTGACGCCGGCCGTGCGGGCTGCGGAAGGGCTGACGGTGAAGGTGTAGGTCCCGTCGAGCTGGCGGAGCACCTCGCTGTCGGTCTTGGCGCCGCAGTCGGTGAGCGGCGCCTCCGGCTCGATGCCGTCTGTGAGCGACTCGATCTGGGCGACGATGGGGCCGGTGAGGTCGTCGTTCCGCATGGCCTCGACGACTGGACGCGTGGCCTCCACCATCGCCTCGAGCTCAACTGCGGTGGCCGACTGGATTCGACCGCCCTCGTCGCAGAAGGTGCGCGCAGCTTCGTTGTCGGTGGGCCAGGTGTCCACCACCCACCGCGTCGTGTCTGCTGCTGCCCGTGCCAGCACCTGCCGCTGTTCGTCGGCGAGCGCGGCGGCGACCGCCTCGTTGACGACCAGGGCGTTGACCTTCGGGTAGAAGACGACGTTGGCTGTCGCCTCGCCTGCGGGGGCGAGCCTGTACGCCGACTCTGCGCCCCGTTGCTCGGTGGGGTCGGCGGGTGCGTCGGTCGTGTCGGCCCCGAGGGCCCGGAACATCTGTTGGGTGGTCGTCGAGTAGGGCGCTCGAATGAGCGCCTGGTCGTAGTCGTCCGGTGCGTTCAGCGGTGACCCGAATCCGAAGGGGTGCCGCAGTCCTTCGGGCCAGAGTCCCAACCCGACGACGCCGGAGTCCGCGAGTCCGGCCAGGAGGCTCTCCGTGGTCGCGCCGGTGACGACCTGGGAGACGAGCTCGTCGGTGTTGACGAGGAAGGGTGCATTGAGCGGAGTCAGGGTGGTGACGCCGACGGTGTCCCAAGCCCGGCTGGCGACCAACGCCAGGTCGAGGTCTCCGTCGATCGCCTGTCGGGCGACCGCCGTCTCGAACCGGGGCACGTCGCCCGCCGCGAGCCAGACCGGCTTGATGGTCATGTCGCCGTCGGTGAGCTCGCTGACGCGTTTGGCGAACCAGCGGATCTGGTCGGCGGCGGGGGCGGTCTTGGCGTCGCCGGTCCCGAGCCGGAGACGGACCGGAGCGACATCTTCGCCCGGGTCAGCGCCGATTGCCGGGCTCGCGGTGATGGTGGGCGAGGGTGAGGTCTGCGGTTCGGACGACGAGCCGTCAGGTGCCGCAGAGCATGCAGTGAGGGTGGCCGCGATGGTGAGGAGGCCGAGGGTGCGCTGCCGGGTGGAGTTCATGCCGCGACGCTAGGAAGACCAGGGCCTCCGACGAATCGGAGTGGCATCCCGGCTGCGACTGCGAAATTTCCCTAGTCGGGGAGGTCTGCGATGCGCCGCCACGGCTGCCCGAAGAAGCCCTCGGTCGCCTTCTGAAGCTCGGGGAGGTTGTCGTGCAGGTCGCTGAAGTGGATGGTTCCGTCACGGTCGATGGTCAGGCGCGCAGTGATCACCTCCTCCGAGCCCCAGTAGAGCGTCAGCCTGCCCGCCTCGTAGGCGTACTGCCCGTACTGCTCGTCAGTGGACCGATAGTGGTCGGCAGCCTGCTGGTACTGCCACGAGCCCGCGTCCAGCGTCCAGGTGAAGAGGCCGGTGTTGTCCCGGAGCTGGCCGCGATCGGTGACGCCCGCCTCCAGCAGATCGCGACGGTGCACGCGAGCGACGTAGATCCCGTCGAGGGCCCGGACGTCGTCGCCTGCGACTGCCGGCTCGGACCCCCGGTCGGGACATTTCGTGATGGCCGTGGCCGTCGGCACCGTCGCGACCACGTCTTCGATCGCGGCGATCAGTCGCGCGGTCGCCGGATCGCGCTCGAGCTCGGACCTCACGCGCTGACCGACCTTCTCGAAGGCGGAGACGTCGCCCGGTGTGGCAGCGACGATCTCGTCTCCCTTGCGGCAGAAGGACCGGGCCGACTCTTCGTCGGTGGGAAAGGACTCGAGCTGTTCGCGCCGGGTGGCCGCCGCGGACTCGACCAGGACCCGCCACTGCCCCGGCTGCAGGCGCGAGCGGAGCGCGTCGTCGGCGACCAATGTCTCGAGCTTGGCGAAGGGCACCACGTTGCCGGTGGCGACGGCGCCGACGCCTGCGATGGCGAAGGACGACTCGAGACCCCGCTGACCCGACGCGCCCCTGGCGGTCTGCACGACGTTCGCGCCCAAGGCATCCAGGAGCCCGCTCACCGTCCGCGAGGTGGGGCTGCGGATGTCGACGCCGCGGAACTCGGCCGGGCTCAGCAGGGGCGCCCCCAGTCCGAAGAACCGACGCATCTCGCTCGGCCAGAGGTCGATGCCGGTGACGCCGGCGACCTCCAGGCCGGCGAGCAGGTCCGGGCGCAGGTCGCTGGCGACCACGGCCCGCATCGCCTCGTCGCTGTCGATGAGGAACGGCGTGTTCAGCGCCTGCAGGCTGGTGACGCCGAGGACGTCCCAGGCCCGGCTGGGCACCAGTCCGAGGTCGTAGTCGCCACGAGCCACCCCCTCGGCGATGACCTGGTCCCAGTCCTCGACGCCCTCTGGCGTGACGTCCCACGCGACCTCGATCCTCATGGTCCCGCCGGAGCGCCGTTCGACCTCGCGGACGAACTGGTTGATGGCGGGGCCGTTGGGTTCGGTCGCGGCGTCCGGGCTGGCCAGTGACAGCACGAGGCTCGGCCCGTCGACGGGTTCCGCGCAACCCGTAGCCACTGACGCCAGGGCCAGCGTCAGGCCGGTCAGCGACACGGTGCCGCGGCGCGGGAGTCGCATGCCCCGAAGGTACGGCCGAGTGGCCCGATACGTCATCGGTCGATTACCGACGCGCAGCGGGCGGCGGCTGCGTCATCATGACCAGATGAGCGCCTGGAAGCGGGTGAGGACGAGGCTGGTGCTCGCGCTCGCCGGACTCGCTCTGCTCGCCGCCGTCGCCGCCGGCTTTCTGCTGGCGGCGTCGGCGCCCTACCTCTCTGCGCTGGAGGTCTGGCCGTTGCCGCTGGTCGGTGCTGCGTACGCCGCCACGGCGGCCTACCTGACCACGACCCGTCCGCGGGCGGCGCACCTGACGGCGCTGTTCGTCATCTCGGTCGGCCTGTCGGCTCCCGCACTCTCGGTCTCCCTCGCCCAGGACACCGCGCTCTGGGTGACTGTCGGAGCTCTCGCTGGACTCGTGGTGCCCGCAGTGGGCTGGGTCTGCGTGGTCACCTTGCGCGGGGATGCCTCGGATGCCCTCGAGCGGTGGCTGCTCCTCCTCGGCAGCGCTCTGGTCGTAGGCGCCGCCGTCGTCCAGGTACTCGTCGCCGACCCGGCGGCTTGGGGATGGTGTCGTTGCCTCGGCAACCCACTGGCGGTCAGTGACGGACCCGGCGCCTACGTCGGGCTTCGACCGTGGCTGACATCCGCCCATCTGGCGGCTGTGGGCATCGTCGTGCTTGCCGTCGGCCTGTCCTGGTGGAGTCGGCCGGGTCGCCACGGCATACCGGAGCTCGTGCTCCTGGTCGGGCTCCTCGTGGCAGCCGCCTCCTGGGTGACCGAGGACCTGGCCCAGCTGGCCGGGACCCCCACAGATGACGCGGCCCTGGGTGTCGCGATCGGTCTCGCGTCCATCCTGGCCGCCCACGTGCTCGGTCTCAGCCGCCGCCGGCCGAGTCGCGCCCACGTCGCTGACCTGCTGCTCGCGGCTCGAGAGCGCAGCGAACCCGCTCGGATCCGCGAGCTCGTGGCACGGGCCCTCGGCGACCCGGGGGCGGCGGTCTACTGGTGGGACGACGACGCGGCGTCGTACGCCGACCATCTGGGCCGCCCGGCGCCGCCGGCGCCGTCTGTGCCCGCGGAACGGGTCCTCGAGGTGGAGTCTGATCATCGACCCATCGCCCGCGTCGTGAGCGAACGTGGACTGCCGGAGGATCCCGGCATTCTGGAGCCAGTGGCCGAGGCACTACGGCTCTCCACCGAGAACCGGCTGCTGCAGGAAGAGCTCGCCGCCACGCTCACGCAGGTTCGGGAGTCCCGGTCCCGGATCGTCCAAGCATCCGACGAGGCCCGCCGCAGGATCGAGCGCAACCTCCACGACGGCGCGCAACAGCTGCTGATCTCCACCGGCGCGAAGCTGAACCTCGCGAGCAGCCAGATCGACCCGACCGTCGACCCCGGACTGGCAGACGCGCTGACAGCGGCCTCCGACGAGCTCGGCCGGGCCCTCGACGAGCTGCGGACCCTGGCCCACGGAATCACTCCCACGGCGCTGGTGCACGGAACCCTCCCCGATGCGCTGGAAGACCTGGCCCTACGGAGTCCGGTACCCGCAACGCTGCAGGTGGAGGGCAGCGCAGATGTCGCCCCGGAGGCTGCGGCGACCGCCTACTTCGTCGTCGGGGAGTGTCTGGCCAACGTAGCCAAGCACGCGGACGCCTCGACGGCGCTGGTCCACGTCGCGCTCGCCGACCCGCTCCGAGTCACCGTTCGCGACGACGGCCACGGCGGCGCCGACCCGTCGACGGGATCAGGGCTGAAGGGCCTCGTCGACCGCGTAGAGGCGCTCGGCGGGAAGCTCGAGATCACCACCGGAAGCACGGGTACGACCGTCGGCGCGAGACTCCCGAACCCGACGCCGAACCCGACGGCGCGAGCACGGTCATGACCGTCGCCCGGCCGCGGGTGCTGCTCGCCGACGACGCCGTACTGATCCGCGAGGGCGTGGCACAGCTCCTGAGAGCGGGCGGGTGCGAGGTGCTCGCCTCACTCGAGGACGCCGACGAGGTGCCATCCGCGCTGGCGTCGTTCGACGACATCGACGCACTCGTCCTGGACATCCGCATGCCCCCCACGCACACGGACGAAGGACTTGTCCTTCTCGAGCGGCTACGCGCCGACGGGGCGCAGATCGGCGTCCTGCTCCTGTCGATGTACGCCAGCCCCAGCCTGGCGCTCCGCGCTCTGTCGGCAGGCGGCGCGACCGGCTACCTGCTGAAGGACCGCATCCGAGACGGCGGCACCCTGGTCGACGCGGTGCGCACAGTCTCGCGGGGTGGCACGGTGGTCGATCCCGAGGTGGTCGCACTCATGCTCGAGGCCTCCACCGCCACCTCTCGCCTCGACGCCCTCAGCAGCCGGGAGCGCGAAGTACTGAGCCTGATGGCGGAGGGGCGCTCCAACGTCGGCATCGCCAAGCAGCTCCACCTGGCCGTCAAGACCGTGGACAGCCACGTCGACCACCTTCTGACCAAACTCCATCTCGAGGCCAGCACCGACGAGCACCGCCGCGTGCTGGCCGTCCTCGAACTGCTCCGCGCTCGAGAAGCCTGACCCGACAGGCGCTCCATCGCCGTCGCTCGACAACGGCGCTCTGCTCGGTCGTGACATCCATGGCCGCTGGCGGGTGGAGGGGCGCGCTTGCTATTGGATTTGCGTCAGAGCTGCTGGTCGTAGGGCAGCTGGTCGTCGATCCGCTCCAACCTGCGCTGCAGACGTCGTACGGACAGTGTGCCCGCCTCACTGGCCGTACGACGTCGCGCGACGACACGGATCTGCCGCTGCACGTGCGGATCGCAGCCGCGCCCTTCCGCCGCATGCCTTGCGCCCCGGGGACGTGGCGGTTGAGGTCTCATCCGGTAGACGCCGACCCCCGGAGCCAGCCCTCGGTCCCGTCCGGAGTTCCCAGGTGGCGAACCGCTCGGCAGTGTGCGTACCAGCCCTCGACGGCGTCGGGTGTGCGAGGTAGTTCGTCGACGCTCCACGCGCAGTCGCGCGGGCCGGCTGGGTGTGCGGCGTTCGCATCGGGAGGGACGGTTGTGGTGATGGCTGCTGCAGAGCAGACCAGAACGACAGTGCTGCGACGAACGGTTCCGACGGTTGACCTGGTGATCATGGCGATGCTCCTCTGTGGAAAGGGTTCACGAGGAGGCTGCATCGACGCGCTGGAACGGCCCTTGACTGCGGCTTGAAGCGTGCTGGACACCGATTTCAGTCGGGACGGGAGCGGGGCGCGCGTGGGAGACTGAGCGACCTCAGCGAAGGGGCGCCGCGATGGATGACGCGCTGCGGGTGGGCTTGCTCGGCCCGTTCGAGGTGCGAGTGCATGGCGCCCCGTGCGGGCCGGGTGGCAGCCGGCGTCGCGGCGTGCTGGCGCTGCTGGCGACGCGACCCAACGTCGTTCATCCGGTGTCGTCGATCGTCGACTCCTTGTGGGGCGACGACCCGCCCGCGTCGGCGGTGAATCTGATCCAGACGTACGTGTCGGCGTGGCGCAAGGCTCTGGGCGAGGCGGGCGCAGCGCTCACGACCGTCGGAGGTGGCTACGAGCTCGTGCTTGCGGCTGACCAGTCCGACCTGGCGACGTTCAGAGAGCTGGTGGCGGGCGCTCGGGCACGGCCCGTGCGCGCCGCCGCCGACGCGTTGCTGACTGCGCTGGACCTCTGGCGAGGGCCAGCCCTTGCTGACCTGGCCGGAGAGGTGTTCCATGCTGCGCTTGCCCAGCCGCTCGAGGCCGAGAGGGTACGCGTCACCGAGTTGTGGGCGGAGGCCGCACTGGCTGCGGGCGACGATCCGGACCAGGTCGTGTCCCGCCTGCACGACCTGCAGGTGAGCGAGCCGTTGCGGGAGAGCACGGCGGCGCTGGTGATGTGGGCGCACACGATCGCCGGGCGGCAAGCAGTCGCGTTGTCCGTGTACGACGAGATGCGTCGTCGACTCGACGAGGAGCTCGGGACCATTCCCGGCCATGCGTTGCAGGACATGCACGGACGGATCCTTCGCGCCGACCCCTCACTGCTCCCCCAGATGCATCCTCGAGCCGACGTCCGTGCCGTTCCTCTGGCGGTGCGGCAGGACGTCGCACCGGCTGACCGCTTCTTCGGCCGCGAGGACGAGCTCGCCGCACTCGCTCGGTTGGTCGAGGTGGAGCGACTGGTGACGTTGACCGGACCGGGGGGGAGCGGCAAGACCAGGCTCGCTCACGAGGTACTCCAACGCCATCGCGCGATCGACCAGCCCGGCTTCTTCGTCGAGCTGGCTCCGGTGCGCGAGACCGCACTCGCGTCATCGGCCGTGGCCGCTGCCCTCGGGCTGGGCGCCGCGGCAGGCACGGACCCCGCGGACATGTTGATCGATCGGTTGGCCGAGGCGAGCGGTTTGCTGGTCCTCGACAACGCCGAGCACCTACCCGGAGTCGCCGCCTTCATCCGACGCCTCCATCGAGGTTGCCGACACCTTCACCTCTTGGTCACCTCCCGGGAGCCGCTCCAGGTCGAGAGTGAGCACCGGTACGCGATCTCGGCCTTGCCCGTCCCTGCCACGACCGAACTCGATCACGTCGTGAGCCAGGCGTCCGTCCAGCTCTTCATGGATCGGGTGCAGTCGCACGAGCCCTCGTTCCGAGTGACTCAGGAGAACGCCGAGGACGTGACGATGATCGTTCGACACCTCGACGGCCTGCCGCTCGCCATCGAGATCGTGGCTCCGTGGATGCGCCTGCATGGGCCCGCGGGTCTCCTCCAGCGACTGACCCGTGAACGACTCGACCTTCCCGGGAGACGACTGGACACCGACCTCAGGCACCGGACCCTTCGCGAAACCATCGCGTGGAGCCACGACCTGATCACCGAGCCTGAACGCGTCGCATTCCGGCGGTTGGCGGTCTTTCCCGGCCCCTTCGGGCTGGATGCAGCAGGAGCGGTGTGCACCGGCGGCTCGGGTCGGGTGGACGAGGTGCTTCTCGATCTCGTCGACCGCAACCTCGTCCAGGCAACCGCTCCGATCGCGGGACAGCCACGATTCGGGATGCTGGCGGTGGTCCGCGAGTTCGCCCTCGAGCGTCTATCCGACCACCCCGCAGACTCCGTCGCCCACGACCGCATGCTCGACTGGTACGCGAACTGGGCGGCCCGGCTAGCCGGTCACAGTGAAGGCCCCGAGGCCCCGGGATGGCAGGCCCTGGCCGTCGCCGAGGCTGACAACCTCCGGGCTGCCATCGAGCACTGTTCGGAGCTCGGCCGCGACAGCGACCTGCTGCAGCTCGTGGTCGACGCCATGGCGCTGTGGTTCGAAGCCGGACACGAACAAGAAGGGGAAGAACGGCTGCGGAGGTCACTCGAACGAGCCGGTCCGACCGCCCCGGCGCGCGCCATCGGGCTGACCTACTGGGCGTGGTTGCGAGCGACACGGGACAGGCAGGGCGCCGCCGCGGCGGCGCTCGAGGCTCGCGACCTCGCCGTGGCCGCCGGGGACGTCCCCGTCGAGGCATTCGCACTCCAGACGCTGGGCGACTCTGTCCAGGATCCTCGTGAGGCCGAGACGGCCAGCCTGGCTGCCCTGACGGCCTGCGACCGCGCAGAGCACTCGCGCATCCGATACGGACCCACCGCTCCCGACGCCGTACGGTGCGGCGCCTCGGCAAGCATCGCGACGTGCTGGACCTACCGCTCCCTGCCCGAGGCACTGCGGTGGCAGTCCGAGGCATTGCGACGAGCGGAGCTCGAAGGCGACCGCCGCATCACCGCCGTCAACTGCGCACGACTCGCGCGCCTGCACCTCCTCGCCGGCGAACGCCTGCCCGCCCGCACCCTGCTCGACCGCGCCCATGCCCTGCTTTCCTCGACGATCAGCGCACGCTGGGAGGACACCGTCGCACTCGCGGACGCCGACCTCGCACGGCACGAGAGCCGCGACGACGACGCCGAACGCATCCTTCGGTCCACGACCGCCGGCGCGGTCGCGGCCGGCCGCGTGCTCCACGCACTTCTCGGCGCCGTCGCCCTGACGGACCTCTACCTCGACACCGGTCGATCATCAGAAGCCACCGCCACCATCGACCGGGCCGCCGAGAGGATGAGCAGCGACGCAGACCCGGTCCACGCGGCACGCGTCGAGGTTCGTCGCGCCCGCATCGACCGCGAACAGGGAAGCATCCACGATGCGCGACGCCGCCTCGACGCCGTCGCCCTCCACATCGAGGGGGTCCAGGGGATGCCGCCCGAACGGTCGCTGTGGCTGCTCGAAGTCGCGGCCCTCAGCGCCTCGACGGCCGAGACCGTCGACGCAGCCGCCAAACTCAGGCAACTGGAGGCCGGGCTCTTCGAGGCGGGCCTCCGGCTCCCTCCGTGGGAGCGTGCCCGAGCCGACTCAGTGGCGCGGGCTGTCGCTGGGGGCACGCGCGATTCTGCGCCGTGAGCGCGGGCCGTGCGTGGGCCACACGGCGCGGCTCGTGCGGTCGGAACCGCCATCGGACCGTGGGTCGCGCGGATCAGCGCTGGCGACCTCGCATGCTCAGGGGTAGTCGACGACGATCACCGGCACGTCCGGGTTGGCGATGGTCGAGGAGCCGCCGGTGTCGTTGACGACGTGGCGGATCCCGCCCTTGCCGTTGCTGGGATCGAGGAAGATGGTGAGCAGGTCGTGCAGGTGCACGCCAGGCCTGGTGGGCACCTCGTAGGCGTGCTCGGCGAAGATGTCGATCCCCTGGTTGAAGAAGGTGTAGGTCCCCATCCCGGCGCCGTCGAACGTCGTCACGTCCGGAGCGACCTTGAAGGCCGCGTAGCCGTCCGTGGTCGGGGAGGACCGCCACGCAGCCTGGCTCGGCACGTCGTAGGGCATCTCGCTCTGGAAGAAGATGACCGAGCCGCGGTCGCCGTTCCAGACCACCTGGTAGCCCTGGTAGTGCTCGACGAAGAGACCGGTGGCGCTGACATCGTCGCCGTTGACGACCACGCCGATGGTCGCCGTGTTCTCGGTCCAGCCGACGCCGGCGCCGTGGTCGGCGCGCCAGACCCACAGGTCGTCGAGGAGCACGTTGCTGCTGTTGACCTCGAGGCTCACCTCAGCGCGGCCCGCATGCGGCCCACCGATCCGGAAGAAGACGTCCTGGAGCGCCGTGGGGTTGCCGCCGTCGTCGCGGTGGTTGCGGCCGTGGGCCTTGCCGATGCGCACGAGCACAGGCGAGCTCACCGGCCCCGCGTCGACGGTGAAGCCCGCTAGGTCGACGCCTGGGACGTCGGCCACCGAGAGCGCCACCGCCCCGCGCTGGGCGGTCAGCGTGGCCAGGCCCAGACCGAGGACGACGCTGTCCGCGCGCTTGACGTCGATGGTGTGCGGCACGTCGTACACCCCGGGGGTGAGCAGGAGGTGGCGCCCGCGGGACAGCTGGTTGTTGATGGTGGACACCGAGTCGCCGGGGTGTGCGATGTAGAAGTCCGACAGCGGAAGGGACGTGCCGGGGGTCGATCCCGTCGCCCACGAGGTGCCACGTGCATCGCGCTTCGGCGACGGAACGAAGACCCGCCACTGCCCGGAGTCCGTGACGTAGAGGTAGGGCTTCTCGCGGGTCAGCGGAGTGGTCGAGAACGTCGTGTAGTAGGTGTTCGGGGCGCAGCCGAAGCACTCCTGCGGGGCTCCGAGGTCTCCGGAGAAGACCTGGTTCCACACACTGTTGGACCAGCCGTCGAGATCGGAGCTGCGCACGTAGAACTGCTGCTGCGACCCGTTGACGATCGTCCCGCCGGTGAACTTGGAGTCAGCGATGAAGCCGCCGCTGGCGAACGACGGACCCGAGCAGTAGTCCATCAACGTCACGAAGCCGTCCACGTGGACGCGTCGCATCGGCGCGGCTTGCGAGACCGCCCAGAACTCGCCGGTGTGGCAGCCCGCGGTGGGGTTCGTGACCCGGATCGTCAGGTTGGAGAGGGACCGCCAGAAGTTGTTGAGCGCAATGCAGCTGCCGGCGTCGCACTGGTTGTACACGTTCACCGACCCGTTGATGACGACGTCCCCCGGGTCGCGACCCAGCCCGGCGACCTCGGTGTAGTAGCCCACCTGGAAGTTCAACGGCTGCTGGCTGGTGCCGTAGGTGCCAGGCTTGAACAGCAGGGCGTACCGCTCCTCGCCGAACTGGTTCGTCAGCTGCTGCGCGGCGACCGCGTCGACCGTCGCCTGGATCTGGGCCACCGGCATCGACGGGTCGAACACGTAGGCGTTGGGCCCCAGATCGGGCGCTCCGGTCGGCGGCGTCGCCGGCGCCAGACCCGCCCCGGACTTCAGCTCGGCACCTCCCCCGCCGCCGGGGGCGGCGGATCCGGCCGGTGCGGCGCCCAGCAGCGCGCTGACGCTGACGGCGACCACAGCAACGAGAACCTGGGTACGCCCGACCGCGCGGCGCCCGAGACCAGAGCGAGGAGTCATGGTCGGAGCCTGCCCCTTGCGCCGGGAGAGGACAAGAGGCCCATTCGTCCGGAGGTCGGCGGATGGCGCGACCTGATCTGGTCGGTCGACGCTCCGGCTCGATCGAACCGTGGGCGGTTTGCCGGTGAGCGCGGCCGGGGCGACTCGGCAGCTTGCCGTGGCGTCGCGCGGACGAGCAGGTTCGGGAATCATGTCGCCATGGCCCTCTTCCGGAGTCCGGTCATGGTCGGCCGGGCGGCCGAGCTCGACCGGCTCCGTCGAGCAGCCGCTGCGGCCGCGGTTGCCGTCTCCGGCATGCACGGACCCCAGCACCTCCTCGACGCCCTCCGACACTCCGCACCGAGCCGACCGGCGAAGAAGGCCGCCCGAAGGTTTGCGCCAGCGGCCGCCTGAGCGCGTACGAACTCCCGGGGGGTTCACTCTGCCCAGTAAGCAGCAGAACACAACGCGGTCCTTCGTCTGTGCGAGCGCGTTCATCTGATGGCTGAGCCCCGGCAGGCGAATCGTTGGCGGTCGATACGTCTAGCGGGGAGGTCAAATCGCGTGGGACCTGGCTCGCCGAGCGACGCCAACCAGGGCTGTGACAACGCCGGCAACTGTCAGTTGGGCAGTAGACTCGGCAAACGATCATGGACAGATTTGCTGTGCATGGTCCGGAGGTGGCAAGCCATGGAGCGGTGGAGTTCGGGGCGGAGAGCTTCGCGATTGCGCTGGTGGTCGTGTGTCCTCACCTTTGGGTTGCTGGTGGCGTTTCTCCCCGCCGCGACGACGCCGTCTGCGGAAGCGGCTACTGCGGGTGCCGCAGTGCTCCCGCTCCGGTGGACCGGGACGGTGTCGTGGCAGTGGCACGAGGAGAGCTACCCGGACCACCTCCTGTGCACCCCTCCCAACGACGGCACGGAACACGCCGTCTGGGACGAGGCAGTCACGGTCTCGCTTCCCTCAGCGGACAGCACCCCCGCCGGACGAGGCCAGTTTCAAGGGGACATCTCCTACACCGAGGACGGCTACACCTGCCAACCCGGCGCTCTCATCGCCGACGCCCAATGGCATGGCACCGGCGCGATGAATCTGTCTTACGGGACGAACCCTGATGGCAGCTCAGACATCGTCGGCTGGTCCAGCGGCAGCCAGCGTGACCCATTGATTGGTCAGGTTTTCGACCTTGCCGCCAGCCGGTACGTCGCGACGGCGTATTCCGTCGACTTCGCGGTGACTGTGCCAGCCGGCGTCACAGCGTTTGACGGCGTATTGCCGCTCGAGTTCGGGGACTCGGTCAGCAACGTCGGCGGTCCGACCACAGCGCTCGTGCACCTGCGGGCCGTTCCCCCGCCCGAAGCGGTGCTGAAGGGCAAGGAGGTCATCCTCGACACCGTGCTTGCCAAGAACGCCTCGGCGAGGTGCCCCGCGAAGGCGCGAGTCACCATCAAGACCAAGTCCAAGCAAGGGCGGATCGAGGTGACCAAGCAGTTGAGGACCAACGCCGATCCCGCCGGGTGCCGCGTCAAGGGCAAGGTCAGGCTGCCCACCGAGCCGAAGCATACCGCCAAGGTCAAAGTCACCATCACCGGCAAGAAGCTGACGACCAGGCGCCTGGTCGCCGCACGACTCTGACAGCAGTACTGTCAGAGACATGCCGTCGACGATCTGCTGACCCCCGACGAGCTGTGCGTGCGGGTCGGGTGAGCGTGCGCAGTGTCCGCTTCTACACCGGCCGGGCCTATGCCGCCGCCGATCCGCAAGGGGCGGTCGGGTTGCTACTCGCTAACAGTCACCCAGGAAACGTGCACCGCCTCCACCTCCCGAACTCGGTAGTCGTCGAGGGTCACGGCACAAACGCACGGGGTTCCGGGTCGATCACGATGCGCGGTCAAACTCACTCAATTGCTGCGATTTCGGTGGTGGCGCGAACGCGTCTTTCGCCGCGAATGCTGCACCGTCGGTGTTCCTCAAGACGCCCGCACATGCCGCGATGAGCACATAGATGGTTGCGCACATGCGAAGGGCCCTCACAGTCAGACTGTGAGGGCCCTTCGCTTCTGTAGCGGGGGGAGTTCGCAGATCTGCGCTCCCGCAGTTGAACCTCGCCACGCTGCCGCCTCACGACGCAGGTGCCATGGCGTATGCCAACCCTTGCTCAGGGCTGGATCGAAGCACATCACGCGGACACATGAAGGTCGAAGGAATACCCGGCGGCGCACACACGGCTGTGACGGCTGGTGCCGCGGACTCGGCGATTTGCCATGGCGATGGGCGCAGTCCTTCACTCCATCAGAGATCCACGGTGACTTGCGAGCGTCCTGCGGCCACCTCGAGCTCGCTCCCCGGCAGGACGATGCGTCCGCTAGCACCGGCCGGCACTACGACGTCGACGTGAAGCGCGGCACCGTCATGGATGACCTCCCACCGAATGGATGCGGTGCCGTAGGGGGTGTGATGACTGGCGCGGGCGGATGTGATTGGTCCGTGTGGGTTGGGGCAGAAGTCGATGACCCGGTAGCCGGGCTCGGCGGGCGAGATGCCAGCCACGCGCCGGTGCAGCCAACTTGCGACCGCGCCCAGGGCGTAGTGGTTGAACGACGTCATGGCGCCCGGGTTGACCGTGCCGTCCGGCAGCATGCTGTCCCACCGCTCCCAGATCGTGGTGGCACCGTGGTCAACGGCGTAGAGCCAGGACGGGCACTCGCGCTCGAGCAGGAGGTCGTACGCCGCCTGGATGTGACCTGTCCGGCTGAGTGCCTCTGTCACCAGCGGCGTGCCCGCGAAGCCGGTGGCGATCTTGTTCCCGGCCTTGCGGACCAGTTCCGCGAGCCGTGCGCCGGCGGTTGCAGTGCCCTGCTCGTCGAGCAGCTCGAAGGCGATCGCCAGCGCGTAGGCGGTCTGGGTGTCGCTGGCCATCAAGCCGTCGTCCGTCAGGTACCTCGTCCGGAAGCCGCCCCTCACACGGTCCGCGACCTCGACATAGCGCCGCTGGTCCTCCTCGCGTCCGAGCACCGCCGCGATCTCGCTCAGCCGTCGAGCGGAGTGCGCGAGGTATGCCGTGGCCACGAGGTAGGGGTCGGTGAGCGCAGCGATGGGATCTTCGGGCGGAGCGTTCGGGTCGAGCCAGTCCCCTAGCTGGTAGCCGCCGTGGTCCCAGGCGCCATCGTCGGCGGTCATGCTGGCCGCGAGCTCCACCCACGCCTTCGCGCTGTCGTACTGACGGGCCAGCACCTGCTGGTCCCCGGTCGCGACGTACAGGTCCCAGGGCGTCAGGACGGCGGCGTCACCCCAGACCGCGCTCGGCTCGGGGGGCGTCCACATTGGGATCGTCGGAATGTAGGGCACGTACCAGGGGACGTTTCCGTCTGGCAGTTGCTCGGCAGCGAGGTCCTTGAGCCAGGAGGACAGCATGCCGGTGCAGTCATAGAGGAACGCCGCTGTCGGGGCGAACACCTGCAGGTCTCCTGTCCAACCGAGCCTCTCGTCGCGCTGCGGACAGTCGGTAGGGATGTCGAGGAAGTTGCCGCGCATCGACCACACGACGTTCTCGTGCAGCCGGTTCACCAGTGGGTCGGAGCACTCGAACTCACCCAGCCTGCGCAGGTCGGTGTGGTAGACGCGCGCGACGACGCCGGCTAGGACCTCGCGCACCGGGTCGGTGCCGGGCCACCCGCTGATCTCGGCGTACCGGAAACCGTGGAAGGTGAAACGGGGCTCCCAGGTCTCAACCCCGTCGCCCGCGAGGATGTAGGTGTCGGTCGCCGCCGCGCCGCGCAGCGGTCGGGTGGCCAACTCCCCGTGCTCGAGGACCTCGGCGTGCCGGAGGGTGATGGTCTCGCCGCTGTCTCCCTCGACCGTGATCCGCAGTCGACCGACGAGGTTCTGCCCGAAGTCGACGAGCACAGTCCCTGCCGGGGTGCTCCACGCCGACAGTGGCCGCCTTTCCTCGGTGCACCGCACGGGTGGACCGTCCGGGGCCACCAGGGTCGCGGGGTCGCGCTCGACGGTTTCGACGCCTGCCCATTCGCTCTCGTCGAAGGCGGGTCGGGACCAACCGGTGACCTCGCCGCGAGCGTCGTAAACCTCGCCGTCGTAGAGGCTGCTGGCTGTGATCGGTCCGGTTCCGGAGCGCCAGGAGGTGTCGGTGGCGATGACCTGCCGGGTCCCGTCGGCGAGGACGACCTCGAGCTGGGCAAGAAGGGCCGTGCGCTCGCCGTACCGGTTCGACTCCCCTCCGTGGAAGCCGAGACGGCCGCAGTACCAGCCATCGGCGAGCCAGGAGCCGATCGCGTTCGCGCCCTCCTGAAGAAGGGCGGTCACGTCGTAGGTCTGGTACCGCAGCCGGCTCGAGTACGAGGTCCAGCCGGGGCTCAGCGTGTCATCGCCGACCCGCGCACCGTTGATCTCGACCTCGTGGACCCCGTGGGCAGTCACGTAGAGACGAGCCCGGGAGACCGGACCGGCGATCTGGAACTCTCGGCGCAGCAGCGTGGGGGCAGTCGCCTCGCGGGCGACGTCGCCGACGGCGCTGATGGCCAGCGCCAGCCAGTCCTCGGGATCGAGCAGTCCGACCTCGACGTCGGCGGGTGGCGACCAAGCGCTCGGGGTGCCGTCGGCACCCCAGACCCGGGCACGCACGGTGGCCGACTCCCGCGATCCCAGGGCGCTGGTCGGCCACGGCAGGAGCACGGAGTCGCCGGACTCGACGCGGCCGGTCGACCAGGTCTCATCGGCGGTCCGGATCTCGAGCTCGTAGGCGCGCTGCGTCCAGCCCTGGTCAGCGCTGACCTCGAAGCTGATGCGAGGCTCGGCCTCGCCGATGCCGAGCGCCTCGCGGTGGTGCTCGAAGGTCGGGGCGGAGACGGAGGGGGTACCCATGTGGCTGCTTTCTGGAATGAGGGCTGCGGCGTGGTCGGGTTCGTGTCAGCCCTTCACGGCGCCTCCGGCAAGACCCTTCATGATCTTCTGGTTGAGGACGAGGTAGAGCGCGAGAGCGCCGAAGACGTTGATGCAGATCCCGGCGAAGAGAGGGCCGTACTGGGTCTGACCGAACTGGCCGGTGAAGTTGAGCAGGCCGACCTGAACAGTGCGCAGGTCGCTGGAGTTGGTGAAGGTCAAGGCGATGAGCAGGTCGTTCCAGAGGAAGAAGAACTGCACGAGCGCGACGGTGAAGACGGCGTTGCGGACCATCGGGAAGCCGACGAAGAAGAACGCGCGGAACATGCTCGCGCCGTCGAGAACGGCGGCTTCGAAGATCTCGCGGGGGACGGCACGGAAGTAGCTGGCCATCATGAAGACCGTCAGCGGCAGCCCGATGGCGGTGTAGGTGATGATCAGCGGCCACAGACTGCCGGTGAGGCCGAGCTGGAAGTAGGTGGTGAACAGCGGCAGCAGGATCATCTGGCCGGGCACCATGATGCCAATGAGGAACGCCAGCAGGATCGCGTTGCGGCCCCGCCACACCATGACCTCGAGGGCGAAGCCGGCTGCCGTGCCGAACAGGACGATGAACGCAAGAGCGGGAAAGACGGCGACGACGCTGTTGCGGAGGTAGGTGCCGAGCTGGCCGGTCGTCCACGCCTCGCTGTAGTTGCTGAACTGCCAGTGGTGCGGCAGCGACCAGGCGGGGTCGTTGAGGAACTCGGCCTGGGTCTTGAACGAGCCGAGGAGGAGCCAGACCAGCGGGTAGATGACGATGACCAGCAGGACGGCGACGATGATCTTCGCGGGCAGCGTGCGGAGGTCGCGCACGTCAGGCCTCCGTCACGTCGCGGCGGGCGGAGCGGAAGATGAACACCGTGAAGAGCAGGCAGAGCACGGTGAGCATGAGCGCGATCGATGCGCCATAGCCGTAGTCGCCGTAGCTGAACGACGTCTGGAACATGTAGAGGGTCAGCGGCGTTGTCTCGTTGCCTGGCCCGCCGTTCGTCAGGGCCACGATGGAGTCGAAGACCTTCAACGTGCCGTTGATGCTGAAGATCAGCGCCGAGAGAAGAACCGGCATCGACAGCGGGATGATCATGTGCCGCACCAGTCGGTAGGTGGAGGCCCCCTCGAGCCGCGCGGACTCCAGCATCTCCTCCGGGACGTCGACCAGGCCCGCGTAGAGAAGCACGCCGTAGAACCCGGCAGATCGCCACAGGTCCATGAGGATGACGACCCAGAACGCGTGCCCACCGTCCCCGAAGAAGTCGATCGGCGAGCCCCCGAGGACGCCGAGGAACGCGTTCACCGGGCCTTCCTGCGGCGCGATCTCGAAGAGCTTCTGGAACAGCAGCGCCACCGCGACCGTCGGAAGCACGACGGGGAAGAAGATCAGGGTCCGCACGAGCGCGGACCCGCGTTGGAGGACGAAGACGTACAGCAACGCGAGGCCGTACCCGAGTCCGACCTGGAGCACAGTGAGGATCAAGCCGTACTTGAGCGTGAACCAGAGCGAGGAGCGCACGTCCGGGTCGTCGAAGAGCCGCTGGAAGTTGTCGGTTCCGGTCCAGGTGAACCCGGTGATGGCATTGCCGTCGAAGAACGCGTACCCCATCGAGATGACGACTGGGGCGAGCATGACGACGGTGTAGACGATGAGCGCCGGGCCGAGGAGGACCAGGATCGTCTTCTTGTCCCCGAGGACTCGTTCCATTGGGTGACACCTACCTTCGTCTGTGGCCGTGACGCTGTCGGAACGCAGGCGGCAGTGCCCTCGTTGCCTTCATGGTTCGGCAGAGGTGGCGGTCAGGTCGAGGAAGACCGCCACCCCTACCGGCTCTGCGGCGCTACTCGCTGTCGAGCGCGTCCTGGACCTTCGACATGAAGTCCTCGGCCGAGGTGCTGCCGGAGACCAGCGGGGCGGCGTTGGTCTGGCTGACCGTGGTGGCCTTCGATCCGAAGAGGGCCTCGAACCACAGGACGCTTTCCTTGGTGTTCTCTACCTGGTCCTGAACCAGCTGCGTCAGCGGGTCGAGGTCGGGCTGGGTGGCGGGCACGAACCCGGAGATCGAGTTCTGGTCCTCCAATGACGCCTGTCCGTAGTTCTCCGCGATGCACTTGAGCCAGGCACCCACCTTGTCGTTGTACTGGTGGGCCGAGAAGGTCATCGGGAGACCGACGTTCGACGGGGTCTGGGTCGACGAGCCGGCGCCGCCCTCGACGTCGGGGAACGGGAAGAAGCCGATGTTGTCGTTGCCGATCTTGTTCAGGCTGTCATCGGCGAAGCTGCCCAGCACCCAGCTGCCCATGTAGAGGATGCCGGCGTCGCCGCTGAGGAAGGTGTTGATCGCGGTGTCGTAGTCGATGGAGCCGACGCCGTCACCGAAGTAGCCCTTGGCTCCGAGGTCGGCGACAGCCTGGGCGCCGCTCACGTAGTCGGGGTCGGTGAGCTTGGCGTCGCCGTCGGCGACCTTCTGCAGGGCGTCCGGGCCGAGCTCGCGGAAGATGTAGCCGCTGATCAGGCGGGTGAGGGGCCAGCCCTGCTCACCTGAAGCGGACAACGGCTGCACGCCGGCGCCATCGAGCTTCTCCGCGGCGGCCACGAGGTCGTCCCACGTCGCGGGGATGTCAAGGCCGTTGTCGGCGAAGATCTGCTTGTTGTACCAGAAGCCTTCGATGTTGTACTGATACGGGAGCACGTTGAACTTGCCGCCGTAGAGCGACTTGATCGTGCTGATCGCGGCGGGCGAGATCTTGTCGAGCACCCCGAGGTCGTCGAAGGTCTTCTCGAAGTCGAGCAGCTGGCCGTCCTCGTCGAGGGTCGCGGTCAGCGCCGGAGTGTTGCCGGCCGCGAAGGACACGGGCAGGGCGTCCTGGCCGGCGAGCAGCTGGAGCTTCTGGTCGAGCTGGGTCTGCGGGACGGTCTCGACCTTGAGGGGCAGGTCGTCGTTCGCGGCCTTGCACTGGTCCTCGCTGAGCGTGGTCAGCTCGTCCGGGATGGTGGTGTTCTCGGCGTTGACCAGGAAGGAGAACTCCGACGGGTTGCCGCCGCCGCTGGCGGAGCCGTCGCCATCGCTGTCACCGCCGCTGCCACCACAGGCGGTCAGCACGAGGAGCGCGGCGGTGCCGACGCCCGTCCACTTCATCGCGGCCCGACGCCGGCCACCGATCGAGCTGATCTTCACGTGATCTCCCTGAGGTCGTGCGCTCTTGAAGCGCTTCAATAGGTGTGACCGTAGACACACAACTCCGCGATGTCAATGATTCGTTTCAATGTCGTGTCGACCTCGGCAGGTCATGGTGCGGTCTAGAGTTCCGACGTGAGCACCGCTGACCGAACCGGCCAGGACATCGCCAGCCGGCCGGTCCGCATGGAGGACGTCGCGCGCCACGCCGGGGTGGCGCTGGGCACCGTCTCGCACGTGCTCAACCACCCGCACAAGGTGGCGCCCGCGACCCTGGAGAAGGTTCGCCACTCGATCGACGAGCTCGGCTTCGTACCCGACCGCCGCGCCCGAGCGCTGGCGGCCGGGACCAGCAACGTGATCGGGTTCGTCGTTGTCGACCTCAGCAACTCCTTCTTCCTGGACATGGCCCGCGGCGCCGAGCAAGAAGCCCAAAGACACGGCATGAACGTGCTCCTCGCCAACTCCGACGTGCAGCCGGAGAAGGAGCTCGTGTACATGCACCTGTTCAACGAGGAGCGTGTTGCTGGCATCCTGCTCGCTCCGCAGCCCACCAACGCCGACGACGTCTTGCAGCGCGGCCGCTGGCGCAGCGACGTGGTCGTGCTCAACACCGTGCCCGGCGACCCCGACCTCTGCGCGGTCACCGCCAACAACGAGCTCGGCGGATACCTCGCCGCTCGGCACCTGATCGACACGGGCCGACGCAGCCTCGCCTTCGTCGGCGGCCCGTTCAGCCTCTCCCCCGTCACCGACCGGCACCGCGGCGTCGAGCGGGCAGTTGCAGAGTCGAACGGAAGCGTTCGTCTCACCACCATCAAGACCTCCAACGTCCAGGCCGCCGATGGCCGCAAGGCGGGACGTCAACTCGCCGCGCTCCCGGCGAACGAGCGGCCCGACGGCATCGTCGCGGCCGCCGACCTCGTCGCGCTCGGCATCGTGCAGGCGTTCCTCGCCGAGCGTGGTCCTCGGGTACCCGAGGACGTCAGCGTCATCGGCTACGACAACAACCGCGCGGCCTGGGACAGCGAGATCTCGCTCTCCACCCTCGCCCAGCCCGGCGAGGAGATGGGGCGCGTCGCGACAAGGCTTCTGATCGAGGAGATCAGCCACCCCGCCAACCACGAGCACCAGCGACTCGACCTCGAGCCGACCCTGATCGTGCGCCAGAGCAGCACGCGGGAGTGAGCCGCCCCGAGGAGCGCTCGCCATCCGTCGGGTGCCGCCCACGTGCTTCGGGGGCCGGTGGCACCTGCGTGCCACCGGCCCCCGGCTTGAATCGCTAGTGGATGGTGAAGGTGTCGGACAGGGCCGTGTCGAAGGAGCCGCCTACGGTCACCTGATAGGTCCCCTCGGCCTTCTCCCACTCCTGGCTAGCCGTGCTCCAGTAGTCCAGGAGGTGCAGATCGCTGATGTCGCTCGGCGACAGCGTGATCTGGACATTCTGGAACTCACCGGGTTGCAGAGTCACACGCTTCCAGCCGAGCAGCCGCTTCGAGGGCTCGCCGGCAGCACCCGGCAACCTCACGTACGCCTGAGCGACCTCGGTACCCGCGACGAGCCCGTCGTTGTCGAGTCGGAATCGCACGCGGATCTCCGCCTTCCCCTTCGCGGTGGTCGGCGTGATCTGCAGGTGGCTGTACGTGAAGTTCGCGTACGACAGTCCGTACCCGAACGGGAACAGCGGCTCGACGTTCTCACTGGCGTACCAGCGGTAACCGACCTTCATGCCTTCGCTGTAAGCAACCTGGCGGACCTCGAACGATCCGGCTGGCCGCGTAGTCGAGCCGTTGGCGAACACACCCGGGTACTGCGCCGGGGAACCGGCGGTCGGAAGATCAGCCACGGACTTCGGGAAGGTCATGGGGAGCTTGCCACTCGGATTGACGTCGCCGAACAGCAGGGCTGCGATGGCCGGTCCCATCTGCTCGCCCGCGTACCAGGTTTCGAGAATGCCCTGGACCGAATCGATCCACGGCATGGTCACCGGACCACCGGTCTGCAGTACGACAACCGTCCGCGGGTTCGCGGCAGCGACGGCGCTCACGAGGGCGTCGCCGTTGCCATCGAGGGAGAGGTTGGCGCGATCGCTGAACTCGCCCTCCTTGTAGTAGCCGAACACGACGACGACGTCAGCGTCCGCGGCGGTCGCCGCGGCAGAAGCGAGGTCGCTGCCGTTGTTGTAGACGACCGATCCACCCTGGGACTCTGCTCGCGCCCGAATGCTGTCCAGCGGTGCAACCACCGACTCGGAGCAGCCACTGGTGAGTGCGGTGCCGTACGTGCAGACGCTGGATGCATCGGCGTCGCCCGTGGCCGCTGTCTTTGCGGCCGTGGGTCCGATGACCGCAATGGTCTCGCCGGCGCCCTGCAGCGGCAGTACGCCGCTCTCGTTCTTGAGGAGGACCGAGCCCTGCTCAGCCACCGCGCGCGAGACAACCTTGTGTTCGGGCGTGGTTACAACCGGTTGGGCGGTCGCGGGCTTGGCCACGTCGAAGAGGCCCGCCGCGATGTGAGACCGGACCACCCGGAACGCGGCGTCGTCGACATCTGCCTCGGTGATCAGCCCGGCGGCGATCTGGTCCTTGATGATCTGCGGCGTCCACTCACGCCACGCGTTCAGTTCCTGGTCGAGGCCGGCCTTCAGCGACGATGCCGGAATCTTGTACTGGTGGGTCGAGCCGAAGTCGGTCATGACGAAGCCCTTGAAGCCGATCTCGGTCTTGAGGATCCGGCGCAGCAGCGTGTGGCTCCCGCAGGTCCAGTCGTTGTTCAGGGCGTTGAATCCGCACATGACACTCCCGACGTTGCCCCGGTCGATGCCGATCTCGAACGGCAGGGTGTAGATCTCCCGCAGCGTGCGTTGGTCAACGTTGGACGAGCTGAGCTGGCGGTCCAGCTCCTGCTCGTTGCCGACGAGGTGCTTGAGCTGCGAGGACACCGGCCGCTCGGGATTGCTGGTGATTCCGCGTGATCCCGCCGCCGCTGTGAGGCCGGCGAGTAGCGCGTCTTCGCCGAGGTACTCGGAGGTGCGACCGTTACGCGGGTCACGCCCGCTTGCGAGGCCGGGAGCGAGAAGGACGTTGCGCGACTTCAGCCACGCCTCGTCGCTCTGCGCGGCGCCCTTCGCGTGTGCGAGGTCCGTGTTCCAGGCCGCCGCCTGGGCGATCGGTGCCGGGAAGTAGGTGACGCCGCTGCCGGCGTTCACGTTCTGGGGCCCGTCTGCGTAGGCGATGGCCGGCGTGCAGGACACCTGAGCCGGCATCGTGAACGAGGTGGTGTCGATGGGGTCCGAAGCCGGAATGTTGCGAGGGCGTTGGCGGGCGAAGACCGTGCGGGCGGGGTCGTTCGCTGCCTGCTCGTTGAGCCATCGCAGCTTCTGATCGAGGCTGGATGCGTCCAGGAGCGCGCGAGCACGCTCACTCGGACTCCTGGTCGAGTCCATCCAGGGCACGCCGGCGCACGGGTCGGCGGCAGCCGGGGCGGCATCAGTCGCAGAGGTCGCGGACGGCACGACCACGGTGGAGACGGTGATCGCAGCTGCTGCGACACACCAGGTGAGTGATCTGGCGGTGAGGTGTCTGATCTTCACGGAACGGCTCCCAAGAGGTGTTTTGCGGACGGGTGAGCGACCTGATCAGTTCGAAAATGAAGCGCTTCAATTCCGCTTGGAACGTATATGACGTTCCTCACACGGTCAACGGGCCAAGATCCGGATCTTGCGGTCCATCGGGGGCGCAGGAGGTCGATTCGGTCCCTGTTCCTGCCGTCCCAGGCGCTCACCAGCTCGGCGTACCGTCGCACGTCGCGGGTCGGTCATCGAGGGCGTTCGTGCCCAATGGCCGCGATCATCGGCACCAGCGTGTCCAGCCCCGGCCAACGCATCGCCATCATCGAAACTGGCCCCGGGAACGTCAGTGCAGGAATTCTGACCGCGCAGGCCGAAGAGACGTTCCGCCCCGAGTACATCGTCATGTTCGGCATCGCCGGAGGCGTCAAGGACGTCGCTATCGGCGACGTTGTCGCCTCCAGTAAGGTCTATTGGGTCGAGGGCGGCAAGGCAGCCGACAAGTTCAAGCCCCGCCCAGACTTCGCCGCGGTCAGCCCGTCAGTGCTGCAACTCGCCCGCGCTGTGTCCCCGCAGATAACGCCTGGATGGGCCGCGTGAAGAGTACGGGCGGCACTTGGCCAGGAACAGGACGCGAACCCGAATCCTTCGTCGGCCCCATCGTCGTCGGCGAAGAGGTCGTCATCGACGAACGCGCCAAAGTCGCTCAGCTCATCTCCCAAACGTTCTCCGATGCCATCGCGGTCGATATGGAGGACTTCGGAGCGCTGCGTAGTGGGGCCGCGAACGAACGCGCCAAGGCCATCGCCATTCGAGGCATCTCTGACCTAATGGCGCACAAAGCTGATGCCGACGACGCCGGGTCCCAACCGCTCGCCGCGTCCAACGGCGCAGCGTTCCTCTTCGACCTCCTCGACCGACTCGCGTCGAGCACAATGGTCGCCGCTGCTGAAGCAATCGCTCCACCACCCACCGACCGGATCAACCAGTTCGTGGCCGTGGCAAGGCAGCTTTACCCCGGCGGACCAGAGCAGGACGCACTTTGGGAGCGCGCGGGAGGCGACCCGTCCCGTCTAAACCGCGAAGGTGCCGGCGCCACCAGATGGTGGCACGCGGTCCAACTCCTAGAGAACGGCGGAGGCGGCAACATCACCATCGACACCCTCCTTGCTCAGATGCTCTCCGACTACACCAACAACGATGACCTCAATAGCCTGATTTAGCCTCACCCTTCGGCGGGTGCGAGTGCCGGCAGACAGAACAGTGATCGCGTCAACCCGCCGCGAGAGCCCCGGGTTGTCCGAGCGATCGGCCCGGCGGCCGGGGGCACAATCGGTCGATGCATCGACCAGTCGCCTGTCATCCAGGCCAGCCGCGTTCGCCTGCGAGACTGTGGCTGCAGGGTCTCAAGACGGGGTCTGGGCGATCCGAAGGACTGACGTGGTCCAGTTCGCGCCGACTCCCGATGACGACCAAGCACCCCAAGGACTAGAGCCTCGACGGTTTCCAGTCAACTCGCAGGCCGTGATCGAACGCGGGCGGGCGACCGTCTGGGACGGACTCACACATCCCGGTCATCCGGCGTGGAACGACTACCCCAGCGGACAAGGCTCGCTGAAGGTGGTCGGTACGTGCACCCCCCTTGAGGTCGGATTCGCCCAGATGGCGCTAGTTCCGGCATCCAGTGCCGACGGTGTTCGCGGCGTTCTGTACACCGAGATCACCGCGATCGAGCCGGGCTACATGTTGGCGACGAACACGATTGCAACTGGGGCATTCGAGCAAACAGAAACCATCCGTCTTCTCGATCACCCCGACGGCGGCGCCATCGTCGACTGTCTGGCCTGGGTCAACACGGTGGCAATGACACAAGCTCGCGCTCGACGCCTCCAGCACAACCTCGGCCGGTTGCAGGTCGGGTACCTCAGGCGAGCCCAGAACTGGACCTCGCAGACTGGCCACCGGCCGAACATCCTTTCTCCCGAAGCTGACGACCTGCCCTACATCTGAGCGCAGTGGCTCTAAGCGAAGGCGGCCGAGGATCCCGAGCAGGTTTAGGGCGCCAGATCGAGGTGACCCGAACCACCACCTCCGGACGCGGAAAAGCGCGAGACCAGCCGCCCGGGCGCCCTACTTCGGCTACAACCGACCAAGGTGACAGGCGCCCCGCCTCGCGCCGAACTACAGCGACGTTGTCCGGAGGGTTCTCACGAGCGGTTCACCGATTGCTGGCGCAATCGGCCGCCCGGACTCTTCACGCTCGCCGGGCATAGGGCAGGATGACCTGGACATGGTGCGCGAACCACGCCGGTGTAGTCCGGTGGGTACGCAGAATGAAAGTAACCACGTCCCGGGCCCCTAGCTCAATTGGCAGAGCATCGGACTTTTAATCCGCGGGTTGTGGGTTCGAGTCCCACGGGGCCTACTCCCAGGCAGGTCACCCGGACGGGTCATCCCGACCCCAGTGTTCGGGAGAACGTCGGTGAAACGCTCGCCATCGGCGGACCGAGGCCTTAGTTTCCCCGAGGTTGAACCGTCGGTGGCCCGAGACGCAGGCGGTTCACTCCATTTCCCGGGTGGTGTCGATCCAGAACCGGAGCTTGTGGTTGCGGGTGTCCTCGTAGACCCCGCCGCAGCGCTCGATCGTCCGGCGCGAGCCGAGGTTGTCGTCGTCGCACGTGACCAGCGCGCGCTCGATGCCGAGGTCGGCGGCGGCCGCCAGCGAGAGGGCGAGGGCGCGGGACGCGTGGCCCTGGCGCCGGCGCGAGGGGCGTACGCCGTACCCGATGTGGCCGCCCTCGTTGAGCAGCCACTCGTTGAGCGAGTGGCGCAGCGCGAGGAAGCCGACGATGTCGGGGCCGTCCGTGATCCAGAAGTACGAGCAGTGCACCCGCCCCGGGGGCAGGACGGTGGCGGGGTCCGCCTGGGACAGCAGGTGGTCGACGACCGTGCGGCAGCCCTCCTCGGTGACGTCGAGCGTCTCGAAGTCCCAGAGCCCCGACCCGTGGATGTGCTGCTCGCCGCCGGCGTGGAACTCGGCGATGGTCTCCGCCCAGGAGGCGGCGAGGGCGGCGTCGGGACGGACCAGCGAAGTCATGCCGCATTCCATCAAATGGAACATGTTCTAGCATCGGGTTTTGTGGCCGGCTACCAGCGTGACGAGATGACCGAGGCGGAGATCGAGTACGAGAAGTCGGTCTACGGTCCGCTCACCGACGCTGTGCGCGAGCTCGTCGACGCGACGATCCGCACGACGGTGGACGACGACGAGATCAAGGCGGTGCAGGTCGAGGTCGAGGGCATCGTGGCCCGCCTGCGGACCAGCCAGCTCGAGGGCGCGTACGGCGTGCGCTACGGCGCCACCGGTCGCGGCCGGCCGTGGGGCAACCCGACCGTCGGGCTGCGCAACGCGATCGCGCCGCCCCTGGTCGTCGACCGGTCGAGCGACGGGCGAGCGTGGTGCGGCTTCCACCTCGGCGCGGCCTATGAGGGGCCGCCGGGGCTGGTGCACGGCGGCGTCTCCGCCCTGATCCTCGACCAGATGCTCGGCGAGGCGACCGGTGCGGGCGGCAAGCCGGGCATGACGGCGACGCTGACGCTGCGCTACCGGCGCGGCACCCCGCTCGGCGACCTGCGCGCCGAGGCCTGGATCGAGCGCAGCGAGGGCATCAAGACCTGGGCGCGCGGCCACATCGCGGACGCCGAGGGCGTCACCGTCGAGGCCGAGGGCCTGTTCATCCTGCCGAGGTGGGCCCGGGAGCGGATCGCCGCGGAGGCGGCGACCCCGAAGTACTTCGAGTAGGCGTCAGGCGCGCTGCTCGGCGGGTACGCCGCGCTGGCCGGCGTCGGTGAGGCGCGCCTCCTCCTCGGCCTGCGCCTCGAGCTCCGCGCGCCGGGTCGTCTCCAGCACCGACCGTGCGGCGTCGTAGATGCCGGGGTCGGAGACCAGGTCGGCAGCGCCGCGCTTGAGCCGCCCGAGGGCGCTCCGGGCGAAGATCTGCTGCTCGGTGGTCGTGCGCTCGGAGCGGCCGCGGCCGATGAACGACACGAACCAGTGCAGCAGCGCGGTGACGCGGTTCTTGAAGCCGGTGATGTAGATGAGGTGCAGCGCCAGCCACATCAGCCACGCGACGACGCCGGTCAGCCGCAGGCTCCCGATCAGCGCGACCGCGCGGAAGCGGCTGATGATCGCCATCGAACCCTTGTCGAAGTACCTGAACGGGCCCTGCGACGGCTTGGAGCTCAGCCGGTTGTCGATCTCCTTGGCGGCGTACTTGGCGCCCTGGATCGCCACCTGCGCGACACCGGGGAGGTTGTCGAGCGCGATCATGTCGCCGACCACGAACACCTCGGGGTAGCCGGGGAGCGTGAGGTCGGGATTGACCGCGATCCGGCCGGCGCGGTCGAGCGGCGCGCCCGTCTGGTCGGACAGGGTGCGGCCGAGGGGGTTGGCCTGCACGCCGGCGGCCCAGATCTTCGTGACGCTGTCGATGCGCTCGACGCTGCCGTCCTTGAACTTCATCTCGATGCCGCGCTCGTCGACGTCGGTCACCATCGCGCCGAGCACGACCTCGACACCGAGCTTCTCCAGCTCGCCCTTGGCCTTCTCGCCGAGCTTCTTGCCGAACGGCGGCAGCACCTGCGGCGCGGCGTCGACGAGCACCACCCGCGCGTGGCGGGAGTTGATCGCCCGGAAGTCCTTCTTGAGCGTGCGGTGCGCGAGCTCGGCGATCTGACCGGCCATCTCGACGCCGGTCGGACCGGCGCCCACGACCACGAACGTCAGCAGGTGGTCGACGTTCTCGCCGCGGGTCGCGCCGATCTCGGCCATCTCGAAGGCACCGAAGATCCGGCCGCGCAGCTCGAGGGCGTCGTCGATGCTCTTCATGCCCGGGGCGAACTCGGAGAAGTGGTCGTTGCCGAAGTAGGACTGGCCCGCGCCGGCCGCCACGATCAGGGAGTCGTACGGCGTGACGGTCGAGCGGCCGAGGACCTGCGAGGTCACGGTGCGGGCCTCGAGGTCGATGTCGGTGACCTCGCCCAGCAGCACCTGCGCGTTCTTCTGACCGCTGAGGATCTCGCGGGTCGGCGGGGCGATCTCGCCCTGGGAGAGGATGCCGGTCGCGACCTGGTAGAGCAGCGGCTGGAAGAGGTGGTGCGTCGTCTTCGCGACCATCGTGACGTCGACGTCGGCGCGTCGCAGGGCCTTGGTGCCGAAGAGGCCACCGAAGCCGGATCCGATGACCACCACCCGGTGCCGCTGGGACGTCGGGGAGATCGGCTGCGCTGCCATCAGGGACCTTTCACTGCTGCTCGTCGGAGGTGTGGGGAAAACACGCTCCGGGGTACCCATTCTTCCGTCCGGATGCCCGATTCCTCCAATTCAGGGCGTCTCCTCGATCACACTGAAGATCGGCACGCAGATCGGTTGTCGGGGCCGGTCTGGACCGAGAAGATCGACGTACGAGCGCAGGTTTCGGCACGATTTCTGCGGGGTAGGAGCGCTTGGATGGCACGCAGTGCCAGACACAGTGGAGGGTGCGCGTGCCGCTGAGCAGGCCGGCCCTGTCGTTGGGCCCGGGACCCCGCGGTGTGCAGGACGCGCGCCGATGGGTGGTCGACACCTGCCATGACATCGGTCGCGACGACCTCGTCGAGTGCGCGGAGCTCGGCGTCTCGGAGCTGGTGACCAACGCGCTCCTGCACGCCTCCGGTCCGATCTCGGTCCGGGTCCGCGGCACCCGCGAGCACCCGCGGGTGGAGGTCCACGACGGCTCCCGCGAGGTGCCGGAGCTGCCCGTCACCGAGCCGCTCGACGAGGACGACCTGCTGCTGACCTTCGGCCGTGGACTCGGGATCGTCGCCCGGTGCAGTGACGCGTGGGGCGTCGACATCGAGGAAGACGGCAAGACGGTCTGGTTCGCCCCCGCCGCGCGGCCCGCCCGCGAGCCCGCACCCGGCGTCGTGACCGGCGAGCCGGCACCCGTCCCCGCGTCGCCGGGGGTGGAGGAGATGCGGATCGACATCCTCGGCGTGCCCCTGCGCTCGTTCGTGGAGTTCCAGCGCCACTACCGCGAGCTGCGCCGCGAGGTGCGGCTCCTGGCCCTCGCGCACGAGTCCGACTACCCGCTCGCCAAGGACCTCTCCGACCTCTTCGGGTCCCTCGAGCGCGACCTGCGTGACGGCATCGGCGCCGACCAGATCGAGCAGGCGCTCGCCTCCGGTGCCGACCGGGCCGACCTCCGGGTCGCGATGCCGCGCCCGACCGCGGCGACCATCGGCCGCTTCATCGAGCTGCTCGACCTCGCCGACGCGTTCTGCCGCGAGGAGCGGCTGCTCTCGCTCGCGCGCACCGCCGACCAGCAGCAGTTCCAGCGCTGGTTCCTCAGCGAGTTCGTCCGCCAGGAGCGCGGCGAGGGCCCGATCGCGTGGCAGGATGCCGCCGTGACGCGAGCCCCGAGCATGCCGTGACCCCTGCGGGCCCGGCCCCGCGGCTGGTCGCCGCGGTGGCGGTCGGGGGCGCGGTCGGCGCACTGGCGCGCTGGGGGCTCACCGAGGCGTTCCCGGTGAGCGCCGACGCCTTCCCGTGGACGACGTTCGCCGTCAACGTCACCGGCGCGCTCGCACTCGCGCTGCTGCCGGCCCTCCCAGCCGTACGCCGGAGCCGCGCGCTCGCCGTCGGGCTCGGCCCGGGCGTGCTCGGCGGCTACACCACGCTGTCGACGTACTCGGAGCAGACACGGGCGCTGCTCGCCCACGGCGAGCTCGCGACGGCGGCGTGCTACGCACTCGGCACCCTCGCGGCCTGCCTGGCGGTGGTGGCCCTGACCGCCCGCCTCGTGCCGCCGGAGCCCGAGGGGGCCGTCGAGTGACGGCCCTGCTCGTCGCGCTCGGCGCGGCCGTGGGAGCACCCCTCCGCTTCGTGGTCGCGACCCGCCTCGACGGCCGCCTCCCCTGGGGCACGCTCGTGGTCAACGTCCTCGGCTCCGCGCTGCTCGGCGTCCTCTCGGCGATGTCGCTGTCGGAACATGCGGGCGCGCTGCTCGCCACCGGCTTCTGCGGCGGCTTCACGACGTACTCGGCCTTCGCCGTCCAGACCCACGACCTCGGGCCGCGGCAGGGGGCCGCGTACGCGGGCCTGACGGTCGTGCTGTCGCTCGCCGCGTGCGCCGGGGGGTTCGCGCTCTACGCGTAGCCGAGGTCGTGAAGCCGGGCGTCGTCGATGCCGAAGTGGTGCGCGATCTCGTGCACGACGGTGATCCGCACCTCCTCCTCCAGCTCCTCCGGGCTCGCGCACATGTCGAGCAGCGGGTTGCGGAAGACGAGGATCCGGTCGGGCAGGTCCATCTGCGGGTCGCCCCACCGCTCGGTCAGCGCGATGCCGTCGTAGAGGCCGAGCAGGTCGTCGGGCTCGCCCTCGGGCGGCTCGGCCTCGACGAGCACGACCACGTTGCGCACCAGCGCGGCGAGCTCGTCGGGGATGCCGTCGAGGGCGCGGTCGACGAGCGCGTCGAACTCCTCGGGCGACATCTCCACCGGCATGCGCCCATTGTGTCCGGGCCGGGAAATGCGCTGAGCCCCGGATCTCTCGATCCGGGGCTCAGACTGGCGACCCCGACGGGACTCGAACCCGCGGCCTCCGCCGTGACAGGGCGGCGCGCTAACCAACTGCGCTACGGGGCCAGGCGCTGCACTGGTGCAGCGGGTGGAACTCTAACCCATCGATGTGGCGGACTCCCAATCGGGAGTGACGGGGCCTGATCGGCGCCGTTCCCCACGTGTGGACGACGCCGATGTTAGCGTTCCCATCGGTCGAGGTGGTCGGAGATCGCGAGGTGGCGCTTGGTCGTCGTCCCGCGCCTTCGCGTGCACGGTCCGCTGCTCTCGGGCTTCCTCGGAGCGGCGATGCTGCTGTGCGGGGTCGGCCTGGCCATCGTGGGGCAGGTCGACGCGGCTGTCGACGACGGGGCCCGGGCCGTCGCCGGCCGGCACGCGGGTGCCGACCTCGTGCTGCGGGTGTCCGTCGACCTCGCGGACGACGCCGACCGCCAGGACGAGCAGGTGCGAGCCGCACTCGCCGACTCGCTCGACACGGTCTCGACGCCCTGGTCGGTCGATCGCACGATCACCGCCGACGTCCCGCTGACGGTCGCGGCCGCCGGGGCCTCCGGCTCCAAGCGCGTGGTGACCGCGCTGAGCGTCGCGGACCTCTCCGCCCGCGCCGACCTGGTCGCCGGATCCTGGGCCGAGGACGACGGGGACGTGCTCGTGCAGGCGGACGCCGCCGACGAGCTCGGCGTACGACCGGGCGACGACGTCGTGCTGGGCGGGGTCGGGCTGCGCGTGGCCGGCACCTGGCGGGCGCGCGACCACCTCGACCCCCGCTGGGTGGGCGACCCGCAGGTGGCCTCCGGGAGCAGCGACGGCCGGTTCGGGCCGGTGGTCGTCGCGGAGAGCCGCTGGGGGCAGCTGACCGCGGAGCCCCGCGCGCACTGGGTGGTCGTGCCGGAGGTCGCCGACCTCACCGTGGCCGACCTCGACGCCGTGACGCGCGCCCGCGGACGGCTCGACCTGGACTGGCAGGACCGCATCGACGACGTCGACAGCCTGGCGGTGGACGGTCGGATCCTGAACGTCGCCCATGAGGTGGCGCTGCGGACCGACGGGCTGCGGGCCGTGCAGCCCGCCGTCGTGGTGCTGCTCGCCGCCGTCGGTCTCGTCGCGATCGCCGCCCTCGCCCGCCTGTTCGTGACGACGCACGCCGCCGAGCTGTCGCTGCTGTGGGCGCGCGGCGCGGCGTCGGGCGCGCTGGCCGGGTCGGCCGCGGTCGAGGCGGCGACCGCCACGGTGGTCGGCGGAGCGCTCGGGGCGCTCGCCGCCGTCGGAGCGGCCCACGCGCTCGGGCGTCCGGACGCCGCGCCGTCGGGGCCGGCGGTGGTCGCCGCGGTGCTGCTGGTGTCGGTGGCCACGGCAGCTCTCACGGCCCTGCAGGTGTGGCGCTCGACGGGCCGGACCGCGTGGCGCGGCCCGAGCGGACGGGCCGGACGGTTGGTCGGCCCCGGGCTGGTGGCGCTCGCGGTCGGTGCCGCAGGGCTCGCGGTGTGGCAGCTCCGCACGTACGGCTCCCCGGTGACCGTCGACGCCGACGGCGTGCCCGCCGTCGACCCGATCGCCGTGACCGCTCCGGCCGCCCTGCTGGTGGCGCTCGTGCTGCTCGGCCTCGTGATCTTCCCCGCCCTGGCCGCTCGCGCCGAGCGCCGGTCCGACGCCGGGGACGTCACGCGCACGCTGGCCGCGCGCCATCTCTCCCGCCGGCTCGTCCCGGTCACCGCCCCGGTGCTGGTCGTCGCCATCGCGGCCGCGACCCTGGTGACGGCCGCGGCGTACGACCGGACGTGGTCGGACGGGTTCGACCGGACCCGTCAGCTGCGCGCGGGCGCCGACGTCCACGTGTCGACCGACGAGCCCGGTCCCGACGCCGCCACCCGTGCCGCCGTCGCGCGGGTCGCCGGCGTGCGCGCCGTGGCTCCGGTCGCCACCGAGCTCGGCGGCGACGTCGGCGCACTGGTCGCGGCCACTCCGGCCGCCCTCGCCACCCTCGGCCGGGGGCTCGCCGACCGGCGCGAGACCGCCGCGGCCCTCACCAGCCGGTCCTCGGCACCGGAGATCCCCGCCGGGGCGGGCGAGGTCGCGGTCGAGCTGGAGGCCACGGGCCTGGCCGGCCGCCCGGAGGTCCGGGTCGTGGTGGCGGACGCCGGGGGCGCGTTGCGCACCGTGCGGCTCCCGCGCCGGACCGGGTCCGCGCCGGGGACCGTGTCGTACGCCGCGCCCCTGCCGGCCGACACCTCCGGTGTCGCCGGCCCCCGGACGATCGCGGCGCTGGAGCTGGGGGTCGAGGGGCGCGAGACGCGCGCCGGCAGCCAGCCGCGGGTCGGGCTCGTCGCCCTCACGGCGACCGGCCCGGACGGTCCCACCGAGCTGGGCGACGGTCCCTGGACGGCCCGCATGCCCGGTGACCGGGAGCTCACGCTGGCGCCGGGCGGGCAGGCACCGGGCGGCGCCGTGGTCGTGGACCCGGGCGTGCGCCGGATCCGGCTCACCCCGACCTTCGCGCCGGGCTCGCCCGACGGGCCGCGTACGCCGGTCGTGCTGTCCACCGTCGCCGCCGACCACCTCGACCTCGACGTCGGCGACTCGCTCACGCTGTCGCTGGACGGCACCTACGAACAGCTCCAGACGACGGTCGCGCGGGTCGTGCCGGCCGTGCCCGGCGCGCCGGACGAGTCGGCCGCGCTCGTCGACCTGCGCGCGCTCGAGCAGGCGAGGCTGGCCGGCCAGAACGTCGTGCCCTCCCCCACGGGTCTGTGGATCGCGGCGGCCGCCCCGGAGTCGACCGCCCACGACCTGCGTCGGATGCTGCCGGCCAACGCCAGCGTCGACACCGCCACCGACGCGGCCGGGCGTACGGCACTCGCCACCACGACGCGGGCCTGGTGGCTCGGCGCGGCCGGCTGCGGGCTGCTCGCCCTGCTCTCGCTCGTCACCGTGGCCCGGGGGCAGCTGAGCGCGCGCCACGACGACGCCGAGATCCTCCGAGCCCTGGGCATGTCGGTGCGCGACCAGCAGCGGCTACGGGTCCGGGAGCTGGCCTGGACGGCGGCCTTCGCCCTCGTCGTCGGCCTGCTCGCCGGCGCCGCGGTCGCCGTCCTCGTGGTGCCCCAGCTCGCCCGCGCAGCGGTGCCCGAGCCCTACCCGACGATCGGCACCAGCCTCGCCGTCGACGCCGTCGCGCTGCTGGCGGGGACGGCGCTGCTGGTCGGGACCCTGGCCGCCGGCATCGCCTGGTACGCCGCGCGGGTGGGCGCCGACCTGCGCCGTGGGCCGGTGACCGACCGATGAGCCGCCGCTCGCTCCTCGGCGACGCCGGTCTGCTCCGTCGCCACTACTCGGCGGGGTGGCGGGCCTCGCTCCTGGTCGCGCTGCTCGTCGGCGTCACCGTGGCCGGCGTGGCGCTCGCCCCGCGGGCGCTGGCCCGGCTGGGCGACCGCGAGCTCCGGCACGCGCTGATGACGACGTCGGCGACCGAGCTCGACCTGGCGGGCATCGGGCAGCTCGGCTACGCCGACACCGCCGCGCAGCAGAACGTCGCGACCGACGTGGCGATCCGCAACGTGCGCCTCGGCCTCCCCGAGCCGCTGCGGGACCTGGTCGGGCAACCGCACTGGCTCGCCCGGACCTCGGCGAGCACCGTGACGCTGCCGCGCGAGCAGCAGCTCACGCTCGACCTCCGGTTGGCCATCGACCTCGCCTGGGACCAGGTGGCCCGCCCGGTCGAGGGCCGGCTCCCCGACGCGTACGACGGCCGCGGCCCCATCGAGGTCGCCGTGTCCCGGGCGCTGGCCGAACGGGTGCACCTGCGCGTCGGGGACCGGCTCCCCAACGATCCCGCGCCGCTCCTCGTCACCGCGATCGTCGAGATCGACGACCCCGACGGCAGCTACGCCGTCCACTCCGGCGACCTGGTGGCCCCGACCGTCCAGGAGGCCCCCGACACCCTGCCCACCGTGCTCGGCACGGCCCTCGTCCACCCGGACTCGGCCAGCGCCCTGCGCGAGCCGATGGCGGGCGGATCGATCGTCGCGTGGTTCCCGATCGATGCCTCGCGCGTCCGCTACGCGGACGCGGACACCCTGCAGCCGCAGGCCCGCCGCCTGGCGAGCACTCCTGTCGAGCTGCCCAACGGCGGCCGCCTGAGCCTGCGCACCGGCCTGGCGGATGTCGTCGAGCGGACCAGCGACCGCATCGCGTCGACGTACGCCCTGCTGGCGCTCGCCCTCTCGGGGCTGGCGGGGGTGCTGGTGGCCGTGTTCGCGCTGGGGGTGCAGACGGTGCTGGACCGGCGGCGGCCGGCACTGGCGCTGGCGTCCGCGCGGGGCGCGGGGCGGATGCAGGTGCGCGCGGTGATGGTGCTCGAAGGACTGCTGATCGCGGTCCCCGTGTCGGCACTCGCCATCCTGGTCGTCTCGACCCTCGTGCCGGCGACCCTCGGTCCGGTCGGGCGGGCCCTGCCGGTGCTCACGGCGCTCCTGGTGCCGCTCCTGTTCGGGGTGCTCACGAACCCTCGGACCCTGCACCAGCCGCGGCGAGACCTCCGCGTGGCCACCCACGGCCGGGGCCGCCCGGTGCTGGAGATAGCAGTGGTCGCCCTGGCGGCGCTGTCGCTGCTGTCGCTGGTGCGCCGCGGCGTCGTCGAGTCGAGCCGCGCGGTCGGCATCGACCCTCTGGTGGTCGCCGCCCCAGCCCTGCTCACCGCCGCCGTCTGCGTCCTGGTGCTGCGGGTCTTCCCGTGGCCGCTCCTCCTGCTCCAGCGCCGGCTCCGGTCGCGACGCGGCCCGGTCGCGGTGCTGGGCGCGGCCCGGGCGGTGCGCAGCCCCGCCCTCGGCTTCGCCGCCGCGCTCGCGCTGGTGGTCGGCCTGTCCGTCGTCACCTTCTCCGCCGTGATGGCCACCACGATCCGGTCCGGGCTCGAGCACTCGGTGCGCGAGGGCGTCGGGGCCGACGTCCGGCTCTCCGCGGCGCGCTTCGACGACGGCGACCTCGCGGCGGTACGCCGGCTGGCAGGCGTCGACGCCGCCGCCCTGCTCACCGTGCGCTCCGGCGTCGAGCTCGACCTCGGGCGGACCGCCCGCGTCGAGGTGGTCGTCACCGACACCGCGGCGCTGCACGACGTGCGACCCGACCTGCCCGTGCTGGCCGGCCGCGGCCAGGATGCGCTGCCGTTGCTGCTCGGCACCGACCGGGCCGAGGAGCCGGAGGACGTCCTGCTCGACCAGGTGCCGGCGGTCGTCACGAGCGTCGTCGGCCGCGACCTGCTGCCGGGCCTGGACCGCCGCTGGGTCCTCGTGGACCAGTCCGCGCTGCCCACCGGGGCCGCCGAGGGCGACGGCGAGCCCCGGGAGCTGCTGCTGGTCCGGGTGCAGGACGGTGCGGCCGCGGACGAGGTGGCCGGCCTGGCCGCCGCAGCGGTCGGCGGTCACCCCGACGTCGAGGTCGTCGACGTCGACGAGGAGCTGGCCGCGGTCAGCTCCTCGCCGGTGGTCGGCGGCCTCCGGCCGGCGCTGCTGGTCTCCGCGCTCGTGGCGCTCGTGCTGACGATGCTCACCGTCGTCCTGGCGTCGCTGGCCGCGGCCCGGTCCCGCCACCAGATGCTCGGCGTGCTGCGGATCCTGGGGATGTCGCGCCGCCAGCTCCGCGGCGTGGTGGCGTGGGAGCTGGGGCCGATCGCCGTGACCGCCGTGCTCGTCGGCACCGTGTTCGGGCTGCTCCTGCCCCGCGTCATCACCCGGGCGCTCGACCTGCGTCCGTTCGTCGGCGGCCGGACGCCGCCCCAGCCGGTGGTCGAGCCGCTGCTCGTGCTCGCCGGCGTGGCCGCGTTCGTCGGCGTCGTGGTGGTCGCGGGGCTGGTCGCCGTCGCGGTGGGCCGCCGGCTCGCGCCTGCCGAGACCGTCAAGATGGGAGAACGATGACAGCACAGATCGAGTGCGCCGACCTGGTGCGGATCTTCAGCGCCGAGGGCGTCGAGGTGCAGGCGCTCCAGGGCCTCACGCTCCGCGTCGACCGCGGCGAGCTGACGGCCGTCGTGGGCGCCTCGGGCTCCGGCAAGTCCACGCTGCTCTCCATCCTGTCGGGCCTGGACGTGCCGACGGCGGGGTCCGCCAACGTGGCCGGCCACGACCTGCTGGCGATGGACACCCGCGAGCGCACGGCGTACCGGCGCCACAGCGTGGGCTTCGTCTGGCAGCAGACCTCGCGCAACCTGCTGCCCTACCTCACCGCCGGCGAGAACCTGGCCATGGCGCTCGCGGTCGCCCGCTCCCCGCGCCGGCAACGGTCGGCCCGGGTCGGCGAGCTGCTCGACCTGCTCGAGGTGGGGGCGGTGCGCGACCGGCGGCCCGCGCAGATGTCGGGAGGCCAGCAGCAGCGCGTCGCGATCGCGGTGGCGCTCGCCAACGCACCGGAGGTGCTCTTCGCCGACGAGCCGACCGGCGAGCTCGACGAGGCCAGCTCGCAGCTGGTCTTCGACGCGCTGCGCGACGTCAACGAGCGGCTCGGGGTGACGGTGCTGATCGTGACCCACGACCAGCGCGTCTCGCACCAGGTGCGCCGCACGGTGCAGATCCGCGACGGCCGGCTCTCCACCGAGGTCCTGCGCACCACCCGGCTCGACGCCCAGGGCGTCGAGCAGCATCACGCCGAGGAGTACGCCGTGCTCGACCGCGTCGGCCGCCTGCAGCTGCCCGAGGAGTACCTCAAGGCCCTGTCGCTGAAGGACCTCGTCCGCCTCGAGCTCGAGCCCGACCACGTCAAGGTGCATCCGACGGCCGACGAGGAGGCCCCGTCGTGAGCCGGCCGGCCGTGCTGCGCTGCGAGGCCCTGTCCCGGACCTACGGCGACGGCCCCACCGCCGTGCACGCGCTCCGGGACGTCTCGCTGCAGGTGCCGGCGGGTGAGCTGCTGGTGCTGCGCGGCCCGTCGGGCTCCGGCAAGACGACGCTGCTCAACCTCCTCGGCGGCCTGGACCGGCCGAGCTCGGGACGCGTGTGGTTGGGCGATCGCGAGGTGACGTCGGCCTCCGAGGCCGAGCTGGTGGACATGCGCCGCCACGAGGTGGGCTTCGTGTTCCAGTCCTTCGCCCTGCTGCCGGTGCTCTCGGCGGCTGAGAACGTCGAGCTGCCGCTGCGGATCCGGGGCCTGTCGGCCGCCGACCGCGACGCCCGTGTGGCCGAGCTGCTGGACGCGGTCGGGTTGTCCGCGCACGCCAACCAGCGACCGGCCGAGCTGTCCGGAGGGCAGCAGCAACGGCTGGGCATCGCCCGGGCGCTCGCCAACGAGCCCAGCCTGCTGATCGCCGACGAGCCGACCGGACAGCTCGACAGCGTCAACGCCGAGGCGATGATGTCGCTGATCGCGGCGCTCGTGCACCAGCGCGGCGTGGCCGCCGTCGTCTCGACCCACGACCCGAGGATGGCGGCGTACGCCGACCGGGTGCTCGACCTGCGGGACGGGCGGCTGGCGGTCCCCGCCGGGAGGCACGCGGCCAGCTGACGCCGACTCGGCGCGTCTTGCCCGTCGCACGAGCGCGAGTCGGCGCGTCTTGCTCGCCTACCTGTGGAGACAGCGAGCAAGATGCGCCGAGTCGCGCGGATGAGCACCCCCAACCGGATTCGAACCGGCGCTACCGCCGTGAAAGGGCGGGGTCCTGGGCCGCTAGACGATGGGGGCCAGAAACGCACCTGAAGCATAGGGCCGCGCGCGACGTCGTACGAATCTGAACCGCCCCATTTTCGTCGGACCCGGGAGGCCCTGTAGGGTGTCCGTCGCTTGGGCAGGTAGCTCAGTTGGTACGAGCGTCCGCCTGAAAAGTGGAAGGTCGGCGGTTCGACCCCGCCCCTGCCCACAAGCACAGGAAGCCCCCGCCCCCTCGGCGGGGGCTTCCTGCTCTCAGCGCCTGGCGACCTTCAGGCGGACCGACGACTTCGCGCCCAGGACCTGAGGGCCGCCGCTGTAGACGGCCTTGACCGTGAACTTGCCGGCCGGCAGCTTCGGCAACCGCAGAGTGACCTTCGTGCCGGTGCCGAGCGCGAGCACCTTGATCCGCTTGGCCCCGACGTAGAGCGACACCGAGCCACCCGGTGCGGCGATCCCCGACGCCGTGATCGTCACCGTCGCTGTGACCCGCTTCCTCACGGTCGTGGTCGTCGCGCTGAGCAGGACCTTCGCGGTGGAGGCGACCTTGGCGACGCTGACCGGAGCGCTCGTGGCGGTGCCCGGCTGGTAGGCCGTCAGCGTGGCGGTCTCCACCGCCTTGAGCACGCGGCCCGCGTCGGCCGTCGACGGCGTGTACGTCGAGGCGATGGCCCCGGGGATCGCCGCACCGTCGCGGAACCACTGGTAGGTCAGCCGCGCGCCTGCCGGCCAGCCGCCCGGAGACACCGAGAGCTTGCCGCCCACTGCCGCGGTGCCGGTGACGACCGGAGCGCGATCAGCGACCAAAGGCGCACCCGGCGCCCCCACGACAGCGTTGCTCGTCGAGGTCGTCGGCTGGTAGCCGGCGACAGCTCCCGTGGCCTTGACCGTGATCGACTTGCTCAGGTCGGTCGCGACCACCGCGTAGGTGTCACCGGTCGCGCCCGTGATCGCGGTCGTGCCGCGGAACCACTGGTACGTCGTCGCCGCCGCCGGGTCGAACGTCGGGGCCACCGCACTCAGCACGGTCCCGACCGCTCCGCTGCCGGTGATCGAGACCGGGATGGCGACCGTGAGGGCGGGGGCCGGCGCGCCCGTGATCGTGTTGCTCGTCGAGGCCGTGTCCTGGTAGCCGGGAGCCGTGCCCGTGACCTTGAGCGTGATCGCCTTGCCGATATCGGTGGAGACCACGGTGTAGGTGTCGCCGGTCGCCCCGCTGATCGGGCTGGTGCCGCGGTACCACTGGTACGCCGTCGTCGTGGCCGCCGGCTCGAACGTCGGGGCGTAGCCCTGGAGCACGGACCCGAGGGTTCCGCTCCCGGTGATCGACACCGCGGTGACGACCGCCAGCGAGGGTTCCGCGGTCCCTGTGATGGCGTTGCTCGTCGACGTCGCGTTCTGGTAGCCGGCCACCGTGCCCGTGGCCTTCACGGTGATCGCCTTGCCGATGTCGGTGGAGACCACGGTGTAGGTCTCCCCGGTCGAGCCGCTGATCAGGCTGGTGCCGCGGTACCACTGGTACGCCGTCGTCGTGGCCGCCGGCTCGAACGTCGGGGCGTACGCCCGGAGCTCTGACCCCAGGGCTCCGCTGCCGGTGATCGTGACGGGGGTGACGACGAGCGGCGGGTCGATCACGACGAAGTCGCGCCAGGGCGAGGCCCCGAGACTCACGCCGGAGGCGTCGAGGGCGACCACCCGCCACTGCGCCGTGCCGGCGGCGAGCGCCGCGATCGGAGACCAGACGGTCGCCCGGGTCGTCACCGTCTCCGCGAGGTCGGTCGTGCCGGGCTTGCGCCGCTCGAAGCGGTAGCTCGTCGCGCGGGCGTCCGGAAGCCAGCTGAACCGTCCGGCCGTCGGCGCGACGACCGCCGACGGGGCGGGCGCGACCAGTGACGGCTGGAAACCTTCGAAGCGGAACGAGCGGGTTGCGCTCCAGTCGCCCTTGCGGCCGCCGGCGTCGACTCGCCGCACCCGCCAGGTGTAGCCGTCGGCCGAGGCCGGGAACGGGGCCGAGGGTGTCCACGAGGAGTAGATCGAGGTGGCGGTCGCGACCTTGGTCGGGCCGGCGTAGACCTCGACGTCGTACGACGCCGCGAAGTCGAGCGGCTTCCACCGCAGGGTGTAGTCCTGGCCGAGCGCGTCGCCGTCCGCGGGCGTCAGCAGCTCGGGCACCGGTGAGCGCTTCTCGAACGAGCGCACCGCGCTCCAGACGCTGGACGTGCCGCCGCCGTCGATGGCGCGCACGCGCCAGTAGACGATGCCCTCAGGGTAGGTGCCGGAGAACGAGGTGAATGACGTCTGGTCCACGAGGGTCGACTCGATCTTGGACGCGAAGCCCGGGTCGATCGAGGTCTCGACGAGGTAGTTCTTCGCCTCCATCGTTCCCGCCGTCGTCACGGCAGAGCCGTCCGATGCCCCAGGCTCCGCCAGCCTGGAGAGCTCAGAGCTCCAGGAGAGCTGGACGTCGTCGGAGACGACCTCGCCGTTCGCGGGGCTCAGCAGCGCGGGGGCGATCGTCTTCTTCGCGAAGGAGTGGGTCGGGAACGCGGTGGGGGCACAGCTCACCCCGCAGGGCTGCACGACCCAGAAGTACGCGGAACCCGCCTGGCTGTCGGGCAGCGTGGTGGAGGTCGGGGGCGTCCACATCGGCTGACTGACGGTGTAGGTGCCGTAGACGTTGGTGAGCTCGCGGTCGTAGGAGATCGTGAGCCGGTAGGAGCTCGCGCCCGCAACGGGGTCCCAGGTCAGCACGGGCGTCTGGCGCAGGTCGAGGCAGGTCGCCGGCAGCATGCCCTCGCAGGTGTCGCCGGACAGTCCGCTGAACGCCGCGGTGCCGGTCAACGAGACCCGCATGCCGGTGACGTCCGAGACGCTGAGGCTCCCGGCCGGAGCAGGGGTGACGACGCCGGGCAGGGTGTAGTCGAACCAGGTCGGCGCCTGCGCCAGCCAGACCGTGACGACGCCCTGCGTGTCGTCGATGCCCTGCACCTTCCACCGGAAGGTGCCCGTCTTGGTCGGGACGCACGCGCCAGCGATCGTCGTGTGCACGGTGGTCGTGGTGCAGACCTGCTCGCCGGTCTCGTCGTAGAGGTAGACCTTGTACTTGCTGGCACGCTCGATCGGCTGCCACTGGTAGAAGAACGGTCGGCTGGTGTCGACGGTGCCCTGAGGGTAGGTCGCGGTCGGCTGGGCGGACCACGCCCGCCGGAACTTCCACGGCGTGGCGGGCCACGGTGCGGCGTTGCCGCTGCCGTCGACGGGCCGCACCCGCCAGTAGTACTCGTCGTTGGCCAGCGTCGTCGGCGGCGAGTAGCGGGTGCCGGTGATCCCGGACTCCTCGTGGACGACGGTGAGGAAGTTCTCGTCCGTGCCCACCTGGAGGTCGTAGTTCGCCGCCCCGGGGACCGGCTTCCAGTCCAGGACCACGTCGGTGACCTCGGGACCGAAGTCGTCGACCGGGGCCTGGAGCTCGGCGGGGGGAAGCCCGTCGACGTGGTAGAGCAACGGGGCGGACCAGGCGGTCGCGTAGCCGGTGCTCAGCTCGGCCTGGACGCGCCAGTAGTAGTCCCCGGCGGGCGGGTACCCGCCGAGGTATGCCGCCGTCGTCTTCTGCTTGTTGGTGGCGTAGAGGGCGGGGTCGGTGAACGCCGGATCGGGACCGGTCTGCACCGTGTACGAGGTCGCGCCGGCGACCGGCTGCCACGAGAACAGCGGCGCGGTCGGCGCCTGGAACGTGTGACCGGTCAGCGGCTCGATCGGCACCGGGGCGGCGCCCGCGGTGACGGTGAAGGACGAGATGGTCCAGTCCCCGAGCGTCGAGCCCATCTTAGCCCGCACCCGCCACCAGACCTCGCCGGCCGGCAGTTGGACGACCGGGACGTACTCGTCGTTGACGGTCGAGACGCTTGCCAGGGTCGGGCTGAAGGACGGGCTCTGCGAGACCTGCACGTCGTACGCCGTGGCGCCGACCACCCGGTCCCATGACAGGATGCGCGCGCTGCCGTCGGCCACGCTCAGCCCGCCCGGGCTGTCGAGCGCGGACGCGGAGCCGGGCGTCGCCACGACCAGCAGGGCGGTCACCAGGGCGGCGGACACGACAGACGCGAGGCGGGCGCCGCTGCGGCTCCAGGACATGCAGACTCCTCGACGGGTCGACTGTGCCGACACCGACGGCACATCGACAACCTCGGTCGGTGGAGCCTCCGACTTGAGGGCAGGGTCAGGCCGAGCGCTCGTGCGGGACGGCCAGACGGGGGACGCCCCCGAGGCCGGGCCGGTAGCGCACGTGGTCGGCGTACTGCTCGAGCGTGCGGTAGAGCGTCTTGTGGGCGACCCACGGGAGCGGGTCGGCCCCGTCGTACCAGCTCTCGCCGAAGGAGATCCACACCGGCGTCCAGTCGGCCGCCAGCTCCCACTCGCCCCGGCGGGCCATCAGCATCCGGCGGCGCTCCTGGAAGGCCCGGCGCGGCCCGTCGGGACAGATCGGCGCGGTCGCGATGGGCCACACGCGCAGGTCGAGCGTCATCAGGTGCACCTCGAGCTCGCGCAGCACGGCGGGATCGACCAGCACGGTCGCGACGTTCTCGTGGGGCGCGCGCTCCATGGCGGGACGCTCCCCGATCGATGCCGTCCCGTCAAGGGTTCTGCTCAACCCGCGGGCCGTCGCGACGGTGTCGCAGCGAGCGCCGTCAGCGCCTCAGCATCGGGCGGAACGACGGACCGACGACGCCGGTCGCCGACCGGGCCGGTACGGCGGGCAGGTTGCGGCCGCCGTACACGACGCCGCCGCCGCGCGCGTCGTACCGGAGCCAGGTCTCGGCCGGCCCCTGGCCCGGACCGGGCCTCGTCCAGTCGCAGACGCCCGCCGGGAAGACCTGCTGGAGGCGGGCCCACTCCGCGGCGGTGAAGGGCAACGGTGACGCGACGAGCTCGCGGGTCAGCGGCTGCAGCGCGCACGACACGACGTCGTTGGCGAGCGGGCCGCCGGCCTCCTGCCGGGGCGTCGACAACCGGGTCTGGAGCGCCTGCAGCTCCTTGACGTCGCAGGCCTGGGCGAGCTGGTCGACGACGCAGCGGTCGGTGACGTCGGCCGGCCGGTCGGCCACCACCTTCGCCGCCAACGGCTTGCGGGAGCGGTCCTTCTCGACCGCCGCCAGCCAGGAGTCCATCTTCGCCAGCGCCTCGTTGGCCCAGCGGGGGTCGCCGATGAGCGGCGCCGGGCCGAACCACATCACCCGGTTGTCGGTGTGCCCCTGGTCGGCCCGCAGCCGCTCCTCGGTCCAGAACGCGTGGGCGTAGTCGTGCGCCAGGCCGGGGTCGGGGCCGCCGTGGTTGATGATCGCGACCTCGTCGAGGTGGTTGGCCTCGTTGATGAGGCCGGTCCGGTAGGCCCGGGCGATGGACGCCGGGTCGCCCGCGATCCGCTGCGGGATCGGGCGGGAGTCGACGTCGAGGCCGCCCACCTTCTCGTTGAGATCGACGAGCTGGGCCGGTGTGATCAGCCCGCTCCGCAACGCCGACAGGCCGTAGAGAACACCGGTGTTGGAGAAGGGCAGGCCGCCGAAGCCGTGGCCGGCCCGGGTCTCCTCGGCTCCCCAGACGCTCCGCGGCCGTGGACCGAGCTGGTTGACCAGCAGGTCGAGCACCGAGCAGCGGACGCCGCCGGGGTTGGTCTGGTCGTCGTACCTCGTGGTCGCGTCGCCCGCCTGCGTCGGCAGGGTGCCGGGGCAGTCGTGCTCGGGGTTGAGCGCGGCCTTGAAGAGACCCTCGTCGGCCACGACGGCGTTGACGTGGCTGAGGTGGCCCTCGACCTGTGCCATCTGGGTCGGCAGCCAGACGACGCCCGGCGCCCACCGGCTCGGGTCCTCGAAGTAGAGGCGCAGCAGGTGGTAGTCCGCGAACTGCGCGCCCGCGGTGAACGTGTCCGGGTAGGAGCAGGTGGTGATGAGGCCCTGGTAGATGCCCGGGTAGGCGTTGGCCACCGTGTGCTGGGCGATGGAGCCGCCCGAGCAGCCGGTGCCGATCGTGTAGCGGAGCGTGCCGTAGCGCTCCACCAGGCGCTCCTTGGCCATCATCACCGACTCGGCGTTGAGCGCGACGTTGCAGTTGTGCCCGGTGTTGTCGAGCGCGGTCGAGATCACCGCGAAGCCCTTGCCGAGCGCGGTCACGTGGCTCGGCGTCGCGACCGGGACGTCGTCGAAGGTGCCCGAGTAGTCGGCGAGCGGCGGATCACCCGGCGTGTACGACGCACCGCAGCCGCCGCCGTGGGTGACCAGCAGCTTGTGGTTCCACTGGGGTTGCGGCCGCCTCGCGCGCCACGGCGTACCTGGCCTGAAGAGCGTGAGGATCGTGTAGCGGTCGCGGTCCTGGAAGCCGCGCTCCCGGCGGACCACGAACGGCACCTCGACGCCCCGGTCGGTCGTGGTGGTGGCGACGTCGGACGGCGGACTCGCCGGGTCGTAGGGCTGGAGCCCCTGCTTGCTCGGGTCCGTGGACCTGTAGAGGTAGTCGTAGGTGGCCGGCTGGTTGCAGCGGGCGTCGCGCGCGCCCTCCTGGCAGCGGTAGTGCCGGGTCTGCGGGCCGCTGAACACCGGTCCACCGTTGGGGTGGTTGGTGACCACGATGCGCCCCGTACGCGCCTTCGGCGCCGTGGCCGTGAGGTCCGTGCGGCCGAGCCGGAGGCCGGTGACCAGCGCGGTGAGCGTGCGTCCCTTCCTGGCGAAGCGCTGGGTGACCTCGCGCCTGCCGGCGCGGACGGTGACGTCCTGCGGCCGGACGCCCCGCGGCACCCTGACCCTCACCAGCGCGTCGCCGCCGGAGATCAGGTCGGCGCGGTTGCTGAGCACCTCCACCTGGAGCCGGGGCCTCCGCGGCGCCGGTGCTGCCTCGGCGGGGTGCGCCAGTGGCACGAGGAGAGGCAGGACCAGGGCCAGCAGGGGCAGGGATCTCGCGCGCATGTCTGTGTCAACGAGGCTCGGCCCGCGTCGTCACTGTCGGTTGCTCGCGGTTGACGCGGTCAGGGTGTTCAGGAGTCGCGGCTACCTGCCGATCCCCTGGTCATGCGCTCCCTCCTCCGCCCCCTCGGCGTGGCCCTCGCGGCCGCCACCGTCGTCACCGCCCTGCTGTCGTCCGCCCACCAGGCGTCGGCGGGCACCGCCACGTCGTACGACCGGGACTGCGGCGACTTCGGCAGCCAGGCGGCCGCCCAGCGGTTCTACCTCGCGGCCGGCGGCCCGGCGGCCGACCCGCACGGGCTGGACGCCGAGGGCGACGGGGTGGCGTGCGAGTCGCTGCCGTGCCCGTGCCTCTACGGCACAGGCAGCAAGCCGAAGCCGCCGCCGGCGACCCCGCCGAAGGGCACCCAGCGCGACGGCGTCCGCATCGTGCGGGTCGTGGACGGCGACACCGTGGAGGTCCGGTTCCCCACGGGGCGCACGTCGTCGGTGCGGCTGATCGGCATCGACACCCCGGAGGTGTACGGCGGCGTGGAGTGTGGCGGCCCGGAGGCGTCGCAGTCCGCGCGGCAGCTGCTGCCGGCGGGGACCCGGGTCCGGCTCGTCTCGGACCCGACCCAGGACGAGGTCGACCGCTACGGCCGGCTGCTGCGCTACGTCATGAAGGGCGCGAGGGACATCGGCCGGGTCCAGGTCGCGCGCGGGCACGCGACGGTCTACGTCTACGGCGGGGTCCCGTTCCAGCGGACCAGCGGCTACCAGGACGCCGAGCGGACCGCGCAGGACCTCAACCGCGGTCTGTGGGGTCGCTGCTGAGCAGCTCCCGCACCCGCGGCACCACCTCGGTGCCGTAGAGCCGGATCGACTCGAGCCGCTGCTCGTGCGGCAGCGCGCCCACGGCGTACTTGAGCTGGAAGCGGGAGAGGCCGAGAGTCCTCACGGCCCAGGCGATCTTCTGCGCGACGGTCTCGGGCGAGCCGACGAAGAGGGCGCCCTCGGGCGCGGCGCCGGCCTCGAACTGGTCGGGCGTGTACGGCCCCCACCCGCGCTCGCGGCCGATGCGCGTGAAGGCGGCGGCCTGGTGGGGGTACAGCTGCTCGCGGGCCAGCTCGTCGGTGGCGGCGACGTGGCCGGGGCTGTGCATCGAGACCGGCCGGGTCGGGTGCTCGTAGTGCGCGAGCGCGCGGTGGTAGAGCTCGACGAGCGGCACGAACTGCGCGGGTGAGCCGCCGATGACGGCGACGACCAGCGGCAGTCCGTACGACGCGGCCCGGACCACCGACTCCGGGGTGCCACCGACGCCGATCCAGGCGACCAGCCCGTCCTCGGTGCGCGGGAAGACCGAGACGCCCTCCAGCGGCGACCGGACCGAGCCGGACCAGGTGACCGGCTCCTCGCGCAGCAGCTCGGCGAAGATCTCGAGCTTCTCGGAGAACAGCACCTCGTAGTCGTCGAGGGAGAGCCCGAAGAGCGGGAACGACTCGGTGAACGACCCACGCCCGAGGGTCACCTCGGCGCGGCCGCCTGAGACGGCGTCGAGCGTCGCGAACCGCTGGAAGACCCGGATCGGGTCGTCGGAGCTGAGCACCGTGACCGCCGTGCCGAGCCGGATCCGCGAGGTCTGGCCGGCGATCGCGGCGAGCACGACGTCCGGCGCGCTGATCGCGAAGTCGGGTCGGTGGTGCTCCCCCAGCCCGATGACGTCGATCCCGACCTCGTCGGCCAGCACCGCCTCGGCGACCACCTCGCGGATCGTCGCGGCCGCCGAGCCGCCGGCGACGTCGCCGAAGGTGTCGAGACCGAACGTCGGGTGCTGCGGAGTGCCGAGGGCGTCGATGTCCACCACGCCATCCTCCCCTGTCGGGTAGTAATGGTGCATGGACGACCCCGGGTTCATCCGCCGTCTCTTCGACGCGCACCCCGACGGGCTCTGGGTGTTCGACGACGACGGCGTGACCGTGTGGGCCAACGACCACATGGCCCGGATGCTCGGACGCGATCCCGCCTCGATGCCCGGACTCCCGGTCCACGAGACGATGGACGAGCAGGGCCGGCGCGACTTCTCGGCGGCCCTGGCCCGGATGGTCGAGTCCGGGACCGGCGGGCAGAACATCGACTCCCACTTCGTCCGCCCGGACGGTACGGCGGTCTGGGGGCTGGTCAGCTTCGCGCCAGTGGTCGACGACGACGGCAGGCGGATCGGCTGGCTGCACCGCGTCACGCCGTACACCGACCGCAAGCAGCTGCTCGAGACGATCAACAAGCGCGAGCAGCAGCTGGCCACCGCCCAGCAGATCGCCCACCTGGGCAGCTGGGAGTGGGACGTCCGCCACGACCGGGTCGAGTGGTCCGACGAGATGTGCCGCATCTTCGGGGTGCAGCAGGCCACCGAGATCGACTACCTCACCTACCTCGAGCGCATCCACGTCGACGACCGCGACCTCGCGCTCGCGGCGCTGGACCAGGGCCTGCACGGCACGGCGTTCGACTTCGACCACCGGATCATGCGGCCGGACGGGGAGGTGCGCTGGATCCGGGGCCGGGGCATCCCCGACGTCGACGAGACCGGCACCGTCTGGCGGCTGAGCGGCACCGCCCAGGACACCACCGCAGTGCACGACGCCGACGAGCAGGCCGCCGAGGCGACCAGGCGCCTGCAGCTGCTGCAGCAGATGGCGGAGGTCGCCAACCGGGCGACGAGCCTGCGCGAGCTCCTCTTCATCGCCGGCGCCGGCGTGCCGATGAACACCAGCTGGTCGGCCGTGGCCGCCTACCTGTACGGCTCCCCGGCAGAGCCGCCGGAGCTGCTGGACATCGGTCGCGACCAGTCGCCGGTGCCGCCCGACGCCGAGCTCGCCGAGCGGGCGCGCGCGACGGGCGAGATGGCGGTGCGGGCGGCGCCCGGGCTCGAGGAGACGCACTCGATCGTCGCGATGCCGGTCTTCCTCGCCGACGAGGTGGTCTGCGTCGTCGAGCTGCTCGCCGACGAGGTGCCGCCCGACGAGAACTCCCACCGCCTCCTGTCCCAGATCGCCCACCAGCTCGGCGTGGTCGCCGAGCGCGAGCGCAGCGCCAGCGAGCTCGCGGAGGCCCGCGACGCCGCGATGGAGGCGTCCCGCCTGAAGTCGGAGTTCCTGGCCACCATGTCCCACGAGATCCGCACGCCGATGAACGGCGTCATCGGGCTCACCGACCTGCTGCTGCGCACCGACCTCGACGAGCACCAGCGCCGGCTGGCCGAGAACCTCCAGGGCTCCGGCATGACCCTGCTCGGGATCATCAACGACATCCTCGACCTGTCGAAGATCGAGTCCGGCAAGCTCGAGCTGGAGGCTGCCGACTTCGACGTCCGCGGGGTCTTCGACCAGGTCGCGTCCCTGCTCAGCGGTCCGGCGCACGAGAAGGGGCTGGAGCTCGTCGTCGCCTGCGACCCCGACGTCCCGGCGCAGCTGCGCGGTGACTCGGTGCGCCTCGGGCAGGTCGTGAGCAACCTGGGCGCGAACGCCGTGAAGTTCACCGATGCCGGCGAGGTCGTGATCGCGGCGCGCATCGAGCGGGCGTCGTCCCGCGACGTCGTGCTCCGGGTCGACGTCACCGACACCGGCGTCGGCATCGACCCGGCCGAGCGCGAGCGGCTGTTCGAGGCGTTCACCCAGGCTGACCCGTCCACGACCCGACGGCACGGCGGCACCGGGCTCGGGCTGACGATCTCCCGGCAGCTCGTGGAGGCGCTCGGCGGCGAGATCTGGGTGGTGAGCGAGCCCGGCTCCGGCAGCACGTTCTCCTTCACGGCCCGGCTCGGCCTGGTCAGCGGCTCGGCGGCGCGCCGCCTCGACGTACCCGTCCAGCTGCGCGGTCGCCACGTCCTGGTCGTCGACGACAACGCCACCAACCGGCTGATCCTCGAGCACCAGCTGGCGGCCTGGCACATGCGGCCGCTCGCCGTCGACTCCGCGGAGGCCGCGCTCGCCGCGCTCCAGGACGCGCGGTGGGGCCGCGACCCCTTCGAGGTGGTGTTGCTCGACCTGCGGATGCCGGACACCGACGGGCTGGAGCTGGCCCGGCAGATCGGCGCGCTCGAGGGCCTCCCGCAGCCCGCGATGCTGTTGCTCACGTCCGAGCCGGTGTCGCGCCAACAGGTCGTCGACGCCGGGATCCGCGGCAGCCTGGACAAGCCGATCCGGCACGCGGAGCTGCACGAGACCCTGCTCGCCCTGCTGGCACCCCGCCCCGGCACGACGACCAGCGCGCCCGCGCGTCGCCGGCCGGCCCTCGGCGTCCGCGTCCTCGTGGTCGAGGACAACCCGGTCAACCAGCTGGTCGCCGCCGGCTTCCTCGAGGACCTCGGCTGCGCCGTCGACCTCGCCGGCGACGGGCTCGAGGCGGTCGCACTGCTCTCCGGTCGGCACTCCTACGACGTGGTGCTGATGGACTGCCGGATGCCGCGGCTCGACGGGTTCGACGCGACCCGGCGGATCCGCAAGCAGGAGCCGCCCGGGGTGCGGGTCCCCATCATCGCGATGACCGCCTCCGCCCTGGAGGGCGTGCGCGAGCGGTGCCTCGAGGCCGGCATGGACGACTACCTCACCAAGCCGGTCGACGGCACGGAGGTCGAGCGGGCGCTGCGCACCTGGGCCGGCTCGACGGCGGGCGGCGCGACCGAGGCGGAGGCGATCATCGGCGTGCTCGACCCCGAGCGCGTGCGGATGCTCGAGGGCCTGGTCAAGGACGGCACGACGTTCTTCGAGCGCACGGCCAACTCCTTCATCAGCCGGGTCGGCGAGCAGGTGGTGGCGATCCGTGACGCCGCCGAGTCCCGCAACGCCAACGACCTGCTCACCACCGCCCACCAGCTCAAGGGCAGCGCGCTCAACCTCGGCCTCCCGCGGGTCGCCGCCGCCGCGGAGCGACTGGAGTCACTCGGGGCGGCCGGGCGCACCGGCGACACGAAGGCGCTGCTCGACGACCTCGCTGCCGAGGTCGAGATCGCCGTCTCGGCGCTCGTCCGGGCCACCGGGTCGGACCGCTGAGCACCTCTGGGAGACTCGGGGCGTGTCCCTGCTGCCCCCGTTCGTCGAGGTCGGCCGGCAGCGGCCCGTCGACCTGGTCGTGCCGGGCTCCTCGCTCGACGAGGTGGTGGCGCCGTACGCCGCGGCCACCGGCGCCGGACCGCTCGAGCTGACATCGGGGGCGGACCGCCTCGTGGCGCGCTACGACGGCGACGCGGTGTGGCTGGAGGTGACGACCCGCGGCCGGACGACCCGACACCGGTCGCGCCGGTTCGCGCGGCCGCCCGGGCCGGTCGAGGAGGTCGGCCTGGCGCTCACCGGGACGCACCTGACCGCGCTCACCCGCGAGGGCGACCGGTGGGTCGCCCGCGCCCGCACCGACCTGCGGGGCCGGATCGACACCCGGTCCGAGGCCTGGCTGGCCGGCCTGGCCACCGCCGCCCCGATCGCCGGTCGCTTCGGCCAGCTCGGGCTGCGCGACGTGCGCGTGGTCTCCGGGGTGCCGGACGGCCGCGTGGTCCTGTCGGCGACCAGCGCCGGCCCCGGCTTCTTCGACACCGCGCACACCTCGCTGTGGGAGCTCGACACCCGCACCCTGGCGCTGACCCACCTCTCCGACCTCTTCTTCCGCCGGCCCGACCGCGCCGGCGCGTACGGCGACCACGCCACCCACGTCCTCCGGGACGGTGACGAGTGGCTCGTCGCCACCAGCACCTGGGGCGACTTCCACAGCAGGCACAAGGTCATCGGCGTCACGCTCGCCCGGACGACCGCCGACGTGCTGAGCGGCGTGCACCTGCTGGACACCGAGCCGCTCCCGCTGCCCGTCGGTGGGCTGCGCTCGGTCGGCGTCTGGGACCCGCACCTGGCCCGGACCGACGACGGCTGGCTGGTCGGGTTCGTGAGCGCGACGAGGTTCTTCCGGTTCCACCCGGCGCTCGCCGGCGGCCCGTCGCTGGACGCGCTCGCCCTGCGCGGCGCGGCCGGTCACCTCACCCAGGCCGAGGGCACGACGCTCGCGCACCTCGGCGGCGGCTGGCGGGTGCTGGCCAGCGACAAGCGGGCGCAGCGCTTCCCGACCTACGACCTCGCGATGCGCGAGACCGGCGCCCTGACCGCGCCGTACCCCTCCAACATCCCGTGGCCGACGCTGGTCCGCGACGGTGACGGCTGGCTGGTCGTGACGTTCGACGGGACGCCGTACGGCGGCCCCGTGTGCGGCTACGGCACGCACGGCGACGTGGTTTTCCTGCGCCCGGAGGCTGGGACTACCGTGTGACCCAGAGCACGCGCCACCCCTGCGTGCCCTGACCTCACGACGGCGCCACACCACCCCCGTGGCCGACACGAAAGCAGGACCATCCATGTCCGACGTCTTCGAGCTGGGATCCGAGCACGAGCAGGTCGTCTTCGCCCACGACCCCGGCTCCGGCCTCAAGGCCATCATCGCGATCCACTCGACCGCCCTCGGCCCGGCCCTCGGCGGCACTCGCTTCCACCCCTACGCCTCGACGGCCGACGCGCTCCGCGACGTCCTCAACCTCTCGCGCGGCATGTCCTACAAGGCCGCGCTCGCCGGCCTCGACCTCGGCGGCGGCAAGGCCGTGATCATCGGCGACCCGGCCACGGCCAAGAGCGAGCCGCTGCTGCGTGCCTACGGCCGTCAGGTGCAGGCGCTCGGCGGGCGCTACTACACCGCGTGCGACGTCGGGACCTTCTCAGTCGACATGGACGACATCGCCCGCGAGTGCGACTTCGTGACCGGCCGCACCGTCGCCCACGGCGGCGCCGGTGACAGCTCGGTGCTCACGGCGTACGGCGTCTTCCAGGGCATGCGCGCCGCCGCCCAGGTCGCCTGGGGCACGACGTCACTGGCCGGCCGCACGGTCGGCATCGCCGGCGTCGGCAAGGTCGGCAGCCACCTGGCCCGCCACCTCGTCGAGGACGGCGCCACCGTCATCGTCACCGACGTCCATGCACCGGCCGTCGAGCGGCTGCGCGACGAGCTCCCCACGATCCAGGTCGTGGCCGACGAGGCGGCGCTGGTCGCCTCCGCGCTCGACATCTACGCGCCGTGCGCGCTCGGTGACGCGCTCACCGACGAGGTCGTCGAGGTGCTGAGCGCCAAGATCGTGTGCGGCGCGGCCAACAACCAGCTCGCCCACCCGGGCATCGAGAAGGCGCTCGAGGAGCGCGGGATCCTCTACGCGCCGGACTACTGCGTCAACGCCGGTGGCCTGATCCAGGTCGCCGACGAGCTCGAGGGGTTCTCGTTCGAGCGCGCGCAGCAGCGCGCCACCGGCATCTTCGACACCACGCTGCGGGTCTTCGAGCTGGCCGCCGCCGACGGCGTGCCGCCGGCGATCGCCGCCGACCGGCTCGCCGAGCGGCGGATGCGCGAGGTCGGCCGGCTGCGCGGGATGTGGCTGCCGCAGCACTGACCGGTCCGACACCACCGGTCCGACACCGGGCGCGCTCGACGACGAGCCGCCCGGTGTCGGGCGGCTCGGTCAGACGAGACTCAGAGGAGACTCAGTCGCGACGGGAGTCGGAGTAGTCCGACCACTTCTCGAGCTCTTCCGGCTCGATCTGACTGGTGTCGTCGCTGTTGCTCTGCCCGTGCAGCTCGTTGGCCAACGCCCCGAAGTCCGTCTCATGAGTGCGGTACTTCAGGTCGCGGGCGACCTTCGTCTGCTTGGCTTTCGCTCGGCCGCGCCCCATAGGGTCAGCCCCCTCGCACACTCGGCCGGGGCGCTCAGGCTCCCGGACTGTCTCAAAGAGTTCTCGTGGGCCCAACGCTACCTGTTGGGTGGGTGTTCCCGCACATCGGATCGCCGATTCTCACCAGCCGGGGTGCTGGCCGACCAGCCGGACGGTGCCGCCGGCCTCCGGCGCGGCGGCCACCTCACCCGCGATCCACGCCCGCACCCCGTGCTCGGCGAGCACGGCGACGGCCGCGTGGGCGTCGTCGGGGTCGGTCAGGGCGACCATGCCGACGCCGCAGTTGAGCGTCATCTCCAGGTCGGGCTGAGCGACCTCGCCCACGCGCCGGACCAGGTCGAAGACCGGCTGCGGGGTCCAGGTGGCGCGGTCGATCGTCGCCCCGAGCTCGACCGGCATCACCCGCTCGAGGTTGGCGGCCAGGCCACCGCCGGTGACGTGGGACATCGCGTGGGTGCGGGTCCGGTCGGCGAGCGCCAGGCAGGCCTTGGCGTAGATCCGCGTCGGCTCGAGCAGCTCCTCGCCGAGCGTGCGGCCCAGCTCGTCCACGTGCCGGTCGAGCGACCACCCGGCCGTCGCCAGCAGCACGTGGCGCACCAGGGAGTAGCCGTTGGAGTGCAGCCCCGAGGCCTCCATCGCGATGACGACGTCACCCGGGCGCACCCGTCCGGGGCCGAGCAGCTTGTCGGCGTCGACGACGCCGGTGGTCGACCCGGCCACGTCGTACTCGTCGGGGCCGAGGAGGCCCGGGTGCTCGGCGGTCTCGCCGCCGAGCAGCGCCGCGCCGGCCTCGACGCACGCCTCGGCGATGCCCTTGACGATCGCGGCGATCCGCTCGGGCACGACCCGACCGGTGGCGATGTAGTCGGTGACGAAGAGCGGCTCGGCCCCGCAGACGACCAGGTCGTCGACGAGCATGCCGACCAGGTCGAAGCCGATCGTGTCGTGCTTGTCGAGCGCCTGCGCGATCGCGACCTTGGTGCCCACCCCGTCAGCGGAGGTGGCGAGCAGGGGCCGGTCGTAGGCCTTGAGGGCGGAGGCGTCGAAGAGCCCGGCGAAGCCGCCGATCCCGCCGATCATCTCCGGGCGGCGGGCCTTCTCGATCCACACCTTCATCAGCTCGACGGCCTTGTCACCCGCCTCGATGGAGACACCGGCCTCGGCGTAGGCGTTGGGCTTGTGGTCGGTCACGGAGCTCCCTAGGGATTGTTGAGGACCGGCAGAGCCTCGCCGGAGGCCGGCGACTTCAGCGTCGCCTCGAGCAGGTGCTTGCCGAGCAGGCTCTCGTCCGGCAGCGCGATGGGGTACTCACCGGTGAAGCAGGCGCGGCAGAGCCGGTCGCCGGGGACGCCGGTGGACTCGACCATGCCGTCGAGCGAGATGTATCCCAGGCTGTCGGCGCCGATGCTGGCCGCGATCTCGTCGACGTCGAGCCCGTTGGCGATCAGCTCGGCCCGGGTGGCGAAGTCGATGCCGTAGAAGCACGGCCACTTCACCGGCGGGCTGGAGATCCGGACGTGGACCTCGAGCGCGCCGGCCTCGCGGAGCATCCGCACCTGGGCCCGCTGGGTGTTGCCGCGCACGATCGAGTCGTCGACGACGACGATCCGCCGGCCGCGGATCATGTGCTCGAGGGCGTTGAGCTTGAGCCGGATGCCGAGCTGGCGCAGCGTCTGGCTGGGCTGGATGAACGTGCGGCCGACGTAGGCGTTCTTGACGAAGCCCTGGCCGAACGGGATGCCGCTCTCCTCGGCGTACCCCGCCGCGGCCGGGGTGCCCGACTCGGGGACCGGCATCACCAGGTCGGCGTCGACGGGGAACTCGCGAGCGAGCCTGCGGCCCATCTCGACCCGCGCCTCGTGGACGCTGCGGCCGCTGATCGTGGCGTCGGGACGCGCGAGGTAGACGTACTCGAAGACGCAGCCCTTGGGTGCCGGCTCGGCGAAGTGGTGGGAGCGCAGGCCGTTCTCGTCGATGACGATCATCTCGCCGGGCTCGACCTCGCGGACCACGCTCGCGCCGATCGTCGCCAGCGCGGCGCTCTCGCTCGCGACCACCCAGCCGCGCTCGAGGCGGCCGAGGACGAGCGGCCGGATGCCCTGCGGGTCGCGGGCGGCGTAGAGGGTGTCCTCGTTCATCCAGACGAAGCAGAAGGCACCCTCGAGCTTCGGCAGCACCTCGAGCGCCCGCTGCTCCAGCGAGGTGTCCGGGTGGTGCGCGAGCAGCGCGGTGACCAGCCCGGTGTCGTTGGTGGAGCTCTCCATCGGCCGCGTGTGCAGGTCGAGCTCGTCCTCGGGCCCCGGCAGGTCGGTGACCATCTGCTGGAGGTCGTGGGTGTTGATCAGGTTGCCGTTGTGGCCCAGCGCGATCGAGCCGTCGGCGGTCGGCCGGAACGTCGGCTGGGCGTTCTGCCAGGTGCTGGCGCCGGTGGTCGAGTAGCGGGTGTGACCGATCGCGAGGTGGCCCTTGAGCGACGCCAGCGTCGTCTCGTCGAAGACCTGGGAGACCAGGCCCATGTCCTTGTAGACGAGGATCTGGCGGCCGTTGCTGACCGCGATGCCGGCCGACTCCTGACCCCGGTGCTGGAGCGCGTAGAGACCGAAGTAGGTCAACTTGGCGACGTCCTCGCCGGGCGCCCAGACCCCGAAGACGCCACATGCGTCCTGCGGTCCCTGCTCGTGCGGGTCGAGGGCAGCGGTGAGCCGGCCGTCGCCGCCCTTGCGTCGGCTGGTTTCGAAGGGCACGTGAGGATTCTAAGGCGCGGGGTGCCTCGCGGATACGATGGGCCCGCGACCATGACCGAAGAGGACCCATGTCTCGGGACACTCCCGTAGCACCGACCGCGCCCAGCCGCCAGCCGGCCTGGGTCGACGCGCCGTCCCGAGACGCCCTCCAGCTGATCGCCGAGGGCGTCACCGAGATGGCCGGGTTCGGGATCGCCTCGATCAGCGTGGTCCGCGACGACGGCCTCCTCGAGTCCGTCGCCGTCGCCGGCAACGAGGAGGCCAAGGCCGAGCTCGAGGGCACCCGGACGCCCGTCGACCGGCTGCTCGCGGAGCTCGCGAAGGCCGACGACTGGGGGCTGCTGCGCTTCGTGCCGCACGAGCGCCTCGACCCGAGCGCCGGGGAGACCTGGGGCTGGGTGCCCGACATCGACCCGATCGACGACAGCCCGGACGCCTGGCACCCCCTCGACCTGCTGATCGCGCCGCTCTACGACGACTTCGGCGCCCTGAGGGGCAGCCTCGCGATGGACCTGCCCGCCGACGGCCGGCGGCCCAGCCAGGCGCAGCGCGCCGTGCTCAACAGGTACGCCGAGCAGGCCGGCCGCGCCGTCGTCGTGGCGCTGGAGCGCCAGGCGCTCGCGGAGCAGGTCCGGATGGCCGAGGCCGCCCGGCTCATCGTCCGCCGGGCCTCCGCCCAGCTCAGCCTGGAGCGGATCATCGACGACTGCAGCGAGGCGCTGGTCGAGGGGTTCCGGTCGGCCGGGGTGTGGATCCAGACCTTCAGCGTGCGCGGCGTCGGGCGCGGCCACGTCTTCTCCGCCGCCGGCACCGACGTCGCGCTCGGCGACGATCTCGTCGGCATCGCCGAGGAGGCAGCCCGGGAGGCCTGGCGCCGGCAGGAGGTCGCGATCGTCGCCCCCGACCGGCCGTTCCTGCCGCCGGTCACCGAGGAGAGCGGTGGAGCGATCCTCGAGTTCCTGCGCGGGATCGGCGTCGAGTCGCTGCTGTTCGTGCCGCTCGGCGCCGGGCCCGAGTGCGTCGGCAACCTGGTCCTGACCCGGCTCCCGGGTGCGCCCGAGTGGACGGCGGCCGACGCCACCGCGGCCCTCGACATCGGCCACGACCTGGGCCGGGCGATCCTCAACGCGCGCACCTTCGAGCGCGAGCACCGGCTGGTCGGGGAGCTCAAGGCGCTCGACGACTACAAGGGGCAGCTGCTCGCCACCGTCGCCCACGAGCTGAAAAACCCCCTCAGCTCGGTGCTGGGTCACCTCGAGATGCTCGAGGCGTCCCCCGACCTGACCGGCACCACGCGCACCTCACTCTCCGCCATGGAGCGCGGCGCCCAGCGGATGGTCAAGGTCATCGACGACCTCCTGCTGCTCTCGAAGGTCGAGGACGCCGCGAACCCGGTGATCGCCCGGCCCGTCGCCCTCGATGACGTCGTCGCGAGCGCGATGGACCTCGTCTCGGTCGCCGCGCAGAACAAGGGCGTCACGGTCCACGTCGTCCGCGCCGCCGAGCCGGTGGTCGCCCGCGGCGACGCCGACGAGCTCGATCGGGTCTGCACCAACCTGCTCAGCAACGCGATCAAGTACACGCCGGCCGGCCGCTCGGTGACGGTCCGGCTCGAGAAGGGCGACGACGAGGCGCTGCTGGTCTGCAGCGACGAGGGGATCGGGATCTCCGCCTCCGACGTCGAGCGGCTCGGCACCGAGTTCTTCCGCTCGACCAACCCGGAGGCGGTGGCCCAGCCCGGCACCGGCCTGGGGCTCGCGATCGTGCGCCGGATCATCGAGCGCCACTCCGGGCGCATGGAGGTCACCTCCACGCTCGGAGAAGGCAGCACCTTCACCGTCCACCTGCCGGCCGCGTGAGGCAGGAGCGACCCATGATCGACTCGCCCGACTTCGAGCGACCCGTCCGTGGTTCGCGGTGGTCCGACGACCAGTCCCGGCAGGCCCTGCAGGCCATCGCCGAGTCGATCGTCGAGACCACCGGCTTCGACCTGGTGGGCATCAGCGCGGTCCGCGACGACGGCTACCTCCAGCAGCTGTGCGTCGTCGGGCCGGAGGAGGCCCGCGCCGCGTTGGTGGACTCGCTCGCACCGCTGGACCCGCTGCTCGTGGCCCTGGAGGACGCCGAGGACTGGGGCTGGCTGAAGTACGTCCGCCACGACAAGCACGACATCGATGTCGACAAGTGGGGATGGACCTCCGACGGCCCGCGCGTGGTCGCGGACGGCTTCTGGCACCCCGAGGACATCCTCGTCGCGCCCCTGCACAGCGACGACGGCCGGCTGATCGCCGTGCTCGGCCTCGACCTGCCCCGGGACGGGCTGATCCCCGACGTCGCCAAGCGCGCCCTGCTGGACGTCTTCGCCCGCCAGGCGAGCCGCGCCGTGGTGGCGACCCTCGAGCGCGAGCGGATGGCCGAGCAGATCCGGCTCGCCAGCGCCGCGGCCGACATCGTGCGCCGGGCGACCGGGTCCATGTCGGTCGACGACGTGCTCGCCGAGTGCGGCGCGGCGATCGTCGAGGGCTTCCGGGCGACCGCCCTGTGGCTGCAGCTGGCCGGCAGCGAGCCGCGACCGGTGCACGACAGCCGCCCGGTGCCGCCCCCGCCGTCCTTCACCGACCCGGTCGCGAGGTTCGCCGAGGCCGCGTGGGCCGCCCAGCAGGTCGGCGTGTTCGCTCCGGAGCGCCGGATCCCCGAGCCCCTGCGTGCCGACGAGGCCGCGGCCGTGATGCGCTTCCTCACGACGGAGACCACCGCGGAGTCGCTCCTGGTCGCACCCCTGGGTGCCGGGTCGGAGTACCTCGGCTGGCTCGGCCTGAGCCGGCGCCGCGGCGAGGCCGAGTGGAGCGAGGGCGAGGCGGCTGCGGCTCTCGACATCGGCCGCGACCTCGGCAGCGCGCTCGTCACCGCCCGCAACTTCGAGCACGAGCACCGGCTGGTCGAGGAGCTCAAGACGCTCGCCGACTACAAGTCCCGCCTGGTGGCCACCGTCTCGCACGAGCTGCGGACGCCGTTGACCAGCATCGTGGGCTACCTGGAGATCCTCGACGGCGACGACGGTCTCTCGGAGCACTCGCGCAAGGCGGTCGCGGCGATCCAGCGCGGCAGCACCCGGCTCTCGAGGGTGGTCGAGGACCTGCTCGTCCTGCACCGTCTGGCCGACGGGTGGATCGGCACGACGGGCCCGGTCGACCTCGCCCCGATCGTCGCGGCCACCGTCGATCTCAACCTCGGCCCGGCCGGCCGGCGGGGGATCGCCGTCGACTCGGAGCTGCCCACCGCCGGGGCGACGGTGCTCGGCACCGCCCACGACCTCGAGCACGTCGTCGCCAACCTCGTCGGCAACGCTGTGAAGTACGCCCGCGACGGCGGCCGCGTGCAGATCGTCCTCGAGCTCACGCGGGACGAGGTCGTGCTGCGCTGCACCGACGACGGCATCGGGATCGCCCCCGAGGACCAGGACCAGGTCTTCGAGGAGTTCTACCGCTCCCCCGACCCCGAGGCGGCCAGTCGCCAGGGCACCGGTCTGGGCCTGGCGATCGTGCGCCGCGTGGTCGACCAGCTGGGCGGCCGGATCGAGCTGGAGTCCGCGCTGGGCGTGGGCAGCACGTTCCGGGTGCACCTGCCCGTGGCCGGGTCCTAGCCGCGAGCGCCGAGGTTGCGCAGCAGCAGCGCCTCGGCGGCCACCACCCGCTCGAACTCCGCGAGGTGCAGGCCCTCGTTGGCACCGTGCGCGCGGGTGTCCGGGTCCTCGACGCCGGTGACGAGCACGCTCGCCTGCGGGAACGCCTCGAGGAACTCCGCGATGAACGGGATCGAGCCGCCGACGCCCATGTCGACCGGCGCGGTGCCGTCCCAGGCCTCGGTGAACGCCGCCCGCGCCGCGTCGTACGCCGGCCCGTCGGCCGGGAGCGCGATCGGCTCGCCGGTGTCGACCACGGTGGTGCTGAGCTCGGCGCCCCACGGCACGTGGGCGCGCAGGTGCTCCTCGAGGCGGGCGACCGCGTTGGCGCTGGTGTCGCCGGGCGCGATCCGGATCGTGACGCGGGCCCGGGCGACCGGGCTGAGCGTGTTGGACGCGCCCGCGACCTTGGGGGCGTCGAAGCCGGTGACCGTGATCGCCGGCTGGGTCCACAGACGCTCGACGGCCGGCCCGGTGCCGACCCAGTGCAGCCCGTCGATCGCTCCGGACTCGGCGCGCAGCCGCTCCTCGGGGTACTCCACGTCGGCGGCCGGGCCGCTGTGCAGGCCGGCCACGGCCGGGCTGCCGTCCTCGTGCCACAGGCTGTTGAGCAGCCGGACGAGCGCCATGATCGCGTCCGGCGCGAGCCCGCCCCACATGCCGGAGTGGACGGCGTGGGTGAGCGTCCGCAGCTCGACGTCGACGCGGATCAGGCCGCGCAGGCTGGTGGTGAGCGCGGGCACGCCGATGTCCCAGTTGCCGGAGTCGGCGATCACGATCACGTCGGCCGCGAGGCGCTCCTGGAACTGCTCGAGCAGCTGGGGGAGGGTCGCGCTCGCGACCTCCTCCTCGCCCTCGATGAAGAGCCGCACGGTGACCGGCAGGTCGTCGCCGAGCACCCGGAGGGCACCGATGTGGGCCATGATGCCGGCCTTGTCGTCGGCGGCGCCGCGGCCGTAGAGGCGGCCGTCGCGCTCGGTCGGCTCCCACGGCGGGGAGTCCCAGTCGGCGTGGTCGTTCTCCGGCTGCACGTCGTGGTGGGCGTAGAGCAGCACCGTCGGCGCGCCCTCGGGGCCCTTCTTCTCCCCGACGACGGCGGGCGGCGCGCCGTCGAAGGCGCGCACGATCTCGACGTCGACCCCCTCGGCGGCGAACAGCGCCGCCGTGGCCTCGGCGCTGCGCTCGACCTGGTCGAGCCGCTCCGGGTCGGCGCTGACCGACTGGATCCGGACCAGGTCCTCGAGGTCCTGGCGGACCCCCGGGAAGACGTCTCGGACCTTGCTGCGCAGCTCGTGGCTCATGGCCCCCACGCTAGATCAACGGCAGGTACGGCGAGAGGTCGGCCCGCTCCCCCGACGCCCGCGTCCGGCCGGCGGCCTCGGCGTCGGTCCAGGCCAGCTCACCGGTCGCCATCGCGATCCACGTGCCCGCGTCGGTCTCGACGACGGCCGGCGGCGTGCCGCGGGTGTGCCGGACCCCGGGGACGACCTGGACGGCGGCGTACGGCGGGACCCGCACCTCGACGGACCTGCCGGGGGCGCGCAGCTCGAGCAGCGCGAGGAAGTGCTTGGTGAGCAGCCGGAGGTCGGCGCGCTCGGGGTCGCCGGCGCGGAACCGGTCGAGCGCGACCGCGACCTCGCACGGGTCGGCGGGACGCAGCCGGGCCGGCATCAGTCCTCGCCCCCGGCGGCCAGCTCGGCCCCCGTCACCGGGTGCGGCTGGAGCGCGACGAACGCGAGGTAGGTGCGGCGCTCGCCCTCCTGTCCACGGGTGCGCTCCTGCCACCGGTGGACGAGCTCGTCGAAGTCCGCCGCCATCTCCTGGGCCTCCTCGTAGGTGAGCCGGACCGCGCTGTCGTTGAGGGTGCGGATCACGCCGTCCTCGCGACGGGCGGAGTAGATCGCGTCGACGACGACGTGGCCCCACCCGGCGGCGTTGCGCCGGAACACCTCGACCGCCGCGGCCCCGCCGGGCTGCTCCTCGAGCGCCTTGAGGTCGATGGAGACACCTGTCGTCGAGGTCATCCGCCAGACCCGGTCGCGGCGGTCGCGGCCGGCATCGGGGTCCTCCTCGATCAGCCCGTACTTCGCGAGCTGGCGCAGGTGGAAGCTGGCCTGGTTGGCCGGGATGCCGAGCTCGCGGGCGAGGTCGGCGGCCCGCATGGGCCCGGTGGCCCCGAGCTCGGTGAGGATCCGGTTGCGCACCGGGTGGGCGACCGCCCGCAGCTCGCGAGGGTCGTGCAGCGGGCGTCCGGACGGTTGGTACGGCACGTCCGCCATCCTGCCACACTTGCGCACGACCTATTGCGCAACACAACTTGCGCAAGTTATGTTGCGGGTATGTCGTCGTACCGCGCGCTCTCCCGCAACCACGACTTCACGGTGCTGTGGATCGGTCAGACGATCTCCGAGGTCGGCAGCCGGATGTCGATGTTCGTCTTCCCGCTCGTCACCTTCGCGCTCACCGGCTCCGTGCTGCTCGCGGCCGCGGCCGAGGCGCTCCACCTGCTGGGCGTGGCCGGCGCCCTGCTGCCTGCCGGCGTGCTCGCCGACCGCCGCGACCGCCGCCGGATCATGCGCGCCGCCAGCGCGGTCGGCGTGCTGCTCTACGCGTCGCTCGCGGGCGCCGGGATCGCCGGCACGCTCACGGTGCCGCACCTGCTCGTCGTGGCCCTGCTGACCGGCGTCGGCGCCGGCCTCTTCGCCCCGGCCGAGCTCTCGGCCGTCCGCGCCGTGGTGCCGACCGACCAGCTGCCCACCGCGCTGAGCCAGCACCAGGCCCGCCTGCACGTCGCGGCGCTGGTCAGCGCTCCGCTCGGGGGTGTGCTGCTGGGCATCGCGCGCTGGCTGCCGTTCGCGGTCGACGCGGCGTCGTACCTCGCGTCCTGGGTACTGCTGGGCCGGCTGCGCGCCGACCTCTCCCCCACACCGTACGACGGGCCGCGGCGCCGGCCGGGGCACGACCTGGTCGAGGGCGCGCGGTTCGTGTGGTCGCGGCCGTTCTTCCGGGTCCTCACGATCTGGGGGCCGCTCACCAACCTGATGGTCAACGCGCTGTTCTTCGTGGCAGTGCTGCGGCTGATCTCCGGCGGCTCGAGCGCCCTGCAGATCGGCCTGGTCGAGGCGATCGCGGGCGTGGCCGGCATCGTCGGCGCGGTGCTGGCGCCGTGGCTGATCGACCGGGTGCCGACCGGGCGGCTGACGGTGCTGATCGCGTGGTCGTTCCTGCCGCTGGTCGTGCCGATGGCGCTGTGGCCGGAGCCGCTCGTCGTGGCCGCGGCGCTCGGGCTCGGCATGCTGCTCAACCCGGCCGGCAACGCGGGCATCGGGTCCTACCGGGTGGCGATTACCCCGCCGGCCCTGGTGGGCCGGGTCCAGGCGACCAGCCAGTTCGCGTCGATGTCGACGATGCCGTTCGCCCCGGTGCTCGCCGGCACGCTGCTCACCACGCTCGGCGGCACGGCGGCCACCCTGACGCTCGGCCTGCTCACCGCCGCCGTCGCGCTGATCCCGACCCTGTCGGCGAGCGTCCGGTCCGTCCCGCGGCCGGCCGCCTGGGACGTGTGCGCGGCACCGGCGGCCGCCTGATCCCTCAGCCGGGCAGGGGCTGCCCGGCCGCCCGCTGGAGCCGGCCGGCGGCCGCGACGACGGCCGCCGCCAGTTCGGGCGGCCCCTCCACGACGAAGTCGGCGTCGAGGGTCACGAGCGTGAAGAGCGGCCAGTCCAGGGTGTCGACCGCCATCCGCATCCGGCAGCCGGTCTCGAGCGGCTCCACGGTCGCCCACCGGCCGAACCGGGCCGTGACGTCCGCCGCGTCGGCTGCGAACCGCACGCGTACGTCGTACCGGTGCGGCATGGCGCTGATCCCGGCGCGCACGAAGGTGGGCGCGTCCTCGGCGGGCAGCTCGCGGGGCCGGAACCGCTGTCCGGTCGCCGCCGGACCACCGATCCGGTCGACCCGGAAGGAGCGCCAGTCCTGGCGGTCGCGGTCGTAGGCGACCAGGTACCAGCGCCGGCCCAGCGACACCAGCCGGTGGGGCTCGACCCGGCGCGGTCCGGACGCGACGCCCTCCCCGCCGCGGGTGCGGGAGGTGTAGTCGAAGGTGACGACGTCGTCGTCGCGGCAGGCCTGCGCGAGCACCGCGAGCGCGCTCGCGTCGACCGCGGGGCCGTCGTCCCACGGCACGCCGTCGGTCTGGGTGTGCAGCGCCTCCATCCGGCGGCGCAGCCTCGGCGGCATCAGCGCGATCACCTTGGCCATCGCCTGCACCGCGGTCTGCTCCAGCCCGGCCACCGCGCCGGAGGCGGCGGTGTGCAGCGCGACCGCGATCGCGACGGCCTCGTCGTCCTCGAGCAGCAGCGGCGGCAGGGCAGCGCCCGCACGCAGCTGGTAGCCACCCGAGACGCCCCGCGACGCGTCGACGTCGTACCCGAGCTCGCGGAGGCGGTCGATGTCGCGGCGCAGGGTCCGCGGGCTCACCTCGAGCCGCTCGGCGAGCTCGCCGCCGGGCCAGTAGCGGTGGGTCTGCAGCAGCGAGAGCAGCCGCAACATCCGGGAGCTGGTGCTCATGGGGGCACGCTACTCCCGGTTCAGGTCACTTCCTGACCGCTAGGAGGACCGCGTCGGTGACCTCGTGGGTCTCGTCGTTCCGGGTCTCCGTGCGGCGCCGCGCCTCGGCGCGGACGTCGAACAGGTCGGGGTCGACGGCCGGGGCGAGCTCGTCCGCCGTGAACATCACCCCCGGCAGCGACCAGCGCAGCCCGGTGTGGGAGTCGTCGGGGTGGTGGCCGGCCACCAGCAGCGTGCCGCCCGGCGCGACGGCGTCGGCCATCCGGCGGGTCGCCTCGACCATGCCGTGGTCGAGCAGGTGCAGGAAGCAGGAGGTGACCAGGTCCCACTGCTCGCCGTCGGGCGTCCAGGTGCGCAGGTCGGCCTGGACCCAGGTGATCCGGTCCGCGACGCCGCGCTGGGCCGCGTGCTCGGCGGCCTTGCGCAGCCCGGCCTCGGAGAAGTCGATGCCGGTCACCTCCCAGCCGCGCTCGGCCAGCCAGATCGCGTCGCCGCCCTCGCCGCAGCCCAGGTCGACCGCCCGGCCGACGGGCAGGTCGCTCGCCTCGGCGACGAGGACCGCGTTGGGCCGGCCGCTCCACGTCCGGCCCTCCCCGCCGTACCGCTCGTCCCAGGACGGCTGCTCGAAGTGCTCGCGGGTGATCTCCTGCTGGTGCTGGTGCTCGTGGCTCATGGTTCGAGTATCGGCACGGGTCCGGCGGATCGACAACTGCCGTTGCCAATCCGGCAAACTCTGGCAGAATCGACGGCATGGACGAGCTCGCGATGGTCGGCCCGCGGCTGCGGGCACTCCGGCAGGAGCGCGACATCACCCTGCGCGACCTCTCCGAGGAGACCGGCATCTCGGTCAGCACGCTCTCCCGGCTCGAGTCCGGCCAGCGGCGGCCGACGCTCGAGCAGCTCCTCCCGCTCGCGCGCGCCCACCGGGTCTCGCTCGACGAGCTCGTCGACGCGCCGGCGACCGGCGACCCGCGGGTGCAGCTGCGCACGACCCGTCGGCACGGCCGGACCTACCTCCAGCTGACCCGTCGTCCCGGCGGACTGCAGGCATACAAGATCGTCTTCCCGGCCCGGCCGCGCGACGCCGTGGCGCTCGCGACCCACGAGGGCTACGAGTGGATGTACGTCCTCTCCGGCCAGCTCCGGCTGGTGATCGGCGACCGCGACCTGCTGCTCGGGGCCGGTGAGGTCGTGGAGTTCGACACCCGGCAGCCGCACTGGGTCGGCAACCCCGGCCCGCATCCCACCGAGGTGCTCGCGCTGTTCGGGCCGCAGGGGGAGCGGATGCACGTCCGCTGACCGCGGTGCGGCAGGCTTGTCCCCGTGAGCTCTGTTGACGGTGAGCGCCTCGCCACCTGGCTGGAGGACCTCGGTCTCGCCGACCACCTCGCCGAGGCGGGGCTCCCGACCTTCGCCCGCGACGCCGAGGGCCGCGCCGTCTGGAGCGAGCCCGACCGGGTCGAGGAGCTCGACCGGGCGCTGCGCAGCCAGGGCGACGAGCCCGAGCACGCCGTACCGGTGGGGCTGGTGCTGCTCCGGCGCCAGGCCCGGCTGCGCGCCGAGCTGCTCGCGAGCGACACGTTCTCCTACGAGACGCTCGCCGAGGTGCGCCGGACGTCGGTCGACGCGACCCGGTACGCCGTGCACAAGGCCGCCCAGCAGCACGCGCTGCTGCTGGTGCCGGTGGACGAGCGGGTCGTCGTACCCGCGTTCCAGCTGACGCCGTCCGGCGAGGTGCGGGCCGAGCTCGCACCGGTGCTGGAGCCGCTGCTCGCGGCCGGGATGGACCCCTGGCGCGCCTGGGCCTGGCTGACCCAGCCCGCCGCGCTCACCCTCGGCCACGCCCCCGAGCAGGCCGTCACCGATCCCGACCTCGCCGACCTCGTCGTCCGCGCCGCCGAGGCCCTCGCCGCCCGCCTCCACCGTTGAATCGAGAGTTTTCACCGTTGAGTCGAGACTTCTGACCGCCAGAACTCTCGATTCAACCGTCAGAAGTCTCGATTCAACGTGTCGAGGAGGGCGAGCTGGCGGGCCCAGGAGGGGTGCGCCGGGTCGACGACCGTGAAGTGGTCGCCGTCGACCTCGACGAGCTGGGCGGTGCCGTCGGCGGCGGTCGCGGCAGCGACGTAGGACCGCGACTGGGAGATCGGGACGATGTCGTCGGCGGTGGCGTGCACGCACCACACGGGTACGGCGAGCGGCACCTGGGCGATCGGGTCCACGTCGTCGTCCTCGGGACCGGGCGGGTGGCCGAGGAAGCGGGCGACGGCACCGTCACCGAGGTCCTCGGCGTGCGCCGCCCGCAGGTCGAGCACGCCGGCCTGCGCGACCACGTGGGTCAACCCGAGACCCTGGCCCGCCGCCCAGACCGCGAGGTGGCCGCCCGCGGAGTGGCCGATCGCGACGGCCGGACCGGCGACCTCGGGACGCGCGGCGACCGCCGCGCGCACGTCGTCCAGCGTGTCGGCCGCACCGGTGCCGCGGCGGTACTCGACCGCCCACGCCATCCACCCCGCGGCGACCAGGCTCGGGACGAGCGGCCGGGCGTACTCGATGCCGTACTGCGGCTTCCAGAACCCGCCGTGGACGAGCACCGCGATGCCCCGGGCCGGGCCGTCGGGGCGGGTCAGCTCGGCGAACTGGGCGGCGTCGGCGCCGTAGCGGACGGTCTCGGTCGTGGCCACGGCCGCAGCGCAGGCAGGCTCAGGCCAGGGCGGCGGGCAGCGTCGCGGTCCAGGCCGCGCGCAGCTCGTCGAGCGGCAGCTCGAACTGCCCGTCGACCGCCACCGAGTCGCCTCCGGTGACGCCGAGCGCGGTGATCGGCACGCCGTGCTCCTCCGCGAGCTCGACGAGCCGCTCGGCCTCGCCGTCGGGCACGGTCACCAGCGCCCGGGCCGTGCTCTCGCTGAACAGGCCGAGGAACGCGTCGCCGGGCACCGCCACCGAGACCCCGACGTCGTGCCGCAGCGCGGCCTCGACCAGCGCTTGGGCGAGGCCGCCGTCCGAGAGGTCGTGGGCCGAGGTGAGCAGGCCGACACCGGCGTGCAGCAGCTGCGCGAGCGACCGCTCCGCCTCGAGGTCGACCTGCGGCGGCAGCCCGCCGAGGTGGCCGTGCACGACGTGCGCCCACTCCGAGCCGGAGAGCTCCTCGCGGGTCTCGCCGAGCAGGAAGACCCGCTCCCCGGCGCTCGACCACGCCGACGGCGTACGCCGCGTGACGTCGTCGATCACGCCGAGCACGGCGACGACCGGGGTGGGCAGGATCGCGGTCTCGCCGGTCTGGTTGTAGAGGCTGACGTTGCCGCCGGTGACCGGGATGCCGAGCTGGGCGCAGGCGTCCTTGAGCCCGCGGCAGGCCTCGGCGAACTGCCACATGACGGCCGGGTCCTCGGGCGAGCCGAAGTTGAGGCAGTCCGAGATCGCCAGCGGCACGGCGCCGCCGGTCGCCACGTTGCGGTAGCTCTCGGCGAGCGCGAGCTGCGCGCCGGCGTACGGGTCGAGCTTGGCGAACCGGCCGTTGCAGTCGGTGGAGACGGCGACCCCGAGGTTGGTCTCCTCGTCGACGCGGACCATGCCGCTGTCGCTGGGCTGGGCGAGCACGGTGTTGCCGCGCACGTAGCGGTCGTACTGGTCGGTGATCCAGGACTTGTCGCAGAGGTTGGGGCTCGCGACCAGCGTCAGCAGGGTCTTGCGCAGGTCGTCGCCCGACTCCGGGCGCGGCAGCCGCTCGGCGGCGTCGGCCTGGAGGTCGTCCTGCCGGTCCGGGCGGGCGAACGGCCGGTGGTACGTCGGACCGTCGTGCGCCACGCTCCGCGGCGGCACGTCGACGACGCGCTCGCCGTGCCAGTCGATGTGCAGCCGGCCGGTGTCGGTGACCTCGCCGACGACCACGGCCTCGACGTCCCACTTGGCGCAGATCGCCAGGAACGCCTCGACGTCGCCGGGCTCGACGACCGCCATCATCCGCTCCTGCGACTCGCTCATGAGGATCTCCTCCGGAGCGAGCGTGGAGTCGCGCAGGGGCACCCGGTCGAGCTCGACGTGCATCCCGCCGTCGCCGGCGGACGCGAGCTCGGAGGTCGCGCAGGACAGGCCCGCGCCGCCGAGGTCCTGGATGCCGGCGACGAGCCCGGCCGCGAAGATCTCGAGCGTGCACTCGATGAGCAGCTTCTCCATGAAGGGGTCGCCGACCTGCACGCTGGGCCGCTTCGCCGGGCCGTCGGCGTCGAAGGTCTCGGACGCCAGCACCGAGACACCGCCGATGCCGTCGCCACCGGTGCGCGCGCCGTAGAGGATGACCTGGTTGCCGACGCCGGACGCCTTGGCCAGGTGCAGGTCCTCGTGCTTGAGCACGCCGACGCAGAGCGCGTTGACGAGCGGGTTGCCGAGGTAGGTCTCGTCGAAGACGGCCTCACCGCCGATGTTGGGCAGGCCGAGGCAGTTGCCGTAGCCGCCGACGCCCGCGACGATCCCGGGCAGCACCCGGTGCGTGTCGTCGGCGTCGAGCGGGCCGAAGCGCAGCGGGTCCATGACCGCCACCGGCCGCGCGCCCATCGCGAGGATGTCGCGCACGATGCCGCCGACGCCGGTCGCGGCGCCCTGGTAGGGCTCGACGTACGACGGGTGGTTGTGCGACTCGACCTTGAAGGTCACCGCGTAGCCCTGGCCGATGTCGATGACGCCGGCGTTCTCGCCGATGCCGGCGAGCATCTTGCCGACCGGGGTCTCCTGGCTGAGCTCGGAGAACTGCTTGAGGTGCACCTTGGAGCTCTTGTAGGAGCAGTGCTCGCTCCACATCACCGAGTACATCGCCAGCTCGCTCGACGTGGGCCGGCGACCCAGGATCTCGCGGATCCGTTGGTACTCGTCGGCCTTCAGGCCCAGGTCGGCCCAGGGCTGCTCGCGGTTGGGGTCCTCGGCGGCGACGGCCACGGTGTCCAGCACGGGGCAAATCTACCCGTGGGGCTCGGGGCGGCCGACAGCGGTTCGACCGCTGGCTGCTACGTCAGCAGCCCGTCGACCACGACCTCGAGCATGGGGCGCACAGCGGTGGGGTCGAGGTCGGACTGGTCCGCGACGGTCGCGATGCCGCCGACGAGGCGGCAGACCTGGAGGGTCTCGACGTCGTCGCGCAGGGCGCCGTCCTCGCGGAGCCGGTCGATGACGCGGGCGTTGGCGCCGGCGAGGACCTGGCACTTGGTCATGATCGGCGACTCGGGGTCGCCCATGGCGCGGGTGATCTTCGCGGGGCCGCCCTTGTGCTGGCTGATCAGCCGCACGTACTCCTCGAACCAGTTGAGCAGCAGCGCACGGTCGTCGCCCTCGAAGGCGAGCGCCTTGTCGGCCGCGTCCGTCACCTTGTCCATCCAGGACTGGAGGATCGCGTCGATCAGGTTCTCGCGCTTCGGGAAGTGCCGGTAGAGCGTGCCCGGGCCGACCCCGGCCCGCTTCGCGACCTCGTCGAGCGAGGCGTCGTACCCCTGCTCCCGGAACAGCTCCCGCGCCGCCTCGACGATGCGGTCGTAGTTGCGCTTGGCGTCGGCACGCACGGATTCACCTCGAAAAAGACTTGATAACCGGAGACAGTCTCCGTATCGTTCATCGGGAAGCGGAGTCATCCTCCGGATCTACTGTACCTCGGCCCCCCGGGCCAGAACAGGACCTCACCCCATGTCCCTGAACGCCTCCCCCACCCGGGAGCTTCCCAGCGAGCTCCCGCCGAACGCCGGCCGCGCGGCCGCCGGTATCGCGATCGTCCTGGTGGCCCAGCTGATGATCGTGCTCGACGCGACGGTCGTGAACGTCGCCCTCCCGCAGATCGACAGGAGCCTCGGCTTCGGCCCAGCATCCCTGTCCTGGGTCCTCAACGCGTACACGCTCGCCTTCGGCGGGCTCCTGCTCCTCGGCGGCCGGCTCGGCGACGTCTACGGACGGCTCAAGGTCTTCGAGATCGGCCTGGCCGTCTTCACGCTGGGCTCCGCCCTGGGCGGGATCGCCCAGACCCCCGGCCAGCTGATCGCCGCGCGCACCTTCCAGGGCGCCGGCGCGGCCCTCGCCGCCCCGAGCGTGCTCGCCCTCCTGACGACGAGCGCCCCCGACGAGGCCGCACGCAACCGCGCGCTCGCCCTGTTCGGCGCCGTCTCCTCCGGCGGCGCGTCGATCGGCCTGATCCTCGGCGGGCTGCTGACCGACGTCGGGTCCTGGCGCTGGACGCTGTTCATCAACGTGCCGATCGGCCTCGCCGTGATCGCGCTCGCGCCCCGCTTCGTCGACGAGACCCCGCGTCGCTCGGGCCGCTTCGACGTCGTCGGCGCGCTGGCTGCCACGGGCGGCGCGGTCGCGCTCGTCTGGACCCTCATCGGTACGCCGGAGCACGGCTGGCTGTCGGTGCGGACGGCCGTCGGGTTCGCCGTCGGCATCGCACTGCTGGCGCTGCTGGCCCGCACCGAGCTGCGGCACCCGCACCCGCTGGTGCAGCCCGCCCTGGTGCGCAACCGCAACCGGGTCGGCGCGCTCGCCGTGATGGCCCTGCTCATGGGCGCGAACCTGTCGATGTTCTTCCTGGTCGTGCAGTACGTCCAGGGCGTGCTCGGCTTCGGTCCGCTGCTCGCCGGTGTCGCGTTCCTGCCGTTCAGCCTCGGCATCTTCGCCACCTCGCGCGTCACGCCGGCCCTGCTCGGCCGGTTCGGCCCCCGCAGGATGATGCTCGTCGGCGGCGCGACCCTCACGCTCGCCTACGCCTGGCTCAGCACGATCGGCGTCGACGACACCTATCTCGCGGCGGTCTTCGGGCCGATGGCCCTCGCCGGCATCGCGTCCGCGCTGCTCTTCATGCCGGTGACCGTGATCGTGCTCTCGGGCGTCGCGCCCGAGCACGCCGGCTCCGCGTCCGGCCTGCTGCAGACCACGCAACAGCTCGGCGGCGCCGTCGGCGTGGCCGTGATCGTGTCGGTGTACGCCGCCGGCGCGGTCCCGGGCGAGCTGGTGCCGGGCATGAGCGCGGCGTTCCTGACCTCGGCGACGTTCGCCGGCCTCGCCCTGCTGGTCACCGCGGTGGTGATCCGCGTGCGGCGGCCGGTCCGCGACGCCGGGACGCCCGAGGCGGTCGTCGAGGCGGTCGCCGCCGAGGCCGCCTGAGGCACGCCGTACGTCGAGCACGAAGCTCGCGCCTGGACGATGGGACTCCGTCGTCCAGGCGCGAGCTCCGTCGTCCGCCCGACGAAACCCGTCAGGTCGAGGCGCCGGATGCCGAACAATTACACGCCTGTAGTTAGCGACGCGGCCTGTTACTCATGTGATTTCTGAGGTTATGGTGACGTGGCCTCGCCGCGAGGCACGCCACGTCTCGACCCGCTTGGAGCACCACATGCCTCGCCCGGCCTCACTGCCCCTCCGCCACCGCACCGGCCGACTGGCCGCCGCCGCACTCGGGCTCGTGCTCGCGGCGTCCGGCGCGATCGCCGTCGTCGAAGGACCGGCCGCCGGCACCCCGACCACAGGGGTCGCGGCGAAGGCCAAGGCGAAGGCGAAGCGCGACAACGTCGTCACTCCGGGCAACTTCACGGGCTACGGGTTCGACCAGTGCCTGGCTCCGAAGCAGTCGAAGATGGACCGCTGGCTGGAGTACTCACCGTTCCTCGCGGTCGGCATCTACATCTCCGGAGACTCGCGGGCCTGCCGCGACCAGCCCAACCTCACCCCCACCTGGGTCAGCACCCAGCTGGCCAAGGGCTGGCGGCTGCTGCCGATCACGCTCGGCCCCCAGGCGTCCTGCCAGCCGCGCTACCCGCGCTACGGCACCGACGTGACGATCGACCCCACCCGCGCCGCCAACACCGGCACCTACGTCAACGCGTACACGCAGGGCGTCAACGAGGCCAACAAGTCCGTCGGCGCCGCAGCCGCGCTGGGCATCGTGGCCGGCAGCACGCTCTGGTACGACCTGGAGGGCTTCTCCTACGGCAACACCAAGTGCCGCGAGTCGGCCCTGTCCTTCCTCAGCGGGTGGACCCAGCAGCTGCACGCCCTGGGCTACGTCTCGGGGGTCTACTCCAGCGCGGGCTCCGGCATGAAGGCCCTCGACGAGGTGCGGGTCTCCCGGCCGACGGCCTACACGCTGCCCGACCAGATCTGGGTCGCACGGTGGGACGGCCTCGCCAACACCAGCGTCAACCCGACCTACATGCGCAGCGACGGCTGGGCCAAGGCCCGCGTCAAGCAGTACCAGGGCGGGCACTACGAGACCTGGGGCAACGTCCGGATCAACATCGACCGCAACTTCCTCGACGTCGGCACCGGCTCGGTGGCCGTGCCCGAGACCCACTGCGGCGGCATCCCGGTCGCGTTCTCGTCCTACCCCACGCTCCTGGCGGCGTCCTCCGGTCGCACTTCCAACCCGAGGAAGGTCCAGGCGCTCCAGTGCCTGCTCCAGGAGCAGGGGACGTACGCCGGCCCGATCGACGGCGTCTTCAGCGACGGGCTGGTGCAGGCCGTCAACGCCTGGCAGGGCCCCCACAACCTCGCCGTCCAGCCGGCCTGGAGCCGCGAGGCGTGGCTCACCCTCCTCAGCGCGGGCAGCACGCCGGTGCTCAAGTTCGGCTCCGCCGGCGTCGAGGTCCGGCGCCTCCAGCGCGCGCTGAAGTCGACCATCTCGTCCGACGCGCGGAAGGCGCTGCGGCCGACCGGGGTCTTCGACTCCCGCACCGACGCGGCGGTCCGCGCCTACCAGACCCGACTCGGGCTGAACGTGTCCGGCGTCGCCAACACCCAGACCTGGGCAGCGCTCCAGGCCGGTCGGCGCTAGGTCGTCAGGCCGGCGGGCCGACCAGGAGCGCCAGCCCCGTGAGCGCCGCGACCGCGACCAGGCCCGAGAGCGCGCCGCGCCTGGGGTTGCGGAGCAGCCACGCGGTGGCCCGCTGCACCGGCCCGGCCGGCTCGACGTCGCGGAGCCGCCAGGCGTCGCCCAGCGCGCTGCGGCGCTCGGCGTACCGGTCGAACAGCACGGTGAAGAACGGCGGGACGGCGGCGGCGAGGCCGAGCAGCGTGCGGCCGGCGGACCAGCGCTGGTCGACCGCGACCAGGACGGTCGTCAGGCAGTAGGCCACGAACACGACGCCGTGGACCATGCCGAAGACCCGTACCCCCAGCTCGGTGGTCTCGGTGACGTACTTGAGGAACATCCCGGTGAGCAGCAGCGCCCAGGTGACGGCCTCGGCGATCGCCGCCCGCCGGAACAGCAGGCGCGGACTCATGCGAACGCGCGCTCCACGAGACTGGTGAAGAAGCCGAGGCCGTCGGTCCCGGCGCCGGTGAGGTCCTCGACCGCGTGCTCGGGGTGCGGCATCAGGCCGACCACGTTGCCGCGCTCGTTGGTGACGCCGGCGATGTCGCGCAGCGAGCCGTTGGGGTTGTCCACGAGGTAGCGGGCCACCACCTGGCCCTCGCCCTCGAGCCGGTCCAGGGTCGCGTCGTCGGCGACGAAGCCGCCCTCGCCGTTCTTCAGCACGATCGTCACCTCGTCACCCTCGGCGTACGCCGAGGTCCACGGAGTGCGGTTGTTCTCGATGCGCAGCCGCTGGTCGCGGCACACGAACTTGCGGTGGTCGTTGCGGATGAGCGCGCCGGGGAGCAGGTGCGACTCGCACAGGATCTGGAAGCCGTTGCAGATGCCGAGCACGGGCATGCCCCGGCCGGCGGCCTCGATGACGTCGGTCATCACCGGCGAGAAGCGGGAGATCGCGCCGCAGCGCAGGTAGTCGCCGTAGGAGAACCCGCCCGGCAGGACGATCGCGTCGACGCCCTTGAGGTCGTGGTCGCCGTGCCACAGCGCGACCGCCTCGTGGCCGGCGATGCCGACGGCACGCAGCGCGTCGACGTCATCGAGCGAGCCAGGGAAGGTGACGACCCCGACCTTCACGCGCCCACCTCGTCGGAGGGAGCCTCGACCCGGACCGTGTAGTTCTCGATCACCGGGTTGGAGAGCAGCGTCTCGGCCATCTTCTCCACCTCGGCGAGCACCTCGTCGGTGATCTCGCCGTCGAGCTCGAGCTCGAAGCGCTTGCCCTGACGGACATCGGTGACCCCGGAGAACCCGAGGCGGGGAAGCGCGCCGTGGACGGCCTTCCCCTGCGGGTCGAGGATCTCGGGCTTGGGCATGACGTCGACGACTACGCGTGGCACGGCGTCAGTCTAGGCGGCTGGTGCAGACTGGTCGGCATGAGCCTGCCCACCGGTATGCCGGGAGCGAACCCGCTCCGCCTCGAGTACCCCCAGTCGCTCGCGGTGTACGACGACTACGCGGCCGCCCAGAAGACCGTGGACTTCCTCTCCGACAAGGAGTTCCCGGTCCAGCACCTGATGATCGTCGGGACCGACCTGAAGCGGGTCGAGCGGATCACCGGCCGGCTCACCTGGAGCCGGGTCGCCCTCGGCGGCCTCTTCTCCGGCGTCTGGCTCGGGCTCTTCGTCGGGCTGATCTTCTCGTTCTTCGTCGACGAGGACTGGCTGGCGATGATCCTCTCGACCGTGCTGCTCGGCGCGGTGTTCGGCCTGGTGTGGGCACTGCTCGGCTATGCGTTCACTCGCGGCCAGCGGGACTTCTCCTCGATCACCCAGGTGGTCGCGACCCGCTACGAGGTCCTGGTCGAGCACAAGGTGGCCGACGAGGCGCGGGCGCTGCTCGCCGAGCTGCCCGGGGCGCTGCCCAACCCGTTCGAGTAGCTCAGCTCAGCTCGCGCTTGAGGATCTTGCCGGTCGAGGTCATCGGCAGGGCGTCGAGGAACTGCACGATCCGCGGGTACTTGTACGCCGCCATCTGCTCCTTGCCCCACGCCACGAGCTCGTCCTCGGTCACCTCGGCGCCGGGCGCCTTGATGACCACGGCCTTGATCTCCTCGCCGTGGCTCTCGTGCGGGACGCCGATGACCGCAGCCAGCGAGACCGCCGGGTGCGTCATCAGCACCTCCTCGATCTCGCGCGGGTACACGTTGAAGCCGCCCCGGATGATCATGTCCTTGGACCGGTCGACGATGTAGTACCAGCCGTCCTCGTCCCGCCGGGCCAGGTCGCCGGAGCGGAACCAGCCGTCGCTGATGACCTCGGCCGTCGCGTCCGGGCGGCCGTAGTAGCCCTTCATGATGTTGTGGCCCTTGATCGCGATCTCGCCGATCTCGCCCTCGGGCGCGTCGCGGAAGTCACCGGGGGTCGAGGCGGGGTCGAGGAGGCGCATCTCGACGCCGGGGATCGGCAGGCCGATGGAGCCGACCCGCACCGGCTCGCCGTACTTGGAGAACGACGCGACCGGCGAGGTCTCCGACAGGCCGTAGCCCTCGAGGATCGTCACGCCGAAGCGTCGCTCGAACTCCTTGTGCACCTCGACCGGGAGCGCCGAGCCGCCGGCGACCGCGACCCGGAGGTGGTCGGCGACCTCCTGGACGTCGAGGCCGTCGGCCTGGGCGCCCTCGAGGGCGCCGAGCAGGCCCCAGTACATCGTCGGGACGCCGGCGAAGAAGGTGATGTTCTCGTTCTTCATCAGGTCGAGCGCGGCGCGGGCCTCGAAGCGCGGCAGCATCACGACCGTGCCGCCGTAGGCGAACGCGCCGTTCTGGCAGACGGTCTGACCGAAGGAGTGGAAGAGCGGCAGCACGCACAGGTAGCTGTCGGGCCGGTCCGCGTCCGCGCCGAAGAGGGCCGCGCCGGACAGCGCGTTGTCGCGCATGTTGCGGTGCCGCAGCTCGGCGCCCTTGGGCTGGCCGGTGGTCCCGGAGGTGTAGAGGATGACCGCCGTGTCGTCCTCGTCGGTGGCGACGGTCTCGAACGCGCCGGTCTGGCCGCCCATCGCCTGGGCCATCGTCTCGGTGCCGTCGATCGGCGACGGCGCGGCGAGGTCGGCGGTGATCATGAAGAAGTGCTCGCAGCCGTCGGTCTGCTGGAAGCCGGCGTACCCCTCCTCGCCGATCGCGAGCTCGGGGGTGCCCTGGAAGCAGAAGTAGGCCTTCGCGTCGGAGTCGGCCAGGTGGTAGGCGACCTCGCGGCCCTTCAGCAGCACGTTGAGCGGCACGACGGTCGCCCCGGCCTTGAGGATGCCGTAGTAGACGATCGTGAAGTAGGGCAGGTTCGGGCAGCTCAGCGCGACCTTGTCGCCCGGCGCGATGCCGCGGTCGGCCAGGAGCCCGGCGACCATGTTCGCGAACGTGTCGACCTCGGTGTACGACAGCCGCCGCTCGCCGAAGACGATCGCGGTGCGGTCGGGGTAGGCCGCGGCGCTCTCCTCGAGCAGGCTGGCCAGGTTGTACGTCGTCATGGGGAGAACGTACTCGCCGCGTGGCGCAGGTCACTGCGCACCCCGAGCGGGGCCAGCACCCGCAGCGGTGCGACGAGCAACCGGGGACCGGTGAGCTCGAAGACCGCCGTGACGTCGCACCCGGACGGGCTCGGCTCGAAGGTCAGCGTCAGCGTCGCCGCGATGCCGCGCCAGGTGCCGCGCTCGGTCCAGCGGCGCGGCCGGTCGAGCTCGGTGGTCTCCATTCGGGGACGGACACCGACCCGGGTGACGTCGGTCCAGGTCTGGCCCACGCGCGGCTCGCCGTCGACGGCCTCGACCCGCGCGAGGCTCGACTGCCACCGCGACCGGTTGCTCGGGTCCGCGAGGTAGTCGAAGACCACCTCGCGGGGAGCGGGGAACGAGACCGTTACCAACGCTGCCCGGTGAGCAGCTCGAAGGCCTCGACGTACCGGCCGCGGGTGCGCTCGACGACCTCGGGCGGCAGCGGGGGCGGCGCCTCGCCGGAGGCCTTGTCCCAGCCGGACTCCGGGGAGAGCGCCCAGTTGCGCACGATCTGCTTGTCGTACGACGGCTGCGTGCGGCCGGGCTGCCACTCGGCGGCCGGCCAGAAGCGGGAGGAGTCCGGGGTGAGCACCTCGTCGCCCAGCACGGTGGTGCCGTCGGGCCGGGCGCCGAACTCGAGCTTGGTGTCGGCCAGGATGATCCCCCGCTCGCGGGCGATCGACTCGGCCCGGGCGTAGACGCCCAGCGTGAGCTCGCGCAGCTCCGCGGCGCGCTCGCCGCCGATGGTGGTCACGACGTCGGCGTACGTGACGTTCTCGTCGTGGTCGCCGAGCTCGGCCTTGGTGGCCGGCGTGAAGATCGGCCCCGGGAGACGGCTGCCGTCCTCGAGCCCGTCCGGGAGCGCGATGCCGCAGACCTCGCCGCTCGCGCGGTAGTCGAGCAGGCCGGAGCCGGTGAGGTAGCCGCGGGCGACGCACTCGACCGGGTACATCGCCAGCCGCTCGCACACGACGGCGCGTCCCTTCACGGCGTCGGGGACGTCGGTCGAGATGACGTGGTTGGGCACCAGGTCGGCGAGCTGGTCGAACCACCACAACGACATCCGGGTCAGGATCTCGCCCTTGTCCGGGATCGTCGTGTCGAGCACGAAGTCGAAGATCGAGATCCGGTCGCTGGCGACCATCAGCAGGTCACCGCCCGGCAGCTCGTAGAGGTCGCGGACCTTCCCCGAGTGGAGGTGGGTGGCGCCCTCGATGGCGGGCGCGGTCGGGATGTTGAGCTCGGCCACGGGGCCACTCTAGGGCGCCGCCTTCCTCTCCTTTGTGTACTCGGTTAATGTGATTTGCGAGGAGGGACCATGACCCGTGCCGCACAGCCCGACTTCCTGATCGTCGGAGCGCCGAAGGCGGGCACCACCGCGCTGCACGCCGCGCTCTCCCAGCACCCCGAGGTCTTCGTGACCTCCCCGAAGGAGCCGAAGTACTGGCTCTGCGACGACGCGCCGCCACCGGCCTGGCGCGGTCCGGGTGACGCGCACTCGCAGCGGGAGTGGATCTGGCGGCGTGACGAGTACGCCGCCCTGTTCGCCCACGCGCCGCGCCGCGCGGTCCGCGGCGAGAGCACGCCCTTCTACCTCTGGAGCCGGGGCGCGCACCGCCGCATCGCGGAGTACCTGCCGGCGGTGCGGCTGATCGCGGTGGTCCGCGACCCGATCGACCGGGCCTACTCCAACTGGATGCACCTGTGGTGCGACGGTCTCGAGCCGGTCGCGGACTTCGAGACGGCGTTCAGGCTCCAGGACGAGCGGGTCGAGGCCGGCTGGGCGCCGTTCTGGCGCTACCGCGACCTCGGGCGCTACGGCGAGCAGCTCGCGCACCTGCAGCGGCACGTCGACCCCGAGCGGGTCCTGGTGCTGCGCTACCGCGACATCGTCGACGACCCGCGCGCGGCCGTCGATCGCGCGTGCCGGTTCCTGGGCATCACTCCGGGCACGGTCGCCACCATCCCGCAGGACAACTCACGCAGCTACGTCCCGCCGGGATGGCGGCCGACCGTGCTCGGACCCGTCGTCCGCGCCGGCGCCTGGGCCGGGCAGTTCGCCCCGCCGGACGTGTGGCGCCGCGCCAGCGCGCCGCTCGTGACTCGGCTCCGGTCCGGCGACCTGCGGCGGCCCCGGCTCGAGCCCGAGCAGCGCGAGCGCCTGTTGCCGGCCTTCGCCGACGACGTCCACCTACTGTCCTCGCTCACCGGCCAGGACTTCTCCGACTGGCTCTCGACCGAGGACAAGGGCTCCTTCGAGGAGCGCGCCAAGGGCGCCTAGCGCACCACGGTCACCAGGTCGTGCGCGCCGTCCTGGCGGGCGGCCTCGACGTAGAAGCGGGTCCGGCCGTCGGGCAGGCGGACCGCGGACGCATAGCGCCAGGCACCGTCGGAGTGCGGCGAGACGAGCGGGTCCTCGTCGTCGGCGACCAGGCGCTGCCCGTCCCAGCGGGCGACCCCGGTCGTCTCGTGCCAGTTGGAGGCGGCGTCGGGGCGACCGTCGTACAGCACGGTCAGCGGGCGCTGCGCGACCACGGCGGTGACCCGGGCGCCGCGCGCGTCCCAGCGGCCCGGCCGCCCGGCGAGCACCTCGCCCTGGTCGGCCCAGCCGAGCCCGTCGGCGCTGGTGAGCAGCCGGGTCGTCATCCGGTCCTCGTGGCCCGGGTCGGAGAGCGGGTGGCAGCACAGCCACATCCGCCAGCCGTCGTCGATCCTCTCGACGACCGGGTCCTTGACCGCGACCTCGTCGTCGCCGGGCAGCACGACCTGCTGGTGCCCGGCGGGCAGCTCGGCGGGGGTCGGCGCGGTCAGGCTGTCGACCCACCAGTGCTTGGAGCCCGGCGTCGCGCAGGACAGGTAGAGCCGCCAGCCCAGCCCGGGCACCGGCACCAGCACCGGCCGCTCGAAGGACTCGCAGCCGAACGCCTCGCGCTCCACCTGCGCGACCGGCTCGAACGTCACGCCGTCCGCGGACCTGGCGACCACCACCGCGACCCCGCGGCCCTCGGTGAGCGGGCGGCGCACCCGGTAGGTCAGCCAGAACGTGCCGTCGACGAGCACCGCGCTCGCGGCGCCCGCCCAGTTGCCCGGGCCGGCGTCCGGAGCCGGCACCACGACGCGCACCCCTTCGTCGTACGACGGGATGGGCGGCAGCGTCTCCACGGACATGCCGCCAGCATAGTCGACTATTCCAATTGACTATGGGAGCGGCGAGTCAGGAGCGCCAGGGCGCGGGGCGGCCCTGCAGCCACCACTCCATCCGCTTGGTGATCCACGGCAGCGCGAGGTAGGTCATCACCGGGGTCATCACGAGCACCACCGCGAGCACCCGCAGCGGCAGCGGCCAACCGGCGATGACGTGGCCGGCGGCCCAGTTGGCCAGCACGCTGAGCGGGTAGAACACCAGGAAGATCACGACCGCCTGCTTCCACCGCGGCGGGGCGGGCGGCGCCGGGCGCAGGTCGACCTCGTCGTACGTCGCCGGCGGGTCGAACCAGCCCTCGATGCCGGTCCGGCGCTCGACCCGCGACTCCCCCACCAGACCCTGCGCGGCACCGAGCCACCAGCGCCGCTGGTCCGAGGCCTCCCAGCCGGCCAGCGACGCGGCGTCGTCGAAGCGGTAGAGCATGTGCCACTCCTCGGAGTCCGCCGCCGGGCGCACCCAGCCGGACCCGAGGAAGCCGTCGAAGCGGGCGGCCAGGGCGGAGCCCGCCCGGATCCACGCCTCCATCTCGTCCTGGTGTCCGGGGCTGATGGTCCGGGTGATCGAGACGGTGACCGGGCTGCTCATGGAGCCATTGTCCTGGGGGTCGCGGTGAGGACCCGCATCGGCGTTTGGCACAGTGAGGCCATGCCGGAGTCTGCTGACCAGCTCTACGCCCGTGTGACCGCCGCGGCCGGGGAGGACGGGCGTCTGCCCGCTCCCGGCATGAGCGCGTGGGACATCTTCCCGTGGGAGGCCGTCGACGGCGCCGTCCTGCCGAAGGTGCTCGCCGCACCCGGTGCGGAGGCACCACGCGAGGGCGAAGCCGGTGGCAAGCCGTGCTTCGCGTGCAACGGCTTCCCGCCCGAGCGGGTCGTGTGGGAGGACGAGCACTGGGTGCTGCTGGCGGAGCCGAAGCCGACCGGGCTCCCGCTGGTGCTGGTCCTCTGGACCCGTCAGCACTTCGACATCGGCGGCTTCGACGACGAGCACGCCGGCGAGCTCGGCCGGATCGCCAACCGCCTGGTGCGGATCATCGAGGCGATGCCCGGCATCGGCCGCGTGCACGTCAACCGCTGGGGCGACGGGTCGGCCCACTCGCACATCTGGTTCTTCGCCCGGCCGCAGGGCTTCGAGCAGATCAAGGGCTCCTACGCCGTCGAGTGGGACGACATCCTGCCCCCGGTCGACGAGACGGCCTGGCGCGCGGATCTGCACACGGTCGCCACGAAGCTGGCCAACTGGGGCGGCACCGCACGCGCCTGACGGGCCATGTCGCGGGGCGGGTCCGCTGGCGCAGACTGCGCTCATGACCTTCCTCGCCGAGCCCCCGATCACGCCGCGGATCCAGGCGCTGTACGACGCCGACGTGGCGTCGTACGGCTACGTGATGAACCTCAACCGCGCGTGGGCGCACCACCCGGACGCCCACGACGCGCTCTTCGACCTGATCGGTGCGGTCGCCCGCGAGGGCGGGCTGTCGATGCGCGAGCGCGGCATCCTGGTGACCGCGTGCGCGTCGGCGATGGGTGACTCCTACTGCTCGCTCGCGTGGGGCGCCAAGCTCGCGCGCGAGTCCGACCCGGCGTTCGCGGCCGCGGCCCTCGGCGGTGCGGCCGACGGCATGACCGACGCCGAGCGAGCGATGGCCACCTGGGCGCGCAAGGTGGCCGCCGACCCCAACGCCACGACCGAGGCCGACGTCCAGGCCCTCCGCGACGCCGGGCTCGCCGACCGCACGATCTTCGCGGTCACCACCTTCGTCGCGCTGCGGATGGCGTTCTCGACCGTCAACGACGCGCTCGGCGCCGTACCCGACGACGAGCTCCGCGCCGCCGCTCCCGACGAGGTCGTCGACGCCGTGACCTGGGGTCGCTAGAGGATCGCGCCCGGCGAGTACGCCGCGGCCTCCGGGTGCCGCGCGGTCACCTCGGCGACCCGGCGCACCACGACCTGGACCTGGTCGACCGCGGCCCCGGTGAAGGTGATCGGCTCGGCCACCAGCGTCGCGAGCTGGTCGGCGGTGAGGCCGAGACGCTCGTCGGCGGCGAGCCGCGCGAAGACGTCGTTCTCCGTCTGGCCCTGGCGCATGTCGAGCGCGGTGCCGACCGCGGCCTCCTTGATCGCTTCGTGCGCGGCCTCGCGGCCCACGCCGTTGCGGACCGCCGCCATCAGCACCTTCGTGGTGGAGAGGAACGGCAGGTAGCGGTCGAGCTCGCGCTGGATCACCGCCGGGAAGGCGCCGAACTCGTCGAGGACCGTCAGGAACGTCTCGAACAGCCCGTCGGCGGCGAAGAACGCATCGGGCAGCGCCACCCGGCGTACGACGGAGTCGGAGACGTCGCCCTCGTTCCACTGGTCGCCGGCGAGCTCGCTGACCATCGAGAGGTGGCCGCGGAGCACCACGGCCAGGCCGTTGACCCGCTCGGCGGACCGGCTGTTCATCTTGTGCGGCATCGCCGAGGAGCCGACCTGACCCTCCTGGAAGCCCTCGGTCACCAGCTCGTTGCCGGCCATCAGCCGGATCGTGGTCGCGAGGTTGGACGGGCCGGAGACCAGCTGGACCAACGCGCTGACGACGTCGAAGTCGAGGCTGCGCGGGTAGACCTGGCCGACGCTGGTCAACGTCTGCTCGAAGCCGAGGTGGTGGGCCACCCGCTCCTCGAGCTCGCGCAGCTTGGCGGCGTCGCCGTCGAGCAGGTCGAGCATGTCCTGGGCGGTGCCCATCGGGCCCTTGATGCCGCGCAGCGGGTAGCGGGCCAGCAGGTCCTCGACCCGGGCCAGCGCCACCAGCATCTCGTCGGCGACGGTCGCGAACCGCTTGCCGAGCGTGGTCGCCTGCGCCGCCACGTTGTGGCTGCGCCCGGCCATCACGGTCGCCTCGTGCTCGGCGGCGAGGCGGGCCAGCCGGGCCAGCGCCGCCACGGCGCGATCCCGCACGAGCGCGAGCGACTGCTTGACCTGCAGCTGCTCGACGTTCTCGGTCAGGTCCCGCGAGGTCATGCCCTTGTGGATGTGCTCGTGCCCGGCGAGCGCCGAGAACTCCTCGATCCGGGCCTTCACGTCGTGCCGGGTGACCCGCTCGCGGGCCGCGATTGACTCGAGGTCGACCTTGCCCACGACGTCGCGGTAGGCCTCGAGCACCCCGTCCGGGACCTCGATGCCGAGGTCGCGCTGGGCCTCGAGCACCGCGATCCACAGCAGCCGCTCGAGGACGATCTTGTGCTCCGGTGACCAGATGCGGGCCAGTTCGGCGGAGGCGTAGCGAGAAGCGAGGACGTTCGGCACGGTCACGTGCCTCATCCTCCCACGACGGTTGAGTCGAGACTTCTGACGGTTCAATCGAGTCATCTTCTCTCTACTCGACCGTCAGAAGTCTCGACTCAACGGACGGAGGCGCCCTCGACCACGCCGAGCGGCTCGGCGGCGATGTCGCTGCGGCGCTGGAGCCCCTCGAAGGTGATCAGGTCGGCGGCCTCGTACGCCGTGGCGCGCGCGGCGGCGACGTCGGTCCCGAGGGCGCGGACGGCGAGCACCCGGCCACCGGCCGTCACCAGCGAGTCGCCGGAGAGCGCCGTGCCCGCGTGGATGACGTCGATGTCCGGCTGCCCGTCGGCGAGCTCGGCACCCACGATGACGTCGCCCGTGGACGACGACTCCGGGTAGCCGGCGGAGGCGAGCACGACGGTCACGGCGGCGACGTCGCGGAAGGTCGGTGCCGCCACGTCGGCCAGCCGGCCCTCGGCCGCGGCGGCGAGCAGCACGCCCAGCGGGGAGTCGAGCACCGCGAGCACGGGCTGGATGTCGGGGTCGCCGAAGCGGACGTTGAACTCGATCACCCGCGGGCCGGCGTCGGTGAGCGCCAGGCCGACGTAGAGGCAGCCCACGAACGGCGCGCCGCGCCGCTCCATCTCGGCGAGCGTCGGGCGCACGACCCGCTCGAGGACCACGTCGCCGAGGTCGGGCTGCGCCCAGGTCAACGGCGTGTAGGAGCCCATGCCGCCGGTGTTGGGGCCGCGGCCGCCGTCGAAGATCCGCTTGAAGTCCTGGGCCGGCTGCAAGGCGTACGCCGTGGCGCCGTCGCAGATCGCGAACACCGAGACCTCCGGCCCGTCGAGGAACTCCTCGACCACCACCCGGCCGCACGCCGCGGCGTGCGCGAGCGCCTCGGCCCGGTCGCGGGTGACGACGACGCCCTTGCCGGCCGCGAGCGCGTCGTCCTTGACGACGTACGGCGCGCCGAAGTCGTCGAGCGCCGCCTCGACCTCGGCGTCGGTCTCGCAGGCGCGGGCCCGGGCGGTCGGGACGCCGGCCGCCTCCATCACGTCCTTGGAGAAGGCCTTGGATCCCTCGAGCTGCGCGGCCGCACCCGACGGACCGAAGACGGCGATGCCCCGCTCCCGCACCGCGTCGGCCACGCCCGCGACGAGCGGTGCCTCCGGGCCGACGACGACGAGGTCGACCCCGAGCGACGCGGCGAGCTCGGCCACGGCGGGACCCGACATCGGGTCGACGTCGTGCAGCGTGGCGACGGCCGCGATGCCGGGGTTGCCCGGCGCGGCGTGCACCTCGCTCACCGCGGGGTCGAGGGAGAGCGCGAGCGCGAGCGCGTGCTCACGCCCGCCGGTGCCGATGACGAGGGTCCTCACGGACGACCACCCTAGGCGCGGCGCTCGATCGACTCCGCATAGGCCGAGGGGCGGTACCGCAGGATCGGGTCGTCCGAGAGCTCGATCCCGTCGACGACGCGGGTCGGGTCGAAGACCACCGGACCCTCGGCCTCCTGGTCCGGCAGGGCCTCCGTGACCTCGATCGTGCCGCCGAGCACCTCGCGGTGGTGCTTCCAGACCGACACCGCGCTGTGCGGGTCGTCGCCGTCACCGGCGACCTGGAGTCGTACCTCGAAGCGCACCGGCCCGCGCCAGCCGCGCCGCCATCTCGTCGAAGACCCGGTCCGGGCCGGCGAACGACCCGGCCGGCGGCTCACCGGGCTGGGCGACGAGCACGTAGCGGACCCAGGACAGGCGGTCGTCGGCGTCCCGCCAGCCGTAGGCGTGGATCGGGTAGTAGGACGGCTCGACGAAGCTCGCCGGCTTCGGCACCGCGCCGTTGCGGAGGCCGTCGAGCAGCGCCGGCGCCATCGACGGGTGCCGCAGCATGAAGAGCGGGAACGTCGCCATCCGGCGCGACGCCTCGGTCATCCTCACGAACATCTCGGGGTCGTCGGTCGGGAACCGTCGGGCCGTCTGCCCCAGCAGGTCGGTGGCCGTCCCGTCCGGGAGCCGGAACTTCACCGCCATCCCGCGGATGTCCGGGAGCGTGTCCGGGACGTCGGCGTTGCCGCCGGCATTGGACCAGCGCACCAGGACGGGCACCGACTCACCGGTCAGGTGCAGGGCGCGGCCGAGCGCGGCCGCCTCGGGGGTGGCCGTGAACGTGCCTGCGTAGAACCGCCCCTTGGCGTGCAGGGTGCGGTGCTTCTCCGGTCCGCGGAACGCCGCGCGCAGCCGGTCGACGGCCACGACAGGATCGAGCATGACCCGGACGCTAGCGGCTCAGATCAGCTCGTGTCTCACGACCGTCGCGTCCCGCGACGGGCCCACGCCGACGGCGGAGATCCGCGCGCCCGACATCTGCTCGACCGCCTCGACGTACCGCTGCGCGTTGACCGGCAGGTCGGCGAACGTCCGGGCGCCGGAGATGTCCTCAGCCCAGCCGTCGAGGTGCTCGAAGATCGGCGTCGCGTGGTGGAAGTCGGACTGGTTGACCGGCATCTCGTCGTGGCGGGTGCCGTCGACGTCGTAGGCGACGCAGACCGGCACCTTCTCGAGACCGGTGAGCACGTCGAGCTTGGTGAGCACGAAGTCGGTGACGCCGTTGACCCGGGCGGCGTAGCGGGCGATGACCGCGTCGTACCAGCCGCACCGGCGCGGACGGCCGGTCGTCGTGCCGAACTCGGCACCGACCGTGCGCAGGTGCTCGCCGTCGTCGTCGAAGAGCTCGGTCGGGAAGGGGCCCTCGCCGACGCGCGTCGTGTACGCCTTGACGATCGCGATGACCTGGGAGAGCCGCGTCGGCGGGATGCCCGAGCCGGTGCAGGCGCCGCCGGAGGTCGCCGAGGACGACGTGACGAAGGGGTAGGTGCCGTGGTCGACGTCGAGCAGCGTCGCCTGGCCGGCCTCGAGCAGGACGGTCTCGCCGCGGTCGAGCGCCTGGTTGAGCAGCAGGCCGGTGTCGCAGACCATCGGCGCGAGCCGGTCGGCGTAGGCCAGCAGCTCCTCGACGATCTCGTCGACCGTCGGCGGCCTGCGGTTGTAGATCTTGGTGAGCACCTGGCCCTTGAGGTCGAGGGCGCCCTCGACCTTCTGGCGCAGGATCTTCTCGTCGAAGATGTCCTGGACCCGGATGCCGATGCGGTTCATCTTGTCGGCGTACGTCGGCCCGATGCCGCGGCCGGTGGTGCCGATCCGGCGCGAGCCGAGGAACCGCTCGGTGACCTTGTCGAGCGTGCGGTTGTAGTCGGCGATCAGGTGCGCGTTGGCGCTGATCCTCAGCCTGCCCACGTCGACGCCGCGCTTGGTGAGCGCCTCGAGCTCCTCGAAGAGCACGTGCAGGTCGACGACCACGCCGTTGCCGATCACCGGCGTGCAGCCGGGGGTGAGGATGCCGCTGGGCAGCAGGTGCAGCGCGTACTTCTCGCTGGTGCCGTCCGGCTGCGGGATGACGACGGTGTGACCGGCGTTGTTGCCGCCGTTGAACTTCACGACGTAGTCGACGCGGGAGCCGAGGAGATCGGTCGCCTTGCCCTTCCCCTCATCGCCCCACTGGGCCCCGATGATGGCGATCGCCGGCATGCACTACTCCTCGGAGAAAGGAAACAGCTCCGGCACAAGCGCACCGGAGCTCTTGCGGCCACACGTTACCAAAGGGTGGTTCGGCTTCAGCGATCGTCGGCTAGGGTCCGCGGGTGGACCCGCTCCTCGTGATCACGAACGCTGAGGCAGGCACCGCCGACGAGGAGCGGCTGGGCGCTGCACTCGGCGTGCTGCGCGCGCACGCGTCCGTCGAGGTGGCGTCCACGTCGCGTCCGGGGGAGCTGGACGGCGTGCTGCACCGGGCCGGCTCGCGGCGGATCGTGGTGGTCGGGGGCGACGGCAGCCTGCACGCCGTCATCGCCGCGCTGCACCGGCGCCGCGACCTGGAGCGCGCGGTGCTGGGCCTGATCCCGCTCGGCACCGGCAACGACTTCGCCCGCGGGACCGGCCTCCCCCTCGACCCCGAGGAGGCTGCCCAGGTCGTCGTGCACGGCGTCGCGAAGCCGATGGACCTGGTGGTCGACGAGGTCGGCGAGATCGTGGTCAACAGCGTGCATGCGGGCGCAGGCGCCGAGGCCAGCCGCCGCGGCTCGATCTGGAAGGACCGGCTCGGCTCCGTCGGTGTCGGCCGGGTCAACCTGGGGCGGGTCGGCTACCCGATCGGCGCCGCCCTGACGGCGATCGACCCACCCACGGTGCGTGTCCGGGTCGAGGTCGACGGGCAGGTCGTCTGCGACGTCGACGAGCCCGTGCTCATGGTCGCGGTCGGCAACGGCCGGTCGGTCGGCGGCGGCACCGACCTGATCCCCGAGGCCGAGCCCCGGGACGGCCTCCTCGACGTGCTGGTCTCGCGGTCGACCGGGCCCCTGGCCCGGTGGCTCTACGGCTTCCGGCTCGGCTTCGCCAGCCACCACGAGCGCGACGACGTGACCTACCTGCGCGGCGAGCGGGTGTCGGTCTCCGGCGGGCCGTTCTGGTGCAGCGCCGACGGGGAGCTCTACGGCCCCGAACGGCACCGCACCTGGCACGTCGAGTCGGCGGCGTACCGCCTCATGCTGCCGTCCGGGGCCTAGACCCACCCGCGGCGCGCGGCCTCCACCCCCGCCTGGAACCTCGAGTCCGCGCCCAGCTCGGTCATCAGGTCCGCGACCCGCCGGCGCACGGTGCGCAGGCTGATGCCGAGCTTGCGCGCGATCTGCTCGTCGTGGGCGCCGGCGGCGAGCTGCTCGAGGAGGAACCGGCGCAGGTCCAGCCGCGGCTCGTCGCCGTCGAGGAGCGGCACGGCGGCCCGGCCCCACAGCTCCTCGAACCACAGCCGCATCGCCGCGACCAGCCCGCTCTGCTGGACCACCGTCAAGGGCAGGTCGGCCAGCCCCAGGGGCTCCGGGACGACCGCGTGCGAGTCGCCGATGACCAGCAGCCGGGTCGGCAGCTCGGGGAGCACGCGCACCTGCTCCCCGGCGCGCAGCCGGGCGGCGAGCTGGTCGGGCGCGTCGTGCAGGACGCGGACGGGGTAGATGGCCCGCGAGCCACGGCCGCCGGCGATGATCTCGGCGACGAGCTCGACCATCCTGGCCTCGCGCCGGTCGCGCCACTGGTCGGGCCGCAGCCACATCAGGTCGCCGTCGCTGGCGAGCATGGCGGAGCGCACCCGCTCGAAGACGTCACCGGGGCCGACCCAGACCTCCCCGCGCACGGACTCCGTGAGCGGGTCGTCGTGCCCGCTGGCGAGCTGCCGCTCGTCGGCGAGCACCTCGATCGCGCGGCCGACGCCACCGAGCAGGCGCTGCGCGCGGCCGGCGTACGCCGCCTGCACCTCGACCTCGCGGCGCAGCGTCTCGATCGGGGTCGCCACGTCGAGCCGGTCGCCGCGCAGCCGGACGATGCCACCCTCCACCAGCGGCTCGACCTCGGAGAGCAGCTCCTCGGGGGTGCGCAGCATGGCGGCGGCGATCCGCGCGATCTCCCGGCCCGACTGCGGGCGCAGCCGCGTGTAGAGCTGGTCGAGCTCGGTCGAGTAGCCGAGCGCCGTCAGCAGCGTCGTCCCCGCGGCGGCCATACGTGGCATGTTAGTGCCAGTGGCCGCTTTTCTCCGGCTGGCACGGAGCGGCCAGTGCCACGATGCCAGCACGCGCGGGGCCACGAGAGCCATCTCGGGGCGCGACAGGCCCGTGCACGACCCACATCGGGGGATGAGGTCGTGACGGGGCCGACCCGCGCAGGAGTGCCGGGCCGCCACTGGGCGGTGGCCCGGCACTCCTTCATCTCCGGTGCCCGCTGACCGGTAGCGTTGGCCGTCCCCCCCGACGAGCACCGCAGGAGCACCACCGATGGCACGAGGCGCGCAGTCCGGCGAGCCCCACGACTGGGTCACCCGCGCGGCGGACGACGCGATCCGGCACGCCCACGACACGCACGGCGAGGACCGGGTCATCACCTGCGCGTCCGGCGCCAGCCCCTCCGGCCCCATCCACCTCGGCAACCTGCGCGAGTTCATCACCCCGCACTTCGTCGCCGAGGAGATCCGCCGCCGCGGCCTCGCGGTCCGCCACCTGCACAGCTGGGACGACTACGACCGCTTCCGCAAGGTGCCCGCGGGCGTCGACCCGTCCTGGGCCGAGCACATCGGCCGCCCGCTGTCCGCCGTCCCGGACCCGTGGGCGTGCCACCCGTCCTGGGCCGAGCACTTCAAGGCCCCGCTGCGGGCGGCGCTGGCCGAGATGGGCATCGAGATGGAGGAGGTGTCACAGACCGAGCAGTACGCCTCCGGCGCCTACACCGAGCAGGTCCTGCACGCGATCCGCCACCGCGACGTGATCGAGGAGGTCCTCGGCAAGCACCGCACCAAGAAGGCCGAGCCCGAGAACGAGCAGGAGGCCGCCGCCCTCGAGGACTCCGTCGTCGAGGACGAGGACGAGCCCGCCGGCACCGGCGACCTGGCGCGCTTCCCCTACAAGCCCTACTGCCGCGAGTGCGGCCGGGACACCGTCGAGATCACGGCGTACGACGACGAGACGACCGACCTCTCCTACACCTGCTCGGCGTGCGGATTCACCGGCGTCACCAACGTCGCCACGCAGCACGAGGGCAAGCTGGTCTGGAAGGTCGACTGGCCGATGCGCTGGGCCTACGAGGGCGTCGACTTCGAGCCCGGCGGGCTCGACCACTCGACGCCCGGCTCGTCGTACACGGTCGGCAAGGAGCTCGTGAAGCGGGTCTTCGACTTCCGGGCCCCGTCCTACGTCGCCTACGCGTTCGTCGGCTTCGCCGGCGTGCAGAAGATGTCGTCCTCCGCCGGCGGCGTGCCGACGGCGGCCGACGCGCTGCGGATCCTCGAGGCGCCAATCCTGCGCTGGCTCTACGTGCGCCGGCAGCCCAAGCAGGCCTTCAACATCGACTTCGGCGCCGAGGTCGTGCGGCTGTACGACGAGTGGGACGCCCTGGGTCGCAAGGCGGCCGAGGGGACGAAGCGCGACGCCCAGGTGCTGGCCTTCGAGCGCGCCTCGTCGACCGCGTCCGCCGGGCGGCTGCCGACCCCGCGCGTCGTGGTGTCCTTCCGGCTGCTGTCGTCGGTCGCCGACGTCACCGCCGGCAGCGCCGAGCTGATCAGCCGGATCGTCGCCGACGTCGGCTACGCGCACGACTCGGTCGACGACCTCCAGCCCCGGCTCGGCCGGGCGATGGCCTGGATGTCCGACTTCGTGCCGGCCGAGGAGCGCACCACGGTCCGCGAGCGGCCCGACGCGGAGCGGCTGGCCTCGCTGTCCGAGGACGAGGAGATCTGGCTGCGCCAGCTGCTCGACCGGATGCCCGACCATCTCGAGCTCGACGCGACGACCGAGCTGATCTACGGCGTGCCCAAGCTCGCCCGCGGGCTCGGGCTCGACGACGCCCCGACCGACCAGGTCAAGCAGGACCAGAAGGACTTCTTCCGGCTGCTCTACAACCTCCTGGTCGACGCGGACCGTGGCCCGCGGCTGCCGACGCTCTTCCTCGCGCTCGGCGCGGAGAAGGTGCGGTCGCTGCTGACCCCGCCGGCCTAGCCGACCAGCAGCGCGGCCGGCAGTCCGAGCAGCGCGACCAGCCCGGTGGCGGCCGCTGCCAGGATCAGCAACGGAGCCCCCGTGCGCCGCAGGGTCCCGACGTCGAGGCTGCACCCGAGGGCGAACATCGCCATGGCGAGCGCGCCGCTCTGCACGACCGTGGCGGCGCCCAGCACCGGCGCGGGGAGCGCGGCGCCGACCACCGCGCACGCCAGGAACGCGACGACGAACGCCGGCACGAGCGGCGGCCGGACCCCTGCCGCTCGCCGCGACCGGTAGGAGATGACGGCCAGCACCGGCGCCAGCATCAGCACCCGGGCGAGCTTGACCGCGACCGCCACCTGCAGCGCCAGGCCGCCGACCAGACCGCCGGCGACGACGACCTGCCCGACCTCGTGGATCGAGGCACCCGCCCAGGCGCCGGCGGCGGCCGGGGTGAAGCCCAGCGCGACGGCGCCGAGCGGCAGTGCCAGCATCACCGCGCTGCCGCAGACGACGACGAGGGAGACGACCGTGGCGACGTCCTCCTCTCGCGAGCGGCGCACGCCCTCGACGGCACCGACCGCGGCGGCGCCGCAGATCGAGAAGCCGCAGGCGACGAGCAGCGCCTGCTCCGGAGGTACGCCGAGCGGCCGGGCGAGCGCGAGGGTGCCGCTGATGCCGAGCACCACCACGGCCGCCGCGACCAGCAGGACCGGCCAGCCGAGCGCCACGATCTCCGGCAGCACGAGCTGCAGGCCGAGCAGGGCGACGCCGACCCGGAGCACCTGGCGCGACGCGACCCGCAGGCCCGGCCGCATGCTGCTCGCAGCGCCCCCTCTGGCGGCGAGCAGCATGCCGAGCAGGATCGCGACGAGCGTCGGGCTCAGCGCCGGGACCGTTGCGTGCAGGAGCAGCGCGAACCCGCCGCCGGCGGCGGCGAGCGCGAGTCCGGGCACGAGACGGGCGACCACGGCTCCAGCCTCGGGCGACGGCGGGCGCGCCGGTAGCCGTCGATCCGGCCCGGGCCCATATCATCGATGCATGAGTGCTCGGCCCGACGTGACCGCGCTCGACCTCCTCGTCCGGGTGGCGGCGACCGGGTCGCTCGGCGCCGCGGCGCGCGAGGTGGGGATCGCGCAGCCCAACGCCAGCCGGGCCCTGAGCCGGCTGGAGCGGCAGCTCGGGCTCGCGCTGCTGGTCCGGACTCCAGCCGGCTCACGCCTGACCACGGAGGGCGAGGTGGTCGTCGCGTGGGCGCGCGACGCGATCACCGCGCTCGACCGGGTCACCATGGGTGCCCGGTCGCTGGCCGACCAGCGGGCGGCACACCTGGCCGTCGCCGCGAGCCTGACGGTCGCGGAGTACCTCGCGCCGCTGTGGCTGGCGAGGTTCCGGCGTACCCACCCCGAGCTCCGCGTCAGCCTCGAGGTCGGCAACTCCGCCGAGGTGGTCGGCCAGGTCGAGCGCGGCCGGGTCGCGCTCGGGTTCGTGGAGTCCCCGAGCGTCCCGCGATCGGTGGCGTCGACCACGATCGCCCGCGACGCGCTCGTCGTGGTCGTCGGGCCGGACCATCCCTGGGCGCGGCGGCGTACGCCGCTCGCCGCGTCCGACCTCGTCACCGGCGACCTGGTGCTCCGCGAGGCCGGGTCCGGCACCCGGGAGACGCTGGTGCGCGCGCTGGCCCGGGAAGGCCTCGAGCTCGGGACGTCACGCCTGGAGCTCGCCAGCACGGCCGCCGTGAAGGCGGCGGCCGGGGCGGGCGAGGCGGCCGCCGTCCTGAGCGAGCTGGCGGTCACCGCCGAGCTCGCGACCGGACAGCTGGTCGCCGTCCCGGTCGACGGCCTCGACCTCACCCGCGCCCTGCGGGCCGTCTGGCTCCCGGACCGCCGGCCGGCGGGCGCCGCCGCCGACCTGGTCCGCGTGGCGCGCGGCTAGTCCTCGGCGCCGAGCAGCACGTCGTACCCGGCGGGGCTGGACTCGCGCAGGAACGTCGAGCAGCGCTCCCACTCCTCGTCCTCCCCGATCGCCTCGGCGGCGAGCGCCAGCAGCGCGAGGCAGGTGAGGAAGCCGCGGTTGGGCTCGTGCTCCCACGGCACCGGGCCGTGCCCCTTCCAGCCGTTGCGGCGGAGCAGGTCGAGGCTGCGGTGGTAGCCGACCCGCGCATACGCGTAGATCGTGACCGGGTCCTCCTCGGCCTCCGCCGCGAGCGTCGCCAGCGTCGCCCAGGCCACGGGCGACGCGGGGTGCCGACGGACGACGTCCATCGCGTCGGCGCCGGGGACCAGCTCGGCCGACGCCGGGTCCTCGGGGAGCAGGGTCGGCGGCGGTCCCGCCATCAGGTCGTTGCCTGTCAAGGAACTCATGGAGCGATTGTCCATGGTGAGGTGTTGACTTCTCCTGTGACCGACACCCACACCCCCGCGGCGCCCGCTCCGGTCAGCGACAAGAGGCCCTGGCCGGCGCTCTTCGCGCTCTGTCTCGGCTTCTTCATGATCCTCGTCGACATGACGATCGTGCAGGTCGCCGTGCCGGCGATCATCACCGATCTCGACGCCGACGTGAACTCCGTGGTCTGGGTGAGCAGTGCCTACCTGCTCGCCTACGCCGTCCCGGTGCTGATCACCGGCCGGCTCGGCGACCGGTTCGGGCCGCGCCGGCTCTACCTCACGGGCCTCACGGTGTTCACGCTCGCCTCGCTGTGGTGCGGACTCACCGGCACCATCGAGATGCTGATCCTCGCGCGCACCGTGCAGGGACTCGGCGCGGCGCTGATGACGCCGCAGACGATGGCGATCATCACCCGGATCTTCCCGGCCGCCGAGCGCGGCAAGGCGATGGCGCTCTGGGGTGCGACCTCGGGCGTCTCGATGGTGGTCGGCCCGCTGCTCGGTGGCGTGCTCGTCGACGGCCTCGGCTGGGAGTGGATCTTCTTCGTCAACGTGCCGGTCGGCATCGTCGGCTTCGTGCTCGCGATGCGACTGGTGCCCGTGCTCGAGACCCACCAGCACTCCTTCGACTGGCTGGGCGTCGCGCTGTCCGGCGTCGGCATGTTCCTGCTGGTCTTCGGCATCCAGGAGGGCCACCAGCAGGACTGGGCGGGCTGGATCATCGCGATGATCGTCTCGGGACTCGTCGTGCTCGGGCTCTTCGTGCTCTGGCAGGCGCGCAACAGCCGCGAGCCGCTGGTGCCGCTCAGCCTCTTCAAGGACCGCAACTTCTCGGTCGGCAACATCGCGATCAGCGTGATGGGCTTCTCGCTCACCGCGATCGGCTTCCCGCTGATGATCTACGCCCAGGCCGTGCGCGGCTACACCCCCACCGAGGCGGCGGCCCTGCTGGTGCCGATGGCGATCATGGTGATCCTGCTGGCGCGCCCGGTCGGCCGGCTGACCGACTCCGTCCACCCCCGCGTCATCGTCGGCACCGGCTTCGCCGCGATCGCCACGTCGTTCTTCTGGCTGGCCAGCCAGATGACCCCCGACTCGGCGGTCTGGCAGCTGGTGCTCCCGATGATCCTGATGGGCGTCGGCAACGCCTGCATCTGGGCGCCGGTGTCGGCGACCGCGATGCGCAACCTGCCGCTGACCCAGGCCGGGGCTGGCTCGGGCGTCTACAACGCCACGCGTCAGGTCGGCGGCGTGCTCGGCTCGGCCGCGATCGCGGTGCTCATGGACTCCCGGCTGGCCCACTTCGGCCTGAGCGGGGCGACCAACCCCGAGGCGGGCGGCGGCGGCACCATGCCCGCTCAGGTGGCCGACGAGTTCGCCAAGGCGATGGCCCAGTCCCTGCTGCTGCCCGCGGTCGTGCTGCTGCTCGGCCTCGCGGCCTCGCTGTGCTTCGAGCGGCCCCGCCACACGGGCTTCCCGGCGGCGGCTGCGGCCGCGCCGGAGTAGCAGCGGACGTCATACGGACAGTGCGTCCCTTGCCACTGTCCGTATGACGTCCGGCCGAGGATCAGCCGATCGACTTGCCCGCCGACCGCAGGTTCTCGCACGCCTCGACCACGCGAGCGGCCATGCCGGCCTCGGCGGCCTTGCCCCAGGCGCGCGGGTCGTACTGCTTCTTGTTGCCGACCTCGCCGTCAACCTTGAGGACACCGTCGTAGTTCTGGAACATGTGCGCGGCGACCGGGCGGGTGAAGGCGTACTGGGTGTCGGTGTCGACGTTCATCTTGACCACGCCGTAGTCGACGGCGGCCGCGATCTCCTCGGGCAGCGAGCCCGAACCGCCGTGGAAGACGAGGTGGAACGGCTTGGCGCCGTCCTCGAGGCCGAACTCGGAGACCACCGCGGCCTGCGCCTCCTTGAGCACCTCCGGGCGCAGCTTGACGCCGCCGGGCTTGTAGACGCCGTGCACGTTGCCGAAGGTGAGCGCGGTCATGTAGTAGCCGCGGTCGCCGTACCCGAGCGCGCGCGCCGTCGCGATGGCGTCCTCGGGGGTCGAGTAGAGCTTCTCGTTGATCTCGTTCTCGACGCCGTCCTCCTCGCCGCCGACCACGCCGACCTCGATCTCGAGGATGACCTTGGCCTTGATGCAGCGGTCGAGCAGCTCCTCGGCGATCGCGAGGTTCTCGTCGAGCGGCACCGCGGAGCCGTCCCACATGTGGGACTGGAACAGCGGTGCCTCGCCCCGGGAGACGCGCTCCTCGGAGAGGGTCAGCAGCGGCCGCACGAAGCCGTCGAGCTTGTCCTTGGGGCAGTGGTCGGTGTGCAGCGCGATGTTGACCGGGTAGTTCTTCGCGACCTCGGCGGCGTACGCCGCGAACGCGACGGAGCCGGCCACCATGTCCTTGACCGACGGGCCGGAGAGGTACTCGGCACCGCCGGTGGAGACCTGGATGATGCCGTCCGAGCCGGCGTCGGCGAAGCCCTTGAGGGCGGCGTTCAGGGTCTGCGAGGAGGACACGTTGATCGCCGGGAACGCGAACGCGTTGCCCTTGGCGGTATCCAGCATCTCGGCGTACTTCTCGGGGGTGACGATGGGCATGAAGGCTCCTCAGGCGATCTCGGCTCTGCTCCGACCCTAGTGGCTACCGGCGGGTCCTCCGAGGGCCGGTCGCCCCCCGATCAGGGACCTCCGACCCCGGACGCAACGAAATCGGCGCCGGGAGCGTCTCTAGGGGTGAGGGCCGGTCAGGACGGCCGTCACGACCACGGGGAGACGGGTTCATGAGCATCGACATCGCGGAGTTCATCGACGCAGAGGTGGAGCGGTCCGTGCGCGAGGACCGGGCGCGCGAACGCCGGGAGGCCCGCCGTCCCCTCCCGTGGCAGGAGTGGCTCCGGCACCCGATCGAACGCGCCCGCCCCGAGGAGCCCCGCCGCTAGCGTGAGGGCATGTCCCTCGTCGGCCGGTACGTCGCCGTCGTCGGCCCCGCCGACGGAGCCCGGCCGACCGACCTGAGCCACGCCGAGCAGGTCGGCCGGGAGCTCGCCGCGACGGGGGCGGTGATGCTGACCGGCGGCCACCACGGCGTGATGGAGGCCGCCGCCCGCGGCGCTCGGGCCGCGGGCGGGGTCTCGATCGGGCTCCTCCCGGGGCTCGACCGGGCCGCGGGCTCACCCGAGCACACCTATCTCCTGCCGACCGGTCTCGGCGAGCTGCGCAACGGGCTGCTCGTGCGCGCTGCCGACGCCGTCGTGGCGGTCGGCTGCTCCTGGGGCACGCTCAGCGAGATCGCGCTGGCCCGGCGCACCGGCGTCCCGCTCGTGCTCCTCGACCCGTGGGAGCTCCCCGAGGACGTCGGCGTGGTCGCGTCCGATGCCTCGGCCGCGGTCGCCTGGGTCAGCACCGTCCTGCGGCCACATGGCCATTAAATCGATCGACTTTCACACATCGAGCCCGGCCGAGCCCTAGCCTGGCGCCGTGCCTCGCATCCTCGGCGGCATCGCCGCCCTGCTCGTCGGTGTCGGCCTGGTCGGCTCCGGGACCGCCGTCGCGGTCGACGACCCGGCCGCGAGCGGCGCCCCCGCCGTCGGCTCGTGCTTCGCGGTCACCGCTGGCGAGGCCGCCGACGCCTGGCTCGACCAGGCCCCCGTCGACTGCGCCGCACCGCACACGGCGCAGGTCGTCGCGACCGGGATGCTGCCCCCGCCCCTCACCTGGGACCACCCGCAGGAGCAGCTCCTCGACGTGATGTCCGAGCAGTGCTGGCTGGCGCTGTTCCGCAAGGTCGGCCGCAACCCGCTCCTGCTCCTCCGCTCGCAGTACTCGGTGATCTTCTTCGGCCCGGACCCCGGCCAGCAGGCGGCGGGCGCGCGATGGTTCTCGTGCCACGCCGTCGTGGCGGAGGACGACCGGCTGGGGGAGCTGCCGAACCCGCTCCCCCGGCTGAGCAACCGGCTCCCCGACTCGGTCGCCGCCTGCCTGACGAGGAAGGCGGCCCACACCACGTGCGCCGACGCGCACGCGTGGCGGTCGTCCTACGTGTTCTTCGCGCGCGGGAGGACCACCCAGCGCAACATCAGGCTGATGGCCGACCAGATCTGCCCGGGCAGGGTCACGACCCCCCGGTGGTCCTTCACCTGGGTGGACGTGCCCGGCCCCGCGTACGTCATGGCCTGCTACTCCCAGACCAGGCGCTGACCCACCTAGCCCCGCCAGGCGTCGTCGCCCGACAGGTCGGCGTGCTGGCGGACCCAGGCGTGCATCGCGATCGCCCCGGCGGCCGAGGCGTTGATCGAGCGGGTGGACCCGAACTGGGCGATCGAGAACGTCGCGTCGCAGGCCGCCCGCGCGCCCGCGGAGAGGCCCGGGCCCTCCTGGCCGAAGAGGAAGCAGACCCGGCGCGGCAGGGAGGTCGTCTCCAGGTGCAGCGAGCCAGGCAGGTTGTCGACGCCGTAGAGCACGACGCCCCGATCGTGGAGGTAGGCCGCCAGCGACGCGACGTCCGGGTGGTGGCGCACGTGCTGGTAGCGGTCGGTCACCATCGCGCCGCGCCGGTTCCAGCGCCGGTTGCCCACGATGTGCACCTCGGCCGCCAGGAACGCGTTCGCCGAGCGCACGATCGTCCCGATGTTGAAGTCGTGCTGCCAGTTCTCGATCGCGACGTGGAAGTCGTGGCGTCGGGTGTCGAGGTCGGCGATGATCGCCTCGACCGTCCAGTACCGGTAGCGGTCGACCACGTTGCGGCGATCGCCCTCGGCCAGCAGGCGCGCGTCGTACTGCTCACCCTCGGGCCACGGCCCCTCCCAGGGCCCGACGCCGACCTCGGCCGGGCCGTGCGGCATCGGGTCGTACGGCGCCCGGGCACCCTCCGCCTGCTGACCGTCCGCATCCACGTGCGAAACGGTAGGGGATCGATCCCGATCACCTGGGTACAGGCAGGTACCGTTAGGGCGTGATCGACGTCCTCGCGCAGCAGCCGCTGCTGTTGGGCATGGACTGGATGGACCCGGCGTGGCTCCTGGACCGGTTCGGAGCCGAACTGTTCTGGGTCAGCCTGGTGATCATCTTCATCGAGTGCGGGCTGTTCTTCCCGTTCCTGCCCGGTGACACCCTGCTCTTCGCCCTCGGCCTCTTCATCAACTCCGAGGCCATCGACCTCTTCCCGGGCGGTCCGGTGGTCGAGCTGCTAATCGCCTTCGTGCTGCTCACGGCGTCGGCGTTCCTCGGCAACGTGGTCGGCTACGAGATCGGCCGGGCCATCGGGCCGCCGCTCTACGAGCGCGACGGCCGGCTCCTGAAGAAGAAGTACTTCGACCAGACCCATGCGTTCTTCGAGCGGCACGGCAACAAGGCGCTGGTGATCGGCCGCTTCGTGCCGTTCGTGCGCACGTTCATCACCGTGGTCGCCGGGGTGACCCGGATGAACCGGCGCCGGTTCTTCGTGTGGAGCTTCGTCGGCGCCCTGCTCTGGGTCGGCAGCATCCTGCTGCTCGGCTACACGCTCGGCCAGGCGTTCCCGGGCCTCGGCGAGAACATCGACAAGGCGATCCTCGTCATCCTCGCCTTCACCGTCGTCCCGATCGCGTGGGAGTGGTGGCGGCACCGTCGCACGTCGAGCCGCCGGGCCGATGACAACGACGGCGACGGCGTGCCCGACCTCGACATCATGGGCATGGACACCACCAAGCACGACTGAGCGCCGCGCCCGGGTGCTACGCCCGGGCGGCGTCCAGCTGGGCCTTGGTGAGCACCGGGCGCACCTCGAGGCCGACGTCGGCGAGCGGGTTCTCCCCCGCCGGGCTCCGGTCGATGGCGCAGACCACGACCTCGACGATCGCGCCGGCCTCGCGCAGTGCCCGGGTCGCGTCGCGGACCGCACCGCCGGTGGTGACGACGTCCTCGATCAGGGTCACCCGCCGGCCGGCGACGTCCTGGCCCTCAGCGAGCTTGCACGTGCCGTACTCCTTGGCCTTCTTGCGCACGAAGAGCGCGGGGCGGCCGGTCAGGCTGCTGACCATGGTCGCGATCGGGACGCCGCCGAGCTCGAGGCCGCCGAGGAGGTCGGTGTCCTCGGGGAGCAGGTCGACCATCTGCTGCGCGACGCGCGCCAGGAGCGCGGGGTCGGCCTCGAAGAGGTACTTGTCGAAGTACTCCGTCGCCTGCTGACCCGACCGGAGCGTGAACTGCCCCGTCAGTCGGCAGAGGGCGTCGATGTCGGCTGCGAGCGTCTCGTCCACGGCCCCGAGGTTACCGAGGCTAGGGTCGGCACATGCTGGCGCACCGCCTCGAGGGCATCCCGCCGACGATCTTCACGACGATGTCCGCGCTCGCGGCACGGACCCAGTCGGTCAACCTCGGGCAGGGCTTCCCCGACGTCGACGGTCCGCCGGAGGTGATCGCGCGTGCGGTGCACGCGCTGCACAGCGGGGCGAACCAGTACGCCCCCGGCCCCGGCGTACCCGAGCTGCGCCAGGCGGTCGCCCGCCACCAGGTGCGTCACTACGGCCTCGAGCTCGACCCGGACTCGCAGGTCGTCGTGACGACGGGCGCCACCGAGGGCATCGCCGCCGCGCTGCTCGGGCTCGTCGACCCCGGTGACGAGGTCGTGGTGCTCGAGCCCTACTACGACTCCTACACCGCGATGATCCAGATGGCCGGCGGCGTACGCCGCCCGGTGACGCTGCGGGCCCCGGACTTCCGCCTGGACGTCGACGAGCTGCGGGCGGCCGTGACGCCCCGGACCCGCTTCGTGCTGCTCAACTCCCCGCACAACCCGACCGGCACCGTGCTCACTCGCGCGGAGCTGCAGGCGGTCGCCGACGTGGCGATCGCGCACGACCTGGTGGTGATCACCGACGAGGTCTACGAGCACCTCGTCTACGCCGGCAGCGAGCACGTGCCGATCGCGACGCTGCCCGGCATGTTCGAGCGGACCCTGTCGCTGTCGAGCGCCGGCAAGTCCTACTCGTTCACCGGCTGGAAGGTCGGCTGGGCGACCGGTCCCGCGCCGCTGGTGGGCGCGGTGCTCGCCGCCAAGCAGTGGTTGACGTTCACCTCCGGCTCGCCGCTCCAGCCCGCCGTGGCCCTCGCGCTCGACGAGGCCGGGGAGTTCCCGGCCTCCCTCGCCGCGGAGCTCGGCGCGAAGCGGGACCTGCTCTGCGCCGGACTGGCCGAGGTCGGCCTCGACGTGCGCGTGCCCGAGGGCACCTACTTCGCGACGACCGACATCTCCGCCCTCGGCTGGGCGGACGGCACGGCGTTCTGCCTCGCACTCCCCGAGCGAGCCGGCGTCGTGGCGATCCCCACCCAGGGGTTCTACGACTCCGACGCCGGGCGCCACCTGGTCCGGTGGGCCTTCTGCAAGGACCGGACCGTCATCGAGGAGGGCCTGGCCCGCCTCGCCCGGGCGGACCTATCGGCGTAGCGGGGGACGGTTGAACCAGAGACCGACCTCGGAGCGCAGCAGCAGGGCGATGGTGGCGACGCTGGCGCCGAGCGGGAGCAGCAGGACGACCGCACCGACGGCCGCACCGACGAGGCAGGCGGCGCTCGCCGCGGCGGCCGAGACCAGCAGCACGATCCGCGCCCAGGCCGCGCCTCGGAGCACGAAGAGCGCGATGCCGGCGGCGGCGAGGCACCACAGGCCGATGCCGCCGATGAGCAGGTAGGTCGCCACGACCAGCATCTGGTCGGTCACGCCCTGGGCGGCGAGGTCGGGGCTCTGGCGGTGCGCCTCGTCGAGCATGACGTCGGTCCGCACGGCCAGCACGACACCGCTCCCGGCCAGGCCGAAGAGCGTCACTCCGGTGGCGACCCAGGTGAGCACGCACGCCCACAGCACCGCGCCCGGGCGCCGCTCGTCGCGCGGGTACGCCGCAGCGCCCGGCGCGGCCGGCACCGAGGCCGCCGGGCTCGCCGGGGACGCCCCGCCCGGCGTCGGCGCGGCGACGGCGGCCGGCCGCTCGGGCGGGGTGGTGCCGTCGAACCACGCGCGGGCCGGCTGCAGCCACAGGATCGCCGCGGACGCCGCGATCACGGAGGTGACGAAGCCGCCGGTCACCATGCCGGCGAGGAAGATCGGCACCGCGAGCACGGTCACGGCGAGGCGGGCGCTGCGGCTGCGGCGCAGCACCTGGTAGCCGAGGATGCCGGCGGCGGTCGCGCAGCCCGCGGTGACCATCGCGGCGGTGCGGATCAGGCTGAGCGCGCCGTCGACGTCGAGCCCGAGGCCGGAGCCGGGCTCACGCGACAGGAACTGCTCCACGGCCTGCCGGCTCTCCAGGCTGTGCAGCGCCGACAGCCGGTCCGCGACGAGCAGGACGGCGAGCGCGGACCCGGCCATGAGCATCCACCCCGCCAGGGTCACCTGGCGGGGCCGGCCGGCGTTCGGGTCGCTCATGCAGCCCATTCCACCACGGGTCTGGCGGCAGACGTGCCTCGTCAGGATGCGGTGGTGATCGTCAGCCCGTCGTCGGAGCGGTCGACCGTCACCGTGCCGCCGTCGGCGACCTCGCCGCCGATCAGCAGCTTCGCGAGCGGGTCGCCGATCGCGGTCTGGATGAGGCGTCGCAGCGGGCGGGCGCCGTAGGCCGGGTCGTAGCCGGTCTCGGCGAGCCAGCGCTTGGCGTCGTCGGTGACCTCGATCGAGATCCGGCGCACCGCGAGCCGCTTCTCCAGCAGCGCGAGCTGGAGGTCGACGATGTGCGAGAGCTCCTCGAGCGTCAGCGCGTCGAAGATCACCACCTCGTCGAGTCGGTTGAGGAACTCCGGCTTGAACGACGCCCGCACCGTGGCCAGCACGGACTCCCTCTTCTTGTCGGCGTCGAGCGTCGGGTCGACGAGGTACGCCGATCCGAGGTTGCTCGTGAGGATCAGCAGGGTGTTGCGGAAGTCGACGGTGCGGCCCTGGCCGTCGGTGAGCCGGCCGTCGTCGAGCACCTGGAGCAGGATGTCGAAGACCTCCGGGTGCGCCTTCTCGACCTCGTCGAGCAGCACGACGGAGTAGGGACGGCGGCGGACCGCCTCGGTGAGCTGGCCGCCCTCGTCGTACCCCACGTAGCCGGGAGGCGCGCCGACCAGGCGCGCGACCGAGTGCTTCTCGGAGTACTCGCTCATGTCGATGCGCACGATCGCGCGCTCGTCGTCGAAGAGGAAGTCGGCGAGCGACTTGGCGAGCTCGGTCTTGCCGGTGCCGGTGGGGCCGAGGAAGAGGAAGGATCCGGTCGGCCGGTTGGGGTCCGCCAGCCCGGCCCGCGAGCGGCGCACGGCGTCGCTGACGGCGCTCACCGCGGCCCGCTGACCGATCAGCCGCTCGCCGATGACCTCCTCCATCCGCAGCAGCTTGGCCGTCTCGCCCTCGAGCATCCGGCCGACGGGGATGCCGGTCCAGGACTCGACGACCTGGGCGATCTCCTCGGCTCCGACCTGCTCCCCGACCAGCGGCTCCACCTCGGAGCGCTCGGCGTCGGCGGCCTCGCGGAGCCGCTTCTCGAGCATCGGGATCTGGCCGTAGAGGATCTCGCTGGCCTCGTCGAGCCGGCCCTCGCGCATCAGCCGGTCGGCCTGCACCTTGACGGCGTCGAGGCGACGGCGCAGCTCGCCCTCGTCCTCGAGGCTGGCCTTCTCGCGCTCCCAGCGCACCTCGAGCGCGCGCAGCGCCTCCTCCTTGTCAGCGAGGTCGGCGCGCAGCGCGCCCAGCCGCTCGGCGGACGCCGCGTCGGACTCGCGCCCGAGCGCGAACTCCTCCATCTTCAGGCGCTCGACCTGGCGGCGCAGCCGGTCGATCTCCTCCGGGGAGGACTCGATCTCCATGCGCAGCCGCGAGGCCGCCTCGTCGACGAGGTCGATGGCCTTGTCGGGCAGCTGCCGGCCGGGGATGTAGCGGTCGGAGAGCGTCGCGGCGGCGACCAGGGCGGCGTCGGTGATCCGCACCCCGTGGTGGGCTTCGTACTTCTCCTGGATGCCGCGCAGGATCTGGATGGTGTCCTCGACGGACGGCTCGCCCACGAAGAGCTGCTGGAATCGCCGCTCGAGCGCCGGGTCCTTCTCGATCCGCTCGCGGTACTCGTCGAGGGTGGTGGCGCCGATCATGTGCAGCTCGCCGCGCGCGAGCATCGGCTTGAGCATGTTGCCGGCGTCCATGGCGGAGTCGCCGCCGGCGCCCGCGCCGACGACCGTGTGCAGCTCGTCGATGAACGTGATGATCTGACCGCCGGCGTTCTTGATCTCCTCGAGCACGGCCTTGAGCCGCTCCTCGAACTCGCCGCGGTACTTCGCACCGGCCACCATCGCGGCCAGGTCGAGGCTGAGCACCCGGCGACCCTTGAGGGAGTCGGGCACGTCACCGGCGACGACCCGCTGGGCCAGGCCCTCGACGACCGCGGTCTTGCCGACGCCCGGCTCGCCGATCAGCACGGGGTTGTTCTTGGTGCGCCGCGAGAGCACCTGCACGACGCGGCGGATCTCGGCGTCGCGGCCGATGACGGGGTCGAGCTTGCCCTCCTCGGCGGCGGCGGTGAGGTCGACGGAGTACTTCTCCAGGGCCTCGTACGTCGACTCCGCGTCCTGGCTCGTCACGCGGCGGTTGCCGCGCACGGCGGTGAGCCCCTCGCGCAGCCCGGCCTCGCTCAGGCCGGCGTCGAGCAGCACCCGCTGGGCGCTGCTCTCCACGCCCGCGGTGGCGATCAGCAGGTGCTCGGCGGCGACGTACTCGTCCTTCATGCCCTGGGCGAGGTCGAGCGCGGCCGCCAGCACCCGGGTGAGCGCGGCCGACCCGGACGGCTGCTGGACGGTGGCGCCGGTGGCCGTGGGCAGCGCCGAGAGGGCCGCCTCGGCCTTCGCGGTCAGCTCGTCGGCGTCGACCCCGGCCTTCGTGACCAGGTTGCGCGCGGTGCCGTCCTTCTGGCGCAGCAGCGCGACGAGCAGGTGGATCGGCTCGGTGTGGGTGTTCCCGGCGGTGGTCGCGGCCAGCTGCGCGGCTTCGATCGCCTCGCGGCTGCGCGTCGTGAACTTGTCAGCGCCGAACTGGCTCATGGCGGTGATTCTCCTGGTGATCGTGCGTGGCGGCCACCGGATGCGTGACCTCACTGGGATCAACGTCGGTGAAGTTGAGTGCATTCCACTCAACTTCGCCCTCGGCGGGCACCGATCCTCGCTCAGCTCGAGGCGGTGCGCCGGCCGCTCGCGAGGTAGCGGCGGGCGAGCGGCGAGGTGCGGACCGACCCGCCGCTCTCGCCGTGCTCGGCCTGGGCCCGGAGGCCGGCCACCACGGAGTCGCGCCGCGGTGCCCACCGCTCGACCTGGTCGGCCAGGGTGCGCAGGAAGGCCGGGTCCTGGCTGCGGTCGCCGCCGACGTCGACCGCGACCAGCGGCAGGTAGAGCGAGGAGCGCCGGCCGGCACCGCGCACCTCGAGCAGCACCTGGCCCGCACGGTTGTTGACGAACGCCACGCGCTCGGCGTCGGCCCAGCCGACCGGGCCGCGCGGCACGAAGCAGGTCTCGCGCACCACGGTCCCGTGCTGCACGTCGAGCCAGGTGCGCCGGCCCACGAGGGCCACCACACCGAGGACGACCAGCACGGCGGCGGCCACCACGAACGGCAGGTTCTCCGGCTGGGTCGCGCCGACCCACGCGAGCACCGCCACGACGCCGACCACCGCGGCACCGACCGCGAGCCACATCGTCGTCTCGCGGCTGAGCAGCGCGGGGACGCGGACCCGCTCACCCGCGGCCAAGGGTCACCGCCTCGGCCCGGACGGCACCGACCGCATCGGCCACGCGGCCCCGGGCCTGCTCGGCCGTGACCGGTCGAGCCACGAGCGGCGGCTGCGCCGCCTCGACGCACCAGCAGCCGGCGGGGCCGGTGAACAGCGCGAACGCCGGCGGCTCGGTGTCGCCCGGCCGACGGACGACGACGTCGGCGCGCACGAACGACTCACCCAGTGCCTCGAGCACGGCCGGCGGCGGGGTCGGGTCTCCGGCCTCGGCCTCGACAGCCACGTCGGGCCCCTCGGCGCGGTCCCCGGCGTCGGGGTGCACGGCGGCTGCGGCCGCCAGTCCCTCCGGTCCGAGCAGCCACTCCGTCTCGGCGAGGGCGAAGCGGTGCATGCCGTCGCGGCTCACCTCCTCCAGCAGCACCACGTCGTCGACGACGTGGGCGTACCAGAAGTCCTGGGCGGCCGCCGCGGTGCGCGCGACCGCGACCACGACCTGGGCGGCCTCCCGCAGCGCGACCACCGAGCGCACGTCCTGCCGGACCATCAGCTCGACCTCCCGGCTCGACGCGGCGGTCGCCGCGGCGATCGGCTCCGGCGTCGGCGCGTCGACGATGCCGCGGGCGACCAGCGAGCGGTACGCCGTGCGGCGGGCGGTGTCGGCGTGCGCCGGGTCGAGGTCGCGCAGGTACGGCGTCACCGGCATCGGGCCCGGCGTGCTGAGCACCGCGAGCTCCTCGTCGGTGAGCACCTCCACGAACACGGGCTCGGTGGCCGGCCCGGCGTGCGGCGGGGTCATGGTCTCCATCCCTAGAGCAGTCCGAGCGTGACGGTGTGGACGGCGGACTTCCCGGCGTCCTCGAGCGCGTTGCCAGCGTCGGCGAGCCGGTCGCCGGCCCAGTCGGTGGCGGCGTCGGCCGCGTCGGCGACGTCGTCGAGCCGGTCGCCGGTCCAGTCGAGGGCCTTGCCGCCGAACTCGGTGATGTCGTCCCAGTGGTCGTAGACGTAGTTGCCGAGGGTCCAGGCGCCGTAGCCCAGGACGGCGGCGCCGGCGATCCCGACGCCGACCGGGCCCAGGGCGATGAGACCGGCCGAGCTCGCCAGCAGCGCTCCGCCTCCTGCGGCACCGGCCAGGCCGAAGCCGCGGGTGGCCCACCCGCGCGCGCCGTCGTACCCGCCGCCGGTGACGGCGTCCATCGCGCCGGTGGCCACGGTCAGCGGCAGGAAGACCTTGCCGGCCAGCTTGGCGGCGCGGGCGCCGATGAGGAACCTGGCCAGTCCGCCGTCGGCCTTCCCGTTGACGAACGCCTTGAGCGCGTCGTCGCTGGCGTTGATGTTGCGCAGGAACGTCTCGTAGTCGGTGATCGGGGCGGTGGAGGACTTCAGGAAGTCGAGGAAGGACTTCGACCGTCCGAAGAGCCCGACCGACTTCTTGAGGAGGGCGGCGAGGCTCACCGCGCCGGCGCCGGCCGCACCGAGCGCGCCCAGCAGGTCCCGGGTCTGCCAGGCGCGGTCGAGGTAGGCGTCGACGGCCGACTCCAACGTCTGCGGGAACTCGACGTCGCCGAGCCCGCGGGCGGCGGTACGGTCGGCGTCCGCGACGGCCTCCAGCGCGTGGGCGATGTCGTCGGCGATGCCCTGCGCCCGGTCGTTGAGCCGTTGCTGGTCGGCGTTCCGCGCCGCGACGGCGGCCTCGGCGTGGTCGGGAGAGGTGAGCACGGGCGGGAGCGTCGGCGCTGTGACGGTGCCGTCGTCACCGATCTGGAACCCGTCGGCCTGTGCCGCGCTGATCGTGTCGAGGAGCAGGGTGCGAGCACGGCCGATGTCGCCCGCGCCCCGGGACAGGACCTGACGGGCGGTGTCGAGGGCGTCCGCGAGCTGGGCCCCGATCCTGGCCTCGTCGGCGGCCCGGTCGCGGGCGGCGTCGGCCCAGCGGCCGCCGGCGTCGGTGAGCGCGCCCTCGAGCGCGCTGCTCAGCGAGCGCGCCTGATCGTCGACCGCGGTCGACGCGGCGCCGACCGCGGTCGCAGCGGTCTCGAGCGCGGCCGGTCGCCACTGCCGGACCTGGGGGATGGAGAGCGTGCTCATCGCGACGGCCCGAACGCCTGGGCCACCGCGCCGTCCGCGGTGTCGAAGAGCTCCGCCGTGCCGCGTGCCGAGCCGGCCACGTGGCGGATCCGGTCGGCGTACACCTGGACCGCGGCCCCGAGACGCGTGGACACCCACAGGCACGCCTGGCTGGTCTCCGACCCGACCAGGCCGTCGGAGACCTCGCCGAAGGGGCTGGCGACGTCGATGTCGGCCAGGGCGTCGGCGATGCCGTCGACCTGGCCGCCGGCACTGACGAGGGAGGCTGATTCGACCACGAGCACGGGGATCGTCTACCCCATGTCGCGCGCGCTGACACCCCCCAGAACCGGACTAGACCAGCGTGCGGACGGCTGTTTGCCCGCAAAGGTGCTCGGGCAGCAACCAGTCATCTCGGGCGCGTCCTTCCACGGCGGCACGAGCACCGACCACCGCCGACCCGGGGAGCACGCCCGTGAACGTCATCAGCCGCACCGCCACCGCCGTCGTCGCCGCCCTCGCGCTGAGCGTCCCGACGGCTGCGATCACGACCACCTCCGCGGCGGGCGCCGCCGCGGGCGTGCGGTCCGCGGAAGCCGAGGCGTTCGCCACGCCGAGGGCGGCCAAGCCCAGGATCAAGCTGAAGCGCTCGAAGGCCTACTCGCACTACGGCCAGGAGGGCGTCAAGGTCACGGCCACCGTCACGAAGGGCAGGAAGAAGGCCCGCGGCAAGGTGACGTTCTCGCTCAACGGCACGGCCGTGAGCACCGCCCGGCTCAAACGCGGCCAGGCGTCGTACCGACTGGCGAGCACCAACGCGCCCGGGCTCTACACGGTCACCGCGACCTACCGGGGCAAGAAGCGCTCGGTGCAGGTCCGGGTCTACGACTCGGCTCTCAACCTCTCGGCGGCTACCTTCACGATCTCGAAGACGACGCCGCAGTACCAGATGCCCGACGGTCCGAGCGGCACCGTGAGGTTCAAGGACCAGGTCGCCACGACCGGCTACGTCGACATCTACGAGAACGGCAACGTCAAGGGCGGCAGCAGCTCGCCGGACTACTGCTGCATGGCGAAGGTCGAGGCCGACGGCAGCTTCGTCTTCCAGACGTTCCTCGACAACGTGTGGGCGGACAAGCAGCCCGGCACCTACACCTACCAGGCGTTCTACACCGACGGCCCGGAGTTCGCCGACTACATCTACTCGACGCCGATCACGGTCACCGTCGTCCCCTGACCGGGAGGGGCGCCAGCTAGCGGCCCCGACGCCAGACCACCACGGACTGGCCGGGCTCGGGCGCTCGGAGGACGGGGAGCTTGTTGGGCGGGCCGCCGGCCCGCCGGGCCGTGGCCGCCTGACGCAGCGCCTCGCGGGTCGCACCCAGCTCGGCCTGGAGCTCCTCGTTGCGCTGCACGAGGGCGTCGACCCGGTTCTGCAGGTCGAGGATCCGGCGTACCCCCTCGATCCCGATGCCGGCCGCGGTCAGCGCGCTGATCTCACGCAGCAGCTCGACGTCGCGATGGGTGTAGCGGCGCCCGCCGCCGCCGGTGCGGCCCGGCGTGATCAGGCCCATCCGCTCGTAGGTGCGCAGGGTCTGCGGGTGCAGGCCGGTGAGCTCGGCGGCGACGCTGATGACGTAGACAGCGGCGTCGGGTCCGGGCGGGTCGGGCGGGCGCTGGCCGGGCACGATCAGTCCTCGAAGAGCCGCGACCGCAGCGGCTTGCCCGCCATCGACGCGCGGTAGGCCTCGATCGCCTCGCGGGCCGGTCCGTCCACCGCGGCGGGCACCTGGACCTCGACGGTGGCGAGCAGGTCGCCGCGCGTGCCGTCGGACTTCGGCGCCCCGCGCCCGCGCACCCGGAAGGTGCGGCCGTTGGGCGTCCCTGCGGGGATCTTGAGCGTGACCGGCGCGCCGCCGAGCGTCGGCAGCTTGATCTCGGCGCCGAGCGTGAGCTCGTCGAAGGAGACCGGGACGTCGAGCGTGAGGTTGTCGTCCTTGCGCCCGAACAGCCGGTGCGGCCGGACCTTGACGGTGACGTAGAGGTCGCCGGCAGGACCGCCGTGCTCACCGGGCGCGCCCTTGCCGCGCAGCCGGATCCGCTGGCCGTCCTTGACGCCCGCGGGGATGCGGGCCTGGATCGTGCGCGCGGCGACGCCGCGCCCGCTGCCCTGGCAGGTCGGGCACGGCTCGTCGTAGACGAGCTGGCGGCCGCCGCACCGCGGGCAGGTCTCGTTGATCGAGAACGCGCCGCCCGCCGAGGCCACGACGAAGCCCGCGCCGTCGCACTCCGGGCAGACGTGCGGCTTGGTGCCCGGCTTCCCGCCCGTGCCCTTGCAGTCGGGGCAGGCGGAGTCGGACGTCAGCCGGAGCGAGACCGTGACGCCGTCGAGGGCCTCGGTGAAGCCGATGGTCGCGGTGCTCTCGACGTCCTGGCCCTTCTGGGCGCGGGTACGTCGGGTCCGCCCGCCGCGGCCGCCGCCGAAGAGGTCGCCGAACATGTCGCCGAACCCGCCACCGGCGGCGGTCCGCTCGCGGAGCAGGTCGTTGAGGTCGAAGCCGGCCTCACCGCCGCCGGGGAACCCTCCGCCGGAGTAGCCGCCGCGGAAGCCGCCGCCATAGAGCGAGCGCATCTCGTCGTACTTCTTGCGCTTCTCGGGGTCACCGATGACGTCGTAGGCCTCGGCGACCGCCTTGAACTTGTCGTGCTTGGCCTTGCTCTGCGCGCTGTCGCCGGGGTTGGAGTCGGGGTGGTTGGCGCGCGCGAGCTTGCGGTAGGCCTTCTTGATGTCGTCGGCGCTGGCGTCCTTCGCGACGCCCAGCTCCTTGTAGAAGTCCTTCTGTGCCCAGTCGGCCCGGAAGTCACTGGTGCTCATCGCGCACCTCCCTCCCTCGTCTCGTGTTCAGGTGATCAGCAGGTCAGCTCGACGCGGGGTCCACGACGAGGACCTGCGCGGCGCGGACGACGCGGTCGCCGATCCGGTAGCCGGCCTTGGCGATCACCTTGCAGGTGGTCACCTCGACCTCCGGGTCCTCCCCGATGTGGCTGAGCGCCTCGTGGACCGTCGGGTCGAAGGCGTCGCCCGGCGCGCCGAACTTGGTCAGGCCGAGGGCCGCGACCGTGCGCTCGAGCTGGTCGGCCACCGCCTGGAAGCCCGGGTCGAGGTCGCCGTGCTCGCGGGCGCGGTCGACGGTGTCGAGGACCTCGACGATCGGCGCGAGCACGGCGTACGTCGCGTTCTCGCGGATGAGCTCGCGGTCGCGCTCGACCCGGCGCTTGTAGTTGACGAACTCCGCCTGGTTGCGCTGGAGGTCGTTGGTGCGCTCCTCCAGCTGGCGCCGGACGGCGGCGAGCTCGTCCTCGGGCTCGGGCTCGACGACGGGCTCCTCGGCCTGAGGAGCAGGGGACTCCTGCTCCTCAGGCTCGGGGATGACCTGCTCGTCCTGGGACGGCTCGGTCACTTGCTCTCGCCCTCGGTGCCGTCGCCCGGCTCCTCGTCGACGATCTCGGCGTCGACGACGTCGTCGTCGGACTCGCCGGTCGAGCCGTCCGAGCCACCGGCGGCGGCCGCGTCGGCCTCCGCGGCGGCGTACATCGCCGCGCCCATCTTCTGGCTGGACTCACCGAGCTTGGTGATGCCCGCCTGGAGCTCCTCGGCGCTGGCCTCGGCGTTCTCGAGGATCGCCTTGAGTGCGTCGACGTCGGCCTGGACCTCGGTCTTGACGTCCTCGGGGAGCTTGTCGCTGTTGTCGGCGAGGAACTTCTCGGTCGTGTAGACGAGCTGGTCGGCCTGGTTGCGGACCTCGACGGCCTCGCGACGCCTGGCGTCCTCCTCGGCGTACTGCTCGGCCTCGCGGACCATCCGGTCGATGTCGTCCTTCGACAGCGCGGAGCCGCCGGAGATCGTCATCGACTGCTCCTTGCCGGAGGCCTGGTCCTTGGCGGTCACGTGCACGATGCCGTTGGCGTCGATGTCGAAGGTGACCTCGATCTTCGGGATGCCCCGCGGCGCCGGCGGCAGCCCGGTCAGCTCGAAGTTGCCGAGCGGCTGGTTCTGCGACCACATCTGGCGCTCGCCCTGGGCGACCTTGATCTCGACCGACGGCTGGTTGTCGTCGGCGGTCGTGAAGATCTCGGACCGCTTGGTCGGGATCGTGGTGTTGCGCTCGATGAGGGTGGTCATGACGCCGCCCTTGGTCTCGATGCCGAGCGACAGCGGGGTGACGTCGAGGAGCAGCACGTCCTTGACCTCGCCCTTGAGGACGCCGGCCTGGAGGGCCGCGCCGACGGCGACGACCTCGTCGGGGTTGACGCCCTTGTTGGGCTCCTTGCCGCCGAGCAGCTCCTTGACGACGTCGGTGACGGCCGGCATGCGCGTCGAGCCGCCGACGAGCACGACGTGGTCGATGTCGGCGATCGCGACGCCGGCGTCCTTGAGCACGCTCTGGAACGGCGCCTTGGTGCGGTCGAGCAGGTCGGCCGTCAGCTTCTGGAACTCGCTGCGGGTCAGCTTCTCCTCGAAGTGCAGCGGGCCGGACTCGCCGTGGGTGATGTAGGGCAGGTGGATCGTGGTCTCGGAGGACGAGGACAGCTCGATCTTCGCCTTCTCCGCGGCCTCCTGGAGGCGCTGCTTGGCGATCTTGTCGGCACCGAGGTCGACGCCGTTGTTGTCCTTGAACTTCTTGACCATCCACTCGACGACACGGGCGTCCCAGTCGTCACCACCGAGGTGGTTGTCACCGGAGGTCGCCTTGACCTCGACGACGCCCTCGCCGATCTCGAGCAGGGACACGTCGAACGTGCCGCCACCCAGGTCGAAGACGAGGATCGTCTGGTCGTCGCCCTTGTCGAGGCCGTAGGCCAGCGCGGCGGCCGTCGGCTCGTTGACGATGCGCGAGACGTTGAGGCCCGCGATCTCGCCGGCCTCCTTGGTCGCCTGGCGCTGCGCGTCGGAGAAGTACGCCGGCACCGTGATCACCGCGTCGGTGACCGGCTCGCCGAGGTAGGCCTCCGCGTCGCGCTTGAGCTTCTGCAGCACGAACGCGCTGATCTGCTGCGGGGTGAAGGTCTTGTCGTCGACCTGCTGCTTCCAGTCGGTGCCCATGTGGCGCTTGACCGAGCGGATCGTCCGGTCGACGTTGGTGACGGCCTGGCGCTTGGCGACCTCGCCGACCAGCACCTCGCCGTTCTTGGCGAAGGCGACGACCGACGGCGTCGTCCGGGCGCCCTCCGCGTTCGCGATGACGGTGGGCTCGCCGCCCTCCAGGACGGCGACGACGCTGTTCGTCGTGCCGAGGTCGATGCCGACCGCACGTGCCATTTCTGCTACCTCCGTTGAGCTTCGGTGTTGCTGCGCGACCCATCCTGCGTCGCCGCAGCCAGTCTGCCAAATCACTTGAGTCGACTCAACTCAAGTTTCGTCACACGGCACAACGCAGGATGGTCGCGCCCTTGTTCCCCGGTCAGCCGACGAACTGCCGGACCTGCTCCGACCGGACCAGGCCCGGTACGTCGGCCAGCGGGACCCACCGCGCCTCGTCGGTCGTGCCGTCCACCTCGCGGGTCAGGTCACCGCCGACGACGGTCGCCGCGTAGACGACGTGCACCTGCCGCAGCCACCGCTCGCGCCGGCGCTGGCGCCGCTCCGGTGGCGTGAGCAGGGTCCGCACGCCGAGCAGCGCGCCGAGCGTCACGTCGTACCCCGTCTCCTCGCGGACCTCGCGGACCGCGCCCTCCTCGAGCGACTCCCCCAGCTCGACGCCCCCGCCCGGCAGCGTCCAGGTGGCCACCGCCGGCTCGTTCCACAGCGCGAGCAGGACGTGGTCGTCGCGGGTGATCACGGCGTAGGCCCCGAGACGGGTGTCGTAGTCGAAGTCCTCCAGCGCGGGCACCGTCAGCATCCGAGGATGCTAGACGTCCCCGCGAGGGCCGGTCTGCGGGAATGATCTGGCGGCGACGGGAGATGGAGAGGGTATGACCGTCCAGACGATCACCCTGAACGACAAGACCACCATCCCCCAGCTCGGCTTCGGCGTCTTCCAGGTCCCGCCCGCGGAGACGCAGCAGACCGTGGAGACCGCCTTCGAGGTGGGCTACCGGCACATCGACACCGCGCAGATGTACGAGAACGAGGAGGGCGTCGGCGCCGCCATCGCCGCCTCCGGCATCTCGCGCGACGAGCTCTACATCACCACCAAGCTCAACAACGCCTTCCACCGGCCCGACGACGCGCGGCGCACGTTCGCGGAGTCGCTCGACCGCCTCGGCCTGGACCGCGTCGACCTCTTCCTCATCCACTGGCCGCTGCCCACCCGGTACGACGGCGACTACGTGTCGACCTGGCGCACGCTGGCCGAGTTCGTCGAGGACGGCCGCGCCACGTCGATCGGCGTCTCGAACTTCCAGCCGGCCCACCTGGACCGGATCGTCGAGGAGACCGGCGTGGTCCCGGTGGTCAACCAGATCGAGGTGCATCCCTACTTCGGCAACGAGGACGCCCGAGCCGCCTCGCACCGCCACGACGTCGTCGTCGAGGCGTGGTCGCCGATCGCCCAGGGCGCGGTGCTCGACGACGCCGTGATCGGCACGATCGCGAGCGCGCACGGCAAGACGCCGTCGCAGGTGACCCTGCGCTGGCACGTCCAGCGCGGGGACATCGTGTTCCCGAAGTCGATGCACGAGGCGCGGATGCGAGAGAACTTCGAGATCTTCGACTTCTCGCTCACCGACGGCGAGGTCGCGGCGATCACGGCGCTCGACCGCGGGGCGGCCGGCCGACGCGGCCCGGATCCGGACACGTTCGACTGGATCCCCGCCTGACGCCACCCCTGCTCTGACGGTGGGGGCCGGCGGGTGCCGTCCGATCTCGGACGGCACCCCGCCGCGCTCTCTCTTGCCCTCAGTCGCGACGCAAACGGCCGCAAAACGGCTCGTTCGAGCGCATCCCTGGTCATCGCGGAGTTAAAAGCCAGAAACTGAACGATTTACCCACTATGCGGTATGACGTCTAGACCACTTCGGCCGAAGGCTGTCGGCATGACGGGGGAAAGCAAGAACTCAACGAACCAATCCGCCCACAGTGACGCCGCCTGGCGCAGGAGCCGCGGTCGGCCATGGGCCGTAGGCCTCGTGGCCTGGTGCGGAGCGCTGCTCCTGACCACGCTGGGGCTCGTCGCCCTCGGCGGCGCCGGCGCCGCGTCGGCGCACACGCCGTCGATCAGCGTGACGTGCGACAAGCTCACGGTCAGCCTCACCAACTACCAGGACTCCGCGTCCCCCAACAGCGTCCGGGTCGTGACCGACGGGGCGGTTCGCGCCGAGACGCCGTTCGGCTCGTCGTACGCGCAGGTCTTCACGCTCGGCGACCCCACGACACCGCACACCTGGAGCGTCACCGTCACCGCGTCCGACGACCCGGACGGGTCCAACGGATGGACGATCTCCCGGAGCGGCACCACGACGCCCTGCGCGCCGCCCGACGCGTGCCCGGACCTGCCGGGCGACCAGCCGCCGGGCACCAGCTGCACCCAGCCCGGGGACGAGGTGGAGGTCCGCTGGCTGCACGGCGCGCCGGACTGCACCACGCACACCGTGACCAGCACCAAGGAGTCCCGCTCCCGCACCTACAGCTGGAACGGGACGAGCTGGACCCCCGGACCGTGGTCCGCGTGGACGACGGTCACGACGACGACGACGCCCACGACCCCCGAGCAGTGCCCGGGCACCGAGGTGACGGCGACGACGCCGACGTACTCGCCGCCGGACTGCTCCTCGGCACCGAGCCTCACCTACGCGGCCGGCGAGGGCTACCACTGGACGCTCAGCGGTCCCCCGGAGGCGCGGGTTCTCACCGCAGTCGCCGAGAACGGCCGCACCCTGGTCGGCCAGACGGTCTTCGGGCCCTACGACACCACGCCGTGGACCGCGGACGAGAGGGCTGCGCACGGCTGTGTCGCCCAGCTCGCCGAGCCCGTGGCCATCCCGTCGTCCGGGTGCGGCGCTCCCGCCTCCATCACCCCGCCGACCGGTGAGCACCTCGCGTACACGATCTCGGGGGGACGCTGGAGCGACCTGGCCGGCGGTGACTACCTCATCACCGCGACCCTGACGGACGGCGCCACCGAGTTCGGCAACACCCTCGGCTGGCAGGTCCAGGGGCGGACGGCGACCAAGATCGTCCACATCGCGCCTGCCAGGACCTGCGTGACCCCGGACGTCCAGGTCACCTCGGCCGCCTGTGTGCCCGGGTCGACCAGCCCGGCCGTCGGCGGTCACCTCACCGTCCCGGTGCAGCAGGGCGTCACCTACCAGGTGCGCAACGCAGCGGGTGCCGTGATCGACGCGAGCGCCACTCTCGCACCCGGCACGTACGTCGTCACGGCGACGGCGGCCGACGGCTACGAGGTGGCCGACGCCAACGGCTTCGTCGACGGCAGCCGGACCGTGGAGATCGCGGCCACGGGCACGAGCTGCGCGGCGGCCTCGGTCCCGATCCGCCCGTCCGTCCGTGCGGTGGACCGCTGCTACACGGCGGCCGATCGCGTGGTCTTCGACCGGGAGAACCAGTACTGGACCGCGTCGATCACCGACGACTCGCACGTGACCTTCGTCGCCAAGGGCGACAACCGGTTCGTGGACGAGAGCGGCACCCCGGTCGACCGGCTGGTGCTGGCCTACCCGCCGCTCACCGACGAGCAGTGCCCGCTCACCCCGGGCGGGGTCGACGCCTCCTGCGTCGGGTCCGTGCCGTACCTGGCCTACTCGCTCGACCTGCCCCGTGGGTTCGAGACCGACGAGGCGACGCCGCTCACCATCACGTTCGTCAACCCGGACGGCCCCGACCACGCCATCACCGACCTGCCGCTCTCGGGCCGGGTGCTGTGGCCCGGAGCGTCGGCGACACCGCCGCTGATGTGGCCCGGGTGGGACCTGGTCGACGGCGAGTACGTCAACGTCGGGGACCAGCGGTTCGGCTGGACGCGCGACGGCATCACGGTGCGCTTCAAGGTCAACCCGGAGTACTCCACGACGCTGAACTACCCACCGGCCACGGTGGCCTGCGCCAACCCGCCGACCACCTCTCGGACGCCGGAGCTCCCGCCGACCGGACCTCCGCCCGGCGCCTTCCGCCCGCCGCCGGCGATCGGCCCGCCGCCGCTGCCCAACACCGGTGGCCCGAGCAGCCTGCTGGCCGGACTCGGGGCGCTGCTGCTGCTGGCCGGGTGCGCGCTGGTGGTGCACGCGCGCAGGATCGGCTGACCGACGAGCGGTCACCCACCGACTGGCGGGCCTCTCCGGGCCCGCCAGTCCGCCGGGGCTCCTCACCGTCAGATTCGCCGGTGACGGCGCCCGACGACGAAGAAATAGCGGCTCCGCCGCCGAACTGACGCCAGACCTGCCGAATATCGGTGACGACCTCAGCGCCGAGTCTGGCGATGGTGAACCAATGACTGGGGGATCAGGCAAGGTACACACACGACTTCTGACCCGGATCGGCGTGCTTCTTCTCGTCGTCCTGGGTCTCACGACCGTCACCGAGGGCACCGCCTCGGCGCACATCGGCAGGGCCGGAGCGACCTGCGAGGCGTTGACGGTCACGTTGACCGACTACAAGACACCGGGCACGAACACGGTGAAGGTCGTCGTCGACGGGGCGACGCTGGCGGACACCACGTTCGTCGAGGAGTACTCGCAGAGCTTCGGGCTGGGCAACCCCGCGGTGGCGCACACCTGGAGCGTCGCGGTCACCGCGTGGGACGACCCGGACGGCTCGATCGGCTGGACGTTCACGAAGAGCGACTCGTCGACGCCGTGCACTCCACCCGACGCATGTCCCGACCTGGAAGGCGACCAGCCGCCCGACACGATGTGCACGCCGCCTCCGGACGACAAGGAGACCCGCGAGGTCCGCGGGACCCCTGACTGCACGTCCGAGACGGTGACCGTCACCACCGAGGAGCGGACCCGCAGCTACTCGTGGAACGGCACGAGCTGGGTGCCCGGCCCGTGGAGCAGCTGGAAGACGGTGAGCACGCGCAGCGAGCCCACCCAGCCCGGCGACTGCGCCGAGAACAAGGTGACGTCCGCTGCTCCCGGCTACACGCCCCCGAGCTGCGCGTCCGCACCCAGCCTGCACCTCCCGCAGGGAGTCGGCTACCACTGGGTGCTCAGCGGCCCGGCGGATGCACGCATCGCCACCGCGGTCGCCGACACCGGCTACACGCTCACCGGTACGACGGTCTACGGGCCCTACGACACGACGGCGTGGACGGCGCAGAAGCGGGTCGAGGAAGGCTGCGCGGTCGTGCTCGCCGCCCCGCAGGTGCAGCAGGAGGCACGTTGCGACGCGCGCGGCTCGATCGCGCCTCTGGTCGGAGCGCTGGTCACCTACACGATCTCCGGCGGCAGCTGGAGCGGCCTCGCCGCGGGTGACTACACGATCACCGCCACCCTCAAGGGCGGCGCCACCGAGTTCGACGCGGCCGCTGCGGCCGGATGGAGCATCGCCGGCACGACGGCCACCAGGGTCGTCCACATCGGGGCACCGAAGACGTGCGTCGTCCCGAGCGCCCAGGTGAGCCCGCAGGTCTGCGTACCGGCCGGCACCACCACCGGTGGTGCCATCACGCTGGGCACGCAGCCGGGCATCAGCTACGTGGTGACCGGCGCCGATGGAGCGGTGATCGCACCGACCGCCCTGAGCTCGCTGGCGCCCGGGACCTACACGGTGACCGCCACCGCGCTCAGCGGCTTCGACGTCGTCGCCGGCAACGGCTTCATCTCGGGGGTGCGGACCCTCGTCGTTCCCCCAGCGGCGACCGACTGCAGGCAGGCGGCGGCGGTCCGCCCGGCGGTCAGCGTGGTGGACGAGTGCTACACCGCCGATGACAAGGTCGTCTTCGAGGCCGAGAACGCCTACTGGACCGCGTCTGCCTCCGACGCAACGCACGTGACGTTCACGGCGAAGGACGCCTACTACTTCGCCGACGACCAGGGCAACCAGACCAAGCAGGTCGTGCTCGAGCACGCGCCGACGACCAACGAGCAGTGCCCGTTGCTGCCGGGCTCCGTCGAGACCGCCTGCGTCGGGGACGTGCCCTACCTCGACTACGCGATGACGCTGCCCGAGGGGTTCGAGACCGACGATCCGACGCCGCTCACCATCACGTTCGTCAACCCGGACGGCCCCGACCACGCGATCACCGGCCTGCCGCTCTCGGGCCGGGTGCTGTGGCCCGGAGCGTCGGCGACACCGCCGCTGATGTGGCCCGGGTGGGACCTGGTCGACGGCGAGTACGTCGACGTCGGGGACCAGCGGTTCGGCTGGACGCGCGACGGCATCACGGTGCGCTTCAAGGTCAACCCGGAGTACTCCACGACGCTGAACTACCCACCGGCCACGGTGGCCTGCGCCAACCCGCCGACCACTTCTCGGACGCCGGAGCTGCCGCCGACCGGACCTCCGCCCGGCGCCTTCCGCCCGCCGCCGGCGATCGGCCCGCCGCCGCTGCCCAACACCGGTGGCCCGAGCAGCCTGCTCGCCGGACTCGGAGCGCTGCTGCTGGTGGCCGGCTGCGCGATGGTGTGGCGGGCCCGCCGGACCCGCCCGACGACCGACTGACGGGCCGGTCCCGGGAGAGACCGCCGTCAACGTCGACCGCCACCGGGCACCGTGGGTCCGGTGGCGGTCGACCGGGTGGATCCGGAGGCGTCAGGCCCCCGGACCGAGGGCCCGGCCCCACTTCTCCAGGAGGTGGGCCAGCCGGGCCCGCTCCATCTCGTCCAGGTGCCCGACCAGCCGGTGCTCGTTGGCCATGTGCGCCCCGAAGGCCCGGTCGATGACGTCGAAGCCCGCGTCGGTCAGGGCCACCACCCGGCCGCGCGCGTCGTTGTCGCTGACCCGGCGCGTCACCCAGCCCTGCTCGACGCACCGGTCGACCCGCTTGGTGACGGCGCCGGACGACACCATCGTCTGGGCGCCGAGCTCGCTCGGCGTCAGCTCGTACGGCGCGCCCGCGCGGCGCAGCGTCGCGAGGACGTCGAACTCACCCTCGCCGAGGCCGTACTCGCCGTAGACCGCGACCAGCTCCTCGGTGAGCCGGGCCGCGAGCCGGTGCAGCCGGCCGATGATGCCCTGCGGCGAGACGTCGAGGTCGGGGCGCTCGACGGCCCACTGGGCCATGATCCGACCGACGTGGTCGGGCTCGGTCACTCGACGAGCCCGCTGTCGAGGCGGCGCGAGCGCTCGATGTCGGCGGAGTGCTCGTCGCGGATCACCACGACCGGGCACGCGGCGTGGCGCACGCACTGGTCGCTGACCGAGCCGAGCGCCAGCCCCTTGAAGCCGCCGAGCCCACGGGCGCCCATCACGAGCAGGTCGGCGTCCTGGGACGCCTCGACCAGCCCGTTGGCGGGCGCGCCGCGATAGGCCTCGTAGGAGACCGGTACGCCGGAGCCGCGCTGGGCCACGACCCGCGCGCCGTCCTTCTCGAGGTCGGCGACCACCGCAGCCTCGAACTCCTCGATCGGCGGCACGTAGCCGCCGGTCATCGAGGCCGGTCGTGGGGCCGTCGACATCGACCAGCCGCGCACGACCCGGATCTCGGCGTCGAAGCGCCCGGCGTAGTCCAGCGCCCACGCGAGCGCCAGGTCGGCGGTGCCCGACCCGTCATGACCGACGACCACGGTGCGTGCAGCAGAGCTCTCCATGCCTCGGAACATACCGACTTGGCGATATCTGACGTGGAAACTAATATGTCTTCCATGGAAAATAGGTGGCGCACGCTCGGGCTCACGGCCGTGGCGCCGATCGCGTGGGGGTCGGGCTACTACGTCACCGAGGCCTACCTGCCGCCGGACCGTCCGCTGTTCGGCGCCATGGTCCGGGCGCTGCCGTTCGGCCTGCTGCTGCTCGCCCTCCGTCCCGGGCTGCCGCGGGGCGTGTGGTGGTGGCGGGCGCTGCTCCTCGGCACCCTCAACATCGGCGCCTTCTTCGCGCTGATCTTCGTCGCGGCCTACCGCCTCCCCGGCGGGATGGCGGCCACCCTCACGGCGACCGCGCCGATCATGGTCATGCTCGTCGCCTGGCTGGTGATCGGCGAGCGGCCCCGCGCCGCCTCGCTCGCGGGCGCGGCCGTCGGCGCCACCGGCGTCGCGCTGCTGGTGCTCCGCTCCGGCGTCGTGGTCGATCCGCTCGGCGTCGCCGCGTCCTTCGGCGCCGTCGCGATGTCGTCGTTGGGCTTCGTGCTCGTCAAGCGCTGGCAGCCCCCGGTCGACCTGCTCACGTTCACGGCCTGGCAGCTCGTCGCCGGCGGCCTCGTGCTGCTCCCCATCGCACTGGTCGTGGAGGGTGCTCCCCCGCCGATCGACCTGCCCGCCGTCGGCGGCTTCCTCTACCTCGGCGTCGCCGGCACGCTCGTCGCGTACGTCGTGTGGTTCCGCGGCCTGCGCCGGCTGCCGGCCGCCGCGGTGTCGCTCGTCGGCCTGCTCAACCCGGTCGCCGGGACGGTCGTGGGGGTGGCCCTCGCGGGCGAGGCGTTCGGCGCCGCCCAGGCCGCCGGGCTGCTGCTGGTGCTCACCGGCATCCTGGCCGGCCAGCCGGCGATCCTCGACCGGCTGCGCCGCTCACCCGACGACGGTGATCGTGACCTCGTCGGACTTCAGTCCGGAGTCGCTGTCGACGACCCGGAAGCGGGTCTGGCCGAGCCGGCTCGACTGGACCGGGATCTGGAACTGCTCGCCCGCCACTGACCCGGTCGCCGGGAAGTCGACCCACGAGCCGTTCTCGAACCGCTGGACGGTGAGGATCGCGCCCTCGCCCTGCGGGTAGACGCCGGTCAGCTCGAAGGGCTCCATCGAGCCGACCTCGGTCGCGGACACCGCGAGCGTGATCGAGGGCTCCGGGGACTCACTTCCCTTGGGCTCGGGCGACTCGGACGCCGTCGGCGACTCGGTCTCCCCGGAGCCCAGGGTGACCTCGGGCTCGTCGAGGTCCTCGGTCGGCTTCGGCTCCGGCAGGTAGAGCGTCGCCTGCCCGCTGCTCGAGCCGTCCGAGGAGTCCTCCCCGAGCCCGAGCACCTTCGTGCCAACCAGGACCACGGCGCCGATGACGACCCCGACTGCAACGCCGACCGCGACGAGCGCGACCAGCCCCGCGACGATCGGGTGGCGCTCGTCAGGGCGGTCCGGCATTCGGTCGGCCACGTCGTCACTCTCCCCGAAGACTTGGTGCGGGCGTCGCGACCATTCTCGACATGCGGCCCAAGCGCGCCAACCCGGGCCGGGTCGACGACCGCCCGAGCGTGACCAGCGTCGCTCGGGCCGGCGCCCTAGAGCCCCCGCTTCCAGACGATCTCCTCGTGCAGCCTGCGGCTGCGCCAGCCGTCGGCGGTCCGCACGAGGGTGTGGTGGTAGAGCCCGCCGAACTCGACGACCTTGGTGCCGCCCTGGCCGTCGTCCATCGGCATCGGGTTGTGGAAGTACGCCGTCGCGAGCGCCTCGTCGCCGGCGCCCTCGTCAGGGAACGAGATCGCGACCTGCGCGAGCGAGTGCATCCGCTTCGGGAAGAACGCCGGCAGCACCTCGGCCAGCCAGGCCTTCACGGCCGGGAACGTGTCCGCGATGCCACCGGACTCGGTGTAGTCGATCTCCGCGTCCGGAGTGAAGACCGTGTCGAGCAGGTCCCACTCGCCGGTGTCGATGCCGCGGGTGTAGCGGATGAGCACACCCTCGATCTCCATGCGGTCGCTGATCTCCTGGAGGTCCACGCCCGCACTCTGGCACAGAACTGGAACACGTTCTAGTGTGTGCGCATGCGATTCAGCTACGCCGAGGCGATGACCCAGGCGACGTACTACGCCCCTCTGGCTCAGGCCGCCGAGGCCGCCGGCTACACGAGCATGACCGTGGCCGACAGCGTCATCTACCCGAAGGACTCCGACTCGAAGTACCCCTACACCGACACCGGGGACCGGGAGTTCCTCGACGGCAAGGAGTTCATCGAGACGATGGTGCTGTGCGCGCACCTCTTCGCGCACACCACCACGCTGCGGCTCACGCCGTTCGTGCTCAAGCTGCCGATCCGGCCGCCGGTGCTCGTCGCCAAGCAGGCGTCGTCCCTCGCGTTCCTCTCGGGCAACCGGCTCGGGCTCGGCGTCGGCATCTCGCCCTGGCCCGAGGACTTCGACGCGATGGGCGTCTCGTGGGAGCGGCGCGGCAAGCGCATGGACGAGGCGATGGACATCCTGCGCGGGCTGACGACCGGAGAGTTCTTCGAGTACCACGGCGACTTCTACGACGTGGAGGCGCTCAAGCAGTGCCCGGGCGCCACCGAGAGGATCCCGCTGCTGGTCGGCGGGCACGCGGACGCCGCGCTGCGCCGCGCCGTCCGCAAGGGCGACGGCTGGATGCACGCCGGCGGCGACGGCGAGGAGCTCGACCGGCTGCTCACCCGGCTCGCCGAGATCCGCGCCGAGGAGGGCGACACCCGCGACGACTTCGAGGTGCACGTGATCTCCTACGACGCCTACACCGTCGACGGCATCAAGCGCCTCGAGGACAAGGGTGTCACCGACTGCATCGTCGGCTTCCGGATGCCCTACATCAAGGGCCCCGACACCGAGCCGCTGGACAAGAAGGTCGAGCACCTGGAGCGCTACGCCGAGCAGATCATCTCGAAGGTCAACGGATGAGCGAGTCCTACGGCCTGACCAAGGTCCTCCAGGACGCGATCGCGGAGGCCGAGGAGCTGGTCGCCAACGCACCGTTCATCACGACCGAGCAGGACCGGCTCGAGGGCTACGACTACCTCGCCGGCCGGATCCGGATGGCCATGCAGATGGCCTTCGACCACGACCTCGACCGGCCGCTGTTCATCAACCCCACGCACCAGTTCTCCCGGCAGGGCCTGGACAACCCGGACGCGATCTACTTCAACGCCTACCTCAAGGAGGGCGTCGAGTACGTCGTCCGCGGCCGCCGCGGCACGAGCGCCGACCTGTCGTTCCAGGTGATGGGCGGCTCCTACTCGGCCGACTCGGCGGCCAGCTCGATGCTGGCCTTCGACGACCGCGAGCTCGACGTCGCATCCGACGGCACCTTCGAGTTCCGCTACGTGGCGGAGCCCGGAGCGAAGACGATGATCGTGCGCGAGGTCTTCAACGACTGGGACACCGAGGAGCGCGGCCTGCTCACGATCGAGCGCGCCGACACCCTCGGGCAGCCCGCCAAGCCGCTGCGGCGGGAGCGGCTGGCGCAGCGCTACGAGGTCGCGGCCAAGAGCCTGGTCGGCTCGATCCAGACCTGGATCGCCTTCCCGCACTTCTTCCAGTACCAGGAGCCGGCCAACCGGCCGACCGTGCCGCAGTCGACGCCCGGCGGGCTGTCGTCGCAGCGCTCCTCGATCGGCCACTACGACCTCGCCGAGGACCAGGCGCTGGTCATCACCGTGCCCGAGTGCGCCGACTGCGCCTACCAGGCGATCCAGATCGGCTCGGACTGGTACGCCTCGACCGACTACGAGACGCACCAGACCTCGCTGACCAAGGCGCAGGCGCAGGTCGACCCCGACGGCAGGATGCGCTTCGTGATCTCGGAGACGCCGCCGGGCGGCACGCCGATCGCCAACTGGCTGGAGACCACCGGCCACCGCACCGGCGCGATCATGCTGCGCTGGCAGCGCCTCGAGCGCGACCTCGGCCCCGAGGACGGGCCGGTCGCCGAGGTGATGCCGCTGGCCGACGTACCTTCTCGGGTCCCGCACTTCACCCCCCTCACCACCGAGGAGTACGCCGCGCGGATCGCCGCCCGGCAGCGCTCCGTTGCCCGAAGGATGATCAGCTGATGACCGAGCTTGGCTACGCCGAGGCCCACGACACCTCGATCGAGGAGCGCTACACCCCCGTGCCCCTGCTCCGGGGCAAGGTCGTCGTGATCTCCGGCATCGGACCCGGCCTGGGCCGGTCACTGGCCCACGAGGCGGCGAGGATGGGGGCCGACCTCGTGATCGCGAGCCGCACCGAGTCGCGGCTCCTGGAGCTCCAGTCCGAGCTCGAGGGCCACGGCGTCAAGGTGCTGAGCGTGGTCACCGACGTGCGCGACGAGGCGTCCCGCGCCAACCTGCGCGACCGGACGCTCGAGGCGTTCGGCCGGGTCGACTGCGTCATCAACAACGCGTTCACGATCCCGCCGATGGACCCGATCTCGCAGATCGACCCGGCCAAGCTGGCCAAGGTCAACGAGACCAACGTGTTCGCGCCGCTGCGGCTCTCGGCGCTCTTCGCCGATGCGCTGTCGGAGTCCAAGGGCTCGATCATCATGCTCAACTCCTGCGTCGTCTTCTCCTCCCAGCCCGAGTACGCCGGCTACAAGCTCTCCAAGGGGGCGCTCGAGCACCTCGCCTCGTCCCTGGCCACCGAGCTCGGGCCGCGCGGCATCCGGGTCAACAGCGTGGCGCCGTCGTACATCTACGAGGACGTCAACCGCGGCTACTTCGACTTCCTGGCGGCCGTCGAGGACAAGACGCACGAGCAGGTGTACGCCGAGAAGGCGGCGCCCACCGACCTCAAGCGGCTCGCCTCCTCGGAGGAGGTCGCGCGCGCCACGCTCTTCCTCGCCTCCGACCTGGCGTCCGCCGTCACCGGCCAGATGCTGACCGTCGACTGCGGCGAGTTCCACGACTGATGTCCGACAACGTCATGACCCGGGAGCGCCCGGACGTCGGCAGCTACGAGGACATCGTCGCGGCCGCCGTCCGGACCACCGGCATGAGCGACTTCGGCGACGGCGCCCACGAAGAGGGCCTGCGGGTCCTCGTCGAGGATCTGTCGTCCCCCGAGGCGGGGCTGACCCCGCGGGGCAACTACTTCCAACGGTCCGAGGTGAAGTCGGCGCTGGTCGGCGTGCTGCTCACCCAGGCTCAGCTCACGGCCCACCCGGAGCACCGCGACGTGCCGATCGAGCGGCCGATCTTCCTGATGGGCCTGCCGCGCACCGGCACCACGGCGCTGCACCGCTACCTGCACGCGGACCCGAACGCGCAGGGCCTCGAGATGTGGCTGACCCAGTACCCGCAGCCGCGCCCGCCGCGCGAGACCTGGGAGTCGGACCCGATCTTCCAGGCCATGCAGCAGGCGTTCACCGCGCACCACGTCGAGAGCCCCGCGTTCATGGGGATCCACTACATGGATGCCACCACCGTCGAGGAGTGCTGGCGGCTGCTGCGCCAGACCGGGAAGTCCAACTCCTACGAGTCGTTGGCGAACCTGCCCCGCTACACCGAGTGGCTCAAGCAGCAGGACTGGACCGACGCCTACGCGCGGCACCGGCAGAACCTCCAGCTGGTGGGGCTCAACGACCCCGAGAAGCGCTGGGTGCTCAAGAACCCCTCGCACATGACCGCGCTCGACGCGCTGATGACCGTCTACCCCGACGCCCTGATCGTCTACACCCACCGCGACCCGGTCACCTGCATCGCCTCGTCGTGCTCGCTGTCCGCCGAGACCACCGCGGGGCACAGCGACACCTACGTCGGCGGCGTGATCGGCCACACCCAGCTCGACCTGTGGTCCCGGGCGTTCCACGCCTTCCACGACGCGCGGCCGGCGTACGACCAGGACCAGTTCATCGACATCGCCTTCCAGGACCTGGTGGCCGACCCGCTCGGCGTGACCCGCCGGGTCTACGACCGGTTCGGGCTCGACTGGACGCCCGAGGCGCAGGCCGCGATCGAGGCGGTCGACCGGGAGTCCAAGCAGGGCAAGGCCAAGCCGTCGCACACCTACACGCTCAAGGACTACGGCCTCACCGAGGACCGGGTCCGCGCGGCGTTCGACCGTTAGGACCGTCATGGACAAGAAGCGCGTCGTCGTCTGGGGCACCGGCGTGGTCGGGTCGATGGTGATCGCGGAGATCGTCGACCACCCCGTGTTCGAGCTGGTCGGGGTCGGCGTGACGCGCAGCGACCGGGCCGGCACGGACGTGGCCGAGCTGTGCGGACTCCCAGCCGCCACAGGCATCCTGGCCACCACGGACGTCGACGAGCTGATCGCGCTGCGGCCCGACGCGCTGGTCCACTACGGCCCGACGGCGCAGTACGCCGACGACAACATCCGAGTGATCACGGCGTTCCTGCGCGCCGGCATCGACGTCTGCTCGACGGCGATGACGCCGTGGGTGTGGCCGCACATGAGACAGAACCCCGGCAACTGGATCACCCCGGTCGAGGAGGCCTGCGCCGAGGGCGGCGCCTCATGCTTCACGACCGGCATCGACCCCGGCTTCGCCAACGACCTCTTCCCGATGACGCTGATGGGCCTGTGCGGCCGCGTCGACTCGGTGCGCGCGTCGGAGCTGCTCGACTACACCGACTACGCGGGCGACTACGAGGACGAGATGGGCATCGGCCGGCCCCCGTCGTACACGCCCCTCCTCGAGATCCCGGACCTGCTGGTCATGGCGTGGGGCGCGACGGTGCCGATGATCGCGCACGCCGCCGGCATCGAGCTCGACGACATGACCACCACCTGGGAGAAGTGGGTGACGCCGACCGACCGCAAGACCGCCAAGGGCGTCATCGAGGCCGGCAACGTGGCGGCGATCCGCTTCACGATCAACGGCGTGTACGGCGGCCGCGAGGTCATCACGCTCGAGCACGTCAACCGGATCGGTCTCGACGCCGCACCCGACTGGCCCTCCGGGTCGGGAGACGACGTCTACCGCGTCGACATCGTCGGCTCGCCGTCGATCAGCCAGGAGACGGCGTTCCGCTTCACCGACGGCTCCGGCCGCGCCCCGGCGGTGGCCGGCTGCCTGGCGACCGGGCTGCGCGCGCTCAACGCCGTCCCTGCCGTCAACGACCTGCCGCCCGGCTGGGTGACCGCACTCGACCTGCCGCTGGTGCCGGGGGTCGGGACGATCCGCTAGGGCCCGCGGGAGTTTCATCAAGGGATGAGGGCGAACCCGCGCTTCCCACGACGAGTTCGCCGAGGGAACCGCGGCGCCACCGTCATCCCTTGATGAAACGCCACCACGTCCACCACGCCGGCCACGCCGCCACGCCCGCGCCCGCCACACCAGCTACGCCGACACCAGCCGGTGCTCCCGCGGGCTGACGCCGTGCTCGCGCTTGAACGCCGCGCTGAGCGCGAACGGCGTGGAGTAGCCGACCTGGCGCGCGACGGTGGCGAGCGTCGCCGTCGGGTCGCGCAGCAGGTCGGCGGCGAGCGCGAGGCGCCAACCGGTGAGGAACGTCATCGGCGGCTCGCCGACGACGTCGGTGAAGCGGCGGGCGAACGCCGCGCGGGACACCCCGGCGGCAGCGGCGAGCGACGCCACGGTCCACGGGTGGTCGGGGTGGTGCTGCATCAGCCGGAGCGTGGGGCCGACGACGGGGTCGGACTGGCCGACGTACCAGGCGGGCGGGTCGGCGTCGGGCCGGGCGAACCAGGACCGGAGGACGGCGATGAGCAGCAGGTCGAGGAGCCGGTCGAGCACGGCGTCCTGGCCGGGGTCGTCCTTGACGATCTCGTCGGCCAGCAGCGGGAGCAGCGGCGAGCCGAGCTCCGCCTCCGACAGCACGACGAAGCGCGGGAGCGCCCGCAGCAGCCGCCGGCTGACCTCGCCCTCGAGCGCGTAGGCGCCGGTCAGCATCACCGTCGAGCCGGTGGCGCTGTTGCCCCAGCTGCGCACGCCCTGGTGCATCGCCTCGGCCAGCGGCCGGCCGTCCGGCGTGGTGCAGTGCTGTCCCGGGTGGATGACGGCCTGCACCGGGGTCGCCGGCTCGTCGGCGATCGTCCAGTGGTCGGTGCCGACGGTGACCAGAACGTCGCCCGGTCCGAGCCGGAACGGCGGGCCGTCGTCGGGCACGGCCCACATCTCGCCGCGCACCACGGCCGTGAGCGTCAGCGGCGACTCGTCCTGCAGCCGGACCGACCAGGGCGGGTCCATCAGGCAGCGGAGGAGGAACGCGCCCCGCGCCCGCGGGCCGTCGAGCAGCGCCGCCAGTCCGTCCATGACCGGAAGCGTAGGCCTGGACGCTCGCGTATGGAAGTGCGCGTTCTCGCCATGGATCGTCTCGCCGCGGCGAGGTGGGATGGGGGCATGACCGCGATCCTCGAGACCCTGCGCAGCCCCGTCCTGCTCGCCGCCACCGTCGCGGCCGGCCTCCAGGCCGGCACCTACTACACCTGGGCCTGCGGCGTGATGCCCGGTCTGGCCGAGGTCGACGACCGCACGTTCACCTCCACCATGACGCAGGTCAACGTGGCGATCGTGAACCCCGTCTTCATGCTGACCTTCCTCGGCGCGCCGGCCCTCGCCGCGGCCGCCGTCGCCACCACCACGGGCGGCGCGCGGGGGTGGGCGATCGCCGGGCTGGTGCTCGCGTTGGGGACCGTCGCCGTCACCGCGGCCGGCAACGTGCCGCTGAACGACGCGCTGGCAGCCGGCGGCTCCCGAGCGGACTTCGAGACCGCCTGGGTGCGGTGGAACGTCGTCCGCACGCTCACCTCGACCGGCGCGCTCGCAGCACTCGCGTGGGCGGCCATCCGCTCCTGAGGGTTGGAGCCGGAGCGTCGCGGGTATCGGTTGCGGGTGCGCCCCCGCCTCATCGTGCTGCTCGCCCTGCTCGGCGCACTGCTCGCGGTCGGCGGGCCTGCCGTGGCCGACGCCGACGGCGAGCCGCAGGTCGTGCGGGTGGGGACGGAGGGCGTGTACCCGCCGTTCACCTACCGCGACCCGGACACCAACGAGCTGACCGGCTTCGACGTCGAGGTGATGCGGGCGATCGGCGACGAGGCCGGCTGGGACCTCCGGTTCGTGGAGGCGCCGTTCGACTCGCTCTTCCCCGCCCTCGACTCCGACCGCATCGACGTCATCGCCAACCAGGTGACGATCACCGGCGAGCGCGAGGCGCGCTACCTGTTCAGCACGCCGTACACCTACTCCCACGGTGTCATCGTCACCGCCAAGGACACCGACGACATCACGTCGCTCGACGACCTGAAGGGCCGGACGACGGCGCAGACCGCCAGCAGCAACTGGGCGCAGGTCGCCAAGGACGCAGGCGCGAAGGTGCAGTACGTCCAGGACTTCGGCCCCGGGGTCGAGCTCGTCGTCCAGGGCCGGGTCGACGCGATCGTCAACGACAACATCGCGGTGCTCGACTACCTGGCCACGTCCGGCAACGACCAGGTCAAGATCGCCGGCGACGCCGGCGACGAGGTCCTCGAGCAGGCGCTGACCTTCCGGCAGAGCGATCCGGACCTCCAGCAGGAGGCCGACGACGCCATCGCGACGCTCACCGAGGACGGGACGCTCGCCGAGATCTCGGAGAAGTACTTCGGCGCCGACGTCACGGTGCAGGGCGGCGCCGAGGACGTCGACGTCGACGCCTCCGACTCGCGCACGACGTGGGAGGTCGTCAAGGACACGGCCTGGCCGATGTTCGTCGGGCTGGTGAAGGGCAACATCCCGCTCACGATCTGCAGCTTCGTGATCGGCATGGTGCTCGCGATCGCGGCGGCGCTCGCGCGGCTCTCGTCGCTCCGGGTCCTCGGCTGGATCGCCCGCGCGTACGTATCGGTCATCCGCGGCACGCCACTGCTGGTCCAGCTGTTCATCGTCTTCTACGGCCTGCCCCAGATCGGCATCGACCTCGACCCCTACCCGGCGGCGATCGCCGCGCTGAGCCTCAACGTGGGCGGGTACGCCGCCGAGGTGGTGCGGGCCGCCATCCTCTCGGTGCCCCGCGGCCAGCAGGAGGCCGCGACCGTGATCGGCATGGACTACTGGCAGTCGATGCGGCGCATCGTGCTGCCGCAGGCGGCGCGCATTGCCGTACCGCCGCTGGGCAACACACTGCTGTCGCTGATCAAGGACACGGCTCTCGCGTCGCTCGTGCTCGTGCCCGAACTCTTCCGGGAGGCTCAGGTCACCGCGGCGGCCACGACCGAGTACCTGCCGCTCTACACGATGGCCGCCCTCTACTTCTGGGTCGTCTGCTACCTCGTCAGCCTGGCGCAGGGTCCTCTCGAACGTCGACTGAGCAGGTACGCGACATGACCGACCTGATCGAGGTCCGTGGACTGGAGAAGTCCTTCGGCGACCACCACGTGCTGCGCGGGGTCGACTTCAGCGCCGAGTCCGGCACCGTGACCGCGCTGCTCGGTCCCTCCGGCTCGGGCAAGACGACGGTGCTGCGCTCGATGAACGTCCTCGAGATGCCGGACGCCGGGGTCGTGCGTATCGGCGAGGCCTCCATCGACTTCGCGACCCGGCCGGACCGCCGAGCGGTCAAGGCGCTCCGCGCGCGCAGCGGGATGGTCTTCCAGGCCCACAACCTGTTCCCGCACAAGACCGTGCTCGGCAACCTCATCGAGGGTCCGGTGCAGGTGCAGGGGCGCCCCACCGACGAGGCCGTCGCCGACGCGCGCTCCCTCCTCGAGCAGGTCGGCCTCGCCGGCCGCGAGGACGCCTACCCCGCCCAGCTCTCCGGTGGTCAGCAGCAGCGCGTGGGCATCGCCCGCGCCCTGGCCCTTCGGCCCGAGGTGCTCCTGCTCGACGAGCCCACCTCCGCCCTCGACCCCGAGCTGGTCGGCGAGGTGCTCGCCGTCATCCGCGACCTGGCCGCCGAGAACTGGACGCTCGTGATCGTCACCCACGAGGTCCGCTTCGCCCGCGACGTCGCCGACCAGGTGCTGTTCCTCGACGAGGGCGTCGTCGCCGAGCGCGGCGGCCCGGAGGTGCTCACCGATCCGCGCGAGGAGCGGACCCAGCGGTTCCTGGCCCGGGTGCTCGAGGCGGGCTGAGGAGGCGCTCCGCCCGGAGAGGCTACGTCGGCGACGTCTGCGATGCCGCCCCGGCCGCGAGGAGCGTCCGGCACAGGAGGTCGCCGAGCAGGTCGCCGTACTGCGCAGGCGTGTGGCCCCTGGAGGTGATCAGGGTGAACCACTCGGGGCTGTTGAGGGACCAGATCAGGTCGGCGACCAGCTCGTCGCCGAGGTCGTCGCGCAGCTCGCCGGTGCCTCGCAGGTCGGCGGCGAGCAGGCGCATGTTGGTGGCCCGGCGCTCCGCGATCTGCTCGTACTGCTCGGCGCACGCGGGGTCGGAGGCGCCGGCCTCGCGCAGTGCGGACATGATCGGCACCGTGCCTGGGAGCAGCCGCCCCATCGCGGCCGCGTAGGTGCGCAGCTTGGCCGCAGCGGTGGGTGCGGCCCGGACCGCCCGGACGTAGTCGCGCTCCTCGGCCTCGACGGGAGCCGGTCCTTCGGCCAGCACCATGTCGTGGACGGCCAGGAGCAGCTGCGGCTTGCGGCCGACCGTCGCGTAGACGGTGTCGACGGCGACCTGCGCGCGGTCGGCCACCGCCTGGACGGAGGTCGCTGCGTAACCACCCGCGGCGAACAGCTCACGCGCCGCGGCCAGGACACCCAACCGGGTCTGCTCGGCCGCAGCCCGCCGGCGGGACGCATCGTAGGTCCGTCGACGCTTGACCGGCTCCGTCACAGTGCCTACCTTATTAGTCCGAAGTGAATTCGGTCGAATATCGGAGGCGGCGAGCCATGGACGAGCAGCTGGTGGTGCGTGAGCCGGGAGCCGGGCGAGCGACGTGGGCGATGCAGTCGCTGTTCGAGCACCTCCTCGAGCCCGGGCAGAGCGCACGGCTCGGCGTGGCGCTGGTGACCCAGCCACCCGGCGTGGCCACGCCGACGCACCGGCACACCCAGGAGGCCGAGGCGTTCTACGTGCTGGAGGGCCGGCTGTCCTACCGCGCCGGCGAGGACACCTTCGACCTCTACGACGGCTGCTTCATCCACCTTCCCCAGGGCGTCCCCCACGCGTTCCGGATCCGGGGCGACCGGCCCGCCCGGCTCCTCGCCCTCACGACGCCGGCCGGGCTGCTGCACCTCTACGACGAGGTCGGCATCCCGGCGACCGAGCACCGACTCCCGGGCCCGGACGGCCTGGCCCCGGAGGTCGAGATCCCCCGGTGGATGGAGGTCGGCCCACGCTACGGGCTCGAGGTCGTCGGCCCACCCATCCCGGAGTAGCCGGAGGCCGGGCCGCGGACTCAGGCGAGGGGGACCTCCACCCGCGTCGCGTTCCCGAGGAGGAAGGCCGATCGGATCCGGGCGATGTAGAGGCGTGGCACCGACGGCTCCTCCACCTGGGCGCGCGTCCAGGTCCCACCGCCGGCCGCCACCGACGCGGCAGAGAACGCGGCGGCCGCGTCGTCCAGCAGCGCGGACGGGACGAGCTCGGCGTGTGCGGCGAACTGGAGGCCGTCCCCGGTGCCCGCAGGCTGGGCGCTGTTGAAGATGCTGATGCCGACCTCGGGCCGCTGGGTGAGGTTGCGCGAGTGCAGCGCCTCGGGCCTGGACAGCCAGACGAGCTCGACGGCGAGTCGTGTCGACGACCGGGACCGCTGCCAGGCGGTGTACCAGACGGTCGTGGACCAGGGCCGGCCACTCGCGTCTGCGGTCGCCAGGGTGAGGTACTGGTTCTCCTCGAGCAGTGCGTGTGCCCGCGCCACCAGGTCGTCCATCCGAGGATCGTCACACGCGGACGACATCTCACGCCTCCCCCGGTCCGGGAGGAGACCCAGACCGCTGACCCGGCGAACACCCCGGCTTGCTCCAGCAGGGCGACGATGCCGGCGCCGACCATCGCGCCGAGGCGGGGCTCAGGCCTCGCCGGCCGCCTCCCGTACGGCGCGCTCGGCGACGGCGTGCTCGTCGGTGCGGGCGTCGTAGGACCAGAAGTCGTGCAGGACCGCGGCGGTGGCCGCGACGCCGGCGACGCAGGCGAGGCCGCCGGACACGAAGGCGCCGCGCACCGACCACAGGTCGGCGGTGATGCCGGCGCGCACCTGGCCGCCGAGCGGGCCGACCGAGTAGGACAGCATCTCGATGCCCGCCAGCCGGCCGCGCATCGCCTCCGGGATCGTCTGGCTCCACACCGTCGACCGGAAGATGCCGGAGATCATGTCCGCCGCGCCCGCGAACGCGAGGAAGAGGGCGACCAGCCAGATCGACGGCATCAGGCCGGCGAGCGCGATCATCGCGCCGTACACCGCGGCCGCGAGGACGATCGCGCGGCCGTGGTGGTGCACCCGGGCCGTCCAGCCGCTGAGCCCGGTCGCGACCATCGCGCCGACGACCTCGGCGGTGTAGAGGAGGCCGAGCAGCTCGGGACGGTCGAAGATCTCCTCGACCATCGCCGGGAAGAGCACCACCGGCATCGCGAGCAGCATCGCGGCGATGTCGACGAAGTAGGTGCCGAGCAGGTCGCGGCGCCGGAACGCGTAGACCATCCCCTCCTTGATGCCGGCCAGGCTCGGCGGGGTGGTCTCCTCGCGGTGCGGGTAGGAGCGCATCAGCACGAAGAGGGAGGAGGCGATCAGCAGCCCGCACACGTCGACGAGGAAGCACCAGCCGACGCCGACGTACGCGACGAGGACGCCGCCGACGGCCGGGCCGGCGAAGAGCCCCAGCTGGATGCCGAAGCTGGAGAGCGCGTTGGCCGCGGGCAGCTCGTCGTGCCGCACGGTCCGCGGCAGCAGCGCCTCGCGCGAGGGGCGCTGCAGCGCCGAGCAGGACGTCAGCGCCACGGAGACCGCGAAGATCACCCAGACGTGCGGGTCGGCCAGGAAGGCGTTGACCGCGAGCACCGCGGTGAAGACCGCCTGCCCGAGGCCGGTGAAGATCAGCAGCCTGCGCCGGTCGACGTGGTCGGCCAGTGCGCCGCCGTAGAGGCCGAAGACGAGGATCGGCACCAGCTCGGCGATGCCGATCGCGCCGACCGCGAAGTTGGAGCCGGTCAACGTGTAGATCTGGTACGGGATGGCGACATAGCTGACCATCGCGCCGAAGTAGAAGACCGTGCCGGCCAGGAAGAGCAGCCGGAAGTCACGGGAGGTGCGCAGCGGCGTGGTGTCCATCCGCAGCGCGCGCAGGCGATCGATCACAAACGCAGATCGTCGCACCGGTGACGGTCGGCGCGAAGCGATTTACCGAGCCGTTACCCGGATCCGGGCGCCGTTGCGGGGCACGCTGGTGATGTTGCGGACCTTCGGCCGGTCGTCGCCGACCGCCTCGACGTCGTACGCCGCGAACACCTCACGCAGCACGGCGACGCCCTCCATCAGCGAGAAGCCGGCGCCGATGCAGCGGCGCACGCCGCCACCGAACGGGATCCAGGTGTTCGTCGGCGGGTTCTGGCCGAGGAACCGCTCCGGCCGGAAGGCCTCCGGGTCGTCGTGGTTGTCCTCGCGCTGGTGCGCCAGGATGATCGACGGACCGACCGTGGTGCCGGCGGGCAGGTCCCAGCCGGCGATCGTCGCGGGCTTCATGAGGGTGCGCACCACCATCGGGATCACCGGGTGCAGCCGCAGCGACTCCTTCAGCACCGCGTCGAGGAGCTCGTCGTCGCCGTCGGCCGCCGCCTGCTGGCAGCGCGCCAGCAGCGCGGGGTCGCGGCCGACCTCGTAGAGCGCCCAGGCCAGGGCGGTCGCGGTCGTCTCGTGCCCGGCCAGCAGCAGCGTGACGAGCTGGTCGCGCAGCTCGGTGTCGTCGAGCCGGTCACCGTCGCCGCCCTGGAGGATCAGCCGCGAGAGCACGTCGGTGCGCTCGGCCAGGTCGGGCGCGGTACGACGCTCGCGGATCTCGGCGTACATGAGCAGGTCGAGCTCGCGCTGGTTGTCGACGGTGCGCTTCCACGGGCCGAACTCCTGGAGCTTGGGGTAGCCCCAGCCGAGCAGGATCGCCGGACTCACGTTGACGGTGGCGTTGACCCGGGGCCGCAGCCGGGCGAGCCGCTCCTCGTCGGTCACCCCGAAGACGACCCGGAGGATCACCTCGAGCGTGAGCGCGTTCATCCGGTCGAGCGAGCGGAGCTCCTCGCCCGGACGCCAGCTCGCGACCTCGGCGCGGGCGACCTCGGCGACGAGGGCCTGGTACTCCCGCAGGGCGTGGCCGTTGAAGGCCGGCATCAGCAGCTTGCGGGCGCGCTTGTGCTCGGCGCCGTCCTGGAGGAGCAGCGAGTGCTCGCCCATGATCGGACCGAGGATGCCGTTGGCCTTGCCGGCGTGGAAGACCTCGGGGTCGCCGGCGAAGATCTCCTTGGCGTGCTCGGGCCGGGTGAAGAACACCAGCGGACGGCCACCCGGCGCGATCCTGATCGTGAAGACGTCGCCGTACCTGCGTCGCAGGTAGGGATGGAAGCGGTGCCGGAACCGCAGCAGCGCGGCCGTCTGGACGAGGACCGGCCAGCGCGGGCCGGCCGGCAGGCCGGACGTGTCGACGGGCGCCGACCGGGGCTGGTTGCCGGGGCTCATCCGGCGGAACCGCTGGGTCGTGAGCTCGTCGACGTCGTCGAGGGTCGTCACGTGCGCGACGCTACGCCCGCTATTGAACACTCGTCAATAGACGGGATCGCCCGTCCCGGGCGTAGCCAACGGCGGGCCGATCGTGCTGGGATCCTGGGCATGTCGGCAGTCTCTCGGAATCGTGCTCGTGCCCTCCTGGCCCTGGCGGTCGTCACCGCCTGCCTGTCCCTGGCGCCTGTCCGCGCGGACGCGGCGCCGCAGGAGAAGGTGAAGATCTGCCACCGCACGAACTCACGCACCAACCCCTACAACCAGGTCAACGACTCCAAGGACGGCGTCGTCAGCGGCCACGCGAACCACACCGGCCCGATCTTCGGGCCGGACGTGGAGAAGTGGGGCAACATCGTGCCGCCGATCGACCCCGGGCTGCCCGACGGCCTGAACTGGACCGCCGAGGGTCGCGCGATCCTCGACAACGGCTGCGAGATGCCACCCGATCCGGGGCCGATTCCGGCCGCCGAGATCGCCGACGCGGCGTGCAGCGGCGCAACGCCGAGCGTGAGCGTCACCGTCTCCAATGACGCCGACGCCACCGATCCGGCATCGTTCACGATCCGCGTCAACGGCGTCGCCGTCCAGACGGTCGGCCCGATCGCGCCGGGCGACAGCCAGACGGTCACCCTCGCCGGCGTCCCCGAGGACCGGGTCGCCGTCGTGGACGTGCTCGCGGACGGCGAGGTGGTCGCGAGCCGGGTCGTGACCGCGGACTGCACGCCGGGCCCGCCGCCCGTCAGCATCAAGGCCGGGTTCGGCTGCGTCGGCACGACGCCGCAGGGCACCCTGCAGGTGACCAACAACGGCACGGCCCCGCTCTCGGTCGTGCTGCAGGTCGACGGCGAGCAGATCGGCCCGGCCGTCTCCGTCGCGTCGGGCACCACCGAGAGCCGCACGATCGACGCGTCCCGGTGGGAGGACCAGACCGCGACGGCACGGGTGCTCGTCGACGGCGTCGTGGTCGCGACGTACACCGTGACCCCGGACTGCCAGCATCCGGTGGCGCGCCCCGCGGCCCGGATCGGCGGCGCCGTCTGTCCGCCCCTGAGGACGACGGTCACCCTCGCCAACGACGGCGACCCGGCCTCGACGGTCGTCTTCTTCATCCGCGTGAACGACCGGCCGGTCCAGCGCTCCGCCGCGCTCTACGGCGGCGACGCGACCACGATCGTCGTCGACCTCGCGCGCTTCGAGGGCAGGAGTGCGCACGTCGAGGCCGGGTACGACGACACCGTGCTCATCGACCGCACGATCCGGGTCCGGTGTCCTGCGGACACCGGGGGCGACACCGGCACGTACGCCGGCGGCGGCACCGGCGGCGATAGCGCCGGCGGAGGTAGCGACACCGGCGGCGGTAGCGGCGGCGGAGGCGCCGGCGGGGAGATCGCCGACGAGGCCGCGCTGCCGTCGGTCGGCTCCGGCGTGCCGAGCGGCGGCGTGCTCCTCGGCGCCGGTCTGCTGGCGGCCGGCGCCGTTCTGACGCTGGCCGGTCTCCGGACCGGGCGGCCGGGGCGGCGATGACCCGACGACGCGTCCTCCTCTGGTGCGGAGCCGGCCTGCTCGCGGCAGGCCTCGCCGTCCTCGGGTACGTCGCCTGGCAGTACGTCGGCACCAACGTGGTCGCCGAGCGCGCCCAGGCACGGAACATCGAGCGACTCGAGGAGCAGTGGCGCCGGCTCCCCACGTCGCAGGAGGGAGCGGCCGGCCCGAGCGAGACCCCGGTGGACCTCGGTGACGCGCTGGCGATCGTGCGGGTGCCGCGCTTCGGCGACGACTACGTGATGCCGGTGGTCGAAGGCGTCGACGACGACGCGCTGAGCAGCGGACTGGGCCACTTCGAGGACTCGGCCGCTCCGGGCGGCACGGGGAACTTCGCGCTCGCCGGGCACCGGGTCACCCACGGCGAGCCGCTGCGCCACATCGACGCGCTGCAGCCGGGCGACGTCGTGACCGTCGAGACCGCCCGCGCGACGTACACCTACGAGATCGACACCGACCCCGACGACCTCGAGGTCGACGACGACGACGCCTGGGTCATCGCCCCGGAGCCCGTGAACCCCGACGACGCCGGGACCGGACCCGCCGACGCGCGCAGGCTGCTGACGCTGGTCACCTGCGCCGAGCTCTTCCACACCGACGAGCGGACGGTCGTCTTCGGGCACCTGGTCGACACGGCCGAGAAGTAGCGGTCAGGGCGCGAGCACCCGGCGGAGGAAGAGCACCTGGTGCGCGACGACCGCGTCGTGCCAGGCCGTGCCGGCGTAGACGTCGAAGTGGTCGCAGGGGTAGTGCCGCACCTCGGCGCGGGCCGCGAACGCCGCCTTGGCGGCTGCCTGGGGCGGGGCGCTGCGGTCGAAGTCGGCGATCTGCACCAGCAGGGGCGCGCGGACGTCGGCCGCCGCCTTGCCGGGGCGGTGGTTGCCGAGCTCGAGGCCAACCGTCGCGTCGACCTCGTTGCGCCAGGTCGGGCCGGCGATGGCGAGGTAGGACTCCATGCTCCCCTCGAGGGTGAGGCAGCCGAGCTCGCCGGGGCGCGCGACGACCGGCATCATCCGCGGCCGGCCGACCTTGGACTGGAGGCCGACCACCGTGGAGCGGAGCATCGCGGTGGGCTTGTGGAAGGCCAGCGCGTGCCGCCCGGCCGCCACGCCGTCGACGAGCGGGGTCAGCGCCACGACGGCAGCGACGTCGTCGCGGTGCGCTGCGGCCGCGAGCACGTGGCCGCCCGCGAGCGAGACGCCCCAGAGCACGAGCCGGCGCGGGTCGACCCCGGGCAGCCGCGCCGCTGCGGACATCGCGGCGCGGTAGTCCTCCAGCTGGCCGGCCATCGAGACCGTCTGGCGCGGCTCGCCCGCCGAGGAGCCGAAGCCGCGGTAGTCGAAGGCCAGCACGTCGAGCCCGACCGCGGCGAGCGCCTCGGCGAAGGGCTCGAGCCCGGAGTCCTTGGTGCCGGCGAGGCCGTGCGCCATCACGACGACCGGCCGGCCGGCGTCGGTGGCGAGAGCGTCGCCCTCGCCGGTGTAGTGCCAGGCGTGGCACTCCACGCCGCCCGAGAGGAAGGTGACGTCGGCATGCTTCATGAGGTGCTCCCGTAGATGCTCGTCAGCCAGACGTGGACGACGGCCTCCAGGTGGGCCGCCGCGTCGAACCCCTCCGGGGCGCGGACGACGCGCTCCAGCGTGCGGTCGTTGAGGTCGAGCAGCGCGAGGGCGATCTCGCGGGCGTCGGGGCCAGGGGGCGCTGCACCGGCCGCGCGCTCGGCCTCGACGAGGTCGGCCACCACGTCGACGTACGACTGCTGGTAGTCCTCCCACTGGTCGCGCACCGCGGGGCTGGTCGCGCGCGCGTCGAGGATCGCGGCGTAGACGTGCGTGCGGTGGCCCCAGCCGGTGATGATCGCGCGGATCGCGGAGTCGATGCGGTCGCGCACCGAGCCGTCCCCGCCGAGGACGCCGGCCGCGTCGAAGCCCTCGGCGTACATCTCGTCGTGGAGCGCGGCGACCGCAGCGGCCTTGTTCTCGAAGTAGAAGTAGAACGCCGAGCGGGTGACGCCCGCGCCGCGGGAGATGTCGGCGATGTTGATCGAGTCGAGCGTGCTGCCCGCGCGCAGGGCCTCCTCGAGCGCGGCCAGCAGCGCGCCGCGGCGCTCGTCGCCCTTGGTGGCGCCGGCGCTCACGACGCCCGCCTCGCGTGCGCGCGCCTGCGGCCCTGCGGCAGCTCCTTGGTGCGCATCTGGTGCTCGTAGACGAAGTAGTCGAGCTGGTGGGTGTGCCGCGGGCGGTCGAGCATGTGCCCCATGTAGAGCTCGTCGTCGGCCTTGATCGCCGCGTGCATCTCGGCGACCGACGGCGGTGCGTACTCCCCCACGGCGTACGCCGCGATCAGCCGCGCCTGGCACTCGACGAACGGGAAGAGCGTGGGCGTCGCCTGGGCGAAGCCCGCGAAGAGGAGGTCGTCGATGCCCGGCTTGAAGATCCTGCGGTAGAGATCGATCCGGTTGTCCGGGGCGCTGAGGAACTCGGGGTCGAAGAACGGGAACGTCAGGTTGTAGCCGGTGGCGTAGATGATCACGTCGAAGTCGGCCGACGTGCCGTCCTCGAAGTGGACGGTCTCGCCGGCGAGCCGGGCGACGTTGCCCTTCGGGGTGACGTCGCCGGACTTCAGCCGCAGCGGCAGCTCGCCGGACTGGGTCGGGTGCGCCTCGAAGAACTTGTGGTTGGGCTTCGGCAGGCCGTAGAGCGTCGGGTCGGAGTAGGTGAACCGCTGCCCCCACTGGGCGGCCTTGCGCTGCCAGGAGAGCGGCAGCTGCGGGATCGTGCGGTAGTTCATGTCGGCGGCCTTGCCGGCGACCAGCTTGGGCACGATCCAGGCGCTGCTGCGCGTCGACAGCGTGACCTGGTTGCGGAAGGCGCGCTGGGAGAGCTCGACGGTGATGTCGGCGGCGCTGTTGCCGAGGCCGACGACCAGGATCCGCTTGTCCATCAGGTGCAGCGGCGTCCACGGGTCGATGTAGTGGTGCGAGTGGATGGTCTCGCCCGTGAACATCCCCGGGAAGTCGGCGAAGCGCGGGTCCCAGTGGTGGCCGTTGGCGACCACGAGCAGGTCGAAGCGGCGTACGTCGCCGGCCTGGTCGAGGATCTCCCAGCCGCCGCCGTCGAGGCGGGTGGCCTTCGCGACGCCGTTCTGGAACTCGATCCGCTCGCGCAGGCCGAACGCGTCGGCGTACGCGTCGAGGTAGGCCTTGATCTGGGTGTGGTGCGGGAAGTCGGGGTAGTCGTCGGGCATCGGGAAGTCGCGGAAGGACAGCTGGTGCTTGGAGGTGTCGATGTGCAGCGACTGGTAGGCGCTGCTGTGCCCGTTGGGGTTGCCGAAGGCCCAGTTGCCGCCGACGCGGTCGGAGGACTCGAAGGTCGTGTACGGGACGCCGTAGTCGCCGAGCATCTTGCTGGCGGTGAGGCCGCTGATGCCGGCGCCGATGACGGCGGTGGTCGGTCGGGCCACGCCGGCCCTCCTGTCCTCGAAGAACACTGACTGGAACCTGTTCTATTTCGGGACCGTAGGCCCTAAGTTGACACGCGTCAACAACACCTGGGGAGGTTCGTCATGGTCGAGGCAGCAGATCGGGTGGCGGTCGTGGTGGGCGGGGCCTCCGGCATCGGAGCCGCCATCGCCGCCCGCTTCACGGCGGAGGGGTGGACGACGGTGGTCGCCGACCTCCCCGCGACCGACGTGACCGACGAGGCGTCGGTCGCGGCGATGCTGGACGGCGTGCTCGCCGAGCACGGCCGCCTCGACCTCGTCGTCAACAGCGCCGGCGTCTCGACGCTCGGCAACGTCGTCGACCTCGCCGCCGAGGAGTGGCGGCGCGTCGTCGACGTCTGCCTGACCGGGGCGTTCCTGGTGATGAAGCACGCGGGGCAGCGGCTGACCGCGGGCGGCTCGATCATCTCGCTGTCGTCGCTCAACGCCCGGCAGCCGGGCGCCGGCCTGGCGCCGTACTGCGCCGCGAAGGCGGGCCTGTCGATGCTGACCGAGGTGGCGGCCCTCGAGCTGGCGCCGAGGGGGATCCGGGTCAACGCGATCGCGCCGGGCCTGGTCGTCACGCCACTGACCCAGCCGGCGATGGACATCCCCGGCATCGAGGACGACTACCTCGCCAACACGCCCCTCGGCCGCGCCGGCACCCCCGAGGAGATCGCCGAGGCCGCGGTCTACCTCGCGGACGCCGCGTGGGTGACCGGCGAGGTGCTCGACATCAACGGCGGGGCGCACCTGATGCGCTACCCGGACCTCAACAAGCACGTGCTGGCGGCGTTCGGCTGACCGCTTCGTGGCTTGTTCTCTACCTAGACCCTAGGTAGAGTACGACGTTGTGCGGATGACGATCCCGACCCAGCTGGTCCTGCAGGTGCTGCTGCAGGAGCCGGGCGAGGAGCGCTACGGCTACGAGGTCGGCGAGCTCGCCGGGCTCGCCAGCGGCACCGTGCACCCGATCCTGGCGCGGCTCGAGGGCGCGGGCTGGGTGGCGTCCCGCTGGGAGGACGTCGAGGCGAGCGTGGCGGGGCGACCGCCCCGTCGCTACTACCGGCTCACCGCGGACGGCGTCGGCTCCGCCCACGACGCACTGGCCCGCGCGCGCCGCCCCCGGCGGACCGGGCTCGACCCCTGGACGGCACCGGGACCGACGTGAGCACGACATGATCAGCACGGAGGGACGCCCGCAGTGGTGGTCGATGGCGATCACCCGGTCCGCCCTCCGCCTGATCCCGGCCGGCGACACGCGCGATCGCTGGCAGCAGGAGCTCGTCACCGAGCTCTACGGACTCAGCCGGACCGAGCAGGCCCGGCACACCTGGGGCGTGGTCACCCGCGCGCCCGCGCTCCGCGCGGCGGCCACCGCCCCCGACCGGATCGTCCCGGAGGCCGTGATGAGGAAGCCGCTGCGCTGCCGAGTGGGGTGGCACAAGTGGTCCCACCGCTACACCGACGAGCACCTGCGCTACCTGGAGTGCACGCGCTGCCACAAGCAGGGTGACGCCTACGACTACCTGCCGCCGATGGGCTGGGGCTGACCTCGGGGCTGACCCTAGGCTCGGCGCATGGCCCTCCTGCACCACGCGACCATCGTCCCGTCCAAGCGCGAGCTGATCGGCGCCTGGCTGCCCGGCCAGACGTGGGCGGCCGGGCTGCCGGAGCTGGCGCCGATCGGTGGCTACCGGTTCGACGACCCCGCCGGCGAGGTGGGCATGGAGGGCATCCTGCTGCGCAGCGAGGACGGCGCCGTCACGGTGCACGTGCCGCTGACCTACCGCGCCGCGCCGCTCGACGGCGCCGAGGCCCACCTGGTCGGCACGACCGAGCACTCGGTGCTCGGCACCCGGTGGGTGTACGACGCGCCCGCCGACCCGGTCTTCGAGGCCGCGCTGACCGAGGTGATCACCTCGGGCGGCACGGGCGCGGAGGAGTACTTCGAGGAGGACGGCGTACGCCGGACCCGCGAGCCCGCGGTCACGGTCGTCGGCAGCGGCGTCGCCGGCGGCGGCGGCGACGAGGTCTCGGTGGTCCGCGTGGTCGGCGAGCCCGTCGACTCCGAGGCCGTGCTCACCGGCACCTGGGCCGGCGGCTCCGGCGTGCTGGCCGCGCTCGGCTGAGACCGCGCGGCCGGTCAGGAGCGGCGGACGACCTTGATGACCTCGTGCCGCGGGACGGGGTTGTCGCGGACCGCCTTGCAGGTGAGTCGCGCGGCGGTGCGCTGGTCGCGGATCGTGCGGACGACGACGGCGTAGGTGCCGCCGGCGACCGAGAAGGACGCCGAGGTGAAGTCGCCGTCGAGGACCCGCTCGCGCAGGACGACGTCGTCGACGCGGGTCGCGCCGAGCTCGCGACGCAGGTGGATCTCCGCGGCCTGCACCGGCATCGGCCACGACGAGCGGCCGCGCAGGTGGTCGAGGTCGAGCTCGCCGGCGAGGTGGGCGCCGGCGACCGCGAGCGAGGACGGGACGTCGAGGCGCCCGTAATAGAGCCCGTGCGGCAGCACGACCAGGTTGGCCGCGAACCGGTCGCCGCCGATGTGGGAGACCTCCCAGGTCTCCTCCGGGTGCGCGCGGTCGAGCGCCTGCGCGACCGGGCGGCCGCGCTCGGCACAGCAGGCGTCGTGACGGCCGTTGGTGCAGACGCAGAACAGCGAGCCGTCGTAGGCCGCCAGCCCGCTGCTGCCCCCCTCCCGGAGCGCGGCGAGGTCGAGGTCGAGCACCTCGCGCGGGTCGGCGAGCGTGCCGGACTCCAGGCGCGGGGCGACCGGGTCGGCGTACGCCGCGAAGACCCGCAGGCCCGGGCCGTCGGGCTTGGAGCTGAAGCGACGGATCAGCAGGACCTTGGCGCGGTGGGTCCGCGCCCGCTCCGTGAGTGCGCCGCCCAGACCCTCGGGCAGCCGTGCGTCGAGCAGCGCCTCGCTGCCCCACGGCCCGACGTGCTCGAGCAGCAGCCAGGTGCGGACATGGGTCGCGGTGCCGGCGACGTCCTCGTCACGGAGCACGCTCTCCGCCGCGCAACGGAAGGTCACGCGATCTCCAGCAGCCCTTCGCGGACCAGCCTCCGGCAGAGGACGAGGTTGCTCTGGGGGTCGAGCGGGAGGTCGCCAGGGGTGAGCTCCTCGCGCGCCCGCACCTCGTCGAGCGCCGGTCGGATCCAGGCCGGGACGGTCATCGTGCGGTCGCCGAGCAGCACCTCGAGCTGCTCGCCGCGGTCGAGCAGCACGCACGGGTGCCCGGGGCGTCGGCGCAGCCGCGTCGACTCCTCGACCGGGCCGAGCACGTCGTGCAGGCCGCCCGCCAGCCGCGGCGGCCGGCTGGTGAGGAACCGGCGGACCTCGGACTCGACCGCGGCCGTCGCATCCACCCGGCCGACGGCGTCCGCGACGTCGCGCAGCCGGTCGGCGAGCGTGTCCGCGAGCAGCGCGGGGTCGTCGAGGTAGCCGGCCGGCAGGTGGTCGTCGGGCACCGCCGCGACCACGTCGGCGAGGGCGCGCTCGAGCAGGCCGCGCCAGGTGAGCTGGTTGATGCCGATCGTGACGTGCAGCGAGACCGTCTCCTGCGCGCGGGCGGCGTGCGGGGTGCCGGTGGGGAGGTACATCGAGAGGCCGGGCTCGAGGAGCACGTCCTCGGGGCCGTCCTGGCCGTGCACCTCCCAGAGCTTCGAGCCGGCGGTCTGGAACACGAACACGTCGTGGCTGTCGGAGTGCACGGCGAACCCCTGCGACCCCGGCGGGGTGAGGTAGGCGTTGGCCTGGCAGGGGTGGCCGAGCTCGAGCTCGAGCTCGGCGATCAGTCGGGTCAGCGGCGGCCAGTAGCGGTGCAGTCCCTGGAAGACGACGGTCGCGCCGTCGCCGAAGAGCGCGAGCGCCTTGGCGGCGTCGACCAGGCCGGTGAGCGGCTTGCCGGCGAGCGTCGCGCTGCGGGTGTAGGCCGACTCCGGGAGCACGCTGCCGTCCTTGGCCATCCGGACCGACGGCGTGCGGATCGCCGCCGAGGTCAGCAGGTGGTCGGCGTCGTCGAGCGACAGCAGGCCGACGAGGTCGGCGGGGTCGGTGCGGTGCAGGTGGACGCGGGACGCCCAGACCTTCGTCAGGAAGGTCTGGGCGTCACCGCTGAGCAGGTCGAGTGCGTTCACTCAGCCGTCGGTGCCGTCCGTGCCGTCGCTGTCGGAGCCGTCGCCGTCGGTGGCGTCTCCGTCGGTGCCGTCGCTGTCGTGGGAGTCGCCGTCGGTGCCGTCACCGTCGGTGCCGTCGGCGTCGCCACCACCGGTCAGCGGGTCGCCCTGGGGGCTGGTGGTCATCTCGTCATCGCTCAGGGGCTCTTCCGGGGTCATGCGTCCTCCTGGGATCGTCGGGTCTCGCCAGTCTGCTGTGCCGCGGACCGGCGGACAAGGAGTACCCGATCGGCCGCTACACCAGTCCCCGGCGCCGTGCGATCGCGGCGGCCTCGGTGCGCCCGGACGCGTCGAGCTTGGCGAGGATGTTGGAGACGTGCACCGAGACCGTCTTGGCGCTGATGAAGAGCTGCTTGGCGATCTCGCCGTTGGAGCGGCCCTCGGCGACCAGCGCCAGGATCTCGGTCTCCCGCGGCGTCAGCGTGTCCGGCGCCGACTCGCTCCGCACCGGCGCGCTGCCCAGCGACTTCAGGTCGTCGAGCAGGTGGACGGCGCCGAGCCGGTGCGCGGCGTCGCGGGCCGGGTCGCCGAGCTCGCGCGCGCCCGCCTGGTCGCCGGCGGCGCGCAGGATCCCGGCGAGCGCGGTGCGCACCCGGGCGAGCTCGTGCACGTGGCCGAAGTCCTCGTAGAGCGCGATCGCGTCCCGCCACGCCGCGACGAGCGCGTCCTGGGGCGGGGCGTCGATCCCCACCAGCCACCGGAACCGCAGCGTCTCGGCGTCCAGCCGCTTCATCCAGGCGCGGCCCTCCGGACCCCAGTGGCCGGACGGGTCGGAGTAGCGGTCCAGCACCATGTGGCCGTCGGCGAGGATGCGGTCGACGCGTTCGGCGTACGCCGCCCGCTCGGCCGCGGACAGCTGCGGCACCGCTCGGCTGATCGCGCCGATCGTCAGCGCGCCGAGCCGGATCCGCGCGCTGAACCACTCGTGCCAGATCCGCGAGAGCACGGCGACGACCTCGTCGTAGGCCTCGACGGCGCTCGCCGCGTCGCCGCGGTAGCCGGCGGCGTCGATCTCGACGGCGGCGGAGTTGATCGCGACCCCGCCCTCGCGCGCCCAGAACTTCCGCAGCGCCCGTGCGTCGTCGCCGACCTCCTCGCCGCGGGCCAGGCGGATCTGGAGCCGCAGCGACTCGATCAACGCCCGCGGGATCGGCGGCGGGGAGTACTGCGCGACGTCGGCGAGGTCGAGTGCGTCGTCCCAGCGGCCGAGCACGTCGAAGACCCAGGCCAGCTGCCAGCGGGCCTCGAACGCGTACGGCGCGAACGGCATGCCCGCGTCGACCCCGCGGTCGATCGCGCTCCGGAACCACTCGATGGTCTCGTCGAACTCCGCCCAGTCCTCGTAGGAGCGGCCGAGCAGGTAGCGGGCACGCAGCTCCGAGGAGAGCGCGCCCGACTCCTCCGCCCGGGCGACGGCGTCGCGGAGCGCCGCCCGCAGGCCCTCCTTCGGCCCCGCCTTCTTCAGGCCCGAGAGCGTCGTGATCGCGTCGGAGGCGAGCTCGCTGAGGTCGAGCCGCTCGGCGAGCGTCAACGCGTCCATGCCGACGATCTGCGCCTCGTCGTAGCGGCCGTAGCCGGCGAGCACCCGGGCGTGGGTCGCCAGGATGCGCGCCCGCAGCGCGCTGTCGCCCTCGGGTGTCAGCGCCACGGCGTCCTCGGAGACCGGGATCGGCTCGTGGCCGCTGTCGGTCATCATCATCACGTGCGCCTGGGTGGAGAGCATCCGCGCCCGCCAGGCGGTCGGGGCGTCGACCGGCAGCCGCTCGAGCTGCTCGGACACCACCTTCACCGCTCGTTCCGGGTCGCCGCTGGCCGAGAGCGCCTCGGCGGCGGCGACGACGATCTTGGAGAGGTCGACGTCGTCGCCGGAGGACCGGCGCGGGTCGGCGAGCAGCTGCAGCGCCTGCTGGTAGTGGTACGCCGCCTCGTCGGGGCCGCCCACCTGGCTGGCCTCGTGGCCGGCCTGGATGCTGGCGCCGAGCGCGGTGTCGAGGTCGTGGGCGAGCCGGGCGTGCCGGGCCAGCTCCGCCGCGGTGCCGGTGGCCGCGCCGCTCCGCAGCGCTGCGACGTACTTGCCGTGCAGGCGGACCCGCTCGCCGGGCAGCAGGTCGTCGTAGACCGCTTCGCCGAGCAGCGCGTGCCGGAAGGAGTAGCGGCCGTCGCTGGCGACGAGGATGTTCATCTCGACCGCCTTGCGCAGGCCCTCGTCGAGCGCGCCGTCGTCGAGGTCGGCCACGGCGGCGAGCATGTCGTGGGCGACCCGCCGGCCCGCGACGCTGGCGGCGCGGACCACGTCGCGCGCGGTGTCGTCGAGCCGGTCGAGCCGGACCAGCAGCACGTCGGCGAGGTCGTCGGGCACCCACCGGCCGGGGCCGGCGGCGGCGCTGGTGAGCTCCTCCACGAAGAACGCGTTGCCCTCGGCGCGGCCGACGATGTCGGCGAGCTCCTTCTCGGACAGGCCGCCGGGAACGAGCTCGGCGATAAGGGCGCGGACCGCCTCGTCGGGCAACGGCGAGAGCGCCACCCGGTGCACGCCCCGGAGCCGGGTCCACTCCGCGACCTGGCGGCGGAGGGGGTGCCGCCGGTGCAGGTCGTCGGAGCGGTAGGACACGACGAGCGAGACCGGCCCGGAGAACGGCCGGGAGAAGAGGAAGCTGAGCATGTCGCGGGTCGACTGGTCGGCCCAGTGGGAGTCCTCGATGACGAGCAGCAGCGGCGCCTTCGCGGCCGCGGCCTCGATGAGCGCGTGCACGGCCTCGAAGAGGTCGGCACGGTCGAGGGCCCCGCTGTCCTCGCGATCGCGGCCCATCATCCGGCGTCCCGGCTGGAGCCGGGCCAGGGCGGGGTGCTGGCCGGCGACCTCGTCGACGGTCGCGGGCAGGTCGGCGGCCAACCGGCCGAGGACCTCGGAGAAGGGGAGGTAGGGCAGGGCGCTGTCGCCGAAGTCCAGGCAGTGCCCGGCGACGACCTGCCAGCCCTCGGTGAAGGCGAGGTCGCGCAGCTCGGTCAGCAGCCGGGTCTTGCCGACACCGGCATCGCCGGACAGCAGGACGGTGGTCGCCTCGCCGGCCTGCGTACCGCCGGCGTCGACTGAGGACGACCGGACGCCGAGCAGCGAAGCGACCTCCGCCAGCTCGGCGTCTCGACCGACCAGGGTCCGGCTGGAGTTGTTGGCCACGCCGGACAGTGTCTCGTGTTCGATTGTCTGCTGCGCATCCATTTCGCGCGCCACGTCCTGCGCGCGCTCAGCGGGTCGGCCAGCCGCCGTCTCCCGCGTCTCCTCGACGCCCCAGCGACCGGCGGCGGCGCCGGCCTCCGATGTCGCCGCGGATCCGCTCGATGCGGTAGTCGAGCTCGCTCTTCAGCAGGTCTCGGTTGAGGCTGTTCTCGTACATGGTGGGCTCCTCAGCTCCTCGCTCTCCTGATGACGAGGTTCCTCTTCTGAGGTAGGCCGGCACATCGGGCAGGTGCCTTATCTGAGGTGGCCGGGCGTCTTAGACGGGCCGCCCGCCGATCCAGGTGGCGGCGACGAGCGGCACGCCGGGGCGGTAGGCGAGGTGCACGTGGGACGGCGCGTCGAGCACGACGAGGTCGGCCCGCCGCCCCGGCACGAGCGCGCCCACGTCGTCGCGGTCGAGCGCCTCGGCGCCGCGGTACGTCGCGGCGTGGACCGCCTCAGCCGGCGTCATCCCCATCTCGCGCACGGCGAGCGCGATGCAGAGGGGCAGCGAGCTGGTGAAGCAGGAGCCGGGGTTGCAGTCGCTGGCGAGCGCCACCCGCACCCCGGCGTCGATGAGGCGGCGGGCGTCCGGGTAGGGCTGCTTGGTCGAGAACTCCACCCCCGGCAGCAGCGTGGCGATCGTGCCGCTGTCGCGGAGCGCGGCGACGTCGTCGTCGGCGAGGAAGGTGCAGTGGTCGACGGCGGCCAGGCCGAGCTCGGCGGCGAGCCGCACCCCGCCGCCGTATGTGAGCTGGTTGGCGTGCAGCCGGCCTCGCAGGCCGGCCGCGGCGCCGGCGGCGAGGATCGTGCGGGCCTGGTCGACGTCGAAGGCGCCCCGCTCGCAGAAGACGTCGATCCAGCGCGCGTGCTCCTTGGCGGCGTCGAGCATCGGGCCGGTCACGAGCTCGACGTACGCGTCGGCATCGCCCTCCGGCACGACGTGCGCGCCGAGGAAGGTCGTCTCCGCCGTGAACTGCCGCGCGACCGCGAGGCTGCGGGCCTCGTCGTGGACGGTCAGGCCGTAGCCGCTCTTGATCTCGACGGTCGTGGTGCCCTGCCGGCGCATCTCGCCGACGAGGCGGGCCACGTGGCCGGTGAGCTGCTCGTCGGTGGCCGCGCGGGTCGCCGCGACCGTGGTGCGGATGCCGCCGGCGGCGTACGGCGTGCCGGTCATCCGGGCCGCGAACTCCTGGGCGCGGTCGCCCGCGAACACCAGGTGGGAGTGGGAGTCGACGAAGCCGGGGAGCACCGCGCGACCGCCCACGTCGAGCACCTCGTCGGCGGCGGGCGCGTCGGCGGCGCGACCGGTCCACACCACGCGGTCGCCCTCGACGACGAGTGCGGCGCCCTCGATCGCGCCGATCAGGTCGGCGGCCCGCGGGTCGTTGGTGACCAGCTCGCCGATGTTGGTGATCAGGGTCGTGGCCACAGGGCTCCCATCGCCGCGTCGAGCTCGCGCCCGATCGCCTCGTCGTCGCTGCTCGTGTAGACCGGCTCCCCCGCGACGACGACGTGGGTGACGTCGGCGGCGGTGGCCGCGAAGACCGCGGTGCTCTCGTCGGCGCCGGTGCCGGCGGTGCGCGGGCTGGTGGTGTCGATCGTGACCAGGTCGGCTCGGTCGCCGGCCCGGATGCCGCCGTCGGTGCCGATCTCGAGCAGCTCGGCCGCGGACCAATGGCCGCGCACCTGGGTCCTGAGCCGCTCGTCCATCTCGAGGCCGCGCAGCTCCTCGAACGGGTCGATCACCGCGTGGCTGTCGCTGCCGATCGTGAGTCGGCACCCGGCCTCTGCGAGCGCCCGGGCCGGGCCGATGCCGTCGGCGAGGTCGCGCTCGGTCGTGGGCGTGATGCACACGTTGGTGCGCGTGCCGCCGAGCAGCGCGATGTCGTCGGGGGTGAGGTGGGTGGCGTGGACGACCGTCGTGCCGGGGCCGAGCAGCCCCTCATCGTGGAGCAGCCGGGTGGGGGTCACGCCGTACGCCGCCAGGCAGGCGTCGTTCTCGGCGACCTGCTCGGAGAGGTGCACGTGCAGCGGCGCCCGGCCGCGGAACACGTGGAGCTGGTCGCGCGGCACCGCCCGCACGGAGTGGATCGCGGCCGGGCCGTCGCCGACCCGCTCGGCCCACTGCTGGGCGGTGCCGTCGCTGTACCTCGTCTGGACGCCCTCGGGCGGCGCCCCGAAGCCGCTGCTGACGTAGCAGGTGTCGAGCAGCGTGAACCCGATGCCCGCCTCGGCGGCCGCGGAGCGCAGCGCGTCCCCCATCGCCGGCTCGGGCTCGTGGAGGTAGTGGAACTCGCTCACCCGCGTGTAGCCGGCCGCCACCATCTCGCGGTAGGTCGCCCGCGCGAGGGCGAAGTAGGTGTCCGGCGTCAGCCGCTCGGCCACGGCGTACATCTGCTCGCGCCAGGTCCAGAACGTGCCGCGCTCGCGCTGCGTGCGCCCGCGCAGCGCCCGGTGGAAGGCGTGGCTGTGGTCGTTGACGAGGCCGGGGACCGTCAGGCCGGCGAGGCGCGTGCCGCCGGTGCCCTCGACGGTGCCGCCGACGGTGACGGCGGCGAACCGGTCGCCCTCGATCTCGACGAGCACGTCGTCGTGGACGGCGCCGTCGACCCAGGCCCGCTCCAGGAGGTACGCCGTCACCTGGTGAGCCTCTCCAGGGTGTCGGCCAGCGCCGACACGCCCACCAGGCAGTCGGCGATCTCGGCGTGCTCGGCCGGGGAGTGCGAGACGCCGCTCGGGTTGCGGACGAAGAGCATCGCGGTCGGGATGCCGGCGGCGGACAGGATCCCGGCGTCGTGGCCGGCCTGGGTCGCGATGACGGGCCAGTCGCCGCCCTCGTGGTCGGCGGCCAGGGCGGCGGCCAGCGAGGAGTCGAAGGCGACCGAGGCGGACACCGACTCGGCCGTCACCTCGACCGTCGTGCCGTCGCGGTCCGCGCGGTCGGTCGCCTGCCGGGTGACGGCCTCGACCAGGTCCGAGAGACCGGCGTCGGTCGCGCAGCGCGCGTCCATCCAGGCGGTGACCCTCGAGGGCACCGCGTTGGTGCCGTTGGGCTCGACCGCCACCCGGCCGAACGTCGCCCGCTGCCCCGCCAGCCGGGCCTGCTTGTTGGCCGCCAGCGCGGTCATCGCGTAGGTGAGCATCGGGTCCTGCCGGTCCTCCATGCGCGTGGTGCCGGCGTGGTTGGCCGACCCGGTGAAGTCGAAGCGGTAGCGGCCGTGCGGCCAGATCTCGCTCGCCACCCCGATCGCGGCGCCGCGGTCGACGAGGTCGCGGCCCTGCTCGACGTGCAGCTCCACGAAGGTCCCCACGTCGGCGAGCAGCGACGAGGACCCGCCGACGACGACGTCGCCGAGACGTACGCCGTCGCGGTCCTGCAGCTCGCGCGCGGTCTCCCACGAGGTCGCGCCGGTCGCCAGCCGCGAGCCGAGGCAGGCCAGCCCGAAGCGCGAGCCCTCCTCCTCGACGAACACCGAGACGCCGACCGGACGTGACGGCACCACGCCGCGCGAGCGCATCAGGTCGACCGCCGCCAGCGCGGAGACCACGCCGAGCGGACCGTCGTACGCGCCCCCGTCGAGCACGGAGTCCAGGTGCGAGCCGGTGAGCACCGCCGGCCCGGAGCCGGTGTCCCACCAGGCGACGATGTTGCCGAAGTCGTCGCTCTCGACGCGCAGCCCTCGCGCTTCGGCCTGCTCGAGGAACCAGGCGACGAGCTCGCGCTCCGGCGAGGTGAACGGCTGCCGGAAGTAGCCGCCGGACGAGGCCGACCGACCCAGCGGGCGGAGGTCGCCCCACATGAGCTCGAAGTCGTCAGGCACAGTTCCCTCCATGGAGTTCCAGGACGTCGTCCGCCGCCGCAAGATGGTCCGCAACTACTCGACCGACCCGGTGGACCCGGCGGTCGTGGATCGGGCGCTGCACAACGCGACGCGTGCGCCGAACGCCGGCTTCAGCCAGGGCTGGGCCTTCCTCGTGCTCGACACACCCGAGGACGTGCGCCGCTACTGGGAGGTCACCGCCGAGGACGTCGACCGGCCCGACCGGTGGCTCGCCGGCATGATGAAGGCGCCGGTCGTGATCCTGCCGTGCTCCAGCAAGGCCGCCTACCTGCGGCGCTACGCCGAGGCCGACAAGGGCTGGACCGACCAGGACGAGGCGCGCTGGCCCAAGCCCTTCTGGGACATGGACACCGCGATGGCGGCGCTGCTGATCCTGCAGACGGCGACCGACGCCGGCCTGGGGTCGTGCTTCATCGGCGTGCCGACCGACCGGCAGGACGCCGTGCGCGCGGCGTTCGGGATCCACGAGGACTTCGACCCGGTCGGCGTCGTGACGATCGGCCACCCGGCCGCGGACGAGGGGGCGGCCGGGTCGCCGCGCTCCCGCGCCCGCAAGCCCCTCACGGACCTGGTGCATCGGGGACGGTGGGGGCAGCACGGCACCAGTCCATCGGCGTGAGCCACCGCGGTCAACGACCGCGACCCGACCTGGGTCTCGCATCCGAGACCGAGAGCCGGTGCCCTAGCCTCGCGTCGTGAGCACGCATCGCGCCGTGGGGAAGCTGCAGGCCCTGGTCCGGATCCCGACCGTCTCCTACCCCGACTGGGAGGACGTCGACGTCGAGGCGTTCGACTCCTTCGTCGTGGAGCTCCGGACGCAGTTCCCGCTCCTGCACGAGCGGCTCGAGCTCACCCGCGTCGACACCCACGGGCTGCTCTTCCGCTGGGCCGGCCGCCACGCGGACCGGCCCGTCGTGCTGATGGCGCACCTGGACGTCGTACCGGTCGACGGCGACACGGTCTGGCAGCACCCGCCGTTCGGCGCGGAGATCCACGACGGGGCCATCTGGGGACGCGGCACGCTCGACGACAAGGGCCAGCTGGTCGCGATCTGCGAGGCCGTCGAGACGCTGCTGGAGCAGGACTTCACCCCGGAGCAGGACGTCTGGCTGTCGTTCGGGTGCAACGAGGAGGTCTCCGGTGCTGCCGCCCGGCTCGCGGTCGAGGAGCTCACGCGGCGCGGCGTACGGCCGTGGTTCGTCCTCGACGAGGGCGGCGCCGTCGCTACCGGCGCCTTCCCCGGGATCGACGTGCCGATCGGCGCCGTGGGCGTCACCGAGAAGGGCCAGACGTCGATCGAGCTGCGCGTCGACGGCCGCGGCGGGCACGCCTCGACGCCGGCCCGCAACGCGCCGACCGTCCGCATCGCGCGGGCGATCCGCCGGCTCGACAAGCACCAGATGGCGGCCAGCGTGCCCGACCCGATGATCGAGCTGCTCCGCCGGCTGGCCCCGCACGCTCCCCGGGCACTGCGGCCGGTCATGCAGAACGCCGGGAGGATCCGGCCGCTGCTCACGAAGGCGCTGCTCGCGGCGGGTCCGGAGACAGCGGCCGCCACGCGCACGACGTTCGCGATGACGACGCTCTCCGGCTCGCCCGCCCTCAACGTCATCGCCAGCACCGCCAAGGCCGGCGTGAACATCCGGATCATGGTCGGCGACACCGTCACCAGCGTCCTCGAGCACGTCCGGCGGACGATCGACGACGACCAGGTCCAGGTGACGCTCGTCGAGGGCACCGATCCGTCGCCGATCTCGCCGATGGACGACGCCTTCGCGCTGATCGAAGCGACGATCATCGAGGTGTTCCCCGGCGCGGTGCCCGCGCCGTACGTCATGATGGCCGCCACCGACTCGCGGTTCTTCACCGGGCTCTGCCCTCGGGTCTACCGGTTCGCCCCCTTCTGGATGACCAAGGCGCAGCGCGAGTCGATCCACAGCTACGACGAGCACCTCGGGATCGACGCCCTGGTCGAGGGCGTGCAGTGGTACCAGCGGCTGATCGAGAGGATCCCCTCATGACCATCACCTCCGACCCGCGGGTGCGCGGACTGGCCGCGATCGTCGGCTTCCTCGTCTGCGTCGAGCTGGCCAGTGGCGTGCTGCAGGGCTTCTACACGCCGATCTACTCCGACATCGCCGACCACCTCGGCATCAAGGACGCCGACGTCAACTGGTTCGAGGCGGCGCAGCTGATCGTCTCCGCGCTGGTCGTGCCGCCACTGGCACGGCTCGGCGACCTGGTCGGCCACAAGAAGGTGCTGCTGCTCTCCACCGCCATCACCGCGCTGGGCTCGTGGATCCTGGCGTTCGCGCCGTCGTTCACCACGTTCCTCATCGGGTTCGCGATCCAGGGCGCGTACGTCGTGTGGCTGCCGCTCGAGGTGGCGATCATCCACCGGCGTACGGCCGACACCGGCCGCCAGAACCTGCTCACCCGGCGGGCCGCCGGCGTGCTGGTCGGTGCCCTCGAGCTGGCCGTCATCATCGGCGCGCTCACGTCGGGCGCTCTGGTCGAGGCGACCTCGATGTCGTTCCTGCTGATGCTGCCCGCGATCGTCGTCACGGCTGTCTTCTTCGTGATCTGGTTCGGCGTCGAGGACGCCCCGGGCACCTCCACCGGCGGGTTCGACCTCGGCGGCCTGGCGCTGCTCACCGCGTCGATCTGCCTGGTGATGGGCGGGCTGATCACGATCCGTCTCGACGGCCCGGGCAGCGTGCTCGCGTGGGGCCTGATCGCCCTCGGCCTGCTCACGCTGCTGCCGTTCGTGCGCTTCGAGCTCACCCAGGAGGAGCCGATCGTCGACGTCCGCCTGATGAGCGCGCCCGGTCAGTGGCCGGTGCAGCTGACGGCGTTCCTCTTCGGCATGTCGATCCTCGGCGCGCAGATCCCGCTGTCGACGTTCGCGCGCACCGACCCGGACGTCGCCGGCTACGGCCTCGGCGCGACCGCGGGCTTCGTGTCCACGCTCATCGGCGTGTACGTGATCTTCCTGGCGATCGGCGCGTTCACGCTGCCGGTGACCAGCCGGGTCCTCGGGCCGCGCGGTGCGCTGATCGGCTCGACCCTGCTGGTCGCCCTCGGCTACGCGCTGTGGCTGCCCTTCCACGACCACACCTGGCAGGCGCTGCTCAACATGGCCGTCGCCGGTCTCGGCTCCGGCGCACTCGTCGCCGCCCTGCCGGCGATGGCGGCCGCCGCCGCGCCGCCGGAGCGCACCGGCTTCGCCACCGGCATGACCAACGCGACCAAGACCATCGGCGGCGCGTTCGCCTCCGCGATCTTCGCCATCGCGCTGTCGGCCACCGGCTCCCTGGACGACCTCGAGGAGGGCCACGCCCCGTTGTCGGGCTACCTCACCGTCTGGGCCGTCTGCGCCGTCGCCGCCCTGCTCGCCGCCTGCGCCCTCGTCATGCTCCCGAAGCACGTGGCCGACGAGGCACCGGCCACCGTCGTCCACTGAGGGCCCGGTGCGATAGCCACAGACGTTCTGGCTGTTCCCGGCGGCCGCGAGCGACCACGACGTCGCTGGCTATCGTGGTGGGATGACGGAGGACGAGCACCGTCCAGCACGGCGTACCGACTCGTCGGCCGCGGCCGCCGCCCGGATCCGGCAGCAGCACACCTGGGTGGACCTGCAGGTGCAGCAGGCGATCGCGCGCGGCGAGTTCGACGACCTTCCCGGCGCGGGCAAGCCGATCGAGGGCCTCGGCGCCGAGCACGACCCCGACTGGTGGCTGAAGAAGCTCGTCGAGCGCGAGCGGATCGCCGTGCTGCCGCCCAGCGTCCAGCTGCGCAAGGAGGACGCCGAGCTCGACGCGCGCCTCGACGAGTACGCCGCGGAGAGCCAGGTCCGCGCGCACGTCGAGGACTTCAACGAGCGGGTGATCCGGGCGCGCTACCTGCTCCCGGAGGGTCCGCCCCTGGTGACGATGCCCCGCGACGTGGAGGCGACGGTCGAGGCCTGGCGAGAGCGCCGGGCAGCCCGCCGCGTCCCACCCACCGGGCCCGCCGTACGGGAGCGCAGGCGGCACTGGTGGAATCGACGCAGCACACGTGGAGAGGGAGACACATGAACAACGTGGCTGTGATCGGTGGTGGCCTGATGGGGTCGGGCATCGCCGAGGTCAGCGCCAGGGCTGGGCACGACGTCATCGTCGTGGAGTCCTCGGACGCTGCAGCGAAGGCCGCGCTCGGCCGCTTGGAGAAGTCGCTCGAGCGCGCGGAGGCCAAGGGCAAGATCGAGTCGGCGGGCAGCGTGCTCCAGCTGATCCGGGTCGAGACCGACCTGGACGCCGTCGCCGACCGCGAGGTCGTCGTCGAGGCGATCGTCGAGGACGAGGCGGCCAAGGTCGCGCTGTTCAAGCGGCTCGACGACGTCGTGAAGGCGCCGGACGCGATCCTGGCGTCCAACACCTCCTCGATCCCGATCATGAAGCTGGGCGTGGTCACCTCGCGCCCGACCCAGGTGATCGGCATCCACTTCTTCAACCCGGTGCCGGTGCTCCAGCTCGTCGAGCTGGTGCCGTCGCTGCTGACGTCGGAGGAGACGACCGCGCGCTCGCGCCAGTGGGTCGAGGGGTCGCTCGGCAAGCAGGCGATCGACTGCCAGGACCGCGCCGGCTTCGTGGTCAACGCGCTGCTGATCCCCTTCATCCTGTCGGCGATCCGGATGTTCGAGTCCGGCTTCGCCTCGGCCGAGGACATCGACCGCGGCCTGGTGCTCGGCGCCGCGCACCCGCAGGGCCCGCTGGCGCTGGCGGACCTGATCGGCCTCGACACCACCAAGGCGGTCGCGGAGTCGCTCTACGAGGAGTTCAAGGAGCCGCTGTACGCCGCCCCGCCGCTGCTGCAGCGGATGGTGGACGCCGGCCTGCTCGGTCGCAAGACCGGGCGGGGCTTCTACACCTACGGCTGAGGGCTGCCGCCGCCGGTCGCCGCCGGTCGCCGCCGGTCGCCGCCGGTCGCAGTTTCATCAAGGGATGACGTCGGCGCCGCGCCTCCCTCGGCGAACTCGTCGAGGGAAGCGCGGTTTCGCCTACATCCCTTGATGAAACTGTCACACGCCGAGCGCCGCCCGTGTCAGATCCGTCATACCGACGGGTAGCCCTCCGCTGCTACCTTCCGCGCCATGAGCGGATCCCGCAGCGCGAAGGACTTCTTCCGACCCCTGGCCGTGGGGGCGCCGAGCCCCCTGACGGAGATCCCGGCGCGGCCGAGCCGGGCGATCCACTTCTTCGACCCGAGCAACCCGAAGATGGCCGCGAAGGTCCCCGACCTGGTGAGCACCGTCGACGTGCTGCTCGGCAACCTCGAGGACGCCGTCAAGGCCGACAACAAGCTCGCCGCCCGCGAGGGCCTCGTGCAGATCGCCCAGGACACCGACTTCGGTCCCACCCAGCTGTGGACCCGGATCAACTCCCTCGACAGCCCCTGGGTGCTCGACGACCTGACGACGCTGGTGCCCGCGATCGGCCACAAGCTCGACGTGATCATGGTGCCGAAGGTGCAGGGCGCCGAGGACATCCACTACGTCGACCGGCTGCTCGCCCAGCTCGAGGCCAAGGCCGACCTGGAGCGGCCGATCCTGGTCCACGCGATCCTCGAGACCGCCCGCGGCGTCGCGAACGTCGAGGAGATCTGCGGCGCCAGCCCGCGCATGCAGGGCATCTCCCTCGGCCCCGCCGACCTGGCCGCCGACCGCCGGATGAAGACCACCCGCGTCGGCGGCGGCCACCCCGGCTACCTGGTCCGCCAGGACCCGAACCCCGACCAGCCCGCCGCCGTCCGGCAGACCTACCAGCAGGACCTCTGGCACTACACGATCGCGCGCATGGTCGACGCCTGCGCGATGCACGGGATCTACCCCTACTACGGACCGTTCGGCGACATCGCCGACGTCACCGCCTGCGAGGACCAGTTCCGCAACGCCTTCCTGCTCGGCTGCGTCGGCACCTGGAGCCTGCACCCCAAGCAGATCGAGATCGCCAACCGGGTCTTCAGCCCCAGCGTCGAGGACATCGCGCACGCGCGCCGCGTGGTCGCCGCGATGGGCGACGGCACCGGCGCGGTGATGCTCGACGGCAAGATGGAGGACGACGCGTCCCTCAAGCAGTGCCTGGTGATGGTCGAGCTCGCCGAGCAGCTCGCCGCGATCGACCCGGCGCTCAAGGCGCAGTACGACGCGATCGAGGTGCCCAGTGAGTGACTTCACCCCGCTGCGCAGCGTCCTCTACATGCCCAGCTCCAACGCCAAGGCGCTCGAGAAGGCCAAGACGCTCCCGATCGACGCGGTGATCTTCGACCTCGAGGACGCCGTCGCGCCGGACGCCAAGCCGGCCGCGCGCGAGGCCGCCGCCGCGGCCGCCGCGAGCGGTGAGTACGGACGCCGTACCCTCACGATCCGGGTCAACGGCATCGGCACCGAGTGGCACGACGCCGACCTGGCCGCCGCAGCGCAGGCCGGGCCGGACGCGGTCGTCGTCCCCAAGGTCAACAGCGCCGCCGAGGTCGCCCAGCTGGTGGCCGGCCTCGAGAAGCACGGCGCCCCCGACCACACGAGGCTCTGGGCGATGATCGAGACCCCGGTGGCGATCCTCGACGCGCTCGCGATCGCCCGAGCGAGCGAGCGGCTGAGCTGCTTCGTGATGGGCACCAATGACCTCGTCAAGGAGCTGTACGCCGAGCACGTGCCCGGCCGGGCGCCGATCCTGCCGAGCCTGCACACCGCGCTGCTCGCCGCGCGCGCGGCCGGCATCGCGATCCTCGACGGCGTCTACAACGACGTGAAGGACACCGACGGCTTCCTCGCCGAGTGCGAGCAGGGCCGGCAGATGGGCTTCGACGGCAAGACCCTGATCCACCCGGGCCAGGTCGAGGGCGCCAACACCGCGTTCGCCCCGAGCGAGCGGGCGGTCGAGGACGCCCGCGGCCTGATCCAGGCCTTCGAGGACGGGCAGGGGTCGGGTGTCGTGACCTACAACGGCCGGATGGTCGAGAACCTCCACGTCGAGTCGGCCCGCCGCACGCTCAGCATCCACGAGGCGATCCAGGCCCTCGCGAGCCAGTGAGGGCCGTCGTCCAGCGCGTGCACGGCGCGCACGTCACGGTCGAGGGCCAGGTCGTCGGCGGGTTCGAGGGGCCTGGCGTGCTGGCCTACCTCGGCGTGACCCACGACGACGGCGCGGCCGACGTCGCGTGGATGGCCCGCAAGATCTGGGACCTGAGGATCCTGCGCGACGAGCAGTCCGCGTCCGACGTCGGCGCACCGGTCCTCGTCGTCAGCCAGTTCACGCTGTACGGCGACGCCCGCAAGGGTCGGCGTCCCACCTGGCAGGCGGCCGCACCGGGGCCGGTCTCCGAGCCGTTGTACGACGCGGTCTGCGCCGCACTGTCCGAGCTCGGCGCGCGCGTCGAGCGCGGAGTCTTCGGCGCCGACATGCGGATCGACTCGGTCAACGACGGGCCGATCACGATCGTGCTCGATAGCCCACGCTGAGGTTTCTGCCCCCGTCAGCGGGGTACATCCTGTGCTGGCTCACCACCCACGAGCCGCTACTCAGGAGGGAACCCATGATCATCCTCGGTGTTGTTCTGTTGCTCATCGGCCTGTTGGCCGACATCCCGATCCTCACCACGATCGGCGCGATCCTCGCGGTCGTCGGCCTGGTGCTCAACCTGGTGCCGATCGGTGGCACGCGCCGCAGGGTCTACTAGCGCATCCCAGACATCGGCGGCCGCCGGCACGTGCCTCGGGCACGGGTCGGCGGCCGTCGTACGTCGCGGCTCAGGTCTCGGGGACCAGCACCACCGGCACCGGCGCGTGCCGGAGGATCCGGTAGGCGTTCGCACCCAGGAGCACCCGCGAGAGGAGGCCGCCGGTGGCCGAGCCGAGCACCAGGATGTCGTCGTGCCGCCACGCCAGGCGCCCGATCGCCGTCGCCCAGTCCGGTCCGACCGCGACCGTGCACTCGACGCCCTCGGGCGCGGCGACCTGCGCCAGCGCCGCTGCCTGTGCAGCCCGGGCCTGGTCGACGAACGCGGCCACGACCTCCTCCTCGCCGGCGACCTCGGGCGGGTACATCGTGCGGCCCTCGACCCCGAAGGTCGCGACCCGCAGGGCGGCACCGGAGTCCGCGCAGATCTGCCCGATCCGGCGGAGCACCTCGACCGAGGCGCGGTCGGCGCGGAAGGCGCAGGTGGCCCGGGTGAAGCGGGGCACGGCGTGCGTGGAGAAGCCTCGGGTGGCGACCGCCACCGCACGGTCGGCCGCGTGCAGCAGCCGGTCGCCCGTCGACCCGATCGCCACCCGGTCCCACGGACCCTCGTCGACGGAGCCGATGACGACGAGCGACGCGTCGACCTCGCGCGCCCGGGCCAGCAGGGTGCCGGCGACCGAGCGACCGGGCACGACCTCCACGGTCGCCGGCAGGTCGGGCGCCACCTCGGCGAGCACCGTGGTCGCGTAGCCCAGCGCGCGTTCCCGGTGCGCCTCCTGGGCCGCGGTCGACGCGCGACCCGGCACGGCTGGCCACGGCGCGGGCAGCACCGACACGACGTGGAGGCCCATCCCGCGGGTGCGCGCGAGCATCGCGGCGTACGAGATGGCGGACCGGTCGTGCGGACGCGGCGGGTGTCCGACGAGGATCGTCACCGGGCGGCCTCCTTCCCGAGCACGGCGTGCCGGCGTCCCCACAGCATGTAGAACCCCAGCACCAGCGCGAGCCAGCAGCCGAAGATCACCCAGGTGACGAGCGCGATCCCGGACAGGATGTAGAGGCACACCGCGATCGTCAGCACTGGTACGACGGGGTGCAGCGGCACCCGGAACGGCCGCGGCAGGTCCGGCTGCGTGCGCCGCAGCGCCAGCACGCCGGCCGCCACCACGATGAAGGCGACGAGCGTCCCGATCGAGACCGTGTCCCACAGGTAGTCGGCCGGCACGAAGCCGCCGATCAGGGCGACCACCGTGCCGCACACGATCGTGTTGAACGTGGGCGTCAACGTCCGCGGGTTCACCGACGAGAAGCGGTCGGGCAGCATCCCGTCGCGACCCATCGCGAAGAGGATCCTGGTCTGTCCGTAGAGCGTCACCAGGGTCACCGAGAAGATCGAGATCACCGCGCCCGCGGCCAGGATCGTGGGTGCCACGGTCGACCCGGTGATGTCCTCGAGGATCACCGACAGGCCGGCGGACTGCTGGTCGGGGTCGGAGAACTTCTCCGGCGGCTGGGCCGCGATGCCCGCGACGGCGACCAGCACGTAGACCGTGACGACGACCGCGAGCGCGCCCATGATCGCCCGGGGCAGGGCCCGCTGCGGGTCGCGCACCTCCTCGCCGGCGGTCGAGACGGCATCGAGGCCGATGAACGAGAAGAAGATCGTGGCGGCGGCCGCCGAGATCCCGTGGGGACCGGCGTCCCAGAATCCCGCGAAGTTGTCGCTGTCCCAGGCCGTCAGGGCGATGGCGACGAACATCAGCAGCACGCTGAGCTTGATGATCACCATGACGGTGTTGACCCGCGCGGACTCGCTGGCGCCGCGCACCAGCAGGATCGTGCACATCATCACCAGGAGCACGGCCGGCAGGTTCACGATCCCGGTGACGTTGTCCTCGTAGGGGATCGGCGAGTACGACAGGGCGTCGGGGAGGTGCCACCCGAGGACGTTCTCGAGCAGCTCGTTGAGGTAGCCGCTCCATCCGACCGCGACGGCGCCGCTCGAGACGCCGTACTCCAGCAGCACGCACGCGGCGATGCCCATCGCGACCAGCTCGCCGAACGCGTGGTAGGCGTAGGAGTACGTCGATCCGCTGACCGGGATCGCGCTCGCGATCTCGGCGTAGCAGAGCGCCGACAGCCCGGCGCCGAGCCCCGCGATCAGGAACGAGACGATCACCGCCGGGCCGGCGTCGGGAACCGCCTCCTGGAGCACGAAGAAGATGCCGGTGCCGACGGTGGCCCCGACGCCGAACATCATCAGCTGGAAGGTGCTGAGGCTGCGGCTCAGGTCCGGTCCGCCGTGCGGACCCGCCTGGAGGCGGAGCGGCTTGCGGCGGGTGAGCTGCGCGGTCAACGTCGGGGGCACGCGACGCCTCCTACCCCGCCGTTCTCGGCGATAGTCCTCAGCGTCACTCTGGCACGTCGGACACCGCCCGCGCGCGGGGCGGAGGCTAGTCGCCGGCCAGGGGGCGAAGCTCGTCGGCGTACGAGACGGAGTAGCGACGCATCACGCCGGACGGGCTGATGGAGTACTGCCCCATCCGCCACAGCGGCGGCGAGTAGGCGTGGATGGAGACCGATCCGTCGACGGCGCCGGCCATCCGGTGGATGTGGTCGGGCCCGAAGGCGAACGCCGTCCCGGCCGCGAGGGTCTTGCTGACCGGCTCGCCGCCCAGGCGGGGGCGGTTCTCGACGACGGCCCCCCGCGTCACGGCCACGGCTCCGGAGGAGGTGTCGTGGTCGTGCCAGCCGGTGTCGTCGACGGTGTTCCAGCAGAGCAGCCAGACGTCGATGTCGGCATCGCGGTAGAGCTGCACGAAGTGGCGACCGTCGGTGTCGTGGCGCACGTGCTGCTGCCAGCGCTCGGGGTCGGCGGCCAGCTCGCGCACCCAGGCGAGCAGCTCGGCGGGCTCGAGGACGCGGCCCGGGAGGGCCGGCAGCTGGTGAGCGGAGAGCGTGCCCGCAGTGGTCGCCGACGGGTGCTCGGGCGCGAGGGTCATCGGGGTGCTCCGTTCAGCAGGTGGGCCGGGTTGGTGACGAAGAGCGACTGGGAGAACGCGGCCCCGAGGCCGGGATCGGTGGGCCGGGCATAGGGCCGGTCGGAGCCGTGCACGAGCGGGTCGACGCCCACGACCCGGACCATCGCGTCGATGGCGCGCGTGCCGTAGGACGAGGTCTCGTAGTGCACGAGCGGGTCGATCGCCCCGAGCTCGCCACCGCGCTGGGCCAGCCGCTCGTGGTGCAGCGGTGCCAGCCCGGCGAGCCCGACGAACGCGATCCGGAGCCGCGGCAGCAGCCGGCGGCCGGCGACGTGCCAGGCGAACCAGGACGCGCTCAGCTGCGCGGTGTACGACGTCAGCGCCGGCCACCAGCCGGGCACGTCCTGGGCCTCGACGGACCGGCCGGGGTGCACGAGGACGGGGCCGGGGTGCACGAGGACGGGAAGGTCCGCGGCCTCGACCAGTGCGAGCATCGGCGCCAGCCGCTCGACCGAGGCCGGGTCGGCCAGTGCCGGCGCCGGCACCTGGAGGCCGTGCACGCGCGGGTGGCGGAGCCACGTGGCGAGGTCGGCGAGGTCCGGGTCGATCACGTTGACGGACGCCCAGAGGCCGAACCCCTCGACCCGGTCGCGCTCGAGGTCGTCGGCCAGCGAGTGCCAGGCCGCGAGCAGCGGGGCGGACTCGTCGGGGTGCATCGACTCGATGCCGAGCGGGCTCGAGAGCGACAGCAGGGCGAGGTCGATGCCGTCGGCCGCGTCGGTCGCACGGCGGGCGACGAGGTCGTGCGCGGCCGGGTCGACCACGTAGGGCGGCTCGCCGTCGAGGAGGAGCGTCCAACCCTCGAGGCGCGGACCGCGGTGGCGGCGGCGGAGCAGCTCGACGAAGGCCGCCGGCCACAGGTGCTGGTGGCAGTCGGTCACCGGACCGAGCTGCACCGGGACGCCCGCGCCGGAGCCGATCGGGGAAGGGATCACGCTCACTTGTCTAGTAAACCACTAGACATTGTGGAAATCTCGCAGGCCCACCCTGCGGGCGGGTCTACTCCGCCATCGGGATGCGCACGTCGCGCTCGGCGGCGACCTCGGCGGCACGGTCGTAGCCCGCGTCGACGTGCCGGATCACGCCCATGCCCGGGTCGTTGGTGAGGACGCGCTCGATCTTCTGCGCCGCCAGCGGGGTGCCGTCGGCGACGCACACCTGGCCGGCGTGCAGCGACCGACCCATGCCGACGCCGCCGCCGTGGTGGAAGGACACCCAGGTCGCGCCGGAGGCGGTGTTGACCAGCGCGTTGAGGATCGCCCAGTCGGCGATGGCGTCCGAGCCGTCGATCATGCCCTCGGTCTCCCGGTACGGCGAGGCGACCGACCCGCAGTCGAGGTGGTCGCGACCGATCACGATCGGCGCCTTGAGCTCGCCGGACGCCACCATGTCGTTGAACCTCAGGCCCGCGAGGTGGCGCTCGCCGTACCCGAGCCAGCAGATGCGGGCCGGCAGGCCCTGGAAGTGCACCCGCTCGCCGGCCATGGTGATCCACTTCCGCAGCCGCTCGTTGTCGGGGAAGAGCTCGAGGATCGCCTTGTCGGTCGCGGCGATGTCGGCGGGGTCGCCGGAGAGCGCGGCCCAGCGGAAGGGGCCCTTGCCCTCGCAGAAGAGCGGCCGGATGTAGGCCGGCACGAAGCCGGGGAACTCGAAGGCCCGGTCGTAGCCGCCCTTGCGCGCCTCGTCGCGGATCGAGTTGCCGTAGTCGAAGACCTCGGCGCCGCGGTCCTGGAGCTCGACCATCGCGCGCACGTGTGCGGCCATCGAGGCCTGGGCCTCCTTGGTGAACCCCGCCGGGTCGGCGGTACGCCGCGCCTCCCACTCCTCGAACGGCACGCCGGCCGGCAGGTAGAAGAGCGGGTCGTGCGCGGAGGTCTGGTCGGTGACGATGTCGACCGGGGCGTCCATCTCCAGCAGCCGCGGCAGCAGCTCGGCGGCGTTGCCGAGCACGCCGATCGACAGCGGGCGGCGCTCGTCGCGGGCCGCGACCGCCATCTCGACGGCCTCCTCGAGCGACGCGGCCTGGACGTCGAGGTAGCGGTGGTCGATCCGGCGCTGGATGCGGGACCGGTCGCACTCGATGCAGATGACGACGCCGTCGTTCATCGTCACGGCCAGCGGCTGCGCGCCGCCCATGCCACCGAGGCCCGCGGTGACGGTGATCGTGCCGGCGAGCGTGCCCCCGAAGCGCTTGTCGGCGACGGCCGCGAACGTCTCGAACGTGCCCTGCAGGATGCCCTGGGTGCCGATGTAGATCCACGAGCCGGCGGTCATCTGGCCGTACATCGTCAGGCCGAGGTCCTCGAGCCGGCGGAACTCCTCCCAGTTGGCCCAGTCGCCGACCAGGTTGGAGTTCGCGATGAGCACCCGCGGCGCCCACTCGTGGGTCCTCATGACGCCGACCGGCTTGCCGGACTGCACGAGCATGGTCTCGTCGTCGGCCAGCGTCGACAGCGTGCGCACGAGCGCGTCGTAGGCCTCCCACGACCGGGCGGCCTTGCCGGTGCCGCCGTAGACCACGAGGTCCTCGGGGCGCTCGGCGTTCTCGGGGTCGAGGTTGTTCATCAGCATCCGCAGCGGCGCCTCGGTCTGCCACGAGCGGGCGGTGAGGTCGGTGCCGTGGGCGGCGTGGATCGGCAGGCGGGGGTTGGTCATCGGAGGGCTCCAGTCACGGACTCGGCGGCGGAGAGGACGGCGCCCGAGGCGACCAGCGCGACGGCGGCCTCGATCTCGGGCGAGAGGTGGCGGTCGGGGCCGGGGCCCTCGATGCCGGAGGCGCGGAGCAGGCCGACGACGGCACCGGTCGCCGGCGACGGCTCCAGGGGGGCGCGCAGGTCGAGCGCCCGAGCGGCGGTGAGCACCTCGATCGCGACGACGCGCGTCAGGCCGTCGACGGACCGGCGCAGCTTGCGCGCGGCCGACCAGCCCATCGACACGTGGTCCTCCTGCATGGCGCTGGAGGGGATCGAGTCGACGGACGCGGGCACCGCGAGCCGCTTGAGCTCGGAGACGATCGCGGCCTGCGTGTACTGGGCGATCATGTGCCCGGAGTCGACGCCGGGGTCGTCGGCGAGGAAGGGCGGCAGCCCGTGGTTGCGGGCCTTGTCGAGGAAGCGGTCGGTACGCCGCTCGCTGATCGACGCGACGTCGGCGGCGACGATCGCGAGGAAGTCGAGCACATAGGCGACCGGCGCACCGTGGAAGTTGCCGTTGGACTCCACCCGCTCCTCGTCGGCGAGCACCACGGGGTTGTCGACGGCGGAGGCGAGCTCGCGGGCGGCGACCGACGCGGCGTGGTCGACGGTGTCGCGGGCGGCGCCGTGCACCTGGGGCGAGCAGCGGAGCGAGTAGGCGTCCTGCACGCGGTTGCAGTCGGGGCCTCGGTGCGAGGCGACCACCCCGGAGTCCTTCAGCAGCACCGTCAGGTTGGCGGCCGAGTCGGCCTGTCCGGGGTGCGGCCGGATCGCCTGCAGCTCGGGCGCGAAGACCCGGTCGGTGGCGAGCTGCCCCTCGACCGACATCGCGGCGGCGACGTCCGCCGTGCGCAGCAGCATCCGCAGGTCCTGGATCGCCAGCACCAGCATGCCGAGCATGCCGTCGGTGCCGTTGATGAGCGCCAGACCCTCCTTGGCGACCAGCTCGACGGGCGCCAGGCCGGCGGCGGCGAGCGCCTCGGCCGCGGGCATCAGCGTGCCGGCGGCGTCGCGGACCTCGCCCTCGCCCATCAGGGCCAGCGCGCAGTGCGACAGGGGCGCGAGGTCGCCGGAGCAGCCGAGCGAGCCGTACTCACGCACCACCGGCGTGATGCCGTGGGTGAGCAGCCCGGCGAGCAGCTGCGCGGTCTCCACACGGACGCCGGTGTGGCCGGTCGCCAGCGTGGAGAGGCGCAGCAGCATCAGCGCGCGCACCACCTCCCGCTCGACCTCGGGCCCGGACCCGGCCGCGTGCGAGCGGACCAGCGAGCGCTGGAGCTGGGCGCGCATCTCGGTCGGGATGTGCCGGGTGGCGAGGGCGCCGAACCCGGTCGAGATGCCGTACGCCGGGGTCGGCGCGGCCGCCAGTCGGTCGACGACGGCGCGCGCCCGGGCGACCGCCCCGACGGCCTCCTCGGTCAGCTCGACGGCGGCACCGTCGCGGGCGACCGCGACGAGCTCCTCGACGGACACCGGCCCGCGGCCGACGGCAACGACGCGTTCGCTCATGCCGCCATCCTCGCCGCGCGTCCGGGACCCCACCAGGGAGCAGTGGCCCACGGGCGTCTGGAATCCGAGACGTGACACGCATCACCATCACCTCTCCGACGACCTTCCGTTGACCGGTGCAGGTGGGGGGCATCGACCGCTGCACCGGGCTCGGGCCCGTCGACTGGGGAGGGAGACCACATGTACCGCACGACCAAGACACGCATGCTGCGAGGAGGGCTGGCCGCCGCCACCGCGGTGACGCTCATCGGCTCGGGGCTGGCAGTGTCCGGCGCCGCGTCGGCCGCGAACCCGGACGCGCCCAAGGACCCCGACGCCACGCCGTTCGCGATGAAGGGCTGGGGCTTCGGCACCCGGGTCCAGGGCGGGCAGGTGCCGGTCGACTCGGGCGCCAGCGCCCACCAGATCGTGGCCTGCACCAACAAGGTCGGCAAGGATCGGACCAACGAGGTCGCCGACGTCGTGCTGCCGTCCCTCGGCACCGTCAGCGGCATCAAGACCCAGGTCCGCACCGTCCGCGACGGCGCCACGGTCGGCGTGGTGTCCACCAACACCATCGGCAAGATCACGCTCAGCGACTCGCCGCTCGGCACCCTGGTCCTCAACGCGGTGTCGACGACGGCCTACGCCTACAACGACGGCACCACCTTCGGCGCCACGACCAACACCGACCTGGCGAAGCTGCAGTTCCTGCCGCCGATCGGCCCGCCGCTCAACCTCGACCTGCCGTCGCCGGGCCAGCCCGTGGAGATCCCCGGGTTCGCGAAGGTGACGTTCGCGCACTCGTGGAAGCCCAAGACCGACAACGGCGCCCGGGCCTTCGCCAACGGTCTCAAGGTCCGCCTGCTGGCCACCAACACGACCGTGCGGGTGGCGCACGCGGCCGCGGTCATCGGGTCGGACGTCCGGCACGGCATCTTCACCGGTGAGTCCTACGCCCTCGGCGGCAGCGCCCTCGCCCACGTCGTCCAGCTCGGCAAGAACGCCCTGCTCAAGATGCCCTGCTCGGGCACCGCCGGCATCACCAAGACCCGCGGGCTCGCCGGCGTCGACCTGGCCGGCCAGATCGTCGTCGGCGCCGCCAAGAGCGACCAGATGGCCGACCAGAACGCCGCGAAGGCGTGGGGCTTCGAGCGCAGCGAGGTGGCCTCGGTCAACCTCGGCAACGGCGCCCTCGTGATCGACGGCATCGTCGGTCAGGTCAACGTGACGCGCACCGGCCCGAAGCCGAAGGACCTGACTCGCGACACCACCGGCACGTCGGTCGGCTCGATGACGGTCAACGGCCAGGCGCAGGAGCTCCCGCTCGACCAGCCCATCGAGATCCCCGGCCTGGCCAAGATCGAGCCGAAGGTCGTGACCAAGGTGCCCAACGGGCTCAAGGTGACCGCGCTGCGGATCACCCTGCTCGACGGCACCGGCGCGGTGCTCGAGCTCGGCAACGCGCGGCTCCAGGTCCGCAAGGTGCCCGAGCCGAAGGTGGGCTGACCCCTTCCGACTGGCAAGACCGGCCCCGGCCCGACCGTGCGGGCGGCGTTGACTGGGCCTCGTGACCGCGACGAGGACGATCGACCCGCGCACCGTCGGGGCCGGGCGCCGTTGGGCGATGCTCGTGGCGAGCACCCTCGCCCAGGCCGCCAGCGCGGTCATGGTGCACGGCCCGGCGTTCCTCATCCCCACGCTGCACCGGGAGGGGATGTCGCTGCCCGAGGCGGGCCTGGTGGCGGCCGCGCCCTCGGTCGGGATGATGCTCGCCCTGGTGGCCTGGGGCTGGGTGACCGACCGTCGCGGCGAGCGGTTCGTGCTGCTCACCGGGCTCACCGGCGCCGCCCTCGCCGGCCTGGCCAGCGTGCTCGTCGACGGGCTGGCCCCGCTGGTCGTCACCCTCGTGCTCGGAGGTGCAGCCGCCGCGAGCACGAACGCCGCCAGCGGTCGCGTCGTCGTCGGCTGGTTCCCGCCCGAGCGCCGCGGCCTGGCGATGGGCTTCCGACAGATGTCCCAGCCGATCGGGGTCGGCATCGCCGCGGTCTCGATCGCCGTCGTCGCCGACGAGCACGGTGTGTCCGCCGCGCTCTGGGTGCCGACCATCGCCGCGGTCGCCGTGCTCGGCCTGGTCGCGGCCGTCGTCCTCGACCCACCTCGCCCCGCACGGACGGCAGAGTCGGCCGACAACCCGTACCGCGGGAGCCGCTACGTCGCCCGGATCCACGGCGTGTCCGTGCTCCTGGTGGTGCCGCAGTTCGTGGTGTGGACCTTCGCCCTGGTGTGGCTGGTCCAGGGCCGCGGCTGGTCGCCGGCCGCCGCCGGCACCCTCGTCGGCGTCGCCCAGGTCGCCGGCGCGCTCGGGCGGATGGGAGCCGGCTACCTCTCTGACGTCGTCGGCAGCCGGCTCCGGCCGCTGCGCTGGGTCGCGCTCGCCGCCGCGGCCACGATGGCGCTGCTCGGCCTCGCCGTCGGGCTCGAGCTGTCGGTGGCCGTGCTGCTGCTGGTCATCGCGACGATGGTGACCGTCGCCGACAACGGCCTCGCCTTCACCGCGATCGCCGAACGCGCCGGACCCTTCTGGTCCGGCCGCGCCCTCGGCCTGCAGAACACCGCTCAGTACCTGGCCGCCTCGGCGGTGCCGCCCCTCGCCGGACTGACCGTCACGCACGCCGGGTACGCCGCGGCGTTCGCACTGGCGGCGATCTTCCCCGTGGTCGCCGCACCCCTGGTGCCGGTGGACGCCGAGCGTCCCTTGTCCTGAGCGCGTTAGAACCGGGTCGGCCGGGTACAGCGCGCGACGGGGACCTTAAGGAGGGACCGTCATGGACACCACGACCACCGTCATCGTCGTCGCCGTCGTCGTCGTGCTGCTGATCGTCGCGGTCGCGGCGCTGCTGGCGGCGCGGCGCAACAAGGCGCACCGACGCGAGCAGGCCGCCGAGGTGCGCGCCGAGGCCGCCGCCCACACGGGCACGATCAGCTCCACGCGCGAGGAGCTGGCGGTCGCCGAGAGCCGCGCCGACATGGCCCGGGCCGAGGCCGAGCGCGCCGAGCGCGAGGCCGCCGAGGCCCGCCGCGAGCTCGACATGGACCGGGCCATCCAGGAGGACCGGCTCCGCGAGGCCGACGCCATCGACCCCGACGTCGACCAGCGCGCCGACGACTACGAGCCGCGGCTCGACCAGGTCGAGGGCTACGAGCAGGAGCAGGGCAAGCACCGCACCACCTGATGCTGCCGCGGCGGCACCTGGGTCTAGCCTTCGGGCATGAGCCAGGTGCCGGCCGCGACGCGCACGCTGCGGGTGCTCCGCTTCCTCGCCGGCCAGCCCGACCCCGTGCCGCTGGACCGGATCATGCGCGCGTGCGACCTGCCGCGCAGCACGACCTACCACCTCCTCAACGTGATGATCGAGGAGGGCTTCGTCGTCCACCTGCCCGACGAACGCCGCTTCGGGCTCGGCCTGGCGGCGTTCGAGATCGGCAGCGGCTACGCCCGTCAGGAGCCGTTGCAGCGCCTGGCTCGCCGCCCGCTCGCGGCGCTCGTCGACCGCACGGGTCAGTCGGCGCACCTCGCGGTGCTGCACGGCCGCGAGGTGCTGTACGTGATCGAGGAGCGGGCGACCGGTCGCCCCCCGCTGGTGACCGACGTCGGCGTCCGGCTGCCCGCTCACCTCACCGCCAGCGGCCGGGCCATCCTCGCCGGGCTCCCCGCCGCGCAGGTCCGAGCGCTCTACGCGAGCGCCGCCGACTTCGTCGACCGCCACGGCGAGGGACCCCGCACCCTGTCCGAGCTGCGCCGGGTGCTCACCGACACCCGCCAGCGCGGGTACGCCGTCGAGGCGGGCGAGGTCACGCCGGGGCTGGCGAGCGTGGCCGTCGCCGTCGTCGACCACAACCGGCACCCGGTGGCCGCGGTCGCCCTCACCTACCCCGACGACGCCGAGGACCCCGTCACGCTCGCGAGCGCCGTGGCGAGCACCGCCGACGCCCTCGCCCGCCGGATCGGCGGCGGCGCGTCCACGTCTCGGTAATCCGCAGGCTCTCCAGGCCGGTCCCCGCTTGGATGTCCGGGTGACCACGTCCCCCCGCGCCGGCCTCGGCCTCGCCCAGGTCTGCCTCGCGGGGGTGCTGTGGGGCACCGGCGGCCTCGGCGTGCAGGTCATCCGCGACCACGTCGACATGTCGGTGCTGACGATCAGCGCCTGGCGGATGGCGATCGCCGCGGTCGTGCTGCTGATCGTGCTGCTGGCGATGGGCCAGCTCCGCGCGCTGGGCGCGCTGCTGCGCACCCATCCGGTCCGGGTCGTACTCACCGGCTGCGGGACCGCGGCCTACCAGGCCCTCTACTTCGGCTCGGTCGTCGCCGTCGGCGTCTCGGTCTCGACGGTGGTCAGCCTCGGCCTGGCGCCGGTCCTGCTGACGGTCGCCGAGTCGGTCCGGCGACGCTCGGCGCCGGCGCTCGGTCAGGTCGGGGTGCTCGCGCTCGCCCTCGCCGGGCTGGTGCTCGTCAGCGTCGCGGCCGGCGCACACGAGCCGGGCCCGCACCCGACGCTCGGCGTGCTGCTGGCGATCGGGTCGGGGGCGACGTACGCCGCGACGACCGCGGTCGGCCGATCCCTGGCGCGAGGCACCTCTCCCCTGGTGCTGACGACCGCGACGACGACCGTGGGCGGCGTCGCGCTGATGCTGTGCGCGGCGGTGACGGGCTCGCTGGCCACCGGCTTCGGCGACGCGACCGCGACGCTGACCCTCGTCTACCTCGGCGTCTTCACGATGGCGCTCGCCTACGGCCTCTTCTACGCGGGCCTGCGCACCGTCGCCGGCAGCGCCGCCGTCATCGCGACCCTGCTCGAGCCGGTCACGGCCGCGATCGCGGCCGCCGTCTGGCTCGACGAGCAGCTCGGCACCGCCGGGATCCTCGGCACCGCCCTGATCCTGCTCGCCGTGGCCGGGCTCGGCCGTCGGACGGACGCCGTACCCCCGGCCTAGGGCGCTCGTTGACTGCTTCGAGCCCCCGGGGAGAGGAGCAGGTGTGAAGGATCCGCGTCCTGTCGGACGTCTGGTGATCGCCGCGACGGCCGCCGGCGCGCTGCTGACCGGCGCCGTCGTGCTCGGCGGCGCCGCCGGACTGCGCGCGGGCGACCTCGCCAGCCGCTACGCCGTCGCGCAGGACGCGCTCACCGCGCGGGCCGCGGAGAAGAACGCGATCTCGCGGGCCGGCGAGCTCGGCGCCGAGGCGCGGGACCCGACGACGGCAGCCGAGCGCACCGCGAGCGCGGCGTACGTCGCCCGCGAGCGACGACTCCCCGACCCGAGGCTGCGCAGGGCGCGGACCGCACCGCGGGCGCTGCACCCGCAGGACCGCTACGCGATGGCCAACGGGTGCTACGCCCTGGCCGGCGACCCGATCTACTTCAAGCCCACCGACCTCGGCGACTACCTGCTCTACGACGCCGCCCGGAGGTTCGTCACCGCCGGCGGCACGCGAGCCACTCAGCCGGGCCCGGCGGCGGTGTGGACGGCTCGCAGGTCCGGGTCGTCCTTCACCTTCTCCAACAACGGCTCGCCCCTCACGGTCGAGGGGGCCAACCGCTTCCGGCTGACCCGCACCACCGGCTGCGCCGACTACCCCGAGTCGCAGGTCGGCGTCACCGGCGCCCCGCACGCGGGCGTCTCGCCCTACCAGGAGGTGCGCGGCTACGTCGACGCGCACACCCACGGGATGGCCTTCGAGTTCCTCGGCGGGGCCGCCCACTGCGGCAAGCCGTGGGACCCGTACGGCGCGCCGTACGCGCTGGTCGACTGCCCCGACCACACCGCCACCGGCGGCTACGGCGGGGTGCTGGAGTCGGTGCTCTCCGGGCAGCCGCACCACGACCCGGTCGGCTGGCCCACGTTCAAGGACTGGCCGGCGCCGGAGTCGCTGACCCACGAGGGCACCTACTACCGCTGGCTCGAGCGCGCCTGGCGCGGCGGGCAGCGGATCTTCGTCAACCTGCTCGTCGAGAACGACCAGCTCTGCCGGGTCTACCCGCTCAAGCGCAGCCCCGAGTACGCCGCGTGCGACGACATGGCGTCGGTGCGCCGGCAGGCCGCCGACATGCGCCGCATGCAGGACTACATCGACGCGCAGTTCGGCGGGCCCGGCAAGGGCTTCTACCGGATCGTCACCGACCCCTTCCAGGCGCGCCGGGTGATCAACGCCGGCAAGCTCGCCGTGGTCATGGGGATCGAGACCAGCGTGCCCTTCGGCTGCACGATGAAGCTCGACGTCCCGGCCTGCGACATCGGCGACATCGACACGCAGCTCGACGCCGTCCGCGAGATGGGCGTGCGGCAGATGGAGCTGGTCAACAAGTTCGACAACGCGCTCTCCGGCGTCGCCGGCGACAACGGCGCGGTCGGCGCGGCCGTCAACGCCGCCAACTTCCTGGAGACCGGGTCCTTCTGGGACATGCGGCACTGCGAGCCCGCCGACGGCGAGTCCCACGACCGCGACCAGGTCGCGCTGCCGGACATCTCCGCGGAGCAGCAGGACGCCCTGTTCGGCGCGGTCGGTCAGCTCTTCGGCACGCTGCACACCGCCCTGCCCCTCTACGGCCGCCCGCACCACTGCAACGCCCGCGGGCTCACGACCCTGGGCGAGCACACGATCGAGGGGCTCGCGAAGCGGCACATGCTCTTCGACCCCGACCACATGAGCGTCAAGGCCCGGTCGGCGGCGCTCGACCAGATCGACGACCTCGGCTACCACGGCGTGATCTCCAGCCACTCCTGGGCGACCCCGGACGCCTACCCGCGGATCTACCAGGAGGGCGGCTTCATCACGCCGTACGCCGGCGACTCGACGGGCTTCGTGGAGAAGTGGCGTCGGCACGTCGGGTGGGCGGATCCCCGCTACTACTGGGGGATCGGCTACGGCGCCGACATGAACGGCCTCGGCGCGCAGGGCGACCCGCGCGGCGCCGACGTGCCCAACCCGGTGACCTACCCCTTCCGCGGGCTCGGCGGCGTGACGGTCGACAGGCAGCACGCCGGCGAGCGGGTCTACGACGTCAACGTCGACGGCGTCGCGCAGTACGGCCTCTACCCCGACTGGATCCAGGACCTGACCGAGGTCGCGGACGCACAGCAGGCCGGCGACGGGGCACGGATCGCCGACGACATGTCCCGCGGGGCGGAGGCCTACCTGCAGACCTGGGAGCGGGCCGAGGGCATCGCGCCGGACTCCTGCCGCAACCCGGGCCTGCGCAAGCCCGTCTCGCGCGTCGAGTCGCTGGTCCGTCGCGGCATGACGACGCGAGCGGTCATGGCGGCCGTCGGGCAGCCCTACCAGCGGCTCGGCACGACGTACCGCTTCTGCGCGAAGGACGCCGGCGACCCGAAGGTGATGGTGACGGTGGAGTTCTCGAAGGCGGGGAGGGTGGCGGCCCTGCGCCGCGGCTGAGCGGGCCTTCCCGCGGGCCCGAGTCGGGCGGCACCATGACGGGGTGTCGCGCGCGCGTCGCCTGCTGCTGGTGGTCGCGGCCTGGGCGGTCCCGACCGCGTGGGTCGTGGTGGCGCTGCTGTCCGGCCCGTCCGACGGCACCACCATCGCCGGGAGCCGGTGGAGCGACACCCTCGAGATCACCGAGGCCTACGGCGACACCCCACTGCGCGCGGGCGAGACCGTGCTGGCGGTCGATGGTCGCGACCTGGACTCGTGGGTGATCGACGGCGGTCCGAGCCGGGAGGTGGGCGACGTCGTGCCCTACCGCGTCCGCCGGGGCGGCACCGGCGTCGACGTCATCGTGACGGTGGAGGTGCCGCTGCGCCGGTACCCCCTCCTGGCTGCCGCCCGCGCGCACGCGTCCGCGCTGGCGATCGCCCTGATGCCGCTGGCTGCGGCGTCGTGGGTGCTGTGGCGGCGCCCGACCGTCGCGACCGGCTCGTTGCTGGCAGCCGCGGCCCTCGCGCCGGCGGCGCTGACCGCGAGCCCGCTCGGCCTCGGGCCGATCGACCTCGCCGGCGGCCGCGGGTCCTGGCCGTACGCCGTCGGACAGGCCGCGTTCGCCCTCGGCCTGGGGTGCGCCCTCCTCGTCGCGCTCACGTTCTGCGGCGTGCCGCGCTGGATGCGGCGCCGGCCCGTGGTGGCCGCGGCTCCGTTCGCCGTGCCTCTCCTGGGCTACCTGGTCTGGGCACTCGCCGCCGTCCCACGACAGGCGCCGGGAGCCGGCAGGCTCCAGGTGGCCGAGACCATCGCGCTGCCCGCGCTCGTGGCGACCGCGCCCGTCGCGGTCGCCGTGCTCGCGCGCGGCTACCTGACCGCCACGGAGCGTCGGGACCGGCTCGCGCTGCGCCTGGTGCTGCTGACCCTGTCCGGGGGGATCGCCGTCCGCCTCCTGCTCGTCGACCTGCCCCGAGCCCTCACCGGCGACGCCATCGTCCCGTGGCCGCTCCTGGGGCTCCTGCTGGTGCCGACGGTGCTGGTCTGCGTGGCCGTCGCGATGCTGCGCTACCGCCTCGACGAGATCGAGCCGGCCGTCCGACGCGCACTGGCGCAGTCACTCGCCTTCCTGGTCGTGGGGAGCCTGTTCGCCGCGCTCGCGGTCGCCGTCGGTCGCGCGTCGGACACCTCGTTCGAGGCGCTCGTCGCCGGCGGCGTCATCGCCCTGCTGCTCCTGCCGCTCGGCCTCGGGCTGCAGCGAGGGGTAGCCCGGCTGCTGCACCGCGACCGCGAGCTGCCCCGGGAGGTCGTCACGGAGCTCCGGGCGCTCGACCCGCTGACCGACCCGGCCGAGGTCCTCGAGGAGACGCTGACCCTCCTCGCCCGACGGCTGCACCTGTCGTACGCCGCGATCTCGGTGCAGGACTCGGACCCGGTCGACGCCTCCATCGGCGAGCCGCGCGGGGACGCGACGACCGTCGACCTGGTCGTGGCGGGCGCTCGCGTCGGCAGGTTGCTCCTGGAGGTCGACGCCGACCGCGCGCCGTTCGGCTCCGCCGATCGCCGGCTCCTCGAGGACGTGGGCAACCAGGTCGGCGTGCTCGTGCAGTCGGTGCTGATCAACCGCGAGCTGCAGCGGTCGCGGCAGCAGCTCGTCGCCGCGCGGGAGGAGGAGCGTCGTCGGGTGCGGCGCGACCTCCACGACGGGCTGGGCCCGTCGCTCGCGACGCTGGCCATGGGCCTCGAGGCCGCCGGAGAGCTCATCGCCGACGATCCGGAGCGAGCGGCGGGGATGGTCGCTGACCTCTCCGACCAGGCGCGCGAGGAGATCGCGGAGGTCCGGCGCCTGGTCGACGGTCTCCGCCCGCCGGCGCTCGACCAGCTGGGGCTGCTCTCCGCCCTGCAGCAGCGGGCCGACGACCACAACACCGCCGCGCGCGCCGGCACCCGGCCCGGCGTGATGACCTGGACGCTGGAGGCCGACGAGGACGTCGGGCAGCTGCCCGCGGCGGTCGAGGTCGCGGCGTACCGGATCGTGATCGAGGCGGTCAACAACGCCGCGCGCCACAGCAGCGCCCCGACCTGCGTCGTGGGCCTCCGGCGGGACCCGGACGCGCTGCTCATCCGCGTGGTGGACCACGGCACCGGGCTCGGTCCGCGGCCGGGCGCCGGGGTCGGGCTCTCCTCCATGCGGGAGCGGGCCGAGGAGCTCGGGGGCACGTGCACGTTGACGTCGTACGACGGGGCGGGGACGGTGGTCGAAGCACGGCTGCCGCTCCCGTCGCCGGCAGCACCGGGAGGTGCCGGATGATCAACGAACGACTGCGGGTGCTGATCGTGGACGACCACGAGGGCTTCCGGCGCGGGCTGGAGGCGATGCTGTCGGCGACCGACGGCGTCGAGGTCGTGGGGGCGGTGGAGGACGGGCGCGCGGCCGTCGACCTCGCCCTCGAGCTCCAGCCGGACGTGGTGCTGATGGACCTGCACATGCCGCGCCTCAACGGCATCGAGGCCACCGCCCAGATCGTGCAGTCCTCGCCGCACATCGGCGTGCTGGTGCTGTCGATGATGGAGGACGAGGACTCGGTCTTCGCTGCTGTCCGCGCGGGCGCTCGGGGCTACCTGCTCAAGGGCGCGCGGCGCGGCGAGATCCGTCGGTCGATCGAGGCCGTCGGCTCGGGCGAGGTCATCTTCGGCCCCGGCATCGCCGAGCGGATGATGTCCTACTTCCGCACCGCGCGGACCCGCCCGAGCGCCGAGGCCTTCCCCCAGCTGACCGAGCGGGAGCGCGTGGTGCTGGCGCGGATCGCCGAGGGCCTGGACAACGCGGAGATCGCGCGCGAGCTCGGGCTGTCGGTCAAGACGGTCCGCAACCACGCCAGCAACATCTTCGCCAAGCTGCAGGTCGCCCACCGGGCGCAGGCGATCGTCCTCGCCCGGGAGGCGGGCATCGACGTGTCCGACGCGCAGACTGCGCCCTAGCAGCCGCGGAGCCGGAAGTCGTCAGCAGCATCGGCACCGATCCGCCGCGCGGCCGGCGCGTCGACCAGCACGATGCTCGCACCGACCGCCGTCTCGTCCGGCGTGCCCGGCAACACGCAGGTCGTCACCTGCCCGGGCCGGACCCGGGTCACGGCCTGGGCGAGGCGGTAGACCTCCTGCGGCGACAGGTCGGTGTCGAAGCCGCGCAGCGCGGCGAGCGTGCCCCGCTCCAGGAAGCCCGGCTCGTCCTCGTGCGCGAGCAGGCCGCGCAGGAGCCCGAGCATGAGGAGCTGCTGGTTGGCCGACCTGGCGAAGTCACCGCTGCCGAACTGCTTGCGGGTGCGGGTGAAGTCCAGCGCCTCCTGAGCGTCGAAGGAGTTCAGCCCGGGGCGGACCTGCAATCCGGACGCGGGGTCGACGAACTCCTCGTCCACCCGGACGTCGACTCCGCCGATGGCGTCGACCATGTCCCGGAACCCGTCGAATCCGGCGAGGAGCACGTAGTCGGGCTGGATGCCCACGAGGTCCGCCACGATGTCGGCCAAGCCGTCGGGACCGATGTCTCCGTAGGCGGTGTTGATGCGGGCCGACTCGCCGGCCACGTCGACCCAGGCGTCTCGAGGAATGCCGATGCCGACCGCGCGGCCGCTCTCGAGGTCGAGGCCGACCAGCTGGATCGCATCCGTGTTCCCGCGGGTGACGTCCACGCCCGGGCGGGCGTCGGACCCCAGCACCAGGAGCCAGGCGGTGCCGCCGTCGAAGTCGACCCGCTTCGCCGACTCGACGTCGGTGAGGCTGATCGTGACGGGGTGCACGGTCGGCGCCGGCACGACCAGGCCGACGGCGGCGAGCACCACCGCGACGCGGACGAGCTGCCGGATCACGAGACCTCCCCCGCCACGGCTGCGTCGCCCCGGCGCCGCACGTCGTACCCGAAGACGGACCACTCACCGTCCTGCTTCTCGAGGAGCAGCCGGCCGCGCAACGCGATCGGTCGGGTCTCCCCGCCCGGCAGCGTCGCCTCGAAGACGAGCCGTACGGCGGCGCTCGCGCCGATGACCTCGCCGTCCGGCGCGAGCAGCGACAGCCGGGCGTCGAGCTTGGTGGCTCGGACGGACTCGGCGTCGGCGAAGCCCGCGGCCGTGAGGATGTCGAGGTCGCGGGCGGCCTCCGGCACGAGGCCCTCGGAGAAGGAGTCGTAGGCGCGCACGAAGTCACCCCGCGGATAGGTGCCGAGGAACCCGTCCGCCACGTACTGCGACAGCACGTCACCCACCTCGTCCTCCACCTCGGTGAGGGCCGCCCGGTCGAGGTCGTCCGCCCCGCTCACGGTCTCGAGCTGCAACGCGACCGACTCGGGCGGCTCGTGCTCGTCCGGGTCGCCCGCGTCCGTGCAGCCGGCCGTCGCCATGAGCAGCACCGCCAGTGCCGCGGCACCACGACGCGCGGGACGCGTCCCCGCTCCCCGCCGATCCGGGGAGTGCCGCCGGAGGGCCATGCCGCTCATCATGGCTGACGAGCACCAGAACCGCCTCAGCTCGCGTCCACGTAGTTGGCGACCGGAAGGTCGAACAGGTCGACGTTGGGTCGCGCCGGGTGGCGGTCGCCGACCGGTCCGTCGGCGTAGGCGCGCAGCACGTTCGCGGTGACGATCGAGACGAACTCCCCGGCCGCCCGCCCGAGCGGGTGCTCGCACAGGTCGATCAGCGCGCACCCCCAGCGCAGCGTGCCGGCGGTGAACACACCGGCCCCGGACGGCGCCGTGTAGTAGACGGACTGGCTCGTCGTAGAGACGCCGCGACAGTCGTACGAGGTGTTGCTGAGCACCTGCAGCCGAGCCGGCGACGCCTCGTCGGGGTAGACCCGGTCCGCCTCCGGCCCGACCAGCCCGGAGATCCTGTCGCCGGCGCGCAGGCCCGTCCCACGGAAGCCCCACCAGCCCGGCGCGGCGACCACGTAGTCCGCGTCGACGGGATAGCACTCGTACTGCATCCCGACCACGGCGTGCTCGGGGCGGGCGCTCGGCGCGTCCCGGAACCGTCCGGTGGCCTCGGCCGGCCGGGTCTCGCGCACCGGGTCGAGGTGGGCGTCGCTCCGGTAGCCCACGACGACCCGCGCCGGGCCGGTCGCCCGGTCCTCCAGGCGAACGCGCCAGTACATCGTGTTGGCGCCGAAGAAGGCGAGGTTGGTGCCGCTGTCGCGGGCGCCCTCGACGACGTCGCGCATCGTCGGCGTCCAGTACTCGTCGTGGCCCAGCGACGCGTAGCCGCGGGCGCCGTCCAGGACCCGGGGGTGCAGGTGGAGGTCGACGTTGGTGAAGTAGGACAGCGGGACGCCCGTCCACTCGGCTCGCACGACGATCGGCAGCGCGGCCCGGCGGAAGTCGTTGGCGCCGGGCGGACCGTCGTACGGCCGGTCGAAGCTCACCGCCCAGCTCCGGCGATCGCCGGCCGGACCCTCGTAGAGGCTGTAGCCGCCCCACGTGTTGTAGGCCTGCCAGGTCGTGACAGGCGCGACCAGCGCGACCGTGCCGCGCGCGCTCTCCGAGCGCACGACGTACGGCAGGACCGTCTCCCACCCGGTGGTGGTGCGCAGCTTGACCACGTAGTAGCCGGGGCGCCAGTCGTCGGTCTCGACGCTCACGTCGGGCTGCCAGCGCGCGACGACCGTCCGGGTCTCCGCCGGGGCGAACACGCCGCGGGGCTGCACGCGCCCCGCCAACCGGCCGGAGCTCCAGACCCGGTGTCCCCATCCGCCTCGATAGGCACCGATCCGGAAGACCGACACCCGGTAGGCGTCCTCGGTCGAGGACACCTTGAGCACGATCGGCTCGCCGGGCAGTCCGCTCGTACGGGTGGTGTAGCCCTCGATCTGACCGTCCTCCGACGGGTGGCGCACCCGCCAGTCGCCCGAGCCGGTCGGCCGGGCCGGTCCGTGGGGGTCAGCGGCCTGGGGCGCCGGGCCCGGCGCGCTGTCGGCCGTCGCCACCACCGCTCCGGACCGGGAGCCCCCGCGCGAGCCACCCCAGGGGCCGTCGCCGCCCTGCGTCACGACGATGCCGGCCACGGCCAGCGACGGCACGACCAGCGCCACACCCAGCGTCATCTTCATCTCGACCACCCGTCCCACGCGGCGTCGTTCGCGCCACCGCCGAGACGATGCGTCGCGGGAGCGTCCCGCCGCGTGAGGCGGCGGACCCATCTCTCCCGGGAAGAACGGGAACGCGGTCCCGAGTCCGGGCCTGGAGTCCCGGCCCCGGCGAGCCCAAGCCGCCCGAACCGAGGACGTCGCGAGGGACCGTCAAGTTACCTGCCGGTAGGATCCTTCTCACGTCGTACGGGACTGACGTCGGCTGAGCCTGGGAATAGGCTCACGGGCGCGCCCTGCGGCGTCGCTCGCACCCGACTGCCACCACTGAGGAAGTCACGCCCTCCATGCAGACCTTCGCCATCGTCGTCTCGCTCGCGCTCACCGCCGTCACGGTGGTCGTGGTGACCCTGGCCGTCCGCCAGATGCTCGGCGTGCTCCGCCAGGGCCAGCCGGCGCTGGCGCGCACCGACGCCAAGGGCGCCCGCACCGCGACCATGCTCAAGGAGACGGTCCTGCACACGCGGATGCTCCAGTGGACCTGGATCGGGGTCCTGCACTGGTTCGTGTTCGCGGCGTTCATCTTCCTCAGCACCGCAGTGGCGGCGGCGTACTTCCAGCTCTTCAGCCCCGACTTCGCCTGGCCGCTGATCGGCCACTGGTACCCCTACGAGTGGTTCAGCGAGCTCATCGGCCTGCTGAGCACGATCGGCATCATCGCGCTGATCGTCTACCGCCAGGTGAAGCACCCCCGGCGGCTCGGGCGCGGCAGCCGCTTCTTCGGCTCGACCCAGTGGCAGGCCTACTTCGTCGAGTACCTCGCCCTGCTCGAGGGCAGCGCGATCCTCTTCGTCCGCGCGGCGGAGTGGCGCCTCGACGAGGAGGTCGGCCGCAGCCACTACCCGATCTCCTCGTGGATCGGCGACGGCCTCTACCCGTCGGCCCCGGGCGGCCTCGAGAACATCATCTACGGCGTCGCCCTGTTCAAGATCGCGCTGGCGATGGTCTGGCTGCTGGTCATCGCCCGCAACCTGACGATGGGCATCGCCTGGCACCGCTTCACCGCCTGGTTCAACATCTGGTTCAAGCGTGAGGCCTCGGGCCGTACGGCGCTGGGCGCGGTCAAGCCGCTGACCTCCGCCGGCAAGCCGGTCACCCTCGACGACATCGAGGACCTCGACGAGGACACCGTCCTCGGCGCCGGCACGATCCAGGACTTCAGCTGGAAGGGCATCCTCGACTTCACGACGTGCACGGAGTGCGGACGCTGCCAGTCGCAGTGCCCGGCCTGGAACACCGAGAAGCCGCTGTCGCCCAAGCTGCTGGTCATGGGCCTGCGCGAGGAGGCGTACGCCCACGCGGCCGCGCCCGCCGGGACCGAGCCGAAGGCGCTGGTCGGCAAGACCGACGCAGACACGGCTGCCGGGGCCGGCACGGACGTCACGGACTGGTTCTACAACCCCGCCGACGGCGACTTCGTCATCGACGAGGACGTCCTCTGGTCGTGCACCTCCTGCGGCGCCTGCGTCCAGCAGTGCCCCGTCGACATCGAGCACGTCGACCACATCATCGACATGCGCCGCTACCAGGTGCTGGTCGAGTCGAACTTCCCCGCGGAGCTCAACGGTCTCTTCAAGGGGCTGGAGAACAAGGGCAACCCGTGGAACATGTCGCCGTCGGCCCGGATGGACTGGGCCAAGGGCCTCGACTTCGAGGTCAAGGTGGTCGGCGAGACCATCGAGTCGCTCGACGAGGTCGACTGGCTCTTCTGGGTAGGCTGCGCCGGCGCCTACGAGGACCGGGCGAAGAAGACGACCCGCGCCGTGGCCGAGCTGCTCGACATCGCGGGCGTCTCCTTCGGCGTGCTCGGCAACGGCGAGACCTGCACCGGTGACCCCGCCCGCCGGGCCGGCAACGAGTTCGTGTTCCAGGGCCTCGCTCAGCAGAACGCCGAGACGTTCAAGGAGTACAAGGTCAAGAAGGTCGTCTCGACCTGCGCCCACTGCTTCAACACGCTCAAGAACGAGTACAAGGAGTTCGGGGTCGAGCTCGAGGTCGTGCACCACACCCAGCTGCTCAACCGGCTGGTGCGCGAGGGCAGGCTGACGCCGGTCCAGGACGGCGCGGGTGCCCACAAGCGCTCGATCACCTACCACGACCCCTGCTACATCGGTCGCCACAACGGCGTCTACACGCCGCCGCGGGAGCTGCTCCAGGTGCTCCCCGGCGCCGAGGTCGTCGAGATGGAGCGCAACTCGGAGCGGTCCTTCTGCTGCGGCGCCGGCGGTGCCCGGATGTGGATGGAGGAGAACCTCGGCGAGCGGATCAACCTCAACCGCACCAAGGAGGCCGTCGCCACCGGTGCCGACCAGATCGCCGTCGGCTGCCCCTTCTGCCGGGTGATGCTCTCCGACGGCCTGACCGCCCAGCAGGCGAAGGGCGACGCCCGCGAGGAGGTCGAGGTCCTCGACGTCGCGCAGATGCTGCTCGCGTCGGTCAAGGGCGAGCAGGCGACCAAGCTCGCGCCGGGCGCCGGAGCGGCCGCGCCGGCCGCTGCGCCCGCCGCCCAGCCGGTCGAGACCAAGGCGGAGCCGGAGGCCGGCGACGACACGATCACCGAGGACACGGTCGTCGAGACCGCCGACGCCGGTCCGGCCGCGAAGGCCAGCGGCGGCTCGTCGCTCTTCGACGACGCCGGCTCGATGTTCGACGAGCCCGCGGCGACCGCGACCCCGGAGAAGGCGCCCGCCGAGGAGGCCGAGGCCGCGAAGCCCGCGTCCTCGGGTGGGTCGCTGTTCGACCTCGGCGGCGACGAGCCGCAGGCCGAGGAGAAGCCGGCTGAGGAGAAGGAGCCCGAGGAGAAGCCCGCTGCCACCGGCGGTGGCTCGCTCTTCGACATCGCCGCCGACGAGCCGACCGCGCCCACCGAGGAGAAGCCTGCCGCTGAGCCTGTGCAGGCGGCCGCGACGCCGCAGGCCGACCTGGGGTCCAGCGGCTCGCTCTTCGACCTGGCCGCCCCGGAACAGCCCGAGGCCGCGCCGGCGCCGGAAGCCACGGCGGAGCCCGAGCCCGAGTCCGAGCCGGAGGCCCAGGCCGAGCCGAAGCCCGAGGTGGACCTCGGGTCCGGCGGCTCGCTGTTCGACAACGCCGCCCCTGCGCCGGAGTCGGAGCCGGAGTCAGCGCCGGAGCCCGAGCCCCAGCCCGAGCCGACGGCCGAGGACGAGCCCGCTGCCGCCGCGCCCGCGGCGGAGGCGGCCCCGGCGAACGCGATCCCCGAGAGCGGCTCGCTCTTCGACATCGCCGCCCCCGAGCCCGTCGTCGCCCCCGAGCCGGACGCGGAGACGCAGCCCGAGCCGGAGCCCGCGTCGACCCCGGAGCCGGCCGACGACGGCAGGCCCGACCCGGCCGCGCTGAGCGCCGCCGCGACGGCGGCCGCCAGCGGGGACCCCGAGCCGGAGCCCGAGGCAGCGGCCGAGCCCGAGGCCGAGCCTGAGCCCCAGGTCGAGCCGGAGCCTGAGCCGGAGCCCGCACCGGAGGAGAAGCCGAAGGCTCCCCCGGCCGCCAGCGGCGAGACGCACCAGCCGAAGGCCGACGCGGACATCCACGGGGCGGGCTCGCTCTTCGACCTCTGACCCGGGTGGTCCCAGGTGTGCGTGTCGCGCGCCTAATGTGTCCCTGTGAGCTACGGATTGCGTGACCTCGATGGGGTGCGCGTCGAACTGTGCGACGAGTGTGGCTTCGACGATCGCGGCCTAGGTCCGCTGCCTGCGGCGTTCGCCGAGGTCTATGCGTCACTCCAGCAGCTCGAACGCCATCCCGACGCTGGGCGCAGGCCGGAGGAGGAGACCTGGTCGGGCAGCGAGTACGCCGAGCACTGCGTCGACGTCGCCGATCAGATTCTGGCTATCTGCGATCGCGCCGCCGGCCGCCCGGAATCGGCTTCCGTCGTGTCGCTCTCGCAGGCGGCCGCAGCCACGGACGACTTGATGGGCGCCTTGTCTGCCACCCAGTGGGAGGCGGTGACAGACGGATGGCCGTTCGAGGTGCGTGTGCGGGGCGCCCTCATCCACTTGCTGCACGACCTCGAGCACCACGTCTTGGACGTCCGCCGCGGGTACGCCAAGCTTGCGCTCGCCGACGGTGTCGAGGTCGTCACCAGTCGCAGGTAGTGCACCTGTCCTGATGGTGTTTCCTGCCGGCTGATGAGGCGGCCCGCGCGGATCGCCGACGGCGTTCGGGGGGCGGCACGCACTGTGCCGTACACCCACCTGCGCTCAGCCGCCCACCCACTCTGCGGTTCTGGGATCGCGCTTCCCGGCGAAGAACGTGTCCAGGACCTGCTGGAAGGCCGGCTCCGAGTCGGCAACGAGGGCGAACAGGGTCATCGAGGACCGCAGCTTCTCGTCATCCGGTGAACCCATGATCTCGCGAGCGGTCCGATCCGGATGAGCGAGGACTGCCCGCGCGGACTCGGCCAGTCGTGGACCCAGCAGGGGGTGAGCCACGTAGGCGCGAGCCTCATCGAGCGAGCCGATCGCATAGAACCGTGAGGTCGATGAGTGGCCCAGGCCGGCGATCTGCGGGAAGACGAACCAGATCCAATGGCTCGTCTTGCGGCCGGCGGTGAGCTCGGCCAACGCAGTCGCGTAGACGCCATCCGCCTGGGCCTCGACGAAGCGTTCCAGGCGGTAGGGGTCCACGCTCACCTCACCGAGGCTACGGGACGGCGGCACGCAGGGCGTGGTGCCGGCTCAGGGGGACGACCCACACTGGAGGTGTGGACCCCCGGGACTACCGAGACGCTCGGTGGCACGCGCTGCTGCGCGAGGCCGAGGAGCTCGGTGTGCCTGCCGAGGACGCACCCGCGGTGGTCGCTCGGGTGCTCGGAGAGCAGCAGCGCCGGATCCGTCGCGCGGACGACCCCGACCCGCTCGTCCGGGAGGCGCTCGCCGATGCCGTGCTCGGGCCGCCGGAGCGCACGGGGCGCCGGCGCTGGCCGGCCGCGCTCATCCTGGCGGCCGGTCTCCTGGTCCTCGGCGTCGTCGTGCTGCTCACCCGTCCGCAGCCGCCGCCCGCCGATCACCTCGGCGACGACCAGCTGCCGTCACTCTTCGGGTTCGACCGGACGACGGCGGAGCAGGTGCTGGAGGACCGCGGCTTCGAGGTCCAGCTCCGGACGTTCCAGTCCTGCGAGGTGCGGGACCGGGTGGTCGCGAGCGACCCGGGCCCCGGCGCGCGGGTGGACCGGGGCGACGAGGTCATCGTCTACACGTCGCTGCCAACGTCGAACAACTGCCTGCCGCGCTACGCCTACCGCGAGGCGGCGTGGCGCTTCCTCGACTTCGCGAACGGTCGCGGACCGGCACCGGAGTTCGCCGACCGCGTCTTCGTCTACCCCGAGGACGGCCGGCGGCTGGTCCTGACCGGCGCGGAGACCGCCGATCCCGAGGCCTGGGCGGCCACCGGGGTCTTCAGCCGGGTCCGGGCCGCCAGCGACGACGTCGCGCTGGTGTCCGAGCGGCCGCTCGCGTACGCCGTACCCGCGATCCGCGTGGTGGACGCGACCGAGGACCTCGGCACCTGCGGCGTCCCGGCGACCGCGGTGGCCGGGACGTCCGACGCGATCGCCGTGCTGGTCCGACCGGCCGACCGCCAGGGCTGCTCGCTGCGGATCGAGCTCTACCGCGACGCCGAGCGGCGCATCGAGAGCGTGGCGGTCTACCCGGCCGTGGACTGATCGTCGTGCGACGCGGGCACCACGACCGGACGCAGCCGCGCCCAGAGCAGGAAGCCGGCCCCGAAGACGACCATCCCGAGTCCCGCCCAGAGGTTGGCGTTGACGCCGCCGGTCTTGTCGAGCTCCTTGTCGCCGAAGATCCCCATCAGCGTGAGGATCACGCCGTAGAGACCGATCAGGCCGCCGATGATGTTGCGGATGTCGAAGGCGCCCGCGGTGTGCTTGGTGGTGGACATGGCTGGCTCCTCAGAAGATCACGTTCAGGATGATGACCAGGACCAGCGCGATGCCCGCGAGCGGCATCGTCCGCTGGTACCACGGGCGCGCGGCCTCGTCGGGGTCGATGAGGTCCTCCTTGGGCGTCTCCGAGTAGACCAGCCCTCGCAGCTCCGACGCGGGCTTGGGCTGGGTGGCGAAGGAGACGATGATGCTCAGCACGATGTCGACGACGAACGCCACGCCGGCGGCGACGAACGACGCGCCCTGGCCGGCGATCGGGAGCGTCCCGGTGCTCCACGAGCCGAAGGCGTCCTCGCTCAGGAACGCCACGGTGACCGCGGAGAGCGTGCCGGCCACGAGGCCGACCCAGCCGGCGGTCGCTGTCATCCGCTTCCAGAACATGCCGAGGATGAAGGTCGCGAAGAGCGGGGCGTTGAAGAACCCGAACAGGGTCTGCAGGTAGTTCATGATGTTCGAGAAGTTCGACGCCAGGCCCGCCGTGAAGATGGCGATGACGACGGCGGCGACCGTCGCGATCCGGCCGACCACGAGGTAGTAGTGGTCGCTGCGCTCCTTGACGATGTACCGCTCCCAGAGGTCGTAGCTCCAGACGGTGTTGAACGCCGAGACGTTGGCGGCCATGCCGGCCATGAAGGCCGCCAGCAGACCGGTGATCGCGATGCCCAGCAGACCGTTGGGCAGCACGTCGCGCATCAGGTAGAGCAGGGTGTCGTTGTAGGTGACGCCCTCGCCCGACGCTCCGCCCGCGACGGTCTCGCCCGCCTTGACGTCCGCGACGTCGGCGACGAGGACCGCGCCGATCATGCCGGGCAGGATCGTGATGAAGGGGACGAACATCTTCGGGTAGGAGCCGATGATCGGCGTCTTGCGCGCGGCGGAGATCGAGTTCGACGCCATCGCCCGCTGCACCTCGACGAAGTTCGTCGTCCAGTAGCCGAAGGACAGCACGAAGCCGAGACCGAACACGATCCCGACGATCGTCAGGAAGCTCGAGTCGAAGCCGGTCAACGCCTCGCCCGGCCAGGAGTTCAGCTGCTGCGAGGCCGGCGCGACCGTGTCGGGGTTCGCCTCGGCGGCGTCGGTGATGCCGCTCGTCAGGCCGTCCCAGCCGCCCACGCGGTGCAGGCCGATCAGGGTCAGCGGGAGGAGGCCCGCGACGATGACGAAGAACTGCAGCACCTCGTTGTAGATCGCGGCGCTCAGGCCACCGAGCGTGATGTAGGAGAGCACGATCGCCGCGGCGATGACGAGCGCGATCCACAGCGGCCAGCCGAGCAGCGCGTGGATGATGCTGCCGAGCAGGAAGAGGTTGATGCCGGCGATCAGCAGCTGCGCGACCGCGAAGGAGATCGCGTTGACCAGGTGCGCCCCGGTGCCGAAGCGCCGGAACATGAACTCCGGCACCGAGCGGACCTTGGAGCCGTAGTAGAACGGCATCATCACGACGCCGAGGAAGAGCATCGCCGGGATCGCGCCGATCCAGAAGTAGTGGACGGCCGGGAGACCGAACTGGGCGCCGTTGGCGGACATGCCCATGATCTCGACCGCGCCGAGGTTGGCGGAGATGAACGCCAGACCGGTCACCCACGCGGGCAGCGAGCGGCCGGACAGGAAGAAGTCGAGCGAGTCGGACACCTGGCGGCGGGCCAGGATGCCGATCCCGAGGACGACCACGAAGTAGGCGAAGATCACGAGGTAGTCGACGAACGACGCGTCGATGATCGTGCTCGCCAAGACGACCGGTGCTTGCATGGGAGGCCTCTCACAACCGACGACGGACCATCGGTGGAGGTGCCCTCGCTGCGCGGCCGCCAAACCAGTGACATCATCTGACGCCGCAAATGATGTCACTACGGTGTTGACCTGATGTCAAAGTGATGTCATGGTGGTGCACATGGACATCACCCCGTACGTCGAGAGCCTGCGGCGCGACCTGCTCGCAGCGGCCGAGGCCGCCGGGCCCGACGCCCGCGAGGCGACCGAGCGGCTCACGTACGCCCTCGACCCGGCCGCGCGGCTCGCGCTGATGGAGGCGATCTCCCAGGCCGCCGCGGAGATCACCGCCGAGCTGCCGGCCGGCGGCGTCGACGTCCGCCTCAACGGCCGCGACCTCGAGTTCGCGGTCCACGCGCCGCCGGCACCCGCGGCGTCGGCTCCGGCGCCCGCTCCGGCGGACGAGCCCGAGGACGACGGCAACCTGGCCCGGATCACGCTGCGGATCCCCGAGTCGGTCAAGACCAGGGCCGAGGAGCTCGCCGCGAAGTCCGGGAGCTCCCTCAACACCTGGCTGGTCAACGTCGTCCGGGCGGCGACCCGGGACGGCGCGATCAACGTCGACATCGACCTGTCGAGCATCCCGTTCCTCACCGGCGGCAGCGACCCCTTCGGCGGCAAGCGCGGCGGCAAGCGGATGAGCGGCTGGGTCTAGCCCACCCTGCACCGACAGCACCTCCGGGACCGGCGACAGGCCGGTGCCGTGGACGAGCACACCCAGGAGACACCATGACCGAGTACCGATTCGAGACCCACCGCCCCGTCCACCTCGCCGTCGAGATCGGCCGCGGGTCGGTCGAGGTCACCGCGAACGACACGACCGAGACGCACGTGCAGATCCAGGGTCGCGACGCTGAGCTGGTCGAGGTCCGGCAGGACGGCGACCGCATCGCGATCCGCGGGCCCCGGCAGCGCAGCCTCTTCAGCGCCGGGGACCGCCTCGACGTCGAGGTCACCGTGCCCACCGGCAGCGACGTCGCGGTGCGCACCGGCAGCGCCGACGTCCGCATCCACGGCACCGTCGCGTCCGGCCAGGTCAAGAGCGGGTCGGGCGAGGTCACGGTCGACACGGCCACCGGGCCACTCCAGGTGGAGACCGGCTCGGGTGACATCCAGGTCCGCGACGCCGAGGGCGCCCTGCAGATCAAGAGCGGATCGGGCGACATCGACGTCCGCGAGGTCGGCGGGACGCTGATGGTCTCGACCGGGTCGGGCGACGTCCAGATCGCGAGGACCCGCGCAGCCTCGGTCGTCAAGACCGGCTCCGGCGACCTCCAGGTCGGCGAGGCCCAGAGCGACCTCAGCTTCGCGACCGGCTCCGGCGACCTCGTCGTACGCGCGGCGTACCGCGGCCGGCTGACCGCGAAGGGCGCGTCCGGCGACATGCACGTCGGCGTCCGCGCGGGCGTGCCCGTCTGGACCGACGTCTCCACCGTCACCGGAGAGATCCGCTCCTCGCTCACCGGGGCCGGTGAGCCGGAGCCCGGCGAGGAGCACCTCGAGCTGCGCGCCAAGACCGTCAGCGGCGACGTCGTCCTCACCCAGGTGTGAGCGACGCCCCCGATGCACATCCCGATGTCAGAGCACGAGAGGAGCACGGCCATGGAGTTCAGCAGCACCGTCCTCGACGCCGAGGCCAACCGTCAGGAGCTCGCCGAGCGGATCGCCCGGGCCCAGACCCCGAAGATCCCCGCCACCGCCCACCGGCACCTGCTCGCCCAGCGGCTCCGGCGGATCGCCGACCGCGTCGACAACTAGCTCAGGACCGCATGGCGACGCCCTTGCGCCAGTAGCCCATGAAGGCGACCTGGGTGCGGTCCACGCCGAGGTCCTTGACCAGGACGCGCCGCAGCGCCGTCACGACGGCGGACTCACCGGCGATCCAGGCGTAGAGCTCGTCGCCGTCGGCCGCCGACCCGTCGATCGCCTCACCGGAGGACGAGTAGGTCGGCGTCTCCCACAGGTCCGGGTCGACCTCGGCCGGCTCCTCCAGCGGCGCCGCCCGGACGCCGAGGTGCGCGAGCACCGCCGGGTGCAGGGCGGCCCCGTGGTCAGCACCCTCGCGCGGGTGCCACGAGACGGAGACGCCCTCGGGGTGCACGACCGGCAGCACGTCGGCGGCCGTCGGGACCTCCAGGAAGGCGGCGCCGACGGCGTCGGCCGGCAGCTGCGCGAGGATCGCGCAGACCGCCGGCACCGCGGTCTCGTCACCGACGAGCAGCAGCCGGCCGGTCGCTGCGGGCGGCACGAACTCGATGCCGCCGTAGCGGATCCCCCGACGTGGCGCCATCAGCACCACCCGGTCGCCGACCTGCGCGCGGGCGGCCCAGGCGCAGCCCGGGCCCGGCGTACCGTGCGCGTCGCCGTGCACGACGATGTCGACCACCAGGCGGGTGTCGACGCCGGACCCGACGACGTCGCGGACGGTGTAGGTGCGCATGTGGCCGCGCTCCTCCTCCGGCCGCGAGAGCCAGGTCGTCCACCACGAGTCGTCGGCGCCGGCGAAGGACGGGAGCGGCCCGCCGGGCACGCCCGGGAAGACGAGCTTGATCCGCTGGTCGTACAGCGGGCCCTCGACGCCGAAGTCGGCGAGGCAGGCCCCGCCGAGCTCCACCCGCACGAAGGACGGCGAGAGCCGGTCGACGCCGACGACCTCGACCTCGTCGAGGATCATCGGCAGGGACTGGGGCGCGGTCACCGTCATAAGGGAAGGCTAACCTAACCTCGGGCGGCGCGCCCGGCCGCGTGTCAGATCTGGGTGCGGTGGAAGCTCTGGAAGGACCGCGACGGCGTCGGGCCGCGCTGGCCCTGGTAGCGCGAGCCGTACTTCTCCGAGCCGTAGGGGTGCTGCGACGGCGAGGAGAGCCGGAAGAAGCAGAACTGGCCGATCTTCATCCCGGGGTAGAGCTTGATCGGCAGCGTCGCGACGTTCGCCAGCTCCAGCGTCACGTGGCCGCTGAAGCCGGGGTCGACGAAGCCGGCGGTCGCGTGCGTCAGCAGGCCGAGGCGGCCGAGCGACGACTTGCCCTCGACCCGCGCGGCGATGTCGTCGGGCAGCGTGACGACCTCGTACGTCGAACCCAGCACGAACTCGCCGGGGTGCAGGATGAACGGCTCGTCGCCCTCCGGCTCGACCTCGCGGGTCAGGTCCGACTGGTCGGCGGCCGGGTCGATGTGCGGGTACTTGTGGTTCTCGAAGACGCGGAAGAACCGGTCCAGCCGGACGTCGATCGACGAGGGCTGGAGCATCGCCTCGTCGTACGGCTCGAGCGCGATCCGCCCGGCGTCGATCTCGGCGGTGATGTCGCGGTCTGAGAGCAGCACGCTGGCACCCTACCGGTGGCGGGCTGGTGGCGATCCGGACAATGGGACGGTGAGCTTCCAGCGGTACGTCGCGATCGGCGACTCCTTCACCGAGGGGGTCGGCGACCCCGACCCGACCCGACCCAACGGGCTGCGCGGCTGGGCCGACCGGGTCGCGGAGGTGCTCGGCCGCGGCGAGCCCTCGTTCGGCTACGCCAACCTCGCGATCCGGGGCCGCAAGCTCGACCCGATCCTGGACGAGCAGCTGGCTCCGGCGGTCGCGCTCGAGCCCGACCTGGTCACCGTCTACGCCGGCGCCAACGACATCCTGCGGCCGAAGGTCGACATCGACGGGCTGGTCGAGCGGTACGACGCGGCGCTCGACCGCCTCGCGGCCACCGGAGCGCGGCTGGTCGTCTTCACCGCGTTCGACCCCGGCGGCTCCGCGATCTACCGGCCGCTGCGCGGTCGGTTCGCCCTCTACAACGAGCTCGTGCGCACCAGTGCGCGCACCCACGGGGCGACCGTCGTCGACTTCTGGACGATGCGGGAGTACCGCGACTGGCGCTACTGGGACGCCGATCGGATGCACCTCGGGCCGGCCGGCCACCAGCGGATGGCGATCGAGGTGCTGGACACCCTCGGCGTACCGCACGACCTCCAGCCACTGCCCCTCACCGACCGCCCGCCGCTGACGAGGGCCGAGCAGCGGCAGGAGAACATCGCCTGGGTGCGCGGCATGGCGATCCCGTGGGTGCACCGCCGGCTGACCGGCCGATCCTCCGGCGACGGCCTCGACCCCAAGCGCCCTGCGCTGGCTCCGATCGACTAGTATCGCCGCGTCCGTCGGTCCGCCGGCGGGCGTGCGGATGTAGCTCAGTTGGTAGAGCGCGACCTTCCCAAGGTCGATGTCGCGAGTTCGAGTCTCGTCATCCGCTCCAGCCGTCACCATCGAGTTGGGCCCCCGTCACCCCGAGTTGGGCCCCCGTCACCCCGAGTTGGGCCCCCGTCACGGTCGAGTCGGGCCGCGTCCGCCGAGCGCTCGCGCGCACGCCTCCGTCACCCGGGTGACGATGTGACTGCTGGGACACTTGACTAGACCTGTGACTCGTGATGACAGTGGGGTGACCGTCTTCCCCCACCGGTCTCGAGGTCTGGCATGGCGCGACCGTCCCACCCGCGATGGATCGTCGTCGCCATCGGCGCGCTCGCGGTCCTCCTCGCGCTCGCGCCCCTCGTGCCGCGCGGTGCCGAGGAGGACAACCTCCTCCGTCCGTCCCGGGACGTCGAGCACCTCCGCGCGGCCAACGCCGTCGGCGCGTCGCGGCTGACCGCCGGGATGCGGGCGGAGATCGACCGGGTGGTCGCCGCCGGACGAAGCATCAGGCGGGGCGGCACGAAGGGAGCGGCCGTCCGGATGGGCAGCGCCGTGCGGTGCGCCGACCTCGACGGACAGCGCTACTGCCTCGGCGTCGGCTGGACGGACGACAGCGAGGCCCAGGTCCGGGCCCGGGTGGTCGCCGCGGCCCGGACGTCGGCGCGGTCCACGCGGGACCGGACCGGCGACCTCGACGCGGCCGCCGCCCTGGCCCGGACCGTGCGGATGGCACCGTCGCGGCGAGCGGCCGCCGAGCGGGCCGAGCTCGTCGAAGCCGCCCGCTCGGTCGCGAAGGTCTGGCTGCTGCGCCACGAGCTCCAGGGGACGCCGCTGCCGGCGGACTTCCTCGACCGTCACCCCGAGGCCCGGTCGTCGGCCCCCATCGCGGCCCGGGCCAGGTCCCGGACCGCCGCCGACTACCCCCGCCGGTCGACCGTGCTCCACGGCCGCGACGCCCGGGAGCAGCGGCGCACCTACTGGTGCGGGCCGACGACCATGCAGGCGATCGCCTCCGGCTGGCGCGGCCATCCCCGTCGGCAGCGCTACTGGGCGCACCGCCTCGGCACCACGCGCGACGGCACCGCGATCACCGACATCGTGCGCACCGTCAACCACGCCACCGGCTACGACCGACGCAGCCGCGCGGGACGCTACATCACCCTCGACGTCGGCGACTGGTCCTACCGTCAGTGGGCCCTGCTGATGATGCGGCACATCCACGACTACCGCGCTCCCGTCGTGCTGCACCCGGTCCTGCGCCGCAGGTACTTCACCTACCTCGACGACGACGCCTCCGGCCACTTCCAGGTGGGCCGCGGCTACGACAAGAACGGGCGCGGGCCCCTGCTGCTCGGCTACCTCGAGCCGTGGAACCAGCAGCGGTTCGACCCCTCCGAGCCCTTCGTACGACGCGTCCAGTGGCGCGGCGCCTACCGGAGCTACCGCGCCAACCAGGCCCACCCGATGCACAACGTGGGCGTCTGATGCGCGCGCCGTACGCCGCGGTCGCGGCGCTGCTGGCGGTCGCCGGCTGCACGTCCGAGGTCGATCCGCGGCCGGCAGCGCCCGCGAAGGAGGCCTCGGCCGAGCCCGCCGTGCTCGAATGGCAGCCGGTCGACGGACCCGTCGCCGCCACCGTGACCCGCAACAGCGACTGGACCCTCACCGTCGCAGCCGACGGGCGCAGCTGGGAGCTCGCCGGACCCGCCTCCGGATCCGGCGGCGGCAGCCAGGGACAGCGGGTGAGCGACGCGCTGCTCGACGAGGATTGGGCGGTCGTCGTGCTCCAGGACGAGGCCGAGCGGCGCCCGAGCACCGCCACCGTCACCGATCTGGCGACGGGCGAGACCTTCACGCTCGACGGTCGGTCACCGGTGCCGACGACCACCGGCGGCACCTGGGCGCTGGGCGACGACCGGCTGGTGCATGCGACCGTCCGGGGCGGTCGCTACTGCCTCGCCGAGGTGGACCTCGGCAGCCGGAGGTCCTCGGTCGCCTGGTGCGCCCCGGAGCGCCACGGCTTCAGCACCGCGCAGGTCTCCGATGACGGCGAGGTCTCCCTGCTGACCTTCGACGACGCCCGACCGTCGTGCCGGACGGTCGTGAGCCTCGACGACGGCACACCGACGCCGTACGCCGGTGTCGAGGAGTGCGCCGGCTGGGAGGGCGTCCGCACCGACGGGGGCGCCGTCTGGTCGGTGATCCCCGACGAGCGCCGGATCGAGGACGCCCGCTTCCACGGGCGGTCCGGCGGCGCCGAGGTCGACCTCGGAGCCGGGATCGCCGGCAGCCTGGTCGCGTGCGGCGGCGCCGCCTACTTCGCCCGGGATCCGCAGCGCGAGGGCCAGCCCGCCACCCTGGTGCGCTGGACGGCGGCCGAGGGCGCCTCCGTCGTGTACGAGTCCCCGCCGGGCGACGCCTTCCTGGAGCCACCTCGCTGCGGCGGTGACGCGATCACCGTGACGGCTCGTACGTCGGCCGGCGACGAGCAGGTCAGCGCCTCCGTCGGCCCAAGGTAGCGGTGACCACCGGGACCGCGTGGTCCGTGATGGCGTCCAGCCTCCCGCCGTCCTCGTAGCGGAACTTCTTCCACTCGATGCCCCGCGATCCGAAGATCCAGTCGACGCGCATCGGGGACGGTGTGCGGCATCCGTCGGCGTCGTTGCTGCCCCCGGACGCCGCGACCAGGCGCGTCTTGCCGGTGACGGCGCAGAAGACCCTGCGATGGCCGTTCATGTCGCCCGTGACCACGATCGGGCGGCGGGTCGGCTGGAGACGACGGACCTCGCGGACCAGCCGTGCCCTGCCGACGCGACGATCGCGGTTGCCGCGAGCGCCCTCCCTGGCGGACAGGTGGACGCTGATCACCCAGATCTGACGGTCGGTCCGACGATTCTGCAGGCGGACCACCGGCTGCTTGCGGTGCTGGCCGCGGGCGAACGGGATCGTGAAGGTGTGCGCCTCGAGCAGCCGCCAGCGCGACCGGCGCCAGATGACCGACTGCGCCGTCTCGGTGTTGCTGGCGTGCCGCGGGCTCGGGAAGGCCTTCCACCGCTTGCGGGTGAGCACGAGCAGCTGGTCGACCTGCGCCTCCTGGAGGCCGACGATGCTGAGGCCCTCGTTGCGGAGCCAACGGCGCGCGATCTTGGCGCGCGTGCGACCGCGGTGCCAGGAGCGCGACTGCATCGTGTGGTTGGACCCGAGCACGTTGAACGACGCGAGCCGCACGCTGACCGGCGGCCGCGACGAGGGCCTGCGATCCGCGGGCGCGGAGCTGGCGTCGTGGGCAGCGACCGGGACGGCAGGGCTCAGCAGCAGGACGGTCAGGACGGCGACCAGCGTGGCGCGAAGGGACATGGTGAGATCCGAAACGTCGGGAGTGCCTACGCTAACGAGCGTGACTGACGGCTTCTCTGGTTTCCCCGTCGCCGCGCTGGACTTCTACGACGATCTCGAGGTCGACAACACGAAGTCGTTCTGGGAGGCGCACAAGGCCGTCTACAACGACGCGGTGAAGGGGCCGATGACGGCGCTGTGCGCGGCGCTGGAGCGGGAGTTCGGCGCCGCGAAGGTGTTCCGGCCCTACCGCGACGTCCGGTTCGCCAAGGACAAGACGCCGTACAAGACCCACCAGGGCGCGTTCGTGCGGGTCGGCGAGTCGACCGGGTGGTACGTCGAGGTGTCGCCGCGCGGGGTCCGCACCGGCGGCGGGTTCTACGAGGCCAGCGGCCCGCGCCTGGCGGCGTTCCGCGAGGCGGTCGCGCACGAGCGCTTCGGACCGGAGCTCGAGAAGGTCCTGGCGGCGCTGGAGAGGAAGGGCTTCGAGATCGGCGGCGACCGGCTCAAGACCACGCCGCGCGGGTACGACGCCGACCACCCGCGCATCGAGCTGCTCCGGCACCGCTCGCTGACCGCCGGCCACCCGCTCGGCTTCGAGCCGGTGATCCACACCCCGGAGCTGCTCGACCTGGTGCGCGCCGACTGGCGCGCCCTGCGCCCGCTCGTCGAGTGGTGCGCGCGGCACGCCGCAGGCTGAGGGGTCGGGTCAGGGCTTGGTGAAGGACGCCATCGTGCGGTCGGGCTCCCAGTAGGCCTTCATCGACGCGACCCGGCCGTCCTCGTGGACGACGTAGACCATGATCAGCTCGGTGATCGTGTAGCTGCCGTCGGGGAACGACGTCTTGATCCGCCCGATGTTGGCGCAGGTGTTGCTGCCCGGGTTGGCGAAGGAGTCGTGGATGTCGAACTCGAACCTCGCGATCGGCGCGATCGCCTTCTCCCAGAACGCGGAGAGCCCCTCGTGACCGCGGTGCCCGACGCCCTCGGGGTCGAACATCGACGTCCCCACCGGGTCCTCGATGACCGCGTCCTCGGCGTAGACGGTCAGCCACTCGGCGAGGTCGCCCTTGGCGACGGCGGAGTAGGAGCGCTGCGACGCGGTCCGCGCCGGGTGGAGGTCGTTCGGCGCGTTCCAGGTGATGGCGTCGGAGGTGATCATGGGCGGCATCCTAGGCGGAGACTGGAACGTGTTCTAGGTCCGCAGGGTTCCGCGACCCGACACCCCGCGTTCACCGCCGCGCCCGGCCCACCGCCCACGCTGCCGGCATGGGACGACGCAGCGTGTACCTGCACCTCGGCCTCGCCGGCAGCGGCGGCGGCTTCCTGGAGACCGCGCTCCCCGAGCACGCGAGCGCGCTGGCCGCCCAGGGGGTGGCGCACCCGGTCGTCGCGGCCGACGAGATGTTCCGGGCGGCCGTCGAGATCCGGCGCGACCACCGCACGTGGGGCTACGCCCGCCGCGACGTCGAGGGCACCTGGGCGGCGATCTGCCGCCGCGTGCACCAGGCCCGGAGCACGGTGGTGCTCAGCCAGGAGCTGCTCACCGCCTGCACCGCCGACCAGGCCGACCTGCTGCTGGACACGCTGGCCGGCACCGAGGTGCACGCCGTCGTGACGGCACGCCGCCCGGATGTCGAGCGGCACGAGTTCACCGAGCTGACCGACCGCTGGCGGCGGGCTCTCGGCCGACGCAACCACCTGCACACGCTGGTCGTGCCGCCGTACGCCGAACCGCTCGGCTGGATCTGGACCGAGCTCGGGGCACTGGTCGGCTTCGACGCCGCCGGTCTCCCGCTCGGCGCCGACACGGCGGTCGCGGCGTTCGAGCTGTCCGGCCGGCGCGAGCAGCAGCGGGCGGAGGCCGCGCACCAGGAGGTCAGTGCGGCTGCCAGGCGTCCTCGTCGGCTGTTCGCGAGGTGACCGCGTCGGGGAGCCGACCGTCGGCGAGCTCCTGGATCGACACGTTCTCGAACACGTCGCGCAGGGAGCGGCGCGCCGCGATCCACACGTGCTGCAGCACGTCGGCGGACTCGTTGTAGGTGACCGCCTCCGGACGCAGGCCGTAGACGGACACGAGCGGCCCGTCGACCGCGCGGATCACGTCGGCGACCGACACGTCCGAGGCGTCCCGGCCCATCCGCCAGCCGCCGGACTGGCCGCGCTGCGACATGACGACGCCGGCGCGACGCAGGTCGGCGAGGATCGCCTGGAGGAAGCCGTGCGGGATCTCCTGGAGTCGTCCGAGCTCCTCGGCACTCACCGCCTTGCCGTCCTCGCGCGACGCCATCTCGATGAGGGCGCGCAGGGCGTAGTCGGACTTGGCGGACACTCGCATGAGGCCCAGTGTGTCAGATGTGTCGACTTGTTCACTCGACCTTGGCAGGTACGGCGGGCGCGTCCTCCCTCACGCCGGCAGCTGCGCGCGCACCTGGTGGCCGGGGTGCTCGCTGCCGGCCCGCTCGGCCTGCTCGAGCTTGACCGCGTAGGAGATCCAGAGCACCCACAGCGTGAACACGACCGAGGCGAGCAGGCCGATGTTGACGTCGTCGACCCCCAGCGCCTCGGCCAGGGTGCGGAGGTTGGTGAGCACGATGACGCCGCCCGCGCAGACGCCGAGCACGCGCGCCGGGAGGTAGCGCACCAGCAGGGCGGCGAGCGGTGCGGCGACCAGGCCGCCGACCATGAGCGCGGCCGCGGCGGCCCAGTGGATGCCCTGGCTGCCGAGGGCGAGCAGGAAGCCGATCGAGGCGCCGACGCTCACGACGAACTCCGCGGTGTCGACCGACCCGACGACCTTGCGCGGCTCGAGCCGTCCCGAGGAGAGCATCGCGCTGGTGCCGACCGGCCCCCAGCCGCCGCCCCCGAGCGCGTCCACGACGCCGCCCACCAGGCCGACCGGCGCCAGGAACCGGGCCGAGGGCCGGGAGCCGAACCGGAGCCGGTGGGCGGAGAGGAAGCGCCAGGTGACGTAGCAGCCGAGCACCAGCAGGATCACGGCGACCACCGGGCGGGCGCCGTCGGCGTCGAGGTTCGCGAGCACGATCGCCCCCGCGAACGCCCCGACGAAGCCCGGCGCCGCAAGGATGCCCACCGTGCGCCAGTCGACGTTGCCCAGCGCCGCGTGGGAGGCGCCCGAGGCGAGGGTGGTGGCGAGCTCGGAGATGTGGATGGCGGCCGAGGCGGCAGCCGGGCCGAGCCCGCCCGCCACGAGCAGCGATGCCGCGGTGACGCCGTACCCCATGCCCAGCGAGCCGTCGACGAGCTGAGCCGCGAGCCCCACCAGGGCCAGGACCACCAACCGTCGCATCGGAGCACCTTGAACGAAGTAAATGAACTGACTTTATGGTCTTAAGCCTCGGTGCCAAAGTCAAGGGCCTGCCGGCCGGTGCCGCGGGTCCTCCCTCCCAACGGCCCTTCGGCCCTGACCGCCGGCCGAGCGGCGCGGTGGACTGGAAGGAGCCCCGACCCGGGGCGTCCTCAGGAGGAAGGCTCATGTTCGACACCGTCTTCGGACTGCCCGTGCACCCTTTGATCGTCCACGCCACCGTCGTCGTGGTTCCGCTGGCCGCGCTGCTCGTGGCCCTCAGCGTCTGCTGGCCCCGGTTCCGCGCCTGGGCCGGCCCACTCCCCGCGTGCCTCAGCCTCGCAGGCCTGGTCCTGACGCCGCTCTCGACCGCGTCCGGCGAGAGCCTGGAGGAGACGGTGGGAGAGAGCTCGCTCGTGGAGCGGCACGCGGAGCTCGGCGACCAGCTGCTGCCGCTGACGGCGGCCCTGTTCGTGCTGTCCGGCCTCTATTGGTGGCTCGACCGCCGGCGGCCGGCTGCCACCGCCCTCGACATCCCGACGCCGGCCACGACGCATCCGACGTCGGCGGGAGGCACGGCCACCCTGAGTGCCCCCAGGCCCCAGGTGGCGACCCCCTCCCGCGACACCCGCTGGAGGGCGGCGACCTCGGTCGTCGGCGTGCTCGCCGTCCTCGCCGCCCTCGCCACCGGCGTCCAAGTGGCCCGGATCGGACACAGCGGCGCGAAGGCGGCGTGGTCCGACGCCTCGGCACTGGTCCGCTGAACCCGGGTCGCCGCTGCGCGTCTGGACCGCGCCTTGCGAGGTTACCGACGGGTACGTACCATGATGTTACCGACGAGTACCGTCCCAGATCGGGCTAGACGAAGGTGGGGCCGTGAGCCACTACAAGAGCAACATCCGCGACATCGAGTTCAACCTCTTCGAGGTGTTCGGACGCGACCAGGTGCTGGGCACCGGTCCGTTCGCCGAGGTCGACGGCGAGACCGCCCGCGAGGTCCTCGCCGAGGTCGACCGGCTGGCGCGTGAGGACCTGGCCGCGTCCTTCGTCGAGGCCGACCGCAACCCGCCGGTCTTCGACCCCGAGACCCACACCGCGCCGGTCCCGGAGGCGTTCAAGAAGAGCTACCAGGCCTGGATGGACGCCGAGTTCTGGCGGCTGACCACCTTCGCCGAGCTCGGTGGCACCCCCGCGCCGTCCAGCATCTGCTGGGCGATGGGCGAGATGGTGCTCGGCGCCAACCCGGCGATCTGGATGTACGGCGCCGGCCCGATGTTCGCGGGCGTGCTGCACCGCAACGGCAACGAGCGCGACCGCAAGATCGCCCAGCTCGTCGTCGACCAGGGCTGGAACACCACGATGGTGCTGACCGAGCCCGACGCGGGCTCCGACGTGGGGGCGGGCCGCACCAAGGCCACCCTCAATGACGACGGCACCTGGAACATCGAGGGCGTCAAGCGGTTCATCACCTCGGCCGAGAGCGACCTGAGCGACCAGATCATCCACATGGTGCTCGCGCGCCCGGTCGGCGTCGAGGGCGCCGGCGGCCCGGGCACCAAGGGCCTCTCGCTGTTCATCGTGCCGAAGTACCACTTCGACGTGGAGACCGGTGAGCTCGGCGCGCGCAACGGCGCCTACGTCACCAACGTCGAGCACAAGATGGGCATCAAGGTCTCCAACACCTGCGAGCTGACGTTCGGCGACCCGGGCGTCGGCGGCGGCGAGCCGGCGGTCGGCTACCTCCTCGGCGAGGTGCACAACGGCATCGCCCAGATGTTCCAGGTCATCGAGAACGCCCGGATGATGGTCGGCACCAAGGCCATCGCGACGCTGTCGACCGGCTACCTCAACGCGCTCGACTTCGCCAAGGAGCGCGTCCAGGGCGCCGACCTGAGCCAGTCCGCCGACAAGACCGCGCCGCGGGTCACGATCACCCACCACCCCGACGTGCGCCGGTCGCTGATGACCCAGAAGTCGTACGCCGAGGCGATGCGCGCGCTCGTGCTCTACACCGCCACCTGGCAGGACCAGGTGATGATCGCCGAGCACAACGGCGAGCGCGACGAGCTGGCCGAGAAGGTCAACGACCTGCTGCTGCCGATCGTCAAGGGCTACGGCTCGGAGCGATCCTGGACGCTGCTCGGCACCGAGTCGCTGCAGACCTTCGGTGGCTCCGGCTTCCTCCAGGAATACCCGATCGAGCAGTACGTCCGGGACGCGAAGATCGACACCCTCTACGAGGGCACCACCGCGATCCAGGGCCAGGACTTCTTCTTCCGCAAGATCGTCAAGGACCAGGGCCAGGCGCTGGGCCACCTCGCCAACGAGATCAAGGCGTTCATCGAGAGCGAGGCCGGCAACGGTCGCCTCAAGGTCGAGCGCGAGCTGCTCGCCGCGGCCCTCGACGACGCGCAGGCGATCGTCGGCCACATGATCAACGACCTGATGTCCTCCCAGGACGACGTCCGCAACATCTACAAGGTCGGCCTCAACACCAGCCGCCTGCTGATGGTGCTCGGCGACGTGGTCTGCTCGTGGCTGCTGCTGCGCCAGGCCGAGGTCGCGCTCGCGAAGCTCGCCGGCGAGCCGGGCAAGGACAAGTCCTTCTACGAGGGCAAGGTCGCGGCCGCGCAGTTCTTCGCGCAGAACGTGCTGCCGAAGGTCTCCGCCGAGCGGGTGCTCGCCGAGTCGACCGACCTGTCGATCATGGACCTCGACGAGTCCGCCTTCTGACGTTCCCTTCCTGGAACCGCCGACCCGCCCGATCCGATCGGGCGGGTCGGCGTCATTTCGGGAGCTTCTCGCGGGCCAGGCGCACCGCGGCGCGGGGCATCGCCGCCTCGTGCCGGTCGAGGAAGGCCAGCACCGCGGCCGGGTCGCGCTCGCCCGCGTGCTTGAGCAGGATCCCGACCGCCTTGTGCACCACCGGGTCGGGGTCGGCGCAGACGTCCGCCGCGACCGCGAGGCTCGGCGCGAGGTCGGCGTCGGCGCCGTAGCGGACGAGGTAGAGCGGCGCCGTCACCGCCGTACGCCGGCGCAGCGGGTCGGCCGACCGGGCCAGGTCGCGCAGCGGCGCCAGGTCCCGACCTGCCAGGTAGCCACCGACCACGCGGGGCGCCGCGCGGTCGACCATGTCCCAGGTCGTGATCTGGTCGTGCCGGTCGAGGTAGACGTCGTACAGGGCGCGGCGCTCGTCGTCGGAGAGCCGGCGCCGGGCACGGAAGTCGAGGATGCAGAAGGCCGCCATCCGTGGCTCGTAGGCCGGGTGGTCGAGGAGCGCGTGCACCTCGGGCAGCGGGAGGTCGGCGTGCGCCTTGGCGACGTCGAAGAGCAGCCCCATCCGCACGCCGAGCGCCTCCTCGCCGGGCGCGAGCCGCTTCCGGACGGCGGCGAGAGCGTCGTCGGACCGCTGCGCCGCGAGGTCGTCGACGACGTCGGCCGCGCTCACGCGGTCACCGTAGCGCGGCGAGGGCGGCGCCGATCACCTGCGCGCCGCGCTCGAAGGAGCCCGGGTCCGGACCGGAGAAGTTGAGGCGGACGTAGGCGCCGGCCGGCTCCGCGGGGAACCACTCGTCGCCCGCGGCGATCACGACGCCCGCCCCCTCGCAGTCGCGCGCGAGTCGGCGCACGTCGGTGCCGTCGGGGAGGCGGAGCCAGAGGTTGAGCCCGCCCGCGGGCAGCTCGAAGGTCGCCTGCGGCACGTGCTCGCGCAGGGCGGCGGCGAGCAGGTCGCGTCGCGCGGCGAGCTGCAGGCGGAGCCCGCGGACGTGGGTGCGCCAGGCCGGCTGGGTGACGACGTCGACGGCCACCGCCTGGAGCAGACCGCTGACGTACATCGCCTCCGCCTGGGCGGTCGCGAGCAGCCGCTCGCGGGCCGGTCCTCGGGCGACGATGCCGGCGACCCGGACCGCCGGGGACACGCTCTTGGTCAGCGAGCGGAGGTAGACGACGTGGCCACTGTCGTCGCGCGCGGCCAGCGGCACCGCCTCGGCGGTGATCGCGAAGTCGTGGGCCCAGTCGTCCTCCACGAGGAAGGCGCCACGGGCGCGGACGACGTCGAGCACGGCGTCCGCGAGATCGGGCGACCAGTGCGCCCCGGTCGGGTTGGCGAAGCTCGGCTGGGCGTAGAACGCCCGGGCACCCGTCGCCGCGAAGGCCCGGTCGAGCTCGTCGGGGTCCGGCCCGTGCGGCCCGCTCGGCACCGGCACCAGCTCCACGCGCGCCTGGGCGGCCGCGCCGATCACGCCCCAGTAGGTGGGCGACTCGACGAGCAGCGGACGGCCGGCGCCCACCAGGGCGCGGCACGCGATGCTCAGCCCGCTCTGGCTGCCGGGCGTCACGATGACGTCGCCGGCCGCGGGCGCGGCGAGCCCCGCCGGGGTGGCGGCGCCGAGCTCGGCAGCGAACCAGGCCTGGAGCTCGGGCAGACCCGCTGACGGCGGCCGGCCGACCGCCGCGTCGCTGCGCGCGGCCCGGGTCGTGGCGGCCCGCACGAGCCGCTCGGGCAGCAGGGCACGGTCCGGGTATCCGGAGTGCAGCGCGACCACGTCGTTCGGCGTCGTGCGCAGTGAGGTCGAGAGCCGCGGGCCACGCTCGGGCGCGGCGCCGAGCGCCGCCGTCTGCCAGCCGTGGTCGTGCGGGCGGACCGTGCGCGTCGCGCGCACGAAGGTGCCGACACCGGGCCGGCTCTCCACGATGCCCTGGGACGCCAGCGTGCGCAGCGCCTTCTGCACGGTGACCGGGCTGACGCCGTGCTCGGCGACCAGGGTCCGGGTCGAGGGCAGCCGCGCCCCGGGCGGCGCAGCCGCGATCCAGGAGCGCAGGTCCGCGACGATCCGGGCACTGCTATCGTCGTTCATGAATCAGCACGATAGCGCTACTCTCCCGCTGCCACAGGTGCTTTCGACGACCACGACCGGTGTCTGGTGGGGCCTGGTCGGAGTCCTGGCCTTCTCCTTCACGGTGCCGTTCACCCGCATCGCGGTCGACGGTGGCCTGCACCCGGTCGTCATCGGCTGCGGACGGGCGGTGGTCGCGGCGGCGCTCGCGGGCATCGCGCTCGCGTCCACCCGGCAGCCGGCCCCGCGTGGCCGGCAGTGGGCCCGGCTGGCAGTGGTCGCCGCCGGCGTCGTCGTGGGCTTCCCGGTGCTGACGTCGTTCGCGCTGACCACCGCCTCCGCGAGCCACGGCGCGGTGGTGATCGCGCTGCTGCCGGCCGCGACCGCGGCGATGGCGGTGCTGCGCGGGCACGAGCGGCCGCCCACGGCGTTCTGGGTGCTGGCCGGCTGCGGCGCCGTCGTGGCGGTCGGCTTCGCCTCGCTCCAGGGCGGCGGTCTCGGCGGCCTGCACCGGTCGGACCTGCTGCTCTTCGGCGCCGTGCTCGCGGCCGCGATCGGGTACGCCGAGGGAGGGCTGCTCTCCCGCGAGCTCGGCGCGTGGCAGACGGTGTCGTGGGCCCTCGTGCTCGCGGCGCCCGCGATGGTCGTCGCGACGGGAGCGGCAGCCGTCCACCAGCCACCGGACGTCGGCGTGCGCGCGTGGGCGGCGTTCGCGTACCTCGCCGTGGTGAGCATGTACCTGGGCTTCTTCGCCTGGTACCACGGCCTCGCGATCGGCCCGATGACGCAGGTGAGCCAGGTGCAGCTCGTCCAGCCGGTGCTCACGATCAGCTGGGCGGCGCTCCTGCTCGGCGAGGAGCTCACCTGGTCGACCGTGCTGGGCGGCGCCGCGGTGATCGCGTGCGCAGGTGCGGCGGTCCGGCTCAGGCTCGGCGCAGGACGCGACCGGACGCGCGACGTACGGCGTCGGTGAGCCGGTCCAGCGTCGGCGAGTCGAGCCGCCAGCGCTGCCAGAACAGCGGGACGTCGACGTGCAAGCGGCTGCCGAGCGGCACGAGACGCCCGTCGAGCTGCGGGACGGGGATCATTCCCCAGCCCAGGCCGCGGCAGACCGCCTCCCGGAAGTCCGCCGACGTCGGCACCCGGTGCACGACCGGGGGCTCGGCGACGCCGCGGGCGGCGAGCAGGTCGTGCTGGAGGGAGTCCTTCTCGTTGAAGACCACGACCGGCATCGCAGCCCAGTCGGGGCCGCGGCCGCGGCGCCAGCGCTCCGCGAGCTGCGGGGTCGCGCAGGGGACGTAGCGGAGCAGCCCCAGGTGCTCCACCGAGCAGCCCTGCACGGCCGTGGGCTCGGAGGTGACGGCGGCGAGCACCCCACCGGCGCGCAGCTGGTCGGCGGAGAACGCCTGGTCCTCGACGTGCAGGCGGAGCGCGACGTCCGACCAGGTCGCGACCTCGCCGATGACGTCACCGAACCAGGTCGCGAGCGAGTCCGCGTTGACGGCCACGGACAGCTCGACGGTGCCGACGTGACCGTGCGCGAGGGCGTCGCGGACCTCGTCGTGCAGCAGCCGGGTCTGCCGGGCCAGCCGCACCAGCACCTCGCCCGCCGCGGTCGGCCGGCACGGCACGGTCCGCTGCACCACGACCTGGCCCACCTCGGACTCGAGCGCGCGGATCCGCTGGCTGACCGCCGACGCGGTCACGTTGAGGTGCCGGGCCGCCGCCTCGAACGTGCCGTGGTCGGCGATCGCGGCCAGGGCGGCCAGCTGGGCGGGCACGAGATCCATGAAGCCATGCTAATGGTCCTGCAGAATCATTCGCTGGTCTTCATCCCGCCAGCACCCTAGCGTTGCCGTGTGCTCGACTCCTCGCTCGCCGGCCTGCTGACCGGCCTGTCCCTCATCGTCGCCATCGGCGCGCAGAACGCGTACGTGCTGCGGCAGGGCCTGGCGCGCGAGCACGTGGGGCTGGTCGTGGCGATCTGCGCGATCTCCGACGTCGTGCTCATCGCCGCCGGCGTCGCCGGCATCGGGCGGATCGTCGAGCAGGCGCCGTGGGCGATCGACCTGGTGCGGTGGCTCGGCGTCGCGTTCCTGACCTGGTACGGCGTGAGCTCGCTGCTCCGCGCCCGCAAGCCGGAGAGCCTGCACGCGGACGACCGGGTCACGGTGAGCAGGCGCGGCGTCGCCGTACGCGCGCTGGCCCTGACCTGGCTCAACCCGCACGTCTACCTCGACACCGTGCTGCTGCTCGGCACGATCGCCAACCAGCACGGGTCGGCCGGGCGCTGGTGGTTCGCCGCCGGCGCGTGCCTGGGCAGCATCCTGTGGTTCTCGGGGCTCGGCTTCGGCGCGCGCTACGCGAGCCGCTGGCTGTCCCGGCCGCGGGCCTGGCAGGTGCTCGACGTGCTGATCGGCCTGACGATGCTCGCGATCGCGCTGTCCCTCGCGTTGGGCTGAGCGCCACCTGGCTAGGGTGCTCGCCATGAGCGACCCCGCGAACGACCGCGCCGTGCTGGCCGGGTACGTCGACGTCTGGTGGCAGGCGATCAACGACTTCACCACCCTGCTCGAGGAGCTGCCGCCGGAGGCGTGGTCGCAGCCGACCGACCTGGCGGGCTGGGACGTGCGGGCCGTGGCCTCCCACGTCGCGCACCTGGAGGGCATCCTCGCCGGCTCACCGGAGGAGACCGCCGACGTCGGCGAGCCGCCGCACGTCACCGGCCTGATGGGGCTCTACACGGAGATCGGGGTCGTCAACCGCCGCGAGGCGAGCCCGGACGCGCTCATCAACGAGATCCGGTCGGCCGCGACCGCCCGGCACACCGCCCTGCTGGCCGACCCGCCCACGGACCCGGCCGGCAAGCCGGAGCCGATCTTCGGCGGCGTGCCGTGGGACTGGCGGACGCTGCTGCGCAACCGCCCGCTCGACGTCTGGATGCACGAGCAGGACGTACGCCGCGCCGTCGGCCGGCCCGGCGGGATGGACTCCCCCGCCGCCGTGCACACCGCCGAGTACCTCGCCGAGACCCTCGGCTACGTGCTGGCCAAGCGGGTCGGCGCGCCGGCCGGCACGACCGCCGTCCTGGAGCTCGAGGGGAGCGGGCCGTTCGCGTTCACCGTCAACGACGCCGGCCGCGGCGCACCTCTCGCCGAGGTGCCCGCCGACCCGACGGTGACGCTGCGGATGTCCCGCGAGGCGTTCATCCGCCTGGCGGGCGGCCGCTGCGAGCCCGTGCCCGGCACGGTGACCATCACCGGCAACGACGCGCTCGGTGCCCGCATCGTCGGCGCGATGGCGACCACCCCGTGAGCCGGGTCGACCGCTGGTCGACCGCCGACCTCCCCGACCTGACCGGCCGTACCATCCTCGTGACCGGCACGACCGTGGGCGGTCTCGGGCACGTCACCGCCCTCGAGCTCGCCCGCCGCGGCGCCCGCGTGGTGCTCACCGGCCGGCGGCCCGAGCGGATCGCGGAGACCCGCGAGGCGATCCTCGGCGAGGTGCCCGGTGCGGCGCTCGAGTCGGTCGAGCTCGACCTCGCCGACCTGTCGTCCGTGCGCCGCGCGGCCGCGGAGGTCTCCGGGCTCGGTGCCCTCGACGTGCTGGTCAACAACGCCGGCGTGATGGGCACGCCGTCCCTCCAGCGCACCGCGGACGGACTAGAACTGCAGATGGCCACCAACCACTTCGGGCCGTTCCTGCTCACGGGCCTGCTGCTGCCCCAGCTGGTCGCGTCGGAGGACGGCCGCGTCGTGACCGTCTCGTCGCAGATGCACCGGGTCGCGCGGTCGGCGCCCCTCTCGGACCCCCGCCACCTGGAGGGCCGCTACCGGCCCTGGCCGACCTACGGGCAGTCGAAGCTGGCCAACCTGCTCTTCACCTACGAGCTCGAGCGGCGTCTGCGCCGGGCCGAGCAGCCGGTGAGGGCGCTCGCCGCCCACCCGGGCTTCGCGTCGACCCACCTGGCGGCCAACGGACAGTACGGCCGCGCCAGCGGCGGCATCGCCTCAGTCCTCGACCGCACCATCAAGGTCGTCAGCCCCAACACCGCCGCGGAGGGCGCCTGGCCGACGCTGATGGCGGCCACCGCCGACCTCCCGGGCGCGACGTACGTCGGGCCGGACGGCTGGATGGAGTGGGGCGGCCACCCGCGGGTGACGCGCAGCAACAAGCTGTCCTACGACGAGACGGCGCAGCGCCGACTCTGGCAGCTGTCGGAGGAGACGGTCGGCATCACCTACCCCTGACGAAAGTCAGGCGAGGACCGACTCGGGGCCGATGTCCCCAGCCGGTCCACCGGCAACCCTGGTGGGATGGGCACGCAGGTCTGGTCGGGGACGGTCGGTGGTCGCACGCACCGGGTGGAGGCCGACGACGGCCTCACCCGCGCCGTGCGGTGGTCGGTCGACGGCGAGCTCGCGGCCCAGAAGCGATCGACGCAGGAGAAGGTGCGGCTCGAGGTCGCACCGGACCGGCTCGAGGTCCGGTTCAGCCCCCTGGGCGCGCCGCGGCGCGCGACCGTCGGGGGCGTGGACCTGGTGCCCGAGCCCGGGTCGAGGGCCGCGCGCCACGAGGAGGCCGTGGGCGGGCACCCCGAGCGCTACGCGCTGATCCAGGCCGCGGGCGGCGCGGCGAAGGTCGTCCTGCCCATCCTGCTCACCGTGCTGCTGGCACGGTTCGCGCTCTCGCTCCCGCTCCCGTCCATCGACGGGCCCGACCTGCCGTCGCTCCCCTTGCCGGACCTGCCCGACCTGCCCGACTGGTCGCTGCCGGGCTGGGTCGAGCAGGCGATCGGCGTCGTGAAGTACGTGTGGCCGGTGGTGCTGGCCTACGTGCTGGCCCGCTCGGAGATCAACCGGCGCCGCCGCCAGGACGAGGAGCGCGGCTCCTAGCCGACCCGACGGGCGACCGACGCCGGCCGCGTGCGATGCCCGCGGACGGGTACCGGATCGCGACAGCCGAGCCGCCGGTCCGGAGGTGCAGCGCAGTGATCAGCGAGGACTTGCTCTCGACCCTGTCGGAGCTGGCCAACGTGCTCCAGACCCAGCGGACGCTGGGCGGCGCGCTGGCGAACATCGCCGAGGCGGCGACCACGTCGGTGCCTCGCTGCGACGCGGCGAGCGTCGCCCTGTCGCTCAGCGGCCGGCCGGTGACGGCGTCCGCGACCGCCCGCGTCGCGCTCGAGCTCGACGTGGTCCAGTACGACCTCCACCACGGACCGTGCCTGACGACCTTCCGCCGCGCGGAGGCCCTGCGGCTCGACCTGGTGGGACTCGAGGCGCAGATGCCGCACTTCGCCGTGGCGGCGCGCCGGCGCGGGGTCGTCGCGGTGATGTCGGTGCCCGCCATCTGGGGGCAGGAGACCATCGCGACGCTGAACATCTACAGCCGCACCGGCACGTTCGACGAGTCCGCGGAGGCCGTCGCCGCCGTGCTGGCGACCCAGGTCACGATCGCGGTCAGCCGGTCCCCCGAGTTCGCGGCCGCGCGGGACGTCGTCGAGCAGGCACAGCGCGACGCCGACGACCTGAGCGACGTCAGCGTCGCCACCGGGATGCTGATGGCCAACCAGTCGTGCACCGCGGAGCAGGCGTCCGGGCTCCTGCGCCAGGCCGCCGAGCACGACGAGCGCACCATCGTCGAGGTCGCGCAGCGGATCATCCGGCAGCACCGCGCGACCTGACCGTCTAGCCCCTGGCCGGCGTCCCGGGCCCGGGGATGCGCGGACGAACGGGCCGTCGGCCGGCGACCAGCAGCGCGCCGCCGAGACCGACCAGCGCGAGACCGAGCGGCAGCAGCAGCATCGGAGGCCCACCCAGCCCCGGGATCGGAGAGCCGTCGAACGCGCAGCGGCGCAGGTCTCGTGGCGCGAGGCTCGAGGTCCCGCACGGGTCATCGACCAGCCGGGCCGAGGTGACGAGGGCCGGTGGCGCCTGGCGTCGGGCGTCCGCGGCACCGGCAGCCGCTCGACTGCCCGCCGGCGGGCGCGGGTGGCGGGCCACCACGTGGTGCGCCGGCGACGCCGCGGTCGCGGCCGACGCGCTCGCGGGTGCGGGCGCTGTCGCGGACGCGGGCGCGGTGTCGGCCTTCGGGACGGCCGACGGTGCGGCCTTCGGGACGGCCTTCGGGGCTGCCGGCTCGCTCTGCCGGTGCTCGGCCGGCGCGGGCACCACCGGTGCGGGCACCGCTGGCGCGGGCACCTGCGGCACGGGCACCGCGGGCAGCGGGTCGAGGGGAGCCGGCTCGGGGGTGCCGGTGATCGGGCCGACCACACCGCCCACCACGCCGCCCACCACGCCACCGACGCCGTCACCTGCCGGATCGCCGACCACGGCGCCCACGGCGCCCCCCACAGCGCCGCCGACACCCAGGTCGTCCCCCTGTGCCGGGCCCGCCGCCACCAGTGACAGCGAGAGCGCCCCGCACACGGCGAGGATCCTGACTCCAACCGATGCTCGCACCATGGCGAGCTCCCTCCGCCGGACCACCAGCTGCAGCACGCCCACAGCCTGCGGGTGCAACGAGGCCGGGTGGGCGGGTGTTACGCGATCGCCCTCCCCAACCCCCGGTTTCCGGCGGAGATACCCGATTCTGGGGATGGTGGGCGCTGATGGGCCGCGAGAGGTTCGATCCATCCGGCGGAGCCGCCCCGCCCGCGTGGCTCACCGGTCTCGGCCCAGGAGGAAGCCGTGGAGCCCTCGCACCGTCGTCCTGCCCTCGTCGTCGCCGTCGCCGCCCTGGTCGCGCCGCTGACGCTCACCGCCCTCGCGGTCGGCTCTTCGGAGGCCTCCGCCCACGGACGGGGGCACGGTCACCATCCCGACCACGGCGCCCCGACGTCGAAGGCCGTCTTCTTCGCGTCCGACGGCATGCGCCAGGACCTCGTCGAGAAGTACGCCGGCGCGGGCCTCATGCCGACGATGAAGTCGTTCCTGCGCAGCGGCGTGAAGGCGGAGGGCAACGGGCTCCTCACCCAGGCCCCACCCAACACCGGTGCCGGTTGGTACACCCTCGCGACCGGCGCGTGGCCCGGCGTGCACGGGTCGACGAACAACACCTTCCACAAGAACAGCGACCCGATGGCCAACCGCACGGCGGCGTTCGACCCCAACACGCTCCAGGCGGAGTCGATCGCGCAGTCCGCCGAGCGCGGCGGGTTGAAGGTCGCGCAGGTCGAGTGGGCCGGTGGCCGCAACGCGTCGATCCAGGGCCCGACCATCGACTTCCAGACCTTCCACTCGGGCCGCGGCGTCGCCACGAACTTCATCGGGCACGCGGGGGAGCCGATCTTCGACGACGCTGCGTTCATCAGCTCCTTCGGCCTGCAGTTCGACCACCCGGCCGGGTACGCCGGCCAGGCGCCGTTCGCCGGCGCCGCCCCGGCGCCGGCCACCGGCTGGAGCAACGTGCCGACGTCGTACAGCCCGGCGAAGGAGATGCGCCTGCGGGTCCTCGACGGCGGCGTCGACAAGTACGGCCTCAACGCCTACCTCTACGACAGCCGCAACGACGGCAGGACCAGGTACGACCACGTGCTCTTCTCGACGACCAAGGACGGTGCGGACGCCGTCGGCGACCTGCGTCAGGGCGAGTGGGCCGACGTGAAGGTGACGATCAACGGCGGTGCGCTCGCCGGCAAGACCGCCGGGATGCTGGTGCGGGTCGAGACGCTCGCGCCCGACCTCTCCCGCGTCCGGCTGTTCCACACCTCGGTGACCCGCGCCATCGCCACGTGGCCGACGTGGCACCCCGAGCCCGGCTACGCCGCGGGCGAGTTCGACGAGTTCCTCGCCCGGGAGTTCCCCACGTCGACGGCGGCGGACTTCGCGATCCTCGAGGCGGGCGTCACCAGCGAGGAGACGTACGTCGAGCAGGGGCTCTACTGGTCCACCGGCCACTGGCCGATGCTGAAGTACGTCGCCAGGACCTACCACCCGGACCTGCTCATGGTCGGCATGCCGACCACCGACGAGTTCCAGCACCAGTTCCTCGGCCTGGTCAGCAAGCGGCTCCCGGGCGGCGCCCCCAACCCGGCGTACGACGACGTCGACCTCAACGGCGTCCCGGACGGCCGGGTCCGCCAGCGTGAGGCGTTCATCCGGGAGGCCTACGCGGAGTCGGACGCGACCCTCAAGCTCGCGCGGTCACTGACCGGCAGGGACCCGACCACGTTCGTCAGCTCCGACCACGGGTTCGCGCCGCAGTTCCTCGCGATCGACGCCAGCAAGCCGCTGGTCGACCTGGGCCTGCTGTCGCGGCCGCAGACCTCCAACTGCCGCCCGGCCACCGGCGAGACGATCGGCAAGGCGAAGGCGTGCTGGGCCGGCGGCGCGCTGCAGGTCTACCTCAACCTCGCCGGACGCAACCCCGCCGGCGGCGGCTTCCAGCAGGTCGCGGCGGCCGACGAGGCATCGACCGTGGCGGCGATCAAGGCGGCGTACCTCGGCCTGACCGACCCCAACGACTGGACCCACGACGGCCAGCCGGAGCACTGGAAGATGATCGACCGCGTCTTCACCAAGGCACAGGCGAGGTACATCCCCAACGGTCCGGGCTCGACGTCTGACATGGCGCACCCGACCCGCACCGGCGACCTGGTCGTCTTCTCCTTCCCGCCCTACCAGTTCGACGCGGAGACGCCGGGCACGCTGGTCGCGCCGTCGCACTTCTTCGGACAGCACGGCTACGTCCCCGACGTCCAGGACCTCGGCGCGAACGTCAACATGCGCGCGACGTTCCTGGCCGGCGGAGCGGGCATCGCCCACCGGACGGTCGAGGCGAAGTCGATCGACCTCGCCCCGACGCTCGCGTTCCTGCTCGGGATCCCCGAGCCGCAGCACAGCCAGGGCAAGGTCCTGCTCGACGTCGTCGACGGTGGGCACCGGTACACGCCCGTCTCGATCGTCGGGCTGAACGACTTCCACGGCCAGCTCGACCCGACGACGTTCCTCTACGACGGGATCAACTCGCTCGTCGGCGGCGCGGCCTTCCTGGGCACGATGTTCGACGAGGAGCTCGACGCGCTGCCCGGCGACGGCCTGATCCTGGCGGGCGGCGACAACGTCGGCGCCTCCCCGCCGAACTCGGCGCTGCTGGAGGACAAGCCCGCGATCGACGTCGAGAACGCGTGGGGCCTGGACGCCACGTCCTACGGCAACCACGAGTTCGACTACGGCGTCGCGCGGCTGCTCGAGCACCAGGAGCGGGCGGACTTCCCGTTCCTGGCGACCAACATCGTCGACTCGGCGACCGGGAAGGCGCCGCCCTGGGTGACGCCGTCGAAGGTCTTCTGGGTCAACGGCGTGAAGGTCGGCGTCATCGGCGCCGAGCTCAAGGACACGCCCGAGCTGGTCTCGGCCGGAGCGACGGCGGGCCTGACGTTCCTCGACGAGGCGCCCCGGATCGCGGCCGAGTCGGAGCGGCTGAGGCGGAAGGGCGTGAAGGTCCAGGTGGTCGTCATCCACCAGGGCACCGCGACCGGTGCCAACCCGACCGGGAACGCCGCCGGGACGGAGTGGGCCGGCCCGATCATCGGCATCGCCGACGCTCTGCAGGACACCACGATCGACGCGATGGTGGTCGGCCACACGCACCGCGTCTCCAACCTGATGCGCGGCGACATCCTCATCACCGAGGGCTTCAACGCCGGGGCGACCTACTCGGTGCTCCAGCTGATGGTCAAGGGTGGCGACGTCGCGTGGGCCGGTGGCGCGACCCGCGTGGCCAAGGACATCGGCGTGGCCGCGCGGCCGGACGTGCAGGCGATCATCGACAAGGCGAACGCCGACACCGCGCCGCTCCGCAACCAGGTGATCGGCAGCCAGGTCGCCGACATCCGGCGGGCACCCAACCGCGACGCCGAGTCCGCCATGGGCAACCTGGTGACGGACGCGATGCGGCTGAAGTACCCAGGCGTCGACGGGGCGTTCACGAACTCCGGCGGCCTGCGGGCGGACCTCGTCTTCTCGCCACCGAGCGCCGGCGAGGCACCCGGTCAGATCACCTGGGGCGAGATGTTCGCGGTGCTGCCCTTCGGCAACCGGACGACGATCATCACCCTGACGGGCGCCCAGCTGCGCGCGGCGTACCTCAACGGCTTCTCGGCCGTCTGCAACCCGGCGATCAACACCGGCCGCTTCCCGCAGCTGTCCGGCCTCAAGGTGACCTACCACTGCGCAGGCACCACGCCGGTCATCGACGGCATGTGGAAGACCCCGAACGGGGCCGGCGGGCCGCAGGTGCCGATCGGGGACGCAGACCCGGTGCGGTTCGTCACCAACGACTTCATGTACACCGGGGGTGACGGCTACACGATGTTCGCGCAGGGCACCGACGTGCAGCAGCCCGGCGACGACCTGCGGCAGGTCGCCACCGACTACGTGACTGCGAACTCACCGGTCAACCCGGTCGTGGAGGGGAGGATCGTCCGCGGCGCGAACACGCCCTAGCCGCGGTCAGCCACCCGCACGAGGCCGCCGAGGACCGGCGCGTACGCCGCGCGCTCCGGGCCGAGCACGACGCTGCCACCGTGGTTGTCGTGCAGGCCGTTGAGGCCGACCCGGCGGGCCCAGACGAGTCGGCCCGACCGGAGCTCGATCGCGCTGAGGTACCAGGCGTCGACGCCGAGCCAGCTGTGCCGCTTGCTCCACACGTAGACCAGCCCGTCGTCGGTGGACACCGCCGGCGCGCCGCTGGGCACGTCGAGCTCGAGCGTCCAGCGCATCGCGCAGTCGGCACTCACCGTGGCGACACCGCGGTCGGTGGTGCGGCCCAGGATCGTGGAGAGCGGTCCGGCGTACCCGTGGGCGTTGGTGACGACGACGTCGTCCCCGGCCGCGACCAGGCCGCCGTCTGCCGCGCCGGAGCCGTCGTCGAACACCTCGGCGCGGCACTTCACCTCGCCCGTGTCGGCGCGGTGCAGCACCACCTGGAGGCGCGGGTCGCGGTTGTCGGCCACGGCGACCAGGCCGCTGCGCAGCACGACCGGCGCCGCGCCGCGCTCGCCGCCCTCCTCGTACGCCGAGGACCAGGCGACCACCGGCTCGTCACCGCGCAGCCCGACCCGGTGCAGGGCCTCGTCGCCCGCGATGTAGACGCCGGCGTTGCCGACCGCCAGGTCCTGCTCGACGCGGTCGCCCAGCTCGACCGTGCGCACCCGGCCCTTGGCGACGACGCCGGCGACGCCGCCCGCGGTGACGAACCAGGCGCGGCCACCGTCGACCCCGAGCCCCACGACGCAGTCGTCCGCGGCGAGCCGCTCGGCGAGGTCGAAGGAGGCGGCGATCGCCAGGTCGTCCGAGTCGACCACGAGCACCCGCTGGCCGCTGGTCGCGACGACCTGGGTGCCGGCCGCGGCCAGGCGGCCGTCGCAGCCCGCGCCGGGCAGCTCGGTGCGCGCCCGCTGCCGCAGGCTCGTCGCGTCGACCAGGCGGAGCACGGGGTGCTCACCGCCGCACATCGCGACGAGCCGGCCCTCGCCGCCGACGACGAGCCGCTCGCAGTCGCCGACGCCGTACGCCCGCGTCGTCACGGTGGGCGACTCACCGATCGGCCCGGCGACGCCCTGGGTGCCCGCCGGGCGCCCGACGTACGCCGGCGCCCCCCAGCGACCGGGGCCGGGGGCGATCGGCAGCCACCCGTCCGGGACGAGCACGACGACGCCCGCCAGCACGGCGACCGTGGCCACCCAGGCGAGCACGACCCGGCGGGTCGGGCGCATCCAAGCGCGCACCCGCGGGACGAGCAGCAGCCCCAGCGCGGCGAGGAGCACGAGCGGTCCGAGCAGCCACCAGAGGACACCGACCGCGGTCAGGACGATGGTGCGGGCGAACCTCATGACGCCCGGGATCCTAACGGGCGAGGAGCCCTTCCCGGCGGGCAACGTACGCCGCCGCGCCGATCGTGGCGGCGACCGCCGCGACGTTGACGCCCAGCGCCAGGCCCGCCTTGACGGGGACGTAGGTCTCGAGCGGCTGGGTGAGCAGGAGCCAGAGTCCCAGCGCGCCCTTGACCAGCCAGAGCGCGGCCCAGAGGGCCGTCAGCCCGCCGAAGAGCCGGGCCACCCGCGGGCGGGCGGCGAGCTCGTCGTCGACGGGGTAGAAGTCCCCGGCGAGCCGGCCGACGACCGGTCGGCCGAGGGCCAGCGAGCCGAGGAAGGCTCCCGCCACCAGGCCGTCCATGAGGATCGGCTGGAGGAAGTAGACGAACGTGCTGCCGGCCGCCAGCGCCACTGCCGTGCGCGCCGTCAGCATCGCGGTCGTCAGCAGCAGGAGCCCCGACGTGCGGCGGCCGGTCAGCGCGCGCCAGGCGAGCGTGCCGTAGGACCAGGCGAGCGTCGCCAGGATCGCGGTCCAGACGCCTGCGGCGGCGAAGAGCGTGTAGAAGACCGCGGCCGGCACCAGGCACCCGATGCCGAGGTTGACGCCGGCCCGGCGCGCCACGGCGCCCACCCCGACCCCCGGCCGGGCGAGCGGCGGGGCGAGCGGGACGGGCAGGGCAAGAGTGGCGACGGTCATCGGAGGCCCAACGGTCGAACGGCGTGAAGGTCTCATCGGCACGCCGGATCGAGACTTGAGTCACGTCCGGTCGGGCACTATGACGGCATGAGCGACCCCCGAGCCGGCCAACCGGCGGAGCCCTCCGACCTCGTCGACGTCGCGCACCTCGTGACGGCCTACTACACCGGGGTCCCGGACCCGGACGACGTCGACCAGCAGGTCGCGTTCGGCACCAGCGGGCACCGGGGGTCGTCGCTGCGGACCGCCTTCAACGAGACGCACATCCTGGCGACGACGCAGGCGATCGTCGACTACCGGCGGTCGCAGGGCTACGACGGGCCGCTGTTCCTGGGCCGCGACACCCACGGCCTCTCCGAGCCGGCGTGGGCCTCGGCGCTCGAGGTGCTGGCGGCGAACGACGTGACCGTGCTCGTCGACGACCGAGACGGCTACACGCCGACGCCCGCGGTCTCGCACGCGATCATCCGGGCCAACCGGGGCGGCGGGACCGCCGACGGGATCGTGGTCACGCCCTCGCACAACCCGCCGAGCGACGGCGGCTTCAAGTACAACCCGCCGCACGGCGGCCCGGCGGACACCGACGCCACCTCGGTGATCGCCGCGCGCGCCAACGAGCTGATCCGGGGCGGTCTTGTCGAGGTGCGCCGGGTGCCGTTCGCCCGGGCCCGCGCGCACGCCGCGGCGTACGACTTCCTGGGGACCTACGTCGACGACCTGCCGAGCGTGGTGGACCTCGAAGCGATCCGGTCGGCCGGCGTGCGGATCGGCGCGGACCCGCTCGGCGGCGCGGCGGTGGCGTACTGGGGCGAGATCGCCGACCGGCACCGGCTCGACCTGACGGTCGTGAACCCGCTGGTCGACCCGACCTGGCGCTTCATGACGCTCGACTGGGACGGCAAGATCCGGATGGACTGCTCCTCACCCTCCGCGATGGCTTCGTTGATCTCCCGCCGGGCGGACTACGACATCGCGACCGGCAACGACGCCGACGCCGACCGGCACGGGATCGTCACCCCGGACGCGGGGTTGATGAACCCCAACCACTTCCTCGCCGTCGCGATCGAGTACCTCTTCGGCGGCGCCCGGCCGGACTGGCCCGAGGGCGCCCGGATCGGCAAGACCCTGGTCTCGTCGTCGATGATCGACCGGGTCGCGGCCGCGCTCGGCCGCGAGATGGTCGAGGTGCCCGTCGGCTTCAAGTGGTTCGTGCCGGGCCTCATCGACGGGTCGTTCGGGTTCGGCGGCGAGGAGTCGGCGGGCGCGTCGTTCCTGCGCCGCGACGGCTCGGCGTGGACCACCGACAAGGACGGCATCATCCTCGCGCTGCTGGCCTCCGAGATCCTGGCGGTGACCGGGTCCTCGCCGTCCGCGCGGTACGCCGACCTCGTGGCGCAGCACGGCGAGCCGGCGTACGCGCGCGTCGACGCGCCGGCGACCCGCGAGGAGAAGGCGGCGCTCGGCGCGCTGACCCCCGACGCGGTGACCGCCACCGAGCTCGCGGGCGAGGAGATCACCGCCAAGCTCACCGAGGCCCCGGGCAACGGCGCCAAGATCGGCGGCCTCAAGGTGACGACGGAGTCGGCCTGGTTCGCCGCGCGGCCCTCGGGCACCGAGGACGTCTACAAGATCTACGCCGAGTCGTTCCGCGGCCCCGAGCACCTCGCGCAGGTGCAGGAGCAGGCGCGCGAGGTGGTCGGGGCCGCGTTGGGGTAGGCCGGCGGTCAGGCCGCCTCGAGCGCCACCTCCGGCTCCGGCAGCACCGCGCGCTCCAGCTCCCTCCTCCTGACGAGGGTGAGCGCCGCGACCAGGCCGAGGGCGGCGAAGACCGCACCCACCAGGAACGCCGAGGCGAACCCGTCGACCAGTGCCTGCGGCAGCAGCGCACCCTCCGCGAGGGAGTCCTCGGTCCCCGAGGTGGCGATCGTCGAGAGTGCCGCGATGCCGAGCGCGCCGCCGATCTGCTGGGAGGTGTTGATCAGCCCGGACGCCAGTCCGGCCTCGGCCGGCTGCACGCCGGCGAGCGCGGCGATCGAGATCGGCACGAACGAGAACCCGATGCCGACGCCGATGACGAGGAACCCGGGCAGCAGGTCGCCGAGGTAGCTGCCGCCGACCGAGACCTGGGTGAAGTACAGGAGTCCCACGGTCAGCGCCGCCATGCCGGTCACCAGCACCGGCTTCACGCCGATGCGGGTGACGAGCTGCGCCGCCACGGCGGACCAGACGATCGCCGTACCGGCGACGGCGAGGTAGGCGACGCCGGTCTTCATGGCGGAGTAGCCCAGCACCTGCTGCATGTAGAGCGTCAGCATCAGGAACATCGAGAACAGCGCGGTCCCCATGATGAAGCCGGCGACGTTGGCCCCGCTCACCGTCCGGGTGCGCAGGATGCCGAAGCGCATGAGCGGCTCCGGGTGCCGCAGCTCCCAGCCGACGAACGCGGCGAGGAGGGCGAGCGCGAGCGTCCCGACGGCGATCGTCGGCGCCGCGAGCCAGCCCTCCTGGCCCGCCTGCGTGATCGCGTAGACCAGCAAGGAGAGCCCGCTCGTGACCAGCACCGCGCCGGGCAGGTCGAACCGCTGGACGCTCGCGTCGCGGCTCTCCCGGAGCAGCACCGGCGCCAGCACCAGCCCGACGACGCCGACCGGGACGTTGACGAAGAAGATCCACTCCCAGCTGAGGGCGTCGGTCAGGATCCCGCCCAGCAGGACGCCCGCGGCCGCGCCGAAGCCACCGACGGCGCCCCACGCCCCGAGGGCGACGTTGCGATCGCGACCCTCGGCGAACGTCGTGGACAGGATCGACAGCGCGGCGGGCGTGATGATCGCGGCGCCCAGGCCCTGGAACGCGCGGGCCGCGACCAGCGAGGTGTCCGACCACGCCAGTCCGGCGAGCAGGGAGGCGACCGCGAACACGGCGATGCCGACGAGGAAGACGCGGCGCCGGCCGAGCATGTCGGCGGCCCGGCCGCCGAGCAGCAGGAAGCCGCCGAACACCAGCGCGTAGGCGCTGATCACCCACTGGAGGTCGCTCTGGGAGAACCCGAGGTCGACCTGGATGGAGGGGAGCGCCACGTTCACGATGGCGATGTCGAGGACGACCATGAACTGGACGAGGCAGAGGAGTGCGAGCGCCAGCCACCTGCGGCGATCCGGTGCCACCTCCGAAGTTATTGCTTGCATTTCTGAAGTCATGAAAGGGACCGTAACAGCGACTACTTCAATTTTGCAAGCATCTTCTTCGGAATCGGCATCCGAGTGGTAGCATGGCGGCATGGTCAAGCGCTACGAGCAGTACTGTCCGATGGCGCACGCGCTGGACATGGTGGGTGATCGCTGGGCGCTGCTGATCGTCCGTGACCTGATGCACGGCCCCCAGCGCTACACCGACCTCGTCGAGCGGCTGCCCGGCATCGGGACGAACATCCTGGCGGCCCGCCTGCGTGAGCTCGAGGCACACGGCATCGTCACCCGCCGCACCCTCCCGCCCCCGGCGGCGTCGCGGGTCTACGACCTCACCGACTACGGGCGCGCGCTGCGCCCGGCCCTGCGCGAGCTGGCGTTGTGGGGTGCCCGTTCGCTCGGCCCTCCGACCGACAAGGACGAGCTGTTCCAGGGCTGGCTGGCGAACGCGATGGACACGGTGATCGCTCGGCTGGCGCCGAACGGCCGCTTCGAGTTCCGGTGCGGCGAGGAGACCGCGTCGCTCGTCGACGGCGAGGTCCTCAGCGGGCCGATCGAGCACGCGGACGTCGTCGTGGAGGGCGACCCGGACGGCATCTATTACCTGTTCGTGAACCGGTCCCTCGACACGGTCACCGTCGACGGCGACCAGGACCTGCTGCTGCGGCTTCTGGACGCGGCCCCGGAGCGGGTCGAGGCGCCAGCCAGCGCGTAGCGCTCAGAGGTGGTCGGGCACGATCAGCGCGTCCGGGTCCTGCCGCGGCGGCACGTGGGAGAGCGCGAGCTGCACCAGCGCCACCCTGGCCTTCAGCAGAACCTTGCGCTTCATGCCCCGCTCGCCGCCGAGCCGCTCCTCGACCGCTGCGATGATCTGCTCCTCGGTGAACGTCGGCCGGGTGCCGACCTCGACGTCGACGTCGGGCAGCGCGACCAGCACCGGCAGCAGCTGGTCGCCGAGGCCGTCGAGCAGCTGGAAGCGCTGGAACTTGCCCAGCCCCTCCCACAGCTCGTCCGGCGTGGTGCGGCCCTTGCGGGCGTCCTTGTCCTGCGCCGCGAGCACGTCCTTGGCCGCTCCGGTGAGGGCGGCGGTCAGCTCGTGCTCGGTGAATCGCATGGTCACAGCATGCCGCAGGCCGATGACTCCTCCGGCCCGGGCCGGTCTGCACGGGCATGACGACCGGCAGGACCGATCCGCGCTTCAGCGAGCCCACCGCGATCCCGCCCGCCTGGCCGGAGGTGGAGCGGCTGCTCACCGACGCCGAGCTCTACTGGCTGACCACGGTGCGGGTCGACGGCCGGCCGCACTCCACGCCGCTGGTCGGCGTGTGGCACGACGGCGCGTTCGCGTTCTGCACGGGCGTGGGCGAGCAGAAGCACCTCAACCTCTGGCACTCCGGCCGCGTCACCGTGCTCACCGGTCGCAACGACTGGCGGGCCGGCACCGACGTGGTCGTCGAGGGCACGGCGCACCGGGTCGAGGGTCGCGAGCGGCTGGCGCCGCTCGCCGCCGCCTGGCGCGAGAAGTACGGCGCCGACTGGGCCTGGCAGGCCGACGACGAGGGCTTCGTCGCCGGGGACGGCACCGCCCCGCACGTGTACGTCGTACCGCCGGCGAAGGTGATCGCCTTCGGCAAGGACCCGCACGCCCAGACGACGTACCGCTTCTGAGGCCGCTGCCCGTCAGGCGGCGGTCGTCACGTCCTTGGCCTGCTCGAGGCGGCGGGCCTGCTGCTGGAGGCGGGCGGCGGCGGCGCGGCGGATCTTGGGACCCTTGGTCGACATCGCCCACAGCAGCTTGGTCTGCTCGGGGAGGTTCTTGACGTTCGTGGTCGCGAGCCAGCCGTTGGGCAGCGACAGCCGCACCACCCGGTGCCAGGCGGAGTAGACCTGCTGCGGCAGCGGCGCGGAGTGGTAGTTGAGGTCGTACTTCTCGAAGAGCGCCTGCACCTTCGGGGCCACCTCGGCGTACCGGTTGCTCGGCAGGTCGGGGAAGAGGTGGTGCTCGATCTGGTGCGAGAGGTTGCCGGACATCAGGTGCATGGCCTTGGACCCGGAGATGTTGGCGGAGCCGAGCATCTGGCGCAGGTACCACTCGCCGCGGGTCTCGTTGTCCGGGATCGACTTCTTCTCGAAGGTCTCGACGCCCTCGGGGAAGTGGCCGCACATGATCACCGAGTGCGACCAGAGGTTGCGCACCACGTTGGCGGTGAAGTTGGCGGCGAGCGTCGGCAGGAAGCCGCCGAACGGGATCGCGAGGCCGGGGTTGATCACGTAGTCCTTGGTGGCCTGCTTGCGGATCTTCTTCAGCGTCTTGGACAGGTCGGCCTTGAACTTCGCGCTGCGCTTCTCCTTGGGGATGCGCAGGTTGCGGCCGAGCTCGAGGTCGTAGGCCGCGATGCCGTACTCGAAGAAGCACGCGTTGATGAAGTTCCACAGCGGCTGCGCGAGGTACGCCGGGTGCCAGCGCTGGTCCTCGTCGACGCGCATGATGCCGTAGCCGAGGTCGTTGTCCTTGCCCACGATGTTGGTGTAGGTGTGGTGGATCTCGTTGTGGGCGTGCTTCCAGCCGTCGGCCGTCGACGCGTTGTCCCACTCCCAGGTGGTCGAGTGGATCTTCGGGTCACGCATCCAGTCCCACTGGCCGTGCATGACGTTGTGGCCGATCTCCATGTTCTCGAGGATCTTGGCGACCGACAGGCCGACCGTGCCGAGCACCCACAGCGGCGGCAGCGCGGAGCCGAGCAGCACGGCGCGGCTGGCCAGCTCGAGGCGGCGCTGCACGTCGACGACCTTGCGGATGTACGCCGCGTCGCGCTCGCCGCGGTCGTCGAGCACCTCCTGGCGGATCGCATCGAGCTCGATGCCGAGCTGCTCGATGTCCTCGGGGGTGAGGTGTGCCGTCGGGTTCACGGGCTTCTTCGTGATGGCGGTCATCTCATCGCTCCTAGTGGTCGATGTGGCACGGCCCAGCGGCCGCGTTGATGCAGGTCTGGATCGGGACGCCGCCGGGGCCGGTCTCACCCGGCACGGCGGTCGTGATGGCGCCGTTGCGCAGGTCGCGCACGGCACCCTCCTTCAGCGGGATCACGCAGCCCATGCAGATGCCCATCCGGCAGCCGCTGGGCATGAGGACGCCGGCCTGCTCGGCGGCGTCGAGGATCGGGGTGGCGCCGTCGGCCTCGACCACGGTGCCGCTGGCGAACGTGACGGTGCCGCCCTCGCCGGCCTCCACCAGGTGCGGGCGGAACCGCTCGGTCGTGAGCTGCAGGCCGCGAGCGGCGTGGTGGGCCTCGAGGGCGTCGAGCAGGCCGGCCGGCCCGCAGGCGTAGGCGAGCCGCTCGTCGAGGTCGGGCACCAGGGTCTCGAGGTGGTCGACCTCGAGGATGCCGTGCTGGTCGTCGTACCGCTCGACGAGCGTGATCCGGCCGGTGGACCCGAGCGCGCGGAGCTCGTCGCGGAAGATCGCGGACGACTCGTCGACGTTGACGTGGACGAGCACGATGTCGGTCGCCGGCGGCGTACGGCGCGAGTAGAGGTTGCGCAGCATGCCGATCACCGGCGTGATGCCGGAGCCGGCGGTCACCAGCAGGATCTTGTCGGGGAGCGGCTGCGGGAGCACGAACTCGCCCTCGGCCTGGGCCAGCTGGATCATCTGGCCGACCGGCGCGCGGTGCACGAGGTAGTCGGACACGACGCCGCCGGGGATCGCCTTGACCGTGATGCTGATCCGGCGGTCGGCACGCGGGCCGTGGGTGAGCGAGTAGGTGCGCCACAGCCGGACGCCGTCGACGTCGACGCCGACGCGGACGTACTGGCCCGGGACGTGACCCGACCAGTCGCGGCCGGGCTGGAGCACGATCGTGGCCGACTGGTCGGTCTCGTGGACCACCTCGACGATCCGGGCACGCAGGTCGGCGCCGCGGCGCAACGGGTGGAAGACGTCGAGCACGTCGTCGATGGACAGCGGCGTCACGGCGGCGTCGGCGACGCGCCGGAGGCTGTCCCTCAGGGAGCGCCCAGGCCCGGAACGGGTCGCGACGGTCGAGACGGTGATGCTCATGTCTCCAGTGTGCTGCGCCGAGGGCGTAATATCCTGTCCATCGGACGTGAAGATCTAGGTCACATTTGTTCGGAGGAGACAAATGACGCGAGCACGACGCTCCACCGGACTCGGCCTGGAGCTCCCCCCCGCCGCCCTCGCGGCGATGCACAGCCAGCTGGCGACGCTCGCCGACGACGTGGTGGCCACCATCGTCGACGAGGTGCCGAGCTATCGCGACGCCTTCTCCGGCCCGATGGGCGAGACCATCAGCAGCGCGGTGCAGCTGGCGCTGGGCGGGTTCCTCGACCTCGCCAACCGGGGGCGCACCGACGACCTGAGCGCGGCGCCCGCGGTGGCCGGCAGCTACCAGCTCGGCCGCGGCGAGGCCCGGAGCGGCCGCACGACCGACGCCCTCCTCTCGGCGTACCGGATCGGCGCCCGGGTCGCGTGGCGCGAGCTCTCGACCACCGCGGTCAGCCACGGCCTCGGGGCCGAGGTGCTCGCCGACTTCGCCGAGCTCGTGTTCGCCTACATCGACGAGCAGTCGGCGGCCGCCGTCGCCGGGCACTCCGACGAGCTCGCCACGACGGGCCGGGTGCGTCAGCGGATGCTCGAACGCGTCGCGCACCACCTCCTCAGCGGCTCGCCGGTCGACCAGGTCGTGGCCGCGGCGGAGCGCGCGAGCTGGGAGCCGCCGCTCACCCTGACGGCGGTGATCGTCCCGGAGCCGCAGGCCCGCCGGGTGCTGACCGCGCTGTCCCCCGCCACGCTGCCGGTGGCCGATCCGCCCGACCTCGACGAGGGCGTGCTGCTGCTCGTCCCCGATGCGCACGACCACCGCCGAGCCGCGCTGCTGCGCATCCTCGCCGACCGGGGAGCGCTCGCCGGGCCGGCCCGGCCGTGGCTGGAGGCGCGGGCGTCGTACGACCGCGCGCTGCGGGCCCGGGCGGCCGGCGCGGAGCTGGACACCGAGGCCCACCTGGTGCCGCTGGTGCTCGACGCCGACGCGGCCGCCCGAGCCGACCTGCGTGCCCAGGCGCTGGCCCCCCTCGCCGACCTGCGCCCGGGCACGGCCGAGAGGCTCGCCGACACGCTGCGCGCGTGGCTGCTCCTGCAGGGCCGGCGCGACGAGGTGGCCGCCGCGCTCTTCGTGCACCCGCAGACCGTGCGCTACCGGATGGGCCAGCTGCGAGAGCTCTACGGCGACCGGCTCGACGACCCCGAGCAGGTGCTGGCCCTGGTCGTCGCCCTTGGTTGAAACTCGCACCAATCCGGGCCGGCGCCCGCTCCGAAGCACTGGTGTCCAAGCCAGACGTGCCCCCGTGAGCCCGCGGGGGTCCAACCTCGGAGGGAACCCAGTCTGATGAACATCTCGATGCGCGGCCTGACGGCCGCCCTCGCCACGTCCGCCCTGGCCAGCACCGCCGCGCTCGTCGCCGCCCCGGCCGCCCAGGCGGCGGACCGGCCGACGAGCCTGGCCCAGGTGCTCGCCGCGGACGGGCACAAGTTCGACAAGAAGTGGGGTGACTTCGACATCCTCGACGCCGCCGTCATGGCCGTGCTCAAGGAGAAGCCGAAGAGCGCGGTCGGCGTGCTGGCCAAGGGGAGGGTCAAGCTGACGGCGTTCCTGCCGACCGACCGGGCCTTCCGCCAGCTCGCCACGACGCTGACCGGCACCAGGCCGGCCACCGAGAAGGCGACGTTCAAGGCCCTGGCCAGCGCCGCCGGCATCGACACGATCGAGACCGTGCTGCTCTACCACGTGGTGCCCGGCAAGACGCTGGGCAGCGGCAAGGTCGTCAAGGCCGACGGCGCGAAGCTGACGACCGCCCAGGGCGGCACCGTGACCGTCGACATCAAGGGCAAGCGGGTGTTCCTCGCCGACGCCGACCCGGACCTGCGCAACCCCCAGGTGATCGCGGTCGACATCAACAAGGGCAACCCGCAGATCGCGCACGCGATCAACCGCGTGCTGCTGCCGCTCGACATCTGATCCGCCGGCCGGCCGTCGGCCTCAGGGCTCCACGTCGAGCCCGAGGCCGGCGGCCAGCAGCGGCGCCAGCAGCGCCAGCTGATCCGGGCTGACGGTGGCGCCGCGCAGCCCCAGCACCCCGTCGACCGCCTCGAACGTGGCGCCCCGCAGGTCGACGTCCTGGAGGTCGGCGTGCTGGACGTTCAGCTGCCCGACCCGGGTGCCGCTGAGCCGGACCCGTCGGGCGATCGCCCCGACCAGGTCGAGCTCCTCCACCACGCAGTCGGTGAACGCGAGGTCGGCGACCTCCGCGCCCCGCAGGTTGAGGTAGCTGATCTTGCAGCCCACGACGTGCACCGAGCGCCACTGCGCCTCGTAGGCCTCGACGGACCCGAGGCGGCCGCTGACCGTCACGTCGCGCCACTGGCTGCGGGCGGCCCGGACCACCGGCACGTTGACGCCGTCGAGCTCGACGTCGGTGAGTCGCGTGCCCCGGAGGTCGGCCTCGTCGGCGCTCAGCCCCGCCCACTGCGACGAGGCGACCCGGGCCCCCTGGAGGTCGAGCAGAGGTACGGCGAGGTCGGCGTACCGGACCCCGTCGAGGTCGGCGTCGCGCCGGAGCTCGTCGGGATCGCCGTCCTCGAGACCGTCGAGGTGGAGTCGGTCGAGCTGCGGGCCACGGACCACGGGTGCCTCCTGCGTCTGCTGGGTCGCGGGGTCAGACCCGGACGGTGCACCACACCGTCTTGCCGGACTCCGACGACCGGGTGCCCCAGTCTGTCGTGAGGGCCTCGACGATGTTGAGCCCGCGTCCGTGCTCGTCGTCGTCGTCGGGCCGCCGCCGGCGCGGCCGCAGCAGGGCCCGGTCGTGGACCTCGAGCACCACCTCGTGGTGCGTGCGCCGGATGCGCAGGTCGATGGGCGGCCGGGCGTGTACGAAGGCGTTGGTCACGAGCTCGCTGGTGACCAGGACGAGGTCCTCGGCGAGCTCCTCGGGCACCCCCCATGCCGCGAGCTGCAGCCGGACGGCCCGGCGGGCCTGCCGCGCCGCGGTCTCGGCCGAGTCCAGGCGCACCTGCAGCCCGGGGTCCTCGGGCTCCGCGACCTTCACGAGCACCAGAGCGATGTCGTCGTCCACCTCGCCGCCGAGGAGGTCGTGCGCGAGCATCGCCGGGAGCTCGGCGAGGTCGTGGTCCACGTGGTCGCGCACCGCCTCCGCCAGCCGCTCGATGCCGTCGAAGAGATCGGTGCCGCGGCGCTCCACGAGGCCGTCGGTGTAGAGCACCACCAGGTCGTCGGCCTCCAGCGCGACCACCTCGGGCCGCATGCCGAAGTAGCCGGCGCCGAGCGGTGGCCCGGTCGCCTCGATGCGCGCCACGTTGTCGACGAGGTCGTGGCGCGCCAGCAGCGGCGGCGGGTGGCCGGCGTTCGCGTAGGTCAGCGTGCGGTCGGCCGCGTCGTGCACGGCGTAGACGCACGTGACGATCTGGTTGGAGCCGAGCTCCTGGACCAGCCGGTCGAGGAGCTCGAGCACCTCGACCGGCGTGAGGTCGAGCGCGGCGTAGGCACGGACCGCGGAGCGCAGCTGCCCCATCACGGAGGCCGCGCGCACCCCGCGGCCCATCACGTCGCCGATGACGAACGCCGTGCGACCGGCGCCGAGAGGGATGACGTCGTACCAGTCGCCCCCGACGTAGGTGCCCTCGACGCCGGCGCGGTAGAACGCCGCCACGTCGAGCGAGTCGAGGTCGAACTCGCTCTGCGGCAGCAGGCTCGCCTGGAGCTGCTCCGCGATCAGGCGCTCCCGGGTGGCCGCCTCGCGCTCGGCCTCGGCGGCGATCAGGCGCTCCTGGGTGGCGCGCTGGTCGGTGATGTCCTGGAAGGACCCGCGCAGCACCCGGCCGCCGGCGGGGTCGGTCGCGAGCTCCCCCCGCGCCTGGAACAGCCGGACCCGGCCGTCCGGCAGGACGACCCGGGTCTCGTACCGGACGATCTCGCCCGGCACGGCGTGGGCGATCTGGAGGTTGACGCGCTCGAGGTCGTCGGGGTGGACCAACGACTCGATGACGCGGGCGGTGCCGAGGCGGTCCATCTCCTCCGCCGACATGTGCATGAGCTCGTAGAACATCGGCGAGGCCGTGATCGTGTCCTGGTCGAGGTGGATCTCCCAGCTGCCGATCTGCGCGAGGCGCTGGGCCTGGGCGAGCAGCTCCTCGCTGCGCTCGAGCGCCTGACGCACCCGTTGCTCGCGGTCGAGCTCGAGGTTGACCCGCACCCGGGCGAGGAGCTCACGACCGGAGAACGGCTTGACGAGGTAGTCGTTGGCGCCGGCCTCGAGCCCCTCCAGCGTGCCCTCCTCGCCGGCCCGGGCCGACAGCATGATCACCGGGACCGACGTCAGCGCCGGGTCGCCCTGCATCTTGTGGAGCAGCCCGAATCCGTCGAGCCGCGGCATCATCACGTCGGTGAGCACGAGGTCCGGCCGACGCTCGGCCATCCGCTCCAGGGCGTCGATCCCGTCGGCCGCGACCTGGACGTCGTACTCGGGGTGCAGCAGGTCGGCGATGTAGGAGCGCATGTCCGCGTTGTCGTCGACCACGAGGACCGTGGGCTGGCCGCTGCGCGCGGCGGCCCGTGGCTCGGGCTGCGAGCCGTCCGGCAGCCAGCTGAGCGCCTGCGCGACCATGCTGCGGGTCGCGCCGTCGGCGGCGACCGCGATCGTCCCGGACTCGTGGGCGACCTGCTCGGCCGGGAGGTGCTCGTGGCCGAGCGGCAGCCGCACGACGAACGTCGAGCCCTCCCCCGGGGCGCTGTCGACGGACACGGTCCCGCCGTGCGCGTTCACCAGCTCCGCGACCAGCGCGAGGCCGATGCCCGAGCCCTCGTGGGTGCGCGAGCGGGACCCGGCCACCCGGTGGAACCGCTCGAACAGCCGCGGCTGGTCGGCCTCCGGGATGCCGGTGCCGGTGTCGCTCACACGCAGCACGGCCTCGCCGTCGTCCGAGCCGATCGTCACCGAGACGCCGCCCTCGAACGTGAACTTCAGGGCGTTCGAGATCAGGTTGAGCACGATCTTGGACCACTGGTCGCGGTCGACGTAGGCGACGGTGTCGCCGTCGCAGTCGATGTCGAGCCGCAGGCCCGCTCCCTCGGCTGCCGACTGGAACATCGCGGCCAGCTCTGCGGTGAGCACGCAGAGGTCGGTGCGCTGGAAGGACGACCGGCCCTGCCCGGACTCGAGCCGCGAGAAGTCGAGGAGGGTGTTGACCAGCTGGAGCATCCGCTGGCCGTTGCGCGCGATCGTCTCGAGGCGCGCGGCCTGGCTCGGCGGCAGCGGCGCGGCACCGTCGGCGAGGGCGTCCTCGGCGGGTCCGAGCAGCAGCGTGAGCGGCGTGCGCAGCTCGTGGCTGACGTTGGCGAAGAAGTCGGTCTTGGCCTGGTCGAGGCGGGCGAGCTGCTCGGCCCGCTCGCGCTCGGCCTGGATCGCGCGCGCGTCCGAGATCGCCGCCGACAGGTGCCCCGCCACGAGGTCGACGAAGTCGCGGTAGGTGTCGTCGAACGGCCGGTAGCGGTTGAGGCCGGCGACGAGGAACCCGTAGGGGTGGTCGGCGGCGGCCTGGGCCAGGGGGACGACGTACGCCTCCGTCGGCGGCTCGGGCCACCGGCCGCGCGGCACGTCCTCGAACCGGCCCGCCAGCGGGACGACGGAGCTGAGGCCGTCCCACAGCTCCGCGATCGGCCAGGTCGGCGACGGGGACGAGGCGTGGATCAGCGCGGGCGCGACCGGGTGGTCGCCGGCGACGCCCGCGGTCCCGGCGCGCCAGACGGTCGCCCCGTCGTCGTCGAAGAGGTAGACCACGGAGAACGGCAGCAGGCGCCCGTCGGCGTTGATCTGGTGGCAGGCCTCCGCGACCGCAGCCTGCTCGTCGCGCGCGGCGCTCATCCTGACCCCGAGGTCGCGCAGCAGCGCCATCCGGCTGGTGGCGACGACCTGCTGGGTGTCCTCGGTGACGACGCAGAGCATGCCGGCGACCGCGCCGTCGTCGTCGGCGAGCGGGCTGTAGGAGAAGGTGTGGTAGGTCTCCTCGGCGTATCCCGACCGTTCGAGGAACAGCAGCAGCGCCTCGTCCCAGGTCGCCTCGCCCGACTCCATCACGCGTGCGATGCGCGGCCCGATGTCGTCCCAGATCTCCGACCACACCTCGTCCGCGCGGCGGCCGAGGGCCCAGGGGTACTTCGTGCCGAGCGTGTCGCGGCGGTAGGCGTCGTTGCAGAAGAACGTCAGCTCGGGGCCCCACGCCATCCACATCGAGAACTTCGAGGTGAGCAGGATCCGGATCGCGTTCTTGAGGCTCAGCGACCACTGCTCCGGGTCGCCGAGCGGGGTCCGGGACCAGTCCACCTCGAGCAGGTCGGCGCCCACCTGTCCGCCGGACTCGAACGTCTCGCGCATCGAGCGCACCCGGCTGACCGGTTCGCGCGCCGTCATGCCACCACCCCTCTGTGCATGACGTCGTCCTACCCGCTCGGGACGCGTCTTGATCCTCGGGCAGAGATCGTGGCACACGGCACGCGACCACGCCCTCACCCCCCGGGGATCGGCGCGGGTCACTCCCGGGGCGGATCCTCACCGACGAGCCCGTCGACGGACTCGCGGATCAGGTCGGCGTGGCCGACGTGGCGGCCGTACTCCTCGATGAGGTCGAACAGGACGCGGCGCAGGTTGGGGTGGTTGCCCTCGTCGTCCTGGACCTCGGCGACGAAGTCGAGGCCACCGGCCGCGACGGCCTCGTCGACCAGGGCCCGCCCCTTCGCCACCGACTCGCGGAAGAGCGCCTCCAGCGACGCAGGGGTGTCGTCGTCCTCCACGCGGAGGTGCCAGTCCTCGTCGTCCCAGTCCGCCTTGTCGAACGGGGCGAAGGGTGCCCGGCCGTGCAGCTTCCACGCCAGCGTGGTCGCCTCGACGACCGCGGCGTGCTTGAGCAGGCCGCCGAGGGTCAGCGTCGAGGGGCCGAGGGTCGCGCGGATGCCGGCGTCGTCGAGGCCGCCGCACTTCCACAGGAGGTAGCCGCGCAACCGGTCGAGCGAGCCGGTGATCGCCGCCAGCTCGTCACCGGCGAGCGGGGGTTCCTGTCCGAGGTCGCCGAGGTCGGTCATGCCGCCGACTCTAGGGCAGGGCGCCCGCCGTGCGGTCGAGCTCGGCGGCGATCTGGGCGCGGAGCTCGTCGTGCTGCGGGCCGAGCTCGTGCTCGTCCGAGACCCGCTTCGTCCAGTGGTGGAGCGCGGCCGGCCACCCCACGACGTCGTCCGGCTCCCAGTCGTAGCGCGGCGTGACGTGGGCGTGCAGGAACGCGTCGGTGTTGCCCTGGATCTCGAGGTTGATCCGCCGGAAGCCCGGGTCCCGCCGCCGCGCGACCGTCGACACCGCGCGGCCCAGGACCGCCATGTCCTCGAGGAACACCAGCTGCCGCTCGGGGCTCAGGTCGGTGAGCTGGTCGGCGGCCGGGTCGTCGGTGATCAGCACGCAGTAGCCGGGGAGGTGCTGCACGTCGCCGATCACGGCGAACCCCGCACGCATCCGGCGGAGCACCGTCGGGTTGGTGCCGGCGAGCGCCGCGCCGACGCGGTCGAGTCGGAAGTCCGTCATGGCTCCGACCCTAGAGTCGGAGCCATGCTCGAGACACAGCGCGAGAGGGTCCCCGCCGACGACGACGGTGAGCTGGACACCGCACTGGCGTTCCTGAGGTTTCAACGCTCGTGCGTGTTCAAGAAGATCGACGGCCTGTCCGAGGAGCAGCTGCGACGGCGGCTGGTCGTCTCCGACACGACGCTGCTCGGCCTGGTCAAGCACTTCGCGGACGGCGAGCGGTGGTGGTTCGCCCACCACGTGGGCGGCGACCCGGCGTACGCCGACATCGACTGGACGATGGTCGTGCCGGAGTCGGTGCCGGCGGAGGCGGTGGTCGCGGACTACCGCGCCGCGATCGAGGAGGCCGATCGGCACATCGCCGCCGCCGGGTCGCCCGAGACGCTGACGAGGCTGCCCGTGGGTGACGCGCCGCGGACGCTGCGCTGGGTGCTGTGGCACAAGACCAGCGAGATCGCCCGCCACCTGGGCCACATGGACATCCTGCGCGAGCAGATCGACGGGGTCACCGGGCGCTGAGCGGCCGACTACTCAGGCTCTCCTGTCACTTCTCAGGCGTTGCAACGGCCGAGAAGTGACGGGATCACCGGTGCACCGGTGAATCCGGCACCGCTCACATCCCCTGCCAGGCAGGCTTCCCGGCGTACACCTCGCGGTAGTAGTCGAGGCGGGCGAGGCCGGCCGCGGCGTCGGGGTCGAGCAGGACCGTGGCGTGCGGGTGGAGCTGGAGCACGGAGGCCGGGCAGGACGCCGAGACCGGCCCCTCGACCGCGGCGGCGACGGCGTCCGCCTTGCCGGCACCGGTGGCGACCAGCAGCAGGTGGCGGGCGCGCAGGATCGTGCCGAGGCCCTGGGTGAGCACGTGCCGCGGCACGTCGTCGGCGGAGCCGAAGAAGCGCGCGTTGTCGTCGCGGGTCCGCGCGGTGAGCGTCTTGATGCGGGTCAGCGACGCGAGCGACGAGCCGGGCTCGTTGAACGCGAGGTGGCCGTCGCTGCCGATGCCCAGCACCTGCAGGTCCACCCCGCCCGCGGCGACGATGGCCTCCTCGTAGCGGGCGCCCGCTGTCTCGACGTCGGCCGGGTCAGGCGTCGCGACGCGGTCGCGAGGGATGTCGAGACCGTCGGTGAGCTCGCGGTAGATCGTCTCCCGGTAGGACTCCGGGTGGCCGATGGGCAGGCCGACGTACTCGTCGAGCGTGAAGCACCGCACCCCGCCGTACGACGGCCCGGTGCCGGCGCGGTGGCGCGCGAGGAGCTCCTGGTAGGTCGGCAGCGGGCTCGAGCCGGTCGCCAGCCCGAGCACGGCGTCGGGCCGGGAGCGGACCAGCGCCTCGATCGCGGACGCGGCGACGGCGCCGACCTCGGCGGCGGAGGAGAGGGGCACGACCTCCATCAGCGCAGCTCCAGGTCGTCGGTGAGCTCGATCGTCTCCTCGCGCGCGGGCAGGCCCAGCAGGGCGAGGGGCGTCGAGGTGGCGGTGGCGACGGCGTCGGAGACCGAGCAGCCGGTCTGCTGGACGAGGATCCGCAGGCAGTCGAGGACCGACGCGCCCGACCCGGCGAGCGTGCCGTCCGCGAGCCGGACCGTGCCGTCGGCGACGACGACGTCCTGGTCGCCGAGGCGGGCGGGACCGTCGGGCATCCCGAGCGCGGCGGTCGTGTCGGACACCGACAGGAAGCGCGCAGGCCCGAGCGCGCGCCAGGCGGCGCGCACGAAGTGCGGGTCGAGGTGGTGCCCGTCGACGATGAGGCCCGCGACGAGGTCGTCACCGCCCAGCGCGACGCCGACCGGCCCGGGCTCGCGCGGCGACACCGGCGCCATCGCGTTGCCGAGGTGGGTGACGCAGCGGGCGCCCGCCTCGATCGCGGCGAGCACCTCGGCGGTGTCGCCGGCGGTGTGGCCGACCGACACGACGACGCCCTCGGCGGTCAGCCGCTCGATCACCTCGAGGGCGCCGGGGAGCTCCGGCGCGACCGTCACCATCAGCACGCCGGCCTCGCGCGACCAGCCGTCGACGAGGTCGAGCGACGGCGGGCGCAGCCAGTGCTCGGGGTGCGCGCCCTTGCGGGACGGCGCGATCATCGGACCCTCGAAGTGCAGCCCGAGGGGCTCGGCCCCCGCCCAGCCCGCGGGCGGGCCGGCGGCGAGCGTCGCCAGCGCCTGCTCACGGGCGGCCGGGTCGGAGGTGATCACGGTCGGCAGGAACGCGACGACGCCGTACGCCGGCAGCGCGGCCGCGACCTCCCAGAGCCGGTGCGGCTCGGCGGTGAGGTCGATGCCGGCGGCGCCGTTGACCTGGGCGTCGACGAGGCCGGGGTAGCTGGTCATCGACTCACCTCACCGGCCGAGCAGGGCGGCGCCCACCGCGGCGACCGGGTAGTCCGCGGGCACGACGCGCAGACGGCCGGCCAGGTCGAGCGACGCCAGGAACGGCGAGCTGGCGGCCTGGGCCTGGAGGGCACCGGCGACGGCCACCCGGAGCTGCTCGCCGAGCTGCGCGACCCCGCCACCGAGCACGACCGTGCGCGGGTCGACGGCGAGCGCGAGCACCCGGATCGCCGAGGCGACGCCGGCGGCGAACTCGTCGCGCACGGCGACCGCCTTCTCGTCCCCGCCCTGCGCCGCGGCGAAGAGCGCCTGCGCGGGCGGCACGTGGCCGCTCGACGGCCACGCGGACGCGAGCGCCGAGCCGGACGCGATCGTCTCGAGGCAGCCGCGCTGGCCGCACTCGCAGAGCGCGCCCATGGGGTCGACCGGGATGTGGCCGACCTCCCCCGCCGCGCCGTGGTCGCCGCGGCGGAGCCGGCCCTCGAGCACCAGCCCGGCCGCGAGGCCGGTGCCGATGCTGAGGTAGACGAGGTCGTCCTCGCCGCAGACCTTGACAGCGCCGAGGGACGCGGCGTTGACGTCGTTCTCGACGACCACCCGCACGCCGAGGCGCTCGCCGAGCGCCTGGCCGAGCGGGAACCAGTCGCCGTCGAGGCCGAGGTTCACCGCGTGCTTGACCGTGCCGTTCGGGGGGTCGACCAGTCCGGGGATGCCGACGCCGACAGTGCCGGTCAGCGGCTCGCCGGTGGCGGCGCGCAGCGCCTCCACCACGCGCGCTGCGGTGCGCACGACGCCGTCGGTGCCGGGCTCGGTCGCCTCGCGGACCTCGGCCAGGATCTCGCCGGCGTCGTCGATGACGAGCCCCAGCGTCTTGGTCGCGCCGATGTCCAGGCCGACGTTCACCGGTCCCACCCTGCCTTCCTCAGCAGCTCCTCGACCGCGGCGGCTCCCGGTCGGGAGTAGCCGCGCGTGCAGATCCTCGGCACCGACCCGTCGAACGGGCCGGGCCAACCCCACTCGACCACGACCGCGGCGCCGTCGACCACGATCTCGGGACGACGGTGCGCGTCACGCATCTGCAGCACCACGGGCCGGTCGCCGGCGAACGGCTCACCCGGCGCGACGAAGCGGTCGGGCTCGAGTCCCCACGGCACCTCGCCCACGGCGATGTTGGCCGCGGTCGCAACGCTCACGATCTCGGCGCCGGCGAGGTCGGGCAGCTCGCCCTCGACCACCAGCGAGGCGTGCGCCGCGCGCCCTTGCGCCGGGATGCCGGCGTCGGGGCCGCCGGACATGTCGTAGCGGCGCAGCTGGGCGATCCGTGCGCACGCGTCGCGCAGCCGCTCCTCGGAGAGCCGCCCGTCGTGGACGGCGGCGACGATCGCGGCCTGGGTCTCGCGCACCAGGGACACCGGCTTGTCCGGGCCGATGCAGAGCAGGTCGGCGCCCGCCGCGAGCGACAGCACGGCCGCCTCGGGGATGCCGCGCTCCGCGGACGCACCGGCCATGTCGAGCGCGTCGCTGACGATGACGCCGGCATACCCCATGTCCTCGCGGAGCAGCCCGAGGACCGGCGCGCTGAGGGTGCCCGGCAGCGCCGGGTCGATCGCGGGTACGACGATGTGCGAGGTCATCACGGACGCGGCGCCGGCCTCGGCGGCGGCGGCGAACGGCACGAGCTCGCGGGTCCGCAGGGTCGCCAGGTCGGCGTCGACCGTGGGCAGCTCGAGGTGGCTGTCCTGCGCGGTGTCGCCGTGGCCCGGGAAGTGCTTCACGCAGGCGGCCACACCGGCCTCCTGCAGGCCGGTCACCCAGGCCGCGACGTGGGCGGCCGCCTGCTGCGGGTCGCCCGAGAAGCTGCGGGTGCCGATGACCGGGTTGTCCGGGTTCGTGTTGACGTCGGCGACCGGCCCGAGGTCGAGGTTGATGCCGGCGGCGGCGAGCTCGGCCCCGATCGACCGACCGACGGCGCGGGTCAGGTCGAGGTCGTCCGCGGCGCCGAGCGCGGCCGGCCCGAGCACCGGGCTGCCGTCCATCGCGTGCAGCCGGGTGACGTCGCCGCCCTCCTCGTCGACCGCGATGACGGCGTGGGGGTTGGCGGCGCGGATCGCGGCGCTCAGCTCGGCGACGGCCGCCGGACCGTCGGCGGTGTTGGTGCCGAAGTAGCAGATGCCGCCGAGGCCCTCGGCGAGCAGCGCGGCGTAGTCGTTTGGCAGCGTCGTGCCGGCGAACGCCGGCAGCTGCACCCGGAGCGCCATCTGGTCGAGGTCCATGCTCATCCCTTCACCGCGCCGGAGGTGAGACCGCCGACCATGCGGCCCTGGACGATGAGGAAGAACACGACGACCGGGATCGCGATGAGCGTCGAGCCGGCCATGATGCCGCCCCAGTCGGTGCCGCGGTTGACGTCGGCGAAGGTCGTCAGCCAGAGCGGCAGCGTGCGCTGGTCCTCCCGCGTCATCACGACGAGGGCGAGCGTGAACTCGTTCCAAGCCTGGATGAACCCGAAGACACCGGTCGCGACCAGGCCGGGCGCGAGGAGCGGGAACGTGACCCGGAAGAACGCCTGGGTGCGCGAGCAGCCGTCCATCATCGCGGCCTCCTCGAGCTCGTAGGGGACGCCGGACACGAAGCCGCGCAGCGTCCAGATCGTGAAGGGCAGCACGGCCGCGACGTACACGATGCTCAGGCCGACGATCGTGTTGAGCAGGTCCACCGCCTCGAGCATCTTGTACTGGGAGATGAAGAGGCCCTCGACCGGGATCATCTGGATGACCAGCAGGGCGACGATGAACGTCGTCCGCCCGCGGAACCGGAAGCGGGACACCGCGACCGAGGCGACGAACGCGAACACCAGCGAGACGAGGATCGTCAGGCCGGTCACCAGCAGGCTGATCTTGAGGGCGTTGACGAACTGGTCGGTCTCGAAGACCGTCCGGTAGTTGTCCAGGTTGCCGCCGAACGGCACCCAGGTCGGCACCGGGTTGCGGATCTCGCGGCGCGGCAGGAACGAGCTGTTGATCATCCAGTAGACCGGGAAGATCGCGAGCACGAACGCGACCAGGCCCAGGACGTTGGCGGTGATCCGCAGCGGCCGCGGGGTGGGGCGGGCCATCAGTCTTCACCTTCCTGGCGCAGCATGGCGCGGACGTACGGCGCGGTCAGCGCGACGGTCAGGACGAGCATGAACATCGCGACCGCCGCCGCCATGCCGAAGTTCCCGCTGCCGATGCCGAGCCGGTAGATGAGGGTGCCGAGGAGGTTGGTGTCGTGCGTGCTGCCGCCGGCCTTCTGGAGGATGTAGATCTGCGTGAAGACCCGCAGGTCCCAGATCACCTGCAGCAGGCCCACCACGAGCAGCACCGGTCGGATGCTCGGGAGGACGATGTGCCGCAGCCGCTGGGTCGGGCTGGCGCCGTCGATCTCGGCGGCCTCGACCAGGTCCTCGGGCACCTGGGTGAGCGCGGCGTAGACGGTGAACGCGACGAAGGGCACGCTCATCCAGACGACGATGACCGTCGCCACGAAGAAGAAGGAGAGCGGCTCGAGCAGCCACGGGTGGCCCTCGAAGTCGAAGCCGATCTTGGTCAGCAGGTAGTTGACGATCCCGTACTGGGTGTCGAAGAGCCACTGCCACACGGTGAGCGCGGCGACGACCGGCATCGCCCACGCGAGCAGCAGCCCGGCCTGCACGAGGATCCGGATGCCCTTGGACATGTGCTGCATGAGCAGCGCCAGCGCCACGCCGATCGTCATGGTGACGGCGGCGTTGACGAGGCAGAAGACGATCGAGCGGAGGGTGACCTTCCACAGGTAGGGGTCGGTGACCAGCTCCCGATAGTTCTCCAGGCCGACCCACTCCGGCGGGTTGCCGAACTGCTGGCGCAGCCCGTACTCCTGGAAGGACAGCAGCACCTGGCGCACGAGCGGGTAGCCCAGGGCGAGCCCGAGCGCGACGACCGCGGGCACGATCAGCACGTACGGCAGCGGCGACCGGCGGGCGCGGGGGGCCGAGCCGTTGTCGACTGTGGTCATGGTTGTTCCTCCTCCCGCATCATCGCGGGCATGGCACGGCCGGGGCGGCGGATCGCACCGCCCCGGCCGTCTGGGTTCCCTGCTTGTGGTGTTGCTGTGTCCGGCGAGGACTCTCAGCCGTTGAGCTGGGAGTTCATCTGCTCGTCGGCGTCGGCCGCGAGGTCGGCGACGTCGCCGCCCTGCGCGATCGCGCTGAAGAGGTCCTCCAGGACCCGCGAGCCCTCGACGTTGGCCCAGCCCGGCGCGGCCGGCGTGAGCTTGGCGTTCGAGGCCGCCGCGATGGTGGCCTGCGCGTACTCGTCGTCACCGAGGAGCGGGGCGAGCGAGGTCAGGGCCGGCGTCAGGCCGTTCTCGGCCATGATCGTCTGGTAGTCCTCGCTGAGCATCAGCGCGACGGCCTTGGCCGCGAGCTCCTGGTTGGCCGACTTGGCCGCGATCGCGATGTCCGAGCCACCGAGCAGCACCGGAGCCGGCGCACCGTCGGAGCCCGGGAGGGCGAAGACGCCGATCTGCTTGGCGAAGGTGTCGGGGCACCCGGTCTCCGGGTCCTCGATGAGGCCCTTGACCCAGCCCGGCGTCGACATCATGCCGACCTCACCCGCGCAGAACGGGGTCCACGGGTCCGCCTCGTTGCCGTCCTTGGGCGCACCGGACGCCTCCGTGAACAGCTTCTGGGCGGTCTCGAGGCCCGCGATCGACTCGTCCGAGGAGAGCGAGCCGCTGAACTCGCCGCCGTCCTCGACGGCCAGGTCGCCGCCGGCGTCCCAGATGAACGCCGCGCCGTTGCGCCAGTCCTGACCCGGGAACCAGAACCCGGAGAAGTTGGCCGGCTTGGGGTTGGCCTTCTTGAGGGCGACGGCCGCGTCGACGAACTCCTCCATCGTGGTCGGCACCTCGAGGCCCGCCTTCTCGAGGAGGTCCTTGCGGTAGAAGATGTACTTCGAGCCGGCGTAGTACGGCACAGCGTACGTCTTGCCGTCGATGGTCGCGCCGTCGACGAAGCCCTGGAGCAGGTCGTCGCCGCCGAGGTCCTCGAGCTGGTCGGTGACGTCGGCGAAGGCGCCGGCCGAGGTGAACGTCGGGGCCTGGGTGTTGCCGATCTCGACGACGTCCGGGGTCTCGGAGTCGCTGGAGAGCGCGGTCGTCAGCTTCTCGACGAGGCCGTCCCACTCCTGCTGCTCGATGGTGAGCGTGGAGCCGGGGTTCTGGTCCTCGAAGGTCTTCTTCAGCCAGTCCCGCGCCTCCTGCGGGGTGTCGGTGCCGTTGAGCCAGACACGGATGTCCGCGGCCTGGGGGGCGCTGTCGCCCGACGAGTCGCTGTCGCTGTCGCTGTCGTCGCCGCACGCGGCGAGCGTGGTCAGGGCCAGGGCGGCGACGGCCGCTCCGGCGAGGGTCCTCTTGATGCGCACCGCGGTGTTCCTCTCTGATGACTTTCTCTGGTGGTGGTGATGTCCGAGACGTGGGTGGATCTGGTTCTTCAGGAGACGCCGAGCTGTCCGGCGAGGACGAGGACGGCGGCACCGACGAGGACGACGTCCTCGCCGAGTCGTGAGGTGCGGACGGTCAGGCCGGCCGAGCTGACCGGCATGGTCCGCTCGCGGATGACCCGGTCGGCCGCGTCGAGCAGCGGACCGTCGAGGAGCTCGGTCGGCCCGCTGAGCACCAGCTCGTGCAGGTTGAGCGTCCCGACGACCGGGGCCAGGACGACGCCGAGCCGCTCGCCGGCGTCGGTGAGCACGGCGGTCGGGTCGACCTCCCCGCTGAGCCGGCGACGAAGGTGCGGGACGGCGAGGATCGTCTCCAGGCAGCCGGTGCGCGAGCAGGCGCACACCTCGCCGTCGGGATCGACGACGACGTGGCCGATCTCGCCCGCGGCGCCCAGGTGCCCGTGCAGCAGCGAGCCCTCGAGCACCAGGCCGGCACCGACACCGGTCCCGACCCGGAGCACCATCAGGCCGCCGTCGCCGGTGGCGCCGAAGGTGTGCTCGCCGAGGACGGCGGTGTTGGCGTCGTTGGCGACGAAGACGGGCAGCCCGAAGGCCTCGGCGAGCGTGGCGGCGAGCGGCGCGTCGGTCCAGGCGAGGTTGGGCGCGTCGATGACGGTGCCCCCCGCGTCGACGACGCCCGGGCTGCCGACGCCGATGCCGAGCACCGGGCGGCGGGTCATCGCGATCAGGTCGGCGGCGAGCCGGTGCACCAGGGCGACGGCGTCGGCGCCGACCGCGCCGTCGCGGGCCAGCTCGTGGCGGGCCTGGACCTCCCCGGCGAGGTTGATGACCGCCCCGGTCATCCGGTCGGTGGCGGAGAGGTCGATGCCGATGACGTGGGTGGAGTCGGCGGCCAGGCCGACCAGCGTCGGGGGCTTCCCGACCCGGCTCTCGGCGGGCGCGCCGAGCTCCTCGACGAGCCCGTCGGCGACCAGCTCGCCGACCAGGTCGGAGACCGTCACCCGGGTGAGCCCGGACGTGCGGGCCAGGTCGGCGCGGCTGGCCGGGCCCTCACGGAACAGCTGCTGGAGCAGCAGCGACCGGTGGTGGCGACGGGCGTCCTCCTGGAGGAGCTTGCCGCGGGGCCGGAGGGGCCGGCCCACCGGGGAGGTCTGGGTCACGTTTGTTAGTTCAGCGCACTTACATATTCCTCGTCAAGCGCTTCGCGGAAATTTCCCGGCGCTTTGCCGTGCCGGTTTCACCGGTGCACCGGTGATCCCGTCACTTCTCGGCCGTTGCAACGCCTGAGAAGTGACAGGAAAGCCTGAGGAGTGCGGCCTCACCCGGCTCGCTGCCGCACCGCCACCCGGGCGCCGACCACCGCCGCAACCAGGGCGAGACCGAGGCAGGTGGCGGCGATCGCGGCCAGTGGCAGCCAGGGCACGGTCAGCGGGGCGCCGGGGACGTCGCGCGCGATGGCATAGCGGAGCAGGCCGCCGACGGACGCGGTGACCAGCCCCCCGAGCAGCAGGGCGGCGGCGCCCACGAGGCCGGCCTCCCAGATCGCCATCCGGCGCAGTTGCTCATCGGTCGCGCCGAGCAGCGCGACCGTCCGCAGCTGCCGGCGGCGCTGGGAGACGCCGATCAGCACGGAGTTCACGATCGCGATGCCGGCGTAGAGGCCGGCCGGACCGAGCAGCACCCACAGCCCGAGCTGGTTGTTGGCGCGGGTCCGGGCGTCGACCTGCTCGATCCACGCCTCGGCGGTCAGGACGGTGGCATTGGTGCCGTCCAGCGTGGCCGGCAGGTCCGCGCTGCCGGGGTCGACGAACACGACGTCGGGTACGACGCGCCCGGCCCGGGCACCACCCAGCGCCGGCGGCACCAGCACGTCGGCGTACAGGTCCGGGGCGTCGCTGACGACGGCAGCGACCACGGGCCGGATCCGCTGCCCGTCGACCCGCAGCGGCACCCGGTCACCCAGCCCCTTGCCGGAGTCGGAGGCGTAGGTCTCGGTCACCGCGATGCGGTCGTCGCCGAGGTCGGCGAGGCTGCCCCGGACGGCGGCCAGTCCCCGGGTCTGCGCAGCGAGGTCCACGTCGACGACCTCGTGCTCGCCGACGACGACCCGCGGGTCGGCGAGGGCCACGTCCGGGTCCGACGTCAGCGCCGCCGCGACCGTGCGGTCGCCGTTGGTCTCGACGACGACCGGGGTCTGCAGCTGCTCCCGGTCGAGCGCCGTCGTCCAGTCGGCGGCGAAGCTCAGCGTCACGATCATCGAGCCCGCGATCGCCGCGATCGCCAGGACCGGCGCGGCGAGCGCCGCCGGCGTACGGGCGCCGGTGCGCACGTGGTCACGCGCCAGCCGGGTGGCGACATCGCGGCGGACGAACGGCCGGGCGAGCAGGCCGCCCAGCCACGGGAACAGCGCGCGGCCGAAGCAGACGAGGCCGACCACGACCACCTCGGGCAGCAGGATGCCCACCACCATCGCGAGCAGCGGGCTGATCTCGTCGGCGACGAGGAGCACCGTCGCCGGGCCGACCAGGCAGAGGGTGCCGACGACGATCTGCACGACCGACGGGCGGCGCCGCTCGAGACCGGCCTCGCGCAGCGCGGCGACCGGCGAGACCCGCGCGGCCCGCTTCGACGCCCGCCACGAGCCGAGCAGGGCGACGCCGATGCCGCAGCCGCCGGAGGCCGCCCACGCGATCCAGGGCGGCGGCATGGTCAGCTCGACGGCGAGCAGCCCCTTGGCCTCGAGGAGCGCGACGAAGACCGGCGTCGCCAGGGTCGCGAGCAGTGCCCCGGCGACCGTCGCGACGACGGCGACGATCGTCGACTCCCCCAACACCATCCGGCGCACCTGCCGGGGCGTCGCGCCGACGAGCCGGAGCAGCCCGAGCTCGCGCTGACGCGCGGCGACGACGAACCCGAACGTGCTCGCGACCACGAACATCGCCATGAAGAGCGAGACGCCGGCCATGATGCCGAGCATCGCGGCGAGGTCGTCGAGCTGCATCCGCTCGGCAGCGGTCACCCCGGGGCGCCGGGTGCTGACGTCGACCGCGCCGATCATGGTGGCGGTCATCGCGATGAGGACGACACCGCAGGCCATCGCCACGAAGGCGCCGGCGTACGGCGGCCACGACTGCCGGACCGTCCTCCGGCTCAGCGACAGCATCCTCATCGCTCGAGCTCGCTCATGAAGGCGGCGATCCGGGTGGCGTCGGCGCGGTCGAGGCGGCCGACGACCTGGCCGTCGGCGAGGAAGAGCGTGCTGTGGGCGTACGACGCGGCGAGCGGGTCGTGGGTCACCATGACGACGGTCTGACCCTGCTCGTCGGCGACCGACCGGAGCAGCTCCAGCACCTGGCGGCCCGAGCTCCGGTCGAGCGCGCCGGTCGGCTCGTCGGCGAAGAGCACGTCGGGGCTGCTGTGCAGGGCCCGCGCGATCGCGACCCGCTGCTGCTGCCCGCCGGAGAGCTCGGGCGGCCGGCGCCTCGCGAGCCCGTCGAGCCCGACCTGCTGCAGCGCGCCGAGGACCGCGTCGCGGCGGACCGGCTGGCCGGCGAGGCGGGCGGGCAGCGCCACGTTGTCGTACGCCGTGAGCGCGTCGAGCAGGTTGTAGGACTGGAAGACGAAGCCCATGGAGGTGCGCCGGAGCTTGGTCAGCGCGGTCTGGTCGAGACGGCCGAGCGGGCGGCCGCCGACCGCGACCGCACCCCGGGTCGGCCTGTCGAGCCCGGCCGCGACCTGGAGCAGCGTCGACTTACCCGACCCCGACGGGCCCATGATCGCGGTGAAGCTGCCGCGCACGAACGTGTGCGTGACCCCGCGCAGCGCGTGCACCTCGCCGGCGCGGGACTTGTAGGTGCGGGTGATGCCGTCGAGGGTGACGGCGACGTTCTCGGTCATGCCTCCATCCCACGCGGGAACCCGCCGTCGATCGCTGGCCTGCACGCGACACCTGGGGTAGCGCGTGCGCTACCCCGCGGGGCCGGTCGGCGCCCTAGGGTCGGGTCATGAGCCGGACGCCGGACGCGTGGGCGGCCCTGCGCGCGAAACCCTGGCGCTACCTGGGTTCCCGGTGGCCGTGGGGCGCGTTGGCCTACCTGCTCTCGACCGTGCCGATCGGCATCGCGATGCTGGCCGTGCTCGCCCTCGCCCTCGTCGTCGGCGCGGCGACGCTCGTCGTGGTCGTCGGGCTGGTCGTGCTCGCCGGCATCCCGGTCCTGGCTGGGGTCCTGGGCGTCGTGGAGCGCAGCCGGCTCCGGCTGGTGCAGGGTGCGCCGGCCTCGGGCATGACGGTGCGCGAGCGGCTCAGCGCCGGCCGGCGGCTGGCGGTGTCGTGGCCCGAGGTGGGCTACGCGTTCCTGGTCTCGGTCGTGCTCTGGCCGATCGACTTCGTCGTCGTGATGTTCGCGGTCACCGTGCCGGTCGTGCTGCTGCTCGCACCGTGGCTCTCTCGGGTCGACCGGCTGGAAATGCTCGGCTGGGCGATCGACACCACCGCCGAGTCGTGGCTGGCAGCGCTGGCCGGCGTGGTCGCAGCCGCGCTGTCGGCGTACCTCGTCGGCCTGCTGGCCGTCGCCCAGGCCGCGCTCGCCCGGCTGCTGCTCGCGCCGCGGGACGCCGAGCTCGCGCAGGCGGTCGCGGACCTCCGCCGGTCGCGGGTCGACCTCGTGGACGCGTTCGAGACCGAGCGCCGCCGCATCGAGCGCGACCTGCACGACGGCGTGCAGCAACGCCTCGTGGCGCTGACGATGACGCTCGGCAGCGCCGAGCTCGACGTGCCGGAGGGGCCGGGGCTGACGCTGGTCCGGCAGGCGCACCGGCAGGCCGAGGAGGCGCTCGAGGAGCTGCGCGCGACCGTGCGCGGCATCCACCCGCGGGTGCTGGCCGACCACGGCCTGGCCGCCGCGGTGCACGAGATCGCCGACCGCTCCCCGGTCCCGGTGGCGGTCGAGATCCGGCTCGACGAGCGCCTGCCCGAGCCGGTGGAGGCGGCGGCGTACTTCGTCGTGAGCGAGGCGCTCACCAACGTCGTGCGGCACTCCGGTGCGCGCCGCGCGCAGGTGCAGGCCTGGCGCCAGGCGGACACGTTCGTGCTCAGCGTCCAGGACGACGGGGCCGGCGGCGCGGTCGTCGACCGCCAGAGCGGCAGCGGCCTGGCCGGGCTGGCCGTCCGCCTCGACGCGCTCGGCGGCGAGCTGCGGGTGACCAGCCCCCTCGGTGGGCCCACCGAGGTGCGGATGGAGGCGCCGTGCGCAGCCTGAGGATCGTGCTCGCCGAGGATGCCGCGCTGCTCCGCGAGGGGCTGGTGGGCATCCTCGAGCGCGCCGGTCACGAGGTCGTCGCGGCCGTGCCGGACGCCGACGCGCTGCTCGTCTACGTCGCCCGCGAGCTGCCCGACGTCGTCGTCACCGACATCCGGATGCCACCGACCCACACCGACGAGGGCCTGCGCGCCGCGGCCCGGATCCGGGCCGAGCACCCCGATATCGCGGTGATGGTGCTGTCGGCGTACGTCGCCGAGGCCTACGTGCCCGAGCTGCTCGACTCCGCGCCGGGCAACGCCACCAGCGGCGTCGGCTACCTGCTCAAGGACCGGGTCGGGCACGTCCGGGAGTTCCTCGACAGCCTCGACCGCGTCGCCGCCGGCGAGACCGTCGTCGACCCGCAGGTGGTGCGCCAGCTGCTCGGCCGGCGGCGTGACGACGGCCCGCTCGCCACCCTCACCGACCGCGAGCGCGAGGTGCTCGCGCTGATGGCGGAGGGCCGCACCAACGGCTCGATCGCCGACGAGCTCGTCGTCAGCGAGGCCGCCGTGCGCAAGCACGTCGGCAACATCTTCGCCAAGCTCCGCCTCGACCCGGCCTCGGACCGGCGGGTGTCGGCGGTGCTGGCCTACCTGCGGGGCTAGCCGCGCCGTCTGCCGTCGAGTGACGCGGGACGGTCCTTTTCCACCGGGTTGGAGGGCGCGTTCGCGTCACTCGACGGCAGATCAGGGCACGAGCGACGGGTCCCCGGGCTGCGCGAGGGTGAGCACGGCGTCCTCGATGAGCGGCTCCCGCTCGATGTCGGCCTCCACGTCCCGCAGGCGTACGGCGAGGCTGGACTCGGTGTCGTCACCGACCAGGTCGACGGCGGCGACGACGAAGACCCGCTGCGGGCCGACGTACTCCAGGTGCAGGTAGGTGAGCCGCTCGACCTGGGGGTGGGCGAGCAGCCCGGAGATCACCCGCGAGCGGGTGGCGTCGGTGGGCGCCTCGCCGAGCAGGTAGTCCATGTTGCGGCTGATCAGGAAGACGGCGACGAAGGCGAGCAGCACGCCGATCGCGATCGAGCTGAGGGCGTCGTACACGGCGTCGCCGGTCAGCTGGTGCAGGCCGATTCCGGCCGCGGCGATGAGGATGCCGAGCAGGGCGGAGAAGTCCTCGAAGAAGACCGCGCGCAGCATGGGGCTCGAGGTCTTGGCGACGTAGCGCAGCGGGTGCATCCCGAACCGGCGAGAGGCCCCGTGCACCTGGCGGCTCGCCTGCACGAAGGACACGCCCTCGAGCACGAACGCGATGCCGAGCACGACGTAGTTCACGAGGAAGCTGGTCTCCTCGGACTCGCTCAGCAGCTCCGAGATGCCGTGCCAGATCGAGACGACGGCGCCGGCGGTGAACAGGCCGAAGGCGGCGATCATCGACCAGGCGTACGTCGCCCGCCCGTAGCCGCGCGGGTGCGCCTCGTCGCGCGGCCGGCTGCCCTTGCGCTCGGCGACCAGGAGGAACACCTCGTTGCCGGTGTCGGCCCACGAGTGCGCGGCCTCGGCCACCATCGCGGCCGACCCCGTGAACGCGGCCGCGACGGACTTGGCGACCGCGAGCAGGCCGTTGGCCACGAGGGCGACCAGCACGGTGAAGAGGGAGTCGCCGCCGGTCTGCTCGGCCGGCACGGGAGGCACGTCGGTGGTCGTCACGGTTCCTTCGTACCCGGATCCACCCCGTACGGTCGAGAACATGCTCCGAACCTCGGCCACCGCCCTCCTCGCGCTCGCGCTGACCACGGTCGCCGGCTGCGCGGACGACGACCCGCAGCCCGCGCCGCTGCCGGCGCACGGGGTCGGCGAGCCGACGAGTGGGGCGACGCCGGTGATCCAGTACGTCGCGCTCGGCGACTCCTACACGGCCGCACCGCTCGTCCCGCCGACCGACACGTCGACCATCTGCCTGCGCTCGCAGAAGAACTACCCCGCCATCGTCACCGAGGGGCTGCCCGGCGCCCGGCTCACCGACGTCAGCTGCAGCGGTGCCACCACCCTGAACGTCACGACCCGGCAGGAGGCCCAGACCGGCGGGGTGCCACCCCAGCTCCGCGCCGTGCGGCCCGGCACCGAGTTGGTCACGATCGGCCTCGGCGGCAACGACGAGGCGCTGTTCGGCACGATGCTCGTCCGTTGCACCCAGCTCGCGAAGCAGGAGCCGCAGGGCACCCCGTGCTCGGACGAGCTCCAGGACGGTGTCGACGGGACCCTGGACCGGACCCGGGACAACCTCGTCGAGGTCGTCCAGCGGGTCCGCAGGCGCGCGCCCGACGCCCGGGTGCTGCTGGTCGGCTACCCGCAGATCGTGCCAGAGTCGGGCACCTGCCCGGACCTGCCGCTCGCGGCCGGCGACTACCCCTTCGTGCGCAGCGTCAACGAGCGCCTGGCCGGCGCGGTCGAGCACGCCGCCGAGGACGCGGACGCCGACTACGTCGACGTCTGGACCCCGAGCGCCGGCCACGACATCTGCGGTGCCGAGCCGTGGATCAACGGGCGGGTCACCAAGCTCGACACCGCGCTCGCCTACCACCCGCTCGCCGTCGAGCAGCAGGCCGTCGCCGAGCTGGTGCTCGGGATCGTCAGCTGACCGGCCCGCGGAACATCGAGCGGTACGCCGTCGGCGTCACCCCGGTCGCGCGGTGGAAGTGCCGGCGCAGGGTGGCGGCGGTGCCCAGGCCGCAGCTGGCGGCCACCTGGTCGACCGATGCGTCGGTGCGCTCCAGGAGCTCGCGGGCGCGCACGATGCGCTGCTGGTGCAGCCAGTCGAGCGGGCCGCTCTGCAGCTCGGCCCGCATGCGGCGGGCGAGCTGCCGGGTGCTCAGGCTGGCGTGCCGGGCGAGGTCGGCGACCGTCAGCGGCTGGTCGAGCCGTCCGCGCGCCCAGTCGAGCGTGGGCCCCAGGCCGTCGGGACTGCGCGGCGCCGCGGGGGCGTCGATGAACTGCGCTTGGCCGCCCCGCCGGTGGGCGGGCACCACCAGGCGGCGGGCCAGGCCGTTGGCGGCGCTCGCCCCCAGGTCCGTGCGCACGAGGTGGAGGCAGAGGTCGAGCGCCGCGGTCTTGCCAGCGGAGGTCAGCACGTCGCCCTCGTCGACGTAGAGCACGTCGGCGCGCACGTCGACCCGCGGGTAGCGGCGCGCGAGCTCCTCGGCGTGCATCCAGTGGGTGGTCGCCGCGCGGCCGTCGAGCAGGCCGGCCGCGGCGAGCACGAACGCCCCCGTGCACAGCGCCGCGACCCGGGAACCGCCGGCGTGCGCCGCCCGCAGCTCCGTCACCAGCTCCGGGTCCGGCTCGCCGGCGAGGTCGTCGTAGGACGGCACGACGACGAGGTCGGCGCCGAGGAGGGCGGCGTACGTCGCGGTCGGGTGGTCCGGCAGCCAGGGGTGGGGGCGACCGTCACGGGTGCAGACCACCAGGTCGTACCAGCGCCCGGCTGGGGCGAGCTCGGACCGGTCGACGCCGAGCACCTCGGCCGCGATGGCGATCTCGTAGAGCATCGGTGACTCGTGCAGGACGAGGGCGACCCGGGGCATGTCCGAAAGTGTACGCACCACGTCGTTTCAGACGCTCGTCCGCAGAGGCCATGCGCCCCAGGATCGACGTCATGGACACCACGAGCTCCCAGGTCATGGTCTACGGCGCCTCCGGTCACACGGGCCGCTTCATCGTCGACGAGCTGCGCCGGCGCGGGGTCGAGCCCGTGCTCGCGGGCCGGTCGACGGGGGCGCGGGTCTTCGGGCTCGACGACGCCGGCGCCGTACGCCGCGGCCTCGACGGCATCGGCGTCGTCATCAACGCGGCCGGGCCGTTCCTCGACACGGCGCTGCCGCTGGCGCGGGGCGCGGTCGCGGCCGGCGCCCACTACCTCGACGTGACGGCCGAGCAGCCCGCCGCGCAGGAGCTCTACCGCGCAGTCGACGGCGCGGCCCGAGACGCCGGGGTCACCGTGGTGCCCGCGATGGCGTTCTACGGAGCGCTCTCCGACCTGCTCGCGACCGCGCTCCTGGACGGCGAGCCGGTCGCCGACGCGATCGACGTGGCGTTCGGGCTCGACCACTGGTGGCCGACGGCGGGCAGCCTCGCGACCGGCGCCCGCAACACCGCGCCGCGCCTGGTCGTGCGCGGCGGCGGGCTCGTGCCCCTCGGGGAGCCGGACACCCGGTCGTGGACCTTCCTGGGACCGCTCGGCGAGCAGGAGGTGGTCGCGGTGCCGTTCACCGACGTCGTGACGATCGCCCGGCACCTCGACGTCGGCGAGGTGGGCTCCTACCTCACGGCGGTCTCGCTGGCCGAGCTGCGCGACCCGAGCACCCAGGCTCCGGCGCCGGTCGACGAGGCCGGCCGGTCGGCGCAGCGGTTCGTCGTGGAGGTGGCCGTCCGACGGGGGGCCGAGACGAGGCGCGCGAGCGTCGCGGGCCGGGACATCTACGCCGTGTCCGCGCCGATCGTGGTCGAGGGCGCGCTCCGGCTGCTCGACGGCCGCGGGCGGACGACCGGCGCGGTCGCGCCGGGGTCGGCCTTCGACGCCGCGGAGGTGCTGGCCGCGCTCGAGCGCGAGGTGCCCGACCTCTCGGTCACCCTCCCCGTGCGTGCCTAGCGCGCGTCGTGCACGACGTGGCCTGCGACGACCGTCGTCGCGACGGACATCCCGCGCAGCGCGCGGCCCAGGTCGGCGGTGTCGGCCGGACCGAGGTCGCGCAGCAGCGGGTCGCGGTCGACCAGCGCGAGGTCGCCGACCGATCCGAGGCCGACCGTCGGCCGCCCGTCGACCGACGCGGCCAGCGCCTCGCGCACCGAGATCGCCTGCTCGGCGTGCCACGGGTCGCGCTCGTCGGCACTGCGGTGCACCGCCGAGGCCATCGCCAGCCACGGGTCGAGCGGCGAGACCGGCGCGTCCGAGCCGAGCACCAGGTCGACCCCGTCGTCGAGCATCCAGCGCATCGCGAAGCAACGCTCCGACCGCTCGCCCCAGACCTTCTCGGTGATGTCGCGGTCGTCGAGGAGGTGGGCCGGCTGCACGCTCGCGCGGACGCCGAGCTCGGCCATCCGGCGGACGTCGTCGCGGCGGCACATCTGCGCGTGCTCGACCGAGCCCCGGGCGCCGGTCTCGGCGTACGCCGCCAGAGCCTCGCGCACTGCGGCGTCGCCGATGGCGTGGGTGGCGACCTGGAGCCCACGGGTGTGCGCGCGGGCGAGCAGGCCGCGCAGCTCGGCGCCGGTGAGGTTGGGCTGGCCCTCGGGATGGTCGAGCGCGTGCGCGTCGCCGTACGGCTCGCAGCACCAGGCCGTGCGGGTGTTGAGCGAGCCGTCGCTGATGATCTTGAGCGGGCCCATGGTCAGGCGCGGGTCGCCGGCCAGCGGGTCGCCGGTGCGCAGGCCGGCGGCGATCACGTCGTCGAGGGTGTCGGCGTAGGTCGCCCAGCGGATCCTGAGCAGGTCGCAGCCCTCGCCCCAGCGCTCCAGCCAGCCGTCGCGGGTGGCGCCGAACTCGAAGTCGACCATCCCGACGATGCCCCTGGCCGCGGCGTCCTCGAGCATCCGGCGGTAGGCCTCCGGCGAGGTGCCGTCGGTGCCGACGAGCGTGACCAGCCGCGGGTAGGCGGCGAACCACTCGGTCTCGCGGACCACGGAGTCGCGCACGGGCATCGCGAGGTGCATGAGGGCGGAGGTGTTGAGCCACGCGTGGTGGCCGTCCCCGCTGATGAGGACGACCGGAGTCTCGCCCGAGACGGCGTCGAGCTCGGTCACGGTGGGCTCCCGGTGCCACCCGACGGAGCGGTGCCCCCAGCCGATGACGGGCAGGTCCGGGTGCTGCGCGATCCGCTCGGCGACCGCACGGGTGGCGTCCTCGGGCGAGCGTGCGCCGGCGAGGTCGAGGCGCTGGGAGGCGAGCGTCCACTGGGTGAGGTGCGTGTGCTGGTCCCACAGCCCGGGGATCAGCCAGCGCCCGGCGGCGTCGATCTCGTCCACACCATGCGGCCGCTCGACCGCCGCGCCGAGGGCGACGACCTCGCCGCGCTCGACGAGCACGTCGACCGGCGCGTCGGGCACGTCGTCGTCGGCCCCGACCGGGACCAGGCGGGCGTTGCGGATGAGGATGCTCGGCACGACCGGAACGCTAGCCGTTGCGGGCCAGCCGCCGGCGCGCGAGGTGCTCGTGCGCCATCCGGCGGAGGGCGACGAGGATCGGCTCGTTGACCAGCGTCCCGATGACGGCGTACGCCGTGGCGTCCTGCGCGTCGCGACGCGGGGTGGTCGCCAGATCGCGGCGGGCGACGTCCGCGGCGGCCGTCGCGTAGATCTCCAGCGTGGCGTCGGACATCGGCTGGTCCGCGAGCGCAGCGGTGTCGAGGGCCGCGGCGAGCGCGATCGCGTGGGAGGCGTCCGGGTCGGTGTGCCAGCGCTTGCGACGGACCAAGGCGGCCACGCGCTCCCGCGACGCCGCGCTCGGCTCGGTGGCGGGCGGGCTGGAGAGCTGCATGTGCGCCGCCCCGATCGCGGCCATCAGGTCGCCGCTCTCGTCGTCGACGGCGGCCAGGACCTCGCGCACCCGGTCGAGACCGAGTCCCGCGATGTCGACGAGCGCGCGGATGAGCCGGAGGCGGCGCACGTGGGACTCGTCGTACACCGCGCGGGTCGCGCCCACGGCCTCGCCGGCATGGAGCAGTCCCTCGCGGAGGTAGTACTTCACCGTCGGCACCGGCACGCCGCTGCGCTCGGACAGCTCGGACATCCACACGGAATCATCGTGGCATTGGATAGCGTTCTATCCAACAGTTTGGAGAGTCCACTATCCAAAGGAAGTCTTCTGATGATGCTGTCCGACGAGAGCCGGATCCTCGCGGGGGTCCTGCTGCTGAGCCTGGTGACCGTCGAGAGCGGCGGGCTCTACATGCTGCAGATCGTCCGCGGGCGCGCCGGCGTGACGCCCTTCCAGGAGAAGTTCGCCCGCGCCGGCCACGCCCACGCCGGCGTCCTGCTGATCGTGGCGCTCCTCTGCCAGCTCTACGCGGACGCCACGTCGCAGACCGGCGTCCTCGACTGGCTCTCGCACCTCGGCGTGGCCGTCGCGGCCCTGGTGATGCCCGGCGGGTTCTTCCTCTCCTCGCTGGGCGCCGGCCGCACCGAGCCGAACCGCCTGGTCGTGATGATCCCCGTCGGCGCGCTCATCCTGGCTGCCGGGCTGGTCAGCCTCGGGGTGGGTCTGCTGCTCGGCTGACGCCGAGACCGTCGAGTGACGCGAACCGGCCCTCGGGAGCAGCTCCTGGGGGCCGGTTCGCGTCACTCGACGGCAGATGATCAGGCCGCGCAGGCCTCCTCGTCCGGGAGCTCCTCCGGCATCACCATCGGCTTCGGGCGGAGGAACACCCCGCCGACGACCGCGGCGAGGGCGGCCGCCGCGGCGCCGACCGCGAAGGCGACCTGGAAGCCACCGTTGAGCGCCTCGAGCGGAGCCGCACCGGCGTCGGCGAGCGAGGTCGTGCGGGCGGTGGAGATGCTGACCAGCACGGCCAGGCCGAGCGCGCCGCCCATCATGAAGGACGTGTTGACCACGCCGGAGGCGAGGCCGGACTCGTGCGGCTCGACGTCACCCATCGCCGCCAGCAGCACCGGGTTGAACGCGATGCCGGCGCCGGCACCGAGCAGCACCATCGAGGGCAGCACGTCGACGAGGAAGTTGCCGTCGACGGGCGCCCGGGAGAACAGCGCCAGGCTGACCGCGGCGAGCGAGAGCCCGACCACGAGCGGCGGGCGGATGCCGAACCGCATGACGAGCCGGTCGGAGACGCGCAGCGAGCACCACGCCATCACGACGCTGGTCGGGATGAACGCGAGGCCGACCTCGAGGGCGCCGTACCCGAGCACCTGCTGGAGGTAGAGGGCGGCGAGGAAGAACCAGGCGAACATGGCCGCGGCCCACAGCACGCCGACGATCTGCGAGACGACCACGTTGCGGAGCCGGAAGAGGCGCAGCGGCACGAGCGGCTCGGCGATGCGGGACTCCCGGAGCACGAACGCTGCCAGCAGCACGGCGCTGACCCCGAGCAGCGCCCAGCGGCTGCTGACGATGCCGTAGACCGAGGTCATCAGCGCGGCGGTGATCAGCACGGCACCGAGCACGTCGATCCGGCCGCGGTGCTCGACGGTCTCGTCGGCGGGCAGCACCCGCCGGGCGGCGAACCAGACGGAGACGCCGATCGGCACGTTCACCAGGAAGATCCAGTGCCACGAGAAGAGCCCGGTCAGCACGCCGCCGAGCAGCACGCCGACCGCGCCGCCGCCCGACATCACGAACCCGAAGACGCCCATCGCGCGCGCCCGCTCGCCAGGGTCGGAGAAGAGGCCGACGATCAGCGACAGCGCCACGGCCGACACGGCCGCGCCGCCGAGCCCCTGGACCGCGCGGCCGACGACAAGCAGGCTGGCCGACGGCGCCATCCCGCACGCGATCGAGGCGGCCGTGAACGAGACGACGCCGCCGAGGAACACCCGACGGTTGCCGAGCAGGTCGCCGAGCCGTCCGGAGAGCAGCAGGAAGCCGCCGAAGGTCAGCAGGTAGGCGTTCACGACCCACGCCAGAGCGGACTGGGAGAACCCCAGGTCCTCCTGGATCGAGGGCAGCGCGACGTTCACGATGCTCGAGTCGAGCACGATCATCAGGTCGCCCAGGCACAGGACGTACAGGGCGAGCCAGCGGCTGCGTGTGGTCATCTCGGTCATCGGTCGTCTCCTCCGTGGAAGGGCTCTCACCCCTACGACGAAGGCGGCCCTACGAAATCGACAGACCCGGCGAAACTGCTTTCCTCATCGGCGTCAGACGTGCCGGCGCGACTGCACCACCCGGAACCGCGAGGCGACGTAGGCACCGTCGGTGTAGGTCGCGTTGGCGGCCGGGTTGGCGCCGGTGCCGTGGAAGTCGGAGAACGCCGCCGACTGGTTGACGAAGACCGCGCCGTGCAGGTTCTCCGACAGCGCCACTCCGGCCTCGAGCGCGGCCTCGCGCACCTGGCCGAGCACCTTGTCGGACGTCGAGTAGACGGACGCCGTCATCGCGCCGTGCCGCTCGACGGTGAGGCCGAAGAGCGCGATCGACTCGTCCGTGTCGGCCGTCTCGATGAGGTAGGCGACCGGCCCGAAGCACTCGGTGGAGTAGGTGTCCGCGTCGTCGGAGGTGAGCCGCAGCAGCGTCGGGGTCCGCACGGTGGCGTCGGGGTACGACGGGTGCGGGACCTCGCGGCTCGGCACCAGCACGTCGCCGCGGCCGGCGCGCTCCAGCCGGTCGACGATCGCCGGGGCGACGATGCCGCCGAGCAGCTCGACCGCGCGCGCGTCGTCGCCGAGGAGCCGGTCGAGCGCGGCGCCGATGCCGGCAGCGACCTCGGCCGCGCTCTTGTGACCGTCGTCGGTCTCGATGCCGGCGGCCGGGAGGAACACGTTCTGTGGCGCCGTGCACATCTGGCCGGAGTAGAGGGAGAACGAGAAGGCCAGGTTCTGGCACATCCCCGCGAAGTCGGCGGTGGAGTCGACGATGACCGTGTTGACGCCGGCCTTCTCGGTGAAGACGACGGCCTGCGGGGCGTGCGTCTCGAGCCACTCGCCGAACGCGTTGCCGCCGGTGAAGTCGATGATCCGCACCTCCGGCCGCCGGGCCAGGGTGGCGGCGAGCTTGTCGCCGTCCTCCTCGGCGGCGAGCACGACGAGGTTCGGGTCGAACCCGGCCTCGGCCAGCACCTCCTGGCAGACCTGCACCGTGATCGCGAGCGGCAGCACGGCCGCCGGGTGCGGCTTCACGACGACGGCGTTGCCGGTGACCAGGGACGCGAAGAGCCCGGGCCAGGAGTTCCAGGTCGGGAACGTGTTGCAGCCGACCACCAGCGCGACCCCGCGCGGCATCACGGTGAACGTCTTCTCCATCCGCAGCGGCTCGCCGCGGCCCGGCTTCTCCCAGACGACGGTCTCGGGCGTGCGCGTCATCTCGGTCCAGGCGTAGGCGATCGCCTCGAGCGCCCGGTCGAGCGCGTGCGCGCCGCCGGCCTGGAACGCCATCACGAACGCCTGCCCGCTGGTGTGCTGCACGGCGTTGGCGAGCTCGAAGATCCGCGCGTGCAGGCGCGCCAGGATCTCCAGGCAGACGCCGGCCCGGCCGTCGGGACCGGCCAGCCGCCAGGCGTGCATGCCGGCCCGCGCCGCCTCGAGCAGCGGCCCGACGTCGGCCGCACGCGGGTAGCGCACCCCCAGGTCGAAGCCGTACGGCGACCGCTCGGTCGCCACCGTGCCGTCGGCGCCCGGCGTCGTCAGCGGGAACTCCGTCCCCAGCCACGCCTCGTACGCCGCGCGTCCGGCGCCGGCGGCCTCCTCGCCGTACACCCGCGGCGACGGCGACTCGTCGAACGCGGAGAAGTACTCGCGGCTCGCACAGGCAGCCACGGCAGCGTCGAGCAGCGCGCGGTGCCGGTCGAAAAGTTCCTGCATCCTGACCTCCCGAGTCGTGGAGTGCGACCACACCTTGCCACAGCCCCGGCGTGCCGCCCACATGCCGACGCGCCGGTACCTTGTGCCGCATGAGGGTGCGCTGGCTCGGGGTCGCGTGCGCGCTCGTGCTGCTCGCCGCCGGCGCCGCCCTGCTGGGCTACCGGGTCGGCCGCGAGGACGTGCCCGAGCCGGTGCGGTTCGAGGCCCGGCCGATGCCCGCGGCCTCGCCGAGCATCCCGGTGACCCCGGCCGAGGTCGTGCCCGACGACCCCTACCCCGCCCTGCGACCGGGGGTGCGTACCCGGCCGGTGGAGGTCGGAGCACCACCGTTCCAGGTGACGCTGCCCGTCCCCCGAGGCTGGGTCAGGTCAGACTCCAGCCCCGGCGAGTGGCGCTGGTTCCCCGAGCCGGGGCTGACGAAGAACCTGTTCTTCTTCCGGGTCAGCCAGGTCGGGCAGAACCACCAGCCCGTGGCGGACGCGGTGGCCGGCCGGATCGCGGCGCTGCGCGCGGCGCCGGACGCCGACGACCTCGTGGTGGAGTCGCAGTCCGACGACCGCTTCGTCTCGACCTACGTCACCGACGAGCACCGGCGGGTCAGCTACGAGGGCTTCATCCCGCGGGACGGCACGGCGTACCTGCGCGTCGCGGTGATCGGTCGCGAGGCCGACCGCGCCGGGCTCGCCGACCTCTTCGACCGGCTGATGTCGGACACCGAGCTCTGAGGGTCAGCCGAAGCCGTGGGTCTCGACGCCGTCGAGCACCCGGTTGGCGGCCGCCATCGAGCCGGTGCGGATCTGTACCCAGAGCAGCCGGTTGGCAGCCACCTGCACGACCCGCTCGGCGATCACGTCGCCCTCCGGGCACCCGGTGTAGACGACCGTCATCGCGTCGCTGCCCTCGACCGGCGGGTGCGCGACCTCGCACTCGGGGTGGCCGGGCACGTGGTCGGGCAGCTCCGACTGCGGCAGCACGCCGAGGAACACGCCCTCGGCGCCGGGCTGCTCCCGCCAGTCGGGTGTCGTGCCGACCGACAGCGCCGGGTAGTCGTCGTGCTGGTCCGGCGGCTGCCACTCGTCGGTCGCGACCGCGGCGTCCCACGCGGACGGCACGGTCACGGTCAGGGCACCGGTCGAGTCGTCGACGGTCTCGGTCGCGGGAGGGTCGCCGGCCGCGACGTACCCGGCCGCGGCCGCGCCGGCCAGCACGACCAGGCACGCGGCGGTCGCCGCAGCCCAGCGACGGCGGCGGCGGGGCGGCACCGGCTCCGGCAGTGGCGAGCCCGGTGCGGCACGCGAGGGCGCCGCGCCGGGCTGGGTCAGGTGGGGGTCGACGGGCAGCCAGGGCTCGGGGGCGTCCGCACCCACCGGGCCGAGCGCCGCGCCCAGCGCCGCGAGGTACGTCGCGACGTCCGGCCACCGCTCCTCCCGGTCGACGGCCAGGCCGCGGCGGACGACCGCCTCGACCTCGGCGGGGACCGGCCGGTCGGGCGTGGACAGCGGCGGCGGCGGGCCCGGGGCGGACGCGGCGGCGAGCGTCGCGTGCGAGTAGGCGGCCCGGCCGCTGAGCAGCAGGTAGGTCAGCGCGGCCAGCGAGTAGAGGTCCGCCCGCGCGTCGAGCGCCTCCCCCTGCGCCTGCTCGGGGGCGACGAACGACGGGGTGCCGGCGATCACCGTCAGCCGTGAGGACACCTCCATCGACTTGCCGAGGCCGAGGTCGCCGACCATCGCCCGGACCCGCCCGTCCACGGTGCGGAAGAGCACGTTGGCGGGCTTGAGGTCGCGGTGCAGCACGCCGCGGTCGTGCAGCGTCTGCAGGCCGGTGCCGATCTGCCGGACCACCTCGAAGGCCTGCGCCGGGGTGAGGCCGTCGACCTCGAGCCGGTCGGCGAGCGTGCCCTGGTCGGCGTAGGACATCACCAGGTAGGGGCGTCCGTCGTCGAGCTCGCCTGCGTCGTAGACGGTGACCACGTGGGGCGACTCCACCTTGCGCAGGAAGCGCCCCTCCTCGAGGAAGCGCTGGCGCACCTGGAGGTCCTCGGTCCAGTTCTCGGCCAGCACCTTGATGGCCACCGGGGAGTCCAGCTGCTCGTCGAACGCCAGCCACACGGTGGCGAACGCGCCCGACCCGATACGCCGGCGCACGGCGTACCGACCGAGACGGGCAGGCATGGGCACGCGCGCATCATTCCAGGGACGCGTCTCGGGGTCGCGACCCCGAGAGACCTCGGGGTCGGGTCAGGGACCGAGCCACCGGCTTCCCCGATGTGCGATGACCCTCCGGACCGCGAGGGTCGAGTCATGATCAAGGTCGAGTCCCTCACCAAGAAGTACGGCGGCTTCACCGCCGTCGACGATGTCTCCTTCACGGCGCAGCCCGGTCGCGTCACCGGCTTCCTCGGGCCCAACGGCGCCGGGAAGTCCACCACCATGCGGATCATGGTCGGGCTGACGCCCGCCTCGTCCGGCCACGCCGAGATCGCCGGCCGCCGGTACGCCGACCTGCCGAACCCCGGGCTCGAGGTCGGCGTCCTCCTCGACGCCTCCGCCCAGCACGCCGGACGCACCGGCCGCGAGATCCTGACGATCGCCGCGCAGACGATGGGCCTGCCGAAGGGCCGCGTCGACGCGATGCTCGAGCGGGTCAGCCTGACCCCGACCGAGGCCAACCGCCGGGTCCGCAACTACTCCCTCGGCATGCGCCAGCGGCTCGGCATCGCGACCGCGCTGCTCGGCGACCCCGCGGTCCTCATCCTCGACGAGCCCGCGAACGGCCTCGACCCGGCCGGCATCCGCTGGATGCGCGACCTGCTGCGCGGGTACGCCGACCAGGGCGGCACCGTGCTGCTCTCGAGCCACCTGCTGCACGAGATCGAGGTCATCGCCGACGACCTGGTGGTCATCGGCCAGGGCCGGATCGTCGCCGGCGGCACCAAGGCCGAGCTGCTCGCCGCAGCGGGCACCCTGGTGCGGACCCGCGACCTGCCGACCCTGTCGCGGGCGCTCGTCGCCGCGGACCTGCACTTCGTCGAGTCGACCGGCGCGCTCCGCGTCGAGGCCGACCCGGACGTCGTCGGCGAGGTCGCGCTCGCCGCGGGCGTCGCCCTGACCGAGCTGCGCAGCGCCGACGGCGCCGGCCTCGAGGAGATGTTCCTCGAGCTCACCGCAGAGACCCAGCGTGACCAGAAGAGCGAAGGAGTGGCGGCATGACTGCCGTAGCAGTAGAGACCGAGGTCGGCCGGACGACGCGACCGACCCCCGCCCGGATCCCCATGTCCCGGATCATCGGCGTCGAGCTGCGCAAGTCGTTCGACACCCGGTCCGGCTTCTGGCTGCTGGCCAGCGTCGGCATCCTCGCCGTGCTCGCGACGGCGGCGACGATCCTGTTCGCTCCCGACGACGCCATCACCTACGACTCGTTCGGCGCGGCCATCGGCATCCCGATGGCGATCATCCTGCCGATGATCGCGATCCTGTCGGTCACCAGCGAGTGGAGCCAGCGCACCGGGCTCACGTCGTTCACCCTGGTGCCGCACCGGGGCCGGATCATCCGGGCCAAGCTCACCGTGGCGCTGGGCGTCGGCATCGTCTCGATGCTGCTCGCCTTCGGCATCGGCGCGCTCGGCAACCTCCTCGGCGCCGCGATCGTCGGCGTGGACCCGGTCTGGGACATCGTCGGCGGCGACTTCGCCGGGCTGATCCTCTTCCAGATCCTCAACATGCTGATCGGGTTCATGCTCGGCGTGCTGTTCCGCAACTCGGCGGGCGCGATCGTGGGCTACTTCGTCTACGGGTTCGTGCTGGGCACGATCACCTCGGTGCTCGCCGCCACCCAGGAGTGGTTCGAGAAGGCCCAGCCGTGGGTCGACTTCAACTACGCGCAGGGCGCCCTCACCGACGCCTCCTCGATGACCGGGGAGAACTGGGCCCAGCTCGCGGTGACCGGCCTCTTCTGGCTGGTGATCCCGCTGGCGATCGGCCTCTGGTCGGTGCTCCGCTCCGAGGTCAAGTAACGCTTCGGTCACCCTTCCCCGTCGTCGAGCACAATGGTGCCCACGACGGGGAAGGGTGCCTGCATGACCGAGGGACTCATGCCGGACGAGATCGACGATCTCGCCCGGCGTGCGCGTGGGGGTGACCGCGACGCGCTCGAGGCACTGCTCGCCGCGGTGCGGCCGCGCACGCTGAACGTCTGCCGCGGCGTGCTCCCCCACCTCGCCGACGCCGAGGACGCCTGCCAGGACGCGCTCATCAACGTCGCCAACAAGATCGGCTCCTGGCAGGGCACCGGCCGCTTCACCACCTGGCTGCACGTCGTGGCGGTCAACAGCGCCCGCTCGACCTACCGCCGCCTCAAGACCCAGGCCACGCCCCGCGACCCGCACGAGCCCGGTGCGGCCGACCGGCCCGACCCGCGGACCACCAGCGTCATCGCCGGGACCCGCCTCGACCTGCTCGAGGCGATGGAGACCCTCGAGCGCGAGCACCCCCAGTACGTCGAGCCGCTGCTGCTCCGCGACGTCTACGGGCTGCCCTACGACGAGATCGCCCAGCAGGTCGGCGTCCCGCTCGGCACCGTCAAGGCGCAGATCCACCACGGCCGCCGGCTCGCCCGGCCGCTGCTCCGGGAGTCCTGATGAGGGCGGGCGCGGTGGTGGCGACGGCGCTGCTGCTGACGGCCTGCACGGGCGACACCGACGAGCCGCGCGAGGCCTCCCCCGCGCCCGGGCCGGCACCCGCCACATCGACGCCGCCGCCCGCCACCGTCCGCGGCGAGAGCGAGCCCGTCGAGGACTCGGTCTACCCCGACGTCGGCGACCCCGGAGTCGACGCGCTGCGCTACGACCTCGACCTCAGGTGGGATCGCGTGACGACGACGCTGACGGGCGTCGAGCGGCTCCGCTTCCGCGCCACCGCGGACGCCGACCGGGTCCGGCTCGACCTGAGCGACGCCCTCACGGTCAGCAGCGTGACCCTCGACCGCGTGCCCGCGTCGTACGAGCAGGACGGCAAGGACCTCCTCGTCTCCGCCACCGTCGCGGCGGACAGCCGGCACACGCTCGTCGTCCGCTACGCGGGCACGCCGGAGCCCGTCCCGGCCCCGGTGCAGCGCCGGGACTTCGACACGACCGGCTGGACCCCGACGTCCGACGGCGGGGCATGGACGATGCAGGAGCCCTTCGGGGCCTACACCTGGTACGCCGTCAACGACCAGCCGTCCGACAAGGCCCTCTACTCCTTCACGATCACGACCCCCGCGCCGTGGGTCGGGATCGCCAACGGCGAGCTGCGGGACCGCCACACCACGGGTGGCCGCACGGTGACCCGCTGGGTGCTCGACGAGCCGGCCGCGTCCTACCTCGTCACGGTCGCGGTCGGGGAGTTCGAGGCGACCCTGGACCGGTCGGACTCCGGGGTGCCGATCACCTACTGGACCCCGCCCGACCGCCCGAGACTGGTGGAGCGGCTCCGGGCGGCCCCGGCCGGGTTGGCGTGGCTGGAGGACCGGCTCGGCCCCTACCCCTTCTCCACCCTCGGGTTCCTCGTCGTCGACTCCATGAGCGGCATGGAGACCCAGACGATGATCACGCTCGGCGACAACGACTACGCCACCTCACCCGAGGTGCTGGTGCACGAGATGGCCCACCACTGGTACGGCGACCAGGTGACGCCCCGGGACTGGTCGGACGTGTGGATGAACGAGGGCATGGCGACCTACCTCCAGTTCGTCTGGGAGGACGAGGTCGGCACCGTCCCGCTGGACTCGGCGGTCCGAGCGTGGGCGAAGACCGACGCGAGCCTGCGCGAGAAGTTCGGACCGCCGGCCGACTACGACCCGACCGCGTTCGCGTCCTCGAACGTCTACACCGTCCCCGCCCTGATGTGGCACGAGCTGCGGGGCCGGCTGGGCGAGGACACCTTCTGGAGGCTGGTGCGCGAGTGGCCGGCCAGCCACGACGACGGCAACGCCGACTACGACGAGATCACCGCGTGGTGGTCGGCGGAGTCCGGCGAGGACCTGTCCGCGTTCTTCGACGACTGGCTGCTCGGGGAGACCACGCCCGAGGTCTCTGCTCTGGGCTGAATCGCTTGTCCCGCCGGGCTTTTGCCGCCACCGTGGGCGGCGTGAGGATCCTGGTGCTCGGCGGTTCGGTGTTCCTGTCCAAGGCGGTCGCGGCCGAGGCGGTCGCCCGCGGCCACGACGTGACCTGCGCCAACCGCGGGAGCTCCGGTCCGGTGCCCGACGGCGCCGCGCTGGTGCACTGGGACCGGGCGGAGCCCGTGCCCGACGCGCTCGCGGAGACGGCGTACGACGCCGTCGTGGACGTCGCGCGGCTCCCGTCGTGGGTGCGCAGCGCCGTCGCGGCCTGGCCGGACGCCCACTGGGTGTTCGTCTCGACCGTGAACGTCTACCCCGACCCGCACCCGCCGCTCGGCACGCCGGCGACCTCGCCGACGCGTGAGCCGCTCACCGAAGACGTCGATCCCCGGTCGAGCGCGGAGGCCTACGGCCGGATGAAGGTCGCGTGCGAGGACGTCGTGCGGGCCGGCGCGGCCACGACGACCGTGGTCCGGCCGGGCTTGATCGTCGGGCCGGACGACCCCACCGGCCGGTTCACCTACTGGCCCGCGCGGCTGGCCGACGCCGGCGAGGCGCTCGCCGGTGGCAGCCCCGAGGACCGGCTCCAGGTCATCGACGTCCGCGACCTCGCCGCGTGGATCGTCACCTGCGCCGAGGAGCGCACCGTCGGCGACTACGACGGCGTGGGCGACGTGCTCCCCGCTGCCGAGCTGCTGGCCCGGGTCGCGGACGGCGTCGGCGCGCAGGCGTCGCTGGCCTGGCTGCCCCAGGACGCCCTCGAGGACTTGGGCGTCGAGCCGTGGGCCGGACCGGAGTCGCTGCCGCTGTGGCTGCCGAGACCCCTCTACGACGGGATGGCGGCGCACGACCCCGAGCCGTCGTACGCCGCCGGACTCGTGACCCGCCCGATCGCCGACACCGCCCGCGACACGCTCGCGTGGCTGCGCGCCACCCCGGACGCCGTGGTCACGGGGATGACCCGGGACCGCGAGGCCGAGATCCTCGCGGCGACCCGGGCCTGACCCGTCACTCGGCGCAGGCGTGGACACCCTGCTGGATCGTGGTGACCTGCTGGCGAGCCGCCGTCGCCGCCTTGGTGAGCTTCGTGAGCCGCTTCCTGGCCTTCTTCCTGGCCTTCGGCGTCTTCGCCTTCGCCAGCCTCTGCTTGGCCTTCGCGACCGCCTTGTCGGCCCCGGCCAGCGCCGCGGTGGCCGTCTCGAGCGTGAGCGTGCCGCTCTTGAGGTCGCAGCTGACGAACGTGGCGACCGCGGGGCTCGGGTCGGCGTTGCCGAACCCGTCGAGCGCGCGGACCGCCACCGTGTGCGACCCGACCGCCAGCGCCGTGAGCTCGAGCGGTGAGGTGCACGCTGCGAAGGCCGCGCCGTCGACCTGGCACTGGAAGCTCGCGGTGTCAGCGGCCGGCTGGCCGGTGAAGGTCAGCACGGCGGCGGAGTCGCGCACCTTGGCCGGCGGGGTCCTCACGAACGCCGTGTCGGGCGGGGTCGTGTCGTCGGCCAGGTCGAAGGTGACGTCGCCCGAGCAGGCCTCCTGGGCGTTGGTGTTGTTGAGGACGGCGACGTAGGTCCTGCCCTTCTCGACGCTGACCTGGAGCGGCGGGGCGGTGGCGCCCGAGGAGCCCTGGTCGCCGAGGTAGTGGCTGGCCTGCGACGTGGGGTGGTACTCGGCGCTGTAGATCGACAGGAACGCGTTGGTCGGCGAGACGCAGGTGACGTGCGAGAGGCTGACGGTCAGACACCCCGAGGTCGGGGCGACGAACGCCGTGGTCGCGTAGTTGAAGGTCGTGGCCGGGCTGGCGCTCCCGGGGTAGACCTTCTGCGTCCCGCACTGGGACGCGGTGCCGTCGCGGAGCATCCGGCCGGGCTGGGTCGTGCTGCCGTCGAGGGTCACCGTGGCGATCTGGTGCACGGCGGAGGCGGGCTGGGGCACCACGATCACGAGGAGCGAGGCGAGCAGGGCGAGAGCGGACGCGCCGACGGCGCGGCGCAGGTGGCGAGCGGACATGGATGGCACTCCAGGTTCGGGGCCGCGAGGTTGGCCCGGTCACCAGGTGAGGAGGTCGGCCGACCGCCCGGACCACGTAGCCCTTCCGGGTGGTTCTGACGGCGCCTGGACTAGCGTGCCGACATGAGCCCGACTCCCTCCCGCCTCGCCGCCGCCGAGCTCATCGACCTGGTCCTCGACGAGGGCTCGTGGACGTCGTGGGACGTCGCGCCGAACCGCACCGGCGTGTCGCCGGAGTACGCCGCCGAGCTCGCCGCCGCGCAGGAGAAGAGCGGTGCCGACGAGTCCGTGCTCACCGGCGAGGGGCTGATGAAGGGCCGCCGGGTGGCCGTGGTCATGGGCGAGTTCGCGTTCCTCGCCGGCTCGATCGGCCGCGCCTCCGCCGACCGGCTGATCGCCGCGATCGAGCGCGCCACCCGCGAGGGCCTGCCGCTGCTCGCGGGTCCGGTGAGCGGCGGCACCCGGATGCAGGAGGGCACCCCGGCGTTCGTCCAGATGGTGCGGATCACCGCCGCCGTCGCGGCGCACAAGGCCGCCGGGCTGCCGTACCTCGTCTACCTCCGGCACCCCACGACCGGTGGGGTGATGGCCTCGTGGGGGTCGCTCGGCCACGTGACGGTCGCCGAGCCCGGCGCGCTGATCGGGTTCCTCGGGCCGCGGGTCTACGAGGCGCTCTACGGCAAGCCCTTCCCGGAGGGGGTGCAGACGGCCGAGAACCTCTACGCCCGCGGCATCGTCGACGCGGTGATGCCACCCTCGGAGATCGCCGGCATCCTCGACCGGGCGCTGCGGATCCTGCTCGCGCCGCGCCACGGCATCCGCCCCGTGCCCGACCCGGTGCCGCTCAGCCCGCTGCCGGACGTCGAGACGTGGGACGCCGTCACCCGGTCGCGTCGGCCGGACCGCCCCGGCGTACGCCGGCTGCTGAGGTACGCCGCCAGCGACGTGATCCCGCTCAACGGCACCGGCCAGGGCGAGCGCGACCCGGGGCTGCTGCTGGCGCTGGCGAGCTTCGGCGACGCGCCGTGCGTGTTCCTCGGGCAGGACCGGCGGGGCCAGACCGCCGAGCACCCGATGGGGCCCGAGGCGCTGCGCGAGGCGCAGCGCGGGATGCGCCTCGCGGCCGAGCTCGGGCTGCCCCTGGTCACGGTCATCGACACCCAGGGCGCGGCGCTGTCGGCCGAGGCGGAGAACGGCGGCATGGCGGGCGAGATCGCGCGCTGCCTCCACGAGCTCGTCACCCTGACCGCCCCGACGCTGTGCCTGATGCTCGGCGAGGGCAACGGCGGCGGCGCGCTCGCCTTCCTGCCCGCCGACCGGGTGATCGCCGCGCAGCACGCCTGGCTCTCGCCGCTCCCGCCGGAGGGCGCCAGCGCGATCGTCCACCGCGACCTCGACCACGCGCCCGAGATGGCGCGGTCCCAGCAGGTGCGGGCGCTCGACCTCAAGGAGCGCGGCATCGTCGACCGGATCGTGGCCGAGCTCCCCGACGCCGCCGACGAGCCCGAGGAGTTCTGCCGCCGGGTGGGCGCGGTGCTCGAGCACGAGCTGGCCGGCATGCTCGAGGTCGGTCCGGGGTCGCTCGCCCAGCGGGCCCGTCGCTACCGGTTCTGACGCCACCGGCGCACTAGAACGCGTTACAGTCCCGGCCATGAGGACGTACGTCGTGAGCGGGGCGGCTTCGGGGATCGGGGCGGCGACCGCTCGGATGCTGCGCGGCCAGGGGCACCAGGTCATCGGTGTCGACGTGACGCCCGGCGACGGCGTCGAGGTGCTCGCCGACCTGGCCACGCCGGACGGCCGGGCGCGCGCGGTCGACGGCGTACGCGCGCTCACCGACGTCGTCCACGGCGCGGTGCCGGCGGCGGGGATCGCCGGCCGCACCGGCATCGACTCGGCGCTCCTGGTGTCCGTGAACTTCTTCGGCGCGGTCGCGCTGGTCACCGGTCTCCACGCCGAGCTGACCCGCGGTGCGCAGGCCGGCGGCGCCGGCGTCGTGCTGCTCGCGTCGAACTCCATCACCGGCATGCCCGGCTGGAACGCCCCGGTCGCGCAGGCCTGCCTGCGCGACGACGAGCCGCTCGCCCGGGAGGAGGCCGCCAAGGTCGACTCGGTGATGGTCTACCCCTCCAGCAAGGCCGCGCTCGCCTGGTGGGCGCGCCGCGAGGGCGTGAAGCCGGAGTGGGCCGGCGCCGGCATCCGGCTCAACTCCGTGGCGCCCGGCGCGACCGAGACGCCGATGGTCGAGGCGATGCGCGCCGACCCCGTGCTCGGGGCTGCGGTGGACGCCTACCCGACCGCGATCGGCCGCACCGGGCGGCCGGAGGAGGTCGCCGCGGCGATCGGCTTCCTGCTGTCCGCAGGCGCGGCCAACATCGTCGGCGCGGTGCTCTTCGTCGACGGCGGCACCGACGCGATGCTGCACCCGATCGCACCCCCAGGTTGGGAAGTCCCCCACATCGAGCCCTGAGCGGACCTACCCTTCCGGGTGTGTCCCACCGCGACCTCTCCGACGTCGAGCTGCGGGCGCTCGCGTTCGTCGACGAGCGCGAGCTCGTCCGCGACCTCGTCGACCTCATCGCCGTCCCGTCGGTGAGCGGGTCGGACGCCGAGTCCGACGTCCAGCACCTGCTCGCCAAGCAGCTGCGCGGGCTCGACCTCGACGTCGACCTCTGGCAGCTCGACCTCCCGCGGCTGACCGCGGACCCGGGGTTCCCCGGCTGGGAGGCGGTGCGCAGCGAGTCGTGGGGCCTGGTCGCGAGCAGCGGTCCCGGCGAACCGGAGCTGGTGCTCCAGGGACACGTCGACGTCGTGCCCAGCGGCGACCTCGGCCAGTGGCGCACCGACCCCTTCACGGCCACCGTCGAGGGCCGCACCGTGCACGGCCGGGGCACCTGCGACATGAAGGCCGGCGTGGTCGCCAACCTCGCCGCCGCCCGGGCGGTCCGCGCCGCGGGCATCGAGCTCTCCAGGCCGTACGCCCTCCAGCTCGTCGTCGGCGAGGAGGACGGCGGCCTCGGGGCGTTCGCCACGCTCGACCGCGGCCACCGCGGCAGGGCCTGCATCATCACCGAGCCGACCGGCGGCACGATCACCACCGCCAACGCCGGAGCGCTCACCTTCGAGCTGCGGGTCCCGGGCGTGGCGACGCACGGCAGCACGTCGTACGCCGGGGTCAGCGCGCTCGAGAAGTTCCTCCCGGTGCACGCGGCGCTCGCCGCGCTGCAGGAGCGCCGCAACCGGGACGTGCACCCGCTGATGGCGGAGTACCCGGTCGCCTACCCGCTCTCGATCGGGAGGGTCGCCTGCGGCGACTGGGCGAGCAGCGTGCCCGACCTGCTCGTCGCCGAGGGGCGCTACGGCGTCGCGCTCGGGGAGGACCCGGCCGCCGCCCGCGCCGCGCTCGAGGAGGCGGTCGCCGACGCGGCCGCCGCCGACCCGTGGCTGCGCGAGCACCGGCCGACGGTCGCGTGGACCGGCGGCCAGTTCGCGAGCGGCGCGTACGCCGAGGACGACCGCGCCCTCTACGACCTGGTCGCGGGCGCCCATGCCGACGTCACGCGCGGGCCGCGGCCGCGCGAGCGCGGCGCGCCGTACGGCAGCGACCTGCGTCTCTACGCCGGCGCGGGCGTGCCGACGCTGCACTACGGACCCGGCGACGTGCGGCTCGCGCACGGGCCCGAGGAGGCGGTGTCGATCGACGAGCTGGTCGCGGTGACCGAGAGCCTGGTGCTGGCGCTGGTGCGCGCCTGCCTCTAGCGCCCACACAATGGGCCCATGCGGCCCACCCTCTCGGTCCTCCTCGGCTGCCTCCTGTGCACCGTGACCCTCGTCCCGGCAGACGCCGGCGGACCGCGCACCTGGCGAGTCGGTCCGGACCGCGAGCTCCGGACGCCCAGCGCGGCCGCGGCGGTCGCGCGCGACGGCGACACCGTGCTGATCGACCCCGGCACCTACGTCGGTGACGTGGCGACCTGGACCCAGGACGACCTGACGCTGCGCGGCGACGGCGGCCGGGCGCACCTGCGCGCCGCCGGCGCGAGCGCGCAGGGCAAGGCGATCTGGGTGATCGCCGGGGACCGCACGACCGTCGACCTCGTCGAGCTCAGCGGGGCGACCGTCCCCGACGGCAACGGTGCCGGCATCCGCCAGGAGGGCACCGACCTCACGGTCACCCGGAGCTGGTTCCACCACAACCAGGACGGCATCCTCACCGGCGCCGACCCCGCCAGCGACATCGTGATCCGGCGCTCGCGGTTCTTCCGCAACTGTGCCGGCGACGGCCTGACCCACAACATCTACGTCGGAGCGGTCCGCTCGCTCACCGTCACGGGCAGCTACCTCTGGGGCGCCGACACCGGCCACGAGCTGAAGTCCCGCGCCGCACGCAACACCATCGTCGGCAACCTGATCACCGACCGCGACGCCACCGCGAGCTACTCGATCGACCTGCCGAACGGCGGCCGCTCGCTCGTCGCCGGCAACGTGGTCGTCCAGGGGCCGCGGTCCGAGAACTCCGCCCTGGTCTCGTACGGCGCGGAGGGGCTGACCGGGACCCCGCAGCTCTGGGTCGTCGGCAACACGTTCGTGAACCGCCGCCCGGCAGGCACGTTCGTCGACCTCGCCGCGGGCAGCCGCGCCGAGCTGCGCAACAACCTGCTGGTCGGCCCCGGCGAGCTGACCTCGCTCGCCGGCGTGCCGTCGCGGGCCAACCTCCGCGTCGGTCGGGGAACCTTCGTCGACCCGGCGCACGACGACTTCCGCCTGCGGGCCGGGTCGCCCGCCCTCGACCGCGGCGTGCGCGTGCCGCAGCGGTGGCGGGTCCGCTGGGAGTACGTCCACCCCGCCGGGCAGGTGCGCCGGCCGGTGGTGGGCCGGACCGACCTCGGCGCGTTCGAGCGCCGCTGATCACCAGCGGTTGCGCGCCTCCTCCGCCCAGCCGACGAGGCCCTCGAGGTCGACCCGCTCGCCGGCGTCGGTGGCCGCCCAGCCCGTCCAGTGCCCGAAGCACTGGTGGGTCTCGTTGGCGACCACGCCGAGGTTGGTCCTCGACACCTTCTCGTGGAACGGCGTGAACCTCGCGTCGATCCCCTCGCCGTGGACGCGCCACGGCCTCAGCCAGTCGGTCGGGTCGTACTCCCACACCAGGTCGGCGTGGATCTTGTGCAGCCGGCCGTCGACGAACAGCCCGTTCTCGGTGATGCCGGTGCGGTCGGTCCACTTGCCGCCGAGGGTCAGCCCGCGGCCCGGGCCGGAGCCGGCCGCCCAGTTCCAGGTGATCGAGTAGGGCCACTTGCCGCGTCCGTGGTCGAGCACGCCCCAGCCCTCGACGTCGTACGACGTGCCGTCGACGACGATCCGGCCCGACACCGGCCGCGAGACGTCCTTGACCGTGTACTGGAAGCGGCGGCTGCTCCACGGCACGACCACGCCCAGCACCTCGGCACCCGGCGCGACCGCCAGGTCGACCTCGACGCCGGGCGCGGTGGCCCGCAGCGCGCTGTCGGACACCTCGATGTGCAGGTGCCCGGCCGTGACGGACGCGACGCCGCCGTACTCGGGCGGCAGGGTGACGCCCCGGCCGAGCGGCGGCACGGCCTCGCTCTCCCACGTCCGCCCGGTCTCGCGGTCCAGCACCCACAGGGAGCAGACGCCGGCGTAGTCGAGTGCCGACACCACGATCCCCACGCAGAAGCGGTCGGTGACGACGCCCCAGTACTCCCAGCGCTTCGCCCGCCCCCAGCCGCGCAGGTTCGGGCGGACCAACGGGCGGCGGGACCAGCCGACGGCCGCCTCGTCGAGGCGGCCGTCGGACCGGCAGAGGTCGATCGGCTCGGTCAGCTCACGCACGCGGCGAGCGTGCCAGATCAGTAGAGCAGCGCGCTGCCCGGGTCCTGCAGGATCCCGGCGACGTCGGCGAGGAACCGCGAGCCCTTCTCGCCGTCGATGTGCCGGTGGTCGAAGGACAGGGCCAGCGTCGTCACGTCGCGCACCACGATCTCACCGGTGACCTCGTCGACCCACGGGCGCTTGTTGATCGCGCCGAAGCAGAGGATCGCCGACTCACCCGGGTTGATGATCGGGGTGCCCGCGTCGACGCCGAAGACGCCGACGTTGGTGATCGTGAACGTGCCGCCGCTCATCTCGGCCGGCTGCGTCTTGCCGGCGCGGGCCGTGTCGACGAGCTCCCCGAGCGCCGAGGCGAGCTCGGTCAGCGAGAGCGACTCGGCGTCCTTGACGTTGGGCACGACCAGCCCGCGCGGGGTCGCCGCGGCGATGCCGAGGTTGACGTAGCGCTTGTAGACGACCTCCTGCGCGGCCTCGTCCCACCAGGAGTTGATCTCCGGCGTCCGGCGGATCGCGAGCAGGGTCGCCCGCGCCAGCAGGAGCAGCGGATTGACGCGCACGTCGCGCAGCTCCCGACGGGTCTTGAGCCGCTCGACGAGCTCCATCGTGCGGGTCACGTCGACGGTGATCCACTCGGTGACGTGCGGGCTGGTGAAGGCCGACTGGCTCATCGCCTGCGCCATCATCTTGCGCACGCCCTTGATCGGCTCGCGCGTCTCCCGCTCGCCCGGCGCCAGGGCGTACGCCGTGGTCGCCGGAGCAGCCGATCCGGACGACGTCCCGCCCGCGGCGGCCTGCACGTCGTCGCGGGACACGGTCCCGTCCGGACCGGTCGGGGTGAGCGTGGTGAGGTCGACGCCGAGGTCCTTGGCGAGCTTGCGCACGGGCGGCTTGGCGAGCACGCGGACCTCGGCGGCGGACACCGGCACCGCGCGGGACGGCACCGGCTCCGGGGCCGACTCGGCCTCGACCATCGGCGAGGCCACGCCGGACTCGAAGGCCGCCTGGGTCTGCCAGTGGGCGGCGGCCGCGCCCGAGGCGACCTTGCGGGCGCGCCGGACCGGCCCGCGGTCGGCCTTGTTGCGACCGACCAGCGACTCGCCCTCGCCGCCGCCGGAGGCGGCCGGGTTGGACAGGTCGATCTCGGTGGGGTCCACGGCGGCAGGGGCCGGGGCCGACGGCGCGGCCTCGTCGCCGACCGCGATGATCGGCGTGCCGACCGGGACCGTCTCGCCCTCGGGCACCAGCAGCGCGGTGACCGTGCCGGCGTACGGCGAGGGCAGCTCGACGATCGACTTCGCGGTCTCGATGTCGACGATGACCTGGTTGATCGTCACGACGTCGCCGACGGCCACGTGCCACTTGACGATCTCGGCCTCGGTGAGGCCCTCGCCCACGTCGGGCAGCTTGAACTCGGCCATGTCAGAACCCCAACGATCGGTCGACGGCGTCCAGCACCCGGTCGAGGTCGGGGAGGAAGTCCTCCTCGATCCGCGACGGCGGGTAGGGCGCGTCGAACGCGCCCACGCGCAGCACCGGGGCCTCCAGGGAGTAGAAGCACTCCTCGGTGATCCGGGCGGCGAGCTCGGCGCCGATGCCGAGGTTGACGTGCGCCTCGTGGGTGACGACGACGCGGCCGGTCCGGCGTACGGACTCGTAGACCGGGGCCATGTCGAGCGGCGAGAGCGTGCGCAGGTCGATCACCTCGAGCGAGCGCCCCTCGCCGGCGGCGGCCTCGGCCGCGGACAGCGCGGTCTTCACCGTCGGGCCGTAGGCGAGCACGGTGACGTCGCCGCCGGCGCGCACGACCCGCGAGCGGAAGAGCGGCTCCGGGGTCGCGGTCTCGTCGAGGTCGGCCTTGTCAGCGTGGTACTGCCGCTTCGGCTCCAGGAAGATCACCGGGTCGTCGGACTTGATGGCCTGCTGGATCATCCAGTAGCCGTCGACGGGGTTGGAGCAGGCGACCACCTTGAGGCCCGGCGTGTGCGCGAACTGCGCCTCCGGCGACTCGCTGTGGTGCTCGACCGCGCCGATGCCGCCGCCGAACGGGATCCGGATGACCATCGGCATCTTGAGCTTGCCCTGGGAGCGGTAATGGATCTTCGCGACCTGGCAGACGATCTGGTCGTAGGCCGGGTAGACGAACCCGTCGAACTGGATCTCGACGACCGGGCGGTAGCCGCGCAGCGCGAGGCCGACCGCGGTGCCGACGATGCCGGACTCGGCCAGCGGGCTGTCGATGACCCGGTCCTCGCCGAAGTCCTTCTGCAGCCCGTCGGTGATCCGGAAGACGCCGCCGAGCTTGCCGACGTCCTCACCCATCAGGAGGACCTTGGGGTCGTCCTCCATGGCCTTACGGAGGCCCATGTTGAGGGCCTTGGCGAGCGTGACCTTCTGTGCCATCAGCGAGCTCCCTCGAACGAGTCGAGGTAGGCCGCGAAGCCGTCGCGCTGGGCGGCGAGCTCCTCGGTCATCTCGGCGTAGACGTGGTCGAACATCGACAGCGGCTGCGGGTCGGGCAGCGCCTTGCAGCCCTCGCGCAGGTGGACGCCGAGGTCGTCGGCCTCCTCCTGCACGGCGGCGAAGAAGTCGTCCCCGGCGAGGCCGTTGCGGCGCAGGTAGACCTCGACGCGGGCGATCGGGTCCTTGAGCTTCCAGCGCTCGAGGTCGTCGGAGAGCCGGTAGCGGGTGGGGTCGTCGGTCGTGGTGTGCGCACCCATCCGGTAGGTGTAGGCCTCCACGAACGTCGGGCCCTGGCCGTCGCGGGCTCGCTGCAGCGCGGCCTGCGTGACGGCGTACGTCGCGAGCACGTCGTTGCCGTCGACCCGGACGCCCGGGAAGCCGAAGCCGAGGGCGCGCTGGTAGAGCGGGATGCGGGTCTGGCGCTCGATCGGCTCCGAGATCGCCCACTGGTTGTTCTGGCAGAAGAACACGACGGGGGCGTTGTAGGAGGCCGCGAAGATGAACGCCTCGTTGACGTCGCCCTGCGAGGACGCGCCGTCGCCGAAGTGGGCGACGACCGCGGCGTCCCGGTCGGGGTCGCCGGTGCCGACGACGCCGTCGCGCTGCATGCCCATGGCGTAGCCGGTGGCGTGCAGCGTCTGCGCGCCGATCACGATCGTGTAGAGCCCGAAGTTGTTGGCCGCCGGGTCCCAGCCGCCCTGGTCGACGCCTCGGAAGAGGCCGAGCAGGTTGAGCGGGTCGACGCCGCGGCACCAGGCGACGCCGTGCTCGCGGTAGGTCGGGAAGACGAAGTCCTGCGGGCGCAGCGCGCGGCCGGCGCCCACCTGGGCGGCCTCCTGGCCGAGCAGCTGGGCCCAGATGCCCAGCTCACCGTGGCGCTGGAGCGCGGTGGCCTCGACGTCGATGCGGCGCGTGAGCACCATGTCGCGGTAGAAGCCGCGGACGACCTCGTCCTCCGGCTCCCCGCCCGTGTCGAAGCGGAAGTCCGGGTGGTCGACGCGCTCACCTTCGGGCGTCAGGAGCTGGACCAGCTCCGGACCGCCGTCCTGTTGTGAGGGGCCGAAGACCTCGACGAGGTCCGGGCCGAAGCCGTTGTGGGTCACGTGCACTCCTTCGAGGTCACCGGCATGGGCGGGGTCTCCGCGTACCGAGGTACTAGTGCCCCGGCAGCCGGCGCGGGGGTGGTGCGCCTTGTGACCCGGAGCACAATCGTGCTGCGCAAAAGGTACCTGCGGCATCGTCGCCGCCGCCAATCAGGTGGCCCGATCCTGTCGGCGGACACCACTGGGGCAGGCTGTCGGACCCACCGTCGCCGGTCAGCCGGGCACCGGCCCGCTGGACCGGCGTACGACGAGCTGGGTCGGCAGCACCCGGGTCGGCGGGTCGTCGGTGCGGCTGAGCACCTGGGCGGCCACCGCCTCGACCGCCCGCGCTCCCGCCTCCTCGGTGCGCTCGGCGAGGGTCGTGAGCGGCGGGTTGCAGAAGTCGGCGCCGACGATGTTGTCGAAGCCGACGACGCTGACGTCACCGGGGACGTCGACGCCGCGCTCGGCGAGCCGGAGCATCACCCCGATCGCCAGCATGTCGTTGTGCGCGACGACCGCGGTGGCGCCGGCGGCGATCGCCGCGTCCGCCGCGGCCGCGCCGCCCGCCAGGGCCGGCACGTAGGGGCCGAAGCGGGTCGCGCCGAGCCCTCGCTCCTCCGCCGCGGCCCGCAGCCCGGCCCAGCGCCGCGCGCCCGACCAGGACTCGGGCGGGCCGCCGAGGAAGACCAAGGAGTGGTGGCCGAGCGACGCCAGGTGGTCGACGATCTGGCGGGTGCCGCTGTCGAAGTCGGCGACCACGCAGGCGAGGCCCGGGGTGGCCCGGTTGACGAGCGCGATCGGGTTCAGGTCGGCCGCCCGCCGGAGCTCCTCGTCGGGCAGCCGGGACGCGCTGAGCACGAACCCGTCGACCGCCGGCCCGAGCCGCCGAACCAGCTGCGCCTCCTGGGCGGGGTTCTCCGCCGTGTCGCCGAGCACCAAGGTCAGGCCCGCGGCGGCAGCCCCGCGCTCGGCCCCCTTGATGACCCCCGCGAAGTAGGGGTTGGTGATGTCGGGGACGAGCAGAGCGAGGGTGCGGGTGCGCCCCGACTCCAGCGCCCGCGCGGCCGGGTTGGGCGCGTAGCCGAGCTCCTCGGCGACCGCCAGGACGTGCTCGCGGGTGTGCACGTTGACCCGGCCGGGGTGGGTGAACGCGCGCGAGACCGTCGAGGCGGCGACCCCCGCGGCAGCCGCGACGTCGGTGATGGTGGCCCGCTTGCGGGGAGGCATGTCTCATGATGGCAACAAATGGCAAACGCTTGCCATGTGACGCGCGCCACCTCAGCCTCGACGGCATGACGACCTCGCAGGACACCACCCACGAGCCGGTCCGGACCCCGGGCAAGGCCGCACTCGCCGCTTGGTTCGGCAGCGCGCTCGAGTACTACGACTTCGCCATCTACGGCATCGCCGCGGCGCTGGTCTTCCCCGACATCTTCTTCCCCGAGGGCAACGACACGGCCGCCACCGTCGCCGCGTTCGCCACGTTCGGGGTCGCGTACGTCGCGCGTCCGATCGGCTCGTTCTTCATGGGCCACGTCGGCGACCGCCTCGGCCGCAAGCGGGTGATGATCGGGACGATCCTGCTGATGGGCGCCTCGACGTTCCTGGTCGGCTGCCTCCCGACCTACCACCAGGTCGGCATCCTCGCGCCGATCCTGCTCGTGGTGCTGCGGATCCTGCAGGGCCTCTCGGCCGCCGGCGAGCAGGCCGGCGCGAACTCGATGTCGTTCGAGCACGCCCCCGACCACCGCCGTGGCTTCTTCACCAGCTTCACGCTGAGCGGGACGCAAGGCGGCCAGATCCTCGCGCCGGCCGTCTTCCTGCCGCTGGCGGCCGTGCTGTCCGACGACGCGCTGCAGTCGTGGGGCTGGCGGATCCCCTTCTGGCTCAGCGCCGCCGTGGTGGTCGTCGGCCTGGTCATCCGCCGCCGGCTGGACGAGACGCCCGAGTTCCAGGCCGAGGCCGCGACCGACGCGGCACCGCGCGCGCCGCTGGCCATCCTCTTCCGCGACCACTGGACCGCCGTGGTGCGCGTGTTCTTCGCGGCCTTCATCGCGACCGTCAACACCATGTTCGCGGTGTTCGCGCTCAACCTCGCCACCTCCGACGACTACGACATCGGCATCAGCAAGACCACGATGCTGTGGCTCGCGATCGTCGCCAACGTCTGCGCCATCGCGGTCATCCCGCTCTGGGCGACGCTGTCCGACCGGATCGGCCGCAAGCCGGTCTTCGTCACCGGCGTGATCGGCAGCGGAGTGCTGGTCGTCCCCTTCCTGGGTGCGATCGCGCACGGCCAGACCGTGCTGATGTTCGTGCTCGGGGTGCTGCTCGCCGGCTTCGTCTACTCGATGCCCAACGCGGTCTGGCCGGCGACGTACGCCGAGTACTTCCCGACCCGCGTCCGCCTCTCCGGCATGGCGATCGGCACCCAGTTCGGGTTCGCGCTGGCCGGCTTCACGCCCACGATCGCCGGTGCCCTGCTCGGCGGCGACGTCGACAACTGGACGAACGTCGCGCTCTTCACCGCCGGTGCCTGTGCGGTCTCGGCGATCGCCGTCCTCACCGGACCGAAGGCGACCCACCTGGTGGCGACCCGGGCGATCGGCGTCCGGGCGCCGCGGCCGTCCGACGCCTCCGACCGCCAGGTCGGAGTGCCCGCATGAGCGAGGCGCCGGAGCGCGCGTCGTACCTCCTCGGCCTCGTGGGTGAAGGCATCTCCGCCTCACTCACCCCCGCCATGCAGGAGCGCGAGGGTGAGGAGCAGGGGCTGCTCCTGAGCTACCGGATCATCGACGCCGGCCGGCTCGGGGTCGGGGCCGGCGACCTGCCCGCCCTCCTCGGGTGGGCCGAGCGGCTCGGCTTCGACGGCCTCAACATCACCCACCCCTTCAAGCAGGCGGTCCTGCCGCTGGTCGACGAGCTCTCCGAGGACGCGGCCGACCTCGGCGCGGTCAACACGGTGGTCTTCACCGAGGGTCGCCGGCTCGGGCGCAACACCGACTGGTCGGGCTACGGGCGGGCGTTCCGCTCGACGCTGCCCGAGGCGGTCGGCGACCGCGCGGTGCTGGTCGGTGCGGGCGGCGCCGGGGCGGCCGTCGGCTACGGGCTGCTCGACCAGGGCGCCGAGCACGTGGCGGTCCTCGACACCGACCCGGAGCGCGCCGAGGCCTGCGCGATCCGGCTCGCCAAGCGATGGGGCGACGACCGGGTCAGCGCGGTCACGGACCTCGCGCGGGCGCTCGACGAAGCGCAGGGCCTGGTCAACGCGACGCCGGTCGGGATGCTCGGCCACGCGGGCCTGCCCGTGCCGGCCGAGCTCGTGCGTCCGGACGTCTGGGTCAGCGACGTCATCTACTTCCCGCTCGAGACCGAGCTGGTCCGGCTCGCCAGGTCGCGGGGCTGCCGGGTGCTGCCCGGCGGCGGGATGGCCGTGCAGCAGGCCGTCGGCGCGTTCGAGCTGTTCACCGGCCGGGCCGCCGACCCGGACCGCATGGCGCGGCACTTCGCGGAGCTCACCTCGTGAGGCCCGGTCGATGAAGCGGTCGATCGCCACCGTCTCGCTCAGCGGCCTCCTCTCCGACAAGCTGGAGGCGATCGCCGCCGCCGGCTTCGACGGCCTGGAGATCTTCGACAACGACCTGATCGCCTCGCCGCTCACCCCGCGGGAGGTCGCCCAGCGGTGCGCCGAACTCGGCCTCACCATCGACCTCTTCCAGCCGGTGCGCGACGTCGAGGGCGTGCCGCCCGACCGGTTCGACGCCGTGCTGCACCGCTTCCGGGTCAAGCTCGGCGTCATGGCCGAGCTCGGCGCGACCACCGTGCTGTGCTGCTCGAACGTCGCCCGCGACGCGGTCGACGACCCCGACCTGTCCGCCGCGCAGCTGGCCCGGCTCGGCGACCTGGCGGCCGAGCAGGGCGCGACGATCGCCTACGAGGCGCTGGCCTGGGGCCGGCACGTCCACCGCGTCGGCCAGGCCTGGGAGATCGTCCAGCGGGCCGACCACCCGGCTGTCACGCTGGCGGTCGACACCTTCCACATGCTCGCCCGCGGCGACGACGGCACCGCGCTGGCCGGCGTCCCCGGCGGGCGGATCGGCTTCCTCCAGGTCGCCGACGCGCCGCTGCTCGACATGGACGTGCTCGAGTGGAGCCGGCACTTCCGCTGCTTCCCCGGCGAGGGCATGCTCGACGTCGCCGGCGTCGTGGGCGCCTGCGTCGAGGCGGGGTACGACGGCCCGGTGTCGCTGGAGGTCTTCTCCGACGTCGTGCGTGAGGCCGACCCGCATGTCACCGCCCGCGACGCCATGCGGTCGCTCCTCCACCTGGAGGACCAGGCACCCCCGGCGCCGAGCCGGGTCGACCCGGCGTTCCTCGAGGTGCCCGGATCCCCAGCGATCACGGGGCTCCTGGGCTCGCTCGGCTTCTCGGTGGCTGGCCGGCACCGGACCAAGCCGGTGACGTGGTGGCGCAACGGCGGCGCCCACGTGGTCGTCAACGACGGCTCCCCCGACCCGGCGCTCGGCGTGGTGGCGAGCCCGGTGCCGGCGGTCGCGGCGCGCGCCAAGGCGCTGCTCTGGCCCGAGGTCGACCGCACCCGCGGCGCCGGCGAGGCGCACCTGCCCGGCATCACCTCGCCGTCCGGGCTGCACGTCTTCGTGAGCGCCCCGGAGGGCGAGGACGACGACTGGCAGCAGGACTTCACTCCGGAGCCGGCCGGTGGCGACTGGACGGGCATCGACCACGTGGCGATCGCCGTACCCGCCGAGCGGCTCAACGAGGAGGTCTCCTTCCTGCGCACGCTCTTCGACCTCGCACCCGGCGCGGTCGAGGAGTTCATGGAGCCCCACGGGCGGCTGCGCTCGCGCGCCTTCCGGCCCTCCGCCGGCCACCTCAGGGTCGTGCTGAACGTGGAGGACTCGAGCCGCGGCCCGGCGACCGGCATCACCCAGGTCGCCTTCGCCTGCCCCGACGTGCGAGCCGCCGTCCGGGCGATGCGTGACGCGGGCGTGGTGCTGATGCCGGTGCCCGACAACTACTACGTCGACCTCGAGGCGCGCTTCGGACTCTCGCCGGAGGCGCTGGCGGACCTGCGGTCGCACGGGCTGCTCTACGACCGGGCCGGCGACGGGGAGCTCCTGCACGCGTTCACCGCACCGCTGCCGACCGGCTTCCACGTCGAGGTGCTCGAGCGCAGCGGCGGGTACGACGGCTACGGCTCGGCGAGCACCCACGTGCGGCTGGCGGCGCAGCGCGTCTAGTGGACCTCGCCGAGGTCCTCGTGCGACCGGTGGCTGACCGGCTCCACCTGGAACGTGGAGTGCCGCACCTCGAAGTGGTCGGCGGTGCACTGTGACAGCTGGTCGAGCAGGCCGCCGACGCCGTGCTCGGCCAGCGCCTCCTCGGTGACCGTCACGTGCGCGGAGAGGCTGGGCATCCCGCTGGTGATCGTCCAGGCGTGCAGGTCGTGCACGTCGACGACGCCGGGCATCTCCAGCAGGTGCCGGCGGACGTCGTCGAGGTCCATGCCGGCCGGCGCGATCTCGAGCAGCACGGCCGCCGACTCCTTGAGCAGCACGACGGAGCGGGGCAGGATCAGGGCCGCGATCAGCAGCGAGGCCAGGGGATCCGCGCGCTCCCAGTCCCAGAAGAGGATCGTCAGGCCGGCGACGACCGCCAGGATCGAGCCGACCAGGTCGGCGAGCACCTCGTTGGCCGCGCCGCGCAGGTTGAGCGAGCCGGTGTCGGAGCGGTTGAGGATCGTCAGCGAGACCGCGTTGGCCAGCAGACCGACCAGCGCGAAGGCCACCATCGGCCCGGCGTCGACGTCCGTCGGGTCCGCCAGCCGCGAGATGCCGGCCCAGGCGAGGTAGCCGCAGACGACCAGCAGCACCAGCGCGTTGACCATCGCCGCGAGGATCTCGGCCCGGTGGAGGCCGAACGTCGACCGCGGGCCGCCCCGCAGCGTTGCGACGTACGACGCCCCGAGCGCGAGCACCACCGCGGCCGCGTCGGTCGCCATGTGGCCGGCGTCGGCGAGCAGCGCCAGGGATCCGGTGAGGAGCGCGCCGACGACCTCGACGACCATCACGGTCAGCGTGACGACGAGCACCAGTCGCAGCCGCGACCGGTCGGCCGCGCGGCCCGCGGCGTGGCCCCCGTGGTCGTGGCCGTGTCCCATGGGACCCAGCCTAGGAGGCTCAGACCTCGCGCCACCCCCGCGCCGAGTCGTGGCCGTCCGCCGCCGTCAGCATCAGGCCTCCGTCGACGGCGTCGGACGGGTCAGCCGCGGCCGTGCGGCTCCTGCCAGGTCGTGAGGTCCGGGCCCTTCGGCACGATCTGCGTCGGGTTGATGTCCTTGTGCACGACGTAGTAGTGCGTCTTGATCTGCTCGAAGTCGGTGTTGTCGGAGAACGCCGGCAGGGCGTAGAGGTCGCGCGCGTAGCCCCAGAGGTTCGGCATCTCCGTGAGCTTCTGGCGGTTGCACTTGAAGTGCCCGTGGTAGACCGCGTCGAAGCGGGCCAGCGTCGTCCAGAGCCGGACGTCGGCCTCGGTGAGGGTGTCGCCCATGAGGTAGCGGCTCCTCGACAGCCGGTCCTCGAGCCAGTCGAGGGCGGTCCAGAGCCGGTCGTACGCCGCGTCGTACGCCTCCTGCGACCCGGCGAACCCGCAGCGGTAGACGCCGTTGTTGACCTCGGTGTAGACCCGCTCCATCACGTCGTCCATCTCGTCGCGGAGGTGGCTCGGCCAGAGGTCGGGCGCGTCCGCGCGGTGGTGCTCGCGCCACTCGAAGAAGAGGTCGTGGGTGATCCACGGGAAGTCGTTGGTGACGACCTGGCCGCTGGGCACGTCGACGATCGCGGGCACCGTGATGCCCTTCGGGTAGTCGGGGAAGCGCGCGAGGTAGGCCTGCTGCAGGCGCTCGATGCCGAGCACCGGGTCGACGCCGCCGGGGTCGAGGTCGAAGGTCCAGCTGCGCTCGTCGTGCGTCGGGCCGCACAGCCCGACCGAGATCACGTCCTCGAGCCCGAGCAGCTGCCGCACGATGAGGCTGCGGGTCGCCCAGGGGCAGGCCTTCGCGGCCACCAGCCGGTAGCGGCCCGGCTCCACCGGCCAGAGGTCACCGTCGACCGGCCCGTGCTCCGGCTTCCGCCCGTCCCTCGTGATCCGATCCGGGATGTAGTCGGTGTCCCGTTCGAACGTGCCCGAGCTCGCGTACGCCATGCCGCTCACTGTAGGTGAACGCTCAACCAGTCTTGCGGCGTCGGTCGCGGAGCCGGTCGGTCGCGGCCCGGATGCGCGCCTGGTTCTCCGGCTTCCGCGACTCGTCGTACAGCTTCTTGGCGATCCCGGCCAGTGCGACGGCTCTCATCAGCTTCATGCCCGCCCTGTACCCAGTCGCGGCGGACTGTCGTCACACCGGTGGGATCAACCACCGTCCCCGCGACGCGGCAAGAGCCCGTGCGCCTGCTTCGCGGTGAGCACCCGCAGGGCGGAGGCGCGCACCAGGTCGCGGAAGGCGGGGTCGTGCCGGGCACGGGCGAGGACGGCGCGGTACATCGCCGGCACGGGGGCTGGGTCGACGCTGAGGACGAGGTCGCCACCGGCGGCGAGGAAGCGGAGGGCGCGCTCGGCCGGCCGGAGCCCGGCGACCTGCTTGGCGTGCGCGAGGTCGTCGGAGATGACCACGCCGCCGAAGCCGAGGTCGCCGCGCAGCAGCTCGCCGATGACGTACGGCGAGAAGGCGGCGGGATGCTGCGGGTCGAGGTGGGTGTAGCGGGCCGTCGACATCATCACGACCGGAACGCCGGCCTCGACGGCGGCGCGGAACGGCCGGAGGTAGGGGTCGTCGCGGCGGGTGACCCGGTCGACGACGTCCGCGGCGGTGTCGGTGTTGGCGCGCACCCGGCCGAGGCCGGGGAAGTGCTTGACGGCGGCCGCGACCCGGCCGTCGGCGAGGCCGCGCGCGAACGCGAGGCCGTGCGCGGTCACCGCCTTCGGGGTGAAGCCGTACTGGCGGTCGTAGGCGCCGATCGGCGGGTTGTGCTCGGCCGCGCGGCGACCCGGGACGGTGTCGAGCACGGGCGCGAGGTCGAGGTTCACGCCAGCGCGGCGGAGCTCGTGGGCCCACCGCTGGGCGGCGGCACGCAGCCGCCGGGGCGACCAGCGGCCCTGCACGAGCGCGGACGGCATCGGCGAGAACCCGTGACCCTGGAGGACCCGGACCAGTCCGCCCTCCTGGTCGGTCGCGACGAACAGTCGGACGCGCGCGGTGGCGGCAGCCGACACCTGTCCGCGCATCGCCCGCGAGACCCGCGCCGGCGCCCGGACGCCGTGGCGGCTGCGGCCGGTGAGCATCACGTTGCCGACGTGGAGGTCGCCGATCTGCCGCAGCGTCCGCCGGTCGATCTGGTCGGCGCGCGTGCCGACGACGAAGAGCTGGCCGACCTGCTGGGCCAGCGTCATCTCCTCGAGCACCTGCTCCGCCCGCGTCGGCGCCGGCGCCGCGAGCCGGAGAGGCACGGGCTCCGGGATGTGGGCGGGAGCCGGCGCCACGGGCGTCAGGGAGAGGCTGGTCCCCAGCAGAGCGCAGCCGAAGAGCCGGCGGATCGGGGTCGCCACGCCGGGACCGTACCGGGTGGCCTGCGCTCAGCGGGTGAACGCGGCCGCAACGGCGACCAACCGGTCGTTGGCCTCGGTCTCCCCGATCGACACACGGCACCCCTCGCCGGCGAACGGGCGTACGACGATGCCGGCCTCGTCGGCCGCTGCGGCGAAGTCCAGCGTGCGGTCGCCGAGCTCGAACCACACGAAGTTGCCCTGCGCCTCCGGCACGTCCCAGCCGACTCCGCGCAGCGCCTCGACCACGCGGGTGCGCTCGGCGACCAGGGAGTCCACCCGCTCGAAGAGCTCGGCCCGGCGCTCCAGCGACGCGATCGCCGCGGCCTGGGCGACGGTCGAGACCCCGAAGGGCAGCGACACCGCACGGAGCGCGGCCGCGATCGGCGCGGGCGCCACGGCGTACCCGACCCGGAAGCCGGCGAGCCCGTAGGCCTTGGAGAAGGTCCGGGTGAGGACGACGTTCTGGTGGCTGCGGTAGGTCGCGATGCCGTCGACGGGGTCGGTCATCCGCACGAACTCAACGTAGGCCTCGTCGACGACGACCAGCACGTGGGAGGGCACCCGCGCGAGGAACGCGTCGAGCTCGGACTGCGAGACCGCCGGGCCGGTGGGGTTGTTGGGCGTGCAGACCAGCACGACCTTCGTGCGGTCGGTGATCGCGGCGGCCATCGCGTCGAGGTCGTGGCGGCCGTCGGCCAGCACCGGCACCTTGACGGCGGTCGCGGCCGCTGCGGTCACCGCGATCGGGTAGGCCTCGAAGGACCGCCAGGCGAACACCACCTCGTCGCCTGGATCGCAGAACGCCTGCACCAGCTGGTAGATCAGCCCCACCGAGCCGGTCGCCACCGACAGGTGGCCGGCCGGCACGTCGAAGGTCTCGGCCAGGGCGGCGTAGAGCGCGGCGCTGCCCATGTCGGGGTAGCGGTTCATCGCGCCCACGCCGGCCTGCACGGCCTCGATGACGCCGGGCAGCGGCGGGTAGGGGTTCTCGTTGGAGGACAGCTTGTACGACGTCATCCCGGGTCGGACCGTCGGCGGCTTGCCTGCGACGTACGGCGGGATCTCCGCCACGTTCGCGCGGGGCTGAGGGGTGCTCATGCCCGCACCCTAGCCAGGGTCAGGGGCGCTGCCGCCACGGCCGCAGGGCCAGCGCGAGCACGACGCCGATCCCGACGCCGAGCACGGCGCCGGTGACGTTGTCGACCACGTCGGTGACGTCGCACGCGCGGTCGATGCGGGCCAGCTCGAGCTGGGTCGCCTCGATGGCGACGGAGTACGCCGCCAGCCCGACGAGCCCGAGCGGCACCAGCACCCACGCCGCCCGCCAGCGCGCGAGCGCCAGCACCAGCAGCACCCCGGCCGGCACGAACACCAGGACGTTGAGCATCCGCTGGCCACCGGAGAAGATCCAGAAGCCCTCGGGCGCCGGTCCGCCGATGTCCCAGGAGCACGACGTCAGGCGGCCCTCGGCCGGGACCACCCCCGGCGCTCCGTTCGCCGGGATCAGCGTGAGGATGCCGATCACCGCGAGCGCCCACAGGAAGCCGGCGATCGCCCCCGCGCTCAGCCACCCCAGTCGCCCGCGCAGCGCCAGGAAGACCAGCACGCACACGCCTCCGGACAGCGCGATGAGGGCGAGCATCACCCCCACACCGCCGACCGGAAACACGACCCGACGCTAGCGGAGGGCCGCCAGCAGGCGGCCGAGCAGCGGCTGGAGCACCTGAGCCTCCGGGTCGTCGAACATGCTGTAGAAGTCGGCGATCTCGAGCACGACGTACCCGTGCAGGGCGGTCCAGAACTGGGCGGCGACGGGCGCCGGGTCGTCCCGCCGGAGCGCGCCCGCGGCCATCGCACGCTCGATGAGGCCGACCAGCTGCTGGAACGCCGCGATCCCGACCTCGAGCTCCTCGTCGTGGAGGCGGTACTCGCCCAGCGAGGCCGAGCCGAACATGACGGAGTAGACGTGCGGGTTGGCGAGCGCGTTCGCGCGGTACGCCGCCGCCGCGGCCGCGAGGTCGGCGATCGGGTCGTCGGTCAGCTCGACCTCGGCCACGCGGTCGAAGAGCCGCCGGAACCCCTCGGCCACGACAGCCTGCACGAGCCCCGGCATGCCGCCGAAGTGCGTGTAGACCGCCATCGTCGACGTCCCGGCATCCCGCGCCAGCCGGCGGGCGGAGAGCGCGGCCGGCCCCTCGTCGCCGAGCACGTCGGCGGCGAGCTCGATCAGGCGGCGGCGTACGTCGGGCTCGCCCGGCCCCTCCGATGACATGGTTGCCATGCTGCCATAACGGCGTTATGGTCCTGGGATAACAGCGTTATGCCGACACCGGGAGGGTCGAGGACATGAACCGCTACCTGCAGGAGAACTTCGCTCCCGTCCACGAGGAGCACACGGCGTTCGACCTGGAGGTGACGGGCGCGATCCCCGACCACCTCGACGGCCGCTACCTGCGCATCGGGCCCAACCCCGCCGCCGACCCCGGCGTCGACTACCACTGGTTCCTCGGCGAGGGCATGGTGCACGGCGTCCGCCTCGGCGACGGCCGCGCGCAGTGGTACCGCAACCGGTGGGTGCGCCCCCAGGGCGACGACTTCGCGCCCAACACCAACGTCCTCCAGCACGCCGGCCACACCCTGGCGCTCGTCGAGGCCGGCGCCGCGCCGTACGAGCTGACCGACGAGCTCGACACGGTCGGGCCGTGCGCGCTCGGCACGGTCACCGGCGGCTACACCGCGCACCCGCACGAGGACCCGGCCACCGGGGAGCTGCACGCGGTCTCCTACAGCTGGACCCGCGGCAACCTGGTCGACTACTCCGTCCTGGACCCGACCGGACGGGTGCGCCGCCAGGTCGAGATCGAGGTGACGGGCAGCCCGATGATCCACGACTGCGCGCTGACCGAGCACTACGTCGTCATCTACGACCTGCCGGTCACCTTCGACCTCGGCATGGTCGCCGGCGAGCGGCCCCGCCCCCTGCAGACGACCGACCGGCTGATCGACGAGACGCTGCGCGCGCGCACCTACCGCCCGCTGCCCTACTCCTGGGACGCCGACTACCCGGCGCGGATCGGCCTGCTGCCGCGCGAGGGCACCGCCGCCGACGTGCGGTGGTTCGAGATCGACCAGTGCTACGTCTTCCACACCCTCAACGCCTACGAGGAGGGCAGCGACGTCGTCATCGACGTCGTCCGGCACGACCGGATGTTCGCCACCGACTTCACCGGCCCCAACGAGGGCTCGGCGTACCTGACCCGCTTCACCGTCGACACCGTCGCCGGCAAGGTGCGCGAGCACCGGTTCGACGAGCACAGCCAGGAGTTCCCGAGGTACGACGAACGGCTCACCGGCCGGCGGCACCGCTACGGGTACGCCGCGGGTGTCGTCGCCGAGGGCGCGCGCACCGGCGACGGCGTGCTCAAGCACGACGTGGTCGCCGGGACCACGCTGGAGCGCCGGCTCGGCGCCGGCCGCGAGGTGAGCGAGTTCTGCTTCGTGCCCGCCGCGCCCGACAGCGCCGAGGACGAGGGCGTGCTCATGGGCTACGTGTTCGACCGCGGCACCGGCCGCAGCGACCTGCGCCTGCTCGACGCCGCCACCCTCGACGACGTCGCCGCCGTCCACCTCCCCGGCCGGGTGCCCGCCGGGTTCCACGGCAACTGGGCGCCGACCCCCTGACTCCTCAGGCTCTCCTGTCACTTCTCAGGCGTTGCAACGGCCGAGAAGTGACGGTTTCACCGGTGCACCGGTGAAACCGCGGCCGGCGCCTCGGCGCCCTCCAACGACACCGCGCCGACGCCGAGACGTCGATCCTCCGAGCACCGGGTCGCCGTCACCCCTAGGCTGCGAGCGTGGGTTTCCTCAAGTTCATCGCGTGGCTCGCCACCAACACCGTCGCCGTGGCCGCGGCGTGCGTGATCTTCGACGGCATCGGCTTCACCGGCTCGTCCGGGTGGGACGAGGTCGCGGACAACTTCTGGGGGCTGCTCTTCGTGGGCCTGATCCTCGGCATCGTGAACTCGTTCGTGTCGCCGATCATCAAGTTCCTGTCGCTGCCCTTCATCGTGATCACGCTCGGGCTCTTCCTGCTCGTGATCAACGCCCTGATGCTGCTCTTCGTCGAGTGGCTGGTCGGCCTGTTCGACGTGGACTTCTTCGTCGACGGGTTCTGGAACGCGGTCGGCGGCGCGATCGTGATCACGATCGTGACGTGGGTCGTCGGACTGCTGTTCGGCGACGCACGGGAGGCCTGAGCCGGTGCTGCCGCCGGCCCGCTCGCCCGGTCGCTACCGGGTCGAGCTGGTCTGCCTCGGCAACATCTGCCGCTCGCCCACGGCGCACGTCGTCGTGGCCGAGCGGCTCGCCGACGCCGGTCTCGACGGCGTCGTCACGGTCACCAGCTCCGGCACCGGCGACTGGCACGTCGGCGGCCCGATGGACCGCCGGGCAGCGGCGACGCTGACCGCGGCGGGGTACGACGCGTCGCGCCATCGCGCCCGCCTGTGGGAGACCGGCGACGAGCTCGACCTGGTGCTCGCGATGGACGACGCGAACCTCGCCGACCTCGGCGGACGCACCGACCGGGTGCGGAAGTTCCGGGACCTGGACCCGGTCGATCCGGGGAGCGACGTGCCGGACCCGTACTACGGTGGGCCAGACGGCTTCGAGGAGGTGCTCGCGATGGTCGAACGGACCGCAGCCGCGCTGGTCGGCGCGCTGGAGCACGAGCGGCCCTGGGAGGCCGGCCAGGACCCCGGTCAGCCGTGACCCGCCAGCCGCTGGTCGCCCGTCGTGCCGAGGAGCTCCTCGGCACGTCCGTGGTGGCCACGGCCCCGGTCGCCGGCGGTGACATCGCGACCGCGACCCGGCTCCGTCTCAGCGACGGCACCACGGCGCTGATGAAGACGCTGCCGCACGCCCCCCACGACTTCTTCACCGACGAGGCCGACGGCCTGCGCTGGCTGGGCGAGCCGGCCGCCGACGGCGGGGTGCAGGTGCCCGAGGTGCTGGCCGCCGACCACGAGTGCCTCATCATCCGCTGGGTCGAGCCGGGCAAGAACACCGTCGACGCGGCCTCCGCCTTCGGGCGCCAGCTCGCCGCGACGCACGCCGCCGGGGCCGACGGCTTCGGCGCCGCGGCCGACGGCTACATCGGCAAGCTCCCGCTGCCGAACCGGTCGGCCGACACCTGGGCCGAGTTCTACGCCGTCCGCCGGGTGCTGCCCTACCTCAAGCTCGCGCGCGACCGGGGCGCCGCCGACGCAGACCAGGCCGCGACCATCGAGGCGCTGGTCGCGAGGCTGCCCGCGCTGGTCCCGGCGGAGCCGCCGGCCCGGCTGCACGGCGACCTGTGGAACGGCAACGTGCTCTGGGGGCTCGACGGCAACGTGTGGCTCATCGACCCGGCGGCCTACGGCGGGCACCGCGAGGTCGACCTCGCGATGCTGACCCTCTTCGGGCTGCCGCACCTGCCGCGCGTGCTCGAGGCCTACGACGAGGCGGCGCCGCTGGCCGACGGCTGGCAGGACCGCACCGGCCTGCACCAGGTGTTCCCCTTGCTCGTGCACGCCTGCCACTTCGGCGGGGGGTACGCCGCGCGCGCGGCGCAGGCTGCGGCGGCGTACCTGTGAGCGCCCGCTTCTCAGTCCTGATTCAGCCTCCACTGACAAGGTGAGCCCATGACCAGCGCCCAGGCCCCGAAGCCCCGCGTCCTCGTCGTCGACGACGACAAGGCCGTGCGCGAGTCGCTGCGGCGGTCCCTGGAGTTCAACGGCTACACCGTCGCGCTCGCCGGCGACGGCGCCGAGGCGCTGGCGGCGATCGCGGCCACCGCGCCCGACGTGGTCGTGATGGACGTGATGATGCCGCGCCTCGACGGCCTCGAGGCGACCCGCGCGCTCCGCGCGGCGGGCCACGACCTGCCGATCCTGGTGCTCACCGCCCGCGACGCGGTCGGCGACCGGGTCGAGGGCCTCGACGCCGGGGCCGACGACTACCTCACCAAGCCGTTCGCCCTCCAGGAGCTGCTGGCCCGGCTGCGGGCGCTGCTGCGCCGGGTGCCGCGGGAGGAGCTCGAGGACGAGGTCGTCTCGTTCTCCGACCTGTCCATGGACATCGCGACCCGCGAGGTCAAGCGCGGCGACCGCGTCATCGAGCTGACCCGCACCGAGTTCACGCTGCTGGAGATGTTCCTGCGGCGGCCGCGCCGGGTGCTGGAGCGGTCGTTCATCCTCGAGGAGGTCTGGGGCTACGACTTCCCGACCACCGCGAACTCGCTCGAGGTCTACGTCGGCTACCTGCGCCGCAAGACCGAGGCCGAGGGCGAGTCCCGCCTGATCCACACCGTGCGCGGGGTGGGCTACGTGCTGAAGGAATCGTGAGCGCCTCCCCCACTGACCACCCGGACGGCCGCCGGCACACCCGTCGTTCGCTCGCGGCCCGGGTCACCATCCTCACCGCGCTCGCGGCCGGCGCCACCGTCGCGCTCGTCGCCTTCGGCGCCTACCTGACCGTGCGCATGCAGCTCCAGGCGACGCTCGACGACTCGCTGCTCGAACGCGCCAACCGGGCCGTGGAGTCCGGCTCGATCGAGGCGATGACGGCCGACTGCAGCCTGCCGACCTGGGCCGTCGACAGCGCCGACGTGCGCATCGCCCTGGTCGACCTCGACCGTGAGCCCACCGTGCAGACCTGCTACTTCTCCAAGCACCAGCTGCGGCTCGGCGCGCCCGAGGTCGGCGTCGCGTCCGGCAACTTCGACTCCAGCATCCGCACGATCTACGCCGGCGGCCAGCCCTACCGCGTCGTCGCCGTGCACACCTCGGAGCCGGGCGAGGCGTTCGTGGTCGCCCAGTCCCTCGAGGGGCAGCAGACCGTGCTGCGCAAGCTCGGCATCGTGATGCTGCTCTTCGGCATCGCCGGCGTCATCGGCGCCGGCCTCGCCGGCTGGGCCGTCGCCCGCAGCGGACTGCGCCCGGTGCGACGCCTGACCGCCGAGGTCGAGGAGATCGCCCGCACCGAGGACCTGCACCCGATCCCGGTCGAGGGCGACGACGAGATCGCGCGTCTCGCGACGGCGTTCAACCAGATGCTCGCCGCGCTCGCCGCGTCGCGCGACCGCCAGCGCCAGCTGGTCGCCGACGCCGGCCACGAGCTGCGCACCCCGCTCACCTCCCTGCGCACCAACCTGGACCTGCTCACCCAGTCCGACACCCCCGGCGGCGCGAGCCTGCCGGTCGAGGCACGCATCGAGCTGATGGACGACGTCCGCGCGCAGATCGAGGAGCTCACCACGCTGATCGGCGACCTCGTCGAGCTCGCGCGCGACGAGCCGCTGACCCACGTCGTCGAGCCGATCGACCTGCCCGAGATCGTCGACCGGGCGATCGCCCGGGTGCGTCGTCGCGCACCGGGCCTGACCTTCGACGTCGAGATGGGGTCCTGGTTCGTCGTGGGCGAGAGCGCCGGCATCGAGCGCGCCGTCACCAACCTCTTCGACAACGCGGCCAAGTGGAGCCCGGAGGACGGCAACGTCACGGTGCGTCTCGTCGACGGCACGCTGACCGTCGACGACGAGGGCCCCGGGATCGCCGAGGCCGACCGGCCGCACGTGTTCGACCGCTTCTACCGCTCGGCGGAGTCGCGCGGCATGTCGGGCTCCGGCCTCGGCCTGTCGATCGTGCGCCAGGTCGCCGAGCGGCACTCGGGCACCGTCCGGGTCGACGACGCCCCCGGCGGAGGCGCCCGGCTGGTGCTGTGGCTGCCGGGCTCCGCCTCCCCGGTGCCGGACTGGATCCCGGCCTGATGCGCGCGGTGCTCGGCGCGGCCCTCGCGGTCGCGCTCCTCGTGCTGACCGGGTGCTCCTCGGACGATCCCGAGCAGCCCTCCGCCGAGCAGTCACAGGCCGCCGCAGTCGCCTGGAGCCCCTGCGACGGGCTGACCGCCGACGCGGTGGCCGAGCTCGTCGGCGAGCCGGTCAACGAGGTCGACGGCTCCGCCGACCAGCCGCGCTGCACCTTCACCCCGCAGCGCAAGGGCGGCGCGGCGTACGACCTGAGCTACCTGTGGTTCGACGGCGGTCTCGACGCGGCGCTCACCGCGATGGGTGCGGCGGGCTCGCAGCTCGAGCCGATCGACGTCCCCGGCGCCGACGCGGCCCGGATCGTCGTCGACGCGCGCGGCGACGACGGGATGCTGGTCACCGGGTTCGTGCAGACCGGTGGTCTGGTGCAGAGCGTCAACGCCGTGCAGCTGGCGCCGTACGACGAGCAGGCGGTCGTCGCGGCGACGAAGGCGCTGCTCGGCGAGCTCGCGGCGAAGGCACCGGACTCGCCGTAGGAGGGGGCCCGCGCCGGACATCGACGGCGGCCGGGACAATGGCGCCGTGACCGACGAGATCGCGTTCTTCACCCCGGCCGGCGACGACCTGGTCCCCACCCCGCTCGCGTGCAGCATGTGGAGCGACGACCAGCTGCACGGCGTCGCGGTCAGCGGCGCGCTGGCGCGTGCGGCGGAGCTCCGGCTGCGGGTGACCGGGCGCTCCGACCTGCGCCCGGCGCGGTGGGTGGTCGACCTGTTCAAGGCGGCCCGGATGCGGCCGTGCACCTTCACCACCGAGGTGGTGCGGGAGGGCTCGCGGATCGTCCTGGTCGACGTCACGCTGACGCAGGACGGCGAGCGGGTCGCTCGCGCCAGCGCCACCTTCCTCAAGCCCTCGGAGTCGGCGCCCGGCGAGGTCTGGGAGCCGGCCGACCGCCCGTCTCCCCCGCCGCTGGACGTCGCACCGGAGTCCGACGAGCCCCGGGTGCCGTTCGTGCACTCGGAGTCGGGCTGGTCGCAGAACTTCACCGAGCACCAGAACGCCTCGCGCAAGGGGTCGTGGAGCAGTGCGATCCCGGTGGTGCCCGGCGAGCCGCTGACGCCGTTCCAGGCCGTCGCGGCCGCGGCCGACGGCGCGAGCATGGTCACGAACTGGGGCACCAAGGGCGTCGAGTACATCAACACCGACATCGCGCTCACCCTCGCCCGCGAGCCGGTCGGCGTCGAGATCGGTCTGCTGGCGACCGACCGGGTCGAGCACGACGGCATCGCGTCGGGCACGACCGCGGTCTTCGACCGGGCAGGCGCGCTCGGGACCGTCACCGTGGCCGCGCTCTCGAACGCCCGGCGGACCGTCGACATGGGCGGCGTCGAGTACTCCGACGACGGCCAGCGGCGGTCGGCCTCCCGGGTCTAGCTGCTCGGGCGGGCCGCCAGCGCCCCGAGCACCCCGGCCGCGAGCACCCACACCACGCCCTCCGAGCGGAGGTCGGCCACCGCGACCACGGCAGCGGCCAGACCGAGGCAGACCCCGACGTACGCCGCCCGCCGGCGCTCGCCGACCGCGAGCAGGATGCCGGCGGAGAGCACCGCCCACCCGGCGTACGCCGTGACCAGCAACGCGACCGTGTGGTCGCTGACGTCGTCGCGCGGACGGGCGACCAGCTCGCCGACCAGGGGGGCGATCGTCGCGAGCGCCAGCGTCGCGAGCAGGTGGGCGGGCCAGGAGAGCCGCGGCGACAGCGCCTGCTCGGGGAGCAGCGCGACGCCGGCGTACCCGAACCGGACGGCTGCGGCCCACAGGCCGACCATCAGCGCGAACGCGCCGGCGCCGGCGACCGCGAGCGAGCGGTCCCACTCGGCCTCGCTGGCGGCGTGGATGATCTGCACCAGGCCCTCGCCGACGACGATGAGGACGAAGAGGCCGAGCCGCTCGGTGAGATGCGGGACGTCGGCCTCGCGGACCTCGATCGGGTGCTCGTCGCCGCGCGGATGCCGGGCGAGGCGGGCGGTGATGTCGGCGACCAGGCGCTCCTTGTTGGTGGAGACGAGGAACAGCAGGTCGAGCCCGATGCCGACGGCCCACAGGACGTACTGCGTGGTGCCCTCGAACCAGAACGACACCACCCACGGGACGATCCCCGCGCCGGCGTGGACGATGGGCAGGTCGGCGGCCACGGTCGTGCGGTCCCAGGGCCGGCCGGCGAGGAACCGACCCACCACGTAGGCGATCGCGAACGCCCGGGCGTGCTCCCCGTGGATCTCCGGGATCGCCGCGATCATCACGCCCAGCACGAACATCGCCGCGAGGATCACGCCCACGTGGACCTGGGTGCCGGCCACGTTGCCGTAGAGGGTGAAGCAGGCCCACAGCATCCAGATCGCGGCGTAGGCGATCACGTAGACCGCGAGGCCACCGGTGCTCGTGTCCTCGGACAGCAGGTGCGCGAGCATGCCGATGCCGGCGACCGCGACGAGGTCGAAGAACAGCTCGAGCCACGACGCGTGCCGCTCCTCGCCGACCCCGGTGACGGTCATCGCAGGGCTCCGAGCAGCCGGTCGGCCTTCCACCGCGACTCGGCGTACTCGTCATCGACGCCGGAGCGGACCGTGATGCCGCCACCCGTGCCGAGCAGCCACCGGCCGTCGCCGGCGGTCATCAGGCTGCGGATCACCACGCCGAGGTCGGCGCGGCCGTCGGCGCTGACCCAGCCGAACGCCCCGGCGTACGGGCCGCGCGGGCTGTCCTCCACGTCCTCGATGACCTGCATCGTGCGGAGCTTGGGGGCGCCGGTCATGGAGCCGGCCGGGAAGAGGGCGCGCAGCGCGTCGATGGTCGTGACGTCGTCGCGGAGCCGGCCGCGGACCGTGCTCACGAGCTGGTGCACGGTCTCGTAGGACTCCACGTCCATCAGCACCGGGACGGTCACGGTCCCGGGCTCGCAGACCAGCGACAGGTCGTTGCGGAGGAGGTCGACGATCATCAGGTTCTCGGCCCGGAACCGCGGGTCGCTCGCGAGGTGCGCCCGGGTGCGGTCGTCCTCCTCGGGGGTGGCACCGCGGGCGGTGGTGCCCTTGATCGGCTTGGTCTCCAGGGTCCGGTCGGCGGTGATGAGCGCATAGCGCTCCGGGCTCGAGCTCAGCAGCCACCCGCGCGCTCCTGGCAGGTCGTGCTGGAGGAAGCCGGCGTACGGCGCGGGGTTGAGCTCGCGCAGCCGCAGGTACGCCGTGACGGGGTCGGTGTCGCTGGTGGTCTCGACGCGGTAGGTCAGGTTGACCTCGTAGGTGTTGCCCGCGTGCAGCTGCTCCTGCACCTCGGCGAAGGCCTCTGCGTAGGACTCCGGCAGGGCTCTTCCGAGACTCGTCGCCGGCACTCCGCGCACCTCGACGGCAGGGCGCTCGTGCTCGAACATCCGGACCTGGCTCGGCCGCATCCAGACCGCGTCGGGGAGGCCGGACCCGACGGCCGCCGGAAGGTCGGGACGGCACGCGTAGCCGAGGTACCCGAACCAGGACGCGTCCGGGGACCCGGACGCCAGCTCCGCCGAGAGCGCCGCGAAGACGTCGTCCCCCACGACCTCGGCGCGGCCGGACGCGTGGCGGGTGACCAGGCGCGTGCCGGCGTCGTAGGTGAGCGACACGTCGTCCTCGTCGAGCCAGCCGACGATCGAGCGGCGGCCCGACCAGTCCCGGGCTCCCCCGCCGTCGAGCCAGAAGCAGCGCCGGCGCGAGGCCGCCACCGAGGCGAAGAACCCGACCGGGTCGGTCACGCCGACCCCAGGAAGTTGGCGACGAGGGCCCGCCCGTGCTCGGACAGCACCGACTCCGGGTGGAACTGCACGCCCTCCAGCGGCAGCGTCCGGTGCCGGACGCCCATCACCACCCCGTCCTCCGACCGGGCGGTCACCTCCAGGTCGGGCGGCACGAGGACGGCCCCCAGCGAGTGGTAGCGCACGGCGGCGAGCGGGGACGGCAGGCCGGCGAAGACGCCGCGACCGTCGTGGGTCACCGACGCGACCTCGCCGTGCGCGGGCGGCACCCGGTCGACGGTGCCGCCGTACGCCGTCACCAGCCCCTGCATCCCGAGGCAGACGCCGAGCACCGGCCGGTCGCCGGCGAGCAGCAGCTCGCGTCCGACCGCGAAGTCCGTCGGGGACGCGGGGTGGCCCGGGCCGGGCGAGAGCACCACGTGGGTGTAGGCCGCGAGGTCGGCCGCCGCCACCTCGTCGTGCTCGACGACGGCCGGCAGCACGCCGGTCACGGCGGCCACCAGGTGCACGAGGTTCCAGGTGTAGGAGTCGTGGTGGTCGACGACGACCACGGAGCCGGCGAAATGGCGGAGGGCCCGATGAAGCTGGGGGGCAGTCTCCACCGGGCCCACGAACGGCTCCGCCGTGATCACAGCCTAGCCCGCGCCCGACCCGTTGTCGCCCGGCGGTACGAGGAGGCCGGCCACCAGGTCGTGCAGCAGCTCGAAGCCGTGCTCGGTGAGGATCGACTCGGCGTGGAACTGGATGCCGCGGTAGTGCGGACCGCGCACCAGGTGGACGTCACCGGACTCCGGGTCCGCCTCCACCGTCACCCCGTCCGGCAGGCCGGCGGCGCCGACCCGGCCGACGAAGGTGTTGTAGAAGCCGACCCGCTCGATGCGCCCGCCCATCCGCACCGGCGACTGGGTGCCCTGGAACACGATGTCCTTGTAGGCCAGCTCGAGACCCAGCTGGTGGCACAGCGCCTGGTGGCCCAGGCAGACCGCGAGGAACGGTCGGCCGGCGGCGAGGAGCTCGGCGACGGCCGCGCGCAGGTTGGCCATCTTCGGGTCGTCGCCGTCCCGGGGATCGCCCGGACCCGGCCCGACGATCACGAGGTCGAAGCCGTCGAGGCAGCCGGCGACGTACTCCTCGTGACGCACCACCTCGGACGTCATGCCGAACACGCCGAGCACGTGGCGCAGCATGTTCACGAAGTCGTCCTCGCCGTCGAGGATCACCACGCGCTGGCCGGCGAGCCCGGGGTCCGGCGCGGTGCCGCCCTGGTCGGTGAGCCAGAACGTCGACAGCCGGTGGTTGCGCGCGTTGAGCGCGAGCAGCACGTCCTCGTCGTTGACGAGCTCGGCAACGTTGACGTCGGGCACGGGCGCCGGCTCGACGAGCCCGAAGGCACTCAGGATGCCGCCCGCCTTCGCGTGGGTTTCCGCCACCTCGTACGCCGGGTCCGAGTCGCGCACCAGGGTGGCGCCCGCGGTGACGGTGAGCCGTCCCTCGAGGTCGACGTCTGCGGTACGGATGACGATCGGGCTGTCCAGGATCGGGTCGCCGGCGCCGTCGCGGCCGAGGATCGCGAGCGCCGCACCGTAGTAGCCGCGGCCGACCTGCTCGTACTGCTTGATCAGCCGGCAGGCGTTCTCGACCGGCGAGCCGGTCACCGTGGCGGCGTACATCGTGTCGCGCAGCACCTCGCGCGGGTCGCGGTTGGTGCGGCCGGCGAGGAGGTACTCCGTGTGCACCAGGCGGCTCATCGGCTTGAGGAACGGCCCGAGCACCTGGCCGCCCTCGTTGCAGATGTCGCACATCATCTTCAGCTCCTCGTCGACGACCATGAAGAGCTCGAAGATCTCCTTCTCGTCGTGGAGGAAGTCCAGCAGCGGGCGGCGCACGTCGCCCTCGCGCGGAATCCGGAAGGTGCCGCTGATCGGGTTCATCCGCACGTCGCCGCCGTGGATGGTGACGTGCCGCTCCGGGCTCGCGCCGATCAGGTAGCGGTCGCCGGTGAAGAACACGAACGTCCAGTAGGAGCCGCGCTCCCGCTCGAGCAGCCGGCGGAAGACGGCGAGCGCCCGGTCGGCGCCCCAGTCGGCGACGGTGGCGCGGTAATGCCGGCCGATGACCAGGTTGGCGCCCTCGCCCTGGCCGATCTCGTCGGTGATGATCGAGGACACGAGCTTGCCGTAGTCCTCGTCGTCGGTCTCGAAGCCGCCGCGGTCGGCGAACTCGACGGGCACCTCGTCGATCGCGTCGATCACCTCGGCGACCGTGAACTCCAGCTCGGACTCGACGTCGACGACCACCAGCGGCGTGCCGTCGTCGTGCGCCTCGAAGCCGCGCTCGCGGACCTGACGGAAGGGCACCGCGAGCAGCCGGTCGGCGATGTGCCCGTCCTCGGGCACACCCGCGGCGAGCGGCACGTCGAGCACCGACTCGACGACGCTGCGCCGGCCACCGACGACGCCGACGGTGTCGCGGTCACCCGCCCTGGTGGAGCGCCGGATGATCGCCCACGCCTCGTGCCCCTGGACGGCCGTGATGGCTTCCCGGGCAGTCGGCTTGGAGTCGTCCATGGCCCGACTCTATTGCGCGCGACGTCGGTCCCGAGCACCTGTCCGCGAGGCGCTGGTGCACCTCCCGGGGCGCCGTCCTAGAGTTGCGCGGAGTCCGGTCCGATCGAGAGGGGTTACGCCGTGGCGGATGGGGTCACCCTGCGTCTCGAGCTGCGCGACGGGTACGAGCAGGTGCTGCGCGACCGCACCGCGGAGCTGTGGCTGCGATCGCTGGCCGAGGTCGCGGAGTCGCGGCGCCTCCTCATCAGTGCCGCCTCCGAGCTGACGTCCGAGGTGCGCGAGGTCCTGACGACGCTCTCCTCCGCCCACGGAGTCGAGCTCGTCAACGCCCCGGAGGACGGCGACGTCGTCGTGCTCGCCGACGCCGCCGACCTGCCCGTGCCGCACGCCGTCGCCGGTCTCGTCGCCACCGTGGCCGAGGGCGAGGTGGCCGACGCGCGCACCGTGCCCGTCGGCGTACCGGCCTCCGGCACCCCCGCCGGCGCCTGCGTCGCGCTGACGGAGCGCACCTGGACCGAGCTCGGCCGACCGACCGGGTCCGCGTTCCGGACCGCCGTCCACGCCGCGCGCATCCCCGTCCGGGTGGCAGCGGCGTCGGTCTTCCACGACGTCCGACTCGACGCAGACGGGACGGTCGTCGATCCGCCGGCGCCCTCGCCCGACGGCGCGGGCAACGCCGAGGGCGATCCCTCGTCGCCGTTCCTCAGCATCGTGACGCGGACCCAGGGTTTCCGGCTCTCCCCGCTGGCCGAGACCCTCACCTGCCTGGCGGCGCAGACCGTGCGCGACTTCGAGGTGCTGGTCATGTGCCACCGGGTGGCACCGGAGGCCCGGGCAGGCGTCGCGGCGCTGGTGGACGCCCAGCCGGCGTGGCTGCGGGAGCGCATCCGGCTCCTCGACGTCGAGCGCCCCGGGCGCTCCGCGCCCCTCAACGAGGGGTTCACCGCCGCCGCGGGCCGCTACATCGCGGGCCTCGACGACGACAACGTCGTCCTGAGCCATTGGGTCGAGACCTTCCGCGACCTCGCCGAGCGCTCGCCCGGTCGGGTCCTGCGAGTCGGGATCGTGTGCCAGGACATGCTGCCCGTCCAGCACCTCGACGGCTCGCCGCTCCACCTCGTGGCCAAGGGAGCGCCGTACGTCGAGTGGCCGACCGAGTTCAGCATCGTCGACCACCTGCACGGGAACTTCACCGAGTTCATGACCGTGGCCTTCCCCCGCTCGGTCGTCCACGAGCTCGGCCACCGCTTCGACGAGGAGCTCTCGACCACGGAGGACTGGGAGTTCATCGTCCGCGCGGTCGTCGCCGTCGGGCTGGCCAACGAGCCCGAGCGCACCTGCGTCTACCGCACCTGGTCGGTCGGCACCTCGCGCGCCGAGCACTCCCACGAGGAGTGGGACCGGGCCCGCGAGCGGGTCCTGCGCTCCTTCGACGGCCTCACCATCACCCTCCCTCCCGGCAGCGCCCACCGCGTCGCCGAGATGCAGGCCGAGATCGCCCGTCTGACGAACGAGGTCGCCCGCCTGCGACGCGACCAGTCGGCCGAGCAGGTCGGCCGGCTCCAGCACGCGCACGACCAGGCCGTCCGCGAGCGAGATGCCTACCTCGAAGAGGTCGGGTTCCTGTGGGTCCGGGTGCGGGAGCTCGAGGAGGAGAACCGCGCCCTCGGCGCCCCGGCCGACCAGCCCCGTCCTGGACGACGGGGTCGGTAGGCCGGGTGCACCAGCCGTCGACGACGAACGAACTGAGTGACATGTCCTCTGATGCTGCCCGCAACCCGGTCCGACGTCTGTGGAGCGCCACGACGAGCGGCGTGACAGCCGCGCCCGTCGTCCACGACAGCCGGCTCGGCGCGATGTGGACCGTCATCATCGCGCTGGACTTCTTCTGGCTGTCCAACCCGATGATCCTCTTCACGTTCCACCAGTCGCTGGGGAACGCGGCGGCGGTGACGCTCGCCGGGCTGCTCGTCACGCCGGGACGCTCCACCCCCCGCGCCGCGACCTCGGTGGTGGCGTTGCTCGCCTTCGGCCTCGCCTCCTCGCTCTGGTCCTTCTTCTCCCGGTTGACCGTCGACTACACACTCATCTACATCTGCGTGGCGGTCGTGGCGACCGTCGTCGCGGTCACCGTCGACGCTCGCACGGTCGCTCAGGGCATGCTGCTCGGCGGCGTCCTGATCGTGGTGGGGTCCTACCTCGCCCTCCAGCTCGACTACCCCGGGGCCGCGATCCCGCTCGGTGGCACGGGCTATATGGCCGGCGTCGGGATGAACCGGAACATCCTGGGCTACACGCTCGTCCTCTCGCTGGCCTTCGCCGTGGGCTTCATCCCCCGCCTCCCGTGGGCGAGGGTGCTGTGGGCGGTCGGCACCGGGGTGGTCCTGCTCGGCGTCGGCGTGGCCCAGTCCGGCACCAGCTACGTGGCGGCGGCGGTCGTGGTGGCGCTCGCGATCGCGCTGGCCGGCCTCGACCGGTGGCACCCGCCGAGCGCCGTGCGCAGCGCTCGACGCCGCTGGGGCATCCGCGCCGTGACCATCGTCCTCCTCGCCGGCGCCGTCGCTGGGATCTACGTCGTCGCGGACCTGCTCGACCGCGACCTGTCGTCGCTGACCGGTCGGGTACCCCTGTGGAAGGCCGTCTGGACCGAGACGACCGGGCTGGACCGCTGGTTCGGAGCCGGGTGGGGCGTCGTGTGGCCGCACCCCTGGCACCCCGCCCCGGCGAACGCCACCCTCGGCGACATCGTGGAGCGAGCGGGGATCTTCCTGGAGCACGGGCACAGCTCCCTGTTCGACCTCATCCCCGAGATCGGCCTGGTCGGGGCTGCCCTCATGGCGCTCGTCTACGTCCAGGCCGTGGCCCGCGGGCTCGCCCACCGGGACTCCCGCGCGGTCAACGCGGGGCGTCTTGAAGCCTCTCGCCTCGCTCTGCTGAGCGTGATCGCCCTCCTGGTCCTGGGCCTCACCGAGCCGCTGTCGGTGATCCCGCTCGGCTGGTTCGTGATCGTGATCCTCGCGACCGGTCTGAGCCCGGCCTCCCTCGACACCGACCGACCCGAGGGCGAGGCAGGCGCCACGACCGCGGCGCCCGGGCGTCGGCGTGCGGGTGCCTGGCCCGCTCGGTGAGCGTGCCGGCGGCCGTCACGCCGCGGCAGCGCCGGTCGCGCGGCGAGCCCTGATCTTCATCCCGCCGAGCACCACGAGCAGCAGAGCCAGCAAGGCTGCGAGGGCGAACCGCACCGCCACCGCGTCCGCGAGAGCGGCGGCCCCCGCCAGCACGCCTCCGGTGCCGACCACGACTGCCGCCATCGTCAGCTGCGGGAGGTTGCGGCAGCCGAGGACGCGTCCGACTGCGATCGCTCCGAGCGCCATGACGGCCGCGGCCAGGAAGGAGACCACCGCGACCCCGGTGGCCCCCCAGGGCTCGATGGCGGCGACGCTGAGGGTCAGGGTCAGCGCACAGCCAACCGCTGAGACCGCGAGGACGAGCCCGGTGCGGCGTCGGTAGATGAGGTAGTTGGCCGCGACGTTGAAGACGAAGGTGCTGGTGCCGGCGGCGATGAACACCGGGACGATGACGTCGCCGCCCCAGAAGGCGCGTCCGGTGATCGCGCGGAGCACCTCCGGGCTCACCAGGATCGCGATGGTCATCAGCAGGCCGAAGCCTCCGATGAGCTCACGAGCCGCCCGCTGCGTGGCCGCATCGGCCCCGGCCTTCGCGTTGGCGAAGTACCAGGGCGTCCAGGCGGCGTTGACCGCTGCAGCCGTCAGCGCAGCGACGCCGCCCAGGGTGGCGGCGTAGGCGAAGACGCCCGCCTCCGTGGCGTTCTCGAGCCGTAGGACGATCACCCGGTTGGCGTTGCCGGCCACCTGCCACAACAGCTCGTGGGCCAGCAGGGGCAGCGCGATCGGCAGCGCATAGGGGAGGTAGCCGCGCACGCGGCCACCGCGCCCCGAGCCGCCGAGCACGTCCGGCACGAGGACGGCGACGACCATCACAGACCCGGCGACGTAGCCGAGCACCCGCGCGAGCGCGTCGTCGGTCAGGAGGCCGATGAGCACGAGCCCGACGAGCGCTCCGCCGACCGTGGCGAGGAAGGTGAGGAGCAGGTAGCGGACCCGGCGCCCCGTCACGACCGCCTGGGCGATCGCCATCATCGACGCGGCGATGCACACCCCGTTGCCGACGGCCAGCACGAGCCAGGTCCAGGGAAGGCCGAGCGCGTCCTCCCACCAGCCGCGAGCGGCGAGCAGGACCACCAGCAACGCCACCGCGGGTACGGCGCACCACGGCATGACGCCCCGGATGAACGACGCCAGCTGGTTCCGACCGAAGTGCGTCACGGCGTTGTTGAGGGTGCCGTGGAGCTGCAGGCTGATGGCGATGCCGAACATCGTGCTCCAGAAGAGGTAGTTCACCGCCCGGCCCATCTCGGCGCCGGTCATCACGTGGGTGAACACCGGCGTGAGCAGGAAGTTCGTGCCCTGGAGCACCAGCGCGCCGATCGTGTACGTCAGGGCGCTGCCCCAGAACCCGCCGCTCGGGCCGGCGACGGCCGCCGGGTCGGAGTCGACCTCCGACGGCTCGGTGGTCATCCCCTCGCCGCCTCGAGGATCTCCGTGCGGACCATCGCCGAGATGCGGCTGCGGAGGTGGTGCTCCCGCACCAGCCCGGCGCCGCGGGCCGCATAGGCACGGCGCTGGTCGGCGTCGCCGAGCAACCGCCGCAGGGCCGCGACGAGGTCCTCGACGGAGGCGGTCGTCACGACCTCGGCTGCCTGGTGCTCCGTCAGGTACTCGATCGACGCGACGTCGGAGGGACCGATCGCCAGCACCGGCCGGTTCGACGCGAGGTACTCGGGCACCTTCGTCGAGATCGACAACCGGGTGATCTCCCGGTTGTGGCGATCGAAGGACTCCACGTGCACGAGCGCGGTCGCCTCCCGGCGCCGGTCGGCCAGCTGCTCCGAGCTCGCCGATCCGCAGAAGCGGACCCGCGCGGAGCTCGTCAGCTGCTCGAGCTCTCCGGCCTCAGGCTCCACCAGGGACCAGACCTCCAGCTGAGCGTCGATCCCGTCGAGCGCGTGCAGCCGGTCGAGCGCGTGACCCAGCTCGGCCAGGACCCGCCATCGGTTCAGCCCCAGGTTGCCGGCGTAGTGGAGCACGACGGGCGACGCCGTCGACCCCGGCGCGTCGACGTTCTCGAGCGCGTCGACGGAGTTCATGGCGATCTCGTACCGGCCGCCGAACCGCGCGGCGTACTCGCGCGCCATCTTCTGACCGATCGCGATCACGACGTGCGACCGGTCGACCGCTGCCTGGTAGGCGCGGGAGATCTGGCGGTGGTAGAGCCCGCCGAGCGGGTCCCTGCTCGAGGTGCGCGTGACGTAGTCGTCGGTCGTCTCGAGGATGAGCGGAATGCCGCGGCGGTCGCAGATGGTCGCAACGACGTCGAACGCGAACGTGCAGTTGCTGCTCTGGAAGAGCACCACCTCGGGGTCGAACTCGTCGAGCCAACGGTCGAGGTCCGCAGTGGCCCACCGATCGCTCCACACCCACGACCTCAGCACCAGGGCGGACGGCCAACGACGCTGGAACATCCAGCGCACCATGCGGAAGAGACGGCCCCGATGGAGGTCGGCGCGTACGGCGTCCGTCCGAGCGACCGCGTCCGCCGTGACCGGCCCCTGCGACGATGGACGCCGGAGAAGGCGACGGAGCATGTCCACGTCGGTCACCCGGTAGAAGCGCCGGCACACGCTGAACGCCGGTGCATCCATCGTGAAGAAGAGCTGCGCGAGCCGGTCCGGATCCCAGCCGTCGAAGAACGCGGTCAGCGTCTTGCCGTTGCTCTGCAGATCGCTGAACGGGTTGTGGCTGACCACGAGCACCCGGGGCAGCCCACTCGAAGGAGAACCGGCTCCCGCGCTCATCTGTCGCTGCCCGGAGGTGCCGGCGACAGCTCCGCCTGGCGGTGCTTCATCGCGGCGATCACGAGCCACAGCGGGATGGTCACGGTGAAGATCATCATCGTCGGCTGGGCGAGCGAGAAGCCCATCGTGGTACCGAGCGTCAGCCACGCGCAGACGTTCTCGGCAGCGCCCGGCCTCCTCATGGAGATCGTCGTGCAGCCGGGCAGCAGCACGACGGCGAACATGCCGAGGTAGAGCAGGAACCCGACGACGCCGTACGCGTTGAGGTGCTCGAGCACGAAGTTGTGCGGACTCGCAGTCTCCTCCCCCAGGTCGTTGTCGTAGGGGAAGTAGACGCGCCCGTCGGTGAAGAGCGGATCCTCCTCGATCTCGTCGATCGACTGGCGCTGGAGCGCACTGCGGTTGAGGTCGGCCTTGCCCTTCTCGGACTCGACCACCTCGATCGCCGCCTCCTCCGCAGAGTTGGTGGCCGGAGCCGGCACGACGCGGTAGATCCCGAACGCCGCACCACCCGGGTTGGTCTTCCAGACGGCGGCGTGCGTCGCCCCGACGACCACCACGACCGCAGCGATCAGCAGCAGCACGCCGGCCCGGCGGACGAGTGCCGCCACGCTGACCACGAACACGAGTCCGCACAGCATCGTGAGCGAGCGCGAGCCCGTCCAGACGGGCATCACGAGGCCGAAGGCGAGGTTCAGGACGGCCGCGACCTTGAGTACGACGTCGCCGCGACTCGAGCCGCGCGTCGCCAGGACGTAGACGTTCAGCGGGATCAACATGACGAGGAATGCGCCGTACACCATGGAGTTGCCCAGGTAGTCGGACATCCGCATGTCCTGCCACTCCGGCAGGTGCACGAGACTCACGCCGAGGTCGACGAGGACCAGGCCTCGAACGACCCGCAACGGCCGGTCCCACCCGATGTCGATCAGTGCGTAGCAGACCAGCGGCAGGATGGTGGTGCGGAGCACGAGCGCGCTCTGCTTCACCTCCTCGCCCGTCGCCTGCCGGACGCCACTGACGACCAGGTACCACGCCAGGAAGACCACCGAGACGAGGATGAGGCGTCGGCAGGCGGAGCCGGGTCGCCAGCGCCGCGTCAGGAGCAGGACGAGGAGCACCGCTCCGATGACCGCGGCCAGACCCTCGGACGCGTAGACGTCCAGCCTTCCCGAGTCCGATCCGGGGAAGGGGACCGAGAAGGTCGCCAGCGAGAGCAGGACCAGGACCAGGCCGAGGCCGACCCAGTCGCGCCATGACGTTGCGTCGGACTCCGCGACGGCGTCCGGTCCGACGGTCTCCGTCGCCGCCATGGCTGTCATCCCCCTCTGTCGACGCCGAGGCACCCCGATGGCGCCCCCGACGTGCCTGACGAATCCTAGACGTGACGCGGGCCGTCAGGCGCCCAGGGACCGTTGGTAGACGTTCATCCGCCGGCCTTCGCGGGTCGTGTGCTCATGGCGGAGCTCCCACCCGTGCGAACGGTAGAAGCGGTTCACCTCGGCGTTGCGGTCCGCGTCCGTGCTCAGGTGGGCGGCGGTCGCGCCACGCGACGACGCCTCCTCCGTCCACCGTCCGAGCAGGAGTCCGCCGACACCGCGACCCTGGGCGGCCGGGTCCACGCAGATGGAGCTCAGCAGCGCGCCCTCCCCCGACTCCTCACCGCGGTAGAGGACGCCACGCACCAGGCGGACGACGCTGGACGGCCGTCGAAGCGCCGCCCGGGCGCTCGCGATCGCGAACCCGACCAGCTGTCGGCGAAGCAGCCGACCGAAGAACCCTGCGGGGGCGGTGGTGCCGACGACGATGCCCAGCAGGTCACCGCCCGCGTCGGCCACCACGGCCGTGACCGCGGTGTCGTCGTCCAGGAACCCGCGGTAGAACTCCCGCAGGAACGGCTCGCCCAGCGCGCTGAGGAAGAAGCTCGGGAACGCCCGCCTGTGCAGCGCTGCGGCCGCGCGCACGTCACCCGCCCGCATCCCACGCACCTGCAGACCACGCGCCGCGGACGTCCGGCCGCCGTCGGGCAGCGCGGCGGCGAGCAGCGACTCGACCCGGTCGATGCCCACGCCGGCCGCGTAGCCCCCGTCGTACGCGGCGCGGGCGGCGGTCCCCAGCGCGGCCAGCTCGGTGCGCCCGGCGGCGCACAGGCGCTCGAGGACCTCGGCCAGAGCGGCCGGGTCCGCGGCGGGAGCCACGAAGGCAGCACCGGTCGCAGCCGCTGCGTCGGCGAGGTCGCCGTCGGCGCTGACCACGAGGCACCTGCCCGCCGCCAGCCCGGCCTGGAACTTGCTCGGCATCGTGATGCGCGACAACGGGTGCGGGCTCAGCGCCACGAACGACGCGTCGGCCGCGGCCATCAGTCCCGGCATCGACTCCGGTGCCACTCGGCCGAGGAAGTCCACGTTGCGCACGCCGAGGTCGGCCGCCTGGCGCCGCAGGGAGTCCTCCTCGGCGCCCGAGCCCGCGATCAGGCACCGCAGCCGTGGGTCGCCGACCCGGGCACAGGCCTCGATGAGCACGTCCAGGCCCTGAGCACGTCCGAGGCTTCCGGCGTAGAGGAGGACGACGTCGTCGTCGGCCAGGTCGACGCCCGGGACGACTCGGGACTCGGGCCCCGCGCCCAGCGGCGCGGGCCAGAGCTGTTCGTCCGCCCACAGCGGCACGTAGGCGAGCTTGTCGCGCGGGACGCCGCGCGAGGCCAGCACGTCGACCACTCCGGGAGAGTTGACGGCCACCGTCGCGGCGCTGCGGTACATGCGCGCGCACCATGCGCTGACCGCGGACTCCACCGCCCGGTGCGCGGCGCCCTCGCCGCCGAACCCCCCGGCGGTGACCGTGTCCGGCCACAGGTCGAGCACGTGCACGACGACCGGCACATCGCGACGATGGTGCAGCCACCACATCGTCGGAGCGACCGTGATCGGCGAGTAGTTCACCCAGAGCACGTCGATGTCGCGCAGCGCGTCGACGCCGAGGATGAGGGACGAGGCACCGAAGCTGCCGTAGTTCAGGAGCCTGCGCGCCATCGACGCGTCGTGGCTCGGGTAGAGCCAGGTACGGCGGACGCGGACTCCGTCACGCTCCTCGTCCGCGCGGGCCGAGAGCCGGTAGCCGTCGGCGAGATGCCCGCTCGGATAGTTCGGGAACCCGGTCAGCACGGTGACCTGGTGACCGCGCTCGACGAGTCCGCGCGCGAGTGCGCCCGGCAACGCGGCCGGCCCCGGCTCGGGGTCGTACCACTGGGTCAGCAGGCCCACGCGCACGGCGACGTCCTCGTGTTGGTTCGGGGGGAGACGGGCGGCTGATTAGTCTAGGCAGGTCGGCGCCCTGTCCGGCCACGACACCACGCGCAGGAGAGGCGGACGAACCCACCGTGGCGAGCCCCAGCCCCGATCACATCCCGTTCGCCCTTCCCGACATCGGTGAGGCCGAGATCGAGGCGGTCGTCAGCGCTCTGCGGTCGGGCTGGTTGACGACCGGCCCGAACGCCGCGGCGTTCGAGTCGGAGTTCTCCGCCCAGCTCGCCTCGATCGGTGGCGGAGAGGTCACTTCGATCGCCGTCAACTCTGCCACCGCCGGGCTCCACCTGGCGCTCGAGGCCTGCGGGATCGGACCGGGTGACGAGGTGATCATCCCGGACTGGACGTTCACTGCGACCGGGGAGGTCGTCCGCTACCTCGGCGCGGACGTCGTCGTCGTCGACGTCGATCCCAAGACGCTCAACGTCGACCTGGCCGTCGCCGAGCGGGCGATCACGGCACGCACGAAGGCGATCGTGCCCGTCCACTTCGCAGGCCTGCCGGTCGACCGGACCGCACTGGCCGACCTCGCGAGCGCGCACGGGCTCCGCGTCGTCGAGGACGCCGCGCATGCCCACCCCGTGGTGTCGGGAGGGCTGCCGGTCGGCACCGGCACCAGCGACGCGGTCGTCTTCAGCTTCTACGCGACCAAGACGATGACCACAGGGGAGGGCGGCATGGTCACCGTCCACGACCCGGATCTCGCGCGCCGGATCCGCACGATGCGCCTCCACGGCATCTCCCGCGACGTGTTCGACAGGTACCGCTCCACCGTGCCGTCCTGGCACTACGAGGTCGTGGCACCCGGGTTCAAGTACAACCTGCCCGACCCGGCAGCGGCGATGGGCCGGGTGCAGCTGAGCCGGGCGGCGACGATGCTGTCGGCGCGCCGATCGATCGCCACCCGGTACGCCGCCGCGTTCGCCGACCTCCCGGTCACCCTGCCCGCCGGCCTCGACCTGCCCGACGACCAGCACGCCTGGCACCTCTTCGTGCTCCGGCTCAACGACGACGCTCCGCTCGAGCGGGACGCGTTCATCCAGCGGATGGCGGACCTCGGCGTCTCGTGCAGCGTGCACTTCATCCCGCTGCACCTGCAGCCCTACTGGCGTGACACCTACCGGCTCGACCCCGCGGACTTCCCCGTCGCGCACGACAGCTTCGCGCGCGCCGTCAGCCTCCCGGCCTTCTCGTCGATGACCGACGAGCAGGTGCAACGGGTGATCGACGCCGTGCGCGAGGTCCTCGGGTGACCCTCGATCCCAAGCGCCTGCTCGACCTGGTCGTCTCGGCGGTGGGCCTCGTGCTGCTCTCGCCGGTGCTGGCCGTGGTCGGACTCGTCGTCCGCTGCGACAGCCCCGGCCCCGCACTGTTCCGGCAGCAGCGGGTGGGACGCGGCGGTCAGCCGTTCACGATCCACAAGTTCCGCACCATGCGCGTCGACGCCGGCGGACCCCTCGTGACGGTCGGCGGCGAGAGCCGCATCACCCGGTCCGGGATCGTGCTGCGGGCATCGAAGCTCGACGAGATGCCCCAGCTCTACGACGTCCTGCGCGGTGCGATGAGCCTCGTGGGGCCACGGCCCGAGGTGGCCGAGTACGTCGCACTGTGGCCGGCCGAGCACCGCGACCTCATCCTCTCGGTGCGTCCGGGCATCACCGACCCGGTCTCGCTGGAGCTCCGCGACGAGCAGGGCCTCCTGGCCGAGCAGGACGAGCCGGAGACCTACTACCGGGAGGTGCTGCTGCCGTGGAAGGCCGAGCACTACGCGGCGTACGTCCGCGGTCGCACGTTGCGCGGTGACCTGGGCATCATCGCCCGCACGGTCTGGGCCGTGGTCCGCCGATGACCGCCGCCGACCAGCTCCGGGTGCTGGTCGTGAACGGCGAGAGCATGCACTCCCCGTCCCCGACCGGCGTCACGCTGAGCACCGTGCTGGGCGGGCTGCGCCCGGACCAGGTCCTGGAGCTCACGCTCTCGCCGGGCGCGCCCGCGGAGGACGGTCGAGCGCCGTCGCTCCTCCTTCCCGGATCGGTGTTCCCGCTGCGCCACCTCGCCCGCCGGTTCCTCGGAGGTGCCGGCGTCGCCGCGGCCGTCAACCAGCAGGTGCGGGACGCCGAGCTGGCCGGTGACAGCGCCCGCGCTCGTGGGCGCACCCGTCTCCGCGCACTCGGCAACGCCTACCTCGACCTCGGCCCGGTGCGGCTGCCCCGCCGCTACCGGGCAGCGATCCGCGACTTCGCGCCGCACGTCGTCTACACGGCTGGATGCACGATCGGCATCAACCGGCTGGCGCTGGCCGCCGGACGCGTCGCCGGGGCCCCGGTGCTCATGCACTACCTCGACAACTGGCGGGAGAGCCTGTACGCCGAGTCCGCGACCTGGCTGCCCCGGCGTGCGCTGGCGCGCTCGGTGCGTCGGGTCGAGGCAGGCAGCGGGTCCGCCCTGGTGATCAGCGACCGCATGGGCGAGGCATACGGAGGCGGCCGCCCGGTGCGCTACTTCACGCTCATGAACGCCGCCGAACCGGCACCCGCCTCGTCGCCGCCCCCGCGTCGCCCGGACGCGCCCCTGCGCGTCGTCTACACGGGTGGCCTGCACCTGCGGCGCCATGAGTCGATGCTGGTCGTCGAGGAGGCCGTCCGCGAGCTGCGGGACGCCGGGACACCGTGCGAGCTGGTCATCCACCTCTCCCCGAAGGACGACTGGCTCCGCCCCCGCTTCGATCCGGCGACCACGACGTTCGCGCCGTACGTCGCCCACGACCAGCTGCCGGAGGTGTACGCCGCAGCGGACGTCCTCGTGCACGCGGAGAGCTTCGACCCCGCGGTCCGGACGTTCATCCGCTACTCGATCTCCACCAAGATCTCCGAGTACCTGGCTGCCGGACGCCCGATCCTCTGCTACGCACCGGCCGGCACCGCCCTGCAGGACTACGTCTCCTCCAGCGGCGCCGGACTCGCACCCACGTCGCCGGACGACCTCCGGCACGACCTGCGCCGCCTGGCGACGGACCCCGGCCTGCGAGCGACGATGGGCGCCGAAGGCCGCCGCGTCGCGCACGAGCGGCACACGCCGGAGGCGGCGCACGCGACCTTGGAGGCAGCGATCAGGACCGCGCTGTCCTCGCGAGGGCGCACTGCGGAATCCGGACGCGAGGCCGGGTCGCGGTAACATCGCGGCGCCGTGTCGCGCCGCGCCGCGTCGTGGTTGCGAGAGCGAGGGAAGGGAAGGTCGTCGTGCCGATTGCGACGCCAGTGCCTGACAGCGCACAGGCGCGTCGAGCCATGCTGGCCCTGTGGGACGTCGCGTGCTGGACGCTCGGCACCCTGATCGTGCTCGGCGTCAGGCACGACTTCCAGATCCCGGAGATCACGTGGGAGTCGGTGCTGCGCTACATCGTGACGGCGGCGGCGCTGATCTTCGGGATCGGCTACGCGACCCGCTTCTACCGCGGCCGCTACGTCGTCGGCTCCTTCGACGAGGCCATCGGGCTGGGTGCCCACCTGTTCGCCGTGGCTGTCGTGACGATCGCGACCTACCCCGTCATCAACCCCGCCCTCCCGCGCAGCGTCGCGGTGCTGACCCCGCCGCTGGCGTTCCTCGGATCGGCCGCCGGGCGTTGGATCTACCGAGCGGTCCGGGACCGCGGCGTCACCGCGGGCGCCTCCGACCAGGTCCACCGGGTGCTCGTCTACGGCGCCGGCGAGGCCGGTGGCCAGGTGCTGCGGCTGATCCGCGGTGACCTGAGCGGCACCTACTCCGCGGTCGGACTCCTCGACGACAACCCCCGGAGGCGACACCTGCGTCTGCAGGGCGTGTCCGTGCTCGGCTCGGGCGACGACCTCGAGCGGATCGCTGCTGAGCACGACGTCGACGCGGTGATCCTCGCCGTCCCGGAGGCGTCGGGAAGGTTCATCGGCGCGTTCCAGGCCCGGGCGCGGCGCGCCGGCCTGGAGTTCCTGGTGCTGCCGTCGCTCAGCGAGCTGATGGGTGCCCGGGTCGTCGCCACCGACATCCGTCGCGTGGAGATCTCCGACGTGCTCGGCCGGCACCAGGTCTCGACCAGCCTCACCGACATCGCCGACTACCTCAGCAACAGACGCGTGCTCATCACCGGGGCCGGCGGCTCGATCGGCGCGGAGCTCTCGCGCCAGGTGAACCGGTTCGGGCCGTCGTCGATGATCATGCTGGACCGCGACGAGTCGGCCCTGCACGCCGTGCAGCTGGAGATCTTCGGACACGGCCTCCTCCAGGGACCCGACACGGTGCTCTGCGACATCCGCGACATCGAGCCGCTGCGCGCTGTCTTCCGCGAGCACCGGCCGGAGATCGTCTTCCACGCGGCGGCGCTCAAGCACCTGCCGATGCTCGAGCGGTTCCCGGACGAGGGCTGGAAGACCAACGTGCTGGGCACCCTGAACCTCCTCGAGCTGGCCGAGGAGTTCGACGTGCAGCGGTTCGTCAACATCTCGACCGACAAGGCCGCCGACCCGACGAGCGTGCTCGGATCCACCAAGCGCACGGCGGAGCAGCTGACCTCGTGGCACGCGCAGCGGACCGGCCGTCCCTACATCAGCGTCCGGTTCGGCAACGTCCTCGGCTCCCGCGGCTCGATGCTTGCCACCTTCACGCGCCAGATCGAGCTCGGCGGACCCGTCACCGTCACCCACCCGGACGTCGAGCGCTACTTCATGACGATCCCCGAGGCCTGCGAGCTGGTCGTCCAGGCGGGCGCGCTCGGCGCGTCGGGCGAGGTCATGGTGCTCGAGATGGGCGAGCCGGTGAAGATCCTCGACGTCGCCGAGCAGATGATCGCCCTCACGGGTCGCCACGACATCGAGATCACGTTCACCGGCCTGCGCCCGGGCGAGAAGCTGTCGGAGCAGCTCTTCTCCGGGTCGGAGCGTCCGCGCCCCACCGGCCACCCGCTGATCCGCGCGGTCGACGTCACCCCGCTGTCCCCGGAGCAGCTGACGAGCCCGCCCCAGACGCCGCGCGGTCAAGAGCTCCGGGAGCACTGACCCGCTTCAGCGCCGCGACGCGCGCGCCACCTCATTCCACGCCCGGACCACGAAGGAGTCTCCGATGACCACACGCCCGCACACCGGGCCCGCCCAGCCCGACGAGCGGTCGCTCGACGGCACGACCGTCACGATCACGGGCGGCACCGGGTCGTTCGGGTCGGTGATGGCGCGGCACCTCCTGGAGGAGGGTGTGGCTCGCGTGCACGTCTTCAGCCGGGACGAGGCGAAGCAGGACCTGATGCGCCGCTCGTTCAACGACGACCGCCTCCGGTTCTTCCTCGGCGACGTGCGCGACATCGACAGCATCGCTCCGGCGGTCTACGGCGCCGACTACGTCTTCCACGCCGCGGCGCTCAAGCAGGTGCCCTCGTGCGAGTTCTTCCCCCAGCAGGCCGTCAAGACCAACGTCACGGGCAGCCACAACGTGCTCCAGGCATCGGCGGCGGCCGGCGTCCGCTCGGTCGTCTGCCTCAGCACCGACAAGGCGGTCTACCCGGTCAACGCGATGGGCATGTCCAAGGCGCTGATGGAGAAGACGGCGCAGGCCTTCGCCCGCAACAACCCCGAGTCGCCGATGACGGTGTCGGTGACCCGCTACGGCAACGTCATGTACTCCCGCGGCTCGGTGATCCCCGCCTTCATCAGCCAGATCCGCGCCGGTCAGCCGCTGACGCTGACCGCGCCGAACATGACCCGCTTCCTCATGTCCCTGGCCGAGTCCGTGGACCTGGTGAAGCACGCGTTCCTCCACGCCCGGCCAGGCGACCTCTTCGTCAAGAAGGCACCGGCATCGACCGTCGACGTGCTCGCCCGAGCCGTGTGGGGTCTCTTCGGCGACGACGACCCGCAGCTCCGGGTCATCGGTGTGCGGCACGGCGAGAAGCTCCACGAGACCCTGCTCTCGCGCGAGGAGTTCGTGAAGGCCGAGGACCAGGGCGACTACTTCCGCGTGCCGATCGACGATCGTGACCTGCAGTACGAGAAGTACTTCAGCGAGGGCGAGGGCGAGGTCACGCACGAGGAGGACTACAACTCGGCCAACACCGACCGCCTCGACGTCGCGGGCACGACCGACCTGCTGATGACGATCCCCGAGGTCCGCGAGGAGCTGGCGCGCCGATGAGGATCGTGGTCACCGGCGCCGACGGCTTCCTCGGCTGGCACACCAGGTGCCGGCTGCACGCGACCACCGACCACGAGGTGGTGCCGGTCGGCCGCGCCGAGTGGGCGGACCTGACCGCGCTCGTGGCAGGTGCCGACGCCGTCCTCCACCTCGCGGGCATCAACCGGGCCCCTGACGACGAGCTCGTCGCGGGCAACCGCGGTCTCGCGGAGGACGTCGCCGCCGCGATCGCGGCCGCCCCACGGCCGCTGCGACTCGCGTTCGCGAACTCGACGCAGGTCGGCAACGGCACGGCGTACGCCGACGGCAAGGAGCAGGCCGCCGCCGTGCTGCGCGCCGCCGCCGAACGGACCGGGTCCAGCTTCGTCGACGTCCTGCTGCCCAACCTCTTCGGCGAGCACGGGCGGCCCGGCTACAACTCGTTCGTCGCCTCCTTCGTCGACGCCACGGTGGCCGGGGCGAGCCCGAGCATCAGTGACCGGACGATCGGGCTGCTGCACGTGCAGCGCGCCGCCGCCGCGATGATCGCCGCGATCGAGGAGACCGCTCCCGGAACAGTCGGCCAGGTGAGCCCGGAGCCCGTCGCCACGTCGGTGCAGCAGGTGTGGGACACCCTCCAGCGCTTCCACACGACGTACGCCACCACGGGGGACGTCCCGGACCTGAGCGGACCTCTGGACACCGACCTCTTCAACACCTACCGGGCCGCGCTCTTCCCCGCCGGCTACCCGATCGCGCTGGCGCCGCGCGCCGACCAGCGCGGTCGTCTCGTCGAGACCGTCCGCAGCCACGGAGCCGGCGGCCAGACGTTCGTGTCGACCACCGTGCCCGGGGTCACCCGCGGCGAGCACTACCACCTGCACAAGATCGAGCGCTTCGTGGTGCTCAGCGGTCGCGCGACGATCGCGCTGCGCAGGCTCTTCACCCGCGAGGTCGTCGAGCTCGAGGTCACCGGCGACGAGCCGGTGCTCGTCGACATGCCCACGATGTGGGTGCACAACATCACCAACACCGGCGACACCGAGCTCCTGACGGTGTTCTGGACCGACACCCTCTTCGACGCCGACAACCCCGACACCCACCCGGTGCCCGTCGCCGGTGCCGCCGAACTGGAGCAGACCCGATGAGCGAGAGCGCGATCACCCGACGTACGAAGGTGATGACGATCGTCGGCACCCGGCCCGAGATCATCCGCCTCTCGGAGGTGATCAAGCGGCTGGACCGCACCGTCGACCACGTGCTGGTGCACACCGGCCAGAACTACGACTACACGCTCAACGAGATCTTCTTCGACGATCTGGGGCTGCGGGCCCCCGACCACTTCCTCGGCGTGGACACCTCCAGCCTGGGTGCCGTGCTGGGCGGGGTGCTCGTGAAGACCGAGGAGGTGCTGCTCGCCGAGCGGCCCGACGCCCTGCTCGTGCTCGGGGACACCAACAGCTGCATCGCCGCGATCATGGCGAAGCGGATGCGGATCCCCGTCTACCACATGGAGGCGGGCAACCGGTGCTTCGACGAGAACGTGCCGGAGGAGACCAACCGGCGCCTCGTCGACCACGTCGCGGACTTCAACCTCGTCTACACCGAGCACGCCCGGCGCAACCTCCTCGCCGAGGGGCTGCACCCCCGGCGCATCCTCAAGACCGGCTCGCCGATGCGGGAGGTCCTCGAGGCGCACACCGAGGCCATCGCCGGCTCCGACGCGCTCGACCGCCTCGGCCTGACGGCCGGTGAGTTCGTGCTCGTCAGCGCACACCGCGAGGAGAACGTCGACAACCCCGAGCGGCTCGGCGCGCTCCTGGACTGCCTCGAGGCGGTGCACCGCTCCTTCGGCAAGCGGGTGCTCGTCTCGACCCACCCCCGCACGAGGAAGCGGCTGGACGCGCTCGGCCGCTCGACGGAGGGGATCGAGTTCCACGAGCCGCTGGGCTTCCTGGACTACAACCACCTCCAGGCGAAGTCGTTCTGCGTCCTCTCGGACTCCGGCACGATCTCCGAGGAGTCGTCCCTGCTCCGCTTCCCGGCCGTCACGCTGCGCGACTCGATCGAGCGGCCGGAGGCGCTGGACACCGGCGCGATCCTGATGACCGGGCTGGACCCGGCCAACGTGGTCGAGGCCGTCGGCGTCGTGACCAGCACGCCGCGCGGCGACTGGCTGCTGCCCGACGACTACGCGATCGCCAACTGCTCCGAGCGCGCGGTCAACTTCATCCTGTCGACCCAGCGCCGCCACGCGCAGTGGGCCGGGCTCCGGACGACCTGACCGGGCTCAGCCGATCCGCAGCCGGAACCTGTCGGCGACGCAGCCGCGCAGCACGACGTTGCCGAGGTGGCGGGTACGGCGCACCTCGGTGACGCCCGTGACCCGCACCCGCTTGCCGGCGAACCGCTGCGGCACGAAGACCTGCAGGCCGCAGCGGTCGGCGCCCGCGGCGTACGTGCCGCGCAGCTCGAGGCGGCCGGTGCGGCCGTTCGAGGTCAGCTCGGTGATCCGGCCGGGCACCGCGCGCGGGACGGGGCGGGACAGCACCTGGCCGAACTCGGCCGGGATCCCCGTCGCCTTGTCGCCGGGGCAGGAGAAGCGGACCAGGCTCTGCGAGATCGGCCCGGGCTGGCCACCGGGAGCCCCGATCATGTGGGGGTTGCCGCAGGCCTGCTCCCAGACCCACCAGGCCCCGCCGTAGGCGCGCTCGTCCTCGGCGGCCGCGTAGTCCTCGACCTTCGTCGCGGACTCGGCGGGGTCGGAGGGGAAGAAGCCCCACTCGCCCGACCACACCGGCACGCCGTGGTCGGCAGCGACCTCGGCGGCGTTCTTGAAGCCGTCCGGGATCGTGCTGGCGTTGAGCGACCCGGAGTAGACGTGCGGCGCGAAGACGAGGTTGCGGTCCCGGGAGAAGCCGGGCTCCGGCGTCGCCCACTTCCCGGTCGCCGACCACATGACGCTCGGCTCCCAGAAGACGATGTGCGAGAAGCCGCGACCGGCGCGCTCGCCCCGGCGGATCGCGGTGATCGCGCGATCGTAGAAGCGGCCGAGCCCGGTGGTGTCCATGAGGTTGTCGCCGAAGCCCGGCTCGTTGAGCAGGTCGAAGCCGGCGACGTTGGTGTCGCGGGCGAAGTCCCGGGCCAGCCGGCCCCAGGTCCGCACGAGCTGGCCCTGGATCCCGGCGGTGTCGTCGTAGAAGTGCTGCCAGGCCGCGCGGACCGCGGGCGCGAGCTCGCGCTCCAGCGTCGTGCAGGTGGACGCACCGTCCGTGATCGTCGCCCAGGCGGGGGCGCCGTCCCAGCCGTTGTTCGGGCGGGTGCCCTCCGGGCAGGCCGTCCCGATCGGGGTGTCGACCGCGAGGCCCCAGGCGTCCTGGTGCATGTCGATGATCGAGTACATGCCGTAGTCGGCGGCCCAGCGGACCGCCTGCCTCACCTTCGCGACGTACGCCCTGTCGTAGGCGCCGCGCGTGGGCTGGAGCTCGGACCAGCTGACGAGCAGCCGGACGGAGTTGAAGCCGAGCCGGGCGATCCGCTTGAAGTCGCCGCGGTCCTGGTCCAGCACCGCCGGGTAGGCGGGGTTGGGCTGGTAGTACTCGGCGAGGCCGTTGACGTTGACCCCGCGGAGCAGCACCTGCGCGCCGTCCGCGCTGCGGATCACCGCCCGCCTGCCGTGCGTCGCGTGCAGCGCGGGGAGCGCCGTGCCTGCCCGCACCGTCGGCTCGTGAGGCGCCGCCGCGTCGGTCGCGGGCAGGCCGCCGGCCAGGACAGCGCCGGCGGCGAGGACGGACAGGGCGAGGGAGGTGACGCGCTTCACGCGCGCATCCTCTCCCGGGGACCGGCTCCTGGCTACGAAACCGGCGCAACCTGTCCGTAAAACTTCAGGACAGGGTGGTGAGCAGCTGCGTCGCCCGGGTCAGCACGACGTAGAGCGTCGCGCGACCGGTGGCGGACTCGTCCTCGATCTCTTGCGGCCTGACCACCACGATGCCGTCGAACTCCAGGCCCTTGGTGTCCAGGCCGGTGAGCACGACCACGCGGTCGTCGCCGGAGGGCGGCACGGCCGAGTCGATCGCGGCCCGCGCACCCCGGGCGTCGTCGGCCCGCTCGGGCCAGGACGCCAGCCACGCGTTGACCTCGGAGCGCCGGGCGACCGGCACCACGATGCCGATGGTGCCCTCGACCTGGTCCGCGATCTCGGCGACGGCGGCGCGGGTCGCGGCCTCGAGCTCCGCGTCGGAGATGCCCGCCCGGACGTCGGGCTCGGTGCCGGTCCGCCGGACGGCGGTCGGCAGGTCGGCGTCGAGACCGACCCGCTCGGCGTACGCCGCGGCATGTGCGTAGATCTCGGCCGAGTTGCGGTAGTTGGTCGAGAGGTGGAACTCGTGGACCTGCTTGCCCTCGAGCGCCTCGGCGCGCGCCGCAGCGGCCTCCTCGGGCACCGGCCAGGACGACTGCGCCGGGTCGCCGACGATCGTCCAGGTGGCGGTGCGACCGCGGCGGCCGACCATGCGCCACTGCATCGGGGTGAGGTCCTGCGCCTCGTCGATGAGCACGTGGGCGAAGGGGTCGTCCTCGATCTTGTGCGTCGGCGGCGCCCAGGCCCGGCCCGCCGGCGCGAACTCGCGGTCGGCGACCGTGAAGAGCTCCTGCATGTCGTGGCCGCCCTCGAGCAGACCGGTGTCGGCGAGCTCGACCTCGTCGTCGGTGCGCGCCGGCACGTCGCCGATCGCGTAGCGGAGCTCGTCGACGAGCGGCACGTCCTCGACCGACAGGTCGGCGCCGTCGCCCCACGACTTGATGAGCAGCCGCTGGTCCTCGGCGCTCAGCACGCCGTCGCTGACCCGGGCCAGGAACTCCGGCTCGCGCAGCCACCCGAAGACCTCGGTCGCGTCGAGCGGCGGCCACCAGCCGGCGACGAAGTCGAGGAACGCCTGGCTCGAGAGCATCTCGTCGTCGAACGCCTCGCGGCCCCGCTCGCGACCGCGCTCGCCGCGCACCTGGCGCCACATCGCGTCGAGCAGGGTGCCGGGCACCCGCGGGAGCTGGCGGTTGCGCCGGCCCTGGGACATCAGGTTGCGGCGGATCGCGCCGAGCTGGTTGCGGTCGAGCACGATCGTGTCGTCGCGCCAGAAGACCCGGAACTCCCGCGGGCTGCCGGGCGGCTGCTGCCGCGCCGTACGCCGCATCAACTCGGCCATGCGTGCCGCGCCCTTGACGTCGGCGACCGCCGGCTCGTCGTGGCGGAGCGCGCGGAGGCCGTCGACGACCTCGCCGAGAGATCGCAGCGCGACGGCGGTCTCGCCGAGGCTGGGCAGCACCCGCTCGATGTAGCGCATGAAGACGCCGCTCGGTCCGACGATGAGCACGCCGCCGGACTCGTAGCGCCGCCGGTCGGTGTAGAGGAGGTACGCCGCGCGGTGCAGGGCGACGACCGTCTTGCCCGTGCCGGGACCGCCGGAGATCGCGACGACGCCCCTGCTGGGGGCGCGGATCGCCTGGTCCTGCTCGGCCTGGATGGTCGCGACGATCGAGTGCATCGAGCGGTCGCGGGCCCGGGAGAGCTGCGCCATGAGCGCGCCCTCGCCGACGATGGGGAGGTCCGCGCCGGACTCGGCGAGCGCCTCGGCGTCGAGCAGCTCGTCCTCGACGCCGACGACCTCGCGGCCCGCGGACCGCAGCACCCGGCGGCGGATCACGCGCTGCGGCGTGGCCGCCGTCGCCTGGTAGAACACCGCGGCGGCCGGGGCGCGCCAGTCGATCAGCAGGGAGTCGCGGTTCTCGTCGCGCAGCCCGATCCGGCCGATGTAGCGCGGGTCGGGGTCGAACTCGGGGTGCAGGTCGAGGCGGCCGAAGACCAGGCCCTCGTGCGCGGCGTCGAGCTGCGCCATCCGGCGCGCCGCCTGGAACACCATGGCGTCCCGCTCGACCAGCCCACCCTCGTGGCCGAGCCGGCCACGGCTGTGGCCCTCACGGGCCAGCTCCTGGGCGGCCTTCGCCGACTGCTCGAGCTGCCGGTAGACCCGGTCCACGAACGCCTGCTCGGTCGCCACCTCGCGCGACTCCTCGGACAAGCCCGACTCCCCCTCATCCACTGCTGCCGCCTGATCCGGCAAGTCGTCAAGCGTACTCGCTCGCACCCCCGATGGCGTCCTTGCCGGACGATTCCTGTCCGGTGGGGTTCCGGAGGCTACTTGCCCCGGGAGAGGAACGCCGTCATCGCGGCCTTCGCCTCGTCGGAGGCGAACAGCCGCGCGGAGAGGTCGGCGAGCTCTCCGCCCCGCTCGTCGATCCGCGCCAGCAGGTCACGGTTGAGGATCCGCTTGGACTCGCGCAGCCCTTGCGCGGCCCCGGTCGCGAGCGAGGCGCAGATCTCGCCGACCGCGTCGTCCACGGCGTCGGCCGGCACCGCCCACGTCACCAGGCCGTACGCCGCCGCCTCGGTGCCGGTGAACGTCTCGCCGCCGAGCGTGGTGAGCGCGGCCGCGCGCGGGTTCATCCGGTGGTGGACGGTCAGCGAGATGATCGCCGCAGCGAGCCCGAGCTTGACCTCGGTGAGCGCGAAGGTCGCGTCCTCGCTGGCGATCACGACGTCCGCGGCGGCGACGATGCCGATGCCGCCGGCCCGGACGGGTCCGGCCAGCGCGACCACGACGGGCTTGTCCATGGCCACGATCAGCCGCTGGAGCTCGACGATGCGGTGCGCGCCCTCGGCCATGCCGCCCTCGGTCGCCTCGGAGAGGTCGGCGCCCGAGCAGAACACCCGGTGCGCCGAGGTCAGCAGCACGACCTTGACCTCGGGGTCCGCCTCCGCCTCGCGCAGCCGCTCGAAGAGCTCGGTGACGAGCTGCCGGGAGAGCGCGTTGCGGTTGTGCGGCGAGTCGAGGGTGATCCGGGCGACGGCGTCCGCCGTCCTCTCCAGGTGCACGAGCTCAGGCATGCGGCTCATCCTGCCGCATGCTCGGACCCGTCCGTCCGGGAACCGGCTACGAAGCACTGGGCATGAGCAACCGCCTGCTGTCCTTCGGACTCGGTGTCCTGGCCGCCCTCGTCGGCGTCGCCGCCGGGCACCTCGCGGCGGCGCTCACGACGCCGGCCGCGTCTCCCGTGCTCGCCGTCGGCTCCGAGGTCATCGACCTCACGCCGACGCCGCTGAAGGAGTGGGCGGTGCGCGAGCTCGGCACCCGGGACAAGCCGGTGCTGGTCGGCTCGGTGCTGGTCGGCGTGCTCGTGCTGGCCGGGATCGCCGGGCTGCTGGCCCGTCGTCGCTTCCGGTACGGCGCCGTGCTGCTCGTCGCCCTCGTCGCGGTCCCGGCCGTGCTCGCCTCGTCGGTGTGGCCCAGCGTCGTGGCCGGGGTGGTCGGCGTCCTCGCCCTGTTCGTCCTGACCCGGTCGGCCGCCCCCGTCCCCGCCCCGGGCGACGGACCGAGCCGGCGGGCCGTGCTCGTCGGCGTCGGCTCGGTGGCGTTCGCGGGGGTCGCGATGGGTGCCGCCGGGCGCTGGATCACGTCGTACCGCACCCGGGTGGTGGCGGTCTCGCTGCCGGCGCCGGCCTCGTCCGCCACGGACTTCCCCGCCCGCGCCCTCGACTCCCGGGTCCCCGGCATCACGCCACTGCGCACGCCGACCGCGGACTTCTACCGCGTCGACACCCGCCTCGCGCTGCCGGTGGTCGACCTCGACGGCTGGACGTTGACGATAGACGGCGATGTCGAGCGCTCGGTGACCTACTCCTTCGACGACCTGCTCGCGATGCCACTCATCGAGCGCGACATCACGCTGACCTGCGTGTCCAACGACGTCGGCGGCCGGTACGTCGGCGGCGCGCGCTGGCTCGGCGTACCGCTCGGCGACCTGCTGTCTGCCGCGGGCATTGCGGGCACGCGGGCCGACCAGATCCTGTCGACCGACGTCGACGGCATGACGATCAGCACCCCGCTCTCCGTCGCCACCGACGGTCGCGACGCGATGATCGCGGTCGGCATGAACGGCGCCTCGCTCCCGCGTGAGCACGGCTTCCCTGCGCGGATGGTGGTGCCGGGGCTGTACGGCTTCGTCAGCGCGTGCAAGTGGATCACCCGGATGACGCTCACGACCTACGCCGAGCAGGGCGCCTACTGGACCCAGCGCGACTGGGCCACCGATGCGCCCATCAAGATCGCCAGCCGGGTCGACACTCCCCGGCCCCTGTCGACGGTCTCCCCCGGCCGCACGGTGATCGGCGGCATCGCCTGGGCGCAGCACCGGGGCGGCGTCACCGCCGTCGAGGTGTCCGTCGACGGCGGCTCGTGGTCTCCCGCCCGGCTGGGCCCGTCGCTCGGCGAGGACTACTGGCGGCAGTGGTACCTCCCCTGGACCGCCACCCCCGGCCGCCACACCGTCTCCTGCCGCGCCACCGCCGGCTCCGGTGAGGTGCAGACCGCCACTCGCGCGGCGCCCTTCCCCGACGGGTCGTCAGGGCTCCAGGAGATCGTGGTGCTGGTGTCGGACGGCTGACCGTGGCTTGCGGGTCCGTTGGGGTGGGCCGCCGCAAGGCAGCAAAGCGGGGACGGCGGGCGTCGGGTTGCGGCTGCTTCCCGGCTCTCCGGCCGGCGGCCTTGCCCTCAGAATGTATTCGTCACGGTTGTCCACATACCGGGCAAACACTGGGTTCTGGGGCTCTGACTGTCGGTGGTCGGTGCTTGGATTTCTCTATGACAGCGATCGCCACCCCGAGACACCGAGTGTCGGTGGCGACCGCGCATGTCCACCAGGAGCTGGACGCCGTCAATGATGCTTCGGTGTGGTCGATGGACGAGTCCGAGACCGCCGCCACGCTCGTCGGCCTCGCGCGGGCGAGGGCGAAGCTCGCCGAGCTCGAAGCCCGGGTCGCCGCTCACGCCGACGACCTCCAGATCGGCCAGGACGTCGCCGCATCGTCGGCCGCGAACTGGCTGGCGCACCAGACCAAGCAGACCCGCGCCGAGACCCACCGGACCGTGCGGCTCGGGCACGACCTCGAGCAGCACCCGCTCACTAGGGACGCGCTCGCCGCCGGCCGGGTCTGTGTCGACCAGGCCCGCGTGATCATCCAGGCCGTCGACCGGCTCCCCGCCGAGGCGCGGTCCCGGGCCGAGCGGCACCTGCTGGCCGAAGCCGCCCACCACGACGCGAAGACCCTGGGGATCCTGGGCAAGCGGCTCTACGAGGTCATCGACCCCGACGCCGCCGACGCCCACGAAGCCGCGCTCCTGGAACGTGAGGAGGCCGCGGCGATGCAGGCGTGCCGGCTCACGCTGCGCGACGACGGCCACGGCACCACCCACCTGCGCGGCCAGATCCCCACGTTCCACGGCGCCGCGCTGCGCAAGATGCTGGCCGCGCTCACCGCCCCCAAGCACCAACGCGCCACCCACGGCGCGGGTGTCGAGTGGGTGCCCGGCCCGGAGGCGATGGGGCAGGCGTTCTGCGCTCTGATCGAGCGCTTCCCGGTCGAGCAGCTGCCGAAGCTGGGCGGCCTCACCGCCACCCTGGTCGTCACCATCACCGAGGACTCGCTGTTGGGACGCGTCGAGCGCGCCGGCCTCCTGGACACCGGCGACCGCATCTCCCCCGGCGCCGCCCGCCGGCTGCTGTGCGAAGCCGGCGTCATCCCGGTCGTCCTGGGCGGTGACTCGATGCCGATCGACGTCGGGCGGGAGCGGCGGTTCCACCCGAAGTACCACCGGGTCGCGATCCTCACCCGGGACCAGGGCTGCCGCGCCGAGGGCTGCGACCGCCGCCTCGGGCTCCACACCCACCACGTAGACCGGTGGGCCGACGGAGGGACCACCACCGTCGGCCAGGGCATCGCGCTGTGCCCGTGGCACCACTCCCGCATCCACGACACCACCTACGAGACCACGAAGCTGCCCTCCGGGAAGGTCGCCTTCCACCGGCGGACGTAGACCGGAGATCTTGATCCACCAGGTGCACCAGAAGCTCCGCTCAAGCACCTGCGCGCCCGACCGAGGTCGGCGTCCTCCCGATAGGCGCCGAACTCGTCCGGAGGCGGCCGGGTCAAGGGCGGCGAAGCCGGCGAAGCGAACCCTTGACGCGGCCGCCGGAGGACGAACAATGAGCGCCCCGGGAGGACGACGACACCGGCACCAATCCGATCCCGGACCAGCACCGAACAACCGGTGTCCAGACCGAACCGGGAAGGCACCACCATGAACCGCTCCCTCCGACGTACGACTGGTCTCGCCGCACTGGCGCTGACCGCGACCCTGGGGCTCGCTGCGTGCAGCGACGACGGGGACAGCAACGACACGGCAGCCGACGACAGCTCGATGTCGTCGGACATGTCCACCACGCCGAGCGACGACATGAGCTCGTCGGACGACATGGGGTCGTCCGACATCGCCGCGCAGACCTTCGGGTCCGGCTGCTCCGCGATCCCCGCCGACGGGGCGGGCTCGCTCGACGGGATGGCGACCGAGCCGGTCGCGACCGCGGCGAGCGCGAACCCGCTGCTCACCACGCTGGTGACGGCGGTCGGCGAGGCCGAGCTCGTCGACACCCTCAACTCCGCCGACGGGATCACCGTGTTCGCGCCGACCGACGACGCGTTCGGGGCGGTCCCGAAGAAGGACCTCAACGCGCTGCTGGCCGACAAGGACGCACTGACCAAGGTGCTCACGTACCATGTCGTGCCTGGCCAGCTCACGCCCGACCAGCTCGCCGGGACCCACAAGACCCTCGAGGGCGAGGACCTCGTCGTCGAGGGCTCGGGTGAGGAGTTCACCGTCGGCGCGAACAAGGCGGCGGTCATCTGCGGCAACGTCCCGACCGCCAACGCGACTGTGTACGTCATCGACGGCGTACTGATGCCCTGATCGACGAGGTGACCCGAGTGGAACACATCAGGCGCCTGGGTGGTGACGCCCCTCTCCCTGAGGACGGGGCGTCGCCACCCGACCTGGCCGACCTGCTGAAGCGGGCCGGCCGGGCCGACGAGACCGCCTTCGCCGCCCTGTACGACGCCACCGCGGCGCGCGTGCACGGCCTGGCGCTCCGGGTCGTGCGCGACCCGGCCCAGGCCGAGGAGGTCACCCAGGAGGCGTTCCTCGAGATCTGGCGCACCGCGAGCCGCTTCGACCCCGCCCGGGGCAGCGCGCTCGGCTGGCTGCTGACGATCACCCACCGCACCGCGGTGGACCGGGTCCGCTCAGCGGAGGCGAGCAGCCGCCGCGACTCGTCCTACCACCAGCAGAACCAACCGGTCGACCACGACACGACCGCCGAGGCCGCTCAGGCCTCACTCGAAGCACACCGGGTCCGCTCAGCGATGGCGACCCTCACCGAGGTGCAGCGCGAGGCCGTCGGCCTCGCCTACTTCGGTGGCTACACGCACACGGAGGTGGCGAAGATGCTCGACCTGCCGGTCGGCACCGCCAAGACCCGCATCCGAGACGGCCTGATCAGGCTCCGCGACGCGATGGGGGTCGGCTCATGACCGAGATCCACGCCCTGTCCGGCGCCTACGCCGTCGACGCGGTCGACGACCTCGAGCGCGCGGCGTTCGAGCGCCACCTCGCCGAGTGCGCGGAGTGCCGCGCCGAGGTCGCGAGCCTCCGCGAGACCGCGGCCATGCTCGCCGAGACCACCGCCGCCGCACCGCCGAGCGCCCTGCGCGACCGGGTGCTCGCCGACATCACCACCATCCGCCAGCTGCCGCCGGAGGTGCCGACCGCCCAGCCGGTACGCCGCCACCGCGTCCGACTGCTCGTCGCGGCTGCCGCCGCGGTCGTGCTGGTCGGCGCCGGCACCGCCGTCGTCGTCACCCAGCCCTGGGCCGACGAGACCCGCCCGCCGTCGGCCACCGTGCAGGTGCTCGAGGCTCCCGACGCCCAGAGCACCACGCTCGAGTTCCCCGGCGGCGCGTCGGCCACGGTCACGCACTCCGACGAGCTCGACCGGGCGGTGCTCCAGACCGAGGACATGCCGCCACCGCCGGAGGGCAAGGTCTACCAGGTCTGGCTCGACCAGCCCGGCAAGGGGATGGTCCCGGCCGGGGTCATGCCGGTGGAGGAGGACCAGACCCTGCTCCTCGAGGGCGACGCCGCCACCGCCACCGGCGCCGGCATCACCGTCGAGCCGGAGGGCGGCTCGCCGGCGCCGACGTCGGAGCCGATCGCGCTCTTCGACTTCGGGCGCTCCGCGTGAGGCGACGCATCGCCGTGGTCGGCTCCGGCGTCGCCGGACTGACCGCGGCGTACGTCGCGTCGCGCACGGCCGAGGTCACGCTCTACGAGGCCGACGACCGGCTCGGCGGGCACGCTGACACGCACCTCGTCGACGACGGGGCGGACGGGCTCGCGATCGACACCGGGTTCATCGTCCACAACGAGCGCACCTACCCGACGCTGCTGCGGCTCTTCGGCGAGCTTGGGGTCGCCACCCAGGACTCCGAGATGTCGATGTCGGTGCGCGACGACGCCACCGGGCTGGAGTACGCCGGAGCGCTCGGGCCCCGCGGCCTCTTCCCTGCGGGCCGCAACCTCCGCAACCCGGCGTACCTGCGGATGCTGGCCGAGGTCCCGCGCTTCCACCGGCTGGCCCGCCGGCTCGAGGACGACGTCACGCTCGGCGACTTCCTCGCGCGGCACGGGTTCTCGGCGTACTTCCGGCGGCACTTCATGGAGCCCCTCGTCGCGGCGGTGTGGTCGTGCGACCCGGCGGTCGCGCTGGAGTACCCGGCTCGCTACCTCTTCGCGTTCCTCAGCCACCACGGGATGCTCAGCGTCACCGGCTCGCCGCAGTGGCGCACCGTCACCGGAGGCTCGCGCACCTACGTCGAGCGGGTCGCGGCCGTGCTCGACGAGGTCCGCACCGGCACCAAGGTGACGTCGGTGCTCGAGACGCCGGACGGCGTCGAGATCACCGACGGCAACGGCGTGGTCACGGCCTACGACGCCGCGGTGGTGGCCACCCACCCGAGCCAGGCGCTCGCGATGCTCGCCGAGCCGACCCCGCTGCAGCGCGAGGTCCTGGCCGCGATCCCCTACTCGCCCAACGTCGCCCTGCTGCACACCGACACCAGGCTGCTGCCGGAGACGCAGCACGCCCGGGCGTCCTGGAACTTCCGGCGCCCGACCGAGGACCTCGGCCACGTCGTCGTCACCTACGACCTGACCCGGCTCCAGCGGCTGCCCACCGACACCCGCTACCTCGTCACCCTCGGCGGCGAGCACCTCGTCGACCCGGCGCTGGTGATCGACCGGATGGAGTACGAGCACCCGCTCTACACGCCCGCGTCGGTGGCCGCGCAGGCGCGGCTGCCCGAGATCGACACCGACCGGCTCGCGTTCGCCGGCGCCTACCACGGCTGGGGCTTCCACGAGGACGGGGCGCGGTCGGGGCGGGCGGCGGCCGAGCGGCTCGGGCTGGAGTGGCCGGGTGCTTTCGAGACGGGACCTCGTCCGTCCTCGACCGCCGCGCGGACCTACGCGACCACGATCCGGCACACCCGGCGGACGCCGTGGAGGCGGTCGTTCACGCACCGTTCGCACACCTGGGTCGTCGACCTCGACGACCTCCCCGACCACGGCGTGCTCGGGCGGTTCGAGGGGCGCGACCACCTCGGCGACCCGGAGCGCAGCATCCGGGACAACCTCGCGCGATTCCTGGCGCTGCAGGGCATCGAGCTCGGTGCCGGACAGGTCCTGATGGCGGCCCACCCCCGCGCGCTCGGCTTCTGCTTCAACCCGATCACGGTCTTCTGGGTGACCCCGGAGCACGGCGACCCGTGTGCGGTCGTCGAGGTGCACAACACCTACGGTGACCGGCACGCCTACCTCGTGCACCCCGACGCCCAGGGCCGGGCCCGCACTGGGAAGGCGATGTACGTGTCGCCGTTCCACGGCACCGACGGCGCCTACGAGCTGGCGGTCCCGGTGCCCACCGACCGCCTCCACGTCGCGGTCACCCTGCACACCGCCGACGGAGCCACCTTCAGTGCGTCGCTCTCCGGGCACCGGACCGACCACCGCGCCTGGCGCGCCGCGCCCGAGGCGCTCCGCGGCGCCGCGCTGATCCGCCTCCACGGGATCGCGCTGTGGCTGCGCCGCCTGCCGGTCCGCCCCCGCCCCGACCACCACCAGGAGGGAGTCCGATGACCCTCGCGCCCGACCGCCAGGACCTCGCGTGGCCCGGCCTCGACCGGCTCCCGTCGGGGCCACGCGCCGCCGTCTCCGCATACGTCGCCCGCCAGCTCTTCCACTCGGCGTTCCGACGGCTCCCCCTGACCGACGACGCCATCACGATCCACCGCCCGGACGAGTTCTTCGCCCGGCTCGGGCGCGACGGGCTCATCGGCTTCGGCGAGGCGTACCTGACGGGCGCCTGGGACGCCGACGACCTGACCGGCTTCCTGACCGTGCTCGCGACGGAGGTCGCCGACCTGGTGCCCCGGCCGCTGCAGCGGTTCCGCGGGCTCGTCGCGCCACGTACGCCGTCCGGGCACCGGCCGTCCGAGGACCACACCCGCGAGCTCATCGCGCACCACTACGACCTGTCCAACGACCTCTTCCGCCTGTTCCTCGACGAGACGATGAGCTACTCCTCCGCGCTCTTCGACACCTCGACCGACCTGGTCACGGCCCAGCACCGGAAGATCGACCGCCTGCTCGACGCCGCCGGCGTCGGCCCCGGCACCCGGGTGCTCGAGATCGGCACCGGCTGGGGCGAGCTGGCGATCCGTGCGGCCGGCCGCGGCGCGACGGTCCGGACGATCACGCTCTCGACCGAGCAGCAGGCGCTGGCCCGCGAGCGGATCGCCGCCGCCGGGCACGCCGACCGCGTCGACGTCGAGCTGTGCGACTACCGGCACGTCTCGGGCGAGTACGACGCGGTGCTCAGCGTCGAGATGGTGGAGGCGGTCGGGCACGAGTACTGGCCGGCGTACTTCCGGACCCTCGACCGGGTGCTCGCGCCCGGCGGCCGGGTCGGGATCCAGGCGATCCTGATGCCGCACGACCGGATGCTCGCCACCCGCGGCAGCTACACGTGGATCAACAAGTACATCTTCCCCGGCGGCTTCCTGCCCTCCGCGCAGGTCATCGACGAGGTCTGCGCCGAGCACACCTCGCTCGGCGTGACCGGCCGGCTGTCGTTCGGGCTCGACTACGCCGAGACGCTGCGCCTCTGGGACGAGACCTTCCTGGCCCGGCGCGACGACGTGCTCGCCCTCGGCTTCGACGAGACCTTCATCCGGATGTGGCACTTCTACCTGGCCTACTCCCGAGCCGGGTTCGCTTCTGGTTACCTCGACGTCCAGCAGCTCGTGCTCGACCGCGTGAAGGGACCCCATGCCTGACCTCCTCGTCGTCGCCGGCCTGTCCCTGACCGCCGCAGCGCTCGTGATGACCCTGACCACCGTCTGGGCGACCCGCGCCGGCCGGGTCTCGGTCGTCGACGTCGCGTGGGGGGCCGCCCTCACCCTCGTCGCGCTGGTCTGTGCCGTCCTCGGCGGCACCTGGCAGTGCTGGCTGCTCTTCGTCCTCGTCGCCGCGTGGGCCGGCCGGCTGTCCTCGCACATCGGCATCCGCTCGCGCGGGCACGGCGAGGACCCGCGCTACCGGGAGCTCATGGGCGGAGAGCTGTCCGAGGTCGGCGTGGCGCACGCGGTCCGCAAGGTCTTCTTCGTCCAGGGCGCCGCGGTCTGGCTCGTCTCGCTCCCTCTGCAGGCAGCGGCGGTCTCCGGGCTCGAGTGGACGTGGGCGGTCTGGGCGGGCGTGGCGCTCTGGGTCGTGGGCGTGACGTTCGAGTCCGTCGGTGACGCGCAGCTCGCGGCATACAAGCGCGACCCCGACCGCGGCCCCGTGATGGACCGCGGCCTGTGGGGCTGGACGCGGCACCCCAACTACTTCGGCGACGCGTGCGTCTGGTGGGGCCTCTGGCTCGCCGGCGGCCTGGCCTCCGGCTGGCTCGCCGCTCTGGTCACCGTGCTCTCCCCGGTCGCGATGACGGTCTGGCTCGTCTGGATCACGGGCGCCCGGCTGCTCGAGAAGACGATGATGCAGCGGCCCGGCTACCCCGAGTACGCCGCCCGCACGTCGATGTTCGTGCCGCTGCCGCCGAGGCGCCGCGCCGCTGCGTGACAGACTCGCAGGCATGGGCGCCGACCGGGTGGCGGACGCGTTCGCGGCGGTGCCGCGGGAGTGGTTCCTGCCGGAGTCGGCCCGCGCTCGCGCGGCCCACGACGGCCCGATCGAGATCGGCCACGGCCAGACGAACTCCCAGCCGCGCACGGTCGCGGCGATGCTGCGGCTGCTCGACGTGCGGCCGGGGCAGCGGGTGCTCGACGTCGGCTCCGGCTCGGGCTGGACGACCGGGCTGCTCGCGCACCTCGTCGGCCCGGAGGGTGAGGTGCGCGGCGTGGAGCTCGAGCCGGACCTGGTCGCCTTCGGGCGGGCCAACCTGGCGCGCGGCGACTGGACGTGGGCGCGCATCGACCCGACCGAGCCCGGCGTGCTGGGCGACCCGTCCGGTGCGCCGTACGACCGGATCCTGGTGTCGGCCGAGGCCCGGAGCCTCCCCGCCGAGCTGGTCGCCCAGCTCGGCGACGCGGGCCGGATGGTCGCCCCGGTCGACGGCGTGATGCTGCTGGTCGAGCACGTCGCCGGGTCGGCCCGGGTCAGCCGGCACGGTCGCTACCGGTTCGTGCCGCTGCGCTGAGCACCGCGCCGACCCCGACCTCCGGCTGCCTATGCTGCCGGGGTGGACGACGTGACGACCGACGAGCAGGCCCCGCTCCGTGAGCTGGCTCGACTCGCCTCCGCCGACAACTTCCGCGACGTCGCGGGGCCGGGTGACGGCTACCCGACCGTGGCTGGCCGGCGGGTCCGGCGCGGCGTCTTCTTCCGCTCCAACGAGCTGCAGCTCACCGACGCGGACGCCGCGACGCTCGCCGGCCTCGGCATCACGACGATCCACGACCTCCGGGGCGCCCTGGAGGTCGAGGCCCATCCCGACGTGGCGGTGCCGGGGGCGACCTGGGTCCACGTCGAGGTCTCCGGCATCCCGATGGAGATGGTCTCCGGGCTGGCCGACGTCGACGCCGCCCTGCGGGTCATGCGCGAGGTGTACGTCGCGTTCGTGCGCTCGCCCGAGGCGCGCGCGTCGTACGCCAGGCTGCTCACCGACCTCGCGACCGCGCCGCTGCCGCAGCTCTTCCACTGCACCGCCGGCAAGGACCGCACCGGGTGGGCCGCGGCGCTGCTGCTGGAGCTGGCCGGGGTCGATCGCGAGACGATCCTCGCCGACTACCTCCTGACCAACGACGTGTCGTCCGCGACCCGCGAGAAGTACCTCGCGCTGATCGCCGAGCACCTCGGCGCCGACGAGGTCGCGGTCTACGAGCCGACGATGGTCGTGGAGCCCGGCTACCTCGACGCGGCGTACGCGGCCGTGGCCGAGGACTTCGGGTCGGTGGACGGCTACCTGCGCAGCGGTCTCGGACTCGCCGACGACGTTCTCGCCGAACTCCGGGCCAGACTGCTCGCCTGACGCCACACTGGCGGCGTGGACCGGCCGCCGTACGCCACCCGCGAGGTCGCCGCCGTCGTGGCGGTGCAGGCCGCGCTGCTGCTCGCGATGGCCCCCCACTACGGGCCGCACCGCGACGAGCTCTACTTCGTCTCCGCCGGCCAGCACCCCGCGTGGGGGTACGCCGACCAGCCGGCGCTGACGCCGCTGCTCGCCGGGCTCGCGCACTGGGTCGCCCCGGGCAGCCTGACCGTGCTGCGGCTGCCCAGCCTGATCGCCGTGGCGGCGCTGGTCTGGCTGGCCGCCCACTTCGCCAGGCTGCTGGGCGGCGGCCGGGCGCCGCAGGTGCTGACGGCCGTCTCGGTCGCCTCGGGCGGGCTCACCATGGCGGTCGGGCACCGGCTCTCGACCGCGACCTTCGACACCCTGGCCTGGACCGCGATCGCCATCATCGTGGCCCAGGCGCTGATCGACGACCGCCCGCGGCTGTGGCTGCTCGCGGGGCTGGTGGCGGGGATCGGCCTGAACAACAAGCACGGGGTCGTCTTCTGCCTCTTCGGTCTCCTCGTCGGGGTGGCCGCCGTTCGCGAGACCCGTCCGGCGCTGCGCACCCGGTGGCCGTGGCTCGCCGGCCTGCTCGCACTCGTGCTCTGGACCCCGAACCTGCTCTGGCAGGCCGCGCACGACTGGCCCGTCCTCGAGCTCTCCCGCGACATCTCGGAGGAGTACGGCGGGCTCGCCGGCCGTGGGGAGCTGGTCGGCCAGGCGCTGGTGATGCTCAGCCCGCTGATCGGCGTCGTCGCGATCATCGGCCTGGTGCAGCTGCTCCGGCGGCCGCAGTGGACGCTGGCCGGCCCGGTCGCTGTCGGCTTCCTCGCCGTGCTCGGGCTGTTCCTGGTCACCGGCGGCAAGGGCTACTACGTGGCCGGGTTCGCGGTGCCGCTCGTGTCAGCCGGGGCGATCTGGGTCGCGGAGCGCTTCCGGGGGCGCCGGGCCGTGGCCGCCGGCGCCGTCCTGGCGCTCTCGGCGATGGTCGCGTGGCCGGCGCTCGTCCCGGCGCTGCCGATGGACACCTACGTGGCGTCGTACCCCAAGCTCGACGTCGACCAGCTCGAGACCATCGGCTGGCCCGAGTACGCCGCCCAGGCGCGCGCGGTCGTCGACGGACTGCCGCCCGAGGAGCGCGGGCACGCCGTCGTGTTCACCGGCAACTACGGCGAGGCCGGTGCGATGGAGTGGTACGACGTCGGCGTGCCCGTCTACAGCGGGCACAACGGCTGGCGCGAGTGGGGCCCGCCGCCGGAGTCCGCCGGACCGGTGGTGGTCGTCAGCCAGGGCTCGGCCGACGGGTTCAGCGGGTGCACGCTCGAAACGAGGCTCGCGAACAGCGCGGGCGCGGAGGGCGAGGAGGTCGGCGCCGGGGTGTGGCTCTGTGACGGTCCGGTCGGTGGGTGGCGCTCCGCCTGGAGCCGACTCGTGCACTACGACGCCTGATGCTGCAGGTGCGGGCGCGGCAGCGTGCTCGGATTGGCGTCGCCGGACAGACTGTGCGCGTGACCCGTCCGCCGTACGCCGTCCGCGAGGTCGCGGTCGTCGTCGCGGTGCTGGAGCTGGGGCTGGTGCTCCTGGCGCCGTACTACGGGCCCCACCGCGACGAGCTCTACTTCGTCGCGGCCGGGCAGCATCTCGCGTGGGGCTATCCCGACCAGCCGGCGCTGACGCCGCTGCTCGCGCGGCTGGCGGATCTGGTCGCGCCCGGCAACCTCGTCGTGCTCCGGATCCCGTCGACGCTCGCGTCGGTCGGCGTCGTGCTGCTGTCGGCCCAGGCCGCGCGGCTCCTCGGCGGCCGCCGGGCCAGCCAGGTGGCGACCGCGGTGGTGGTCGGCTTCTCCGTCCTGGTCCCCGGCCTGGGCCACCTCCTCTCGACGGCGACGTTCGACATGCTGCTGTGGACCGCCGTGCTGGTGGTGGTCATGCAGGCGCTCCTCGACGACCGGCCACGGCTGTGGCTGCTCGCCGGTGCGCTCGCCGGCCTCGGGCTCAACAACAAGCACGCGATGGTGTTCTGCCTGCTCGGCGTGCTGGTGGGGGTCGCCGCCGTCGAGGAGACCCGCCCGGTGCTCCGCACCCGCTGGCCCTGGCTGGGCGGGCTCATCGCCCTGGCGATGTGGATCCCCAACCTCGTCTGGCAGGCCCTGCACGGCTGGCCCGTGTTCGCGCTCGCCGCCGACATCGCCCGCGAGTACGGCGGCGTCGGTGGCCGGCTCGGCCTCGTGCTCGAGGTGCTGGTGATGTTCAGCCCCTTGATCGCGGCCGTGTGGATCCTCGGCCTGGTCCGGCTGATGCAGCGTCCCGACTGGGTGCTGGTCCGCCCGGTGGCCGTGGCGTTCCTCGTCGTGCTGGGCGTCTTCGTCATCACCGGCGGCAAGGGCTACTACCTCGCCGGCCTCGTCCCGGTCCTCATCGCCGCCGGCCTCACCAGCCTGGTGCACAAGCCCTCGGGACGCCGGCGCCTCGAGCAGGCCACGACCCGCGGACTCGCGATCACCAGCGCCGTCCTGGTGGCCTCGGCCGCGGTCGCCTACCCGGCCGTGCTGCCCCTGCTCCCGGCCTCGACGTACGCCGGCTCCGTGTGGGCCGACCTGGACGGAGGCCAGCTCGACACCATCGGCTGGCCCGAGTACGCGGGTCAGGTCTCGGCCGTCATCGAGCAGCTGACGGAGCCGGAGCGAGCGAGCGTCGTCATCTTCACCGGCAACTACGGCGAGGCCGGCGCGATGGAGTGGTACGGCGTGGGCCGGCCGGTCTACAGCGGCCACAACGGCTACCAGGAGTGGGGCCCGCCACCGGAGGATGCGACGCCGGTGATCGTGGTCTTCCCGACCAACCCCAGCAAGTGGTTCCGCGCCTGCGAGGACCGGCTGAAGCTGAACAACGAGGCCGACGCGCCGAACGAGGAGGTCGGGGTCGGCATCTGGGTCTGCGCAGGCCCCCGCGGATCGTGGGCCGACGCGTGGGACGAGCTGTCCCACTACAGCGCCTAGCCCGCGGGCCCGCGCCTACGACGTGTGGTCGGCGCCGTCGTCCTCGTCGTCCGGCATCGGCAGGCCGACCTGCGCGAACGTCACCTCGACCGTCTCGAAGCCCTTGTGGCGCTGGGCTCTCGCATAGCTGGCGTAGGCACGCCGGTCGGCGTCGGTGAGGTTGACCCGGTCGGTGAAGGGGGTGAGCAGGGCGCGCGGCCACAGCCGCCGGTCGAGCACGACGTTGACCTCGATGCCGAGGACGCCGATCACCGCAGCCAGCCAGATCACGCCGATGAGACCGAGGACGAGCGCGAAGGTCTGGTTCATCCCGGTGGTCTTCGTGATGACGTTGGTGACGTAGAGGGCACCGATCGACTGGAGCACCAGCCACAGCAGCGACGCGGTGACCGCGCCCGGCACGGAGCCGGTCCAGATGCTGTGGCTGCGCGCCGCGCCGACCCGGAAGAGCGCCGTGAGCACGAGCGTGTTGACGGTGACGGTCAGCACGGTGATCGGCCACTTGAAGTCCGACAGGCTCTCGCCCAGCACCTCGGTGTGGCTGACCAGGATCGCCAGACCCGAGATCGCGAGCACCGCCATGCCCGCGGTGACCAGCAGGAAGAGGCTCTTCAGCCGCAGCAGGATCGGGTTCGGACGGCTGTTGCGGGGGACTCCCCACGCGACGTTGAGCGTGTTCTGGAGCGCCTGGCCCAGCCCGAGGGCGCCGTACAGGGCCACCAGGCCACCGACGACCACGACCGTCGTCGACCCAGTGAGGCCTTCGGGGCGGCCGAGCTGGTCGCCGATGATCGGGAACTGCGCGAGCGCGGTGTCGAGCAGCTCCTGCTGGCGCTCGGGATCGCCCTCGAGGAAGAAGCCCAGGATCGTCGAGGCGAGGAGCAGCAGCGGGAAGATCGAGATGAAGGCGTAGTAGGTGATGATCGCGGCCAGATAGTTGCCCTGGTCGTCGAAGTACTTGTAGATGACGCCGAGCGGATATCCGAACACCGACCAGCGTCGCTGGGCGCCGTCGACGGCGTCGATGACCCTGGCCACCCGGACACGCTACCGAGGATCGGTCCCCACGATGGTCAGGTTGCCGTCCGCGTCGGTGGCGAAGAGCTCGACGCCGTCGGTCACCGCGGCCGCGTCGGCCCCCAGGGCGACGGCGATCTTGTTGGCCGCGTTGCGGGTCACGTCGAGCACGAGCTCCACCACCTGCTCCGGCGTCAGGTGCTCGGCCGCGGCCGCGGCGACCGGCGGCGGGATGAGGTAGGGCGACCAGATCACCGCGTCGGTCAGTGCGAGCGCCGCCTTGGCCGCGGCCGGGAGGTCGCTCTCGGCGTGGTGGTCGACCGCGCCGAACTCGGCCTCGCCGGCACCGGCCTCGAGGGCGGCCACCGACCGGCGCGACGTGCACAGCCGGCACTCGTGCTGCCGGGCACCGCGCAGCCGCACCAGCTCGGTCAGCACCGGGTCGAGCGCGTCGAGCCGGGCGACCTCGCGCATGAAGTCCTCGACGAGCGGCCAGAGCTCCCGGGGCTCGCCCGGTGCCGGCACCACGAACGTCGAGCTCCCCAGCACCGCACCGATCGCGATGCCCGCGCGCGGCCAGTAGTCGTCGACGTAGACCGCCTGCGCCACCTCGAACGCCGTCGGTCCGGTCGCGGCGAGGAAGCGGCGCCGCATGTCGTCGTCGACCAGGGACACGTCGACGCCGAACTGGTCGGCGAAGAGCTCGACGGCCGGGTCGTCGAGGTCGATGTCCAGCGCGGTGCGCGCTGCGTGCACGGCGTCGAAGGCGCGGGCGGCGGCCGGCGCGTAGCGGTGCATGAGGTCGGACATGGGGTCAGGCTAGAGCTCGGTGGGGACGTCGGGGCGGGACGTGGTCCGGCAGCGTGGGCATCTCCAGGCCGGTGCGCCGCCCGACGAGCGCGCCGCGCGTGACGACCGACGAGCCGAACCTCTCCCGCACCCGGTCGAGCGCCGCGTCGAGCCCGCACTCGTGCGGGCCGTGCGGGAACAGCGGGAGCTCGAGCTGCTGGGACCGGCCGTCGACGAGGCCGGAGATCGTCACGCCCAGGAGCGTGCAGCCCTTCTCCTCGATGAGCGGCCACGCGGCGTCCAGCAGCCGCCTGCCGGTCTCCAGCCAGGTCGCGGTCGCCGCACTCGAGTGGGCCAGCGTGGCCGAGCGGGTGGCGCGCCCGAAGTCGTCGAAGCGCAGCCGCAGGGTGAACGTCTGGCCGATCCGCTCGCCCGCCCGGAGTCGGCGCGCGACCCGGTCGACGAGGCCGGCGAGCAGCGCCTCGAGCTCGGGCCGGCTCTTGGGCTTGCCGGGCCGCCCGATCGCGCACTGCGAGCCGATCGACCGGCGGCGCCGGCCGACCTCGACCGGGCGCGGGTCGAGCAGGTTGGCCAGTGCCCAGAGGTGCCGACCCGCTGCCTTGCCGACGGTGGTCCGGAGCTCCGCCTCCTCGCGGCCGGCGAGCTCGCCGATCGTGCGGATGCCGTCGGCGTGCAGCTTCGCGGCGGTAATGGCACCGACGCCCCACAGCCGCTCGACGGGCAGCGGGTGCAGGAACTCCTCCTCGCGGTAGGGGTCGACCGCGAGGAGCCCGTCGGGCTTGCTGACGGCGCTGGCGACCTTGGCGAGGTACTTGGTGCGAGCGATGCCGACGGAGATCGGCAGCCCGACCTCGTCGCGCACCCGCTCCCGCAGCGAGGCCGCGATGTCCTCGGGCTCACCGACGAGCCGGCGGAGTCCGCCGACGTCGAGGAACGCCTCGTCGATCGAGACGCCCTCGACCAGCGGCGTGGTGTCGTCGAAGATCGCGAAGACCTGCTTGCTGGCCTCGACGTACGCCGAGAAGCGGGCCGGCACCACGAGTGCGTCGGGGCACAGCCGCATCGCCTGCCGCCCGCCCATCGCCGAGCGCACACCGTAGGCCTTCGCCTCGTAGCTGGCGGCGAGCACGACGCCACCGCCGACGATCACCGGCCGGCCGCGCAGTCGCGGGTCGTCGCGCTGCTCGACCGAGGCGAAGAACGAGTCGAGGTCGGCGTGCAGGATCACCCGACCATGATCGAACATGTGTTCGATCGATGCAACCGGCTACGCCGCGAGCGCGGCCTCGATCTTGCCGGCCGACCGGCGCGCGCCGTCGAGCACGACGTCGACGGCCTCGGCCGGGGTGAGGAGCTCGTGGACCGCCTCCACCACCGACGCGGGGATCGCCGCCGGCGCTCGCAGCATCGCGTCGCTGAGCGCGAGCGCGGCGTTCGCCGCGTCCGGCCGGTCGCTGGACCGGTCGCTGTGGAACGTGTCGGACCGCGCCACGACCTCCAGGAAGCTCTCCACGACCGCGCTGGTGTCGGCGACGGGGTACCGCCGTCGACCCGGCCACCCGGACGACTCCCCGAAGAGCGCGTCGAGCGCCCCCCGGATCCGCGGCGCCACGTCGGCGATCCAGACCATGTCGAGGACCGCGCTCGTGTGCGTGCCGGTCGCCGCCACGAACCGGGCCCGCGTCGGCTCGTCGATCGCCGCGGCGTCGTCGCGGAACTGCGCCGCGAACGCCGTGACCGCGGGCGACTCCAGCATCTCGTCGTGCACCCCCGACGGGCGGACCGACACGAGCACGGCGTACGACGTGAGCGCCTCGGGTGCGTGCTCCGCGAGCGCGTCGGCTCCTCCGCTGGTCCAGCTCTCGTCCGTCATCCCCTCGACTGTGTCACCTTCAGTACGACTTGGGCAGCCCCAGCGAGTGCATGGCCACGAAATTGAGGATCATCTCCCGGCTGACCGGGGCGATCCGGCCGGCGCGGGTGGCGACGAGCAGCCCGGCGACGCCGTACTCCTGGGTGATGCCGTTGCCGCCGTGGGTCTGCACCGCGGCGTCGGCGGCGTTGCAGGCCGCCTCGGCAGCGGCGTACTTGGCCATGTTGGCGGCCTCGCCGGCGCCGAAGTCGTCACCGGCGTCGTAGAGCGCGGCCGCCTTCTGGGTCATCAGCCGCGCCATCTCGGTCTCGATGTGCACCTGCGCGAGCGGGTGCGCGACCGCCTGGTGGGCGCCGATCGCGTCCTTGAAGACCGTGCGCTCCTTGGCGTACGCCGCGGCCTTGCCGATCGCGTAGCGGGCCAGCCCGGTCGAGAACGACGCGGCCATGATCCGCTCGGGGTTGAGGCCGGCGAAGAGCTGCACGAGGCCGCCGTCCTCGTCGCCGACCAGCGCGTCGCCGGGCAGCCGGACGTCGTCGAGGAAGACCTGGAACTGCAGCTCCGGGCTGACGATCTCCATGGGGATGTGCTTGTACTCGAAGCCCGGGGCGTCCGTGGGGACGACGAACAGCACCGGCTTCACCTTGCCGGTCCGGGCGTCCTCGGCCCGGGCGACGACGAGGACGTTGTCGGCCTCGTCGACCCCGGAGATGTAGACCTTGCGGCCGTTGAGCACCCACTCGCTGCCGTCCTTGCGGGCGGTGGTGGTGATGTTGTGGGTGTTGGTGCCGGCGTCGGGCTCGGTGATCGCGAAGGCCATCGTCGAGGTGCCGTCGCAGATGCCGGGCAGCCAGCGCTGCTTCTGCTCGTCGGTGCCGTAGCGGGTGATGATCGTGCCGCAGATCGCCGGGCTGACGACCATGAGCAGCAGCGGGCAACCCTGGGCGGCGAGCTCCTCGCAGACCGCCGCGATGTCGCCGATGCCGCCGCCCCCGCCGCCGTACTCCTCGGGGATGTTGATGCCGAGGTAGCCGTTCTTGCCGATCTCGAGCCAGAGCTCGGTGGTCTTCTCGCCGGCGCGGGCCTTCTCGGTGAACCACTCGCGGCCGTACTTCCCGGCCAGCCTGGCCACGGCCTTGCGCAGCTCCTGGCGCTCCTCGGACTCGCTGAACGTGCTCACGCTGTCTCCTCCACCACGGCTAGGACCTCACCGGCGGCGACCTGCGCGCCGGGCTTCACGTCGATCTCCGTGACCACGCCGGCGTACGGCGCGCTCACGGTGTGCTGCATCTTCATGGCCTCGAGCACCAGCACCTGCTGGCCGGCCTCGACCTGCTGCCCGGCCTCGACGGCGACGCTGACGACCGTGCCGGGCATCGGGGCCAGCAGGCTGCCGCTGGCGACCTGCTCGGCCGGGTCGACGAACCGCGGGACCCGGGTCAGCCGGACGTGCCCGCGAGCGCTGTCGACGTCGACAGCCCCGCCGTTGACCGTGATCGCGTACGTCGTGCGCACGCCGTCGGTCTCGAGCGTCACCTCGGTCGGGCTCGCGGCGACCACCTCGTGGCCGTCAACGGCGTAAGCCCCGTACCACTCGACCGTGGCCTCCTCGAAGACCGTGCGCTGCGGCTGGGAGACGACGTTGCGCCAGGCGACCGGGATGCCGCGCTGGACCGTCCGCGCTTCCTTGGCCCGCTCGGCCAGCGCGATCGCCGCGGCGACCGCCGCGTCGGCGGTCGAGGTGGGACGAAGTCCGGTCTCGAAACCACCCAAGAAGTCGGTGCTCACCTCCCCGGACAGGAACCGCGGGTCGCGCAGGATGCCCACCAGCAGGTCACGGTTCGTCACCAGCCCGTGGATCCGCGCCCGACCCAGGACGCCCGCGAGCTTGCGCGCCGCAGCCTCCCGGCTCGGCGCGTGCGCGATCACCTTGGCCAGCATCGCGTCGTAGTGCGTCGACACCTCGCTGCCGGACTCGAAGCCCGCGTCGACGCGGATCCCCTCCTCCAGCGGGATCTCGAACGTCGTCAGCGTCCCGCTCTGCGGCTGGTAGTCGGCGGCCGGGTCCTCGGCGTAGAGGCGTACCTCGATCGCGTGGCCGTTCACGGTGGTCGAGGAGGGCGCGCTGGCGCCGGTCTCGAGTCCGCCTTCCGCCGAGGCGATCTGCAGCCGCACGAGGTCGACGCCGTGCACCGCCTCGGTGACCGGGTGCTCGACCTGGAGCCGGGTGTTCATCTCCAGGAACCAGAACCGCTCGCTCGCCGGGTCGTAGAGGAACTCGACCGTGCCGGCGCCGCGGTAGTCGATCGCCTCGGCCGCCGTGCGCGCGGCCTCGTGCAGCGCGCTGCGCACCTCGTCGCTCAGGCCGGGCGCGGGGGCCTCCTCCACCACCTTCTGGTGGCGGCGCTGCAGCGAGCAGTCGCGCTCGCCGTAGACGACCGAGTCGACGACCTGGACCTCGACGTGCCTTCCGCGCTCGACGTACGGCTCGACGAAGACCGTGCCGTCGCCGAACGCGGACAGCGCCTCGGCCTCCGCCTTCGCGATCTCGCCGGCCAGGTCCTCGAGTCGTCGCACGACGCGCATGCCGCGCCCACCGCCGCCCGCGGAGGCCTTGACGAGCAGCGGCAGATCGGCCCCGGTCGGTTCGTCGGGCGCGTCGAGCACCGGGACGCCGGCCGCCTTCATCAGCTTCTTGGCCTCGATCTTGGAGCCCATCCGCTCGATCGACTCGGGGCTCGGGCCGACCCAGGTCAGTCCGGCGTCGACGACCGCTCGCGCGAAGTCGGCGTTCTCGGACAGGAACCCGTAGCCCGGGTGGACCGCGTCGGCCCCGGACCGCCGCACGGCGTCCAGCACCAGGTCGGTCCGCAGGTAGGTGTCCGACGGCGCGTTGCCCGGCAGGCGTACGGCGTGGTCGGCCTCGCGCACGTAGGGCAGGCCGGCGTCGCCGTCCGAGTGGATCGCCACGGTCTCGATCCCGAGGGCCCGGCAGGTCCGGAAGACGCGCGAGGCGATCTCGGCCCGGTTGGCGACGAGCAGTCTGGAGATCACGGTCGGAACACCCCGAATCGGTCGGTGCCCACGACGGGCTGGTTCTCGATGACGGAGAGGCAGATGCCGAGGATCGTGCGGGTGTCGCGCGGGTCGATGACGCCGTCGTCGTAGACCATCCCGGACAGGAAGTGCGGAAGCGACTGCTCCTCGACCGAGGCCTCGATCATCGCCTTGACGCCCTGGAACCCCTCCGCGTCGAACGGCTGACCCTTCGACTCCGCCGACTGCTGGGCGACGATCTCGAGGACCCCCGCGAGCTGGGCGGGGCCCATCACCGCGGACTTGGCGGACGGCCAGGTGAAGAGGAAGCGCGGGTCGAACGCGCGGCCATTCATGCCGTAGTTGCCGGCGCCGTACGACGCGCCCATGATCACGCTCAGGTGCGGGACCGTGGAGTTGCTGATCGCGTTGATCATCATCGCGCCGTGCTTGATGATCCCGCCCTGCTCGTAGTCCTTGCCGACCATGTAGCCGGTGGTGTTGTGCAGGAAGAGCAGCGGGGTGTCGGTCTGGTTGGCGAGCTGCACGAACTGGGTCGCCTTCTGCGCCTCCGCGCTGAACAGCACGCCCTGGGCGTTGGCGAGGATGCCGATCGGCCGGCCGTGCAGCCTGGCCCAGCCGGTCACCAGAGAGGTGCCGTAGAGCGGCTTGAACTCGTCGAACACCACGCCGTTGGTGGCCGAGACCCCGTCGCAGACCCGCCGGATCACCTCGCGAGGGTCGAACGGCTCCTTGAGGTCGCTCGGGATCAGTTCGAGCAGGCCCTCCGGGTCCTCGTCGGGCTCGGCCCACGAGGTCGGGGCCGCGGTCGCCTTGCGCCAGTTGAGGCGCGCGACGATCCGCCGCCCGATCCGGATCGCGTCGTGCTCGTCCTCGGCGAGGTAGTCGGCGAGACCCGACGTCCGCGCGTGCATCTCGGCGCCGCCGAGCGACTCGTCGTCGGACTCCTCGCCCGTCGCCATCTTCACCAGCGGCGGGCCGCCGAGGAAGACCTTGGCCTGCTCCTTGACCATCACCGTGTAGTCGGACATGCCGGGCACGTAGGCGCCACCGGCGGTGGAGTTGCCGAAGACCAGCGCGACCGTGGGCTCCTTGCGCGCCGACGCCCGGGTGATGTCGCGGAAGAGCTTGCCGCCCGGGATGAAGATCTCCTTCTGGGTGGGCAGGTCCGCGCCGCCGGACTCCACCAGCGACACCGTCGGCAGGCCGTTCTCCTCCGCGATCTGCGAGGCCCGGAAGATCTTCTTCACCGTCCACGGGTTGGAGGCGCCGCCCTTCACCGTCGGGTCGTTGGCCGTGATCATGCACTCGACGCCCTCGATCACCCCGATGCCCGTGACCACCGAGGCGCCGACGGTGAAGTCCGAGCCCCAGCCGGCCAGCGGCGAGAGCTCCAGGAAGGCCGAGCCCTCGTCGACGAGCAGCTCGATCCGCTCGCGGGGCAGCAGCTTGCCGCGGCCGTGGTGCCGGGCGATCGAACGCTCGCCACCGCCGGCCACCGCCTTGGCGTGCTCGGCGTCGAGGTCGGCGAGCTTCTCCAGCATCGCCGTCCGGTTGTCGCTCATGCCTCGACGACCTCCTTCATCCGTTCGAGGGTGGTGCGCATGCCGCGCTCGTTGGTGCGGCCGCGCAGTGCGCCGAGCACCAGCCAGTAGAACCGCAGGTAGGGCTTGGGCTCGAGGCGGAAGTACTCGGTGACGAGCGACCCGTCGCCGTCGGGCTCGATGCGGTAGCCCCAGTTGTTGATCGGCACCTCCTCGGTGCCGACCCGGAACTCGAAGACCTCGCCCGGCACGCAGGCCGTCACCTGGCAGGGCGTCCAGTACGTCGGGCCGACGCCGTTGCGCTTCACGTGGCCCTTGAAGTAGGCGCCCACCTCGGGGCCGGTCGAGCCGCGCGACCAGCGTGCCTCGAACGTCTCGGGCGAGAACTCGCCGATGCGCGTCACGTCCGAGACCAGCGCCCACACCTTCTCGGGCGGCGCGTCCATCCGGAGGCTCACCTCACCGGACATGGAGCCCCTCACGCGTAGCCCAGCAGCTTGGCTGCGAGATCGGCCAGCACTTCGCTCGCCCCTCCTCCGATCGGCAGGATCCGGGCGTCGCGGTAGTGCCGCTCCACCTCGGTCCCGTGCATGTATCCCGTCCCGCCGTGCAGCTGGACGGCCTGGTCGCAGACGTACGTCGCGCAGTCGACCGCGGTCTGCTTCGCCAAGCAGGCCTCGGCGATCACCATCTCGCCGGTGGCGTGCCGGCGGGCGACCTCGCGGGTGTAGGTGCGCGCGACCTCGACCTGGCGGCGCATCTCGACGAGCTTGTGCCGCACGACCTGCCGGCTGACCAGCGGCTTGCCGAACGTGTCGCGGTCGCGGCAGTACGTCGCGGTCAGCTCGAGCGAGCGGCCGGCGATCCCGTAGGCGTGCACCGCGAGGGCCAGCCGCTCGACCACGAACTGCTGCGCGATCTGCGCGAACCCGCTGCCCTCCTCGCCGACCAGGTTGCCGACCGGGACCCGCGCGTCGACGAACGACAGCTCGGCGGTGTCGGAGCAGTGCCAGCCCATCTTGCGCAGCGACCGGTCGACGGTGAAGCCCGGCGTGCCCTTCTCGACCACCAGCAGGCTCACCCCGCCGGCACCGGGGCCGCCGGTGCGCACCGCGGTGGTGACGAAGTCCGCGCGCACCCCGCTGGTGATGAACGTCTTGGCGCCGTTGACGACGTACTCGTCGCCCTGGCGGACGGCGGTCGTGCGGATGCCGCCCACGTCGGAGCCGCCGCCGGGCTCGGTGATGCCGAGCGCGCCGATCTTCTCCCCGGCCAGCGTCGGTCGGACGAAGCGGTCGACCAGGTCGGCGTCGCCGGAGGCCACGATGTGCGGCAGGGCGATGCCGCCGGTGAACAGCGCGGCCATCAGGCCAGACGACGCGCCCGCGCCGAGCATCCCCTCCTGGAGGTCGACGGTGTCGAGCACGTCGCCGCCCTCGCCGCCGACGTCCTCGGGGAAGGAGATGCCGAGCAGACCCTGCTTGGCGGCCGCCCGGTGCAGCTCGCGCGGGACCTCGCCGGCGTCCTCCCACTCCTGGAGGTGGTCGACGACCTCGCGGCGCACGAACTCGGCTCCCAGGTCCCTGAGATCGCTCACGTCGTGCCCCCTCGCGCTCCCGCGGTTTCATCAAGGGATGACGGTGAACCCGCGCTTCCCTGGACGAGCTCGTCGAGGGAAGCGCGGCTCGAACCGCATCCCTTGATGAAACGCCGCCGCCCTCGCGCCAGCAACGCAGCACCCCGGCTCACAGGAGGTCCTCCTGGATGTTGACCATGCGGGACCGGACCCACTCGCCCAGCCCCTTCGCCTGCGGGTCGAAGCGGGTGGAGGCGGCGACGCCGTCCCCGAGCAGGCCGCGGATCAGCACGTTGACGCCGCCGAGGTTGGGCAGCACGTGCACCTCGACGTCGAGGTCGGCCGCCTCCGGGACCAGCTCCCGCACCTTGCGGGGCGTGATCAGCTTGGCGAGCCAGGTGACCCGGGCGTCGTACTGCTCCGACCCGTCGTGCACCACCCAGAGGCCGAGGTTCGCGTCGCCGCCCTTGTCGCCGGACCGTGCGTGGACGAACGAGCCGAGCGGCGCGCGGCGGGTCAGCGAGTCGGGGCGCGCGGGGTACGGCGACGGGCGCCGTCCCGCGGCCGGGTCGGCGGAGGAGCGCTCCGGCGGATCGGGGACGACCTCCCTCCGGCCGTCGGCGTGCACGACCGTGTGCGTGACGGCCGAGCGGTCGACGTACTCCGCCCGGTAGATGCCGAAGGGCGTGGGCGCGGCCGGCGGCGCGGTCATCGTGAAGCCGGGGTACGACGCCAGCGCGAGCTCGACCGCGGCGGCGGTGAACCCGCGGCCGACCGGGTCGGGCTTGGCGTCCTTGACCGTGCAGCGCAGCAGCGCGGAGGCGCCCTCCTCGGTGTCGGCGTCGAGGGGCGGCAGGGCCGAGCGGGTCCAGGTGACCTCGGCGGCAGTGAGCGCGGGCGCCAGCTGCTCGCGCACCCAGTCGGCCTTGGCGTCGATGTCGAGGCCGGTGAGCACGAGCTCGACGGTGTTGCGGAACCCGCCGAGCTCGTTGACGCAGACCTTGAGCCGCTCGGGCGGCGCCTCCCCCCGGACGCCGGTGATCGACACGCGGTCCGGACCGGCCTGGCTCAGCTCGACCGTGTCGAGGAGCGTGGTGACGTCGGGGTTGAGGTAGCGCGTGGACTGGATCTCGTAGAGCAACTGCGCGGTGACGGTGTCGACGGTGACCGCGCCGCCCGTGCCGTCGTGCTTGGTGATCACGCTGCTGCCGTCGGCGGCGATCTCCGCCAGCGGGAAACCCAACGGTTGACCGGTGTGTGGCAGCGAGCGGAAGCCGGAGAAGTTGCCGCCGGTCGCCTGGCAGCCGCACTCGAGCACGTGCCCGGCGACGACGGCGCCGGCGAGCTCGTCGTAGGACGTCGGCGTCCAGCCATGGTGGGCGACCGCCGGTCCGACGACCAGGGACGCGTCCGTCACGCGCCCGGTGACGACGATGTCGGCGCCGGCCTGCAGGGCCGCCGCGATGCCGAAGCCGCCGAGGTAGGCGTTGGCGGTCAGTGCGTCGGCGAAACCGAGCGCGCGGACGTCGTCGCCCTCGACGTGCGCGATCGCCGGGTCGAGCCCGAGACCGGACGCGACCTCGCGTAGCTTGTCGGCGAGGCCGGCGGGGTTGAGGCCGCCGGCGTTGCTGACGATCTTGACGCCGCGCTCGAGCGCGAGGCCGAGGCAGTCCTCGACCTGGCGGACGAAGGTCTTCGCGTAGCCCAGCGAGGCGTCCTTCATCGTGTCCTTGCCGAGGATGAGCATCGTCAGCTCAGCGAGGTAGTCGCCGGTCAGGTAGTCGAGCTGGCCGCCCTCGAGCATCTCCCGCATCGCGGAGAGCCGGTCGCCGTAGAAGCCGGAGCAGTTGCCGATCCTCACGCCTGCTTCTCCCGCCCCTCACCGGCCGGGCCGGCGAACGCCTGCGCGATCGTCAGCCACCGCTCGGCGTCCGCGCCGGTCGCCACCAGGTCCGTGTCGTCGCGGTGCACCCGCTGGGTGACCAGCAGGCAGAAGTCCCACGCCGAGCCGGTGACGGTCTGCGCGGCGTCCTCCGGACCCCACGACCACACCTCGCCGGACGGGGCGACGAGGTCGATCCGGAACTCGTCGGCCGGCGGCTCGAGCTCGTGCACCGAGAACGCGAAGCCGCGGGTGCGTACGCCGAGGTGGGCGACGTGCCGGACGCGGTCGCTGCGCTCCGGCTCGATGCCGAGCGCGTCGTAGACGTCGAGCGCGTGTGCCCAGGTCTCCATGAAGCGGGCGGTGACCATCGAGGCCGGCGACATCGGCGGGCCGAACCACGGCATCCTCTCGCCGGCCGGGTACTCGCGCAGCGCGGTCCGCAGGGCCTCGCGCGCGGCGCCCCACCGGGCCAGCAGCGCCTCGGGGGCGAGCCGGGCGACCTCGTGCGCCTGCTGGTCGATGAAGCCGGTCGGGTCGTTGATCGCGTCGAGCACGACCGCGTCCCAGGCGTCCTTGCCCTCGGGCGTGCGGGCGCCGGCGGCGAGCACGGCGACCTCGTCGGTCCAGAGCACGTGGGCGACCTGGGTGGCGACGGTCCACCCGGCGGCGGGGGTGGGGGCCGCCCAGCCGTCGGCGTCGAGGCCGGAGACGGTGGCCCAGAGCCGGTCACCCTCGACCGTCAGGTCGTCGAGCAGGGCGTCGAGCAGCGTCATGACTGGTCTCCGTCGGTGTCGTCCGGGTGGTGCAGCGCGTGCTCGAGCACCTCGGACCAGCGGTCCAGGATCGCCGCGCGCCGTCGGCTGTCGTCGGTGATCGTGCTGGCCAGGCCGAGCCCCCGGACCAGGTCGAGCGTGGCCTGCACGAGCTCGCGGTTGCCGGGCAGGGACTCGTCGACGCCGAGCAGGTCGACCGTGATCCGGTGGATCTCCCGGCCGATGCGCTGCTCCAGCGGCTCGACGGCCGCCAGCAGCGACTCGTCGGTGCGGGCGGCGACCCACAGCTCCAGCGCGGCCGCGAAGACCGCGCCGGTGAAGTGGTCGGCGAGCATCGCGAGGACCGCGCGGGTGTGCCGCGGGCCGTCGGGCAGCGCCGCCGCCGCCTCGGCGAGCTCCGCGCCGCGCTTCTCGGTCAGGTGCTCGACCGCGGCCACCACGAGGTCGTTCTTGGTCGGGAAGTGGTGCAGCTGCGCCCCGCGGCTCACGCCCGCCCGCTCGGAGACCAGCGTGGTCGAGGTGCCGGCGAAGCCGCGCTCGACCAGGCACTCGACCGTGGCGTCCAGCAGCCGGGACCGCATCACCCGGGTCCGCTCCTCCTGCGGCACGCGGGTGGTCGTCGTCGGCATGCCCCCAGCCTGCCCGCCCGACTAACAAACAGTCAAGCCTGACTTTTTTGGTGCTCCGCCGGGATATCCAGCGACGTACTGGTTGCTCCCGCGCCCCGGGAACGACCACATCGTCGCTGGGTATCCCGCCTCAGGGGGTGGTGACCTCCACGACCGTGATGTCGCCGGAGCGCTGGTAGGACAGGAAGCCGAGGTACTTCGAGGCGGGAGCGAGGCCGGACCACGAGAGCGAGACCGACGTCTGCTTGCCGGCCCGGACCGGCACCGGGTTGGGGCTGACCTGGAGGCCACCCGCCACGGCGCTGGGGTCGACGTCCCAGAAGTCGAACGCGTACCCGATCGGGCTGCCCGCCGTCCCGGCCGAGAAGCCGTTGACCACGGCGATGTAGGTGCCAGGATCGGGGTCGCGCAGGGTGACCTGCTCGTCGCCGGACGCGGTGCCCGACTGCCCGGCCACGCCAACGGCGTCGTCGGGGTTGCAGCTCTTCGAGGCGAGCACGACGAGGTCGATGTCGGCGGTGTCGTCGGTGGAGTCGGCGCGGAAGCGGGCCAGCGTGGTCCCCGGCGTGACCGTCACGCAGTGGAACGCGTCGGCGGCGGCGGCCACCGAGCCAGCCACGGTCGTGGACTTCGCGAGGCCGTGCGCGGCGACGCTGAGGTCGCCGGTGAACCCGGCGGTCAGCGGCACCGTGACGGTGCCGGTCGGCGCCGTGCCAGTGACGGAGAGCGGCGCGTCGACCGAGACCGGCTGGAGGGCCACGGGCAGCCGGACCGTGGTCGGCCCGTCGAGCGTGACCGCACCCTGCGTGTAGCGACCGAGCTTCGCGTCGGTGCGCCGGAAGGTGAACTTCACCCCGATCAGGTCGCCCTGGCGGTCGGCACGCACCCGCTTGGGAGTCGTGGTGACCCGGAACCCCGGCACCGACGCGGAGATCTTCCAGGTCCCGACCCGGGTGGCCCGGAAGGTACGCCGGAAGGTCGTCTTCGCCGTCACGGCCCCGTCGGCCATCGACGGCAGGTTGACCTTCTTCGCGGCCAGCGCCGGGACGCCGGTCGCGATGCCCTGCGCGGTGATGAACCCGCGCCACTGCGTGGCGTCGGAGGTGACGAAGAGACCGGGGTCGAAGAACGACCGGGGCGTCACCTGGCCGGCGCCCTGGGCGAGCGCGTCGCGCGACCGCTTGCCCTTGTCGTCGAGGGTCGGCACCGCGGTCGTCATCATCGCGGACTTCACCTGCATGGGCGTCCACGCGGGACGCTCGCCCACCAGGAAGGCCGCCAGGCCGGCGATGTGCGGCGAGGCCATCGAGGTGCCGGAGTAGAGGTCGTACTTGCGGCCCTGGTTGGCCGGCGGCGCGACCGCGGCGAGCACGCTGACGCCGGGCGCCGTGATGTCGGGCTTGAGCAGGTCGCCGTTGGCGACCAGCACCGGACCGCGCGAGGAGAAGCCGGCGACCACGGGCAGCGGCGTCACGTGCCTGGTCTGGTTGCCGACCAGGAACGAGGCCACCGGGCGCGACGCCTTGGCGAGGTACTTGAAGAGCTTGGGGCCGTCGGTGTCGGGGAGGTGGATCGTCGGCACCGCGTGGAAGTCGGCGTCGAGGCTGTTGGGCGAGGGGTTGACGAGGATCATCGCGACGCCACCGGCGCGCTTGACCTCCGCGCTCTTGGCGACCCGGTCGTAGACGCCGCGCAGGCAGACCACGATCTTGCCCTTGACCTTGCCGGCGTCGAGGGACTTCGGCCCGCACAGGTCGGCGTCCCCGGGCTCGGAGCCGGGAGCCGCGGCCTTGGCGGAGTCGATGACGCGGGTCTTCGGGACCGGCCGGGTGGCGATGGAGGCGCCCAGGAGCTTGACGCCGTTGCCGAGCAGGACGGTGTTCTCGAACCGCACGTGGGTCGACGCCGCCACGGTGGTGACCCACGGGGCCGGGTGGTCGAGCGTCGAGGGGTCCGGACCCGAGTTGCCGGCCGAGGTGGCGACGAAGATGCCGGCCTCCGCCGCGCCCTCGAAGGCGAGCTCGATCGCGTCGAGCGTCGGGCTGGCGCCACCGCCGACGGAGAAGTTGATGACGTCGACCCCGTCGATCACGGCCTGCTCGATCGCGGCGACCGAGTCGAGGTTGTTGCAGCCGCTGAGGTCCTCGTCGGCCGCCTCCCAGCAGACCTTGTAGACGGCCACCCGGGCGCCGGGGGCCATGCCGCTGACGGTGCCGAAGTCGCGGCGCTCGGTGGTGACGTCGTCGACGACGTTGCCGGCCGCGGTGCTCGCGGTGTGCGAGCCGTGGCCGTCGCCGTCGCGCGCCGAGATCTGCTCGGTGTCGGCGAGCTCGCTGCGCGGCACCGACTCCAGGAAGCTGTCGGGGTAGAAGCGCGCACCGATGAGCTTGGTGTTGCAGTCGGCGCGGGTCCACCGCTCGGCCACGACGCAGCGGCCGGTGAAGAGCGAGCCGTCGACCTTCTCCATCCGGGTCGCCTGGCCGTGGCGGGAGATGTCCCACGTCGTCTTCGGCTTCTTGGTGAGCGGCTTGCCGGCGAACGACTTCGACTCCGGCCAGATGCCGGAGTCGAGCACGCCGACGACGACACCCGAGCCGGCGCTCGCCCGGCTGCCGTGCTGCTTCCACGTGCCGCTCGTGCCGGACAGGCCGAGGAACTCCGGCGAGCGCCACGTGTCGAGGTGCAGGGTGCGCGACTTCTCGACGAGCAGCACCCGGCGGTCGGTCGCGAGGTCGAGCGCCTGGGCGGCGCTGAGGTCGGCGACGAAGCCGTTGGCCGCCACGGTGAAGCTGTCGACGGGCCGCGCGCCGTACTCGCCCGCGACGTCGCTCTGGACGCGCCGGAGGTGGGAGGAGTACGCCGCGACCTTCGTCGACCGTGCGTCGAAGCGGCCGGCGTCCGACCGGGTCGTGCGGGAGCTGGCGGCGGCGGGCTCGCGCAGCATCACGACGTAGCGGCCGGCGGAGTAGGTGGTGGACGTGGACGGATCGTCTCCCGACGGCGCCGCATGGGCGCTGCTGCCCACGACCGCCATCATGGCGGCGACCAGGCCGACCGTCAGGACACGTGCACCGATCGAACTCGCCACCCCAGAGATGTTCACCGGGCTACTCAACGCGTAGCGAACCAACCCGTCAAGAGCGTGTCGGCGTCACTGGCTCAGCGGTAGGTGACGTGCTCGGCCGGCAGGTGCGGGTGCTCGTTGAAGGTCAGCAGGCGGGCCCCGGTGCCGCCGACGACGACCCTGGTCACCGCGGCGTTCACCAGCACCGTGTTGAGGCGGCTCCAGAGCCGGGCGTACGCCGCGTCGTCGGCCTCGGGGTCCACCAGGTCGGCGCAGACGGCGGCGATCGGCCCGCCCGAGCTCACGACGACGGTCGTCTCACCGGACCCCGTCCGGGCGACCGCGGCGGCGAACGACGCCCGCACGCGGTCCCGGAAGGCCGGCCACGGCTCGGCGTACTCGGGGTCGTGCGTGCCGCCCGACCACCGGGCGGTGGCGAGCTCGAAGACCCGCTGGAACTCGCGGCGGTCGAGGTCGCCCGACGGCCGGTCGGGGTAGGCCTCCACGACGCTCAGGTGGTCGAACTCGTCCCAGCCCGCGTCGGTCTCGGCCGCCGTCCACCCGGCGGCGTCAGCGGTCTCGCGGTGCCGGCGCATCCCGCCGCGCACCACCGCGCCCGGCGCGACGTCGGTGTCCCGGAGCCAGCCTCCCAGGAGCCGGCCCTGCTCCCAGCCGACGTCGGACAGCACGTCGTAGTCGTCCGCGCCGAACGACGCCTGGCCGTGGCGGACGAGCAGCAGGAGACCCATGGCCCGCAGGCTAGACGGATCACCTATCCGGGCCATGCCCGGACCACCCCGCCGGGTCTACGGTCGAGGGATGTTCATCCAGATCATCCAGGGCAGGTGCACCCGTCACGACGAGCTGCGCACCGTGCTCGAGCGGTGGCCCGAGGAGCTCGGGCCCGGCGCGGACGGCTGGCTCGGCGGCACGTACGGATTCACCGACGACGACCTCTTCGTGGCGGTCGTCCGATTCAGCGACCGAGAGGCCGCGATGGCCAACTCCGAGCGACCCGAGCAGGGACGCTGGGCCGAGGAGATGATGGCCGCCTTCGACGGGCCGGTGGAGTTCCACGACTCCGACGACGTCACCCTGCTCTTCGACGGCGGCTCCGACGACGCGGGCTTCGTCCAGGTCATCCGCGGCAAGGTGGACGACCCCGAGCGGCTGCGCCGCCTGATGACGTCGGACCCCACCGAGCTCAAGCGGATGCGCCCGGAGATCATCGGCGCGACGTTGGCGATCGAGCCCGACGGCACGTTCACCGAGACGGTGGCGTTCACCGACGAGCAGAGCGCCCGCGGCGGGGAGACCCAGGAGCCGCCCGAGGACGTGCGCGCCGAGCTCGAGTACGCCATGCGCGACGCGACGTTCTACGACCTGCGCCAGCCCTGGTTCGCCTCACGCTGGGGCTGAGCGCCGGGGACCGCCGGCGTACCCGGCGAGCTGCCGCGTCACCTCCTCCAGGCGGTCCGGGCAGGCCCGGTAGAGCACGTACCACCCGTCGCGCTCGCTGGTGACGAGCCCGTGCTCGGCCAGCCGCTGGAGGTGCCGCGACGCGGTCGACGGCGCCATCGACAGCATGGGCGCGAGCTCCTGCACGGTGCGCGGTCGCTCGGCGAGGGCGTGGAGGAGCCGGAGCCGGGCCTCGCTGCCGCAAGCGAGCAGTGCCTCGGCCAGCCCGGCCGGCGGCGACGCCTCCCGCACGACGGCCTGCACGGGGACCGCGAACTGGACGGCGGCCGGGGTCTCCACGTCGACGTAGACGTGGGGCGCGGCGAAGGCGCTCGGCACCACGGTGACGGGCAGGCCGCGGACGTCGAAGGTCAGCATCGGCTCCTGGCCGGCGGCGTCCTCGCTGGCGGTGCACCCGAACTGCACCTCGTGCCGCGCCGGGCGGGCGGCGATCCACGGCGCCACCCGGTCGAGCAGCGCCAGCACGCCGGTGTCGGCGATCTCGGCGGCCATCGCCGCGCCCGCCCGCTCCAGAGTCGGCAGCAGCCGGCTCCACTCCGCGGCGAACGCGAGGTCCCAGAAGTCCGCGACCAGGCCCGCGACCTCGGCGTCGACCTCGGCCAGGGCGCCGAGCAGCACGGGCAGGTCGGCGGTCGGGTCCGGATGCGGGTTGATCAGCTGCTCGGGCAGGTGCGAGAACGTGGCGCGGCGCCTGGCCAGGTCGGCCCGGAAGGCCGGCGGCAGGGCCCGCATCTCACGGACGAACGGGTGCTGCTCGGGATGGTGCCCGGGCTCGGCGAGCACGTGCAGCGCGAGCATCGCCTCGACCAGGGGGGCGGGCCGGACCCGCGTGCGGCCCGGGGCGTCGGGGCCCAGAGCGACGGTGGCGGCCATCCGATTTCCACTTCCTCGAATCACATCGGTCCACGGGGACGGCCGACCCTACGGTCCCGGCATGAAATCCTCCACCGTCCTCATCAGCCTCGCCGCGGCACTCCTGACCGCGGCGCCCGCCGTCGCGACGGCACCGGACGCGCGCCCGGGCCAGGTGCACGCCGTCGTCGCGCTCGACTACGCCGCCGGGCAGCACCCGGAGGGCATCGCCGCCGCTCGCGACGGCTCGCTCTACGTCGGCATGGCGCCGACCGGCCAGCTCACCCGGGTCACGCCCGACGGCGACGTCGCCGACCTCGGCGCCCCGGCGTTCCCCGAGGGCGCCGGCTACCTCCTCGGACTCGCGCTCGACTCCCACGAACAGGTGTACGGCGCCGTCGTGCGCTTCGACGGCGGTCCTACCGGCGTCTGGCGGTACGACGCCGCCGCCGGCTCGTGGTCCCTCTTCGCCGCCACCGATCCGGGCGGCTTCCCCAACGGCCTGGCCTTCACCGACGACGGCACCCTGCTCGTCGCCGACTCCGCGCTCGGGACGATCTGGGCCGTCGACCGGTCCGGCGCCGTCACCACGTGGCTGGCCGACAGCCGCTTCGCGCCGGTCGAGCTCGGCATCGGGGTCAACGGGCTGGCCGTCGACCGCGACGGCGACGTGTGGTTCACGAACTCCGAGCAGGCGACCGTCGGCGTGGTCGGGACCGACCGGCACGGCGAGCCCGTCGGTCGGCCCCGGGTCGTGGCCCACGACGCCGAGCTGCTCGCCATCGCCGACGGGCTGACGTTGGACCGGTCCGGGGAGGTCTGGGTCGCGGGGTCGTACGGCAACGACCGGCTGCTCCGGGTCACGCGACGAGGTGACGTGTGCGTGGTCGCCGACCGCGCCGACGGGCTCGACTACACCGCGAGCCCCGTCTTCGGCCGCACCCCGTCCACCCGGACGACGCTCTACGTCACCAACGCCGGGGACGACTTCGGCCAGCCGTCGGTGACATCGGTGCGCAGCCCGGGCTGCGCGCGCTGAGAGACGCGAGCGGCGCCGGCGACCACGGGGGATCGCCGGCGCCGCTGCGTGCTGCTCAGGCCGGGAACGAGCCGCCGGAGGCGGCCAGCTCGCGCAGGTACGCCGTGGGGCGGAAGCGCTCGCCGTAGGCGTCGGCCAGCTCGTCGGCACGGGCCACGAACGCGCCGAGGCCGACCTGGCCCGCGGCGTTCTCGTAGCCCTGCATGAACTGGGCGGCGCCACCGGTCATCGCCGGGAAGCCGATGCCCATGATCGAGCCGATGTTGGCCGCGGCGGCCGACTCGATCACGCCCTCCTCGAAGCACTTGGCGGTCTCGATCGCCTCGGCGAAGAGCATCCGGTCCTTCATGTCCTGGAAGGGGATGGCGTCGGCGATCGGGAACTGCTCGGCGAGGCCGGACCACACCGAGCCGCGCTTGCCGTGGACGTACTCGTAGAAGCCGGCGCCCTTGAGCCGCGACGGCCGGTCGAGCTCGATCATCCTCTCGACGACCAGCGTGCCCGGGTGCGGCTCGTAGTCGATGCCCTCGCGCTCGGCGGCGTCCTTGGTCGCCTTGCCGATCTTGGCCATCAGCTGCATGTTGAGCTCGTCGGTGAGCTGCAGCGGGCCGACGGGGTAGCCGGCCTGGGTCGCGGCGCGCTCGATGGAGTAGGGCTGCTGGCCCTCGGCCACCATCGCGAGGCCCTCGTTGACCATCGTGCCGATGACCCGCGAGGTGTAGAAGCCGCGGCTGTCGTTGACCACGATCGGCGTCTTCTTGATCTGCTGGACGACGTCGTAGGCCTTGGCGAGCGCCTCGTCCGAGGTCTCCTTGCCCTTGATGATCTCGACGAGCGGCATCTTGTCGACCGGGCTGAAGAAGTGCAGGCCGATGAAGTCGGCCGGCCGGTCCACGCCCGTGGCGAGCTCGGTGATCGGCAGCGTCGAGGTGTTGGAGCAGAGCAGCGCGTCGCTGTTGACGTACGGCGCGATCTCGGCGAACACCTGCTGCTTGAGCGACGGGTCCTCGAAGACGGCCTCGATCACCAGGTCGCAGCCGGCCAGGTCGGCGGGGTCGGCGGTCGGGGTGATCCGGTCGAGCAGCTCCTGCGACTTCTCGGGGGTGAGCCGGCCGCGCTCGATCGCCTTGGCGTTGAGGCCCTCGGAGTAGGCCTTGCCCTTGGCGGCGCCCTCGGCCGAGACGTCCTTGAGCACGACCTCCATGCCCGCCCGGGCGCAGGAGTAGGCGATGCCGGCGCCCATCATGCCGGCGCCGAGCACGCCGACCTTGACCGCCTGGTAGGGCTCGATGCCCTGCGGGCGGAGCTTGCCCGCGTTGATCGCCTGCAGGTCGAAGAAGAACGCCTGGATCATGTTCTTCGAGCCCTGGTTGACGACGAGGTTCGTCAGGTAGCGCGACTCGATCCGCGAGGCGGTGTCGAAGTCGACGCTCGCGCCCTCGACCGCGGCCGACAGGATCGCCCGCGGCGCCTGGTAGACCGCGCCCTTGGTCTGCTTGCGCAGCAGTGCCGGGAACGCCGGCAGGAACGCCGCCAGTGCCGGGGTCTTCGGGGTGCCGCCGGGCATCTTGTAGCCGCGCTTGTCCCAGGGGTTCTGGGCTTCCTCCGGGTTGGCCTTGATCCACGCCTTGGCGGCCGGGACCAGCTCCTCGCGGGTCGCGACGAGCTCGTCGACGAGGCCCTTCTCCTGGGCCGCGGACGGCGCGAACTGGGTACCGGGGAGCAGCACGTCCATCAGGCCCTGCTGCAGCCCGAGCAGGCGTACGACGCGCGTGACGCCGCCGCCGCCGGGGAGCAGGCCGAGGCTCGACTCCGGCAGGCCGATCTTCACCGACCGGTCGTCGAGGGCGATCCGGTGGTTGCAGGCCAGGCAGATCTCGAAGCCGCCGCCGAGCGCGGCGCCGTTGATCGCGGCGACGACCGGGCGCGGGTAGAGCTCGAGGCGGCGCAGCCCGGCCTTGACGGCCTCGCCCATGGCGAACACCGAGGCGGCGTCGGCCTTGGTCGTCTGGACCATGTTCTTGAGGTTGCCGCCGGCGAAGAACGTCTTCTTCGCGCTGGCGATGACCACGCCGGTGACGTCGTCGACCTCGTCGTAGAGCCGCTGCACCGCGGCGGCCATCGACTCGAGGTAGAGCTCGTTCATCGTGTTGGCACTGGCCGTCGGGTCGTCGAGCGTGAGGGTGACGATGCCGTCGGCGTCGCGGTCGTAGTGGACCGCGGTCTGCTGAGTCGTGGTGCTCATGTGGCTGTGAAGTCCTTAGCTCTCGGCCGGTCTCAGACGATCTCGACGATGGTGGCGATGCCCATGCCGCCGCCCACGCAGAGCGTGGCGAGGCCGCGGCGCAGGTCCCGGCGCTGCAGCTCGTCGACGAGCGTGCCGAGGATCATCGCGCCGGTGGCGCCGAGCGGGTGGCCCATGGCGATCGCGCCGCCGTTGACGTTGGTGATCTCGTGGCTGATGCCCATGTCGCGCATGAACCGCATGGCGACGGCGGCGAACGCCTCGTTGATCTCGAAGAGGTCGATGTCGTCCACCTCGAGCCCGGCCTTGGCCAGCGCCTTGCGGGCCGCCGGGGCGGGGCCGGTGAGCATGATCGTCGGGTCCGCGCCGGAGACCGCGGTCGCGAGGATGCGGGCGCGCGGGGTGAGGCCGAGCTGGCTGCCGACCTCCTCCGTGCCGATCGCCATCAGCGCGGCGCCGTCGACGATGCCCGAGGAGTTGCCGGCGTGGTGGACGTGGTCGATCTTCTCGACCCAGTGGTACTTCTCCAGCGCCACCTCGTCGAACCCGGCGTCGCGGCCGATCTGGGCGAAGCTCGGCTTGAGGCCGGCCAGGCCCTCGGGGCTGGTGTCGGGGCGGATCGTCTCGTCGTGGTCGAGGACCGTGATGCCGTTGAGGTCCCGGACCGGGACGACGGCGTTGGCGAAGTAGCCGTTGGCCCACGCCTTCGCGGCGCGGTGGTGCGACTCCGCGGCGTAGGCGTCGACGTCGGCGCGGCCCCAGCCCTCGAGGGTCGCGATCAGGTCGGCACCGATGCCCTGTGGCACGAAGCCGGTGGTGAGCGCGGTGGCCGGGTCGGACGCCCAGGCGCCGCCGTCGGAGCCCATCGGCACCCGGCTCATCGACTCCACGCCGCCGGCGAGGATCAGGTCCTCGAAGCCGCCGCGGACGCGGGACGCGGCCTGGTTGACGGCCTCGAGGCCGGAGGCGCAGAAGCGGTTGAGCTGCACGCCGGCGACGGTCTCGGGGTAGCCGGCCTTGAGGGCCGCGGTCTTGGCGATGTCGCCGCCCTGCTCGCCGATCGGCGAGACGACGCCGAGCACGACGTCGTCGACCCGCGCGGGGTCGAGGCCGGGGTTGCGGACCTTGATCTCGTCGAGGAGGCCGACGATCAGGTCGACCGGCTTCACCTCGTGCAGCGTGCCTGCCGCCTTGCCCTTACCGCGTGGCGTACGAATGTGGTCGTACACGAAAGCTTCAGCCATGACGTCCTACTCCGTGGGAGAAATCTGAGGTTGAGGTACCTGCGCTCGATTGTGACACTATTACTGTCACCGTCAAGGTCGGGTCGGAATGTGAGGAGGGTCATGGAGGAGTCCGTCGAGTCGTTGCGGGAGCTGTTGACCCTCGACGAGCTCACCAACCGGGTCGGCATGAGCGTGCGCAACATCCGCTTCTACACGACCAAGGGCCTGGTGCCGCCGCCGATCCGGCGCGGGCGGTCCGGCTACTACACGCCCGACCACGTCGCCCGGCTCGAGCTGGTCCAGGAGCTGCAGGCCCACGGCTTCACGCTCGCGGCGATCGAGAAGTACGTCGCGCGCATCCCCGCCGACGCCACCCCGGAGGACATCGCGCTGCACCGCACGATGCTCGCGCCCTGGCAGGCGGACCTGCCCGTCGAGATGTCGCGCGCCGAGCTCGACCGGCGTACCGCCCGCACGCTGAGCGACGACGACCTGGCGACCCTCAACGCGCTCGGCATCGTCTTCCGCACCAAGCGCGGCCGCTACGAGGTCGCGGTCTCCCAGCTGTCGGTCGGCCTGACCCTGCTGGACCTCGGCTTCCCGGTCGAGGCCGCGGTCGCCGCCGCCGACGTGTACGCCGACCACGGCCGGCAGATCGCCAAGGAGCTGAACGAGCTCTTCCGCACCATGGTGTGGCCGGTCTACAAGGAGGCCGGCGCGTCCACCGAGACCCTGCGCAAGGTCGTCGAGAGCCTCAAGCCGCTCTCGATTGCCAGCCTGGTCGCGGCCTACGAGTCAGCCATGGACGAGACCCGCCGCGAGGACATCGAGCGCCGGACGCGCTAGCGGGCCCTGTCGGTGGGGCCGCTCGGTTGGCTCTGTCGGTTTCACCGGTGCACCGGTGAAACTGTCACTTCTCGGCCGTTGCAACGCCTGAGAAGTGACAGGAACGCCTGAGGAGTGCCGGCCGCTAGCCGCTGGGCCGCATCGTCAGCCAGGGCCGGTCGAGCCGGAACCTGCGGCCGGTGACCTCGGCGGGCACGATCTCGACCACGTCGTACTTCGGCGTGCCGACCCACGGCCGCAGCGGCAGGGTCTCGGCCCGGTGCTCCTCGTCCTCACCGAGGTGGCGGGCGTGGCCGCGCACGACCACGCTGACCGCGGTCTCGCCGGCGAAGTCGTCGATCTCGAAGGCCACCTCGGCCCCGATCTCGACGGCGAGGAGCTTGGCGCCGGGTGCGGTGCGGAAGAGGAGGGTCTGGTTGCCCAGCGCGTCGCGGTCGACGGCGTAGTTGATCGGGGTGATGTGCTGCTCGTCGACCACCGTGAACGCGAGCCGGCCGAACTCGTGCTCGCCCAGCAGCTCCCAGCACTCCTCCGGGGTCAGCTCCACGACCGGTGACTCGTCGTTCATCCGTCCAGACTGTCAGAGCCGGCTCCCGCGGGCGAGAGTCGATGGTCCCGGGTTCGGGTACGTTCACGAGCAATGGACGACGACGAGCAGCTCCGGGTCCTGGTGGCCGGCGCGACGGGGTTCGTGGGGCGCCATCTCGTCCCCGCCCTGATCGAGCGCGGCGACCGCGTGCGCGCCATGACCCGTCGGCCCGAGTCGTACGACGGGCCGGCGGACGCCGTCGGTGGGGACGTCTCGGACGCCGGCAGCCTGGCCGAGGCGCTGACCGACATCGACGTCGCCGTCTACCTCGTGCACTCGCTGGCCGAGGACGACTTCGAGCGCAAGGACGCCGAGGCGGCGCGAGGCTTCGGCCTCGCGTGCGCGGCGACCGGGGTGCGGCAGATCGTCTACCTCGGCGGGCTCGGTCGCGACGACGACGACCTGTCCTCGCACCTGCGATCGCGGCGCGAGGTCGAGCGGCTGCTCGGCGAGGCCGGGGTCCCGGTGACGACGCTGCGCGCGGCAGTCGTCGTCGGCGCCGGCGGCATCTCCTGGGAGATCACCCGCCAGCTGGTGCACAACCTCCCGGCGATGGTGGTCCCCAAGTGGGCGACGACCCTCTCGCAGCCCATCGCGCTCGACGACGTGGTCCGCTACCTCGTCGGCGTGATCGGCACCGAGGCGGCGTACGCGCGGACGTTCGAGGTCGGCGGCCCGGAGCAGCTGACCTACATCGAGATGATGCAGCAGGCCAGCGAGCAGATGACCGGTCACCGGCTCCCGATCCTCACCGCGCCGGTGCTGACGCCGGAGCTCTCGTCCTACTGGATCGCGACCGTGACCGACGTCGACGTCACCACGGGGCGCAACCTCATCGAGTCGATGCGCACCGAGGTCGTCGTCACCGACGACTCGATCCGCGAGCTCGTGCCCGGTGAGCCGCTGACGTACGCCGAGGCCGTGCGGCGCGCGCTAGAACAGGCGCGGCAGGGCGAGCAGCAGGACGACTGACCAGGTCGCGTGCACCAGGCAGGGGGCGACCACCCCGCCGCTGTGCCGCCGGGCCGCCGCGGCCACCAGGCCGAGCAGCACCGAGGCGAAGACCAGCATCACGTTGCCGGTGGCCACGGTGACGACGGCGTAGACGAGGGTGGTCGCCAGCACCGGCCGCGGCAGGGCGTCGTAGAGCGCGCCGCGGAAGTAGAGCTCCTCGGACAGCCCGGTCACGACCGCGACCAGCACGACCAGCGGCCCCGAGCCGCGGTCGGCGTACGCCGTCACCGCGCCGACCGCGTCGTCGAGCGCCGGGATCTCGCGGACCACCAGGGCGCCGACGACGAAGACCGCACCGAGAGCGAGACCGACGAGGACCGGTCGCACCGGCGAGCGGTCACCGAAGGTCGGCGGCCCGGCGAGCAGTGCGCCGCCGGCCCAGACGGCCGCGAGCGCGAGCGCCGCGGGGTAGAACCAGACGGTCCCGGGCTCGATGCGCAGCGAGACGCCGAGCAGCACCGTGCCGAGCACGAGGGTGGTCACCAGCACCACCCGACGTCGGTCCCCCACGCGCCGACTGTACGGCGCGTGGGGGCACACGATCAGCGGCGGCCGGTGCTGAAGGAGGACGCGCTGTGGCGGGACTGCCCGCCACCGGAGGACTGTGCCGAGCCGCCGGCACGCCGGCGCGAGCCGCCGTTGCCGCCGCCGGACTTCGGCGCGCCGGAGCGCCCCTGACCGCCGGACTTCGCCTGGCCACCGCCGGAGCGGCCCTGGCCGCCGGTCGTGGCCTGACCGCCGCTGCGGCCACCGCCGCTCGAGCGGCGACCGCCGCCGGAGCGCCGGCCACCGCCGCCACCGGTGCGGCCCTGGCTCTGGGCCGGGGCCTCGACGACGAGGCCGCCGGGCAGGGTCCGCTCGCCGGGAGCGAGCTCGGCGAGCAGCGGGTGGCCCGCGCCGTTGATCTTCGTGGTCGTCGGCTTGATGCCGGCGGCGCGCGTCAGGTCGCGGACGTCACGCACCTGGTCGTCGGTCATCAACGTGATGACCGTGCCCTTGGCACCGGCGCGCGCCGTACGGCCGGAGCGGTGCAGGTAGGCCTTGTGCTCGACCGGCGGGTCGGCGTGCACGACCAGCGACACGTCGTCGACGTGGATGCCGCGGGCGGCGATGTCGGTCGCGACCAGCGTGGTGGCGCGGCCGGAGTGGAAGGCCTCCATGTTGCGGGTCCGGGCGTTCTGGCTGAGGTTGCCGTGCAGCTCGACCGTCGGCACGCCGTTGCTGTTGAGCTGGCGGGTGAGCGCCTTGGCGCCGTGCTTGGTGCGCGTGAAGACGACCGTGCGCCCCGGCGCGCTGACCAGGTCGGTCAGCACGGAGACGCGGTGCTCGCGCGCCAGGTGCAGGACGTGGTGGTCCATGGTCGCGACCGGCGACTGCGCCGAGTCGGCCTGGTGGGTCACCGGGTTCTGCAGGAAGCGCTTCACGAGCACGTCGATCGCGCGGTCCAGGGTGGCCGAGAACAGCAGCCGCTGGCCGCTGCGCGGGGTCTGGTCCATGATCCGGCGGACGCCGGGCAGGAAGCCGAGGTCGGCCATGTGGTCGGCCTCGTCCAGGATCGTGATCTCGACCTGGCTGAGGTCGCAGTGGCCCTGGCCGATCAGGTCCTCGAGCCGGCCGGGGCAGGCGAGCACGATGTCGGCGCCCTTGCGGAGGCCCTGGACCTGCGGGTTCTGGCCCACGCCGCCGAAGATCGTCTGGGTGGTGAGGCCGGCCGTCGCGGCCAGCGGCTTCAACGAGTCGTTGATCTGGTTGACGAGCTCGCGCGTCGGGGCCAGGACCAGGGCGCGCGGCTTGCGCGCCTGGGCCGGCCGCCCGGAGGCGGAGAGGCGGGCGACCAGCGGCAGCAGGAACGCGTAGGTCTTGCCGGAGCCGGTGCGGCCGCGGCCGAGCACGTCGCGACCCGCGAGCGAGTCGGGCAGCGTGGCGGCCTGGATGGGGGTCGGGGTGGAGATGCCGAGGTCCGCGAGGACGGCGGCAAGGGAAGCGGGGACGCCGAGATCGGCGAAGCCCGCAGCAGACACTGCAGTGGACAAGAGAAGATCACTCACTGTTGGCGTGTCTCGCCAAGCTGAACCCACCGGTGGGTGGGAGCGGAGAAGCTGCCTCACGATGTGAGGGGCGCGATCCCCGAGGGATCGGCCGAAGCCCGAGGCAAGACTGAACGGGCTGCTCCCGCAAGCCTAGTGGGAGCAGCCCGTCAGACCTGCATCGACACGGTGTGACGTTGGACCTACGGGGTGATGCCGTCCTTGACGTCCTTGGCGGCGTCCTTGACGTGCTCGCCCGCGTCCTTGACCTTCGACGAGGTCTGGTCGGCCTTGCCCTCGGCCTCGAGGCTCTCGTCGCCGGTGGCCTTGCCCGCCGACTCCTTGCCCTGGCCCTTGAGGTTCTCGACCTTGTTCTCTGCCTTGTCCTTCAGTCCCATGTCTACCTCCTCGTTGTAGCCCATGGGTGTCCGATCGAGGGGTCAGGCAAACCTCAGGACGCCGTCGTCGATGGCCTCGCGGCGGATCGTGCGGACGTCGGTGAGGTAGTTCTGCTTCAGCTGCCACGGCGCCCGGTCGCCCTGGACGGGGACGGCGTCGAGCGCGCGGAGGACGTAGCCGGACGAGAAGTCCATGAACGGCCGCTCCCCCACGCTCGGGTCACGCTCGGCCAGCACCTGGCGGTAGCCGTGCTCGTCCATGTGGCGCAGCAGCCGGACGACGTACTCGGTGACGAGGTCGGCCTTGAGGGTCCAGGACGCGTTGGTGTAGCCGATCGTGAAGGCGAAGTTGGGGACGCCGCTGAGCATCAGGGCCTTGTACGACATGGTGTCGTGGGCCTTCACCTCGGCGCCGTCGACGCTGAGCGTGATGCCGCCGAAGGCGAGCACCTTGAGGCCCGTGGCCGTGACGATGATGTCGGCCTCGAGCTGCTCGCCCGACGTCAGCCGGATCCCGGTCTCGGTGAAGGTGTCGATCGTGTCGGTGACGATCGAGGCGGTGCCGTGCCGCAGCGCGCGGAAGAGGTCCCCGTCGGGCACCAGGCAGAGCCGCTGGTCCCAGGGGTCGTACGTCGGCTTGAAGTGCGTGTCGACGTCGATCTCCGGCGGCAGCAGCTTGATCGTCGCCTTGCGGATGAAGTTGCGCAGCACGTCGGGCCGCTTGCGACTGACCTGGTAGCTGGCCATCGCGAGCAGGATGCTCTTCCAGCGCACGATCGGGTAGGAGATCCGCTCGGGCAGGCGGCTCAGTCGCTGCGCGATGGGGTCGCGGCCCGGCGCGGAGAGGATGTACGTCGGCGAGCGCTGCAGCATCGTCACGTGTGCGGCGTCCTCGGCCATCGCCGGCACCAGCGTCACCGCGGTCGCGCCGCTGCCGATCACGACGACCCGCTTGCCGGCGTAGTCGAGGTCCTCGGGCCAGTGCTGCGGGTGGATCACCTGGCCGCGGAAGTCGTCCTGGCCGGGGAAGCGCGGCGCGTAGCCCTGCTCGTAGTCGTAGTAGCCGGTGCAGCCGAGCAGGAAGCCGGCCGTGAGCTGCCGTGGCCCGTCGGGGGTCTCCACCTGGACCGTCCAGCGCGCGTCCGCGCTGCTCCAGTCGACCCGGACGACCCGGTGGCCGTAGCGGATCAGCCGGTCCACGCCGTACTCCTGGGCGACGTCGCGGACGTACTGGAGGATCGACGGACCGTCCGCCAGCGCCTTCTGGCCGCGCCAGGGCCGCCAGCGGTAGCCGAGCGTGAACATGTCGGAGTCGGAGCGGACGCCCGGGTAGCGGAAGAGGTCCCAGGTGCCGCCGCTCACCGCCCGCGCCTCCAGCACCGCGAGGGTGCGGTGCGGGTGCTGCTGGCGGAGCTGGGCCGCGGCGCCGATGCCCGAGAGGCCGGCACCGACGACGAGGACGTCCACGTGCTCAGTCACCCGGCCACCTTACTGAATATCTGTCAACAGGAGAAGAGCTCCACGAACCGCGCCAGCAGGCGCGTCGGGTGCTCGACGTGGCTGGCCCGGGCCATCTCCATCAGCGCCTCAGCCTGCTCGGGCGGGTCGAAGTAGCCGTGGTGGCGGTAGGTGTCGATGCGCAGCACGAGCCCGTCGATGTCGAGCTCAGGGTGGAACTGCGTGGCGTAGACGTTGTCGCCGAGCCGGAAGGCGTGCACCGGGCAGTCGGCGCTCGACGCCAGCAGCACCGCGCCGGCCGGCAGCCGGCGGACCGCCTCCTTGTGCCCGAGGAACGCGTCGAACGTCGGCGGCATCGTGCCGAGCAGCCGGTCCGCGCGACCGGCGTCGGTGAGGGTGATCTCGCGAGCGGAGATCGGCTCGGCGTGGTGGCGGTCGACGACGCCGCCCCGCAGGGTGCCGAGCACGCCGATGCCGTAGCAGGCACCGAGGAACGGGAAGTCGGCGTCGACCACCCGGGTCGCCAGGTCGTGGAGCTCCGCCTCGGCCCGCAGCTGGGCGGCGCTCTTGCGCTCCGCCGGGTCGCTCACGTTGAACGGCCCGCCCCCGAGGATGATCCCCGACCAGTCCGCGAGGTCGACCGGCCCGAGCGGGTCGCGCTCGAGCCGGACCCGGCGTACGTCCCTCTCGTCGAGGCCGGCGCACCGCAGCACCGCGGCGTACTCGCTGTCCGCCGCGGCGTCCTCGGCCCGGGTGCCGAGGAAGAGGAAGGGCTTCATGCCCTCATCCTCACGCCCGCGCCCTCATGCCTGCACGGCGGCGCCGCTCTCGAGCAGCGCGTCGACGTCGTCGATGCCCCACGCCGCCAGCGCCGCGCGGGTGCTGTCGCCGGCGCTCTCGGCGGCGCGGCCGATGGTCGGCTCGGTGCGGGAGAAGCGCGGCGCCGGGGCGGGCTGGACGTGGCCGTCCTTCTCGACGAACGTGCCGCGGGCCTTCAGGTGCGGGTGCTCGAACGCCTCGCTGATCGGCAGGATGCCCGCGACGCACGCGTCGGTGCCCTCGAAGAGGGCGACCCACTCGGCCTGCGTCTTCTGCCGGAAGGTGTCGGCGAAGAGCTTCTTGAGCGCCTCGTTGTTGGCCGGGTCCCAGCGGTCGGGCGCGGTCTCCGTGAGGTCGAGGAGGTCGAGGAAGGCGTCGTAGAACTGCGGCTCCAGCGCGCCCACCGACATGTGCCGGCCGTCGGCGGTCTCGTAGATGTCGTAGTACGCCGCGCCGCCGTCGAGCAGGTTGGCCGCGCGCTCCTCGCGGTAGCCGCCGGACGCCAGGAACGCGGCCGTCATCGCGTTGAGGTGCGCCGTGCCGTCCACGATCGCGGCGTCGACGACCTGGCCCGTGCCACTGACCCTGGCCTCGAGGAGCGCGGCGAGGATGCCGATGACGAGGTAGGTCGAGCCGCCGCCGAAGTCGCCCACCAGGTTGGTCGGGAAGTGCGGTCGGCTCTTGTCCTGGCCGAGGCCGAACAGCGCGCCGGTGATGGCGATGTAGTTCATGTCATGGCCGGCCGCCTGGGCGAGCGGGCCGTCCTGGCCCCACCCGGTCATCCGGCCGTAGACGAGGCGCTCGTTGACCTCGGCGAGGTCGTCGGGGCCGAGTCCCAGCCGCTCCATCACCCCGGGCCGCATGCCCTCGACGAGGACGTCGGCCTGCGCCACGAGGCGCTTCACGGTCGCGATGGCGTCGGGGTTCTTGAGGTCCAGCGCGACGCTGGGCCGGCCGCGGTTGAGCAGCATGTGGCTGCCCCCGCCGGCCAGCGCCTGCCCGCCGGGCCGCTCGACGCGGATCACGTCCGCGCCGAGGTCGGCCAGGATCATGCACGCGTGCGGGCCCGGCCCGATGCCCGCGATCTCCACGACCTTCACGCCCCTGAGCGGCCCGGTGCCCTGCCCGAGCTCGTACGTCTCCTCAGCCATGCCTCGCATCATGACAGAAGTGCTGTCACGGTCGAGGGGCTGCGGGCCGTCGCCCGTCGTCCCTGACCCCAGCGTCGTGGTTCCGCCGGATTGACGACGCTGGGGTCAGGTACGACGGGACATCAGGCCGGCAGCACCCGGCGCAGGAACTGTCGGGTCCGCTCCTCGCGGGGCGCGCTGAAGATCTCGGCGGGCGGGCCCTGCTCGAGGATCCGGCCGCGGTCGAGGAAGCAGACCGAGGTGGCGACGTCGCGGGCGAAGGCCATCTCGTGGGTGGCGAGGACCATCGTCATCCCGGCCTCGGCCTCCGCGCGGACGATCTCCAGCACCTCGCCGACCAGCTCGGGGTCGAGGGCGGCGGTGATCTCGTCGAGGAGCAGCAGGGTCGGGGAGGTGCACATCGCGCGCACCAGCGCGACCCGCTGCTGCTGGCCGCCGGAGAGCCGGTCGGGGTGCTTGGCGGCGTGCTCCGAGAGCCCGAAGCGCTCGAGCAGCAACAGCGCCCGCGCCTCCGCCTCCGCCCGCGGTACGCCGTGGACGCGGCGCGGGGCGAGCGTGCAGTTCTCGAGGACGCTCAGGTGCGGGAAGAGGTTGTAGGCCTGGAACACCATGCCCATCCGCGACCGCACCTCGCGCGGGTCGACCCGCGGGTCGGAGATCTCCCGGCCCTCGAAGGTGATGACGCCGTCGTCGATGTCCTCGAGGAGGTTGAGGCAGCGCAGCAGCGTCGACTTGCCGGAGCCGGACGAGCCGATCAGGCAGATGACGTCGTGCGGCTCGACGGTCAGCGACACGTCGTCGAGCACCAGGCGGTCGCCGTAGGACTTCCGCAGGCCGGAGACGGACAGCAGGCTCACAGCGCACCCGCCAGCTCACGTCGCCGCATTCGCGCGGTCAGCCAGTCGCAGAGCCGCGCGAGCGGCACGGTCATCACGATGAAGAAGCACGACACCACGACCAGCGGGGTGTAGTTGAAGTTGTAGTTGCCGTAGTCGCGGGCCACGAAGACCGCCTCGAACACGGCCGCCGCCGACGCGAGCGCGGTGTCCTTCTGGAGCGACACGAAGTCGTTGAGCAGCGGCGGTACGACCCGGCGCACGCCCTGCGGGACGACCACGTGCCGCAGGGTCTGGCCGCGGGTCAGCCCCAGCGCCTGCGCGCTCGCCCACTGCGACGGGTGCACGGACTCGATGCCGGAGCGGAACACCTCGGCGACGTAGGCGCTGTAGGAGATGATCAGCGCCACCGTCGCCCACACGTACGCGCTGTTCGTGACGCCCTGCAGCCGCAGGGCGGGCACGCCGAAGGCGAGCAGGTAGACGAGCAGGATGGTCGGGATGCCGCGGACGACGTCGGTGTAGACGACGGCGGTGGCGCGCAGGGGCGCCAGCCACGGCGAGCGGCTGACCCGGGCGAGCGCGATCAGCATCGCGAACGGCAGGATGACCGCCTCGGCGATCAGGAACATCTTGATGTTCAGCCAGATGGCGTCCCAGATGTCCGGGAGCGCCTCGCGGGCGTCGTCCCAGTTGAAGAACAGCTCCTGCACGCTGGGCCACCCGGGCGAGCCGGTGACGACCAGTGCCGCGGCGACGAAGACCAGGACGGTCATCACCGTCGCGATCAGCGCCGACCGCGTCCGGAGCCGCCGGCGCAGCCGCCGGCGGTCCAGCTCGTGCTGGCTGGGGGTCCAGTCGCTCACTGGAGCTCAGGCACGCCCACGGTGTCGGAGAGCCACTCCTGCTCGATCGCGTCGAGCGAGCCGTCCTCCCGGAGCGCGGCCAGCGCCTGGTTGACGCAGTCGACGAGACCGCTGCCCTTCTCGAAGAGCATGCCGAACTCCTCCTGCTCCCCGGTCTCCGGCTGGAACTGGCCGACGATCGTGCTCTTCGGGATCTCCACCGCCGAGATGTAGAAGGCGGTCGGGAGGTCGGCGAGGATCGCGTCGACCTGGTCGTTCTGGAGCGCCTGCTTCGCGCCGTTGGTGTCCTCGAACACGACCGGGTCGGTCTCCGGCTGGATGATGTCGCGGATCGCGGTGAGCGAGGTGGTGCCGGTCTGGGCGCCGAGGCGGAGGCCCGTGAGGTCGTCGAGGCTGGCGGCCTCCGCGCCCTTGGTGCCCTTGAGCGCGATGACGGCCTGCGCGGCGGAGTAGTAGCCGTCGGAGAAGTCCACGACCTCGGCGCGCTCGGGCGTGATCGAGATCTGGTTGATGTCGAAGTCGAAGTCCTTCGGACCCGGCGCGTAGGACTTGTTGAACGGCACCTTCACCCAGGTCACCTGGTCGGCGCTGAAGCCGAGCTGCTCGGCGACGGCGTAGGCCACGGCGGACTCGAAGCCCTTGCCGTTGGCCGGGTCGTTGTCGACGAACCACGGCTCGTACGCCGGGGAGTCGGTGCCGACCGTCAGCTGGCCGGCCGTCCGCAGCGGAAGCGAGTCGGTCGCGCACGCGTCGGCGGACTCGCTGGCGCTGGTCGACGCGGCCGGGTCGGACGCGGTCGAGGAGTCGTCCCCCTCCTCCGGGGCGCACGCGGCGACGGCGAGGGCGAAGGGCAGGACGGCCGCAGCGGCCAGGGCACGACGTACACGCATGGGAGAAGCGTAGAGCCGCGCTCAGTGCTGGTGGTGCGCCGCGTGCGTCTGGTGGACGACGGCGTGACCGCGGCCACGTCCGATCATCCAGTGGTTGACCGGCACGGTGACCACGAACGCGACAGCGAGGGCGGCCGCGAGCGAGACCCAGAAGAGGCCGTCGGCCAGGGTGGCGGCCATGGCGCCGGGCACCAGCAGCAGGAACGCGTTGTCGACCACCTCCATCACCAGGATCGACACGGTGTCCGCGGCGAGCGCCACCTTGACCGCCGCTCGGAGGTCCAGCCCGGCACGCCGCTGACCGACGAAGGTCAGCAGGTAGCCGAAGAAGAATGCCAGTGCGACGGCCAGCGCGATCGCGGCCGCGTCGTGCCAGCCCCACCAGGTCGCGAGCACCATGCCCAGCACCTCACCGATGGCACAGCCCGTCAGGCAGTGCCGGGTCGCCGTGATCGCCATCCGCCAGCTCGAGTCCATGCGTCTCACCCTATACCCCCTAGGGGTATCTGCCAAGTACCGTCGAGCCATGCGTCGCGCGCTCGTCGCCTCCCTCGTCGTCCTGACGGCGGGGTGCACCGACGCGCCCACCGCCGATCCCCCCGACCCCGCCGCACCGGTGACGACGGCCTCCGCCACCCCCACCACCGCCGCCGACCCGGAACCGGTGCCGGCGCGCGAGTTCGAGGCGGCTCGCGCGCTGCGCACCGTCCGCCACCTGGCCGGCCGGATCGGTCCGCGGCTGGCCACCGGACCGGCGTTCCGCGGGGCAGCGGCGTACGTCGGCGACGCGCTCGCCGACCTCGGCTACGTCGTGCGCCGACAGCCCGTCGCGGTGCCGGCGGGCGACTCGTGGGGGGTGCCGGTCAAGGCTGGCCGGTCGAGCAACGTGATCGCGACGCCCGCCGACTTCGACCCGGCCGCGCCGTGGCTGCTCGTCGGCGCCCACCTCGACACGGTCGCGGTGGCGCCGGGGGCGGAGGACAACGCGTCCGGGGTCGCGGTGCTGCTCGAGCTCGCGCGGGTGCTGGGCGGTCGAGGCCAGGTGGTGCTGGTCGCGTTCGGAGCGGAGGAGCCGCGTGGTCCGGGCGATCTCCACCACTTCGGGTCGAAGCGCTATGTCGCCGCGCTCGACGACGACGAGGGCGTCCACCTGCGCGGCATGGTCTCCCTCGACCGGGTCGGCGTCGGCGCGGTCGTGCCGCTCTCGTCGGTCGCGGGCACGCCCAGCGCACTGCGGGACCGGCTCGCGCGGGTCGCCGAGCGGGCCGGCGTCCCGCACCGGGTCGAGACCGACGCGGCGAGCGACCACGAGTCGTTCGCGGACGCCGGCTTCCTCGCCGCACGCATCGGCAGCACGCCGTACGCCGGCTACCACTCGGCGGCCGACGTGCCCGCCGTGGTCGACCCGCGTCAGCTCCACCGCGTGGGTGAGCTGCTCAGCGCGTGGCTGCGAGCGAGCTGAGCTCCCAGAAGGGGTCGAGGATCGAGGCCGCCTTCGCGAGGGGGACGACCCGCGGCGCGAGGTCGGCGCCCATCCGGTAGGGCACGAAGTCGGCGGCGACCACGCGGCCGCCGGAGAAGGTCGCCTCGAGCACCAGCCCCTCGCGGGTCTGCGGCTCGGTCATGTCGAAGGTGAAGTTGCCGAGCGAGTGCACGACCAGCGCGTCACCGATCTGCTCGGCGCCCTGGACCCAGTGGGGATGGCCGCCGACCACGAGGTCCGCGCCGGCGCGGACCAGCTCCCGCGCCACCTGGTGCTGGATCGGGTCGGGGCGGTGGGTGTACTGCGTGCCCCAGTGCGGCAGCACCACGACCGCGTCGACCCGCCGCGAGAGGCGGCGCACGTCGGCGAGCACCCGGTCGAGCTCGGCCCGGTCGAGCGGGCCGGTGCGCGGCGGCATGCTCACGGACACCGCGCCCGGCTGCCCGGGCGCGGCCTCGGGCGTCTCGCCGATCGCGTTGAAGCCGAGGAGCCCGAACCGGACGCCGTCGCGCTCCAGCACCACCGGACGTCGGGCCTCGGCGAGGTCGCGGCCGGCCCCGAAGGTCGGCAGGCCGCCCGCCCGCAGCCGGTCGACCGTCTGGACGAGCGCGCGGTCGCCGTAGTCGCCGGCGTGGTTGTTGGCGAGGCTGAGCGCGTCGAACCCGGCGGCGCGCAGGTCGCGGCGCACGGCCGGCGGGGCGTGGAAGGAGTCGCCGCCCTGGGTCGGCTCGCCGTCGTCCGACAGCGTGCTCTCGAGGTTGCCGACCGTGATGTCCGCGCTCGCCAGCCGCTCGCTCATCGGTGCGAGCACCGGCAGCCCGGTCACCCGGCGCCCGAGCATGATGTCCCCGACGATCGTCACCGTCGTGACCTCGGCCGGCGGCGGACCCTGGACCTGGATCGGGTACGCCGCGGGGTCGCGCACGGGGTCGACGCCGTCGACGGTCGCCATCCGGACCGCCGGTGTCGCGGCCTCGGCGACCACGACCGCGACCGTGTCCATCGGCAGGTGCGCGAGGTCCCCGGTGCGGTCGTCGACCCGCAGCCGGCCGGACGGCTGGCCCAGCTCGCGCCAGTTCGTGATCTCGCCACGCTGGAGCCGGCGCGCCTGCTCGGCGGTCAGGGCCAGCGCCGGCCGGCGGGCGTTGACCGCGAAGCCCAGCGGCCGGGTGGACGGCGCGAGCGCGGTGGCTGACGGCGACGGCATGGCCGCCGGGCCGTCGGTGAACGCCCGGTCGACCGGCGCCTCGTCGCCGTCGTCGGTGCACCCGGCGAGCGCGAGCACGAGCACGCACCCGACCAGGAGCCTCATGCCGTCAAGGGTAGGTTGCCAGCGTGATCCGCGATCTCAGCGACGACGAGGCCCGCGCCGCACTGCCGCTCAAGTGGGAGGCCTCCGGCGTGGTCCCCGCGTGGGTCGCGGAGATGGACTACCTCCAGGCCGAGCCGGTCACCGAGGCGCTCGTCGACGCCGTACGCCGCGGCGCCCTGGGCTACCCGCCGCACGGCGACGACCTCGGGGCCGCGTTCTCCGGCTTCGCGGCCCGCCACTGGGGCTGGGAGGTGCCGGCCGCGGCGTCGGTCGCGACCGGCGGCGTGATGAGCGGGATCCGACTGGCGCTCGAGGTGCTCTGCCCGCCCGGACCGGTCGTGGTGCCGATGCCCTGCTACCCGCCCTTCCGCGACGTCGTCACGGTGATCGGCCGCGAGATCGTGCCGGTCCACCTCGACCCGGACGGCGACGGCCGCCTCGACCTGGCCGCGGTCTCGCGGGCGTTCGCGGCCGGCGCCCGGACGCTGCTGCTCTGCAACCCGCACAACCCGCTCGGCCAGGTGCCGTCGCACGGGGAGCTGGCGGCGCTCGCCGCGCTCGCCCACGAGTACGACGCCCGCGTGGTCAGCGACGAGATCCACGCGCCGCTGGTGCTGTCGGGCGCGACGTTCACGCCGTACCTCTCGGTCGACGACCGCGGGATCCTCGTGACCAGCCCGTCGAAGGCGTTCAACATGCCGGCGACCCACGGCGCGCAGGTCGTCTCGCTGCAGCCGGACGACCACGCCCGCCTCGCCACGGTGCCGGTGCCCGCGCAGAACACCTGGTCCAGCCTCGGCGTCGTCGCCGGGATCGTGGCGTGGCGCGACTGCGACGAGTGGCTGGCCGCCCTGCGCCAGCGGCTCTCCGCCCAGCGCGCGCTGCTGACCGACCTGCTCGCCGACCGGCTGCCGAAGGCGCGGATGCGCCCGCTGGAGGCGACCTACCTGGCCTGGCTGGACCTGCGCGGGTACGGCGTCGCCGACCCGGCCGCCGCCGCGCTCGACCACGGCGTCCGCGTCGCGCCGGGCCACGACTACCTGGCCGGCCTCGAGGGGCACGTGCGCATCAACATCGCCACCAGCCCCGACCGGCTGGAGCGGGTGGTGGACGGGTTGGCGCGGGCGGTGGGCGGCTGACGCGGGATCACCGGTGCACCGGTGATCCCGTCACTTCTCAGGGGTTGCAACGGCCGAGAAGTGACAGGAGAGCCTGAGGAGTGACGCCTTAGCCGATCGACTTCGTCTGCGCGGCGATCACGTCGGCGTACCAGTCGAAGGACCGCTTCGGGGTGCGCTTCAGCGTGTCGTAGTCGACGTGCACGAGGCCGAACCGCTGGGTGAAGCCCTCGGACCACTCGAAGTTGTCCATGAGCGACCACGTGTAGTAGCCGCGGACGTCGACGCCGCGCTGCACGGCGGTGGCGACCGCGCGCAGGTGCGCGTCGAGGTAGTCGATGCGCGGCTGGTCGTCGACGACGCCGTTCTCGTCCGGGCCCATGTTGTAGGCGCAGCCCGACTCGGTGATGTAGATCGGCGGCAGCGCGGCGCGGAAGCGGGCGCGCAGCAGGATCAGCCACTCGCGCAGCGCGTCGGGGACGATCGGCCAGCCGAAGTCCGTCACCGGGTAGCCGAGCAGCTCGCGGAACTCGAAGGGCATCTCGGCGTCCGCTCCGGCCGCGCCGATCTTGAACGGGTTGTAGTAGTTGAGCCCGTAGAAGTCGAGCGGCTGGCGGATGACCGCCATGTCGCCGTCGCGGACGATGCCCTCGAACAGCGGCTCGAGGTCGGCGGGGTAGCGCCCGAGCAGCATCGGCTCGATGAACATGCCGTTCCACAGCGCGTCGAAGAGCTTGGTCGCGCCGACGTCGGCCTCGTCCTCGCTGGCCGGCCACATGGGCGCGTGGTTGTTGGCGCAGCCGATGCTGGTCGCGCCCGCCTCGCGCAGCGCGATCGCGGCGCGGCCGTGGCCGAGCAGCAGGTGGTGGGCCACCGGCATCGCGTCGAACATCAGCGTCTTGCCGGGCGCGTGGAAGCCGATCGCGTAGCCCATCATCATCACGACGTTGGGCTCGTTGACCGGGATCCAGTGCTCGACGCGGTCCGCGAACCGCTCGCCGAGGATCGCGGCGTAGTCGGCGAACCGGTCGACGGTGTCGCGGTTGAGCCAGCCGCCGTCGTCCTCGAGCGCCTGCGGCAGGTCCCAGTGGTAGAGCGTGACCATCGGCTGCACGTCGTTGGCCAGCAGCTCGTCGATGAGCCGGTCGTAGAACCCGAGCCCCGCCTGGTTGGCCGGGCCGCGCCCGTCGGGCTGGATCCGCGGCCACGCGACCGACAGGCGGTAGCCGCCCACCCCGAGGCGCTTCATCAGCGCCACGTCCTCGGGGTAGCGGTGGTAGTGGTCGCACGCCACCGCCCCGCTCGACCCGTCGAGGATCCGCCCCTCCTCGGCGGTGAAGGTGTCCCAGATGCTGGGGCCCTTGCCGTCCTCGGTGGCGGCGCCCTCGATCTGGTACGACGCGGTGCTGGTACCGAATCGGAAGCCTGGTGGGAGCACGGGAAGGCCGGCGGCCGGTCGGGGGTCTGGCACGGCACAATGATGCATGTGAGTGTCGAGATCCGCCGAGGAACCGACCGCTACGTCACCCGCGAGAGGGGACATTTCACCCGTCACTCGTTCTCCTTCGGCGGCCACTACGACCCCGACAACGTGCGGTTCGGGCGGCTGGTGTGCCACGACGACCACCTGCTCGCCGGCGGCGCCGGGTTCGAGGACCACCCGCACCAGGACGTCGAGATCGTCAGCTGGGTGCTCACCGGCGCGCTGCACCACCGCGACTCCTCCGGCCACGAGCACGTCGTGCGCCCCGGCGAGGTGCAGGTGCTGTCGGCCGGCTCGGGCGTCACGCACGCCGAGACGGCCGGCCCGGGCGGCGCGACCCGCTTCGTGCAGGCCTGGCTGACCCCGGAGGAGACCGGTACGCCGCCGGCGTACTCGGTCACGGCTGCCCAGCTCACCCCGGGGGCGCTGAGCGAGGTGCTGCGGCTCGGCGACGCGCGCTTCCGGGTGGCCCGGCTGGAGACCGGCGACGTGCTGACCCTGCCCGACGAGCCGCTGCAGCACGTGTTCGTCGCGACCGGCGCGCTGCTGCGCTCGTCGCTGGCCGAGCCGCTCTCCGACGGCGACGCCTTCCGGATCACCGAGCGCCCGGGCCTCGCGGTGACCGCCGCGGTCCCCACCGAGCTGCTCGTCTGGACCTTCGGCACGTGACCGGCCGCGCGCTGCCGCTCAGCAGAGGACGCTGATCGCGCCGGGCACGACCTCGACGACGGCGGGCTCGGGGGCACCGAACGCCGGCAGCTGGCCGAGGGGCTCGCCGTCGGCGCCCACGGAGATGGGGGCGCGGCCGGTGCCGCGGACCTCGACCCGCTTGCCGGAGAGCAGGGTGACCTCGGGCAGCGCGACGTGGCCGCCGTCGTAGACCTTGGGCAGCGAGCGCATCAGCGCCAGCCGGCCGGCCGCCTCGATGACGACCACGTCGAGGACGCCGTCCTCGACGGCCGCGGGCGGGGCGATCTGCATGCCGCTGCCGTAGTAGGCCGAGTTCGCGACGACGACGGTGGCGGCGGCGTACTCGTGCTCGATGCCGTCGACCGCGACCCGGTAGCGCCCGGGCTGGTAGGTCGCCAGCGAGCGCAGGGCGGCGTAGGGGTACTGCAGCGAGCGCGGCAGCCAGGTGGCGCGGTCCACGATCTGCGCGGCCCGGGCGTCGACGCCGGCGTAGACCGAGCCGGCGACCAGCCGGCGCTCGGGACCGAGCCCGGTGACGGCGAGCAGGTCGATGGCGCGGGCCGGCACCTCGAGCAGCAGCCGCGCCTGCGCCTCGGCCGAGTCGGGCAGCCCCAGCATCCGGGCGAAGTCGTTGCCGCGGCCGGCCGGCAGGATGCCCAGGGTGCCGCCGCGGACCGAGACCAGGCCGGCGAGCGAGGAGAGCATCCCGTCCCCGCCGACCGAGACCACGACGTCGCCGCGGTCGACGGCGGCGGCGACGAGGTCGTGCATCGCGTGCGGGCCGGGCGAGTACGTGACGTCGACGGTCGCGCCCGCCTCGCGCAGCAGCCGCGCGACCGGTACGACGGCGCCCGGGGCCGCGCCGCCACCGGACGCCGGGTTGACCAGGAACGTGAACGAGCGCGTCACGGGATCAGCACCCCGGGGTTGAGGATGCCGGTCGGGTCCAGGTCGGCCTTCACCGCGCGGAGCACGGAGACGCCGAGCGGCCCGACCTCCTGCGCGAACCACGGCTTGTGGTCGGTGCCGACCGCGTGGTGGTGGGTGATCGTGGCGCCGGCCGCAATCATCGCGTCGCTCGCGGCGGTCTTCGCCTTGTCCCACTGCGCCAGCGGGTCGGCGGACTCCTTCGCCGCCACCGTGAAGTAGAGCGAGCAGCCGGTCTCGTAGACGTGCGAGATGTGGCAGAGCACGATCGACGGGTCACCGAGCGCCGCGGTCAGTGCGGCCTTCACGTCGGCGTAGAGCCGCTCGACGTTGGACCAGAACGTCGCCGTCTCCAGGGTCTCCACCAGGACGCCGGCGTCGAGCATCGAGTCGCGGAGGTACGGCGCGTCGAAGCGGCCGTGCGCCCACTTCTCCCCGGCCGCGGTGCCGGTGCCGTCACCGCCGAGGCCGGTGAGGACCGCGGTGACCGCCGCGCGCTTGGCGTCGACCGCCGCCTGCTCGCCCTCGTAGCCGGTGATCATCAGGCAGCCCGCCGACCCCTCGCCCCCGACCGCGGCGGGGTCGGCGAGGTTGATCGCGGTCTCGGCCTCGTCGGAGAGCCGGATCACCGTCGGCAGCAGCCCGGCCTGCGCGAGGGTGCGCACCGCGGCGGCGCCGTCGGCGAAGGACGGCCAGCGCCAGCCCTCGTAGACCTTCACGGCCGGCAGCCTGCGCACCCGCACGGTGACGGAGGTGATCACGCCGAACGTGCCCTCGGAGCCGAGGAAGAGCTGGCGCAGGTCGGGCCCGGCGGCGTTGGCCGGCGCGCTGCCGAGGTCGACCCGGCCGCGCGGCGTCGCGACCGAGAGGCCGACGACGAGGGCGTCGAAGCGGCCGTAGCCGGCGCTGGACTGGCCGCTGGACCGGGTGGCGGCGAAGCCGCCGATCGACGCGAACTCCCAGGACTGCGGGTAGTGGCCGAGCGTGAGGCCCTCGGCCGCGAGCAGCGCCTCGGCCTCCGGGCCGCGCAGGCCGGGCTCGAGGGTCGCGGTCATCGAGGTGTGGTCGACGGCCAGGAGCCGCTTCATCCGGACCAGGTCGAGGCTGAGCACGCCGACGAACCCGGCGCGCCGGGCGACCAGGCCCCCCGTGACCGACGTACCGCCCCCGAAGGGCACGACCGCGAGGCGGTGCTCGACCGCGAAGGCCAGCACGGAGGCGACCTCGTCGTGGTCGCCAGGCCGGACGACGGCGTCGGGGGCGTCGCCCAGGTCGCCGGACCGGGCGCGGAGCAGGTCGGGGGTCGACTTGCCGCGGGTGCGCAGGCGGCGGGTCTCGTCGTCGGTGCGTACCTGGTCGGCGCCCACGATCGCGGCCAGCCCGGCGAGCAGGTCGGCGCCGAGCGCCGACGGCGGCAGCGTCGGGTGGTCGACGGCGGGGCGGTCGTAGACACCGAAGACCATCTCGACCAGACCGCGAGTGGCGTCCGGGAGGGCGGCGGCGCGGGCCGGGTCGCCCCAGCGGGACGGGTGCATCTCCTCGTTCACGCGTTACACTGTGACACATGACGTCACTTCGTCACAACGGCGACGACAAGACCGAGGCCCGCGACGCCTACCTCGACGCGGCCCGCGACTGCATCCTCGACGTCGGCTGGCGGCGCACCACACTCACCGAGGTGGCCCGCCGGGCCGGCGTCTCCCGGATGACGATCTACCGCACCTGGACCGACATGCCGCAGCTGCTCGGCGACCTGATGACCCGGGAGTGGGCCGGTGTGGTCGCCGAAGCCCTCGCCGAGGAGGACCCCGACGCCCCGACGGTCGAGCGGCTGGTCGGCGACATCGTCGGGACCGTGCGGCGGCTGCGCGAGAACGAGCTCTTCGTGCGGATCGTCGACCTCGACCCCGAGCTGATCCTCCCCTACCTCTTCTCGCGACGCGGCCGCTCCCAGGACGCGATCCTCGAGCTCACCGTCGCCGCGCTGCGCAAGGCCCAGGCCGAGGGCACGGTCCGCGACGGCAACCCGGTGGTGATGGCCCGGGCGATGCTGCTCGCCGCCCACGGGTTCGTGCTGTCGGCGCACACGATGGTCGACGACGAGGTCTCCGCCGAGGAGCTCGATGCCGAGCTCATCCGCGCGCTGACCCGGGGGCTGCTGCCGTGACGACCCGGATCACGGCCGGTCTCGCCGACGCGCCCGCCGACGTCGACGTGGTCGTCATCGGCCTCGGGATCACCGGCGTCGGCGTCGCGCTCGACGCGGTGACCCGCGGGCTGTCGGTGCTGGCGGTCGACGCCCACGACCTCGCGTTCGGCACCTCGCGGTGGTCCTCCAAGATGGTGCACGGCGGCCTCCGCTACCTCGCCAAGGGACAGGTCGGCGTCGCCCACGAGAGCGCGGTCGAGCGGGGCATCCTCATGGAGGTCACCGCACCCCACCTCACCCGGGCGATGCCGATGGTGGTGCCGCTCTCCTCCAGCGTCGGCCGCCGCCAGGCCGCGGTCACCCGCGGCGGCCTGATGGCCGGCGACCTGCTCCGCCGCGGCGCCCACACCGACGCCGCGACCCTCCCGAAGCCGCGCCACCTCACCCGCACCGAGACCCTGCGGCTGGTGCCCGCGCTGCGGTCCGCGGGCCTGCGCGGCGCGATGCTCGGCTGGGACGGCCAGCTCGAGGACGACGCCCGCCTGGTCACCACCGTGGCCCGCACCGCTGCGTCGTACGGCGCCCACGTGCGCACGCGGGCCCGCGTGCTGGCGGCGACCGGCACCTCCGTGGACCTGCGCGACGAGCTGACCGGCGAGCCCCGCACGATCACCGCGCGCGCCGTCGTCAACGCGACGGGCGTGTGGGCCGACACCCTCGTCGACGGGATCACCCTGCGGCCGAGCCGCGGCACCCACCTGGTGCTGCGCGGGGACACGCTGCCCGGGCTCACGGTGTCGGTCTTCTGCCCGGTGCCCGCCGAGACCAACCGCTTCGTCATGGTGCTCCCGCAGCCCGACGGCACGATCTACGTCGGCCTCACCGACGAGGCGGTCGAGGGCGCGGTGCCCGACGTGCCCGAGCCGACCGAGCCCGAGATCGGGTTCCTGCTCGACGTGGTGTCGGCCGCGTTCGACCGGCAGCTGCACCGCGACGACGTCGTCGGGGCGTACGCCGGGCTGCGCCCGCTGCTCGACACCGCCGACGGCTCGACCGCGGACCTCTCCCGGCGGCACGCGGTGCTGACGAGCACCACCGGCGTGGTGACGATCGTCGGCGGCAAGCTCACGACCTACCGCCGGATGGCCGAGGACGCCGTCGACGCAGCGGTCGCGCGCACCGGGCTGCCCGCCGGGCCCTGCCGGACCGCCACGCTGCCGCTGCTCGGCGCGGCACCGCGCGACGTGCTCTCCGCGCTCGAGGCGCCGCCACGGCTGGTGCGCCGCTTCGGCACCGACGCCGGTCTGGTCCTCGACACCGCCCGCGCGGCCACGGGCCTGCCCGACACCGAGCTGCTCGCCGCGGTGGCCGAGCAGGTGCCCGTGACGCTGGCCGAGCTCGTCTTCGGGGTGACCCACGAGGGGGCCCACGACGTCGACGACCTGCTCGACCGGCGCACCCGGGTCGGCCTGGTGCCGGCCGACCGGGCGCTCGCCGTACCCGCCGCGGAGCGGGCCCTGGCCATGGCGATGAGTTCGGGCATCGACTCCGGTCAGTAGGAGCATGCAGACTGGAACGGTCATGACTTCGACCGAGCTCGACGACTTCCCTGCCCTGACGCAGCGCTACCAGCGCGAGCTGCTGGCGCACTGCTACCGCATGTCGGGATCGGTGCAGGAGGCCGAGGACCTCGTGCAGGAGACGTTCCTGCGCGCCTGGAAGGCGGCCGACCGGTTCGAGGGCCGCTCGTCCGTGCGCACCTGGCTCTACCGCATCGCCACCAACGTGTGCCTCACCAACCTCGAGGGGCGGCCGCGCCGGCCGCTGCCCGCCGGCATCGGCACGCCCGAGGCGATGGCCGGCGACGCGCTCGAGGCCGACCACGAGATCGCCTGGCTCGAGCCGGTCCCCGACGCCGCGGTCGTGGTCGCCGAGCGCGACTCGATCCGGCTGGCGTTCGTCGCCGCGCTCCAGCACCTGCCCGCCAAGCAGCGCGCGGTGCTGATCCTGCGCGACGTGCTGCGCTGGAGCGCGGCCGAGGTGGCCGAGGCGCTCGACACCACCACGGCCGCGGTCAACTCCGCGCTCCAGCGCGCGCACGCGCAGATGGCGGAGCGCGGGCTCACCGAGGACAGCGTCGAGCCCGAGCTCTCCCCCGCGCAGCGGCAGCTCCTGGATCGCTACGTCGACGCGTTCTGGCGCAAGGACGTCGACACGATCGTCAGCCTGCTCACCGCGGAGGCGACCTGGGACATGCCGCCGTTCACCAGCTGGTTCAAGGGCGCCACCAACATCGGCTGGCTGATCGGCACCGAGTGCCCCGGCGGCGCCCACGACATGCCGATGCTCGAGACCCGGGCCAACGGGCAGCCGGCGTACGGCCTCTACATGCGCACGCCCGCGGGCGACTTCGTGCCCTTCCAGCTGCAGGTGCTCGAGCTCGACGGCGAGCGGGTCAAGCACGTCACGGCGTTCTTCGACCATGCGCTGTTCGCGACGTTCGGCCTGCCCGAGCGGCTGCCCGCCGACCACGCCCCGAGCCCGCGATGACGGCGCAGCTCGGCGAGTCCGTCGAGCTGCTGGAGCGGGCACTGGCCTACACGGGCACGCGGCTCTCCGAGGTGGACGAGAGCCGGCTCGGACGGCGTACGCCGTGCGCCGACTGGCGGCTCGACGACCTGCTGGCCCACATGGAGGACGCGCTGGACGCGTTCACCGAGGCGGCCGGCGGCGCCGTGCCGGTGCACTCCGCGGCCGGGCGGCCGGGCCGGGTCGACGTGATCCGGACGAAGGCCTGCGAGCTGCTCGGCGCCTGGAGCCGCCCCGGCCCCGGCGACGTGCTGGTGGGCGGCGTCGACCTGCCCAGCCGCATGCTGGTCGCCACGGCGGCGCTGGAGGTGACGGTCCACGGATGGGACGTGGCCCAGGCCGTCGGCTCCCCGGTGCCGATCCCCGAGGCGCTCGCGGCCGCGCTGCTGCCGGTCGCCCGGACGGCCGTGGCGCCGGCGGACCGCGGCGTCCGCTTCGCCGCACCGCGACCGGTGCCGGCGGATGCGCCGGCCGCCACCCGTCTGCTGGCGCACCTGGGCCGTCGCACCTGACTAGTCGGCCCCCCGATATCGCCCCATTCGGCCACGCGGACCGCGGCTCCTTCCTAGGCTCCCCGCATGCCGTTGACGTGGGCACAGGGACAGGGTGCCGCCCAGCGGGGCACGCTCGACCACCCACGTGAGCTGCTCTCGCGCGGGCTCGTCAGCGCGCGCGCCGGAGCGATCACCGCGGCCCTCGGCGACCTCGCTGACGCGTGGGTCGAGGGCGAGGGAGTGCTCGACGACCTGGAGCGCGCGACGCTGCTGACCGCGAGCCTGGACTGCCGCCTCGCCCGCGGCGAGCTGACCGAGGCCCGCGCGCTCGGCGAGCTGCTCGAGCCGCTGCGCGACCAGCCCGGCCCCGTCGGTGCGTCCGCCCGCTACGGCCTCGGCGAGCTCTGCGCGGCCGACAGCAACGTCGAGGCCGCCGCGGCGCACTTCGCCCACATCCCCACGCTGCTCCCTCCGGCCGACGACGACCCCGGCCGGCTGCCGTGGCGCACCGCCGCGGCGCTGGCCGCCGTCCGGCTCGGCCGGCGCACGGAGGGCACCGCCCTGGCGCGCGAGCACCTCGCGCTCGCCGGCGTCAACGGCGCGCCGTACCCGATCGCGCTCGGGCTGCGCACCCTCGCGACCGTCGATGCCCACACCGACCGGACCTCCCTCCTGCGCCAGGCGATCGACGAGCTCGACGGCGTGCCCGCCGCGCGGCTGGTCGCCCAGATCGGCACCGACCTCGCCGGGCTGCTGCTGCTGGGCAACGACGCCGGCGACGCCGACGAGGCGCTCACGCTGCTGCGTGCCGCCGAGCTCTACGCCGGCAACGAGGGGCTCTGGCCGCTGCTGGGCCGGGTCCGCCGGCTGCTGGACCGGCTCGGCCACCCGCACCGACCGGTGCTCGGCGAGACACTCGCCTTGCTGACCGCCGCCCAGCAGCGGGTCGCGCGGCTCGCCGCCGTCGGGCACACCAACCGCGAGATCGCCGAGCAGCTCGTGGTCACCGTGAAGGCCGTGGAGTGGCACCTCTCCCACGTCTACCGCAAGCTCGGCATCGCCTCCCGCGTCGAGCTCGCCGGCGCGCTGGGACGGCAGGGCCTCGCCTGACCCTAGGCTGACGGCATGCCCGACCGGACCATCCACACCGCCGTCCGGATGGCAGGCCGCGACCCGCACGAGGGCGGTCGGACGGCGACCCCGCTGGAGCTGCTGTTCGACCTGACGTTCGTCATCGCCTTCGGCGCCGCCGCCAACGAGCTCTCCCACTTCCTCGTCGCGGACCACGTGTGGGACGGGATCGTGGGGTTCGCGTTCGCGACGTTCGCCGTCTCGTGGGCGTGGATCAACTTCAGCTGGTTCGCGTCGGCCTACGACACCGACGACTGGGTCTACCGGCTGACCACGATGGTGCAGATGATCGGCGTCATCATCCTGGCGCTCGGCCTGCCGGACATGTTCGAGTCGCTGCTGCACGACGAGCACATGGACAACCGCGTGATGGTGCTCGGGTACGTCGTGATGCGGGTGCCGATGATCCTCCAGTGGCTGCGCGCCAGCCGTCAGGACCCCGAGCGCGCGCCGGTCTGCCGGGTCTTCATCGTGACCCTCGTCGTCTCGCAGTCCGCCTGGATCGTGCTCGCCCTGGTCGAGACCTCGATCCCGGTGTTCTTCGCGCTGGCGATCCCGTTCGTCCTCGTCGAGCTCGCCGGGCCCTACGTCGCCGAGCACCTGGACGACGGGACCCCGTGGCACGCCCACCACATCGCCGAGCGCTACGGCCTGATGGTGATCATCGCGCTCGGTGAGGGACTGATCGGCGGCGCGGCCACGCTGTCCGCGCTGATCTCCACCGAGGGCTGGACCGCCGAGGTGGTGCTGCTCGGGCTCGCCGGCGTCGGCGTCGCCTTCGGCATGTGGTGGACCTACTTCGTGATCCCGAGCGGCGACATCCTGCACGTCCACCGTCGCCGCGGGTTCGGGTGGGGCTACGGGCACATCCCGTTCTTCGGCGCGCTGGTCGCGGTCGGCGCGGGCCTGCACGCCGCGGCGTACCTCCTGGAGGACCACTCCGAGCTCACCGACACCGAGACCGTGCTCGCCGTCGCCATCCCGCTCGGCCTGTACGTCGCGCTGCTCTACCTGCTCTACGCGCACCTGAGCCACACCGTCGATCCCTTCCACGTGCTGCTCGTGGCGTTGTCAGCGGCGGTGCTGGTGCTCGGCGTCGTGCTCGTGGCACTGGGCGTCACGCTCAGCTGGTCGCTGCTGGTCGTCGCGTTCACGCCGTGGGTCACGGTGATCGGCTACGAGACCGTCGGGCACCGGCACAACGAGGACGTGCTCGCCTCGCTGTAGCCGCCCGGCTCACAGCGGGTGGGCGATCTCGTCCTCGGGCAGCCTGGCGGCCACGATCGCGACGGCGGCGGCGATGGCCGGCACGATGCCGGCGATGAGGAACGTGGTGCGCAGGCCGATCGCCTCCGACACCGGCCCCGAGAGCGCCATCGACACCGGCATCAGGCTGATGGAGACGAAGAAGTCGAGCGAGGCGACCCGGCCGAGCAGGTGCGGGGGGACCCGCCGCTGGAGCAGCGTGCCCCAGATGACCATCGGCGCGGAGAAGAGCACGCCCAGCACGAAGGCCGACGCGACGACCTGCCAGATCTCGGTCGCGAAGCCCATGACGACGAACGGCAGCGCGCCGAGGCCCCACATCAGGTTCATCCAGGTGAGGTAGCGGCGCGGCATCCGGCGCGACGCCATGATCAGCGAGCCGATCGCGCCGCCGACGCCGAAGGCGGCGAGCACCTTGGCGTGGTCACCCGGACCGCCGCCGAGCCGGTCCTTGATGAGGAACGGCACCAGCACCTCGAGCGGGCCCATCATCACGAAGACCATCACCGAGGCGAAGAGCAGCGTCGCGAGCAGCCAGGGCGTGCGCCACATGTAGGCGAAGCCCTCGCGCAGGTCGTGCAGCACCGTCGACGGAGTGCCGTCGGACTCGCGACGGACCGGCGTCAGCGGCACCGTCGTCAGCGCGAGCAGGCCCGCGAGCGAGGAGATCGCCGCGATCGAGAGCGCCGCCCCCGGAGACGCGGCCCCGACCACGGCGCCGGCGACCGCCGGGCCGACGGCCTGGCCGATCGTCGGCCGGATCATCCCCTCGAAGCCGTTGACCTGGAGCAGGTCCTCCTCGGGCACCAGCGCCGGCAGCCAGGCGGAGTAGGCGGGGTAGTAGAAGGCCATCGCCGCGCCGATGAGGAACCCGACCGCGCCGAGCTGCCAGAGCACGGTGAGGTCGCTGACCGAGAGCAGCGCGACCGTGCCCATGCACAGCATCTCGAGGGTGGCGACGCCGAGCAGGATGAGCTTCTGCGGCACCCGGTCGGCGACCACGCCGCCGACCAGCGCGGGCAGGATGACGCCGACGGCGCTGGCGGTCGCCACCACGGAGAGCTGCCCGGGCCCGCCGCCGATGCGGATGACCTCCCAGACCAGGCCGACCGTCCACACCCCGCCCGCGAACGTCGCCAGCACCAGCGCCACCGCCAGCCGGCGGTAGGCGGCGTGCCGGAAGGGGTGCAGCGCCCTCGGCAGCCGGCGCCCCGGCGGCGCCTGGACCTCGGTCATCGCTCCTCCTCCCGGACAGTCTGACAAGGCGGACAGACGGTACCCACCGGACTCATCGGGGCTCGAGGACGACCTTGCCGAGCGCCCGTCGGCCCTCGAGGTCGGCGTGTGCCCGCGCCGCCTCCGCGAGCGGGTACGCCGTGACGAGCGGCCGCCACTCCCCGGCCGCGACCCGGTCGAGCGCCCGGGTGGCCAGGCCCGGGATGCCGCCGGGCAGCGCTTGCATCCGGGCGCCCAGGCTCCAGCCGGCGCTCACCCCGAGACGCACCAGGTCACCGCTGTCGAAGGCCGTCGGCGACCCGGCCGAGAAGCCGAACATCACCAGCCGACCCCCGGGACGCAGCAGCTCGAGGGCGGTCCGCCCGATCGCGCCGCCGACCCCGTCGTAGACGACGGTGACCCCGCCCTCGACCTGCTCCGCCCAGTCGTCGCGGCCGTAGTCGACGACGAGGTCGGGCGCGATCTCCGCGAGACGGTCGCCGCGGTCGCCGCGAGCAGCTGCGACGACGCGGGCACCGCGGGCCCGGGCGTCCTGCACGAGCAGCCAGCCGAGGCCGCCCGCGGCCGAGAGCACCAGCACCGTGTCGTCCGGCCCGGCCGGTTCGAGCTCGACGACCCCCTGGGCGGTCCGACCGGTGCCGATCGCGGCGACGGCGGCGGGGAAGGTCACGTGGTCGGGCACGGGGAACAGCAGCCCGACCGCGGCGACGGCCTGCTCGGCGTACCCGCCCGGCACCATGCCGAGGTGCGCGGCCACCCGGCGGCCGAGCCAGGTCGGCTCGACCCCGTCGCCGAGTGCGTCGACGACGCCGGCGACCTCCCGGCCCGGGATCGTCGGCAGCTCCGGCGCCGGCAACGGCCCCGGCTCGCCGCGTCGGATCGTGGTGTCGAGGAGGTGCACCCCGCTCGCTGCGACGGCGATCCGCACCTGGCCGGGGCCGGGTTCGAGGTCGGGCAGCTCGTCGAGGACGAGCACGTCGGGAGGGCCGAAGGAGTGCATCCGGATCGCGTGCATGCCCCTATCCGACAAGCTCAAGCGCGCTTCAGGTCAAACCAGCGCAGCCACGTGCCGTGGCCGTGGGCCCACGCGACGGCGCGGCCGTCGACGCCGAGCACGAACCCACGGACGTCGTCGGGCATCGCGGGCCCGGTCGCGGTGACGGCGGGCAGAACGCGCGGCCCCTCGTTGCTCACCCAGTGGCAGCGGCCCCTGCCGACCAGGTCCGTCATCAGGTCCTGGAAGCGGTCGCGGTCGTCCGGCGCCAGGTAGGCGATCACCGCGCTGTGGAACACGACGACCGGGCCGTGCGCGGCGGCCTCCTCGACGAGGGCAGGCAGGCGGTCGAGCAGGTCGCCGGCGACGAGCCGCGGCGGCTCGGTGCGGGCGACCTCGACGGCGCGCGCCAGCAGCGCCCGCCGCTCCTCGTGCTCGGGCCACACCAGGTTCGTGAGCCACTCCACCTGGTCGGCGTCCGTGACGTCGATCGGGTGCAGGTCGACGCCGGCCCTCCAGGAGACGTCCGGCACCGCGTCCGGGAGCGGCGCCGGCCCCTCGACCCGCGCGGCGAGCACCGGCCCCGCGCCGGCACGCCGGACGCCCGCGGCGGTGCTCCACTCGTAGGCGTAGCGGTCCGGGAAGAGGTTGAGCCCTGCGCTCGCCCCGACCTCGATGAGCGCGATCGGCCGGCCGCCGGCCACCGACGCGAACGCCGGCAGGAGCGTGGCCAGCCGGCCGGCCTCGTTGGTCTGCGTCGAGCGCGCGAGGATCGTGCGCTCGATGGCGCCGTCGTCAGCGAGCAGGGCGGTCCGCAGCCCGTCGTACGGACCGGGCGCGGCGACCCCGTGCCAGCGGGCGGCCGCGAAGACGAGGTTGGGCTGCTGCTTGGGCAGCGGCAGTCGCGACAGCCACCCGAGCACCTCCGGGTCCTCGGCGACCCGCGATGCCCAGTCGTCGAAGCAGGGCGAGTAGCCGCGGGCGTCGAGCGCGAAGGCGCGGTACTGCTCGGCGGTGTCGGCGGTGAGGTCCATGGCGCCATTGTGGAGTCGCGGGCGGCGAAGCCTGACGCCGGCCGTCCGCTACCCCGCGGGCAGCGAGACGTAGGTCGTCTCGAGGTACTCCTCGATGCCCTCGAAGCCGCCCTCGCGGCCGAAGCCGCTCGCCTTGACCCCGCCGAACGGGGCGGCAGGGTTGGAGACCAGGCCGGTGTTGATGCCGACCATCCCGAAGTCGAGCGACTCGGCGACCCGGATCGTGCGGGCCAGGTCGCGGGTGTAGACGTACGACGCGAGGCCGTACTCCGTCGCGTTGGCCTGCCGGATCGCCTCGTCCTCGGTCTCGAACGTCGTGATCGGCGCGACCGGCCCGAAGATCTCCTGGAGGTTGATCTCGGACTCGGCGGGCACGTCCAGCAGCACGGTCGGCGGGTAGAAGTAGCCCGGCCCGTCGGACGCGCTGCCACCGCAGACCACGGTCGCCCCGTCGTGCACCGCGTCGGTGACGAGCTGGCTCACGCTCTCGACCGCCTTCTCGTCGATCAGCGGGCCGACGTCGACGCCCTCGTCCTGCCCCCGGCCGACCGAGAGCGCGCTCATCCGCTTGCCGAGCTTCTCGCCGAACTCCTGCGCCACGGAGGAGTGCACGAGGAACCGGTTGGCCGCGGTGCACGCCTCGCCCATGTTGCGCATCTTCGCGAGCATCGCGCCGTCGACGGCCGCGTCGACGTCGGCGTCCTCGAACACGAGGAACGGCGCGTTGCCGCCCAGCTCCATGCTGAGCCGCTGGAGCTGCTCCGCGGACTGGCGCACCAGCAGCTTCCCGACCGCCGTCGACCCGGTGAAGCTCACCTTGCGCAGCCGGTCGTCGGCCTGGAGGGTCTCGCTGAACTCGCTGTGCTTGCTGGTCGTCACGATGTTGAGCACGCCGTCGGGCAGGCCGGCCTCGGTGAGCACGGTCGCGAGCGCCAGCATGGTGAGCGGCGTCTGGCTGGCCGGCTTCACCACCATCGTGCAGCCGGCGGCGATCGCGGCGCCGATCTTGCGGGTCCCCATCGCCAGCGGGAAGTTCCACGGGGTGATGAACAGGCACGGACCGACCGGCTTCTTGATCGTCAGCAGCCGGCTGCCGCCCGCGGGCGCCTGCATCCAGCGGCCGTGGATGCGCACCGCCTCCTCGGCGTACCAGCGGAAGAACTCCGCGCCGTAGCCGACCTCGCCGCGCGCCTCGGCGACGGTCTTGCCCATCTCCAGGCTCATGAGGTGCGCGAACTGGTCGGCGCGGTCGATGATCAGCCCGAACGCCGCGCGCAGGATCTCCCCGCGCTCCCGCGGGGGGGTCGTCGCCCAGGCCGCCTGGGCCGCGACGGCGGCGTCCAGCGCGTCGACCGCGTCGTTGACGCTGCCGTCGGCGACATCGGTGAGCACCGAGCCGTCGGCGGGGTCGATCACGTCGATGCGCTGCCCGGTCTCCGAGTCGCGCCAGGTCCCGCCGATGAAGAGGCCCCGCTGGTCGGGGCCGAGGAGATCGAGTCCGTTCATGGTGCCCAGCCTGACACTCCCTCCCCTTCGGACAAACCGCTGACACCCCGGTCGGAACATGGCACCCTTGAGATGTCGACTCGGAGGGAGCACTTTGATGTCGGCAAGAGCCCCTTGCTGACCCCATGCAGCGAGGGGCTCGCCCCCTTCGCAGGCTCGATCTGCCGCACCCCCTCGCGTCAGATCACCAGGCTGAGAAGGACCGGGGCCCCGGCGTGCACGCCGGGGCCTCGTGTCATCTCCCGACCAGCCCGACGTCGCCGATGCGAATCGGTGCCGGACAGCCCTTGTGCGCGCCGAGCAAGAGGAGTTCCCTCGGATCGGAGGGTCGAGGAAGACCGGCCCGCAGGCACGGCAGGAGGCAGGCCATGGCCGAGAAGACCGCCCGGAGAGCGTCGGGACAAGATCTGGGGGCGAGCAGCCCGGACCGGATCAGGAACGTGGTGCTGGTGGGCCCGGCCGGGTCCGGGAAGACCACGCTCGCCGAGACCCTGCTCGCCGCCTCGGGCGCGATCCAGCGCGCCGGCTCCGTGCGCGACGGCACCACCGTCTGCGACCACGAGGAGTCCGAGCACGCCCACGGCCGCACCATCTCCCTCGCCGTCGCGCCGCTGGTGCACGAGGGCATCAAGATCAACCTCGTCGACACGCCCGGGTACGCCGACTTCGTCGGCGAGCTGCGGGCCGGGCTCCGGGCCGCCGACTGCGCGCTCTTCGTCATCGCGGCCAACGAGGACATCGACGACGGCACGCGGGCGCTGTGGCGCGAGTGCGCGAGCGTCGGCATGCCGCGCGCGGTCGTGATCACCAAGCTCGACCAGGCCCGGGCCGACTACGACGGCCTGCTGATGCAGGCGCAGGACGCGTTCGGTGAGCGGGTGATGCCGCTGTTCGTCCCGGTGCGACAGGGCGACGACGTCGTCTCGCTGACCGGCCTGCTCCCGCCGAGCGACGCGGCCGAGGCGACCGGGCTGCGCGGCGACCTGATCGAGGCCGTCATCGAGGAGTCCGAGGACGAGACGCTGATGGACCGCTACGTCGGGGGCGAGGAGATCGACGAGAAGGTGCTCGTCGACGACCTCGAGCGCGCGGTCGCCCGCGCGACCTTCTTCCCCGTCGTACCCGTGTGCTCGGTGACCGGCGTCGGCTGCGCCGAGCTGCTCGACCTCGCCGTCCGGGCCTTCCCTTCGCCGGCCGAGCACGTCCCGCCGGAGGTCTTCACGCCGTCGGGGGCGGGCGCCGGCGAGATCGCGTGCGACCCCGAGGGACCACTGGTGGCCGAGGTGGTCAAGACGACCAGCGACCCGTACGTCGGCCGGCTGAGCCTCGTCCGGGTCTTCTCCGGGACGCTCACCGCCGACCAGGCGGTGCACGTCTCCGGGCACTTCACGTCGTTCTTCGGCGAGTCCGCCGGACACCCCGACCACGACGAGGACGAGAAGATCGGCGCGCTGGCGTACGTGTTCGGCAAGGCCCAGGCGCCGACCGAGCGCGTCGTCGCCGGTGACATCTGCGCGATCGGGCGCCTCAGCCGAGCCGAGACCGGCGACACCCTCTCCGCCGCGGAGGAGCCGCGGGTGCTGCGGCCGTGGTCGATGCCGGAGCCCCTGATGCCGACGGCGATCGTGGCGAGCAGCAAGGCCGACGAGGACAAGCTCTCCCAGGCGCTGGCGCGGCTGGCCGCCGAGGATCCGTCGCTGCGGATCGAGAACAACGCCGAGACCCACCAGCTGGTGCTGTGGTGCATGGGCGAGTCGCACGTCGACGTGACCCTGGAGCGGCTCACCGAGCGCTACGGCGTGCACGTCGAGACGGTCCCGTTCATCGTGTCGCTGCGTGAGACCTTCGCCGGGAAGGCCAAGGGCCTCGGCCGGCACGTGAAGCAGTCCGGCGGCCACGGCCAGTTCGCGGTCTGCCACATCGAGGTGGAGCCGCTCCCGGAGGGCAGCGGCTTCGAGTTCGTCGACAAGGTCGTCGGCGGCGCCGTCCCCCGCAACTTCATCCCGAGCGTCGAGAAGGGCGTGCGGCACCAGATGGAGCGGGGCGTGCGGCTCGGCCACCCGGTCGTCGACCTGCGGGTGACGCTCACCGACGGCAAGGCGCACAGCGTCGACTCCTCGGACATGGCCTTCCAGACCGCGGGCGCGCTCGCGCTGCGCGAGGCCGCCGCCGCGACGACGGTCACGATGCTCGAGCCCTACGACTCGGTGTCGGTGATCGTCCCCGACGACCAGGTCGGTCCGGTGATGAGCGACCTCTCCTCCCGCCGCGGGCGCCTGCTCGGCACCGACAAGGTCGGCGAGGACCGCACCCAGGTGCTGGCCGAGGTGCCGCAGACCGAGCTCGTCCGGTACGCCGTGGACCTGCGCTCCGCGACCCACGGCGCCGGCGTCTTCACGCGCACCTTCGCCCACTACGAGCCGATGCCCGAGGAGGTGGCGAGGACGATCCCGCCGCGGGAGTGAGGACGCTCAGCCGAGGTGCTGCCGGAAGAACGCGACGGCGTCGGCGGCGACCTCGCGGCGCACGGGTGCCTCGGGGCGCAGTGGGGGGATGAAGTCCTCGTGGCCCGCCGGGCCGACCTCCCGGCCGGCGGCGCCCGGGATGCCCTCGAGGTAGGGACGCGCGTCGGCGTCGAAGGGATTGATCCGGTCGGCGCTCGCCCAGCGGATCTCGACCGGCACCGACACCCCGCGCAGGCTCCCCGGGTCGACCAGGCCACCGAGGCCGGGCGCGACCAGGAAGGCAGCGCGGACGCGGTCGTCGGAGAGGTCCGCACCCGAGCGCGCGACCGCGGCCGCGACGGCGTCCGGCGAGACCTCCTGGCGCAGCCGTTCGAAGACGTCGGGGAACTCGGGGATGTCGGGTGCCGGCACCGCACCGCCGACCACCGCCCCGACCACGACCGGGTCGAGCCGTGCGCCGGCGAGCGCGGCGACCGTGTAGCCGCCGTACGAGAAGCCGGCGGCTCCGACCGGTCCGAGAGGCCCCTCCCGCTCGAGGGCGTCGAGGACCACGGTCAGGTCCCGCGGTCGCTCCCACCCGAACAGGAAGCCGGCCGGGTGGTAGCCGCCGTGGGCGTCGTTGCCGTGGTGGTCGAGGGCGACCACCCGGAAGCCGGCGTCGGACAGCGGCTCCGCGAGCCAGGCCATCGCGCCGGCCGAGCCGCCGGTGCCGTGCGAGAGCACGACCAAGGGGTCGCCCGGCGCGTGCGGCCACTCGTGCACGCGGATCGGCCGCGGCTCGTCGGCGTCCCAGTAGCTGCGTCGCTCGGGGTCGAGGAGGACGCGGGTCGAGGGCGACCTCATCGCGTGCGCAGGAACCGCTCGAGGAGCGGACCCGCGGTCCCGGACCCGGAGTCGCCCTCGTCGACGTAGACCGCGACCGCGAGGTCGCCCTGCGCGGCGACCATCCAGGCGTGCGTGAGGGTCTTGCCGCCCTTCTCGAACTCGGCGGTGCCGGTCTTGGCGATCGCCGGCGGGCCGGGGAGGTCGAGCAGGCCGCGGCCGCTGCCGGAGGTGACGACCGCCCGGAGCATGCCCTGGAGCGCGGCGGCCTCCTGGGCGCCCAGCGGCGTCGCCTCGTCGGGCACGGCGGACTCGACCGACCTCACCAGCTGCGGCACCACGGTCCGGCCGGCCTGGATGGAGGCCATCACGGTCGCCATCGCCATCGGGGAGGCGAGGATGCCGCCCTGGCCGATCAGGTCGGCCGCGGCCTCGGTCTGCGACTGCGGCTCCGGCACCTGGCCGAAGTACGCCGGGAAGCCGAGGTCGTGGTCGATCCCGAGGCCCAGCGACGCCGCAGCGGCCGCCAGGTCGCCATCGCCGACCTTGCCGGCCTGGGAGATGAACGCGGTGTTGCAGGAGTTGGCGACCGCGGTGCGCAGCGGGATGTCGCCGAGGGCCGAGCTCGGGTAGTCGTCGTAGTTCTCGAACGGCTTGCCGTCGACGCCCACCCTGCTGGTGCACGGCACCACGGTGTCGGGCGTCAGGCCGGCCCGCAGCAGGGCGAGGCTGCTCACGGTCTTGAACGTCGAGCCGGGCGCGGCCTGGCCGTAGGTCGCGAAGTTGTAGCCGCCGGTGCCGGGGCCGTTGGCGGCCGCCAGGATCGCCCCGTCGGAGGGCCGGACCGCGACCAGGGCGCTCGCCGGGCCGACGTCGGCGAGCGCGGCCTCGGCAGCCTGCTGGGCCTGGACGTCCAGGGTCAGCTCGATCGTCTGGCCGGGCTGCGGATCGACGCGGTAGAGCTCGCGCTCGCGGCCGCTCCCGGCGACGGCGTTGACCACGAGCCCGTCGACGCCCTGGAGCTGCTCGTCGTAGCGCGCCTGGAGGCCGGACAGACCGGCCTGGTCGCCGACCTGGTAGCGGTCCGGATGCTCCGCGATCATCTCCGCCGTGACCTCGCCGACGGAGCCGAGGATCGGCAGCGCGAAGTCGCGGGTCGGTCCCAGTGGGATGTCGTCGGCGACCGCCCGGGCGCCGGTGATCGCCGCGTAGCCCTGCGCCACGTCGAGCGGCACGTCGTCCTTGCGGATCACGATCGCCTCGACGAACGCCTTCTCACCGGCGGCCTCGACGCGTGCGGCGTACGCCGCCGGGTCGATCCCGACCAGCTGGGCCAGCCGGCGTGCCGACCGTCCGGCCTGCGCCTGGGGCACCTGGGACCGGTCGATGCCGAACCTGGTCACGGCCCGGTCGGTGACGATCACGTCGCCGTGGTTGCCGAGGATCAGGCCGCGGTCGCCGGCGACCGGGGTGACGTCGAGGACGCTGCCCTCGCGCAGGCTCGGCTCCACGAGCGCGCGGCTCCACTCGACCTGCCACTCGTCGCCGGCCTTGGTCATCGTGACGGGGGCGGTGTAGCTCCACTCCTCGCCGCCGACCGGCCAGGTCCAGGCCAGGGTTGCGCTCGCGGTCTCGCCGTCCTCCTCGACGCCGCCGGCCGTGACCGTCGGCGTCAGGTCGCCCATCCCCTCGACGACCGTCGAGTAGTCGGTGGCGACCTCGTCGACGGTCTGGCCGGAGGTCAGCGCGACGTCGCTGAAGTCGCCCCCGACCAGTGCCAGCGCCAACGTGTCCGCGGCGTCGTCGGGGTCGGGCCCGGTGACCTTGTCGGCCGCGTCGCACGCGGTGAGGGCACCCAGGACGAGGGCGGCGGCGACGGCTGGTCGGAGGGAACGCACGCCCCCGGTTTTACCAGCCGGGTCAGACGAGCATCCCGGACACCAGCGGCAGGTAGCCGCTCGCGTGCCCGGCCCGGTTGGGGTGGTAGCTCTCGCTGACCGGGTTGGAGAGCCCGTTCAGCCACTCGGTGTCGTCGCAGACGGCGTGGCCGACGAACCGGCTGGTCGGGTTAGCGAAGGAGAACCCCCGCGCTGCGGCGGCGGCCGAGAGCTTGCTGTTGAGCAGGTCCGCCGTCGCGTTGAGCCGGGTCTCCTCGGCCGGGGAGAAGAAGGTCCCGGCGTTGCAGTCCTCACCGTTGAACACCCGGGGGTAGCCGACCACGACCACCTTGGCGTTCGGCGCCTTGCTGCGGATCGAGGAGTAGAGCGTCGACAGCGCGCCGGGCAGCGTGTTGTTGATGTAGGCCTGCGCGGTGTTGATCCTGCCGTCGCAGTTGCTGGCCCAGCCGGGCTGCGCGCACTCGGTGACCACGCTCGAGAACCCGGCGTCGTTGCCGCCCACCGAGACCGTGACGTAGCCGGTGCCCGTCGACAGCGCGCTCAGCTGACCGGTGACGTCGGGGATCTTGGCGCCGGAGCAGGCCTTGAACGTCAGCGCGTAGCCCTTCTGCTGCGCCACGAGGTAGGGGTAGGCGTAGGTCGAGCGCTGGCAGGACGTCCCGTCGCTGATGTAGGTGCGGGTCCCGACGCCGGACGAGTAGGAGTCGCCGAGGGCGACGTACGCCGGCGCGGCGGCCTGGGCCGGCGCGGTGAGGACGAGCGGGACCGCGAGCAGCGACGCGAGCGCGGAGACCGTGGCAGCGAGGCGACGGCGCAGTGACATGGGACCTCCCGGGAGCGGACGTCACGCCGCCCGCCGGTGTGACCGCGATCACACTAGGGGTCCCCGATGTCGAGTTGGGCCCGAATCACCCGCCAGTCGGGCACAAATCACGGACCGGCGGGAACGCGGCCCAGCTCAACGGTGACTGGCGCCCAACTCAACGGTTCTTGTGGCGGGGCTTCTTGTCGTAGCCGCGGTCCGGGCGGCGGTCGCGGGGCGGGCCGCCGGCGTCCTGGGAGAGCTCGATGAGCTTGCCGGAGATCCGGGTGCCGCGCAGGCGGTCCCACGCCTCGCCGGGCAGGTCGGCGGGCAGCTCGACGAGCGAGTGGTCGCCGCGGATGTCGATGTGGCCGAAGTCCTCGCGGGAGAGGCCGCCCTCGTTGGCGAGCGCGCCGACGATCTGGCGGGGCTCGACGCGGTGCCGCTTGCCGACCGCGATCCGGTACGTCGCCATGGGGACGTCGCTGCGGCCACGCGGGCGCCGCTCGCGCGGCCCCCGGTCGCCGCGGTCCGGGCGGTCGCCGCGGTCGCGGGCCGGGCGGTCCTCGCGCGGCGGACGGATCTCGTCGCCGGGCTGGAGCAGCAGCGGGGTCTCGCCCTGGGCGACGATCGCCAGCGCGGCGGCCACGTCGGCCTCGGGCACGTCGTGCTCGCGGACGTAGTGGCCGATGATGTCGCGGAAGCGGTCGACGCGCGCGGTCTGGGTCAGCGCCTCGGTGATCGCGTCGTCGAAGCGCGAGAGCCGCGTGCTGTTGACGTCCTCGGCGGTCGGCAGCTGCATCTGCGTCAGGGGCTGCCGGGTCGCCTTCTCGATGTGCTTGAGCAGGTAGCGCTCGCGCGGGGTCACGAACGAGATCGCGTCGCCGCTGCGGCCGGCGCGACCGGTGCGGCCGATCCGGTGCACGTAGGACTCGGTGTCGGTGGGGATGTCGTAGTTGACGACGTGGCTGATCCGCTCGACGTCGAGACCGCGGGCCGCGACGTCGGTGGCGACCAGGATGTCGAGCTTGGCGGACTTCAGCTGGTTGACCGTGCGCTCACGTTGGGCCTGGACGACGTCGCCGTTGATCGCCGCCGCCGAGAAGCCGCGGGCCCGGAGCTTCTCCGCCAGCATCTCCGTCTCGCTCTTGGTGCGGACGAAGACGATCATCCCTTCGAAGTTCTCGACCTCGAGGATCCGCGTGAGGGCGTCGACCTTCTGCGGGTAGCTCACCATCAGGTAGCGCTGGGTGATGTTGGGCGAGGTCGTGGTCTTGCCCTTGACCGTGATCTCTTCGGGGTTGCTGAGGTACTGCTTGGAGATGCGGCGGATCTGGGCCGGCATCGTCGCGGAGAACAGCGCGACGTTCTTGTCGTCCGGGGTGTCGGCGAGGATCGTCTCGACGTCCTCGGCGAAGCCCATGTTGAGCATCTCGTCGGCCTCGTCGAGCACCAGGAAGCGCAGCTCGGTCAGGTCGAGCGTGCCCTTCTCGAGGTGGTCCATGATCCGGCCCGGGGTGCCGACGACGATGTGCACGCCGCGGCGCAGGGCGCTGAGCTGTACGCCGTACGCCTGGCCGCCGTAGACCGGCAGCACGTGCACGCCCTTCATGTGCGCGGCGTACTTCTCGAACGCCTCGCAGACCTGCAGCGCGAGCTCACGCGTCGGGGCGAGCACCAGCGCCTGGGGCGTCTTCTGCGAGAGGTCGAGGCGGGACAGGATCGGCAGCGCGAACGCCGCGGTCTTGCCGGTGCCGGTCTGCGCCAGGCCGACGACGTCGCGGCCGGCGAGCAGCGGCGGGATGGTCGCGGCCTGGATGGCGGACGGCTTCTCGTAGCCGACGTCGCTCAGCGCCTTCAGCACCTTGGCGTCGAGTCCGAGGTCGTCGAACGTCACCTCGGGGGTGGTCGGGTCGTCCTGGTCCTCGTTGCTCACCCGTCAACGGTAGTGGGCTCGTCCAGCCCTGCCACCTTCGTCGGCGCGGTGGGCTGGGTCACTCGACGGTGACCGACTTGGCCAGGTTGCGCGGCTTGTCGATGTCGTGGCCGAGCCGCAGCGCGGCGTGGTAGGCCAGCAGCTGCAGCGGTACGACGAGCAGCACCGGGTCGAGCTCGCGCTCGTTGCGCGGCACGTCGATCCGCACGCACTGCACCTCGCCGAGGTCGACGCCCTCGTGGGTGATCACGACGAGGGGGCCGCGGCGCGCGGCGATCTCGTGCAGGGCGCCGACGTTGCGGTCGGTGAGCTCGTCGTCCGGGACGATCGCCACCGTCGGCACCTGCTCGCTGACCAGCGCGAGCGGGCCGTGCTTGAGCTCGGAGGTCTGGTAGGCCTCGGCGTGCCGGTAGGAGATCTCCTTGAACTTCTGCGCGCCCTCGCGGGCGACCGGGTAGCCGCGCACCCGGCCGACGAAGAAGAGGCTCTCGGCGTCGGCGAGCTGCTGCGCGACCTCGCCGATCTCCGCCTCGCGGTCGAGGATCTCCTGGATCTGCTCAGGGATCCGGGCCAGCCCGGCGATGAGCCGCTTGCCGTCGGCGATCGAGAGGTCCCGCACCCGGCCGAGCTGGAGGGCGAGCAGCGCGAAGCCGAGGAACATGTTGGTGAGCGCCTTGGTCGACGCGACCGCCACCTCTGGCCCGGCGTGGAGGTAGATCCCGCCGTCGCACTCGCGCGCGATCGCGCTGCCGACGACGTTGACCAGCCCGACGACGCGGCCGCCCTTGCGCCGGATCTCCTGCACGGCCAGCAGGGTGTCGATCGTCTCGCCCGACTGGCTGACCGCGACGTAGAGGGTGTCCGGCTCGATGACCGGGTCGCGGTAGCGGAACTCGCTGGCCGCCTCGGCGTCCGCCGGGATGCGCGCCAGCTCCTCCACGAGCGCGGCGCCCATCTGGCCGACGTAGTAGGCCGACCCGCAGCCCAGGATCTTCACCCGGCGGATCGCGCGGGTGTCACGGGCGTCCATGTTGAGGCCGCCGAGGTGCGCGGTCCCGAAGCGATCGTCGAGCCGGCCGCGCAGCACCCGCTCCGCGGCGACGGGCTGCTCGAGCATCTCCTTGTGCATGTAGGACTCGTGGTCGCCGGCGTCGTACGCCGCCGGGTCGACGTCGACCGTCACCGCCGACCGGGTGACCGGCCGCAGGTCCCCGCCGTACGTCGTGAAGCCGCCGGCCGTCACGGTGGCGATCTCGCCGTCGTCGAGGTGCGCGACCGTCGTCGTGTGCCGCACCACCGCCGCCAGGTCGGAGGCGACCCACATCTCCTTCTCGCCGACGCCGATCAGCAGCGGGCTGCCGTTGCGCGCGACGACCATCCGGTCGGGGAAGTCGACGTGCAGGACGGCGAGGCCGTAGGTGCCCTCGATGGCGGCGAGCGCGTCGACGACCTTGCCCTCGAGGGTCCCCGCCTCCGACCGGGCGACCAGGTGCGCGACGACCTCGGTGTCGGTGTCGCTCACCAGGTCGACGCCCTCGTCGGACAGCCGCTGCCGCAGCGCGGCCGCGTTGTCGATGATCCCGTTGTGGACGACGGCCACCAGGCCCTTGGCGTCGGTGTGCGGGTGGGCGTTGACGTCGTTGGCGGGACCGTGCGTGGCCCAGCGGGTGTGCCCGATCCCGGTCTTGCCGCCGAACCGCTTCGGGAGGCTGTCCGCGAGGTCGCGCACCCGCCCGGCCTGCTTGGCGACCTTGAGGCCGGTGCCGCCCAGCAGCGCGACACCCGCCGAGTCGTAGCCCCGGTGCTCGAGGCGGCTGAGCCCCTCGAGCAGCAGCGGGGCGGCCTGCTGGGCTCCGACGTACCCGACGATTCCGCACATCTTCGTTGTCCTCTCAGCCGTACACGATCCGGCGCAGCTGTCGCTCGGACAGCTCGGGAGCGGCCACCACGCGGCCGGCCAGCTCCTCGGCGATCCGGGCGAAGATCTCCGAGTTCTTCGCGCCGTAGGTCTTCAGGTGGGCGTGCCGACGCCGCACGTAGTCCTCCACGGACTCGGCGTGGAAGGCGACGACGTCCTCCACCACCCGGGTCGCCTCGCCGGCCGAGAGGCCGGTGCTGGCGACGATCCGCGCCACCAGCGCGGGGTCGGGCGGTGTCGGCACGGTCATGATCGTCGGTCGATCCGGGGCTATCTGCAACTTCCTGCCCGAATTCGGGCAGGAAACCCCTACTTCTAGGGAATCCAGCACCACCCGCCGCGCTGAGCGCGGGTGGAGCACGGTGCGCCCGCTATCGCCGTGGAGTGGGTCCGGGTGGGGCGCCGAGGCCGATCTAGCCGGAGATGCGACGGGCGCGGTGGGGATCGGCTACGCTGGGTGAACGGACGGTGAACGAAAGGCATCCCATGAGCGACACCAACATGACCACCGGTCTCGTGCAGACCTGGGTGCCGACGACCGACGACGGCGGCCGGACCCGGCTCGAGGCGCACTGGATCTCCGCGCCGGCGGTGCCGGCGCACGCGACGCACGCCGCCTGACCCACGGACACCGAGGAGCCCACCCGGACAGCTCCGGGCGGGCTTCTCGTGCGTCCGGACGATCTTCTTCGGGGGGTGGGGAATGAATCGGACCGCGGTCCGGTTCAGGTGATCAAAGGTTCAACCACTTTCTCGATCACCAGGAGTTCCGATGTCGTTCTTCAACCGCCAGGCCGCCGAGCAGTTCGACGCCCCCACCGCCGCCGTCGAGGACATCTCCGGCGACTACACCATCGACCCGACGCACACCCGGATCGGCTTCAGCACCCGGCACGCGATGGTCACGACCGTCCGCGGCCAGTTCACCGACTTCGCCGGCACCGCCCACGTGGACGCCGCGAACCCGGCCGCCTCGAAGGTCGAGCTGAGCATCCAGACCGCGAGCATCGACACCGGCGTCGCCGACCGCGACGGCCACCTGCGCTCCGCCGACTTCTTCGACGCGGACAACAACAAGGAGATCACCTTCTCCTCCACGAAGGTCGAGCGCGACGGCGACGACTGGGTCGTCACCGGCGACCTGTCGATCAAGGGCGAGACCAAGCCCGTCACCGTCGTCTTCGAGCCGACCGGCTCGGCGCGCGACCCGTTCGGCAACCTGCGCATCGGCTTCGAGGGTGGCACCACCATCAACCGCAAGGACTGGGGCCTGACCTGGAACGCCGCGCTCGAGACCGGCGGCGTGCTGGTCTCCGAGAAGGTCAAGCTCGAGTTCGACGTCTCGGCGATCCGCAACGCCTGAGCCTCAGCACCCGACAGCACGACGGCCCGTCCCCGGTGGGGGCGGGCCGTCGTCCTACGTCGGCCCGGCGCTCAGGCCGCCATCACCCCGACGGCCTCCGGCTGGAAGCCCGGGAAGACGGCCGCGGTCGAGGCGGAGGTGCGGGTGGCGACGATCTCGGCGAGCACGCTGCGGTAGTCGGTCGTGACGGAGACGTCGGCGTCGAGGCCGGCCTGCAGCCCCGGCCACCGGCCGTAGTACTGACCACCCTTGACGCCCGCGCCGGCGACCAGCATGACGTTGCCCCACCCGTGGTCGAGCCCGCCGTTGGCGTTCTCCTGGACCCGTCGCCCGAACTCGCTGATGGTGACCAGCGTGACCCGGTCGGCCGCAGGCCCCAGGTCGGCGAAGAACGCAGCGATCGCCGTCGAGAGCTCGGTGGCGTTGTTGCGCATCCACCCCGACTCCGGCTTGCCGAGGCCGACGTGCATGTCCCAGATGCCGCTGTCGACGGTCACGGCGGCCACGCCGAGGTCGGCGCGCAGCGTGCGCGCGACCGAGGAGAGCGCCTGGCCCAGGTCGGTCGTGGGGTACGCCGCGAGGTTCGAGGGCTGCTCGACCGCCGAGCGCAGGTCGACGACCGCCGCGAGCGCCTCGCGGAAGGCGCCGCCCATCGGACCGGCGGCGCGCGCCCACTGGGCGTTGAGCGCGCCCAGCCGGCCGGTCGCGGCGCTGGCCCGGCGGCCGGTGCCGGCGACCCGCGCGCGCTCGAGGCTGGCGAACGACATCACCGGCTGCGGACCGGCCATCGCGGTCGGCAGGCTCGTGCCGACGGCCAGCGCCCGGAGCGAGCCCTCGCTGCCGTCGTTGCCGACCAGGCGGTTGAGCCAACCCACCCGCTGGCTGGACCCGGGGTCGGCGTCCTCCAGCTCCTCCATCGCCGAGAAGTGCGAGCGGTTGGGCACCGGCAGCCCGGTGGCGTGGACGGCGGCGAGCTTGCCGGCGGTCCACAGCGGCAGCAGCGGCGCCATCGCCGGGTGCATGCCGAAGAACCCGTCCTTGGCGATCAGCTGGTCGGCCGGGACCGCGATGCCGGGCCGCGCGGCGTAGTAGACCGGGTCGCCGTGCGGCACCACGAGCGAGAGCCCGTCGGCGGCGCCGCGCAGGGAGACCACCACCAGCGCGTTGCCACCGCGGGGCGCGGCCTTGGCGGCGACCGCGTCGCGGGCGCCGACGGTCACGGCGGTGCCGCCGAACATCGTCGTCGCACCGAGGAGGGCGGCGCCGCGCAGCATCGAGCGGCGGGTCGGACCGGGCTGGGGGCAACCGCACGGGTCGTCGGCGAGGAACTCGTCGTGAGGCAGGGCACTCATGGGGACTCCTGGGCGGTGGTCAGCGGTGGTAGAAGGCGGGGCTGTCGAGGACGGTGGCGACCAGGCGCGGCATCCGGGACTGCAGGACGGGCGAGCCCGGGCCCACCTCGTCGTCCGGGTGCGCGTTCACGGCGACACAGCACGCCTCGAGCAGCCCGCGGGTCGACTCGCGGTGGAGCAGCAGCCGGGAGAGGTGGTCGACGAGGTCGCGGAACACCATGCTCCGGCCGCGCGCGAGCCAGGAGCGCTTGCGCGGGAACTGCACGGAGTCGCCCGGCCAGAACCCGTTGACCATGTCCCAGTGGAAGGCCATCGACGCGAGCGCCCGGGTCGCGGACGACCACGATGCGTTGTCGACGGGCTGGCCGTCGGGCCGGGGCCAGGTGAACGGCGCGAGACCCAGCAGGGCGGTCTGCCAGTAGACCTGGTTGGCCGCCGACGCCTCGGTCCGCGGCGGCTTCACGCCGACCCCGAGGACGCGGTACGTCGCGACGACGTCCTCATCGGCGTCGCGCACCTTCTTGTCGATCGCGGAGCGGAACTCGGCCGAGCGGACCAGCGTCCGGAGCACCGGCGCGATGGCCGTGTCGTTCTGGAGGTAGACCGCAGCCAGCTGGTCCACGAGGCTCGCCGGCACGCTGTCCGACACGAAGGCCCGGGCCAGCTTCGTCGCGATCCGTCGTGCGGTCGCCGGGTGGTGCGCGAGGTAGGTCAGGTAGCGCCGGACGAGGTCCCGCCCGTCCGCGTCGGCGTTCGGGTCGCTGAACCCGGCCACCGACACCGGGCCGGTCCAGTGGTCCTGCGGGGCGTAGTAGGCCGCCCAGGTGTTGTAGAGGTCGACCCGGTGACCGGTGAGGATTCGCGCGGAGCTCTTGACGTCGTCCTCGCCGAAGCTGCCGATGCCCAGCGTGTGCAGCTCGAGCAGCTCACGGCCGAGGTTCTCGTTGGGGTGCGCCTTCGTCGAGGTCGCGGCACCCAGGTAGGTCAGCATCGCGGGGTGCACCACCGTGGCCTGGAGCAGGTCCTCGAACCGGCCGAGCGCCCGCTGTCGGATGGTCTCGCCGTACCCGATCCGGCTGACGTGGATGTTGTCGAAGGTGGTCGGGACGTGGAAGTGGTTCTCCCAGAACTCCGTCATCACCTCGAGCACCTGGCGTGGGGAGGTCATCCGCCGCATCACCACGCGGTTGCCGTAGTCCCACATCACCTCCCAGCCGCCGCGGATGCCCATCCTGTTGCGCTCCCAGAGCGTGACCGCGTCGAGGTGCAGGTCCGGCCACCAGTCGCAGAGGTTGTCCGCGCTGCCGTCGTACGCCGTGGCGAGCTGCTGGTCGAACCAGGCGAGATGGCCACCCGCGGCACGCACCTCGGCGGCCAGCCGCGGGGTGATGCCATAGCTGAACCGGTTCACCAGGTGGCGCGCGGCGGGCTTCAGGATCGCGGTCTGCGGGTAGCGGCCGGGGCGGTAGGAGACCTTCGGACGCGTTGCGACGGCGGGCGCGGCCGCGGCACCGGTCGCGACGACGGCCGTGCCCGCGGCACCGCCGGCGAGGCGCAGGGCGCGCCGTCGGGTGGGCACGTCAGGAGTGGAAGCAGTCATGGCGGACGTCCCTGTCCTCGGGGGGTTGGGGAAAACCGGTCGTGATCCGTGTCGCGATCCGTGCGACAGGCCCCCCATCGGTCGGCGCAGGTGCCACCTGAGGCCGCCGCCGTAATTGCCGTGCGTCGGACGTCGTCCTTCGGCGAGACTCCCCGGCATGACCGACGTCCTCGCCCTGCCTGCCGGGCTCACCCAGCGGCCCCTCGTCCTCTCGGACGCCCGCGCCGTCTACGAGGTGATGGCGGCGCAGGAGCAGCGCGACCTCGACGAGGTCTCGATCGAGGAGGCCGACATCGTGGGCGACTGGCAGCGGCCGTCGTACGACGTGTCGGCCGGCACGGTCGGCGTCTTCGACGGCGACCACCTCGTCGCCTACGCCGAGGTCTCGGGGGGCGACCGCGGCGACGCCGCCGTGCACCCCGACTACCGCGGCCAGGGCATCGGCACCGCGCTCGCCGGCTGGATGCAGTCCCGCGCGCGCGCCGCCGGCAGCACGGTCGTCGGCATGCCGGTCCCCGTCGGCTCGGCCGGTGACCGGCTGCTGTCCGACCTCGGCTACCACGTGCGCTGGGAGAGCTGGGAGCTCGAGCTCCCCGAGGGCGCCACGGTCCCCGAGCGTGCGCTGCCGGCCGGCTACGCGATCCGCGAGGCGACCGCCGACGACCACGAGGCCTGCTGGACCGTGCTCGAGGACGCGTTCCTCGAGTGGTCCGTGCGGGAGCGCGACTCCTTCGAGGACTTCCTGGCGCGGACCACCCAGCGGCCCGGCTTCGAGCCCTGGCACCTGCGGGTCGCCACCGACCCCGCCGGCGAGGTCGTCGGGGTCACGTTCGTCTACCTGTTCGGGACGATGGGGTACGTCGACCGGATCGCCACCCGCAAGGACCAGCGCGGTCAGGGCATCGCGCAGGCGATGCTCGTCGATGCGTTCGCGGTCGCTCGCGAGCACGGTGCGCTCACCTCGACGCTCAACACCGACTCCAGGACCGGTGCGCTCGGCCTCTACGAGAGGGTCGGCATGCGGGTCTTCCGTACCTGGGTCAACCGCGCGATCTCGCTCTGATCCAACCCGAATGGACATCTCTCGAGCGTGGCGACTCCCGCGTCACGCACGCATACCCGAATTCGATACACGCGGGCAGCAGTAGAACGCGTTCCATTTCGTCTGCTTGGCTGGGCACATGCCGCGCACCCAGTTCGCCACCCGCTACGACTTCCGGGCCCCGGGCGCCGACCCCGCCACCCGGCAGGAGATCTTCGCGCGCGCGATCGAGCAGGCGGCGTACGTCGACCGGCACGGCCACGACGCCCTGATGGTGTCCGAGCACCACGCGTCCGACGACGGCTACCTGCCCAGCCCGATGGTGGTCGCCTCGGCGTTCGCGGCCGTCACCGCACGGATCCCGATCACCGTGTCGGCGCTGCTGGTCAACCTCTACGAGCCGGTGCGGCTCGCCGAGGACATCGCGGTGCTCGACCACCTGTCGCAGGGCCGGGTCGCCTACACGTTCGGGCTCGGCTACCGGCCCGTGGAGTACGAGCTCTACGGGCGCTCGTGGGCGACCCGCGGGGCCGACGTCGAGGCGCGCATCAGCGCCGTGCTCGACGCGTGGTCCTCGGGCACGGTGACGCCCGCGCCGTACTCCCAGCCGCACCCCTTCCTCTTCTACGGCGGCGGCTCGCCGGCCGCCGCGCGCCGGGCCGGGCGGCTCGGCCTCAACTTCCAGCCCCAGCACGGGTCCGCGGAGCTGAAGGACATCTACGAGGCGGCCTGTCGTGAGGGCGGTCGCGAGCCGGGCCTCGTGCTCCAGGCACCGGACGACGGGCCGGCCAACGTCTTCTGCGCCGCCGACCCCGAGGAGTTCTGGGAGCGCTTCGGCCACCACCTGCTCGCCGACGCCACGGCCTACCAGGAGTGGCACGGCGAGGCCGGGTCCTACGTCGTCGACCACTCGCGCTCGGTCGAGGAGATGCGCACGGCGGGGAAGTACGTCGTGCTCACCGCGGACGACCTCGTCGACCGGTGCCGCTCCGGCGAGATCCGGCTCGTCACCAGCCACCCCGCGTGCGGCGGCCTGCCCGCGGAGCCGTCGTGGGAGAGCCTCCGGCTGATCTCCGAGACGGTGCTGCCGGCGGTCCGGGGGTAGTACGTTGCGAGTCACCACCCGACCTGGTTCGACGGGAGCGAGACGATGACCAAGACCATCGTGTGCGGCATCGACAACAGCCCCACCGCGGCGGCCGCCGCGCGCAAGGCGGCCGAGCTCGCCGTGGCGCTGGGCGGCAACCTCCACCTGGTCTCTGCCTACGGCAAGGTCGAGGCGCAGACCGTCGAGGTCGGCGCGGAGGAGTTCCTGGTGAGCAACGAGATGGAGGCGGACCGGGTCACCGGCGCGGTGGCCCTCGAGCTGCGCCGCGAGTTCCCCGGGCTCCGTGTCCAGCCGGAGGCATCGGGCGGCAAGCCGGGCGACGCCCTCGTGCACTGCGCCGAGCGCCTCGGCGCCGACCTGATCGTGGTCGGCAACAAGCGCACCCAGGGCCTGGCCCGCGTCCTCGGCAGCATCGCCCGCGACGTCATCGGCCACGCTCCCTGCGACGTGTACGTCGCGCACACCCACCGCCGCCACTAGCTCGGACGCACTGCCGGACGTGGCCCCCATCTCGTCCAGCTGACTCGCGCACCCGCACCTCCGCGCTCACCGCGCGTCGGGGCGCACGGTCGTCACCAGGTCGGTCACCGACGGCCGGGGCGGGGTCGAGGAGAAGCCGAAGCCCGGCGCGGGGTGGACCGGGGCAAGGGCTCCGAGGTCGCTCCCGTCGAAGGTCCCCGTCATCGCCTCGACGGTGCGGACGTCCGTCGCGCCGTACCACTCGAGGCGTCCGTCCTTGGCGCTGCCGCGGGTGCGGACCCCGCGCAGCACCACCCGGGCCACCGGATCGGTGATGCTGCACCACCACGTGCTCTCGGCGACCCGGCGCGGCACGAGGCGGAGCAGCCACCCCAGCGGGGTCCGGTCGCCGACGGTCAGGTCCAGCGTCAGCGACCCGGACCGCACCGACCAGCCGTCGACGGCGACCGGTTCGATGCGGACCTCGTCGAAGGAGTAGGTGGCCGCGACGAAGTCCGCGACCTCGGCCGTCGGCGCCAGCAGGACCCGGTGCCCGGACACCGTCTCGACCATGGCGTCCGCGAAGGCGCCGTACGGCGACTCGTCCCACCGTCCGACGACCACGCGCACGCCGCTCGTCGAGCCGACGCCGGCGATCGCCCCACGGAATTGCATCAGCGGATCGGCGCCCCTGACACGGAACGCGCGATGACGAGCCGCTGGATCTCCGAGGTGCCCTCGAAGATCGTGTAGATCTTCGCGTCGCGGGCCATCCGCTCGACGGGGTACTCGCGGGTGAACCCGTTGCCCCCCAGGATCTGCATGGCCTCGGTCGTCACCCTCACCGCGGTCTCGCCGGCGAAGAGCTTCGACATCGAGCCCTCGGCGTTCTCGAAGGTCTTGCCCTGCCGGGCCATCCAGGCCGCGCGCCAGACCAGCAGCCGCGAGGCCTCGATGGAGGTGGCCATGTCGGCGAGCTTGAAGGCGATCGCCTGGTTCTCGATGATCGGCTTGCCGAACTGCTCGCGGGTCTTCGCGTAGTCGAGGGCGACCTCGTACGCCGCGCGCGCGATGCCGATCGCCTGGGCGCCGACCGCGGGGCGGGTGCGCTCGAAGGTCGCCATGCTCGCGTTGCCGCGGGCGCCGCCGCCCTCGCGGGCCCGGGCCAGGCGGCCGTCGAGCTTCTCCTTGCCGCCGAGCAGGCAGCGACCGGGGACGCGCACGTTGTCGAGCACGACCTCGGCGGTGTGCGAGGCGCGGATGCCGTGCTTGTGAAACTTCTGTCCCTGGCTGAGCCCCTTGGTGCCCGGCGGCACGACGAACGACGCCTGGCCCCGGGTGCGCAGCTCCGGGTCCACGACCGCGGTCACGACGTGCACGTCGGCGATGCCGCCGTTGGTGGCCCAGGTCTTGGTGCCGTTGATGACCCACTCGTCGGTCGCCTCGTCGTAGGTCGCCCGGGTGCGCATCGCGCCGACGTCGGAGCCGGCGTCCGGCTCGGAGGAGCAGAACGCGCCGAGCTTGAGGTCGCCGGGCGTGCCGTACATCTGCGGCACCCACTCGCCGACCTGCTCGTCGGTGCCGTTGGCGCGCACCCCGGCGGCCGCGAGCGAGGTGCCGACGATCGACAGGCCGATGCCGGCGTCGCCCCAGAACAGCTCCTCCATCGTGACCGGGAACCCGAGGCCGGTCTCGTCGAAGGCCTGGGTGGCGATGAAGTCGACGGAGTAGAGCCCGATCTTGGCGGCCTCCTCGACCACCGGCCAGGGGAACTCCTCGCGCTCGTCCCACTCGGCGGCGGCGGGCCGCACCACGTCGGCGGCGAAGCGGTGCACCCACTCGCGCAGCTCGAGGTGGTCGGGGCCCAGGTCGAAGGACGGCGTCGTCGGCTCGCTCACGGTCGGCAGGCTACCCACCGAGCGGTCCGGGAATGCCGGACCCGGGCTTGACCTTGCCCCAGGGGGCAAGGCCTAGCGTCGCAGTCGAGGAGGCACGATGCGGATCGGCGAGGCGGCCAGCAGGGCCGGGGTGAGCACCAAGGCGGTGCGCTACTACGAGTCGCTCGGGCTGGTGACGGCCCCGCGGCTGGCCAATGGCTACCGGGACTACGACGAGGCGCAGGTGCGCCGGATCGGCGAGATCCGCGGCCTGGTGCGGCTCGGCATCCCGGCCGAGCAGACCCGTCCCTTCCTGGACTGCCTGGACTCCGGGCAGGCTGCCGGGGACGACTGCCCGGCGTCGCTGGACACCTACCGCGCCGCCATCGCCGACCTGGACCTCCGGGTCGTGGAGCTCGCCGAACGCCGGGAAACCCTGGCCGCCCGCCTGGCCGAGGCCACCGCGCGCTCCGCTCCTCGCTGCCTGTTCACCCCCACCGAGGAGATCCCGTGAAGACCGACGCCCCTGCCTTCCCGACCGTCACCGACGCCACCTTCGCCGATGAGGTGCTCGGGTCCGAGAGCCCAGTCCTGGTCGACTTCTGGGCCGCGTGGTGCGGCCCGTGCCACCAGCTCGCGCCCGTCCTCGAGCGGGTCGCCGGCGAGCTCGACGGCCGGCTCCGCGTGGTCGCGCTCAACGCGGACGAGAACCCGGTGACCTCCGCGGCGTACCGCGTCCTCGGCCTGCCGACGATGAAGGTCTTCGCCCGCGGCGAGGAGATCGGCTCGATCACCGGCAGCCGCAGCGCGAGCGCCCTGCGCGACCAGCTGGAGCGGATCCTCGGCTGACCGCACGGACGGGTCGAGCCGCGGTCAGACGTGCGCGGGGGCCTCCGGGTCGAGCTCCGCCTCGACGCCCGGGTCGCCGGCATCGACGTGGTAGTCCTGGGCACGGGTCTGGTCGACGCCCTCGTTGAGGTTCATCGCCCGGAAGACGAACGTCAGCAGCACCGCGACGAGAAGGTTCGCGAGGAACGCGATCAGGGCGATGTAGAACTTCGTCTCGGTGAACGGGAAGTTCACGAGCGGACCGCCGAAGTGGTCCTGCACGGGCGACTTGACGCCGTACGCAAGCCAGGTGCCGTAGGCCATGCCCACCGCCCAGCCGGCGAACAGCGCCCACCGGTGCAGCCAGCGCGTGTAGAGGCCGATCACGATCGCCGGCAGCGTCTGCAGGATCCACACCCCGCCGAGCAGCTGCAGGTTGATCGCGAAGTCCTTGGACAGGCCGAGCACGAACACCAGCGCCCCGAACTTCACCACCAGCGAGACGACCTTGCTCTGCGTCGCCTCCTGCTTGTGGGTGGCGTCGCGGTTGATGAACGCCTTGTAGACGTTGCGGGTCCAGAGGTTGGCGGCGGCGATCGACATGATCGCGGCCGGCACCAGTGCGCCGATCACGATCGCGGCGAACGCGACGCCGGCGAACCACGGGCTGAACTGGTCCTCGAAGAGCTGCGGCACCGACTGCTGCGGGTTCTCGACCTTCACCCCCGCCGCGATCGCGACGAAGCCGAGCAGGGCGAGCAGCCCCAGCAGGAAGGAGTACGCCGGCAGCAGGGCCGCGTTGCGGCGGATCACGCTGCGGCTGCGCGTCGACAGCACGCCGGTCACCGAGTGCGGGTACATGAACAGCGCCAGCGCCGAGCCGAGGGCGAGGCTGCCGTAGGCCCAGTGCAGCAGCTCCGGCGGCATCGTGGCCTTGGGGGCGGCCTCCCCGGCCGCGATGGCGTCGGCGTTCTCGGTGTTGAACGTCGCGAAGCTGTCGGCGGCGGTGCTGAAGATGTGGTCCCAACCGCCGACCTGGGACGGGATGTAGATGACGGCGACGATGATCACGACGTAGATCAGCGTGTCCTTGACGAACGCGATCAGCGCCGGCGCCCGCAAGCCGCTGGAGTAGGTGTAGGCGGCCAGCACGACGAACGCGATGAAGAGCGGCAGGTGGTTGACGAACCACGTGTCGCTGCTGGTGCCGATGCCCATCACCTGCAGCACGACCTCCATGCCGACGAGCTGCAGCGCGATGTAGGGCATCGTCGCGAGGATGCCCGTGAGGGCGACCACGAGCGCGAGCGCCCGGCTGTCGTAGCGGCCCTGGACGAAGTCCGCGGGGGTGACGTAGCCGTGCCGGTGGCTCACCGACCACAGGCGCGGCAGGAAGACGAAGATCAGCGGGTAGACCACGATCGTGTACGGCACGGCGAAGAAGCCGACCGCGGAGCCGGCGTACAGGGTCGCGGGCACCGCGATGAACGTGTAGGCCGTGTAGATGTCGCCGCCGATGAGGAACCAGGCGATGAACGTGCCGAAGCCGCGGCCGCCCAGGCCCCACTCGTCGAGGCTGTCGAGGTCGGCGCGACGCCAGCGGGCGGCGGCGAAGCCGAGCACCGTGACGAGCAGGAAGAGGAAGACGAAGACGCCGAGGACGACGCCGTTGACGTTCTCGATCATCGGCCGGCCTCCCCGTCGAGGCGGTCGGCGCCGGCGTCGTCCGGCGGCGGGTCCGGGGTGAGGCCGTGCCGGACCCGGCTGTCGCGGTCGGCGGCCTGAGCCAGCCGGTAGGCGGTGAGCGTCAGCCCGACGGCGACCACGATCAACGCCATCTGGAACCAGAAGAAGAACGGCCAGCTCCCGAGGGTGGGCTCCTCACGGTCGTAGAGCGACACCCACAGCGGCAGGATCACCGCCGGCGCCAGCAGCACGAGGATCAGGGGCCACCGGCTCCTGCCGTGGCCGGACGTCGGCTCAGGTCGATCGGGCAGGTCAGACATGCGCGCACCTCCGAGCGGTGACCGGTGACGTGCGTCACCATCACGCCTTTTACCCATTCGGGCGAGGCGGCGAACGTCGGCCGTCTACGCCCGGGGTCTGCCGCGGTGGCCCAGCCCCGGCGTCCAGATCCAGCGGCGGCGCGCGAACAGGACCACGAACGCGACCAACACCGCCACCCCCGGGGTGAGCGGTGTCGTCGCGATCAGCACGATCAGCGCCGCCACGGCCAGCGGCAGCCAGCCGCGCGGGATGCCGAGGCAGCGTCGGCGGTACGCCGGGCCGCTGACGACCGGCCGGTGCGCCGGCACGCCTCCCGCGACCGGCAGGTCCCGGAAGAGGTCGGTCAGGTCGGCCCGGGTGCGGGCGCTCCAGACCGCGTCGACGCGCTCGGCGTGCTCCTCGGCGGAGAGGCGGCCGGCGACGAAGTGGTCGCCGAGGGCTGCGGCCGCCTGCTCACGCTCGACGTCGCTCACCCGCAGCTGCTCGTCCATCAGGCGTCCTCGGCCTCGGCCGTGCCCTCGTCGCCGTCGGCGAGGATGCCGTAGAGCCGGCGCCGGGCGTCGACGAGGACGTCGACGGCGGCCTGGCGCTGGGCGTCGGTCCCGGTCGTGACGATCTGCCAGACCGCGTTCATCACCTGCGCGATCTCGGGCCGGAGGTCGACGCCGTCGCCGAAGTCCTCCCGGTCCCGCCCGGCGGCCTCGAACGGCGCCCACACGGCCGCCAGCTCGGCGTCGTTCTCGGCGGCGTACGCCGCGCCGGCGTCGGTGAGCCGCAGGCTGCGCCGGCCGTTGACCTCGGCGGTCTCGACCAGGCCCTCGTCCTCGAGCTGCTGGATGGTCGGGTAGACCGAGCCGGGGCTGGGGCGCCAGGCGCCCTCGCTCCGGGCGGCGATCTGCTGGATCACCTGGTAGCCGTTGATCTCCTCGCCGGCTTCCTGCGCGGTGCGGACGACGTCGAGGATCGCGGAGCGGACGTCGCCGCGGCGCACCCGCGGTCCGCGCTGGCGCTCGCCCTGGGCGAGGCCGAACAGGCCCGCGACCCAGGGCGGCGGTCCGGGGTGGCCCGGCCGGCCGAAGCCGCCCGGCCCGCCGCCCCACGGCCCAGGGCCCCACGGCCCGGGGCCCCAGCCGCCGCGGCGGCCGCCGTGCTGGCGGCGCTCACCCTCGGGGTGCTGCGCCCACTGTCGGTTGTATCCCTTGTGTCCCATGGAAGGACTCCTTCGCTGTCTGAATCTGTGTCTGTGTGTGGTGTCATCGCGGGGCGACAGTCCTTGAAGGTCGTTCACTGTCGTCAACCTGTCGCGATATATCGGAAGCGTACGACGACGGAGGCGCCGCCGCAAGCAGGCCCCACGGTCGGCCGGTGAGTCAGCCGGTGAGTCAGGCGGGAGTCAGGCGGCTACCGGGCCAGCCAGGCGGCGTACGCGTCGAAGGTGTAGGGCCGGCCGAGGAAGTCCGCGACCAGGTCGGCGGCGTCGCTGGCGCCGCCGGGGGCGAGCACCCGGTCGCGGTAGCGACCGGCGACCTCGGGGTCGAAGAGGTTCGCGGGGTCGAAGGCCGAGAACAGGTCCTTCGCGATCACCAGCGACCACATGTAGGTGTAGTAGCCCGACGAGTAGCCGGAGAGGTGCCCGAAGCTGGCGAACATGTGCGTGCCCTCGAGGTAGGGGAACGGCGAGTAGCGCGCCTGGAGCTCCTGCATCGCGACGGTCAGGTCCGCGGGCCGCGCGGTGTGGAACCAGTAGGACATCGCGGCGTAGAACATCTGGGTCCGGGCCTGGTAGCCCTTGCCGAAGTCGTCGGCCGCGCGCATCCGCTCCACGAGGTCGGCCGGGATCGGCTCCCCGCTCGCCGACACCGCGAACGTGCGCAGCACGTCGGCGTCCCAGGCCCACTCCTCGAGCATCTGGCTCGGCGCCTCGACGAAGTCCCACTCCGTCGCGACCCCGGCGAAGCGCGTCCACTCCCCCGAGCCGCCCAGGACGTGGTGGACGAGGTGCCCGAACTCGTGGAAGAGCGTGACGACGTCGTCGTGCTCCATCAGGCCGCGCGAGAAGTTGCAGACGAGCGCGCCCTCGGCCAGCTGCCGCCCGGCGAGGCCGTCCGCGAGGGTGAACTGCGCCGCGTGCTTGTACTTCCCCTCCCGCGGGTGCAGGTCGAGGAAGATCCGACCGATCCGCTCGCCGTCCCTCACGACGTCGTACGCCGTGACGTCCGGGTGCCACACCGGGGCGTCGGGCACCGCGTCGTAGCGCACCCCGAACAGGCGGGCGGTCACGTCGAGCAGCCCCTGCCGGACCCGGGCGAAGTCGAAGTAGGTGCGCACGGTCTGCGCGTCGACGTCGTGCCGCTCCTGGCGCACCAGCTCCTCGTAGTAGAGGGAGTCCGCGGTCGTGATGGAGGTCGCGTCGGGGACGTCGCGGCGGAAGCGCTCGAGGAGCAGGTCGAGGTCGCGGCGCATCGGCCCCTCGGCCGCCTCCGCGATCCGGTCGATGAACGCCGGGATCGCCTCGCCGGTGCCGATCATCTTCACGGCCGCGTCGTAGGACGCCCAGTCCGGGAAGCCGACGAGCCGGGCGAGCTCCTCGCGCAGCGCGAACAGCTCCTGGAGCAGCGGCTCGTTCTGCGGCCAGCCGCGCTCGAGGAACGCGACGGTGATGTCGCGCCGCACGCCGGCGTCGTGGGCGAACATCCGCACCGGCAGCACGTCGGGGTAGTCGGTCGTGACCGTCACCAGCCCGTCGTCGTCCGCCGGGTGCGCGTCCAGCCAGTCCTGGGGCAGCCCGGCCAGCCGTGCGGGCGGCACCCGCACGGTGCGGACGTCGTCGCGGATGGTGCGGCCGAACTCCTGCCCCACCGAGGTCAACCGGTCGTTGATCTGCGCGATCCTCGCCCGCGCGGCCTCGTCGCGGTCGACGCCCGCGCGCCGGAAGTCCTCGAGGGTCTTGTCGAGCAGCCGGGCGGCGACGGGGTCGAGCCCGCCGGCGTCGGCCGCAGCGAAGACGTCGTACAGCGCCCGGTCCTGACGCAGCTCGGTGACGTAGCGGTCGACCTCGACCTCGGCCTGCTCGCACGCCGTGCGCACCGGCTCCGACGGGTGGACGTTGGCCAGCAGCGACGCCGCGGCGGCGACGTTGCTGAGCTGCCGGGACAGCTCGTCCCACGCGCGCAGGAGGTCCAGGGTCCCGGCCGGCGGCGTGGACCGGAGGTCGTCGGCGATCGCACGGGCGGCGGCCAGCCCGTCCCGGGTCCTCGCCTCCGCCCACTCCAGCGCGTCGTCGTCGGCGGGGAGGGCGAGCGGCTCGGGCGCGGTCATGGCGCCAGACTGCCACGCCTCCGGGCCAGGTAGGCGCGCTCCGCGGTGTTGCCGGACGTCTCGATCGCCGCGTCGTACGCCGCCCGCGCCTCGTCGCTGCGGCCGAGGCGGCGCAGCAGGTCGGCGCGCGTCGCGTGCCAGGCGTGGTACGTCGTGAGGTCGAGCCGGTCCACCTCGGCGAGCGCGACCTCGGGTCCGTCGAGCTCGGCGACCGCCACCGCGCGGTTGAGCGCCACCACCGGGCTGGGCGCGACGGCGTACAGCTGGTCGTAGAGCGTCGCGATCTGCTCCCAGTCCGTGGCGCTCGCGTCGGGGGCGTCGGTGTGCACGGCGTTGATCGCGGCGAGCAGCTGGTACGGCCCCGGTCGGCCCCGCACCAGGCACTCCCGGACCAGGTCGTGGCCCTCGGCGACGAGCGCGCGGTCCCAACCGCCGCGGTCCTGGTCGCGCAGCGGCACGAGCTCGCCACGGTCGTCGACCCGGGACGGGCGCCGCGCCTCGGTGAGCAGCATCAGGGCCAGCAGCCCGGCGACCTCGGGCTGCTCGGGCATCAGGTCGCGGAGGATCCGGCCGAGCCGGATCGCCTCGCCGGTGAGGTCCTCGCGGATCGAGTGCTGCCCGGAGGAGGCGAGGTAGCCCTCGTTGAACACGAGGTAGACGACCGCCAGGACCCCGCCGAGCCGGGCCGTCAGGTCTTCGGCGGCGGGGACCCGGTAGGGGATCTTGGCCGCCGCGATCTTCTTCTTCGCGCGGGTGATCCGCTGCGCCATCGTGGTCTCGGGGACGAGGAACGCCTGGGCGATCTCGGGGACGGTGAGCCCGCCGAGCAGGCGGAGGGTCAGAGCCACCCGGGCCTCGGGAGCGAGAGCGGGGTGGCAGCAGGTGAAGATCAGCCGGAGCCGGTCGTCCTCGACGATGCCGGTCGGTTCGTGCGGGGTGTCGTCCTCGAGCATGAGAGCCGCCTGGTGCTTGGCGTGGCGGTGGGACTCCCGTCGGATCCGGTCGATCGCGCAGTTGCCCGCGGTCGTCGTCAACCAGCCGCCGGGGTTGGGCGGCACGCCGTCGGCGGGCCAGCGTTCGAGTGCGACCAGGAGGGCCTCGCCGGCCGCCTCCTCGGCGATGTCGATGTCGCCGAAGCGGCGGACCAGCGAGGCGACGACCCGGCCGTACTCCTCGCGGTAGATCCGTTCGACCGCCGCGTGCGCGTCGGTCACCGGATCCTCACTCGCTCTGGAAGGGCCGGACCTCGACCCGCCCGCCACAGGCCTTCGACCCGTCGGCGGCCCACGTCAGCGCGGCGTCGAGGTCGGGGAGCTCGAAGATCCAGAAGCCGCCGAGCCACTCCTTGGACTCCGCGAACGGACCGTCGGTGACGATCGCCTCGGCACCGCGGTTGTCGACGGTGGTCGCCGTCTCGATGGGCTCGAGGCCCCCGGCGAAGACCCAGATGCCCGCCGCCTGGGCTCGCTCGTTGAAGGCGCCGACGTCGGCGAACATCTTCTCGATCACGGCCTGGTCGGTGGGCAACGCGTCGTCACCCGCGCCGTGGTGGACGGACAGCATGTACTGCGGCATCGCCTGACTCCTTCATCCGGAGGGCCCGGGTGGCCCTCTCGACCTCTCCACGAACGACCGCGTCCGGATACGACACCTTTCCCGAAAACCTCTCGGCTGCCTACCGTGGCGGCCCACACCGTCGGATGTTCCGCATCCATGCCGGCCCTGCTGCCCGTACCCTGAGCGCGTGCTCCCTCGGTCGCTCGTGCGCGCGTGCGCGACGTCCGCCGCGCTCGCCCTCCTGTCGGCCGGCCCCGTCGGCGCCGCCGACGGCGCCCGGCCGCCGCAGGACCCCCGCCGCACCCAGGGCCTCTTCGTCGACGCGACGATGCCGGCCTACCAGCAGGGCGGCGCCTACCAGCAGCGGATCGGCACGGTGTCACAGTCGTTCTGGGTGATCCCGGAGGCGTACGGCGTCGACGCGGTGCGCAGCACGGTGCAGGAGTACACCGGCAACGCGAGCGCCGCGCGGAGGACGCCGGTGCTCACCGTCTACGGCATCCCCGGTCGCGACTGCGGGAGGTACTCCTCCGGCAACCCGCTGAGGACCGCACCGGAGTACCGCGCCTGGATCCGACAGGTCGCCCGCGGGCTGAGGGGCACGAAGGCGCTCGTCGTCCTCGAGCCCGACGCGCTGCCCCTCTTCAGCAGCGACCTCGCCGCCTGCCCGACCAGGCCGTCCGGCTGGCCGGCGATGCTCCGGTTCGCGAGCAGGACGCTGAGCAGGACCGGCGCCTGGGTCTACCTCGACGCCGGGCACTCCGACTGGACGCCCTACGAGGCGCGACCCCGCTTCCTCGAGGCCGCCGGCGTGCAGTTCGCCCGCGGGATCAGCACCAACGTCTCCAACTTCCGGCCCACGGCGGACGAGAAGGCCTACGCGCTCACGCTGCTGCGCGGGCTGAAGGCGCTGGGCATCAGGGGCAAGAAGTACGTCGTCGACACCTCGCGCAACGGCGGGACGCCGAGCGCCGGCGGCCACGACGCCATCAACCCGACCTGGGCGCGGGTCGGCGCGAGGCCCCGGCTGGTGTTCGAGGGTGCGTTCGACGGCAGGCTCTGGATCAAGCATCCCGGCGAGTCCGACGGGTACGAGAACGGTGGGCCGGCCGCGGGGCAGTGGTGCGACTTCCTCGCCGACCGGCTGCTCGGGTTCCCCGAGAGCGGCACCTGCTGAGGAGGCGACGATGGCGACGTACACGGTCAACCCCGACGCCGTGGCCCACGTCCGCGCGCTGATCGACAAGCGGCAGTACGTCCTCGACAGCGACTGGGGCGACGTGCAGCCGCGCGCCGACGCCGAGAACGCCTACCTCGAGCGGCACTCGTGGGAGGAGTACGCCGCCTGGCACCTCGGCCTCACCGAGGGCGCCAACGACGAGACCAAGGCGCGCTACGCGTTCGTGTGCGGCGACCTGCGCCGGGTGCACCGCAGCGGCCTCATCGCGTGCGTCTACCGCGCCGCCGAGTGGCGCCACAAGGCGGTCGAGCGCGCGGCGTACGACCTGCTCCAGCGCCTCGACGAGGTCGCCGGGATCGAGTAGCCGGGACTCGGCTCACCAGCCCGCGGTGCCGGGGCCGCCCTTGAACGGCCCGGTGACCCGGCTGGTGATCCACCCGCCGTAGAAGCCGCCGGGCTGCGGCGTGACGACCTCGCCGTCGACGGTGCAGCGGTCGACCGCCCCCGGCATCACCGCCACGGCGCCGGCGATCTCCTCGAAGCCCGCGGTGGGGGTCGGGTAGGTCCAGGCGGCGCGGGGCACCACCCGGTCACCGACCACGAGGTCGAAGTACGACGCCTGCCCCTTCCACTCGCACCAGGTGTGGCCGGTGGCCGGTCGCAGCACGTCGGCGACGAACGCAGCCCGGGGCAGGTAGTAGGTCGGCGGGTGGCTGGTCTCCAGCACCCGCCAGCTCCGGTCGCTCGCGGCGACGACGCGGCCGCCGAGCTCCACCTCGACGTGCTCCGCGCTGGCCTCGAGCCGCGGCGGGCGCGGGTAGTCCCAGACGGACTCGGGAGCGAGGTGGCTCACACCTCGACAGTACCGGCGCCCGGAACAGCCGCCCGCCGGGTTAGGTTCGGGAATCGTGCAGCGACTCCGTGGCCTCGTGGCCGACACCCGCCCGCTGCGCAACGACAACTTCCGGCGGCTCTGGATCGCCGGCGTCATCACGATGGTCGGCGCCCAGCTCACGGTCGTGTCGGTGCCGGCGCAGATCTACGACATCAGCGGCTCCTCGGCGTACGTCGGCCTGACCGGCCTGTTCGGCCTCATCCCGCTGGTCGTCTTCGGGCTCTGGGGCGGCGCGCTGGCCGACCACTTCGACCGGCGCACGATGATGCTGATCACGACGAGCGGCCTGATCGGGACCAGCGCGCTCTTCTGGCTGCAGGCCGCCCTCGGCAACGCGAACGTCTGGGTGCTGCTGGGCCTGTTCGCGGTGCAGCAGGCGTTCTTCGCGGTCAACTCCCCCACCCGCCAGGCGATCCTGCCCAAGCTGCTGCCGGCCGAGCAGCTGCCGGCGGCGAACTCGCTGACCATGACCGTCTTCCAGGCCGGCGCGATCGGCGGGCCGCTCGTCGCCGGCATCCTGATCCCGGTCATCGGCTACGAGTGGCTCTACCTCATCGACACGCTCACGCTGTTCGCGACCCTGAGCGCCGTCATCCGCCTGCCCCGCCTCCCGGTCGACAACCCGATCGGCTCGCCGGGCCTGCGCTCGGTGATCGAGGGCTTCCGCTACCTGCGCGGCCACACCGTGCTGCTGATGTCGTTCGTCGTCGACCTGATCGCGATGATCTTCGGCATGCCGCGGGCGCTCTTCCCGGAGATCGCGCACGTCTCCTTCAACGGCCCGGACGAGGGCGGCCTGGTCTTCGCGCTGCTCTTCGCCGCGATCCCGGCCGGCGCTGTCATCGGCGGCGTCTTCTCGGGGTGGGTCTCCCGGGTCGAGCGGCAGGGGTACGCCGTCATCGTCTGCATCCTCGTCTGGGGTGCGGCGATGACCGGGTTCGGCGTTGCCGTCGCGCTCGCGGACCACTGGCAGCAGGCGATGCTCGTGGTCGCCCTGCTCATGCTGGTGATCGGCGGTGCCGCCGACATGGCGTCGGCGGCGTTCCGGACCTCGATGCTGCAGAGCGCCGCCGACGACGCCGTGCGCGGCCGACTCCAGGGCATCTTCATCGTCGTCGTCGCCGGCGGCCCGCGGGTCGCCGACGTCGTGCACGGCGCCAGCGCGGCGATGGTCGGTACGGCGGCCGCCGCGGCCGGCGGCGGCATCCTGGTGATCGTCGGCACCATGGTCGCGGCGGTCGCGGTGCCGTCGTTCATTCGGTACCGGATCACCCGGACACCTACCATCACCCGGTGAACCGCCCCGCGATCGACCCCGACGACCTCGCCACCACCGTGCGAGTCCTCGGCCAGCTGCACCACCTCGACCAGGACGACCCGGACCTGGTGACCGTCAAGCGCGCGGCGTCGCACCTGTACAAGGCGCTCAAGGCCGAGCGCCGCACCCGCAAGCGCCAGGCCGAGCTGGCGCACGACCGGGCTGTCACCGAGGCGACCGCGACCGGCTCGCCGATGCGCATCGACGACGAGACCCAGGGGATCCCGCTCGTCTCCAACGCGCCGGGCGCCTTCGCCGGCGAGCTGATCAACCCGCGCGGGTGCTACATCTGCAAGCAGGACTACACGCTCGTCGACGCGTTCTACCACTGGCTGTGCCCGGGCTGCGCGGCGATGTCGCACGCCAAGCGCGACCAGGGCACCGACCTCACCGGCCGCCGCGCGCTGCTGACCGGCGGCCGCGCCAAGATCGGCATGTACATCGCGCTGCGGCTGCTGCGCGACGGCGCCCACACCACGATCACGACGCGCTTCCCGCACGACGCCGTACGCCGCTTCTCGGCGCTGGAGGACAGCGCCGAGTGGATCGACCGGCTCAAGGTCGTCGGCATCGACCTGCGCGACCCGACGCAGGTCGTCGCGCTGGCCGACGAGGTCGCGGCCGCCGGCCCGCTCGACATCCTGATCAACAACGCCTGCCAGACCGTCCGTCGTACGCCGGGCGCCTACGGCCCGCTCGTCGAGGCGGAGCTCGCACCGCTGCCGAGCGGCGGCACGCTGCCCGAGATCGTCTCCTTCGACCGGATCAGCGACGCCCACCCCGCCGCGCTCGCGGGCACGCTGAAGCAGCACGCGATCGCCCACCACGAGACCCCGGCGCACACGCCCGCCTCGATCACGGCGCTCGCGCTGCAGGCGGGCAACGCGAGCCTCGAGGCGCACCTGGCCGGCACCGCGGTCGACGCGGGCGGCCTCCTGCCGGACCTGCAGACCACCAACTCCTGGACGCAGACCATCGACGAGGTCGACCCGCTCGAGCTGCTCGAGGTGCAGCTCTGCAACGCGACCGCGCCGTTCCTGCTGATCTCGCGGCTGCGCGCCTCGATGCGGGCCTCGTCGGCGCGGCGCACCTACGTCGTCAACGTGTCGGCGATGGAGGGCCAGTTCGGCGGCCGGCGCTACAAGGGCTCGGGTCACCCGCACACCAACATGGCGAAGGCGGCGCTCAACATGCTGACCCGCACCAGCGCGGGCGAGATGTTCGAGACCGACCGGATCCTGATGAACGCCGTCGACACCGGGTGGATCACCGACGAGCGGCCGCACCAGGACAAGCTGCGGATCGCGGCCGAGGGCTGGCACGCGCCCCTCGACCTGGTCGACGGCGCGGCGCGGGTCTACGACCCGATCGTGCGCGGCGAGGCCGGCGAGGACCTCTACGGCCGCTTCCTCAAGGACTTCGTGCCGGCACCCTGGTGACGCGCGAGCCGGAACAAGTCGGCCCGCCAGGCCGTTCGTCACACATGACCACCATCGGCATCATCGGCAGCGGCAACATCGGCGGCACGCTCGCGCGGCTCTTCGCGGCGCAGGGCCACGAGGTCGTCGTCAGCAACTCACGCGGACCGGAGACGCTCTCGGAGCTGGTCTCCGAGATCGGCGGCTCGGCCCGGGCGGCGACGGCGGCCGAGGCCGCGGAGGCCGGCGACGTGGTCGTCGTGTCGGTCCCCTTCCTCGCGGTCGACTCGCTGCCGGTCGAGCCGCTGGCGGGCAAGGTCGTCATCGACACCAACAACTACTACTGGGAGCGCGACGGCCACGTGGCCGACATCGACGAGGGGCGGACCACGCCCAGCGAGATGCTCCAGGCGCACCTGCCGACCTCGTCGGTCGTGAAGCTCTTCAACGCGATCCGCGCCGACCACCTGCTCACCCAGGGCACCGCGAGCGGCACCGACGGCCGCCGGGCCCTGCCGCTGGCGGGCGACGACCCGGCCGCCAAGGCGACGGTCGCCGCCCTCACGGACGAGATCGGGTACGACGTCGTCGACGCGGGCCCGCTGGCCGAGGGCTGGCGCTTCGACCGCGACCAGCCGGCGTACGGCCCGGAGGCGGACGCCGCCACCCTCGCCGACCTGCTCGCCCGGGCCACGCGCGCCTCCGACGCAGCGTAGGCGGCCGGTGGCAGGATCCGTGCCGTGGACGCGATGGAGTGCGACGGCTGCGGGGCGACGATGCGCTGGGAGACCTCCCACTCGCGGTGCGACCGCTGCGGCTACATCCGCCCGTGCTGCGAGGGCGCGCCGGTGACGGCGGGCTGCGTCGTCCCCACGACCGCGGGCTAGAGCAGCCCGCGGAGGTACGCCGCCTGGCCGATGTGCTGGGCGTCGTCGTCGACGATGCTGACCAGCCGGACGCCGCGGGTCACCGGCGGGTCCCAGGCGCGGTCGACGACGTCGTCGAGCTCGGCCTCGGTGACGGTGCGCAGGTAGGCGACCGACGCCTCGTGGGTGGCGCGGAGGTAGCCGGCGAGCAGCTCGGCGCTCGCCCGGACCTTGCCCACCTGCTCGCTCGTGTGGCCGTAGCCGTGGTCGTCGGGGTCGAGGTCGAGCCCGAAGCGCTCCGCCCAGCCGTCGCGGACCCACACCTCCTCGGTGCCGGCCAGCGGGGCCATCTGGGCGTCCTGCACCCGCGCGGTGTGCCAGACCAGCCAGGCGATCGAGTTGGCGTCGGGCGTCAGCCGGTGGGCGAGCTGCTCGTCGGTCAGTCCGGCGACCACGGCCTCGCCGTTGTCGAGGATCCGCTCGAGGAAGTCGATGTAGATCTCCGCAGGAGTCATGCCCCGACACTAATCAGGGTGACCGACAGCCGGTCTCGGTGTGACGATCGGACCATGGCCTCCGAGGTGCCGACCCTCTTCGACTGGGCGGGCGGGCGCGACGCGCTGCGCCGCTTCCTCGACTGCTTCTACGACCGCGTCGAGCAGGACGAGGAGCTCGCCGGGTTCTTCCCCGGCGGGGTCTCGGAGGAGCACCGCGACCACGTCACCACCTGGTGGGCCGAGGTGCTGGGCGGACCTGACGCCTACACCCGCGAGCTCGGTGGCTACGCGGCGATGCTCGCCCACCACCGCAACCTCTCGATCACGCCCGAGCAGCGGCACCGGTTCGCCACGACGATGAGCCTCGCGGCGGACGACGCCGAGCTGCCCGACGACCCGGAGTTCCGCGCCGCGCTGATGGGCTACGTCGAGTGGGGCACCCGACTCGCGATGCACAACTCCCAGCCGGACGCCGAGGTCGTCGAGCAGGCGCCTGTCCCGCGGTGGGGGTGGGGCGTGGCCCCGCCGTACCAGCCCTGACCTACCCGCGGATCCGCTCCAGGCGGGCCGTGAGCAGCGGGACCCGGTGCGCGTTGCCGGGCAGCTCGACGTAGCGCTCGCCGTACGCCGCGAGCAGCGCGTCGTCGAGGCGGCGGACCGCGCCGGGCGGGTACTTGTACTCCATCTGCGCGACGATGCCGTCCGCGTCGATCGCGGCCAGCGCCTCGCCGAGCTCGGCGAGGGTGCCGACCCCCAGCTCGTGCAGGAGGGCGGCGATCCACTCGTAGTGGTCCGGGCGCGACCACTCGGCGTCGGCGTACTGGGCGGCGAGGTAGGCCGCGAGCTCGCGCGGGTTGATGCCCTCCGCGCCGGCCTCGACGTCCTCGACCGCGCCGCCTCGCAGCCGCTCGCGGATCGTGGTGAACTCCTGGTCGGCGAGCTCGAGCAGCCCCGCCGCCAGCGTGAACCGGCGGTCGAAGTCGCGGGCGTGCTCGGCCGGCACGCTGCCCTTGTAGCGGATGTCGTGCTCGAACTCCGCCCAGGCGTGCTGCAGGACGGTCCGGACCTGGACCTGGGCGACGGGGTCGTCGTCGTGGGCGACCTGGAGGTGCCGGCTGGCGTAGCCGAAGCGGCCCTCGCTCGCGGTCTCGTGGCCGAGGTCGCGGTCGTCGAGGATCCGCAGCTGGGAGCCGAGCACCTCGGCGACCGCGGCGACGTCGGCGCGGACGTAGGTGATCACCCGGACGCCGATCTGGTCGCCGATCTCGACCAGCGGGTCGGTGTAGGCCGGCAGCCCGTCGACGGTCCGGGCGGCCTTCGCCTCGAACGACGCGACGCTCTTGGCCCGCCCGGTCACCGACAGGTAGTTGATGCCCGCCTCGTCGAGGATCGAGGTCACCAGCGCGACGTACTCCTCCGCGACGGCGACCAGCCCGGGCTGGCGCACGGCGTACTCCTCCACCGCCCGGCGGATCGCGCCGTGGGTGTCGAGCAGGGTCGGCGTGACGATGTAGCCCTGCTCGAAGGAGCCGTACGTCGTGAGCCGCTTCGGCCACCGGTGCGCCATCAGGGCGACGTAGGCGCAGACCACGGCGTCGACCTGGTCCTCCGCGCGGCCGAGCTCGCTCTTGCGGCTCGCGGTCGCGACCTGGGTGCGCAGCGCCCGCCAGGTCGGGTCGGGCGGCACCAGCCGCTCGAGGTGGTCCATGAGCCGCAGCAGCTCGGCCTGCATCGACTCGAACGTGCGCCCGGGCTTGGACTTGTACTTCAGCGTCTTGGCGAGGTTGAAGAGCACGATCGTCGCCGGGTGCGGATAGACCTCGATCGCCCGCCGCTGCCGGCCCGAGCGCGGATCCATGTCGAGCTGGAGCTGCCGGCAGATCCGGGCGCCGCGGGTGCCGGCCGCGAACTCCGGCTTGCCGGTGTTGGACGGGTGCGCGCCGGCCTCGAAGCGGTGGAAGTCGGCGTTGAGGTCCTTCTCCGCCTGCCGCGACCCGGTCGCGTTGGCGACGATCAGCGGGGCGTCGATGCCGACGATGCAGGCGTCCTCGGTGTACGGCGCGAGGGTGTCGACGATCTCCGCGTCGGTGTGCACCGACGAGAGGTGGACCAGGTGGCCGTCGGCATCGAGCACGGCCAGGCCGGTGCGCTGCTTCTCTCCCCAAGCGAGGTCGACGCCCACGTAGAACACGGGGACAGCCTGCCCTACCGCCGGGCGCCGAGGACCCCGGGCACGACGAACCGCTCGACGAGGGCGCGCTCCTCCGTCTCGTCGCGGCCGGGCACGATCAGGAGCGAGACGATCACCCGCACCAGCCACCGCGCGGTCTCGCCGTCGCCGAGCATCCCGACGACGGCCTCGGACTGGGCGAGCTCCGCGGTCGTCCCGGCGTCGGCGGCGCCGAACCACGCGAGCAGCTCGGGGCGGGCCCGGACCTCCCGCAGGGCCGCGAGGATCGCCTCGACCGGGTCGTCGGTCGGCAGCAGCCCTCCGATCCGGCGCGCCTCCCGTTGCACGAACGCGACGTGCAGCTCGTGGCGGTCCGGGAAGTAGCGGTAGAGCGTCGCCCGTGAGCAGCCCGCCGCCCGGGCGATCTCGCCCATCCCGACCGCGTTGACGCCCCGCCCGGCGAACAGACCGGCCGCGGCGTCGAGGATGGCCTCGGTCTTCACGGCGCGAGCGGCACGGTCGTCGGACGGCGGACGTAGGGCCCGGGCGCCCACTGCACGCCGTCGAGGTCGACGGTGAAGTCGGGGCAGCGGGCCAGGAGCTCCTCCAGCGCCACCCGGGCCTGGAGCCGGGCGGCCGCGGCGCCCAGGCAGTGGTGGCTGCCCTGGCTGAAGGTCAGGATCTGCGTCGGCCGGCGGCGTACGTCGAGCTCGTCGGCGTCCGGGCCGTAGCGGCGCGGGTCGCGGTTGGCGGCGCCGTAGTGCAGCAGCACCTTGCGGCCCGCCGGGATCGTCGTCCCGTGCACCTCGACGTCGCGGGTGGTGGTGCGGGCCAGCGCCTGCACCGGCGAGGTGAGCCGGAGCAGCTCCTCGACCGCCTCCTCGACGAGCGTGGGGTCGTCGAGCAGCAGCCGGCGCTGGTCGCGGTCGGTCTCGAGCAGCTGGACGCTGCCGCCGAGCATGCCGGTGGTGGTGTCGTTGCCTCCGGTGACGACCGTGAAGACGTACGCGAGGATCGAGAGCACGCCGCGATCGTCGTCCCCGACCCCGGCCGCGACCAGGTGGGAGACGGTGTCGTCGCCGGACTCGACGCGGCGGCGCTCGACCAGCTCGGCGAAGTAGCCCATCATCGCGGCGACCGCCTCAGCGGCCTCGGCGACGGCTCCGGCCGAGCTCGCGGAGACGATCGCGTCGGTCCAGTCGTCGAAGGCGCCGCGGTCGCCCTCGGGGACCCCGAGGTAGTGCGCGACCACCATCGTCGGCAGTGGCTTGAAGAGCGCCTCGACGATGTCGCCGCCGCCCTGCTCGCGCAGCCGGTCGAGCCGCTCGGCGACGAACGCGCGCACCAGCGGCTCGAGCGTGCGCACCTGACGCGGGGTGAACCCCCGCGAGACCAGGCGCCGGAACGCGGTGTGGTCGGGCGGGTCCAGCATCACCAGCGGGAGGTTGTCGGCGAGGCCGATCCGCTCCAGCTCGTCGTACTCGGTCGTGAGGCCCTGGGCGGAGGAGTAGGTCGCGGTGTCGACCGCGGCGGTCAGCACGTCGGCGTGCCGGGACAGGACGAAGTAGTCACGACCGCCGTCGCGGGGGACGCGGTGGACCGGGTCGTGGTCGCGGAGGTCGGCGTACGCCGGCCACGGGCTGGCCCAGGTGTCGGGGGTGGCGTGGTGGTACACGCCCGCCATCGTGAGACAAATCCGTAGATCTGTCCAACGCGCCCGGGTCCCGTCAGAGGCCGGCGCGCTCCAGCGCGACCCGGGCGGAGCGCGCGGCCGACGCGGCGCGGGTGGCCCGGCGGGTGCGGCGCGCCCGCGCGATCCGGACCTCGTCACCGGACCGGAGAGCGTGGTCGACGGCGATCGCGGAGTTGACGGTGAGCGGGTTCATGACTGCCTTCTCTGGGTGGTGGTTCCTCGGGTTCCTCTGACCCTCACGCTCCCCGATGAGGTAGTGGCCAGACATCGGGAGGAGTCCCGATATCGCGGCCAGATACCTCAGTGTCGACTGATTCTGAGTTCCTCAGAGCGTCAGCCTTCGGATCCGGTCGCGCACGGTCTACGCCCGGGAGACCCGTCCGGTTGCCTCGCACCGGCCCCTTTCTTCGGCGGCCCGGCTCAGCCCCCGGCGTACTCCCGCGCGATCGCGGCGCCGAGCCGGGCGTTGTGGCGCACGAGCGCGATGTTGGCGGTGAGCGAGGCGCCGCCGGTGATCTCGACGATCCGGCCGAGCAGGTACGGCGTGGCGTCCTTGCCCGTGATGCCGAGCGCGTCCATGTCGGCGAGCGCCCGGTCGATGATCGCGCCGATCTCGTCGGCGGGGATCTCGTCCTCGAGCGGGATCGGGTTCGCGACCACGACGCCGCCGTCGAGACCGAGGTCCCACTTCGCCCGCATGACGGCGGCGACCTCGGCGGCCGAGTCGACGCGCATGGGGGCCCGGTGCCCGCTGGAGCGGGAGTAGAAGGACGGGAACTCGTCGCTCCCGACGCCCAGCACCGGCACGCCGAGCGTCTCCAGCATCTCCAGGGTCAGGCCGATGTCGAGGATCGACTTCACGCCCGCCGACACCACCGCGACGGAGGTCTGGCCCAGCTCGGTGAGATCGGCGCTGACGTCGAAGGTCTGCTGGGCACCGCGGTGGACGCCGCCGAGGCCGCCGGTGACGAAGACCCGGATGCCGGCCATCGCCGCCAGGCGCATGGTCGCGGCGACCGTCGTCGCGCCGTGGGCGCGGCGCGCCACGACGTACGGCAGGTCCCGGACGCTGACCTTGGTGACGTCGTCGTCGCTGGCGAGCAGCTCGAGCTGCTCCGCCGAGAGCCCGATGCACAGCCGGCCGTCGAGGATCGCGATCGTGGCGGGCGTCGCGCCGTGCTCGCGGACGATGCCCTCGACCTCGGTCGCCATCGCGACGTTCTGGGGGTAGGGCATGCCGTGGCTGATGATCGTGCTCTCCAGCGCGACCACCGGCCGGCCGGCGGCGAGCGCGTCGGCCACCTCGTCGGCGAGGTGGAGGGCGGGGTGCGGTGCGTTCATGCGGTGGTGCTCCTGACGAGACGGTCGGTGAGGTCGGGGCGGACGGTGTGCGGACTGGCGATCGTGAGAGCGGCCGCCGCGTGGCCGTACGCCGCCGCGTCGGCCGGGTCGGCGCCGTCGAGCAGCGCGTGGCAGAACGCGGCGAGCATGGCGTCGCCGGCACCCGTCACGTCGACGACGTCGGCAGGGACGGCGTCCAGGGCGACGACCCCGTCCGGGCCGCTGAGCAGCGAGCCGGCAGCGCCGAGGCGCGCCCAGACCAGCTCGACGCCGCGGTCGTGGAGCGCCGCGGCGGCCTGCTGGACCTGCCGGTCGGTGCGCGTCGGCAGGCCGGTGAGCGCACCGAGCTCGTCGCGGTTGGGCGTGAGGGCGTAGACCGGACGGTCCGCGGTGACCAGCGGTGCCAGCGCCGCGGCCTTCGGCACGCTGACCGGCTCGAGCACGACCCGGGTGCCGGCCGCGGCCGAGAGCTCGAGCGCCAGGGCGAGGGTGCGGGTCGCGAGGTTGCCGTCGAGCACCACGAGCGACGCGGAGGCGAAGAGGTCGCGGGCCGCGTCGACCTGCTCGGGGGCGAGCTCGTCCGTGGCGGCCATGTCGGCGACCGCGACGACGAGCTCGCCCTCGGCGTCGAGCACGGCGGTGTAGGTGCCGGTGGCGCGCGCGCTGCGGCGTACGTGCTCGACGTGCACGCCGGCACCGGAGGTCGCCGAGAGCACCTGGTCGCCCAGGGCGTCGGCACCCACGGCGGCCACGAGGTGGGTGCGGGTGCCGAGGCGGGCGAGGTTCTCGGCGACGTTGCGGCCGACGCCGCCGGCCGACATCGTCGCAGCGCCGGGGTTGCTGGTGGCGAGCACGGCCGGGCGGGTGCTGCGCGCCTTGACATCCATGTTGGCGCCGCCCACGACGAGGACCGACGCCTGCTCGCTGAGCACGTAGCCGCGGCCGAGGATGACGCCCTTCTTGCCGAGGTTCGACAGGTGCACGTTGACGGCGGCCCGCGTCGTGCCGAGCTCGTGCGCGATCGCGGCGGACCCGATGAGCGGGTCGCGGCGCAGCAGCGCGACGATCTCGCGCTCACGCTCCGTCAGAGACATGCTTGTCATCATAAGACGGCTTTACTCTGACAAGGCGGGCCGGTATCTCTCAGGTCCGGCGAACCGCTGCCGTAACCTCCCTACATGGTGCGGGGAATCTCGGTCGTCGTCTCACTCGCGCTCATCCTGGCGGGCGCCGTGCTCGGCGTGGCCCGTACGGCGGACGCCGACCCACCCGGCCTGGACATCACCGTGGACGGCACCGGCGTCGCCACCTACCCGGCCTTCGATCCCGCCATCCACCGCTACGGCGTGACCACGACCGCGGCCACCGCGGGAACGGTCACGGTCTCCGTGGCCGCCGGTCCCGACGCCGCCGTGCGCATCGACGGCCGCCCGGCACCAACGTCCTCGCGCACGTTCACCGGCCTGACCTCGGGCGACGAGATCTCTGTGCTGGTGACCAGCGCTGGCGCCACCACGCCGTACTCCTTCGTCTACCTGCCGGCCGGGTTCCCGAAGCTGGAGCGCGTTCCTGCAGGCACCGACAGCCCGTCGCCGGGCTACGTCTTCCTCACCCTCGCCTTGTGGGTCAGCCCGTCGCCCACCTACGAGGCCGCGGTCGATGCGAACGGCGTGCCTGTCTACGTCCGGTCGACCGACACGGCGATCGACCTCAAGCCGATTCCAGGTGGCTACTCGGTCGGCCGCTCGACGACCGTGCCCAACGGCGGCTCCGACCTCGTCGAGCTCGACAGCGCCTTCCGTGAGGTGCGCCGCCGCCACACCTCGGCGCCGGTGGTGAACACCGATGGGCACGACTCGGTCCTGATGCCGGACGGCAGTGCCTACCTGCTGTCGTACGAACCGAACGTCGACACGGGGGACGTGGACACGATCATCCAGCAGGTGTCCGCCGACGGGACCGCGCTGTTCACGTGGAACTCCAAGGACCACGTGGACATCGAGGCCGAGACCGTCACCGACCGCAGTCCGGCCAACCCGAACCGCGCCGATTACGCGCACTCCAACTCGATCCAGGTGCTGCCCGACGGTGACCTGCTGGTGTCCTTCCGGCACCTCAGCTCCGCCTTCAAGATCGCCCGCACCGCTCACGACGGCTACGCCGTCGGCGACGTGATCTGGAAGCTCGGCGGCCGCGACAGCGACTTCGCCTTCACGGACGAGGAAGGCGACCCTGACGGCGGCCCGTGTGCGCAGCACACCGTCTACCAGGTCGCCCCTGGGCGCATCCTGATGTTCGACAACGGCAGCGGGCCCGGTGGTTTCGCCCCGCCGATGTGCATCAACCCCGCAGACCCGACGGGACCGACGATCGCCCGCCCGCACACCCGGATCGTGGAGTGGGCGTACAGCTGGGACGAGACGACGCACACCGGGACCGCACACGTCGTCCGGTCCTACGCGCCCGCCGGCCGGTTCGCCTTGTTCGCCGGTTCGTCCCAGCGGCTCCCGAACGGCCACACGATGATCGGCTGGGCCGCATCGACACCCACGATGGCGACCGAGCTCGACGAGGACGGCGATCCCGTCTGGGAGCTGCGCGACCCGTCGGCGACGCCGTACTTCACCTACCGCGCGTTCAAGGGCGCTGCTCCCGACACCCAGCGCCCGGACGTGGCGATCGCGTCGCCGGCCCCCGGCGCCGTCTACCAGCTGGGGGCACCGTCCGACCCCGTCGTGGCCGACTGCACCGACCGCGGCGGCTCCTCTCTGGCGACCTGCGAGGTGCCGGTCCTCTCGACCGCGGTCGCTGGCACTCACTCCTACGAGGTCACCGCGGCCGACCGCGCGGGCAACACGACGACCGTGAAGCGCAGCTACACGGTCGTCGCGTCGCCGACGACGCCCGCGCCCACCGCGCCCACGGCGCCCGCGACCACGCCCGGCCGACCGGACGCCCGGGTCCGCGTCGCCGGCGGGCGCCCGACCGGCGACAACCGGTACGACTGGACCGGCAAGCACCGTCGCACCGTGAGGCTCGCGGGCCCGGTCACCCGCCGCACGGCCTGGGTGACGGTCGTCAACCGGGGCGAGGAGCCGGCTCGGTTCGCGCTCTCCCGCACGGCCGACAGCCGCAGGTTCCGGGCCGTCCTGACATCGGCCGACGGCGTACGCCGCTCCACGGTGCTCGCGCCGGGCGAGGCATGGACGATCCGGGTCCGGGTCGAGCGCAGCCCCCGTGCCCGCCCCGGGGACGAACGTGTCTTCCTCATCCGCGTGCGGTCCGCGACCGATCCCTTGCTTCGCGACGCGGTCGCCGTCCACGTCCGGGCCGTGCGCTGACCGGGCTGCGGCACCCGCCGAGCCCGTGATATCCAGGGGGCCCGGATCGCCCCGGACCCCCATAATGGCTCCGTGCCGACGACCAGCCAGTGGCTCGCCTTCGTGGTGGCCAGCGCCCTCTTCATCCAGGTGCCGGGGCCGAGCCTGCTCTTCACGATCGGCCGTGCCCTGACGGTCGGTCGCCGCGACGCGCTCCTCTCGGTGGTCGGCAACGCGCTCGGGATCACGACCCAGGTCCTGCTCGTCGCGGTCGGGCTGGGCGCCGTGGTGGCCGCCAGCGCCGAGGCCTACACGGCGCTGAAGGTCGTGGGCGCGGCGTACGTCGTCTGGCTCGGCATCCAGGCGATCCGGCACCGCGCCGATGCCCGGGCGGCGCTCGCCGCGGTCGACACCCTCGAGGTCGGTCGGGCCAACGCGCGGCGGTCCCTGCGGATCGGTTTCACCGTCGGGCTGACCAACCCCAAGACGATCGTCTTCTTCGTCGCGTTCCTGCCGCAGTTCGTCAACGAGCAGGCCGGCCACGCCGGCGCCCAGCTCGCGCTGCTCGGCCTGGTCTTCGGGCTGATGGCCTGCGGCTCCGACTCGGTGTGGGCGCTGGCCGCCGCCAAGGCCCGCGACTGGTTCGCCCGTCGCCCGAGCCGCCTCGACAAGCTCGGTGTAGCCGGTGGCGTGATGATGATCGGCCTCGGCGCGACCCTCGCCGCCTCCGAGTAGCGGCGGGCCGAAGCGCGCCCGCCCGCGGGCTGCGACTCGTCGCGACCGAGGTCGCTCGACCGGTCTCCCACCTGGTGCTGACCGTCGCCGGGCCGGCCTACCCGACCTGCGAGGCACCGGCGTGCCGGAGCTACCCGCGCGACTCCAGTAGCCGCCGCACCACCCGCTCGACGAGGTCGAACGGCAGGTCGTCGTACGGCAGCCTGAGCGTGCCCTTGCCGGCGACGTACGGCGCCAGGTCGCGGTCGAGGTCGGCGTCGCCCTCGGGCGGGACCGGGTAGACCGCCACGTGCTCCTTCCACGCCCCGGCGTGGACGAGCGAGTGCCCGCCGACCTGCCAGGTGGGGATGTCGTAGCGGATGACCCCCGTCGCGTCGGGCGCGACCGCTAGGACCCGGCGCTCGATCTCCTCGACCGCGGTGCGCTGCCGCTCGTCGAGCGACGCCAGGTAGTCGTCGACCGTCTCGAACGTCGCCATGCCTCAGGCTAGCGACCGCGCAGCTCGTGCGACTGGTCGTAGGCGAGCAGCGCGACGCCGAGGGAGAGCCGCGAGGTGGGGTCGTCGAGCGGGTGGCCGACCAGCTCCTCGAGCCGCTTGAGGGCGGGGTAGAGCGAGGTGCGGTTGCGGTGCGCGACCCGCGCCAGCTCGGTCTTGTTGCCGCCGACGGCGAGGTAGTGGCGCAGCAGGTCCACGAGCCCGCCGCCGTGCCGAGCCTCGTGCTCGAGCAGCCGGCCCAGCTCGGCCTCGGCGAACTCCTGGAGCCGCGCGTCCTCGCGCAGCGACATCAGCAGCCCGGGCAGCCGGATGTCGGCCTGCCGCACGCAGCCGTCGTACGCCGGCAGCGTGGCCGCCACGTCGGCCACCACCCGGGCCGAGCGCAGCGACGCGGCCGCCGGGAGCACCCCGGTCGCGACGTGGCCCGCCGCCAGCACGGCATCCGGCTCGACGCCCGCGAGGGCGCGGGCCACCTCGTCGAGGTCGACGGCGCCCGGCACCAGCAGGCCGACGTGGTCGGCGTCGAGCACGCCGACCAGTCCGGTCACGTCACCAAGCGCGGTCACCAGGCGGTCCACGGACCCGTCCGAGGACCGCAGCCGGGCGACGGCGCCGACGTGGTCGGTCGACTCGGGCACGCCGAGCGCGCGCAGCCGGGCCGCCGCGACGGCCTCGCTGCCGAGCCGTCCGTCGAGCAGGTCGAGCAGGAAGCCGGCGTGCACGCGCAGCTGGATCGAGGTCTCGTCGCGCTCGATCATCCGGCCGAGCTCGAGCGCCTGCGCGGCGCGCTCGGCCACCAGCCGGGCCCGGGCGTCCTCGCGCGGCGTCGTCACCACGAGCCGGCCCCACGCCCCGCCCTGGATGCCGACCGGCGTGGTCAGCCAGCCCTCGGGCCCGCCCGTCCCCGTCTCGCGCAGCGACGGCGTGAGCCGCGAGCGCCGCTCCCAGTCGGTGAGCAGCCGGTCGACCGGCTCGGCCCGGGCAGCGGTCGCGAGCACCCGGCGGGCCAGGTCCTCCAGCACGACCGAGCTGCCGGTCAGGTCGGCGGCGGCCTCGACCAGCCGGGTCATCGAGGCCCGGGCCAGCCCGAGGTCGCTGAACGTCCGGTGCACCTCGCCGGCGAACCGCACCTCTTCGAACTGCTCGGCGACGATCGCCCGGTGCACCTGCTCGGTGACCTCGACGAACCGCACCGGCCGGTTGAGCACCACCAGCGGGAATCCGGCGGCCCGGGCGCGGCCCAGCGCTCCGTCCGGCACCGAGGGGTAGGCCGCGCTGAGCTCGACGACGAGCCCGGCGGCGCCGACCTCGACCAGCTGCCGCACGAAGTCCTCGGCGGCCGCGGGTGAGGCGGCCATCCCGATCCCGGTGCTGAGCACCAGCTCGTCCCCGACCAGCACCGCGCCGACATCACGCACCTCGGAGACGTGCACCCAGCGGATCCGGGCGTCCAGGCCGCGCTCGCCGCTGAGCACCACCGGGTCGCCGGCGGCAAGCACGGGGAGCGCGAGGGCCTCGCGCACGGAGACGGCCACGCCCGAAGACTAGGCCGGGGAGCGGGGCTCAGCCGTAGAGCGCGAGGAAGCTGCGGGCCGCGGCCGCGATCAGGTCGTCGGGAGTCGCGTCGACGGCGCCGTCGAGCCAGGCGGTGACGAGCTCGGCGACCCCACCGATGAAGACCAGGCCGGCCAGCTCGTCCTCGGCCCCGCCACGCGGCGAGAGGCGCAGCTCGCCAGCCGCCTCCGCCGTCCGGTGCGCGAAGTGCCGCATCAGCTCGGTGCGCCGCGGCCGCAGCGCCGGCAGCGCGGCCGCCTCGACGATCGCGACCCGACCCTTGCGCGGGTCGTCGACGAGCAGCTGCACGAACGCGCTGACCGAGGCGATCGCCCGCGCGGCCGGGTCGGCGCCGGCCGCCTCGGCTGCCTCGTGGGTGATCGTCTCGATCTCGGTCGCGACCTGGTCGAGTACGGCGGTCTGCGCCGCGTCGAGGTTCGCGAAGCTCTCGTAGAAGTAGCGCTCGGACAGGCCGGCCCGCGCGCACACGTTCGTCATCGTGGTGCTGACGTCCGGGTCGGCCCACACGGCGAGCGTCGCCTCCAGCAGCCGGCCGCGACGCTCGGCGGCGCGCTCCACGGCACTCACGCCGCGGTAGACACCCGACTGGACGGCCATGGCGACAGCGTCTCACAGAAGGTTGACAGGGCATCCTGCCTGATTCAGGGTGTGACCATGACCACTCCGTTGCTGGAGATCCCTCGACAGCACCGCGAGGACAGAGGGCTGCCGCTCCTCGGCCGGATCTTCGAGTACGCCCGCGACCCGGTCGCGATGATGCGCCACCAGTACGACACCTACGGGCCGGTCGCGCCGTTCAAGGCGCTCAACAACGAGGCCGTGATGCTGCTGGGTCCGGACGCGGTCGAGGCAGCGCTGGTCAACAAGGACAAGGCGTTCGCCAACCAGCCGGCCTGGACCCGGCTCGTCGGCCCGTTCTTCGGCGGCGGGCTGATGCTCATCGACTTCGACGAGCACCACGTGCACCGCCGGATCATGCAGGAGGCCTTCACCCGCGACCGGCTCGAGGCGTACGCCGCGCGCATGCACCCCGCCATCGAGGCGGGCATGGCCGACTGGGGCACCGACCCCGGGTTCCAGGCCTACTGGCGGCTCAAGCAGCTCACGCTCGACATCGCGGCCGACATCTTCATGGGCGGCGCGGAGTCCACGAGCCGCGAGGAGATGGAGCAGGTCAACAAGGCGTTCATCGCCTGCGTCCAGGCCGCCGCCGGCATCGTCCGGGCCGACGTGCCGTACACCCGCTGGGGCCGTGCCTACCGCGGCCGCCGGGTGCTCGAGGACTTCCTGCGCGGCTACCTGCCGGCGCGCCGGGCGACCCGCACCGACGACATCTTCTCCGTGCTGTGCCACATCGAGACCGAGGACGGCGAGCGGTTCAGCGACGACGACGTGGTCAACCACATGATCTTCCTGATGATGGCCGCCCACGACACCTCGACCATCACGACGTCGACGATCCTGCAGTACCTCGGCCAGCACCCGGAGTGGCAGGAGCGGTGCCGGGCGGAGTCCCTGGCGCTGGGACCCGAGCCGACCCTCGCCGAGCTCGAGGCGCTGCCCTCGATCGATCTGGTGATGAAGGAGGCGCTCCGGCTGCGCGCACCGGTGCCGGTCGTCGTGCGCAAGACCGTGAAGGAGACCGTCGTCCAGGGCGTGCGGATCCCGGCCGACAAGGACGTCGTGGTCGCCATCCAGCTCTCGCACCTGCTCGAGGACTACTGGACCGACCCGACGGCGTGGGACCCCGAGCGCTTCTCCCCCGAGCGCCGCGAGGACAAGTCCCACCGGTTCGCGTGGTCGCCGTTCGGCGGCGGCGTGCACAAGTGCATCGGCATGTACTTCGCCGGCGCCGAGGTCAAGGCGATCATGCACCGGCTGCTGCGCGGCTACCACTGGAGCGTCGACCCGTCGTACGTCGCCCCGCTCGACAACCACTCGCTGCCGTTCCCCAAGGACGGACAGCCGATCGACCTCGTCCGCGACGCGTCGCGCTAGCCCCGGAAGGCACCCATGGACTTCGACGACACCCCCGACGAGGCCGCCTGGCGCGGCGAGGTGCGCTCGTTCATCGAGCAGCACCGCGACCGGCTCGGCCGCCGGTCCGACGGGCGCGAGCCCGACCAGGCGGTGGCCCGCGAGCGCCAGGCGCTGCTGTACGACGGCGGCCTGGTCGGCATCACCTGGCCGGTCGAGGCGGGCGGCCGGGGAGGCACCCCGATGCAGCAGGCGATCGTCGACCAGGAGCTGGCGCGCGCCGACGTGCCCGGCCTGATCAACCTCATCGGCATCGGCATGTGCGGGCCGACGGTCATGCACCACGGCAGCGACGACCAGAAGGAGCGCTACCTGCGCCGGCTGCTGCGCGCCGAGGACATCTGGTGCCAGCTCTTCAGCGAGCCCGCGTCGGGCAGCGACCTCGCGGCGCTGCGCACCAGGGCGGTCCGCACCGAGGACGGCAACTGGCGGGTGAGCGGCCAGAAGGTCTGGACGACGCTCGCCCACGTCGCCGACTACGGCATCCTGCTCACCCGCACCGACCCCGACGTCGCCAAGCACCGCGGCCTGACGATGTTCGTGGTCGACATGTCGGCGCCGGGCGTGACGGTCCGGCCGCTGCGCCAGATGAGCGGCGGCGCGGACTTCAACGAGGTGTTCTTCGACGACGTCGTGATCCCCGACAGCGAGCGGCTCGGCGACGTCGGCGACGGCTGGCGGGTCGCGCTCACGACCCTGATGAGCGAGCGGCTCTCGCTCGGCGGCGGTGGCACCGACATCGGCGCCGGCGCCACGACGGTGGCCGCGCACGTCGCCGCCCACCTCGACGGGCTCGACGAGGGCCGGCAGGCGCTGGTGCGCCAGCAGCTCGGCCGGGCGTACGTCGCCTCGCTCGCCAACCGCTACACCGGCTACCGCCTGCTCTCGAAGATCAGCAAGGGCGAGATGCCCGGCCCGGAGGCCTCGGCCGGCAAGCTCTCCGGCACCCAGGTCGCGCGCGACCTCGCCGACCTCGCCGTCCGCGTCCTCGGCGACGACGCGGCGTACGGAGCCACCGCGGACGGCTCGACCGGCTGGCAGGACCTCCAGGCGGGACTGCCGGGCATGGCGATCGCCGGCGGCACCAACGAGGTGCTGCGCAACATCATCGGCGAGCGGGTGCTGGGCCTGCCGGCCGAGCCGCGCGCCGACAAGGGCATCACGTTCAAGGAGAGCCTGGCATGAACTTCGACCTCGACGACGAGCAGCGCGACCTCGCCGCGGCCGCGCGCGACTTCCTCTCCGACGCCGCCTCGCCGGCGGCCGCGAGAGCCGCGCTCGACGACGGCGCCGACGTGGAGCCGGGCCGCGCAGCCCTGGCGAAGAGCGGGTTCGCGACGATCACGGTGCCCGAGGACGCCGGCGGCGGGGGCGGCTCCGTGCTCGACCTCGCGGTCGTCGCGGAGCAGGCCGGTCGGGTCCTCGCCGGGCCTTCGCTGGTGACCTACGCCCGCGCCGCGGTGCTGCTGGCCGGCGACGGACGGCTGGCGGCGCTGGCCGACGGCTCGCTCGCGGTGGCGGTGGTCGACCGGCACGGGCCCGTCCTCGACGCGGTCGGGGCGGACACCTTCCTCGCCGGGCGCGGCGACGACGTCGTGCTCGGCGCCGGCGACGTCACCGTGCGCGCGCCGATCGACGCCACCCGAGGGCTCGGCGACGTCACGCTCGGCGACGTCGAGGTCGTCGCCCGCGACGCGGCCCTGCGCTGGCAGCACGCCGAGCGCGTCGGCCGGGTGGTGCTGGCCGCCGAGGGACTCGGCACCGCGAGCCGCGCGCTCGAGATCGGCGTCGCGTACGCCCAGCAGCGCCACGCCTTCGGTCGGGCCATCGGGTCCTACCAGGCCGTCAAGCACGCGCTCGTCGACGTCTACGTGCAGGTCGAGCAGCTGCGGTCGCTGGTCTGGTGGGCGGCCTGGGCCGCCGACGAGGCGCCCGACGAGCTGCCGATGGCCTCCGCGGCCGCCAAGGCGGCGGCCGCGACGACCCTGGAGCACGCGGCCGAGACCCTCATCCAGGTCCATGGCGGCATCGGCTTCACCTGGGAGCACGACGCGCACCTCTTCTGGCGCCGGGCCAAGGTCGACCGCCTCCTGCTGGGCGACGACGTGGCGGCGTACGACGAGGTGGCGCGGCTGGCGATGGCAGGTGCGCGATGAGCCACCACCTCGCGCTGCTGGCCGAGGAGTCGTTCGAGCGCCTCGGCGACTACGACCAGCTGCTCTTCGAGGGCACCTGGCACACCTCGGGCGAGATCAGGTCCCGGGCCCGCCGGGCGGCCACCGGCCTGGCGGCACTGGGCATCGGCCCCGGTGACCGGGTCGTCGTGCTGACCATGAACACCCCGGAGGTGCTGGTCGCCTACCCCGCGATCTGGCGTGCGGGCGCGGTCGTGACGCCGGTGATCTTCTTGCAGACGCCGACCGAGCTTCGGCACATCCTGGAGAACTCCGGCGCGAAGGCGGCCATCGTCAGCCCGGAGCTGGTGCCGATGTTCGTCGGATCCGCCGAGGGCCTCGACCTGAGGCTGGTGGTCGCCGGAGACGTGCCCGACGGCGTCGACGCGGTCAGCTTCGCGTCGCTGGAGGAGCACGAGCCGGGCGAGATCGTGCCCCGCGACGACGACGACCTGGCGGCGCTGCTCTACACCGGCGGCACGACCGGTCGGGCCAAGGGCGTGATGCTCAGCCACCACGGTCTCTGGCACGCGGGCAGCGGCATGGCCGACGTGGCCCGGAGCATGGGCACCACCCGGTCCCTGCTCCCGCTGCCGCTGTCGCACGCGTTCGGCCTCAACGTGCTGGTCGCCGGGCTGCACGGCGACCGGCAGCACGTCTCGGTGATGCAGCGCTGGTTCGACCCGCACGGCTGGCTCGAGCTCGTGCAGGAGCACCGTCTCGAGACCAGCCCGGTGGTGCCGTCGATGATGCAGATGCTGCTCGACCAGCCCTACGCCGACTACGACCTGAGCTCGCTGGTGTCGTTCGGCTCCGGCGGGGCGCCGCTGCTGCCGAGCCTGCGCGAGAAGGTCGAGGCGGCGTTCGGCGTCACGATCCTCGAGGGCTACGGCCTGACCGAGAGCACCGCGATCGCCACCGCCTCGACCGTCGACGCCAACCGCCCCGGCAGCGTCGGCAGGCCCGCGCCGCACGTCCGGCTCCGGATCGTCGACCCGCTCGGCGAGCCGGTCCCGACCGGTGAGGACGGCGAGATCTGCATCGCCGGACCCGGCGTGATGATGGGCTACTGGCAGGACCCGGAGCAGACCGCGGCGGCGATCGTCGACGGGTGGCTGCACACCGGCGACGTCGGACACCTCGACGAGGACGGGTTCCTCTACGTCGTCGACCGGGTCAAGGACCTCATCATCCGCGGCGGCTTCAACGTCTACCCGCGCGACGTCGAGGACGTGCTGCTCGCCCACCCGGCGGTGACCGCCGCCGCCGTGGTCGGACGCCCGGACGAGAAGAGCGGCGAGGAGGTCGTCGCGGTGGTCTCCGTGTCGGACGGGTCGGTGACGCCCGAGGCGCTGGTCGAGTTCGCCCGCGGGCGGCTCGCGAAGTACAAGTACCCGCGCGAGGTGATCGTCGTCCCCGCCGTACCGCTCACGTCGGTCGGCAAGACCGACCGCAAGGCGGTGCGGGCCCTGGTGCGCGACTGATCGTCGCCCGCGAGCGCCTTCCGACGACAGTCTGTCCCTGGCCAACGCCCCCAAGGGCGACCACGATGGGGCCATGCAGACGATTGGGCACTGGATCGACGGCACGAACCACCCGGGGAGCGGCAGCCGGGTCGGCGACGTCACCAACCCGGCGACCGGGGAGGTGACCGGCCAGGTCGCGTTCGCCGGCCCCGAGGAGATCGAGTCGGCGGTCGCGTCGGCCAAGAAGGCGTCGGTCGACTGGGCCGCGACGTCGGTGAGCGCACGGACCCAGGTGGTCTTCCGCTTCCGCGAGCTGCTCAGCTCCCGCAAGGAGGAGCTGGCCGCGATCATCACCGCCGAGCACGGCAAGGTGCGCTCCGACGCCCTGGGCGAGGTGGCCCGCGGCCAGGAGGTCGTCGAGTTCGCGTGCGGCATCCCCCACCTGCTCAAGGGCGGCAACTCCCCGCAGGTCTCCAGCGGGGTCGACGTGAAGAGCATCCGGCAGCCGCTCGGCGTCGTCGCCATCATCAGCCCGTTCAACTTCCCCGCGATGGTCCCGATGTGGTTCTTCCCCATCGCGATCGCCGCCGGCAACGCGGTGGTGCTCAAGCCCAGCGAGAAGGACCCCTCGGCCGCGATCTGGATGGCCGAGCTGTGGCGCGAGGCGGGCCTGCCCGCCGGCGTCTTCACCGTGCTGCAGGGCGACAAGGTCGCCGTCGACGGGCTCCTCGACCACCCGGACGTCGCCTCGATCAGCTTCGTCGGCTCGACGCCGATCGCGGAGTACGTCTACGAGCGCGCCTCGCGGGCCGGCAAGCGGGTCCAGGCCCTGGGCGGTGCGAAGAACCACATGGTCGTGCTGCCCGACGCCGACCTCGACCTGGCTGCGGACGCCGCGGTCAGCGCGGGCTACGGATCTGCCGGCGAGCGCTGCATGGCGATCAGCGTCGTGGTCGCGGTCGGCGACACCGGCGACGCGCTCGTGCACAAGATCGCCGAGCGCACCCACACGCTGCAGGTCGGCGACGGGGCTGCTGACACCGACATGGGACCCCTCGTCACCCAGGCGCACCGCGACAAGGTCGCGTCGTACGTCGACGCCGGCGAGACGGAGGGTGCGACCCTGGTGGTGGACGGCCGGAGCGTCGACGCGCAGGGAGCGGCGGACGGCTTCTGGCTCGGCCCGACGCTCTTCGACCACGTGACGCCGTCGATGAGCATCTACACCGACGAGATCTTCGGGCCGGTGCTCTCGGTCGTCCGCGCCGACACCTACCAGGAGGCGCTCGACCTGGTGAACGCCAACAGGTACGGCAACGGCACCGCGATCTTCACCAGCAACGGCGGCGCGGCGCGGGCCTTCGAGCAGGACGTCCAGGTCGGCATGATCGGCGTCAACGTGCCGATCCCGGTGCCGATGGCCTACTACTCCTTCGGCGGCTGGAAGGCCTCGCTCTTCGGCGACACCCACGCCCACGGCACCGAGGGCGTGCACTTCTTCACCCGCGGCAAGGTGGTCACCACCCGGTGGCCGGACCCCGCGACCGCCGGCGGCCTCGAGCTCGCCTTCCCGAAGAACCACTGAGCCCACCACCCGCGAGAGGACAGCCATGAGCACGGCGTACGAGCTGGACCGCAAGCACGTCTTCCACTCCTGGTCCGCGCAGGCCGAGATCACCCCGATGGTGATCGCGGCGGCGCGCGGCTCCTACGTCTGGGACGACGAGGACCGGCGCTACCTCGACTTCTCGAGCCAGCTGGTGTTCACCAACATCGGCCACCAGCACCCGCGCGTGGTCGCCGCGATCAAGGAGCAGGCGGAGCGGCTGTGCACGGTCGCGCCGCAGTTCGCCAACGAGCAGCGGGCGCAGGCGGCCGAGCTGATCGCCGGCATCGCGCCGGACGGCTTCGAGAAGGTGTTCTTCACCAACGGCGGCGCCGACGCCAACGAGCACGCGATCCGGATGGCGCGGCTGCACACCGGGCGGTTCAAGGTGCTCTCGGCCTACCGCAGCTACCACGGCGGCACGCAGACCGCGATCAACGTGACCGGCGATCCCCGCCGCTGGGCCAACGACACCGCGACCGCCGGCACCGTGCACTTCTTCGGTCCGTTCCTCTACCGCTCGGAGTTCCACGCGAGCACCGAGGAGGAGGAGTGCGAGCGCGCGCTCGCCCACCTGCGCCGCACGATCGAGGCCGAGGGGCCCGCCACGATCGCGGCCATCATCCTCGAGACGATCCCGGGCACGGCGGGCATCTTCGCGCCGCCGCCGGGCTACCTCGCCGGCGTCCGAGAGCTGTGCGACCAGCACGGCATCGTGATGATCCTCGACGAGGTGATGGCGGGGTTCGGGCGCGCAGGCTCCTGGCTGGCTCTGGACCTCTACGACGTCGTCCCGGACCTGATCACCTTCGCCAAGGGCGTGAACTCCGGCTACGTCCCGCTCGGCGGGGTGGTCATCAGGGACCCGATCGCGGCGACCTTCGACCACACGCCCTACCCCGGCGGGCTCACCTACTCCGGCCACCCGCTCGCCTGTGCCGCAGCGGTCGCGACGATCCACGCGATGCGCGACGAGGGCATCGTGGACAACGCCGCGCGCCTCGGCCGCGAGGTCTTCGGCCCCGGCCTCGCGGAGATCGCCTCCCGGCACGCCTGCGTCGGCGAGGTCCGTGGTGTCGGCGCGTTCTGGGCGCTCGACCTGGTCGTCGACCAGGGCACCCGGGAGCTGCTGCCGCCGGCCGGGCTGAACGACGTGGTGGCGGCGTGCAAGGCCGGCGGGCTGCTGCCCTTCGCCAACACCAACCGGATCCACGTCGTGCCGCCGTGCACGATGAGCGACGACGAGGCGCGCGAGGGCCTCGCGATCCTCGACGAGGCGCTCAAGGCCGGCGACGTGCATGCCGCGTAGGCCGACCGCCTACGAACGTCACGCCCCGGCGCGCGCGGTCGTCGACGCCGCGCTCGCGGGGTCGCGGCACGCGGTCTTCTGGCTCGAGGACGCGCCCGGCACGTCGTACGACGCGCTGGCGGCGTCGGCCTCGGCCGACCTCGCCGTGGTGGGCGGCGGCTACTGCGGGCTCTGGACCGCGCTACTCGCCAAGCGCCGCAACCCCGGCGCGCGCGTGGTGCTCCTCGAGGCCGGGACCGTCGGGTGGGCGGCGTCAGGTCGCAACGGCGGCTTCTGCGAGGCCAGCCTCACGCACGGCGAGGAGAACGGCCGCTCGCGCTGGCCCGACGAGTACGACGCGCTCGACCGGCTCGGCCACGAGAACCTCGACGCCCTCGAGGCCGACGTCCGCACGTTGGGCATCGACTGCCAGCTCGAGCGGACCGGCGCGCTCGCGGTCGCCGTCGAGCCGCACCAGGTGGCGTGGCTGGGTCCCGGCCACCTGGACCGCGACGCCGTCCGCGCGGAGATCGACAGCCCGCTCTTCCTGGCCGGCGAGTGGGACCGGGACGGCTCCGCGCTCGTCCATCCCGCCCGCCTCGCCCGCGAGCTGGCCCGGGTGGCCAGCGAGCTCGGCGTGGAGGTCCACGAGCACACCCGCGTCGTCGGGCTCGACACGCCGGCCCGCGGGCCGGTCGTGCTGCGCACCCCCGCCGGGGCCGTGACGGCCGACCGGGCCGCGCTGGCGACCAACGTGTTCCCGTCCCTGCTGCGCCGCACGCGGCTGATGACGGTGCCGGTCTACGACTACGTGCTGATGACCGAGCCGCTGTCGGCGGCGCAGCTGGCGTCGATCGGCTGGGCCGGCCGGCAGGGGCTCGGCGACCTGGCCAACCAGTTCCACTACGCGCGACTGACGGCCGACAACCGGATCCTCTGGGGCGGCTACGACGCGATCTACCACCGCGGACGGCGGGTGCGCGCGGCGTACGAGGAGCGGCCGGAGACCTTCCACCGCCTGGCCTCCCACTTCCTCGCGGCCTTCCCGCAGCTGGAGGGCCTGCGGTTCACCCACCGCTGGGCGGGTGCGATCGACACCTCGACGCAGTTCGTGGCGTTCCACGGGCTGGCCGCCCGCGGCCGGGTCGCGTACGCCGCCGGCTTCACCGGCCTCGGCGTCGGCGCGACCCGCTTCGCCGCCGAGGTGATGCTCGACCGGCTGTCCGGCCTGTCCACCGAGCGGACCCGCCTGCAGATGGTGCAGCGCACGCCGCCGCCCTTCCCTCCCGAGCCGCTCGCGGCGATCGGCATCAACGCGACCCGCTGGTCGCTCGACCGCGCCGACCACCACGAGGGGCGGCGCAACCTGTTCCTGAAGACCCTCGACGCCGTCGGGCTGGGCTTCGACTCCTGAGGGTGCGGTCGCCCGGCGTTTCATCACGGGATGAGGGCGACGCCGCGCTTCCCCGGGCGAACTCGGCCGGGGAGGCGCGGTGTGGTCAGCCTCCCTTGATGAAACCCGCGTCAGCGGCCCGCCGCGCGGGTACGAAACGCCCATGGCACGCCACAACTCCGACCTGCAGGCCGCCGTCGACGCCACCTCCGTGGCCAAGGACGCGAAGGAGACCGACGACCTCGAGGGCTACCTGCGCGAGCAGCTGGCCGAGCGGGAGATCGAGACCACCGACGATGCGTGGATCCGGCGCACGGTCGAGCGGATCGACGCCGACCCGAACTACATGGTCGGGGCGAGCCCAGCGACTTCGACGCGTCCTGAGCGCGTTCGCGGACGGTGGGTACCGGACCCCCATGACGACCACACCCGACGAGCCCAACCCGAACGCCGAGGTCGTGCCCAGCGGCGACCCGATCCCCACCGAGCCCAACCCCGACGACCCGGGCCCGGACCCGACCCCGCAGATCATCTGAGCGAGCGGGCGGGCGGTGCCGCCTGACAGGATGCGGGCATGCCCCAGGACCTGAGCGCCGTGCCCTGGCCGGTCCGCACCGCGCGGCTCTCGCTGCGTCCGGCCACGCCCGACGACATCAAGGCCACCTGGGCCTACCGCCGCCTGGCCGAGGTGAGCGAGTGGCTGACCCACGCGGACAGCGACCGCGCGCACTACGCCGAGGTGTTCCTCGACCCCGACCGGCTCACCAGCACCCTCGTCATCGAGCACGAGGGTGCGGTGGTCGGCGACCTCATGCTCCGCATCCAGGACCTCTGGGCGCAGAGCGAGGTCGTTGAGTGGGCGCGAGGACTGCAGGCCGAGCTGGGCTGGGTCGTCGCGCCCGAGCACGCCGGGCGAGGCATCGCCACCGAGGCGGCGCGCGAGCTGCTGCGGATCTGCTTCGAGGACCTGGGGCTCTACCGGGTGACCGCGCTCTGCTTCGCCGACAACGAGGCGTCGTGGCGGCTCATGGAGCGCCTCGGCATGCGCCGCGAGGCCCACAACGTCCGCGACTCGCTGCACCGCGTCCGCGGCTGGCTCGACGGGTACGGCTACGCGCTGCTCGCCGACGAGTGGCGCGCCTCCGGCTAGACCTCGCGCACCATGTCCTGCTGGTGCATCCGCCGGCCGTCGTACCGCGACCCGGGCACGACGTGGTTGGCCCCGTGCCTGCGGAAGCCGACGCTCTCGAAGAACCGCACCGCCCGCTGGTTCTCCGCGGACGTCTGCAGGTAGCAGCCCGGCGAGCCCACCTCGCGGAGGCGCTCGAACCACAGCTCCATCAGCCGGGCGGCCGCGCCGGTGCCGCGCGCCACCGGCATCACGTCGATGTGCAGGTGGCTCGGCCAGCGCGGGTCCTTCAGCTCACCGGCGGTGGGGATCCGGCGGACCTTGAAGAGGGCGGTGTCGTAGGCCGCGCGCACGAAGAAGCGCCGCGGTCCGGGCATCCGGTAGAGCCGGTACTTCTGGATCACCGACTTCAGCCGCTCCCCCTCGCTGGGGAAGCGCGCGTCGTCGACGCAGCCGGCGAGGTAGCCGACGGGCCGGCCGTCGGCGGTGACGACGAAGACCGAGTCCGGCTCGAGATCGAGGTACGGCGTCAGGTAGACGTCGGCGAGGGAGGCGTGGTGGCCCCACACCTCCGAGCCGGGCGCTCCCTCGCCGGCCGCCTCGAACACGACCCCGAGCAGCTCGGCACGGTCGGCGGGGTCGTAGGGCCGGACGTCGATCTCGGGCATGGGGCCAGCGTGGCAGACGATCCGGCCCGCCTCGCTACCGTGGCGGGATGCGGGAAGGGCGGCTCGTCGGGCTGGACGTCGCCCGGTGCCTGGCGCTGCTCGGCATGGTCGCCACGCACGTGCTCGACGAGCGCACGCCGGCGGGCGACCTGACCTTCGGGCAGTGGCTGGCCGGTGGGCGGGCGTCGGCGCTGTTCGCGGTGCTGGCCGGGGTCAGCCTGGCGCTGATGACCCGCGCTCACCTGCGCGGTGCGCCGCTGGCCCGACGTACGGCGGCGATCGCGGCGCGGGCACTGCTGATCGCGGTGCTCGGCCTGGTGCTCGGCGGCCTCGACACCGGGCTGGCGATCATCCTGACCTACTACGGCGTGCTCTTCCTGCTCGGCCTGCCGTTCACCCTGCTGGGCGCTCGCGCCCTCGCCGTGCTGGCGGTGGCCTGGGTGGTCGCGGCACCCGTCGCGTCCTACCTGCTCCGACCGGTGCTGCCGCCGCGCGGCTACGAGAGTCCGACCTTCGGCCAGCTCGCCGACCCGGGGCAGCTGGCGAGCGAGCTGCTGTTCACCGGCTACTACCCCGTCGTGCCCTGGCTGGCCTACCTGCTCGCCGGCCTCGCGCTCGGCCGGGCGGACCTCCGCAACCGCACCCTCCTGGTCAGCCTCACGCTCGGCGGTCTCGGCGTCGCCGTCCTGGCCACGCAGGTCTCCCGGGCCCTCGTCGACCCGGTCGTGGCGTCACGCAACGCGACCGGCATGTTCGGCAACACCCCGACCGACGACTGGTCCTGGCTGCTCGTCGTCGCGCCGCACAGCAGTACGCCGCTCGACCTGGCGCAGACGATCGGGAGCGCGGTGTTCGTGATCGGCCTGTGCCTGCTGGTCGAGCGTGCGCTCCCGCGGCCGGCGACCGTCGTGCTCGCCGTGGTCTTCGGGGCGGGCGCCATGACGCTCTCGCTCTACTCCCTGCACGTCGTGATGCGCACCCCGGAGGTCTGGCCCCGGGAGTCGCCCGACACCTACCTGACCCACGTGGTCGTGCTGCTCGTGATCGGCGCGGCGTACGCGCTCCTCCGCCGCCGCGGCCCCCTCGAGACCGCCGTCGGCGTGCCGCTGCAGTGGGCGCGGCGGGACGCTATCCCGACAGAGCGCTGAGCGCGGCTGCGGTCTGGGCCGCGCGGGGCTCGCCGAGGCGCTCGCGGATGGCGAGACAGGCGGTGAACGCCGCGCGCGCGCCGTCGAGGTCGCCGGAGTCGACGAGGTGCCGGCCGAGGTGATGAAGCGTGTAGTGCTCGAGCTCCTCGTCGCCTGCCGTTCGCGCGAGGGCGAGCGCCTCGGTGAAGCCCGCGGTGGCGCGGTCGGCCCCGCCGGCGTACTGCTCGGCGGTCGCCAGCGTCAGCACCGCCCAGCCGAGCGCGTCCGGCGCCGCACCCTCCCGGCGGGCGGCGTCGACCGCGGGCGAGAGCAGGTCGACGGCCTCGTGCTCGCGTCGCGCGACGGTCAGCGCCGTCCCGAGGTCAATCGTCGCCTCCAGCACGCCGGCCGCCGCCTCGCGGTCGGGCAGCGTGTAGCGGCCGAACTCGGGCTCACCCAGGACGAACGTCGTCACGGCCGGCAGCCTAGGCGTCGGGCGACCGTCCGCGCGCGGGTCGGCTGCACCGGGAAGACGTAGGTCACCGTGGCGCCGTCGCGCTCGCGGACCGCGTCGGGGGCACGTCGCGCGACCATCCGGGCGACGGCCTCGTTGGTCGCGGTCGCGAACACCTCGACCCGCTCCACCCCGCGCGCGGTCAGGTCGGAGATCAGCGCCTCCGTGAGCGCCGTGCCGACTCCCCGGCCCTGGTGGGCGTCCGCGACGACGAGGCCGATCTCGGCCACGGGCGCGGTGCCGGCCCGGCGCCACACGCCGTGACCGACCAGGTCCGGTCCGTCGTAGGCCAGCATCGCGCCGCCCCGCGACCCCTCCGGCAGCAGCGCGGTCAGCACCGACGCGCGGGGGGTCGGTCCGAGCGCGGCCTGGAAGCGCCGGTAGGACGACTCCGGGCTCAGCCCGCCCAGCAGCTCGGCGAGCGCCGCCCGGTCGGCGGGTACGGCGCGCCGCAGCCGCAGGCCGGTCATCTCGGCCCGCCGGTGACGAAGGCGACGGCTGCGGCGACGACCGCGGGGTCGCGCAGGATCCGGTAGTGCCCGAGGCCGGTGGTCTCGAGCAGCCGCGCCTGCGCGCCCTGCGCGGCCAGCAGCAGGTCGGCCTGACCGCGCAGCACCACGCGGTCCGTGGTGTCGTGCACGACGAGCACCTCCCGGCCCGGCAGGCGGTGGGTGGAGAAGCGCTCCCAGATCCCTGCGTCCCCGTCGAACCAGCGGCGCTCGATCGCCGCGCGCAGCGCACTGTCCACCGGCGCGTCGAGCCCGAGCTGGGCGCAGAACGAGCCGACGAGGTCGCCGAAGTCGCCCATCCCGCTGATCGCGACCACCCGGTCCGCCGCGAGCCCGTCGGCGACGGCGTGCCAGGCCACCGGCACGCCGAAGCTGTGCGCGACGACGGCCTCGAACCCGCCGTGCCGCTGCTCCAGGGCGCCGATCACCTGCCGGTGGTCGAGGATCGTGCGCGCCGGCCCCGGCGTGGCGCCGTGGCCCCACGCGTCGTACGCCACCGGGCTGAGCCCGGCTTCCAGCAGGGCCGCCACGACCGGGGCGAAGCGGGAGGCGCGGCCTCCCCACCCGTGCACGAGGAGCACGGGCCGGCGCCCGTCGCCCCAGGCGTACGTCGCGACGCGGGTGCCGTCGTGGGCGACCGGCTCGTTGCGCGCGAGGTCGTGCACGGCGCGCTCGGTGCGATGCACCTGGATCGGGCGGCCCGGACGTCGCCAGATCTCGAGGGCGATCCGGCCCGCGAGCCGCGGGGAGACGCGGGCGGCCGGGTTGAGGACGGCGCGGATCGCGGCGGGGGCGAACCCGGGCGCGACCGGCACGGTCGTGGTCTGCGGCGAGGCGGTGGTCTGGGTCATCGGCGGTCCTCGGGTCGGCTTCACAAACAATACGAACGATCGTACTATTTGTTTGTCCCGTCAATCCCTTTCCCCGAACTAGGCTGACGCCGATGACTGAGCAGCTGACCACCGACGGCCGGGTCGCCCGGGGCGACCGCACGCGCCGCGTGGTGCTCGCGAAGGCCGTCGACGTCGCGTCCGTCGAGGGGCTCGAGGGGCTCTCGATCGGCCGGCTGGCGGCCGAGCTGTCGATCAGCAAGAGCGGGCTGATCGCGCACTTCGGCACCAAGGAGGAGCTCCAGCTCCGGACGATCCGCGCCGCCCGCGCGATCTTCGCGCAGACGGTGATCGAGCCCGCGCTGGCGATCCCACCGGGGATGGCGCGGCTGCGCGCACTCCTCGACGCCTGGGTCGAGTACTCCCGCGACCGCCGCTTCCCCGGCGGCTGCTTCTTCGCCCGCGCCGCGCACGAGTACGCCGCCCGCCCGGGGCCGGTCCGCGACGCCCTCGCCGCGGTCGACGAGGAGTGGCTCGGCCTGATGGTCGAGGCCATCACCCAGGCCCAGGACGCGGGCGAGATCCGGCCCGACGTCGACGCCGGGCTGCTCGCCTTCGACCTGGTCGCCGCCCTCGACTCGGCCAACCTGCGCTCGCTGCTGATGGGCAGCTTCGACGTCTACGACCAGGCGAGGCGGGCGATGGACGAGCGGCTCAGCGCAGCCGCCACCTGACCGCGCGCCGGTTGCCGACGGCGTCGGTGGCCGCCACCACGACGGCGTGCGGACCGGGTCCGAGCGCGCGCCGGAGCGTCAGGCTGTGGGGGCCGCCGGCGGACGTCGCCCTGACCACACGCCCGTCGACGCGCAGCACCACGTCGGCCCGGCGGACACCCGACAGGCGGTCCCGCACCGCGAACCGGAGCACCGGCGCTCGACCGTCGACGAGCCGGACCGTCGGCGCGGTGGTGTCGACGCTCCAGCGGCGCACCGCGGGTGTCGGGTCGGTGCGGCCGGCCGCCGCCGCCCGCGCCTCGAGCCGGTGCCGGCCGTCGCGCAGGCCGGCCAGCCGGAGCGGGGTGGTGCAGGCGCGCCACCCGGCCCCGTCGACGCGGCACGAGAAGGTCTCGCCACCGGTCAGCCGGAACGTCGCCCGCCGGGCCCGCACCACGCCGGCCGGCCCCCCGGCGATGCCGGTCTGCGGCACGGCCTCGGTGGTCGCCCCGACGACCACCCGCACCGTGGAGCTGGCCGCGGCCTGCGGACGCCCGGCGCGGCTGACGGTCACGGTCGCGAGGTAGCTGCCCGCGGCGGCGTACGCGTGGTCGGGGTCGCTGCCCGTCGCGGTCGTGCCGTCGCCGAAGTCCCAGGCGTAGCTGAGGTCTGCGGTGTCCGGGACGAGGTCGACGCACCCGATCCGCCTCGCCGGGTTGTCGGGGTCGTGGATCACGATGGACACCGCCTTCGCGCCGGCGCGTAGCGGTGGGGCGACCTCGATCCGGCCACTCCGCCCGGCGGCGTCGGCGGTGAACGGCAGCCAGATCTCGTTCTCGGCGCCGAAGGCCCTGGTCTCGTCGAAGCGGAAGTGCGCGCCGCCGTGGGCCGACGCGCACGCCTGCTCGTGGACGTGCACGAGGTGGGCGCCGCCCGGGGCCAGCCCGGTCGCGTCGAGGTACGCCGTCGTCCGGCCCCGGGCCCGGACCAGGCCCGCCGTGCCGGCGAGCCGGGGGTAGGTGGCCGTGCCGTCGGCGTACGGGGTGAACGTCCCGGTCGTGCTCACCTCGGTCGCGTACGCGACCGTGAGCGGCCCACCGGCGGCCGGGGTCGCCACCGCCGTGACGTCGGGGACCCGCCCGGACGTCACCGTGATCGGCACGCGGTGCACCGTCGTGCCGCCCCGGCCGTCGGACACCTCCACGGTGGCGGTGTAGGTGCCCGGGGTGTCGTAGGTGTACGACGCCTGCGCGCCGTCGGCCTCGGCGCCGGTGCCGAAGGCCCAGTGGTAGCCGAGCGGGTCGCCGTCGGGGTCGCTGGCGGTCGCCGCGAAGCGCACCTCGAGGGGCGCCGGCCCGGCACCGGGCTGGGCGGTCGCGGTCCCCGTCGGCGCGGTGTTGCCCGGGTCCGGGGCGAGGACGACGACGGTGCCGTGCATGACGGTGCCGTGGATCGAGCAGAGGAAGTCGTAGGTGCCCGGCGTGGTGAACGTGCGCCGGACCGGTGCGCCGCCGGGGCGGCGGTACTCCGCGACCGCGGGCACCCACGCCGAACCGCTGTCCTGCGAGGTGAGGTCGTGGTCGACGACGGCCTGGTCGAACTGCCACTCCACGGTGTCCCCGGCCTCGATCGTGACCTCGGAACTCCCGGTGTCCGCCGCGACCCAGCGGGCGCCGTAGAGGTCGTCGACGGCGTCGACGACCCAGGTGCGGCCGCCGTCCGGCGCCGCCTCGGCGGTGCGGTCGACGACGCTCACCGCCGTCAGCAGGCCGACGACGGCGGTGAGGACGACGAGCACCTCGGCGGCGCGCCGGGTGGGGTGCGATGACATGGCGCCTCTCGATGGGGTCGGTCAGGACGGGTCGTCGACGGTGAACCCCACCGAGGCGACGGGGTTGTCGAACTCGCTGGTGCGCAGCGAGACCTGCAGGTCCCAGGCGCCGGCCGTCGGGAAGACCACCCGGGCGGTGTAGACGCCGGGCCCGACGTTCTCGAGCGCCAGGTCGCCGAGGTCGAGCTCGTCGCTCGCGAGGCTCGCGGTCGGAGCGGCGAAGCCCTCGGTCGGCTCGCCCGCGGCGTCGAGCAGCTCCACCGTCACCTCGCTGGGTCCGGTGACCGGCGAGGACACGGTGGCCTGCGCGCTCACGTCGCCGAGCGTGGCCGTCTGGACAGCCGGGCCGGCGACCCGCGCCGCGGCCGCCGCCGGGCTCTGGTCGACCAGCAGCCCGGTGAGCACCAGGACCAGGCCGAGGATCGCCACCTCGGCGGTGACGACCTTGGTGACCAGCCGCGCGCCCGCGCGCACCTGCGTGCGTCGGGTGGCCGCCCGCATCCGCGGCACGAGGGCACGGCGGTTCCACGCGGCGAGCAGCACGGCGACGACGGCCGTCGCGATCTTCGCCAGCAGCAGCCGGCCGTAGTCGGTGCCGACGAGGGCGCCCCACGAGCCGACGATCCGCCAGGCGAGGAGGGCGCCGCTCGCCACGAGCACCGCCAGCACCCCCGCCGCGATCACGGAGAACCGCGCCAGCGTCTCGGCCGCCAGCGTGCCGCGGCCGGCGAGGTCGGGCAGCACGAGGGCCAGCGCGACGACCCCGCCGAGCCAGGTGCTGCCCGCGAGCAGGTGCAGCACGTCGACGGCCACCACCAGGGCCTCGGGCGCCTCCGCCCGTGAGTGGCCGGTCAGCGCCGGGGCGCCGATCGCGACCCAGGCGGCCGCCAGGGAGGTCGTGCGCCGGAGCCCGGCCGGCTCGCCGGCGCCGAGCAGCGCGACGGCGCCGAGGGTGCCGACCACGACGAACGCCGCGACGGCGTACTCCGTGCGCGCCAGCGCCGACCAGGTGGCGGTCCGGGTGACGAGGTCGGGCCCGCCGCCCGCCTGGTAGGTCGCGACTGCGGGCAGCGCCAGCAGCCACGACCCGGCGGCGCCTGCCGCGGCGGCCCGGGCGACACGGACCAGCCGCCGCCGAGCCCGGGCCGTCTGGCCCCCCGACGGCAGCACGAGCAGGACGAAGGCGACCAGCCCGGTGGCGAGCAGGAGGCAGACGTAGCCGGTCACCCGGAGCGCACGGAGGACGTACGGCGCGCGCGCGGCGCCGTCGTCGCCGTCGCCGATCGCGGGCGCCACGACCGTCTCGCTCGGCGCGCCGACGGAGAAGCGCAGCGACCCGCTGACCGGGTGACCGTCGGCGGAGACGATCCGCCAGACGACCACGAGCGTGCCGTCGTCGACCGGCTCGGTGAGCGCGACCGTGAGCACGGCGTCGGTCACCGAGGCCTCGGCGGCGACCCGGTCGCCGGTGGCGTCGAAGACCTGGACGCCGTCGGGGACGGCGGCCACGCTCTCGGTGAACGTGAACGTGACCCGCTCCGGCGCCACGGCGAGGACGGCGCCCTCGGCGGGGTCGGAGGCGACGAGCGTCGCGTGCGCCTGGGCCGGCGGGGCGGTGCCCAGCAGCAGCGCGGCGACGACCACCAGCAGGACGAGCCGGGCTGCCGCCCGGCCCGCACGACCGCCGTTCACGAGCGCCGGCGCTGCCGGGCCAGCGCGGCGATCGCGAGCAGCGTGGCGAGCAGGCCGAGCCCGAACGCGCCGACGGCCAGGAGCGGGGCCTCGCCGTTGCCGCGGCCGCTGGGATCGGTGTCGGCCCGCACCGCGGTGAGCGTGTCGACCGCCGAGGCCGCCCCGTCGGCGCCCGGGTCGTCGGGGGTGACGACTAGCGTCGGCGCCGGCCGGTCCAGCTGCTCGGGGTCCTGGCCGCCGGCGGGCACCTCGGTCCACGCCGACTGGCCCTGCTCACAGGTCTGGATCGTCGGGAAGGACAACGTGGTCCCCGCGTCGGGCGGGAGCACGAGCGCGATCTCGAGGACGTCGCGCTCGCCCTCGGGCAGGGGCTCCTGGGCACGAAAGGTGACCGCGGCGACGCGCTCGGTGAGGCGGGCGCCGTGGGCGTCGACGACCGGCGGGTCGAGCGGCACCACCTCCTGCTCGACGTCCCACAGCGGGTGCCTGGTCGGTGTCACCGCGGTGATCGGCTCCGGGATCCGGATGGTGACGGCGGTCGTCGCCGAGCCGTCGCACCCGTGCCCGATCGCGAACCGGAGGACTGCGGGTTCCCCCGCCTGGGTCGTGGACGGGGTGAGCGTCACGTGCGCGGTGGCCGGCGCGGCGACCGCGAGGCCGAGGAGGGCGACGGCGGGCGCCGTCCCGCGGAGCAGCCAGCGGGCAGCGGGCCGGGCCACGGCAGTCCTCCTGCGTCGGGGTCGAGTGATCGCCGCCACACCATCACGATGCGGAACTCTTGTCAAGGATGTGAACTCAGGACGATACTTGGAACATCCGTTCACAACATCGAACCAAAGTCGTCGATCTGACCGGCGGCTGCAGCCGAGAGGGACCACCCATGCCGAACATCACCGTCGAGCTGCTCCGCGGCCGGAGCATCGAGCAGCGCCGCGCCTTCGCGCGTGCGGTCGCCGACAGCGCCGTCGAGATCCTGGGCGCCCGGCGTCAGGACGTCCGGATGGTCTTCACCGAGATCACCCCCGACATCGTCGCAAACGGCGGCGTCCTCGCCAGCGAGGACGAGAGCCGCGCGGGCGTGGTGGCGGCGCTCGACGGGAGCGACTGACCGCGCCGGCTTCCACCAGCAACCGCGAACGACGAAGCGGGCCCGGAGGAGAACCTCCGGGCCCGCTTCGTGTTCCACCCATCACCACCGGGTCAGCGGCGCACCCGGATCGTGTCGGTCCGCACCGCCTTCGAGACCAGGGCGCTGCCCTCGTAGGTGGCGGTGATCTTCAGGCGACCCGGCCGGGTGGCCTTCGGGAGCCGGAAGGTGACCTTCCCACCGCGCAGCGTGCCGGTCAGGGTGCCGCCACCGCGGACCCTGATCGTCACCTTGCCGGTCACCGCCACCTGGTCGGGTGCCGTCACCGTCACCCGGACGACGGCTCGGGTGCCCGTCCTGACCGAGGCCGGCCCCTGCACCGTGATCGTCGGGGACGCCTTGCGGACGGTCACGACGGTCGTCGCCGACGACGCCTGGTGCTGTGCGTCACCGGCGTACCGCAGGGTGAGCGTGTGCCCACCCGGCTGGAGCGACCGGGCCGGCAGCGCGATGCTGACCTTCCCGCCCGCCACCGTGCCGGTGCCCAGGACGGTCGAGCCGAGGCTGACCGTCACGGTGCCCGTGGCGGTGGCGGGGGTGACCGTCGCCGACACCGTGCCCGCCTTGCCGAAGGTGAAGGTCGGCACCGATCCGGCGATCGTGGTCGACTCCGGCGCCGGCGGAGGCGGCGTGGTCGACACCTCGGTCACCGTGATCGTCACCGTGGCGGGCGCGGACTCCGCCGTCCCGTCGGTGGCGCGGTAGCTGAAGGTGTCGGTGCCGTGGAACCCGGCCGCCGGCGTGTAGGTGAGCGACCCGTTCCCGGCGAGGGTGACCGAGCCGTGGCCCGGCTGGGTGACTCCCGTCGCCGTGACAGGGTCCGCGTCGGCGTCGGTGTCGTTGCCGAGCACGCCGGGCGCCGCCACGCTCAGGGCGGTGCCCTGCTTCGTGCTGTACGCGTCGGCGGTCGCGACCGGCGCCGTGTTCGGCGGCGGACCCTCGAACAGCTCGGTGACCTCGTCCGGTGACAGCTCGTGGCCGTACATCCGGAAGTCGTCGACCAGGCCGTTCCACCGCGGGTCGGGCCAGCTGGTGCCGCCGATCATGTTCGCGGTGGTGTTGCCACCGGCCCCGATGTCGCCGATGTCCAGCGTGAAGTCGGTCCGCGTCCCGACGAGCTCGCCGTCGAAGTAGAGCCGACCGGTCTCGCCGTTCATCGTGAACACCACGTGCGTCCACTCGTTCAGCGGCAGGTCGTTGCCCGCACCGAGCGTCAGCCGCTCCTGGACCGGGTTCCCCGGCGCCTTGAACGTGGCCGCGAACCCGGAGGCACTGTTCGCCGGGCCGGCCTGGGTGTTGGACTGCAGCAGGAAGAACGAGTCGGTGCTGCTGCCGATCTGGAGCAGCGGGACCCAGTTGGGCAGCGCCCGGGGGTTCGTCCAGATCGACACCGAGAACTCGTCGCTGAGGTCCTGGTCGAGGTTGTCGGGCAGGTCGATGTGGTTGCCGGTGGCCGATGCGCCACCCGGCAGGTCCACGACCGTGCCCAGCTCCTCGTCCTCCGCCCAGGCGGTGGTGCCGCCCAGCTCGGCGGCGCCGACCGAGTCGTCGAAGCCGGTGTTCTCGGCCGTGGCGCCCGTGCCCTCGTCGAGGGCGTAGCGGACCTGCGGCGCGTCGACCGCCGGAGCCGGAGCCACCACGATCGTCACCGTCGCCGGCTCGGACTCGTGCTCGCCGTCGCTGGCGCGGTAGGTGAAGGTGTCGGCCCCGGCGAACCCGGCGTCCGGCGTGTAGGTGAACGAGCCGTCGCCGTTGAGGGCGAGCCCACCGTGGTCGGGCTGCGTGGCACCGACCGCGGTCAGCTCCTCGCTGTCCGCGTCGACGTCGTTGCCGAGCACACCCGGCGCGGCGACGACCAGCGCCTGGCCCTGGTCGGCCGTGTAGCGCTCGCCGGACGCGACCGGGGTCACCGGCGGCGGGGGTCCCTCGTACAGGTCGGTGACCTCCTCCGGCGACAGCTCGTGGCCGTAGAGCCGGAAGTCGTCGACCTTGCCGTTCCACCGCTGGTCGGGCCAGCTGGTGCCGCCGATCATGTTCGCGGTGGTCGTGCCGCCGATCCCGACGTCGTCGATGCCGAGGCTGAAGTCGGTGCGCGTGCCCACCAGCTGACCGTCGAAGTAGATCTTCCCGGTGCTGCCGCTCATCGTGAAGACCACGTGGGTCCACTCGTTGAGGGGCAGCTCGTCGTTGGCGGCAGCGCCGCCGTTGCCCAGCGTCAGCCGCTCCTGGGTCGCGTTGCCGGCCTGCTTGAACGTGGCCGCGAACCCGGTGTTGCCGGCGGCCTGGGTGGCCGACTGGAGCAGGAAGAACGTGTCGGTGCTGCTGCCGATCTGGAGAAGCGGGACCCAGTTGGGCAGCGCCCGCGGGTTCGCCCAGATCGACACCGAGAACTCGTCCTCGAGGTCCTGCCCGATGTTGTTCGGCAGCACCACGTGGTTGGCCGTGGCGGCCGCGCCGCCGGGCAGGTCCACCGCGCCGCCGAACTTGCCGGCCGCCGTCCGCCACGCCGGGTTCAGCGTGGCGGCGCCGACGGAGGCGTCGGTGCCGGCGTTGGCCTCCGTGCCGCCGCCGACCGCGTCGAAGGTGTAGTGCACGGGCACCCCGGGCGCCGGCGGCGGCCGGAGGACCGTGTGGCTCACCGTCGCCGAGGAGCCCCGCCAGCCGTCGGCCGGCAGGTAGCGGACCTCGACCTCGTGGTCACCACGCGTGAGCGTGACGTCGGGGAAGGTGACCGCCCCGTCCACGAGGTCCGCCGGGGAGCCGACGCGCGCGTCGTCCACCCAGAGCTCGACCTGGCCCTCGGCGGGCTGGTCGTCGGAGCCGTCGACAGTCGTCGATACGCTGAGCGGCTCGCCGAAGGCCGACGGGGAGGCCGGGCTGACCGCCACGGTCGTGGTGGTGCGCAGGGAGGAGCCGTCGGCGTACAGGCTCGCCACGTCGGCCGCGCCGAGCGACGTCGTGTACAGCCGGACGTCGTCCATGAGGCCGTCGTACGACGGGTCCGGGTAGCCGTTGCGGCCCAGCCAGTTGTTGGTCGTCGGACCGACGTCGGTCATGTCGATCGTCAGGTCGCTCCGGCTCGCGATCTGCACCCCGTTGAGGTAGAGCGTGCCGACCGCGCCGTCGCGGGTGAACACGACGTGGTTCCACTGGTTGGCGGTCACGTCCTTCGTCGGCGCGGCGTAGACGCGCTCCTGGAGCGCGCTCCCCTTCGCCTTGAAGGTCGCGGCGAGACCGGTGTTGCCGGCCGCCTGGGTCTGCATCTGGATCTGGAAGAAGCTGCCGGCATCCGCCAGCCCGTCACCGATGTGGAACAGGTTGATCCAGTTCCCCTTGGTGTCCGGGCGCACCCAGAACGACGTCGTGAAGGCGTCCTCCCCCTGGAGCAGGTTGTCCGGCAGGTCGACCGTGTTGGCGTTGCTGCCGCCCTTCAGGTCCAGCGCGTTGCCGAAGGTCCCGTTCGCGGACCAGCCGGTGGTGCCGACCAGCGTGCCGGACCCGACGGAGTCGTCGGTGCCCGTGTTGGCGGCCGTCGTGCCGGTGCCCTCCTCGAACTCGTAGTGGACGGGTGCGTCCGCGAGACCCGGGTCCTCGCCGATCACGACGAGGTCGTCGATCATCAGCCCGGCGCCGGCTCCGGAGCCGGTCAGGCTGAGCCGCTCGGACCGCTGGTCGGCGGTGAACGTCCCGACGAAGGTCGCGTACGTCGTGTCGTTGGTGCCCTGCGACGGGTTGTCGGCCGTCGCGGTGAGCGTGGTGTCGAGCGACCCCACGCTCAGCTGGGCGCTCGCGGAACCGAGGCCGGCGGCCGACCGGCTGTCGCGGGCGTAGCGCAGCGACAGTCGGTACTCACGTCCCGGGTCGAGACCCTGAAGCGTCCGCTCGATGCTGCCGGACTGGCCGAGCGCGAGCTGGTAGCCCGTGCCGCCGAGGCCGCCGTTGGTCGCGACGGTGCCGCGCACCAGCTGCACCTGGCTGTCCACGACCCACGGAGCGATCCGGCCGTTGCCCGGAGCGACGTCGATGGTGTTGGGCGGGTTGGCGCCGCGCCACTCGGCGGGCAGCTTCGGGTACTCGAACTGGTCGACGACCTTCGGGCTGCGCTGGTCCATCGCGACCGTGGGGTCGATGTCGATGATCTTCGCGACCGACGGGGTGCCGTCGGCGTCGAAGACGAACAGCATGTAGGAGCCCGGGGGTGCGTAGGTGCCGTCCTGCGGGGCGTCGATGGTGACGGTCCCGCCGGCCTGGCTGAACTCCAGGTCCTGGAAGTTCTGGTCGTTGTTGAAGCCGTGCGTGACCGAGCCGTTGCGGACCAGGGTCACGCGCGAGACCGAGTCGGGCGTCGAGACCTGGAACGACCCGTCGTACCCGACCTTCTTCGGTGCGCTCGTGATCACCGGCCGCACGGCCGGCGCGTCGCCATCGAAGAGGTAGGACGGCGAGTAGTACTCGACGTCGGTGTAGTTGCGCGGGCCCGGGGCGCCACCGCCGCCGACCATGAGCCGACCGTCGGGGAGCAGCAGGGCGGAGGAGTGGTAGAGCCGCGCGTGCTCGTACGGCGTCTCGACCGTCGTCCACTCGCCGGTGTCCGGGTCCCAGATCTCGGCGTTGGTGACGTAGCCGCCGTTGCCGTTGTTCTCGCGGCTGCCGCCGGTGACGATGACGTCGCCGTCGGGCAGCACGGTCGCGGTCGCCCAGTGGCGCTTGTACTGCATCGGCTGGGTCGCGGTGACGACCGGGTTCTCGGTGCCGCCGGTGATGTCGACCGTGAAGCCGGCGCGGGCGCCGTCGGGTCCGCCGCCGTTGGCCCACCAGCCGCCGCCGACCTGCAGGATCTTGCCGGGCCGGTACATCGCCGCCGTGGAGGTCGCGCCGACCGGGTTGCCGTCAGTGCCCTGGTTGGCGACGCTGCTCGGGAGCGTGCCGCGCGGGGTCAGCGTGCCGGTGCCGCTCGGGTCGAGCTCGAACATGGCCGTGCCGCTGATGGTGAAGATCTTCCCGCTGCCCGGGGCGACGAAGGCCCGCGGGTACCACCAGCGGTTCTCGTCGGGACCGTTGCCGTTGCCGCCGTCACCGTAGGCGAACGCGCTCTTCGCGCCGGTCAGCAGCTGCCAGCCGGAGCCCTGGTCGGGGCGGTAGACCTCCGGCGTGAGCACGCCGGCGCCACCCGGGCCACCGCGGATGCTGCCACCCTGGACGACGATGTCGCCGTCGGCGGTGGTGGTGCCGGTCGGGTACCAGCGCGGGTAGTTCATCGGCGCCTCGTCGCGCATGCCCTTGCCGGTCTGGTAGCTCGTCACGCCGATAGCGGCGTCGTTGGGTGCGTTGCCGCCGAGGCTGTCGTCACCGCCAACGGTGAAGGTCGCGCCCGTGTGGGGGTTCTGCACCTGCATGGAGCAGAAGAGGTCGGTGTAGGTGTTGTTGGCCTGCAGGCCGGCGTTGACGTTCGCGAGGGTCCGCGGCTGCGCCGGGTCCCAGACGTCGAACTCCATCTGCCCGCCCTGGGTCACCGAGCCGTTGCCGGTCCAGTCGTACGGCGCGGTGTCGTTGCCCCAGCCGCCGACGCTGCCGAAGCTCTGGACCTTGCCGTCCGGGGTGAGCGCCATGTTGATCGGCACCAGCGGCCACGGCGTGACGCCGCTCCACGAGCCCGCGTCGTCCTTGGCCGGCGGCGAGCAGTCGGCCTCGAGCAGGCCCGCGGCGTACGCGATGCCCTTCTTCAGCTGGGCGCGCATGAAGGGCTCGGAGTACGCCGTGCCCTCGTGGCCCATGCCGGTGTACCAGGACCGACCCGCGTCGATCTCCTGGCACCAGGTGATCGGGTGCGAGCTGCCCTGCCGGCCCATGCCGTAGGACGTCTCGTCGGCCTCGAGCAGGGTGCGCACGTTCTGGGCCGGGTTGACCGTCCAGTCGTACCACTCGTCGCTGCGGGTGATCTCGGCCGGCAGGCCCGCGGTCAGCGGGTGGCCGACGGCCTTCAGGACCACGCGGCCCGGGCGGACGCCCGGGTCCTCCGGGTGGCCCTCGGACATCGCGCCGACGAGCTGGAGGTAGAACGGGTTGACGTCGTGCTCGCTCTGGCCGACCGACCAGCCGGTGTAGTGCATGCCGGCGAACCCGCCGCCACCGCGGATGTAGCTCTCGAGCGCGGCGCGCTGCGCGGTGTTGAAGAGCACCCCGCCGGTCTGGGCGAACACCAGGGTGTCGACGGTGGCCAGGTTCTCGGGCGTGAACGCCGCCGGGTCCTGGGTCTCCTGGACCTGCAGGCTGAGGCTGTTCTCGGCCGCGAGCTCGGCGGCGAGGGCGTTGATCGCCTGCCGGGCCTGCACGTGCGAGGCGTGGAAGTTGTCCTTGTAGAACAGCAGGACCTTCAGCACCTCGTCGTCGCCGGCGGCCGCGGCGGCGGGCGTCGACATGGCCGGCACGGCGACCAGCGCCATCGACAGTGCGACGGCGCTCAGGAGGATGCGCCGGAGGCGCCCTCCGGGTTCACGGACGGATCTGCGTAGCACGTTCAACCCCTTGTCTCGGGTGGACTCTCTGGTTGTCGAGATGCATCAGCGACGCCTCACCAGGGCATGGCGAGGCCAGACGACCGGCGCGCCGCGTGGGCCCGCCGTCGCCGTGGTGACGTGCGGTCTACCGACGAACGCGCGCGCTGCCACCGGCGGCGAGCGCGTAGACCTCCTCCCGAGATGCCATCGAGGTGTCCCCGGGCGTCGTCATCGCCAGGGCGCCGTGGGCAGCGCCCAACTCGAGGGCCTGCTGCAGGTCCTCGCCCTGGAGCAGGCCGTAGACCAGGCCGGACGCGAAGCCGTCGCCGCCGCCGACCCGGTCGTAGATCGCGAGGTGGTCGCGGGGCGTGGAGGCCAGCACCCCGGTCTCCGGCGACCAGGCGATCGCCTGCCAGTCGTTGTCGCTGGCGGTGTGCACCGTGCGCAGCGTCGTGGCGATGACCTTGAACCACGGCATCTTCTCGGCGACCGTGCCGACCATCGCCTCGAAGCTGTCCATGGGCAGCGTGCTGAGGTGCTCGTCGACGTGGGCGACCTCGAAGCCGAGCGCGGCGGTGAAGTCCTCCTCGTTGCCGATCATCACGTCGACGTGGCTCGCCAGCCGGGTGTTCACGTCGCGGGCGAAGTCGGTGCCGCCGATCCCCGCCCACAGGCTGGGCCGGTAGTTGAGGTCGAAGGACACGACGGTGCCGTGCCGCTGCGCGGCGGCCATCGCCTCCTCGGCGACCGCTGCGGTGCTCTCCGACAGCGCGGCGAAGATGCCGCCGGTGTGCAGCCAGCGCACACCGCGTCGGCCGAACAGGTCGTCCCAGTCGACCGTGCCGGGCGCGAGCTGACTGATCGCGGTGTTGGCCCGGTCGGACACGCCGACCGCGCCGCGCACCCCGAAGCCGCGCTCGGTGAAGTTCAGCCCGTTGCGCACCGTGCGGCCGATCCCGTCGTACTTCTCCCACTGGATCAGCGAGGTGTCGACGCCGCCCTGCATGACGAGGTTCTCGACCAGTCGGCCGATCTCGTTGTCGGCGAGCGCGGTGACGACGCCCGCACGCAGGCCGAAGACCTTGCGCATGCCGCGGGCGACGTTGTACTCGCCGCCGCCCTCCCAGGCCTCGAACCGGCGCGCGGTGCGCACCCGGCCCTCACCGGGGTCGAGGCGCAGCATCACCTCGCCGAGCGCGACGATGTCGAGCTCGCACTCGTCGGCCGGACGGGTCTCGATCATGCGGGCGCTCCTTGCAGGTCGGCGTGGAGGTCGGCGTGGAGGTCGGCGTGGAGATCGGCGCAGCGGCGGGAGACCTCGTCCCAGTCCCCCGCTGCGAGCAGGTCGGGGGCGACCATCCAACTGCCGCCGACGGCGACGACCGCGGGATGGGCCAGGTAGGCGGGGGCACTGGCCGCGGTGATGCCGCCGGTCGGCATGAACCGGACCTGCGGGAAGGCCGCCGACAGCGCCTTCACGGTGGGGAGCCCGCCGCACGCCTCCGCCGGGAAGAGCTTCACGGTCTCGAGCCCGAGGTCGAGGGCCGCGATGATCTCGGTGGCCGTGCTGACGCCGGGGAACACCGGGAGGTCGAGCGCCTGGCAGCGTCGTACGACGTCCGCGCTCAGCCCCGGCGACACGACGAAGCGCGCACCCGCGTCGTGCGCGCGGTCGACCTGCTCGGCCGTGATCACCGTGCCGGCGCCGACCACGAGGTCGCCGCGCTCGGCGAGCCGGCCGAGCACGGAGGCGGCCTCCGGCGTGCGGAACGTGACCTCGGCGACCGGCAGCCCGCCGGCGACCAGGGCGGCACCGAGGTCGTCGGCGCGGGCCGCGTCGTCCAGGACGACCACCGGGACGACCCGGTGGCCGTCGAGCACCTCGACCCCCATCAGCGGAGCTCGGCGATGACGGTCTTGAGCTCGGTGTAGTCGTCCAGGCCGAACGACCCGAGCTCGCGGCCCCAGCCCGACTGCTTGAAGCCACCGCGCGGGAGCGTGACGTCGTCGGCGTGCCAGGTGTTGAGCCACACCGTGCCGGCCCGCAGCTTCGAGCCGACGCGGTGCGCCGTACCGATGTCCTTGGACCACACGCCCGCAGCCAGGCCGTAGACGGTGTTGTTGGCGGCCGCGACGACCTCCTCCTCGGTGTCGAAGGGGATCGCGGTGACGACCGGGCCGAAGATCTCGTCGGTCTGCACCGCCATCGTCTCGGTGACGCCGGTGATCAGCGTCGGCGAGCAGAAGTAGCCGCGGTCGGCGGCCGGGTCCGGGCTGCCCGCGTTGATCGTGGCGCCGTCGGCGACCGCGCCGCGCACGTAGCCCATGACCTTCTCGTGCTGCTCCTGCGAGACGAGCGGGCCCATGGTCGTCGCGGGGTCGAAGCCGTCGCCGACCTTGATCGCGCGGGCCGCGGCGGCGACGCCCTCGATGACCTCGTCGAACACCGCGCGCTGCACGTAGAGGCGCGAGCCGTTGACGCAGCACTGGCCCTCGTTGAAGTAGCCCGCGAGCGCGGCGCCGGCGATCGCGGCCTCGAGGTCGGCGTCGGCGAAGATGATGTTGGGCGCCTTGCCGCCGAGCTCGAGCGAGACCTTCTTGAGGTTCTTCGAGGCGCCGGCCGCGATCTTCTTGCCGACCTCGGTGCTGCCGGTGAACGCGACCTTGTCGACGCCCGGGTGGTCGACCAGGGCGGCGCCCGCGTCGCCGAAGCCGGGCAGCACGTTGACGACGCCGGCGGGGACGCCGGCCTCGAGGAGCAGCTCCCCGAGCCGCAGCGCGGTGAGCGGGGTCTGCTCGGCGGGCTTCAGCACGACGGTGTTGCCGGCGGTGATCGCCGGGATGACCTTGAAGGCCGCCATCGTGAGCGGGAAGTTCCAGGGGACGATGCCCGCGACGACGCCGATCGCCTCGCGCCGGGTGTAGGCGTGAAAGTCGCGACCCGGCACCGACATCGGGATCGTGGTGCCCTCCATCTTGGTGGCCCATCCGGCGAAGTAGCGGAAGAGCTCGGCGGCCACGCCGACGTCGCCGCGGGCCGATGCGAGGCTCTTGCCGTTGTCGAGGGACTCGAGTTGGGCGAACTCCTCGGCGCGCTCGTCGATCATGTCGCCGATGCGCCACAGCAGGTGCGAGCGCTCGCGCGGGGTCATCCGCGACCACGGCGAGGGTGACTCGAAGGCGTTGCGGGCGGCCACCACGGCGCGGTCGGCGTCGACGGCGGAGGCCTGCGCGACCTGGACGAGGACCTCCTCGGTCGAGGGGTCGATGGTGGCGAAGGTGCGCCCGTCCTTGGCGTCGACCCACTCGCCGTCGATCAGCAGCTGCTTCGGCGTGGAAAGGAACGAGCGGACGGCGGGGAGGAGAGCGGAGCGGTCGTGCGACATGGGGTGCCTTCCAGGGGGAGCGTGGTTCGTCGGGGTACGTCGGGAGCGTGGGCTACTTGATGATCAACACCTTCGATCGGTCCAGCGTGAGCGCGACCGCCACCACGATGATCGCGCCATAGAGGATCTGCTCGTACGCCGACGGCACGCCGACGATCGGCAGGCCGACGCGCAGCAGCGTGATGACGAGCGCGCCGACGAGCGAGCGCCACAGGCTGCCGTGGCCGCCGGTGATCGCGGTGCCGCCGACGACGATCGCGGCGACGGCGGGGAGCAGCAGGTTGTCGGCCATCGTCGGGCTGCCGCTGAAGTTCCGCGAGACCAGCATGATCGAGGCCAGTCCGGCGCAGGCGCCCGAGACCGTGAACGCCAGCACCTTGACGAGGTCGACCGGTGCGCCGGCGAGCCGGGCGGACGCCTCGGAGTAGCCGGTCGAGGTCAGGTAGCTCTGCAGCGGCGTGAGCTTGAGGGCCAGCCAGATCGCGGCGACCACGAGGACGGCGACCGCGAAGGCCATCGGCACGTAGCCGCCGACGTACAGCGTGAGCCACTTGGTGGCGTCGCGGTCGGTGACCCGCACGGGCCCGGCGTCGGAGATGACGAGCGCGACCGCCGAGAAGATGCTCATGCCGCCGAGCGTCACGATGAAGGACGGGATGCGGAGCACCACGTGGGCGATGCCCTGCACGGCGCCGATCGCACCGGCGACCGCAATGACGGCAGGCGTCGTCAGGCCGCCGAGGTCGGGCAACCACAGGGCGAAGAGCACCGACGACAGCGACGCGAGCGCCGCGATCGACAGGTCGATGCCGCCGCAGAGCACCACGAGCGTCGCGCCGGTGGCGAGGACGACCAGCGGCGCCGAGGTCCGCACCGCCGCCGTGAGGCTCCGCTGGGTCAGGAACTCCGGGTCGGCGATCGTCAGCGCGGCGAGGAGCGCGACCAGCGCGATCAGCGGCATGAAGAGCGTGAGCCGCTGCGACAGCGACGGCCCACCCTTCACCGCGCCAGTGTCGGCGGCGGGCTTGGCCAGGACTGGGGTGCTCACACCATCTCCTTGACGAGGTCGAGCGGGGTCGGCTTGTTGCCCGACGGACAGCCGACCTCGGCGGTGATCCGGCCGTCGCTCATCACGACGATGCGGTCGGCCATGCCGATCGCCTCCTCGAGGCTGTCGGCCAGGAGGACCGTGGCGACGCCGTTGTTGGCGAGCTCGCGCATCAGCCGGTAGACCTCCGACCGGGCGCCGACGTCGAGGCCGCGGGTGGGGTGGTCGAGCAGCAGCAGGCGTACGTCGTCGGCCACCAGCCAGCGGGCCAGCACCACCTTCTGCTGGTTGCCGCCCGAGAGCCGCTGGATCGCGGTGCTGCGCTGCGGGGTGCGGATCGACAGCCGGTCGATCCACCGGTCCACGAGCGTGGCCTGCTTGCGCGGCGACACCAGCGGCCCGACGCACCGGGACTTCTGCTTGGCGAGCGTCATGTTGTCCGCGACCGACATCGGCCCGACCATGCCCTCGATCTTGCGCTCGGCCGGCACGTAGCCGACGCCGGCGGCGCAGGCGGCGCGGGTGTCGGAGAGGTCGAGCTTCTTCCCGGCGAGCAGCGCCTCGCCGGCCGTGGTCGGCTCGGCGCCGAACAGCGCGCGGCAGACGTCCTCGCGGCCGGAGCCGTGCACGCCGACGATGCCGAGGATCTCACCGGGCCGAACGTCGAAGCTCACGTCGCGGAACGTCTTGCCGGCCAGGCCACGGACGCTGAGGAGCGGCTCCCCCTCCTGCTCGGGGCGCTCGATCGCGGTGTCGTGGTAGTGGTCGTCGTTGCCGGTCGAGCCGATCATCATCCGGTGCAGCTCGGCCGGGGCGGCGCCCGCCGTCGGCACGTCGCCGACGGACTGCCCGCCGCGCAGCACGGTGACCCGGTCGCACACGTCGAGCACCTCGTCGAGGCGGTGCGACACGAAGATCACGGAGGCGAACTCGCGCAGCCGGCGTACCTGGGTGAAGAGGGTCTCGATCTCCTTCGACTCCAGCACCGAGGTGGGCTCGTCGAGGATGATCACCGGCGGGTGCGAGGTGCGCTCCTCGATCCGCAGGACCTTCGCGATCTCGACCATCTGCCGGTCGGCGAAGCTGAGCGTGTCTGTGCGCGCCAGCGGGTCGATGTGCGAGCCGATCTTGTCGAGCTGCGCCTGCGCGAGCCGGCGCATCGTGTCCCAGCGGTAGACGCCCCGGCGGACCCCGGCGCCTTCGGCGCCGAGCACGATGTTCTCCGCGGCGGTCAGGTTGGGCACCAGCGACTGCTCCTGGAAGACCATCCCGATGCCGTGGTCGGCGGCGTCGACGACGCTCTTGAGCCGCACCTTCTCACCGCGCACCCAGATCTCCCCGGCGTCCGGCCGGACCAGGCCGACCAGCGCCTTGAGCAGCGTGGACTTGCCGGCGCCGTTCTCGCCCGCCAGGCCGAGCACCTCGTGCGGGCGGACCACGAGGTCCACGCCGTCGAGCGCCTTCACGCCGGGGTAGTGCTTGACCAGCCCGCGCACCTCCAGCGCCGGCACCGCTGCCGGCGGGGTCGGGGAGGGAGCCGGCTCGACGTTGACGCTCACTTGACCACCTGGTTCCTTCGACGCTGCGGGAGGACGGCCGCGGCGACCGCCGCGACGACGATCAGGCCCTGGACGCCGCCCTGCCAGTAGGGGCTGACGCCGATCTGCACGAGCCCGTTGGTGAGGACCGTGACCAGCAGGACCCCGACGGTGGAGTGGAGGACGCCTCCGCGCCCACCGGTGAGGAGGGTGCCGCCGACGACCGCCGCGGTGATCGCGGCGAAGTCGTAGCCCTTGCCGGCCTGCACGAGGCCCGCGCTGAGCTGGCTGGTCACCATCACGCCGGCGAGTCCGTAGAAGGCGCCGGCGAGGGTGAAGACCGCGACCTTGTACGGCGCCACCTTCACACCCGAGAGCGACAGGACCTCCTCGGCGCCGCCGATCGCGTAGGCGTAGCGGCCGAGCCGCGAGTAGCGCTGCACCAGGTAGCCGACGAGCACGCAGGCCGCGGCGAGCCAGGTCAGGTAGGAGAACCCGAGCAGCCGGTCGACCGCGAGGCTGGCCAGCGTCGCGTCGGAGATGTTGGGCTGCACGCCGCCGAACATCAGCGTCGCGACACCGAGGCCGATGGCGCAGACGCCGAGGGTGGTCATGAACGACGGCACCTTCAGCAGCACCAGCGCCAGCCCGCTCACGCACCCGAGGACCGCGGCCAGCAGGACCGCCATCAGGACGCCGGCCAGGCCGAGGTCGTTGTCGTTGCGGTTGTTGGCGACCAGCAGCGCGACCGCGATGGCGGAGGCGCCCATGATGCCGGGGGCGGAGAGGTCGATGGACCCCATGAGGAGCACGAACGTGATGCCGCACGTGACGACCGCGAGGACCGAGGCGGTGTCCATGATGTTCTGGACGTTGCCCAGCGTGCGGAACTCCGAGCTCAGGACGGAGAACACGAGGAAGACGACGACGAGCGCGATCGGCGGACCCGCGTCGCGGAGGGACACCCCCCGCCGAGGACGGGGGCGCGCCGCGACGACCTCGACGTCCTCGGCAGGGGATGTCATGGTCACGAGATCGGACCCTGCGACCGGCTGAAGACGTTGTCGCACTCGTACTCGGACGCGTCGACCGTCGGGGACGTGAAGTCCGCGACGTTGTCCTGCTGGATCAGGAACTGCTCGGCGAACCAGGCGCGGTCGGCGATGTCGTCGACCGAGAGCTCACCGGTGGCCACGCAGTAGCCGATCGCCAGGCCGATGCCGCCCTGCCACGGGCCGTCGCTGGAGACGGTGGCGGTCATGGCGCCGTCCTCGATCGCGGTGAGCGCGTCGGGCACGGCGTCGATGCCGACGACCGCGACCTGGCCCTCCTTGCCCGCGGCCTTGAGGGCCTCGAGCGCGCCGAGGGCCATGTCGTCGTTGGCGGCCCAGATGCCCTTGATGTCGTCGCCGTGCTTGGTCAGCAGCGTCTTGGTCACCTCGAGCGCCTCGGCGCGGGAGAAGTTCGCCGTCTGCTGGTCGAGCAGCTTCACGTCCGGGTGCTCGGCGAGCGAGGCCTCCAGGCCGGCGAACCGGTCCTTGGCGGCACCGGTGTCGAGGATGCCCTGGAGCGCGATGATGCCGCCCGAGCCGCCGATCGCGTCGGCGAGCGCGTCACCGATCTGCTGGCCCGACGTGACGCCGTCATAGGTGATGTGGCTCAGCCACTGGCTGTAGTCGGTGACCTCGAGGTCGGCCGGCTTGTTCCACTGGGTCACCAGGAAGGCGCCCGCCTCTTGGGCCTGCTCGACGATCGGCGGGGTGTCGGAGTCGCCGTTGGGCAGGATGTTCATGACCAGGCACTCGGTGTCGCCCGCGAGGAGCTGGCTGATCTGCTCCTGCTGCTTGGTCGAGTCACCGTCGTAGGTGAGCCGCTCCTGGGACAGGCCGACCGACTCGGCGAAGGCGTCGCCGCCCTCGAGCCACGCGGCCTCGTAGGGGTTGGACTCGTTGCGGACCTGGCCGACCAGCTTGACGTCGGCGGGGTCGCAGGCGCCAGCGGCCGCGGGCGAGTCGTTGCCGCTCTCGGCGTTCGACTCCTCGCTGCAGCCCGTGAAGGCGAGTGCCGCCAGCGAGAGGCTGAGCAGGGCAACGGCGGAACGTGACTTGACGATCATCGTCATCCTCTTCTGTAGGTGCCAGAGTCTCCGGCGGTGGTGGACCCGAGAGGTGGTGCGGTGCCGCTGGTGCGGCGGAGACGTGCGGAGCGGGCGGGGGAGGCGAGCCCCCGGGGGGATCAGCGCGCCATCCAGCCCCCGTCCACGACCAGCACGTGGCCGTTGACGTAGTCCGCGGCGGCGGAGCTGAGGAAGACGGCCGCGCCGGCGATGTCGGCCGGGGTGCCCCAGCGTCCGGCCGGGATCCGCTCGAGGATCGCCCGAGCCCGATCGGGGTCCTCGCGCAGTGCCGTCGTGTTGTCGGTGGCCATGTATCCCGGCGCGATCGCATTGACCTGGACGCCGAGCGGGCCCCACTCGTTGGCGAGCGCCTTGGTGATGCCGGCGACGCCGTGCTTGCTCGCGGTGTAGGAGATGACCCGGATCCCGCCCTGGAAGGCGAGCAGGCTGGCGATGCTCACGATCTTGCCGCTGCCGCGCTCGACCATCGGGCGGCCGATCGCCTGGGTGAGGAAGAACAGGCCGGACAGGTTGATGTCGAGGACGGTGTTCCAGGAGTCGTCGGTGACGTCGACCGTGTCGTGACGGTCGATGATGCCGGCGTTGTTGACCAGGATGTCGACCCGGTGCGCCGCGGAGATCCGGGCGCCGACGGCCGCCACGGCCGCGTGGTCGCTGACGTCGAGGTCGACGACGTCCACGTCGCGGCCGAGGTCGCGGACCAGCTTCTCGGTCTCGGTCTGACTGTCGGGGAGGCCGACGAGCACGAGGTCGGCGCCCGCCTCAGCGAGGCCGAGGGCCACGCCCTGGCCGAGGCCGCGACCCGCACCCGTGACGACGGCGCGCTTGCCGGTGAGGTCGAACGGGGTGCTCACAGCTCCTCCAGGGAGACGGGGAAGAGGTCGGTGTACGCGTTGTTCTCGCCGGCCATCGCCCAGATGAAGGCGTAGGAGCCGGTGCCGGCGCCGGCATGGACCGACCACGGCGGCGAGATGACGGCCTCCCGGTTGCCGACGACCAGGTGCCGGGTCGCGCCGGGCTGGCCGAGGAAGTGGAAGACGCGGTCGTCCTCGTCGAGGTCGACGTAGAGGTAGACCTCGGTGCGCCGCGCGTGCAGGTGCGGCGGCATCGTGTTCCAGACCGACCCGCGGGAGATGACGGTCACCCCGAACTGCAGGTTCGCGGTCGCCAGGTCCTCGCCCCACGCGTACTTGTAGAGGTGCCGCTCACTGGCGCTCTGGGCGCTGCCGATCGCGACCGGCTCGACCTCGGCGTGGTTGAGGGCGACCGCCGGGTGGGTGGCGTGCGCCGGGGCGGAGACGAAGTAGAAGGCCGCGTCGGCGCCGGCGAACGAGACCTCGCTGCCGCGCCCGACGTAGAGACCGTCGAGGTGGGCGAGCTCGAACTTCTCGCCGTCGACGAGGACGTGGCCGGACTCCCCGACGTTGATGACGCCGAGCTCGCGGCGCTCGAGGTGGGACTCGACGCCGAGGACGTCGGTCCAGGCCGGCAGCTCGAGCTGGCCGCTGCCGGGCACCGCGCCACCGACGACCAGGCGGTCGTCGTGGGTGTAGGTCGCGTGCACCTCGCCGGTCTCGAACAGGCCGGGCACGAGGAAGTGGTCGCGCAGGTCCGCGGCGTGGGCGGTCTCCACGCTCGACGGAGAAGTCGAATACCGGACCTGGATCACACGGGCTCCTCATGTTGTGAACTAAGTTCGTGAATGTGAACCCGGAATGTATACGTGACCACCGTCACTGGTCAATAGGCAGAAGTGCGTCCATGTATGTGAACGTGGGCTAGGATCAGACCAGCCGGACCGCGCACCGACGCGCGGTCGACCAGGAGGACGCCGCATGCAGCTCGAGAAGACGCCGACCGCTCCCGCCGCGGGGCCGGTCAAGTCGGCCGCCCGCGCGCTCGACCTGCTCGACGAGATCGCCGCGAACGGCCCGGGCACCCAGCTGCAGCTCTCGACCCGACTGGGCATCCCGAAGAGCAGCCTGCACGCGCTGCTGCGCACGATGACCGACCGCGGCTGGCTGCAGACCGACCCGACCGGCAGCGTCTACCAGCTCGGCATCCGCGCGCTGGTCGTGAGCTCGGCGTACCTCGCCGGCGACTCGGTCCTCTCCCGCACCGCCGGGATCATGGACGAGATCTCCGCCGCCACCGAGGAGACCGTCAACCTCGGCCGACTCACCGGCGCCGACGTCATCTACACCGCCAAGCGCGAGTCCGTGCACCCCCTGCGCATGCACTCACCCGTCGGCAGGCGGCTGCCGGCGTACTCCACGGCGCTCGGCCGCGCGATCCTCGCCGAGCACCCCGTCGAGGTGCGCGAGGCGCTCGTGCCGCACCACATCGACCCCATCACCACCCGGACGCTCACCGACCGCGACGAGGTCCTGCAGGTCATCGACACCGCCGCCACCGTGGGGTACGCCGCCGAGAGCGACGAGTCCTGCATCGGCGTGCGCTGCTTCGGCATCGCGCTCCCGTTCTCGCGCCCGGCGGTCGACGGCATCAGCGTCGCCGTCCCGATGACCCGCCTCGGCGGCGGCCGCGAGGAGCTGATCGTCGAGACGCTGCTGAGCATCCGCTCCCGGCTGTCGCTGGAGCACAGCAACAGCATGGTGCGCTGACGCTGGCGCACCCGGGTTGGCAGCACCGAGGATTCTCGCGAGTCTGGTCAAGATCCCCTTGGCACGTGTCATGCTCGCCCTGACAGTCACGAGGGCGGGCCCCCGGCCAGCAGCGCGTGACCCGCGCGGGGGACGGGTCACGTGTGACGGCAGGACCGCGGTCGTGGGCGATCTCGACCCGGCGCGCACCGTCCTCGGCGGGCGCACCGGGTTCGGGGTCGTCCAGAAGCCCCGTGGCCCCGGGCGGTGCGCCGACTCAGGCCGGGCTGGTTCGCGTGCGCCCCTCGACCCGCTGCGCGAAACGCTCCCAGGCGGCCTGCCGCGACACCCCCAGCGCCTTGCCGATCTCCGCCCACGACAGCGACCGCGCTCGGGCCATCTCGACCCACTCGACCAGGAACTCGGAGACCTGGTCGGCGGTCCGTGAGATATGCGGCAGGACCGCGAGCAGCTCCGCGTCGGTCATCGACTCCCAGGGCGGTCGCGCCGCGGCGCGACTCTTGGCGGCCGAGTGGAAGACCTCGTGGTAGTGCTCGACGCAGTCCTCGCAGATCATCGCGCCGTACCCGCCGCCGAACTTGATGCCTCGCTTGCCGGCCCTGCCGCAGAACGAGCAGCTCTTGCGGGCGACGTCCGTGTCCATCGGCGCCATGACGCACTCCTCCTCGACCTGCGGCCTGCGCCTCGGTCACCGACCTCGACGATAGCCGTTCGAACCGGACCGACGCGCCGAGGTCGCACGGCGGTGCCAGTGCTGCTCGAGTCCACGAGGTCCGTCCCCATGCCGGGCAAGCGCGCTTGACGGCGGCCAGGTCAGCACTCGGTGGGCGACAGGTTCAGGAGGACGCGGATCTCTGCCTTCCCCTTCTCGACCTTCGTGATCTGGCCGTTGGCCTTCCAGAACGTCCGCCACCAGCTGCGGGGGGTCGGCGCCTGGGCGGCGTGGGCGAGGAATCGTCCGCTCTTGAACCCGGCGTCGGCGACGGCCTGCACCGAGCTCGCGACCTGCGCGGGCCAGACGTCCGGTGGGCCGAGCAGCCTGGTGGCGAAACGGGTCTGGGCGGCTCCCAGCTTCCTCGCCTCCCGCTTGAACCGGGGGAACCGCTTCTCGACGTCCGCGAACCGGATGGAGCCATGCCGCGTCATGTCGTGGACGAAGAGGTAGAGGGCAAGGCTGTTCCTGCACTCGTGTGCGAGGTAGTAGACGCTGGCCTGCTCCGGAGTCATCTCCGCGTGAGCCGCAGATGTGAAGGTCGGCGCGAACGCGACGAGGAGCACGGCGGAGATCGAGCAGGCGATGGTGTGCCGGAGGTTGATGGTCATCTGGCCACCATCGAGCGGTCGAGCGCCACGCGCATGAGGCACGCGTCCTGGTTCCAGCGGGAACCTGACGAGCCGACCGGGACCGGAGTCCTGCACGTCCTGAGCGCACCGGCCTCGGGCGGGCGCCGCGTCCTCCGGGTGTGTTCGTGCCGGGACCGGCGGCCGGGCGGAGAGGTCCAACGGCCTTGTCGTCTCCGCGTCAGTGCGCCATGTCGACGAAGCGGGAGTAGTGGCCCTGGAAGGCGACGGTGATGTCGCGGGTGGGGCCGTTGCGGTGCTTGGCGACGATCAGGTCGGCCTCGCCGGGGCGGGTCGACTCCTTCTCGTAGACGTCGTCGCGGTGCAGCAGCACCACCATGTCGGCGTCCTGCTCGATCGAGCCGGACTCACGCAGGTCGCTGACCATCGGGCGCTTGTCGGCGCGCTGCTCGGGACCACGGTTGAGCTGGGAGAGCGCGATGACCGGGACCTCGAGCTCCTTGGCGAGCAGCTTGATCTGCCGCGAGAACTCCGAGACCTCGAGCTGGCGGGACTCGACCTTCTTGCCCGAGGTCATCAGCTGGAGGTAGTCGATGACGATCAGCCGCAGGTCGTGGCGCTGGCGGAGCCGGCGGGCCTTGGCCCGGATCTCCATCATCGTCATGTTGGGCGAGTCGTCGATGAACATCGGCGCCGAGGACACCTCGCCCATCTTGCGGGCCAGCTTGGCCCAGTCGTCGTCGGTCATGTTGCCGTTGCGGATGTGGTTGAGCGGCACCTTCGCCTCCGCCGAGAGCAGGCGCATGGTGATCTCGGTGCGCGTCATCTCGAGGCTGAAGAAGACGCTGGCGAGGTTGTTGTGGATCGAGGCCGCACGGCAGAAGTCGAGGGCCAGGGTCGACTTGCCCATCGCCGGACGCGCGGCGACGATGATCATCTGCCCGCCGTGGAAGCCGTTGGTGAGGTCGTCGAAGTCGGCGAACCCGGTGGGCACGCCGTAGATGCCGGCCTCGCGGTTGGAGATCGCCTCGATCTCGTCGAGGACGCCGTCCATGATGTCGCTCAGCGGCGCGTAGTCCTCCGACGAGCGCTTGTCGGTGACCTTGTAGACCTCGGCCTGCGCCTCGTCGACGATCGCGTCGACCTGACCCTCGCCCGCGTAGCCGATCTGGACGATCTTGGTGCCGGCGTCGACCAGGCGCCGCAGGATCGCCTTCTCGCGGACGATCTCGGCGTAGTAGCCGGCGTTGGCGGCGATCGGCACGTTGGCCGAGAGCGTGTGGAGGTAGGGCGCCCCGCCGATGCGCTGCAGCTCGCCGCGACGCTGGAGCTCGGCCGCGACCGTGACCATGTCGACCGGCTCGCCGCGGCCGTAGAGGTCGATGATCGCGTCGAAGATCGTCTCGTGCGACGGGCGGTAGAAGTCGACGCCGCGGATCGCCTCGCTGACGTCGGCGATCGCGTCCTTGGAGATGAGCATCGAGCCGAGCACGGACTGCTCGGCGGCCATGTCCTGGGGTGGGGTGCGATCACCCGGCGTGCTCGGCCGCTCGCCCGGCGCGTACGGCGCGGGCCCGTCGCCCCACTCCTCGAACGGCGGGTCGGGAAAGCCTCGTGCGTCCTGCTCGGTGACGCTCATCAGCCCGTCGCTCCCCCTGCTCGCTACCCGGCTCCGACCCGCGTCCCCGACGCTAGGCGGGACCACCGACATCCACCCCCGGCGGTGCCGGACCCCCCGGACAGTACGGGGCCGGGTGCCGTCGACGACAGTGCCCTATCCACAGGTCCCGCGGCAGCCTGGGGATAACCCGCCGCTCCCTCGTGGACGACACGCCGCGAGGTGTGCACAGGTTGGGGACCGCCCTGTGGAGACCAAACCGGCCCGACCGGTAATGTGCGCTCTGACCTGCGACAACGCTGACACACAGGTGTGGATGGAAAATTGTCGGTCGAGAACTCGGTTCAGACGCCGGTCACCTGACGGCCACCTGTTGGTTTGTCGACTTAGCGTGGTGGGTGCAGGTTTTCCCTAGCTTGTCCACAAGTGTTGATGACTAGTCTGGTAAGGATCGAGCGGCCGTCCATGACCCTTACGATGACTAGACCCGCATGACCAGCCGCGCCCCGGACCGCGAGATCCTCCGGCTCGCCGTGCCGGCCTTCCTCGCGCTGGTCGCGGAGCCGCTCTTCCTGCTCGCCGACGCCGCGATCGTCGGGCACCTCGGCACCGCGTCGCTGGCCGGGCTGGGCGTCGCCGCGGCGGTGCTGCAGACGCTCATCGGCATCTGCGTCTTCCTCGCCTACGGCACCACCGCGAGCGTCGCCCGCAAGCTGGGGGCGGGCGACCTCAGGGGCGCGCTGGCCCAGGGCGTCGACGGCATCTGGCTGGCCGTCGGACTCGGGGCCGCGATCACCGTGGTCGGCGTGCTGGCCACCGGGCCGCTGGTCGCGGCCTTCGGCCCCGTGCCGGAGGTCCGCGACGCGGCCGAGACCTACCTGCGGATCGCGTTCCTCGGCACCGTCCCGCTGCTGGTGATGCTCGCCGCCACCGGCGTGCTCCGCGGCCTGCAGGACACCCGGACCCCGCTCGTCGTCGCGGTCGGCGGCAACGCGCTCAACATCGTGCTCAACCTGCTGCTGGTCTATCCCGTGGGACTCGGCATCGCGGGCTCGGCACTCGGCTCGGTCCTCGCGCAGGCGGCGAGCGCCGCCGCGTTCCTGGTGGTCGTGGTCCGCGGTGCGCGCCGCGAGCGCGCCTCGCTGCGGCCCGACCTGCCCGGCATCCGGGCCGCATGGCGCACCGGCGTGCCCCTGGTCGTCCGGACGCTCACGCTGCGCGCCGCCCTCCTCCTGACGACGTACGCCGTGACGTCCGGCGCCGCCGCCGGCGAGCAGGGCGTCGACCTGGCCACCCATCAGCTCGCGATGACGCTGTGGACCTTCCTGGCCTTCGCCCTGGACGCCATCGCCATCGCCGCGCAGGCGCTCACCGGCCGGCTGCTCGGTGCCGGCGACGTGAGCGGCACCCGGAGCACCACCGACCGGATGGTGCGCTGGGGCGCGTGGAGCGGCGTGATGACCGGCCTGCTGCTCGCGGCCGCGAGCCCGTGGCTCGGCAGCCTCTTCACCGGCGACGGTGCCGTGCAGGACCTGCTGGTGCCGGTGCTGCTCGTGGCCGCGCTCGGTCAGCCGATCGCCGGGGTGGTGTTCGTGCTCGACGGGGTGCTCATCGGTGCCGGCGACGGCCGCTACCTCGCGCGCGCCGGACTGGTCACCTTCGTCGTCTACGCTCCCGTCGTGCTCGCCCTGGGCGCCGCGTCCGCCGGGGTGGTCGCGATCTGGGTGGCGTTCTCCGCGCTCTTCATGGGCGCCCGCCTCGCCGTTCTCCTCCATCGAGCGCGTGGCGACGCCTGGCTGGTGACCGGCGCGCGCGCCTGATCGGTCCGGGCACGCAGCAGGGGCCGCCCTCCCGGAGGAGGAACGGCCCCTGATGGGCAGCACTGGAGAAGCGTCAGGCCGGGATGACGTTGAGGGCCACCGTGGCGGACACCTCGTCGTGCAGCTTGACCGACACCTCGTGGTTGCCGAGACCCTTGATCGGGTTGGTGACGACGATCGTGCGCTTGTCGACCTTCTCGCCCGAGGTCTCCGCGAGGGCGTCGGCGATCTCACCGACGGTCACGGCACCGAACAGGCGGCCGCCGGCGCCGGCGCGCACCTTGACGCTGACCGGCTGGGCCTCGAGCTTGGTCTTGATCTCCTCGGCGTGGCCGAGGTCGCGGACCGCGCGGGAGGAGCGGGCGGCCTTGATCGACTCGACCTGCTTCTCGCCACCACGGGTCCACCGCAGCGCGAGGCCGCGCGGCACGAGGTAGTTGCGGCCGTAGCCGTCCTTCACCTCGACGACGTCGCCCGGGGCGCCGAGGCCGGTGACTTCCTGGGTCAGGATGAGCTTCATGTCCTGGACTCCTTTCAGCGACCGGTCGAGGTGTAGGGCAGCAGCGCGAGCTCGCGCGCGTTCTTGACGGCGATGGCCACGTCGCGCTGGTGCTGGACGCAGTTGCCGGTCACGCGACGCGCACGGATCTTGCCGCGGTCGGAGATGAACTTGCGGAGCAGCGTGGCGTCCTTGTAGTCGACGCCGGTCGCCTTCTCCTTGCAGAACTGGCAAACCTTCTTCTTCGGCTTGCGAATCACTGCCTTGGCCATTGTGGTGCTTCCTTTCTAGAAGCCCGGCCCAGACTGGTTACTGGCCCGGAATGGTTGAGGGTGTTCGGATGGGTGGATCAGAACGGGGGCTCGTCGGAGCCGGCGCCCGGAGCGCCCCACGGGTCGTTGGCCGGAGCGGACTGGCCGCCCCCGCCTCCGCCCTGCTGGGGAGCGGGCGTCGCCCACGGGTCGTTGCCACCGCCGCCGCCGGACTGCGGGCGGGGCTGACCGCCCTGCCCGCCGCCGGAGTAGCCACCGCCGCCGCCCGAGCGGGACGCGCGGGTGACCTTGGCGGTCGCGAAGGCCAGCGCGGGGCCGACCTCGTCGACCTCGAGCTCCACGACGGTGCGCTTCTCGCCCTCGCGGGTCTCGTAGGAGCGCTGCTTCAGGCGGCCCTGCACGATCACGCGCATGCCGCGCTGCAGGGACTCGGCAACGTTCTCCGCGGCCTGCCGCCACACCGAGCAGGAGAGGAACAGCGCGTCGCCGTCCTTCCACTCGTTGGTCTGGCGGTCGAAGGTGCGCGGCGTCGACGCGATCCGGAAGTTGGCCACGGCCGCCCCCGCGGGGGTGAAGCGCAGCTCCGGGTCGTCGACGAGGTTGCCGACCACCGTGATGACGGTCTCGCCTGCCATGAGGTCTCCTCGAGCGTTGTTCTGATCAGAGTCGGTCAGTGGTCGTGCGACCACGCCCGCACATCGTTGCGTCTAGCACCGACACACGGAAGCGTTTCTCCACAGCGTCCCGGAGGACGAGGGGTCACTGCGCGGCGCGCAGCACCTTCGTGCGGAGGATCGACTCGTTGAGGGTGAGCTGGCGGTCGAGCTCCTTGACCGTGGCCGGCTCGGCGTTCAGCGTGATGACGGCGTAGATGCCCTCGGCGTTCTTCTTGACCTCGTAGGCCAGGCGACGCCGGCCCCACACGTCGACGGACTCGACGGTGCCGCCGTCCTTGCGGACGACGTTCAGGTACTTGTCGAGGGACCCCTCGACGGTCCGCTCTTCGATGCTGGGGTCGAGGATGACCATCACTTCGTAGGCACGCACAGCGGTCTCCACCTCCTCTGGACTGAGACGGCCACGGACTCTCCGTGGCAGGAGGGCTTTGCGTATGTCCCCGCACACGACCCGTCGGTGGGTCGGCCAGGGAACGCTCAAGGCTAGCAGCGGGCACCGGCGGTGAGGAAAACCGCGCGAGCGGGTAGGAGGACCCTGATGACCTCGCCCGCACCGCCGCTCCCGCTCGCCGGCCGCTACCAGCTCCTGGACCGGATCGGCAGCGGCGCCATGGGCTCGGTCTGGCGGGCCACCGACCTGCGCACCGGGGAGACGGTCGCCGCCAAGGTGCTCGGCGCCCACGACAGCGCGATGCTCCTGCGCTTCGTGCGCGAGCAGTCGCTGCGGATCCGGCACCCGCACGTGCTGGCCCCCACCGGCTGGGCGGCCGACGACCACCGGGTGGTGCTCGGCATGGACCTCGTGCGCGGCGGGTCGCTCGACGACCTGCTCGCCGAGACCGGTCCGCTGCCCACGTCGTACGCCGTGCTCCTGCTCGACCAGCTGCTCCAGGCCCTCGCGGCCGTGCACGCCGCCGGGGTCGTGCACCGGGACGTGAAGCCGGCCAACCTGCTGCTCGAGCCGACCGGCGACGGTGCGCCCTTCCTGCGGCTCGGCGACTTCGGGGTGGCCGTGCCCGTCGAGGACGTGCGGCTGACGCGCGGCCCGGCCGCGATCGGCACCGACGGCTACATGGCACCCGAGCAGGTCGGCGGGGCGGCGCCGGACCCGCGACAGGACGTGTACGCCGCCGGCGTGGTCGCCGTGCAGCTGCTCACCGGCCGGCCACCGCGCGTCGGGCACCCGTCGCTCGTGCCGGAGGGGCCGCTGCGGCCCCTGCTCGGCGCGATGACCCATTCCGACCCGGCCGTCCGGACGCCGTCCGCTGCCGCGGCGCTCGAGCGGCTGCGCCGCCTCGACGTGCCTGGCGACGGACCCTGGCCGTGGGTGCCCGACCGTCTCGGCGAGCCGACCCCGGCGCGTGGGCGCGACCGGGCCGCCGTCGCGCTCGTGGCGGCGCTGGTGGTCGTGGTGGTCGCGCTGGCGGCGTACCTGCTTGCCACCGCTCACTAGCGTGGCCTCGTGGACGCCGACTCGCTCGCAGCCGCTCGCGGCCGCATCGCCGCGGACGTGCCACCGACGCCCGCCCGTCGCTGGCCGCTGCTGGAGCGCGCGACCGGCACCGAGACCTGGGTCAAGCACGAGAACCACAACCCCACCGGCGCCTTCAAGGTCCGCGGCGGGCTCAACCTCGCGGCCCGCACGGTCGAGGCGGGCGGGTCGCCCGGGCTGATCTCGGCCAGCCGCGGCAACCACAGCCAGAGCCTGGCCTTCGCCGGCGCCCGGCACGGTCTGCCCGTGACGATCGTGGTGCCGGAGGGCAACTCGCCCGACAAGAACGCCGCCACCGAGGCGTTCGGCGCCGAGCTCGTGGTCCACGGCGCCGACTTCCAGGCCGCGCTCGAGCACGCGGTCGCGCTGGCGGAGGAGCGCGGCCTGATGCTGGTGCCGCCCTTCCACCCGTGGCTGGTCGAGGGCGTGGCGACCTACGCTGCGGAGCTCCACGAGCAGGTGCCCGGCCTCGACGTCGTCTACGTCCCGGTCGGGATGGGCAGCGGCATCTGCGCCAACATCGCGGTCCGCGACCTCCTCGGCGCCGGCACGGAGGTCGTCGGGGTGGTGGCCGAGCGCGCTCCGGCGTACGCGCTGTCCTTCGTGGCCGGCGAGCCGGTGTCGACGCCGAGCGCCGACACGTTCGTCGACGGCGTCGCCTGCCGGACCCCCGACCCGGAGGCGGTCCGGCTCATCGTGGCCGGCGCCGCCCGCATCGTGCGGGTGAGCGAGGAGCAGGCCGAGGGGGCGATGGCGCTGGCCTACCGGAGCACCCACAACCTCCCCGAGCCCGCCGGGTCGCTGGCGCTGGCCGGGCTCCTGGCGGAGCGCGACGCGGTGGCCGGCAAGCGGGTGGCGGTCATCCAGACCGGCGGCAACGCGGACTTCGAGGTGCTGGCGCGGGCGCTGTCCGCGGGCCGTTCTACCGTGGAGCCATGACCGCCCTCGCCATCGGAGCCCACGTCGACCAGTCCGACCCGATCGCCGAGGCGCAGGCGCGCGGCATGTCCCACGTGCAGTTCTTCCTCGGCGACCCGCAGGGCTACAAGGGCCCGGAGTTCCGGTACGCCGGAGGCGCCGAGGGCCTGAAGGCGGACGCCGAGGCGGCGGGCATCGGGCTCTACGTGCACGCGCCCTACATCGTCAACGTCGCCACCACCAACAACCGGATCCGGATCCCGAGCCGCAAGCTGCTGCAGCAGCACGTCGACGCGGCCGCCTCGATCGGCGCCCGGGGTCTGATCGTGCACGGCGGTCACGTCAACAAGGACGACGACCCGGCCAAGGGCTTCGACAACTGGCGCAAGGCCGTCGAAGCGGTCGACCTCAAGCTGCCACTGCTGATCGAGAACACCGCCGGCGGCGACAACGCGATGACCCGCTACCTCGACCGGATCGGCCGCGTCTTCGACGCGATCTCGACGACCGAGCAGTTCGACCTCGTCGGCTTCTGCCTCGACACCTGCCACGCCCACGCGGGCGGCAACCCGCTCGAGACCGTGGTCGACGACGTCCTTAGGATCACCGGCCGGATCGACCTCGTGCACTGCAACGACAGCCGCGACGCGTTCGACTCCGGCGCCGATCGGCACGCCAACCTCGGCGCCGGCAAGGTCGACCCCGACCTGCTCGCGGCCGTCGTCCGCGACGCGGGCGCCCCGGTCGTCCTGGAGACTCCGGGCGGGGCCGCCGAGCACACCGCCGACGCCGGCTGGCTGGCCGAGCGGCTGTAGGGGCTTGCCGGTTCGCCCTCATCCCTTGATGGAACGGCGGTTCCCCGGGCGAGCTCGGCGTGGAAGGCGCCGGTTCGCCGTCATCCCTTGATGGAACGGCGGTTCCCCGGGCGAGCTCGGCGTGGAAAGCGCCCGTTCGGCCTCATCCCTTGATGGAACCGCGGTTCCCCGGGCGAGCCCGGCGTGGAAAGCGCCCGTTCGGCCTCATCCCTTGATGAAACCGCGGTTCCCCGGGCGAGCCCGGCGTGGAAGGCGCCGGGTCGGCCTCATCCCTTGATGAAACCGCGGTTCCCCGGGCGAGCTCGGCGTGGAAAGTGCCGGTTCGGCCTCATCCCTTGATGAAACGCCGACGGGCCTCGGGCTAGACGACCCGGATCGTGAGGTCGCGCACCTCGCCGGCGCCGGAGCGGTCCACGCGCCGGCGCACCAGCCGCAGCGGCACCTCGTCGGCCTCGCCGGCGTCGAAGACCAGGAACAGGAAGTCGTGCGGACCCTCCTCGAGCGGCAGCAGGGACCCGGGGCGCTCGAGCACCTGCCACCGGCTCAGACCCAGCCCGCGGCGGCGGAACTTCACCGCCAGCCTGCAGCCGGCGGGCACCGACAGCCGGAGGCCGGGGTGCGGGTCGTGGACGACGTGCACGGTGGTCCTGCGCGTCGGTCGAACGGGTGCGGGAGTGCTGACCATCGTCATCGGTGGCTCCTCGGGTAGAGCGGTTCCCCTGACGCGGTTCAGGAGCAGGACGTCGCCGCCCTGATACCGGCTCAGCCGAAGCAGACGAGCGGGACGGGGGCGCTGCCGGCCGTCGCGGCCGGCACCGACTCCGCCAGCGCTGCGGCCGGGTCGAGCCCGGCGGCGAGGCGCTGGTGGACGGCGACGAGCACGTCGTACGCCGCCCGGTCGTTGATCGCCGCGGGCGACGCGATCACGCACCGGGCGCCCGCGTGCAGCCAGGCGGTGGTCATCCCGATCAGCTCCTCGCCCGACCGCACCGTCGAGCGGCCGACCTCGCAGGCCGAGAGCAGCACGACGTCGGGGACGTGCCGGAGCCGGTCGATGTCGTAGCCGAACCACGGGCCGTCGACGAGCTGGACACCGGCGAACATCGCGTTCTCGGCACTGTGCCGGCCGTGCGCGGCGACGTGCAGCACGTCGACGGCCTCGGCCAGCGCGGAGACCGCGGCGGCGGTCGCGTCCTCCCCCGCGTGCACGGCGGCCTCCGCCCACTCCTTCGCGGCGGCCCGCACCTCGTCCTCCGCGCGGGCGACCCGCGGCCCGGCGACGAAGCCGGCACGCGCGGTGCGCAGCGGGGTCGTCCGTCGCGCCAGCCACGCGGTCGCGGACTGGGCGACCGTGATCGGCCGGCCGACGAACCCCGGCAGCAGCGTCCAAGGCACTCCCGCCAGCACGCCGGACGGCGTGAGCACCGCCCGACGGTCGCCGACGGCGTCGAGCACGGGGGCGACGAGCACGGACGCCAGGCCCTCCAGCCGTTGCGCGAGCTCCGCGCGGACGAAGGCGCCCATCGCGTCCGGCAGGTCGGTGGCGGCCATGTCGAGGTCGGGGATGAGCCCGTCGAGCAGGGAGTCCAGCTCGTCGCGGTGGCCGAGGTCGACCCAGGTCGTCGTGTCGGCGGTGACGACCAGCGCCACGGCGGCCGTCGCGGTGACGACGTAGGCGACCAGTGCGGTCTCGGCGTCCAGCGCTGCGGTCAGCTCGGGCAGCCGCACCGGGTCGGCGACCTCACCGGAGCCCTGCCGCTGCCAGGCCCGCTCGCGCACCCGCTGCCGGAGCTCGGCCTCGCGGGCGGGGTCTCTGCGCTCCTCGGCGGCCATCTCGCGCAGCTCGGCCAGGTCGGCCGCGATCTGCTCGTCCTCCGGGGCACGCACGGGCTGCACCCGGCTGGCCAGCATCCTGGCGCGCTCGGACCACTCGAACAGCACGTCGGCCCGGTCCGTCTCGACGGCGAGCGCGAGGCCGCGGACGCCGAGCCGGGTGCCGTGCCCGACCACCCCGGTCTGCAGGTCGAGGGAGCCGAACGAGCTCTGCCACCCGTGCAGGTCGTCGAGCCCCGCGCGCAGGTGCCTGAGCGCGGTGGCGCGGCGACCGGAGGCCGCGGCGAGCTCGGCCCGGGCGTCCCGGTCGAGCAGGCGCACCACGATCGGCGCCTTCGCGCTCGCGCCGACGGCGCTCAACAGCTCTCGTGCGCTGTCGAGGTCACCGCGGCGGATCGCGACCCGCGCCGCGTCGAGGCGCGCCGCGGCCGCCTCCCACCTCAGGCCCTGGCCGGCCAGCTCCTCGGCCAGCCCGACGCCCCGGCGCACGAGCGAGGGGCCGGTGCCGCCGCCCTCCACCTCGGCGCTGAGCAGCGTCGCCTCCGCGCGCACCTCCCACGCGCGGGCGCCGGTGCGCCGGAACCGGCGCAGCGCGTCGCGCGCCGCAGCCTTGGCGCGGCCGGGCTCGGTGAGCACGAAGCTGCGGGCCAGCGCGAGCTCGGCCTCGCCGCGGCGCTGGTAGAGCCGGCGCCGCCCGTAGGCGTCCGCGGAGGCGGCGAGGGCCGCGGCGCCCTGCTCGTGGAGGCCGGCGGCCATCAGCACCTCGGCCCGGTCCTGGTCGGCCATCGCGGTCATCACGGGACCCTCGGCCTCGAACGTCGGGTACGCCTCGTCGAGCCGCTGCAGCGCGGCCACGAGGTCACCGGCGAGGAAGTGGGTGTACCCGAAGTTGTGCACGGCCTTCGCGGCGCCGTACTCGTCACCGACCCCGCGGTACGCCGCGACCGACGTCTCGAAGTCGGCGAGGGCCTGCGGCAGCTGGCGCCGCTGGAGGTGCACGTTCCCCCGGTTGAGGTGGATCCGCGCGTAGACGCCCCGGTCGTCGACGAGCGGGATCGCCGCCTCGAGCTCGGCGAGCGCCCGAGCCGTCTCGCCGCGCAGCATCAGGATGAGACCGAGCTGGGAGTGCAGCACGCCGCGGGTGTGGTCGGCGACCGACGGGTTCGCGAGAGCCTCGCGGTAGACCGCCATCGCCGCGTCGTGCTCGCCGGTCTCGGAGAGCACGTAGGCGAGGCTCGCGCAGATGCGCGCGTCGAGGTCGGAGCCGACGGCACCCTCGCGGGCCACCTCGTCACGGGCCTGCTCGAACAGGCGCAGCGCCTCTCGGTGGCGACCGCGGTTCATCGCCCGGACGCCCCGGGCGTGCAGGTCCAGTGCCGAGGTCACGGGCTCATGATCGCGCCAACTCCGTGCACTTGGACACAGCGGTCCAGGCCGTGTCGATCGCGGTGGCCGCGTCGACCGGCTGACCGGCCGGCTCGAGAGCGCCGACGAGGGCTGCGGCGACGTCGCCCGCGAGGACAGGCGCGCTGAACGACGTACCGGTCCAGACGGCGAAGCCGCCGCGGAAGTCGTCGGGGTCGATCGCCTCCCGTACCCGGTCGTAGGCGCGGGTCCGCGCGACCGGCTCGTAGCCGCCGCGGAACGCCGGCATGGTGCTGAGCACCGCGGCGCCCGGTGCGTAGGCGCGGACCCAGGGACCGGCGTTGCTGAAGAGCGCGTCGGTGCCGTTGGGGTTGAGTGCGCCGACGGAGATGATCGGCGCCACCGTCGGGTCGAACGCGATCGGGCCCTCGTCGTCGCGCCACCGGGCGAACCCGGCGGGGAAGGCGGGCCGGCTCGTCGCGTCGTTGCCCGCCGAGGCGACGACCACGACGCCGTTGGCCATCATCTCCTCCAGGATCGCGTACATCGTCGGGTCGAAGAGGGCGTCCTCCGGTGTCTCGTGGTAATAGCCCATCGAGAGGCTGAGCACGTCGATCGGGTGGCCGCCCGGCTCCCCGGCGCGGTGACGACGGGCCACCTCGGCGATCTGGGCGAGCGTCGCGACGAGGTCGGACTCGACGATCGGGCCGTCGGAGGGCATCACCCGCCACGAGACGATGTCGGCGTCGGGGCACCGCTGCCGGATCAGCCCGGCGATGAAGGTGCCGTGACCGGAGATCGGGTCGATGGAGCCGTCCATCGGGCCCTGCTGGTCGCCGTCGTCCTCCGGCGAGACCGAGGTGGCGTCGGAGTAGCCGATCGGTCGGCCGTCCAGCGTGACGCGCTTCTTGACGATGCCGTCGAGCCACGGGTGCGACCCGCAGCCGGTGTCGAGGACGGCGACGACCGGCCGGCGGCCGGTGATCTCGTGGTCGCGTCGGCGGACCGGCGGGGACCCGACGTAGGCGACCGGCTGCCGTCCGCCCCACCCGATCTGGAGGTAGGACATGACGGCCCGGGAGCTGCGCGCGTCCTGGACCGGGCTGCCGTCGTGCATCGGGGACCCGTCATGCATCGGCGACCCGTCATGCATGGGACTGCCGTCGTGCATCGGGGACCCGTCATGCATGGGACTGCCGTCGTGCATCGGGGACCCGTCATGCATGGGACTGCCGTCGTGCATCGGGGACCCGTCATGCATGGGACTGCCGTCGTGCATCGGGGAGCCGTCGTGCATCGGCGACCCCTCGTGCATCGGGTTGCCACTGATCGACGGGAGCACCAGGTGGTCGAGGCTGACGCCGGTGACGGCGTCGACGCCGAACTGGGCGCGGGTCTGCTGCAGCAGCGTCCACGCGTCGGGGGCGATCGTCGCGCGTCTCGAGGCGACGACGAGTCGCAGCGGCACGTAGCCGAACTTCAGGTCGACGGTGCGCGGGTCCTCCTCCTCGCGGACCACGTCCCACCCGAGCGGCTCGGCGACGTAGCGCAGCACGCGGATCGCGCCCTCGACGTCGACGGCCTTGGAGACGAGCAGGCGTGGCCCGACGTACGCCGTCGGGCGCGGGATGACGCCGTCGACCATCAGGGCGGTCGCGGGGTCGAGGAGCCGGCCCTGGGCAGCGGCGATCGTGGTGTGGTGCGGCGGCCGCGGGTCGCGGTCGAGCGGCTTGCGGGTGGGTCGAGCGGGGCGCTGTGGCTTCTCGGGGTCCACGGGATTCCTCAGATCTCGAAGGCGGGAGTGGCGAAGGCCGGGCGTGCGGTGTCGTGCGGCTCGAGCCGCAGCCGCAGCACCCCGATCGGCAGGTCGGTCAGCGCGAACCGTCCCGATTCGCTCACCACTGCCTCGTGGGTGTCGGGGCGCTCGCCCGGAAGCGCCCGGATCGTCATCGGCTCCGGCGGCACGATCCAGCCGTCGACCCGGGAGCGCCCGTTGTCGACGGCGATGCGCAGGAGGAGGTCGGTGTCGCCGTGCACGAAGCGCAGCGTGTACGACGTGGAGCCGCGCGCGCCGACCAGCTCGGTCGAGCGCTCGACGAGCTCCATCAGCTCGAGGTCGAGGTCGGAGTCGGCCAGTGCGGCAGCGGCCTGCATGGCCGCGACGAGGTGCTCCGGCACGGGGTCGTGCCGCTCCCACACGTCGCGCACGATCTCCAGGAGGGCGTCCCTGCTCAGCTCGCTCATCAGATTCCTCCAGCCTCGATCAGGGCGACCCGCAACTTGGCGAGGCAGCGGCCGCGGGTGGGTCCGATGCTGCCGACGGGCATCCCGAGCTCGGTCGCGAGCTCGCGGTAGTCGGGTCGGTTCTCGAACGCGACGACCCGCAGCAGGCGGCGGCACCGCTCGGGCAGCCCGTCGACGGCGGCCCAGAGGCGGTCGCCCTCGTCGTGCTGCACCACAGCGTCCTCCGCGGAGCCCTGCCGCGGAAGGGCGAGCGCCAGGTCGTCGTCCTCGACGGGGGTCGCCGCCGTCGATCCGGACGTCCGCCACGCCTCGCGACGGGCGGTCGTGGTGAGCCAGCCACCGACGGCGACCGGGTCGAGGATGGCGGACCGGCGGCGGACGAGCGCCAGCCAGGTGTTCTGGATGACGTCCTCGGCGGCGGTCTCCGAGAGGCGGTACGCGCGGACGACGTGCCAGAGGACGGGGGTCATGACGGCGACGAGGTCGTCGAGGCCGGCGGGGTCACCGGCGACCCAGCGGTTGAACGCGGCCGTCGCCTGCGCCCACGGCTCGTTCGTCCGTGCCGGCGGCTCGTCCGGCTCGACGCCGGTCTGACGGCTGGGCATGCGCCGCGTCGCTCCCTCTCCCGTGCCGCGGGCTCCGCCGCAGCTTGTCTCGATCAGGATCACGCCTATGAGGAGTGTGTGGGCCGTTTCCTGATACCAGGTTCCTCACATCTTCTTCCGAGCGCCACCCGGCGGTCCTCGCCCGGACCGGGTGAGGACCGCCGGGTGCACCCTGTCCGATAGCCTCGAGCGGTGCCACCAGCCCACCTCACGGTCCGCGCGATCACGCCGGCCGAGCACCTCTCCTGGCTGCGCGGACGCCGATCCGCGAGCTTCCTGCAGACCCCTGCCTGGGGTGCGGTGAAGTCGGAGTGGCGGCACGAGTCCCTGGGCTGGTTCCGCGACGCCGAGCTCGTCGGCGCCGGCCTGGTGCTCTACCGCCAGCTGCCCAGGGTGAAGCGCTACCTCGCCTACCTGCCCGAGGGTCCGGTCCTCGACTGGGAGGCCGACGACCTCGCCGTCTGGCTGCGACCGATGGCGGACTACCTCAAGGGGCAGGGCGCCTTCGGCGTCCGGATGGGTCCGCCGGTCGTGACCCGCCGCTGGGACGCCGCGACGGTCAAGGCCGGCATCGCCGACCCCGCCGTACGCCGGCTCGGCGACCTGGTGCCCACCGAGCGCAGCCACGCCGGCGCCCGGGTGGTCGCCCAGCTGCGCGAGCTGGGCTGGCGGCCGCAGGCGGTCGAGGGCGGGTTCGCCGCCGGCCAGCCGCAGTACGTGTTCCAGGTGCCGCTCGCCGGCCGCACCGAGGACGAGGTGCTCGCCGGCATGAACCAGCTGTGGCGCCGCAACATCAAGAAGGCCACCAAGGAGGGCGTCGAGGTCGCGTCCTACGACGGCCCGGCGATCGAGCCGGAGCTCAAGTCGTTCCACGACCTCTACGTGCACACCGCGGAGCGCGACCACTTCACCCCGCGACCGCTCTCCTACTTCCGCACGATGGTCGAGGCGCTCGGCGCCGAGGAGCCCGACCGGATCCGGCTCTACGCCGCGCGGCACGAGGGGACGCTGGTCGCCGCGACGATCGCGATCCGCGTCGGCGGTCACGCGTGGTACTCCTACGGCGCCTCCTCCACCGAGAAGCGCGAGGTGCGCGGGTCCAACGCCGTGCAGTGGGCGATGATCCGCGACGCGATCGCCGCCGGCGCGGACGTCTACGACCTGCGCGGCATCACCGACACGCTCTCCGAGGACGACCCGCACCTCGGGCTGATCCAGTTCAAGGTCGGCACCGGCGGCGAGGCCGTCGAGTACGCCGGCGAGTGGGACCTGCCGCTCAACAAGCCGCTCTACAAGGCCTTCGACGTCTACATGCGGAGGCGTTGATGAGTCTCACCCTCGCGGTGGACGGCGACCGCTGGCGCAGCCACCTGCGCGCGCTCGCCGCCGCCACCCCCGGCCTGGTGCCCGTGGCGAAGGGCAACGGCTACGGGTTCACGCTCGGCCGCCTCGCCCGCAAGGCCCAGTGGCTGAAGGACAACGGGCTGGGCGTCGACACGGTGGCCGTCGGCACCTACGAGGAGCTGCCCGAGGTCGCGAGCCGCTACGACGGCGACCTGCTGGTGCTCACCCCGTGGCGCCCGTTCGGCGCGGCGCTGGAGGTCGACGCCGGACTGGCGCGGCGCGTCGTGCACACCGTCAGCCGGCTCGAGGACCTCAGCGACCTGCTCGGCCGCCAGCCGGACGCGCGGGTCGTGCTCGAGCGGTCCACCAGCATGCTGCGCCACGGCATGACCGCGCGCGAGTTGTGGGCCACCGCCGAGGTCGTGACCGCGCACCCCCGGGCGCGGGTGGCGGGCGTCGCGATGCACCTCCCCCTGGGCACCGGGGCGCACGTGTCCGAGGTGCACCGGCTGATGACCGAGGTCGTCGCGACCGAGCTGCCGCTCGACACCGTGTGGGTCAGCCACCTGACGACCGCCGAGCTCGCAGCACTGCGGGCGTCGTACCCCGACTTCACGTTCCGCCCGCGGATCGGCACCGACCTCTGGCTCGGCGACCGGGGTGCGCTGCGGGTGACCGCGACCGTCCTCGACGTGCACGCCGTCGAGCGGGGCGACGGCTTCGGCTACCGCCACCGCACCGCGCCCAAGGCCGGGCACGTGCTCGTCGTGAGCGGCGGCACCGCCCACGGCATCGGCCTGGAGGCGCCACTCGGCGACGCGAGCCTCAAGGGCCGGGCGGCGACGCTGGCCCGTGGCGGTCTCGACGCGGCCGGCTTCGTGCGCTCGCCGTTCTCGATCGACGGCAAGCAGCGGCTGTTCGCCGAGCCGCCGCACATGCAGGCCTCGATGCTGTTCCTGCCGCACGGCGCGCGGGTGCCGTCGGTCGGTGACGTGGTCGACGTGCGGGTGCGCTACACCGCGACGGCGTTCGACCGCGTCGTCGTCAGCTGACGCTCCAGCTCGCTCTGCCGCACCACGTCGTGCCGGGGCGACCAGAGGTCGCGGACGACCATGCCGACGAGGTAGAGCTCCGCGGCCATCCGGGCGAGCACCGCGGCCCAGTAGAAGCCGGCGTCGCCGCCCGCGGCGGGCGCGAGGTAGCCGCCGAGGTACCACCAGACCGCGGCGAAGTAGAGCACCTCGCCGGCCTGCCAGAGGAGGATGTCGCGCCAGCGGGGCCGGGCCAGGGCCGCGAGCGGCAGCAGCCACAGCACGTACTGCGGCGAGTAGACCTTGTTGATCAGCAGGAAGCCGGCGACCACCAGGAAGCCGAGCTGCGCGAGTCGGGGCGTCGCCGGCGAGGTCAGGCCGAGCGCGGCGACGCCGAGGCACCACGCTCCGAAGAAGACCCACGACCCGAGGTTGATCGTGTGCGGGTCGAAGGCGAACGGGCTCGGCACCGTGTCCCTGGCCTGCTGGACGACCAGCCAGATCGAGCCCAGGTCGGCACCCCGGTCGGAGTTGAAGTGCCAGAAGACCTTCCACTGCTCCGCGCCGGTGGCGAGCGCGGGCAGGTTCGCGACCACCCACGCGCCGACCGTGCCGGCGACCACCAGCCCGAGCTCGCGCAGGCGCCGCTGGCGCAGGCAGATGACCAGCACCCCGCCCAGCAGGAAGAGCGGGTAGAGCTTGGTGGCGGTGCCGAGGCCGATCAGCACGCCCGTCAGCACCGGCCGGTCCCGCGCCCACGCCCACAGCACACCGGCGACCAGCGCGACGGCGAGCAGGTCCCAGTTCACGAGCCCGGTCAGCAGCAGCGCCGGGGACAGCGCGAAGAGCGCGGCGTCCCAGGGGCGGCGCGGGTTCACGCCGGCGAGCAGCCAGGTGGTGAGCAGCGCCAGGACGGCGAACCCGAGCGCGTTGACGATGACGAAGATGCGCATCTCGCGGTGGACGTCCGGCCGACCGGCGACGTCCTCGGCGGGCTGCGACCGGCGCTCCTCGAGGTCCGGTGACCCGTTGAGCCAGTGCGTGACGGTGGCCGTTCCCCAGGCCCAGTAGGAGATGCCGACGGGGTACTCCATGACCTCGAACCGGCTGCGGACGTCGGGGTCGCCGGAGTAGGGCCAGGCGAGCTCGGCGAACCCGCGCCCCGTGTAGAGGTAGGGCAGGTCGGAGTAGCACATCTGGCTGTAGCGGCTCTGCCCGTTCTGCCAGGTCTGGTCGTAGCAGGTGCTCTTCTGGAGCATGCCGAGCGCCAGGCAGACGGCGGTCAGCGCCAGCACGACCCGGACCGGCGTCCACCAGGGATGCCGACCCGCCCGGGTGCCGATCGGGCCGCCGACGCCCTCACTCAGGCCGCGGACCACAGGGTCGTCGTCGGTGGGGTCCACCCAGGCGCGCTTCCCCACCGACGTCATGCCTCAGCCCAGGCGCACGCGGCGCGGCGTGGGTGTCGTCGCCGCCTGTCCCGGCGTCGCGGACGGGGTGGGGGCCGGGGGTGGCGGGGTCTCGGCCGGCGGGGTGGGCGTGGCCGGCGGCGGGGTGGTCGGGCAGCCCAGCACCCCGCACGGGTCGGTGGGGGTGGGCGTCGGCACCGGCGTCACCGGAGCCGTCGGGGTGGGCGTCGGCGTGGGCGTGGCCGACTCGGTCTCGGGCGTCTTCGACGGCTTCTTCGACGGCTTCGGCTTGTTGGTCGGCGGCGGCGGAGCCGGCGCGTGGCCGTCCTCCGGGGCGTCGCCGTCGAGCAGGGCCGGCTCGGGGAAGTCCTCGACCTCGGTGCCCTCGAGGGCCCGGCCCATCACGTCGGTCCAGGTGCGGGCGGGATAGGAGCCGCCGTAGTACTCCGGCAGCCAGCCGTCGAGCTGGCCCTGGCCCTTGCCGCGCACGTACATGACCGCGGTCGCGAGCTGCGGGGTGAACCCGACGAACCAGGCCGAGGAGACGTAGTCGTCGATGGCCGGGTCGGGCGAGGAGGCGGTCGCGGTGCCGGTCTTGCCGGCGGCCGGGCGGCCGAGATTGAGCGCCGCCGTGCCGGTGCCGGACTGGACGACCTGCTGCATGGCGTACGACGTGTCCGCGGCGATGTCCTCGGAGACCGCGCGAGTGTTGCGGTCCTTGTGGCCGTAGAGCTGCTCGCCGTCCTTGCTGACGACCTTCTCGACGACGTGCAGCTGGGCGGCGCGGCCGCCGTTGGCGATGCTGGCGTAGGCGTTGGCCATGTTGACCGGTGCGATCGTCGCCGAACCGAGGGCGATGCCCGCCACCGGCTCGAGACCGGGGCTGTTGTCGATGTTGTTGTAGCCGCCCTGGTCGCGGTCCCAGTTGGGGATGCCCAGGTCCTCGGCGGTCTTCAAGATCTTGTCGGGACCGTCGGGCATCGAGACGGTCAGGTCGGCGAAGACCGTGTTGATGGACTCCTCGAGGCCGTGGAGGAGGGTGACGGCGGAGCCGTAGTCGTTGCCGTCGCCCGAGCCCTCGTTCTCGACCTTCGGGCCGGTGCCGTCCTCGCTGTAGTAGAACGGCGAGTTGCCCTCGAAGGTGTCCTTGAGGGCGTAGCCCTCCTTCAGGCCGGCGGCGACGGCGAACGGCTTGAACGTCGAGCCGACCTGGCCGCCGGTGACGGCCCAGTTGATCTGGGACTGGAGGTAGTCCTGGCCGCCGAAGAAGCCGCGGAGCGCGCCGGTGCCGGGCTCGACGGAGGCGACGGCGACGTGCAGCTCCTTGTCGCCGAAGCCCTCGGGACGCTGCTCCTTCACGCCCTCCTCGGCCGCGGCCATCGCCTTCTGCGTGAACGTCGTGGTCACGCGCAGGCCGCCGCCGTCGATCTGGTCGTCGTCGAAGCCGAGCCGGTGCAGCTCGTCGCGCACCATCGCCAGCATGTGACCCTTCTGGCCGGCGTACCGGCTCTGCGCCGCGATCTTCGGGAACTTCGGCAGCCGGCGCTCGGCCTTGGCGGCCTGGTCGGCGGTGATGTTGTCGGCCTTGGCCATCCCGCTGAGGACGTAGTCGTAGCGCTCCTTGAGCGCCTGGCGGGACTCACGGCCGTTGGCCGGGTCGAAGCGCGAGGGGTTGTTGAGCACGCTGGCGAGCACGGCCGACTCGCGAAGCGTCAGGTCCTTGGCGTCCTTGTTGAAGAACGCCTCCGCCGCGGCCTGGACGCCGTACGCGCCGCGACCGAAGTAGATGGTGTTGAGGTAGCCCTCGAGGATCTCGGTCTTGCTGGTGGTGCGCTGCAGCTTCAGCGAGAGGATCGCCTCCTTCAGCTTGCGCTGGTAGGAGCGCTCCTGCGTCAGGTAGAGGATCTTCACGTACTGCTGGGTGATCGTGGACGCGCCCTGCTGTGAGTTGCCGGAGGCGTTGCTGAACGCCGCGCGCACGATGCCCTTGGGGTCGATGCCCTTGTCGCTCCAGAAGCCGCGGTTCTCCGCCGCGACGACCGCGTTCTGGAGGTCCTCGGGCATGTCCTCGATCGGGATGGACTCGCGGTTCTGCGTCGCGTAGCTGCCGACCTCCGTCTTGCCGTCGGCGTAGTAGACGTAGGAGGTCTCGGTCTCGAACTCGGTGTTGGCGTTCGGGATCTCGGTCGACTGGTAGAGGTAGACGAACGCGCCGACCACGACGAGCACGCCGACCAGGCAGACGATCAGGAACCACTTGCCGACCTTGCGCAGCCTCTGCTTGCGCGTGAGGGGTCGCTTCGGCCCGGCCTTGCTCTTGGTTGCCGCGCCGGGGGCGCGGCGCTTGCCACTCACGGTCGATGCGCTCCGCTGGTCGGGGACGGGGGCCGGACCGGGGAAGACAGACCGGACCGAGATCGTTCGACAGGGTACGGGGGCCCGCCACGCCCACCCAAGACGGCGCACGGGGACCCCGTTATCACGACGATACGGTCCCGTGGGGAGAGCCCCTCGGTCGTGACCGAGGTCTCAGCCGGGGGACCCGATGGAAACCCGCAACAGGTCCCCCGTTCGCAACGCGCGGATATATCGCTACGATAGGTCTGTGGCACGTCGAGCAGAGACCATCGAGCTGGCAGTCCTGGGACTGCTGCACGAGGGACCCATGCACGGCTACGAGCTGCGCAAGCGGCTCAACCTGATGCTCGGCTGGGGTCGGGTGCTCTCCTACGGCTCGCTCTACCCGACGCTGAAGAAGATGCTCCGCGCCAACCTCATCGAGGAGACGATGAGCACGAAGACGCCGGGCACCCCGGTGTCGAAGCGACCGCGCATCACCTACCAGGTCACCGAGGCCGGGAACCGGGAGTTCCAGCGCCTGATGTCGGAGGTCGGGCCCACTGCGTGGGAGGACGACAACTTCGACATCCGCTTCGCGTTCTTCTCCTCCACCGACATGGAGATCCGGCTGCGCGTGCTCGAGGGCCGGCGTACCCGTCTCCAGGAGCGGCTCGACCGGGTCCAGACCCAGCTGGCGATGACCCAGAAGGAGGTCGACCGCTACGCGGCCGAGCTCCAGCGCCACGGCGTCGAGTCGGTCGAGCGTGAGGTCCGGTGGCTCTCCGAGCTGATCAACGCCGAGCGCAACTCGGTCACCACGGCCGTGCCAGACAAGCAACCCCCCGCCGCCCCCGCGGCCGATCAGAAGCTGTAACCAGGAAAGGAAACCCCGATGGGTTCGGTACGAGTAGCAATCGTGGGAGTGGGCAACTGCGCCACCTCCCTGATCCAGGGTGTTCAGTACTACAAGGACGCCGACCCCTCGGGCACCGTCCCGGGCCTGATGCACGTCACCTTCGGGGACTACCACGTCTCCGACGTGCAGTTCGTGGCGGCGTTCGACGTCGACGACAAGAAGGTCGGCAAGGACCTCTCCGAGGCGATCAACGCCTCCGAGAACAACACCATCAAGATCTGCGACGTGCCGACCCTCGGCATCGACGTGCAGCGCGGCCACACCCTCGACGGCCTCGGCAAGTACTACCGCGAGACCATCGAGGAGTCGGCCGCCGAGCCGGTCGACATCGTCCAGATCCTCAAGGACACCCAGGCCGACGTCCTCGTCTCCTACCTGCCGGTGGGCTCCGAGGAGGCCGACAAGTTCTACGCGCAGTGCGCGATCGACGCCGGCGTGGCCTTCGTCAACGCGCTCCCCGTCTTCATCGCCTCCGACCCGGTCTGGGCCAAGAAGTTCGAGGACGCCGGCGTCCCGATCGTCGGCGACGACATCAAGTCGCAGGTCGGCGCCACGATCACCCACCGGGTGATGGCCCGCCTCTTCGAGGACCGCGGCGTGACGCTGGACCGCACCTACCAGCTCAACGTCGGCGGCAACATGGACTTCAAGAACATGCTCGAGCGCGAGCGCCTGGAGTCCAAGAAGGTCTCCAAGACCCAGGCCGTCACCTCGAACCTCACCGGCGACCTGGCCGGCAAGGTCTACGACAAGAACGTGCACATCGGCCCGTCCGACTACGTCGCCTGGCTCGACGACCGCAAGTGGGCCTACGTCCGCCTCGAGGGTCGCGCCTTCGGTGACGTCCCGCTCAACCTCGAGTACAAGCTCGAGGTCTGGGACTCCCCGAACTCCGCCGGCATCATCATCGACGCGATCCGCGCCGCCAAGATCGCCAAGGACCGCGGCATCGGCGGCCCGATCATCTCGGCATCGTCGTACCTGATGAAGTCCCCGCCGGTCCAGCTCCCCGACGACGAGGGCCGCCGCCGCGTGGAGGCCTTCATCCGCGGCGAGGAGTGACCTGCAGCTGATGTGCCTCCGCTGCCGCGGAGACCGTCGAGTGACGTGGAACGGCCCCTGGAGCACTGCTCTGGGGGCCGTTTCGCGTCACTCGACGGACCCATCCACAGGTACGACGAGGCCTGGTTAGTCCACAGCCGCCGGCGGGGCAGGCGTGGCGCATGCCGCATCGCTGGGATCCCATCTCGCCGCCCGTGCCGCCCCTGGTCGTCCCCGTCCGGATCGACCCGACCGGCCGGGACGGCCCCACGGCGAAGCAGTCGCGCGGCCCGCGGTGGCGCCGGACGTCACCGGGGCTGTTCGTGCCGGCCACCGTCGACGGCGCGACCGTGGAGCAGCGGATCGTCGAGTCCCACGCGCGGGCCGGGCCGCGAGCCGTGCTCACCGGGTGGGCATCCCTCCGACTCCAGCGCGCCAACTTCTTCGACGGCTTGGCACGCGACGGTCGGACCCCACTCCCGGTGCCCATCGCCGCCAACGGCGAGCGCCTGGCCTCGGACGAGCACACCGCCGTGGTGCGAGACGTCATCCCCGACGACGAGGTCGTGGTCCTCAACGGCATGCGATGCACGCGACCCGAGCGCGCGCTGTACGACGAGATGCAGCGCATCGGCGAGCTGCGCGAGATGGCGGTCGCCGTCGGGTCGGCGTGCGCGGCCAGGCTCACCTCGGTCGGTCGCATGCGTCTCTACGCAGCCACGCGCCGCTGGTATCGCGACGTGCGCCTCGTGAAGGAGGCGATCGAGATGGCGCACGAGGACTGCCGCTCGCCGCAGGAGCACCGGTTCGCCCTGATCTGGGAGCACGACGCCAAGTGGAGCCGGCCGCTCGTCAACCGACCCGTCTACGACGTCGACGGCCGATTCATCGCGACCCCCGACCTCCTCGACCCCGAACGCGGCGTGGTGGGCGAGTACGCCGGCGCAGGTCACCGCGACCTCGACCAGCACGCCGCCGACATCGCGCGGGAGGCGGACCTCCGCGATGTCGGGCTCGAGTACGTCGAGGTCGTCGGTCGCGACCTCCGCGACCCGTGGCGCGTGGTCCGTCGGATGCAGCACGCGGCAGCACGCGCCGTACACCTGGAGCGCCGGTGGGTGGTCGGTCCCGCTGCGTGGCCCCTCACCCCCGTCGAGTGACGTCAACCGGCCCTCGGAGGGCTCGCCGAAGGGCGCGCTCGCGTCACTCGACGAGAAATTCAGCGGCGACCCGTCTTGAACACCCCGCGGGCGATCTCCCGGGTGGCGGTGCGCACGAAGTCCTTGAACGCCGACGACTTCACGACCTGCTCCACGACGCTGTCCTCGTGCTTCGGCGCCTTCGGGCGGGGTGCCTTCGGGACCGGGATGTGCCGCTTCGCGGGGTCGGTCGGCGCCTCCTGCGCCTGCTTGGCCGCACCCTGCTCGAGACGGGCGGCGAGGATCTCGCGGGCCGACTCGCGGTCGAGCGCCGCCGCGTACTTCGCCGCCCGCGGACTCGCGGCGCCGGCGGCCGTGACGAGGTCGGGGTCGCAGGGATCCATCCGCGACTCCGGGGCGCGCAGGCGGGTCCAGGCGACCGGGGTGGGCGCGCCACGCTCGTTCATCACCGTCACGATCGCCTCGCCGATGCCGAGGCTGGTGATCACCTCGCCCAGGTCGGCGTACCCGCTCGTCGGGTACGTCGCGACCGTGGCCTTGAGCGCCTTGGCGTCGTTGGGCGTGTGCGCCCGCAGTTGGTGCTGGACCCGCGATCCGAGCTGGGCGAGCACCGCATCCGGTACGTCGGTCGGGCTCTGCGTCACGAAGAAGACGCCGACACCCTTGGACCTGATCAGCCGCACGGTCTGGGCCACCTGGTCGAGGAACGCGTCGGAGGCGTCGGCGAAGAGCAGGTGCGCCTCGTCGAAGAAGAACACCAGCTTGGGCTTGTCGACGTCGCCGACCTCGGGCAGCTCGTGGAAGAGGTCGGCGAGCAGCCACATCAGGAACGTCGAGAAGATCGCCGGCCGGTCCTGCAGCTGCGGCAGCTCGACGAGCGAGACCAGTCCACGGCCGTCGGGCGCGACCTGGAGCAGGTCCGCCGACTCGAACTCCGGCTCGCCGAAGAACGTGTCGCCGCCCTGGTCCTCCAGCCCGATCAGCTCCCGCAGGATCACCCCCGCCGTCGCCGAGGACAGCCCGCCGAGCGCCTTCAGCTCGGCCTTGCCCTCATCACTCAACAGGTGTGCGACCACCGCACGCAGGTCCGCGAGGTCGAGCAGCGGCAGACCGGCCTGGTCGGCGTAGTGGAAGATCAGGCCCAGGCTGGACTCCTGGGTGTCGTTGAGCCCGAGGACCTTGCTGAGCAACGTCGGCCCGAACGCGCTCATCGTGACGCGCAGCGGCAGGCCCGACCCGATCCCCCCGATCGCGTAGAACTCGACGGGGAACCCGGTGGGCGTCCACTGCTGCCCGAGCGTCGTCGCCCGGGCGGTCAGCTTGTCGTTCGCCTCGCCGGGCTGCGCGAGCCCCGAGAGGTCGCCCTTGATGTCGGCGGCGAAGACCGGCACCCCGGCCGCGCTGAGCTGCTCCACCAGCAGCTGCAGCGTCCGGGTCTTGCCGGTGCCGGTCGCGCCGGCGACCAGACCGTGCCGGTTGAGCATGCCGAGCGGGATCCGCACCGGCACGTCGGTCAGCCGCTCGGCGTCCAGCAGCAGGCCCCCCAGCTCGAGCGCGGCACCCTCGAAGGCGTAGCCGGCCCGGACGGCGTCGGTCAGCTTCTGGTCCGCGTCACTCGCTCCCATGGAGCGACTGTAGGTGCGGCGTCAACGCCGCTCCGCCCAGGCACGCAGCGCGGCGGTGGCGTCGGCCTCGGTCATCGGGCCGTTGTCCATCCGCAGCTCGAGCAGGAACCTGTAGGCCTCGCCGACCTCACGGCCGGGGCCGATCCCCAGGATCTCCATGATCTGGTTGCCGTCCAGGTCCGGCCGGATCGCGTCCAGCTCCTCCTGCTCGGCGAGCTGCGCGATCCGCGCCTCGAGCTCGTCGTAGGTCCGGCGCAGCCGGTCGGCCTTGCGCTTGTTGCGCGTCGTGCAGTCGGCGCGCGTCAGGACGTGCAGCCGGGCCAGCTGGTCGCCGGCGTCACGCACGTAGCGGCGGACGGCCGAGTCGGTCCACTCCCCGGACCCGTAGCCGTGGAAGCGCAGGTGCAGCTCCACCAGGTGGCTGACCGCGTCGATGTCGTCGTTGGAGAACCGCAGCGCCTTCATCCGCTTGCGGGTCATCTTCGCGCCGACCACGTCGTGGTGGTGGAAGGTGACGGTCCCGTCCTCGACGAAGCGGCGGGTCCGCGGCTTGCCGACGTCGTGCATGAGCGCGGCGAAGCGGGACACGAAGTCCGGGCCGTCGAGGCGGGTGGCCTCCAGGTCGATCGCCTGCTCGAGCACCGTGAGCGTGTGCTCGTAGACGTCCTTGTGCCGGTGGTGCTCGTCGCGCTCCAGCGCCAGGGCCGGCAGCTCGGGCAGCACCAGGTCGGCGAGGCCGGTCTCGACGAGCAGCGTCAGGCCGAGCCGCGGGTACGGCGCGCACACCAGCTTGACCAGCTCGTCGCGGACCCGCTCGGCGGAGATGATCTCGATGCGCGACGCCATGTCCCGCATCGCGTCGACCACGGCGGGGTCGACCGTGAAGCCGAGCTGCGCCGCGAACCGAGCGGCCCGCATCATCCGCAGCGGGTCGTCGGAGAAGGAGTCCTCCGGCCGGCCCGGCGTGCGCAGCACCCGGTGGGCGAGGTCGACGACGCCGCCGTACGGGTCCACGATCTCGCGGCCGGGCAGCGTGACGGCCATGGCGTTGACAGTGAAGTCCCGGCGCCGGAGGTCGCCCTCCAGGCTGTCGCCGAAGTCCACGTCCGGCTTGCGGGAGGACGGGTCGTAGGCCTCGGAGCGGTAGGTCGTGATCTCGACCTGCCAGTCGCCGTGGCGGCAGCCGATGGTGCCGAACGCTCGGCCCATGTCCCAGATCGCGTCGGCCCAGCCCTTGAGCAGCTTCTCGGTCTGCTCGGGCCGCGCGGACGTGGTGAGGTCCAGGTCGTTGTGGTGCCGGCCCAGCATCGCGTCGCGCACCGGTCCGCCGACCAGCGCGATCTCGTGCCCGGCCTCGGTGAAGCGGCGGCCCAGCTCGTCGATCACCGGCGCGATCCGGTCCAGCTCGGCCGCGACACTGCGCTGGGCGTCGGCGATCTGGAGTGGCGGAGGGGGAGCGGCGGGCACGGGCGGCAAGTTTAGTGCCGACTGGCCCGTGGGCCCGATTCGCACGGACCCGGCCAGTAGAGTCACTGCGTGCTTCGCCCCGTGTCGCTGCTGTCTGCCCTCGCAGCAGCGATCCTCGGCACCACGCTCGTCGCGATCGGAAGCGTCGCGTTCGCGCCGGGACTCGCCGGAGCCGCGCACGCTCCCAAGCGCGCGGACGCCGAGCCGCTGGCGGTCACCATCGAGAGGCTGACGCCGTCGGCGATCCCGAGGAGGGGGCCGGTGCGCGTGAGCGGCCGGGTGACGAACCTCGACGAGCAGACCTGGTCGACGATCAACCTCTATCCCTTCGCCTCCGAGGCCCCGATCACCACCGACGCCGAGCTCGCGGCCCAGGCCGCGGCGCCGGCGGACACGCCGGTCGGTGAGCGGATCACCGACCCGGGTCCCTACTTCGTCATCGACGAGCTCGCCCCCGGGGAGAGCAAGCAGTACTCGTTCTCCGTCCCGCGGCGGCTGCTCCCGCGCGTGCCGGGCGTCTACTGGTTCGGCGTGCACGCACTCGGCCAGACCGGCGCGGAGCGCGACCCCGCAGCGGTGGCCGACGGCCGCGCACGCACCTTCCTGCCGCTCGTGCCGGCGTCGCAGGAGCCGGTCGACACGGCCTTGGTGGTGCCGGTCCGCCACGCGGTGCGGCACGACGCCGACGGGTCGGTCTCCGACGTCGAGCGGTGGGGGGAGACGCTGGCCCTCGGCGGCCAGCTCCGGTCCCTCGTCGACTTCGGCGTGGCCGCCGGCGACCGGCCGCTCAGCTGGCTCGTCGACCCGGCAGTCGTCGCCGCCGCCGGCCACCTCGCCGCAGGCAACCCCGCCCGCTCCATCGAGCCGACGATCGACGAGGAGCCCGACGCGGACGCCTCGGGGAGCCCGTCCCCGAGCGGCAGCGCGTCCGCGGACGAGGAGCCCGACTCCGACGGGACGAGCGACGGCGCGGGTGACGAGGAGGGCGACGGGGAGCCGGCCGAGAGCGACGAGGCCACCGCGGCTGCCGCGGCGGCCGCCGCCGAGTGGCTGCGTCGCCTGGAGACCGGGGTGACCGGCAGCGAGGTCCTCGGGCTGCCGTACGGCGACCTCGACGTCTCGGCCGCCGCGCAGCAGCAGCCGACGGCGTACGCCGAGGCGCGCGAGCGCACGGGCACCCAGCTCGCGCCGTGGGGCACGCCGCTGACCCCCGCCGTCGCCGCGCCCAACGGCTACCTCTCCAGCGCCGGTCTCGCCCTGACGCAGCCGGACACCCGGATCCTCATGACCGACCGCGCGTTCGGCGCCGACCCGCCCGCCGTCGCGCACACCGACGCGCGCACCGTGGTCGTCAGCTCGTTCGGCGCCGCCAGCGGTGGGCCCGGACCCGAGGACCGCCGCTCGCCGATCGCGATGCGGCAGCGCCTGGTCAGCGAGGCCGCCCTCCGGGCGCTGGCGCCCGAGAGCCGGCCACTGGTGGTCGTGTTCCCCGACACCTGGGCGCCGTCGTCGAGCAGTGGCTTCTTCGAGGGTCTCGACCTGCCCTGGCTGCACCTGACCTCGGTCGGCGCCGTCGCCCAGCAGCCCAGCCGTGAGGTCGCCGCCGACGACATCCGCTACTCCGCCCGGCAGCGCCGCGCCGAGGTGAGCGCGGTCGACTTCGCCGCCTCCGACGAGCTGATCTCGGCGGGCGACACGCTCCAGAACCTGCTCACCCGCAACGACCAGGTCGGGGGGGTCGTCCGCGGCGAGGCGTACTCGCTGCGCGGGTACGCCGCGCGCCGGGCGCCGCTGCGCACCCGCGCCTCGGCGTTCCGCTCCCGCGGCTGGATCGAGGAGCGGCTGGGCGCCGTCGAGGTCGACGCGCCGCGGGCCGTCATCCTCTCCAGCGGCAGCGGACGGTTCACGGCGACGCTCACCAACGGCCTCGACCAGCCCGTCACCGTCCGGCTCCGCGCGGTCACCGACCCGCAGCTGCGCGTCTCGGTGCCGGACGAGCCGATCGAGCTGGCGGCGGACGCCCGCACCACCGTGCTGCTCAACGCCTCCTCCGACGGCGCCGGCGTCCGGTCCGCGAACCTCGTGCTCACCGACACCGAAGGCACCACGATCGACTCCGACCCGGTGCCGATCCGGTCCAACCGGGTCAGCAACGTGATCTGGCTGATCCTCGGCACCGGCGTGGCGCTGCTGTTCGCGACGATCGTGCTCCGGCTGGTGCGCCGGGTCCGGGCGGCCCGCTCATGAGCACCTTCGACGACGAGCGCCCGGAGGACGAGCGCGCCGGCGTCCTCGCCAACAGCGCGGTGATGGCGGCCGGCACGGTCTTCTCCCGGATGAGCGGGTTCATCCGCTCGGCGCTGCTCGCCGCGGCGCTCGGCCCCGCCCTGCACGCCGACCTGTTCAACATCGCCAACACGATCCCGAACATGGTCTACATCCTGGTCGCCGGCGGGGTGATCAACGCGGTGCTCGTGCCCCAGCTCGTGCGCACCATGCGCAGCGACCCCGACGGCGGCGACGCCTACCTCAGCCGGATCGTGACCCTCGCCGCGCTCTTCCTCGGCGCCGTCACGCTCGTGCTGATCGCCCTGGCGCCATGGGCGATGGACCTCTTCCTCGACTCCGACTACTCCGAGCCCGAGCTGGCGGACCAGCGCCAGTCGATCATCGACTTCGCGCGGTTCTGCCTGCCCCAGGTCTTCTTCTACGGGATGTTCGTGCTGGTCGGCCAGATCCTCAATGCCCGCGGCCGGTTCGGGCCGATGATGTGGGCGCCGATCGCCAACAACATCATCTCGGTCGGCGTGCTGGTCACCTACCTCGTCGTCTTCGGGCCCGCCCGGGGCGCCGAGATCGTCGGCGCCTTCACGCCCGGTCAGGAGCTCCTGCTCGGCCTCGGCGCGACGCTCGGCATCGTCGCCCAGTTCGCGGTGCTGGTGCCCTACCTGCGCGCCGCCGGCGTCCACTACCGCCCGCGCTTCGACTTCCTCCACACCGGCCTCGGGCACACGATGCGCCTCGCGGTGTGGACGGTGCTGTTCGTCGTCGTCAACCAGATCGCCTACACGGTGGTCGTCCACCTCGCCTCGGGCGGCACCGCCTCCGACCCCGACGGCACCGGCTACACCGTCTACCAGAACACGTTCCTCATCATGATGGTCCCGCACTCGGTCGTGACGGTCTCGCTGGCGACCGCGATCCTGCCGCGGATGTCGGCGCGCGCCGCGAGTGACGACCGCGCCGCCATGTCGCGGACGCTCGCGGAGACGCTGCGCACCGCGCTGAGCGTGGTGCTGCCGTTCGCCCTGCTGCTGCCGGTCATCGCCACCGATCTCTCGCACCTGATCTGGGGGTACGGCGCGAGCTCGGAGCTCTTCGACCGCTACGCGCCGTCGCTCGCGCTCTTCGGCATCGGGCTGGTGTTCTTCACCGTCCACTACCTGGTGCTGCGCGGCTTCTACGCCCTGGAGATGACCCGCACCGTCTTCTGGATCCAGTGCGCGGTCGCCGGCACCAACATCGTCGTCGCGATGCTGCTGGTGCGCGAGGCCACCGCCGCCGAGACGTCGCCCGCCCTCGTGCTCGCCTACAGCGCCTCCTACCTGGTCGGGTCGTGCCTCTCGTACGCCGTGCTCCGGCGTCTCCTCGGCGGGCTGCACACCCCGGCGCTGGTGCGCTTCCTCGTGCGGATGGCGATCGTCGCCGGCCTCGCCACGGCGGCGGCCGCGGGCACGGCGTACCTGCTCGACTCGGTCGCCGACGACGAGAGCTGGATCCTGGCCGTGGTCCGGCTGACGGTCGTCGGCGCGGTGGACGCCGTCGTGCTCGTCGCCCTGGCCCGCGCGTTCCACGTGCGGGAGCTGACCTCGATGATCGAGACGATCACCCGCCGTGTTCCCGTCCTGCGACGACCATGACTCGCCCTACGATGACCTTGAGCCCTACGGCCCAGACCTGATCACGGCAGACGGAGGGAGCTGAGTGCCGAGCTCGATCCGGCCGGGCGACGTGCTCGCCGACCGGTACCGCCTGGTCGACCTCCTCACCGAGAGCGGAGGCGGCCGCTTCTGGCGTGCGCACGACCGGATCCTCGAGCGGCACGTCGCCCTGCACGTCATCGCCGAGGACGACGAGCGGGCGGCAGCGCTGATGGAGGCCGCCCGCCGGTCCGCGACCGTCCACGACCGGCGGCTGCTGCGCGTGCTGGATGCCGACGAGGCCGACGGCCTGTGCTTCGTCGTCAACGAGTGGGGCTCGGGCGACTCCCTCGACATCATGCTCGCCGGCGGCGGGCCGCTCGGGCCGCGCCGGGCGGCGTGGATCGTCTCCGAGGTCGCGGCGGCGATCGCCGCGGGTCACCGCGCGGGCGTCGCGCACGGCCGGCTGGTCCCGGAGAACGTCCTCATCGACCACACCGGCGGGGTCCGCCTGATCGGCTTCGCGGTCGACGCCGCCATGCACGGCCTGCCGCCCGGGCGCGTGACGACCGACGTCGCCGACCTCGGCAGCCTCCTCTACGCCGCGCTCACCGGCCGCTGGACCGGGTCGCCCGGCTCCGCCGTCCCTCCGGCGCCGGTCGAGCAGGGCCGGGTGCTGCGCCCCCGCCAGGTCCGGGCGGGGATCCCCCGTCCGCTCGACGCGCTGTGCGACGAGATCGTGAACCCCTACGCCGGCCCGACCGCGGCCCGGCTCCGCGGCACCCACGACCTGGCGACCGCCCAGGGCATCGCCGACTACCTCTGCGAGTTCGTCGGGGACCCGACCGGCCTGGCCGAGGCGGAGGCGGCCGCGGGGCACCGCGACACCACCGAGGTCCCGGTCCTGCCGCCGGTCCCGGACCTGCTGCCGCACGACGCCGCGCCCCCGGAGCCCGAGCCCGAGCCCGAGCCGGAGCCCGTACCCGAACGGGTCCCCGAGCCCGAGCCGACCCAGGCGGGCCTGCCGATCTTCGACGACGACGGCGGCGTGTCGTGGATGACCGCGCCCGGGACGCCGGCGCCACCCCCACCGCCCTTCGAGGAGCCGCCGGAGCGGCCGCTCTTCGCCCCCGCGCCGACCGACGGCGCCCCGGTGCGCACGCCCCGGCCCGGTCGGGCGCCGGACCCGCAGCCCGAGCCGACGCCCCGCCCGACCCCGGCCGGTCCGGCCGGTCGCTCGTTCTGGCCCTGGGACACCGGCACCGGGGCGATCGCCGTGGCCGACCCCGACCTCGAGGCCGAGGAGGTGCCCGGCCGGAGCTGGCTGCGCCTCGCGGCGATCATCGGCGCCGGCGTGCTCCTGCTGCTCGCCGTGGTCGTCGCCTACAACGTCGGCCGCGGCCGCACGCCGCTCGGCGCCCTGCCGGAGGACGAGTCCCCCACCCCGAGCCCCAGCAGCCAGACGCCGATCGCGCGGTCCTCGAACCCGATCGAGGTGGTCGCGAAGAGCGACTTCGACCCGCAGGGCTCTCCTCGTGAGGAGAACCCCGAGGAGGTGCCGCTCGCGCTCGACGGCGACGCGACCACCGCATGGCGCACCCAGACCTACGAGCAGAACTTCGGGCCGCAGGGTCTCAAGACCGGCGTCGGGCTGCTGCTCGACCTCGGCAGCAGCCAGTCGGTCAGCGCCGTGGACGTCACGGTCGCCGGCGGCTCCACCGGAGTGTCGCTCTACCTGACGGACGCGGTGCCGACCGGGGTCCGCGACCTCACGCCCGTCCAGTCGGCGACCGTCGACGCGGCCGGGCAGATCGAGCTGCCGGAGCCGACCACCGGGCGCTACGTCGTCGTGTGGCTGACCTCGCTCCCCGCCGTCGCCGGCGGGTTCCAGGGTGCGGTCGCCGAGGTGACGGTCCGCGGATGAGCGAGCGCACCGACCGCGAGCTGCTCGCCGCGCACGTCGCCGGTGACCGCGACGCGTTCGGCGTGCTCTTCACCCGCCACCGCGACCGGATGTGGGCCGTCGCGCTGCGCACGATGGGCAACCACGAGGACGCGGCCGACGGCCTCCAGGACGGCATGATCGCGGCGTACCGCCGGGCGTCGAGCTACCGCGGCGACGCGGCCGTCACCACCTGGCTGCACCGGGTCGTGGTCAACGCCTGCCTCGACCGCCTCCGGGCCGGCAAGGTGCGCCGCGCCGACCCCCTCCCCGACGACCTCGACGAGCGCAGCGGCCGGGGCTCGCTGGTCGCCGCCGACCCGAGCGGCACCCCCGACCCGGCCGACGTCGCCGTGCGGCACGAACGGCGGGGCGTGGTGCTCGACGCCCTCGCGACCCTGCCGCCGGAGCAGCGCGCTGCGCTGGTGCTGGTCGACATGGAGGGCTACCCGGTCGCCGAAGCGGCCGTGATGCTCGACTGCCCGGTCGGCACCGTGAAGTCGCGGTGCTCCCGGGGCCGGGCGCGGCTCGCCGAGCTGCTCGCGCCCCTGCTGGACGCCGAGCGTGACGCAGACGACGTCCCGGCCCGGAACCCCGTCCCGCCCGCGCCCGTCTCACCCGGTGACCCACCCCGTGGCCCGCCCGTGAGCTGAGGTCGTCCCCTGCCCAGACCACACCCGCCCGCACCCGAGAGGAGGTGAGCTCCCATGAACGATCCCGACGACGCCGTCCGCCGCCTGCTGGCCGAGGCCCGCCACGCCGAGCCGCTCCCCGACGACGTCGCCGCACGGCTCGACGACGTGCTCGCCGACCTCCGTGCCGAAGGTCCGCCCCCCGCGGTTGTCGACCTGGCCGCGGCCCGCCGGCGGCGCACCCGGCTGCGCAACGGGCTGGTCGCCGCGGCCGCGGTGGTGCTGGTCGGGTTCGGCATCAGCCGCGTCGACCTCTCCGGCATGTCGACGGACTCCTCCGACGCCGGGGGGTCTGCGGACAGCGCGGCGCGCGAGTCCGCGGCGGCGCCCGCGGCCCCGAGCCCGCTCGACGGCGACGCGCAGGCGGAGGGGCAGCTGGACGGGCAGGGCCTGGCGAGCCTCGGCCCGGTCGTGCGGCTGCGCTCCGACCGGCTCGAGCAGCAGGTGCAGCGGCTGGTCGCCGCCTCGGCGGCCGGCTCCGACCAGGGCCGCTCGGCCGACGAGGTCGACGAGTGCCCGGCCCCGTCCGGCCCGGGGCGGTCGCTCGCTGCGACGTACGACGGGGCGCCGGCGGTCCTCGTGCTGCGCCCCCCGGCGGGCGGTGTCCGGGTCGCCGACGTCTACCTGTGCGGGGAGAGCACCCCGGTCCGCTCGGTGAGCGTCCCCGTGGGCTGAGCGGGAAGGTTCCTCACCTACGATCGGTTGTACTGGTCGCAGTCCCGCGTCCCTCACCGAGGAGAGTCACCCTCCATGTCCGACACCGTGCGCGACGTCGTTCGAGATGTCATCGTCATCGGCTCCGGCCCGTCCGGCTACACCGCCGCGCTCTACACCGCTCGCGCCAACCTCAAGCCCCTCGTCTTCGAGGGCTCGGTGACCGCGGGCGGCGCCCTGATGAACACCACCGAGGTCGAGAACTTCCCCGGCTTCCGGGACGGCATCATGGGTCCGGCCCTGATGGACGAGATGCGCGCCCAGGCGGAGCGCTTCGGTGCCGAGCTGGTCGCCGACGACGTCGTCGAGGTCGACCTCACCGGCGACGTCAAGGTCGTGAAGACCGCCGACGGCACCTTCCACGCCCGGGCGGTGATCCTCGCGATGGGGTCCGGCTACCGCAAGCTCGGCCTGCCGCGCGAGGAGGAGCTCTCCGGCCGCGGCGTCTCGTGGTGCGCGACCTGCGACGGCTTCTTCTTCCGCGACCAGCACATCGCGGTCGTCGGCGGCGGCGACTCGGCGATCGAGGAGGCGACGTTCCTCACCCGCTTCGGCTCCAAGGTCTCGCTGATCGTCCGCCGCGACGAGCTCCGCGCCTCGAAGATCATGCAGGAGCGGGCGTTCGCGGACCCGAAGCTGGAGATCATCTGGAACTCCGTGGTCGAGGAGATCAACGGCGCCGACCGGCTCGAGTCGCTCACGCTCAAGGACACCGTGACCGGCGAGACGAGCAACCTCCCGGCGACCGGCCTGTTCATCGCGATCGGTCACGACCCCCGCTCCGAGCTGCTGCCGGGCCAGGTCGACCTCGACGAGAACGGCTACGTGATCGCGAGCCACCCCTCGACCGGCACCAACCTGCCGGGCGTGTTCGCCGCCGGTGACCTCGTCGACCACCACTACCGGCAGGCGATCACCGCGGCCGGCACCGGCTGCGCCGCGGCGCTCGACGCCGAGCGCTACCTGGCCGAGCTCGACCACGCGGCCACCAGCCCGCAGGACGCGCAGTCGCGCGCCGACGCGGAGCTGATCGCCGAGGTCGCGCAGACCGCCGGCGCCTGAGCGAGCCTCGGAACAACGGTCGGCACCTCGGTGTTGACTGTGATCAGACCTTGAGTTCACCGAAGAAGGGAAGCCACCCGTGGGCAACATCAACGCCGTGACCGACGCCGAGTTCGACGCGCAGGTCCTGAAGTCCGACAAGCCGGTCCTCGTGGACTTCTGGGCGGAGTGGTGCGGCCCGTGCCGCCAGGTCGCCCCGATCCTCGACGAGATCGCCGGCGCGCACGGCGACAAGATCACGTTCTTCAAGATGAACGTCGACGAGAACCCGGTCACCCCCTCGACCTACCGCGTCACGGGGATCCCGACGATCAACGTCTACCAGGGCGGCGAGGTCGTGAAGACGATCGTCGGCGCCCGGCCGAAGGCCGCGATCCTCAAGGAGCTCGAGGACTTCACCGCCTGAGCGAGCTGACCCAGCACCTCAACGCGAGGCCCGCGCCGATCCCGGCGTCGGGCCTCGCGTCGCTTCCGGCCGGGTCACCGGCCGCACCGCCCCGACGATCCGCTCGATCGCGGCCTCGACCTCGTCACGCCAGGTGACGGCCGTCCGCAGGTCCATCCGGAGCCGTGGGCTGACCGGGTGCGGACGGTGGGTCTTGAACCCCACGCTCCCGAGGAAGTCGACCGGGACCATGTGGTGGCGGCCGGTCCCCCGCGGGTCACCGAACGCCTCGACCGCGTCGATGCCGCCGCGGCGGATCAGGTCCTTGGCCATCCCCTGCACCAGCATCCGGCCGAGCCCCCCGCCCCGCTCCGCCGGATCGACGTACGCCGTGGTGAGCAGCACCGCGTCGGGTGAGGCGGGTGCGGTCGGGAAGCTCGCGGCTCCGGGCACGAACGCCGCCGGGGCGTAGACCAGGAAGCCCACCGGCACCTCGTCGACGAGGGCCACCCGGCCGCACGACCCCCACTCGCGCAGCACCTGCGAGACCCACGCGTCCTTCTCGGCGCACCGGTCGGCCACGCGCTCGCGGCGCACCGGGTCGAGCTCCCAGAAGAGGCATGAGCGGCAGGGCGCGTCGAAGGTGTCGAGGTGGTCCAGCGTCAGCCGGACGATCTTGCGCGACATCACACCTCCGTCACGTGAAACCCAAGGGCCATGGTAGGCGCGGGCCTGCGAGGATGACGGCGTGCGCAAGATCCGACAGAGCCGGAAGCTCCAGAACGTCCGCTACGACGTCCGCGGTCCCATCCTGGTCGAGGCCCAGCGGCTGGAGGCAGAGGGTCACCACGTCCTGAAGCTCAACATCGGCAACACCGCACCCTTCGGGTTCGACGCACCCGAGGCGATCGTCGCGGACATCGTGCACCACCTGCCGGACTCGCAGGGCTACAGCGACAGCCAGGGCATCTACCCGGCCCGCACCGCGGTGGCGCAGTACTACCAGAGCCACGGCCTGCGCGACGTGACCGTCGAGGACGTCTTCATCGGCAACGGCGTGTCCGAGCTGATCACGATGGTCCTCCAGACCTTCATCGACGACGGCAACGAGATCCTCGTCCCCGCGCCCGACTACCCGCTGTGGACCGGCGCCGTGACGCTGTCCGGCGGCACCGCGGTGCACTACGAGTGCGACGAGGCCAACGGCTGGAACCCGAACCTCGCGGACATCGAGGCCAAGATCACCGAGAACACCCACGGCCTCGTGATCATCAACCCCAACAACCCCACGGGCGCGGTCTACAGCGAGGACACCGTCAAGGGGCTCATCGACATCGCCCGGCGTCACGAGCTCGTGGTCTTCGCCGACGAGATCTACGAGAAGATCGTGTTCGACGACGCGGTGCACCACCACGCCGCGTCGTACGCCGGCAGCGACGTGCTGTGCCTGACGTTCAGCGGGCTGTCGAAGGCCTACCGGGTCTGCGGCTACCGGGCCGGCTGGGTGATGATCTCCGGCCCCAAGGAGGTCGCCGAGGACTTCCTCGAGGGCCTCACGCTGATGGCCAACATGCGGATGTGCGCCAACGTGCCGGCGCAGCACGCCATCCAGACCGCGCTCGGCGGCTACCAGTCGGTCCAGGAGCTCATCGTCCCCGGCGGCCGCTTCTACGAGCAGAGCAAGCTGGCCAGCCGGCTGCTCAACGAGATCCCGGGCGTCAGCAACGTCGAGCCCATGGGCGCGCTCTACTGCTTCCCGCGGCTGGACCCCGAGGTCTACCCCATCGAGGACGACGAGACGTTCGTCATCGACCTGCTCCGGGCCAAGAAGCTCCTCGTCACCCACGGCACCGGCTTCAACTGGCCGCGGCCGGACCACTTCCGGCTGGTGACGCTCCCCGACGCCCACGTGCTCGAGGAGGCGATCGGCCGGATCGCGGACTTCCTCGCCACCCGTCGCTGAGGGCATGCTGGGCCACCATGCGCGACCTCACCTATCCCCCCGTCATCGTCGCCGCCAAGACCGCGTTCCGGCTGCTCGGCCAGCACTTCACGATGTCGGGCACCGAGCACGTCCCTCGTGAGGGCGGCGTGCTGCTCGCGTGCAACCACATCGGCTACGTCGACTTCATCTACGGCGGCCTGGCCGCCAACCCCTCCGGCCGACTGGTGCGGTTCATGGCCAAGCGCGAGCTGTTCGACCACCGGTTCGTCGGTCCGCTGATGCGTTCGCTCCACCACATCGAGGTCGATCGGGGCGCCGGGGAGGCCTCGGCCCGCACGGCCGTCGAGTACCTGCGCGCGGGCGAGGCCGTCGGGATCTTCCCCGAGGCGACGATCTCGCGCTCCTTCGAGCTCAAGGAGTTCAAGACTGGAGCCGTCCGGATCGCAGCCGAGGCACAGGTGCCGCTCGTCCCGGTCGTCCTGTGGGGCACCCAGCGGATGATGACCAAGGACCACCCGCGCGACTTCTCCCGGGGCAAGACGATCGCGATCACGGTCGGCGAGCCGCTGCACCCGACGGGCGCGGACCCGGTCGCGGAGACCGCGCAGCTGCGGGCGGCGATGGCCGGGCTGCTCGACCGGACGATCCGCGCCTACCCCGCGGCCGAGCAGCCACCCGGCTCGTGGTGGCTGCCCGCGTCGTACGGCGGCACCGCCCCGTCGCCGGAGGAGGCCCTCCGGCTGGACGACGAGGAGCGCCGCCGTCGGGCCGAGCGCCGTGCCAATAAGTCGACAAACTGACTTATCGCTCTATCGCTCTGTTTCCAGAACGACAAGTGCCTACGGCCGGGTGCGCTGTGGGTCCATGATGTCGACGATCCGCTGGAGGTCGTCGATCGAGGCGAACTCGACGGTGATCTTGCCCTTCGCACGGCCGAGGTCGACCTTCACCCGGGTCTCGAAGCGGTCCGAGAGCCGCTCGGCGAGGTCGACCAGGCCCGGCGCCACGGGCTTCTTGCGCACGAGCCGGGCCGGCGCACCGGACTCGTCGGCGTCGCGCACCGCGACGATCTCCTCGAGGCCGCGCACGCTGATGCCCTCGGCGATCACCCGGGCCGCCAGCCGGTCCTGCACCTCGGGGTCGCCGACCGCGAGCAGGGCGCGGGCGTGGCCGGCGGAGAGGATCCCCGCGGCGACCCGGCGCTGCACGGACGGGCTGAGCTTGAGCAGCCGGAGGGTGTTGCTGATCTGCGGCCGGGATCGGCCGATGCGGTCGGCGAGCTCCTCGTGCGTGCACTCGAAGTCGTCGAGCATCTGCCGGTAGGCGGCCGCCTCTTCCAGCGGGTTCAGCTGCGATCGGTGGAGGTTCTCCAGGAGCGCGTCGCGCAGCATGTCGACGTCGTCGGTCTCGCGGATGATCGCCGGGATGACGTCGCGGCCCGCGGCCCGGGTGGCGCGCCAGCGCCGCTCCCCCATGACCAGCTCGTAGTCCTCCGGACCGCGCCGGCGGACAACGACCGGCTGCAGCACGCCGATCTCGCGCACGGAGTGCACGAGCTCCTCCATGGCCTCCTCGTCGAAGACCTGGCGGGGCTGCGCGTCGTTGGGGCGGATCTGGGCGACCGGCAGCTCGGCGAAGTAGGCACCCGCCACGGGCGCCAGGCTGGGGTCCGACGTCGTGCCGGCGACCTCCACGCCCTCCTCGTCCGTCGTCGGCGCCGTGGGGATCAGGGATCCGAGGCCCCGACCGAGGCCTCGACGCTGCGGTGGACGGTTGGCGTTCACTGGGAGGCTCCTTGCGCGGCGATCTCGCGTGCGGCCTCCAGGTAGGAGAGCGCACCGGGCGAACCGGGATCGTAGGTCATCACGGTCTGGCCGTAGGACGGCGCCTCGGAGACCCGCACCGAGCGGGGGATGCTGGTCCGCAGCACCCGCTCGCCGAAGTGCTCGCGCACCTCCTCGGCCACCCCGGAGGCGAGCCGGGTGCGGGCGTCGTACATCGTCACGAGGATCGTGGACACGTCGAGCCCCTGGTTGAGGTGCGCGCGCACCATCTCGACGGTCTCGAGGAGCTGGCCGAGACCCTCGAGCGCGTAGTACTCCGCCTGGATGGGGATCAGCATCTCGTCGCCGGCGACGAGCGCGTTGAGCGTCAGCAGGCCCAGCGACGGCGGGCAGTCGACGAAGACGTAGTCGAAGCGCTCCTCGCCGGCCGCGGTGGCGGAGCCGACCCACGGGTGGCCATGGATCGCCTTGCGCAGCCGGCTCTCGCGGGCCACGACCGAGACGAGCTCGATCTCGGCGCCCGCCAGGTCGATGGTCGCCGGCACCACCCAGAGGTTCTGCGCCTCCGGCGACGCGCTGACGACGTCGGCCAGCGGGACGCCCTCGACGAGGGAGTCGTAGGTCGACGGCACCCCGCGTCGGTGCTCCACCCCGAGCGCGGTCGACGCGTTGCCCTGGGGGTCGAGGTCGACCACGAGCACCCGCTGCCCGAGTTGGGCGAGCGCGGCGGCGACGTTGACGGTGGACGTGGTCTTGCCGACGCCGCCCTTCTGGTTGGCCACCACGAACACCCGGGTGTGGTCCGGGCGCGGCATCGCCGGGCGCATCAGCGCACCCTGGCGGGCCAGCACGACGTGCTCGGCGGCCCGCGCCAACGGGGTCGCGTGGTCGTCGTCGAAGGTCGGGGCGGCGACCGCGATGTCGGCCGCCGTGCGGACCTGGAAGGCCGCGGCCGCGTCTGTTTCACGTGAAACAGCCGCGTCGTCAGAACCGGACGACGGTTGTCCGTCCTGTGGATGGACGACGCCGATCTGTGGAGAAAGACGCTCGGGGACGGTCTCCGTCCCGGTGGAAAACTCCGAGCCCGACCCGGGATTCTCGGTCACGTCCTGTGCCTCCGCTTCGATGTCGACCGGCTACGGCCCCCTGCCGTGTGCCTCTTCTTCGCGGCCGGCGCAAGCGGCCAAGATACCTGCCGGGGGTCCGCCCAGGCCACCCGGAGGGCCACCGTCGGTGACACCTCGGGCCAGTCTTCGCCGAGCAGGTGGATCTCCGGCTCCGCGCAGCCCCATCGCCGCAGCTCCTCAGCCGCACCGGCGACCTCCTCAGCGGCGGAGGAGCCCTTCATCGCGACCAGCGCGCCGGTCGGAGCCACGAGCGGCATCGACCAGGACAGCAGGCGGTCGAGCGGCGCCACCGCGCGCGAGGTGACCACGTCGAAGGTGCGCACGCCGTGCAGCGCGTCGGCACGGCCTCGCACGACCTCGACGTTGTCGAGCGCCAGCCGCTCGACGACCTCGTCGAGGAACGTGGTCCGCCGCAGCAGCGGCTCCACGAGTGTGAGCCGGAGGTCCGGGCGGGCGATCGCCAGCACCAGGCCCGGCAGGCCCGCGCCGCTGCCGATGTCGCAGACCTCGGCCTGGTCCGGCAGCAGCTCGCCGAGGAGCGCGCAGTTGACCAGGTGCCGGTCCCAGAGGCGCGGCGCCTCCCGGGGGCCGATGAGGCCACGGACGACGCCGTCGGTGGCGAGGAGCGCGGCGTACGCCTCGGCCACCGGCAGGCGGGCAGACGAGAACGCCCTCCGCGCCACCTCGGGCGTGGAGGGCGTTTCACGTGAAACAGCGGGATCCATGCTCAGCCCGGCAGCACCACGACGTGCCGGCGGGGCTCCACGCCCTCGGACTCCGAGGTCAGGCCGGCGGCCGCGACCGCGTCGTGCACGACCTTGCGCTCGAACGGCGTCATCGGGCTGAGCGAGAGCGGCTCGCCCGTCTCCTTCACCGTGGCGACCGACTCCTCAGCCAGGCGCTCCAGCTCCTCGCGCTTGCGGGCCCGGAAGCCGGAGATGTCCAGCATCAGCCGCGACCGCTCACCGGTCTCGCGGTAGACGGCCAGCCGCGTGAGCTCCTGCAGCGCCTCGAGGACCTCCCCGCGGTCGCCGACCAGCTGGGAGAGGTCGGCCCCGACGATCGACACCGCGGCGCGATCGCCGTCGACGTCCATGTCCAGGTCGCCGTCGAGGTCGGCGATGTCCAGCAGCTCCTCGAGGTAGTCGGCGGCGATGTCGCCCTCCTGCTCGAGCTGCTCCAACCGCGAGCCGGACCTCTCGGACTCGACCGTCTCGGTCTCGACCGTCTCCTCGGGCGCGTCGACCGTCTCGGTCACGGACTCGTCACTCACTTGGTGCCTCCTTCGGGCTTCGGCTTCGGGGCGGGACGCTGGCCCGAGCCCTGCTGGCGCTGCTTCTTGGTCTGCTTCTTCGGCTGCTGGCGTGGCGCCGGCCGCTGCTCGACCTCCGGCTCGACGACGGTCGTCTCCGTCACGGCCGGCTTGCCGTGCTTGGCGGCCTTCGCGCGGTCGCGCTCCTGCTTCGCCTTCTCAGCGGCCGTGCCCGGTGCCGGGTTGTTGCGGATGACGTAGAACTGCTGGCCCATCGTCCACAGGTTGGAGGTGGTCCAGTAGAAGAGCACGCCGATCGGGAACGCGATGCCGCCGACGGCGAACACGATCGGGAGGACGTAGAGCAGCAGCTTCTGCTGCTGGGCGTAGGGGCCGCTCAGCGCGTCCGCCGGCATGTTCTTGCTCATCAGCTGGCGCTGGGTGGTGAACGTCGTGGCGGTCATCGCGAGCACGAGCACCGCGGCGACGATCTGCACCGCCAGCACCCCGCCGCTCTTGAGGAACGTCGCGCTCAGCGGCACGACACCGAAGAGCTCCGCCTGCCCGAAGCTCCGGGCCAGGTCGTCGGTGAGGAAGAAGATGCCGTCGAGCTTCGCGGCGTGGTGGTCGAGCAGCCGGAACAGCGCCAGGAAGATCGGCATCTGGATCAGGATCGGCAGGCACGAGGCGAACGGGTTCGTCCCGCTCTCCTTGTAGAGCTTCATCGTCTCCTGCGCGAGACGCTCCCGGTCGTGCCCGTACTTCTTCTGCAGCTCCTTGACCTTCGGCTGGATGAGCTGCATGTTGCGGCTGGACTTGATCTGCCGCACGAACAGCGGGATCAGGGCGGCCCGCACCGTCAGGGTCAGACCGATGATCGACAGCACCCAGGTCGCGCCGCCGTCGGGATCCATCTGGAGGACTTCACTGAACATCCAGTGCCATGCGACCAGGACCGCCGAGATCACGTAGTACAGCGGCGTCATGATCAGGTGGCCGATTTCGCCGAGGAATCCCACGGGTCAGGCTCCTTGCTGGGGTGAGGGAGACGGGCCCGCGTGCGTGCGGGAAGACGGTGTGTGTTCAGTGCGGGCCGGCACGGGGTCGTAGCCGCCGGCGGCCCAGGGGTGGCAGCGGGCCAGCCGGCGCACCGAGAGCCAGGTGCCTCGGAGGCTACCGTGCACCGTCACGGCCTCGAGCGCGTACGCCGAGCAGGTCGGGTGGTAGCGGCAGACCTGGCCGTAGAGCGGGCTGATCAGCAGGCGGTAGGCGCGGAGGAACCCGATCAGCGCCCAGCGCAGCGGGTCGTACCTCATCCGCTCACCTCCGCCGTGACCCGAGACAGGCAACGGCCCAGGTCGGCGCGGAGTTCCCCGGAGGACGCCTCGGCAGCTGCGGGCAGCGCACGCACCACGAGCACAGCAGCGCCCGGGAGCGTCGAGACGTGCTCCCGGGCGAGGTGTCGAAGCCGGCGCTTCACGCGGTTGCGGACCACGGCGTTGCCCACCGCCTTGCTGACGACGAAGCCGACCCGCGGCCCGTCCGGACCACCGTCCGGATCACCGTCGGGGTCGGCCGGGACCAGGTGCACCACCAGGGTGCGGGAACCGGCGCGCCGACCGGCGCGAACCGTCCGATGGAAGGTGGCGCTGTCGGTGAGGCGATGTGCCGCGGACAGCACGGGCCGGCCTGGGCGGCGGCCCGCCGTCAGACGGCGAGGCTCTTGCGGCCCTTGCGGCGGCGCGACGACAGGATCGCGCGGCCGGCGCGGGTGCGCATCCGCAGGCGGAAGCCGTGCACCTTGTGACGGCGGCGGTTGTTCGGCTGGTACGTACGCTTGCTCACAGGATTCTCTCCATGCTTGGTCGGGGCAGCCACACCGGGCCGGGCGACGTGTGCAGTAGCCTCTTTCGGCTGGCACCGCCCACCCACGACTGCGCCTGATGGCGGCTGCCCGTCGTGGACATGCGGCACCGGTCGACACCGGGTGACCGAACAACGGTACGCGGCCGGAATCCACAGGGTCAAACCGGCGTCCGCCGGAAACCCGATCGCCTGTGGATGACGGCTTGCCGCTGCACTTCTCCACAGGTTACGTTCCTGGGGACCGAGGTTCCCCGCCGGCCTCGATCCCCGGACCCGCAGCCGCAGCTGTGACCGACGCCACATCACGGTCCACAAGCCGCTGACCTGCACAAACGTGGTGATCCAGGGATCGCGACCGGGTCTCGGACCGGCCCGATCCCTCCGGAGACGGCCGGGTTCACAACCTGTGGACAAAGTTGTGGACGCGACCTGGTCGACCGACCTGCCCGGTTCCCCTGCGGAGCCGGACCCGCGTCCCTGACGATGGGCCTGCCTGGATCGGATCCGGGCCGAAGCGAACCATTCAGAAAGCGGTAACGGTGGAGCAGCAGACCTCGGACCTCGGCGTCGCCTGGCGCGGCGTGGTCGACGAACTCCAGCCCAACCAGCGCGCCTGGCTCAACGCGAGCGAGCCGGTCACGCTCCACGAGAGCACCGCGATCGTCGCCGTGCCCAACGACTTCACCCGCAACCAGCTCGAGGGCCGGCTGCGCGCCCAGCTCGAGGACGCGCTCAGCGAGCGCTTCGGGCGGGAGATCCGGATCGCGGTCACGGTCAACCCGGCGCTCGAGTCCGAGACCACCCCCGCAGCCGAGCCGGAGCCACAAAGCGACATATCGACAAAGCAACGGGACGACATCGTCAGCGCTCACGCCCGTCCCCCCGCGGAGCCCGTCGAGCCGCCCCGGCCGACCACCGCGCTCGAGACCCGCCTCAACCCGAAGTACACCTTCGAGACCTTCGTCATCGGCTCGTCCAACCGCTTCCCGCACGCGGCCGCCGTCGCGGTCGCGGAAGCGCCGGGCAAGGCCTACAACCCGCTCCTCGTCTACGGCGACTCCGGGCTGGGCAAGACCCACCTCCTGCACGCCATCGGCCACTACGTCCGGTCGCTCTACACCTCCGCCCGCGTGCGGTACGTGTCGAGCGAGGAGTTCACCAACGAGTTCATCAACGCGATCCGCGACGACCGGCAGGACCGCTTCAAGCGGCGCTACCGCGACGTCGACGTGCTGCTGATCGACGACATCCAGTTCCTGGAGGGCAAGACCCAGACCCAGGAGGAGTTCTTCCACACGTTCAACACCCTCCACAACGCCAACAAGCAGATCGTCCTCACCTCCGACCGTGCGCCGAAGCGCCTCGAGGCGCTGGAGGACCGCCTGCGCAACCGGTTCGAGTGGGGGCTCATCACCGACGTCCAGCCGCCGGACCTCGAGACGCGCATCGCGATCCTCCGCAAGAAGGCGGCCATGGACCGCCTGACGGCGCCGCCGGACGTGCTGGAGTTCATCGCGTCGAAGATCCAGACCAACATCCGCGAGCTCGAGGGCGCGTTGATCCGGGTGACCGCCTTCGCCAACCTCAACCGCCAGGAGGTCGACATGACCCTGGCCGAGATCGTGCTCAAAGACCTGATCCCCGACGGCGGCGAGCCGGAGATCACCGCGGCGCTGATCATCGCCCAGACGGCGGCGTACTTCGGGCTCTCGATCGAGGAGCTCACCGGCCCCAGCCGCGGCCGGCACCTCGTCATGGCCCGCCAGATCGCGATGTACCTGTGCCGCGAGCTCACCGACCTGTCGCTGCCCAAGATCGGCGCCCAGTTCGGCAACCGCGACCACACGACGGTCATGTACGCCGACCGGAAGATCAACCAGCTCCTCGCCGAGCGCAGAGCGGTGTTCAACCAGGTCTCCGAGCTCACCAACCGGATCAAGATGCAGGCCCGCCAGTCCTGACCGGTCTCCCCACCGTCTCCCCGTCACCCCACGAGCCGCCCTCACGAGGGCGGCTCGTGGTCATTTCGTGTGCTTCCACCGGCTGTGGACGACCTGTGCGCCACCGTGCCACCCGCCGAGGGGAGCTGTGGAGGGACGGCGCCGAACCTGCGCACGAACGACACCGCTCCACATCCCGCGCGAGTCGTGCATTTGTCGTTCCACACCCTTGTGCACCACCGAAACCGGGTCTGACCTGGGCGGACGAGGATTGTCCACAGTTTCCACCGATGCTGTGACTCCGACCTACCTAGACACGATCCGACTCCCTGGGAACATCCATCCGGGCCCCTTCCTGGGGACAACCCCTGGAAACCCCACCGCACCTCCCGCGCTCGCGCTCCTCATGGCAGGATTCGCATCCCCACTCGTCCGACCCGAAGGAACAACCGTGAAGTTCCGCGTCGAGCGCGACGTCCTCGCCGATGCCGTGGCGTGGGCTGCCCGCAGCCTGCCGGTCCGCCCGAGCGTGCCGGTGCTCGCCGGTCTGCTCATCGAGGCGACCGACGACGGCCTGGTGCTGTCGACCTTCGACTACGAGACCTCCGCGCGCGCCACACTGAGCGCGCAGGTCAGCGACGAGGGGCGGGCGCTGGTCAGCGGTCGTTTGCTGGCCGACATCTGCCGGAGCCTGCCGGCCAAGCCGGTGGAGATGGTGCTCGACGGCGCGCGGGTCTCGCTCACCTGCGGGTCCGCGCGGTTCAGCCTCCAGACCATGCCGGTCGAGGACTACCCCTCCCTGCCCGACATGCCGGCCGCGACCGGGACCGTCGACAGCGAGGGCTTCGCGCACGCCGTGGCCCAGGCGGTCACCGCGGCCGGTCGCGACGACATGCTCCCGGTGCTCACCGGCGTCCGCATCGAGATCGACGGCTCGACGATCTCGATGCTCGCCACCGACCGCTTCCGTCTCTCGCTGCGCGAGCTCGAGTGGAACCCCGGCACCCCCGACGTCTCGGCCGCCGCGCTGGTGCCCGCTCGGGTGCTCGGCGACACGGCGAAGTCGCTGACCGGCGGCGGCGAGGTCACGATCGCGCTGTCGGCCACCGGCACCGGCGAGGGCATCATCGGGTTCGAGGGTGAGGGCGCCGGCGGCCGGCGGCGTACGACGACCCGCCTGCTCGACGGCGAGTTCCCCAAGGTCCGCAGCCTGTTCCCCAACGAGCACCTGACCACGGCGCTCGTCGACAAGACCGCGTTCATCGAGTCCGTGCGCCGCGTCTCGCTCGTCGCCGAGCGCAACACCGCGGTCCAGCTCGCGTTCAGCGACGGCGTGCTCACCCTCGACGCCGGGTCGGGCGACGAGGCGCAGGCGTCGGAGTCCATCGAGGCCAGCATCAACGGCGAGGACATCACCACGGGCTTCAACCCGCAGTTCCTCCTCGACGGGCTCACGGTGATCGACCAGCAGGTCGTCGAGCTGGCCTTCACGCAGTCGTCCAAGCCGGTCGTCATCAGCGGATCCACCGAGGGCGAGTCGGACTCCGCGTTCCGCTACCTGCTGATGCCGCGCCGCCTGCTCTCCTGACGCGCACCCTCCCGGCCTAGGCTGAGCCCATGGACATCGGACTCGTCGGACTCGGCAAGATGGGCGGCAACATGCGCACGCGCCTGCGCAACGCCGGCCACACGGTGGTCGGCTACGACCGCAACCCCGATCTCGCGGACGCGGGCAGCCTCGCCGAGATGGTCGAGCAGCTCCCCTCGCCGAAGGTGGTGTGGGTGATGGTTCCCTCCGGGGAGCCGACCCGGGCCACGATCCGCGAGCTCGGTGACCTGCTCGGCGAGGGGGACCTCGTCGTCGACGGCGGCAACTCCAAGTGGACCGACGACCAGGTCAACGCCGAGATGCTCGCCGAGAAGGGCATCGGGTTCGTCGACTGCGGCGTCTCCGGCGGGGTCTGGGGCCTGAAGAACGGCTACGCGCTGATGTGCGGGGGCACCGACGAGGACGTCGCGAAGGTGCAGCCGGCCTTCGACGCGCTCAAGCCCGACGAGGGCGGGTTCGTCCACGCCGGGAAGAAGCCGGGTGCCGGCCACTTCGCGAAGATGGTCCACAACGGCATCGAGTACGCGATCATGCAGAGCTACGCCGAGGGCTGGGAGCTGCTCGAGACGGTCGACCTGGTCGACAACGTGCCGGCGATCTTCGACTCCTGGCGCTCCGGCACCGTGATCCGGTCCTGGCTGCTCGACCTGCTGGTCGCGGCCATCGAGGACGACGAGCACCTCGAGAAGATCGCCGGCTACGCCGAGGACTCCGGCGAGGGCCGGTGGACCGTCGAGGCGGCCATCGACAACGCGGTGCCGATGAACGTCATCGCCGCCTCGCTCTTCGCGCGGTTCGTGTCCCGGCAGGACGACAGCCCGGCGATGAAGGCGATCGCCGCGATGCGCAACCAGTTCGGCGGCCACGCCGTACGCACCGAGCCGCCGGTCGGCGGGGACGCCAACCCCGACGCCAACCCCGACGCCTGACGTGCCCGTGACGTGTACGTCTCGCACCTGACCCTCCACGACTTCCGGTCGTACGCCGCGGCGGACGTCGCGCTCGAACCGGGGGTGACGGCGTTCATCGGACGCAACGGTCAGGGCAAGACCAACCTCGTCGAGGCGATCGACTACCTCTCGCGGCTGGCGTCGCACCGCGTCGCCACCGACGCACCGCTGATCCGGGCCGGCGCCGACCGGGCCGTGGTCCGCGCGTCGGTGGTCCGCGACGGGCGCACCGCGGTGCTCGAGGTCGAGCTCAACCCGGGCAAGGCCAACCGGGCGCGCATCAACCGCTCGCCCCTCCCCCGGGCGCGCGAGCTGATCGGCCTGGTGCGCACGGTGGTCTTCTCGCCCGAGGACCTCACGCTGGTCAAGGGCGACCCGAGCGATCGGCGCAGGTTCCTCGACGACCTGCTGGTGCTGCGCACCCCGCGGCTGGCCGGCGTCCGCGCCGACTACGACCGGGTCCTGCGGCAGCGCAACTCGCTCCTCAAGACCGCACGGATGAGCCGGGGTGCCCTCGACACGCTCGGCGTCTGGGACGCCCACCTCGCCCGGACCGGTGCGGAGGTGCTCGCCGAGCGGCTCGCCCTGGTCGACGCCCTGCGCCCCTACGTCGGGAAGGCGTACGAGACCGTCGCCCGCGGCGCGACCCGCGACGACGCCGACATCGAGTACAAGCCGTCCTTCGACCTCGAGGGCCGCACCAGCCGCGACGACCTCACGGAGGCGCTGCTGGCCGAGGTCGAGCGGCGCCGCGGCGACGAGGTCGACCGCGGCATCTCGTTGGTGGGCCCGCACCGCGACGAGCTGCTGCTCCGGCTCGGCGACCTCCCGGTCAAGGGCTACGCGTCGCACGGGGAGTCGTGGTCGTTCGCGCTCGCGCTGCGGCTCGCGTCGTACGACCTGCTCCGCGCCGACGGCGACGACCCGATCCTGATCCTCGACGACGTGTTCGCCGAGCTCGACACCGAGCGCCGGGCCCAGCTGGCCGACCTGGTCGCGGGCGCCGAGCAGGTGCTGGTCACCGCGGCGGTCGGCGCGGACGTCCCCGAGGCGCTGGCCGGGGTGCGCTACCTCGTCGGCGGTGGCGAGGTCGTCCGTGAGTGACGAGCCGGAGCTGGAGCCGGAGGTCCCGGAGCCCGAGCCGCACGCGGACGACGGCCTCGACCTGGCCCGCTCGCTGACCCGGGCCACCTCGCGCTCGACGCCGGCGGCGCGCAAGCGGAAGCGCAAGCCCGACCTGCCCCGAGGTGGCCGGGTCACCGGCGCCCACCCCGACGACCGGGACCCCCAGCTGCTCGACTCGACGCTGGGCCGGCTGGTGGCCGAGCACGGCTGGGAGGTAGACCTGCGGGTCCAAGGCGTGTTCGGGCGGTGGGAGGAGCTCGTCGGAGCCGAGGTGGCGCAGCACTGCACGCCGGAGTCCTTCGACGACGGCCGCCTGGTGGTGCGCACCGACTCGACCGCGTGGGCGACCCAGTTGCGGCTGCTGGCGCCGACCGTCGTACGCCGGCTCAACGAGGAGCTCGGGCACGGCACCGTCACGGTGATCGAGGTCCTCGGGCCGCACCTGCCGACCTGGAAGAAGGGTCCGCGCTCGGTCCGCGACGGACGCGGCCCCCGCGACACCTACGGCTGAGCCGCTGAGCCGCCCTGACGGCGTTCCGCCCATACCGGGGCCTGTCCACACCCCTGTTCGGGCCGCGGAGACGCGCTCACGGGGCGCATGGGGCCTGATTTCGTCCACAGGCACCACCTCGACGGAGGGGGACACGTGGAATGCGGGCCTCAGAGGGCTATCATGGCGGTTGGCCGCACAGCCCTCGCGCAGCGGCCTTCTCCATGTCATGACAGGTCCACAGCCGTAGAAGAGGTACGCGTGAGCGACGTCAACCCCGTCGAGCCGGACGAGACCCCCGCCCCCGCGGCAGAGGCACCGACCAACCGGGTCGAGACCGAGTACGACGCCTCCGCGATCCAGGTCCTCGAGGGCCTCGAGGCGGTCCGCAAGCGGCCCGGCATGTACATCGGCTCGACCGGTGAGCGCGGCCTGCACCACCTGATCTGGGAGATCGTCGACAACGCGGTCGACGAGGCGCTCGCCGGCCACTGCGACCGGATCGTCGTCACCCTCCAGGCCGACGGCGGCGTCCGCGTCGACGACAACGGCCGCGGCATCCCGACCGGCACCGCGCCGGGCCAAGAGCTGCCGGCCCTGACCCTCGCCCTGACGGTGCTGCACGCCGGTGGCAAGTTCGGCGGCGGCGGCTACAAGGTGTCCGGCGGCCTCCACGGCGTCGGCGTCTCGGTCGTCAACGCGCTCTCCTCCACCCTCGTCGCCGAGGTCAAGAACCGCGGCCACCTGTGGCGCCAGACCTTCACCGTCGGCGTCCCCGACGGGGAGCTCGAGCAGGTGCGGCCGATGGAGCCGGGCGAGCGCACCGGCACGTCGATCACCTTCTGGGCCTCCCCCGACATCTTCGAGACCACGACGTACTCGCTGGAGACGATCACCTCCCGGATCCGCGAGATGGCGTTCCTCAACAAGGGCCTCGAGATCGTCGTGCGCGACGAGCGACCGGCCGCCGAGGACATCGCCGACGCGGTCGAGGACGACACCGTCGCCGCCGACATCGACTCGGCTCGCCCCGACGCGATCAAGCGCGCCGAGGCCGGCGGCATCGAGCAGGTCTTCAAGTACGAGCGCGGCCTGGTCGACTACGTCGAGCACATCAACCGCAAGAAGCAGCCGGCGAACCCGTCGGTCATCTCCTTCGAGGCCGAGACGCCCGACACCGTCGAGAACCACATGAGCCTCGAGGTCGCGATGCAGTGGAACGTCTCGTTCAACGAGTCGGTCCACACCTTCGCCAACACCATCAACACCCACGAGGGCGGCACCCACGAGGAGGGCTTCCGGGCCGCGCTCACCTCCCTGGTCAACAACTGGGGCTTCGAGTGGGGCCTGATGAAGAAGCAGGAGGACCGGCTCACGGGTGACGACATCCGCGAGGGTCTGACCGCGATCATCTCGATCAAGCTCGGCGAGCCGCAGTTCGAGGGCCAGACGAAGACCAAGCTCGGCAACACCGAGGCCAAGGGCTTCGTGCAGCGGATCGTCAACGACCAGCTCGGTGCCTGGCTGGAGCAGAACCCGGCCGAGGGCAAGGAGATCATCCGCAAGGCGCAGGCCGCGGCGACCGCCCGCATCGCGGCGCGCAAGGCGCGCGACCTGGCCCGCAACCGCAAGGGCCTGCTCGGCGGCGGCGGCCTGCCCGGCAAGCTCTCGGACTGCCAGTCGACGAACCCGGAGGAGTGCGAGGTCTTCATCGTCGAGGGTGACTCCGCCGGCGGCTCCGCCCGGCAGGGCCGCGACCCCCGCGTCCAGGCGATCCTGCCGATCCGCGGCAAGATCCTGAACGTCGAGAAGGCGCGCATCGACAAGGTCCTGGGCAACCAGGAGGTCCAGTCGATCATCTCTGCGCTGGGCACCGGCATCCAGGAAGAGTTCGCGATCGAGAAGCTGCGCTACCACAAGGTGGTGCTGATGGCGGACGCCGACGTGGACGGCCACCACATCAACACGCTGCTGCTCACGCTGCTCTTCCGGTTCATGAAGCCACTGATCGAGGGCGGCTACGTCTACATGGCCCAGCCGCCGCTCTACCGGCTGCGCTGGAACAAGCCGCACGAGCACGAGTTCGTCTACTCCGACGCCGAGCGCGACGCGCTGTTGCGGGCCGGCCAGGAGGCGGGCAAGAAGCTGCCCAAGGAGAACCCGGTCCAGCGCTACAAGGGTCTCGGCGAGATGAACGCCAAGGAGCTGTGGGAGACCACGATGGACCCCGACCAGCGACTGATGCTGCAGGTGACGCTGGACGACGCCGCCCACGCGGACGAGATCTTCTCGATCCTGATGGGCGAGGACGTCGAGCAGCGGCGGTCCTTCATCCAGCGCAACGCCAAGGACGTCCGATTCCTGGATATCTAGTCGTCTAGCGACGTCACTAGATTCCAGTAGAACCGATGAGAGAGACGAACACCCGTGACTGAGACCCCTATCGGCGGCGGCCGGATCGAGCCGGTCGAGCTGCAGACCTCGATGCAGCGCGCCTACATCGACTACGCGATGGCGGTCATCGTCGGCCGGGCGCTGCCCGACGTCCGCGACGGCCTCAAGCCGGTGCACCGCCGCGTGCTCTACGCCATGTTCGACGGTGGCTACCGGCCCGACCGCGGCTTCTCGAAGTGCTCGCGCGTCGTCGGCGACGTCATGGGTCAGTACCACCCGCACGGCGACACCGCGATCTACGACACCCTGGTCCGTCTCGCCCAGCCGTGGGTGATGCGCGCCCCGCTGGTCCACGGCCAGGGCAACTTCGGCTCGCCGGGCAACGACTCGGCGGCGGCGATGCGGTACACCGAGTGCCGGATGGCGCCGCTCGCGCTGGAGATGGTCCGCGACATCGACGAGGACACCGTCGACTTCCAGCCCAACTACGACGGTCGCTCGCAGGAGCCGGTCGTGCTGCCCGCGCGGTTCCCCAACCTGCTGGTCAACGGCTCCGCCGGCATCGCGGTCGGCATGGCGACGAGCATCCCGCCGCACAACCTCGGCGAGGTCGCCGACGGCGCGAAGTGGGCGCTCGAGCACCCGGACGCGACCCGCGAGGAGCTCCAGGAGGCGCTGCTCGAGCGGATCAAGGGGCCCGACTTCCCCAACGGCGCCCTCATCGTCGGCCACCAGGGCATCGAGCAGGCCTACCGCACCGGCCGTGGCTCGATCACCCAGCGCGCGGTGATCGAGGTCGACGAGGACGCCAAGGGCCGCACCTGCCTGGTGATCACCGAGCTGCCCTACATGGTCAACCCCGACAACCTGGCGCTGAAGATCGCCGAGCTGGCCGACTCCGGCAAGGTGCAGGGCATCTCCGACGTCCGCGACGACACCTCCGACCGCACCGGTCAGCGGCTGGTCGTCGTGCTCAAGCGCGACGCCGTGGCGCGGGTCGTGCTCAACAACCTGCTCAAGCACACGGAGCTGCAGACCAACTTCAGCGCCAACATGCTGGCGCTGGTCGACGGGGTCCCGCGCACGCTGAGCATCGACCAGTTCATCAGCAACTGGGTCACCCACCAGATCGAGGTCATCCAGCGGCGGACGCGCTACCGCCTGGCCGAGGCCGAGCGCCAGGCGCACATCTACCGCGGCTACGCGAAGGCGCTCGACGCGCTCGACGAGGTGATCGCGCTGATCCGCCGTTCGCCCGACGTGGCGGAGGCGCGCGACGGCCTCATGGGGCTGCTCGAGATCGACGAGATCCAGGCCGACGCGATCCTCCAGATGCAGCTGCGCCAGCTCGCCGCCCTGCAGCGACAGCGCATCCTCGACCGCCTGGCCGAGCTCGAGGTCACGATCGCCGACCTCCAGGACATCCTCGCCAACGAGGCCCGGCAGCGGCAGATCGTCTCCGACGAGCTCACCGAGATCGTCGACAAGTACGGCAACGAGCGGCGCACGCAGATCATCGCGGCCGACGGCGACCTGTCGATGGAGGACCTGATCCCCGACGAGGACCTGGTCGTCTCGATCACCCGCGGGGGTTACGCCAAGCGCACCCGCGCCGACCAGTACCGGACCCAGAAGCGGGGCGGCAAGGGGGTGCGCGGAGCGACCCTGCGCGGCGACGACGTGGTCGAGCACTTCATCGCGACCACCAACCACCACTGGCTGCTGTTCTTCACCACCGCCGGCCGGGTCTACCGCACGAAGGCCTACAACCTCCCCGAGGCCTCGCGCGACGCCAAGGGCGGGCACGTCGCCGGGCTGCTGTCCTTCCAGCCGGACGAGAACATCGCCCAGGTGCTCGCGATCCGCGACTACGAGCAGGCGCCGTACCTCGTGCTCGCCACCCGCAACGGGCTGGTCAAGAAGACCCGCCTCGGCGACTACAACAGCCCGCGCCAGGCCGGCGTCATCGCGATCAACTTCCGCGAGGACGACGACGAGCTGATCGGCGCCGAGCTGGTCAACGCCGACGACGACATCTTGCTGGTGTCGCGCAAGGGCCAGGCGATCCGCTTCCAGGCGAGCGACTCCCAGCTGCGCCCGATGGGTCGCGCGACGTCCGGCGTCACCGGGATGAAGTTCCGCTCGGACGCCGACTCGGTGCTGTCGATGTCGGTGATCCGCGCCGAGCAGATGGCCGCCGAGGAGGCCGCCGAGCACGGTGAGGGGGGCGACGTGAAGGAGCAGTACGTCTTCACGATCACCGACGGTGGCTTCGCGAAGCGCAGCCGGATCTCGGAGTACCGGATCACCAACCGTGGTGGTGTCGGCATCAAGGCGATGGCGCTCGCGAACGAGGAGCGGGGCCAGCTCGTCGGCGCGTTCATCGTGGAGGAGGGCGACGAGATCCTGTCCATCACCCAGAACGGCCAGGTCGTCCGCAGCCCCATCAACGCCGACTTCCGACCCACGGGACGGTCGACCATGGGCGTGAAGTTCGTCAGCCCCAAGAACGGCGACGCGGTCGCCGTGGTGGCCCGCTCGGTCGAGGCGCGTGACGACGAGGAGGCCGAGGCCGCGGCGGCCGAGACCGCCGCCGAGTCGTCGGATGTGCAGACGGGTGCAACAATCGAGGCATCCGCGGCTGACGCACCGGCCGACGTCGCGGACTCCAGCGAGGCCGAGAGCGACGGAGAGAGCGAGGCCTGATGACCGACCGTTCCGCCGAGACCACCGCCACCCGCAGTCCCGAGGCGCCCACCCAGGCGCGCTCCGGGTCCGGCGCGCGGGGCAAGGGCGACGCGTCGGGCACGTCCGCGCCGGCCAAGCCCGCGCCGCCCGCCAAGCCCGCCAAGCCCGCCCCGGCGGCCAAGCGGCCGGCCGCACCCAAGAAGCCGCCGCGCCGCGCGCGGCTGCGACTGACCCGGATCGACCCGTGGTCGGTCATGAAGACGTCGTTCCTGCTCGCGATCGCGTTCGGCGTGGTCACGGTGGTCTCGGTCTTCATCATCTGGTCGGTGCTGGCCGCGGCCGGCGTCTGGGACTCGGTCAACCAGGCCGTCCAGGACGTCGTGGGCGGCGAGGACGCGTCGAGCTGGGACATCGAGAAGTACGTCGGGATGTCCCGCGTCATGGGCTTCACGATGCTCGTGGCCGTGGTCGACGTCATCCTCATCACCGCCATCGCGACCCTCGGCGCGTTCCTCTACAACATGTCCGCGGCACTGCTCGGCGGCGTCGAGCTGACCCTCGCGGAGGACCAGCGCTGAGCCGCTCCCCCGTGAGCTCCCCCGTTTTGTCGGGCGCTCCGGGCGTGGGGTAATGTTCCCCCTCGGTTCACGGGCCTATAGCTCAGACGGTTAGAGCGCTTCCCTGATAAGGAAGAGGTCACAGGTTCAAGTCCTGTTAGGCCCACCATCCCGGCACAACCAGCGGCCGTACCGACCCCCTGGGAGTCACCGTGAAGAAGATCATCCTGCTCGTGCTCGTCGCCGGCGCCGCCGTCGTGGCGAAGAAGAAGATCGACGCGAGCAAGCACGAGCAGGCCCTCTGGGCCGAGGCGACCGACAGCGTCACCCGGTCCTGATCCCTCCGGCCCGACGGGCCACCAGGGGCCTTGGCGCAATTGGTAGCGCACCTGCTTTGCAAGCAGGGGGTTAGGGGTTCGAGTCCCCTAGGCTCCACCACCAGAGACCGCAGGTCAGGCTGTGGTCTCTTGCTCTTGCGACCTTATCCCCCCTGCTCACCACGGATCCGACGTGCGGGACGGTGGGGGACCGCTCGGTGGACGTCCATGGCGCGACGGTCCACCTATTGCGGGGACGAACCCTCATGCGCGGTCCTAAGATCCAGCGCGTGAGCAAGGAATCTGAGATCACGGCGATTGCCAACATGGTCGGCATTCCCGACCCGGGACTGGGCGTCGGCTCGTCGGTGCCGAAAGCTCTCTTCGATGGAGTGTGCGCAGAGCTCGGGCTCGACCCAAGCGGGACGATGCCCGAGCAGGCTCAGCGGATCGTGACGGCTGCAAACCTTCCATACCGTTCCGACTACTTCGACAGCCGGGGAACACCCTCCATGGGTGGATCGACTGTGACACTCCAAGGACTTCAGGCAATCAAGGCGGCGGTTCAGATTCTGCTGAACTAGTGAGATATAGGTCGCTTCTGGCGCCCTTCACGTGCGTATTGCCACGGAGAGGGAGACCTATGCGCGGGTGCCACCTGGGATCCTGGTGGTTCGAAGCAGCGCATTCAGGTGGCAGACGTCAGGTCCTGCCTGAGCAGTGTCAGGAGGCACGTCTCGGATGAGTGAGGTTGAGCGGCTCGACGACGTCCTTGCGCTGTCGATCGATGACCAGACGCGTACCGGAATCTGGCGATCCGTTGAAGCCATCCTCGAGCAGGGTCCGCAGCCGGAGGTTGCAACCGAGGCAACGGTTCTCGCCTTGGGCTACGTGCAGTCAGGTAAGACAACATCGATGACGGCGCTGGCCGCGGCAGCTGCCGATGCGGGGTATCAGGTGATCGTTGCCCTGCTGGGGTCCACCAACCTCCTGCTTGGTCAGAACAGCGAGCGCCTGGAGTTGGCCCTCGGGATCACTACACGCTCCGACTACGTGTGGATCAGCGAAACCAATCCTTCGACGGAGACCGCGGGCAAGAAGCTCAGGAAGTTCGTCGACATGGGGCGTGTGTGCTTGGTTCCAGTCCTCAAGCACGCCGGACGCATCCGAGCGGTGGCCAAGCAGATGGAGAAGATCCCTGACGGTCTGCGCGTTCTCATCATCGACGATGAGGCAGACCAGGCATCTCTGAACACGAGCAAGGACTCCGAGAGCAGCACCTATGCCGCCATCCGTGAGCTCCGGAAGGCCGTGCCTAGCCACCTCTATGTGCAGTACACAGCGACGCCCTATGCGCCGCTGTTGCTTGATGCTGCGGACATCCTCAGTCCGCAGCATGTCGAGTTCCTGACGCCAGGCAAGGGCTACACCGGTGGAAAGCAGTTCTTCATCGACAATGCCGACCGCGTGGTGCGTAGCGTTCCCTTGCTGGACGAGCAGGCATCGAAGACACCGCCGTTGCAACTGCAGAAGAGCCTCCACCGCGCTCTCTCGGCCTTCCTAGCCGGCTCTGCACTCCTTCTTATTCACGACGCCGCGACCCCGCCAATCAGCATGCTTGTCCACTCCACGGCACGAAACGACGTCCAGGCGCGGTACGAGTTCCTGATTCGCCGCCAACTTGAACAGTGGAGAAAGACGATCGCCTCGGGCGACCTCACCACGGTTCCCGACGTCATCTTGGAGGAGCGGCGTCGCATCGTGGCCAATGGCGCGGCGGACGTGGACGACATGCAGTTCGTCGAGAAGTTCAAGGTCGTGATCAATGAAGCCATGACCTGGCTCGTCAACAGCACAGCAGATGTCAACAAGGTCGACTGGCATGTATCGCCGATCCACATCCTTGTGGGCGGCAACAAACTCGACAGGGGCTTCACCGTCGAGGGACTGACGGTCACCTACATGAACAGGCCCGCGAGCCCGCAGGTGGATACGCTCGAGCAACGGGCCCGCGCCTTCGGGTATCGAGGAGACCTGCTGCCGTATTGCCAGTTCTTCGCGAGCAAGAAGACGGTCCGTTCGCTCACCGAGGTCGTCCATACTGAAGAGGATCTTCGGGCACGCCTGCGGGAACACATCGACAACGGCGGTTCGGTGCATACGTGGGCACGAGAGATCGGCCTCCTCCTGCCAGAGGGGATGACTCCGACGCGCTCAAGTGTCGTTACGGCCCTGTCAACGATGGGCCTGGGCTGGCACCAGATGCGAGCACCCTCTCGACTCCCCGACGACACCAAGCAAAACCGCGCCTTGCTCGACCAGATCGGGCTGCATTCCGCCCCGCGCTCACCCCAGGGCCGACTTTCCTTCCGCACGGTGCATCTCGATTCAATTGAGCCGGTCGAGCAGCTGCTCCGGAGATGGGCCCGACCGGAGTACAGCCCTGGTTGGCTGCACGAGGAGTTCGTCGATGCAGTCGTCCGTGGATTCGCTCATCTCAAGAGGGCAACCGTCATGCTGATGGAGGACGGGGATAAGCCGCGGACACGCAGTTGGTCCGACGATCTCGGGTTCGTCAACCTCTTCCAGGGGCGCGATCTGAAACCCCAGCCGAACGGTGACTTCTACCCGGGCGATCGGTTCGTCGAGAACCTCGAGGACGAACCGAACCAGATCGTCATCCAAGTCCACCGCACCCAAGTACGACAGCATGAGAGTGACGGAGAGGTCTTGGCACTGGCCATCTACCTAGGCTCCGGCCTAGTAGTTCGGAAGGAATCGAATGTCTGAGTCTCTGCCGGTCAGCGCAGGTCGCCCCGGAAGTGTCCCTCTCTCATCCCTGCGGCTCGACCCGGAGAATCCGCGCATTCCGGAGACGCACCGGACCAAGGACACCGCTGAGTTGGCGACTCTGCTGGAGATGGGCTTCGAGGCATACCCAGTCGCCCAGTCGATCGCCGAGCTTGGCTTCTTCAACGCGGAGCCACTGATTGTGATCCCAAGCCCCGACGAGGCCGACACGTGGATCGTGGTCGAGGGAAACCGACGCCTGACCGCGCTCGTCGGGCTCGCGTACCCAGATATTCGGGCCGGCTTCGCCACCCCCGACCGTTGGGAGGATCTCGCCGGGAAGCGTTCAATCAGTCCCGACATGGCAGTCCCCGTGGTCATCCACGAGACACGCGAGACGACGCACGCCGAGATCGCCCGCGTCCACGTCGTCGGCAAGCTCGCGTGGCGGCCCTTTATGCAGGCGAGGTACATCGCAGCCCGTGTGGCTGAGGGACGGACTCTGCAGGAGGTCGCCGACCTGATCGGCATTCCGAAGAGCAAGGCAGCCGACCTGTACCGGGACCAGGCAGTGCTGACCCAGGCCGCAAGCCTTGGACTCGAGACCTCGCAGGTCGAGAGCGCGTTCTCGCTTCTCACGGTCGCGATGGGCAGCACGAAGATCCGCAACCACGTCTGTGCGCCCTTGGGATCCCAGACCAACATCGGCCAGGACCCCGTTCCAGCCGACAAGGCTGAGGAGCTAAAGGAGGTCATCCAGTGGGTGTTCGGCGACGAGGAGCACGAGTCACTGATCTCGGACTCTCGGCAGATCTCGCAATTGGGAAATGTCGTCGCATCCGAGGTCGGCCTCGAGGCACTCCGTGAAGGCAAGACGCTCGAGGAGGCCAAGCAGCGCATCCAGGAGAAGGGCCTCGACCCGCTCAAGGCATTAACCCTCAAGTTGAACGCCGCAAAGAACTCTCTCAATGCGGCGAGCAGCGACGTAGCGGAGTTCGCTGCCGACACCGAGGTGCGGACCCTCGTCGAAGACATCGAGTCGCTTGTGGGCAGCATCCGGTCGACCTTGGACGACATCGAGGCAGAGTCGGGGCTGTAGGTCATGACGGACTTGGAAGTCTCGAGCACCGAGGCGATTGCCGACTGGATCGAGACGAGCGTGCTCGTCAGCGCCTCGGGACACTTCGGACGAGACAAGCTCGACGATCTCGCGCTGGCGGAGATCGGCGCTACTCCGATGAGGGTTTCGATGGCCATCGACGCGATGGCCAGGCGAGCCAGCGTGCTCGGAGACTCCTATCCCTTCGTCGTCAGCGACATCGCAATCCTGCGCAGGAAGTGTCGCCATGCAGCCACCTATGCGGCGCTCCTCTTCCTGACCCCGAGCTCAGTCGCTCGCCAGACGGTGCGTGCTTCCGAGACAGCTGTGATGGGCGAATTGCTCGAAGAGATCAGCGAGGCGGCACTCGCGAACTTCTGGGGTCAGGGTGGAAGCGCCCTGTCCTTCGGGTATCCATCGAAGCACGGTCGCCCCGAGGCGTTCGATCAAGCAGTTGTCTGGTTGGCCGGCAAGATCGGGCTTGAGGCGGGCCGGGGCTATCGGCCGCCTCGCCGGAAGGACGGCGGGGTCGACGTGGTTGCCTGGCGACAGTTCGCGGATCGGCGAGCGGGTTTCCCCGTTGCGCTGGCGCAGTGCACGATCCAGGCTGAGACCTTCACCAAGACCACCGACATTGACCTGCGACTCTGGTCGAGTTGGCTTGCGATGGACAGCGATCCGCTCAGCATGCTGGTGATCCCGGGAACGATTCGGTCCGCCGGACCGGACTGGAGGCAGTTGACTACCGTCGTCATGGTCATCGACCGGATTCGGCTGATGGATCTCTTGGGACGCGGGACCGACGACGGCAGGGACATCGACTGGTCCACGGAGACGGCGGCCGCTCTGAGGGCCGTCTTGGGAGCGGCGGAACTGTGAGTACCAAGGCAGACATCGTCTGGGACATCGCCATCAAGCTCGGTGTCGAGGCACCGAAGATGTCCACAGGATCGACAGAGCCGCGGGAGATCTTCGAGATGGTCAACGACCGCCTCGGCCTGGGCATCGACAGTCGGCTCACCAAGCCTGACATGGCACGTCAGATCGTGGAGGCCGCGGGTATGACCTGGAACGCCCACTATGAATCCAGTGGCGGAACGGTGACGAAGGTAGGGCTCGCCGCCGTGCTCGAGGCCGTCGAGCACTTCGTGGCCTGACGGCGTTCCTGGTCAGCCGGCGATGCGACGGGTGCTATTTGGGCGCCGCCGCCTCGCAATGACTTCCCGGGTCGGATCCCGATGCCGCTCGAGCGCCTCATCAGGGCTGACCGCCGACTGCTCGACGGCCAGAGCGAGGCCGGGCGCGCGACGGCGCACCGCTTCTAATGAGCGAAGGACGTGCTCACGGAAGACGTGGTAGGCGGCGCCAACGTTCACCCCGTTGCCCATCTGCTTGTAGGTCGCAGCGTCCGGTTGGTCGCCGAAGTCGTACCACTCTGGAAGGCCCTGCAGCCTGGCGGCCTCGCGCGGCGAGATCCTACGGAGGCGGTCACCGAGGATGCTTGTCTGGGTGATTGCTACCAGCGCTGGTACGTAGGTCGCCTGCTTCACGCGCAGGCCAGACGGGCGCAGGTGCATCACGGTGTCCCGTAGTGACTTGGCGTCCTGCGCCTGCCACTCGAACTTCCTTCGCGAAGCTGGGAAGTCGCGCAGATAGTTCCAACGAGAGAGCCACGACTCGAGGAGCTCTTGATGCTCGGTGTAGAACGCTGCATTCTTGCGAAGGAACGCCGCCTTCCATTCCGCGGTTCCAGGAGGGACCACCAGGTCATCTTGGTGGACGAATGCGTCGACCCACACCGGGAAGCCGGGCAACTTCTCGACCCCGGCGGATCGGAGTGTGACAACAAAGTCGTTCCACGCCTCGACCCAGGTCGTCTCCGCTGGTCCGAGATTCAGTCTCAGTCGGTTGCCGAGCTCAGAATCCGGCTGGACCGGCAGATGCTCAACCAGGTCCCACCCGGACGGCGACCAACCGTCAACCGCAAGGTGGGGTACTGACGGCTCCACGTCGATGTGGGAGGTACGCGTTCCGACGTACGTCGCCATGATGAAGACGCGCTCACGAACCTGAGGACGTCCCCCACGCTCAGGCGGAAGCAGGTGCGGTGAGAAGACGATCGGCCGAGACGAGACCTGGTAGCCAAGCTCGCGGAGCGAGCGGACGATCACTTCCCACTCGTGCTTGTGACGCGGGCCGTAGATGTTGCGGACGTTCTCAAGCAAGACGACAGTCGGTCGTCGCGCTTCGAGGATCCGCAGGATGTTCCAGAACAGAGTGCCCCGAGCCTCGTCCATGCCGCGCTGGAAGCCAGACTTCGAGAACGGTTGGCACGGGAAGCCCGCGGCCAAGACGTCGTGCTTGGGCACTCGCATTTGGGTCTCGGTGTCATCGACGATGTCGCCGTGAGCTCGGATGTTCCAGTTCCGCTCGTAAACACTCGCGGCCTTGGCGTCCTTCTCGACCGCATAGACACACTCGCCGCCAAGAGCGCTGAGAGCAGCGTGGAACCCGCCAACGCCTGCGAATAGGTCGACGAACGTGAACGGCGGTGAACTCATGTCAGCTAGCTTAGCTGAGCTTTCAGCTGAACGCGGGTGTTCTTGCATGGCGTTTCCTCTGTCCGCTGCCCGATGGCGGCACGCCGTTCGTGCGGCGCAGAGACGACAACGCTAGGTGGATGCACCGACATCTCCGATGTCCTTCCCTGCTCGGCCGGACTTCAGGCATACCTCCGCGAGACCTACTAAGACTTGGTCTCAGCCGTTTCATCTGATGCTCGAACTGCTGTCGACACCTTGGCGGCGACCTCTTCGGGGTCCTCGTGCTCCCAGAATCGCAGCACGGTCCAGCCGGCCGCGATGAGTTGGTTCGTCGTATCTGCATCTCGCGCCACGTTCCGCTCGAGCTTCTCGGACCAGTAAGAGGCGTTTGCCCGTGCCACCGTCCCGTGCTCCGGGCAGGCGTGCCAGTAGCACCCATCGATGAAGACTGCGATGCGTCGCTTCGTGAACACGATGTCCGCCGTGCGGCGGAGTCGCGGTTCCGGTCGGTAGGCGACTCGGAAGCGCAGACCTACTGCGTGCAATCGACGGCGGATTGCCAACTCAGGGGCGGTGTCCCTGGACCGGTTGCCTTGCATGACCTTTCGGGAGGCGGGGGTACTAGCCCAACTCTCGTAGGTCGACATGCGGACATCATCCCTCGAGGTTCCAGCTGACTCAGGGGGCGGCCTTGGATGAACAGGTGTGCAAGCCGGCGATCTAGGGACGCGAGGCCACGAGTCCGAACTCGATCAGCGCGCGAGTCTGACTATCAGACAAGCTGTAGAGCCGGTCCAGAACGTTTCGCAGCTCGGTGACGTCGGGGTCGCACTCGTACTCAGCTACGTAGTCCCAGAGGCGCTCTCGTTGATGCCCACTGAGGAGGGGATGCTTAGACCATGCACTGTCACTCTTAATGTCGGTGCACGTCTTGCATGCGGGCACGACGTTGCCCCACGCATGGAGTCCGACAGATGCCCAGGGAGTTAGGGGTTCGAGTCCCCTAGGCTCCACCACGAACGAACCGCAGGCGACTCCGGTCTTTCATGTCGTCGCGGCCGCCGAGTGAGGTCCATGAAAGACCGTGGGCCGGTGCGCGCAGCGGCTCCTGGCCTCTCCAGTTGCGAGCTCAGCGTGCACGTACTTGCCCGCTAGTCAGGCGGTCGCCCCGAGGCCGCGCGGCATGCACCGCTAGGGGTTGAGTCCCGAGGCCCACGGCTCTCGAGGCGTCCAGCGGACGCGGGCGGCGTCGGCCGAGGGTCGAGCCACCCCTCAAGGCCAGCGCGCGCCGGCCGATAAATCTCTGTGCCGGGTCGCTGCGGCGCCGGACCGGCATCGCCCTCTCTCCTTGCCGACCCGCGCCGACTGCCTGAGCCTCGAAGGACCTCGACCCTTGATCCACCACGGCACGCTCCGGCGCGTCCTGCTCACGGTCGCAACGTTCGCGACCCTCGCTGCGACGGTGCTGGCACCGACCCCGACGTCAGCCGCACGACCGGCCGGCGCCGATGGCCGCGGGCGGGTGGATGGCGACGTGATCGCCCCGGACCGTCCGGACCGACGGGTCGCCTCGGGCCACGCGGTCGACGCCGCGATCTCCTGGGCCGACGAGGTCTTCGTCCCCGGGGAGCAGGTGTCGGTCACCTTCACGATCACGGGGCTCGCCGTGGCTGCCCGTGCGTACCTGACCTGGGTCCCGCAGTACGGCGCCGCGGGCGGCACGATCGCCAGCACCGCCGGGATGCCCGACGTCTCGCCGACGGGGGTCACCCTGACCGCCGTCGCGCCGCGCGAGCCCGGCGACTACACGCTCCACGCCTATGTCGTCGTGCCGGTCTGGGACAACGAGGTCGTCGCCGAGGACTGGGTCGAGACCTCGGTCCTGGGACCCGGACTCACGTGGGTCGACCCGGAGGTGGCCGTCACCTGGCCGGCGCCCTCGGCGACGGTGGGCACCGCAGCGGTGGTCGGGCTCGCCGCCACGGATCTCGACGCGCCGACGACGTTCCAGCTGCGGCGCCGCGCCGCCCGCGGTGACGACGAGGTCGTCGGAGCCGTCACGCTGACGCCGCAGGTGCCGGTGGGCAGCATCGCGCTGCCGACGGACCGGCTCGGCAGGCTCGACTACGTCGTCGACGCGGTCGACCGGTACGTCGACGTGGCCGGTGACGACGGCTTCACCTTCACCGTCGTCGGCTACCCGACGCGGCTGCACACAGCCATCCCGACGGCGCGGGTGCGCGCCGGCGCGACGAGGGTCATCAGCGGGACCGTCTCGCAGACGGTCGGCTCGCCCGCCGGCCGGGTCGTCCAGGTCCAGGCCAAGGGACGGAACGGGACGTGGGTGCCGCTGGCGGAGACCCGGGTCACCGCTGCGGGCACCTTCACGGTGAAGGCCCCGACGTGGTGGGTCGCCGAGCAGCAGCTCCGCGCGTACGTGGCGAGCGACGGCACCCACGAGGCGGCGGCCGCCGGCGCCGGTGCGCTGACGGTGCACAGCCAGTTCCGCGCGACGGGCGGCAGGGCGTTCCGGTTGATGGGGGGCGCGCGGTGGGACCCGTGCACCGTGCACACCTACCGGGTCAACCCGCGCCTGCTGCCGAAGGACGGACTGCGCAACATCAAGTACGTGTTCGGTGAGGTCGCGGCGGCGACCGGCCTCCGGTTCCGCTACGCCGGCAGCACCAGCTACGTCCCCATGGCGCGCGGTGCGAAGCAGCAACCCGACACGGCCGACTTCTTCTTCGCCTGGGCGACCACGAAGCAGGTCCGCGCGCTCGCCGGCCCCATCGGGTTCGGCGGCTCACAGTGGGGCGGGTCGGGCGGCCGCACCGGCGGCGAGGTCGTGCTGCGCGCCGGGTGGAAGCCCTACGGCAGCCGGGCTCAGGCTCACCGGCAGCAGGTTGGTCTGCTGCTGCACGAGATCGGGCACGCCATCGGGCTCGACCACGTCGCCGACCGTCGACAGGCGATGACGACACCTCTCCCGATCAACGGCTTCCTGCACTACGGCGCCGGCGACCTGCGTGGGCTGGCCAAGTTGGGCGCGGCGGGCGGCTGCGTCGGCTGACGCGGCCAGGAAGCCCGGGAGGCGCCGGCACTGACGGGCTGCGTACGCTGGCAGGCGTGCCCAGCCCGCTCGCCCCGCGTTACTGGGGCGCGCACCTGCTGGCGCTCGTCCTGGTCGGCACCGCCGTCGCGCTCGGGATCTGGCAGTACGACGCGTGGCAGGCTCATCGCACGGCGGCGGCCAGCGACGTCACCCACGACGAACCCGTGCCGTTGACCGGAGTCCTCGGCCCCGACGACCCCTTCCCCGGCGACCAGGTGGGCCGGCCGGTGACCGTCACCGGGACGTGGGTGCCCGAGGGCACCGTGTACGTCTCCGGCCGCCCGGACGCCGGCGTCGACGGCTACTGGGTGGTCACGCCGCTCGCGGTCGACGGCAGCGACGGCGCCGCGCTCCCGGTCGTGCGTGGCTGGGTCGCCGACCCGGACGACGCGCCGTCCGCCCCGAGCGGTGCCGCCACCGTCGAGGGCTGGCTCCAGCCGTCCGAGGGCAGCGGACAGGTCGACGACGACCCGACCGACGACGTCCTCCCCCAGCTGCGCATCGCCGACGTGATCCAGCACGTCGACCAGGACCTCTACGGTGCGTACGTCGTCGCGTCGAGCCCCGAGCAGGGCCTCGCCGCCGCCGACCTCGAGCAGCTGCCCGAGGCCGGCACCTTCACCGGCATCCGCAACCTGCTCTACGCGATCGAGTGGTGGTTCTTCGGCCTCTTCGCCGCCTTCATCTGGTGGCGCTGGGTGAGCGACACGACACGGGCGCCCACCGGGTCCGGACTCGCCGAGGGCGAGCCGGTCCCCGATCCGTAGGCTGGACGCGTGACGCTGTTCAATGCCTATCGCGTGCTGGCCTTCGTCGTCGGCGTGCTGCTCGCCTTCTGCGCGCTGGTCGCCGCCCCCCTCAAGTACCTCGCCGCGGAGGGGAGCAGCCTCCAGGAGTTCGGCGAGACGGCCAGCATCATGTGGCTCTTCCACGGCTGGATCTTCATGATCTACGTCGTGGTCGCGTTCCTGCTGGCCCGCCGGGCCCGCTGGTCGATCGGCTTCACGCTGCTGATGCTCGTCGCCGGCCTGGTGCCGCTGCTCATCTTCTGGGTCGAGCACAAGGTCGCCCAGAAGGTACGAGCCGAGAACCCCGACCTCGTGGGATCCTCGACGACGTGACAGTCCGATGACCACGGCGTTCGTCCTGGGCGGCGGCGGCGTCCTCGGCGCGGTCGAGGTCGGCATGCTCCGCGCCCTCTTCGAACGCGGCATCACCCCCGACCTGGTGCTCGGCACCAGCGTCGGTGCGCTCAACGGCGCGATGGTCGCGCGCCAGCCGGACGCCACGGTGATCGAGCCGCTCACGGAGCTGTGGCAGGGCGCCGGAACCGTCGGCCCCGACGTGTACGGCGACCGGCCGCTGCGCACCGTGCGGCGGGCCGTCGCCACCGGCACGCACCTGTGGTCGTCGCAGCCGCTCAAGCAGGCGCTCCTCGAAGAGCTCGGCGACCTCACCTTCGAGGAGCTGCCGGTGCGCTTCCAGGTCTGTGCCGCGAGCATCGAGCGCGCGGCGGAGCACTGGTTCGACTCCGGGTCGGTGGTCGACGCGGTCGTCGCGAGCGCTGCGGTGCCTGGCCTGCTGCCACCGGCGCAGGTCGGCGACGAGCACTACCTCGACGGCGGGATCGTGAACTCGGTCCCCCTGGGCCGCGCGGTCCAGCTGGGGGCGACCCGCGTCTTCGTGCTCCAGGTGGGCCGCATCGACCGCCAGCTCTCGGTGCCGAAGCGACCGTGGGAGGTCGCCAGGGTCTCGTTCGAGATCGCCCGCCGGCACCGCTTCAACCGCGAGCTCGAGGAGCTGCCGGACGGCGTCGCGGCCTACGTGCTGCCCGCGCGGGGCACCTCGACCAAGGACGACACCCTGCTCGGCAGCCGCGACTTCGCGAGCGTGCAGGAGCGCATCGACCTGACCTTCGAGGCGTCGAAGGAGTACCTGGACGAACATCTCGGGCCGGTGATCGCGGGCGACCCGTGAGCCGGCCCGTGCGGCGGGTCCTGGCCTGGGTCCTGCGCCGGCTCGTGATCGCGCCGCTCGTGGTGTTGCTCGCGCTCGCGATGTGGCTGAGCCTGCCGATCTGGGTGATCGGCACCGCCGCGCTCTCCCCGGTCGTGTCCGGCCGCCTCCGGCCGCTGCGGTTCGCGTGGGTGGTGTTCGTCTACGTCACCTGCGAGGCGCTGCTGCTGGTCGTGATGTTCGGGCTCTGGCTGGCCTCCGGGTTCGGGTGGCGGCTGCGCACGCCGTACTTCCAGGGCATCCACTACGACCTCGTGCAGGGGACGATGTGGGTCTTCTTCCTCGAGGCCCGCCGGGTGCTGCGGCTGCGCATCGAGACCGAGGGTCCGACCCCTGCCGCGCACCCCGGGCGGCCCATCCTGGTCTGCTGCCGGCACGCCGGGCCCGGCGACTCGTTCGTGCTCATCCACACGCTGATGGCGTGGTACGACCGCGAGCCGCGGGTGGTCCTCAAGAACACCCTGTCCTGGGACCCGGCGATCGACGTGCTGCTCAACCGGGTGCCGGCGCGCTTCATCACGCCGAACCCGGAGGCCGGCGTCGACCTCGAGAGGCAGATCGGGGAGCTGGCGACCGGCCTGGACGCCGACGACGCGTTCGTGATCTTCCCGGAGGGCGGGAACTTCACCCCGCGGCGCCGGCAGCGCGCGATCGACCGGCTGCGCCAGCTCGGCATGGAGCGGATGGCGCAGCGGGCGGAGCAGATGATCCACGTGCTCGCCCCCCGCCCGGGCGGGTTCCTCGCCGCGCTCGACGCGGCGCCGGACGCGGACGTGGTGCTGGTGGCGCACACCGGGCTCGACCACATGATGACCGTGGCCGACGTGTGGCGGGAGCTGCCGATGGACAAGCGGATCGTGATGCGGTGGTGGCAGGTGCCGCGCGCCGAGATCCCGGCCGGGCGCGAGGAGCGGATCGACTGGCTCTTCGCGTGGTGGGAGCGCATCGACGAGTGGATCGCCGAGAACCGGCCGGCGGAGCTGCCCACCGGCCGGTCCTGAGGCGGCGTACGCCGCCGGCGGCTACGGCTTGTCGTCCACGTCGACGACCGCGGCCGGGTCGTCGGGGGTGGTGACCGAGTGCGGGGTGTCCGCCTGGTCGGCGAGCGCCTCGGCCGGCGAGGCGCCGCCGAGGTCGTCCTCCACCGGCGTGGGAGCGGCCGGCCGCGGGGCGGGCGTCGGCGAGTAGGACGACTGCCACGCGTCGGTCTGCTGGCCGCCGCGCAGCTTGGCGGCGACGAACGCGGCGCCGGCGGCGACGCCCGTGATGATGACGACCTTGCGCAGCCGGTGCTTCTTCTTGGGGGGGTCGGCGATCTCCGCCGCCTTGTCCGCCGCTGCCTCGGCCGCAGCCGCCGCGTGCTCCGCCGCGATGGTGGCCCCAGCGGCGATCTTCTCGGCCGCGAGCGCGGCGCCCGCGGCGATCGCCGGGGCCGCCTTGTCACGGGCGTCGGCGATCACGGGTGCCGCCTTGGCCCGGGCGTCGGCGATGACGGGCGCGGCCTTGTCGCGGGCGTCCGCGAGCGCCGGGCCGGCCTTCTCCCGTGCGGTGGCCACGGCAGCCTCGAGCTGCGGCCGCACCTGCTCGACGTACTCGGTGACGGTGTCACTGGCCTGGTCGAGGATCGACTTGTTCTTGCGAAGGCCCATCGGGATCTTCCTCTCGTCGTGTCCGGCTGACTCGATCATGGCACCGTCGGCCAACCGGGTGTGCGGCCAGCGGACCGGCCACTTGGTGATCATGGGAGGATCGGACGGCACGAACCGGCCACGGCACCGTCCGTGGTGTACCCATCCACGCACGCAGCGACACCGCACCGACACCGAGAGGCAGTCATGGCTGACCAGCAGGCCATCTTGAAGACCAACCGGGGCGACATCACGCTCAACCTCTTCCCGAACCACGCCCCGGAGACCGTGTCGAACTTCGTCGGCCTGGCGCAGGGCACCAAGTCCTACGACGCCGGCAACGGCAAGACCGGTCCGTTCTACGACGGCCTCGGTTTCCACCGGGTCATCGAGGGCTTCATGATCCAGGGCGGCTGCCCGCTCGGCACCGGCACGGGCGGCCCGGGCTACACGTTCAAGGACGAGCCGCACCCCGAGCTGACCTTCGACAAGCCCTACCTGCTCGCGATGGCCAACGCCGGCCCGGGCACCAATGGCTCTCAGTTCTTCATCACCGTGGGTGCGACCACCTGGCTGAACTTCAAGCACACGATCTTCGGCGAGGTGGCCGACCAGGCCGGTCGCGACGTCGTCGACGCGATCGCGACCACCGCCACCGGACCCGGCGACCGTCCGGTCGACCCGGTCGTCATCGAGTCCGTCGAGATCGTCGGCGCCTGAGGCCCACCACCTGTGACCGACCACCCGGCTCCCGCCGGGGTGCCCGTCTGCTACCGGCACCCCGGTCGGGAGTCGCACATCCGGTGCCAGCGGTGTGAGCGGCCGATCTGCCCGGACTGCATGAACGACGCCGCCGTGGGCTTCCAGTGCCCCGAGTGCATCGCCGCGGGCCGCAAGGAGACCCGCAGCGCGCGCACGACGTACGGCGGCCTGCGGCCCACCAACGCCGCCACGACCTCCCTGGTGCTGATCGGCATCAACGTCGCCGTCTGGGTGGCCCTCCTGGTCAGCGGCGGGGCGGGCAGCCGGCTCTTCAACCTGCTGGTGCTGCGCCCCGACGGCGCGTGCGACCTGCAGAACGGCTACCTCAACGTGCAGGTCGGCGAGGCCGCGTGCACCGCCGGTGGCGGTGTCTGGCTGCCCGGGGTCGCCGACGGCGCCTGGTGGCAGCTGATGACCAGCGCCTTCGCCCACGTGCAGCCGCTGCACCTCGCGTTCAACATGTTCGCGCTCTACCTGTTCGGCCCCCAGCTCGAGCTGTTCTTCGGCCGGGCCCGCTTCCTGGCGCTCTACCTGATCAGCGCACTGACGGGCGCCGCGGCCGTCTACTGGTTCAGCCCGGAGTTCTCGCCCACGCTCGGCGCGTCCGGCGCCATCTACGGCCTGATGGGTGCGCTGCTGGTGATCTCGCTCAAGGTGCGGGTCAACGTCCAGGGCCTGCTCGCGCTCATCGGCATCAACCTGCTGCTGACCTTCACGATCAGCAACATCTCCTGGCAGGGCCATCTCGGGGGCCTCGTGGGCGGGGCGGCCACCGCGGCGGTGCTCGTCTACGCCCCGCGCACGCGGCGTACGCCGGTCCAGGTCGCCGGCCTCGTCGCCCTCGTCGCGCTCACCGTCGTGGCGATCATGGCCCGCACCGCGCAGCTGACCTGAGCGGCCCCATCTGCCGTCGAGTGACGTGAGACGGCCCCGAGGACCCGGTCCTGGGGGCGGTTTCGCGTCACTCGACGACCCCGGCGCAGCCGGGCAGACAATCCACAGCTGTGCACACAGGTGTGGAGAACTACACCGATGTAGTTCTCCACAGCAGTTATCCCCAATGTGGACAACCGCGGGCGGCGGCACCGGGGACAAACGGCAGACGCCGGCCGGTCCTGACGGACCGACCGGCGTCCCAGAGAAGGAATGCCGAGTGGGTCATTCCCACCGGGTGGCGTAGGTGAAACCCACCGCCATGAATCCGATGCCGACGATCAGGTTCTTCTGGCCGAGGTCGTTGAGGACCGGGATGTCCTCGAGCTTGGTGGGCTCGCTGAAGATGTAGTAGGTGCAGATCCAGAGCAGGCCGATGATGAAGCAGCCGAGCATGCCGACCACCACGCCGCGGCCGCGACCGAGCGGCGTCGAGGGGTGCGCGGCGAGGATCAGGCCCAGGAAGATCAGGCCGAAGCCGATCAGGTAGTTCCAGTTGCCGAGGTCGGCCATGAAGGCCGGGTTGCCCGGCTTGGGCGCCGGGAAGACGGTCGGGTCGACCCGGACGACGACGTAGTAGTACGCCATCCACGCGATGCCGAGGACCATGAGCACCAGCGCCACGATGAAGCGCGGCGACAGCACCGGCCCGGTGGCGGGGGCGAGGGGGTCCTTGACCTTGGACTTGGACACGGGTGCTCCTGGGTGCATCGGACGTGCGTCGGGATTCCGGGCGAGACCCGGCTCCGGGCTACCTTAGTGGGCGTGAGCGGCGGATCCCACGCGAGGCCCTCCGGGTCTGCGGGCGCGGAGGAGCCGCCGCGACCCCGGCGTACGCCGGCCGGCCGCCGCCGCTGGCGGGTGGGCACGCCGCTCGTCGTGCTGGCCTGCGGCGCGCTCTTCGTCGTCAGCGCGGTCAACAGCGACGGCACCGAGCTGCGCCCCGGCCGCTACACCGACCTCGCCTCGCTCGTGGAGGACCAGGCCGACGCCTACGCCGAGCTCGAGGACGAGGTGGCCGCCCTCGACCGGGAGGTGACCGCGCTGAGCAAGGGCGTCGCCGACACCCGGGTCAACCGCTTCCAGAAGCGGATCGAGGAGCTCAAGGACCCGGCCGGGCTGGTCGAGCGGCGCGGGCCCGGCGTGACGATCACGCTGTCCGACGCCCCCGAGGACGTCATCAACTCGGCCACCGGCGACCTCAACCCGCTGCTCGTCCACCAGCAGGACATCCAGGCCGTGGTCAACGCCCTCTGGAAGGGCGGCGCCACCGCGGTCACGGTGCAGGGCCAGCGGGTGGTCTCGACCACCGGCATCAAGTGCGAGGGCAACGCGGTCCAGCTCCAGGGCGTGCCCTACCCGCAGCCCTACGTGATCAGCGCGGTCGGCGACCAGGCCGACCTGCTCGACGCGGTCGACGGTGACGACTACCTCGCCGGCTACCGCGAGGACGCCGACGACCCCGACATCGCGGTGGGCTGGGACCTCGAGCTCGAGAACGTCGTCGTCGCGCCGGCGTACGCCGGCCTGCAGGACTTCAGCTACGCGACCCCGCTCGCGACCGACTGAACCGGTCCCGTGGCCCGCCGCCTAGCGGCGGACCCGGGCCGGCGGCGTCTCGGTCGGCAGGGGCGTCTCGGTCGGCAGGGGCGTCTCGGTCGGCGCGGGCGGCGCCACGAACGACGACACCACGATCGTCACCGTCGACCCCGCCGACGGCGTCTCACCGGCCCGCGGGCTCATGTCGATCACCGTGCCGGCCGGCTCGGTGGTGTCGGCGTTCTGGATCACGCGCGGCTCGAAGCCGGCGTTGCGGATCGCGGTCTCCGCCTCGGCCTGCTGCATGCCGAGGACGTCCGGGACCTTCTCGCGGCCGTCGGAGAAGAAGACGACGATCCGGGTGCCCTCCGCGACCAGCGTGCCCTGCGCGGGCTCGGTGCGGGTGACGGTGTCCTTCTCCTCGTCCGACTCCTCCTTCTTCAGGTCCACCTCGAAGCCCTGGGCGACGAGGGACGCCTCGGCGTCGTCCTTGTTCTGGCCGATCACGAACGGCACCTCGACCTGCGGCTTGCCGAGCGAGACGACGAGGTCGACGGCGCTGTCGGGAGCCAGGTAGGAGTCGGGGGTGGGGTCCTGGCGGATCACCTTGCCCTCGGGGACGTCGCTGCTCGCCTCCCGCTCGATGGTGCCGACGGCGAGCTCGGCCTCCCCGATCAGGGTGCGGGCCTGCCGCTCGGTCTTGCCGATGACGTTGGGCACCGGGACCTCGTCGGGGGCGGGGTCGAAGAGCTTGGGCAGGAAGAAGAACGCGGCGCCGATCAGCAGCACGGTCAGCAGGATCCCCAGCGTGACCAGCAGGCCGGTGCGGCTGCGCGGCTCCTCGTCGTAGGCCGCGGGCGGCACCGCGGCGGAGACCGCGGTCGGCGGCCCGGACACCGGCGGGGGGACCGGGGCGGGCGGGAGCGTGGCCTGGACCGGTCGGCCGGCGAGGTAGCGCTCGATGTCGCTGCGCATCGCCGCGGCCGACTGGTAGCGGTCCTCGAGCCGCTTGGTGAGGGCCTTGAGCACGATCGCGTCGACCTCGGGCGGCAGCGCCGTGTCGTGGTCGGACGGGGGTACGGCGGGCTCGCGGACGTGTTGGTAGGCGACCGCGACCGGGCTGTCGCCCACGAACGGCGGCCGGCCGGTCAGCAGCTCGTAGAGCAGGCAGCCGGCGGAGTAGACGTCGGAGCGGGAGTCGACGGTCTCGCCGCGCGCCTGCTCGGGGGAGAGGTACTGCGCGGTGCCCACCACGGCCGCGGTCTGGGTCATCGTCGACGCCGCGTCGCTGACCGCGCGGGCGATGCCGAAGTCCATCACCTTCACGTCGCCCGACGGGGTCAGCATGACGTTGCCCGGCTTGATGTCGCGGTGGATGATCCCGGCCCGGTGGCTGTAGTCGAGCGCGGACAGCACGCCGCTGGTGATCTCCAGCGCCCGCTCGGGCAGGATCTTGCGGCCCTCGCGCAGGATGTCGCGCAACGTCCGACCGGCGACGTACTCCATGACGATGTAGGGCTGGGAGACGCCGGAGCCGTCGGTCGCGGGCTCCTCGCCGGTGTCGTAGACGGCGACGATCGCCGGATGGTTGAGGGACGCCGCGGACTGGGCCTCGCGGCGGAACCGGGCCTGGAACGTCGCGTCGCTGGCGAGGTCGGTGCGCAGCCTCTTGACGGCCACGACCCGGCCGAGGCGGGTGTCGGTGCCCTTGCGCACCTCGGCCATCCCTCCGCGGCCGAGGAGCTCGCCGAGCTCGTAGCGCCCGCCGACCAGGACCGGCTCTTGGTTGTTCACTGGTGACCTTGCCTTAGCTGCTGGTGGGGGGAGGGACGTCGCTGGGCGTCTCGGAGGGCGTCTCCGAGGGAGTCTCGGACGGGGTCTCCGAGGGGGTTGGCGAGGGGGTCTCGGACGGCGTCTCGGGAGGCGGGAGCGGACCCCAGTAGCTGACCGTCACCGTGTCGCCGCGCTGCAGCGCGCCAGTGGGGTTGACGCTCTCGACGTCGCCCTCGATCCGGTCGCCCGGGTTGTCCAGGCGCTCCTTCGACACGCGCAGGCCGAGGTCGCCGAGCTCGCGCTCGACGTCGGCGAGCGGGCGGTCGACGTAGTCGCCCTCGTCGATGCGGATCGTGGCGTCCTCGGTCGCCGACGTCGTCGGCTCGCTGGGCGTGGTGGGCGGCGAGCTCACCGGGGACGTGCTCGCGGTGTCGTCGGGCTGCTGGTCCGCGTCGCCGCGGTTGACCAGCCAGACGGCGACCACGATCGCGGCCACCACCGCGACGACGCCGAGCAGGGCCCAGAGCCAGGCCCGGCTCTCCGGCTCGTCGTCGTAGTCGTAGATGGGCTCGATCGGTCCGACCCCCGTCGCCGAGGTGGGCGGCGCCACCGGCGGGGGCGCGACCACCTGGGTCACCTGGGTCGCCTCGAGGTACGCCGCCGCCGGGTTGCGGAGCGCAGCCGCGAACGCGGCGCCGTCGGCGTACCGCTCCGCCGGGTCCTTGGCGAGCGCCCGGCGGACCACGGCGGCCAGGTCGGCCGGCACGCTCGGCGGCAGGTCGGGGACGGGCTCGCGGATGTGCGCGAGCGCGGTCGTCACCGGCGTCTCGCCCTGGAAGGGGCGCTGCCCGGTGAGGCACTCGAAGGCGACGACGCCGAGCGCGTAGACGTCCGCGGCCGCCGTCGTCGTCTCGCCGCGGGCCTGCTCGGGCGAGAGGTACTGCGGCGTGCCGAGCACCTCGCCCGTGCCGGTGAGCCCGACGCCGGCGGCCGCGCGGGCGATGCCGAAGTCGGTGATCTTGACCTGGCGGGTCGGGGTCACGAGCACGTTGGCCGGCTTCACGTCGCGGTGGACGATCCCCGCGGCGTGCGCGGCCCCGAGCCCGTCGGCGACCTGGGCGAGCAGGTCCCGGGCGGCGTCGGGCTCCATCGGCTCGCCCGGCCGGAGCAGGGCGGAGAGCGGCTGCCCGTCGACGAGCTCCATCACCAGGAACGGCCGGGGCACGCCGGAGCCGTCGGACACCGCGGACTCGCCGACGTCGTAGACCGAGGCGATGTTGGGGTGGTGCAGCGACGCGGCGTGCTGGGCCTCGGCCTCGAAGCGCACGCGGAACGAGGGGTCGTCGGCGTACTCGCGCTTGAGCAGCTTCACCGCGACGCGGCGGTCGAGCACCGTGTCGGTGGCCCGCCAGACCTCGCCCATGCCGCCGGTCGCGAGCCGGGCGTCGAGCCGGTAGCGCCGGGAGTCGTCGGCGTACTCCGGGAGCTCCGTCACCTGATCACCGCCTCCATGACCGACTTGGCGATGGGACCGCCGAGCAGTCCGCCGGCGATCTCGTCGCGAGGGATGTCGGCGTTCTGGATCATCACGGCGACGGCGACGACGGGGTTCTCGGCGGGGGCGAACGAGATGAACCAGGCGTACGGCGACCGGTCGGACTGGCCGGTCTGCGCGGTGCCGGTCTTGCCGGCGACGTCGATGCCCGGGATCGCGGCCGGCGAGGCCGTGCCGTTGGCGACCGTCGACACCATCAGGTCGGTGACCTCGGCGGCGGTCTCGGGCGAGACGGCCCGCGACAGCTCCTCCGGGTCGGTCTTGTCGAGCACGTCGAGGTCGGCCGACTGCTTCTCGTCGACGAGGTAGGGCTTCATCACCGAGCCGCCGTTGCCGAGCCCGGCGGCGACCATCGCCATCTGCAGCGGCGTGGCCGAGACGTCGAACTGCCCGAAGCCGGTCTGGCCGAGCTGCGCGTCGTCGATGTCGGTCGGGAACTCCGAGGTCGCCTGCGGGAGGATGTCGGTGAAGTACTGCTGGTTGAAGCCGAAGCCCTCCGCCGTCGCGGCCATGTCCTCGGCGCCGACCTCGCCCGCGATCTGCGCGAACGAGGTGTTGCAGGAGTTCTCCATCGCCTGCGCGAACGGGATCTTCGAGCCGTTGGCGCCGCAGTCGCGACCCTCGTTGTCGATGAGGCCGGTCGGGCCCTGCGTCAGCGGCAGCTGGTAGGTCTCGCCGCCGGGCACCTCGGAGTCGGCGTCGTAGAGGCCCTTCTCGATCGCCGCGGCAGCGGTGACGACCTTGAACGTCGACCCGGGAGGCAGCCGCACCTGGCTGCCGCGGTTGAGCAGCGGCTCGGTGGGGTCCGCGTTGAGCTCCTTCGACCTCTTGGCCACCGCGCGCAGGTCGTGCGAGGCGAGCTGGTTGGGGTCGAAGGTGGGCAGCGACACCATCGCGAGGATCTTGCCGGTGCTCGGCTCGATCGCGACGACGCCGCCCTGGGTGTCGGGACCGAGGCCGGTGAGGCCGTCGTACGCCGCCTGCTGGGCGGCCGGGTCGATCGTCAGCGTGACGTTGCCACCCTTGGGCGGCTTGCTGCTGAGCAGGTCGACGGTGTTGGTGACGAAGAGCCGCGGGTCGTCCCCGGAGAGGATGTCGTTCTGCGTCTGCTCGACGGCGGTGGCGCCGTAGTAGGAGAAGTAGCCGGTGATCGGCGCGTACATGAGCGGCTTGGGGTAGGTCCGCTGGAAGAGGTACTCGTCGTCGGACTCCACGCTCAGCGCGACCGGCGTCCGGCCGACGAGGATCGCGCCCCGCTCCTGGGAGTACGCCGCCTGGATCACCCGGCGGTTGCGGGCGTCGTCGTTGAGCGCGCCCGCCTTCCAGTACATGACGTAGCTGGCGTTGATCATCAGCGCCAGGAAGAGCAGCAGGCAGAAGATCGAGATCGTGCGGATCGGCTTGTTCATCGGCGCTCACCGATCTTCACGATCTGGGTCGCGTCGTCGCTGATCGCCGTCGTGTCGTCGGAGATCGTCGGCGCGGGTCGCCGGGCCTGGTCGGAGATGCGGAGCAGCAGCGCGATGATCACCCAGTTCGCGATGAGGGAGGAGCCGCCGTAGGAGAGGAACGGCGTGGTCAGTCCGGTGAGCGGGATCAGGCCGGTGACGCCGCCGACGACGACGAAGACCTGGAGCGCGATGGCGCTGCCGAGGCCGGTGGCGACGAGCTTGCCGAAGGCGTCACGGCAGATGACCGCCGTGCGCAGCGCGCGCTCGACGATCAGCCCGTACATCATCAGCACCGCCATGACCGCGGTCAGCCCGAGCTCCTCGCCGATGGAGGAGATGATGAAGTCGGACTCCGCGAACGGCACCCGGTTGGGGTCGCCGTTGCCGAAGCCGCGGCCGACCAGCCCGCCCCAGCCGAGGCCGAAGCGCGCCTCGATCGGCTGGAAGCTCTCCCCGCTCTCGTAGAAGTCGAACGGGTGCAGCCAGATGTCGAACCGCTCGCGCACGTGGCCGAAGAGGAAGTAGGCGAGGAACGCGCCGCCGACGAAGAGCAGCGCGCCGACGACGAGCCAGCCCGGCCGCTCGGTCGCGACGTAGAGCATGATCAGGAAGAGCCCGAAGAACAGCAGGCTCGACCCGAGGTCGCGCTGGAAGACCAGGATGCCCAGGCTGATCAGCCACATGACGAGGATCGGGCCCAGGTCGCGACCGCGCGGCAGGTCGACGAACAGCACCCGGCGGCCGGCGAGCGCGAGCGCGTCGCGGTGCGGGACGAGGTAGCCGGCGATCGCGATGACCAGCAGCACCTTGGCGACCTCGCCGGGCTGGAAGCTGAACGGGCCGACGTGGATCCAGATGCGGGCGCCGTAGATCGTGCGCCCGATGCCGGGCAGCAGCGGCAGCAGGAGCAGGACGATCGCGGCCAGGCCGCTGGTGTAGGTGAACCGCTGCAGCACCCGGTGGTCGCGCACGGCGAGCAGGGTGATGACGAAGAGGGCGACACCGACGGTCATCCAGATCAGCTGCTGCTGGGCGAAGGCGTGCGGGCTCCCGGCCGCCTCCTTGGCGAGGTCGATGCGGTGGATGACCGCGAGGCCGAGCCCGTTGAGCGCGGCGACCACGGGGAGCAGCACGGGGTCGGCGTACGGCGCGGCGAAGCGGATGACCAGGTGGGCGGCGACCAGCAGCGCGGCCAGCCAGGCGCCGTACCCGAACAGGTCGGCGGGCACCTCGCCGTCGACGCCCAGCCCGACGGCGGCGTACGCGCCGATCCCGACGGCCAGCGCCAGGATGAGCAGGAAGAGCTCCGCACCCCGCCGGCGGCGGTGCACGAAACCCATGATCGTGGAGGGCTGGGCCATCTCAGCTCTCCGTGGCCGGGTCCGGCTGGCTGTCGTCGGGCTGCTGGCTGGCGAGGTTCTCGACGGTCTGCTGGGCGTCGGCGAGGTCGTCGGCGTCGATGCCCTCCTCGACCTTGCTGGCGTCGAACTCCGACAGGTCGGCGATCTGCAGGTCGGTGGTCTGGTAGGGCTCGGAGAGGTCGAGGCCGGGCAGCGAGGCGTTGAGCCCGCGGAAGATCACCACGGCGCCGTCCTGCTCGCCCACGTAGTACTGCTTCTGGGTCCACGACCACAGCGCGGCGGCCGCGACCCAGGCGAGGCCGATCACGATGGCCAGGGCGCAGAGCCTCTTCGCCCAGACGAAGCGGCGCGGCGGGCGCGGCGCGTAGCGCGCGCTCTCGGGGTCGGCATCGATGGCGTCGGCCGGGGCCTCGGGCGGCAGGTCGGCCGGCACCGGGTCGAGCTCGCCGGTGTCGCCGGAGCGGTGCCCGCGGAAGAGGCCGGTGCGGGCCGGCTTGTGGGCGCGCCGCTCGGCGGCGGCCCCGACGACCAGCACCTCCGGCTCGCCGACGGCGTCGGCGGGCGCGTCGCTCGCGTCGAGCACGTCGCCGACCACGCAGGTGACGTTGTCGGTGCTGCCGGCCTCGAGGCTGGCGCGGACGAGCTCGACGGCGGCGTACTCGGCGTTGCCGGTGGCGAGGATGTCGGCCAGCCGGCCGTTGTCGAGGACGCCGCTGGCGCCGTCGCTGCAGACGAGCAGCCGGTCGCCGGGGTGGACGTCGAGGACGAAGAGGTCGGGCTCGGTGTCGCTGGACGCGTCGATCGCCCGCAGGATGAGGTTGCGGTGCGGGTGGACCCGGGCCTCGTCCTCGGTGATCCGGCCGTCGTCGATGAGGGTCTGGACGAACGTGTGGTCGGTGGTGATCTGCCGGATCGTGCCGTCGCGGAAGAGGTAGGCACGGCTGTCGCCGGCGTGGCCGACGCCGACCTGGGTGCCGTCGAACGCGAGCAGCGTGGCGGTGGTGCTGGTGCCGTGGAGCGCGGGGTTCTCGTCGACGACCTCGACCAGCCGGTCGTGGGCGCGGTGCACGGCGCCCGCGATCCGCCCGAGCAGGTCCTCGGCGGACGCGTCGGCGGAGGGCGGCTCGTCGAGGCGGCGCAGCTGGGCGATCGCGGTCGACGAGGCGATGTCGCCGCCGGCGGCACCGCCGACGCCGTCGCAGACCGCGAGCAGCCACGGCCCGGCGTAGCCGGAGTCCTGGTTGTCGCGGCGCACCCGGCCGACGTCGGACACGGCGCTGTAGTCGAGCCGCAGGCGCGGACCGCGCACGGGCTCGGAAGCAGGCTGCTCGGGGGGCTGCTCGGTCATCCGGCGCTACTTCCGCAGCTCGATGATCGTCTTGCCGACGCGGACCTGGGTGCCGAGGCCGATCGTCGTGGGCTGGCTGATCCGCACCGTCCCGACGTACGTGCCGTTGGTGGAGCCGAGGTCCTCGACGAACCACTGGTCGCCGGAGGCGGCGATCCGGGCGTGCCGGGTCGAGACGTAGTCGTCGTCGAGCCGGATCGCGGCGTCGGACCCGCGGCCGATCAGGATCGGCGTCGGTCCGAGCTCGGCGCGCTCCCCGACGTTGGACCCCTCGGTGACGAGCGCGTGGGTCGGGACGCTGCGGCGCTTGCCGGGCTTCGGCTGCCTCGGCGCCTTCGGGGCGCGGCCGCCGCCCGTGCGCGCCGCCTCCGGCACCCGGGCGCCGAACATGTCGGAGCGGATCACCGAGATCGCGGAGAGCACGAAGATCCAGAGGATCGCGAGGTAGCCGGCCTTGATGAGGAAGAGCGTCAGCTCAGACATGTGGCGTCACCTGTCCTCGAGCACGCGGACGACCATGGTGGTGCTGCCGATCCGGACCTCCGAGCCGTCGCGGAGCCGGGTCGACGTGATGCGGTGGCCGTCGACGAGCATCCCGTTGGTGGAGCCGAGGTCGTGCACCTCGATCTGCGGGGTGGCCCCGGAGCCGGGGCTGATGAGGAACTGGATGTGCCGCCGGCTGACGCCGGGGTCGTTGATGCGCAGGTCGGCCTCCGTGCCGCGGCCCACGACCAGGCCGGGCTGCTGGAGGGGGTGACGCGTGCCGTTGACCTCGATGAACGCCCGGGCGCGCCCGGCCTGGGTCGCGGTGGCGTCGCTGGTGACCTTGGCCTGGGCGCGGCTGCGGATCCGGAACCGACCCGTGGTGAGGTCGTCGGCCGCGTCGAAGGAGATCGTGACGGGGCCCGGGAAGACGTAGCCCTGCTGGTCGGCGTGCGTGCGCAGCTGCCCGGCCATGTCCTCGGCGAGCGCTGCGTCGTACGCCGAGAGGCGGTCGAGGTCGGTGCGCGAGAGCTCGACGTGGAAGTCGTTGGGCACCAGGCGGCGCTCGCGGGACAGGATCTGCGCGTTGTTGTCGCACTCGCGCTGCAGGGCCGCCGCGATCTCGACCGGCTGCACGGCCGAGCGGAAGGCCCGCGCGAAGGCGCCGGAGATCATCTGCTCGAGCTTGTTCTCCAGGCGTTGGAGCCCGCCCACGCTGCCCTCCTTCCGTCCCCGTGTCACCGATGCCGCTGCTGGTCCCGCTGATCGTTGCCCGCTGCCGGCTGGCGGAAACCGTGGGAGCGGTCACCGGCCGGCGGCAGGCAGGACGAACGCCCGGGCCGGTGCCGGGCTCCGACGATCGTATCGGGGTCGGCCACGCGAACGCGGGATGGCCTCGCCCCGGTTTGGGCGGAGCCGCGCCCCTGGGATAGCCTGAGCCCGCTTCACGCGCGAGTGGCGGAACGGCAGACGCGCTGGCTTCAGGTGCCAGTGTCCGAAAGGGCGTGGGGGTTCAAATCCCCCCTCGCGCACGTGATGATGGGAAGCTCCCATCAAGAGGGTCGAGGCTGAGGCAGCCTCGGCCCTCTGTCGTTGGGGCGGCGGTGCCGCCCGACCATGGAAACCGGAGAACCAGCAGCCACGTGAACGACCCGCACGTCATCGCCTACTTCGCCGACGACCCCACCCGCGCCTACCAGCTCATCCAGTGGCTGCCGGTCCTCGAGCGCCTCGACCGGGAGCAGCCGGTGCACATCGTGGCCCGCCACGAGGAGACGGAGGCCGTCCTCCGCGCGCGCACCGGCCTCCCGATCGTGCTGGCGCCGTCGTTCCGCGAGCTCACCGACCTCTACGCCGCCACGGACGCCAAGGTCGTGCTCTACTGCAACAACTCGATGACGAACTTCCAGTCGTTGCTCGACAACCGCAAGCTCCACGTGCACATCAACCACGGTGAGTCGGACAAGGAGTCGATGGCCTCCAACAACGCGAAGGCCTACGACCGGGTCTTCGTCGCCGGCCAGGCGGCGGTGTCCCGGCTGGAGGCCGGGCTGCTCGAGTTCGACACCAGCCGGCTGGTCCGGATCGGTCGCCCGCAGCTCGACCTGCGGCCGCCCGCGCTCCTCGAGCCCTCGGCCCGCCGTACCGTCCTCTACGCACCGACGTGGGAGGGCGACGCCGACTACAACGACTACACCTCGGTCGACACGATCGGTCCCGACGTCGTTCGCGCGATCCTCGCCGTCGACGACGTGCGCCTGGTCTACAAGCCGCACCCGAAGGTCACCACCAGCCAGGTGCCGGCCATCCAGGAGGGCCACCGCCGGATCCTCGACCTCCTCGAGGACGCGGCTCGCCGCGACCCGCAGGCCGGGCACGTCGCCGTCCTCGGCGGCGACATCCTCGCGGTCATCCCGGGGTGTGACACGATGGTCACCGACGTGTCGTCGGTCGGCCTGGACTGGCTCTACCTGCGCACCGAGAAGCCGATCTTCATCACCGACCGGCACCACGACGCCGAGCGACTGCGCCACGACGTCCCGGTGAGCCGCTGCGCCGACGTGATCGCCGAGGTGGACGTCGCCGACCTGACCGCGCTCATCGGCAGCCGGCTCGACCACGACGAGCACCACCTCGCCCGGACGGCCATGCGGCACCACTACTTCGGCGACCTCAACGTCGGCGACAGCACCACCCGGTTCATCGAGGCCGTCTCCGAGCTCGTGACGCTCCGCGACCGGCTCCTCGGGGCGGGGCCGCCCGTCCACGACGCGGCGATCACCGCCTGACCCTGCCCTCGGTCGTGGTCCAGACACCTGAACGGCCCCCAGGACGAGTCCTGGGGGCCGTTCGGGTCTGGCGACGGTGCTCCGCGACAGCGGAGGGAGCAGCTACGCGCGGCGGCTGCCGAGCAGGGTGCTCAGCGCCCAGATGACCGCGATGTCGAAGGCGATGATGAGGACCGCCCAGAAGGGGTAGTACGGCATCCACACGAAGTTCAGCAGCGCGGAGAGGACCGCCACCACGATGCCGGCGACGTACGCCCAGGGCTGGCTGGCCAGGATCGCTCCGCCCACGATGGCGACGATGATGCCGAGCACGATGTGGATCCAGCCCCACGTGGTGAGGTCGAACTCGAAGACGTAGTTGGAGGTGCGGACGAAGACGTCGTCCTTCGCCGCGGCGGCGACGCCCTCCAGGAACTGGAAGATGCCGACGGTGAGCAGAGCCGCTCCGGCGAAGATGCCGATGCCTTCGGCCCAGGCGCTCTCGGTGCTGGACGGGTGCGACATGGTGGAGTCTCCTTCGAGGTGGGACGGGCTGTGCGCCCGCCCGAGTCTCCCGCCGCCACCGCGCCCCTCGGTTCCCCCGGACCGGGTGAGTCCGCTCCGGCCAGGAGCAGGATCTAGGCTGATCGAGCCGGTCACGGACGACGGCGAGGGCGTCAGGAGGACGACGGGAGTGAGTGCACTCAGCGGTGGGCGCGAGGTGGCGCGCCCCGACGGGACGGTGCTCCGCAACTGGGCCGGCAACCACGCCTACGCCGCGGAGCGCGTGCACGACCCGCGGGACGTGTCCGAGCTCCGCGACATCGTCGGAAGGCTCGAGCGGGTGCACGCGCTCGGTACCCGGCACTCCTTCACCGACCTCGCCGACACCACCGGCGACCTCGTCTCCACCCAGCAGATGCCCGCGGACCTCGAGATCGACGCCGAGCGGCGCGTCGTGCGCGTCGGGTCGGGCGTCCGCTACGGCTTGCTGGCCGAGCACCTGGTCCGCCGCGACTGGGCGCTCGCGTCGATGGCGTCGCTCCCGCACATCAGCGTCGCCGGAGCGGTGGCGACCGGCACGCACGGCAGTGGTGACCGGACCGGGTCGCTGGCCAGCGCCGTGGCGGCCGTCGAGCTGGTGGCCGCCGACGGCGAGCTGCGCCGGGTCGAGCGCGGCGACCCCGAGTTCGAGGGGTACGTCGTGTCGCTGGGCGCGCTCGGCGTCGTGACGCACCTCGAGCTGGACATCGAGCCGACGTACACCGTGCGCCAGGACGTCTACACCGACCTCGCCTGGGACGTCGCGGTGGAGCACCTCGACGAGCTGACGGCCAGCGCCTACAGCGTCAGCCTGTTCACCGACTGGCTCAGCGGGCGGATCCAGCAGGTGTGGCTGAAGAGCCGTGACACCACGCCGCCGACCGACCTGTGGGGCGCTCGGCCCGCGGGGGAGACGCTGCACATGCTCGCCGGCGCCGACGTCGAGGCGGTCACCCGGCAGGGCGGGATCGTGGGGGCCTGGCACCGCCGGCTCCCCCACTTCGAGATGGACTTCACGCCCAGTCGCGGCGAGGAGCTGCAGAGCGAGTACCTCGTCCCCCGCGGCGCCGCCGCCGAGGCGATCGAGCGGCTGCGCGCGCTGGCGCCGGCGTACGCCGACCTCCTCCAGGTCGCCGAGGTGCGCACCGTCGCTGCCGACGACCTCTGGCTGAGCGGCGCCCAGGGCCACGACGTCGTCGCCCTCCACTTCACCTGGCTGCGCGACGTCGAGGGCGTCTACGCCGTGCTGCCCGCGATCGAGGAGGCGTTGCTGCCGCTCGCCGCGCGCCCGCACTGGGGCAAGTGCTTCGTGGCCGACGCCGAGGCGCTCCGTGCGCTCTATCCGCACTTCGACGACTTCCGCGCCCTCGCGGGCCGGGTCGACCCGCTGGGGAAGTTCCACAACCCCTTCCTCCTACGTCACCTCGGCCTTGGCTGACATCACCCCGAAGGGCGAGCCTGGGCCGGAGGGGCTGGGCCAGACTGAGCGGGACAGTCGTCCACCACCAGCACCGGAGCCGCCCGTGTCCCAGTCGACCCTCCACACCCCCGCCTACGGGGAGGTGGACCTGTCGACCTGCGATCGCGAACCGATCCACGTCCCAGGCGCGATCCAGCCCCACGGCGTGCTCGTCGCGCTCGACGACGAGCTGCGCGCGGTGATGGTGTCGGCCAACGTCGGCGAGCTGCTCGACGTCACCGCCGAGACCGCCCTCGGCCGCCCGCTGACCGAGCTGCTCGGCCCCGTCGCCGCAGAGCTGGCGGACCGGTTCTCGAGACCGGAGTCGACCGAGCCGCTGGTGGTCACGCTGGCCGGCCGTGAGGTCGACGTGCGGCGCCACCGGTCCGGCGATCGCTGGATCGTCGAGCTGGAGCCGATCGACCCGGACACGGCGCGGATGACCTACGACGTCACCCGTGGCGCGATGGCCCGCCTGGCGCGGACCGGCTCGGTGGTCGAGCTCGCCGGGGCGCTGGCGGGCGAGGTGCGGGCACAGCTGGGCTTCGACCGGGTGATGGTCTACCGCTTCGACGACGAGTGGAACGGCGAGGTGATCGCGGAGGAGCGGCGCTCCGACCTCAACTCCTTCCTCGGGCTGCACTACCCGGCCTCGGACATCCCCGCCCAGGCGCGCCGGCTCTACACGGTCAACTGGAGCCGGCTGATCGCCGACATCGGCTACCAGCCGGTGCCGTTGCACCCGATCTTCGACCCCAGCACCGGCGCTCCTCTCGACCTGTCCCACGCGACCCTGCGCAGCGTGTCGCCCATCCACATCGAGTACCTCTCCAACATGGGCGTCGGCGCCTCGATGTCGATCTCCCTGATCGTCGACGGTGAGCTGTGGGGCCTGGTCGCGTGCCACCACTACTCCGGCCCGCACCGCCCGAGCCACGACGCCCGGGCGGCGGCGGAGTTCCTCGGCCAGGTGGCGAGCCAGTTCGTCGCGGACCGCGAGCGCGCCGACGGACGGGCCCGGGCGCTGGACGCCCAGACGGTGCTGGCCCGGATGACCGCCCGCATCACCGCGGCCCCGGGCTGGCCGATCGGGAACCTGCTCGACGACCACGACTTCCTGTCCATCGTCGGTGCGTCCGGTGCTGCGCTGCTGATCGACGGCACGATCCACCGCCGCGGGGACGTGCCCTTCGACGACCTGACACTCCAGCGCATCGCCGAGGTGGTCGACGACCCCGACCACTACGTCACCCACACCGACCGGCTGCCGACCCTGCTCCCCGACCTCGCCTCGTCCACGTCCGTCGCCGGCGTGCTGCGCGTCGGGTCCGCTCCGGACCGGTGGCTGCTCTGGCTCCGGCCCGAGCGGGAACGCGTCGTCGACTGGGGTGGCGATCCTCGGAACAAGGAGCTCGCCGCTGCCGAGGGGCCCGACGTCCGGCTCAGCCCCCGCAAGTCCTTCGAGAAGTGGCGCGAGGTGGTCCGCGGCCGGAGCCTGCCGTGGGCGCCGTGGAAGCTCGAGATCGCCGAGACCCTCGGGAGCCACATGGTCAACCTCCTGCTGAACAGCTCGAAGGACCAGATCGCGATGGCCGAGGCGATGCAGCGCAGCGTGGTCCTGGACCGGCCCCCGGCCGTGCGGGACGCCGAGGTCGCCGCGCGCTACGAGCCGGCCTCGAGCTACCAGCTCGGTGGTGACTGGTGGGACGTGTTCGAGCTCGACGACGGCAGCCTCGCGGTGGTGGTCGGCGACGTCGCCGGCCACGGGGTGGACGCCGCGTCGGCGATGACCCAGGTGCGGATGGCGCTGCGGGCCTACCTCTTCGAGGGGCACCGGCCGGCGGCGTGCCTGGACCGGCTCGACCACCTGATGGTCCGGCTGCTCGACCACCAGGTCGCCACGGTGCTGGTCGGCGTCGTCGACCCCGCACGCACCCGGGTCGAGCTGGCGAGCGCCGGGCACCCGCCCCCGATGAAGGTGGTCGACGGCCAGGCGGAGGAGGTCGCGGTGAGCGTCCGGCCGCTCCTGGGGGTCGGTGCCGGCGAGGCGATCGCCACGACCATCGACCTGTCGCCCGACGCCAGCCTGCTCTTCTACACCGACGGGCTCATCGAGCGCCGCGGGGCCGACCTCACCGCCCTGACCGACCGCCTGAGGCGCCTCGCGGCCGAGACCCACGGGCCGGGCTCGCTCGACGACTGGCTGGACCGGCTGCTCGCCGCGCACGCCGAGGGCGACCGGCGCCCGGTCGCCGCCGACGACACGACCGTGCTGGCGATCCGGCTCGCACCTCGACCGGCGGGCACGACCGACAGCAGGAGCCGGTAGAAAGGACCCATGCGCGAGGGCATGGTGCTGGTGCCGGGCGGCACGGCCGTCATCGGGAGCACCTCCTGGTACGCCGAGGAGGCGCCGCTGCGCACGGTCGAGGTCGGTGACGTCTGGTTCGACCGGGTGCCGGTCACCAACGCCGACTTCGCACGGTTCGTCGAGGACACCGGGCACGTGACCGTCGCCGAGACGGCACCCGACGCCGCGGACTTCCCCGGCGCCGACCCGGCGCTGCTGGTGCCGGGCTCGCAGCTCTTCACGCAGACCGACGGCCCGGTGCACCTCGGCGACTGGACCCAGTGGTGGCGCTGGCAGCCGGGCGCCTGCTGGCGCGCGCCCGACGGCCCGGGCAGCACCTGGGAGGACCGTGAGGACCATCCGGTCGTCCACGTCGGCTGGGAGGACGCCACGGCGTACGCCGCGTGGGCCGGCAAGGACCTGGCCAGCGAGGCCGAGTGGGAGCACGCGGCCCGTGGCGGCCTGGCCGGCCGGGACTTCGCCTGGGGCGACGAGCTCAACCCCGGCGGGAGTCGGCTCGCGAACACCTGGGTCGGCCCGTTCCCCTGGCGCAGCGACGACCCGGACGGGCACCATCGCACGTCGCCGGTGGGAAGCTACCCCGCCAACGGCTACGGCCTGGCCGACATGATCGGCAACGTCTGGGAGTGGACCTCGACGCGCTGGACCGACGACCACGGCACGTCCCCGTCCCCGTGCTGCGGAGGCGGGTCGTCCCTCCGGGAGACCGACCGCTTCGTCACCAAGGGCGGCTCACACCTCTGCTCGCCCCACTACTGCCAGCGCTACCGGCCTGCCGCCCGCCAGGGTCACGGCGTCCGGGACACGACCTCTCACGTCGGGTTCCGGTGCGTGCTCCGTCCGTGACCGCGGCGCCGGCGCAGCAGGTGCTCCGACGACGCGCCGCTGGCTGCTCGCTCCTGCGCGTGCTCGATGGCCTTCTCGCGGATCCGCCGGTTGATGGCGGTCGCGGCCGTCGCGATGATCGCGACGTTGAAGAAGATCTGGACGATCACGACGCCGCGGGCGAACTGCCCGGCCGCGTGGATGTCGCCGTACCCGATCGTCATCAGGGTCGTCAGCGTGAAGTAGAGCGCGTCCAGCTTGGTGTGGAGCTCCGGGATCTGGGCGGGCGAGCGGTCCGCGATCGTGTAGAAGATGAGCGCGAACACCACGATCGACAGGGCCAGCGCCAGGACCAGCCCGTCGACGTGCCGGGTGTCGTCGACCATCTGGAGCCGCACCTGCCAGATCACCAGCACCGCGAGCAGCGCCATCACCACGAGGCCGAGGCACAGCCGGACGACCTCGCTGCGGTTCGGGTCCGAGGTGAGGGGGAGGACGAAGTAGAGCACGCCCATCAGCCCGAGCCCGACGCCGAGCCGCAACCAGCGACGCCAGCCGTCCACGGTGCCTCCTCCAGCCCGTTTCACCCGCTACGGGTGATCGATCGTCGGCGCGGTGCCACCACGCTGAGGCCATCCTGCCGGAAGGTGTGCCGCGGACACGGGAGGTGAGCACGGGGTGGACCTCGCCGCGCTGCGGGATCGGATGACCACGACGTACCGGCTCCGCCGGGACCAGGTGCTTGACCTGGTCGAACGCGTGCCCATCCTCGGCCGTCTGGTCAACGAGTTCGTCCGCATCGAGTTCATCGACCGGTGCATGCTGATCGCCGCCCAGGGACTGCTGGCGCTGATCCCGATGCTGGTGGTGCTGGCGGCGTTCCTCCCGAACCTCACCGAGGCGGGCCTCGACCAGTTCTCCTCGGCCACCGGGCTCGCCGGCGGCAACCAGATGGTGAAGGCGGACGTGAACATCAGCGAGGTGCGTGCGCAGACCGGGCTGGTCGGCCTGCTGATCACGTTCTTCTCGGCCACCAGCTTCGCCCGCGCGGTGCAGCGGATGTACGAGCGGAACTGGCAGGTGCCGCACATCGGCGGCGTGGTCGGCGCCCGGCGCTGCTTCCTGTGGCTGGTGGGCTGGCTGCTCACGCTGCAGCTCCTCTCGGCCCTCATCCAGTTCATCGGCGGCGACTCCGTACTGCTCGGCACGATGCGGACCGGCGCCCAGATGCTCCTGGCGAGCGTGCTGTGGCTGGCGACCTCGCGCCTGCTGCTCTTCGGCCGGGTGCCGTGGCGTCACCTCGTCCTCGGCGCGCTGCTGACCGGGGTGCTGACGACCGTCTACAGCCGCGGCTCGTCGCTCGTGATGCCGCTCTACGTCGACCAGAACGCCGAGCAGTTCGGCACGCTCGGCGTGATCCTCGCGATCTCGACCTGGCTCATCGGGTTCGCCGCCGTGCTGGTCGGGTCGGCCCTCGTCGGACGGATCGTCTCCGAGGACCCGACGGTGCACCGCGTCGTCAGGGCGACGCTGGCGGCGGCGGGTCCGCTGCTTCCGGCTCGGTGGCGGCCGTCGGCGGACGGGACAGCAGCTCCACGACCAGGAGGATGACGGCGGCGATCACGACCAACCAGAGCGTGAATCCGCCGGTCGGGTGGTCGGCCATCGCGTAGACGATGAGCGCCAGGCCGAGCACGCCGCCGCGGATGGCGACCTTGTAGGTGCCGAGGAACTCGCCGAACGCGCCGGTGTTGACGCCGATCCGCTCGCCGCCCTGGCGGGCCCGGCCGATCGCGCCGCTCGTGCCGCGTCGCAGCGTGACCGCTGCCCGGCCGGGGCCGGAGATCCAGCCCACGAAGGCGATCGCCAGTGACAGGACCAGGATCGCGCGCAGGTTGAGCCGGATGAACCAGACCAGGGTGTCGTAGATCGCGGCGGCGGCGTCGACCGGGATCTGGTCGGTCGGGATCGCGTCGAGGTAGACCATCCGGAACGCGTTGAGGGCGACACCGAGCAGCAGCATCGACGCGGCGACGGCCAGCATCGCCGCGATCAGCGTCGTACGCCGGTTGCGCGCGACGCCCACGGCCACGGCGAGCAGCACGAGCAGCAGGATCGGCAGCAGCGTGTTGAGCGCGCTCAGCAGGCGGAAGGCGTTCTGCGCCTTGGTGATGTCGTCGGACTGGAAGATCGTGAACTGGGCGTCGACGGGCGGCAGCCGCTGGGCGAGGGTGAACCCGCGGTCGATCAGCCGCTGCTTGACCGCGTCGATGACGGTGGCCAGGTTGACGCTCACCGCGTTGTTGCTGATCTCGACCAGGTCGCTGTCCTTGCCGGTGAGCACCGCGACGAGCTGGGTGTGCGCCTGGCGGTTCGCCTCGATCCAGGCGTCCTCGAACTGGTCGGACTCGACCAGCGCCGCGACCTGGTCGTGGATGAAGCTCTCGATTGAGTCGGCCAGCGGGCCGCTGAGCGCGGCGAGGCTGGTCGCGGCGAGCGGCGGCAGGCCTCGGTCCTTGAGGGCGTCGATCGCCTCCTGGGTGACGGCCTGGACCTGGAGGCGGGTGGTGATCTCGCTGGTGACCCGGTCGGTCACGGCGGCCTGCACGTCGGGGTCGTCGGCGAGCGGCGCGATCGACTCGACGTACCGGTCGGTGTCGGCCACCTCGTTGTGCGCCCAGCGCGCGATCACCCCGAGCGGGGTGAGGATCGCGATCACGACCACGAGCACGGTCGCCACGACCGGGCGCCACCACCCCGTGCGGTCGGGCTGCTGGACCGGGAGCGGGACCGTCGGCGGGGCGGCGTCGACCTGCGCCCGCAGCCGCTCGACCTCGGCGCGCAGCTCCTCGACCTCGGACTGCTGGGGCTCGGTCACTGTGGACTCCCTTCAGGCCCGGCGGCTCAGGCGGCCGGTCGCAGCGAACGCAGGCGCAGGGCGGCGAAGAGCGCGAGCGCGCCGGCGAGGAGGAGCCACAGCGCGACCAGCAGCACCAGCACCTTGAGCGAGAAGTCGGTGAAGACCACGAGGAAGCCACCGAACAGCATGCTGAGCAGGCCGGTCACGAGCTCGAAGGCGCGGCCGCCGGCGCCGGGCGAGACCAGGGCGCCGAGGACGTCGACGATGCCGGCGATCAGCCAGAAGACGCCGAGCACCATGGCGACGACGAGCACGCTCTGCAGCGGGTCACGCAGGATGAGCAGGCCGACGATGAGCGCGATGCCGCCGGTCAGGCCCACGAGCACCCGGATCCCCTCGGTGCGTCCGGACACGGCGGCCACCAGCCGCAGCACGCCCATCACCAGCAGCTGGATCGCCACGAGGACGGTGAAGATCGTGATCGTGACGTCCGGCCAGACCAGCAGGGCCACGCCCATGGCCAGCGTCACGATGGCGTAGGCGAGCACGAGTCCCCAGTGCTCGGCGAGGTTGACCAGGAGCGGCGGCAACGGCCGGTCCGGTTCCCTCTCGGCGATCTGGCTGTGCGTCATCAGTCCCTCCCGGGCGCCGTCGGTGACCTCACGATCCCGCGCGGGGGTGCGGACTGCCCTCGCCCGAATCGGGTGGACTGACCTGGGGCCGTCAGAGCAGGTTCATCGCCCGCGCGGCGGCGAGGGCCGCGCTGCGCCGGTTGACGGAGAGCTTCGCGTAGAGGCTCGACACGTGGGTCTTGACGGTGTTCTCCGAGACGAAGAGGTTGGCCGCGATGTCGGCGTACGTCGACCCGCGGGCCAGCTCGTGCAGCACGTCGCGCTCGCGGGGGCTCAGCGTCGGACGGATCGTCGTGGCCGGCTCGCCCTCGCGCTCGCGCGGCGATGCGGTGGAGGGTCCGAAGAACGCCGTGATGCCGGCGAGCCCGGCGATGTCGGCCAGCACCTCCGAGAGCCACGGGTCGGTGTGGCCGGCCAGCAGCCGCTGCACCAGGTCGGGCACCGGCGTCCCGTGCCGGCACCAGCCGAGGAACGCCACTGCGTTGCGGCGTACCGCCGTCTCGAGGGAGGCCTCCTGCAGCAGCGCCAGTGCCCGGTCGCGCTCGCCGAGCGCGTCGGCGAGCTGGGCCTGCGCCACCAGGGCGATCGCCCGGACGGCCGGCTGCGACCGGACCGGAGCCTGCGCGGCCTCGCCCAGGTGGCGCAGCGCCGCCCGTCGGTCTCCGAGGAAGTCGGCGCGCAGACCGCGCACCAGCGCGGCCTCCGCGCGGGCGTCGAGCTCGGCCAGCTGGTCGTGGATCCGCGCCAGCAGGGGCGCGTCGCCGCTCAGGCCGGCGAGGAAGGCCCGTTCGAGCAACAGGCCGACCGCGAGGTGGACCGGCAGCGGAGGGGTCTCCAGCGGCACCTCGAGCGCCAGCTCGGCACCGGCCACGGACCCGTGGGCGAGCTCCAGCCGCGAGCGGCGGGTGCGGATCCAGAACCTGGTCGCGAGGTCGGAGGGGTGGGCCGGCACCGGGTCGTGGGCGATCTCGGCGATCCCGCGGCGCAGCGGCACGCTGTTGAGCTGGGAGAGCTGGCGGACCAGGCGGGCTCGTCCCACCGAGTAGTCCGCGTCGAGGCCGCGAGCCTCCACCTGGGCGAGCACCTCCTCGGCGACCTCGATCGCCGCGCTCTCGCGGCCGCGCATGTACTCGGTGAAGGCGAGGTGGGACAGGGCGACGACGCCGAGCAGCGGCAGGTCGTGGCTCTGGCTGAGGCGGACCGCGGCCGAGAGGTGCTCCTCGGCCGCCTCGAGGTCGCCGGTCCAGTTCTGGGTGATCGCGATCTCGCACAGCAGCATCGGCAGCGATGCGGGTGCCTGGGAGGCCGCGTCCGCGGCGACCCGCTCACCGTGCTCGATGGCGAGTGCGGTCGGCTCGAGCCCGAGCCGCGAGCGCATCAGCCGGGCGGTGGCCAGGTGGAGCACGGAGTCGGGGGTGTTCGGCTGCGGCTCGTGCAGGATCCGGTCGAGCCACTGCGCGGCGGTGGTGATGTCACCGCGGAACCACCGCTCCATCGCGAGCGTGAACCACGTCCCCGGGTTGACCTCGACGGCCGACGGGTGGGCGGCGGCGAAGCCCTGGATGGCGTCCCGGTGGTCGCGCAGCAGCAGCGTCGGTCCCTCGTCGGCGAGGAGAGCGGCCGCCGCGGCGTGCTCGCCGACGGCCGCGAGCCGCGGGAGCGCCCGCTCCGTCGCGCCGCGGCCGACGTCGAGCCGCACGGCCCGCTGGACCGTGGCCGCCGCGCGGATCACGTCGACCCCACCGGAGGAGATCCGCCGGCGGACGACCTCGGTGAGCAGCGGGTGGATGACGTAGCGCTCGCCGGCCTCGGCCGGCGACGCCACGAGCTCGTCGGAGTCGTGGGCCGCGACCCGGGTGACCAGCAGCCCCGTGGCCTCCAGGTCGGCGAGGATCGCGCCGGCCTCGTTGTCGTGGGAGAGGTGCGCCGCGATCTCGGACGTGACGACCGGCTCGTTGGCGACGCAGAGCAGCAGGTGCCGCTCGCGCGGACGCAGGGTGGCGAACACGTCGCTGGCCACGCGGTCGGCGACCGAGGGGCCGCCGGCGGCGTACCGCAGCGCGCTGTCGACGGGGTCAGGGGTCGCCCCGACCGCACGGGCCGTCAGCACCACCGCGGCGCACCAGCCCTGGGTGCGGCCGGCGATCGCCCGGGCGACCTCGGGGGCGTCGGTGCGGGCGTGCGCGGCGACCAGGGCCCCGGTCTCGGCCTCGTCGAGCCGCAGCAGCTCGCCGCGCAGCATCGTCAGGTGACCGAGGAGCTCGGGCGCGAGCCGGGTGAACGGCAGGTCCCACCGGGAGGCGAGCAGCACGCGGAAGGACTCGGGGTCGGTGTCGAGGAGCGCGTCGAGCGCCCGGACGGTCGGAAGCGGCAGCCGGTGGGCGTCGTCGACGACGACGAGCGCCGGCCGGTCGGCCACCGTCCGGCGCAGCAGCGGCAGCAGCCGGTCGGCGTCCCAGCCGGCGTCGGCGGTCACCCAGGTCGCGTCGGCGGCGCGGCCGCTGCGCCGCAGCCAGCCGGCGATGCCGAGCGTCTTGCCCGAGCCGCCGGGGCCGATGAGCAGGGTGACGGCCGACTCGGTGGCCTCGTCCAGGTGCTCCCAGAGTCGACGGCGCGGGACGTAGGCGCGTGGCAACGCAGGAAGGCGTCCGGCCAGTGCCGCGCTGGTGCGCGGCCGGTGCCGTGCGGCTGCGCCAGCCATGGGTCTTCTCTCCGATGGCGAGCGAGCACGGGTTCGACCCGCTCTTTACGGTCACCCTAGGGTCGGAATGGGCCATCAGTGTCACCCACCCGGGTGAAGTCCGGGTGAACTTTCTCGAGCGCGGAACTCGACGGAAAAGGTCCGTATTCGGCTATCAGAGCAGGCCGTGCGTGCGGGCGACCCGCAACGCGTCGACCCGGCGATCGACGTCGAGCTTGCGGTAGATCGAGGCGAGGTGGGTCTTGACGGTGTTCTCGCTGACGAACAGCGCGCGGGCCAGATCGGCGTTGCCCCCGCCGAGCGCCAGCTGCTGGAGCACCTCGAGCTCGCGGGCGGTCAGCACGAACCGGGTCTGGCCGGACGCGTCCCGGCCCCGCCCGACGTCGGGGTAGCGCAGCGGCAGGCGGGCCATCGCCTCGACGGCGGTGGCCGCGAACGGGTGTGCTTCGGGCCGGGCGGCCTCGGCGACGAAGAGGTCGGCGAACGACGGGCTGAGCATCCGACCGATCGACAGGATCCACAGGAGTCGCTGGGGTGCCGCCCGGGTGAGCAGGTCGGGCACCAGGTCCCGGGCGGTCTCGACCGAGCTGGGGGTGCCCATCCGCTGGAGCATCGCGACGTGGCAGACGGCGGCCGGGAGCGCGACCGACGCCGGAGCATGGACCGTGGCGAGGACCAGGTCCGCCAGCTCACGCGTGGCCCGCTGCTCGTCGCCCGCCAGGGCGGCCTGCACGGCCTCGGAGAGGCGGACCTCCGACTCCAGGCCGAGGTCGCGCATGGAGTCGGCGAGTCCGGTGACCATCCCCAGGTCGCCCATCGTGACGGCGATCGGCAGCCGGACCAGGCGGTCGACGCGGGCGATGTGGCGGGGCAGCAGCTCCGGGACCTCGCCGCGCCCGTCGAGCAGCCGGCGCGCCGCCTCGGCGTTCCCGGTCGCCGTCAGGACGCACGCCTGCAGCAGCCGGCCGAACGCGCGCAGCAGCGGGTCGCGCAGCCCGTGGGGGGTGGCCTCGAACGCGTCGACCGCCGCCTCGGCCTCGTCCAGCCGCAGCTCCATCAGCAGACCCCAGCCGCGCGCCAGGTGCGCGCGCGCCGTCGCCTTGCCGGCACCGCCCGAGCCGGGGACGTGGACGCGCATGGCGCGCTCGGCCGACTCGACAGCGTTCTGGTAGCCGCCCGTCACCATCTCGAGCACAGCGCGCTGGGCGAGCGCGCCGCGGGTGAGGACGGGGTGGTCGACCTGCTCGGCGTACATGATCACGTCCTGGACGTGCACCCCTGCGAGCGCCACCTGACCGAGCCAGATCTCGAACGCCGACAGCTCGAGGCTCAGCCAGGCCGCCGCCGTCGGTGACATGCCGGCCAGGTCGTGGGCGCTGACCTCCTCGTCGTGGCGGCAACCGAGGACCCGCGCGGCGCGCTCCAGCGCCGGCACCGACTCCCGCCACCCGTAGCGGGCCTGCCACAGCTCCAGCATCGCGAGGAGTGCCTCGCCGTCGCGCGACAGCGGGACGGCGGGCCCGCGGCCGTCGGCGGCGAGGGCGCGGTCCGCGGTGGCCTTCGCCGCGTCGACCCGGCCGCGCAGGCGCAGGAGTGTTGCGCGCAGCACCATCAGCTCCAGGTGCTGGGTGCGGACGTCGATCGGGATGGCCGCGACGGCCTCCTCGACGGCGGCGATGCGCTGCGTGCTCAGCAGCTCGGCCGCGAACGCCCGGAGCACCCGCAGCTGGACATCGATGTCGCCGGTGAGCCCCGCGTGACGGAGCGCGCGCTCGGCGTCCCGGGCCTCGACGTAGGCGTCGGTCGCGCGGTGGTGGGCCTCGACGACCAGCGGCCGGTCCGGACCGTCCGGGCCCGTCCGCTGCCGCAGCAGGTGGAGGAGCAGTGGGTGGTAGCGCCAGGTGGCGGCGCCGCTGTCGGGGTCGTGGCCGGTGGTGATGAAGACGCCGGTCGCCCGCTCGAGGTGGGCCTGGGCGTCAGGCACGCCGGAGAGCAGGGCCGCCTCGTCGGCGCGCACGGCGTCGAGGTGGCAGGTGGTGAGCAGCACGCGCCACAGCTCCGGAGGCCAGCGGACGGCCACCTCGCGCTCGAGGTAGTCGACGATCTGCGGTCGGGTGGCGGTGAGAGCCGCGCGTGCGGCCAGGTCGTCGGGCGACCCCGCGACGGCCCGGGCGCCGAGGACCAGCGCCGCAGCCCAGCCGTCCGCCTCGTCGAGCAGCGCGGCCCCGACGTCGGGATCGGTGTCGACGAGGTGGGGGCGGACGAGCTCCCACGCCCCGTCCTCGTCGAGACGGAGGTCGGTCGCGCGCAGCTGGGTCGCCCGACCGGCGAGGGTGAGGGCCGTCGGCACCAGACCGGGGTCGCCCCGGCCCATCAGCAGCAGCCGCACGGACTCCGGGTCGGTGGCCAGGATCTCGGAGATGGACCTCGCGGTCAGCGGCGCGAGCTGGTGGATCTCGTCGACCACGACGACGGCGGGTCCGTCCGGCTGCTCCGGGCACCGCATCGCCTCGAGGACGGCGAGCACGTGGTCGTCGTGGTCGCCGCGGACCCACGCGACCTTCAGTGTCGGGTCGGCGCTCGTCGCCCGCTGGACCCAGGCGGCGGCGGCGGCCGTCTTGCCGGTGCCGGCGTGCGCGACCAGCAGTGTCGCCGGCAGGGTCGGGACGGCGTCGAGCGCGTCGTCGATGCGCGGGCGGGGGACGTACGGCGCGGGTGGCGTGGGCGCTCTGGTGGCCACCGAGCGCTCGCTGTCCCCTGGCCGCATCACTGTTACATCCTCCCTGTCCCGTCAGCATTCCAGCACGGATCGCGCCGCTGCACCGGCCGTCCGCCGACACGCCGGTGGGCGGACGGTTCGCGAGGCAGCCTCACCGACCGAAGACCTCGCGCAGCGCGGCCAGGTGGGCGTCGGCGAGATCGGCGACGATGAGCTCGGCCCGCGGGACGTCGGCGACTGCGGCGTGGACCCGGTCCACGGCCGCTCGGGAGCTCAGCACCACCAGGGCGGAGCTGCCCGGCGTGACCTGGTCGCGGACCCGGTTGATGAAGCGGTCGTCGATGCCGATGTCCGCGAGCGAGCCCGCCACGGCACCCCCGGCCGCACCGACCGCGGCGCCGAGCAGCGGCACGAAGAACACCAGGCCGAAGAGCAGCGCCCAGAAGCCCTCGTCGAGGGCGCCGGTGAGCGCCGGCGCGGCCACCTGCCAGGTCCGCGGCCTGCGCTCCTTGGCGTCCCACTCCACGACGGCCGCGTCGTGCAGCGCGACGGTCTGGTCGTCCTGGAAGTCCGGATCGCCGGCCAGGTCGTCGAGGAGCTGTGCGGCGCGCGCTGCACCGGCGGGCGTGTCGAACCGCCAGACGGTGAGCGAGGGCATGGGGCGAGCGTGGCCGCACGTGCCGGTGACGACCTCACCCGTTCCTCGTGAACCTGTCCCGCCGGGCCCGGCCGGTGCCTGGCGGGCGGACCGTCTCCCCCTTTTCCGGTGAGGCGGACGCCGGGGGCGCCGCTTACGGTCGAGACCGGAGCCGGGGTGTGGGACAAGGACATCGCCGGTTCCGCCCACCCCTTCCCCGGGAGCATGCAGGCGACCCATGACCAGGATGTTGATCCGCGTCGACGCGGAGCTCAGTGACGAGCTCAGCGGTGCCTTTCCGCACCTCGTCGCACGCAAGCAGCCCGCCACCACGACGCTCACGGGTGAGATGACGGACCAGGCCGAGCTCCAGGGCGTGCTGAACCTGCTGAACTCGCTGGGCATCAACGTCGTCGAGGTCGTGACCATCCCCGACTGACCCGTCTGTCAGGGGCCGGCCGGGCCACCCGCGCGGCTCAGGCCGGGGAGTCCTCGGGCTCGTCCTTGTTGGAGATCAGCGGTCGCACCCAGCGCGTCGTCGGGTCGGCGTCGACCAGCACCGCCTTCGTGAACAGCGTGAGAGGGATGGCGAGCAGCGCGCCGAGCGGCCCGATCACCCAGGTCCAGAAGACCAGCGAGAAGAAGCTCAGGGTGGTGGACAGCCCGACCGCGTCGCCGACGACCTTCGGCTGGATCACCGACTGGATGACGACGTTGAGCACGCAGTAGACGGCGATCACCGCGAGCATCAGGCTCGGGCCACCCTCGAGCAGCGCCAGGATGGCCGGCGGGATCAGCCCGATGATGAAGCCGATGTTGGGGATGTAGTTGGTGATGAAGGCCAGCAGACCCCAGAGCAGCGGCAGCGGCACCCCGAGCAGGGCGAGCGCGATCGAGTCAAGGACGGCGACGATCAGGCCGAAGACCGTGGACACGCCGAGGTAGCGGCGGGTGCCGTGCGCGAAGTCGTCGATCGAGTCGACGATCGCCGGCTTGTAGCCGCGCGCCCGCTCGAGCTGGCGCGGGAACGAGCTGCCGTCGACGGTCATGAACAGCACCAGCGCGAAGATGAAGAACAGGTTCGAGACCAGCCCCAGCAGCTCGCCCAGCAGGTCGGCGATGAAGCCGCCGAGCTGGCCGAGGTCGAACGACGACGCGACGGCGTCGATCTGTTTCTGGTCCACCCCGGCGTCGCTCAACCACGCGACGGCGTCGTCCACTCGCTTGTGGAACTCGTCGGTGTACTCCGGCAGGAGGGCCGCGAACCTGGCCGCTGAGACGACCAGCGCCAGCGCCAGCAGCACGATGCCCAGGTAGACCGTCGCGATGCAGACCGCTGACGACGCCCAGGACGGCATCCACCGGTTCAGCCAGCGACGCAGGGGATGGGCCAGCACGGTCAGGATCAGGGCGAAGAACGCCGGCGCGAGGATGTCGGCGGCCGCCCTCATCCCGGCGATGACCACGACGGCCGCGGCGAGCCCGACGAGGAGGAGGACGCCGCGCGGCAGCCCCGGGCGGGTCTGGTCGCTGGTCGTCGACACGTCGAGCTCCTCGGGTCCGTGGGCTGTGCCGCCCCATCGTGGTCGAGCCGCGGTGGGGGTCGGCTCACCCGAGTTGGGTGACCTCCGCAGGTTCGCCGATCCCTACTGTGGACCCGCTACGCGCCGTTGGGGCCGCGACCCACCGAGAGTGAGGCGGGGATGACCGGGATGCTCTCTTCTCCTGGCGCGGTGTGGAGCGCGATCGTCGTGGCGCTCAACCTCGCGATCGTCCTGTGCGCCCTGCTCGTGCTGCCGGGCGGGCGCCGACCGCAGACCGCGATGGCATGGCTGATCCTGATCCTGGCGCTGCCGTTCCTGGGCTTCGTGCTCTTCCTCCTCTTCGGCCGGACGACCGTCGGCAAGAAGCGGCGCGAGCTCCAGGTGCAGGTCAACGAGGCGATCCTCGCCGCGGCCCCGCTCTCACACCTCGCCGAGGACGACGACCGGCCGCCGCTGCCGCCGCTCGTCGAGGGCTTCACCAAGCTCAACCGCAACCTCGGCGTGCTCCCGATGACCCACGGCAACTCCGTGGAGCTGATCGACGACTACAACGGCTGTGTCGCCGCGATGGCACAGGAGGTCGCGACCGCGGAGCGGTTCGTGAACGTGCAGTTCTACATCTCGGCGTGGGACGAGGTGACCTCGCCCTTCTTCGAGGAGGTGGTGCGGGCGGTCCAGCGCGGCGTCGAGGTCCGCTTCCTCTTCGACCACATCGGCTCGAAGGGCATCCCGGTCTACAAGGAGATGCTCGCGAAGCTCGAGGGCACCGGGATCCGGTGGGCGCCGATGCTGCCGATCCGGCCCCTGAAGGGCGAGTTCCGGCGACCGGACCTGCGCAACCACCGCAAGATCCTCGTCGTTGACGGCCGGGTGGCGTTCAGCGGCTCGCAGAACCTGATCGAGGCCTGCTACGACAAGCCGAAGAACCAGAAGCTCGGCCGCGCCTGGGTGGAGCTGATGGCCCGGATCGAGGGCCCCGCCGTCCAGGAGCTCAACATCGTCTTCGCGACCGACTGGTTCACCGAGACCGGTGAGAGCCTGGAGCACCAGGTCGCCGAGGTTCCGAGCGCGCCGACGTCGCGGCCCGGGGCGGTCGCCGACGTCGGCGTGCAGGTGGTGCCCAGCGGTCCCGGCTTCGTCACCGAGAACAACCTGCGCCTCTTCAACAGCATCCTCTACTCGGCCGAGCGGACGCTCTCGGTGACGAGTCCCTACTTCGTGCCCGACGACTCGCTGCTCTACGCGATCACCACCGCAGCGCAGCGCGGGGTCGACGTCGAGCTCTTCGTCGGGGCGACGGCCGACCAGTTCATGGTCGCCCACGCGCAGCGCTCCTACTACGAGGCGCTGCTCGAGGCCGGGGTGCGCATCTGGCTCTACCCCGAGCCGTTCGTGCTGCACGCCAAGCACTTCAGCGTCGACGACCGGGTCGCGGTCGTCGGGTCCAGCAACATGGACATGCGGTCCTTCGCCCTCAACTACGAGGTCGTGATGATGATGACCGGCGCCGACATCGTCGCCCGGCTGGGGCGGGTCCAGGACACCTACCGCTCCCTGTCGACCGAGCTCACCCTCGACGAGTGGCGGCAGCGCACCCGCGGCCAGCGCTACGTCGACAACCTGATGCGCCTCACCGCCACGATCCAGTAGCCCCGATACTTGACCCATGGCTCGTCGGGCGCGTCGGTCGCAGTACGTCGGGGTGTGGGTCGTCGCGGCCGTGCTCGTCAACCTGCCGCTGGTGCACAGCACCTGGGCGGCCAACCGCATCGAGCGGGCCGGGGTCGACGTGACGGCCGAGGTCACCGACCACGGCGTGGCCGGGGACTGGCACTACCTGCGGTTCCAGCTGCCGGCCGACGTCGACCCGGCGCAGGCCACGCGGCAGGTCGAGGTGGACGACGCGACGTACGACGACGCCGTCGCGAGCGGGGAGCTCCAAGTCCGGGTGCTGCCCGACGACCCGGCGCAGTTCCAGGTCGACGGCCAGGCCGGCAACGGTGTGCTCGTTGTCCTCACGCTGCTCGTCGATCTGCTGCTGGTCGTGGTGGCGCTGCTGCTGTGGCGGTTCGGGCGAAGCCGCGGGCCGCTGCGCCTGCTGGCGGTCGAGGACGTGCGCCGCGGACCGCCCGGCGCGGAGCTGAACCAGGTGGCGCCGGAGACCTACCTGGTCCGGGGCGAGGTCGCCGAGATCACGGCGGACCGGATCGTGCTCGATCTCGACGGCAAGAGCGTCGAGGTGCTGCTCAACGGGCACTCGAACCCGGTCGGCCACCAACAGCCGGCACAGGTGCATGCGCGCCTGGCGTGACCGCGGCCCGGCGAGACATGCCGGTGACCAGCACGGCGACCATCAGCAACGGCCCGAGCACGACGAACGCCATCAGACCAGCCAGCACGAACGATGCACCCGACACGACAACCTCCTGGATCTTTGCCCCCCACCGAGAAAGGTCTCCCGCGGGGGACCGGCCTAAACCGTGGCGCGGGCAACACGCCCGCGCCACGGTCCGTCAGGCCCGGCTCTCGTCGCGGGCCAGGGCGTCGAGCTCCTCGTCGTACGACGTGTCGCGGAGGTAGGGCCGCTCCAGCTTCTCGCCCTCGACGTCGACGTCGGGCAGCAGCCGGTCCAGCCAGCGCGGCAGCCACCACGCGCGGTCGCCCAGGAGGTAGAGCGTCGCCGGGATCAGCACCATGCGGACGATGAAGGCGTCGAAGACGACGGCGGCGGCGAGCGCGAAGCCCATCGACTTCACGATCGGCTCGTCCTGGAGCATGAACGCCGCGAACACGGCGGTCATGATCGTCGCGGCGGCCGTGACCACCCGGGCGCTGTTGCGGAACCCGTCGACGATCGCCTCCCTCATCGAGTAGCCGTGGACGTGGGCCTCGCGGATCCGGGTCACCAGGAACACCTGGTAGTCCATCGCCAGGCCGAACACCACGCCGATCAGGAAGATCGGCATGAAGCTGACGATCGGCTGCCCCTCCATGAGGCCGAACGCGCCGTCCTGGAAGACCGCCACGGTCGCGCCCAGGGTGGCGAGCACCGACAGCAGGAACCCGAGGGTCGCCGTCAGCGGCACCAGGATCGAGCGGAACACGACCATCAGCAGCAGGAACGCGAGCCCGATGACGACCGCCAGGTAGATCGGCAGCGCGTCGGAGAGCCGCTCGGACACGTCGGTCGTGATCGCGGTCAGACCGGTGACGCCGGTGTCCGTGCCGGTCTCGGCCTCGATGCCCGCCTGGCCGTCGCGCAGGTCCTGGAGCAGCTGCTCCGTGGCCGTGTCGTCGGGGCCGGAGGACGGGGTGATCATGATCTGCGCGCCGGTGCCGGCCTCGTTCATGCCGACGACCTGCGCGTTCTCGACGTCCCGCTGGTCCGCGGCCCAGGCCGCGACCTTGCCGATCGCAGCGCCGCGGTCGGCCTCAGCGACGTCGGTGGCGTCGACGACGACCATCAGCGGACCCTCCCGGCCCGGGCCGAACGCCTCGGCGATCAGGTCGGAGGCCTTGCGCTGCGTGGTGTCGCTGGCAGCGGTGCTGTCGGTGGGGAACGCGAGGTGCAGGTCCTTCAGCGGCAGCGCGAGTGCGCCGAGGCCGAGGATCGTGACCAGGGCGAACGCCACCGGTCGGCGGCCGACGAGCCGGGCCCAGCGCACCCCGTTGTTGAGCACGTGGCCGTCGGGCTCGCGGTGCGGGGCGTAGCGGCGTACCCGGCCGGCGAAGGCCTTCGACTTCAGCATGCCGAGGATCGCCGGCAGCAGGGTCAGGGCGACGAGCACGGCGATCAGCACCGTCGCGGCGGCGGCGAGACCCATCGCGGTGAGGAAGGGGATGCCGACGACCGCCAGGGCGCTGAGCGCGATGAGCACGGTGAGGCCGGCGAAGACCACCGCCGAGCCGGCGGTGCCGACCGCGATGCCGACGGCCTGCTCGCGGTCCTCGGTGTGGTGGAGCTCGGTGCGGTAGCGGGCCAGGATGAACAGGGTGTAGTCGATGCCGACCGCGAGGCCGATCATCGTCGCGAGCATCGGGGTGCTGGAGCCGATGTCCATGAACGCGGTCATCGCCGTGATGCCGGTCATGCCGAGCGCGACGCCGAAGACCGCGGTGAGGATCGGGAGCCCGGCGGCCACCATCGACCAGAAGGTGAGCACGAGGACGACGAGCGCGACGGCGATGCCGATCAGCTCAGACGAGCCGCCGGGCTCGGACATGGCGCTCATGCCGGAGCCGTTGGCCTCGACGGTGAGGCCGTCCGCGCGGGCGGTGTCCATGACTTCCGCGAGCCGGTCCTGGGTGGCGGGCTCCACGTCCTGCGGGGTCTCGACGTCGAAGTCGAAGGTGATCGTGCCGACCCGGGCGTCGGCGGAGAGCGGGCTCAGCGCCTGGGCGTCGGCCCGCGCCGCGCTCGGCGGGGTGCCGCTCTGCCGGGCCGACTCGAGCATCTGCTGGCGCTGCGAGTCGGCAGCCCGGACGGGGTTGGCGATCGGCGCGTCCGCCGCGACCTGCGGCAGCTCGCGCAGGTCGGCGACCAGGGCGTCGACGGCGGCGGCGTACGACGCGTCCTCGAGGGTGTGACCCTCCGGCGCGGCGACGACGACGTCGACGGTCGCCTGGTCGAAGGCGTCGACCGACTGCGGGAAGAGCTCCTCCTGCATGTCGGCCGCCTTCTCGGACGGGATGCCGGGGATCGAGAACGAGTCGGTCATCGGCTTCGACATGGTCGCGGCGACGAAGCCGACGGCGAGCATCGCGACGATCCAGCCGACGATGAAGACCGGCCACCGCCGGTAGGCGGTCGTGCCGAGCCTGTGGAGCAGGGTTGCCATGGGGTGTCCTTCTGGGTGGGGAAGCGGAACGGGTCAGCCGAGGAGCTCGCGGGCGGCCGCGAGCTGGTCGTCGAAGGCCTCGACGAGGGTGCGGTCGCCTGCGGTGAAGGCGTCGAGCGCGACGTCGAACAGCGCGAGGACCAGCCGCAGCAGGAGTCGGGCCCGGGCCGGGTCGAAGCCCGCACCCTCCCGCTCGAGCACCAGGTCGGTGAAGTCCGCGGTGATCGTCTCGAACCGGTGGTGCGCGGCGGCGAGCAGCCGCGGCTCGCTCACGAGCAGCCGACGGGCGCGCTCGACCGTGGGCCGGTCGAGCTGCTTGGTGGAGAGCGCGGTGCGCGCGAGCTCGGCGAGGTCGTCGATGAGGGTGCCGTGCGGGCCGCCGGCGCGGAACGCCGCGACATCCCGTTCGGGCACCTCCGGCTCGGGGCCGAGGACCGCGTCGGTCTTGCTCGCGAAGTAGTTGAAGAGTGTCCGGCGGGACACGTCGGCGGCCTCGGCGAGGTCCTCCATCGTGAAGCCGTCGAGACCGTGCTGCTCGGCGAGCACCTGCGCGGCGTGCGTGATCCGGTGGGCGGTCGCCACCTTCTTCTGCTCACGCAGACTGATTGCACTCTCGGACATAGAGTGTAGTTTTGCACTCAATTGAGCGAAGTGCAAAATCTGTGGCAGCCATCACAGGCTGCGACTTGCTGGTAACCAGCGAGCACAGGCAGGGTCGACCCATGGCCGCCACCACCTCGTCGTACTCGATCACCATGCGTCTGCACACCGCCCCCGACCACGGGGTCGTCGGGGCGGTGGCCACCACCATCGCGAGCGCCGGTGGCATCGTCACCGCCATCGACGTCGCGGAGTCGTCGCACGAGCGGCTGGTCGTCGACGTGACCTGCTCCGCGAGCGACGCCGACCACGCGTCCGAGCTGGAGGCCGCGGTCTCCCAGGTGTCCGGGGTGGAGGTCTACAAGGTCAGCGACCGGACCTTCCTGCTGCACATCGGGGGCAAGATCGAGGTCACCTCGAAAGTCCCGCTCCGCAACCGCGACGACCTGTCGATGGCCTACACCCCCGGCGTCGGCCGGGTCTCGATGGCCCTGGCGGAGAACCCGGAGGACATCCCGCGGCTGACGGTGAAGGGCAACTCGGTCGCGGTCGTCACGGACGGGTCCGCGGTGCTCGGGCTCGGCAACATCGGCCCCGGCGCGGCGCTGCCGGTGATGGAGGGCAAGGCCGCGCTCTTCAAGCGCTTCGCGAACATCGATGCGTGGCCGATCTGCCTGGCCTCGCAGGACACCGACGAGATCGTGCGTGCCGTCGAGATGATCGCCCCCGGCTTCGGCGGCATCAACCTCGAGGACATCGCGGCCCCGCGCTGCTTCGAGATCGAGCGGCGGCTGCGGGAGTCGCTGGACATCCCGGTCTTCCACGACGACCAGCACGGCACCGCGATCGTCGTGCTGGCCGCGCTCACGAACGCGCTCCGCGTCGTACGCAAGTCCCTCACGACCGTGCGGGTGGTGGTCTCGGGCGGCGGCGCGGCCGGCACCGCGATCGTCACCCTGCTGATCGCGGCCGGCGTCACGGACGTGGTCGTGGTCGACCGGTCCGGCGCGCTCGCCGCCGGCGACCCGGCGCTGTCTCCCGCCCACGAGGAGCTGGCGTCGGTGACGAACCCGCGCGGCGTCACCGGCGACCTGCACGCGGTGCTCGTCGGCGCCGACGTCTTCATCGGCGTCAGCGCGCCCGGCGTCCTGAAGGCCGAGTGGATCGCCGACATGGCACCGGACGCGGTCGTCTTCGCGCTGGCCAACCCGGACCCGGAGGTCGACCCGGCCGAGGCGGACCGGTACGCCGCCGTCGTCGCCAGCGGCCGCTCGGACTACCCCAACCAGATCAACAACGTGCTGGCCTTCCCCGGCGTCTTCCGCGGCCTCCTCGACGCCCGCGCCCACGAGGTCAGCATCGACATGCTGCTGCGCGCCGCCGACGCCATCGCGCACGTGGTGAAGGACGAGGAGCTCAACCCCAACTTCATCATCCCCACCGTCTTCCACCCCGACGTCCCCAAGGCCGTCGCCGCGGCGATCCGCGGGGAGTGACGGGTCGCTCCGCCGTTGTCGGTTTCACCGGTGCACCGGTGAAACTGTCACTTCTCGGCCGTTGCAACGCCTGAGAAGTGACAGCAGAGCCTGAGGAGTGGCCGCCCGATCGTCAGCGCGGGAAGAGTGCCGTGCGGATGAGGGCTGCGGTGAGGGCGGGCTTCTCGAGGTCCGACCAGTCGAGCCGGATGCACCGCCAGCCGGTCAGCTCGCAGATGTGTCGCTCCCGTCGCTACTCGGCGAGGACGACGTCGGATGCTCGCTCTCCAGGACCGAGGAGCTTCTCGTACTTGACCCGGCCGTCGAACTCCAGGAAGACCCCGAGCTCCGGCCACGCGAAGTCGACGCGGTAGAGGACGCGGCCGGACGCGGCGCGGATCGGGTACTGGCACTCCGGAGCCGGGAGTCCCGCGGTCGCGATCAGGTGCAGCGTGCGGCTCTCGCCCACCGTCTCGATGCGAGCGTCGGCGCGGTGCAGGACGAGCCGGGTGCGCAGCGAGTACGGCCACCTCTCCACCAGGGCGTAGCGCTCGAGGAGCTCCTCCTTCGTCGTCATGCCGCAGTGGAGGAAGTGGTTGGCGACCACGAGCCCGGCCTCTGCGGTCGCGACGGTCGTCACCTCGAGCACCAGGCGCGGCGGCGTCATCACGAGCACGCCATGGCGCTCGACGACGTCGCCTTCGAGCAGGGTGCCGCAGTGCTGCTGCACGCCGGCCTCGCGCCGCCCGGCCCGACCATCGGGGCGCGTCACATGGATCTCCGAGAGGTCGAGCCCCCACGTCGGCGCGTCGTACTCCGGCAGGCCCGACACGTGCGAGAGGACGACGCTCGTCCGGGCCTGCTGGCAGACGGCACGCGCTCTGAGGCCGTGCCGGCCGGCGGCGTCCAGCAGGTCGTGGTCGGGTCTGTCTGCGTAGGCGCCCCGGCGCACCTTGATCAGGGTTCCCTCGGCCACGAGACGCCGGATGGTTCGGTCGTCGAGGCCTTGGGCGAGCAGGGTCTTGCGCAGGTAGACCGGAGCGTTGCGCGGGTCGTCGTCCGGTCGGGGCGGCGGGATCATCATGCGAGTTCCCTGCCCGCCGGGCCGAGGCTGACGCCAGCGGGTTCGCCCGCTGTGGATAACCCCGAGGGCGGCGAAAGCGAGTCGCCGACTACTCAGGCTCTCCTGTCACTTCTCGGCCGTTGCAACGCCTGAGAAGTGACGGGATCACCGGTGCACCGGTGATTCCGACGCCAGCCGGAAGCAACGAGGCCGCAGCTAGCCCACCCGCCGCGGCCACCAGAACCGGTCGCCGAGGAGCACGGCGACGGCGGGGACGAGCATGGTGCGGACGACGAGGGTGTCGAGCAGGACGCCGACGCAGATGATCGTGCCGAGCTGGGCGAGGGCGACGAGGGGGAGCACGCCGAGGACGGCGAAGACCGCGGCGAGCAGGATGCCGGCGCTGGTGATCACCCCGCCGGTGACGGTGAGCGCGCGGAGCATGCCCTCCCGGGAGCCGTAGCGCGCGGCCTCCTCGCGGGCCCGGGTGACGAGGAAGATGTTGTAGTCGACACCGAGCGCCACGAGGAAGAGGAACGCGAAGAGCGGGATCTTCACGTCGACGGCCGCGAAGCCCATCACCTCGGTGAAGATCCACCACGAGGCGCCGAGCGCCGCGACGAACGTGGCCACCACCGACAGCACGAGCAGCACCGGGCCGAGCAGCGAGCGCAGCAGCACCACCAGGCCGACGAGCACCATCACGAGGATCAGCGGCACGATCAGCAGCAGGTCGCGCTCCGCTGCCGACCGCTCGTCCATCGCCTCCGCCTCGTTGCCGCCGACGTGGGTGTCGGGGACCTCGGCGAGGGTGTCGCGGAGCCGGTCGATCGTCGCGTGCGCCTCGTCCGATCCGGGCTCGGCGGTGAGCACGACCTCGATCTGGGCGAGGCCGCCGCCGCTGCCGGTGACCCGGGCCGAGCCCACGCCCTCGGTCTCCTCGACCGAGCTGAGCACCTGCTCCTGGGGCCCACGGGTGATGACCTGGGTCGGCTCGACCGTCCCCGGCGGGTAGGACTCGGCGAGGCGCTCGGCGGCGGTCACCGACTCGGGCCGGTCGAGCAGCTGGTCGGACTGGTCGAGCCCGAGCCGTACGCCGGCGAGCCCGCTGGCGAGCACGGCGAGCAGCACCAGGGTGCCGGTGACGACGAGGGCCGGGCGCCGCGACACGACGCCGCCGACGCGGTGGAAGACCGAGTTCTTGTCGACCGCGGCCTGGTCACCGTGGCGCGGGACCATCGGCCAGAAGGCCCAGCGCCCCACGAGCACCAAGGTCGCCGGCAGCACGACGAGCGCGAACGCGGCAGCCACCACGACCCCGACCGCGCACGCGAGCCCGAGGCCGCGAGTCGACGGGGTGAGCGAGAGGAGCAGCGTGAGCACGGCGAGGAAGACCGTCGTCGCGCTGCCGAGCACGGCCTCCGACGTACGCCGCAGCGCGTGGGCCATCGCCTCGTGCCGGGCGGCCGTGGCGCGCAGCTCGTCCCGGTAGCGCGAGATCAGCAGCAGCGCGTAGTCGGTGCCGGCGCCGAAGACGAGCACCGAGAGGATGCCGGTGGTGGTGCCGTCCCACGGCAGGCCGACCGCGTCGAGGGTCTGGGTCGCGGCCACGACCGCGACCCGGTCGGCGAGGCCGACGACCACGAGCGGGATCACCCAGAGCACCGGGCTGCGATAGGTCACGACCAGCAGCACGGCGACGATCAGCATCGTCGAGAGCAGCAGCCGGAGGTCGGCGCCGTCGAAGACCTTGCCGAGGTCGGCGCGGATGCCGGCCGGCCCGGTGACCTGCACGGTCACCCCGTCGGGAACGTCGGCACGCAGCTGCTCGCGGAGGTCGTCGACCTGCGCGCCGACCTCGTCGGCGTCGCCGGCCGTCACCGGGACCACGGTGAAGACCGCGGTGCCGTCCTCCGCAGGGACCAGCGCACCCGTGGCCTGCCGCTCGATCTCGGCGAGGGCCGACTCGTCGAGCTCGCCCTCGTCGGCGGTCCACAGCACGATGGCGGCCTCGGTGGCCTCGTCCGGGAGATCGTCGGTCAGCCACGCGGCGGCCGTGCTGTCGGCGCCGTCGGGCAGCAGGTCGCGCGGGTCGGTCTCGTGCGCGGCCTCTCCGACCACGCCGATCGCGGCGAGCGCGAAGACGATGGGGACGAGGGCGAACGCCCACGCGGTACGGCGACCCGCGATGATCGACGCGAAGCGCGACCCGACGTGCATGGAAAACCTCCGGCGTGCAGGACTACAATCGCTAACTAACTTAGCAACTAAGCAGGTGAGACAAAATGGCGGGACCCGCGAGCGCTTTCGCCGAGCGCTGGGAGCAGACCGGCAGCCTGGTCGCGCTCCGCGAGGCCATCCGTCTCGGCGGCCGACTCCGGCACGTGCTCGCCCGCCGGGCGGGGCTGTCGGAGAGCGACCTGGTCGCGATGGAGCACCTGATGCGGGAGCCGCACGGGCCGGGCGAGCTGGCCCGTCTCCTCGACGTCACCACGGCTGCCTCCAGCGGCATCGTCGACCGCCTCGTCCAGCGCGGGCACGTCCAGCGGCGCCCGCACGAGCTGGACCGTCGTCGTACCCAGGTCGAGGTCACCGCGTCCGGGCGCGAGGAGGTGCTCGCCCAGCTGCTCCCGATGTTCCGCGAGCTCGACCAGCTGGACCGGTCGTTCTCGGCCGAGGAGCGCGCGGTCGTGGAGCGCTACCTGCGGGGCGTCGTCGAGGCGTTCGAGCACCTCGAGGCTCAGCCGCCGCCCTCCGAGGCGTAGAGCGCCGCGCCGACGACGCCGGCCTTGTTGAGCAGCGTCGCCGGGATGATCTCGGTGTCGAGGTCGAGCAGCGGCAGGAAGTCGTCCGACTCCTTGGACACCCCGCCGCCGACGACGAAGAGCTCGGGGGAGAACAGCATCTCCAGGGTGCGGTAGTAGCGGGTGAGCCGCTTGGCCCACTCCTCCCACGACAGGTCCTCGCGGGTACGGGCGCTGTTGGCCGCGCGCGACTCGGCGTCGTGGCCGTCGATCTCGAGGTGGCCGAGCTCCGAGTTGGGCACGAGGACGCCGTCGTGGACGAGCGCCGAGCCGATGCCGGTGCCGAGCGTGGTGACGATGACCAGCCCGGAGCGGCCCTTCGCGGCGCCGTACCGCACTTCGGCGAGGCCGGCGGCGTCGGCGTCGTTGACCACGTGCACCTCGCGGCCGGTCGCGGCGGTGAAGAGGGCGTCGGCGTCGGTGCCGATCCAGGACTTGTCGATGTTGGCGGCCGAGTGGACGACGCCGTGGCGTACGACGCCGGGCACGGTGACGCCGACCGCGCCGGTGCAGTCGGGGAACTTCGCCAGCAGCTCGACGAAGATCTCGGCGATGTTCTCGGGGGTGGACGCCTCCGGGGTCCGGATGCGCTCCCGCTCGGCGGCGAAGTCGCCGGCGTCCAGATCGACCGGAGCCCCCTTGATGCCGGTCCCGCCGAAGTCGATGCCGAAGGGCTGCTCGCTCGCCATGGGACAAACCTACGACTTCTAGACTCTGCCCATGGCCGGTCAGGAGACGCGCATGCTGCTGCTCGGCGCGGTCGCGCTCTTCGAGCCGGTCAACGGCTACCAGATCCGGCGCGAGCTGCTGTCCTGGCAGGTCGACCGCTGGGCGCACACCAACCCCGGCTCGATCTACCACGGCCTGAGCTCGCTCGCCGGCCAGGGCTTCCTGGCCCGCCACGACCTCGTGGACGGCGTCCGCGAGGTCGCCGTCTACGAGCTCACCGACGACGGTCGAGCCGAGCTGCGCCGGCTGATGATCGAGGCGCTCGAGACGGTGAATCCCTACGAGCGCAGCGGGTTCACCGTCGCGTTCTCGATGCTGCCGCTGCTCGACCGCGCCGAGGTCGTCCGCAGCCTCACCGCCCGGCGGGTCGAGCTCGAGCGCACGGTCGCCGAGTTCGGCAACGCCGAGCCGGGTGTCGCGCCGCCGCACGCCACCCGCGCCATGCTGCTCTGGCTCGACCTCGCGGTCGCCGAGCTCGCGTGGCTGCGGGAGACGATCGAGGACGTCAGGGACGGCCAGCTCGCGTTCGCACCCGGCGACAACGGGTGGACGCCACCGGACGACGACCCCGGCTGGCAGATGTCCGCGGACCGTGAGAGGTACCGCGCGCTCCTGGGCCGCTGAGGTCAGCCCTTCGCGGTCGAGGCCTTCGCCGCCGACCGCTTCCGGGGCGGCCGCTGCGACCGCAGCCGCACCCGGGGCTGGCCGCCCTCGGGGTGCTCGGCGTCGACGTAGTTCTGGTCCTCGACGAGCAGGCCGAGGCGGGAGTAGCCGTAGTTGCGCGGGTCGAACGACGCGTGCGCCTTGCCGAGGTAGGAGCCGACGGCGCCCAGCGGCGACCAGCCGTCCTCCTGCGCGGTGCTCCGGATCGCGGTCTCGAGGATCCGGCGCAGGTCCGGCAGCGGCGCCGCCTGGTCGTCGGGTGCCGAGGCGGCCTCGGACGGCTCCGCCTCCTCGCTGAGCACCTCGAGGAAGATGAACTTGTCGCACGCCGCCTGCAGCGCCGGCGGCGTCTTGCGCTGGCCGAGCCCGTAGACGGTCTTGCCGGACTCGCGCAGCCGGGTGGCGAGGCGCGTGAAGTCGCTGTCGCTCGACACGATCGCGAACGCGTCGAGGTTGCCGGAGTAGAGCAGGTCCATCGCGTCGATGATCAGCGCAGAGTCCGTCGAGTTCTTCCCGACGGTGTTCGCGAACTGCTGGACGGGCTGGATCGCGTGCTGCACGAGCGCCGACTTCCAGCCGGTGAGCTGCTGGGTCGTCCAGTCGCCGTAGGCGCGCTTCACCGTCGGCACGCCGTACCTCGCCAGCTCCGCGAGGATCGCGGCCGCGTGGGAGGGCGAGACGTTGTCGGCGTCGATGAGCGCCGCGAGGCGGGCGGCAGTGTCGGTCACCACCCACTCCTACCACGGCTAATCGAGATGCCGTGCGGCGCGCGAGGTGTCACGCTCCGAAGATGCCCACCGAGCTCTCCCTCGCCGCGCACCTGGAGGGACTGCGGGAGGCCCTGCTCGCGCTGGTGCGGTACGCCGACCGGGCCGGTCTCGACGCGCCGGTCCCGACGTGCCCGGGCTGGGTCGTGCGCGACCTCGTCGCGCACACGGGCCAGGCGCACCGATCGACCGCGGCGGCGCTGCGCGGGGAGGGGCCGGTCGAGGCGGGCGACGTGGACGGCGACCCGATGGAGTGGCTGCGCGACGGCGCGATCGAGCTGGTCGAGGCCATCACCCGCGCGCCGCAAGGGTTCCTGGCCCGCCGGGCCTGCCACCTGACGACCCTGCGCGCCGTCGACGCCCTGTCCGCGGCTCTCGGTCGCCGCCCCGAGCCCGGCGAGACCTGGGTCGGGCCCGACCTCGCCGTCGACGGCATCGACGAGATGCTGACCGGACTCGCGACCGGCCCGACCTCCCGGCTGCGCACCGCCGAGGAGGCCGTGCTCCTCGTCGCCGCCGACGACGTCCTCGACTGGTGGCTGGTCCGCGTCGGGCCGCGGCCGGCGGTCGCCCGGCGCGGCAGCGGCCCTCGCCCCGAGGTCCCCGTGGCCGACTGGGTGCTCGCCGGCTCGGCGGTCTGGCTCTACCTCGCCCTCTGGGACCGTGCGGCGCGACCGATGAGCCCGGACCGGTGGCCGGGTCCTCCTCACGCCGGGTGGTCCTCGGCTTGACGTCGGACGTGGCCCTGCTCGACACTACTGTTCAAACTTGAACACTCAGGAGCACACATGATCACGGCACGGGGACTCGTGCAGACGTTCCACACGGGACGCGGCAAGAACGCCAAGGAGGTGCATGCCGTCGAGGGCGTGGACCTCGACATCGCCGAAGGCGAGGTGGTCGGCTTCCTCGGCCCGAACGGCGCCGGGAAGACCACCACGCTGCGGATGCTCACCACGCTGCTGCGCCCCACCGCGGGCACGGCGACCGTGGCCGGCTACGACGTGGTGGCCGAGCCGGTGCAGGTGCGCCGCAGCATCGGCTACGTCTCCCAGGTGGGCGCCACGTTCTCCGGCGCGTACGCCGGGGACGAGGTCGTCGACCACGGGATGCTCTACGGGATGTCGCGCGCCGACGCCGTACGCCGTGGGCAGGAGCTCTTCGAGCGGCTCCAGCTCGACGGCCTCTGGAAGCGGATGCCGAGGAACATGTCGGGCGGCCAGAAGCGCCGGCTCGACGTCGTGATGGGGCTGATCCACGACCCGACGCTGGTCTTCCTCGACGAGCCGACCACCGGCCTGGACCCGCAGGCCCGGGCGAACCTGTGGCAGCACATCGAGGGCCTGCGCTCGACCCACGGGGCCACGGTCTTCCTGACGACCCACTACCTCGACGAGGCGGACGCGCTCGCGGACCGGATCCTGATCATCGACCAGGGGCGGATCGTCGCCGCGGACACCCCGGACAACCTCAAGGCCCAGGTCGCCGGCGACCTCGTCGACCTCGAGGTCGCCGACGCCGCGCAGGTGGCCGTCGCCGCCGAGCGACTGGCCGCGATCGCCGAGGGCGTCGAGCGCGACGGCCGCCGCGTCCGCGGGAGGGTCGCCCGGGCGGGCCGCGCCGTACCCGGCCTGCTGCGCGACCTGGAGGCCGCCGGTGTCGCACTCGACTCGATCGAGGTGGCCCGGCCCACGCTCGACGACGTGTTCCTGACCCTGACCGGACGGACCCTCCGCGACGCCGAGGCCGGCGAGGGCGAGAAGGAGAAGGTGGCCTGATGAGCTTCGCCCGCGAGAGCACGATCGTCTTCCGGCGACAGATCCGGATGAACCTGCGCAACCCCGCCTGGGTCCTGATCGGAATCATGCAGCCGGTGCTCTACCTGCTGCTCTTCGGTCCGCTGCTCGAGCCGCTGGTCGGCTCCTTCGGGGTCAGCACGGACAACGCCTACACGTTCCTGGTGCCGGGACTGCTGGTGCAGCTCGGCCTCTTCGGCGCCTTCTTCGCGGGGTTCGGCCTGATCGGCGAGTGGCGCGAGGGTGTGATCGAGGCGGAGCGCGTGACCCCTGCCAACCGGACCGCCCTGCTCGTGGGCCGGCTGATGCGGGACGTGCTGCAGCTGTCGGTCCAGGCGGTGATCCTCGTCGCGCTCGGCTACCTGATGGGCATGCGTGGCCCGATCGGCGGGATCGTGCTCGGCATCATCATCACGCTGATCGTCGGCGGCGCCTGCGCGGCGGCGTCGAACGCGCTGGCCCTGACCACCAAGAGCGAGGACGTGATGGCCCCGGTCATCAACATCGTGATGATGCCGGTGCTGCTGCTCAGCGGCATCCTGCTGCCGATGACGATCGGCCCGGAGTGGCTGCAGCACCTCTCGGACCTGATGCCGTTCAAGTACATCGTCGACGGGGTCCGCGACTCCTTCGCCGGGAGCTTCGGGACCTCGTCCGTGCTGTGGGGCGCCGTCTGGGCCGTGGTCCTGGCCGCGCTGGGGACGTGGTGGGGCACGGCGACGTTCCGCAAGGAGAACGCCTGACGCTTTACAAGTGGGGGCCTCTTGTCAAGGTGGTTTACAGAACCTATCGTGCTGTCAACCCCTGACGAGAGGCCCCCGGCATGTCCGAGCACTCAGACCAGATCGCCAACAGCACCGTGCCGGTCGGCTCGACCGACGGCTGGCGGGACAAGAAGCGCCACCTCTGGCTGATCGGCCTGGTGGTGCCGTCGCTGGCGTTCATCGGCTTCGGCATGTGGTGGGTCACCGGCTGGGGGATCTGGTTCTGGATCGGGCCGGTCGTCATCCTCGGCGTGGTGCCGGCGATCGACCTGGTCGCCGGCCTCGACCGCTCCAACCCGCCCGACGACGTCATCGAGGCGCTCGAGCAGGACCGCTACTACCGGTGGATCACCTACCTCTTCCTCCCGATCCAGTACGCCGGCTTCGTCGGCGCGATGTACCTCATCGGCGCCGGCGGGGTCGGGGGTGTCGAGCTCTCGACGTTCGACCGGGTCGGCCTGGCGATCTCGATCGGATGCATCGGCGGCATCGGCATCAACACCGCCCACGAGCTCGGCCACAAGCGCGAGCAGAACGAGCGCTGGCTCTCCAAGGTCGCGCTCGCGCAGAGCTTCTACGGGCACTTCTACATCGAGCACAACCGTGGCCACCACGTTCGGGTGGCGACGCCCGAGGACCCGGCCAGCTCGCGCGTCGGCGAGAGCTTCTACCAGTTCTGGCCGCGCACGGTGCTCGGCTCGCTGCGGTCGGCCTGGCGGCTGGAGAAGAAGCGCTACGCACGCCGCGGGCAGCACCCCTTCCGGCTGGGCAACGACGTGCTCAACGCCTGGCTGATGTCCGCGGTGCTCTGGGGTGCGCTCGTCGCCTGGCTCGGCATCGGGATCCTGCCCTACCTGGTGATCCAGGCCCTCGTCGGCCTCTCGCTGCTCGAGGTGGTCAACTACATGGAGCACTACGGGATGCTGCGCCAGAAGGTCGGCATCGGCGACCGGCAACGCTACGAGCGCGTCGACCCGTCGCACTCGTGGAACTCCAACAACATCGCCACCAACGTGCTGCTCTACCACCTCCAGCGGCACAGCGACCACCACGCGAACCCGACCCGTCGCTACCAGTCGCTGCGCGACTTCGAGGAGTCACCGGTGCTGCCGACCGGGTACGCCGGCATGATCGTCCTCGCGATCGTGCCCGCCGTCTGGCGCCGGGTGATGGACCCCCGGGTGCTCGCGCACTTCGACGGCGACCTGTCCCGCGCCAACCTGAGCCCACGCAAGCGGGACCGGATCCTCGCCGCCTACCCCCCGCCCGCGGCGACAGGCGCTGCCGGCGGTCCCGAGGCCGGCTCCGCTCGGACCTCGACCACGGAGCGCGAGGTGCTGGCCGCCCGGTGCCCCGGCTGCGGCTACACCTACCGCGTGGAGGAGGGCAACGAGCTCGAGGGCTTCGCCGCCGGTACGGCGTGGGCCGACGTCCCCGACGACTGGTGCTGCCCCGACTGCGGCGTCCGCGAGAAGGTCGACTTCGTCCCCCTCACCGAGGCCGTAGCCTGAGCCCGTGACCACCCGCGAGCGCATCGTCGAGGCCGCGGTCGCGATGACCACCGAGTCCGGGTGGTCCGGCGTCACGATGGCAGCGCTCGCCGAGCGGGTCGGCGTGAGCCGGCAGACCGTCTACAACGAGCTGGGCTCCAAGGAGGGCCTCGCCGAGGCGGTCATCCTGCGGGAGCTGGCCCGGTTCCTGTCGGTCGTCGAGGCGGCGTTCGACGCGCACCCCGACGTGCTGGTCGACGCCATCCGCGCGGCGACGTACGGCGTGCTCGAGCTCGCGCAGGACAACAAGCTGTTGCACGCGGTCGTCTCCGCCACCCATGGCGCCGACACCGAGCTGCTGCCGCTGCTGACCACGCACTCGCAGTCGCTGCTCGAGGTCGCGAAGGCGGTGGTGACCGAGCGCGTCACGCCGTACGACCTCGGCCTGCCGACCGACCGGCTCGAGGTCGCGATCGACGTGGTCGTGCGGGTGGTGCTCAGCCACGTCATGCAGCCCTCGGGGCCGCCGGCCGAGACCGCCGACGGCATCGCCTGGCTGGCCGGGCTCGCGCTGCGCGGCGCCTGAGCGCGCGAGCCCTAGGCCGCGCGCCGCAGCTCGGCGAGCTCGACGGCCTCGCGGAACGCCGCGGCGACGTACGGAGGGACGGCCAGGCCGCGCTTGTGCGCCCAGAGCAGGTCTCGCTCGACGCGGGCGATCTGGCCGGCGAAGTCCTCGGCCAGCTCGTGGATGCGCAGCGTGCGCATCAGGTCGCCGAAGTCGGCCTTCTGCTCGTCGTCGTTCGCGCCGACGGGGGCGAAGGAGAACGTGCGCATCCGGCGCACCAGCCAGCGCTGCCAGCCGGCCAGCTGGGCCCAGAGGCCACGCGCGGAGAGCTGGTAGAACGCGTAGTGGCCGGGCTCCTGGCGCTTGATCGGCGCAACCACCGTCTGCGCCACGGCGTGCTCGCCCATCTCCAGCACCCCGTCGTGGAGCAGGTTGTAGGCGAGCACCGCGGAGCGCTCGGTCGCCATGCCGGTCAGGTAGTAGAGCATCCGGCACACGTCCTGGAAGGCGCCGAGGTGGGCGAGCGCGCCCAGGATCCGCAGCTTCAGCCCGATCGAGGTGAGGTCCGGCTGCGCGGCCGGCCGGCCCAGCTCGACCTGGAGCGCGTCGAGGATGATCCCGTGCCGCGTCTCCTGCGGCTGCCACACCTCGGCGTAGAAGCGGCGGTCGATCTCGGGAGGGTCCGGCAGCAGGGTCGTGAGCTCGAGGACGTTGCGGTCCACCTCGAGCTCCACCCGCGCCATGTAGTCGAGCACGTGGCCGTAGCGGGCGGTGAGGACCTCCGGCCGGCGTACGGCGTAGTCGACGCTCGCGAGATCGATCGGCGGGTGCTCGGTGCCGAGGCGGTCGACGTGCTCCGCCAGCCGCGCTTCGTGGTGGGAGACACGCGCCATTGCAGAATCCTAGGGGGAGTGAGGTGAGCCTTCATCAGGGATGTCCCCTACGTTGTTCGGTGTGACCGACGCCGACGGATGGGCCGGCTCGCCCACTCCCGACGGCGTCCGCCTGCAGACGGCGACCGGCCGGGCCGTCGTGGCGGCCGCGGTGCTCGGGTCGGCGATGACCATGCTCGACGGCACGGTGGTCAACGTCGCGCTGCGCACGATCGGCGAGGACCTCGACGCCTCCCTCGCCCAGCTCCAGTGGATCTCCAACGGCTACCTGCTCTCGCTGGCCAGCCTGATCCTGCTCGGCGGCTCGCTGGGGGACCGGTTCGGTCGGCGCCGGGTCTTCGTCGTCGGCACCATCTGGTTCGCGGCCGCCTCGCTGGTGTGCGGCCTCGCGCCGACCGCGGAGGTGCTGATCGCGGCGCGCGTGCTGCAGGGCTGCGGCGCGGCGCTGCTGACCCCCGGCAGCCTCGCGATGATCCAGGGCGCGTTCGTGCGCGACGACCGGGCGGCGGCCATCGGCGCGTGGACCGGGCTCGGCGGGATCGCGTCGGCGATCGGCCCGTTCGTGGGCGGCGGCCTCGTCGAGTACGCCAGCTGGCGCTGGATCTTCCTGATCAACCTGCCGATCGCGGTCGTCACGGTGGCGGTCGCGCGACGCTCGGTGCCAGAGACGCTCGACCCGCACGCCCCGCGCCGCTTCGACGTGCTCGGCGCGCTGCTCGCCGTGCTCTTCCTCGGCGGCGTCACCTACGCGCTCATCGAGTGGGGCAGCGCCTACGCCCCGTGGGCCGCCCTCGTGGCGGTGCTCGCCGGCGTCGGGTTCGTCGTCGACGAGCGGCGCAGCGACCATCCGATGCTGCCGCTGGGCCTGTTCGCCGACCGCGTCTTCAGCGCCGCCAACGTCATGACCCTGCTCGTGTACGCCGCGTTGGGCGCGGTGCTCTTCTTCCTCGTGCTCCAGCTGCAGACCGTGAGCGGCTACAGCCCCCTGCAGGCGGGCATGGCGACGCTCCCCATCACGATCTGCATGCTCCTGCTCGCTCCGCGGGGCGGTCGGCTCGGCACCCGGATCGGACCGCGCATCCCCATGACGGTGGGCCCGCTGATGCTCGCGGTCGGCACGCTGCTCCTCCGCGACGTCGGCGCGGACGTCTCCTACGTGCGCGACGTGCTGCCCGGCCTCACGGTCTTCGGCCTCGGCCTGGCCCTGCTGGTCGCACCACTGACCGCGACGGTCCTCGCGGCCGCTTCCGACGAGCACGCCGGCATCGCCAGCGGCGTCAACAACGCGGTCGCGCGGGCCGGCTCGCTGCTCGCGGTCGCGGCGCTGCCGGTCGCGGTCGGGCTCAGCGGCGACGAGTACGCCGACCCTGTCGCCCTCGACGCCGCCTACGGCTCGGCGATGCTGATCTGCGCGGTGCTGCTCGTCCTCGGCGGCGTGGTGTCGTGGGTGACGATCAGGCGTCCCCAGCCGTGAGCCGCCGCACCGACGGCGGCACCGGCAGGTCCACCGCCCAGGGTGCCGGCACCGGGTCGCCGAGCGTCGAGCGGACCGGCACCAGCCCGCTCCACACGTCGTCGGCCGCGCCGGACTCGGCCGGCGTGGCCGGCCAGCCGTCGGCGACCTTCATCAGCCACCCGTCGGGTCGGATGGGCAGCGCGAGCGCCAGGGTGGCCGCGAGCTCCTTGGGAGTGGCCGGTCGCACCTCTGACGTCCGCCCGGGCAGCAGCACCTCGGAGAACAGGTCCAGCGCCGCCGTCCGCTCGTCGTCCGGCAGCGCGAGGAGCGGACCGCGCACGGTCGCCGACCGGTAGTTGACCGACGACTCGAAGGTCGTCGGCGCCACCACCAGGGCGTCCAGCGCGACCACCGTGAGCACCGCTGGTGCCCCCGCGGCCACGCGGCGGAGCGCGCCGGCTCCGGTCGAGCCGTGCAGCAGCAGCCGGTCGCCGTCGCGCGCGTAGAGCATCGGTACGGCGAGCGGGGCACCCTCGACGACGCACGAGAGCACCCCGACCCACTGGCTGTCGAGGAGCGCGTCGAGCGCCGCCCGGTCGGTCACGCCCTGGTCGGCGAGGCGGCGCAGCTGGTCCATCCGGCCATCCCACCACCGCCGCGGCGGCTCCGGCAGGTCCAGACCGGTGGGTCGGTCGGTGTCGGAGGTCCCCGGCGCGGGCACAGGAGGGAGTCGGCACACGCCGACCGACCGAGAGGAGGACGCCATGACCGTGCTCGACGCTCGCCCCGCTGCCGAGACGCCGCCGGCGTGGGAGCCACGAGCCGTCGCCCGGGCCCGCGGGCTGGCCGACCTGCTGAGCCGCAGGCCCGAGCTGGTCGGCGTCTACCGCCCGGCCGACGTGACGGCCGAAGCGCTGCGCTGGACCGCCTGACGAAACTTGCTGCACTAAGTGAATAGAGTCGCTAGACTTTGGGTCATGACACGTGCGCCCGATCCCTGGGTGGAGACCTTCGTCGTGATGTCCGTGGGGACGCTCGGGCTGCTCCTGGTCACCGACCGGTACGTCGAGCTGCTCGCCGCAGCCGCGGCGTACGGCGCCGCCTGGGTGATCGTCCGGCCGGCGCGCACCGACCGAGAGGAGCAGCGATGACCCACCGAGAGGACCTGGCCGAGGCCGCCGCCGCCGAGCGGCGCGAGCTCATCCGGACGGGGGCGCTCAGCGAGTTGTTCGAGCGGCGTCCGGACCTGGCCGGGGTGCATCCGCCGGCCGACCTGAGCGCCGAGGCGTTGCTCTGGTCCGCCTGACCGGGACCTGACCGGCGGGGCCGTCCGCCCGGAGCACGCCTACCCTGGACCGGTGAGCCGGGGGGAGGGATCGTGAACGGACGCGGATCGGTGGCCATCGCGGCTGCGCTCCTGCTCGCCGTCGCGGCCGGCGGGTGCGAGGACTCCTCGCGAGCCGACCAGCAGCCCGCCGGGACCAGGACGTCCGCGACCGGTGCGGCGCCGTCGACCAGCCCGACGCTCGATCCGGCGCACGCGGTCGAGCCGCCTGGTCGGCGTACCGGCTTCGTGGGCTACCCCGACATCGTCGTCACCAGCGCCGACACCATCGACCCCGACACGGTCGCCGCGATCAAGCACATCCGGCACGTCCTCGACGTCGACCAGATCTCGCTCGCCGACGTCATCGTCCAGAACCAGTCGCTCCGGGTCGCCGCGGTCGACCCGGCGACCTACCGCAACTACACCCTCGTCGGCGTGGCCGACAGCAAGGACGTGTGGGACCGGGTCGCCGCCGGTGAGATCGCGCTGCCGAAGCGCCTGACCAGGAAGCTGGCGGTCGACGACAACGGGTTCTTCCCGCTGGGCAGCACCGAGGACGCGCCCCGGATCCACATCGGGGCGTACGCCGCGCAGGCGCCGCTCGTGGATGCGGTGGTCAACGAGGCCTGGGTCCCCGACCTCGACATGAAGGAGGGCAACGCGCTGCTGATCCGCACCGGCGGCGCCGCGCCCAGCACGCTGCGCAAGGCGATCAAGGCGGCGGTCGACGGCAGCAGGTCCTCGGTGCAGATGACCGACGCGGTCGCCCGCTACAACCTCGACCCCGCCGTGGTGCAGACGGCCGTGGTCACGGGGACCGTGGCGGACGCCGTCGGCGTCTACCGCTACTCGGTGCTCGGCGGCGGCAGGATCGCTCCGGATCCCGGCTGGGTGGCCTCGCACATCACCACCGAGGTGGTGCCGATCCTCGGTGCCGTCACCTGCAACAAGCTGATCTTCCCCCAGCTCAAGGCCGCGCTCCAGGACATCCAGTCGCAGGGGCTGGCCGACGAGATCCACCCGAACGAGTACGCCGGCTGCTACAACGCGCGCTTCATCGCCGGCTCGACGAAGCTCTCCAACCACGCGTTCGGGCTCGCGCTCGACCTCAACGTCCCGGGCAACCAGCGCGGCACGGTCGGCCAGATGGACCGCGGCGTGGTCGCGGCGTTCGAGAAGTGGGGCTTCACCTGGGGCGGCCGGTGGGGCTACACCGACCCCATGCACTTCGAGATGAACTCGGTCCGGCGGCCGGGTTGAGGAACCGGCACCGTCGTGGCCGCGCCCGACGGGCGCCCCGGTAGCCTGCGGCTATGAGCACAGGCCCGGACGGGGTCCGGACCGCCCGGCGACAGCTTGCCGGCAGCACGGTCACGGTCTCGGCGGGTCTCGCCGCCTCCGGCGTCGGCACGGTCGCGATGATGGCGATCGCCGCCCGCGCGCTGTCGGCCGACGCGTACGCCGGGTTCGCCGTGTGGTGGACCGTGGCCACGCTCGGGACCATGGCGTTCGGCGTGTTCGAGGTCTACCTGGCCCGCCTGGTCGTGACGGCGCGCGCCACCCGCGGCGACGAGAAGGCCGTGACCGGGCTGCTCGTCGGCCGGGCCCTGACGGTCGCCGCCGCCATCGGGACGGGCTTCCTGCTCGCGGTGCCGCTCGGGCTGCCCGGGCTCTTCGCCGACGACCTCGGGGCGGCGCTCCTGCTGCCGGTGTTCACGGTGGCCGTCGCGCTCCAGGCGCTCCAGCGCGGCACCTGCACCGGCCGCCTCAACTTCTCCGCGCTCGCGGTCCAGCTCAGCGCCGACGGCGTGCTCCGGGTGCTGCTCGTGCTGGCCGCCGTCGCCGCCGGGTTCGACACGGTGCACGCGATGGCGCTCGCGTGCTGCGCCTCGGCCCTGCTCAGCGTGCTGGTCGCCGGCCGCCTCAACCGCCGGTGGTGGGCACGGCCGCGGGTCCGCGGCTCCGAGGCGGCGATCAGCCCGCTGCTCCTGCTGCTGCTCAGCTCGGTCGGTCCGGTGCTCGTCAACAACGGCTCGGTGCCCTGGCTGGCGGCGACCGACTCGCAGGACGCCTACACGCTCGGGGCGTTCGCCGGCGCCCTGACGCTGGCGAGGATCCCGACCCAGTTCATCTCGGCGATCTTCAGCCCGCTCATGGCCCAGCTCAGCCACAGCGCCGAGACCCGGGACCGCCGGACCTTCTTCCACCTGCAGCACACCGGCTCCGCGGCCGCCGCGGCCATCGGCGCGATCTACACCGCGGCGTTCACGCTGCTCGGCCCCTTCGTGCTGAGGGTCTACCTCGGCCCGGAGTACGAGCTCGCCGTCGGCTGTCTCTTCCTGCTGTCCGCGGCCAGCAGCGTCCTCTTCGTCGCCTCCGTCCAGCAGGCGCAGCTGACCGCCCTGGACCGCTGGCGGCGCATCGCGGTGGCGTGGGTCGCCGGCACCGTCGGCTTCGTCGCGACGCTCGCGGTGCCGGGCGACCCGTTGTGGCGGGCGGCTGCGGCGCCGCTGGTCGCCGTCGCCACGGCGTGCGTCGGGCTGGTGATCGCCAGCCGCGGCCTCTGGCCCGAGGAGTCCGGGGGCGCCCGCTAGCCTCGCCAGCATGCGTGCCGTCCAGGTCCTCCAGCCCACCGGTCCCGCCGACGTCGTCGTGCACGACGTCCCCGAGCCCGAGCCGAAGCCCGGCGAGGTGCTGGTGGAGGTGCGCAGCGTCGGGATCTCCTTCCCGGACCTCCTGCTGAGCAAGGGGGAGTACCAGCTGCGCCCGGAGCCGCCGTTCACCCTGGGCGTCGACTTCTCTGGCGTGGTGATCTCGGGTGACGGCTTCGCCCCGGGTCAGCGCGTCGCCGGGGTCGCCGGCTACGGCAACGCGGCCGAGCGGGTCGCCAGTCCGGCCGACACGACGTTCGCGCTCCCGGACTCGCTGTCCTTCGACGAGGGCGCGGCGCTCCCGATGAACTACCTCACCGCCCAGTTCGCCCTGGCCGAGCGCGCCGGGCTCCGGGCCGGGGAGACCGTGCTCGTGCACGGCGCGGCCGGGGGCGTCGGCACCGCGACGATCCAGGTGGCGAAGGGGTACGGCGCGCGCACGATCGCCGTGGTGAGCACGGAGGAGAAGGCGGCCGTGGCCCGCGCGGCCGGCGCCGACGAGACCGTGCTGCTCGACGGGTTCAAGGACGCGGTGCTCGGGCTCACCGATGGTCGAGGGGTCGACGTCGTCGTCGACGTGGTCGGCGGCTCGGTGTTCACCGACTCGCTGCGCGCGCTCGGCACGCAGGGCCGGCTGCTCGTGGTCGGCTTCGCCGCGGGCCAGGGCATCCCGGAGGTCAAGGTCAACCGGCTGCTGCTCAACAACATCGACGTGCGCGGCGTCGGCTGGGGCGCGTTCGCGATGATGCGGCCCGGCTACATGCAGCAGCAGTGGGCCGAGCTCGTGCCGATGATGGAGTCCGGGGTCGTGCGGCCGCCGATCGGTGCGACCTACGCTCTCGAGGACTTCGGGCAGGCGCTGCTCGACATGGAGGAGCGCCGTACCCTCGGCAAGTCCGTCGTCCGGGTGACCGCCGGCTGAGCCGGAGTCGCATCGCCGGAGCGTCGCACCCCCGGGGGCCCGGTGCAGGAATGGTCCTCTCAGGTGGTTCCCCGGGCGGATAGTGTCGGGCGTGTGACGACTCTCGAGGACGCCCGCGAGGGCATGGACCCTGCCATCCGACCCCAGGACGACCTGTTCGGCCACGTCAACGGTCGGTGGCTCGCCGAGACCGAGATCCCGAGCGACCGGTCGAGCTGGGGCCCGTTCGTGCAGCTCGCGGACGTGGCGGAGCAGCAGGTCCACGCGATCATCGAGGACCTCGCCCGGCAGGTCGCCGACGGCGCCGAGGTCAGCGAGGACGCCCGCAAGATCGGCGACCTCTTCCACTCGTTCATGGACACCGAGACGATCGCGGCCCGGGGCACGACGCCGCTGCGGCCGCTGCTGACCGCGGTCGACGGGCTCCGCGACACCCGCGACCTGGCGGCCTTCCTCGGTGAGTTCGAGCGGATCGGCGGGCACGGGCTCTTCGGCTCCTACGTCGACACCGACAGCAAGGACTCCGACCGCTACCTCTTCAACCTGGTCCAGGGCGGCCTGGGCCTGCCCGACGAGTCCTACTACCGCGACGACAAGTTCGCCGAGATCCGCGACAAGTACGCCGCCTACCTCACGCGGCTGTTCAGCCTGGTCGAGCACCCCGCGCCCGAGGCCGCCGCCGCGACCGTGCTCGCGGTCGACACCCGGCTGGCCGCCGGCCACTGGGAGCGCGCCGAGACCCGCGACGTGCAGAAGACCTACAACCTCATGACGAAGGCCGACCTCGTCGAGCTCTGCCCGAGTTTCGACTGGGACGCCTACGTCACCAACCTCGGTGGCTCCGACGAGACGCTGGCCGAGGTGTGCGTGCGGCAGCCATCGTACTTCTCCCACCTCTCCACCGTGCTCGACGAGGTGCCGCTCGAGGACTGGCGGGAGTGGCTGCGCTCGCACGTGCTCCGCGCGGCCGCGGCGTACCTCACCGACGACTTCGTCGAGACCAACTTCGACTTCTACGGCCGCACCCTCAACGGCACCCCCGAGCTGCGGGCGCGCTGGAAGCGGGGCGTGGCGTTCGTCGAGGGCGCGATCGGCGAGGCGGTCGGGGAGGAGTACGTCGCCCGGCACTTCCCGCCGCGCGCCAAGGCGATGATGGACGACCTCGTCGCCAACCTGCTCGCCGCCTACCGCCAGTCCATCTCGCGGCTGGACTGGATGACCGACGAGACCAAGCAGCGGGCCTACGACAAGCTCGACCGGTTCCGCCCCAAGATCGGCTACCCCGAGAAGTTCCGCGACTACTCGGCGCTGCAGGTCACCCGCGACGACCTGCTCGGCAACGTCGCCGCGGCGTCTGCCTTCGAGACCGACCGGCAGCTCGCCAAGATCGGTGCGCCCGTCGACCGCGACGAGTGGTTCATGCTCCCGCAGACCGTCAACGCCTACTACAACCCCGGCACCAACGAGATCTGCTTCCCGGCAGGGATCCTGCAGAAGCCGTTCTTCTCCCCGGACGCGGAGGAGGCCGAGAACTACGGGGGCATCGGCGCCGTCATCGGGCACGAGATCGGGCACGGCTTCGACGACCAGGGCGCCCAGTACGACGGCGACGGCAACCTCAACGACTGGTGGACGCCGGAGGACAAGGCCGCGTTCGAGGTGAAGTCCAAGACGCTCATCGAGCAGTACGACGCCTTCGAGCCGCGCAACCTCCCGGGCGAGCGGGTCAACGGTGCGCTCACCGTCGGCGAGAACATCGGCGACCTCGGTGGCCTGACGATCGGCCACACGGCGTACCTGATCGCGCGCGGCGGCGAGGCCGCGGCCGAGGACCGGCAGAAGCTCTTCCTCAACTGGGCCTACTGCTGGCGCACCAAGCGCCGCAAGGAGCTCGACCAGCAGTACCTCACCATCGACCCGCACAGCCCGCCGGAGTTCCGGGCCAACATCGTGCGCAACCTCGACGAGTTCCACGAGGTCTTCGGGACCACCGACGGGGACGGCCTCTGGCTCGACCCGGCGGAGCGCGTGCGCATCTGGTGAGCATCCCGGCCTACCGCCAGCCCGCGCACGACGTGCGCGTCGGCTGGGGCCCGACCGGTGCCGCGGCGCTGGCGACACCGGTGACCGTCGTCGTGGACGTGCTGTCGTTCACGACCACGCTCACCGTGGCGCTCGACCGGGGGATGACCGTCTACCCCTTCCGCTGGAAGGACCAGCGGGCGACGGCGTACGCCGCGGCGCGCGACGCCGTGCTGGCCCAGGGCCGCTCCACGGGCTCGGCCGTGAGCCTGTCGCCGCTGTCGGTGCGGGCCGCGGCCGGCGTCGAGCGGCTGGTGCTGCCCTCGCCCAACGGGTCCGCGATCGCCTTCGGCCTCGCCGGCGCGGGCTCGACGGTGGTCGGCGCGTCGCTGCGCAACCGGGCGGCGGTCGCGAGGTGGCTGGTCGAGCAGCCACGGCCGATCGGGATCGTCCCCGCCGGCGAGCGGTGGCCGGACGGCTCGCTGCGCCCCGCGGTCGAGGACCTCTGGGGCGCCGGTGCCGTGGTGGCGGCCCTGGTGGACCTCGGGGTGGGCGGCCTGAGCCCGGAGGCGCGGGTCGCCGAGCACGCGTTCCGCGCGGTGGCGCCCCGGCTGGCCGAGGAGCTGCACGCCTGCGTCAGCGGCCAGGAGCTGACCGGGATCGGCTTCGCCGGCGACGTCGACGTGGCCGCCGAGCTCGATCGCAGCGACGTCGTACCGGTGCTGGAGAGCGACGCCTTCGTCGACGTCCGCTGACCGGGCGAGCAGCTGACAGGAGACGTGGAACGGGGCCGTGTGCCTCAGGGACTTCCATGGCGTGTCCTGAGGCACACGACCCCGTGTGACCCACCGGCACGCTCCCCCGTGTCGCGCGCTGGCACCGGGGAGGAGCGGCGCTCGTGGCGCCAGATACATCCGGGTCCGAGAAAGTCGGCGGGCGCTGGTAGACAGGTCGGCATGAGCCCCATCGCGACCGACGTCCGCGCCAGCGCCGAGGCCCACCTCCGAGCGCTGGTGGGCCGCGACGACGCGGTCCTCCGGGAGGACCAGTGGTCGGCGATCGAGGCCCTCGCGGTGCACCGGCGGCGGGCGCTGGTCGTGCAGAAGACGGGCTGGGGCAAGTCGGCCGTCTACTTCGTCGCGACCCTGCTGCTCCGCGAGCAGGGCGCCGGCCCCACGGTCATCGTCTCGCCGCTCCTGGCGCTGATGCGCAACCAGATCGCCGCCGCGGAGCGCGCCGGCATCCGTGCGGTCACGATCAACTCGACCAACATGGAGGAGTGGGAGCCGATCCAGGAGGCGATCCGCGCCGGCGAGGTCGACGTGCTCCTGGTCAGCCCCGAGCGGCTCAACAACCCCGGCTTCCGCGACGAGGTGCTGCCCCGGCTGGCCGCCACCTGCGGCCTCCTGGTCGTCGACGAGGCGCACTGCATCTCCGACTGGGGCTACGACTTCCGGCCCGACTACCGCCGGATCCGCACCATGCTCGGCGACCTGCCCGAGGGCATCCCTGTGCTCGCGACCACCGCGACCGCCAACGCCCGGGTGACCGCCGACGTCGCGGAGCAGATGGCGCCCTCCGACCTCGAGGGCGACGTCCTCGTGCTGCGCGGTTCGCTCGACCGCGAGTCGCTCCGCCTGGGTGTGGTGCGGCTGACGACGCCCGAGCAGCGGCTGGCCTGGCTCGCCGACCACCTGGCCGAGCAGCCCGGCTCCGGCATCGTCTACTGCCTCACGGTCGCTGCCACCCAGGAGGTGGCCGACTACCTGCGCTCGCGCGGCCACGACGTCGCGGCCTACTCCGGCCAGACCGAGACGACCGAGCGGCACGCGCTCGAGCAGGACCTCGCCAACGGCCGGGTCAAGGCGCTCGTGGCCACCAGCGCGCTCGGCATGGGCTTCGACGCGACGCTCGGGTTCGTGGTCAACCTGGGCGCCCCGTCCTCCCCGGTCTCCTACTACCAGCAGGTCGGCCGCGCCGGCCGCGGCACTCCCGACGCGACCGTCGTGCTGCTGCCGGCGGTCGAGGACCGCGACATCTGGGCCTACTTCGCGTCGCTGGCGTTCCCGCGCGAGGAGCAGGTGCGGCGCACGCTCGAGGTGCTCGCCGAGGAGGGTCGGCCGCTCAGCACCGCCGCCCTCGAGACCTACGTCGACCTCAACCGCAACCGGCTCGAGACCATGCTCAAGGTGCTCGACGTCGACGGCGCCGTACGTCGGGTGCGGGGTGGCTGGGAGGCGACCGGCCAGCCGTGGGTCTACGACGAGGAGCGCTACCGCCGGGTCAAGGAGGCCCGCGAGCGGGAGCAGCAGGCGATGCTCGCCTACCTGACGACCACCGAGTGCCGGATGCGCTACCTGCGCGAGCAGCTCGACGACCCGGAAGCGGTCGACTGCGGTCGCTGCGACAACTGCGGCGGGTTCACGCTGGCCACCGAGGTCTCGACGGCCGCGGTCGAGGAGGCCGAGGCGAGGCTCGCGCGCCCGGGTGTGGTCGTCGAGCCCCGCAAGATGTGGCCGACCGCGCTGGGCAACCTCGGCATCGACCTCAAGGGCAAGATCGCGGAGGCGGCCCTCGAGGGCAGGGCGGTCGCCCGCCTCACCGACCTGGGCTACGGCAACGCGCTGCGCGAGCTCTTCGCCGCGGCCACCCCCGACGGCCCGGTGCCGGTGCCGCTGGTCAAGGCGGTGATCGAGGTGCTCGGCGACTGGCGGCCGCCGGTCGACGGCATCGTCGTCGTCGAGTCCGCCACCCGACCGACGCTGACGGCCGACCTCGCCGACGGGCTCTCCCGCTACCTGCGGGTGCCGGTGCTCGGCCACTGGGCGATCGTCGACCCCGACGTGCTGCCGGAGCAGGGCGCCGCCAACTCCGCGCAGCGGGTCGCGGCGGTCGGCCGGCGCTTCAGCCTGCACGCCGACGTCCCCGCCGGCGCCCGGGTGCTGCTCGTCGACGACCGCGTCGGCACTGGCTGGACGCTCACCCTCGCGGCTCGGGCGGTGCTCGCCGCCGGCGCCGCGGAGGTCAGGCCGCTGGTGCTGGCCACCACGAGCTGAGACTCGACGCTGGACCGGACCTAGAACACGTTCTAGTGTGCGCGCATGGACCGACCCCTGCGCGTCATCCAGTGGACCACCGGCAACATCGGACGACGGTCGCTGCACGCGATCCTGTCCCGGCCCGACCTGGAGCTGGTCGGCGTCTACGCCCACGGTGCCGACAAGGTGGGCCGGGACGCCGCCGACCTCGCCGGCTGGCCCGAGGCGACCGGGGTGCTGGCCACCAACGACGTCGCGGCGCTGCTCGCCCTCGGGGCGGACGCCTGCTGCTACAACCCGCTGTGGCCGAGCATCGACGAGCTCGTCGCTCTGCTGGAGTCGGGCGTCAACGTCTGCGCGTCGGCCGCCTGGATCACCGGCGGCAAGCAGTCGCCGGCAGACCTCGACCGGATCCGGGAGGCCTGCGAGCGTGGCGGCGCGTCGATCTTCGGCAGCGGCGCGCACCCGGGCATGACGAACACGGTCGGCATGGTGCTGTCGGGCTCGTGCGAGCGCGTGGACGAGATCCGGATCACCGAGTCGGTCGACTGCTCGACGTACGCGAGCGCGGAGACCCAGCGGGCGATGGGCTTCTCGCTGCCGCCGGACACCCCGGGCCTGGCCGAGTCGGTGCGCCGCGAGAGCGAGGTGTTCGCGGAGTCGGCGGCGATGATGGCCGACGCGATCGGGGCGCCGCTGGACCGGATGACCTTCGACGTCGAGTTCACCGAGGCGACCGGCGACAGCGACCTCGGCTTCATGACGATCCCGGCCGGCACGATCGGCGGCGTGATGGGCTACCACCGCGGCTGGGTCGGCGACCGCAACGTGGTCAGCGTCGGCTTCAACTGGATCATGGGTGAGCACACCGTGCCGCCGAAGCCGCTCCAGCACGGCCACGTCATCCAGGTCTTCGGCGTGCCGAACATGCGGACGGTGCTGCACTGCCTGCCACCGAAGGACTGGACCGAGAGCGTGATGGACCTCGGCATGATCTACACGGCGATGCCGGTCACCAACGCCGTCCCGTACGTCGTGGCCGCGCCGCCCGGCATCGTCACGCTCGCGGACCTGGCGCCGATCACCGGGAGGTTCGGCGGCTGACCCGCGGCGGCCCACAGGTGGCGTTTCATCAAGGGATGCAGGCGAAACAGCGCTCCCCCCGGCGAACTCGTCGAGGGGAGCGTTGCTCGACCGTCATCCCTTGATGAAACTGCGGGCGGGCGGGACGGGCGGGACGGGCGGGGCCGAGCGCCGCGGCGAGCAGCGCCGAGCGGCTGACCCGCGGCGGCCGGGTGGCGTTTCATCAAGGGATGCAGGCGAAACAGCGCTCCCCCCGACGAACTCGTCGAGGGGAGCGTTGCTCGACCGTCATCCCTTGATGAAACTGCGGGCGGACGGGACGAGGCGTCAGTGCCCGACCAGCACCGCCGGGTCGACCTGGTGCTCGATCCGCCTGCGGGGCAGGAAGAACGCCGGCACCAGCACCAGCGCGACCAGCACAGTCGCGACGACGAAGACGTCGCCGAACGCGTCGGCCATGCCGGCGGGCGTCGGGGTGGCGTCCTCGAGGCCGTTGGTGAGCAGCACCGTGAAGACCGCGGTGCCGATCGAGGCCGCGACCTGCTGGATCATGTTCATCAGCGTCGAGCCGCGCGCGATCGTGTGGTCGCGCAGGGTGGCCAGCGCCGCGGACATGATCGGCATCATCGTGCCGCCCATGCCGAGCCCCATGACGAAGAGCGACGTCAGCAGGAAGGCGTACGACGTCGTGTCGGTCAGCGTCGCGAACATCGCCATGCCGACGGTGATGACGACGATGCTGGTCATCACGATCTTGCCGGGGCCCATGCGGTCCGCGAGCACGCCGGCGATCGGCATCGTGATCATGGCGCCGAGACCCTGGGGCGCGAGCAGCAGCCCCGCGTTCATCGCGTCCTCGCCGCGGACCAGCTGGAAGTACTGCGGGAAGAGCAGTCCGGCGCCGAAGAACGAGATCGCGAAGAGCGACATCGCGACGACCGCGATCGTCATGTTGCGGTTCTGGAAGAGCCGCAGGTCGACCAGCGGGTGCAGGTTGCGGCGGTTGAGCGCCCACGGCACGAACGCGATGATCAGCACGGTGCCGATGGCGGCCGGGACGAGCACCTTGGCGGCCAGGAGCGTGCCGGTCTCCGGGATCGTGGAGACGCCGTAGAGGAAGAGCGCCAGGCCCGGCGAGAGCAGCACCATGCCGAGCCAGTCGAAGGACTCCGACGGCTCGACGTGGTCCTTGGGCAGCACGATCGCGGCGTAGGTGATCGCGGCGACGCCGATCGGGACGTTGATGAGGAAGATCCAGTGCCAGCTCGCGCTGTCGATCAGCCAGCCGCCGAGGATCGGGCCGAAGATCGGGCCGAGCAGCATCGGGATGCCCATGATCGCCATGACGCGGCCGACGCGCTCGGGGCCGGCGGCCCGGGTCAGGATCGTCATGCCCAGCGGCATCAGCATGCCGCCACCCAGGCCCTGGACGACGCGGAATCCGACGAGCATCGGCAGCGTGGTCGCCAGGGCGCAGAGGGCGGAGCCGGCCGCGAAGAGCAGGATCGCGAGCAGGTAGAGGCGCTTGGTGCCGAACCGGTCCGCGGCCCAGCCCGTCAGCGGGATCACGGCAGCGAGGGCCAGCGTGTAGCCGGTCATCGTCCACGCGACCTGGGCCGGCGTGGCGTCGAACTCGGCCATGAACGTCTGCATCGCGACGGTCACGACCGTGATGTCGAGGATCGACATGATCGCGCCCAGGACGACGACGCCGGCGACGGCGATCACGCCCTTGTCGAGCTTGTCCGATGCGCCGCCGCTCGGGGGGCCGGTGGGCGTGGGGGCCTGGGTCTGCGTACTCACCGGACGAGGCTAGGTGGCTCCGCCGACAGGGTCATCCGACTTTCGGCTCGGACGGACGTGGGCTGGGTCACCAGGTGGGTGCAAGTTCCGGCCCACGTCCCGGAGCTCAGTCGAGCATCGCCTCGATCGCGTCGACGATCCGCTCGTCGGTCGGCTCGACCTTGGGGCGGAAGCGCGAGATGACGGTGCCGTCGGCGGCCAGGAGGAACTTCTCGAAGTTCCACTGCACGTCGCCGGCCTCGCCCTGCTCGTCGGGGGTCCCCGCGAGCTCGTCGTAGATCTCGTGGCGGTCGTCGCCGTTGACCTCGATCTTCTCGGTCATCGGGAAGGTGACGCCGTAGGTCGAGGAGCAGAACTCCTGGATCTCCTCCGCGCTGCCCGGCTCCTGCCCCATGAACTGGTTGCAGGGCAGGCCGACCACGGTGAAGCCCCGGTCGGCGAACCGCTCCTGCAGCTCCTCCAGTCCGGAGTACTGCGGGGTCAGCCCGCACTTGGACGCGACGTTGACCAGCAGGGCGGGCCGGCCGCCGGTGATCTCACCCAGCGTGGTGGCGGTGCCGTCCAGGCGGGCGATCGGGGCCTCGAGGATGCTCATGCCCCGAGCCTAGGCAACGAGTCCTGAGGTCGGGACCTTCGTCCTTTACACGGACGACGGCGCGTCCCTACGTTGATGGGCATGGCTCGAGCAGGTCTCGACGGGCCCGGCAGCGATGCACTCCTGCGGGCAGGGCGGTTCTTCACTCGGTGGGAGGAGAGCGACGACGGCAGGGCGGTGTTCCGCAGGGGCGGCCGCGCGGGCGACGTCTTCTATCGGGACCGGTGGAGCCACGACAAGGTCGTCCGGTCGACGCACGGGGTGAACTGCACCGGATCCTGCTCGTGGAAGGTCTACGTCAAGGACGGGATCATCACCTGGGAGAGCCAGGAGACCGACTACCCGTCCGTCGGGCCGGACCGGCCGGAGTACGAACCGCGCGGCTGCCCTCGAGGCGCGGCGTTCTCCTGGTACACCTACTCGCCGACCCGGGTCCGCTACCCGTACGCGCGAGGCGTGCTCGTCGAGATGTTCCGCGAGGCCCGCGACCGGATCGGCGACTCCGTCGAGGCCTGGGCCGAGATCGTCGACGACCCGGTGAAGCGCCGGAAGTACCAGCAGGCCCGCGGCAAGGGCGGTCTCGTGCGGGTGGGCTGGCGCGACGCGATCGACATGGTCGCCGCCGCCCACGTGCACACCATCAAGACCCACGGACCCGACCGCTGCACCGGATTCTCGCCGATCCCCGCCATGTCGATGGTCAGCCACTGCGTCGGCACCCGGTTCATCCAGCTCATCGGCGGCGTGATGACGTCGTTCTACGACTGGTACGCCGACCTGCCCGTCGCCAGCCCGCAGGTCTTCGGCGACCAGACCGACGTCCCCGAGTCCGGGGACTGGTGGGACGCGTCGTACCTGATGATGTGGGGCTCCAACGTCCCCGTCACCCGCACCCCCGACGCGCACTGGATGGCCGAGGTCCGCTACCGCGGCACCAAGGTCGTCACGGTCAGCCCCGACTACGCCGACAACACCAAGTTCGCCGACGAGTGGATGCCCGCCCAGGCCGGCACCGACGCAGCCCTCGCGATGGCGATGGGGCACGTGATCCTCAAGGAGTTCCTCGTCGACCGGCGCACGCCGTTCTTCATCGACTACGTGCAGCAGTACACCGACCTGCCGTTCCTGATCCGCCTCGAGGACCACGAGCAGGGCGGTCTCGTGCCCGGCAAGTTCCTCACTGCCAGGGACCTCGGCGGCACTGCCGACGAGGACGCGTGGAAGACCGTGCTGATGGACGGCGCCACCGGGCAGCCGGTCGTGCCCAACGGCTCGATGGGGTTCCGGTACGCCGAGTCCGGCAAGGGCCGGTGGAACCTCGACCTCGAGGGCGTCAGCCCGACGCTGACGCTGGCCGGCGACGGCAGCGAGGCGACCGAGGTCCTGCTGCCCGCCTTCACCGAGGCCGACGGCTCCGGCTCCGTCCTACGGCGCGGTGTCCCGACCCGGGTCGTCGGCGGCCACCGGGTCACCACGGTCTTCGACCTGATGCTCGCCCAGTACGGCGTGGCACGCGATGGCCTCCCCGGCGACTGGCCGACCGGCTACGACGACGCGAGCACGCCGTACACCCCGGCCTGGCAGGCCGAGCGCACGAACGTCCCCGCCGAGCAGTGCATCCGGATCGCGCGCGAGTTCGCGCGCAACGCCGAGGAGTCCGGCGGCCGTTCGATGATCATCATGGGCGCCGGCATCTGCCAGTGGTTCCACGGCGACGCGACCTACCGGGCGATCCTGTCGCTGCTGATCCTCACCGGCTCGATGGGCCGCAACGGCGGCGGCTGGGCGCACTACGTCGGGCAGGAGAAGTGCCGCCCGATCACCGGCTGGATCTCGCTGGCCAACGGCCTGGACTGGAGCCGACCGCCGCGCACGATGACCGGCACCTCGTTCTGGTACATGCACACCGGCCAGTGGCGCACCGACGGCTACTCCGCCGACTCGCTGAGCTCGCCGCTGGCCAAGGGCCACCTCAAGGACAAGCACACCGCCGACGTCATCGCCGAGTCCGCACGCAAGGGCTGGATGCCCTTCTACCCGCAGTTCGACCGGAGCTCGCTCGACGTCGGCGAGGAGGCGGCGACGGCCGACGACCCGGCGCAGTACGTGAAGGACGCGCTGGCGGCGGGACGCCTGAAGCCGGCGATCGCCGACATCGACGCGCCCGAGTCCTGGCCGCGCACGCTGGTGCTCTGGCGCTCCAACCTGTTCGGCTCGAGCGCCAAGGGCAACGAGTACTTCCTCAAGAACCTGCTCGGCACCCACGCGAACGTGCTCGGGTCGGAGAACCCCACCGCCCCACGACCCCAGGAGGTCGCCTGGCACGACGAGACTCCCGAGGGGAAGCTCGACCTGCTCGTCTCCGCCGACTTCCGGATGACGTCGACGACGCTGCTCTCCGACGTCGTGCTGCCGGCGGCGACCTGGTACGAGAAGCACGACCTCTCCTCGACCGACATGCACCCCTTCGTGCACGCGTTCAGCCCGGCGATCGATCCGCCGTGGGAGGCGCGCACCGACTTCGAGGCGTTCCACGCGATCGCGCAGCGGCTCTCCGAGCTGTCGCAGAAGCACCTCGGCACCCGCAAGGACCTGGTGAGCGTCCCGCTGCAGCACGACACCCCGGGCGAGACGCCGCGCGATCCCTACGACACGACGCCGGTCTTCCAGGTCGTCGAGCGCGACTACACCGCGATCGCCGACAAGCTCGGGAGCGTCGGGCCGCTCGCCGACGAGCTCGGCTTCACGGTCAAGAACGTCACCTACCGGCTCGAGGAGCAGGTCGAGGCGCTCGCGAGGAGCAACGGCGTCATGTCCGCGGGTGCCGGCGCCGGACGACCGTCGATCGCGACCGACCAGCACCTCGCGGAGGCGATCCTGCGCTTCTCCGGCACGACCAACGGCGCGCTCGCCGTCCAGGGTTTCAAGACGCTGGAGGAGCGGACCGGCAGGAAGCTGCACGACCTCGCCGAGGGGTCGGAGGAGAAGCGGATCAGCTTCGCCGACACCCAGGCCGCGCCGGTCCCGGTCATCACCTCACCGGAGTGGTCGGGATCCGAGACCGGCGGCCGCCGCTACGCGCCGTTCACCGTGAACATCGAGCGGCACAAGCCCTTCCACACCCTCACCGGGCGGATGCACTTCTACCTCGACCACGACTGGATGACCGACGTGGGCGAGGCGCTGCCGATCTACCGGCCACCGCTCGACATGCAGCGGCTCTTCGGTGAGCCGGCGCTCGGGCCGGATGGCCTCTCGATCACCGTGCGCTACCTGACGCCGCACTCGAAGTGGTCGATCCACTCGGAGTACCAGGACAACCTCTTCATGCTCTCGCTCTCCCGAGGCGGGCCGACGGTCTGGATGAGCCCGCAGGACGCGGCTGCCATCGAGGTGCACGACAACGAGTGGGTCGAGTGCACCAACGAGAACGGCGTCCTGGTCGCCCGAGCGATCGTCAGCCACAAGATGCCGGCCGGCGTCGTGTACGTCTACCACGCGCAGGAGCGCACGATCGACGTGCCGAAGTCCGAGGCCACCGGCCGCCGCGGCGGCATCCACAACTCCGTGACCCGCCTGCTGGTGAAGCCGACGCACCTGATCGGCGGCTACGCCCAGCTGTCCTACACGTTCAACTACCTGGGCCCCACCGGCAACCAGCGCGACATGGTGACGACGATCCGCAAGCGCTCCCAGGAGGTGACCTACTGATGCGCGTCATGGCCCAGATGGGCATGGTGATGAATCTCGACAAGTGCATCGGGTGCCACACGTGCTCGGTCACCTGCAAGCAGGCCTGGACCAACCGCGCCGGCACCGAGTACGTCTGGTTCAACAACGTGGAGACCCGGCCCGGCCAGGGCTACCCGCGCCGCTACGAGGACCAGGAGCAGTGGCAGGGCGGGTGGGAGATCAACAAGCGCGGCCGGCTGCAGCTGAAGACCGGTGGCCGGTTCAAGCGGTTGCTGTCGATCTTCGCCAGCCCGGTGCAGCCCGAGCTCAAGGACTACTACGAGCCGTGGACCTACGACTACAAGACGCTGATCGAGGCGCCGCTCGGCGACGACTTCCCGGTCGCCCGGCCGAAGTCGCTGATCACCGGCGAGGACACCAAGATCACCTGGTCGGCCAACTGGGACGACAACCTCGGCGGCGCCTCGGAGATGGGCCACCTCGACCCGATCGTGCAGCGGATCCGCAAGGAGTCCGAGGACAAGATCAAGTTCGAGTTCGAGCAGACGTTCATGTTCTACCTGCCGCGGATCTGCGAGCACTGCCTGAACCCCTCGTGCATGGCGTCCTGCCCGTCGGGCGCGATCTACAAGCGCGAGGAGGACGGCATCGTCCTGGTCGACCAGGATCGCTGCCGCGGGTGGCGTCAGTGCATCACCGGCTGCCCGTACAAGAAGGTCTACTTCAACCACAAGTCCGGCAAGGCCGAGAAGTGCACGTTCTGCTACCCGCGCATCGAGGTCGGCATCCCGACCGTGTGCGCCGAGACCTGCGTCGGCCGACTGCGCTACCTCGGCCTCTTCCTCTACGACGCTGACGCGGTCACCGCCGCCGCGTCGGTGCCCGACGAGAAGGACCTCTACGAGGCGCAGATGGACCTGCTCCTCGACCCGGAGGACCCGGCGGTCATCGCCGCCGCTCGGGAGCAGGGCATCGCCGAGGACTGGCTGGAGGCCGCTCGCCGCTCGCCGGTCTATGCGCTCGCGAAGAGGTACCGCGTCGCGCTGCCCCTCCATCCGGAGTACCGGACGATGCCGATGGTCTGGTACGTCCCGCCGCTCTCGCCGGTGGTCGACCTGCTCTCCGAGCAGGGCCACGACGCCGAGGACCGCGACGTGCTCTTCGGCGCGATCGACGCGCTGCGGATCCCGGTGGAGTACCTCGCCGAGCTCTTCACCGCGGGCGACACCGAGGTCGTCGACGGCGTGCTGCGCAAGCTCGCCGCGATGCGCGCCTACATGCGCGGCGTCAACCTCGGTCGCGACCCCGACGGCTCCATCCCGGAGGCGGTCGGGATGACCGAGGAGTCGATGTACGAGATGTACCGGCTGATGGCGATCGCCAAGTACGACGAGCGCTACGTGATCCCCAAGGCCCACGTCGAGCAGGCACACGAGCTCGAGGAGATCGGCTGCTCGCTGGACTTCGAGGACGGCCCGGGCATGTACGACTCGGGCCCGTTCGGCGAGGCGAGCGGCCGCCCGGTGCCGGTCGCGGTCGAGAACTTCCACGCGCTCAAGCAGCGACAGACCACCGACCGGCCGGCCGGCGACGAGGAGCTGCGGGGCCGGGTGAACCTCCTCAACTGGGACGGCAACGGCACCCCGGCCGGCCTCTTCCCCGAGAAGCGGCAGGAGCCCACAGCATGAGGGCGCGGGTCGTCCGGCAGGCCGCGTCGTACCTGCTCGCCTACCCTGACCAAGCGCTGCTCGACCGGGTGCCGGTGATTCGCGCCGCGCTCGGCGAGCAGCGAGTCGCGACGCTCGACGGGTTCCTCGACCACGTCGAGCGGACGCCGCTGGAGGTGCTGGAGCGGCAGTACGTCGAGGTCTTCGACCTGTCCCGCCGGCACGCGCTCTATCTGTCCTACTGGACCGACGGTGACACCCGCCGCCGCGGGGAGGTGCTCGGCCGCTTCAAAGCCGCCTACCGCGCGAGCGGCTTCCTCGTGGACACCTCCGGTGAGCTGCCCGACTACCTGCCCATGGTGCTCGAGTACGCCGCGGTCGCGGACCCCGAGGGCGGCGAGGCGCTGCTGCGGGAGTACCGCCCCAGCCTCGAGCTGCTCCGGATCGGGCTCGAGGAGGACGGCACGCCGTACGCCGCGGTCGTGGCCGCCGTCTGCGCGACGCTGCCCGGTGCCTCGCCCAAGGACCGGGCCGCCGTCCAGGCGTTGGTCGGGGGGCCGCCGATGGAGACCGTGGGCCTCGAGCCCTATCTCGTCAACGGGGACCCGAGACTCCTTCCTCTGGCCGGAGGCCGCTGATGGACGTGCTGCTCTGGGGGGTCCTCCCCTACCTCGTGCTGGCGACGCTCGTGCTCGGCACGATCTGGCGCTACCGCTACGACAAGTTCGGCTGGACCACGCGGTCCTCGCAGCTCTACGAGTCGCGGCTGCTGCGGATCGGGTCGCCCCTCTTCCACTTCGGCATCCTGATGGTGTTCATCGGCCACGTCGGCGGCCTGGTCATCCCGGAGGACTGGACCGAGAAGGTCGGGATCTCCGAGAGCATCTACCACTTCAATGCGCTGCTCTTCGGCGGCATCGCTGGCGTCTGCACGCTCGTCGGGATCCTCATCCTGGTGGTGCGGCGGCGGAGGACCGGTCCGGTCTTCATGGCGACCACCACCAACGACAAGGTCATGTACGTGCTGCTCGTCGGCGCGATCACGCTCGGCCTGTGGACCACGCTGGTATCGGTCGGTGCCGGCCAGGAGGCGCACAACTACCGCGAGACGGTCTCGCCGTGGTTCCGCTCGCTCTTCACCCTGCAGCCCGACGTCGAGGCGATGGCGGCGGCGCCGGTCCAGTTCCACATCCACGTGCTGGTCGCGCTGCTGCTCTTCGCGGCCTGGCCGTTCACCCGGCTCGTGCACGCGTTCACCGCGCCGGTGCACTACCTCTTCCGTCCCTACATCGTCTACCGCAGCCGCGACGCCCGGACGCCGGCGCCGACCGGGCGCCCGCGCCCCGGCTGGAGCCCCGTCGGCACGACGGACCGAGACAGGAGCAACCGATGAGCCAATCGAGCGGTTCGGCGGCGACCGTCGGCCCCGACCTCACCCGCGGGCAGAGCAAGAACCTCGCGCTCGCGACCCTCGCGTTCGCGATCAGCTTCTGGGCCTGGAACATGATCGCGCCGCTGGGCGTGCGCTACACCGAGAGCCTGGGCCTGACCTCCGGTGAGAAGTCGCTGCTGGTGGCGACGCCGGTGCTGGTGGGCTCGCTCGGCCGGATCCTCGCCGGCGCGCTGACCGACAAGTTCGGTGGCCGGTTGATGTTCACGGTGCTGCTGCTGGCGACCGCGCCGTTCGTGGTGCTGGTCGGCTTCGCCGGCAGGCAGGAGTCCTACGGCCTGCTGCTGCTCTTCGGCTTCTTCCTCGGCATCGGCGGCACGACGTTCGCGGTCGGCATCCCCTTCGTGAACGCATGGTTCACCGCCGACCGGCGTGGCTTCGCGACCGGGGTCTTCGGCGCCGGCATGGGGGGCACCGCGCTGTCGTCGTTCTTCACCCCGCGCTTCGTCACCTGGTTCGGTTACGGCGTGACGCACGTGATCATCGCGGTCGCGCTGGTGGTGGTCGCGCTCGTCGTCTGGTCGGCCATGCGGGACTCGCCCGCCTGGTCGGCGAACACCGATCCGGTGGTCCCCAAGCTGGTGGCGGCCGCGAAGCTGCCGGTCACCTGGTCGATGTCGTTCCTGTACGCCGTGGCGTTCGGCGGGTTCGTCGCCTTCTCGACCTACCTGCCGACGTACCTCAAGGACGTCTACGACTTCGACCTCACCCAGGCCGGCACCCGCACCGCGGGCTTCGCGATCGCGGCGGTCATCATGCGGCCGGTCGGTGGCGTGCTCTCCGACCGCGTCGGCCCCCGCGCCGTGGCCGCGACGTCCTTCGCCGGTGCGGCCGTGATGGCCGTGATCGTCGCCCTCCAGCCGCAGCCGGAGATCCCGGCCGGCATCTCGTTCGTGCTGATGGCGGCGTTCCTGGGCCTGGGCACCGGCGGCGTCTTCGCCTGGGTCGCGGCGACCGCACCGAAGGAGCGGGTCGGCAGCGTCGCCGGCATCGTCGGCGCGGCCGGTGGCCTCGGCGGCTTCTTCCCGCCGCTGGTGATGGGCGCGACGTACGACGAGGCCGACCACAGCTACACGATCGGACTGGTGCTGCTCTGCGTCACCGCGATCGTCGCGTTGCTCTACACGCTGTTCGGCGTCAGGAGGAAGGAGCCGGTGGGGGATGGCGGGCGGTGACGGAATCACCGGTGCACCGGTGATCCCGTCACTTCTCGGCCGTTGCAACGCCTGAGAAGTGACAGGAGAGCCTGAGGAGTGGCTGGCCCCAACCGCCTGACACGATGACGGCGTGCGCGCCATCGTCGTCGACTCGGTCCGAGCAGTGCCCGCGGTGCGGGAGGTGGCGGACCCGGTCGCGCCGGACGGCGGCGTCGTCGTCCGGGTCATGGCGACCGGCATGTGCCGCAGCGACTGGCACGGCTGGGCCGGGCACGACGAGGACATCGTCTTCCCCCACGTCCCCGGCCACGAGCTCGCCGGTGTGGTCAGCGAGGTCGGTGCCGGCGTCGGGCGGTGGCGGGTCGGCGACCGGGTGACGGTGCCGTTCGTGTGCGGCTGCGGCCGCTGCGAGTGGTGCCGCGCCGGGGACGCCCAGGTCTGTCCCGAGCAGGAGCAGCCGGGCTTCACCTACTGGGGTTCCTTCGCCGAGCGGGTCGCGCTGCACGCGGCGGACCACAACCTCGTGGCGCTGCCCGGCGACGTCGACTTCGCCACCGCGGCGGGGCTCGGCTGCCGGTTCGCCACGGCGTACCGGGCGCTCGTCGGCCGCGCCCGGCTGCGACCCGGCGAGTGGGTGACCGTCGTCGGCGCGGGCGGGGTCGGCCTGAGCGCCGTGATGATCGCGCACGCCCTCGGTGCGCGGGTCGTCGCCGTGGACCGCAACCCCGAGGCGCTCGCGGTGGCCGCCGGCCTCGGCGCCCAGCACACGGTGGTCGCGGGCGCCGTGGACGTGCCGGCGGCGGTGGCCGACCTGACCGGGGGCGGTGCCCACGTCTCCGTCGACGCGGTCGGCAGCGAGCAGACCTGCGCGGACGCGATCCTGAGCCTCCGGCGGCGCGGGCGGCACGTCCAGGTCGGGCTGCTGCCGCCCGTGGACGGCCATCCGCGGGTCCCGATGGCGCGGGCGATCGGCTGGGAGCTCGACCTGCTCGGCAGCCACGGCATGGCGGCCGCCGACTACCCCGAGATGCTGGCGCTGATCGAGCAGGGCACCCTGCGCCCCGACCGGCTAGTGGAGCGGACCATCGGTCTGGAGGAGGCGGCCCGGCTGCTCCCGGTCTTCGACCGGGCGACGCTCGCCGGCATCACTGTCGTCGTGCCCGGCTAGTTTCTAGGTCGTGTCCTTCGTCCCCCTCACCGGCCCGGCGACGTTCCGCGCCGGCGAGCCGCCGCGGGAGGGGGTCATCGAGTTCACCGATGCCCGGCGCACGGTGGCGCTGCCGGTACGGGCGGCGATCCCGGTGCTCACCAAGGCGCGCAACCGTGACGACCTGCACCCGAGCGTCGGTCTGCTCAGCGGCGCGGCGCTGCTGGGGATGCGGTTGGTGGCCGCCGGCAAGTTCGCACCCGTCGGGAGCCCGCCGCACTGGCGGGCCAGCGGGCTCGACGCCGACGACGAGGACCGCATCGAGATGCTGGCCCGTGCCCAGCGCGACGACGAGCGGGTGGTGCGCGACCTCATCGACGCGATCGTCGACGCGATGCCGCGGCAGCCGCCGGTCGAGGTGCCCGAGCGCGCGCCGGCGGCGCCGCGCGGGCCGACGTTCGAGCAGCGGCTCCAGACCCGGCTGGCCCGGCACCGCCGCGTGGAGCCGAGCGACCTGCCGCAGCTGGTGCGGCTCTCGATCCGGGTCGAGGCCGACGAGGAGGAGCTGGTCGCGGGCGCCGTGCGTCTGGTCCCGCAGGTGCACGACGAGCAGAACCCGCTCCACCTCTGCGACCTGTCATCGCTGTGGCTCGACGGCGCCGAGGTGCACGGGTTCGGCGAGCGGGCCCGCACCCACGCGACGATCGCGCTGCGTGCCGCGGCCGACGCCTGGCCGGTGCTCGACCGGCTGCTCGAGCTGCGGGTGCCCGACCAGCTCGTGCTCGACACCGACGAGATCGTGAGCCTCCTCGACGCCGGCGTGGGCGACCTCCGCGAGCGCGGGGTCGACGTGCTGTGGCCGCGCAGCCTCGGCCGTGACCTGAGCGCGACCGCGACCCTGGACAAGGTGTCGCCCGCCGGCTCCCGGGAGGAGCCGCTCAACCAGCCGCTGCTCGGCACCGAGTCGCTCTTCGCCTTCCGGTGGCAGGTGGCGCTCCACGGCGACCCGCTCACCGACGAGGAGATGGACCAGCTCGCGTCGTCCGCCACGCCGCTGATGCGGCTGCGCGGCAACTGGACCGTGGTCGACCCGGCGATCGCGAGGAAGGCACGCAAGCGGCTGCTGCGCACCGCGAAGCCCGCCGAGGCCGTGGCCGCCGCCCTGACCGGCGTCGTCCAGGTCGGTCCCGACGAGGGCAAGCAGGAGCAGGTGATCGTCGGCGCCTCGCTGCTCAAGGTCCGCGAGCAGCTGCTCACGGCCGCGACCCGCGAGCCGGTCGAGCCGCCCGTCGCGCTGACGGCCACGCTGCGCGACTACCAGCGTCACGGCCTCACCTGGCTCGCCGAGCTCACCTCGCTCGGGCTCGGAGCCTGCCTGGCCGACGACATGGGCCTGGGCAAGACGATCACGCTGATCGCGCTGCACCTGCACCGCCGCGAGACCGGGGCGTCCGGCCCGACGCTCGTGGTCTGTCCGGCCAGCCTGCTCGGCAACTGGGAGGACGAGGTGGGCCGGTTCGCCCCCGGCACCCCGGTGGTCCGCTTCCACGGCAGCGCCCGTGAGCTCGACGGAGCGGGCGACGGGTTCGTGCTCACGACGTACGGCACCATGCAGCGCGACGCCGCCCGGCTGGCCGAGCTCGAGTGGGACCTCGTGGTCGCCGACGAGGCCCAGCACGTCAAGAACCCCCGTACGTCGACGGCGCGGGCGCTGCGCACGATCCCGAGCCAGGCGCGGGTCGCGCTGACCGGCACGCCGGTCGAGAACAACCTCACCGAGCTGTGGGCGATCCTCGACTGGGCCACGCCCGGGCTGCTCGGCAGCCGCAACGCCTTCCGCAAGGTGTGGGCGGGGCCGATCGAGTCGGGGCGCGAGCCCTCCAAGGCCCGGCAGTTCGCGGACCTGATCGGGCCGTTCCTGCTGCGCCGCCGCAAGTCCGACCCGGGCATCGCGCCCGAGCTCCCCGCCAAGACCGAGACCGACCACCGGATCGGGCTGACCCGCGAGCAGGTCGTGCTCTACGAGTCGTTCGTCCGCGACATCATGGAGCGCATCGAGCGCGCCGACGAGGACACCCGCCGCGGACTGGTGCTCAAGCTGCTCACCGGGCTCAAGCAGATCTGCAACCACCCGGCGCACTTCCTCAAGGAGTCGACCGGCCGCCTCCAGGGGCGGTCGCAGAAGATCGACCTGCTCGACGAGCTGCTCGGCACGGTGCTCGCCGAGGACGGCGCCGCGCTGGTCTTCACGCAGTACGTCGCGATGGCGCGGCTGCTGGAGAGCCACCTGGGGCGCGCCGGCGTCCCGCACCAGTTCCTGCACGGTGGCACCCCGGTCCGCGAGCGCGAGGCGATGGTCAAGCGGTTCCAGGCCGGCGCGGCCCCCGTCTTCCTGCTGTCGCTCAAGGCCGGCGGCACCGGTCTCAACCTCACCCGCGCCGACCACGTGATCCACGTGGATCGGTGGTGGAACCCGGCCGTCGAGGAGCAGGCGACCGACCGCGCCTACCGCATCGGCCAGACCCGGCCGGTGCAGGTGCACAGGATGGTCACCCGCGGCACGATCGAGGAGAGGATCGCCGAGATGCTCAGCCGCAAGCGGGCAATCGCCGATGCGGTGCTCGGCCGCGGCGAGGCGGCCCTGACCGAGCTGAGCAACGACGAGCTGCGCGAGCTCGTCACCCTCAGGCCGGAGGCGGCCGAGGAATGACCAGGGTCCTGCACCCGCGCGTCCCGGCCCGCCGCGGCGCCGCCCGCGCCGCGACCTGGTGGGGCAAGGCGTGGGTCCGGGCGGTCGAGGAGGCGGCGTACGCCGACGCCGACCTGCGCTCCGCCCGGGCGCTGGCCCGCGCCGGCCATGTCGGGCAGATCGCCACCGAGCCGGGGCGTTTCGTCGCGTCGGTCGAGGACGCCCGCGGCCTGTGGACCGTCGACGGCACCATGCCGCTGCTCGACGACGCCGGCATCTCCGCACTGGTCGAGACGGTGGCCGCGGAGGCCGGCCGGGTGGCCGCGCTGCTGGCCGGCGAGCTGCCGCACGACCTGGTCGAGCAGGCGGAGGACGCGGGCGCCGAGCTGCTGCCGGCCGGACCCGAGCTCGGCGGGGCCTGCGGCTGCGACCACTGGGCCGATCCCTGCGTGCACGCGCTGGCGGTGCTCTACCAGCTGGCGTGGCTGGTCGACGCCGACCCGCTGCTGCTCTTCGCGCTGCGCGGGCTGCCCCGCGACGAGCTCCTCGGCCGGCTGCACGCCCGCCAGGTCGCGCCGGCGGGCGACGACCGCGACCTCGACCTCGCGGTCGAGGCGGCGCTCTACGCCGCGCGGATCCTCGACGAGGACGAGCCGGTCAGCGAAGCGCCCCCAGCGCCATCGTCGTGAGCACGCCGCGCATCTGCTCGTCGGGGAGCAGCCCGGAGTGCGGGGTGGAGTTGATCAGCCCGAAGGCCGCGTGCGCCATCGCCCGCGCGGTGTCGAGGTCACGCGCCTCGTCGAGCGCGCGCAGCTGCGCGGCCCAGAGGTCGACGTACGCGCGCTGCAGGGAGCGCACCCGCTCGCGGGCCTCGGGGGGCAGCGACTCCCAGTCGCGGTCCTGGACCACGATGAGCGGCCGGTGCCGGAGCGCGAAGTCGACGTGCCAGTCGACCAGGGCGTCGAGGGCGGCGCCGGGGGTGCCGGCCGCGTCGACGCGCTGCCGGCCGACGCTCAACAGCTCCTCGCTGATCGAGACCAGCATCTCGGCGAGCATGGCCTGCTTGGAGTCGAAGTGCTTGTAGAGCGCCGGCCCGGAGATCCCGCACGCCGCGCCCAGGTCCGCCACGGAGACGCCGTGGAAGCCGCGCGCCGCGAACAGCTCGGCCGCGGTCTCGAGGATCTGGTCGCGGCGGCTCATGCCCCCAGGTTAGTGGCGGTTAACCCCGCGGCTGCGCGACGTCGCCTGACCGGACGCGGCGACGTCCGACCTATGCCCGTGCCGACATGCGGGTGGGCCCAGGAGGCAGGGCAATGGCGCGGTCGGGTCATCCGGATCCGGGCCGCCCGCGTCATGCGGGCCGACGTCTGCGGTCCCTAGCGTCGCGGTGGGGGACAGACGCATCCGGAAGGAACATGCTGATGTCCGCAGGATCTCGGGCTCTGGCGGCCCGCGCACTACCACTGGCGGCGGCAACCGCCGTCCTCTCCGTCGTGGCCACGGCCGCGGCGAGCGCAGCACCGGGCGTGAGCCCGAGCAGCTACTCCGACGCCCTCGACCCGGGGGCGTCGGTCACGATCACCAAGACGGTGGAGACGCCGCCGATCCCGCCGATCCCCGACATCGTGCTGATGGCGGACACCACCGGCAGCATGGGCACCAGCATCGCCAACGTGCGCACCAACGCGAGCGCGATCGTCGCCAACATCCAGGGCGCCCAGCCGGGCGCACGGTTCGCGGTCGCCGAGTACAAGGACGAGGCCGCCGCGGCGTTCGGCTACCGGGTCGACCAGCAGCTCACCGGCAACGCCGCCGACGTCGTGACCGGCATCAACGCCTGGGTGGCCGGCGGTGGCGGCGACGAGCCCGAGGACTGGATCGGCGCCCTGGGACGGGTCCCGACCACGATCAGCTTCCGTCCCGACAGCACCCGCGTGCTGGTGATGTTCGGCGATGCGCCGAGCCACGACCCGTCGCTCGGGTTCACCGAGACCGCGGCGCGGGACGGGCTCGTGAGCGCCGGCATCCGCGTGATCGCGATCAACGTCCCCAACCTCAGCGGCGCCCCGCGGCTCGACGCGTCCGGGCAGGCCACCCGGGTGACCGCGGCGACCGGTGGCACCCTGGCGGCCGCGAACCCGGACCAGGTCGCGGCCACGATCCTCAGCGAGCTGCAGAACCTGCCGGCTGTCGTCACCCACACCACGACCTGCGACACCGGCGTCTCGCTGACGTTCGACGCACCGTCGAAGACCGTCACGTCCGGTGACACCACGACCTTCGGCGAGACGATCGCGCTCACCGGCGCCGCGCCGCAGGGCGACACCGTCACCTGCACGACGAACTTCCTGGTCAACGGCGAGCTGCCCGGCCCGGAGTTCGTGCAGACCGTCGAGATCGCGGTCAACGACGTCACCCCGCCGGTCGTCACCGTCGAGAGCAAGACCGTCGAGGCCACCGGCCCCGCCGGCGCGACGGTCTCCTACGCCGCCAGCGCGGTCGACAACGTCGACGGGCCGTTGACGCCGACCTGCGTGCCACCGTCGGGCAGCGTCTTCGCCCTCGGCGCGACCGCGGTCACCTGCGAGGCGACCGACGCCGCCGGCAACACCGGCTCCGGCACCGGCACGATCACGGTCGTCGACACCACGGCGCCCGCCGTCGCCTGCCCGGAGGGCCCGAACCCGGGCGGCACGATCCCGTCCTCGCACAACCCGGACGGCTTCTACCTCCTCCAGGGCACCGACGCGGTCGACGCCGCCCCGCGGGTCTTCCTGCGCGACACCGGCACCGGCACCGTCTGGGGTCCGTTCTCGTCCGGGCAGAGGATCAAGTACACCGAGAACGGCGCCAAGCCGTCGAGCAAGGCGATGCCCGGCGGCATCCTCAAGGTCACCGGCAACGGTGACGCGGAGGTCTACGCCACAGACTTCAGCGGCAACACCTCGGACCCGGTCGCGTGCCGGGTGCCCCCGCCGCCGAAGTGATCCGTTGAGTGGGAGTGGGGCGGAGGACCTGGTCCTCCGCCCCACTGCTCAGCCCTGCGCTCAGCCCTGCGCTCAGCCCTGCGCTCAGCCCTGCGCTCAGCCCTGCGCTCAGCCCTGCGCGCCGCCCTGAGCGCCGCCCTGAGCGCCGTCCTGCTGCTCGGCGATCTGGCGGCGTACGTCGTCCATGTCGAGCTCCTTGACCGCCGTGATGACCTGCTCGAGGGCGGGGGCGGGGAGGGCGCCGGGCTGGCTGAAGACCAGGATGCCGTCGCGGAAGGCCATCAGCGTCGGGATCGAGGTGATCTGCGCCGCGGCCGCGAGCGACTGCTCCGCCTCGGTGTCGACCTTGCCGAACACGACGTCGGTGTGCCGGTCGGCGGCGGCCTCGAACACCGGCGCGAACTGCCGGCACGGTCCGCACCACGACGCCCAGAAGTCGACGAGGACGATGCCGCCCTCGACGACGGTCTGCTCGAACGTGTCAGCGGTCAGTGTGGTGGTGGCCATGCACTCCCCAACGGCGCGACCGGCGTGGATGTTCCGCGGTGGACCCGCAGGTTAATGATCGCTAACCTGACAGGGTGAGTCAGATGAGGGAGCTGGTGGACGAGCTGCGAGCGCGGCTCGCGACGGCACGGCAGGGCGGCAGCGAGGCGGCCCGCCAGAAGCACACCGATCGCGGCAAGCTGCTGGTGCGCGATCGCGTCGACCGGCTGCTCGACCCCGGCAGCCCGTTCCTGGAGCTCAGCCCGCTGGCGGCGTACGAGATGTACGGCGGGGGCGTGCCGTCCGCCGGCGTCGTGACCGGCATCGGGCGGGTCGCCGGGCGTGAGGTCGTGGTCGTCGCCAACGACGCGACGGTCAAGGGCGGCACCTACTATCCGATGACGGTCAAGAAGCACCTGCGCGCGCAGACGGTCGCCAGCGACAACCACCTGCCGTGCGTCTACCTCGTCGACTCCGGCGGCGCGTTCCTGCCGATGCAGGACGAGGTCTTCCCGGACCGCGAGCACTTCGGCCGGATCTTCTTCAACCAGGCCAACCTCTCCGCGCGCGGCATCCCGCAGATCGCCAGCGTCATGGGCTCCTGCACGGCCGGCGGCGCCTACGTGCCGGCCATGTCGGACGAGACCGTCATCGTGCGCAACCAGGGCACGATCTTCCTCGGCGGCCCGCCGCTGGTGAAGGCCGCGACCGGCGAGGTCGTGACCGCCGAGGAGCTCGGCGGCGGCGACGTGCACGCCCGCACCTCCGGCGTCGTCGACCACCTCGCCGAGGACGACGCCCACGCGCTCGCGATCGTGCGCAGCATCGTCGGCACCCTGCCGCGGTCGGGCGCCGCGCCGTGGGAGGTCGTCGAGGTCGAGGAGCCCCACGAGGACCCGAGCACGCTCTACGACGTCGTGCCGGCCGACACCCGGACGCCCTACGACGTGCGCGAGGTGATCCGCCGGATCGTCGACGGCAGCCGCTTCCACGAGTTCAAGAAGCTCTACGGCGACACCCTCGTCACCGGCTTCGCGCATATCTGGGGCCACCCGGTCGGCATCATCGCCAACAACGGCATCCTCTTCAGCGAGTCGGCGCTCAAGGGCGCGCACTTCATCGAGCTGTGCAACCAGCGCGGCATCCCGCTGGTGTTCCTCCAGAACATCTCCGGCTTCATGGTCGGCCGCGAGTACGAGAACGGCGGCATCGCCAAGGACGGCGCCAAGCTCGTCACCGCGGTCGCCTGCTCGGTGGTCCCGAAGTTCACCGTCGTCATCGGCGGCTCGTTCGGCGCCGGCAACTACGGCATGTGCGGCCGCGCCTACGACCCGCGCTTCCTGTGGATGTGGCCCAACGCCCGGATCTCCGTGATGGGCGGCGAGCAGGCCGCGAGCGTGCTCGCCACCGTCGCCGGCAAGCCGGACGACGAGGACTTCAAGGCGCCGATCCGCGAGCAGTACGAGACCCAGGGCTCGCCCTACTACGCGAGCGCCCGCCTGTGGGACGACGGGATCATCGACCCCGCCGACACCCGCCGCGTCCTCGGCATGGGCCTCGCGGCCGCCGCCAACGCGCCGGTGCTCGCACCCTCCTACGGCGTCTTCAGGATGTGACCGTGTTCAGCTCAGTCTTCATCGCCAACCGCGGCGAGATCGCCGCCCGGGTCGCGCGCACCTGCCACCGGCTGGGCATCGCGGCGACCGTCAGCACCGGCGACTACCTCGACCCCGCCGCCCAGGTCGCCCAGGCCGTGGCGGCCGGTGCCCAGGCCGTGCACCCCGGCTACGGCTTCCTGTCGGAGAACCCCGGCTTCGCCCGTGCGGTGGCCGACGCGGGACTCGCCTGGATCGGCCCGCCGCCCGAGGCCATGGAGGCGATGGCCCGCAAGGACCACGCCCGCGAGATCGCGGTCGCGGCCGGCGTACCCGTCGTGCCGCGCGGTGAGGACGCCGGCTTCCCGGTGCTGGTCAAGGCAGCCGCCGGCGGAGGCGGCAAGGGCATGCGCGTGGTGCGCGACGAGGCCGACCTCGAGGAGGCCAAGGCCGCGGCCGCCCGCGAGGCCCGCAGCGCCTTCGGCGACGACACCCTGCTCATCGAGAAGTACGTCGAGCGGGGCCGGCACATCGAGGTGCAGGTGATGGCCGACGCCCACGGCACCGCGATCCACCTCTGGGAGCGCGACTGCTCGACCCAGCGCCGGCACCAGAAGGTGCTGGAGGAGGCTCCGGCGCCGACGATCACGCCCGAGGTCCGCGCCCTGGTCACCAGCAGCGCCGTCGCGCTGGCCGAGCAGGTCGGCTACCGCAATGCGGGCACGGTCGAGTTCCTGCTCGACGAGAGCACGGGCGAGCCCTACTTCCTGGAGATGAACACCCGGCTCCAGGTCGAGCACCCCGTCACCGAGGCGATCACCGGCCTCGACCTCGTCGAGCTGCAGCTGCGGGTCGCCGCCGGCGAGCCGCTGCCGATCGCCCAGGAGGACGTTGTCGTCGACGGCCACGCCATCGAGGCTCGGGTCTACGCCGAGGACTCCTTCGCCGGCTTCCTGCCGCAGGCTGGGCGCGCGACGTACGTCGAGTGGCCGACCAGCGTCCGGGTCGACCACGCCCTCGAGAGCGGCCAGGTCGTCAGCACGGCGTACGACCCGATGCTCGGCAAGGTGATCGCCCACGCCGCCACCCGCGAGGAGGCCCGCACCGCGCTGGTCGACGCGCTCGACGACACCGCGATCCTCGGGCTGACCACCAACGTCGGCTTCCTCCGCGCGCTCGTCGCCAGCGACGAGTTCCGCGACGCGGTCATCGACACCGCCTGGCTCGACCGGCACGACGTGCCGGCACCGGAGCCCGGCCCAGCCCGCGAGGCCGCCGCCTGGGAGGTGTTCCTCGCCCGCCGCGAGGAGAGCGGCCCCTTCCGCAGCGACGGCTTCCGGCTCGGCGGGGACGCCGCGCCCGTCGTCATCGACCTCGACGAGCGGGTGACCCTCGACGGACCCGAGCCGCACCACCGACCGGTCGTCGACGTCCGCACCGACCACGTCGAGGTCGTGCACCAGGGGCAGCGCTTCGTCTTCGCCCGCCCCGACGTCTTCGGTGACCACGCGGCCGACCTCGGCGACGGCGCGATCACGGCGCCGATGCCGGGCACCGTGCTCGAGGTCCGGGTCGCGGACGGTGCCCGGGTCGAGGCCGGGCAGGTGCTGGTCGTGCTCGAGGCGATGAAGATGGAGCTGGCCCTCAAGGCGCCGTTCGACGGCACCGTCGCCGGCCTGACCGCCACGACCGGCAGCCAGGTCGCGCTCGGTGCCACCCTCCTGGAGGTGACCCCGGATGACTGAGCTCCCGATGACGGTCCGCGCCGACGGCCTGCCGTCGCAGGTCACGATCTACGAGGTCGGCCCCCGCGACGGGCTGCAGAACGAGAAGGCGCTGGTGCCCACCGGCGTGAAGGCCGAGTTCGTGCAGCGGCTGCTCGCCGCCGGCCTCCCGATCGTCGAGGCGACCAGCTTCGTGCACCCGAAGTGGGTGCCCCAGCTCGCCGACGCCGCCGACCTGATGGAGCTGCTCGGCGAGGCCGGCCGCGACTGCCCGGTGCTGGTGCCCAACGAGCGTGGCCTCGACCGCGCCCTCGAGCTCGGCGCCAGGCACGTCGCGATCTTCGGCTCGGCCACCGAGACCTTCGCCCAGAAGAACCTCAACCGCAGCCTCGACGAGCAGTTCGCGATGTTCGAGCCGACCGTGCGTCGGGCGCGCGACGCCGGCCTCGACGTGCGCGCCTACGTCTCCATGTGCTTCGGCGACCCGTGGGAGGGCGCGGTGCCGGTCGACCAAGTCGTCGGCGTCGGCAAGCGGCTCTTCGACCTCGGCGCCAGCCAGCTCAGCCTGGGCGACACGATCGGCGTCGGGACCGCCGGGCACGTGACCGCGCTCGTGGACGGCTTCCGCGGAGCCGGGATGTCCGTGGACCAGCTCGCGATGCACTTCCACGACACCTACGGGCAGGCTCTCGCCAACGCCTTCGCCGCGCTCCGCGCCGGCATCACGACGTACGACGCGAGCGCCGGCGGGCTGGGGGGATGCCCCTACGCGAAGAGCGCCACGGGCAACCTCGCCACCGAGGACCTGGTCTGGATGCTGCGCGGTCTGGGCATCGAGACCGGGGTCGACCTCGACCAGGTCGTCAGCACCAGCGTCTGGATGGCCGGCCACCTCGGACGCCCCAGTCCGTCGGCGGTCGTCCGCGCGCTGGCACAATCTCCCGCATGAGCCGGAAGGTCTACCTGCACATCGGTGCGCCGAAGACCGGCACGACGTACGTGCAGGACCGGCTCTCCCTCAACGCGAAGAGCCTCGCCCGGCACGACGTCCACCTGCCGTCCGCGCCGCTGGTCGACCCCGCTCTCTTCCACTTCCGCGCCGCGCTCGACCTGCTCGACCAGGACTGGGGCGGTCCGGCCGGGCACGCCGAGGGCGGGTGGCCGGCGCTGGTGCGCAAGACCCGGCGCCGCAGCGGCACCGTCGTGGTCAGCCACGAGATCCTCGCCCCCGCGCAGCCCCACCAGGTCGCCCGGGCGATGCGCGACCTCGCCGGCGCCGAGATCCACGTCGTCTACAGCGTCCGCGACCTCGCCCGGCAGGTGCCGGCAGCGTGGCAGGAGAGCATCAAGCAGGGTCGCTCCTGGACCTACGCCAGCTACCTCAACCGGATGGAGCGCGGGAAGGTCTGGTTCAGCCGCGCCTTCGACCTGCCGCGCGTGCTCGGCACCTGGGGCGCCGGGCTGCCGCCCGAGCGGGTCCACGTCGTCACGGTCCCGCAGGCCGGCGACCAGAGCCGGCACGGCGACCCCCTGTGGCTGCGCATGTGCGAGGCCCTGGGCATCGACCCCGCCTGGGCACCGCTCGACAGCGACCGCTCCAACCGCTCGCTCGGCGCCGCCGAGGTGCAGGTGATCCGCAAGCTCAACCGCCGCATGGACCGCGCGGCCCGCCGCGAGGCGACGTACGACGAGCTGATCCGCCAGATGCTGGCCCAGGGCGAGCTGCTCAAGAACGAGTCGGCCACCGTGCGGCTGCCCCCCGACCGGTTCGACTGGGCCGCCGAGCGGGCCGAGCGCTGGATCGAGTGGATCGAGGGCAGCGGCGTGCACGTCGTCGGCGACGTCGAGGACCTCCGGCCGGTGCCGCCGGCCGACGACGATGCCTACGTCGACCCCGACCGGGTCTCCGGCAAGCGCCAGCTCAACGCCGCCCTCGACGCGCTCGCCGCGATGACCCACGAGGCCGCGCGCCGCCAGGACCCGGACAAGGCGCTCGCCGGCCGGGTCCGGGCCGGGGCCGAGCGGCTCCGCGACCGATGACCGGTCCCGACACGCCCGGCATCCGGCGGGCGTGGGGCTGGCTGGCGCACCTCCGCGACGGCGGCACCGTGCCGTGGCAGGACTGGTCCGGCGGCGGTCCCGCGGGCGGGCTGACGCTGCCCGGCGCCCAGCAGCTCGAGCTGCTGCGCCGGCTCAACGAGGCCGGCCCCGTGTCGCCGAGCCTCGCGGTCCGGGTGCTCGAGGCCAGCGCCCCCGGTCGCGGCCGCCCCGACCTGGAGCTCGTCGGTGCCGTCGACCGGCGCCCGTTCGGGCCGCCGCCCGTCGACCCGGCCGACCTGCCCGACGACGAGCTGCTCCGGGTCGCCGGGGCGATCCTGGCCGAGGACGTCGTCGCCGCCGGCCTGCCCGAGCCGGCGCGGCCGCGCACCCCGCGGCCCTGGCGGGCGCGCTACCGCCTGGTCGGCGACCCGGTGCTCGCGGCCCCGCGCCGCGCCGACCTGATCCGCCGCGGGCTGCCCCCGGGCCGCCGCGGCTCGGTCGTCTACGTCCTCGGCACCGACGTCGCGCAGATGACCGTCGACGCCTGGGTCGCGCGCAGCCTGTCCTACGGCGCGCCGCCCTGGCCGGAGTTCCTCGCCGGCGCCCGGCGCCGCGGCACGCTGCCGCCCGCCGCGGACCCGCTGCGGGTCTGCGAGGAGTGGGCGCACGAGGTCGGACGCGCGCGGGTGGCGGTGGTGCTCGACCTCGACGCGCTGCCGCGCCTGCTGCGGGTACGCCGCCCACCGGCGGCCGCGCCCGATCTGTCCGCCGACGCCGTCGACCTGGCCCGCCGGGTCGGGCAGGTGCTCGGCCTGCTGGCGGTCCCGCCGCAGCGCCGCGCCCTGCTGCACGAGGTGCTGGTGCCCCGCCTGGCCGCCCACCCCGGTGCCCCGCTGGTGCTGCCCCAGCGGCACCTGCGCTGGGCCCGCCGGGAGGGCCGCCGCGTCCGCGACGGCCTGCTCGGCGCTGGCTACGCTGTCCACGGCAACCCGGACGGGCTGCTGCCCGTCGCTCGCCACGGCGTCCCGGAGCCCTCGGACGCCGGCGTCCTGGCGCTCGCGATGCGCCTGCTCCTCGAAAAGAAAGCCCCGTGAGTTCCCGAGTCCTGCTGCACGTCGGCACCCCGAAGACCGGCACGTCCTACCTCCAGGACGTGCTGTTCCGCAACCGGCGGGCGCTCGCCTCGGCCGGCATCCTCTACCCCGCCGACCGCTTCGACGCGCACTTCCTCGCCGCGCTCGACCTGATGCGGCTCCCGTGGGGCGGGCTGGAGTCGCAGGCGGTCGGCGCGTGGGACACGCTGGCCACGAAGGTGCGCAAGCACGACGGCACCGCGATCGTCAGCCACGAGATCCTCGCGACGGCGTCGCGGGCGCAGGCCGGGCGGGCGCTGGCCTCGCTGGGGCACGGGTCCGGCACCGAGGTCCACCTCGTCGTCTCCGTGCGCGACCTGACCCGGCAGATCCCCGCCGAGTGGCAGGAGAACGTCAAGCACCGCGCCGCGCTGTCCTACCGGAAGTTCCTCGAGCAGGTCCGCGACCCCCAGCGCGACAGCCGGATCGCCACCTGGTTCTGGGGCGTCCAGGAGCTGCCGGAGCTGCTCGAGCGATGGGGCCACGACCTGCCGCCGGAGCGCATCCACCTGGTCACCGTCCCCCCGCCCGGCGGCCCCCAGCACCTGCTGTGGAAGCGCTTCAGCCTGGCCTTCGGCCTCGACGGCCTCGACCTCGACCTCGAGGCCGAGCGCCACAACCCGTCCCTCGGCGTGCCCGAGACCACGCTGCTGCGCCGGCTCAACCGCGCCGCCAACCACGAGCTCGAGCCTGCCGACTACCGGCCGCTGGTCCGCGAGCTGCTCGCCCACCAGACGCTGTCCCGCCGCCGGGACTCGCCCCGGCTGTCGCTGCCGCCCGAGATGCACCCCTGGGTCCAGGAGGTCACGTCGTCCTGGATCGCCGAGATCGAGCGCCGGGGCTACGACGTGATCGGCGACCTGCACGACCTCGTGGGTGCCCCGCCCGCGTTCGACTACGTCGACCCCGACCACCCCGACGAGGCCCAGGTCGCCGCCGCCGCGGTCGACGCGCTCAAGGCCGTGCTGCTCGAGAGCGCGAGGCTCAAGCGGCGCGAGGGCGAGCTGCAGCACGAGCTGCTGGAGACCCAGAAGGCGCTGGAGCGCAGCTACCTGCGCCCGACGTACCGCTGGCGCGAGCGGACCGTGCGCCGGCTCCAGGGCGGCCGGCTGGGCGGCACCGCGCTCAAGGCCTACCGGCGGTTGCGCGGGCGCAGCTCCCCGGCCGCGTAGGCGCCGACCTGGTAGGTCGCGAGCCCGTCGGCGCCCATGCCGACGACGCCCCCGACGAGTGGCACCTTCCGGACCGCGGCCAGCGCCGCCCGCTTGCCGCCGACCCGGGCGACGAGCTCCGAGGTGACCTCGGCCGACAGCACCCGGGCGATGCCGGGGTCGTGGACCGGGGCCGTCGCGAGCGCCATCGGCGTGGCGGGGATCCTCCTCGCCAGCACCAGCGCGTCGACCTTGTCCTCGCCGAGCAGGCACGCGAGCACCGCGTTCTGGGTGCGCGGGTCCTCGACGTCGTAGCCGTGGAGGTGGGCGATGGCCGCGACCATGCGGATCTGCAGCAGCGCCAGGCCGGTGACGTTCGCCGGGATCGTGACGATCGCCGTGAAGACGCCACCGACGCTGGTGAGCATCCCCTGCGCGCCGGCGAGGCGGACGTGGTCGTCGATGATCCTGCGGGTGGTGCCCGCCTTCTCCGCGGCGACCGCGGCGGGGGCCAGCGGCCCGACGCCGTGGACCGCGCGGTGCAGGGCCTCCCCGACGAACGACGCGTTCAGGTCCGGCGCGAGCGCGGGCAGGCGCGGCACGAGGGCCCGGCCGGCCGCCGCCGTGATGCTGCTGCCCTTGCCCACGTCCCCGATCGTACGGGCCGCCCGTCGCACCTGACCGCAGCGTCGCGATTCGGGCCGGCGTGCGACCGTGCGGTCAGGTGCGACGCAGTCGCGGCTACGGTCGTCCCGTGCCTGCGCCCACCGAGCCCCCGCCGTCGCGCTGGTCGTTCGGCGATCCGGCCGGCTACGACCCGCTCGACGACCTGGTCGGCATCGGCGCCGACCTCGAGCCAGGCACGCTGCTCGCGGCGTACCGCTGCGGGCTGTTCCCGATGCCGTCCGGCACCGCGGGTGACCCGATGTACTGGTTCAGCCCGATCCGCCGCGGCGTGCTGCCGCTCGACGACCTCGTCGTCTCGCGGTCGCTGCGCCGCTCGGTGCGGGAGTTCGAGATCCGTGTCGACACCGCGTTCGCCGAGGTGGTCGCGGCCTGTGCCGATCCGTCGCGGCCGTCGGGCTGGATCGACGACGACATCCGCACGGCCTACCAGCGGCTGCACGACCTCGGCTGGGCGCACTCGGTGGAGGCGTGGCGCGGGGGCCGGCTCGTGGGCGGGCTGTACGGCGTCGCCATCGGCGGCCTCTTCGCCGGGGAGTCGATGTTCCACCGGGAGCGGGACGCGTCGAAGGTCGCGCTCGTCGGGCTCGTCGAGCGGCTGCGCGACCGGCACGCGGCCGCCCGGCTGCTCGACGTGCAGTGGACCACGCCGCACCTGGAGTCGTTGGGCGTCGTCGAGGTGAGCCGGGAGGCCTACCTGCGCCGGCTCGCGCGGGCGCTGCGCGCGCCGCTGCCGGCGGCGCTGTGCGGTCAGACCACCTGAGGTGGCTGGCCGGTCTCGCTGACCATCGGCCGGCCGGCGCCGGCCCAGTCGAGCATGCCGCCGTCGAGGTTGACCGCGTCGTAGCCCTGCTGCTGGAGCCACATCACGGCCTGCGCCGAGCGGCCGCCGACCTTGCAGACCACGAGCGTCTGCGCGGCGGGCAGCTCGCCGACGCGCACGGGCAGCAGCGAGAGCGGGATGTGCACCGCGCCGTCGATGTGGCCGTGCTGCCACTCGACGGGCTCGCGCACGTCGAGCACGGTGAGGCCCTCGGGGAGCGGGTCGGGGACGTTGTCGATGGAGACGGTGGGGATCATTTGAGGAGCTTGCTCATTCTTCGGTCGGCCAGCGGCTTGCCGCCGGTCTGGCAGGTGGGGCAGTACTGGAGGCTGGAGTCGGCGAAGGACACCTCGCGCACGGTGTCGCCGCAGACGGGGCACTTCTCGCCGGTGCGGCCGTGGACCGCGAGGTTGGACTTCTTCTCGCCCTTGAGCTCGCTGGCCGCGAGGCCGCGGCTGCGCTCGACGGCGTCGCCGAGCGTCGTGCGCAGCGCGTCGTAGAGCACCTGCACCTCGTCGTCGGTGAGGTGCCCGGCCGGCTTGAACGGCGACATCCGCGCGGCGTGCAGGATCTCGTCGGAGTAGGCGTTGCCGATGCCCGCGATCGTGCCCTGGTGGCGGAGCACGCCCTTGAGCTGCTTGCCGCCCTCCTTCTGGAGGATCGCCTTGAGGACGTCGACGGTGAAGTCGTCGGTGAGCGGGTCCGGGCCGAGGCTGGCGATGCCGGGCACGTCGTGGGCGTCGCGCACGACGTAGGCCGCGAGGCTCTTGCGGGTGCCGGCCTCGGTGACGTCGAGGCCGGACTGGTCGTCGAGCACCACCCGGAGCGCGAGCGTCGACTTCGTGCTCGGCTTCGGGGGGATCGTGGGCACCTCGTCGCGCCAGCGCACCCAGCCGGCCCGGGCGAGGTGCAGCACGAGGTGGGTGCCCGAGGCGTCGATGTCGAGGAACTTGCCGTGCCGGGTCACGTCGTCGACCAGCGTCCCCTCGAGCGCCGACAGCGGCGGGTCGAAGGTCTTGAGCGCGCTGAACTGGGCCACGTGGATCCGGGCGATGGCGTGCCCGTCGAGCCGGCCCTTCAGGTCGAGGGCCAGCGCTTCCACCTCGGGCAGCTCGGGCACGCGGTCGAGTCTAGGCAGGTCCGCCGACCGCTCAGGTCGTCGACCCGGCCGCCGATCCTCGGGACGGACCTGTCAGCGACACCGGGATCGTCTTGCCACCACCACACTCTCCGGAGCGGTCGACGCTCCTGCCCTGGTACGCCCAGCTGTGGGTGCCCGTCGTCCTCGTCGGCGCGTGCGCCGCCTACCTCCTGCTGCTCGCCGGCGGGTACGTCACCGCGTCGGCGGAGCCGTCCGTGCCCGCCCCGCGGGCTGCGCGCCCGGTCGTCGCGCGGACCCCGGCCCCGGCGCGGGTGGTGGCGGCCGCCGAGCCGCTGAGGGAGCGGCCGAGGCCGGAGCCGCGCGTGGTGACCCGTCCCACGCCGCCCGTCGTCGGCACGCAACCCGTCCCGCCGGTCCAGAGCCGGCCCCTGGCCCGGGCGATCTCCCGGTCGGCGACCGCCGTGCGCCGGGTCGCCGCGGTGAGCGGCTGGACGTTGACGCCGTGGACGGCACCGGTCGCGCGCTACCGGCTCACGGCGCGGTTCGGCGACCACGGGCAGCACTGGGCCGGCACCCACACCGGCCTCGACTTCGCCGCCCCCACGGGTACGCCGGTCGTCGCGGTCGACGCCGGCGTGGTCGTCGCGGCCGGGTGGAACGGCTCCTACGGCCAGCAGGTGGCCGTCCGGCACGCCGACGGCACCGAGACGTCGTACTCACACCTCTCCGGCATCGGCGTCGCCCGCGGCGCCTCCGTGGCCGCGGGCCAGCTGCTCGGCCGGGTCGGGGCCACCGGCAACGTCACCGGCCCGCACCTGCACCTCGAGGTGCGACCCGGCGGCGGCGAGCCGACGGACCCGGAGGACGCGCTGCGCCGGCACGGTGTCCCGATCTCGTGACAGCCGTGGTGGCCGGGGGCATCATGGAGGGGTGCCAGCCGTCCGCCCGCTGCCGGAGCTGGGGTCGATCTATCTCGACGCCCGCGGGGCGGAGCGCGCGCTGCGCGTGAGCTGGCACCACGAGTCCGGCCTGGTGGTGCTCTCGCTGTGGCGCGAGAACGTCTGCGCCGGCTCGTTCCGGCTGGCCATCGACGAGGTGCCGGCGCTCATCGAGCTGCTGCGCGCCGGGCTGGTCCGCGCCTACGACGACGCCCGCGAGCGCCTGGACGACCGGGACGCCGCGACCGCCTGACCCGGCGCGTTGTCTACGGAATCCGCTAGACAGCCGGATACCGTGCGAGCGTGGACCCGATCCGGAACCCCTACGCCCCGGGCGCGGGGCAGCGGCCGCCCGAGCTCGCCGGCCGCGACCGCGAGCTCGAGCAGTTCGAGGTGACCCTGGAGCGCGTGGCCGCCGGCCGGCCCGAGCGCAGCATGGTGCTCAGCGGGCTGCGCGGCGTCGGCAAGACCGTGCTGCTCAACGCGCTGCGTGGCCAGGCGGTACGCCGCGCGTGGGGCACCGGCAAGCTCGAGGCGCGGCCCGACCAGGGCCTGCGGATCCCGCTCGCGCAGGCCGTGCACGCGGCGGTGCGGGAGGTGGCCCACCGGCACCGCGACCCCGACCGGGTCGACGAGGTCGCGGGCGTGGTGAAGAGCTTCGCGCTGCGCGCAGGGCTCGACGAGCGCCGGGCGGCGAGCGCGAAGGGGCCGCGCTGGACGCCGCCGGTCGACGTGCCCGCCGCGAAGGGCCGGGCGGACTCCGGCGACCTCGAGCTCGACCTGGTCGAGCTCTTCACCGACGTGGCCGCCCTGGCGCAGGACCTCGGCGTCGGCGTCGGCATCTTCATCGACGAGATGCAGGACATCGCCACCCCCGAGCTCGCCGCCCTGTGCGGCGCCGGCCACGAGATCAGCCAGCAGGGCGCGCCGCTGCTGGTGGTCGGCGCCGGCCTGCCGCACCTGCCGGTGGCGCTCGCCGCGTCGAAGTCGTACGCCGAGCGGCTGTTCCGCTACGCCTCCGTCGACCGGCTGCCGCGGGAGATGGCCGACCGGGCCTGGACGGTCCCGGCCGCGACCGAGGGCGTCGCTTTCGAGGCCGACGCGCTCGACGAGCTCTACCGGCTCACCGACGGCTACCCCTACTTCGTGCAGGCCTACGGCAAGGTGACCTGGGACGCCGCGGTGGGGAGCCCGATCACCGCCGCCGACGTCCACGAGGCCGCCCCGGCCGCCGAGGCCGAGCTCGCCGTCGGCTTCTTCGGCGCCCGCTACGACCGGGCCACGCCGGCGGAGCGCGACTACATGTCCGCGATGGCCGACCTCGGCGCCGAGCACGGCGACGCCGCCGTCGCGACGTCCGAGATCGCCCGCCACCTCGGCCGGCGGCCACAGTCGCTGTCGCCGGCGCGCGACGGCCTGATCAAGAAGGGCCTCGTCTACGCCGGCGAGCGCGGCAGCGTGGCGTTCACGGTGCCGCACTTCGGCCGATTCCTGCGCTCCCGCTGAGAGGATGGGAGGCGTGAGACCGCAGGTCGTGGCGCACCGCGGCGCCAGCCACGAGAACGCCGAGCACACGCTGCGCGCCTACCTCGCCGCGCTCGACGCCGGCGCCGAGGGTCTCGAGTGCGACGTCCGGCTCACCGCCGACGGTCACCTGGTCTGCGTGCACGACCGCGACCTGCGGCGCACGGCGTACAGCAGGAGCCTGGTCTCCGAGACCGACCTCGCGGACCTGGCGGACCTCGACTTCCACTCCTGGAAGCACCCCTGGGCCGACCTCGACGACGAGGCGCCCGACCCCGACGAGCGGCTCGACCGGGTGCTCACCCTGCGCGCGCTGCTGGAGACCGTGGCGGACTACGACCGGCGGGTCGAGCTGGCGATCGAGACCAAGCACCCGACCCGGTACGGCGGGCTCGTCGAGCGCCGGCTCGCCGAGCTCCTGCGCCAGTTCGGCTGGGACCGGGCGGACTCCCCGGTGCGGGTCATGAGCTTCTCCTACACCGCGCTCCAGCGGATGGAGCGGCTCGCGCGCGGGGTGCCGCTGGTCATGCTCGTCGAGCACGCCCGCAGCTGGACGCTGCTGCGCCGCGTCGTCGGCGCGGACTGGATCGTCGGCCCGGGGATCGCGGAGCTGACCGAGCACCCGCGGCTGGGGCGCCGGATCGCCGACGCCGGGCACGACCTGCACGTGTGGACGGTGAACACCGAGGCCGAGCTGGACCTCTGCCTGGAGCTCGGCGTGAAGGCCGTGATCACCGACCGGCCGGCGTACCTGCTCGACCTGCTCGACCAGCGCGGGCCCGCCGCCGGATAGGTTCAGCGGCATGGCCAAGAAGTCGCGCAGCAAGTCCCGCCCCCAGCAGACCGCCCCGGGGGAGGTCGGCCCCCGGCAGCCCTGCCCGTGCGGCTCCGGCCGGCGCTACAAGGCGTGCCACGGCGCGCCGGGTGGTGCTGCGGCGGTGTTCGTGGGCCGGCCGTTCGAGGGGATGCCGTCGGAGTGCGACGTCGTCGCCCTACGCGAGCTGGTGCCCGCCGCCACCGCGCCGTTGACCCTCAAGGGCGACGCCGACCGCACGGTCACCCTGTGCTCGCTGCTGCCGGCGGCCGTCCCGGCGATGGTGCGCGACAACGGCGAGATCTGGCTCGGCCTGCAGGTGCAGCACAACTTCGGCGACCCCGCCCGCGACCTCGGTGCGGTGCTCGAGGCCGCGCTGGAGCAGGCGGCCGCAGGCGAGTCCGGCGTGGTCGGCCTGCTCGAGGCGCCCGGGGAAGGGCCGCGGCTCCAGGACCTGGTCGCCGACGAGCCGCTGACCGTCACCGTGCACGACGGCTTCGGCTACTGGGTCGCCGACCTGCCCGAGGCCGACCGGCCGGCTGCCGAGGCGGCGCTCGAGCGCGCCAACGACGCCGCCAACCCGACCGCCCGGCTGACGAGCGTGCCGGCGGCGTACTGGACCAACGTCGGCGCCAAGGAGCACCTGCGCTGGGTGATGCCGGAGCCCGAGGGCGCGCTGCTCGACGCGCTCGCCCGGCTGCACGCCGCCGGCAAGGACGTGCTCGTCGAGGGCTCGCGCTTCGTCGGGATGTTCCGCGCCCACGGGCTGCTCGCCCCGGTGTGGGACCTGCCCGTCGGCACCGGCCCCGAGGCCCTCGAGGAGCCGGCGGAGCGCTTCGCCGCCGACCTCGCGGAGGCGCTGGCGAGCACCTCCGACCTGACCGCCGAGGAGCGCTCCGCGCGCGCCGGGCTCGCCAACCGGCAGGTCACGATCCGCTGATCTGGGACCGCTCCCACGGACCCGTCGTGTCGAGTTGTTCCGACGCGTCCGAGGAACATAAGGTCCCTCTGGCCCGGCCGTTGTCGCATCCCCCGTCGACAACGGCCGGGTCTCTTCGTCGGGGTCTTCTCAGTCCGTCGGCAGCGGAGCCCGGCTGACCGGGCAGCTCATGCACCGCGGCCCGCCCCGGCCCGACCCGAGCTCGGAGCCGGCGATCCGGACCACCTCGATGCCGGCGTCCTCGAGCCGCGCGTTGGTCTCGACGTTGCGCTCGTAGGCGACCGCGAGTCGCGGGGCGAGGGCGAGCGTGTTGTTGCCGTCGTCCCACTGCTCCCGCTCGGCCGTGACCGGGTCCAGGCCGGTGTCGATCTGGTGCAGCGTGTCGATCTCCATCGCCTTCGCGGCCGCGACCAGGAACGGCTCGGCGTCCGCCACGCGCAGCGCCCCCTCGCCGTCGGGGGTCACGGCGTACGCGCGGAGGGAGTCGGCGACGTTGGGGTACATCACGATCTTGTCGGCGTCGACCATGGTGCACACCGTGTCGAGGTGCATGGTGGCGCGCTCCTGCGTGATCGGCACGGCGAGCACCGTGTGCGCCAGGTCGGCGTGGAAGGCCTGCCGGGCGAACCGCTCGACGCCGGCGGGGGTGCTGCGCTCGCCGACGCCGACGGCGATGACGCCCGGCGCGAGCAGCAGCACGTCGCCGCCCTCGACGTGCTCGTGCTGCCACCCGTGCAGCGTGCGGGTGCCGGCGAAGCGCGGGTGCTCGGTGTAGATCAGCTCGGTCAGCTGGGTCTCGCGGCGCCGGGCCGGCATCGCCAGCGACGTGACCGCGACCCGGTCGCGCACCCAGACCGAGGAGTCGCGGGTGAAGAGCAGGTTGGGCAGCGGGTCGATGAGGAAGTCGTCGCTGGCCAGCAGGGAGGTGACCAGGCCCTGGCCGCCCGTGACCTCGTCGTTGCGGATGCCCGCCGTGAGGTAGCCCGTGAGCTCCTCGGGCGCGGCGCCGTGCAGGAAGCGGGCCAGGTGCTGGCGCAGCGTGTCGCCGAGGTGCAGCCCGGCCAGCGCGGTCGTGATCGCCCGGTTGCGGGCGTCGGGATCCTGCAGCGTCTCGGTCAGGAGCTCGGTCAGGTAGAGCACCTCGACGCCGCGGTCGCGCAGTGCCTGGGCGAAGGCGTCGTGCTCCTCCTGCGCGCGCGCCACCCACGGGATGCCGTCGAACAGCAGCCGGTCGTTGTTGCGCGGAGTGAGTCGCTTGAGCTCGTTGCCGGGACGGTGGAGCAGGACGGTCTGGAGACGGCCGACCTCGCTGTCGGCGCCGTGGGTGGTCATGGGCCGAACTCTAGACGCGTCAGGCCAGCAGGTCGTACGCCGTGAACGCGGCCAGCGCCAGGCACACCGCGGCGCCGACGTAGTGCAGCACGTGCAGCTTCACGAAGCGCTGCAGTTGGCGGCCGGCGATCACCGCGAGCCCGCTGACGACCAGCAGCGCGGCGAGCGCGCCGACGAACACCGCGGCCGGCTCCTCGTACTTCGCGACCAGCGAGATCGTGAGCAGCTGGGAGAGGTCGCCCCACTCCGCGGCGAAGAGCACGAGGAAGCTCGCGATCACCGCCTGCAGCCCGTGGACGTCCTTGGTCTCGATCTCGCTGCCCTCGTTGGCCTGGTGGCTGCGGCCCTCGCGGATCAGGATGATCGCGCCCGCGAGGAACATCACCCCGGCCGCCGCGTGCACGACGTCGTCGGGCAGGAACGAGACCGCGTGGCCGAGCAGCACCGCGACGGTGGTCTGCACCGCGAAGGCGGCGCCGACGCCGATCCAGACGAGGATCGGTCGGTACTTCGTCGCCAGCACGAGCGTCGCGAGGAAGGTCTTGTCAGGGAGCTCGACCACGAAGATGGCGAGGAAGGTCAGGCCGATGACGACAGGATCCACTTAGAGGTACTTCCGAGCGAGTGCGGTTGCTTGGGCGAGCACGTCCGCGACCGGACGGCCGAGCGCGGCCGCCGCACGGGCGACGTCGTCGTACTCCGGTTGCGCGTTGACCACCACGCCGTCGTGGCGGGCCAGCTTGACGGCCACTGCTCGACCGTCGACGTCGACCTGCACCATCTCACGGTGGAGCGCGTGCTTGGTCAGCGGCTGCTCGCGCAGCCCGATGGTGCTCGTCTGCCGGAAGATCGCGGCCCGCACCGCAGGTGCGTTGCTCGCATCGACCAGAGCCGCGAGCGTGTGGGCCGGGCGGCCCTTCTTCATGAGGATCGGGGTCAGCCAGGCGTCGGACGCGCCCGCCTCGAGGAGTGCCGCGATCACCGCGGGCCACACCCGCGGGTCGAGGTCGTCGACGTTGCACTCCAGCAGCAGGGGGGCGCCTCCGGACGCGGCCGCCTCGCCGACGAAGACGCGCAGCACGTTGGCGTGCCCGTCAGGGTCGCGGCCGCCCGCGCCGACACCGATGCTCCTGACGGTCATGGCGGGCTGCGCGCCGTACGCCGTGGCCAGCGTCGTCAGCAGCGCGGCGCCGGTCGGCGTGCACAGCTCCTGGGCGACCGGGCCGGCGAACGTCGGCACGCCGCGCAGCAGCTCGGCCACCGCCGGCGGCGGGACGGGCAGCGTGCCGTGCTGGGTCTGCACGGTGCCCGAGCCGACCGCGACGGGGGAGACGGTGACGTCGGTGGCGCCGAGGTGCGCGAACCCCGCGGCCACCCCGACGACGTCGGCGATCGCGTCCAGGGCGCCGACCTCGTGGAAGTGCACCTCGTCGGGCGGTACGCCGTGCACGGCGGCCTCGGCGACGGCGAGCCGCTCGAACACGGCGAGCGCCGTGCCGGCGAGCATCGGCCGGATGTCGCGCCAGGTGCGGTGGTGGTGGGACTCGGCGGCGTCGACGTGCACGCGGGTGGCGGCCAGCCCGCCCCGGCGTACCTCCTCGACGCGGAGCGCGACCGGCTCAGGCGCGACCGCGTCGATCGCCCGCTGCATCACCTCGACCGGCACGCCGGCGCCCGCCAGGGCGCCGAGCAGCATGTCGCCGCTCGCGCCCGAGGACGCGTCGATCCAGACCGCGGTCATCGGGGCACGCTCTGGCGGGCGACCCGCGCAGCGTGCACGCCCGCGCCGTACCCGTTGTCGATGTTGACGACCGTGACGCCGGGCGCGCAGGAGTTGAGCATCGCCAGCAGGGCGGCGACGCCGCCGAGGGAGGCGCCGTAGCCGACGCTGGTGGGCACGGCGACGATCGGCACGCCGACCAGCCCGCCGACCACGGACGGCAGCGCGCCCTCCATGCCGGCGACCACGACGAGGCAGTCGGCCGCGGCCAGCCGGTCGCGGACGCCGAGCAGCCGGTGCAGGCCCGCGACCCCGACGTCGTCGACGCGGTCGACCCCGGCGCCGTGGACCGCGATGGTCAGGGCGGCCTCGGCGGCGACCGGTGCGTCGGAGGTGCCGGCGGCGACGACCGCGACGGTGCCGTGCGGGGTCGGCAGCGGGCCGAGGGTGGCCGCACGGGCGACCAGGTCGATGGCGGCGTCCGGCAGTGCCCGGCTCACGACGTCGAGGGACTCGGTGCTCAGGCGGGTGGCGAGCACCGCCCGCTCCGGGTGCTTCTCGTGCAGCGCGCGGAGGATCGCGACGACCTGGTCGGGGGTCTTGCCGGCGCCGTAGACGACCTCGGGGTCGCCGGTGCGTGCCGCGCGGTCGACGTCGACGCGCGCGAAGCCGAGGTCGGTGATCTTGGGGTCCTGCTGCTCCACGAGAGGAACCTACTCGGCCGGCCCGAGCACCCGTTGCCACTGTCGGTGGCCGGGTGTTGTGTGGAGTCATGCCGAAGCTCGAGAAGTACGCGCAGGGCACGCCCAGCTACGCAGAGCTGGTCACGCCCGACCAGCAGAGTGCCAAGGCGTTCTACGCCTCCCTGTTCGGCTGGGAGCTGGAGGACGTCCCGATGGGTGACATGGGCATCTACGTCACGGTGAGCAAGGACGGCGCCGCGGTCGCCGGGATCAGCGGGCCGATGCCCGGCATGGAGGACCACCCCGCGTGGTGGGGCGTCTACCTCACCGTCGACGACGTCGACGCGGTCACGGCGAAGGTCGCCGCCGCGGGAGGCCGGGTCGACGCCGAGCCCTTCGACGTGTTCGACATGGGTCGGATGTCGTCGATCGCCGACCCGACGGGGGCGCGCGTCAACCTCTGGCAGCCCGGCACCTCGATCGGGACCGAGCTCGCCAACGAGCCGGGCACCCCGATCTGGAACGAGGTGCTGACCACCGACGTCGACCGGGCCACCGCCTTCTACGCCGACGTGCTCGGCGTCAGCTGGGAGGCGATGGGGGTGGAGGGTGCTCCGCCCTACACCTGCCTGATGGTGGAGGGCCGTCCGGTCGGCGGCGCGATGGCGCTCGGCCCGGAGATGGAGGGGGTGCCGCCGCACTGGAACGTCTACTTCAACGTCGAGTCCACCGACGACACCGTCGCCAGGGCGACCGAGCTCGGCGGCACCGTGGTGGCGCCCGCGTTCGACGTGCCGACGGTGGGCCGGTTGGCGGTCCTGGCGGACCCGCAGGGCGGGATGTTCTGCCTGATGCAGAACCCCGACTGACCTAGGACACCTCGGCGCGGAAGGGATCCGCCGGGTAGACGCCGAGGATCTTGACGTCGGTGGTGAAGAACGCGAGCTCCTCGAGCGCGTTCTTCAGCCCGACGTCGTCGGGGTGCCCGTCGACCTCGGCGAGGAACTGGGTGGCGGTGAACTCCCCGCCGACCATGTAGCTCTCGAGCTTGGTCATGTTCACGCCGTTGGTCGCGAAGCCCCCGAGCGCCTTGTAGAGCGCGGCCGGCAGGTTGCGCACGTTGAAGATGAAGCTGGTGACGACCGGGCCGTTGCCGGCCGGCGCCTCGACGAGGTCGCGGGAGAGCACCACGAACCGCGTCGTGTTGTGGTCCTCGTCCTCGACGTCCTCCTGGAGGATCTCGAGCCCGTAGATCCGGGCCGCCAGCGGCGGCGAGATCGACGCCTGCGTCGGGTCCTTCAGCTCGGCCACCTCCCGGGCCGAGCCGGCGGTGTCGCCGGAGATGACCGGCCGCAGGCCGTGCTCGCGGATCACCTTGCGGCACTGGCCCAGGGCGTGCACGTGGCTGTGCACGGTCCGCACCTGGTCGATCGTCGTCCCCGGCACCGCCATCAGGCAGAACCTGATCCGCAGGAAGTGCTCGGCGATGATGTGCAGCCCCGAGTCCGGCAGGAAGTGGTGGATGTCCGCCACCCGGCCCGCGATCGAGTTGTCGATCGGGATCATCGCCAGGTCCGCGTCGCCGTTCTCCACGGCCGCGAAGACGTCCTCGAACGACGCGCAGGGCAGCGCCTCCCAGTCGGGGTAGTGCTCCATGCACACCTGGTGGGAGTTCGCGCCGGGTTCGCCCTGGTAGGCGATGCGTCGAGTCACGCCCGACATGCTGTCACGCGGGGGTGGGCAGTCGGTCGGCGTGACCGCCGACCGAAATGCCGGGTGGCGCGGCGCCTCGCCGCCGAGCCTCCAGGTCACCGCCTCGGCCGGGTTCGCGACCTAGGCTCGCGACGTGGAGTACCTGTCCCTCGTCGCCCTGGCCCTGTCCGCTGTCGCGCTCGTGCTGACGCTGCAGGCGCGGCGTACGACGGCATTGCGCGGCGGCAGCGTCGACGCGGTGCCCGAGGACGTGCACGGGCTGCGGCAGGAGGTCGCGGCGCTGCGCCGGGAGGGTGCGGACGCGCTCCGCCACCTCGCCGTGGTCCGCTACGACGCCTTCGACGACATGGGCGGCCACCTCTCGTGGTCGGTGGCCCTGCTCGACGACGCCGGCGACGGCGTGGTGCTGACCTCGATCCACGGCCGCAGCGATGCGCGCACCTACGCGAAGTCGGTGACCGGCTGGGTCAGCGAGCAGCAGCTGTCGCCGCAGGAGGCCGAGGCGATCCAGCGCGCCAAGCCGTGAGGCTCGCTAGGGTCCGCGCATGAACCCGTTCCGGTGGATGGCGATCACGCTCGGCGCGCAGCCCTGGCTGCCCCGCTACGCGGGCCTCATCGTCGGCACGGACAAGCTGCTGCAGCGGCTCACCCGCGGGCGGGTCACGATCATGATGGCGACCGGCCTGCACGAGCTGGTGCTCCAGGTGCCGGGCCGGACGACCGGCATCCCGCGCTCGACCCCGCTGCTGACGGTCCCGCACGGCGACGGCTGGCTGATCGTCGGCTCCAACTGGGGCGCGCCCCAGCCGCCCGCCTGGGCGGCCAACCTCCGCGCGGCCGACGACCCGATGATCACCTACAAGGGCAGGACGATGGCGGTGGTCGCCCGCGAGCTCTCCGGCCCGGAGCGCGACGAGAAGTGGGCGGTCGCCGTCGACGGCTGGCCCAACTACGCCCGGTACGCCGAGCGCACCGACCGCGAGCTGCCGCTCTTCTGGCTCACTCCTCGCTGACGCCGACTCGGCGCGTCTTGCCCGCTGTCTCCACAGGCTGCCGCGGAGGAACGAGCAAGACGCGCCGACTCGAGCCCACCGGGCGGGCAAGACGCGCCGAGTCGGCCTAGCGCGGCACGCGCACGAGCAGCCGCCCGTGCACGCAGGTCATCCGCAACTCCTTGCCGGGGCCGATGGAGTCGCCGTCGAGCTGGCGGGGGGTCTCGGTGCTGGCACGGACCACGACCGTGCGGCCGGTCATCCTGTTGACCAGCTCGTCGGTGCGGGGCCGGCGGGCCAGCACCCGGTAGGCGAGCGGGATCCAGGACAGGAACTTGCGCGGGTGCAGCATCACGACGTCCAGCACGCCGTCGTCGATGGCCGCGTCGGGGAGCAGCGGCATGCCGGCCTGGAGGAAGCCGACGTTGCCGACGACCACGGTGCGCGCCCGGTGCTTGGTGAACTCGCCGTCGTCGACGGAGATCTCGAGACGGACGGCGGGGAACATCAGCGACTTGAGCGCCGAGAGCACGTAGGCGAGCCAGCCGACCTTCTTCTTGATGTCCTCGTTGACGCCCTCCATGATCGCGGCGTCGAAGCCCATGCCCGCCATCACCATGAAGTGGGTGTCCTCGAACCCGTCGCCGGAGACGTCGACGAGGTCGATCGCCCGGTCCTGGCCGGTGAGCGCCACGTCGATCGCGGCCCGCAGGTAGAGCGGGATGTCGAGGTTGCGGGCGAGCAGGTTGCCGGTGCCCGCCGGGATGATCCCGACCGGGATGCCGGTGCCGGCGAGCTCCGCGCACACCTCGCGCACCGTGCCGTCACCGCCGCAGACCAGCACCAGGTCGGCGCCCGCGACCGACGCGGCCTCGGCCATGCCGGTGCCGGGGTCCTCGACGGTCGTGTAGTGCCACGAGGGCGTCGACCAGCCGGCCTCCGCGGCCATCGAGGTCACGATCGACTTGAACTGCTCGAGGTCCTCGACCTTGATCGGGTTCACGATCACCGCGAGCCGCTTCTCGGAGACGAACACCTCCGGCAGCGGCTCGATCCGCTCGGCGTGGCTGTGCGGCAGCGGGTTGTAGACAGCGATCGCGAGCAGCACCACGCCGGCGCCCAGCAGCACCCCGGCCACCACGTCGCTGGGGTAGTGCCGGCCGAGCAGCACCCGGTCGAGGCAGACGACAGCGATCACGAGCACGATGCCGGCGTACGCGACCCGGCGCAGGCTCTTGCGGCGCACCAGCATCCCGACCAGCACCATCACCACGCCGCCGAGCGCGGTGACGCCGGACGCGTGCCCGGAGGGGTACGCCGGGGTCGTGAGCAGCGCGTCGAGGCTCTGCCAGTCCGGCCGGTCCCGGCCGACGAGCGCCTTGAGCAGCAGCGTGAGCAGCGGGGTCACGATCATCACGCCGGCGGTGAAGTACGCCGCCCGGCGGTGCTTGCGGAAGAGCAGGACCACCAGCACGAGCGTGTAGACCGCCATCGCGACCGTGCCGAAGGCGATCTCGACCAGCCGCAGCGCGTGGTGCAGCCAGTCGACGTCGGTCGCCCAGTAGCGGTGCCCCTCGCTGCGGTGGTCGAGGTCGTAGAGCGGCTGCCACTCCGTCACGACCGCGACGGTCAGCAGCGCGAACAGCCCGAAGCAGGCGGCGGCGCCGCCGAGGACGACGGCGCGGGGTCGGTCGAGCACGCTCCGAAGTATGCCGGGCGGCCCCACCGTCCCCAGCGACCGCTATCTCGCGCGCGTGGTCCCGCTCACCCCGGATAGCCTTCACGTGTGATCGATCCCCGCATCCTCCGTGAAGACCCCGACCGCGTCCGGGCCGCCCAGGCCAAGCGCGGCCTGTCCGACGAGGTCGTGGACCGGGCGCTGTCCGCCGACCGGGCCCGGCGCGCGGCGATCGCGGCGTACGAGGAGAGGCGCGCGGAGCAGAAGCAGCTCGGCAAGCAGGTCGCCCAGGCGCAGGGCGACGAGAAGCAGGAGCTGCTGGCCCGCACCAAGGCGCTGGCCGCGGAGGTCAAGGAGCTCGAGGCCGCGCAGGGCGCGGCCGACCAGGCCTGGCACGACGCCCTGATGAGCATCCCCAACCTCGCGGCCGACGAGGCACCGGCCGGCGGCGAGGACGACTTCGTCGTGCTCGAGACGATCGGCACGCCGCGTGACTTCGCCGCCGAGGGCTTCGAGCCGCGCGACCACGTCGAGCTCGGCCGTCTCCTCGGTGCCATCGACCTCGACCGCGGCGCGAAGGTGTCGGGCGCGCGCTTCTACTTCCTCACCGGCGTCGGCGCGGAGCTCGAGTTCGCGCTCGTCAACCTCGCCAACGAGACGGCCCGCGAGCACGGCTTCACCCAGGTCGTCGCGCCGTCGATGGTCAAGCCGCGGGCGATGGAGGGCACCGGATTCCTCGGCCAGGCGGCCGACGACGTCTACCGGATCGAGGGCCAGGACATGTACCTCGTCGGCACCTCCGAGGTGCCGATGGCGGCCTACCACTCCGACGAGATCCTCGACGGCGCCTCGCTGCCGCTGCGCTACGCCGCGTTCAGCCCGTGCTTCCGCAAGGAGGCCGGCTCGCACGGCAAGGACACCAAGGGCATCATCCGCGTCCACTGGTTCGACAAGGTCGAGATGTTCGTCTACACCACGACCGAGGAGTCCTACGCCGAGCACCAGCGGCTGCTCGAGATCGAGAAGTCCTTCCTCGACAAGCTCGAGCTCGCCTACCAGGTCATCGACACCGCGGCCGGCGACCTCGGCCTGTCGGCGCAGCGGAAGTTCGACTGCGAGGCGTGGATCCCCACGCAGGGCAAGTACCGCGAGCTCACCTCGACCTCCAACTGCACCGAGTTCCAGACCCGCCGCCTCGACACCCGGGGCCGCTTCGGCCAGGACATCAAGCCGGTCGCGACGCTCAACGGCACGCTCTGCGCGATCCCGCGGGCCATCGTCGCGATCCTCGAGACCCACCAGCAGGCCGACGGCTCGGTGCGGGTCCCGAAGGCGCTGCAGAAGTGGCTCGGCCGCGAGGTCCTGGAGCCCGTCGCGACGTGACGACTCCTCCCGGCTGGCGACCCCGTCTGGTCGCCCTCGACATCGACGGCACGATCCTGAAGTGGGTCGAGGGCGCCGGCATGACCCACGAGGAGGTCGCGCCGGCCGTCCAGGCCGCCGTACGACGTGCGCTCGACGCCGGCGCCCACGTGGTGCTCGCCAGCGGCCGCTCGCCGCACGGCATGACCCGGGTGGCCGACCTGCTCGAGCTGCACGACCCCGACGGCCCGGGCGACGAGCGGCTGTGGATCGTGGCGTCCAACGGCGCGGTGGTCTTCCGCTACCCGCCGATCGAGGTCGTGCACGAGGAGAAGTTCGACGCGCGGCCGGCGGTCGAGGCGATCCTCGCGCGGCAGCCCAACGCGATCGTGGCGGTCGAGGAGCGGGGCGTCGGCTACAAGGTCAGCCGCGCGTTCCCCGAGGGTGAGCTCTCCGGCGACATGATCGTCACCGAGGTCGAGGACCTGCTCGCCCACGACGTCAGCCGCGTGATCATCCGCGACCCCGACGCCACCGCCGACGAGTTCGTCGCGTTGGCCGAGGAGCTCGGCCTGCACGGCACCAACTACGTCGTCGGCTGGACCGCCTGGCTCGACCTCGCGCCGGTCGGGGTGTCCAAGGCGTCCGGACTCGAGCACGTCGCCCGCCAGCTCGGCATCGACGCGGCCGACGCCCTCGCGGTCGGCGACGGCCGCAACGACCTCGAGATGTTCGAGTGGGCCGGCCGCTCGGTCGCGATGGGCCAGGCCATCCAGGAGGTCATCGACGCGGCCGACGACGTCACCGGCAGCGTCTACGAGGACGGGCTGGCCACCGAGCTCGACCGCTGGTTCGCATGACGCTGCCCGCGATGGTCACGACCGAGCGGCTGCGGCTGCCGTTGTGGACCGCCGACGACGTCGCGGCGATCCGCGCCGGCGACCGCCGCGACGGCTGGCACGCCGACTACCCGCGCCCCGACGACCGCGACGTCGCCACGATCTGGCACGACGGCGACCCGTGGGGGCCGCGGCACGTCGTCCGCGGCGTGACCGCGCTCGGCTCGATCGGCTTCTTCGGCCCGCCCGAACCGGCCGGTGACGGGGTGCCCGAGGTCGAGGTCGGCTACGGGCTGGTCGCCGAGGCGCGCGGCTACGGCTTCGCCACCGAGGCGCTCCAGGGCCTGCTCGCCGAGGCCGACCGGGCCGGCGTGCGGGTCCGGGCCAGCGTCGAGCCCACCAACGCCGCCAGCATCCGGGTGCTCGCCAAGTGCGGCTTCACCGAGCTCCGCGGCGCCAACGAGGACGGCGAGCTCGTCATGGCCCGTCCGCTGTGACCCCGAAGCTGGTCGCCACCGACCTCGACGGCACGCTGGTGCGCAGCGACGGCAGCGTCTCGCCCTACACCGCCGAGGTGCTGGCGCAGGTCGAGGCCCTGGGTGTGCCGGTCGTCTTCGTGACCGGGCGCCCGCTGCGGTGGACCGAGGAGGTCTTCGAGCACGTCGGCGAGCACGGCCTCGCGATCGTCTCCAACGGCGCGCTGGTCTGGGACGTCGCGCGGCACCGGCCGCAGCTCGAGCGGCCCATCGACGTGGCGCTCGGGCTCGAGGCCTGCGGTCTGCTGCGGACGGCGCTGCCGGGCACGACGTACGCCGTGGAGACGCTGGACGGCATCGGCCTGGAGCCGGAGTTCGTGGAGCGGCACCGGGTGCCGGAGGGCGCCCGGCGGGCACCGGTCGAGGAGCTGTTCGACCAGCCCGCGCTCAAGCTGCTCGCGCGGCACGAGCAGCTCGCGCCGCAGGAGTTCTGGGACCTCGCCGAGGAGGCGCTCGGTGGCCGGCTGGTCATCACCTGGTCGTCGGCCACGTCGCTGCTCGAGATCAGCGCGCCGGGGGTGACCAAGGCGTCGACGCTCGCGCTGCTGTGCGCCGACCTCGGGCTGGGGGCTGCCGACGTGCTGGCGTTCGGCGACATGCCCAACGACCTGCCGATGCTGGCCTGGGCCGGCACGGCGTACGCGATGGCGAACGCGCATCCCACCGTGCTCGAGGTCGCCCACCACGTCGCGCCGCCCAACGACGAGGACGGCGTGGCGCGGGTGCTGGCTGGTGTGTTCGACCTGTGATCTGTTGAATGGGCGCCGTGTCCGGGACCCGACGACTTCTCGCTGCCCTGCTGCTGAGCGCCCCTGTGCTGGGCGTCGTGGTGGCCACGGGCGCTCCGGCGACCGCCGCGTGCCCGCCGGTGTCCACCCTGGAGGACCGTGCCGCGGCGGCCGCGGACGTCTTCACCGGCACCGTCGCGGACGCCTCGGAGTCCGGGAGCACCAGGACCTACACGGTCACGGTCGGGCAGGTCTACAAGGGCTCGGTCGCCACCGAGCAGGTGTCCGTCACGACCGACACCCGGCCGCGGGCGTGCGGACTGCCGACGCTCGCCCCCGGCGACGAGTACGTCTTCTTCGTCCAGGAGAGCGGCGACGAGCTCACCACCGGGCGGCGCACCGGCAGCTGGCCGGCCACCGACGCGTACATCGCGCGCGTCGAGGCGGTCCTGGGCAGCGGCCACCCCGCCGTACCCCCGCCCCCGCCGCCGGCCGAGGCCGTCACCTTCGAGACCGTCGCCGACCCGCCCGCTGAGCTGTCCCGCGTCGCCGCGCCGGGCCTCGCGCTGATCCTCGTCGGCGTGCTCGGGCTGGTGCTGGCGTCGGTCCGCGGCCGCCGTCGGGGTTGAGGTCGGCTCGGTCGGAATCACCGGTGCACCGGTGAAACTGTCACTTCTCGGCCGTTGCAACGCCTGAGAAGTGACAGGAGAGCCTGAGGAGTCAGAGGTACATGCCGCCCGAGTCGCCCGGCGTCGGCCCCGGACCCGGACCCGGACCCTGACCCGGCCCCGGCTGGCCCGGTACGCCGCCCGGCACCTGACCCGCGCCCGGCGGCAGCGCCCGGCGGATCTGCTCGAACTGGGCCTTGGCCGCCACCTGCTGGGCGTAGACGGCGGTCTGGATGCCGTGGAAGAGGCCCTCCAGCCAGCCGACCAGCTGCGCCTGCGCGATCCGGAGCTCGGCGTCCGTGGGCGTGGCGTCCTCGGTGAACGGCAGCGAGAGCCGCTCCAGCTCCTCGACGAGCTCGGGGGCCAGACCGGCCTCGAGCTCCTTGATCGAGGCCTGGTGGACCTCCTTGAGCCGCACCCGGCTCGCCTCGTCCAGCGGCGCCGAGCGCACCTCCTCGAGCAGCTGACGGATCATGGTGCCGATCCGCATGACCTTCGCGGGCTGCTCGATCTGGTCGAGGATGCTCTGGGTGCTCTCGCCGTCGTCCTCGGCGGCCGGGTCGCTGCCGTCCGTCGCGGCGCCGGGTACGGCGGCGATCGGTCGGCCATCGGGTCCGATGACGAGGACCTGCTGCTCGGGCTGCTCGGAGTCCTGCTCGCTCATGGCGCCACCGTATCCGGGGGGCGGTCGACTGATGCGGCGATCAGACGGTGAGCAGGATCTTGCCCGTGTGCTCGCCTGACTCCATCAGCTCGTGCGCGGCGCGCGCGTCCGCCAGCGGGAAGGTGCCGTGCACGATCGGCTGCACCAGTCCCTCGGCGACCAGCGGCCAGACGTGCTCGACGACGGAGGCGCAGATCGCCGACTTCTCCTCGGTCGGCCGGCCGCGGAGGTTGGTCGCGATCACCGCCCCGCGCTTGCGCAGCAGCTTGTTGATGTCGAGCTCGGCCTTGGTCCCGCCCTGCATGCCGATGATGACGAGCCGCCCCTCGGTGGCGAGGGCGTCGATGTTGCGGTCGAGGTACGCCGCGCCCATGTTGTCGAGCACGACGTCGGCCCCGGCGCCGTCGGTGGCCTCGCGCACGGCGGCGACGAAGTCCTCCTCGCGGTAGTTGACGGTGACGTCGGCGCCCAGCGCCGTACAGGCGGCGAGCTTGTCGGCGGTCCCACCGGTGGTGACCACCTTCGCGCCCAGCCGGTGGGCGAGCTGGATCGCGAACGACCCGATGCCGCCGGCACCCCCGTGCACCAGCAGCGTCTCCCGCGGCTGGAGGCCGGCGACCATGAAGACGTTGGACCACACGGTGGCCGCCACCTCCGGCAGCGCCGCGGCGGTCACCAGGTCGACGCCGTCGGGCAGGGGCATCAGCTGCCCGGCCGGTACGGCGACCCGCTCGGCGTACCCGCCCCCGGCCAGCAGCGCGCACGCGAGGTCGCCGACCTGCCAGCCCTCGACGCCGGCACCGACCGCGGCGACCGTGCCGCTGCACTCCATGCCGATGACGTCCGAGGCGCCAGGCGGCGGCGGGTAGAAGCCCTGCCGCTGGAGCAGGTCGGCCCGGTTGAGCCCGGCCGCGGCGACGTCGAGCACCACCTCGCCGGGTCCGGCCTCGACGTCGGGCAGGTCGGTGATGGTCAGGACCTCGGGGGCCCCGGGCTCGGTGGCGATGACGGCGCGCATGGGGCCCAGCCTAGGGAGCGCTCAGACGTCCTCGTAGGCCTCGCCCGAGTGGTCGACCGAGGAGTCGTCGGGGATCTCGTCGTCCACGTCGTCCGGGTCGGGAGCGCCGGCGGGGCGGTCCCACCCTTCCGCCAGCCGTTGTGCACGGGCCGCCAGCGCCTCGATCTCCTCGACGTCGGCGTCGGCAGCGCCGGCGGCGTACCCGAGCAGGTACGTCGTGATCGGGGCGGCCGGCCTGGCGACGTTGTGCGCAGCCACCCGCGCGAGGTCGAGCAGCAGCGCCTCGTCGACCTCGGTGTCGAGGTCGAGCACGTCGCAGAGCTCGTCGATCCAGTCGTGCAGGTTCACGGACCCCAGGGTCCCCAAAGAGCCGGGCGCGCCGCAACCCCTTCGGGGCCGGCGTCACAGGTCGCGCAGGTCCGCCCACGTGTCGACGTCGCGGCCTTCGTCGCCCTCGGGCGCCACCAGCGCGAGGTCGAGGCCGGCGAGCAGGGCACGGAACGGCATCCCGTGCTGGCCCTCGAGGTCCGGGCGCACGGCGTCGAGGCGGCGCGCGTCGACCACGCCGGCCAGCTGGCGGCGCCCGTCCGCGTCGGTGAGGAAGGCGCCGTCGCGGCCAGCAGCCGCGTCCCGGAGCCGCCGGAAGGTCGCCGGCGTGACCCACGGCATGTCGACCGCCAGCACGCCCACGACCGAGGGGGGTCGCACGAGCGCGTCGTAGCCGGTCAGCAGGGCGGCGACCGGACCGCCGTACCGCGGCTCCTCCCGGGCGAAGGTGGCCGGCCGGGTCGTCGGCACCGGCTCGCCGACGACCACGACCTCGTCGGCGTCGACGAGCGCCTCGAGCGCGTGCTCGAGCAGGGTGCGGCCGTCGTGCTCGACGGCTGCCTTGTCGGCGCCGTCCATCCGCACCGCCCGTCCGCCCGCGAGCACGATCGCGGCGAAGGTCATGTGTGGCAGTCTCGCAGGGTGGCCAGCCTGCGCGTCGCCCTCGTCCAGCACGCCTCCGGACTCGAGCCGGACGCCAACCGCGCCCTGCTCGACGCGCTCGCGCCGTCGGGCGCCGACCTGGTGGTCTTCCCCGAGGCGTTCGCTCGGGACTTCGGCGAGGCCGGCAGCGACGTCAGCGGGTACGCCGAGCCTCCGGACGGGCCGTTCGCCCGTGAGGTCGAGCGGGTGGCCGGTGACCGGGGCGCGACGCTGCTGGCCGGGATGTTCGAGGCCGGCGACGACCCCGACCGGCCGTTCAACACCCTGGTCCTGCGGGGGGCGGCGCACGCGTCGTACCGCAAGATCCACCTCTACGACTCCTTCGGCTACCGGGAGTCCGACCGGCTCTCCGCCGGCGACCCGGTGCCGGTGGTCGTCGACCTCGGCGGCTTCGGCGTCGGGCTCATGACCTGCTACGACCTGCGCTTCCCCGAGCTGGCGCGCGGCCTCGTGGACGCCGGTGCCGAGGTGCTGGTCGTCCCGGCCGCCTGGGTGGCGGGGCCGCACAAGGTGGACCACTGGCGCACGCTCGTCCGCGCCCGCGCGATCGAGAACACCTGCTACGTCGTCGCCGTCGGCCAGCCCGGACCGCGCTACACCGGACACTCGATGGTCGTCGACCCGCTGGGCGAGGTCGTGGTCGAGGCCGGGGACGGTCCCGACGTGCTCACCGCTGGGCTGGAGCACACGCTCCTGGAGCGCGCACGCACCACCAACCCCTCGCTCGCGAATCGGCGACTGTAACCTTCCTCCCCGTGTCCAGGCATGCCCCTCGTCGCCGCGCCGAGCCGCGACGACGACGACGTGGCCGCGACACCGCACCGGTCCCGGCCTCGGCGCCCGCGCCCGCGCCCGCTCCGGCACCGGAGGTCGCGAGCCCCGCCGCGCCCGCCCTGAGCCGGCTCGAGCGGTTCGCCCGCTCCCGCTGGGCGTTCGTCCTCTGGCTGCTGGTGGTCGCCGTCGGCGCCGCGGGCCTGCTCGCCTGCACGTTCGAGGTCGGGCCCGGCTGGCTGTGCTGCGCCGGCGCGGTGACCGTCGCAACGGCGTACTCCTGGGCGCTCGCGATCCGCACCGGCGGGCGGCCGATCGTCGTCGGCCTGCTCGCCCTCGTGCTCGGCCTGGCGGCGGTGATCAGCGACGAGGACGCCCTGCGCACCGGCGCCGCCGTCCTCACCTGCGTGGTCGCCGCCGTGCTCGGCGTGATGGCCACGGTGCCCTCGGTGCGCTTCCTCGGCGCCGTTCGCGAGGTCGTGGTCGCCGTCGTGCTGGCCGCGATCGGCGCCCTCGCGACGGTCGGCTTCGAGCCGGTCGTCTCGGTCGTCCGCTTCGAGTACGTCACCCTCGCGCTGGCCTTCGTCGGCGTCTTCGCCCTGGTCTACCGGCTCGGGGCCGGCCTGCACGGGCTGGGCCGACGTGGCGTGCTGATCGTGCTCATCGGCTCGGTCCTGCTGGCCGTCACGCTGCTGTACGCCGAGCTCCTGCGCCGCTACGGCACGCCCGGCCTGGTCGGCAACCTCCTCGACGTCGTGGTCTGGTCGCGGTCGAACCTCGGCGCCTTCCCGCGGCCGATCGAGACGATCCTCGGTGTCCCCGCCCTGGCCTGGGGAGTGCACATGCGCGCCCGCCGTCGCCAGGGCTGGTGGGTCTGCGCCTTCGGCGTCGCCGCGACCACCCCGGTCGCCAACGCCCTCGTCAACCCCGCGGTCTCGCTCTCCGAGAGCGCTCTCGCGGTGACCTACGGCGCGGTCGTCGGTCTGCTCATCGGCCTCGTCGTGATCCGGCTCGACCTGGCCTTCACCGCGCCGCGGGGCAAGCGGGGCCGTCGAGCGGAGGAGGCCGGCGCGGTGCGGCCCGAGCCGTCGCGCACCCGTCCCTTGCTGTGATCGCGCTGTGACGGTGGGCCGACGGGGGAGTACCTCCCGGTAACGACTAGGTTCGCTGCATGCCCCGCGAACAGGTGACCGAGATCGTGGCCGAGATGGTGGCCAACGTGATGAGCGTGACCGTCGCCCCCGGCGATCGGGTCGCGCCGGGCGACACGGTCGTGCTGCTGGAGTCGATGAAGATGGAGATCCCCGTCCTGGTCGAGGTCACCGGCGCGGTGCGCGCGGTCAAGGTCGCTGCCGGCGACGTGGTCCAGGAGGGCGACGTGCTCGTGGAGCTCCTGGTCGACTGACGCCGTCGGTCGGCGGAGCACCTGGCCTGGCAGAGGGGGCGGGATTCGAACCCGCGGTGGGTCTCCCCACGACCGCTTTCAAGGCGGTTCCGATCGGCCACTCCGGCACCCCTCCGTGCGCCGGGCCGGGCCCGAGCACGGGTGCAGTCTAGGGGGCGCCTGACGGCGGCTACTCGGAGCCGCCGAGCTCGAGCTCGACCTGGTCGTAGGCGAGGTCGTTGAGCCGTTGCACGTGGTGGCAGAGGTCGACCAGCAGTCGGTGCAGCTCGGCGTGCACCAGGTCGGCGTCGGGCTGCTCGAGGACCTGGCCGCCGAGGTCGCCGACGCGCGCCAGCAGGTGGTTGCGCTCGCGCAGCATCGTGACCTCACGGGCGGCGGTCCACCCGTCCGCGCCGGACCCGGTCTCGGCGACCAGGAGGTCGCGGACGGCGGCGAGCTGCTGGCGTACCCGCCAGCGCCACTGGCCGGTAGTCGCTCCGGGCCGACGGAAAGCGTCGAGAGCCTGTCCGAGACCCTGCAGTGCGGCCGACGACCCCGTGGCGGTGACGGTCATGACTGCCTCCCGGGGGCCCGGAGCGGTGGGGGGGACTTCGAGTGTCACCCCGGCACGGCCTCCCGGACAACCCGCTGTCGACCACCAATCCGGTGTCTTGTTCAATCACTTCATGCCCGACTCCCCGCCCGAGCTGCCGGACGAGACCGCCTACCACCTCGCTCCGGCCATCGCTGCCCGCGTCGTCGGCGGCCTGCTCGTCGCGCTGGCGCTCCTGCTGGCGGTCGGGACCGTCGTGGTCGCGGTCGCCGACCTGCCGCTCGGCATCCTCGCCGCCGTGGTGCTGGTCGGGGTCGTCGCCGTGGTCGGCGTGCACCTGGCGTCCCGCCGCGTGCCGGTCGTCCGGTTCGACCGGGCCGGCTACCAGGTGCGCTGGGTCCGGGGCGCCGGCGTGCGCGCCGCTGCGTGGACGGAGGTGACCGAGGCGGTCACCGCCACCACCGAGCGGGTCCCGGTCGTCGTGCTGCGCCTCGAAGGCGGGCGCACGACGACCATCCCTGTGCAGGTCCTCGACGTCGACCGGGAGCGGTTCGTCCGCGACCTCCAGGCACACCTCCAGCGCGGCCAGGGGCTGCGGCCGCTCCGCTGAGCCGCCGCCCGGGGAGCGCATGCGAAGGCCTGATCGGCCCTGAGCGGCACTGAGCGGCCCTGATTGGCAGCGTGCGGTCCCGTGCCGGTAGCCTGTCCTGGCTGTCGGGAGGCGTCGCCTAGTCCGGTCTATGGCGCCCGCCTGCTAAGCGGGTTTGGGGCTACAACCCCATCGAGGGTTCAAATCCCTCCGCCTCCGCCAGCGCTCCGGCCCCGGTCGCCTCGCGACCGGGGCCGGAGCCGTTCGCGAGAGGGTGCACAACCATGCGGCGGGTCGCCTGCAGAAAGATGCAGAAATGTGCAATGCACGTTTTTGAGGCAGCAATCGGTTCGTACTACTGCCGAGTGTCGACCACACTGGGGACATCGGGCCATCCGTGGCGGCCCGACCGAGGTGTGGGAAGAGGGAATCATGAACATTGCGCGCAAGGTCGCCATCGCGCTCGTGACCGCGACTCTGAGTGTCGGACTGCTGGGGATCTCGGCCCCAGCTCACGCGGACATCAGCTGGACGGCATCTATCCGTCGCTGACCGCGTCGACTCGAGGCGGAGGCAACAGCGCGACCCCCAACGTGCTGTTGCCGGGCTCACCCCCCAGAGCCCGCGCCTCAACCGACTAAAGGCAGCAGTCCCCGGACTGCTGCCTTTAGTCGTTCTCGGGGTCCGTGCCGTCGACGCGGAGGCCGAGCCGGCCGAGCGAGTACCCGAGCTGGAAGCGCGTCTCGGCGTCGAACTCGTCCTTGAGGTCCGCCACGTAGCCGGCGTAGGTCCGCGGGCTGACGCCCAGCCGCTTGGCCGACACCGGGTCGGAGTGGCCCTCGATGAGCATCCGCATCGTCATCGCGCGCTGCTCGTCGGCGATGTCCTTGACGACGGAGGCGTCCTGGCTGGTGAACGGTCTGGCCCGCTCCCAGGACCGCATGAACACGTCCACGAGGTAGGCCACGATCGTGGGCTCGCGGATCGCCAGTGCGGTGGTCAGGTCGTCGGGGGACGGGATGATCGCGACCCGGCGGTCGACCACGATCATCCGGTTGAAGAACTCGTCCTGGGTGCGCACCTCGGCGCCGAGCGGGAGCAGTGCGGCGACGTAGTCCCGCGTGCCGGTGCTGCGCCGGGCGCTGTGCTGGTAGAGCGTCAGCACCTTGACGCCGCGCTCCAGCAGTGAGCGCTCGATCGCGACCCGGTCCTCCGCGACGGCTGGCTTGCGACCGCTCTGGGGCTGGGCGGTGAGCACCTCCTCCTCCGCGTCCGGGACGACGCCGGAGATGAAGTTGTTGATCGCCTCGAGGCCGTGCAGATAGCGGAACGGGCCCTGCTCCGACGCGTTCGGCGCCCGGCGCCAGACCTGGCTCACCGCTTGGAACGACTCGGCCCAGCGGGCCGACTCCTGCAGGAGCTCGGCGCCGCGCTGGCTCAGCGGGGCGACGACGCGGTTCTGGATCAGGCTGGGGTCCTCGCCGACCCAGGTGTCGTTCCCCGGGTCCAGGCGCACCAGGCCCATCTCGCGGAGCTGCTCGAACGCCGCATGGAGCTCACCACCGGGGACGATCCGCGGGTCACCGGCGACGACGCCTCCCGACGTGAGGATCTCCTCGTACAGAGGCGTGCTCGCAGACTCGAAGAGCGCGCGGCTCTCAGCGTCGTGCGTCCCCACTGTCCCTCCTGCCCGTTCCCCCACGTCCCGTGCGCCTTGATGATCCCACAGGCTGACAAACACCGAGGCCCCGTCCGGTGGACGGGGCCTCGGTGTGCGTTTGTCGACGCAGCGCGTCAGCCGCCGAGGCGGGCGCGCAGGCCGTCGAGCTCGGTCCAGAGCACGCCCGGCAGGTCGTCGCCGAACTTCTCGAACCACTCCTGGATCTGCGGCAGCTCGGCCCGCCACTCGTCGGCGTCGACCGCGAGCGCCGCCGCGAGGGCCTCGGGCGTCAGGTCGAGGCCCTCGGTGTCGAGCGACTCCGGCGTCGGGACGTGGCCGATCGGGGTCTCGACCGCGGCGGCCTGGCCGTCGATGCGCTCGACGACCCACTTCAGCACCCGGCTGTTCTCGCCGAAGCCAGGCCACAGGAAGCCGCCCTCGTCGTCGCGCCGGAACCAGTTGACGTAGAAGATCTTCGGCAGCTTCGCGGCGTCGTTGTCCTTGCCGACGTTGATCCAGTGACCGAAGTAGTCGCCGGCGTTGTAGCCGATGAAGGGCAGCATCGCCATCGGGTCGCGGCGCACGACGCCGACCGCGCCGACCGCGGCGGCGGTGGTCTCCGAGGAGAGCGTCGCGCCGAGGAACGTGCCGTGCGTCCAGTCACGGGCCTCGAACACCAGCGGCACGGTGGTCTTGCGACGGCCGCCGAAGAGGATCGCGTCGATCGGGACGCCGCGCGGGTCGTCGTACTCCGCCGCGAGGATGTCGCACTGCTTGATCGGGGTGCAGTAGCGGGAGTTCGGGTGGCTGGAGAGCTCCTCGGACTGCGGGCCCCAGGGCTCGCCCTTCCAGGAGGTCGCGCTGGCGGGCGGGTTCTCGAGGCCCTCCCACCAGATGTCGCCGTCGTCGGTGAGCGCGACGTTGGTGAAGACCGAGTTGCCCTTGTTGATCGTCTTCATCGCGTTGGGGTTGGTGTGCTCGTTGGTGCCGGGCGCGACGCCGAAGAAGCCGTACTCCGGGTTGACCGCCCACAGGCGGCCGTCCTCGCCGACCCGCATCCAGGCGATGTCGTCGCCGAGGGTCTCGACCTTCCAGCCGGGGATCGTCGGCTGGAGCATGGCCAGGTTGGTCTTGCCGCAGGCGCTCGGGAACGCGGCGGCGATGTACTTCACCGTGCCTGCGGGCGAGGTGAGCTTGAGGATCAGCATGTGCTCGGCGAGCCAGCCCTCGTCGCGGGCCATGACGCTCGCGATGCGCAGCGCATAGCACTTCTTGCCGAGCAGCGCGTTGCCGCCGTACCCGGACCCGTAGGACCAGATCGCGCGCTCCTCGGGGAACTGCACGATGTACTTGGTGTCGTTGCACGGCCACGCGACGTCGGCCTGGCCCGGCTCGAGCGGGTGGCCGACCGAGTGGATGCACGGCACGAACTCGGCGTCCAGCTCGGTCATCCGGTCGAGGACGGCGGTGCCCATCCGGGCCATGACGCGCATCGACGCGGTGACGTAGGCCGAGTCGGTGAGCTCGATGCCGAACATCGGCCGCTCCGCCTCGACGTGACCCATCACGAACGGGATGACGTACATGGTGCGACCGCGCATGCTGCCGGCGTACAGGCCGCGCATCTTCTTCTTCATCTCGTCCGGCGCCATCCAGTTGTTGGTGGGGCCGGCGTCGCGCTCGTTGACCGAGCAGATGTAGGTGCGGTCCTCCACGCGGGCGACGTCGATCGGGTCGGAGGCGGCGTAGAAGGAGTTCGGCTTGATCGCCGGGTTGAGCCGGGTGAAGGTGCCCGTGGCGACGAGGGCGTCGGTGAGTTCGGTCCACTCCTCGTCGGAGCCGGTGCACCAGTGGATCCGGTCCGGCTGGGTGAGAGCGGCGACCTCGGTGACGAAGTCGATGATGCCCTGGTGGGTCGTCGGGTAGGTGGTCTCGGGTGCCTGCATCTCGGCGGTCATGCGCTGTTCCCTCTCGCGATTCGCGGTCACGCCCCGTGGTGGCGAGGGCGGCGCCGGCCGTCGATCGCATCGACGGTGTGTCGTGGAGTCGTGGTGGTTCGCCTGGCGTCGTTGTCGGCGACTGGGTGCTGCATCCGAGGAACGTGGATGCGTCCGTCGCCCCCCGGGATGGGGCGACAGTACCGGGCAGTCTCGCGGCTCCACATTGGAACGATCAACCGCTCGTGGGGAGCGTCACATCCCTTATTTTGAGCGGGAAAAGCCTGTTCGAGCAGTACCCGCTTCGGCCTTTCGAATACCTAAGCAGACCGCCTCCGGAGGCCGGTCGGCAGGGCCCAGTCGCGAGCTGGCAGGGCGGTCGGCAGGGCCGGGCCGAACCCTCGATTTCGGCTACCCGATCCGGGTCGGCTATCCTCGACCAGTCGCTCGCGAGGGCGGCATGCGCCCGTAGCTCAACGGATAGAGCATCTGACTACGGATCAGAAGGTTTGGGGTTCGAATCCCTACGGGCGCGCAGCGAGGTCCACCGGCAGAGCCCGCACCGCCCGGTGCGGGCTCTCTGCATTTCCCAGGCCCCCGTGGCCCCCAAGGCGTGACCGCTGTCACTCTGGTGGCCGTTGTGGGTACGGCACCTGAGCCGGGAGGGTGTCCTACACCCGGGCGAGGGCGGACCCGATCGCGGAGGGAGAGCGCGTGCACCAGACCGACGAGGTCGTGCCGGTGTTCTTCCTGTCCGACTCGACCGGCATCAGTGCCGAGACGATGGGCAACGCGTTGCTGATCCAGTTCCCGCACTGCCGCTTCGACCGCACGCTCATCCCGTTCATCCACTCCGTGGAGGACGCCCGACGGGTGGTCGAGGTGCTGGACGCGGCGATGGCCGGGCCCGTGGCTCCGTTGGTGTTCTGCACCGCGGCCACCGACGAGGTGCGCCAGGAGCTGCTGCGCTCGAAGGCCCCGGTCATCGACCTCTTCGACCTGCACATGTCCCGGGTCGAGCAGGTCCTGGGTGTGCGCGGTGAGCGGCAGGCGGCCCGGCTGCACGGCGTCGGCGACATCAAGCGCTACAACGAGCGGATGGCCGCGGTCGAGTTCACCATCGAGCACGACGACGGCCAGAGCCTGCGCGCCCTGGAGAAGAGCGACGTGATCCTGCTGGCGCCGTCGCGGTGCGGCAAGACGCCGACGAGCATGTACCTCGCGCTGCAGCACGGGCTGCACGTCGCCAACTACCCGCTCGTCGACGAGGACCTCGAGCGGGACGCGGTGCCCGACCCCGTCCAGCCCTACCTGGACCGGTGCTTCGGCCTGACGACGACCGTCGAGCGGCTGACCCGGGTGCGCAACGAGCGGCGACCGGGGTCGCGCTACTCCTCACCGGAGCAGTGCCGGTGGGAGCTGCGCCGCGCCGCCGACATCTTCGCGACGCACCGGCTCCCGGTGATCGACACCTCGGCCAAGTCCGTCGAGGAGATCTCGACCCACATCCTCCAGACCCTCAGCGCCACGCGACGTTCCCGGAAGGAACCCACATGACCGCACGCAGCGCAGGCACCGTGAACGTCCGCTGGTTCGCCGACCTCGGCCTCGCCGACCTCGAGCAGGTCGGCGGCAAGAACGCCTCGCTGGGCGAGATGGTCTCCCACCTGGCGGGCCTCGGCGTACGGGTGCCGGACGGGTTCGCCACGACGGCCGACGCGTTCCATCGCTTCATCGGCGAGACCGGCCTGCGCGAGCGCATCGCCGCCCTGCTCGACGGGTTGGACACCGACGACGTACGCCGCCTCGCCGAGGTCGGCCGCGAGATCCGCACGGCGGTGGTCGAGCAGCCGTTCCCCGGCGACCTGGAGGCGGACATCCGGGCGGCGTACGAGCGGCTCGCGGCCGCGACCGAGGGCGAGCCGTCCTTCGCCGTGCGCTCCAGCGCCACCGCTGAGGACCTGCCGGACGCGTCGTTCGCGGGCCAGCAGGAGACCTTCCTCAACGTGCGGGGGATCGACGCGATCCTGACCGCCATCCGCGAGGTCTACGCCTCGCTCTACAACGACCGCGCGATCGCGTACCGGGTCCACCACGGCTTCGCGCACGCCGACGTCGCGCTGTCGGCGGGGGTGCAGCGCATGGTGCGCTCCGACGTGGGGGCCTCGGGCGTGATGTTCACGATGGACACCGAGTCCGGCTTCGAGGACGCCGTCTTCATCACCTCGGCCTACGGCCTCGGGGAGGGCGTCGTCCAGGGTGCCGTGAACCCGGACGAGTTCTACGTCTACAAGCCCGCGCTGCGGGCCGGCCGGCCGGCGATCCTCAAGCGGGGCGTGGGCGGCAAGGCGACCAAGATGGTCTACACCGACGACGTGGCGGTCGGGCGCACCACCGAGTTCGTCGAGGTCGACGCCGCCGAGAGCCGGCTGCTCAGCCTCACCGACGCGGAGGTCGAGGAGCTGGCCCGCCACGCGCTGACGATCGAGGAGCACTACGGCCGTCCGATGGACATCGAGTGGGGCCGCGACGGGCTCGACGGACGGCTCTACATCCTCCAGGCGCGCCCCGAGACCGTGCAGTCGCGGAGCACCGGCACCCTCGAGCGCTACACGATGCCGAAGGAGGCGCGGGCCGGCGCCGAGGTCGTGATCGAGGGCCGCGCGATCGGGCAGAAGATCGGCGCGGGCAGCGTCCGCGTCCTCAGGTCGCCGGAGGAGATGCACGAGTTCCAGGCCGGCGAGGTGCTCGTCGCCGACATGACCGACCCCGACTGGGAGCCGATCATGAAGCGCGCGGCCGCGATCGTCACCAACCGGGGCGGCCGCACCTGCCACGCCGCGATCATCGCCCGCGAGCTCGGCATCCCCGCCGTCGTCGGCACCGGCTCGGCGACCGCCGACCTCGCCGCCGGGCGAGAGGTGACCGTGTCGTGCGCCGAGGGCGACACCGGGCTGGTCTACGACGGCGTCCTCGACTTCGACGTCGAGCGGACCGACCTCACCGAGATGCCGGACGTCCCGGTCAAGATCATGATGAACGTCGGCACCCCGGAGCAGGCCTTCGCCTTCTCCCGGCTGCCGAACGCCGGGGTCGGGCTGGCCCGCCTCGAGTTCATCATCAACCGGCAGATCGGCATCCACCCCCAGGCGCTGCTCGACCTCGAGCGCGACCCGGACTCGCTCGACCCCGCCCTGCGGCGCGAGATCGAGGGGCTGACCGCGGCGTACTCCTCTCCCCGCCAGTTCTTCGTCCAGCGGGTGGCCGAGGGGATCGCGATGATCGCCGCGGCCTTCGCGCCCGAGCCGGTCATCGTGCGGATGAGCGACTTCAAGTCCAACGAGTACGCCCACCTCGTCGGCGGCACCACCTACGAGCCGGACGAGGAGAACCCGATGATCGGCTACCGCGGTGCGGCGCGGTACCTCTCGGAGGCGTTCGGCGACTGCTTCGCGATGGAGTGCGAGGCGCTGCGCCACGTCCGCGACCGCATGGGTCTGACCAACGTCAAGGTGATGATCCCCTTCGTGCGGACCCTCGCCGAGGCCGAGGGCGTCATCGCGCTGCTCGGCGAGCACGGCCTCGAGCGCGGCAGGAACGACCTCCAGGTCGTGATGATGTGCGAGGTGCCGTCCAACGCCGTGATCGCCGAGCGCTTCCTCGAGCACTTCGACGGATTCTCGATCGGGTCGAACGACATGACCCAGCTGACCCTCGGCCTCGACCGCGACTCCGGCCTCGTCGCCGCCGGCTTCGACGAGCGCGACCCCGCCGTCCTGCACATGCTCGACCTGGCGATCACCGCCTGCCGGAAGCAGGGCAAGTACATCGGCATCTGCGGCCAGGGCCCCTCGGACCACCCGGAGCTGGCCGAGTGGCTGCTCGAGCGCGGCATCGAGTCGATGTCCCTCAACCCCGACACCGTCGTCGACACGTGGCTCCGGCTGGCGAAGGTGGCCTCAGCGCGGGACTGAGGCGGCCGGTCGGCTGAACGCGATGCCCAGGCTGGCGACGGTCAGCCAGACGCCGCCGACGACCCCCGGGAAGCCCGGCAGGCCGGTCGCCAGCAGGAGGACCACCGGCGGGAGCAGGGCGAGGACGCTCCACGCCCCGACCCAGCGCGGCACGGCCCGAGACACCAGGCCGAGCCAGGCGACAGCGCCGGCGCCGACCATGATCGGGAGCCAGCCGACGTAGGACCCGAAGTCGTTGAGCATGTAGTAGACGAACAGCCCCTGGTCGTCGTACCCGCCGTGGTCGCTGCCGCCGGGCAGGTAGACCGCCATCGCGCCCTTGAAGCCGTAGCCGAGCGCGAGGGCGCCCGCGCCGGCGACCACGCCGTTGCCCACGACGCGGGCGGCGGCGCTGCGCGGCAGCGCGTCGTCGGACCACCGGCGCCACACGCCGGCGAAGACGAGGAGGGCGGCGACGGCGAGGTACCCGGCGACCACGCCGACGTGGTAGGTCGCCCGGCTCAGGTCGGCGATGTCGGCGGCGGTCACGAGCGAGCTGCCGTCGCGCTTGCCGTCAGGACGGACGTCGGTGCCGACGGTGCCGATCGCGCCGAGGACGCCGGCGGCGACGCCCCAGAGCGCCCAGGTGCGGCGGCGGGCGGGTGCGGAGGTGGTCATGAGAGTCCCTTCGGGTGTCACGGGCTATCCGATTTAGACCGTAACGTACTACGATCCCCGCATGGCACGTGCAGGACTTCCCGAGAACGGCGAGGTCGCCCCCGATCCGCGGCCGGCCCCGCCGGACCTCGAGGTGCTGCGCCGGTTCGTGAACTCGGACAACCGCTTCTACGGCGTCGACCACCTCCGCGGCGAGGACCGCGGCCGCTGGTTCCCGGAGGTGGTCGGACTGCCCGTCGACGACATCGACGACGCCGGCTGGCGTCGGCTCGCGGTCCTGCGCGACCGGGTGCGCGCCGTCGTCGCGGATGAGGACGACGCCATGGCGGCGCTCGCGGAGACGGCGCAGCGCTACCCGCTCGTGCTCGGACCGTCTGGCCTCGCCTCGGCGCGCGACGACCAGGAGTCGGCGATGGCGACGACCGTGCTCGTCGCGCTTCACGCGGCGATCCAGGACGGCCGCCTGGCGCGGCTGCGGCTCTGCCAGCGACCCGACTGCCAGTGGTGCTACTACGACACCTCCAAGAACGGCTCCGCCCGGTGGTGCAGCAGCGATCCGTGCGGCGACGTCATGAAGGCGCGGGCCTACCGCAGCCGTCAGCGCGCCGCCGGCTAAGGCCGGCCGTCAGCGGCGGGTGATGCGCACCTTCGCGGTGCCGGTGCTGGCGGTGAAGCCGCCGTCGCCGGGGTAGGAGATGCGTGCGGTGGTGCGGCCGGGGCGCACGCGGGGGAACTTCACGGTCGCCCAGCCGCGCACGAGCGGCACGGTCATGGTCTGCTTCTTGACGGTGACGGTGACCGAGCCGGTCGGGCGCTTGTAGCCGCCGACGGTGGAGACCCGCACCCGGAGCACGACGCTGCGGGCCCGCGGCTTCGTGACCGCGCGCACGGTGGTCGTCGCGACCACCACCGCCGGGGCGGCCAGGCTCTCGGTGAGCGCCGTGTAGCCGTCGTGGCCGGTCGTGACCTGCACCGACAGGGCGGCGCCGATGTCCTTGCCGACCGCCGTGTACGTCGCCGCCGTGGCGCCGGCGATCGGCATCCCGTTGCGCAGCCACGCGTAGGTCGACGTCGCGTCCGGCGGGTTGTAGCTGCCGGGCGTCACGGCCAGCGGTTGACCGGCCGCCGGCGTGCCGGTGAGCACCGGCGCGACGACGGTCGCGACGGTCGGCGGCGCGATCGGGACCCCGGCCATCAGCTGCTGGACCTGGGACCGGAGCGCCGGCAGCCGCGCGTAGAGAAGGCCGCCCGGGCAGGCGGTGTCGTTGGTGTCCCGGTGCCCGTCGATGACCGGCAGCGACGCGATCTTGCGGGCGCGGTACTTGTCGCTGCCCTCGCTGACCACGGCGACGGTGCCCATCGGGTCGCGGCCGAACGCCGCGAGCTTCCAGGCCGCGACCTGCGAGACCGCGGTGAGGATCGGCGCTCCGGGCGCGACCGCGTCGTAGTTGCCGATCACCGAGATGCCGGTCGAGGTCGCGTTGAAGCCGAGCGTGTGCGCACCCCGGACGAGCTGGTCGACACCGCCGGCGCGCCCCTCCCAGATCCGCCCGAACCGGTCGACGAGGAAGTTGTAGCCGATGTCGGACCAGCCGAGGCTCTTGGTGTGGTAGCGGTAGAAGCCGCGCAGCAGTGCCGGGACGTCGGCCTCGGCGTAGTCGTTGCCGCTGGCGGTGTGGTGCACGTGCACCTGCTCGAGCGTCGTGTTGTAGCGAGGGGCGCCGTCGCGCCAGGCCTCGTTGGCGCCCCACTGGGCACGGCTGAGGATCGCCGGCGCGGCCACCGTGCGCCGCTTCCGCCCGGCGCCGTGCTGCTGGCTGCGCGTGCGGTCGGGCCGGACGTCGGTGTCGCCCCGGAGCCGGCCGGGGTGCATGAGCACCAGGGCGAGGTCGGCGGGGCGGGCTCCCGCGACGTCGATGTGGATGCCGTCGGCACCGCCGATCCAGGCGAGGTGGGTGCCGCGCCGGCCGGACGCCTCGGTCGTGCCGTGGTCGGGGACGTCCTCCAGCACCGGGAGCCGGCGCCACGGCGTCCACCGGCCGGCCACGCGGGAGCGGATCCGGACGCGCGGCGTACCCGCTCCGCTCCAGGTGAAGCCGACCATCGAGTGCCGGGAGGTGGCCAGCTCGGTGGATCGCCACGTGTGCGCGGACTGCTGCGGCAGCAGGGCGTCGCCCAGCAGCACGGTCAGCGACTTCACGCCCGACGGGTCGCCGGAGTCGGCCGAGAGCTCGAGGCGCGAGGACCCTCCGGACGCGCCGGAGTCGCCCAGCGATCCCGCGATCTTCGTCGCGACGGTCGTCACCCCGAGCGCAGCCGCCCCCGCCAGACCGATCACCACCGGCCTGCGGTGCGTCTGCTTGCCGTCCGCCTTCCCGTCCACCCGGCGAGTATCCGTCACAACCGTCCCATCCGTCACATGGCGCGCGGAGGTGACCAAGGACTCTGAGGTCGGCGCCCCATCCTGGGTACCGTGCCCCGCATGGTCGACGTGGAGAGCGCGCTGGACGAGGCCGGACTGAAGAACCCGCGGGTGCGGGAGTACGTCGCCCACTGGGCGGCGATCACCCAGCCCGACCGGATCGAGGTCGTCAGCGCCGAGGACGACGCCCGCCTCGTGCAGGAGGCGCTCGACGCGGGGGAGCTCCAGCCCGCCGGGCCGGGCCGCTACTACTCCCGCAGCTACCACCTGGACACCGCGCGGTCCGAGGAGCGCACCGTCGTCGCCACCGGCAAGCCCGAGGACCGTGGCGTCTACAACAACTGGAAGCCGGCCGACGAGATGACCGACCTGCTCGTCGAGCGGATGCGCGGTGCCTCGGCCGGCAAGACGATGTACGTCATCCCCTACCTCATGGCGCCGCCCGGCTCGCCTCTCGAGCCGTACGCCGCGGGCGTGGAGCTCACCGACCACCGCCCGGTCGTGCTGCACATGATCCGGATGGCGCGGGTCGGCGTGCGGCACGTGGACGCCCTCGACGACCCGGACAGCTTCGTGCGCGCCGTGCACGTCACCGGCGACCTGCCCAACCTCGGCCAGGGCACGCCCGACGACCAGCGCTACTTCGCGACGGTGGCCGACCAGCGCACGATCCTGCACTTCGGCTCGTCGTACGGCGGCAACGCGCTGCTCGGCAAGATCGCCCACGGCCTGCGGCAGGCCTGCTACGACGGCCGCGCGTCGGGCGCCTTCCTCGCCGAGCAGTTCATGCTGCTCGGCATCACCGACCACGAGACCGGCAAGCGCTGGCACGTGTGCGGCGGCTTCCCGAGCGCGTCGGGCAAGACCAACCTCGCGATGACGCTGGCCCCGGAGGCGCTCGGCGACCGCTACCGCGTCGACTTCTACGGCGACGACATCGCCTGGTTGTGGGTGGGTGACGACGGGCGGGTCTACGGCATGAACCCCGAGTTCGGCGTGTTCGGCGTCGCCAAGGACACCAACGAGAGGACGAACCCGACCGCGGTCGACGCGATCGGCGAGGGGACCGGCGTCATCTTCACCAACGTCGCCTACAACGACCAGACCCAGGAGGTCTGGTGGGAGGGCATGACGAAGGAGCCCCCGGCCGACGTCACCGGGTGGCGGGACTGGAAGGGCGAGCTGATCTCCGAGCGCGAGCCGGGCGACGCATCACCCTGGGCGCACCCCAACAGCCGGTTCACCACCACGCTCGCCAACGTGCCCAACGTCGCCGACGACTTCGAGGACCCCGCCGGCGTCCCGATCGACGCGATCATCTTCGGCGGCCGCACCAGCGACCGCGAGCCGCTGGTCCGCGCGATCACGGACCTGGCCGAGGGCGTCTACGACGGCCTGACGCTCGGCGCCGAGGCGACCTTCGCCGCCGAGGGTGTGGACGGGCAGCTGCGCTACGACCCGATGTCGATGCGGCCCTTCCTCGCGTACGGCGAGGGCGACTACGCCGCGCACTGGCTGAAGATCATCGGCGCGGCGACCGACCCGCCGATCTTCGCGCACGTCAACTGGTTCCAACGCGGCGAGGACGGCCACTTCCGGTGGCCGGGCTACCGCGACAACCTGCGCGCGCTGCTGTGGCTGTGCCGCTTCAAGGACGGCGACGTCACCGGTCGCCGTACGCCGGTCGGCGTGCTCCCCACCGTCGAGGAGCTCGAGCTGGACGGCGTGGAGATCACGCCCGAGGACCTCGAGGCGATCCTCACCGTCGACGTCGAGCGCTGGCGGCAGGAGATGGGCTTCCGGGAGGAGCACCTGCGGCAGTTCGACCGGCTGCCCGAGGAGATCTGGGCGGCGCACCGCCGGGTGGCTGGCGCGCTCGACGCCGAGGCGTGACGCCGAGGCCTGTCGCGGAGGCCTGACGGGGTGCCGGTGCCTGTTTCATCAAGGGATGAGGGCGAAGCTGCGGGTCGGCTCGCCTTCATCCCTTGGTGGAACCGCGCTTCCCGCGCCGAGCTCGACGAGGGGAGCGCGGTTCCACCTTCATCCCTTGATGAAACGCCGCCGGCCGCCGGCCGGGGCCGCCGCGCTCGACGAGGCCTGACGCGGTCTGGGCGGCGACGGAATCACCGGTGCACCGGTGAATCCGTCACTTCTCAGCCGTTGCAACCCCTGAGAAGTGACAGGACTCCCTGAGGAGTCGTCACCGACGCGGCCGGAGCGCACCCCACAGCCCGACGCCGATCCCGACCACCGCGCCGCCGAGGCCGATCGCCTTCTGCGACGACGACATCTGGTCGTGCACGGCGAGTCCGCCGAGCAGGTCGGCGGCGTCGGCGCCGCCGGAGGCGAGGAACCAGCGGCGGGTGCCGGCGCCGCGCAGCGACGTGACGACCAGCGCGCCGCCGATGAGTGCGTCGCGGTAGCCCATCGAGCGCAGCAGCAGCCGGGTGGTGGTGTCGGGCTCGGACCGGTCGCCCCAGAACCGGTTCGCCTTGAGCGGCGAGACCAGGAACGAGACGCCGGACGCCAGCCGGATCGAGCCGGCGACCAGGCCGGCGGTGTCGACGCGAGACATGGCCGGAGACTAGCGGTGACTCAGGTCCTGCGGGCCCGGGTGAGCCAGAGCGCGGCGACCACGAGGGTCGAGCCGGCGAGCCCGTCGAGCCAGTAGTGGTTCGCGGTGCTGACGACGACGAACAGCGTCGCGAGCGGGTGCAGCACCCAGAGCCAGCGCCAGCGCGACCGGCACGCGGAGATCAGCACGACGGCGAGCAGCAGCGCCCAGCCGACGTGCAGACTCGGCATCGCGGCGTACTCGTTCGACATGCTGCCGAGCACCGGCGCCTGGTAGATCGACACCCCGCCGGCGTGCCCGGTGTCGACCATCCCGAGCGACGACAGCAGCCGCGGCGGCGTCACCGGCACGAGGACGTGGAAGACCAGCGCCACTCCGGTGGCTGCGAGCAGCGCCCGCTTGGCCCAGTGGTACGCCGGCCGCCGGTAGCGGTAGAGCCACACCAGCACCGCGATCGTGAGCGGGAAGTGGATCGAGACGTAGTACCGGTTCGCGAGGTCGATCAGCCAGCCGTGGCCGAGCGCCCACGCCTGCACCGACGCCTCGGCCGGCAGCCGCAGCCAGCGCTCCGCGTCGACGATGTCCTGTCCGTGGGCATCGGCGCGGCCGAGCTCCTGGGCGGCCAGCATCCGGCCGACGTTGTAGAGGAGGAACGCGCCCAGGACCTGGGCGAGCTCGCGCAGCACGTCCGTGCCGCCGGTACGACGGGACGCGGGGGGCGCGATCGTGCTCACCGCCATCGCCGACGTACCGTCCTTCCGGGATAACTTACAACTGTAAGATAGCGGGCCACTGCAAGAATCCCCGCATCGGGTCCGACCCGGCCGCGAGGTCGAACTCATCGGGAGGAGGGTCGATGCCGGCCGCAGATACGTCCGACCCGCGGTCGGAGCGCAGCCGCGCCCAGCTGGCCGACGCGCTGCGCGTGCTGCTGCGCACCCGCGACCCGCGCGACATCTCGGTCTCGGCGCTCTGCACCGAGGCGGGCGTGAGCCGGCCGACCTTCTACCAGCACTTCGCGAGCATCGACGAGGTCGCGGTGGCGGGCGTCGAGCGGCGCTTCGCGCAGCTGCGCGCCGAGCTCCCGGACGGGCCGGACGCCTCGCGCCGGCTCGTCGCCCGCTACCTCGAGGAGCTCGACACCGAGCGCGCGACCTGGCAGCGCACGATCGGCAGCGGCTCGGTCCTCGCGGCCTCCCGCGACGCGGTGGAGACCTGGTTCGCCGACCGGCTCGGCGAGCTGTCACCCGAGGCCGGGCCGACGGCGGTGCGGTACGCCGCCGCGGGCTTCCTCGGGGTCGTCCGGGCCTGGCTGTGCGAGGCGGACGGGCCCGGCCGCCGGGCACCGGAGCGGCTTGCGGCCGACCTGGCCGAGCTGTCCGGCCGGGTGCTCGGGCCGGCCGGCCCTACGCTGGGCGCATGAAGACGCGACTGACCTGCCCGTGCGGCGAGGTGATCAAGGGCCAGGACGAGGACGAGCTGGTCGAGCTGACCCAGCAGCACCTCGCGGACGCGCACCCGGGCATGACCTACGGCCGCGACGAGATCCTCTTCATCGCGACGTAGGCGCGGTGGTGCTCTCGCGCACCACCAGCGTGGTCGGGAGCATGACCGGCTCCGGCTGCCGCCCGTCCATCAGCTCCGCGATCGCCTCGACCGCGGCGCGCCCCTTCGCCGGCACCTCCTGGTGCACGGTCGTGAGCGGGGGCCGGCTCGAGGCGGCGAGCACGCTGTCGTCGAAGCCGACGACGGAGAGGTCCTGGGGCACTCGCAGCCCGAGCGACTCCGCGGCGCGGATCGTCGCGAACGCGAACGCGTCGGAGAAGCAGACCACGCCGGTCGGCCGGTCCGGCCGGTCGAGGAGCGAGAGCGCGGCGTCGTACGCCGCCCGCGGTGGCTGGTAGGCGGTCGCGACCACGACCGGGTCGACGCCGGCCGCGGCGAGCGCGTCCTGCCAGCCGAGCATCCGCTCGCGGGCGGGGTAGTTCTGGGACTCGGGCTTGGTCTCGAGCGTGACGATGCCGATGCGCCGGTGGCCGAGGGTGAGCAGGTGCTCGGCGGCGAGCCGCGCGCCGCCGCGGTCGTCGACGTGCACCTCGGCGATCCCCGGCCGGCCGACGTGGTCGATCGCGACCATCGGCAGGTTGCGCCGCTCGAGCCAGGCGATGTCCGGGGAGGTCGGGTCGCAGATGTAGAGCAGCACGCCGTCGACGGCGACGTCGCGGGCGGCGACGAAGGGCTGGTCCGCCGACGAGGGCAGCAGGGTCAGCGCCATGCCCCGGGTGGACAGGGCGTCGGACACCGAGGCCAGGAACGCCGCGGAGACGGCGTCCTCGAACGCCTCGCTGAGCGTCCCGTTGATCAGCAGCCCGACCGAGCCGGTGCGGCCGCGGGCCAGGGCCCGGGCAGCGGGGTCGGGCCCGACGTACCCGAGCTCGTCGGCGGCCGCCAGGATCCGCTCGCGCAGGTCGGCGGAGAGCTGGTCCGGGCGCGAGAACGCGTTGGACACCGTCATCCGGCTGACGCCGACGCGGTCCGCGATCGACTGGAGGGTCACCTTGGCCATGGCGCCTCCAGTATCGCGGGTCGCGCCAGCGATCGACGGCATGGCCGTCAGCCGGGCAGGCAGCGCGGGGCCGGCTCGACCCAGCGGGCCAGCCCGTGCAGGGTGGCGGCGACCCGGAGTCGGGTGCCCGCAGCGCGCGGGGCGCGGGGCTCGGGGTCCGGGACGACCGGGGCGTCGGGGCGGGCGCTCCCGGCGGTGGCGCGGGCGGCCCGGACGGCCAGGTCGGCGGCGATGGGATCGAACGTCATGGCTCCTCCAAGGGCTGGTAGATGTTCTCTTGACCGGTACAGTACGCCTCCATGCTTTACCGGTCAAGTGACCGGTAAAGATCGGCTAGGTTGGGTCCGTGATCAGCACTCCCACGCACCGCGCCTGGCTGGCCGCCGAGACTTTCCGGCTGCTCGACTTCGGGGATCGGGTGATCCATCCCGACGGCGGCGCCGCCGTCCTCGGCGAGCGCGGGGACCCGCTGCTCGAGCAGCCCGTGCAGCTCTGGATCACCGCGCGGACGCTGCACGTCTACGCCCTCGGCACGCTGCTGGGGGTGCCGGGCTCCCGGCCGGTGGCGGAGGCCGCGCTGGCCGGCATCACCGGGCGGCTGGCCGATGCCGAGCACGGCGGGTGGCGCGCCCAGGCCGAGGACGTGGGCCCGAAGAGCTGCTACGACCATGCCTTCGTGCTGCTGGCCGCGAGCAGCGGGGTGGTCGCCGGGCTGACCGGGTCGGCGGAGTTGTTCGAGGACGCACAGCGGGTCTTCCTCACCCGCTTCTGGGACGACGGGGCCGGCATGGTCGTCGACGCCTGGGACGCGGCCTGGTCGGCGCCGGACCCCTACCGGGGGCTCAACTCCTCGATGCACTCCGTCGAGGCGCTGCTCGCGACCGCCGACGTCACCGGCGACCGGGCGTGGCTGGAGCGCGCCGCGCGCGTCGCCGCCCGGGTCGTCGAGCTGGGCGCCGCCCACGACTGGCGGCTGCCCGAGCACTTCGCGACCGACTGGACCCCGGTCCTCGACCACAACCGGGACCGGCCCGCGGACCCGTTCAAGCCCTACGGCGCCACCGTCGGCCACGGGCTCGAGTGGTCGCGCCTGCTCCTGCAGGTCGAGGCATCCGGCGGTCCGCGGCTCACCGATGCGGCCGTCGCGCTCTACGACCGGGCCGTCGCGGACGGCTGGCAGGTCGACGGGGCGCCGGGGTTCGTCTACACGACCGACTGGGCCGGCGTGCCGGTGGTCCGGCAGCGGATGCACTGGGTGGCCGCCGAGGCGATCGCTGCCGCTGCGGCGCTGTGGCGGGCCACCGGGGAGCAGCGGTACGCCGACGACTACGCGCGCTGGTGGGACTACGCCGCCCGCCACCTGCTCGACCACGAGGGTGGCTCGTGGTGGCACGAGCTCGATCCGGAGAACCGACCGGCCGCCGGCACCTGGTCCGGCAAGCCCGACCTCTACCACGCCGTGCAGGCCTGCCTGCTGCCCCGGCTGCCGGTCGCGCCCAGCCTGGCGACCGCCCTACGGCACGGGATGCTGGACGCATGAGCGTGCTGGTGATCGGTGAGGCCCTGGTCGACGTCGTGCACCGGACCGACGGGTCGGTGGCCGAGCACCCGGGCGGCAGCCCGGCCAACGTCGCGCTCGGTCTGGGCCGGCTCGGCCGCCGCGTCGACCTGCTCACCGACCTCGGCGACGACGCCCGCGGCACGGTCGTCCGCAGCTGGCTGGCCGCCAGTGGCGCCCGGCTCCTGCCGACCGCAGGCGGACGTCGCACCTCCACGGCGACCGCGCGGCTGCGCGAGGACGGCTCCGCGGCCTACGACTTCGACCTGGCCTGGGCGCCCCGCGGCGACGTCGACCCCACGACGTACGACGTGGTGCACACGGGGTCGATTGCGGCCGTGCTCGAGCCCGGCGCCGGCACCGTCCGCGACCTGCTGGAGCGCGCCGGGGAGACGGCCACGATCACCTACGACCCCAACGCCCGCCCGGCGATCATGGGCGACCGGGCCGAGAGCGCGCGCCGCATCGAGGCGCTCGTGGCGCTCTCCGACGTGGTCAAGGTGAGCGACGAGGACCTCGACTGGCTCTACCCCGGCGCCGACCCGGTCACGGTCATCGAGGAGTGGCGGCAGCGCGGCCCGGCGGTCGTGGCGGTCACGCTCGGCGCGGACGGCGTGGTCGCGGCCGGCACCGCGGGCCTCGTCGAGGTCGCGGGCGTGCCGACCGCGGTCGTCGACACGGTCGGGGCCGGGGACACGTTCATGGCCGCGCTCGTCGACGGGCTGCTCGAGCTCGGGCTCGAGGCGGTGGCCTCCGACCGTCTGGAGCAGGTGCTCGCCCGGGCCGCGCGGGCGGCCGCGCTCAACGTCGCGCGCCCCGGCGCGAGCCCGCCGACCGCGACGGAGCTGGGTCCGATCAGTCGGTGACGCGGGCCAGGCGGCCGGCGTCACCACGGTCCAGCGACCGGCCGATGACCAGCCGCTGGATCTGGTTGGTGCCCTCGAAGATCTGCATCACCTTGGCCTCGCGCATGTAGCGCTCGACCGGGAAGTCGCGCGTGTAGCCGTAGCCGCCCAGCACCTGCACGGCGTCCGTGGTCACCCGCATCGCGTTGTCGGTCGCGACCAGCTTGGCGACCGACGCCTCGCGGCCGTAGGGCAGGCCCTGGTCCTTGAGCCGCGCCGCGTGCAGCATCGTGGCGCGGGCGCTCTCCACGGCCGCCTCCATGTCGGCGAGCACGAAGGCCAGGCCCTGGTGGTCGATGATCCGGGCGCCGAAGGTCTCGCGGCTCCGGGCGTAGGCGATCGCGTGGTCCAGCGCACCCTGGGCGAGCCCGGTCGCCACGGCGGCGATGCCGAGCCGGCCGGCGTCCAGGCCCGCGAGCGCGATCTTGAGGCCGTCGCCCTCCGCGCCGAGCAGCCGGTCCGCCGGCACCCGGACGTCGTCGAAGCGCATCGTCGCGGTCGCCGAGCCGGTCAGCCCCATCTTCTGCTCGGGCGGGTCGGCGAACAGGCCGTCGGAGTCGGCGTCCACGAGGAAGCACGAGATGTCGTTGCGGCCGTCGCCGGTGCGGGCCATCACCTTGTAGAAGTCGGCGTGCCCGCCGTGCGTCGTCCACGCCTTCGCGCCGGTGATGACGTACTCGTCGCCGTCGCGCCGGGCCCGCGTGGTCATCGCGGCCGGGTCGGAGCCGGCGTGCGGCTCGCTGAGGCAGTAGGCGCCGAGCAGCTCGCCGCCGAGCATCGCCGGCAGCCACCGCCGCCTCTGCTCGTCGGTCCCGGCGGTCGCCAGGCCGAAGCAGCTGAGCGCGTGCACCGACACCCCGACGCCCACGCTCGCCCAGACCGAGCCGATCTCCTCCAGCACCTGGAGGTAGACCTCGTAGGGCAGCCCGCCCCCGCCGTACTCCTCGGGGTAGGGCAGGCCGAGCAGCCCGGTGCGGCCGAGCAGCCGGAAGACCTCGCGGGGGAACTCCTCCTCGCGCTCCGCGCGGGCGACCAGCGGGCCGAGCTCGTTGGTCGCGAGGTCGCGGACGAGCGCGATCAGGTCGACGGCCTCGTCGGAGGGCAGCAGGCGGGAAGCGGGCATGCTCCGACGATAGTTGGACGTCCGACTATGTGGTCAGTCGAGGTACGCGCGCAGGTCGGCGAGCGACCGGTCGAGCCGCTCGGCGAGCGTCGGGCCGGGGTCGCGCAGCCAGAGCACGTACGCCGACAGGGCGAGCGCCAGGCAGACCTGGCTGACCGTCTCGGGGAGCGGGTCGGTCGGCGCGACGCCGTGGCGCTCGGCGACGTACTCCGCGATGACGGCGCGCCACTCGGCGTACCGCAGCACGGAGTGGGCCAGCAGCGTCGGCGTCTCCAGCAGCAGCCGCATCCGCTCGGCGTGCGGCGGGTCGGCGTCGGGGTCGAACTCGTTGAAGCGCAGCACGCCCTGCTGGACGACCTCGGCGACCGGGAGGTCCTGGGGCAGCGCGCGCAGGATCTGGCGGAAGCTCTCGAGCGTGCGGTCGAACTGGCCCCACGGGATGTCGTTCTTCGACGGGTAGTAGCGGAAGAGCGTGCGCCGGCTGACGCCGACCGCCGTGGCGATGTCGTCGAGCGTGGTGCCGTCGAAGCCGCGCTCGGCGAAGAGCCGGAAGGCCGCCTGCTCGATCGCGGCGTGCGAGGTCGCCTCGGGACGCCCCGGACCTGGAACCTGTTCCATTTCTGCCATGAGTGCACTTATTGTGGCGGGCATCACTCGTTTCCGGAAGGAGTCCCGCATGAACCCCGAGCAGAACGAGACCACCGAGGACGTCGCCGTCGAGGACCTGATCGAGGAGGTCTCGATCGACGGCATGTGCGGCGTCTACTGACATGCGGCTCGACGAGCCCTGGGCGCTCTCGCCCTCGGTGGCGCTGCGACCGGAGCCGTTCGGCGCGCTGGCCTACCACTTCGGCAACCGGAAGCTGATCTTCCTCAAGCGCCCCGAGCTCGTCGCCGTCGTCCGCGCCCTCGCCGCTGCCGACGACGTCCGGTCGGCCCTCGTCACAGCCGGGATCCCCGAGGCCAGCTGGCCGTCGTACGTCGCCGCGCTCGAGGGTCTCGCCGCCTCCGACATGGTGCGAAAGGTGGCCGCATGAAGCTGGTCGAGCACTTCGAGCACGGGCTGGACGCGCCCATCTGCCTGACCTGGGAGCTGACCTACGCGTGCAACCTCGAGTGCGCCCACTGCCTCTCGAGCAGCGGTCGCCGCGACCCGCGCGAGCTCACCACCGAGCAGTGCGAGGCGGTGATCGACGAGCTGCAGCGGATGCAGGTGTTCTACGTCAACATCGGCGGGGGCGAGCCGACGATCCGCCCGGACTTCTGGCACCTCCTCGAGTACGCCGTGGCGCACCAGGTCGGCGTGAAGTTCTCGACCAACGGCGTGCGGATCACCCCCGAGCGCGCCCGCTTCCTGGCGAGCACCGACTACGTCGACGTGCAGATCTCGCTGGACGGCGCGACCGCCGAGGTCAACGACTTCGTGCGCGGCCCGGGCTCCTTCGACACCGCGCTCCTCGCCCTGCAGAACCTGCAGGACGCCGGCTTCCGCGACGCCAAGATCAGCGTCGTCTGCACCCGGCAGAACATCGGCCAGCTCGACGAGTTCAAGGCGCTCGCCGACCGGTACGGCGCGACGCTGCGGCTCACCCGCCTCCGGCCGAGCGGCCGCGGCGCCGACGTCTGGGACGAGCTGCACCCGCTGCCCGAGCAGCAGCGCGAGCTCTACGACTGGCTGCTGGCCCACGGCGACGACGTGCTCACCGGCGACTCCTTCTTCCACCTCGCGGCGTTCGGCCCTGCAGATGGGAGCGGGGCGCTGCCCGGCCTCAACCTGTGCGGCGCCGGCCGCGTGGTCTGCCTGATCGACCCGGTGGGCGACGTCTACGCCTGCCCGTTCGCGATCCACGACCAGTTCCACGCCGGCAACCTGCTCACCGACGGTGGCTTCCAGGCGGTCTGGCAGACCTCGCCGCTCTTCACCGAGCTCCGCTCGCCGCAGACCGGCGGCGCCTGCACGAAGTGCGCGCACTACGACGCCTGCCGCGGCGGCTGCATGGCCGCGAAGTTCTTCACCGGCCTGCCGCTCGACGGCCCCGACCCGGAGTGCGTGCAGGGACACAGCGAGCTCGCGCTCGCCGGCGCCCGGACGATCCCGGCCGCCTCGCAGGACCACTCGAAGGCGGCGCCCACGCGCAACCAGCCGGTGATGCTCAAGCTGATGACTCGGCCGCCGGTCTCCGACTGCGCGGAGAGCCCGCTCGCGGGGTTCGTGCCATGAGCCGCCCGGACTGGCTGGAGAACCCCTGGAAGCAGAACCCCTGGTTCGAGTCCGTCGCGGTCGCCCAGCGCCGGGCGCAGAAGCGGCTGCCCGCTCCGGTCTACGGCGCGCTGGTCGCCGGCTCCGAGCGCGGCCAGACCATCCACGACAACCAGGCCGCGTTCGCCGAGATCGGGCTGCTCCCGCACGTCGCCGGGCACCACGCCGACCGCGCGATGAGCCGCACGGTCCTCGGCCACGAGGTGTCGCTGCCGGTGCTGATCAGCCCGACCGGCGTCCAGGCGGTGCATCCCGACGGCGAGGTCGCGGTCGCGCGCGCGGCCCATGCCCGGGGAACCCTGATGGGGCTGTCCAACTTCGCGTCGAAGCCGGTCGAGGAGGTCGTCGAGGCCTGCCCGCGCACGCTCTTCCAGATGTACTGGACCGGCGACCGGGATGTGATGGTGCAGCGCATGGAGCGCGCCCAGAAGGCCGGCGCGGTCGGCCTGATCGCCACCCTGGACTGGTCGTTCTCGATGGGCCGCGACTGGGGGTCGCCCGAGATCCCGGAGCGGATCGACCTCAAGACGATGGTGCGCATGGCGCCGCAGGTCGCCACGAAGGTCCGGTGGCTGCGGCAGTTCGGCCCGCGCCACATCCCGGACCTGACCGCGCCCAACCTGGCTCCGCCGGGCGGCTCGGCGCCGACGTTCTTCGGCGCCTACTACGAGTGGATGACCACCCCGCCGCCGTCCTGGGAGGACGTCGCGTGGATGCGCGAGACGTGGGGCCAGATCAGCGGCACGCCGTTCCTGCTCAAGGGCGTCGCGCGCGTCGACGACGCCCGGCGTGCTGTGGACGCGGGGGTCGACGCGATCTCGGTGTCCAACCACGGCGGCAACAACCTCGACGGCACGCCCGCAACGATCCGGCTGCTCCACCCGATCGCCCGCGCCGTGGGGGACCAGGTCGAGGTGCTGATGGACGGCGGCGTACGCCGCGGCTCGGACGTGGTCAAGGCGCTGGCACTGGGTGCCCGCGCGGTGCTGATCGGCCGCGCGTACCTCTGGGGTCTCGCCGCCAACGGCCAGGCGGGCGTGGAGAACGTGCTCGACGTCCTGCGCGGCGGCATCGACTCCGCCCTGCTCGGGCTCGGGCTCTCGTCGATCGACGAGCTCACGCCGGAGACCCTGATCGTGCCCGAGGGCTTCCACGTCTCATGACCCGGTTGGCCGCTGCCACCTCGCCCGAGACCGCCGGTGCCGGGCTGGTCCTGGTGCCGGTCGGCTCGGTCGAGCAGCACGGGCCGCACCTGCCGCTCGACACCGACACGGTGATCGCGGTCGCCGTCGCGGAGGGCGTGGCTGCCGAGCTGCCCGGCACCTGGGTCGCGCCACCGATCAGCTACGGGTCGAGCGGCGAGCACCAGTCCTTCCCCGGCACGGCGTCGGTCGGCACAGAGGCGCTCACCCACGTCGCGGTCGAGCTCGTCCGCTCGCTGCGCACCTGGGCGTCCCGGGTCGTCCTCGTCAACGCGCACGGCGGCAACCTCGCCGCGCTCAACGCGTCCGACGAGATCGAGTGGGTTCCGTGCGCGACCGAGGAGGTGGACCTGCACGCCGGGTTCACCGAGACCTCGCTGATGCTGCACCTGCGGCCGGAGTCGGTGCGGCTCGACCGCGCCGAGGCCGGCAATCCCCAGCCGTTGAGCGAGATCCTGCCCGCCATGATGGCCGGCGGCGTCGCGGCGGTGTCGGCCAACGGCGTGCTCGGCGACCCGGCCGGTGCGACCGCGGCCGAGGGCGAGCGGGTGCTGAAGGCGATGGTCGCCGACGTGCTGGGGCGACTGTCGTGAGCCGGGTCGCGCTGGTCACCGGGGCCGCGGGCGGCATCGGGTCCGCGACGGTCGCGCGGCTGGTCGAGCAGGGCTACGCCGTCGTCGGGTACGACGTGCGCGATGCTCCGGATCCCGACGGCGGCGTGCACGTGGTCGGCGACGTGGCCGACCGCTCCGAGCTGCAGGCAGCCGTCGACCTGGCCGTCGGGCGGTGGGGCCGGCTCGACGTGGCGGTCGCGGCGGCGGCCGTGATCGCGGGCGGCCGGCCACTGTGGGAGACGCCCGACGACGAGCTCCAGGAGCTCTGGGACGTCGACGTGCGTGGCGTCTGGAACACCGCGGCGGTGGCCGTCCCCGCGATGCTCGCCGGCCCGGCGCCGAGCGGCTGCCGGTTCGTCGCGGTCGCGTCGGCCGCGGCGTCGTACGGGCTCTTCCACCTGGCGGGCTACACCGCCGCCAAGCACGCCGTCGTGGGTCTGGTGCGCGGGCTCGCGGCCGACCTGGTGTCGACCGGTGTCACGGCCGTCGCCGTCTCGCCCGGGTCGACGAACACCCCGATGCTGGAGGAGACGGCCCGGATCTACGGCCTCTCCGACCCGGTCTCGTTCGCGTCCAGCCAGCTGCTGCGCCGGGTGCTGGACCCGGCCGAGGTCGCGGCGACGATCGCGTTCTGCTGCTCGGTGGAGGGCGCCGCGCTCAACGGCAGCGTGGTCAGCGCCGACGGCGGCTTCCGGCCGTGAAGGAGTCCCGGGGAGCCCTGCCGGCCGGCTTCCGGGTGCGGGTCGGGGCGGACGTGCGGGTGCACGACGGCGGCCGGACGCTGGTGGGCGGCTCACCGCTCCGGGTGCTCCGGCTGCGCGAGCCGGCGCCGGCACTGGCGCGCGGTGACGTGCTCGAGGTCGCTGACCGCACGAGCGGGCTCGTCGCGGAGCGGCTGCTCGCCGCCAACCTGGCCGCGCCCGAACCTCCGCCCGGGCCGGTCGGTGAGCTCACCGTCGTGGTGCCGATCCGCGACCGCGCCGACCGGCTAGACCGGCTGCTGGCCGGGCTCTGCCAGGAGGGGCAGGGCCTCCCGGTCGTGGTCGTCGACGACGCCTCGCGCGACCCGGCCGCCGTCGCGTCCGTCGCGGCGCGGCACGGCGCCCGGCTGGTCGCCCTGTCGGCGAACGTCGGCCCGGCCGGGGCGCGCAACGCCGGGATCGCGCAGGTGCGCACGCCGTACGTCGCGTTCGTCGACTCCGACGTCGTCGTCGCCGCGGACACGCTGCGCGGCCTGGCCCGCCACTTCGCCGACCCCAACGTCGCCGCGGTCGGCCCGCGGGTGCGCGGGATGGCCGTCAACGGCCGCCCGCGGCGCTTCGAGCGCTGGGACGTCGACGGGCTGTCGCTCGACCTCGGCGCCACCCCGGCGCTGGTGCGCCCGTGGTCGAGGGTGGGCTGGCTGCCCAGCGCCTGCCTGCTGGTCCGCCTCGCCGACCTCGAGGACGGCGCGTTCGAGGCCGACCGTCGGGTGGGGGAGGACGTCGACCTGGTCTGGCGGCTGATCCGGCGCGGGCGGCAGGTGCGCTACGACCCGGCGCACGTGGCCGAGCACGACAGCCGCGGCACCTGGTCGACGTGGCTGGGCCGCAAGGCGTTCTACGGCTCCGGCGGGGCATGGCTCGCGCAGCGGCACGGCGACTGGATGGCCCCGGCCGTGCTCTCCCCGGTGCCCGCGCTCGGCGCACTCGCGGTGGTGTGGCAGCGCCCGTGGTCGATCCCAGGTGGTCTCGCCGCCCTTGCGCTGGTGCGGCTCCGGCTGGGGCGCACCCTCCCGGACACCCCGGACCGCGCTCGGCTCGCGTCCGCGCTGACCGCGGAGGTGGGCGTCTCGACGCTGCGTCAGGGCGCCCACCTGCTGCTGCGGCACTGGTGGCCCGGCACGGCGGCGGCCTGTCTCGTGTCGCGCCGCGCTCGTCGGGCGGTCGCGGCCGCGATGGTCTGGGACCTGCTGGACCACCGGGACGTGCCGGTGGTGCGGGCGCCGGAGGCCTTCGTCGCCCGGCGCCTCGACGACCTCGCCTACGGCGCGGGGCTGTGGTGGGGGGCGTTGCGGGCCGGGTCGGTCCGGGTGCTGGTGCCGAAGGTCACCGGTGCACGTCGCCCGCGAGCGCCGCGGCCGGAGGCCTGACCGGCGACTCGATCCGCTCGACGACGATGCGGCGCACGACGGACGCGATCGCCTCGGTGACGTCCTCGGAGGTCTGGTCCTCCATGCCCTCGAGGTTGTCGAGGATCCAGTCGCAGAGGTCGTCACGCAGCCGGTCGATGGTGGTCGCGCCGAGCGAGGTGAGGGTCAGGTCGTCGAGGTTGCCCTCGACGTAGCCGGCCGCGACGACGTCGCGGAAAACCGGCTCCAGCACCGCGGGCGGCAGGTGCCGGGACCAGGCGATCATCGCCACGTCGGCGCGCCGCCCGGAAGCGCTGAGCCCGTAGACCTGGACCAGCGCCCAGATGTTCGCGGCGCCGAGGCCGGAGTCCTGGGACTCCAGCAGGTCGAGCACCCGGTCGCGGCGATGACCGTAGAGCAGGTTCGCGATCCGGCGCGACAGGATGTCCTTGCTGGGCAGGGACTCCGGGGCCGCGAAGCCACCGCCGAGGTCGCCGGCCTCCTGCGCGAGGCTGTCGGAGAGCGGCACCTGCGGGAGCAGCAACGCGAGCACGAACGCGACCAGCGCGACCGGCGCCGCCCAGAGGAAGACCAGCGAGAGCGACTCGGCGTAGGCGTCGACGACGGCGCCGATCAGGTCGGGGTCGAGGGCGTGCAGCTCGCCCGGCGTGTCGACCGCCGACGGGTCGACGCCGGGGCTGATCGCCAGCGCGGCGGGGAGCCGGTCGCTCAGGAAGTTCGCGTAGAGGGAGCCGAAGATGGCCGCGCCGAAGGCGCCGCCCATGGTGCGGAAGAAGGTCACGCCGGACGTCGATACGCCCAGGTCGGCGTAGGGCACCGAGCCCTGCACGATGATCGTCAGCACCTGCATGGCCAGGCCCATGCCGACGCCGAGCACGAACAGCGCGGCGGCGGACTGCAGGCTGCTCGTGCCGGCGTCCATCCGCGACAGCATCAGCAGGGCGCCGGCGGTCACGAGGGTCCCCACCACCGGGAAGACCTTGTAGCGCCCGGTCTTGCCCACGGCGTTGCCGACGCTGACGGCGGTGATCATCAGGCCGATCACCATGGGCAGCATCCGCAGGCCCGACTTCGTGGCGGAGTCGCCCTCGACGTACTGGAAGAACGTCGGCAGGAAGGTCATCGAGCCGATCATGGTGAAGCCGACGACGAAGCTCAGCGCGCAGCAGTCGGCGAAGACCCGCGAGCGGAAGAGCCGCATCGGGAGGATCGGCTCCTCCGCGCGCAGCTCGATGAGCACGAACGCCGCGAGCAGCGCGACGCCGAGGGCCAGCAGCCCGAGGACCTGCCATGAGCGCCAGTCGTACGTCGTGCCGCCCCAGCTGGTCGCGAGCACCAGGGCCGCGGCCCCGCCGGAGACCGCCAGCATGCCGGGGAAGTCGATGCGCTGCCGCCCGGCGCCGGGCACCGCCGGGATGGTCCGGTTGGCGACCACGATGACCACGATCGCCAGCGGCACGTTGACGTAGAAGCACCAGCGCCAGCTGAGGTGGTCGGTGAAGAGGCCGCCGAGGAACGGCCCGATCACCGTCGCGAGGCCGAAGACCGCGCCGAGCGCGCCCTGGTACTTGCCGCGGTCGCGCAACGGGATGATGTCGGCGATCAGCGCCATCGCGGTGACCATCAGGCCGCCGGCGCCGAGCCCCTGGATCGAGCGGGACACGATCAGCCAGGTCATGCCCTGGGCGAGGCCACACAGCGCCGAGCCCGCGATGAAGACGATGACGCTGACCTGGAAGACCTGCTTGCGCCCGAACTGGTCGCCGATCTTGCCGACGACGGCCGTGACCGCGGTCTGGGCGAGCAGGTAGGCGGTGACGACCCAGGACATGTGGGCGCCGCCACCGAGGTCGCCGACGATCGTGGGCAGCGCGGTGCCGACGATGGTGCTGTCGAGGGCGGCGAGCAGCATCCCGAGCGCGATGGTGCCGAAGGCGATCGTCCGCGCTCGTCCGGTGACCGTCCGGGGTGCGATGAGCGTGGTCTCGGACATCGCCGGCCTCCTCATCGTGTGACGTGTTCCACCCTGCCTGACCGGCTCGGCATCGCGCCAGGCTGAGAGAGTGACCTCCATGAGTGGACTCCCCGAATCCCTTGCCGGCAAGACGATCGCCGTCCTCGGCGGCACCGGCCCCCAGGGCCGCGGCCTCGCCCGCCGGTTCGCCGACGCCGGCCTGGCGGTCGTCATCGGCAGCCGCAGCGCCGACCGCGCCGCGGAGGCCGCGGCGACCCTGGTCGAGGCGGTCGGCGGGACGGTCACCGGCGCCGACAACGCGGGCGCGGCGGCGGCGGGGGACATCGTGGTCGTCGCCGTGCCGTGGGACGGCCACGGCGAGCTGCTCGCCTCCCTGAAGGACGCGCTGGCCGGCAAGGTCGTCGTGGACTGCGTGAACCCGCTCGGCTTCGACAAGCAGGGTGCCTACGCGCTGCCGGTCGAGGAGGGCTCCGCCGCCCAGCAGGCGCAGGCGATCCTCGCCGACGCCACCGTGGTCGGCGCCTTCCACAACGTCAGCGCCGTGCTCCTCGAGGACCCCGAGGTGGCGTCCGTCGACACGGACGTGCTCGTGCTCGGGGACGTGCGCGAGGCCACCGACCTGGTCCAGGACCTCTGCGGCGTCATCCCCGGCGTCCGGGGCGTCTACGGCGGTCGGCTCCGCAACGCCCACCAGGTCGAGGCGCTGACCGCCAACCTGATCTCGGTGAACCGCCGCTACAAGGCGCACGCCGGCATCCGGGTCACCGACGTCTGAGCGACGAGCCGCTGGAAGGAGCTGACATGGGCGACGAGGTGCTGACCGAGCGACGCGACGGCGGCGTGCTGGTGGTCACGATCAACCGGCCGGAGGCCAAGAACGCCGTCAACGGCGCGGTCGCGGCGGGGATCGCGGCCGCGCTCGACGAGCTCGACTCCGACGACCAGCTGCGGGTCGGGGTGCTGACCGGCGCCGGCGGCACGTTCTGCGCCGGGATGGACCTCAAGGCGTTCCTCCGTGGCGAGGCGCCGACGGTCGAGGGTCGCGGGTTCGGCGGACTCACCGAGGCGCCGCCCCGCAAGCCGTTGATCGGCGCGGTCGAGGGCTGGGCGGTCGCCGGCGGCTTCGAGCTGCTGCTCGCCTGTGACCTCGTGGTCGCCGCCGAGACCGCTCACCTCGGCGTGCCGGAGGTCAAGCGCGCGCTCGTCGCCGCGGCCGGCGCCGCGATGCTGCTGCCCCAGCGGGTGCCGCTGGCGATCGCGCTCGAGATGCTGCTCACCGGCGACCCGATCACCGCCGGGCGGGCCGCGGAGCTGGGGCTGGTCAACCGGGTCACGCCCGAGGGCGGCGCACTCGAGGGTGCGCTGGCGCTCGCGGCGGCCATCGCCGCCAACGGACCGCTCGCCGTGGCCGTCAGCAAGCAGGTGGCCCGGGAGGCTCGGGACTGGTCCGGCGCGGAGGCGTGGACCAGGCAGGCGGACCTGGTGCTGCCGGTGTTCGTCTCCCAGGACGCCCAGGAGGGCGCGACCGCGTTCGCGGAGAAGCGTCCGCCGCGTTATCAGGGTCGCTGACGGAATAATCTTCTGCTTGACTGGCGTTGAGCAGGACGATCTGTGGGTGACATCACCACAGGACGTCCACTCTTTTGGTCAGAAACGGTCCGTAAGACCCGTATGCTTGACCGTGCCGGACCTCGATCCGGTGCTCCAGTCAGTGCGACGACGGTCGCTACGTGCGCAGGCACGCAGCGGCCGTCGTCTGTGTCCAGAACAGAAAGCAGCCCGTGAACATCTCGCTCGCGACGGTCGTCGGCCTCGCCGGCACGCTCCTCGCGTTCGCCTACACCGTCCCCCAGATGCGCAAGCTCGCGCGCACCGAGACCGCGGCCGGCGTCAGCGTCGCCGCGCTCGCGAACTCGACGGTCAGTGGTGTCGCCTGGACGATCTTCGGCGTCGTCGAGCACGAGCTGTGGGTGGTCCTTCCGGCGCTGCTCAGCCTGCCCGGCACGGCGGGGGCGCTGCTGCTCGCCTGGACCCGCGGTGGGAACCGCGACCGGCTGTGGCTCCCGGCCCTCTGGGCCGCCACCATCGCGGCGCTCACGGCGCTGGTCCCGCTGCTCGGCTCGCGCCCCATCATCGTGGCGCTGGGCTGCTCGATCACGCTCATGGTCGCCCCGGCCGCCCTGACCGCCTGGCGCTCGCACGACGTCTCGGCGATCGCGGCGTCCGCGTGGGCGATGCTGATCGTGGACGCGATGCTCGCGGGGGCCTACGGGCTGCTCGCCGACATCGACGCCAACCTCATCTACGCCCTGGTGGCCACGAGCGGTGCCGCGCTCATCCTGGCCCGGCTCGCCGTGCCGCCGCACGTGCACGCCCGCTTCGTCCCGGTCCCCGACGACGTCGACCGCGACGGGCTCAGCCTCGCTGCCTGACGCCCAGCGGACGGCGTACGGCCTTGCCCGCCTCTGGCAGGCTTCGGGCATGGCATTTCCCGGCGGCGCCGCGGCGAAGCGGATCGTGCTGGAGGTCGTCGGCTGGACGCTCGTGGTCGCCGGCCTGGCGGCGCTGCTGCTGCCCGGCCCCGGCCTGCTGATGCTGTTCGCCGGCCTGGTCGTGCTCTCGCAGCAGTACGAGTGGGCCGAGCGCCGGCTCGACCCGGTCGAGCGGGCCGCCAAGCGGGCGGCCGCCGAGGGCGTCGAGAACTGGTTCCGGATCGCGATGTCGACCGCCGGTGCGCTGTGCATCGTCGGCTTCGGCGTCCTCTGGCTCGCGGACCCCGCGGTGCCGGGCTGGTGGCCGCTGAGCGACTCGCTGTGGCTGCCGGGTGCGCCGGCCGCCGGCATCAGCCTGGTCCTCTCCGGGTTCATCGCGCTCGGCCTGCTGGTCTACAGCTACGTCCACTACCGCGTGCACGGGGCGCCGGTGCCGGACAAGCGAAAGGCCGCCGGCGAGGTCACGGAGGACCCCGCCGACGGCCCGTCGACGTGAGGATCTAGGCCGCTCGGGCCCGTGCCACCTGGCTGGTCGTGGTGGCGCAGACGCCCGGGATCGGCAGGCCCAGGCCGCAGACCGGCGCGAGGACGGTGCCCGGGTTCGGGACACCGCCGCTGCCAGCCGCCGCGTCGCAGATCGCCTGCGGGAGCCCGGCGCTGCAGAGGGGCTGGATCGGCGAGGCGCCACCCGGTCCCGGTGGGGCGGTCGCGGCGTCGCAGATCGCCTGCGGCAGGCCGGCGTTGCAGAGCGGCTGGATCGGGGAGGCGCCACCACTGCCGCCCGGCATCGGCAGCTGGCCGAAGGCGTCGCAGATCGCCTGCGGGAGCCCGGCGTCGCACGCCGGCTGCAGCGGGTTGGTGCTGCTGCCGCCACCGGTGCCGCCACCGCCGCCGCCCGTCCCGCCGCCGCTGCCGGCCGCGTCGCGGCACTTCCGCCACGCCTTGCGAGCCTTCTTCAGCTGGCGGTCGGTGCGGGTCTCGATCCTCTTGGCCCGGGTGACCCTCTTCGACGCGGCGCGCTTCTCGTGCCGGCTGTCGGCCCGCTTCATGGCCTTGCGGGCGTTGTAGAGCCTCTGGTCGCCGCGGTCCTCGGCCCGCTTGGCCTTGCGCAGGCCGCGCCACTGCTTGGTGCACGCGCCCGCCCGCTCCGTGGCGTGCGTGGACCGCTGCGTGGACTGCTGCGTGGCGGCGCGATCGGTGCCGCGCTGGCTGCTCGCCGCGTCGGCGCTGGTCGCGCCGACCAGGGTCAGGGTGCTCGCCACGCACAGGGCGAGCAGTCCCTTCAAGAGCTGCGTGATCATCGGGTCTCCCTCAAGTCCGGCCGCCCGCGGGCGGGGGCACGCGAAGTCGTACCCCCCACCAACGAGGGCCGAACCGGAAGGTTGTGACCGCCGTCACGGTGGACTAGACCAGTCAGTTCACCGGGGACTCGCCGAGGGTCACCGTCGCCTCGTGGGACTGCCCGTCCGCGTCGGTCCACCGCAGCTTCGCCGTGTCGCCGGGCTCGTAGGTCGCCAGCGCCGAGCGCAGGTCGTCGTACGACGTGATCTCGGTGTCGCCCAGCCCGGTGATCGTGGCGCCGGCCTCGACGCCGGCCTCCTGGGCGGCGCCGCCGCTCTGGATCTGGGCGACCTGCACGCTGCCCTGGTCGGTGGCGATGGAGAGGCCGAGGTAGGCCGACGGCCCGACCTGGACGCCGTCGCCCTCGTCGCCGTCCTGGATCTGCTCGACGACGTCGAGCGCGCTCTCGATCGGGACGGCGTAGCTCTCGGCCGCGCCGCCGCTCGAGGCGGCGGTCGTGATGCCGACGACCTCGCCCTCGTCGTCGAGCAGGGCGCCCCCGGAGAAGCCGCCGACGACGTAGGCATCGGTCTGGATCAGGCCGGTGAGGTGCTCCCCGACGACCGGGCCCTCGGCCTGGGTGTCGATGGACCGGTCGAGCGCGACGACCTCGCCGGGGGCGGCGGACAGGAAGCCCTGGCCCTGCGCGTTGCCGACGGCGGTGACGTCGTCGGAGACCGCCGGGTCGCCGTCGTCGTCGAGCTTCACGGTGTCGAGGTCCGAGGCGTCGGCGAGCTGGAGCAGCGCGACGTCGGCCTCCTGGTCGCGGCCGACGACGGTGCCGACGTACTGCACGCCGCTGCTCGCGACCGTCACCTGGACCTCGGTCGACCCCTCGACGACGTGGTAGTTGGTGAGCACCAGGCCGTCGGACTCCAGCACGAGGCCCGTGCCGGCGCCGCCGCCGCTCGTGGTGCGGGTGTTGATCAGCACGACACCCTGCGACTGCTCGGTCGTGGCGTCCTTCCAGTTCCCGGTGCCGCTGTTGGTGCTGCCGCCGGACTGGTCGTCCTGGCCGGGCGCCTGGCCGCCGAAGGGATCGGTGCCGAAGGGGCTCTGCTCGTCCGGCGTGTCCGGGACGGTCGGCGTCTGCTGCTGGCCGGACGGGCTGTCGGCTGCCCGGTCCGTCGCGATGGAGGTGATGGCCCAGGTCACGGGGACGGCGACGGTGGTGGCGAGCACGCCACCGGCGACGGCGCCGACGAGGGTCGACCGCCAGCTCCACGCCGACGCCGGCCGCGGCTGGTACGGCGGGATCGGGTGGGTCGGCTCGGTCGAGCCGTAGGCGGGCGGGTACGGCGGCGGCGGGGCCGACGGGGTGACGTAGGGGTTGTGCGGCGGCGGAGGCGGGAAGTCCGAGGAGGTCATGACGCTAGTTGACCCGGCATTCCTACCCGCGAGATGAGGGAGTGCTGTGGGAATCCTGTGAACGTCGGCTCAGGAGCCGATCGCGAGGCCGGCGTAGTTCTCGGCCAGCCCGGCGGCGCCCGCCTCGCTGGAGGTGACCCAGCGCAGCTGGGAGAGCTGGAGCTGCTGGTCGAAGGGGTCGCCGCTGGTGTGCAGCATCGTGGTCATCCACCAGGAGAAGTGGGTGCAGCGCCAGACCCGGCGGAGCGCGGTGTCGGAGTAGGCGTCGGCGAGCCCGTGGTCGCCCTTCAGCATCGCGACCAGGGCCGGCGCGAGCAGGGCCACGTCGGCGACCGCGAGGTTGAGGCCCTTGGCGCCGGTCGGCGGCACGATGTGCGCGGCGTCGCCGGCGAGGAAGAGCCGACCGTGCCGCATCGGCTGCTGCACGAAGGAGCGCATCGGCAGCACGCTCTTCTCGGTGATCGCGCCGGTGGCGAGCGACCAGCCGTCCACGCCGTGCCCGAGCCGGGTCGCCAGCCCGTCCCAGATCCGGTCGTCGGGCCACTCCTCGATGGCGGTGTCGTTGGGCACCTGCAGGTAGAAGCGGGAGACCGTCGACGACCGCATCGAGTGCAGCGCGAAGCCGTCGGGGTGCCAGGCGTAGATCAGCTCGTCGGTAGACGGCGCGACGTCGGCCAGCACACCGAGCCAGGAGTAGTCGTAGGTGCGCTCCCAGGTACGGCGCACCGCCTCGGGCACGGCCGCCCGCGACGGGCCGAACGAGCCGTCGCAGCCGACGACCACGTCGGCCTCGAGCCGCTGCGACCGCCCGGCGGCGTCGGTGTAGGTCACCGACGGCCGGTCGGTGTCGAGGTCGTGCAGCGCGGTGTCGCCGATCTCGTAGACCACCTGCTGCCCCCGCGCGCGCGCCGCGGCGCCCAGGTCCTTCTGCACCTCGGTCTGCCCGTAGACGAACACCTGGCGACCGACGAGGTCGACGAAGTCGAGGTGGTGCCGCTCGCCGGGCCACTGGAGGTAGATGCCGCGGTGCGGGTCGGCCTCGCGGTCCAGCCGGTCGCCGAGCCCGACCGAGCGCAGCAGGTCGACCGAGGACTGCTCGAGGATGCCGGCCCGGATCCGGCCCGCGACGTACTCCTCCGAGCGCGTCTCCAGCACGACGGACTCGACGCCGTCGGCGGCGAGCAGGTGGGACAGCAGCAGGCCGGACGGGCCCGCGCCGACGATGGCGACCTGGGTGCGCATGGCGGCAGTGTTCGCGGGGCCGCACCGCGACAGCCATGCGCACCTTTCACTGGACGGAAGCGCGCACCAGCTCGCGACCGACGCCCTGCGCCGCCACCTGGAGCGCGGCGACCAGCCGGGCCCTGTCCTTGAGCGTCGGCACCACGATGCCGAGCGCGGCCACGACGTCGGCGCGCCGGCGGATCGGCACGGCGACCGAGCACGCGCCGAGGCTCATCTCCTCCGAGGTCGTCGCGTAGCCGTCGCGCAGCGCGCGGGCGAGCTGGCGGCGCAGCAGCCCCGGCTGGGTGACGGTGTACGGCGTGATCCGCGGCAGGTCGGAGAGCACGGCGTGCAGCACCTCCGCGGGCGCGTGGGCGAGCAGCACCTTGCCGACCCCGGTCGCGTGCATCGGCAGCCGCGAGCCGACGGTGCTGACGACCGGTACCGACGCGTGCCCGGCGAGCCGGTCGACGTAGAGCACCTCGGTGCCGTCGCGCACCGCGAGGTGGACGGTCGCGAGCGTGGCGCCGTACAGGTCGTGGAGGTACGGCGAGGCGAGCTCGCGCAGCCCGGTCTGCACCGGGGCCAGCAGGCCGAGGTCCCACAGCCGCCGGCCGACGACGTACGCCCCGTCGTCCGCGCGGCGCAGTGCGCCCCAGGCGACGAGCTCAGCGACGAGGCGGTGCGCGGTCGGGACCGGCAGCCCGGCCCGCTCCGCCAGCTCGGTGAGGCCGAGCCGTCGGTGCTGCTCGTCGAACGCACCGAGCAGCGCGAGCGCCCGCGACGTGACGGTCGCGCCCGGGACGGAGGTGTTGCCGGCCATGTCGGGCATTCTTCCACTCACCGGAAGCCGGTGATCGTCAGTGCACCGGCTCGGTCCCTACCGTCACCGCGTGACCAGCTCCGACTCCGCGGCCTCGACGCAGGCCGAGATCAGCGCCGAGATCGAGGCGATCTCGAAGGAGTACGACGCGGCCGGGGTGACCGAGACCGCGACGCGGCTCGACTACCCGCCGTACCGCTCCAGCATCCTGCGCCACCCCACCAAGGCGCCCCAGCAGGTCGACCCGGAGGACATCGAGCTGTGGGCGCCGGTCTTCGGCGAGCGCGACGTCGACCTGCTCGAGTCCGACCTCACCATCCAGCACCAGGGCGAGCCGGTCGGCGAGCGGATCGTGCTGACGGGACGGGTCACCGACGGTGAGGGCCGGCCGGTGCGCCGCCAGCTCGTGGAGATCTGGCAGGCCAACGCCGGCGGGCGCTACATCCACCAGCGCGACCAGCACCCGGCCGCGCTCGACCCGAACTTCACCGGGATGGGCCGCTGCCTGACCGACGACGACGGCACCTACCGCTTCACGACGATCAAGCCCGGGCCGTACCCGTGGAAGAACCACCACAACGCCTGGCGGCCGGCGCACGTGCACTTCTCCCTCTTCGGCCGCGAGTTCACCCAGCGGCTGGTGACCCAGATGTACTTCCCGGGCGACCCGCTCTTCGCGCTCGACCCGATCTACCAGGCGATCGTCGACCCCGCAGCCCGCGCGCGCCTGGTCGCGACCTACGACCACGACGTGACCACGCACGAGTGGGCGACCGGCTACCGCTGGGACATCGTGCTCAGCGGCAGCCACCGCACGGTCTTCGAGGAGGACGAGCAGTGAGCCCGACCCCCACTCCCGGGCAGACGGTCGGCCCGTTCTTCCACTACGCGCTGCCGTACGCCGGTGGCGCCGAGCTCGTGCCGCAGACGCGCGCCGACGCCATCAGGCTGCACGGTCGCGTGTACGACGGCGCCGGCGACCCGGTGCCCGACGCGCTGGTCGAGATCTGGCAGACCGGCCCGGACGGCGCCGTGCCGCAGGTCGCCGGGTCGCTGCGCCGCGACGGCTACACCTTCACCGGCTTCGGCCGCGCCGAGACCGACCGCACCGGGCACTACCAGTTCACGACCCTGCGGCCCGGCGGCGCGACGCCGTACTTCGCGGTCGCGGTCTTCGCGCGGGGGCTGCTCGACCGGCTCCTCACCCGCGCCTACCTTCCGGGCGCGGCACCGACGCACCTCGCCTCGCTGGAGGCGGTGCCGGACGACCGCGGGTTCGTGTTCGACATCCGGTTGCAGGGCGAGGGCGAGACGGTCTTCCTGTCGTACGCGCAAGACTGACCCCATGGCGGACCTCTTCTGGCCTGGCGACGAGCGCGCCGGTGCGCACTTCACCGCGGAGGACTTCGTGGGCGCGATGCTCACGGTCGAGGAGGACTGGCTCGGCCAGGGCCTCGGGCTGCTCGTCGACGCCGAACGGCTCGCGCTCGACGCGGAGGCCGGCGGCAACCCGGTCATCCCGCTCGTGCGGCTGGTCCGCGAGCACGCGCCCGAGGCGCACCGGGGCCTGACGAGCCAGGACGTCGTGGACTCCGCGCTGATGCGGATGTCCGAGGCGGCCGTCGGATCGCTGCTCGCGGACCTGCGCTCCCTCATCCGCCGGCTCGCCGACCTCGCCGCCGCCCATCGGGACACCCCGATGGTCGCCCGGACGCTCACCCAGCACGCCGTCCCGACCACGTTCGGGTTCCGGGTCGCGGCGTGGCTGACGGCCGTCCTCGACGCGGAGGCCCAGGTGGACGACCTGGACTTCCCCGACCAGCTCGGCGGCGCCGCCGGGACCCGGGCCGCGATGGCCGAGCTCGGCGTCGAGGTGCCTGCCGGCGTGCCGCGCTGGCACACGACCCGGGCGTCGGTCACCCGGCTGGGGGACGCGCTCGTCGGGTGCACCGACGCCTGCGCCCGGATCGCGAACGACGTCGTCACGATGTCGCGCCCCGAGATCGGCGAGCTCTCGGAGGGCACCGGCGGGGGGTCGTCGACGATGCCCGGCAAGGCCAACCCCGTGCTCTCCGTGCTCGTCCGCCGGGCCGCGCTGACCACGCCCCAGCTCGCCGCGACGCTGCACCTCGCCGCCGCCCAGCAGGTCGACGACCGCGCCGACGGCGCGTGGCACGCCGAGTGGGCGACGCTGCGCGACCTGGTGCGCCGGACGCTGACGGCGGCGTCGCAGACGGTCGACCTCGTCTCCGGGCTCGTCGTGCACGCCGACCGGATGGCCGCGACGCTCGCCGCCGCCGGCGACACCGTGCTCGCCGAGCAGCGCTCGATGGCCGCGGCCGCCGGGCACGAGCCGGCGGCGTCGTACCTCGGCGACGCGGTTGCCTACGTCGACGCCGTCGTGGCCCACGCCCGCGAGCTCGTGGAGGAGGAGCGTTGATCCCCGGCATCACCGTCGTCCGGATGACCGGGGGCCGCGACCGCGACGCGCTGCCGCTGCTGGTGCTCGGGCCCTCGCTCGGCACCTCGGCGACCACGCTGTGGTCGGCGTGCGCGGCCGGCCTCACCGAGGCTTTCGACGTCGTCGCGTGGGACCTGCCCGGCCACGGGCACAACCGCTCGGTGCCCGAGGAGCCCTTCACGATGGCCGAGCTCGCCGCCGGCGTGCTCCGCGTCGTCGACGACCTGCTGACCGAGCGCGGCCAGCCGCGCGGCCCGTTCTTCTACGCCGGCGACTCCGTCGGCGGCTGTGTCGGCCTGCAGCTGATGCTCGACGCCCCCGACCGGGTCGTCGCGGCCGCGTTGCTGTGCACCGGTGCGACGATCGCCTCCCCCGAGTCGTGGGCCGAGCGGATCGCCACCGTCCGCGCGTCCGGTACGCCGGTGATGGTGGGTCCGTCCGCGGAGCGGTGGTTCGGGCCCGGCTTCGTCGAGCGCGAGCCCGACCATGCCTCGGCCCTGCTGCACGCGCTGTCCGACGCGGTCGACGAGGGCTACGTGCAGGTCTGCGGTGCGGTGGGCGGCTTCGACGCGCGGCCGGTGCTGGCGCGGATCACCGCGCCCGTGCTCGCGGTCGCCGGCTCGGCCGACCCCGCGACCCCGCCCGAGAAGCTGCAGGAGATCGCCGCCGGCGTACGGGACGGGCGGTACGTCGAGCTCGCGGGCGTCGCCCACCTCGCGCCGGCCGAGGCGCCGGCCGAGGTCGCGCGGCTGCTGCGCGAGCACTTCCTGGGAGAGGAGCCCATCGTGGTCGAGGAGATGTCCGACGGCATGCGGGTGCGCCGGGAGGTGCTCGGCGACGCCCACGTCGACCGTGCGGCCGCCGGCACGACCGACTTCACCCGGGACTTCCAGGAGCTGATCACGGCGTACGCCTGGGGCGAGGTCTGGACCCGCCCCGGCCTCGACCGGCGCTCCCGCTCCATGATCACGCTGACCGCCCTCATCGCCCGCGGCCACCACGAGGAGCTCGCGATGCACGTGCGCGCCGCGCTCCGCAACGGGCTGGGCGTCGACGAGATCAAGGAGGTCATCCTCCAGTCGGCGATCTACTGCGGCGTCCCCGACGCCAACACGGCGTTCCGGATCGCCTCCGGCGTACTGCAGGAGGAGGGCCTCCTCTAGCCGTTGAGTTGGGCCCCGTTCTCGGTTGAGTTGGGCCGCGGTCGCGAGCGAGGCCCAACTGGCGGGTGACTGGGGCCCAACTCAACGGGCGGCGTAGAGGCCCGCGAGCTCGGTCCCGATCCGCGCCAGCTCGGCCTGGACGGTCGCGGGCTCGAGCACCTCGACCATCGAGCCCCAGCCGGCGAGGTTGCGGGCGATGTCGCGTGGCGTGGGCGCGGCGATCCGCACCCGGCTGCGCCCGTCGTCGAGCTCCTCCTCGGCGTGGCAGTGACGGCCGAAGTGGTCGCGCAGGATCGGGACGAACCTGGTCTCGATGAGCACGGTGGCCCAGGTGCGGGACCGCCTCCGCTCGACCTCGCCGACGACGTCCCGCCAGGCCCGGTCGAGCGCGAAGTCGTCGGGGCGCTCCGCCGGCTCGTCGGTCAGGTCAGCCTCGACGACTCGGTCGACGCGGAAGGTGCGCTGGCCGCGCTCGGTGCCGGCGATGAGGTACCAGGTCTCGTCCTTGTCGACGAGCCCCCACGGGTCCACCACGCGCACCGACCGCTCCCGCTGGGCGTTGGCGTAGGTGAGCCGCACCTTCCGGCGCCGGACCACCGCGTCCTGGAGCAGGTCGACGATCCCCGGCCGCGGCCGGTCGAGGCCGCTCCAGGACGTGCGGTCGCTCATCGTCGCGCTCGCGGCCGCCTCGGCCTCGGCGCGGAAGGTCTGCGGCAGCGCGCGCACGAGCTTGCGCAGGGCGGTCCTGGCCTCCCCGGAGACCGTGGCCGCCGGACCGACCAGGAGGAAGAGGGCCTGAGTCTCGGCCGCGGACAGCCCACTCAGATCGGTCCGCGCCCCGCCGACGAGCGCCCAGCCGCCACCGCGCCCGGGCTGCGGGTAGACCGGGATGCCGGCCGCCGCCAGGGCCTCCAGGTCGCGCCGGGCCGTCGCCACCGACACCTCCAGCTCCCCGGCGAGGTCGGCGGCGGTCACTCGTCCCCGGTGCTGGAGGAAGAGGAGGGCCGCGACGAGCCGGTCTGCGCGCATGCCGCGAACCTCCCCCACAAAGTGCTCAGTTGGTGAGCACTTTAGCCGGGAGAGTGGAGGCAATCAGTCGCGAACGAGAGGACAAGCCCATGTTGCGAGGACTCACCACCGTCACCGCCGTCGTCGACGACGTCAGCGCCGCCGTGAGCTGGTACGCCGAGCTCCTCGGCATCGAGCCGTACTTCTCCAACGAGGTCGACGGCAGGCCGGCGTACGTCGAGTTCCGGATCGGCGACTTCCAGCACGAGCTCGGGTTCATCGACGCGCGGTTCGCGCCGCCCAGCCAGGTCGGCCGCAACGTCGGCGCGGCGCTCACCTACTGGGCCGTCGACGACGTCGAAGGCACCTACGAGCGGCTGCTCTCGATGGGCGCCACCCCGCACGACGGGGTCACCGAGCGCGGTCCGGGCTTCGTCACGGCGTCGGTGCTCGACCCGTTCGGCAACGTCCTGGCCGTGATGTACAACCAGCACTACCTCGACACCGTCGAGGCGACCCAGGGCGTCCGACACCACGTCGGCGAGCGTTGAGGCCGCGAGCTGCTGGCGCTCAGGCGAGCTGCAGCCGCCAGCTCTGCCCGACCAGGTCCCGACCGAAGCTGTGGTGCCGCTCCTCCTCGACGAGGGAGAACCCGAGGGACTGGTAGATCCGGCGCGCCGAGGCGAGGACGTCGTTGGTCCACAGCACCACGGCTTCGTAGCCGGTGGCACGCGCGAAGGAGAGGCACTCCTCCACGAGCCTGGTGCCGAGCCCGAGGCCGCGGGCAGCAGGCGTCACGAGGAGGATGCGGAGCCGGGCGACGCCGGGCTCGTCCCCGGAGACCAGGAGGACGGAGCCGGCGCGCTCGCCGTCGACCTCGCCGATCCAGGCCGCCTCGCGCTGAGCGTCGTGGCTGGTGGCGAACTCGGCGACGATGCGGGCGACCAGGGCCTCGAAGTCGGAGTCCCAGCCGAACTCCCGGTCGTACGCCTCCCCGTGGGCCATGACCATCCAGCCCAGGTCGCCGGGCCGGTCGGCTCGTCGGATCGCGACCCGCCGCTCGTCCATCCCGCTCACCTCCCGCACTGACACAACTGTTTCAGTACTCTAGCCCGATGACCGAGGCGCCGACGAGGCCGTCCGCACGGCAGGTCCAGCTCCTCGACGCGGCCTACGAGTACGTCCTCGAGCACGGCCTGACCGACCTCTCGCTGCGCCCGCTCGCCGCCGCGATCGGCTCGAGCCCACGCGTGCTGATGTTCCTGTTCGGCAACAAGGACGGCCTCGTCAGGGCGCTGCTCGCCCGGGCCCGGGTCGAGGAGCTCGCGCTCATCGAGCAGCTCGACCGCGACCGACCGACCGCGTCGTCCGGACTGGCGGAGGCCACAGAGCTGGTCTGGTCCTGGCTGCGGGCGTCGGGTCACCGGCGCCTGCTGAGGCTCTGGGTCGAGGCGTACGCCAGGTCGGTCGTCGAGCCGGACGGCGCCTGGGCCGGATTCGCGTCGACGACCGTGGATGACTGGCTCGGTGTCCTCGCCCGCTGCCAGCCGGAGGCCGAGCGCGACAGCGCCGAGGGCGCCGCCCGCCGCACCCTCGCCCTGGCGGTCCTGCGGGGCTGCCTGCTCGACCTGGTCGCGAGCGGCGACGAGGCCCGGGTCGACGCGGCCATGGCTGATCACCTCAGCCGGGCCGGCACCTAGCAGGTACGTCGCCCGCTCGGGTCAGCGGTCGATCAGTCGCTGCATCGCCTCGGGATAGCGGTCGCCCTGCACCTGCACGCTGGCCGAGGCGCGGTCGAGCTCCGCGAGGTCCTCGGACGTGAGCTCGAGCTCTGCCGACCCGAGGTTCTCGTCGAGGCGCGCGAGACGCCGGGTCCCCGGGATCGGCACGATCCACGGCTTCCGCGACAGCAGCCACGCCAGGGCGACCTGGCCGAGGGTCGCGTCCTTGCGCTCGGCGACCTGGCGCACGAGGTCGACGAGGGCGAGGTTCGCCTGGAGCGCTTCGCGCTCGAAGCGGGGGAGGGTGGCGCGGATGTCGCCCTCGCCGAACTCGGTGGTGGCGCTGACCTGTCCGGTCAGGAACCCGCGGCCGAGCGGGCTGAACGGGACGAACCCGATGCCGAGCTCCTCGAGCGCCGGCAGGATCTCGTCCTCGGGCTCGCGCCAGAACAGGGAGTACTCGCTCTGCAACGCGGTCACCGGCTGGACCGCGTGGGCGCGGCGGATGGTGGCCACGCCCGCCTCGGACATCCCGAAGTGGCGGACCTTGCCGGCCTCGATGAGCTCTCTGACCGTGCCGGCGACGTCCTCGATCGGGACGTCGGGGTCGACCCGGTGCTGGTAGAGCAGGTCGATGGTGTCCGTCCGCAGGCGCCGCAGGGAGCCGTCGACGGCCGCGCGGATGTTGTCGGGCCTGCTGGTGACGCCGGTCTGGTTGCCGTCCTCGTCGAAGGCGAAGCCGAACTTGGTCGCGATGACGACGTCCTCGCGGACCGGCTGCAGCGCCTCGCCGACGAGCTCCTCGTTGTGGAACGGGCCGTAGACCTCGGCGGTGTCGAACAGGGTGACGCCTCGGTCCACCGCCGCCCGGAGGAAGGTGATCATCTCGTCCCGCGGGGGCCGCGGCCCGAACGACTGGCTCATGCCCATGCAGCCCAGGCCGAGGGGCGAGACCCGAAGGCCCTGGGTGCCGAGTGTGCGTGCGTCCATGGTGCTCATTCTCCTACCTCCGGGATCTCGCGGCCGCAGCTCGCCAGGGTGACGTCAGCGGGCTCCGGACCGCACGCTTCCCAGTGTCCAGCCTGTCGGTCGCGGACACCTCGGCGCCGCGGCGCTCCACTCAGACGCAGGCGGCGACGATCTCCGCGACCCGGCGGACGGCCGGGGAGTCGTCGCCGGCCCGGGTGGCGAGCGCGAGGTCGATGGTGGGCGCGTCGGTGAGCGGCACGTAGGCGACGCCGTCGAGCCCCAGGGAGCGGACCGGCTCGGGGACGAGCGCGACGCCGAGGCCGGCGGCGACGAAGACGACCAGCGTCGCGGTCTCGCCGACCTCGAGCACCGACGAGGGCGTGAAGCCCGCGGCCGCGCACGCCTCGAGCACCCGCGCGTGCACCGAGGACCGGTGGCCCGACGGGTGCATCACGAACGCCTCCGTCGCCAGCGACGACAGCGCGATCCGGCTGCGGCCGGCGAGCGGGTGACCGGCCGGGAGTACGGCGACCAGGCGCTCGGTGCGCAGCGGTCGGACGTCCAGATCCCCCTGGTTGAGCGGGTCTGGGCGCAGCAGTGCGATGTCGTAGGTGCGGTCGTGCAGTCCGGCGACCAGCTGCGGGGACAGCAGCTCGCCGCGCAGCTCGAGGTCGACGTCCGGCAGTGCCGCGCGCACCTCGCGGGCCGCGCGGGGCAGCACGTCGTACGTCGCGGTGCCGATGAAGCCGACCGAGACGCGGCCGGCGCGTCCGGAGGCCAGGAGCGCCATGTCGTCCTCGGCGCGGGTGACGTCGGCCAGCACCGTCCGCGCGTGCTCGGCGAACCGCGCGCCGGCCTCGGTCAGCTCGACCCGTCGGGTGGTGCGGGTGAAGAGCGGCGTGCCGAGCTCGCGCTCGAGCTGCTTGACCTGCTGGGAGAGCGCGGGCTGGGCGATGTGCAGCCGCGCGGCCGCGCGCCCGAAGTGCTGCTCCTCGGCGAGCACGGCGAACGAGCGCAGGTGCCGGAGCTCCATGCATTCAGCTTATCAATCAAGCGGGATTCGGTATTGGCACCGACACAGTGGTGCGACCTACGGTGGGGGCATGACTGCTGCCTTCCTGTACGCCGCCGCGCGCACCCCGTTCGGCCGCTTCGGCGGCGCCCTGGCCGAGGTCCGCCCCGACGACCTGGCTGCGACCGTGGTCCGCGGCGTGCTGGCGAAGGCCCCGGGCCTCGCCGAGGACCGGATCGGCGACGTGGTGTGGGGCTGCGCCAACCAGGCCGGCGAGGACAACCGCAACGTCGGCCGGATGGCCGTGCTGCTCGCCGGCCTCCCGGTGAGCGTGCCGGCGACGACGGTGAACCGCCTGTGCGGCTCCTCGCTCGACGCCGCGATCATCGGCTCGCGGACCATCGAGTCCGGCGACGCCGACGTCGTGCTGACCGGTGGCGTGGAGTCGATGACCCGGGCGCCGTGGGTGCTGCCGAAGCCGTCTCGCGCCTTTCCCGCCGGCAACGTGACCGCGGTGTCGACGACCCTGGGCTGGCGCCTGGTCAACGAGCGGATGCCGGCGGAGTGGACCGTCTCGCTGGGCGAGGCCAACGAGCTCCTCGGCGAGAAGTTCGCGATCTCCCGCGAGCGTCAGGACGAGTTCGCCGCGCGCTCCCACGAGCTCGCCGACGCCGCCTGGACGGCCGGCTTCTACGACGACCTCGTGGTGCCGGTCGAGGGCGTCGACGTGGCGCGCGACGAGAGCATCCGGCCGGGCTCGACGGCCGCCACGCTGGCCGGCCTGAAGCCGTCGTTCCGCGCGGACGGCACGATCACCGCCGGCAACGCCTCGCCGCTCAACGACGGCGCGTCCGCCGTGCTGCTCGGGTCGGAGGACGCCGGGATCGGGGTGGACCCGATCGCCCGGATCGCCGGCCGCGGGGTGAGCGCGGTGGAGCCGCAGCTGTTCGGCTACGCCCCCGTCGAGGCGGCCGACCGCGCGCTGGCTCGCGCCGGCATCAGCTGGGCCGACGTCGGCGCGGTCGAGCTCAACGAGGCCTTCGCCGTCCAGTCGCTCGCCTGCGTGGACGCCTGGAAGATCGACCCCGAGATCGTCAACGCCAAGGGCGGCGCGATCGCGATCGGCCACCCGCTCGGCGCCTCGGGAGGCCGGATCCTCGGCACCCTCGCCGCGCGGCTGCAGGAGTCCGGCGACCGGTACGGCGTCGCCGCGATCTGCATCGGCGTCGGCCAGGCGCTGGCCGTCGTCCTGGAGAACGTCCAGTGACCGCACGCATCTGCGACACGGTCGCGGAGGCCGTCGACGGCATCGCGGACGGCTCCACCGTCCTGGTCGGCGGGTTCGGCCTCGCCGGCATGCCCGTCGAGCTCATCGACGGCCTGATCGAGCAGGGCGCGACCGACCTGACCGTGGTCTCCAACAACGCAGGCAACGGCGACACCGGACTGGCCGCGCTGCTGGCCAAGGGGCGGGTGCGCAAGGTGATCTGCTCGTTCCCGCGGCAGTCGGACTCCTACGTCTTCGACGGCCTCTACCGCGAGGGCAAGGTCGAGCTCGAGCTGGTGCCGCAGGGCAACCTGGCCGAGCGGATGCGCGCCGCCGGGGCCGGGATCGGCGCGTTCTTCTGCCCGACCGGCGTCGGCACCCCGCTCGCCGAGGGCAAGGAGACCCGCGAGATCGACGGCCGGACGTACGTGCTGGAGTACCCCATCCGCGGTGACGTGGCCCTGGTCGGCGCGCACGCCTCCGACCGGATGGGCAACGTCGTCTACCGCAAGACCGCCCGCAACTTCGGGCCGGTGATGGCGACCGCCGCGGCGACCACGATCGTGCAGGTGCGGCAGGTCGTCGAGGTGGGTGGGCTCGACCCGGAGAAGGTCGTCACGCCGTCGATCTACGTGGACCGGGTGGTGGCCGTATGACGATCTCGGCCGGACTGAGCAAGGACGAGATGGCAGCGCGGGTCGCGCAGGACATCCCGCACGGCGCCTACGTCAACCTCGGCATCGGCCAGCCCACGCTGGTCGCCGACCACCTCGACGCCGGCTCCGGCGTGGTGCTGCACACCGAGAACGGCATGCTCAACATGGGCCGGGCGGCGGTCGGCGACGAGGTCGACGGCGACCTCCTCAACGCCGGCAAGGTCCCGGTCGTCGAGCCGCCCGGGGCGGCCTACTTCCACTCGGCGGACTCGTTCGCGATGATGCGCGGCAGCCACCTCGACGTGTGCGTCCTGGGCGCCTTCCAGGTCAGTGCGGGCGGCGACATCGCCAACTGGCACACCGGTGCGCCCGACGCGATCCCGGCCGTCGGCGGGGCGATGGACCTCGCGATCGGGGCCAAGCAGGTCTTCGTGATGATGACGCTCTTCGCCAAGGACGGCACGCCCAAGCTGGTGCCGGAGTGCACCTACCCGCTCACCGGCGTCGGCTGCGTCTCGCGGGTCTACACCGACGTCGCGGTCTTCGAGGTCGGCGGACCGGAGGTCGTCGTCGTCGAGACGTTCGGGACGTCGTACGACGACCTCGCGGCGCGCCTCGACGTCCCGCTGCGACAGGGCTGAGACCACAGGCCGGCCCTGGACAGGCCGCCCTGTGGCGGGGCAAGGTCGAGGCATGCGACGTCTCGGGAACCTCGCCCTGTCCACCCTGCTCGTCGGAGCCGCGTTCGCCGGAGGCCCGGCAGCCGCCGGTCCCGGCCACGATCATCGGCACGACCATGGCCACGGTCACGGGCTGTCGTTCACCGAGTCGGTGATCGACGCCGACCAGGGGTTCCGCGGGCTCGACGCGGTCGACCGCCGTACGGCGTGGGTGACCGGCGGCAGCGCGTCGGGCGGACCCGGCCGGGTCTTCCGGACCGTTGACGGCGGCCGGACCTGGCAGGACGTGAGCCCGCCGGACACGACCGGGCTGCTCTTCCGCGACGTCGAGGCGCGCAGCGCCACCGAGGCCGTGATCCTCGCGATCGGGCCGGGCGACGCGTCGCGGATCTACCGGACCACCGACGGCGGGGCGACCTGGACCGCCGCGTTCGTCAACGACGACCCGGCCGCGTTCTACGACTGCATGGCCTTCTTCCCGGGTGGCAGGAAGGGGCTGGCCCTGAGCGACCCGGTCGCCGGGAAGTTCCGGATCCTCGCCACCCGCGACGCCGGCCGGTCGTGGACCGTGCTGCCGAGCAGCGGGATGCCCGCGGCGGTGCCCACCGAGGCCGGCTTCGCCGCGAGCGGCGACTGCCTCGTGACGGCCGGACGGTCGGCGTACTTCGGATCGGGTGGCGCCGTCTCGCGGGTCTTCCGCTCGGACGACCGCGGCCTGACGTGGACCGCGACCGACTCCACGATCCCGCCGGGGGAGGCCGCGGGCGTGTTCGCGCTGGCGTTCCGCACCCCGACCGAGGGCGTCGCCGTCGGTGGCGACTTCGCCGAGCCCGCGGACGGCGTCGACGCCGTGGCGACGACGCGCGACGGGTGGACGTGGCGCAACGCCGGAGACCTGACGCACCTCGCCGAGGACGCGGCGTACGTCCCGCGCGGAGGGCACCTGCTCCTCGTCACCGGCCAGTCCGGCGACGTGATGGGCACCAGCCTCAGTCGCGACGGCGGCCGGAGCTGGACCAAGGTCAGCGACTCGGGCTGGCACGCGCTCGACTGCACCCCGGACGGGTCGTGCTGGGCGGCGGGCGCCGGCGGCCGGGTCGCGCGGCTGGCTCGCTAGCTCGCCGCCAGCACCGCCAGCCGCTCCAGCGCCGACCCGACGCTCGTGCCGATCCGCCCGAGCGTCTGGTCGAGGGCCGGCGACCCGCCGTGCTCCGGCGGGACGCGGGCAGGGTTGAGCGCGACGCGGTGCGCCCAGTCGCGGATGTCGGGCTCGGCGTTGAACGCCGCAGCGCTGCGGAAGCCGAGCACGTTCATGACCGCCCAGTCCGGCAGCGAGTTGCCGTACGACGAAGGCGCGCACAGGCCGTTCTTGACGGCGTCGTCGGAGCGGGTCGCCTCGACGTAGCCGGTCACGGCGGCGCCGAAGCACGGGAACCCGGCGCGCACCGGCTGCAGCGTGATCGTCTCGGGCTGCCAGATCGGGATCCGCGCCGGGTACTTGAGGCCACTGGCCGCGCAGTGGACGACGACCGCGTCGTGGGGCAGGTCGATCGAGCCCCGCTCGAGCTCGAGGCGACCGGGCCGGGCACTCGTGATGTGGCCGAGCCGGACGACGTGCTCCACGGTGCGGAGCAGCTCGAGCTCCCACGCGCCCAGGGTCGGCGCCTTCGCCATCGTCGGGGTCACCGACCGGTCGATGCGGAACATGATCCCGAGGTCCTCGAGCCGCAGGAACAGCTCGTCCAGCGACGGCGCGTCGGCGCACGCGCCGAGCATGTCGGCGACCATGCCGAGGTAGATCTCCGGGTCGGGCTGGATCTTGGCGCGGTTGAGCATCCACGGGTCGCGCGGCCGCACCCAGGTGATCGCGTCGGGCTCGAGGCCGCGACCGAGCAGCCAGATCACCGCGTCGGTCGCGGTCTTGCCGGACCCGACCACGACGTAGCGGCTCGGCGCCTCCTCGACCAGCGGCAGGTCGCCGGCGGGTACGACGCGCAGCCCGTCGGCCACGTCGAAGGGCGGCGGCGTCTCGGCCGGGATGTCGGGCGCGAGGTAGTGGGCGTCGACGACCCGGCAGTGGTCGGGCACGGCGTACCGGCGGCCCGAGATGCGGGAGACGAACGTGCGGTCCCCGACGTACTCGCAGCCCGTGAAGAGCTCTACCCGTCCGAGCCCCTGCATGCGGTCGACGGCGTCGGCGTAGTAGGCGCAGATCTTGGCCTGGCCCGCCCGCTCGTGGAGCCCGGCCTCGGGGCCGTGGGTCTGGATTCGGCCACCGCCGAGCAGCGTCGAGGCGACGCCGTAGAACGTCGAGGACTGGTGCAGCCGCACGAACGGGTAGGCCTCCAGCCAGTGGCCGCCGGCCGCGTGGCGGCGGTCGACGATCGCGACCCGCACGTCGGCGTGGTCGACGAGCGCGTCGGTGAACGCCATGCCCATGGCGCCCGCGCCGACGACGAGGTAGTCCACGTCCACGGTCGTGGTCATGCGCCGAGGCTAGCGGGGATCAGCGGCTCTCGCGGCGGACTCGGCGGCGCAGCTGCCAGATGCGCAGCGTGCCGACGACCGCGGTCAGCGCGATCCCGATGACGGCGGCGATCAGCAGCGCGACGGACAGCGGCGTGCTGCCGTCCCACCAGAGGAACGAGAGGTGCACGTCCTGGGTGTTCTGCGCGATGAACACGACGAGCAGGATCAGCAGCACCGCCGCCAGCACGACCGCCACCCACGCGCCGCTGGTGCGGGATCGGCGCAGCGGGTCCTTCGTCGGCCGGTCGGCCTCGGGTGCGGTGACCTCCGGCTCGGGTGCGTCGCTCATGGGTACGCCGTACCCGATGCGCGGGCGGTCAGACGCGCGAGCGGTCCTTGCCCGTGAGGGCCTCGGCGCTGCCGACGAGGAGGACGGCGGCGACCACGGAGAGCACGAAGCCGAGGACGTTGAGCTCCCAGATGCTGCCGGTGCCGAGCAGCCAGGCGACCGTCCCGCCGATGAGCGAGCCGACCACGCCCAGGCCGAGCGTCGCGAGCAGGCCGAGGTTCTGCTTGCCCGGCTTGAAGAGGCGAGCGAGCGCGCCGATGATCAAGCCGGCAACGAGGAAACCGATCATGCTTCGACGGTAGCGCCCGGCTGGTTGGGCACGGGCGTCTGCTCACCCGCCTCGACCGCGAACGGCAGGGTGTTCTCGGGCGGCGGCACCGGGCAGGTGGCGAAGTCGGTGTAGGCGCAGGGCATGTTGTGGGCCCGGTTGAAGTCGATCGTCACCGTGCCGTCGGGTGCCGGCGCGTCGAGGACCAGCTGCCGCATGGCGGGGTACGTCGTGACGCCCGACGTCGCGTCGCGGAAGAGCACCCACAGCCCGTCCTCGTCGTCCCACGCGACCAGCCGGTGCTCGTCTCCGTCGTGCTCGAAGACCAGCACGTTGTCGGGCTCGACCCGCGCCGTGACGACCCAGGCGGGGTCGGGCGGGAAGCACGGCGTGCCCCGGTAGGCGGTGAGGTTGGGAGAGTCGGGGTGGCGGGGACGCACGATCGTGCGGCCGTCGCGGTCGGCCACCTCGACGACGGTGTCGCCGAGGGTCAGCGTGGTGCCCCGCTCGTCCAGGCGGCCGAGCCGGCGCACGCCGTCGTCCAGCTCGACCGTCGTGCCGTCCTCGTCCTGGCGCCAGACGCCCGGCACGTCGGCGAAGCGCTGCGGCTCCTCACCCAGCCAGTGGATGCCGGTGATCGCCAGCCAGCCGACCGGGCTGCGCAGCCGCCCCTCCCGGGCGTCGCGCCACGCCTGCCAGTCGCTGTCGAAGTCGCTCACCTCCGCATCGTCGCAGGCGCGGCCAGCCCGGCGTACCCCCAGCGGATCAGGGGGAGTCTCGGGGTCCGGTCCGGGGTGCTCCCCGATGTGCGGACCCGCCTCGGCGACGGAGGGTGGACCCATGATTCGTGCCCACGCACTCACCAAGCGGTTCCCCGCCGGCAAGGGGGAGACCCGGACGGCCGTCGACGCCATCGACTTCGTCGTCGAGCCCGGCCGGGTGACCGGCTTCCTCGGTCCCAACGGCGCCGGCAAGTCCACGACGATGCGGATGATCCTCGGCCTCGACGCCCCGACCTCCGGGACCGTGAGCGTCAACGGGCACCGGTACGCCGACTCACCCGCGCCGCTGCGCGAGATCGGCGCACTCCTCGACGCGCACGCCATCCACCCCGGGAGGTCCGCCCGGGACCACCTCCGGTGGCTGGCGGCGTCCAACGGCATCCCGACCACGCGTGTGGGCGAGGTGCTCGACCTGGTCGGCCTGGAATCGGTCGCCGGTCAGAGGGCGGGCCGGTTCTCGCTCGGCATGGGGCAGCGTCTCGGCATCGCCGCGGCGATGCTCGGCGACCCGCCGGTGGTCGTGCTCGACGAGCCCGTCAACGGACTCGACCCCGAGGGCATCCGTTGGGTGCGCACCTTCGCGCGCCAGCTCGCCGACGAGGGCCGGACCGTCTTCATCTCCAGCCACCTCATGTCCGAGATGGCGCTGATGGCCGACCACCTGCTGGTGATCGGCCGCGGCCAGATCCTGGCCGACTGCTCGATGACCGAGTTCATGTCCGACCACGCGACGTCGTACGTGCGGGTCAAGGCGCCCGCCCTCGGCGACGCCGCGACCCTGCTGGGCGGCCGCGGCCTCGACGTCTCCCGCGTGGACGACGAGATCCGGGTCGTCGGCCTGGACGCCGCCGCGATCGGCGACACGCTCTTCCGGCACGGCCTGGCCGTCCACGAGCTCACCCTGGTGCGCTCCTCGCTCGAGGACGCGTTCATGACCCTGACCGCTGACAGCGTGGAGTACCACGCGATGACCGAGGGAGCCGCCCGATGACCGCCACGCTGATGGAGTCGGGCGCGGTCGTCGAGCGCGCCGACGTGGCGCGCCCGACGTTCGCCGCCGTGCTCCGCGCGGAGTGGGTCAAGCTGCGCACCGTGCGCTCGACCTGGTGGACGCTGGTCGCGACGTTCGTGCTCGGTGCCGGCCTCACCACGCTGATCTGCTGGGGCAACGCCGACTGGCTGGCCTCCCCCGAGGCCGACGAGTCCCCGGGCTCGTTCATCACCTGGGGGATGATGATCGCCCAGATCACCGCGGTGGTGCTCGGCGCGCTCGTCGTCACGACGGAGTACGGCACCGGCATGATCCGCACGACGTTCGCCGCCGTGCCCGCCCGTGGCCGCGTGCTCGCCGCGAAGTCGCTGCTCGTGGTCGCGCTGCTCGGCGTCGTCGGGACCGTGACCGCCTTCGTCGGGTACGCCGGCGGCAACTACTTCCTCGACCGCGAGGGCATCGGCATGTCGATGTCCGGCGACGTGCTGCGGTCGATGTACGGCTCCGGCCTCTACCTCGCCGGCATCGGCCTCTTCACCATCGCCGTGGGGTTCCTGCTCCGGCACACGGCGGGCACGATCTCGATCGTCCTGGCGCTGATGCTGATCCTCGGCAACATGGTCAACCTGATCCCCGGCGCGTTCGGCGAGTGGGTGACCAAGCTGATGCCGGGCAACGCCGGCTCCCCGATCTCGACGCCGGTCTCGTTCAACCCGAACCTCTTCGACGCGTGGACCGGCTTCGCGGTCTTCTGCCTCGAGATCGCGGTGCTGCTCGTCGCGGCGTACGTGGTGGTGAAGCGGCGGGACGCCTGAGCTGTCCGGTGCCGCTGCCGCTGCCGCCGCCGTCGCCGCCGCAGTTTCATCAAGGGATGAGGTTGAGACCGCGCTTCCCTGGGCGAATTCGCCGAGGGAAACGCCGGTCCGCCTTCATACCTTGATGAAACGCCGCCCGCCCGCCCGCCCGCCCGCCCGGCCGACCGGTGCCTCGCCGCCGCAGCTTCATCAAGGGATGAGGACGAGACCGCGCTTCCCCGGGCGAGTTCGGCGAGGGAGGCGCAGCCCCGCCTTCATCCCTTGATGAAACTGCAGCCCCGCCAGTCCCGCCCGCCCTGTCCCCGCCGCCGCATAGGGTCACCCCGTGACCCTGCAGATCCACCGAGCCTCGCGCACCGACGTGCTCGCGGACCGGCTCGGAGACCTGCTGGCCACGCCGCTCGACGACCCGTTCGCCGAGGAGGTCGTGGTGGTGCCGGCCAAGGGGGTCGAGCGCTGGCTCACCCAGCGGCTCAGCCACCGGCTCGGCACCGGCTCGCGGGGCGGGGACGGCGTGTGCGCGGGGGTGCGGTTCCTCAGCCCGCGCAGCCTGGTCAGCCTGCTGCTCGGCCGCGAGAGCGACGACCCGTGGGACCCCGAGCGGCTGGTCTGGCCGCTGCTGGCGACCATCGACGACAGCCTCGACGAGCGCGGGTTCGAGACTCTCGCCCGGCACCTCGGGCACGGGCTCGACGGGCCCGACGGCGAGCTGCGCCGCAACCGGCGCTACTCCGTCGCGATCCGGCTGGCGCACCTCTTCGCGTCGTACGCCGTCCAGCGGCCGTCGCTCGTGACCACCTGGCGCGCGGGCGACGACGGCGACCTCGCCGACGACCTGCGCTGGCAGGCCGAGCTGTGGCGGCGGCTGCTGTCGCGGGTGGACGCGCCGCCGCCCGACGTGCGGCACGCCGAGACCGTCGCGGCGCTCGAGGCGGGCGGCGGGAACCTGCCGCTGCCGGGCCGGCTGTCGCTCTTCGGCCACACCCGGATCCCGGTCACCGAGGTGGAGCTGCTGAAGGCGCTCGGCGCGCACCGCGACGTCCGGCTCTTCCTGCCCCAGCCCTCGCCCGCGCTCTGGGACGATCTCGCCGGGCTCGGCGGCGTCGTCGCCCGCGAGGACGACCCGTCCGCCGACCGCGTCGGCCACCCGCTGCTCGCCTCGCTCGGCCGCGACGCCCGCGAGCTGCGGCGCACCCTCGACGGCGTCGACGCCGAGCTCGTGCCGGCCCAGGACGCCGGCCCGGCCACGATGCTCGGCTGGCTGCAGCAGGACCTGCGCGCCAACCACGCCCCGACCTACGACGAGCGCGCCGGCCGCCACCTTGCCGCCGACGACCGGACGCTGCAGGTGCACGCGTGCCACGGTCCGGCCCGGCAGGTCGACGTACTGCGCGAGGTGCTGGTCGGCATGCTCCAGGACGACCCCACCCTCGAGCCGCGCGACATCCTCGTGATGTGCCCCGACATCGAGACCTACGCGCCGCTGATCTCGGCGGGGTTCGGGCTCGCGACGACCGACGGACACCCCGCCCACCGGCTGCGCGTCAAGCTCGCCGACCGGGCGCTCACCAGCACCAACCCGCTGCTGGCCGTCGCCGGTGACCTGCTCGAGCTGTCCGGCGGGCGCGTCGCCGCGGCCGACGTGCTCGACCTCGCGGCGACCGAGCCGTGCCGCCGGCGGTTCGGGTTCACCGACGACGACCTCGACCGGGTCAGCCGCTGGGTGGCGCGCGCCGGCGTGCGGTGGGGGCTCGACGCCGAGGCGCGCCGGGCCTTCTCCATGGACGGCTTCGAGCACAACACCTGGCGCGCCGGCCTCGACCGGATCCTGCTCGGTGTCGCGATGAGCGGCGACGACCACCGCCACCTCGGCCGCGGGCTGCCGCTCGACGACGTGGGCAGCAACGAGATCGACCTCGCCGGCCGGCTCGCCGAGCTCGTCTCCCGGCTCGACACCTGCCTGACCGGGCTGGCCGGGGCGCGCACGGTCGCGGAGTGGACCGACCGGCTGCGCGCCGGCGTCCGCGGGCTCACCGACGTCGCGGCCGACGACGCGTGGCAGCTCCCGCAGTTCGAGCGCGAGCTGGCCCGGGCGGCCGCCTCCGCCCACGACGGGGAGATCGAGCTGCGCCTCTCCGACGTGCGCGCCATGCTCCAGTCGCGGCTGGCCGGCCGGCCCACCCGCGCCAACTTCCGCACCGGCACGCTCACCGTCTGCACGATGGTGCCGATGCGCTCGGTCCCGCACCGGGTCGTCGCCCTCGTCGGCCTCGACGACGGGGTGTTCCCGCGCGCCGGCGCGGTCGACGGCGACGACGTGCTCGGCCGGCACCCGCTCACCGGCGAGCGCGACGCCCGCAGCGAGGACCGGCAGCTGCTCCTCGACGCGGTGCTGGCCGCGGCCGAGCACCTCGTCATCACCTACACGGGGGCCAACGAGCAGTCCGGCGCGCGCCGGCCACCCGCCGTACCCCTCGGCGAGATCCTGGACGCCGCCGACCGCACCACCGCCGAGCCGGTCCGCGACCGGGTGCTCACCCACCACCCGCTGCAGCCCTACGACGCGCGCAACTTCGTGCCCGGGCGGCCGTTCAGCTTCGACGACGCCGCGCTGGCCGGTGCCCGCTCGGCCTGGGGGGTACGACGCGAGCCGCCGCCGTTCCTGACCGGCTCGCTGGCCCCGCGCGAGCGCGAGGACGTGTCGCTCGCCGAGCTCAAGGCGTTCCTCGCCCACCCGGTGCGGGCGTTCCTGCGCGAGCGGCTCGACGTGGCGACGCCGTTCGAGCCCGACGACCTGGCCGACGCGATCCCGGTGACGCTCGACAGCCTCGAGAAGTGGCAGATCGGCGACCGGCTGCTGCGCGAGCTGCTCGCCGGCCACGACCCCGTCGCGGTGATGACCGCCGAGCAGCTGAGCGGCACGCTGCCGCCGGGCGGACTCGGCACCGGCGCCTTCAACGAGGTGGTCGAGGAGTGCCAGCGGCTCTGGTCGCGCACCAGCGAGATCCGCGAGGGCGAGCGCCGCTCCGTCGACGTCGACGTCGACCTCGGCGACGGACGGCGGCTCACCGGCACCGTCCCCGGCGTCTACGGCACCCGCGTCGTCTCGCTCGGCTACTCCCGCCTCAACGCCCGCCAGCGACTGCAGACCTGGGTCGACCTGCTGGCGTTGAGCGCGACCTACCCCGACCAGCACTGGACCGCCCACGCCGTCGGCAAGGACCGCGCCGGGCCCAAGCGAGCCCTCGCCGGGCCGCTCGACCACCGCGCCGTCGCCTGGCTGCGCGACCTCGTCGAGCTGCGCGACCGCGGCCTGTGCGCGCCGCTGCCGGCGCCGGTCAAGACCGCCGCCGCCTGGGCGGAGGCGCACGCGCGCGAGCTGATGGGTCAGGACTTCTCTCCCTACGCAGCGGCCAGCCGCGAGTGGGAGACCGACCCCTTCAACCAGTTCGGCATCGAGGGCGAGGACGCCGACGGCTACCACCAGCGCGTCTACGGCGCCCGCGCGTCCCTCGACGTGCTGGTCGCCGCCGGGCTGGGCGAGGTGGCCTGGCGGATCTGGGAGCCGCTGCTCACCGGCGCCGAGAAGGTCGGGCCGCTGTGAGCATGACGCCCTTCGACATCCGCGACCCGCTCCCGTCGGGCACCGTGCTGCTCGAGGCCAGTGCCGGCACCGGCAAGACCTGGACCATCGGCGCGCTGGTGACCCGCTACGTCGCCGAGGGCCGGGCCCGGCTCGAGCAGATGCTGGTCGTGACGTTCGGCCGGGCCGCCAGCCAGGAGCTCCGCGAACGCGTCCGCGCCCAGCTGGTCGAGGCCGAGCGGGTGCTCAGCGACGACCCCGCCGCCGGCGAGGTGACCGAGTCCGACCTCGTGTCGATGCTGCGCGCGTGGGACCCCGAGCAGCGGCGGCTCGGGCACCGTCGGGTGACCGAGGCGCTGGCCGGCTTCGACGCAGCGACGATCGCGACCACGCACCAGTTCTGCTCGATGGTGCTCGACTCGCTGGGCGTCGCCGGCGACACCGACTCCCGCGCCCGGCTGGTCGAGGACCTCGACGACCTGGTCAAGGAGACAGTCGACGACCTCTACCTCCGCGCGTTCGCGTTCGACCCCGCCGGGCCGGTGTTCACCCACGCGGAGGCGCTCTCGATCGCGCGCACCGCGGTCGGCGACCCGCAGGCCCGGCTGGAGCCCGCCGGCGAGGACCGCTCCACCCCGGCCGGCCGCCGGGTCAGCTTCGCCGAGGCGGTCCGCACCGAGCTCGACCGGCGCAAGCGGCGGCTCGGCATCCTCTCCTACGACGACCTGCTGTCCCAGCTCAAGGACGCCCTCGCCGACGAGGACGGCGCCGCCGCCCAGCGGATGCGCGCGCGGTGGAGCATCGTGCTCGTCGACGAGTTCCAGGACACCGACCCGGTGCAGTGGCAGGTGCTCGACCGCGCGTTCTCCGGCCACGCCACGATGGTGCTGATCGGCGACCCGAAGCAGGCCATTTACGCCTTCCGTGGCGGCGACGTCACCACCTACCTCCGGGCCGCGGAGACCGCCGCCACCAAGCAGACCCTGTCGGTCAACTGGCGCAGCGACGCCCCGCTGCTCGACTCCTTCCAGACCCTGCTCGCGGGCGCCGCGCTCGGCGACGACCGGATCGTGGTGCGCGACGTCGAGGCGCACCACCCGGACAGCCGGCTGTCCGGGTCGGCCGCGCCGTTCCGCGTCCGCGTGGTCCGCCGCGACGCGTTCGGCCGCAGCGGCAGCGCGATGCTCACCGTCGCCCAGGTGCGCAAGCACGTCGCGACCGACCTGGCGCTCGACGTACGCCGGCTGCTCGCGTCCGGCGCGACCTGGTGCGGCGAGCCGATCCGGCCCCGCGACGTCGCCGTGATCAGCTACCGGCACGCCGACCTCGCCGACGTCCGGGAGGCGCTGCTGGCGCAGGGCGTGCCCGCGGTGATCGCCGGCGGCGGCAGCGTGTTCGCGACACCCGCAGCGGTCGAGTGGCTGACGCTGCTGGAGGCGCTGGAGCAGCCGCACCGCAGCGCGCGGGTGCGCTCGGCCGCGCTCACCTGCTTCCTCGGGCACACCTCGGCCGAGCTCGACGAGCAGGGCGACGACCTGACCGACCGCGTGGCCGACACGCTGCGCGACTGGGTCGAGCTCTTCACCAACCGGGGCATCGCCGCCGTGCTCGAGGCCGCCAACGTGGCCGGGCTGCCCGAGCGGGTGCTCGCCGAGGTCGGCGGCGACCGGCGGCTCACCGACCTGCGCCACATCGGCGAGGCACTGCACGAGGTGACCCTCACCGAGCGCCACGGCCTGGTCTCGCTGCTGACCTGGCTGCGCGACCAGGTCTCCGAGGGCCGTGCCGGGCGCGGCGTCGAGCGCACCCGCCGCCTCGACTCCGACGCCGCCGCCGTGCAGCTGGTGACCATCCACGCGAGCAAGGGCCTCGAGTACCCCGTCGTCTACCTGCCCGCGCTGGCCGACCGGTTCGTCCCCAAGCCGACCCGCCCGCTCTTCCACGACGACGCCGGCGAGCGCTGCCTCAACGTCGGCGGCGGCGGCGCCGACTGGGCCGACCACTGCCGACGCTGGGCCGACGAGGAGGCCGGCGAGTGGCTGCGGCTGCTCTACGTCGCGATCACCCGCGCCAAGTCGCAGGTCGTCGCCTGGTGGGCGCCCACCAAGAACGCCGTCGCGTCGCCGCTGCACCGGGTGCTTATGCGCGACGCCGAGTCCGTGGCGGTCCCCGCCGCACCGCCCGTGCCCGACGACGACGGCGTGGTCGAGCTGTTCGCCCGCTGGCGCGACCGCGGTGGACCGTCGCCCGAGCCGGCCCTCCACGCCACGCCCGGCGACGATCCGCCACGACCGGAGCCCCCCGGGCTCGCCGCCCGGGCGTTCACCCGCGAGGTCGACACCGAGTGGCGGCGGACGTCGTACTCCTCGCTCAGCAGGCTCGACGTCGCCACGGGTCCCTCGGGGACCGTGGTCAGCGAGCCCGAGGTGGTCGGCAAGGACGACGAGGCGCTCGAGCCGGAGCCGGTCGCCGCACCGGACCCGGTCGCCGGCGACGTGCCCTCGCCGATGGCCGCGCTGCCGGTCGGCGCGACGTTCGGCTCGCTCGTCCACGCCGTCCTGGAGCACACCGATCCCGAGGCGCCCGACCTGCGCGCCGAGCTGCTCGGGCACATCGACGACCAGCTCGGCTGGTGGCCGGTCGAGCTCGACCGCGAGGAGCTCGCCGACGCGCTGGTCGCGGTCTGCGACACCCCGCTGGGGCCGCTCGCGGGCGGGACGACGCTGCGCCAGCTCCGGCTCGCCGACCGGCTGCGCGAGATGGACTTCGAGCTGCCGCTGGGCGACGGCCGCCTCGGCGACATCGGCCCGCTGCTGGAGCGGCACCTGCCTCCTGGCGACCCGGTGCGGGAGTACGCCGGCCAGCTCGCCGGCCCGCTCGGCCAGCAGACGCTGCGCGGCTACCTCACCGGCTCGGTCGACGTCGTCCTCCGGCTCCCCGGCCCGACCTACCTCGTCGTCGACTACAAGACCAACTGGCTCGGACCGCCCGACCAGCCCCTCACCGCGCACAGCTACCGCCCCGAGGCGCTGCAGGCCGCGATGGGCCACTCCGACTACCCGCTGCAGGCGCTGCTGTACGCCGCGGTGCTGCACCGGTTCCTGCGCTGGCGGCAGCCCGGCTACGACCCCGAGCGGCACCTCGGCGGCGTGCTCTACCTCTACCTGCGCGGCATGTGCGGCCCCGACACCCCGCTCGTCGGCGGTGCGCCCTGCGGCGTCTTCGCATGGCGGCCGCCCGTCGCGCTGGTCGAGGAGCTCTCCGACCTCCTGGACGGCCGTCGTGACTGAGCTGTTCGAGCCGACCGGCGAGCACGACTGGCGGATCGCCGGCACCGCGACCGGGCTGCTGGCCGCGTTCAACGCCGCCGGCGTGCTCACCTCCTCCGACGTCCACGTCGCCACGCGGCTCGGGGCTCTCGGCGGCGAGGACGACGAGCGGGTGCTGCTCGCCGTGGCGTTGACCGTGCGCGCCGTCCGTCGTGGCTCGGTGTGCCTCGACCTCGGCACCGTGCGCGCCGTCGCCCCCGACCTCGACTGGCCGGAGGAGTGGCCGATCGAGCGGTCGCCGTTGGTCGCGGCCGGGGCGGTCCGCTGGGAGCGCGGGCTGCTCTACCTCGACCGCTACCACCGGCTCGAGACCCAGGTGCACGACGACCTCGCCGACCGGCTCGCGCTCGCGCCGCCGCCCGTCGACGAGGCGAGGCTGGCGGCGGCGCTCGCGAAGGTCCGCGGCGGCCACTTCAGCGCCGAGCAGGAGGCGGCGGTCGTCGCGGCCGCCCACCGCCGGACGACGATCCTCACCGGCGGCCCCGGCACCGGCAAGACCACCACGGTCGCCCGGCTGCTCGCCGTGCTCGCCGACCAGGCCGGCGGCGGCCTCTCGATCGCACTGGCCGCACCGACCGGCAAGGCCGCGACCCGGCTCCAGGAGGCCGTGGTCACCGAGCTCGACGCCGTCGCGACGGCCTGGCCGGAGGCGCGTGGGCTGGTCGGCCGGGTCGACGGGCTGACGTTGCACCGCCTGCTCGGCTGGCGCCCCGACAACGCGACGCGCTTCCGCCACGACCGCGCCAACCGCCTGAAGTACGACGTCGTCGTGGTCGACGAGTCGTCGATGGTCGAGCTGACGATGATGGGCCGGCTGCTGGAGGCGCTGCGGCCGGAGAGCCGGCTGGTCCTGGTCGGCGACCCGCGGCAGCTCACCTCGGTCGGCGCCGGCGCGGTGCTGAGCGACCTCGTCGCCGGCTACGCCGGACGGGCCGACTCCCCGGTCGCGGCGCTCACCGAGAACTTCCGCTCCGAGCAGGACATCAAGGCGCTGGCCGAGGCGCTCCGCGACGGTGACGCCGACGACGTGCTGGCGGTGCTGCGGACGCCGTCCGAGCAGGTCTCGTTCGTCGAGGTCGAGGACGAGGCGGCGATCGAGGCGGCGCTGCGTCCCGACTCCGTCGCCGCCGCCCGCGCCGTGTGGGAGGCGGCCGTCGCCGAGGACCCCGCGGCCGCGCTCGACGAGCTCGACCGCTACCGCCTGCTGTGCGCGCACCGCGAGGGGCCCTTCGGCGTACGCCGGTGGAACCACCTCGTCGAGCGCTGGCTCGCCGAGGAGGTCGGCGTCGAGGCCCACCAGGTGGTGGGCGACCAGTGGTACGTCGGCCGGCCGCTGCTCGTGACCAGCAACCACTACGCGCTCGACGTCTACAACGGCGAGACCGGGGTCGTGGTCCGTCGGGACGGCCGCGCACGCGCGTTCGTCGCGGGGTCGGAGCGGCTCAAGGAGTTCGCGCCCGGCCGGCTCGACGCGGTCGAGACCATGCACGCGATGACGATCCACAAGAGCCAGGGCAGCCAGGCCGACCGGGTCACGGTGCTGCTGCCCGAGGAGGGCTCGAGGCTGCTGACCCGCGAGCTGTTCTACACCGCGGTGACCCGCGCCCGGACCCACGTGCGGGTGGTGGGGTCCGAGGCCGCCGTCCGCGCCGCCGTGGCGACCCGCGCGCAGCGGGCCACCGGCCTGCCGCAGCGGCTGGCCGGGTCCTGATACGAGGAAACCTGGCCGCAACCCGGTCCGGCTATGGTCGAGGCATGCCGTACCTCCTCCGCGTGGAGCTCCCCGACGTCCCGGGTTCGCTGGGACGGCTCGCGGGCGCCATCGGTGAGGCCGGCGGCGACATCGGCGCGATCGAGATCGTCGAGAAGCGGCACGACGGCACCGCTGTCGACGACGTGCTGCTCGAGACCGCGCCGGGCTCGATGCCGGACTCGATCGTCTCGGCGTGCAACGCCCTCGACGGCGTCCGCGTCATCTGGATCAGCCGGTACGCCGCGGGCGGCAACATCTTCCTCGACCTGGAGGCCGTCGAGGAGCTGACCGCCGAGCCCGAGGTCGCGCTCGACCGCCTCATCGACCTGCTGCCGGTCACGTTCCGCGCCGACTGGGCCGCGCGCATCAGCAAGGCCGATGGCATCGTCTACACCACCGCGGCCGCCCCCGACGACCTGGTCTGGGTGGCCGTCGACCGCGCGGCCGCGGTCGAGAGCGACGACGACAACGCCGTGATGGCCGTCGCCCGGCTCAACAAGTCCGAGGTCGTGATCATCGGGCGCCGCGGCGGCCCCGACTTCCTCGACTCCGAGATCGCCCGCCTCGGCCACCTCGTCGGCCTCGCGATGTCGATCTCCCGCGCGGCGAAGGCGCCCGCCCACTGAGCCTCCCGCTGAGCCGCCTGTTGCGGGACCATCGCCGGGTCAGGGGACGGAGCGGATCCTGGTGACGAACACCGAGCCGAGCACGGCGCAGGCGAAGGCGCTGAGGTAGACCGCGCCGTACCCGACCGAGAAGCCGTCGCCGTTGGTCTCCGTGACGCCGCCCGCGGCCTCGACGACGAGCAGGATCACGCCGGCGACGAACGGCGCGAAGACCTGGGGGAGGGCGTTGGCGATGTTGATGACGCCCAGGTCCTTGCCGCGGTCCTCGGCGCCGGGCAGCACCTGGGTGATGAGCGCGAAGTCGACGGAGACGTAGATGCCGTAGCCGATGCCCATCAGCGCAGCGGCGCACACGGCAGCGGGCCAGGTCTGCACGACCGCGAGCATCAGCGTGGCGCAGCCGCCGACCAGTCCGGACCAGATCACGAAGACCTTGCGCTTGCCGCTGCGGTCGCTCCAGACGCCGAAGAGCACCGCGGTCGCCATCACGACGACGCCGTAGATCGCGGTGAGCAGGAAGACCTTGTCATCGGCCTCGTCCTTGCTGAAGCCGAGCACGTCCTGCATGTAGTAGAGGAGGTAGAGCAGGCCCAGCGCGTTGCACAGGTTGACGAGGAACCGCGTGATCCAGGCCCACGCGAAGTCGGGGTGCGCGCGCGGTGAGACCCAGAACCCGCGCAGGAAGGCGCCCCAGTCGAAGGCCGCGGGACGCTCCTCCGGCAGCAGCGGGACGTCCCGCGCGTCCAGGCACCACGGGATCGTCAGCACGGCCAGGACGCCGGCCGTCACCAGGTAGCCGGCCGTGATGCTGCCGGTCGCCGACGCGATGCCGGTGCCAGCGATCACGCCGACGGTCTGGGCGATCGCGAGGATGCCACCGATCCGGCCCCGGGAGCCGACCGGCACCTGGTCGGGGACGGTCGCGGTCACGGCGGCGAGCATGGCGTTGAGCGCCGCCTGCACGCCGCACCACCCCAGCGCCATCACGACCACGCTGTCCGCGGCGCTCAGCACGAGCAGGGACAGCACGCCGCCGGCGGCGCCGCCGATCACCCACGGCAACCGGCGTCCCATCCGCAGGGTCGTGCGATCGGAGAACGCGCCGAAGACCGGGTTGCAGACGACCGACACGAACGCGCCGAGGCCGAGGACCAGCGACAGGATCTGCTTCTTGCTGTCCGCGTCGATGGCCTCGGCCTGCTGCGCGAGCAGCACCTGGATCGGCCCGAAGAAACCGGCCCACAGGCCGATGCTGGCCAGCGTCAGGAACGCGATCCATCGGCCGGGCGGGTCGATCGTGGGCTCGGCGAGGGCGGAGCGGCGTACGGCGCCGAGAGCGGCCGGGTCCTCCGGAGGGGTGGCGGTCGTCACGCGCACATTGTGGGCGTTGCGGAGCCCCGGGACCGGCGAACCGCCGTAACGCTGGCCCGCGCCGTGTCGCTGTGGAGGGCAGACATCACCTACCACTCGGGGGTCACTCGACATGAAGTCCTTCCTGCCAGCGCTCGGTGCGCTCGTCCTCGTCGGCTCCGGCGCCAGCGCGCTCTACGCGCCGGCCGTCGCCGCCGGTGAGATGTGCGGGAACCTGCCCGCGACGATCGTCGTGCCGGCCGACCAGGGGAACACGCCGGCGGAGGGCACCGCCGGCGCCGACGTCATCTACGTCGTGGGCACCGCGGAGGTCCGCGGGCTCGGTGGCAACGACGTCATCTGCGGCCCGGCCAACGCGCCCGCGTCCACGGCGGGGCACTGGTTCGGAGGCGACGGCGACGACACGCTCACCTCGACCTCCGCGTCGCTGACCGGCGGCGAGGGCAACGACACGCTGACGGGCTCCGCGGGCACGCTCGAGGGCGGCGCCGGCAACGACGTGCTCACCGGCAACGGCGCGACCGCCCTCACGGGCGGCGACGGGGACGACTCCCTCACCTCGACCACGGCGACGCTCGACGGCGGCGCGGGCAACGACATCCTCAGCGGCGCCGGGAAGGCGCTCGACGGCGGCGCCGGCAACGACCAGGTGCGCGGCGGCAACGGCGACAACACGGTCCTCGGCGGCGCCGGCGACGACGTGCTGTGGGGCGGCCCCGGCACGGACACCCTCGACCCCGGTGACGGCATCGACATGATCCACGCCAGCGGCCGCGACCGGATCAAGGTGGGTGCCACCGGCCGGACCACGATCGACGCGACCACCCGCACGATCGACGGCCCCGGCGGCCGCGACACCTACACCGGCGCCCCGACGATCTGGGCCCCCGACGCGACCGACGAGACCTTCATCGGCAGCAACCGCGCCGACGTCTTCGTCAGCGGTGGCGGCGCGGACCTGGTCTACGGGTCCGCAGGCAACGACCGGCTGACCGCCGTCCAGCCGACCCGCCTCGAGGGCGGACCGGGCGACGACGAGATCACGGTCGCGTTCGGCGGCCGCGTCCGCGCGGGTGCGGGCGACGACCGGGTGCGCACCCTCCTCGCCACCGACGACGCCCCGGGCGTCAAGGCGCAGCCGTTCAACATCGAGGGCAACACCGGCGACGACGTCGTGTACGCCGCCTCGCTGACGACCGCGGGCGCGGTCGTGAACCCGGCGCCGGCCGACCAGCTGTGGAGCGGTCGCGTGCGTGGTGGCGGCGGCTGGGACCGGCTGGTCTTCACGCCGACCCGGCAGGGCGTCACCGCGAGCATGGCGACCAACCAGGCCACCTGGGCGGGCGGCACGATGACGCTGTCGGGCCTGCAGGCGCTGTGGGGCACCCCCGGCAACGACGTCCTCACCGGCAACGGCGGCCGCAACAGCCTCCTCGGCGGTGCCGGCGACGACCAGCTCAACGGCAACGGCGGCCGCGACGACCTTCGCGGCTCGTCCGGCTTCGACCGCCTCGACGGCGGCACCTCGATCGACCGCTGCCGCGGCGAGATCAAGACCGCCTGCGAGCGCTGAACGACGACGGGAGTGGCCCGCGGATCGGTGATCCGCGGGCCACTGCCCGTCCGGGTCAGACGCGCTCGAGCAGGAAGACCGGGATCTCCCGGTCGGTCTTCTCCTGGTACTCGGCGTACGGCGCGTACTGCTTGACCGCGCGCTCCCACCACTCGGCGCGCTCCTCGCCCTCGGCCACGCGTGCCCGGTAGGTGTGCTTCTCCGCGCCGTCCTGGAGGTCGACCTCGGGGTGCTCGAGGAAGTTGTGGTACCAGGTCGGGTGCTGCGGGTCGCCGCCCTTCGACGCGACCGCGGCGTACACGCCGTCCTTCTCCACGCGCATGACCGGGTTCTTGCGGAGCTTGCCCGACTTCGCGCCACGCGAGGTGATCACGACGATCGGCCACTCCGGCCTGCCCCGGAGGATGTTGGCCTCCTGGCCGTTGGTGGCCTCGAACGTCTCCACCTGCTCCCGGACCCAGTCCCACTGGCTGGGCTCGTACTCGCCTTCAAGTGTCATACCTGCTCAATGCCCCCTCGCGGACTTCGCATTCCCCGGCGATAGCGTGCAGTCCATGAGTGCTATCGAGGGCGTGTCGGAGATCTTCGATCCCGCCGACTGGGACGCGGTCCCCGGCTTCGAGGACCTGACCGACCTGACGTACCACCGGGCGAAGGCGCACGGGACCGTGCGCGTCGCGTTCGATCGCCCCGACGTGCTCAACGCCTTCCGTCCGCACACCGTCGACGAGCTGCTGCGGGTGCTCGAGCACGCGCGCACCAGCGCGGACGTCGGCTGCGTGATCCTCACCGGCAACGGCCCGAGCGCCAAGAACGGCAAGTGGGCCTTCTGCACCGGCGGCGACCAGCGGATCCGCGGCCGCGCCGGCTACCAGTACGAGGACGTCGCGGCCGGCAGTGGCGACACCGGCGCCGAGGAGCCCAGCCCGATCGACAGGGCCAAGCTGGCCCGGCTGCACATCCTCGAGGTGCAGCGGCTGATCCGCTTCATGCCGAAGGTCGTCCTCTGCGTGGTGCCCGGCTGGACCGCCGGCGGCGGCCACAGCCTGCACGTCGTCTGCGACCTCACCCTGGCGTCCGCCGAGGAGGCGCGCTTCAAGCAGACCGACGCCGACGTCGGCTCCTTCGACGGCGGCTTCGGCTCGGCCTACCTCGCCCGCCAGGTCGGCCAGAAGTACGCGCGGGAGATCTTCTTCCTCGGCCAGGAGTACTCCGCCGAGGACGGCATGCGGATGGGCACCGTCAATCGCGCCGTCCCGCACGCCGAGCTCGAGAAGACCGCGCTGGAGTGGGGCCGCCTGATCAACGGCAAGTCGCCCACCGCGCAGCGGATGCTGAAGTACTCCTTCAACCTCCTCGACGACGGGCTGGTCGGCCAGCAGCTCTTCGCCGGCGAGACCACCCGCCTGGCCTACATGACCGACGAGGCCCAGGAGGGTCGCGACCAGTTCCTCGAGAAGCGCGAGCCGGACTGGTCGCCGTACCCCTGGTACTACTGAGCGACTCTCGGAGCGTCGGCTCCACCCGTCGACTCGCGCGACACGATGGAGAACTCGGCCTTCATGGTGCGGGCGGGGGCCTTGGTCCCCTTCTCGTTGATCCGCTCGACGAGAAGGGCGACGGCGGTGCGCGCGATCTCCTCGCGGCCCGGGTCGACCGTGGTGAGCGACGGGACCGCGAACTGACCCTCGTCGACGTTGTCGAACCCGACGACGGCGACGTCGTCGGGCACGCGACGGCCGGCCTCCTGCAGCCCCCGCAGGACCCCGAGAGCGAGCGCGTCGTTGAGCGCGAACACCGCGTCGAAGTCGTGTCCCTCGTCGATCAGCTCGTGCAGGGCGGCGGCGCCGCCGGCCCGGCTCCAGTGCTCGGTACGCCGGACGAGGTGCTCGTCGACCGGGATGCCGGCCTGCTCCAGCGCGCGGCGGTAGCCGCGGACCCGCAGGCTCCACGAGCTGGCGTCCGAGACGTCGTCGCCCTCGGCGCCGACCAGCGCGATCCGCCGGCGACCGATGGACAGGAGGTGCTCGACGGCGGCGCCCGCCGACGAAACGTTGTGCATGGTGACGTGGTCGACCGGACCGCCGAAGATGCGCTCGCCGAGCAGCACGAGGGGGAACGGGACGTCGAGCAGCGACGCGTCCGCCTGGCCCATCCCGACCGGGCTGAGCAGGATCCCGTCCATGTAGTGGGTGCGTGCGCGGGACAGGACCCGGAGCTCGCTCTCGCGGTCCCCGTTGGTCTGCTCGACCACGACGCCCAGGCCCGACTTCTCGGCGGCCCGGATCACGGCGTCAGCGAGCTCGGCGAAGTAGTTCTCCCGCAGCTCCGGCACCGCGAGCCCGATGATCCCCGTCTTGCCCGAGCGCAGCCCGCGCGCCGAGAGGTTGGGGCGGTAGGCCAGCTGGTCGATGGCGGCCAGGACGCGCTCGCGGGTCGCGGGTCGGACGTACGGGTAGTCGTTGATGACGTTCGACACCGTCTTGATCGAGACGCCGGCGGCAAGCGCGACGTCCTGCATCGTTGCGCCCATCCGCACCCCGCCTCCGTCCGGCCATGAGTGCCGTGGCCTCGGATTCTAACGGTCCTGGTGGACCTGCCACGGGGCGTCCGCAGGGGTGCGCCCGCCGGTCCAAAGCTTTCGCCGGAGTCCCTTGACAGTGACCCCGATCACATTCTACAACGTTGTACTACAACGTTGTAGAACCGCCCGTCCGCCTCCGAAGGGACAGTCCAGTGAAGACGAGATCAGCCCTCGCCGCCGCCACGGCCTCGGTCGCGCTCCTCGCCCCCCTCTCGGGATGCGGCGGAGGCGACGACGACGCGAGCAGCGCCAACAAGTCCGCCAACTGCACCAACACCATCAAGAACAAGCAGGCACCGGTCGTCACGATGTGGGCCTGGTACCCGAACATGCAGAAGGTCGTCGACAACTTCAACACCCAGCACGACGACGTCCAGGTCTGCTGGACCAACGCCGGCGCGGGCGGCGACGAGTACGACAAGTTCCAGACCGCCGTCGCGGCCGGCAAGGGAGCGCCCGACGTCGTGATGCTGGAGGCCGACCGGATCCCGACCTTCCAGGCGCAGGACGCGCTGGTCGACCTCAAGGACCTCGGCTACGAGGACGTGAAGGCGAACTTCAGCGACGGGGCCTGGAAGGACGTCTCGGTCGGCGACGGCGTCTACGGCGCTCCGGTCGACGGCGGACCGATGGGGATGATCTACCGCAAGGACGTCTTCGACAAGTACAAGATCACCCCGCCGAAGACGTGGGACGAGTACGAGGCGGCGGCGCAGAAGGTCAAGGACGCCGGCGGCCCGCTCTTCGGTGACTTCGCGGCCAACCAGCCTGCCTACGTCACGGCGCTGCTCTACCAGAACGGCGCGGAGCCGTTCACCTACTCGAGCTCGGACGGTGGCGAGATCGGCATCGACCTGGACAGCGACGAGGTCAAGAAGGTGCTGGACTACTGGGCCGGCCTGACGCAGAAGGGCCTCGTCGGCACCCAGGACCAGTTCACCCCGGAGTACATCTCCGGCGTCATCGGCGGGAAGTACGCCACGTACCTCTCCGCCGCGTGGGCGCCCGGCTACCTGCAGGGAGCCGGCGTGGGCGAGGGTGCGGACGCGAAGGTGTGGGCCACCGCTCCCATGCCGCAGTGGGACCCGAGCAACCCGGTGCAGGTCAACTGGGGTGGCTCCGCCTTCTCGGTGACCGAGCAGGCGAAGGACAAGGATCTGGCCGCCAAGGTCGCGTTCGGTGTCTACGCCGACGCCGAGTCGCTCAAGGACGGCTGGGCGAACCAGATCATCTTCCCGCTCAACGTGGACGCCCTGAACGACCCGGAGTTCATCAACCTCAAGGTCCCCTTCTTCGACGGCCAACAGTCGAACAAGGAGGTCTACATCCCCGCCGCCAACGGCTACCAGGGCATGACCTACACGCCGATCGGTCAGTACTACTACACCGCCTTCACGAAGCAGATCGCGAAGATCAACGACGGGTCGGCGACCGGGTCCGAGGCGGCTGACGCCCTCCAGCAGGATGTCGAGGGGTACGCGAAGGACCAGGGGTTCACCGTCAAGTAGGTGACCGACGCACGGGCTGGCTGGCCGGGCCGCGACCTCCGGACCGGCCAGCCTCACCTCTCCCGATCTGGAGACCTCATGGACGCCGAAGCCACAGCTTCCCCGGCGCGACCGAAGCGCTTCCGGTCCCCGACCGCGCGCCAGAACATCACCGGATGGCTCTTCGTCGGGCCCTTCGGGCTCGTCTTCTTGGCGATGCTGGTGCTGCCGCTCGGCTACGCGCTGTACCTCAGCACGTTCCGCAAGACGCTGATCGGGGGGACCCAGTTCGTCTGGTTCGGCAACTACACCAAGGCCTTCGACGATCCGTCGTTCGTCAGCGGGGTCTGGTTCGTCATCAAGTTCTCGTTGGTGCTCATCCCGTTCCAGATGGCCATCTCGCTGGCGGTCGCGCTGATGATCGACGTGCTCGTGAACCGCCTCGCGCGGTTCTCGCGGCTGATGATCTTCATGCCCTACGCGATCCCGGCCGTCATCGGCGCCCTGATGTGGGGCTTCCTCTACAGCAAGAACTTCGGTCCGATCGCCGACGTGTTCGGCGCGTTCGGCGCCACCGGCCCCGACTTCCTCAGCTCGGACCTCATCTTCTGGGGCCTGGTCAACGTGGTCACGTGGCAGTGGGTCGGCTACTACATGATCATCCTGTACGCGGCGCTCCAGGGCATCGACCCGGAGCTCTACGAGGCGGCGCGCATCGACGGCGCCTCGCAGTGGCAGATCGCCCTCCGGATCAAGATCCCGCTCCTGAGCCGTGCTCTGGTGCTGATCCTGGTGTTCGCGCTCATCGGGACCCTCCAGTTCTTCAACGAGCCCAAGATCCTCCAGCAGCTCGCGGCCGGGGCCATCCCCGACGACTTCACCCCGAACATGTACGCCTACCAGCAGGCGTTCAGCCTGGCCAACTACAACTACGGCTCGGCGATCTCCTTCGCCCTGGGTGCGGTCGTGTTCGTCTGCGTCTACGTCTTCCTGTTCGCCACCCGCAAGCGAGGGAGCTTCCTGTCATGACCGCGCCCGTCGCGTCCGCCGGCCGCCGGCCGCGCCGGCCGAAGTACCTGCCGTTGCAGATCCTGCTGGTCTTCCTGGTCGTCTACTTCCTCATCCCCTTCTGGTGGGTGATCGTCAACAGCTCGAAGAGCTCGGCGGGGCTCTTCGGCGGCGGCAACGCCCTGTGGTTCGCCGACGACGTCAACTACGTGGAGAACCTGAAGGACCTGTTCACCTACGGCGGTGGCATCTACGCGAGGTGGCTGCTCAACTCGGCGCTCTACGCGTTCGTGGGCGGCATCGGGGCGACGATCCTGGCCGTGCTCGCCGGCTACGGGTTCGCGAAGTACCGGTTCGCGGGCCGCCGGCTCGCCTTCGCCATCCTGCTCGGCGCGGTGATGGTGCCGACGACCGCGCTCGTGATCCCGACGTTCATCCTGTTCTCCCGGATCGGACTGACGAACACGATCTGGGCGGTGATCCTCCCGACCTTGCTCAACCCGTTCGGCGTCTACCTGATGAACGTCTACGCTCGCGAGGCGGTGCCGGACGAGCTCCTGGACGCCGCGCGCGTGGACGGCGCGGGCGAGTTCAGGACGTTCCTCCAGGTCGCGCTGCCGCTCATGCGCCCCGCGATCGTGACCGTGCTGCTGCTGTCGATCGTCTCGTCGTGGAACAACTACTTCCTGCCGCTCGCGATGCTGTCCGACAACCGCCTCTTCCCGGTGACCGTGGGGATCGGGCTCTGGCAGTCCACGGCGTCGACGTACGGCGCCGCAGGAGGACAGAGCCTGTGGAGCATCATCATCCTCGGCTCCCTGGTCTCGGTGATCCCGCTGATCGTCGCGTTCCTCGCGCTCCAGCGCTACTGGCAGGGCGGCCTCTCCCTGGGCAGCCTCAAGTAGACCCCTCGTCCGCACCACGATCCGACCGAGGACCCATGATTCCTGCGCACCTGACCATCGATCCCCACTTCGTCGTGGGCCCCGTCAACCGGCGCCTGTTCGGCTCGTTCGTCGAGCACCTGGGCCGATGCGTGTACGACGGCATCTTCGAGCCCACGCATCCCACTGCGGACGAGGACGGCTGTCGCAAGGACGTCGTGGCGCTCGTGCGCGAGCTCGGCGTGACCGCCATCCGCTACCCGGGCGGCAACTTCGTCTCCGGCTACCGGTGGGAGGACGGGGTCGGACCGGTGGACCAGCGGCCGCGGCGGCTCGACCTCGCGTGGCACTCGACCGAGACGAACGAGGTCGGCCTCAACGAGTTCGCGCGGTGGCTGACGAAGGTCGACTGCGAGCTCATGTACGCCGTCAACCTCGGCACGCGCGGCCTGCAGGAGGCGCTCGACGTCCTCGAGTACGCCAACGTCCGCTCCGGGACGGCGCTGTCGGACCTGCGCGCAGCGCACGGGTCCCCGGAGCCGCACTCGATCCGGATGTGGTGCCTCGGGAACGAGATGGACGGTCCGTGGCAGCTGGGCCACGGCACCGCCAAGAGCTACGCGCAGCTGGCCTCGAAGACCGCGCGCGCGATGCGGCAGCTCGACCCCGACCTCGAGCTCGTCGTGTGCGGCAGCTCCAGTGCGGCCATGCCGACGTTCGGGGAGTGGGAGCGCGTCGTGCTCGAGGAGACCTACGACGACGTGGACTACATCTCGTGCCACGCCTACTACGAGCCGTTGGCCGGCGACTACGGGAGCTTCCTGGCCTCGGCGGTCGACATGGACCGATTCATCGACTCGGTCGTCGCGACCGCCGACCACGTCAAGGCGATCCGGCGCAGCACGAAGACGATGTACGTCTCGTTCGACGAGTGGAACGTCTGGTACCAGTCCCGCTACCACGACGTCGACCGGATCACCGACGTCGAGACCTGGCCGGTCGCGCCACGGCTCCTCGAGGACGTCTACACCGTCATGGACGCCGTCGTCTTCGGCAGCCTGCTCATCTCGCTGCTCCGGCACGCGGATCGGGTGACCTCGGCCAGCCTCGCGCAGCTCGTGAACGTGATCGCCCCGATCATGACCGAGCCCGGCGGGGACGCCTGGCGCCAGACCACGTTCTTCCCGTTCGCGCTCACCTCGTCGCTGGCGCGCGGCAGCACCCTGGAGCTCAAGCTCGACTGCCGCACCTACCACACCACGCTCTACGGAGACGTGCCCGTCGTCGACGCGGTCGCCACCCACGACGCGGACGCCGGAGCCACCGCGGTCTTCGCGGTGAACCGGAGCCAGACCGACGAGGTCGGTCTCGAGATCGACGCGTCCCACCTCGGGAAGGTGACGATCGGGAGCGCTCAGACGCTCCACGACGAGGACCCGCACGCTGCGAACACGCTGACCGACCAGGAGCGGGTCCGGGTCGAGCCCAACGCCACCGCGCGGCTCGACGGGGGCGTCGTGCGGGTCACGCTTCCTCCGGTGTCGTGGACCGCGATCACCCTCGTCGAGAGCCGCGAGGCCACGGCGTGACTCCGCTGCGCGTCGACGGGACCCGGCTCGTGTCGGACGGCGAGCCGGTGGTCCTGCGCGGCTTCGGGCTCGGCGGGTGGATGAACATGGAGAACTTCATCACCGGCTACGCCGGGTCGGAGTCGCAGATGAGACGGGCCCTGGGCCGCGTGCTCGGGCCGGCGGCGGCCGCCGCGTTCTTCGACCGGCTCCTGGAGGTGTTCTTCACCGACGCCGATGCGGCGTACCTGAGCTCGCTCGGCGTGAACTCCCTGCGGATCCCGTTCAGCTACCGCCACTTCGAGGACGACGACCGCCCGGGCGAGATCAAGGAGGCGGGCTTCACGCTGCTGGACGGGGTGATCGATGCGTGCGCGCGCCACGGCATCTTCACGATCCTGGACCTGCACGCCGTGCCGGGCGGCCAGAACCAGCACTGGCACTCGGACAACCCGACGCAGTGGGCGCACTTCTGGTCGCATCGGCAGTTCCAGGACCGCGTCGTGGCGCTGTGGGAGCGGATCGCCGACCGCTACCGGGGCAACGCGTGGGTCGCTGGCTACAACCCCGTCAACGAGCCGGCGGACGTGCACGGCGACTCGCTGGCGCCGTTCTACCGCCGTCTCGAGGCAGCGATCCGGGCCGTGGATCCCGAGCACGTCCTCTTCCTCGACGGTGATCGGTACTCGACGCAGTTCGACCACCTCGGAGACCCGCTCCCCAACTGCGTCTACACCGCGCACGACTACGCGCTCCCGGGGTTCGTCGACGGCGGTCCCTACCCCGGCGAGTCCCGGGGCGAGTACGTCGACCGGGACCGCGTCGAGGAGACGTTCCTGGCTCGGACCTCCTACATGCGGGAGACGGGCACGCCGATCTGGGTCGGTGAGTTCGGCCCCGTCTACACCGGCGATCCGGACCTGGACGAGCAGCGGTACCGGCTGCTCGAGGACCAGCTCGAGATCTACGACCGGCACGGTGCGAGCTGGGCGCTGTGGACCTACAAGGACATCGGGCTGCAGGGCCTCGTGTACGCCGATCCGGACTCGTCGTACCTGAAGCGGATCGCACCGGTGCTCGAGAAGAAGGCGCGGCTCGGCGTCGACGCCTGGGGATCGACGGACGCCGGGGTCCGTGACGTCCTCGACCCGATCGAGCAGCTCGTCGCCAGGGAGTTCCCGGACTTCGCGCCGTACCCGTGGGGAGCACGGCGATGGATCCACGGCCACGTCCGCCACGTCCTGCTCGCCGAGGCGATGGTCGACGACTACGCCCGTGCGTTCGCGGGCGTCGGGCCGGAGGAGGCGCGCGACCTCGCCGATGCCTTCAGCCTCCCGAACATGCGCACCCGCTCGCGTCTCGCCGACCTCATCGGGAGCCTTGCGCCCGCCGGACCGGCGTGATGAGGATGTGGTCCCAGCACTCGACCGAAGGGATCACGATGACCACCAAGGCCGACTTCACCGAGGACGAGTGGGTGCGGGTCGTCCGGGCGCCGTTCGTAGCCGGCATGGCGATCTCCCTCGCCGACCCGGGCGGCCCGATCGAGGCCGCCAAGGAGTCGATGGCCTCGATCAAGTCCGCGACCAGCCCGCCGAGCCGCGAGCAGCTCGTGACCGAGGTCGCGCTCGACATCCAGGCCCAGGTCCAGCAGCGCCACAACCCGGTCAAGGGCTACAAGCCCACCGGAGACGTGCCGCCGGGCGAGCAGGTCCTCCAAGAGCTCACCGGCGTCTGCGCGATCGTGCGTGAGAAGGCGACGGCCGAGGAGGCGGACGCCTTCGCGAGCTGGCTGGTCAGCACCGCCGAGGCGGCAGCGAACGCCGCGAAGGAGGGCGGCTTCATGGGCTTCAAGGCCGAGCTGGTCAGTCAGCGCGAGAAGGACATGATCGAGAAGGTCCGCGCGGCCGTGGCCTGACCCGGACCGATGGCTCCGGACGACGCGGGCACGAAGGTCGAGATCGACTGGACCCGGGCCATCGCGGGCGCGCTCGCTGCGGTGGCCTCCGCCATCCTGCTCTCCACCCTCGGTGCCGCCGGCACGATCATCGGCGCCGCGATCGGCAGCCTGGTGGTCACCGTCGGCAGCGCGCTCTTCACCCGTGGCCTCTCGGGCAACCGGCGCGGCGAGACGACGACGCAGCCGGTCGCGGACCCCGCGTACGCCGGCCGGCACGCGGCCGAGCCGACCTCGGAGCGGGGAGCCGCCGAGGCCGCGCCGGCGACCGGCTGGCGCGAACGGGTCGGGCGCCTGCGCTGGGGGCGGATCGCGCTGGTCAGCGCGACGCTCTTCGTCGTGACGCTCGGCATCATCACGCTCTTCGAGCTGGCCGCCGGCCGCTCCGTCGCGTCATTCACGGGTGGGTCGGCCGAGGACGGCGGCACGACGATCAGCAACGTCGTGGACGAGCCGGCCCAGCACGAGGACCCGCCGGCGCCGAGCCCGAGCGAGTCGCCGTCCCCGAGTGAGACCGCGACGCCCAGCCCGACGCCCACCGAGACCCCCACGACCACGCCCACGCCGACGCCGTCCGTGACGACCACTCCGAGTCCGACGACCGCGGAGACGCCGACCCCCGTCCAGGAGCCCGCGGTCGACGCGTCACCGTGATCGGCTGTTGCGGCTTCTGAGACGCTGGGTGCATGGCGAAGCCCACGGACGCGTGGTTCGGCCAGGCCTTCGGGAAGGCGTGGAAGGACAAGGCGGAGGAGATCGGCCGCTTCAACCTCGCCATCTTCGGCAAGACCGGCGTCGGCAAGAGCACGCTCGTCAACGCGATCTTCGGCGAGGAGATCGCCGCGACCGGGATCGGTGAGCCGGTCACCCGGGCCGCGCACCTCTACCTCCACCAGAGCGGCACCCTCGGCGTGCTCGACACCCGCGGCCTCGAGGTCGGCAAGGACAACGCGACGCTCATCGCGGAGCTCGACGACTACCTCCACGGGATGCGCCGCCGGCCGCTTCCCGAGCAGGTGCACGTCGCCTGGTACTGCGTCCGGGCCGGTGACCGCCGCTTCGAGCCCAGCGAGGCGGACTTCGTCCGCGCGCTGCACGCGATGGGCCTGCCGGTGGTCATGGTGCTCACCCAGGTGCCGACGTCCCGGGGCAAGGTGCATCCCGACGCCGAGGCGCTGGCGGCCAGCATCGCGGCCATGGACCTGCCGATCCAGGACGGCCTGATCCACTACACGATGGCCAAGGCCGACGAGTTCACCGGACAGGCGGCGTACGGACTGCAGGGGCTCCTCGATGCCACCTTTCGCGGCGCGCCCTCGGGCGTGGCCCACGCGATCACGGCGGCGCAGCAGATCGACTTCGACCGCAAGCGGGAGCGGGCGGAAGGAGCGATCAAGGTGGCGACGGGGGCAGCAGCCGCCGCCGGAGCCTCCCCCATCCCCTTCTCCGACGCCGCCATCCTCGTCCCCATCCAGCTCGGGATGATGGCGTCGATCGCGGTCACCTACGGGATCTCCGTGGAGCGCTCGACGGCGGCGTCGATGGCCGCCACCGCCGCCGCGACGACGGCGGGCCGGTCGGTCGTCGGCAACCTGCTCAAGTTCGTCCCGGGCGCGGGCACCGCCGTCGCCGGCACGATCAACGCGACGATCGCGAGCACCTTCACCTACGCGATCGGCCAGGCCTGGGTGCGGGTCTGCGAGCGGCTCGCCCGGGGTGACCTCCGGGCCGTCGGCGGCACGCTCGACAGCGACAGGATCCATCGTCTGTTCATGGACGAGTTCAAGGCCCAGGCCACCCGGAAGTCGCTGCCGAGATGAGCACGCGGTGGGAGCGGATCGCCCGCGAGACCGTCGGTGACGACTACGCGCAGCGGTACGCCGAGCGCTTCCGCGCGATGGCCGCGCGCGGCGAGGACGCGCACGGGGAGGCGGCCTTCGTGGCCGACCTGGTCGACCCGCCGGCGCGGGTGCTGGACGCGGGCTGCGGCACCGGCCGGGTCGCCGTCCGCCTGGCGGAGCTGGGGTACGCCGTCGTCGGGGTCGACCTCGACGGGTCCATGCTGGAGGTCGCGCGGGCCGAGGCGCCCGACCTCGACTGGCGGCGCGCCGACCTCGCGCGGCTCGACCTCGGCGAGACCTTCGACGTGGTGCTCGTGGCCGGCAACACGATCCCGCTGCTGGACCCGGGGACGCTGCTGGACGCCTGCGAGCGGCTCGGTGCGCACGTCACGCCGGGCGGCGTGGTCGTGTGCGGGTTCGGTCTCGACGCGGCGCACCTGCCGGGCGACTGCCCGCCGACCGCGCTCGCCGACGTGGACGCGGCGTTCGGCGTGCTCGGCATGGACGCGGTGGTCCGCTACGGCACCTGGGACCACCAGGCGTTCGACCCAGCGGACGGGTACGCCGTCACGCTCTACGCCGAGCCGCGCCGATGACCCGGATCGTCGTGCTCACCGGCGCCGGCGTCTCGGCGGAGAGCGGGGTCCCGACGTTCCGGGACGCCGACGGGCTGTGGGAGGGCCACCGCGTCGAGGACGTCGCGACCCCCGAGGCGTTCGCCCACCAGCCGGCCGTCGTCCACCGCTTCTACGACGCCCGCCGCGCGGCGCTCGCCGGCGTCGATCCCAACCCGGCGCACCGAGCCCTCGCCCGGCTGGAGCAGGCGCTCAGGGACGACCTGCTCGTCGTGACCCAGAACATCGACGACCTCCACGAGCGCGGCGGCTCGACGCGGGTCGTGCACATGCACGGCAGGTTGCGGGCGGCGCGGTGCGTCTCCTGCGACGCGCGGGTCGAGTGGCACGGCGACCTGGGGCACGAGCCGCCGTGTCCGGTGTGCCGGGCCAGCGCCCTGCGACCCGACGTCGTGTGGTTCGGGGAGATGCCCTACGACCTGGACCTGATCTTCGAGGCCCTCGACGACGCCGACCTCTTCGTCTCGATCGGCACGTCGGGAGCCGTCTACCCGGCCGCCGGGTTCGTGCGGCATGCCGCCGCCGGTGGCGCCCGCACGCTCGAGCTCAACCTCGACCCGAGCGCCGGGACGCACCACTTCGACGAGGCCCGCCACGGGGCCGCCTCGTCGCTGGTCCCCGAGTGGGTCAGCCAGCTGCTGCGGTGACCGGCTGCGCGAGCAGCGCGCGCACCATCGCCTCGAGCCGGGGCCAGTCGTCGGCGAGCCCGATGCGCGGCACGAAGTTGCGGAGCGTGTCGATGAACATCTCGCCGGACGCGATGACCCGCGGGTCCATGTGGCCGAACACCTCGAGGGCGACCACGCCGTAGAGCTGCGTCCAGCCCTGCATGTAGACCCAGATCAGCCCGCGCTCGTCGGGCGCGAGCCCCTCGGTCTCGGCGGGGATGAGCGGGTCGGTGACGGCGTCGCGCACCGACGGCGGCAGGTCCTCGACCGCAGGCACGGGATGGTGGTTGTGCTGCCACAGGGCGCGCATCTGGCCGGTGAGCAGGTGACCGGACGTGGCGAGGGTCAGCATCTCGCGACGGATGCAGTCGGCGTCGGCGACGGGGTTGGCGAAGACGAGCCCGAACTCGCGGGGGTTGGCGATCGCCCACTGCCGGAACGCCGTCGTCGAGACCAGCAGCCGCCCGGCGTAGTCGTCCTCCGGCAGCGCGTCGGCCGCCGCCCGGAAGCCCTCGGTCGCCGCCTTGTCGATCTCGAAGGCGACCAGGTCCACGAGCTCCTGGTAGCTGGCGACGTAGCGGTAGAGCGCCGGGGCGGTCACGCCCATCCGGCCCGCCACCGCACGCAGGGACAGCTCGGCGCCCTCGGCGAGCAGCTGCCGGGAGGCGCGCACGATCTCGTCGTACGTCGCCTCGCGCTGGCGCTCGCGTCGCGTCGGCTCCCGCAGTGTCCCCATGTGCGCTCCCCTCCGGCCGGATCCTCGCACCAGACCGTTGACGCGCACAGTTTACACCGTTTACGGTTTACACCGTTCACAAGAGTGACGGGTGTTCACCAATGGCGGGGGAGACGGCGATGTTGGAGCGATGGGGCGGGTTCGTGGCCCGCCGGGCGGTGTGGGTGCTGATGACGGCGATCCTGGTGACGGTGGGAGCCGCGGCGTACGGCAGCGGGGTCTTCGACTCCCTGAGCCAGGGCGGCTTCGACGACCACGGGTCCGAGTCGGCCCGGGAGCTCGACGCCGAGCGGGAGACCTTCGGCAACCGCTCGATCGACGTGGTGGCCGTCTACTCCAGCGACGAGCTCACCGCTGACGACCCGCAGTTCCGCGCCGCCGTCGAGGACGTGGTCGCCGCCCTCCCGAGCGGCGCCACCGCGCAGGTGGTGCCGTACTGGGCCGCCCCGGACGCCGGGCTGGTCTCCCGGGACGGGCACGCCGGACAGGTCCTGATCTCCCTGGCGGGCGAGAGCCAGGACGACTACCTCAGGCACTACGACGAGATCGAGCCCGGCCTGCACGCCGAGGGCCTCGACACCCACTTGGCCGGCTCCTTCGCCGTCTACAACGACGTCAACGAGATCACCTCGGAGGACCTCGAGCGCGCCGAGCTGGTCTCGCTGCCGCTGGTCGTGCTGCTCGCCCTGCTGATCTTCGGCAGTGCGGTCGCGGCGCTGATGCCCGCGATGGTCGGTGTGGTCGCCATGGTCGGCGCGCTCGCCGTCGTCCGCCTGCTCACCGGCGTCACCGAGGTCTCCGTCTTCGCGGTCAACGTGATCTCGCTGCTGGGCATCGGCCTGGCCATCGACTACGCGCTGTTCGTGATCAGCCGCTTCCGCGAGGAGCTCGCCCTCCTGCCCGACGAGCACCTCGACGCCGCCGCCATCGCCATCCGGCGCACGATGGCGACCGCCGGCCGGACCGTGCTGTTCTCCGGCCTCACGGTCGCGGCCGCGCTCGCGAGCCTGCTGATCTTCCCCCAGGCGTTCCTCAAGAGCATGGGGTACGGCGGCATCGCCGCGGTGCTGGTCGCGATGGTCGCCGCCCTCACGATCCTGCCCGCCACCCTGCGCCTGCTCGGCCACCGGATCGACCTCGGTCGGCTGCCGTGGCGCCGGCACCGGGCGGTCGCGGGCGCCGACGAGCACGGCCGCTGGGCGCGGCTCGCGACCGCGGTGATGCGCCGTCCCGTCCTCGTCATCGTCATGACCGTCGCGGCGCTGCTCGTGATCGCCTCGCCGTTCCTCGGCGCCCGATGGGGGAGCGTCGACCACCGGGTGCTGCCCGAGGACGCGCCGGCGCACCAGGCGCAGGTGCTGCTCAACGAGGAGTTCGGCGCGGAGACGTCCTCCGCCAGCCTCCTGCTGCGCGGCACCGCGGAGCCGGACGTCGCGGCCTACGTGCGCGACGTCGAGCAGGTCGTCGGCGTGGTCTCGGTCGTGCCGGTGGACCGGTCGGGTGACACGACGCTGCTGCGTGCCACCTGGGCGGGCAACAGCCAGTCCGCCGGGTCGCAGGACGTCGTCGCGTCGCTGCGCGCGATCGACCCGCCGTCCGGGACGGCGCTCGTCGGTGGCCTCAGCGCGAACACCGTCGACCTGATCGACTCGGTCGGTGCCCACCTGCCCTGGATGGGCCTGATCGTGGTCGTGGTGATGCTGGGCCTGCTCTTCGTCGCCTTCGGCTCCGTCGTGCTGCCGGTCAAGGCGGTGGTGATGAACCTCGTCTCGATCACTGCGTCCTTCGGCGTGGTCACGTGGATCTTCTCCGAGGGGCACCTGGCCGACCAGCTCGGCTTCGTCTCGCAGGGCTACCTCGACGCGACCATGCCGATCCTGATGCTCGCGATCCTCTTCGGGCTGTCGATGGACTACGAGGTCTTCCTCCTCTCGCGGATCCGCGAGCAGTACGACCTGACCGGCGACAACGACCGGGCCGTCGTCGTCGGCGTGCAGAAGACCGGGCGGATCATCACCAGTGCCGCGCTGCTGCTCGCGGTGGTGATCGGCGCCTTCGGCCTCTCCGGGATCGTGTTCATGAAGATGCTGGGCATCGGGATGCTGATCGCCCTGCTCATCGACGCGCCGCTCGTGCGCGCCGTGCTGGTGCCCGCGACGATGAAGCTCCTCGGTCGCTGGAACTGGTGGGCGCCCGGGCCGATGCTGCGCTGGTGGCAGCGGTACGGGATCCGCGAGGGCGAGCCGGCGCCGGCGCCGGCGGAGGCGCCGGCCGCGGTGTGACGTCCTCCACGTGCCGTCCGCGGGCGCGGACCGCGCCTAGCCAGCCCGCGAGCGTGAATGGGAGGGTCGAGGCATGACGACCAAGGTGGGCATGGCACTGGTGGCGCTCGGACTCGGCGCGGCCACCCTGACGGGCTGCGGTGGTGGCGGCAGCGACTTCGCGGAGAAGTCGGCCGACGACATCGTCAAGTCGTCGAAGTCGGACATGAAGGGCCTCGAGTCGGTCAAGGTCTCCGGCACGGTCACCAGTGACGACCAGGAGATCACCATCGACATGCAGTCCAACTCCGGCGGTGACTGCACCGGCTCGATCGGCGTCGACGAGGGCACGGCGGAGCTGCTCGGCGTGGACGGGGAGACGTGGATGCGTCCGGACGAGGCGTTCTGGCGCTCCTTCGGCGGCGAGAGCGCCGACCAGATCCTGTCCGTGGTGGGTGACAAGTGGGTCGTCATCGGCGCCGACGAGGACTCGTTCAACCAGTTCTGCGACGTGGACAAGCTGCTCGACGAGCTCCTCAAGGACGAGGAGGACGGCTCGACCTACAAGACGGTCGGCACCGACGAGGTGGACGGCGACGACGTCGTGAAGGTCGAGAACAACGACCCGGAGGACGGTCCCTCGATCGGCTACGTGCTCACCGACGACCCGCACTACCTCGTCAAGGTCGAGCGCACGGAGGGTGACGAGCAGGGCAGCGTGACGTTCTCCGCCTTCGACGAGGAGTTCGAGGTCGAGGCGCCGGCCGACGACGAGGTCGTCGACCTCAACTCGCTGGGCTGAGGCCCACCACGGCGCCGACGTGGGGCGGCAGGCGCAGCCTGCCGCCCGTCATCGTCGCGCCGCCGCCCGTCTCGACCAGCAGCTCGCCGTCCACGTCGACCTCGACCTGATCGGTCCCGAGGTTGAGCGCGACGAGCAGGTCGCCACGACGGAGGGTGAAGAGCCGGGTCTCGTCGTCGGCGGTGCACCGCACCGAGCCGAACGCGGGGTCGGTCGCCTCGGGCCGCTCCCGGCGCAGCCGGCCGAGCCGTCGGTAGAGGTCGAGCAGCCGGGCATGGCGGCCGTGCTCGGCCTCCGCCCAGTCGAGCTTGGAGCGGGCGAAGGTCTCGGGGTCCTGGGGGTCGGGGACGACCGCGGGGTCCCAGCCCATGCGCTCGAACTCCTTGATCCGGCCCTCGGCCGTCGCCGTGCCGAGCTCCGGCTCGGGGTGCGAGGTGAAGAACTGGAACGGCGTCGAGGCCGCCCACTCCTCGCCCATGAACAGCATCGGCGTGAACGGGCCGAGCAGCGTCAGCATCGCCGCGCACCCGAGCTGGTCGTCGTCGAGCACCTCGGTGACCCGGTCGCCGCGTGCCCGGTTGCCGATCTGGTCGTGGTTCTGGCTGCACACCACCAGCCGCCAGGTCGGCGTCGCCGCCCGGTCGATCGGCCGGCCGTGGTCGCGGCCCCGGAACGACGAGTAGGTGCCGTCGTGGAAGAAGCCCTGCTCGCACACCTTCACCAGCGCCGAGAGCGGCTCGAAGTCCGCGTAGTAGCCGTCGGTCTCACCGGTCAGCGCGACGTGGACCGCGTGGTGGAAGTCGTCGCTCCACTGGGCGTCCAGGCCGTAGCCGCCCGCCTCCCGCGGCCGGATCAGCCGCGGGTCGTTGAGGTCGGACTCGGCGATCAGCGTGAGCGGCCGGCGCAGGTGCGCGGACAGGGCCGCGACCTCGATCGCCATCTCCTCGAGCAGGTGCTGGTGGCTGGCGTCGTTGAGCGCGTGCACGGCGTCGAGCCGCAACCCGTCGACGTGGTAGTCCGACAGCCACATGCGCACGTTGTCCAGGACGTAGCGGCGCACCTCGTCGGACCCGGGGCCGTCGAGGTTGAGGAAGTCGCCCCAGGTGTTGGCGCCCGACTTGAGGTACGGCGCGAACTCCGGCAGGTAGTTGCCCGACGGCCCGAGGTGGTTGTAGACCACGTCCTGGATCACGCCGAGCCCCGCCGCGTGGCAGCCGTCGACGAACCGCCGGTAGCCCTCGGGGCCGCCGTAGCCCTCGTGGACGGCGAACCAGCCGACGCCGTCGTAGCCCCAGTTGTGCGTCCCGTTGAACGCGTTGACCGGCATCACCTCGACCAGGTCGACGCCGAGGTCCCGGAGGTGGTCGAGCCTGCCGAGCGCGGCGTCGAAGGTGCCCTCCGGGGTGAACGTGCCGACGTGCAGCTCGTAGACGACCGAGCCGGCGAGCTGCCGGCCGGTCCAGTCGCCGTCGGTCCAGGCGAACGACGACCGGTCGAGCCGGGACAGCTCGTGCACGCCGGCGGGCTGACGACGGGACCGCGGATCCGGGCGGGGTGTCGGGTTGTCGTCGATCAGGTAGCCGTAGTCGACGTCGTCGTGCTCGGCCGCCGGCGGCAACGGCTCGGCCGGCGTCCACCAGTCGTCGTCGCCACGTGCCATCTCGACGACCGACCTGCCCGCGTCGTCGTCGCAGACCAGCCGCACCCGCTGGGGGCGGGGAGCCCAGACGTCGAAGGGTCCCCGGGGCGTCACGACCCCTCCTGGACCAGCAGGGCGACGGGGTGCACCGCCAGCAGGTCGGCGAGCCGACCGGTCGTGCTGGTGCCGGTCAGGACGTCGTGCCACGTGCCCGGCGGCAGGTCGAGCGCGGTGTCGCGCCAGCCGCCGGCGGCGCCGAGGCCGACCGGCAGCCGGGTGACGACCGTGATCGCGCCGCCCCGGTCGAAGGCCAGCACGTGGTCGGCCGCCGGCCCCGTCGCGGTCACCGGCGCGTAGGAGAGGAAGAGCTCGGGTCGGTCGCGGCGCAGCGTCAGCGCCGAGCAGGTCACGTGCAGCTTGGTCACCGCGTCGTCCTCGGCGTCGCCGGCGAGCACCGCCGCGCGGTGGTCGAAGGCGACCGGACGGCGGTTGTCGGGGTCGACGAGCGAGGTCTCCCAGAGCTCGCTGCCCTGGTAGACGTCCGGCACGCCGGGCATCGTGAGCGCGAGGAGCTTGGCCGCGAGCGAGTTGGACCGCCCGGGCTCGTCGACGTGGCCGCACAGCTCGGCCAGGACCCGCCGCACGTCGGGGGAGTCGAACACGGCGTCGACGGCCGCGTGCACCTCCGCCTCGTACGCCGCGTCCGGCGCCGTCCACGTGGTGCGGTCGCCGGCCTCGCGCATCGCCTTCTCGGCGTACCCGTGCAGGCGCTCGCGCAGGTCGGGGAGGTGGTTGGGCGTCCAGGCACCGAGCACCGCCTGCCACAGCAGGGCGCCGAACCCGGGGTCGGGCAGCGGCGCGAGCCGCAGCAGCTCGTCGAGCGAGGCGGCCCAGACGTCGGGGATCTCGGCGAGCACGGCGATCCGGGCGCGCACGTCCTCGCCGCGCTTGGTGTCGTGGGTCGACAGCGTCGTCATCGCGTGCGGCCGCTCGCGCTGGCGCCGCGCCATCGCGTCGTGGAACTCCTCGACCCCGACCGCGAAGACGGCAGGGTCGCCGCCCACCTCGTTGAGCGAGGTCAGCCGCGACCAGCGGTAGAAGGAGCAGTCCTCCACGCCCTTGGCCATCACCATGCCGGACGTCTGCTGGAAGCGGCGCGCCGCGGCGGCCCAGGGGTCCGCGAGCACCGGCTCGAGCGCGTCGTACGCCGCCGCCAGGTCCGGCCGCGCCCGGCGAGCCCGGGCGAGGGCGATCCCGAGGTGGTCGCGCCCCTCGGGCAGGTAGGAGCGGTAGACGGGGAAGCACGCGAGCAGCTCGGCGACCGCGTCCTCGGCGTCCGGGACGGGGGCGGGCAGCTCGCGGACGATCCGCCGGACCTCCGCCTGCAGGATGCCGTCGGCGACGGCCCGCTTGCTGTCGTGCACCATCACCGCCCAGTCGACCGGCCCGCCCCGCAGGCGCGTCTCGAGCTCGTCGAGCGGCTTCTCCCCGGCCGGGTCCGTGAGCACCCGGTCGACGAGCGCGAGCGCGTCGTAGCCGGTCGTGCCGGCCGTCGCCCAGGAGGACGGGAGCGTCTCGCCGGGCTCGAGGATCTTCTCGACCAGCACGTAGGCGTCGTTCGTCAGGTCGGCCAGGTCGTCGAGGTAGCGGCCCGGGAAGCGCAGCCCGTCGGGGTGGTCGACGCGCAGCCCGTCGACGAGGCCGGCCTCGAACCAGCGCCGGACCTCCGCGTGGGTGCGGGCAAACACCTCCGGGTCCTCGACCCGCACGGCGGCGAGCGTGTTGACCGCGAAGAACCGTCGGTAGTTGAGCTGGTCGTCGGCGGCGCGCCAGCTGACGAGCGCGTAGTGCTGCTCCTCGAGCGCGGTCGTGCCGGGCGCCATCGGGAACCGGTGGTCGTGGTAGCGGACCTCGTCACCCTCGACGCGGATCGCGCCCTCGTCGCCGTCGCCGACGACCGGGATGAGCAGCTTGCCGCCGCCGGCCGCCCAGTCGACGTCGAACGCCACCGCGTGCTCCGACTCGCGGCCCAGGCGCAGCAGGTCCCACCACCAGGCGTTCTCCGCCGGCGTCGCGACGCCGACGTGGTTGGGCACGATGTCGACGAGCACGCCCATCCCCAGCCGGTGCGCCTCCCGCGACAGCGTCGCCAGCCCGGCGTCGCCGCCACGCTGCGGGTCGACGCCGTCGAAGCCGACCACGTCGTACCCGTGCTGGCTGCCCGGCTCCGAGGGCAGCAACGGCGAGAGGTAGACCCAGTCGACGCCGAGGGCGTGGAGGTAGGGCAGCCGGCGCGCGGCCTCGACCAGGTCGAAGTCGGGCGTGATCTGCAGGCGGTACGTCGAGACCGGGACCCGCATCGTCAGACCTTCCGGGCCTGCGCGACCGAGGCGGCGACGGACGAGTCGGGCTCGACCTCGGGGGCCCGGTGCTCGCGGAGCACGACCATGCTGCGGTGCGGGATCGTGAAGGTCTCGCCGGCCGCGAACGTGCCGTCGTCGTCGGCCGAGCCGCCGGTGTCGATGACGACGTCCCACGCGTCGGCGTACTCGTCGGGTGGCAGCGTCACCGTCGTCTCGCCGTCGGCGTTGAAGTAGAGGAGGAAGTGCTCGTCCACGATCTGCTGACCGCGCGCGTCGAAGCCGGCGATGCCGTGGCCGTTGAGGTACATGCCCAGCGCCTGGGACCCGTCCTGCCAGTCGTCGTTCTCCATCGGCCGGCCGTCCAGGTGCAGCCAGACGATGTCGTTGAGCCGGTCGCCGTCGCCGCCGTCGGGCACCCGCACGGTGCCGCCGGTGAAGAAGCGCTTGCGCCGGAACGTCGGGTGGTCGCGGCGCAGCCGCGCCACGGCCGCCGTGAACTCGACCAGCGGCTTGTCGGCGTCCTCCCAGTGGATCCAGGAGAGCTCGTTGTCCTGGGCGTAGGTGTTGTTGTTGCCCTGCTGGGTGCGGCCCAGCTCGTCGCCGTGCAGCAGCATCGGCACGCCCTGGCTGAGCAGCAGCGTGGCGAGGAAGTTGCGCTGCGCGCGGGCCCGGGCGCCGAGGATCTCGGGGTCGTCCGTCGGCCCCTCGACGCCGTGGTTCCAGGAGCGGTTGTGGCTCTCGCCGTCGTTGCCGTCCTCGCCGTTGGCGTCGTTGTGCTTCTCGTCGTAGGACACCAGGTCGCGCATCGTGAAGCCGTCGTGGGCGGTGACGAAGTTGATGCTCGCCACCGGCCGCCGGCCGGAGTGCTCGTAGAGGTCGGCCGACCCGGCGATCCGCGACGCGAACTCGCCGAGCGACGGCTCGCCGCGCCAGAAGTCGCGGACGGTGTCGCGGTACTTGCCGTTCCACTCGGTCCACTGCGGCGGGAAGCCGCCGACCTGGTAGCCGCCGGGGCCGATGTCCCACGGCTCCGCGATCAGCTTGACCTGGCTGACGACCGGGTCCTGCTGGACGAGCTCGAAGAACGTCGAGAGCCGGTCGACGTCGTAGAACTCCCGCGCCAGCGTGGACGCCAGGTCGAAGCGGAAGCCGTCGACGTGCATCTCGGTGACCCAGTAGCGCAGCGAGTCCATCAGCAGCTGCAGCGAGTGGGGGTGCCGCACGTTGAGGCTGTTGCCGGTGCCGGTGTAGTCCATGTAGTAGCGCTGGTCGTCCTCGACGAGGCGGTAGTAGGCCGCGTTGTCGATGCCCTTGAAGCTCAGCGTCGGACCGAGGTGGTTGCCCTCCGCGGTGTGGTTGTAGACCACGTCGAGGATCACCTCGATGCCCGCGGCGTGCAGGTCCTTGACCATCGACTTGAACTCCTGGACCTGCTGGCCCAGCCGCTGCTCGTCGACCGCCATCGAGGAGTACGCCGCGTGCGGCGCGAAGAACCCGAGGGTGTTGTAGCCCCAGTAGTTGCGCAGCCCCTTGTCGAGCAGCGTGCTGTCCTGGATGAACTGGTGCACGGGCATCAGCTCGATCGCGGTGACGCCCAGCTTGGTGAGGTGGTCGGTGACCGCCGGGTGGGCGACGCCGGCGTACGTGCCGCGGAGGTCCTCGGGTACGTCGGGGTGCAGCTGCGTCAGCCCCTTGACGTGCGCCTCGTAGATGATCGACTCGTTGTAGGGGTAGTCGAGACGCCGGTCGCCCTCCCAGTCGAAGAACGGATTGATGACCACGCCGTAGGTCATGTGCGGCGCCGAGTCGTCGTCGTTGCGCGAGTCCTCGTCGCCGAAGTTGTAGGAGAACAGCGCCTGGTCCCAGTCGATCTCCCGCGCCGTCGCCTTGGCGTAGGGGTCGAGCAGCAGCTTGTTGGGGTTGCAGCGCAGCCCCAGCTTCGGGTCCCACGGGCCGTGCACCCGGTAGCCGTAGCGCTGCCCCGGCTGCACCGTCGGCAGGTAGCAGTGCCAGACGTACGCATCGACCTCGGACAGCGCGATCCGGGTCTCGGTGCCGTCGGCGTCGAAGAGGCAGAGCTCCACGCGCTCGGCGACCTCGCTGAACAGCGCGAAGTTCGTCCCGCTGCCGTCGAACGTCGCCCCCAACGGATAGGCGCTGCCCGGCCAGACCTCCACCACGTTCTCCACCCTGTTGCGCACCCTGTTGCCCCTGACGTTCATTGGATCGATCAAACCAGGCTTACCCGCATCCGGGGTACCCCGAACCCCCGGGGAACAAATCGAGGTGGCCGGGAGGTTGGCGCCGTACGTGACGGTCAACGAGGTCTCCCGTGCCAGCGTCGGGCTGCGCAGCGAGCGCGGGCCCGTCCTGCTCTCCGTCATGCTCAGCCTCGGGCTGGTGGCGATCGACTCCACGATCCTCGCCACCGCGGTGCCGTCGATCGTCTCGGACCTCGGCGGCTTCACGCAGTTCCCGTGGCTCTTCTCGATCTACCTGCTCGCGCAGGCGGTCACGGTCCCGATCTACGCGAAGCTCGCGGACATCGTCGGCCGCAAGCCGGTGATGCTCGTCGGGATCGGCCTGTTCGTGCTCGGCTCGCTCCTGTGCGGGCTCGCCTGGAGCATGGGCGCGCTCATCGCGTTCCGCGCCGTGCAGGGCGTCGGTGCGGGCGCGGTGCAGCCGATGAGCATGACGATCGTCGGCGACATCTACACGCTCGAGGAGCGCGCGAAGGTGCAGGGCTACGTCGCCAGCGTGTGGGCGCTGTCGGCCGTGATCGGCCCGACCCTGGGTGGCGTCTTCACCGACTACCTCTCCTGGCGCTGGATCTTCCTCGTCAACCTGCCGCTGGGCATCGCGGCGTTCCTCATGCTCTGGCGGCGGTTCGAGGAGCGCGTCGAGCGCACCCGCCACTCCGTCGACTACGCCGGGTCCCTGCTGCTGACCGGCGGGGGCATCCTGCTGCTCCTCGCGCTGCTGGAGGGCGGCGTCCGGTGGGCGTGGGACTCCCCGACCAGCATCACGCTCTTCGCGGTCGCGGTGGTGCTGCTCGTCGCCTTCGTCGTGGTCGAGCAGCGGGCGGCCGAGCCGGTGCTGCCGCTGTGGGTCTTCCGCCGCCGCGTGGTCCTCTCGGCGATCCTCGCCTCGCTCGTCGTCGGCGTGCTCATGATGGGCCTGTCGTCGTACATCCCGCTCTACGCGCAGAGCGTGCTCGGCCACGACGCGTTGGTCTCCGGGCTGGCGCTGGCTGCCATGACACTGGGCTGGCCGATCGCGGCGTCGAACTCCGGGCGGCTCTACCTGACCGTCGGCTTCCGGACGACGATGCTGATCGGCGGGGTGATCGGCTTCGCCGGTGCGCTGCTGCTGCTCCCGATCGGACCGGACAGCTCGATCTGGGTGCTCGCGGCGCCCTGCTTCGTGATGGGCCTCGGGTTCGGGCTCGTGGCGAGCCCGTCGATCATCGCGGCGCAGTCGTCGGTCACCTGGGAGCACCGGGGCGTGGCGACGGGCAGCACGATGTTCGCGCGCTCCGTCGGCAGTGCGGTCGGTGTCGCGGTCTTCGGAGCGATCGCCAACGGCGTCGTCGCCGACCGGCTCGGCCGCGGGGTCCCCGACCTCGAGCACCTCACGCCGGACGTGCTGCACCCCGCCATCCACGCGGTCTTCGTCGTCTCCGCGGTCTTCGCGCTCGCGCTGCTGCTCGTCGGGCTGCTGATGACCAAGCACGTCGAGCAGCCGCGGGACGCATGAGTCGGCTGTGAGCACAGGCTGTCCTTGCTTGCGAGCGGCGCCGGGCAGGCGAAGGATTTCCCCATGACCGCCAGCGAGCTGACCCCGGCCGACGTCGGTCCGCACGCCCATGAGCCGCACGAGGGTGGCCTCAACAACCGGCTCAACTGGCTGCGCGCGGCCGTGCTCGGCGCCAACGACGGCATCGTCTCGACCGCCGGCATCGTGATCGGCGCGATGGGCGCGACCAGCGACCGGTCGGCGGTCGTGATCGCCGGTGTCGCGGGCCTCGCGGCCGGCGCGATGAGCATGGGCGCCGGGGAGTACGTGTCCGTCAGCACCCAGCGCGACTCGGAGCTGGCCCTGCTGGCGAAGGAGCGACGCGAGCTGCGCGAGGAGCCCGAGGAGGAGCTCGCCGAGCTCGCCGGCTTCTACGTCGAGCGGGGCCTCGACGAGGCGCTCGCGCTCGAGGTCGCCGAGGCGCTGAGCGCCAAGGACGCGCTCGCCGCGCACGCCGAGGTGGAGCTCGGCATCGACCCCGACGACATCTCCAGCCCGTGGCACGCGGCCTGGGCGTCGATGCTGTCGTTCACCGTCGGCGCCCTGCTGCCGCTGTGCACGATGGCGCTCGGCTCCGAGGCGCTGCGGCTCTGGCTGACCGTGGCCGTCGTCGTCGTCGCCCTCGCGGTCACCGGCTTCGTCAGCGCCCGCTTGGGCTACGCGCGCCCGGGCCGCGCGGTGCTCCGCAACGTGCTGGGCGGGCTCTTCGCCATGACCGTCACCTACCTGATCGGCTCGCTGCTCGGCACCCAGATCTAGCATGCGGATGTTCGCCGCCGTCGTCCCGCCACCGGGGGCCGTGGCGGACCTCGACGGGTTCCTGGAGGTACGGCGGGGGGCGGCGCCCTTCCGCTGGGCGAGCAGCGAGCAGCTGCACGTGACGCTGGCCTTCCTCGCCGAGGTCGAGGAGCGCCGGCTCGACGACCTGGCCGAGCGGCTGGCCCGCGCGGCCGCCAAGCGCACGGCGTTCGAGACCCGGATCGCGGGCGGCGGGGCCTTCCCGAACGCCGCCCGGGCCCGCGTCCTCTGGGCCGGCCTCGACCTCGACGAGGACGACCGCACCGAGCTCGACCGGCTCGCCACCGGCTGCCGCGCCGCCGCCAACCGGGCCGGGGTCGCCGTCGACGGGCAGCGCTTCAAGCCGCACGTCACCGTCGCCCGGATGCGCGTCCCGGGCGAGGTGTCCGACTGGGTCAGGCTCCTCGACGCGTACGCCGGGCCGCCGTGGCCGGTCGAGCGGGTCACGCTGGTGGCGTCCCACCTCGGTGAGGGGCCGCGCGGGCGACCGCGCTACGAGCCGCTCGGCGAGTTCGGGCTCGGCTGATCGGAGCGGTCCCTGTATCTCGTCGGTGTTGTGGCCTAGGTTGCGACGGGTGAAGATCGCGGTGGCGAGAGAGACACGCGACGGTGAGTCGCGGGTGGCGATGGTGCCGGAGCTGGTCGGCAGGCTGACCGCCCTCGGCTACGAGGTGGCCGTCGAGCCCGACGCCGGCCGACACGCGCTCCTCGCCGACGACGAGTACGCCGCCGCCGGAGCCGTCGTCGACGAGACCGCGCTCGACGGTGCCGACGTCGTCGTCGCGGTGCAGCCGCTGGCCACCGACAGCATCCGGCGCCTGCAGGCCGGGGCGGCGACGATCTCGTTCCTGCCGACCGGCCAGGAGCCCGAGGTCGTGGGTGCGTTGCGCGACGCGGGCATCACGTCGTTCGCGATGGAGCTGGTGCCGCGCATCTCGCGGGCGCAGTCGATGGACGCGCTGTCGTCGCAGGCGCTGGTGTCGGGCTACCGCTGTGCGGTCGTCGCGGCCGGGATGCTGCGCCGCTTCTTCCCCCTCAACATGACGGCCGCCGGCACGGTGCCGCCGGCCGAGGTCGTGGTGCTCGGCGCCGGCGTCGCCGGGCTCCAGGCGATCGCGACCGCGCGGCGCCTCGGCGCCGTCGTCAAGGCCTACGACGTGCGCGCGGCCGCCGCCGAGGAGATCCGCTCGATGGGCGCCCAGGCGATCGACCTGGAGCTCGACACTCTCGACGGTGCGGGCGGCTACGCCCGGGAGATGACCGAGGAGCGGGCCGCGCTGCAGATGGAGCGGCTCACGCCGTACGTCGCCGCGGCCGATGCGCTCATCACCACCGCCGCCGTGCCTGGCCGGCGGGCGCCGCTGCTGGTGACCCGCTCGATGGTCGAGCAGATGAAGCCCGGATCCGTGGTCGTCGACCTCGCGGCCGAGAGCGGCGGCAACGTCGAGGGAGCCGAGCCCGGCGAGGTCGTGCGCATCGGCAACGCCCAGGTCTGGGGCGGGCAGAACGTGCCGTCGCAGATGCCGGGGCCGGCATCCAAGCTCTACGCCCAGAACATCGTCAACATCGTGCAGCTGATGACGCTCGAGGGCGCCTTCGCGCCCGACTTCGAGGACGAGATCGTCGCCGGGTCGTGCGTGACCCACGGCGGCAGGATCCACCACGAACCCACCCGGCTCGCGTTGGAAGGTGAGGACTGACATGGACGAGGCCGTCGTCTGGCTGACGATCTTCGTGCTCAGCGTCTTCGTCGGCATCGAGGTGATCGCGAAGGTCTCCTCGACGCTGCACACCCCGCTGATGTCGGGCGCCAACGCCATCCACGGCGTCATCCTGCTCGGCGCCGTCCTCGTGACCGGCACGACCGACAACGACGCGGCGCTGGTCGTCGGACTGGTCGCGATCGTGCTGGCAGCGGTCAACATGGTCGGCGGGTTCGTGGTCACCGACCGGATGCTGAAGATGTTCGTGCGCAAGAAGCCCAAGCCGGCCGACACCAAGGGAGAGGCCGCCTGATGCCGACCTGGGTGCAGCTGGTCAACCTGGCCTGCGCGGTCTGCTTCATCCTCGCGCTCAAGGGCCTCTCCGGACCCAGGACCGCGCGTGCGGGCAACCTGCTCGGCGCCGCCGCGGCGGTCGTGGCCGTGGCGCTGCCGTTCATCTACCTCGACCTCGACCACGTGCCGCTCATCCTCGGCGCGATCGCCGTCGGCTCGGTGGCCGGCGTCGTCGGTGCCCAGCGGGTGCAGATGACGCAGATGCCCCAGATGGTGGCGCTCTTCAACGGCGTGGGCGGCGGTGCCGCCGCCCTGGTCGCCCTGCTCGAGCTGCACGAGATGCTCCCGCACGAGGAGGCGCACAGCTGGTTCGTCTTCGCCGCGACGGCGTTCACGATCCTCGTGGGCTCGATCTCCTTCTCGGGATCGGTCATCACCTTCGCCAAGCTCCAGGAGCTGATGACGTCGCGGCCGGTGGTCTTCCCTGGCCTGCCCGTCGTCTTCGGGCTCTCGGGCGTCGCCGCGATCGTGCTCGGCGTGCTCACCGTGACCGGCCCGACCGTCACGATCGGGGTCGTGCTGGCGCTCATCGGCCTGCTGATCGGGGTCCTCCTGGTGCTGCCGGTCGGTGGCGCCGACGTGCCGATCGTGATCTCGCTGCTCAACGCGTTCACCGGACTCACCGTGGCGGCCAGCGGCTACGTCCTCGACAACGTCGTGCTGCTCGTCGCCGGCACGCTCGTCGGTGCGTCCGGCACGTTCCTCACGATGCTCATGGCCAAGGCGATGGGCCGCTCGGTGACCAACATCCTCTTCGGCGCGCTCAAGGGTGGCTCGACGCTGGGCGCCGGCGAGGCGTCCGACCGTCCGGTCCGCTCGGCGGGCCCCGAGGACGTCGCGATCCTGCTGGGGTACGCCGACCGCGTGATCATCGTGCCCGGCTACGGCCTCGCGGTCGCCCAGGCGCAGCACACGCTGCGCGAGCTGGTCGACGTGCTGACCGCCCGCGGCACGAAGGTCGACTACGCCATCCACCCGGTGGCCGGCCGGATGCCCGGCCACATGAACGTGCTGCTCGCCGAGGCGCAGGTGCCCTACGAGCAGCTCGTCGAGATGGACCACATCAACGGCGACTTCAAGACGACCGACGTGGTGCTCGTCGTCGGCGCCAACGACGTGGTCAACCCGGCCGCGAAGACCAGCCCCGGCGCGCCGATCTACGGCATGCCGATCCTCAACGCCGACGAGGCGCGACAGATCGTCTTCATGAAGCGCTCGATGCGGCCCGGCTTCGCCGGCATCGAGAACGAGCTGCTCTTCGACCCCAAGACCACGCTGCTCTTCGGGGACGCGAAGGACTCGCTCGGCAAGCTGCTGAGCGCGGTCAAAGCATTGTGACGTCTGCTCGCCTGCGTCGTTGACCGGGCATGACTGATGACGACGACGACCTTCGCGGCCGTCCCGACGGGCACCGCTACGAGGCGCCCGAGTCCGACGACAGCCGGGTCAGCAAGGAGTGGGTCTACGCCGTGCTGGGCATCCTCGTGCTGGGGCTGATGGCACTGATCGCCACGGGCAAGGTGCAGATCTTCCCGGGCGGCTGACCGGCCAGATCCGGTCGTTGCCCCGAGAGCCCGCGGCCCGCTCGACCGAGCTCACCGCGGACCTGCCCAGCCGGTAGGCCACCGCGGATCCTGCGCGAGCGCCGCGCGGGCTACACCCGGGCGGTGGTCAGCCGGCGACGCCGTAGAGCCGGTCGCCGGCGTCACCCAGACCGGGGACGATGTAGCCCTTGTCGTTGAGCCTCTCGTCCATCGCGGCCGTGACGACCGTGACCGGCACGTCGAGACCCTCGAGGTCCTGCTCCAGGCGCGCGCAGCCCTCGGGCGCGGCGAGCAGGCAGATCGCCGTGATGTGGTCGGCGCCCCGGTCGGTGAGGAACTTGATCGCCGCGGCCAGCGTGCCGCCGGTCGCCAGCATCGGGTCGAGCACGTAGCACTGGCGGCCCGAGAGGTCGTCGGGCAGCCGCTCGGCGTACGTCGACGCCTCGAGCGTCTCCTCGTTGCGGATCATGCCGAGGAACCCGACCTCGGCCGTCGGCAGCAGCCGCATCATCCCGTCGAGCATGCCGAGCCCGGCGCGCAGGATCGGCACGACGAGCGGCTTCGGGGTGGCCAGCGAGACACCGGTCGTCGGCGAGACCGGCGTGCGGATCTCGTGGGCGGTGACCCGCACGTCGCGGGTGGCCTCGTAGGCGAGCAGCGTGACGAGCTCGTCGGCCAGGCGGCGGAACGTCGGCGAGTCGGTGTTCTCGTCGCGGAGGTGGGTCAGCTTGTGGGCGACGAGGGGGTGGTCGACGACGTGGGTGCGCATGGCGGAAACCCTAGTGCCAACTGACTGAAAGGGGGTTGGCCGCTCCCGCTCGGTCTGACACTCTGGAAGACCCGTTGGACGCCACGTGCGCGCAGGTGGATCGGAGGAGTGAGATGTCCGAACAGGTCGAGGCGGTGGACTTCGCTCTGGCCGCCTACCGCGAGGATGGTGTCTGGACCGTCGAGGAGCTCGCCGACGACGTGATCGAGGACGTCGAGACGCTCTCCCACGCGCTGCGCCGGTTCCCCGGGGACGGCGGTGCGGTCGGTCTGGTGGCGGTCGACGAGGACTTCTTCGTGATCGTCCGGGTCTCCGGTCCGACGACCCGGGTGCTGCTGTCCGACATCACCGCCGCGGACGAGTGGGAGCTCGCCGGCTCGGCGATCGACTTCCTGGGGCTGCCGCCGCCGGAGGACGAGGACCCGCAGGTGCCCGCCGGCGACCTCGACCTGCTCGGCGACCTCGGCATGCACGCCATGGACATGGGTGTGCTGCTCGACGACGTGGACCTCTACCCCGACGAGATGCTCTCCGACGTCGCCCGCAAGCTCGGCTTCGGCGAGCTCTTCGACGACGCCGTCGGCCTCACCTCGGCGTGACGTTCTGGGTCGCCCTGGGCGCGGGCGCCTTCGTGCTCTTCGCGCTGGCGTGGTGGAGCAGCGGGCCGGCTGATACCTGACCTCCGCCCTGGCTATTGGTGCCCCGCCGGCGCGGCGGTGAGGGTGGTCACATGCGCGTTCGTGTGGAGCACCTGGACACCGCCTTCGGCATCGGCGCCCGCCGCCCCCGGCTCTCCTGGCAGCTGCCGCCGGGTGCGCAGACCCAGGACGCCTACGAGCTCGCGCTCGACGACGGCACCACGACCGGGCGCGTCGACGCGCCCGACAACGTGCTGGTGGCGTGGCCGGGCCACGACCTCCGGTCCGGCGAGCGCCGCCGGGTGCGGGTCCGGGTGTGGGCCGACGGCGCCGACCTCGGCTGGTCGGGGTGGACCGACGTCGAGGCCGGGCTCCTCGACCCCGGCGACTGGTCGGCGTTCTGGATCCGCCCGGACGAGGCCGAGGTGCCGCGCGCGGGCGAGCGGCCGGCGTACCGGCTGCGCGGGCGGCTCGTCGTCGACCGGCCCGTTGCTGCCGCCCGCCTCTACGTCGCCGCCCACGGCCTGCACGAGACGACGCTGGACGGCGAGCGGGTGAGCGACGAGGAGCTCGCGCCGGGGTACACCGAGTACGACGTCCACACCCACGTGCGGGTCCACGACGTGCACCTGACCCGCGGGCCCCACACGATCGAGGCGCTGCTCGCGGACGGCTGGTACCGCGGCAAGGTGGGGGCGCCCCGGGCCAGCGACCAGTGGGGCGACCGCACGGCGTACCTCGCCCAGCTCGTCGTCGAGCACGAGGACGGCTCGGTCTCGGTCCACGGCACCGGGCCGGACTGGGAGTGGACGACGTCCCACGTGGTCGCCGCCGACCTCATCGACGGTCAGGTCGAGGACCGCCGTCTGCTGGGCTCGCCCGACTGGCGGCCGGTGGTCGTCGACGACCGCGGGCACGATGCGCTCACCTACTCGCCCGCGCCGCCGGTGCGGCCGGTCGAGGACGTCACGCCGATCGCGGTGACCGCGGTGCGGCCGGGTGTCCAGGTCGTCGACCTGGGCCAGAACATCAACGGCCACGTGCGGCTCTCCGCGCTCGGGCCCGAGGGCACCGAGCTCACGCTCACCCACGGCGAGGCGCTCGGCCCGGACGGCGACGTGACGATGGACCACCTGGTGCCGGCGCTGCCGTTCCTGCCCGACCTCACCGCCGGCCAGGTCGACCGCGTCGTGTCCGCCGGCGTCGAGGGCGACCTCTTCGAGCCGCGCTTCACCACCCACGGCTTCCGCTACGTCCGGATCGAGGGCGACCTCCCGCCGGTGTCGACCGACGACGTCGCCGGCGTCGTGGTGCACACCGACCTCGTCGAGAGGGGCGGCTTCGCCTGCTCCGACCCGCGGCTGGACAAGCTGCACCTCAACGCCGTCTGGAGCTTCCGCGGCAACGCCTGCGACGTCCCGACCGACTGCCCGACCCGCGAGCGCGCCGGCTGGACCGGCGACTGGCAGCTCTACATCCCGACCGCGTCGTACCTCTACGACGTCGCGGGGTTCTCGCTGAAGTGGCTGCGCGACCTGGTCGTCACCCAATGGGCGGACGGCACGCTCAACAACATGGCGCCGATGCCCAAGGCCGAGCGCACCGGGTTCCTCGAGAAGATGAACGGCTCGGCGGGCTGGGGCGACGCGATCCTCCTGGTGCCGTGGGAGATGTACGGCGAGTACGGCGACGTCGACGTGCTCGCCGAGACGTGGCCCGCGATGGTGCGCTGGCTGGACCGGATGGAGCGGATGGCGGCGACCGACCGGCACCCGGACCGGGTCGCCGCCCACCCCGAGCCGCGCCCCCACGACCGCTTCCTCTGGGACACGGGCTTCCACTGGGGCGAGTGGCTCGAGCCCGGCGGGCACCCGGGCGACGACTTCCCGGCCTTCGTCGCGAAGGACAAGGCCGAGGTCGCCACCGCGTTCTACGCCTGGTCGACCCGGCACGCCGCCGAGGTCGCTCGGGTGCTGGACGACAAGGAAGCCGCGGACCGCTACGACGAGCTGTCGCGCGCCGTCGTCGCGGCGTGGCAGGCGGAGTTCGTCGACGGGTCCGGGCGGATCACGCCGCACACGCAGGCCAACCTGGTGCGCGCGCTCCGCTTCGACCTGGTGCCCGAGACGCTCCGGCAGCGGACGGCCGACTACCTCGCCGCCCTGGTGCGCGCCGCCGGCGTCCACGTCGGCACCGGCTTCCTCGCCACCCCCGACCTGTTGCCGATGCTCGCCGAGCACGGGCACCTCGACCTCGCCTACGAGCTGCTGATGCAGGACACCTCGCCCTCCTGGCTGGCGATGGTCGACCGCGGCGCCACCACGGTCTGGGAGCTCTGGGACGGCATCGACGCCGACGGCGTGCCCCACGAGTCGCTCTCGCACTACTCCAAGGGGGCGGTCGTCTCCTTCCTGCACCGCTACACCTGCGGCCTGCAGCGCACCGCCCCGACCTGGCGCACCTTCCGGGTCGCGCCGCAGCCGGGCGCCGGCCTCACCTGGGCCCGCACCCACCACGACTCGCCGCACGGGCGGATCTCCGTCGCCTGGGCGCGCCTCGAGGACGTGCTCACCCTGGACCTCGTGGTGCCCCCGGGCTGCACCGCCGAGGTCGTGCTGCCGTCCGGGACGACCGAGCGGGTCGGTCCCGGGGCGCACGTGTTCACCGGCTGAGGGGCTGGCGGCCGACCGGGGACAGGCGCCACCCTGGGACCGGGCAACCATCGCGCGCCCCCAACGCGTCTTGGTAGCGATGTCGGCGCCCCCACCGGCATCGGCACCCCCGAGGTCGTGGTCGTATGGCAGACGTTGCGATGTTCGACGAGTTCGTCGTCGCGCGGTCCCAGGCGCTGGTCCGGTCGGCGTACCTGCTCATGCAGGACGAGGGGCTGGCCGAGGACCTGGTGCAGACGGCGCTGACGAAGTCGTGGTTCGCGTGGCAGCGGATCGACGACCCGGAGGCCTACGTGCGCCGGGTCATGGTGACCACGGCGACCTCGTGGTGGCGCCGGCGCTGGATCGGGGAGACCCCGTCCGGGGAGCGGCTCGCTGAGGACGCCGTGGTCGTCGCCGACCCGTCCGCGGAGTCGCAGGACCTGTGGGACGCCATCGGGCGGCTGCCGCGCCGGCAGCGCGCCGTGGTGGTGCTGCGGTACATGGAGGACCGCACCGAGTCCGAGACCGCGGAGCTCATGGGCTGCTCGGTCGGGACGGTGAAGAGCCAGTGCGCGAAGGCGCTGGCGAAGCTTCGGGTGGATCCCGCCGTGGGGTCCGCGCTCGACACGTCGCTGTCGGACGGAAGGAACGCGTCATGAACGGGTCCGACCTCAGGCAGCTCGCCCTGCGCGCCTCGTCCATGCCGGACCGGACGCCCGACCGTCTGGTCGAGCTGCACGAACGCGTCGCCGTCGTACGCCGTCGACGCCGCGTCACCGTGCTGGTCGCGTCCGCCGCGGCCATCATCCTGGTCGTCGCGATGAGCCTCGTCCTCGTCGCGGTCGGCTCGGGCGACCGCACGCCCGACCCCGCCCCGCCACCCGAGCCGAACGCGGACGTGAGCCGGCCAGCGGTCGGGACGTGCTGGCTGGTGCCACCCGCGTCATCCGGGTCACCCGACGACCAGGACTACTGGCGCGACGACTCCCCGCAGGTGCCGTGCAGCGAGGAGCACACCACCGAGACCGTGGCCGTCTGGACCGTGTCGGAGCCGACCGTCGCCGCCGCCACGGAGAAGGCTGAGGAGCTCTGCGGCAACCAGGTGGGCGCCTACCTCGGCCTCAACAGCGACCACTGGATCCCGTTCGGCTGGATCGCGTTCCTGCCGAGCGAGGACCAGATCGCAGACGGGGCGTCGTGGGTGCGCTGCGACGTGGTGTTCCCGAGCAACCCGGCGTGGAAGAGCGCCCGGCTCACGGTCGGCTCGGCGGCCGGGATCGCCGGCGATCCACCGCCGGAGTTCTGGGCGTGCGTCGACCAGCCTCTGACGGTGGCCGACCAGCCGTTCGTGCCGTGCGACCGGCCGCACCGCTACGAGCAGACCGGACGCGTCGCCGTGCTTGCCGGACTGACGGAGTACCCGGACGCGCAGCGGCGCGCCACGGCGGCAGTGCAGTGCGAGGCCGGCGTCCCGGCCCGGCTGGCCGGGTTCGAGGTCGACGCCGTCTGGCCCCCACGATCGGCGTTCGTCGCCGGCGGAAGCGTCACCGGCGTCTGCGTCGTCCACGACCCCGCGGGCGGCCCGCTGCCGCCGCGTCGACCCTGAGACCCGAAGGAGAAGGCCATGAGCATCGCAGCCACGATCGGCCACTCGGTCACCGACCTCGTCGGGCACCGCGGCCACGCCCACCGCGTCGCCCGGCCCGTCCCGCCCGCGGCGCCGGCGCCCAGCCCGGCCCACCGGCCGGTCGACATCGACGCCGGCGTCGCGGCCCGGCGGCGCGACGCCGAGCAGTGGCGCGCGTCCTACCTCGTCGCGGCCAGCCTCAACAGATGACGCGCCGCGCCGCCGGGGGGGCGGGCGGCGCTCAGAAGTAGATGTGTCGGGCGGCGAACGCCGCGCGCACGGCGTCCGCGGCTCGGCGGCCGTCGCGCGCCAGCGCGGTGTCGTACGTCGCCTCGGCGGCAGCCTCGAACGAGGTGTCGGGGGCGTACCGGAACTGGCTGTCGACCAGCGTGGTGTCCCAGGCCCGGCTGCCCAGCCCGAGCGCGACGTACCGCTTGCGCGCGTCCCACAGCGCCGCGCTCCAGATGGTGCCGTCGAAGTGCACCTCGCCGGTCCGGTCCTCCAGCACGCGGGTGGTGTCGAGCCGGCGCAGGCAGTGCGGGGTGGTGGAGGTGTAGGAGACCGCGTCCCAGTCGGCCACGCACGGCTCGGGCGCGCGCACCTGCCAGCCGTACTGGCGCGCGGCGTCGAGGCCGACGGTCACCGCGAGGTAGTCGCCGAACGCCTCGCCGATCGAGCCGGCGTCCACGGTGGCGCCGAACCCGGGCACCTGCGCGTCGTGCACCGCGTGGCCGTACTCGTGCACGATCACCTCGGCGTCCTCCGCGTCGTCGACGCCACCCTTGCCGAGCCGGATGTAGTCGTGCTTGTCCCAGGAGAAGCTGTTGTCGACGCCGTACTGGTCGATCCGCACGTCCTGGCTCTCGGCGTTGACGGCCGGCAGGGTGCGGCCGAAGCCCAGCGACTGGAGGTACTCCTGCGCCTGGTTGACCCAGAAGTAGGCCATCACCTGCTCGAACCGGTCGTCGTCGCGGGTGTAGGCGAACGTGTTGGTCGTGCTGTACGCCGCGGCTCCGGTCGCGCTGCGCACGTTGGCCCACGTGCCGACCAGGTAGCCGGACCCGTCCAGGTTGCGCAGCGGCACGGTGGCGTAGGCACCGGTCGGGACCGCGGACGCCGCGTCCTTCTGGTCGGTCAGGGACTGGTCGCCCGTCGACTGGACGGGGTTGACCCGGAACACGCTGCCGGTGCCCGTCGTGCTCCCGCTGCCCGGCTTCGTCGCGACGGCTGGGGCCGCCACCACGGCGCCGACGGCGAGGCAGGAGACGGCGAGCAGGGAAGCCGAGGTACGACGTGCGCGAGTCATGCGGGCCCTCCGAGAGATCCGACGCCGTGGCCGGCGTCCCTTGCAGAGGACATGTCGCCCGACGGTCGCGGCGTTACGTCCGGTCCCGGTCCCGCGGCCCGGCGTGCATCAGGCCGTCGAACCCGCCGATGCTCTCGACCAGGGCCGGGTCGAAGGTGCCGTCGACGAGGATGAACACCACGCGTGCGGTCTCGGTGCCGCGGTTGGCCCAGGCGTGGTCGGTGCCGCGCTGCACGACGACGTCGCCGGCGCGGAGCGTCACCTCCGAGTCGTCGAGGACCAGCGTGATCTCTCCCGAGAGCACGATGCCGTAGTCGATCGACGCGGTGCGGTGCACCGGCGACTGGAGGCCGCGCTCGTCGAGATGGCCCGGCGCGAACTCGTTGATCCGGATCTTCGTGCCCAGCGGCGGCGGGGGCACGGCGAGGGTGCGCTGCGTCGGCTCGTCGGGCTCGACGGCACGGACGACGGCCGGGGCGCCCTCGGTGTGCCAGATCTCGTGGAAGTGGACGCCGTCCTCGGGCAGCTCGCGGCTGACGGGGACCGGGCCGTCCGACAGCACGACCGAGACGCCGTCGGCGGTGTGCCCGGTGACGACGCGCCTCGGCACGCTCATGCGTGGGTCCCGATCGGGCGGCCGCCGTTGAGCGCGACCATCTCCGGCCACAGCGTCGGGATGTTGAGCGGGTGCGCCGGCTCGTAGTCGGTGAGCTCGACGTAGGCGCGGTGCAGGTTGCACACGACGCGCTCGCCCTCGGGCCGGTCGGCGTACGGTCCGCCCGCGGCCTTCTGCGCCGCCTCCAGCGGCGTCAGGCCGACGTCGTACGACGCGAGCGCGAGCTCCTCGATCCAGCCGACATAGGCCTCGAGGTCGTCGAGGACCCGGCCCACCTCGTCGCCGCGGCACACCGGCCCGTGCCCGGGCAGCAGCACCGACGGCGCGAGGTCGCGCATCCGGCGCACCGCGTCGCGGAAGCCGTTCATCGAGCCCTCGAGGAAGATCGGGTGCCCGCCGGAGAACGCGAGGTCGCCGGCGAACATCACCTTCTGCTCCGGCAGCCAGATCCCGACGTCGTTGGTCGAGTGCGCCGGCCCCATGATCTTCAGCTCGACCGGGAACCCGTCGAGGTGCAGCGAGATGTCGCTGTCGATCGTGAGGTCCGGCGGCCGGACGACGAGGTCGCCGTAGTCGGCGGGCAGCTCGTGGGTGGCGGCGAGCCCGGCGCGCAGCACGCCCGCGCGGCACAGGTGGTGGCCGATGATCGTGGTGGCCTCGGGCAGGAAGCCGTTGCCGTAGGTGTGGTCGGGGTGGCTGTGGGTGTTGACGGCGATCTTCGGGTCGCGGGCCGAGACCCCGGCGACCTCGGCGAGGAGGGCCCGGTTGCGCTTCTCCGTCGACGTCGTGTCGACGATGACGGCGTCGCCGGCCGCGTCGGTGATCACCCCGCAGTTGTTGACCATCCAGCCGCCGTCGGGCTGCACGAACGCGTACACGCCCGGCGCCATCTCCTCGAGGTACGACGCCCCGTCTTCCCAGCTCATGCCACCAGTGAGCCGGACGGCACCCGCCAGGACAAGGGAGACGACCATCGCGGGGTCCGATCACTGGCATCCGTGATCGCCGCGTTCCCCGGCCCGTGGGCCGTTGCGAGACTCGGCCGGTGTCGACCCCCGCCGTGCGCCGGCCCGTGCTCCTCGTGCTCGCCTCGCTCGCGGCGGTGGCGCCGGTCTCGACCGACCTCTACCTGCCCGGGTTCCCCGAGCTCGGCGCCGAGCTCGGCGTCGGCGCGAGCGGGGTGCAGCTGACGCTGACCGCGTTCCTGGTCGGCCTGGCGGTCGGGCAGCTGGTGATGGGTCCGCTCTCGGACCGCTACGGCCGCCGCCGTCCCCTGGTCGCCAGCGCCGCGGTCTGTGTCGCGGCCGGCGTCGTCTGCGCGCTCGCGCCGCACCTCGGCGTGCTCGTCGTCGCGCGGCTCGTGCAGGGCGTGGCCGGCGCCGGCGGGATGGTGATCGGCCGCGCGGTGCTCTCCGACCTGGTGACCGGCCGGGCCGCCGCGAGGGCCTTCACGCTGATGCTCACCGTCGGCGGCATCGCGCCGGTGCTGGCCCCGGTGGTCGGCGGCCTGCTCGTCGGCTCGATCGGCTGGCGCGGCCTGCTGTGGGTGGTCGCCGGGCTGTGCGCCGCGATGCTCGTGGGCGTGGTGGTCGTGCTCCCCGAGACCCGGCCGCCCGAGGCGCGGGCCGCCGGTGCCACGTCGTACGCCGGAGCGCTGCGGGCGGTCGCGCGGGCCCGGGGCTACTGGCCGCCGGTCGCGGTGCTCGCGCTGTCGTTCGCGATGATGATGGCCTACATCTCGGCCTCGCCGTTCGTCTACCAGGAGGTCGTCGGGCTGTCGACGGTCGGCTACGGGCTGGCGTTCGGGGTCAACGCGGTGGGCCTGATCGCCGCCGGGTGGGTGTCGAGCCGGCTGGTCGAGCGGGTCGAGCCGCAGCGGCTGGTCCGCGCCTGCATGAGCGTCCAGCTCGGGGCGACGCTGACGTTCGTGGCCCTCGCCCTGACCGGGGCGCCGACCTGGCTGCTGCCGGTGCCGATCTTCGTCGCGGTCACGACCAACGGCGGCGTGATGGGCAACTCCGCGGCGGCGGCGATGTCGACGGTCCGCGAGGTGGCGGGCATGGGCAGTGCGCTCCTGGGCTGCTCGCAGTTCGCCCTGGGAGCGCTGGTCTCGCCGCTGGTCGGTCTCGGGGGCGAGGAGTCCGCGGTCGTGCCCGCCGTCGTGATGGCGACCGCCTCGGGCGCGGGGTGGCTGGTCAGCCGAGCGCGTCCTCGAGATCGACGGCCACGTCGTGCAGCAGGTGCCGCAGCCACACGATCGCCGGATCCTTCTCACGACGCGGGTGCCAGTGTGCGGCCTCGGTGATCCGCACCGGGTCGATCGGCGTCTCCGCGACCACGAGGTCGAGCACCGATGCGCACCGGCGGGCCAAGCGGGACGGCACGAACGCGCACATGTCGGTGCCCGCCACCGCGAACGGCAGGGTCAGCAGGCTCGTCACCTGGACCAGCACGTTGCGGCCGCCGAGGCCCTTCTCCTCGACCTCGACCTCGAGCGGCCGGCGCCGGTCGCCCGCCGCCGCGAACTCCGCCACCGCGTGCGGCATCTCGCTGAGGTCGTCCAGCGTCAGCCGTCCGTCGCGCAGCCGCGGGTGGTCACGGGCGACCAGGCAGACCAGCTCGTCGGTGAAGATCGGCTGGGTGCGCCCCGGGAACTCGAACCCGAGTGGCGCCACCACCAGGTCGCGGCGCATCAGCTGGGTCTCGACCTGGTCGCGGCGTACGTCGAGCGGGTCCAGCGAGATCGCGCAGCCCGGCGCCTCCTCGGCGAAGGAGCGGGTCAGCGGCTCGGCCAGCACGGTCATCGCGTACTCCGACATGCTCACCGCGAACCGCTTGGTGCTGGTGGCCGCGTCGAAGTCCCGCTGGTTGCCCAGGAGCGCCTCCGCGGCCTCGACCGCCTCGGCGACGACGGGCCGCAGCTCCTCGGCCAGCGGCGAGAGCTCGAACCCGCGGCCCGACCGCACCAGCAGCTCGTCGTCGAAGTGCTTGCGCAGCCGGCCCAGCGCGCCGCTCATCGCCGGCTGGCTCATCGTCATCCGCTCGCCGGCGTGCGTGAGGTTGCGCTCCTCCAGCAGGGCGTGGAGCGCCAGCAGCAGGTTGGCGTCGACGCCACGCAGCCGTTCCTTCACGCTTGCACCATAGTGATGGCAGACACACCCGAGCAGACAGGAGGTACGCCGTGGCGCTCGGCGGCACCGACCTCAACCTGCTGCTCCCGCTGAAGGTCCTCCTCGAGGAGGGCAACGTGACCAGGGCCGGCCAGCGGCTCGAGCTGAGCCAGCCCGCGATGAGCGCGGCGCTCGCGCGGCTGCGACGCCGCTTCGACGACGAGCTCCTCGTCCGCGCCGGCCGCGACTACGAGCTGACGCCGTTCGCGCGCGACCTGCTGCCGGAGGTGCAGCACGCCGTGCGCCTGCTGGGCTCCGCGCTCCAGCTGGAGGAGGAGTTCGACCCCGCCACCAGCCCGCGCACCTTCCGGCTGACGATGAGCGACTACGCGATCGCCGTCGTGCACGAGCCGCTGGTGCGGCTGGTCGAGGCCGAGGCGCCCGGCGTACGCCTGGTCATCGGCCACCTCGGGCCCGAGTCGCGCTCCTCGGACCGGGTGCTGCTGGACAACGACGCGCTGATCGCGCCGCTCGGCTTCGGCTTCCCCGGCATGTCCCGGCCGCTGTGGCGCGACCGGATGGTCGTGATCGCCGACCGCGCCAACCCGCGCCTGATCGACGGCCGGCTCACGATGACCGACCTCGCCGAGCTGCCGCACGCCGTCGGCTCCTTCGGGGCGGGCGTCCTCACCCCGGTCGACCGGGTCTTCGGCGACCACGGGATCGAGCGCCGCATCGCCCTCCAGGTCTTCGGGTTCCTCCCGCTCCCCTTCGTCATCGAGGGCACCGACATGGTCGCCGTGGTCCCGGAGAAGCTCGCCCGCATGCACCTGCGCGACGGCGGCGCCATCGTCGCCGTCGAGCCTCCCTTCGGCGAGGTCGTCCTCCCCGAGGGCTACTGGTTCGCCGAGGACCGCCTCTCCGACCCCGCCCACCGGTGGCTGTTCTCGCGGCTCGACGCGGTCGGCCGGGAGCTCGCCGGCGCGGCGGGCTGAGCCGTCGAGCGCGGCGGCCCGTCGCCAGCGATTGAGGTCCGGGCGCCGGAGAGGGCTAGCCTTCGCGCTCCGGCCCGTGAGAGGAACGGCCACCATGGCAACTGACTACGACGCATCCCGCAAGACCGAGGAAGAGCAGAAGGAAGAGAGCCTCGAAGCCCGCCGTCTGGCTTCGGGAGACCAGGACAAGACGTCCGGAAAGGTCGACGAGGACGAGGCGGAGGCCGCCGAGGCCTACGAGCTCCCCGGCGCTGACCTCTCCCACGAGTTCCTCGACATCGAGGTGACGCCCAAGCAGGCCGACGAGTTCACGTGCGTGGCCTGCTTCCTCGTCCAGCACGAGTCCCGCCGGTCGGCACCGGCCGCGGACCTCTGCCGCGACTGCGCCTGAGCGCGGGCGCCCCCAAGACGAAGGGCCCCGACCGCAGCTGCGGTCGGGGCCCCACGTGTGAGATCAGGAGATGACGCGAACGTTCTCCGCCTGGGGGCCCTTCGGACCCTGGGCGAGGTCGAACTCGACCTTCTGGTTCTCGTCCAGCGACTTGAAGCCACCCGACTGGATCGCGGAGAAGTGGACGAACACGTCCTCGCCGCCGCCATCCTGCGCGATGAAGCCGAAACCCTTGTCGGCGTTGAACCACTTGACGGTTCCCTGAGCCATTTTCTTATCCCTTGTTCCGCTGCGGGCACTGTGTCCGCGAGCCGCTGAAGCCATCCACCTGTGCTGATGTCCAGCGAACCGAAAACCAGGGGTACTAGATACAAGCCGCGACATGGTGTGCGGCCAGGATGCGGTGCAGCCATCCCTTCAACACACACCACGATAGGGCACGCGGGCCCGGTTCGGGGCTTCGGTGCGGCGGTGGGACGCTCCGAACGGCCTGAGGCGCCGTCAGCGCACCACCGCGAACGACCGCTGCACGGCCGCCGAGCGGTTCCCGCTCGGGGACCCGGGACCGGGCAGGAAGGGGACCGTACCGGGACCTGCGGTCCCATGCGCCGGGACGGTCTCGGCCTCGACGCTGGAGTTCGTCCGACACGGTGTCGGACACTGACACCGAGGAGGTCGTCATGCTTCGCACGCACCCGATCCGCGTCCTGGCCGTCGTGGCTGCCGTCGCCGCCGGACTGTTCGTCCTGTCCGCGCCCGGAGCGGACGAGACCAGCGGCGCCTGGTACTACATCAGCGCGTTCGGCTGGTTCGGATTCCTGATCGCCATGCTCATCCTGGTCGTCCTGGCGGTCGCGGCCGCCGTGATGGCGGTGGGCCGCCGCCGCGGCAGCGTCTAGCGAGCCTGGTCCTCCACCGCGTCCCGGGGTGGCACGCTCGTGCCCATGGTGAGTCTCGACGCCGGCGCGCTCAGGCGGGCACTCGAGGGCTCCCTGCACCGGATCGTCTACACGCTGCTCTTCGCCATCGTCGCCCTGGCGATCGCGAACTTCGTGGTGCCTCCGCTGCGGGAGTACTCGGGCGCGAACGAGCAGGTCATCGCTCTCGCCGTCGTGGTCGTCCTCGTCATCGAGCTGCTCAGCACCCGTCTGCACCGCTTCGTCGACTGGCTCCTGTACGGCCAGCGGCACGACCCCGCGACGGCGTCCGTGCGGCTGTCCCGGGCTCTGGAGGACGTCGACGACGACCACGCGCTCGAGGCGCTCGTCGGCGCCCTGGCCGCCACCCTCCGGCTGACCTACGTGGCGGCGGTGCTCCACGACGACGGTCGGGACACGGCCGTCGTGTCCGTGGGCGAGCCGTCCGGGAGCATGACCGCGTTCCCGATCCGGCACGCCGGCACCCCGCTCGGTGAGCTGCGGGCCGCCCGCCGGAGCCAGCGCCTGGACCAGCGCGACGAGCGACTCCTCCAGGCTGCGGCCGCCCAGATCGGGCTGGTCCTGCACGCCGCCGCTCTCGCGAACGACCTCCGCGGCGCTCGGGAGAGCCTGGTCCTGTCGGTGGAGGACGAGCGTCGCCGGCTGCGCCGCGACATCCACGACGGGGTGGGACCGACCCTGGCCGGCATCGCCCTCGGCGTGGAGTCCGCGGAGCGGGCCGTCCGGCACGACCCGGCGCGGGCCGAGGCGCTCCTGGCCGACGTGCGGGTCGACGTGGTGGCGCTGGTCGACGACGTACGCCGCGTCGTCGACGGCCTGCGACCGCCGCTGCTCGACGAGATCGGGCTGGTCGCCGCCCTCGAGGAGCTGGCGCTCTCCTTCGAGACGCGCGGCACCTGCCGGATCGACGTCGCCGCCGACTCGTTGCCCCTGCTGCCGGCCGCGGTCGAGGTCGCTGCGTGGCACATCGGGGCGGAGGCGATCACCAACGTGACCCGGCACTCGGGGGCGCGGAGCGCACGCGTCCGCCTCGGGGTGAAGCGCTCCTGGCTGGAGCTGCGGGTCGACGACGACGGCCGCGGCGGCGCCACCCAGCGGTCCCGCGGCACGGGGCTGACCTCGATGCGCCACCGCGCCGACGAGGTCGGCGGGCACGTCGAGGTCCGCAGCGACGCGGGTGGCACCACGGTCACCGCGAGGCTCCCGCTGCCGGTGGACGTGACCGATGACTGAGCCGTTGCCGGTGCTGCGCGTGCTCGCGGTGGACGACCACCCCGTCTACCTGCGCGGCCTCGTCGCGACCCTCGAGGACGCCGAGAGCATCCGTCTGTGCGGGACGGCGGCGAGCGCCGCTGAGGCGCTCGAGGCCATCACGCGGGAGCAGCCGGACGTGGTCCTGCTCGACCTGAACCTGCCGGACGGCAACGGTGTCGAGGTCACCCGCACGCTGCGCGCCCGCGGGTATGCAGGCGCGATCGTGATGCTCACCATGTACGACGACGAGGTGGCCCTGCGTGCGGCCCTCGAGGCCGGCGCACGCGGCTACCTGCTCAAGGGTGCGGACCAGGACGAGATCGTCGGCGCCATCCGGGCCGCCGCGCACGGCGGCGTCGTCGTCGGCCCGCAGCTCGCGGACCGGCTCACCGGCATGCTGACCGGTGCCACGAGTCGCGAACCCGCGCGGCTGGAAGGGCTCAGTGCGCGGGAGACGGAGATCCTCCGGCTCATGGCGCAGGGACGCACCAACCCGCAGATCGCGCGCGAGCTGGTGCTGAGCCCGAAGACGATCCGCAACCACATCACCAACATCTTCGCCAAGCTCGGCGTCAGCGACCGCGAGCACGCCCTCCAGCGGGCCAATGAGCTCGGGCTCCGTGAACGGCTCGGTCCCTCCTGGTCACCCGACGAGGGGTCGGCGGACTGAGGCCTGGGCCAGGTAGCCGACGAACAACCGCTCCGGGTCGCGCTCGGCGTACACCTGCTCCAGCCGCGCGCTGGCCTCCTCGGAGAGGCAGCGGTGCGGACGGCGACGGAGGTCGCTGTCGCCGAGGTACTGCCCGACGGTGACCGGTGCGAGGTCGGCCATGACGGAGGCGAGCCAGGCCTGGTGGCGCTCGTCGTCGACCGGGTCCTCCCAAGGCACGTACGCCGCGAGGTAGATCTCCGACTGCACCGAGAACGCCATGTCGGGCAGCGCGCGCAGCGGCGCCATGCTGAACCAGATCGTGAACGCCTTCTCGTTGGGCAGCGTCGTGTACGCGCGCCGCATGGCCGGCACCACCTCGGACGCGGGTCCGGAGAGCCACGCGTTGTCGACGGCCCAGCGGTGTCCCTCGGGGTTGTCCTCGAGCTGCCGCGCGCGCTCCGCCTCGGGGGTGGTCGGCTCGTTGTCGATGACGAGGATCGCGCGGTCGATCGCCGGGTTCGTGCGGAACGGCGCGAGCGCCTGGTCGGCCTCGTGCTGGTCGTCGACCATCGCCAGCGCGGTCACCAGCAGGACCGGCCCCGGTGCGAGGTGGGGGTCGGTCCTGGTGAGCGCGACGATCTCGACGGTGTCGGCGACGGTCCCGTGCGTCTCGTGCAGCCAGGTCATCACCTCGTCGAAGTCGGCGAGGTCGAAGGCCTGCACGGTGTGCGCGACGTGGCCCGGCAGCGGCCGGGTCTGCAGGTGGAAGCGGGTGACGACGCCGGGGAAGCCCGGGCCGGCGCCCCGCGCGGCCCAGTAGAGATCGGTGTTCTGGGTGGCGTCGGCGCGCACGAGCTCGCCGTCCGCCGTGACGACGTCGACGGCCACGACGTACTCCGCCGCCCAGCCCCAGCCGCGGGCGTTCCAGCCCTGGCCGCCTTGGAGCAGGAAGCCGCCGATGCCGACCGTCGGGCAGTGGCCGCCCACGAAGAAGCGCCCGCGCTCGGCGAGGTACGGCGCCAGCTCGGCGCCGCCCTGGGTCGACGGCGACGCGGTGACGATGCCGGTCGCCGCGTCGTACTCCATCTCCCGCAGGCCGCCGAGGTCGATGACCAGCGCGTCGTCGCGCAGCGACCACTGCGCCCAGCTGTGGCCGCCGGAGCGGACCGCGACCTGCCAGCCGCGGTCGCGCGCGAGCCGGACGGCGGTCACCACGTCCGCCTCCGTCTCGGGCCGCACGACCGCGGCCGGCTGCCGCTCGGGGAGCCGCCGGTTGAAGATCCGGTCGACCCGCGCCCCCTCGAACCCCGCCGTCCCCCTGGAGATCAACCCCGGGACTTCAGGGTCCCCGCGGTGTTGTTCGGGGGAGCGAAGCGGAGGAGAAGAGCTCCGTGGGGTGTTCACGCTGGGGACACCAGGGCGTGCAGGGTCTGGCCCATGATCCGGCCGGGGTCGGCGCCCTCGGTCTCCGGGTGGATCTCCCACTCGGCGAGCGTGAGGCTGTTGTCGAGCACCATCTTCACGCGTGGGAAGCGGCGCTCCATGAACGCCGGCAGCACGTCCTCGACCTTGTCGCCGCTGGTGAGCATCTCGGCGAGGATCACCGCGTCCTCCGCGCACATCGCGGCGCCCTGGGCGATCAGCGGCGGGCACGCGTGTGCGGCGTCGCCGATGATGATCGAGCGACCGCGGTACCAGGGCGACTCGACGCAGATCGCCTCGATCCACTGGTAGTTGACGACCGCGTCGTCGGACAGGCTGTCGCGGATCGCGCCCCAGGTGCCGCCGTACCCCTGCCCGCGCTCCTTGAGCTCGGCGCCGCGCGGGCCCTCGCCGACCATCGAGCGATCGAGGTTCTCCTCCAGCAGGAAGGCGTAGCAGAGGTCCTCGGAGATCGGGGTGTAGCCGGCCTTGTACTTCGGGCCGCCGTAGTAGAGCTCGGAGCAGTCCAGCTCCGCGGGCCGCTTGGCGATCGTGCGCCAGATGCCCATGCCGACCGGGTGCGGCTGCGTCTCGATGCCGATCATCTCGCGCACCTTGGAGCGGATGCCGTCGGCGCCGACGAGCAGGTCGACGGTCTCGGTGGTGCCGTCGGACAGCGTGGCGGTCACCGAGTCGCCGTGGTCGTCGATCGCGGTGATCGTGGTGCCGAGCCGGACGTCGACGCCCGCGGCGACGACCTCCTCGGCGAGGACGTCGGCCAGGTCGCCGCGCAGGGCGCCCATCGTGCCCGGCAGGTCCGGGCCGCCCATCGGCGGCGTGGGGATCTCCGCGATCACGTGGCCGTCGGCGGTGCGCATCCGGAGGTGGCTGAACGCGAAGCCGCGCTCCGCGAGCTTGTCGTAGATGCCCACGGACCGGAACGCCTTGAGCGCGTTGCCCTGCAGGGTGATGCCGTGGCCGACGCCGCCGAGCGACTCGCGCAGGTCGACGAGCACGACCTCGACACCCTGCTGGTGCAGGGCGAGCGACAGCACGCCGCCGGTGACGCCGCCACCGACGACGAGGACGCGGTTGGGGTGGGACATGAGGTCTCCTAGGCGATGAGGACGGGCGCCGCGACGGCGTCGGCGATGAGCTGGAAGGCCCCGCCGACGGGTTCGATGTCGGCGGGCAGGTTCAGGAAGCCGTGCATGACGCCCGGCACGACGTGACGCCGCAGCGGGACGCCGGCGTCGGTGAGCTGGCGGGCGAACGGCTCCTCGGAGCCTCGCAAGTCGTCGCCCTCGGCGTCGACCATGAGGACCGGGCAGAGTCCGGCGAGGTCGGCGAGCGCCGGCATGGCGTAGCCGTCCGCCGAGTCCGGTGACGCCCCCAGGTAGTTGGCGGTGATGCCCGCGGTGCCCTCGGCGGTGAAGCGGAGCATCGGCGGGACGGACGCGAGCAGGGCGTCCACCTCTGCCGGGACCGGGGGCAGGACCGGGTGGAAGACGCCGTAGGCCGGAGCGAGCAGCGCCGGGAGCCAGCTGTCCTCGTCGCGCACGCGCAGCACGGCACCGGTCGCGAGGTTGCCCCCGGCGCTGGCGCCCCCGACGGTGATGCGGGCGGCGTCCACCCCGAGCCCGGCGGCCTCGTCGCGCACCCACCGCACCACGGCCACGACGTCGTCGAGCGGCACGGGGTAGTGGACCCCGTCGACCGCCAGCCGGTAGTCGACACTGACGACGACCGCGCCGGCGCGGTCGCACACCTCGCGTGCGGTCCGGTCGGCCTCGGGCATGTCGAGGTCGCCGCCCATGAACGCGCCGCCGTGCATCCAGACGAGGCACGGCCGGTCCACGGTGCCGCCGGCCGGGGTGTAGATCCGCGCCGGCACGGGTCCGTGCGGGCCGGGCACCGCGCCGTCCTCGGCGTCGACTGCCGGTGGAGGCGTGGCGTCGCGCCACTGCATGAACGCGTGGAACCGGTCCTCGAGCGCCGGGTCGCCCATCAGCTGCTCGAAGGAGTCGATCCCGTCGAGCAGCGGGAAGCGCTCGACGTACGACGGGTGCAGGCTCATGCCCCTGCCGTCTCGAACATCGACGCGCGGGACCCGGTGATCCAGCCGACGACGTGGTCGCGGTCGGCTCCGGCGGTGGGCAGGTCGGCGACCTTCTTGCCGCGGTTGAGGATCACCAGACGGTCGGTGACCTCGAAGCACAGCGGCAGGTCGTGGGTGACCACCACGATCGCGATGCCCTGGTCGGCCATCCGGCGGATCAGGCTCTCGACGTTCTTGGTCTGCTCGTAGCCGAGCGCCGCGGTCGGCTCGTCGAGCAGGAGGATCCCCTGCGACTCCCCGTTGACCCGGATGGCGCTGCGCGCCAGCGCCACGACCTGGCGCTGGCCGCCGGAGAGCATCTCGACGGGTCGGGTCATCGGCGCCGTACGTACGCCGAGGCGGTCGAGCTCCTTCTCGGAGCTGCGCCGCATGGCCTTGCGATCGACGAAGCCGAGCCAGCCGAGCGGGCCCCTGCGCAGGGTCTCCTGGCCGAGGTTGAGGTTGGTCGCGATGTCCTGCGGCTCGACCAGGGACAGGTCCTGGTAGACCATCTGGATGCCGGCGTCGGCGGCGTCGCTCGGCGCGTGGAAGGACTGCTCCTCGCCGCGCACCCGGATGGTGCCCTGCGAGGGGCGGTGCGCGCCCGACATCACCTTGAGCAGCGTCGACTTGCCGGCGCCGTTGTCGCCGAGCAGGCCGACCACCTCGCCCGGCTGGACGTGGATGTCGATGCCGTCGAGGGCACGGACGAATCCGTAGTGCATCTCGATGCCGGTCAGCTCCAGGGCAGGGGTGCTCATGTCAGACCTTCTTCTCGTGGACGGACAGGTTCGCGGCCATCAGGCGCTCGGAGACCGCCGTCTGGAGCACCCGCTCGAGCAGCAGCGAGCCGAGCAGCAGCGCGCCGGTGCAGACCGTGGCCCAGTAGGGCTGGATGCCGCGGATCGTCAGGCCGTTGCTGATGGTCGCGAGGATCAGGGCGCCCACCAGGACCCGCGGCAGGCTGCCGCGGCCGCCGGTGAGGGCGACGCCGGCCAGGGCCACGGCGGTGAGGGCGTTGAAGATGATCTGCGGGCTCGCGTTGGGGTTCGCCTCGGTCACGACCGCGGTGCTCACCAGGCCGCCGAGCGAGGCCAGCAGCCCGGAGAGCACGAAGCCGAGCACCTTGTAGCGGTCGGCGTGGATGCCGGCGCGGCGTACCGCCTCGGCGTTGCCGCCGACCGCCATCAGCCGGATGCCGTCGCGGGTGCGGGTCAGGAACACCGTGCCGACGACGAACACCGCGGCCACGATGAAGACCGGCGCCGGGATGCCGGAGAAGCTGTCGCCGACCGCGAGGTAGCGGTGGGTGCCCATGAACTCGAGCTGGTTGAGCCCCGGGAAGGTGTAGCCCCCGGCGATGACCGCCGCGAGCCCGGAGAGCACCGAGAGCGTGCCGATCGTGACGATGATCGGGTTGAAGCCGCGGATCGTGATCAGGCCGTTGACCAGCCCGACGACGACGCCCGCCGCGAGGCCGGCGGCGAGACCGAGCCAGGTGGCGTGACCGTGGGTCAGCAGCCAGCCGCAGACGCAGCTCGCCACGGCGGCGGTGCCCGGCAGGGAGAGGTCCAGGACGCCGGTCATGATCCCGATGCCCACGCCCGCGGCGAAGAGCGCGGTGAGGGCGGCGGCGTTGGCGATGAGCAGCGCGTTGTCGACCTTGAAGAAGTACGGCGAGCACCAGAACGCGAACACCGCGATCAGCAGTCCCCAGAGGACGAAGATGCCGCGGTCGCGCAGGAACACCAGGACCGAGATCGCACGCGGCATGTCCTGGCCGGAGGGGGCGGGGGCCGGCGCCGGGCCGGGGCTGTTCGCCCCGGCCACGGCGGCCTCAGTGTTGGTCATCGTGCTCAACTCTCGGCCTTGACGACCTTCTGCGGCGTCACGAGCTGGACGCCCTCGGCGTCGGGGTCGTCGAGCATCTCGGTGAGCTTGTCGACGTTCTGCGTCATGTCGTCGGCGAACTGCAGCGCCACGACGGCGTAGAGGTCGCCGCTCTCGACGGCGGCGAGGGTCTCCTCGTTGCCGCCGGTCTCGGTGATGCAGGGGACGTCCTTGCCCGCCGCCTTGAACGCGCCGACCGTGCCGAGTGCGCCCTCGTCGTTCTGGGCGAAGACCGCCGTGATGTCGGGGTTGCCCTGCAGGGCGTTGCCGACGTCGGTCTGTGCGGCCTGGCGGTCGGTCACCGTGATCGTCGTGACGATCTCGGCGTCGGGGGCGGTCGCGGCCAGGGTCTCCTTGACCGCGCCCTCGTACTCCTCCTTGCCGGCGGTGCCGGCGGTGGACTCGGCGAAGAGGACCTTCGCCTTGCCGTCGTACCGCTCGTTGATGCAGTTGCCGAGCTCGGTGCCGGCGGCCTCGCCCTGGGCCTTGTAGTCGATGGTGGCGAAGGAGATCCCGGGCTGCATGCCGTCCATGCCGTACGCCTCGGGCGTGCCGTTGACGACCATGGGGACGCCCTTCGCCTGGGCGGCGGGCAGCAGCGCCTTGGCGGCGTCCGGCGCGACCATGATCGCCCAGACCGCGTCCGCCTTGCCGCTCTCGATCGCCGTCTGCAGGTCGGTGACCTGCTTCTGGGGGTCGAGGTTCGGGTCCTGCACGATCACGTCGTAGCCCTGCTCCTCGGCGTAGTGCTTCACGCCCTCGGAGAGCTGCTGCATGGCGGGGATCTTCAGCGCCAGGGGCGAGAAGACAAGGGTCTTGGTCTCGTCCGAACCCGAGTCGGTGTCGCTGCTGCCGGCGGCGGGCTTCGGGTCGCTGCCGCAGGCGGCGAGCACGACGAAGCTGCTGACGGCCAGGGCGGCGAGGGCGGCGCGCCGCCCCTTGCCCAACGTGTGTGAACGGGACGTCATGGGATCTCCTGGTCCTCGACGGCGACCGGCGGTCGCCTGTGTGGTCGGTCACAGGAAAACCCCGTCGCCGAGAACCCGGAACCCCGATCGGCGTGATGCCAGCCATAGCCGCCAACGCTTTCCGCGGGCTTCCGCCGCACACCTAGCGTGAGTGCGCCGGCAGTGGACCAGCCCTGCCAACACGCACGCACAGGAGAACCCCATGGCCTACGTCGTCAGCGCCGTCTGGACCGCCCAGCCCGGGCAGGAGGGCGTCGTGCTCGACGCGATCCAGAAGCTCGGTCCGCTCTCGCGGGAGGAGCCGGGCAACCAGTACTACCAGGCGTTCCAGGACCCGGCCGAGCCGCTGGTCTTCCGCCTCTTCGAGGTCTACGACGACCAGGCCGCGGCGGACGCGCACTGGGCGTCGCCGCACTTCAAGGAGTTCGCGCTCGAGCAGGCGATCCCGGTGCTCGCCAACCGCGAGCGCGCCTTCTACGAGACGATCGGCGGCTGACCGTGCGTCTCGCCACCTTCCGTCGGCACGGCGACGAGCCGCACGTCCGCCAGGTCGGGCTGGTGCTCGGACAGGGTGAGCACGTCCGTGTGCACCCGTTCGACCCGGGCTTCGACCTGGTCGGGCTGCTCGCCGGGTCGCCCGAGTGGCGGGACTCCCAGGCCGACGTCGCTGCCGCCGGCGACGGGCTGCCGCTGGACGAGATCGTGCTGCTGCCGCCGGTCTACCCGGTCGCGATGCGCGACTTCCTCACCTTCGAGGCCCACGTCGACGGCATGGAACGCGGCCACGGCAACCCGGGACCACCGGCCGCGTGGTACGACGCCCCGGTCTTCCTGTTCATGGCGCCGCACGCGGTCACCGGGCCCTACGACGACGTGCCGATGCCACCCGACACCGAGCGTCTCGACTTCGAGCTCGAGGTCGCCGCGATCGTGTGCCGGGACGTCCGCGACGTGACTCCCGAGGAGGCGCGCGACGCGATCGGCGGCTACTGCGTCATGAACGACTGGTCGGCGCGGGACGTGCAGGGCAAGGAGATGTCGCTCAAGCTCGGGCCGTCGAAGGGCAAGGACTTCGCCACCACGATCGGCCCGTGGGTCGTGACCGCCGACGAGCTCGACGACTGCCGCGACGCGGAGGGGTTCCTCGACCTGGAGATGACGGTCCGGGTCAACGAGCAGCCGATCGGCGGCGACCGCTCCGGCCACATGGGCTGGTCCTTCGAGCAGCTCGTGTCGCACGCGTCGCGTGCGTCGTGGGTCAAGGCCGGCGAGGTGCTGGCCTCCGGCACCTGCTCGACCGGCTCGCTCGCCGAGTCGTGGGGGCGCAACGGGTCGCTCGTCCCGCCGCCGCTCCAGGTGGGTGACGTCGTCGAGATGACGATCGAGCGGCTCGGCACGATCCGCAACCGCGTGGCTCCGCCCGAGGAGTCCGTGGCCCCGGTGGCACCGGCCCGTCGCCGTACCCGGCTGGAGGCCTCGGCGTGAGCAGCGTCGTGACGCGCGACCCCGCGACCGGCGAGGTGCTGGCGACGTACGCCGCGCACGACGACGCCGGCGTGGAGCAGGCGCTCGCCGACACGCACGCGGCGTCGCTGCTGTGGCGCGAGACGCCGCTCGACCAGCGCCTGCAGCTGCTGCGCGGCGTCGGCAAGCTGCTCACCGAGCGGCGCGAGGAGTACGCCGCGCTGATCACCGGCGAGATGGGCAAGCCGCTCGCCGAGGCGCTCGCCGAGGTCGACAAGTGCGCGTGGAGCTGTGAGGTCGTCGCCGACCTCGCCCCGGGCTGGCTGGCCGACCACGAGGTCGCCTCCGCGGCGTCGCGGTCGTGGCTCTCCTACGAGCCTCTCGGCGTGGTCTTCGCCGTGATGCCGTGGAACTTCCCGTTCTGGCAGGTGCTCCGCTTCGCCTCGGCCGCGCTCGCCGCGGGCAACGCCGCACTGCTCAAGCACAGCCCCGACGTCACCGGCTGCGCCCTCGCGATCGAGCACCTCGTCGCCGACGCGGGCGCGCCGGCCGGCCTCTTCCGGTCGCTGGTCGTCGCCGCCGAGGACGTGCCGGCGGTCTCGAAGCGCGTGGTCGAGGACCCGCGGGTGGCCGCCGTGACGCTGACCGGCAGCGAGCGGGCCGGCTCGTCCGTCGCCGCGCTCGCCGGCGCCGCGATCAAGAAGACCGTGCTGGAGCTCGGCGGCTCGGACCCCTTCGTCGTCCTCGCCGACGCCGACGTGGAGGCGGCCGCCGCGACCGCCGTGCGGGCGCGCTTCACCAACACCGGGCAGAGCTGCGTGTGCGCCAAGCGCTTCGTGGTGCACGAGGACGTCGCGGACGCGTTCCTCGAGCGGTTCGTCGACCACATGTCGCTGCTCGAGGTCGCGCCGATGGCGCGGGAGGACCTGCGCGACGGCATCCTCCGCCAGGTCGCCGAGACGGTCGCGCAGGGCGCCCGCCTCGTCGTGGGCGGCCGCGCGATCGACGGCCCCGGCTGGTACGTCGAGCCGACGCTGCTCGTCGACGTCGAGCCCGGGATGACCGCCTTCGACGAGGAGACGTTCGGCCCCGTCGCCACGATCACCCGCGCCCGCGACGACGACCACGCCGTCGAGCTCGCCAACGCCACGACGTTCGGGCTCGGCGCCTCGGTCTGGGGGTCGCCCGAGCACGCGCTCGCCGTCGGCCGCCGGATCCGCTCGGGCGCACTCTTCGTCAACGCGATGGTCGCCTCCGACCCGCGACTGCCCTTCGGCGGCATCGGCCGCAGCGGCTACGGCCGCGAGCTCTCGGCCGAGGGCGTCCGCGAGTTCACCAACGTGCGCACGGTGGTGGTCGCGTGAGGCTGGACCACGTGGGCCTCACCGTCGCCGACCTCGCGGCGATGACGGACTGGTACGGCACGACGCTCGCGCTCGACGTCGAGCTCGAGTTCGCCCTCGACCACGTCGACCTCCGCGGCGCCATGCTCCGGTCGCGGCACGGCTGGCGGCTCGAGCTCCTGTGCCGGCCCGGCAGCGCCGCCGGCCTGCAGGCCGCCGATCCCGTCGAGGCCGCGCTCACGCGCGGCTTCGGCCACGTCGCGCTCGACGTGCCCGACGTCGACGCGGCGTACGCCGCCCTGCTCGCCGCCGGCGCGACCGACCGGATGTCGCCGCGGCCCTCGCCCGAGCCCGGCGTGCGGATGGCCTACGTGGCCGACCCCGAGGGCAACTTGATCGAGCTGCTGGACAGGACCACCCCGAACAACCAGGGAGAGAACTCATGAGCCACCTCAACGAGCACGGGATCACCCACCTGCGCCACGTCGACCTCGCGGTCACCGACTACGAGACCCAGCGCAGCTTCTACAAGGACACCTGGGGGCTGACCGAGGTCGGCACCGACGGTGGCCTGTCCTACCTCGCCGCCGAGGGCTCTCCGGAGCAGTACGTCATCCGCCTGCGCCAGGGCGAGGAGAAGCGGCTCGACCTGATCTCGTTCGGGTCCGAGAGCGTCGAGACGGTCGACGCGCTCGCGGCCAGGCTGGGCTCGCAGGGCGTGCAGCTGGTCGGGGAGCCCGACAAGCTGCAGACGGCCGGCGGTGGCTACGGCTTCCGGTTCTTCGACATCGACGGCCGCACGATCGAGATCTCGACCGACGTCGAGACCCGGCAGCACCGCGCGATCGAGGAGGGTGAGGCGATCCCGGTCCGCATCTCGCACGCGGTGATGAACAGCAACGACCCCAACAAGACGCGCGACTTCTACGCGAACGTCCTCGGCTTCAAGCTGTCGGACACGCTCTGGAGCGAGCACATGGGCGAGATGATGCACTTCATGCGGTGCAACGACTGGCACCACAGCCTGGCGATCGCGAAGGGCCCGCACACCTCCGTGCACCACGTGTCGTTCGAGATGCGCGGCCTCGACGAGTACATGCGCGGCACCGGCCGCGTCATGCGCGCGGGCATCAAGAAGATCTGGGGCCCGGGCCGCCACAACGCCGGCAACAACACGTTCACCTACTTCCTCGACCCCTCCGGCAACACGATGGAGTACACGACCGAGCTCGAGAAGATCGAGACCGACCAGTGGCACCCGTCGGTCTACGACATCGCCGACCCGATGACCCAGGACGTCTGGGGCACCGCCGACCCGATGTCGGAGATCATCGCCCGCGACTCCTTCAACGACCCCGACCGCGGGGTGTTCGTGGCTCCGCCGGTCTGACGTGGACCTCCACGGCAAGGTCGTCGTCGTCACCGGCGCGGCCCGCGGTCAGGGTGCGGCCGAGGTCGCGGCGCTGCGGGCAGCGGGCGCGACGGTGGTGGCGACCGACGTGCTTCCGTTCGACGGCCGCCGCCTCGACGTCACCTCGCCGGAGGAGTGGGGGGAGCTCGCGTCCTGGATCGAGGGCGAGCACGGCGCCGTCCACGGCCTGGTCAACAACGCCGGCGTCGCGGCCCGCGAACGGCTGCCCCGCGTGTCGCTCGATGCGTGGCAGCGGACCTTCGACATCAACGTCACCGGGCCGATGCTCGGCATCCAGGCGCTGGTGCCGCTGATGCCGCCCGGCTCGTCGATCGTCAACATCTGCTCGGTCGCCGCCGTGTCCGGCCACGCGGCCGCGGCGTACACCGCCTCGAAGTGGGCGCTGCGCGGCCTCACCCGCTCGGCCGCCCTCGAGCTCGGCTCGACCCGCGGCATCCGGGTGAACGCCGTGATGCCCGGCCTCGTCGACACGCCCCTCATGGAGTCGGCGCCGGCCGCGTTCTTCGACGCGGCGGTCGCGGAGGTGCCGCTCGGGCGGATGGGCGAGGTCGCCGACATCGCCCCGACCGTCGTCTTCCTCGTCTCCGACGACTCGGCGTACTACAACGGCGCCGAGCTGGTCATCGACGGCGGCCTCACCGCGCACGTCTCGCACAAGCGGATCGCCGATGCGACCCGCCCCACTGCCGTCGAGTGACGTGAACCCGCCCCGAACGGGCGGCCAGAGGGGCAGGTTCGCGTCACTCGACGGCAACCCGGCCGGCGGACAGCGTCGCGCCGGACGGCTCGGCTAGCGTCGCCTCGTGGCGCGGCTGCTGGTGACGGGCATGTCAGGTGCGGGGAAGTCGACGCTGCTGGCCGAGCTGGCCGGCCGCGGCTACCGCACGATCGACACCGACCACGACGCGTGGACCCTCCCGGACGGCCGGTGGGACGAGCCGCGCATGTCGCGACTCCTCGAGGAGGCATCGACGGTGGTCGTCTCCGGCGCGGTCGACAACCAGGGCCGCTTCTACGACCGGTTCGACCACGTGGTGCTCCTCACCGTGCCCCTCGACGTCCTGCTCGACCGGGTCTCCGCGCGGGCCGACAACCCGTGGGGCCGCACGCCCGAGCAGCAGCGCCGGATCGCCCGCGAGGTCGCGGAGGTCGAGCCGCTGATGCGCGCAACCGCCACGCTGGTCCTGGACGGTCGCCGGCAGGTGACCGAGCTCGCCGACGTCGTCGGCGGACTGCTCGGCGAACCGGGCTGATTGCGGTCAGCGGGTGACCTGAGGGGCTCGTAGCGTGGCCCCATGGACTACAGGATCGAGCTCATCCCGCTGGCCGTGCAGGACGCCGACCGCTCCATCGAGTTCTACGGCACCACCCTCGGCTGGTCCGTCGACCACGACCACAAGATCTCCCCCGAGCTGCGGTTCGTGCAGGTGACGCCACCGGGCTCCGCCTGCTCGATCTGCTTCGGCGTCGGGCTCGAGATGATGGCGGCCGGGTCCTCGCAGTACATCCAGGTGGTCGTCGAGGACGCGGACGCAGCCCTCGCCGAGCTGCAGGGCCGGGGCGTCGCCTGCGAGGGCGTCGACGACCAGCCCTTCGGCCGGTTCGTCTACTTCCAGGACCCGGACGGCAACCGGTGGGCGCTGCAGCAGATCGTCAGGCCGACCTGAACGACTTCACCAGGTCGGCGTAGACGCCCGCGCTCGGCTTCGGGGTGCGCGCGAACGTCTCCCGGTCGACCTCGTGCAGACCGAGCTGGTGCTGGTAGCCGAAGACCCACTCGAAGTTGTCGAGCAGCGTCCAGTGGATGTAGCCCAGCACCGGCACGCCCTCGTCCATGACGCCGGCCAGGCCGGCGAGGGAGGGCTCGAGGAACGCCGCGCGCAGGGCGTCGTCGGCGGTCGACATGCCGTGCTCGGTCACGAGCACCGGCACGCCGGCGACCGAGTGCGCGTAGCGGACGGCCCCGGCCAGCGACAGCGGCTCGATCGCGGTGCCCATCTGGTTGACGGGCACGCCGTCCGCCGGCCGGACGACGCCGCGACCGTCGTACGGCACCCGCTCGTAGTTCTGCACGCCGAGGAAGTCGTCGTCGCGGACCAGCTCCAGCCAGCGGCCGTAGCACTCGGCGCGCTTGCGGTCGCGGACGGAGGCGTCGTCGCCGTCGACCACGTCGTCCATGATCGCCAGCGAGAGCCCGACCGGCAGCTCCGGCCGCCGCGCCTTGATGGCCGCCTTGCCGGCGCGGTGCCCCGCCTCCAGGCCGTCCTCCATCGCGTCGAGCTCCTCGGGCAGCACCACGTTCGCGAGCCGGTACGCCGGCACCTCGGCCGCGGCGCTCGCCGCGTCGAGGGTCGCGCGCTCCACCGCGCGCACGAAGTCGGGGAGGTCGAGCCAGGAGAGGACGTGCGGCAGGTTGGGCTCGTTGAGCGTCACGGCGTACGCGATCCGGTCGCCGAAGCGCTCCATGAGCCTGTCGCAGTAGCGGGCGAAGTGGGCCGGGGCGTCGGGTGAGAGCCAGCTGCCGCGCTTGGCGAACCAGTGCGGCGCGGTGAAGTGGCTGAACGTCACGACCGGGGCCAGGCCCTGCGCGACGCACTCGTCGACCATCGCCTCGTAGCGGTCGAGCGCCTCCTCCGACCAGACGCCCTCCTCGGGCTCGACCCGCGCCCACTCGACCGAGAAGCGGTACGCCGTCAGGCCCATCGCGACCACCAGGCCGATGTCCTCGCGCCACCGGTTCCAGCTGTCGCACGCCTTCCCGGACGGCTCCTGGAAGACCGACGGCGTCATCTGCTCGGCGAACCAGGTGTCGCTGGTGGCGTTGTCGCCCTCGATCTGGTGGCCGGCGCCGGCGGCGCCCCACAGGAAGCCGGCGGGGAAGGTGAGGTCGGTCATGGGACCAGCAAAGGCGGCATCGGCCCGGAGTGGAACGCGCCGGTGCCTATACCTTCCATCACGAGAGGCGGGTTCCGGGTCGCGGTGACGAGCGGCACAGTGGCGGCATGTTCGAGTACTTCACCGGCCCCAAGTACGTCTGGAACCTCGGCGTGTGCGCGACGCTCAACAACGGCGGCGCGATCGACGAGGTGGACCGGGCCTGCCGCCCGGCGCGCGAGGCGGCCGACGTCGACTCGGGCAGCAGGGTCTTCATGCAGTCGTGGAAGGCGGTCGCCGACCAGGTCGCCGCCCAGGCGCGCGAGTCCGAGGCCGCCGGCCACCTGCGCACTGCGGGCCAGCAGTGGTACCGCTCCGGCCTCTACATCTGCCAGGCCGAGCGGATGCTGAGCAACACCGACCCCGGCCGGCGGGAGTTCTACCAGCAGGCGCTGGACGCGTTCGCCAAGGTCTTCGAGATCGCCGACCCGGCCACCTCGCGCGTCGAGATCCCGTTCGAGGGCACCACGCTCCCGGCGTACTTCTCCAACGCCAGCAGGGACGGCGAGCCCGTCCCGACCGTGATCATGTGGAACGGCCTCGACTCCACGAAGGAGCACATGTACACGTCGGGCTGGGCGCAGGAGATGCGCGCGCGCGGCGTCTCGGTGCTGATGATCGACAACCCCGGCTCCGGTGAGGCGCTGCGCTTCCAGGACCTGAAGTCGCGCATCGAGTCCGAGGACTGGGCGAAGGCGCAGGTCGACTGGCTCGACACCCGCTCCGACGTCGACAGCGACCGGATCGGCCTGGTCGGCTGGTCGCTCGGCGGCTACTACGTGCCGCGCGCCGCGGCGTTCGAGAAGCGACTGAGGTTCGTCGCGGTCTGGGGCGCCAACCACAACTGGGGCGAGGTGCAGCGCAAGCGGCTCCAGCGCGAGGGCGAGAACCCGGTGCCGCACTACTGGGAGCACGTGCTCTGGGTCTGGGGCTTCGACGACGTCGAGAAGTTCATCGAGTACGCCGAGGGCGTCAACCTCGACGGCGTCGTCGACAAGATCACCGTGCCGTTCCTCATCGCGCACGGCGCCAACGACCGGCAGATCTCGGTCGACTACGCGCACCAGTCCTACGACCAGGCGGTCAACAGCCCGAAGCGGGAGCTGCGGATCTTCACCGTCGAGGAGGGCGCGGCCGAGCACGTGGGCCTCGACCACATGCCGCACATCAACGCGTACGTCGCGGACTGGGTCGAGGACACGCTCGCGGAGCTGTGAGGCCCGCCGCCGCCGCAGTTTCATCAAGGGATGTGGTCGAACCAGCGCTTCCCCCGCCGAGTTCGCCCAGGGAAGCGCGGGCTCGCCCTCATCCCTTGATGAAACCGCGCGCCCCGCCAGCCAGCCGCCCGCCGAGACCTCACACGTCGACCGACTCGGTGCCGCCCTCGCCGGCGTGCTGGTCGCCGGGCTCGCCCTCCTCGGCCGTCTCCGGCGGGCCCTCGGTGCGGGTCTCCTCCTCGTCGGTGGCGGCCATGATCGCCGCGATCTCCGCGCGGTCGGCCTCGGACGGGTAGCCCCAGCCCGGCTCGTAGCCGTAGATCTCGTGGAGCAGCCGCCCGTCGGCCAGGTTGTCGAGCACCTCGACGCTGTCCGGTCCGATGAGGGCGGGGTGCTCGACCCCGCAGGTCTCGGAGACCTTGAGCAGGTCGCGGCGCAGCGTCTTGACGTAGTTGGCGACCCGCTCGCCCTTCAGCACCGGGTCGAGGCCGTGCGCGAGCCAGGGGTTCTGGGTCGCGACGCCGGTCGGGCACTCGCCCGTGTGGCACTGCTGCGCCTGGACGCAGCCGACGGCCAGCATCGCCTCGCGGGCGACGTTGACGAGGTCCGCGCCGAGCGCGAAGGCGACGACCGCGTTGTCGGGCAGCCCGAGCTTGCCCGAGCCGATGAACGTGACGTCCTCGTGCAGGCCGCGCCGCGCGAACTCGGCGTACGCGCGGGCGAAGCCGAGCCGGAACGGCAGCGACACCGCGTCGGTGAAGATCAGCGGCGACGCGCCGGTGCCGCCCTCGCCCCCGTCGATCGTCACGAAGTCGACACCCCGGTCGCCGCGCGCCATCGCCTCCGCCAGGTCCTCCCAGAACCCGAGGTCGCCGACGGCTGACTTGATGCCGACCGGCAGCCCGGTCTCGTCGGCCAGCAGCTCGACGAAGTCGAGCAGGGAGTCGACGTCGTCGAACTCGGCGTGCCGCGACGGGCTCAGGCAGTCGACGCCCTCGGGCACCCCGCGGGTCTCGGCGATCTCGCGGGACACCTTCGGTCCGGGCAGGACGCCGCCGAGGCCGGGCTTCGCGCCCTGGCTGAGCTTGATCTCGAGCGCCCTGACCGGCGCTTCCGCGACGAGGTCCTTGAGCCGGGGGAGGCTGAACCGGCCGTCGTCGTCGCGGCAGCCGAAGTACGCCGTACCGATCTGGAAGACCAGGTCCGCGCCCTGGCGGTGGTACGGCGAGATCGCGCCCTCGCCGGTGTTGTGCAGGCACCCGGCGGCCGCCGCGCCGCGGTTGATCGCCTCGATCGCGTTGCCCGAGAGCGACCCGAAGCTCATCCCTGAGATGTTCACGACCGACTCCGGCCGGAACGCGTGCCGGCGGCCGCGCGGCCCGCCCAGCACCTTCGCCCCGGGCAGCCGCGCCTCCTGGCCGACGGCGCCGTGCGTCGGGTAGGCGCGACCGAACGTGCGGTGGTGGACGATCACGTTGCCGTCGCTGTGCTCGAGGTCGTTGTCGGTGCCGAACCCGAAGTAGTTGTTCTGCAGCTTCGCCGACGCGTAGACCCAGCGCCGCTGGTCACGGCTGAACGGGCGCTCCTCGTCGTTGCCCGCCACGATGTACTGCCGCAGCTCGGGCCCGATCCGCTCGAGCCAGAAGCGGGCGTGGCCGACGACGGGGAAGTTCCGCAGGATCGCGTGGCGCTTCTGCGCCAGGTCGTGGGCGGCCACCGCGCCGAGGGCGGCAGCCGGGATGGCGGCAACCAGGCTCTTCCTCATGATCGGGCCGTACCCGGAGAGGCCCAGGGCTACCCGGCGTGGGTCATGATCGAAGGATGCTCGACCGCTGGCGACGACGACTGGGACGTGAGGCCCGGCGACTGCGCAGGGAGTGGCGCAGCGCGGCCGCGTGGTCGGCGCGCATCACCGTCGCGGCGGTGACGAGCTACGTCGTCGCGGTGCTGATCTTCCCCGGCACCGAGCCGCTGCTGGCACCGCTGACCGCCATGCTGGTCGTCCAGGTCACGCCCGTGTCCCTGCTGAGCAGCGGCCTGGACCGGGTGGTCGCGGTGGTCGCCGGCGTGGCGCTGGCGGTCGTGTTCGCCACCGCGGTGCCTCTGGAGTGGTGGAGCCTGGGCCTGCTGATCTTCGTCTCGATCACGCTCGGGCAGGTGCTGCGGCTGCGGGACAACCTGCTCGAGGTCCCGATCAGCGCCATGCTCGTGCTGGGCGTCGGGGCCCTGGGGGCTGAGGCCGCTGCTGGCCAGCGGATCGCCGAGACGCTCGTGGGCGCCGCGGTCGGCGTCGCCGCCAACCTGGCCGTCCCGCCCCGGGTGCCGACCTCCGACGCCGGCCGAGAGATCGAGTCCCTCGCCGACGCCGTCGCCGGTCTCCTGCGCCGCTCGGCCGACGCGCTCGAGCGGCTGGTCGCGGACGGCGAGCCGGTCGGCGCCGCCGCCGAGGCGTGGCTCGGCGACGCCCGGCGCATCACCCACCACGACGTGCCGCGCGTGGGCGCGGCCCTGCTGCGCGCCGAGCAGGGCAGGCGGCTCAACGTGCGTGCCGTGGGCCGGCCCGACCTCGGCCCCGGGCTCCGGCATGGGCTGGAGTCGCTCGAGCACACCGCTCTCGCGGTCCGCTCGATGTACCGCGGGCTGGCCGACGCGACGACCGGGGACCCGGCGTGGCTGGCGGAGGAGGGCGCCTCCGACGTGCTGCTCGGCCTCGTCCAGACCTTCCGTGAGCTGGCTGCGGCGGTCGACGCGTTCGGCGAGCTCGTGCGGCTCGAGGCGGCGCCGGTCAGCGAGCTGAAGTCGGCGGACTTCGCCGAGCTGCGCCACGCCATGGACGGGCTGCCCGAGGCCCGCAGCCGCCTCGAGGAGCTCGGCGCGGCCACCAGCGACCCGGACCTCCTCGAGCTGCAGGCGACCGTGCTCGCGACGGTGCGCAGGGTGCAGCGCGAGCTCGACCTCGAGCAGCGGGTCCGCCGCCAGCTCCAGCTGGGCCGTCCGCACCGCCCCCGACCGGCGCCTCTGCGGCCGCGGCCGAGCCGGCGTCGTCCGACATCGCCCGGGCTGGACCCCACGCTGGCCCCGGACGCCGAGACGATCCGGATGCCGCAGATCACCGACGAGGAGTGATCAGCCGGCCCCCGCTCCGCGTCGAGTGACGCCGCCTGGCCCTTGTGCACAGGATGTGAGGGCCGGCTCGCGTCGCTCGACGGTGAACAGCCGTCAGCCCAGCGTCGACGCCCGCGCCACCAGCTCGGGGGTGAAGAGCACCTGCCGGTGGGTGTGGTCGGGGTTGCCGGCCTCGTCGAGCACGAGCTCGGCGGCGGTCCGGCCGAGCAGCTGCCGGGGCTGCCGAACCGAGGTGAGGGGTACGGCGGCCGCGGCCGCGAAGTCGATGTCGTCGTAGCCGACGATCGCGAGCTCGCCGGGCACGCGGACGCCGGAGGAGATCGCGTGCTGGAGCAGGCCGAGCGCGAGGAGGTCGTTGGCGCAGAAGACCGCGGTCGGGCGCCGCCGGGCCGGGAGGCCGGCCAGCCGAGCACCGGCCTCGCGGCCCTCGGCCACGGAGAGCTCCGAGGTCTCGATCGCCACGAGCGCGTCGGCCGGCCGGCCGGCGGCGGCCCACGCCTCGCGGGCCCCCTCGTGGCGGTCGCGCACCTGGCCGAGGTGCGCCGGGCCGCCGACGTACGCGACCCGGGTGTGCCCGCGGTCGATCAGGTGCTCGACGGCCAGGCGGCCGCCGAGCACGTCGTCGACCGCGACCGAGCAGAAGGACTGGTCGGCGCGGGTGCGGTCGACGACCACGACCGGCGTGCCGCGCCGGGCGACCTCGTCGAGGGCGGGGGAGTCGGGGTCGACCGGGGTGACCAGGATCCCCTGCACCCGCTGCTGCTCCAGCAGCGCGAGGTGGGAGAGCTCCCGGGTCGCGGAGTTGCGGCTGTTGCAGAGCACCAGCGACAGGTCGGCGGTCTCGGCCGCGGCGTCGATGCCCGACGCCACGTCGGTGAAGAAGGGGTTGCTGGCGTCGAGCATCACGTAGGCCAGGGTCCGGCTGGTCCCGGCGCGCAGCTGGCGGGCCGACTCGTTGCGCACGAAGCCCAGGTCGGCCATCGCCTTGAGCACCCGCTCGCGGGTCTCCGGGCTGACCCGGTCGGGCCGGTTGAGCACGTTGGAGACCGTGCCGAGCGAGACGCCGGCGGCCGCGGCGACGTCCTTGACCGAAGCGCTCCGGGGCACGAGCCCTCCTCTCGATGAAACGATCAAGGGACAGCGTAGGGCCAGTCGCGACCAGGTGATCGCGATTCGTCCCGAAGAGATTCCCGCCCAGCTCTTGACTCCTGTGACAGCCGTCACCTACCGTCCCTGTCGTCAGGTTGAAACCTTTCAATCCGCATCAAGGAGTTCCGGTATGGCTGCACCCGAGGGAGTCGCCCTCGAGCTGCACGACGTCGCGAAGTCGTTCGGTTCAGTCGTCGCGCTGCGCTCCGGCAGCCTGACGGTCTCGCCCGGATCGATCCACGCCCTGGTCGGGGAGAACGGCGCCGGCAAGTCGACGCTGGTCAAGATCGTGGCCGGCGTGCACCGCCGCGACGCGGGTGTGTTCCGCCTCCACGGCGCGGACGTCGACTTCGGCTCGACCGCCGAGTCCAAGGCCTCCGGCGTCGCGGTGATCTACCAGGAGCCGACGCTCTTCCCGGACCTCTCGGTCACCGAGAACATCTTCATGGGCCGCCAGCCGCTCGGCCGCGCCCGCCGCATCGACCGGGCCGCGATGTACGCCGAGGCCGAGCGCCTCTTCGACCGGCTCGGCGTCCACATCGACCCGCGGCGCCCCGCGCAGGGTCTCTCGATCGCCGACCAGCAGATCATCGAGATCGCCAAGGCGATCTCCCTCGACGCCAGCGTCCTCATCATGGACGAGCCCACCGCGGCGCTCTCCGGCGTCGAGGTCGAGCGGCTGTTCGCCGTCGCCCGCAGCCTGCGCGACGAGGGTCGGGCGCTGGTGTTCATCTCCCACCGCTTCGACGAGGTCTTCGACCTCTGCGACACCGTCACCGTGATGCGCGACGGTGACTACGTCTCGACCGACGCCGTCGCCGACACCTCGATCGACCAGATCGTGTCGCGCATGGTCGGCCGCGAGGTCGCCGAGCTCTTCCCGAAGACGCCCGCCGAGATCGGCGACGTGGTGCTCGAGGTCGAGGGCCTCTCCTCGCTGGGCACCTTCCACGACGTGTCGTTCTCGGTGCGCGCCGGCGAGATCGTCGGCCTCGCCGGACTCGTCGGCGCCGGCCGCAGCGAGATCGCCCGGGCCGTCTTCGGCGTCGACAGGTACGACGAGGGCGCGGTGCGCCTCGCGGGCAGGCCGGTACCGGCTCGCTCGCCGCGGGCCGCGATCCGCGCCGGCATGGCGTTCGTCCCCGAGGACCGCCGCAAGCAGGGCCTGGTGACCGACGCCTCGGTCGCCCGCAACGTGGCCGCGGTGATCCGCCGCGGGCTCACCCGTGCCGGCGTCCTCACCAACCGCGACGAGAACCGCGCCGCCGGCCCGTGGGCCGCCAAGCTCGAGGTCAAGACCAGCGCGCTCGACATGCACGCCACCACGATGAGCGGCGGCAACCAGCAGAAGGTCGTGCTCGCCAAGTGGCTCGCCACCGAGCCCCGGCTGCTCATCATCGACGAGCCCACCCGGGGCATCGACGTCGGCACCAAGGCCGAGGTGCACCGGCTGCTCTCCGACCTGGCCGGCCAGGGCCTGGCGATCCTGATGATCTCCTCCGAGCTGCCGGAGGTGCTCGGCATGGCCGACCGCGTGCTGGTCGTCTGCGAGGGCCGGATCACCGCGGAGCTCTCCCGCGAGGAGGCCACCCCCGAGGCGGTCATGCACGCCGCCACCGCCAACGTCACCCACACCGGTGAGCTGCACCCCACCGAGACCCAGGAGGTCACGGCATGAGCGACACGCTCCTGGTCGAGCCGAGCGCGGTCTCGCCGACCAAACGGATCGTCGGCGAGCTGCTGCGCTCGCGCGAGATCGCGGTCGGCGCGGTCTTCGTGCTCGTGGTCGCGCTGACCACGATCAAGAGCCCGAGCTTCCTGTTCAGCCACGACGGCTGGCGCGACCTGCTGCTCACGCCCTGCCTGCTGCTGATCCTCGCGGTCGGCCAGACGGTCGTGATCATCACCCGCAACGTCGACCTGTCCGTGGGCTCGACGCTCGGCCTCACGGCGTACTTCACCGGCAAGCTCTTCAGCGACCACCCCGGCATCCCGATCGTCGCCGTCTTCGTGCTCGGCCTGCTCTTCGGCGCCGCGCTCGGGCTCGTCAACGGCCTGCTGGTCTCGATCTTCCGGGTGCCCGCGCTCGTCATCACGCTCGGCACGCTCTACATCTACCGCGGGATCTTCCTGACCTGGGCCGGCAGCGACCGGATCAACGCCGGCGACATGCCCAAGGACTTCCTCGCGCTCGGCACGAAGACGATCCTCACGATCCCGGTGCTCACCATCATCGGCCTGGTCGTGCTCGCCGCGGTCGGCCACTACCTCTACACCGCCCGTGGCGGACGCGAGCTCTACGCGATCGGCTCCGACCCCGACGCCGCCGTGCTCTACGGCCTCCCGGTCAGCAAGCGGATCGTCGGTGCGTTCGTCCTCTGCGGTGCGCTCGCCGGCCTGGCCGGCGTCGTCTACACCGCCCGCTACGGCACGGTGAGCTCCAACGCCGGCCTCGGCATGGAGCTCCAGGCGGTCGGCGCCGCGGTCATCGGCGGCGTCGCGATCTTCGGCGGCTCCGGCACCGTATGGGGCGCCGCGATCGGCGCCTTCCTGCTGGTCACGATCAACCGTGCGCTCCCGGTCGTCGGCATCTCCGACTTCTGGCAGCGGGCCGTCGTCGGCGCGCTGATCATCGCGGCCGTCGTGCTCGACCGGTTCTTCTCCGCCCGTCAGGAGCGCCGCCTCGTCGCCGCCCGTGAAGAGATGAGGAACGCTCGATGAGCACCGCGACCCTGGACCGTCCCGACCGCGCGGTCCGCACCTACCCGGCGTACTCCAAGCCGCTGTGGCGCCGTGCGCTGCTGACCCGCGAGTTCGCGGTGATCGCGACCGTTGTCGCCGTGGTCTTCTACTCCAACGCCAACGTGCCGAACTTCGACGGCCCGCTGACGATGTACTACCTCTTCCTCGACATCGCCCCGATCCTGCTGATCGCGCTGCCGATGACGATGATCATCATCACCGGCGAGATCGACCTGTCGGTGGCGAGCGTGATGGGCCTGTCCAGCGCGCTGATCGGCGTCCTGCATGCGGACGCGGGCCTCTCGATCCCGGTCGCGGCGGTCCTCGCGATCGCGATCGGAGCGGTGTGCGGTGCGTTCAACGGCTTCCTCGTCGCGTACGTCGGCCTCCCGTCGCTGGCCGTCACGATCGGGACGCTCGCGCTCTACCGCGGCATCGCCGTGGGCCTCCTCGGCACCAAGGCGATCACCGACTTCCCCGAGGAGTGGACCGACCTCGCCAAGGAGCGGATCTTCGGGGACGGGACCAGCTACCCGACGATCCTGATCCCCTTCGTCGTCCTGCTGGTGATCTTCGTCTGGCTCCTGCACTTCTCGGCCTTCGGTCGCGGCGTCTACGAGATCGGGCTCAACGACGAGGCGGCGCACTTCAGCGGCGTCGACGTCGAGCGCACCAAGCTGCTGCTGTTCGTGCTCTCCGGCGCGGTCTCGGCGTTCGCCGGCCTCTACTTCACGCTGCGCTTCGGCAGCGCCCGCGGCGACAACGCGAACGGGCTGGAGCTCCAGGTGATCGCGGCGGTGCTGCTCGGCGGCGTCTCGATCTTCGGTGGGCGCGGCGCCCTGCACGGCGTGATCGCCGGTGTCGTCCTCATCGGCGTCATCTCCAGCGCGATGCGGCTGCAGGGCGAGACCGTCAACGTCATCAACATCGTGATCGGCGCGCTGCTCGTGTTCTCCGTGATCGCGACGACCCTCCTCGGCTGGGCGCAGGCGTTCCTCGCCCACCGCCGAGCACCAGCACCCCGTCCGGGCGCCACGCCCTGACGGGTCTCGGGACAGACCAGCCCGCTTGCAGGCGGCGGCTGACACCAGGCACCACCACAACAAGTTGCACCAACGAAAGGTGAGCACCATGAAGATCCGGAACCGGCGGGTCTCCGCCCTGGCTGCGGTGACGCTCGTCGCCAGCCTGGCCCTGACCGCCTGCGGCGGCGACGACAGCGACAGCGGCGACGACAGCAGCGGCAGCAGCGGTGGTGGCGGCGACGCCACCAGCGTCACGTTCCTGCCGAAGAACCTCGGCAACCCCTACTTCGACACCAGCAGCAAGGGTGGCAAGGCCGCGGTCGACGAGTTCGGCGGCACGTTCGAGGAGGTCGGCCCGGACACCGCGTCCCCGGACGCCCAGGTGCAGTTCATCAACACCGCCGCGCAGCAGGGTGTCAACGCCCTCGTCGTCTCGGCCAACGACCCCGAGGCCATCTGCGACGCGCTCGACGAGGCCAGCTCCGCCGGCACCAAGATCGTCACCTTCGACTCCGACACCAACCCGGAGTGCCGCGACCTCTTCATCAACCAGGCGACCGCCGAGGGCATCGCGAAGGCGCAGGTGGACTTGATCGCCGAGCAGATCGGCGACGCCGGCGAGGTCGCGATCCTGTCGGCCGCGGCCAACGCGACCAACCAGAACGCCTGGATCGAGATGATGGAGGCGGACCTCAAGGAGAACCACCCCGACATCAAGCTCGTCGACACCGTCTACGGCGACGACGACGACCAGACGTCGTTCGACAAGACCGCGGCGCTCCTGCAGTCCCACCCGGACCTCAAGGGCATCATCTCGCCGACCACCGTCGGCATCGCCGCCGCGGCGCGCTACCTGTCGACGTCCGACTTCAAGGGCAAGGTCTCGCTGACCGGCCTCGGCACGCCGAACCAGATGCGCGAGTACGTCAAGGACGGCACCGTCACCGCGTTCGCGCTGTGGAACCCGGAGGACCTGGGCTACCTCGCGGCGTACGCCGCCAAGGCGCTCGTCGACGGCGACATCAGCGGTGAGGAGGGCGACACCTTCGAGGCCGGCAAGCTCGGCGAGTTCACCGTCGACGCCGACGCCACCGTGCTCCTCGGTGAGCCCTACGTGTTCAACGCCGACAACATCGACGACTTCGACTTCTGAGCCGCAGCACGAGTCGAAGCTCACCGCTGCCGGCCGGCCACGGCCGGCCGGCAGCACCCCTCACCGCCACCGCCAGGAAAGGAGCGGAGATGCCGCGCGCCTGCTTCCAGCTCCAGGTCCGGCCCGACCGGATCGAGGAGTACAAGGCCCGCCACGCCGCGGTCTGGCCCGAGATGCTCCGGGCGCTCCACGACACGGGGTGGCACAACTACTCGCTCTTCCTCCGCCCGGACGGGCTGCTGATCGGCTACGTCGAGACGCCGTCCTCGATCGCGGAGGCGCAGGCCGCGATGGCCCGGACCGAGGTCAACGCCCGGTGGCAGTCCGAGATGGCCGAGCTCTTCACCGGCATCGACGGCCAGGCCCCCGACGAGGGCTTCCTCCTCCTCGAGGAGGTCTTCCACCTCGAGGACCAGCTCTCCGCAGCAGACGACGAACAGAAGTGATGTGACATGAAGACGTTCAGCGAGATCGCCACCCTGCTCGAGGGCCAGGCCATCGAGGTCCCCTCGTGGGCCTACGGCAACTCCGGCACGCGGTTCAAGGTCTTCGGCACGCCGGGCACTCCGCGCACCGTCGAGGAGAAGGTCGCCGACGCCGCGACCGTGCACCGCTTCACCGGGCTCGCGCCGTCGGTGGCCCTGCACATCCCGTGGGACCTGGTCGACGACTACGCCGCGTTGCGGCGCTACGCCGAGGACCTCGGGATCCGGCTCGGCACCATCAACTCCAACACGTTCCAGGACGACGACTACAAGCTCGGCGCCCTCACGCACACGGACGAGAAGATCCGCCAGAAGGCGATCGACCACCACTTCGAGTGCATCGACGTCATGCACGCCACCGGGTCGCGGGACCTGAAGATCTGGCTGGCCGAGGGCACCAACTACCCCGGTCAGGGCGACATGCGCGGCCGCCAGGACCGCCTGGCGGAGAGCCTGCGCACGATCTACGACCGGCTCTCCGAGGACCAGCGACTGGTGCTGGAGTACAAGTTCTTCGAGCCGGCGTTCTACCACACCGACGTGCCGGACTGGGGCACGTCGTACGTGCAGGTGGCCGCCCTCGGCGAGCGCGCCGTGGTGTGCCTCGACACCGGCCACCACGCGCCCGGCACCAACATCGAGTTCATCGTCGCCCAGCTGATCCGGCTGGGGAAGCTCGGCTCGTTCGACTTCAACAGCCGCTTCTACGCCGACGACGACCTGATCGTGGGCGCGGCGGACCCGTTCCAGCTCTTCCGGATCCTCTTCGAGTGCATCCGCGGCGGCGCGTACGGGCCGGACAGCGAGGTCGCCTACATGCTCGACCAGTGCCACAACATCGAGAAGAAGATCCCCGGCCAGATCCGCTCGGTGCTCAACGTGCAGGAGATGACCGCGCGGGCACTCCTCGTCGACACCGACGCGCTGACCGTGGCTCAGGAGGACGGCGACGTCCTGCTGGCCAACGAGATCTTCATGGACGCCTTCTACACCGACGTCCGAGCCGACCTCGCTGCATGGCGCGAGGGCCGGGGGCTGCCCGCCGATCCGATGCGGGCCTACCTCGAGAGCGGCTACCAGGAGCAGATCGAGGCGGACCGCGTGGGCGGGACGCAGGCAGGATGGAGCTGAACGTGAGTACGCCGACGTCGACGGCAGCAGAGCTGATCGCCCGGTCCAACCGACTGGGCGCGGACCCGAAGAACACCAACTACGCCGGCGGGAACACCTCCGCCAAGGGCACGGAGACGGACCCGGTCACGGGCGAGCCGGTCGAGCTCCTCTGGGTCAAGGGCTCGGGCGGCGACCTCGGCACGCTGCAGGAGTCCGGCCTCGCCGTCCTCCGCCTCGACCGGATGCGCGCGCTCGTGGACGTCTACCCGGGCGTCGCCCGCGAGGACGAGATGGTCGCCGCGTTCGACTACTGCCTGCACGGCAAGGGCGGTGCGGCGCCGTCGATCGACACCGCGATGCACGGCCTCGTGGACGCCGCGCACGTCGACCACCTGCACCCCGACAGCGGCATCGCGATCGCGACCGCCGCCGACGGCGAGGAGCTCACGACCAAGATCTTCGGCGACAAGGTGGTGTGGGTGCCGTGGCGCCGGCCGGGCTTCCAGCTCGGCCTCGACATCGCGGCGATCAAGGAGCAGAACCCGCAGGCGATCGGCTGCATCCTCGGCGGCCACGGCATCACCGCCTGGGGCGAGACCAGCGAGAAGTGCGAGAAGAACTCGCTGTGGATGATCCGGACCGCCGAGAAGTACATCAGGGCGAACTCGAAGAAGCTGCCCTTCGGTGCCCGCGTGAAGAAGTGGGAGCCGCTGAGCCCCGCCAAGCGGCGGGCCCGGGCCGCCGAGCTCGCCCCGACGCTCCGCGGCGTCGCCTCCGCGGACCGCCCGATGGTCGGCCACTTCACCGACGACCGGATCGTGCTCGACTTCCTCGCCAGCCGCAACCACCCGCGCCTGGCCGAGCTCGGCACCTCCTGCCCCGACCACTTCCTGCGCACCAAGGTCAAGCCGATGGTCGTCGACCTGCCGGCCGACGCCCCGCTGGAGAAGGTCAAGGCCCGGGTCGCCGAGCTGCACGAGGCCTACCGCGCCGACTACGCCGGCTACTACGACCGCAACAAGGTGAAGGGCTCGCCCGCCATGCGCGGCGCCGACCCGCTGATCATCCTGGTGCCCGGCGTCGGCATGTTCTCCTACGGCGCCAACAAGCAGACCGCCCGCGTCGCCGGCGAGTTCTACATCAACGCGATCAACGTGATGCGCGGGGCCGAGGGCCTCTCGACGTACGCGCCGATCGACGAGGCGGAGAAGTTCCGCATCGAGTACTGGGCGCTCGAGGAGGCCAAGCTCCAGCGGATGCCGAAGCCGAAGCCTCTCGCCACCCGCGTCGCGCTCGTGACGGGGGCCGCGTCCGGCATCGGCAGGGCCACGGCCGAGAAGCTCGCCGCCGAGGGTGCCTGCGTGGTGATCGCCGACCTGTCGCTGGAGAGGGCGCAGGCCGCCGCCGCCGAGATCGGCTCCACCGACGTCGCGGTCGGCGTCCAGGTCGACGTCTCCGACGCGGCCGCCGTGCAGGCGATGGTCGACGAGGCCGTGCTCGCCTTCGGCGGCGTCGACCTCGTGGTCAACAACGCAGGCCTCTCGCTGTCGCGCTCGCTGCTCGAGACCACCGAGCGCGACTGGGACCTCCAGCACGACGTGATGGCCAAGGGCTCCTTCCTCGTGGCGCAGGCCGCCGCGCGGGCGATGATCGACCAGGGATTGGGCGGCGACATCGTCTACATCTCCTCGAAGAACTCGATCTTCGCCGGCCCCAACAACGTCGCGTACGGCGCCGCCAAGGCCGACCAGGCGCACCAGGTGCGGCTGTTGGCCGCCGAGCTCGGCGAGCACGGCATCAAGGTCAACGGCGTCAACCCCGACGGCGTCGTGCAGGGCTCCGGCATCTTCTCCAGCGGCTGGGGCGCCAACCGCGCCGCCGTCTACGGCGTGAAGGAGAAGGACCTCGGCAAGTTCTACGCGCAGCGCACGATCCTCAAGCGCGAGGTGCTGCCGGAGAACATCGCCAACGCGGTCTTCGTGCTCTGCTCCGCCGAGCTCAGCCACACGACCGGCCTGCACATCCCGGTCGACGCGGGCGTGGCGGCGGCCTTCCTGCGATGAGCTCTCGTTCGGCTGAGCCGGTCCGCGTCGCCGCGGTCGACCTCGGGGCGACCAGCGGTCGCGTGATGGCGTGCCGGGTCGGTGCGCGGACCCTCCACCTGGAGGAGCTGCACCGGTTCGGCAACGGCGCGGTGCCGGTCCAGGGCTCCCTCTACTGGGACGTGCTCGGCATCCACCGCGAGGTGCTCGTCGGCATCCGCGAGGTGGCTCGCACCGGGCGCCTGCACGGCATCGGCATCGACTCGTGGGCCGTGGACTACGGGCTGATCGACCGCGACGGGCGGCTGGTCGCGAACCCGCGCAGCCACCGGGACAGCCGCACCGACGGCGTGCCCGCTCGAGTGCGCAAGGCCGTGCCGGACGCAGAGCTGTACGGCGTCACCGGCCTGCAGCAGCTGCCGTTCAACACGATCTACCAGCTGGTCTCCGAGCTCGGCACACCCGCGCTCGAGGCGGCGGAGCGCATGCTGCTGCTGCCCGACCTGCTGACCTACTGGCTGACCGGCGAGGTCGGTGCCGAGCGCACCAACGCCTCGACGACCGGCCTCTACGACGTCCGGACGGGGGAGTGGTCCCAGGAGCTGGCCGAGCGCACCGGCCTGCCGCTGTCGCTCCTCCCGCCCGTGCGGGAGCCCGGGGCTGTGGTGGGCCCGGTGGTCGCCGAGGTGGCGGAGTACGTCGGCCTGCACGACGTACCCGTCATCTCGGTCGGCTCCCACGACACCGCCTCGGCGGTCGTCGGCGTCCCCGCGGGTGAGGAGTCCTTCGCCTACATCTCCTCCGGCACCTGGTCGCTGGTCGGCCTGGAGCTCGGGTCGCCGGTCCTGACCGCGGAGGCGCGCAAGGCCGACTTCACGAACGAGACCGGCGTCGACGGCACCATCCGCTTCCTCAAGAACGTCATGGGCCTGTGGGTGCTCTCCGAGTGCCTGCGCACCTGGGCGGACCGGCGGCTGCGCGACGTCACGCTGCCCGCGCTCCTCGCAGGCGCCGCCGACTCGCCGGCGCTGCGCTCCGTCGTCGACATCAACGACCCCCAGCTGCTCGCGCCCGGCGACATGCCGGCGCGGATCCAGGACCTCGCCCGCGAGGCCGGCGAGCCGGTCCCGCGCACGCCGGTCGCGATCACCCGCACGATCCTCGACAGCCTGGCGCTCGCCTACCGGCGCAACGTCCGGCTCGCCGCGTCGCTCGCCGGCCGGGACCTCGACGTGGTGCACGTCGTCGGCGGCGGCGCGCAGAACGCGCTGCTCTGCCAGCTCACCGCCGACGCCCTCGAGCTGCCGGTGCTCGCCGGGCCGGCCGAGGCGGCGGCGCTGGGCAACGGTCTCGTGCAGGCCCGGGCGCTCCGCCAGCTCGAGGGGAGTGCGGACCTGCCGGACCTGGCTGCCATGCGCGCGCTGATCCGCCGCACCCACGACGTACGCCGCTACGAGCCGACGGGCGGGCTCGACTGGGACGCCGCCGCGTCCCGCGTGGGGTGATGATGAGAGACATGCGGGTCGCCCTGATGGTCACGTGCATCAACGATGCGCTCTACCCGGGCACGGGCCAGGCCGTCGTGACGCTGCTGCGCCGCCTCGGGGTGGACGTGGAGTTCCCCGAGTCGCAGACCTGCTGCGCGCAGCCGATGGTCAACACCGGCTACCTCGACGAGGCGGTGCCGGTCGTGCGGAACTTCGTCGACGCCTTCGCGGGGTACGACGCCGTCGTGACGCCCTCCGGGTCGTGCGCCGGCTGCGCCCGGCACCAGCACTCGATCGTCGCGCGGCGCTCGGGCGACGCGTCGCTGGCGGCCGCGGTCGAGACGACGTCGCCGAAGGTCTACGAGCTCTCCGAGTTCCTCGTCGACGTGCTCGGGGTGACCGACGTCGGCGCCTACTACCCGCACACCGTCACCTACCACCCGACGTGCCACAGCCTGCGGATGCTCGGCGTCGGCGACCGGCCCCGGCAGCTGCTGGAGCACGTGCGCGGGCTGACCCTGCTGGAGCTGCCCGCGGCCGACCAGTGCTGCGGGTTCGGCGGGACGTTCGCGGTCAAGAACGCCGACACGTCCGTCGCGATGGGCTCCGACAAGGCGCGGCACGTCCGCGAGACCGGCGCCGAGGTGCTCGCCGCCGGCGACAACTCCTGCCTGACGCACATCGGCGGTCTGCTGACGCGCCAGCGCTCCGGCGTACGCGCCGTGCACCTCGCCGAGATCCTGGCGGCAACGGAGGGTGGTCGGGGATGAGCGGCACCTTCGTCGGCATGCCCGCCTTCCCGCAGGCGGCGCACGAGGCCCTGGGCAACGCGCAGCTGCGGCGCAACCTCGCGCACGCGACCGGCACGATCCGGGCCAAGCGGCAGCGGCTGGTCGACGAGGTCAACGCGAACTCCGACTGGGAGGCGCTGCGGCTCGCCGGCGCCGGGGTGAAGGAGTCGGCACTGGTCGACCTGGCCACCCACCTGGAGACCCTCGAGCGGACGCTGACCGCCAACGGGGCCACCGTGCACTGGGCCAACGACGCGGCCGAGGCCAACGCGATCGTCGCGTCCATCGCCACGCGCCACGGCGTCAACGAGGTCGTCAAGGTCAAGTCGATGGTGACCCAGGAGATCAACCTCAACGAGGCCCTCGCGGCCGAGGGCATCGCCGCGTGGGAGACCGACCTCGCCGAGCTGATCGTGCAGCTCGGCGACGACCTCCCCTCGCACATCCTGGTGCCCGCGATCCACCGCAACCGCTCGGAGATCCGCGACATCTTCCTCTCGAAGATGGCCGCCGCGGGCCGGCCGGCGCCGGCCGACCTCACCGACGAGCCCGCCGTCCTGGCCGCCGCCGCGCGCTCGCACCTGCGGGAGAAGTTCCTGCGCGCCAAGGTCGGCGTCTCCGGCGCCAACTTCGCGGTCGCGGAGACCGGCACCCTCGTCGTCGTCGAGTCCGAGGGCAACGGCCGGATGTGCCTGACGCTGCCCGAGGTGCTGGTCTCCGTGGTCGGCATCGAGAAGGTGGTGCCGACCTGGGAGGGCCTGGATCCCTTGCTGCGCCTGCTTCCGCGCTCCTCGACCGGCGAGCGGATGAACCCCTACACCTCGATGTGGAACGGCGTCGCGTCCGGCGACGGCCCGCAGGAGGTGCACGTCGTGCTGCTCGACAACGGTCGCACCAACGCCCTCGCCGACGAGGTCGGCCGCCAGGCGCTGCGCTGCATCCGCTGCTCGGCCTGCCTCAACGTCTGCCCGGTCTACGAGCGCACCGGCGGTCACGCGTACGGCTCGGTCTACCCCGGCCCGATCGGCGCGATCCTCAACCCCCTGCTGCGCGGGGTGGGCCACGACGACCAGGTCGACTCACTGCCGTACGCCTCCTCCCTGTGCGGCGCCTGCTTCGATGCCTGCCCGGTGCGCATCGACATCCCGTCGGTGCTCGTCGACCTCCGCGCGCAGGTCGTGGACGCGCACCGCGGCGGCGTACCCAAGGCCGAGGCGCTCGCGATGAAGGCCACGGCAGTCGCGTTCTCCGACGCCCGCAGGCTGCGGTTCGGCGAGCGCTTCACCGGCCTCGGCCTGCGGGTCGCCGGGCGGGTGGGCGCCAGGAAGTGGACCTCGGCCCGCGACCTGCCCCCGGCGCCGCGCGAGTCCTTCCGGGCCTGGTGGAAGCGGACCGACGGAGGCCGCCGATGAGCGCGCGGGACGACATCCTCGGCCGCGTGCGCGCGGCCCTCGCCGGTGTCGAGTCCGGGTACGACGTGCCTGTGGCGCCCCGGATCGCCGACGTCCCGGACCTGGTCGACCTCTTCGCGGAGCGGGTCGCGGACTACCAGGCGACCGTCGAGCGCTGCACGGGGTCCGACCTCGCCGCCCGGGTCGCAGCGGCGCTGCCGAGCGGCGCCCGGGTCGTCGTCCCGGACGGACTGTCGGTCGAGGTGCCCGGCGGCGTGCGCGACCGGGGCTTCACGGCCGCTGAGCTCGACACGTTCGACGCGGTCGTCACCGAGGCCCGGGTCGGCATCGCCGAGACCGGCACGATCGTGCTCGACCACGGGGCCGGCCAGGGTCGGCGGGCGATCTCGCTCGTGCCCGACCTGCACGTCTGCATCGTGCGCACCGACCAGGTGGTGCCGGACGTGCCCGACGCGCTGCCCCTGCTCGCCCCGGGTGCCACCGAGGGCCGGCCGCTCACCTGGATCAGCGGACCGTCGGCCACCAGCGACATCGAGCTCAGCCGCGTCGAGGGCGTCCACGGCCCGCGCACCCTGCACGTGCTGGTCGTCGGCTGAGCGCCCTACGCTGGCCGCGTGCTCGACGAGTCGACCGGTGTGCCCACGGCGCCGTGGGCGGAGGCGATGGCCGCCGCCCTCGACGAGGCGCGCGCGGCGCTCGCCACCGGTGACGTGCCGATCGGCGCGGTCGTCCTCGACGCCGCGGGCGTCGTGGTGGCGACCGGCCGCAACGTCCGCGAGGCCGAGCGCGACCCGACCGGCCACGCCGAGGTGGTGGCGCTCCGGGCCGCTGCGGCCCGGCGCGGCAGCTGGCGGCTGGACGGGCACACGCTGGTCGTCACCCTCGAGCCGTGCACGATGTGCGCCGGGGCCGCGGTGCTGAGCCGGGTCGACCGCGTCGTCTTCGGCGCCTGGGACGACAAGGCCGGCGCGGTCGGCAGCCTGTGGGACGTCGTGCGCGACCGCCGGCTCAACCACCGGCCCGAGGTCGTCTCCGGCGTGCTGGCGGCCGAGTCGGCCGCGCTGCTCGACGACTTCTTCGGCGCGCACCGCGGCCAGCCCGCCGGGCCGGCGGAGCAGCTGGCGCACTCGCTCGAGGGCCGGCCGCTCCTGGACGCGGTCCGGCACGCCGAGGCCGCGGGCTGGCAGGTGCGCGCGGTCGCAGAGGGCGCGCCGATCACCCTCGACTACCGCACGGACCGGATGAACCTCGAGCACGACGGCCTGGTCGTCCGCCGCGCCTGGGTGGGCTAGCGCCCGACGGGGGGTTCCGCCGTAACTCCTGGTTACACCTTCTCGTTGGTCCGGCGTGCGCCGACACCCGCCGCTGACCCGCCTCGCGGCCACCCTCGCTGCCGGGGCGATGCTCAGCCCGATGCCCGCGCTGGCGTCCAGCACGCCGGCGCACGGGGCGACGTCCGCCGCGCATGGGGGCGCGCGGGCGTCGTGGGCGCCCCGCCCGCCGACCTACCCCCAGACGGTGGTGCAGCAGGACCTCGCGATCCCGATGTCGGACGGCACGGTCCTGCGCGGCGACCTGGAGCTCCCGGCGAACGCCGACGGCCAGGCGGTCGACAAGCGCTTCCCCGTGATCGTGACGATCACGGCCTACAACAAGGCGACCGGTGGGTTCGGCGGCCTCGCCGGCGGCGATGGCAGCTACCTGGTGCAGCGCGGCTACGCCCAGCTCACCGTCGACGCCCGTGGCACCGGCAGCAGCGAGGGCGAGTGGGCGGCGTTCAGCCGCCGGGAGGACCAGGACGCCGGCGAGGTCGTCGAGTGGGCACACTCGCGGCAGCGGCCGTGGAGCAACGGCCGGGTCGGCATGAGTGGCCCGTCGTACCTCGGCATCAGCCAGATCTTCGCCGCCGGCGAGCGGCCGGCGGGGCTCAAGGCGATCTTCCCGCAGGTGCCGGCCGCCGACGTCTACCGCGACGTGGTGGCGTCCGGCGGGGCGATTGACGTCGGCTTCATCCCGCTCTGGCTCGGGCTGGTCACCGGCACCAGCGTGATCCCGCCGCAGGTCGCGGCGACCGACCCGCAGTCCGGGCTCGGCGCGCTCTTCAGCCACCTCACCGCGGCCGCGACGTTCACGGCGCCGCTGATGCTCAGGGCGCTGCTCGGCGACGAGCCGGCCTACGACGGCCCGTTCTACGACGACCGCTCCCCGGGCCGGGTGATCGACCGGGTCACCGTGCCGACGTTCCTGGTCGGCGGCGAGTTCGACATCTTCCAGCGCGGCACCCCGCTGCTCTTCGAGAACCTGCGCAAGCGCGGCGTCCCGACCAAGATGATCATCGGCCCCTGGGACCACATCCAGGGCTCGTCGGGCGCGGAGATCGGCACGGCGGGCTACGGCAGCCTCTCCGAGCTGCAGCTGCGCTGGTTCGACCGCTACGTGCGCGGCGTCCCGGACCCCACCCTCGACCGTGACATCCCGCCGCTCACCTACTACGAGCAGGGCAGTGGCAGGTGGACGACCGGCCGGCAGTGGATGGGCCGCCAGCGCGCGGCGTCCTTCCGGCTCTCCGGGCCCGCGACGGCGGGCGGCGGGCACGGCGTGCTGACGGCGGGCCGGGCGGCCGACGGTACGGCGTACGTCCCGCCGGTGCCGGTCTCCGGCCTGTGCACCCGCTCCACGAACCAGTGGACGGCCGGGCTGCCGCGGACGGCGCTCGCCGACCTGCCGTGCTGGAGCGACAACGCGGCCAACGACCGGACCGGGATCGTCTACGAGACGGCGCCGCTCACGAAGGCGCTGCGCCTGCGGGGGCCGATCAACGCGCGGCTCTACACCTCGAGCCCGACCGGCGACGGGATGCTGTCGGTCGCGGTCTCCGACGTCGCCCCCGACGGCACCGTGACGCGGCTGACCGGCGGCTGGCAGGTCCTCTCCCACCGCGCTCTCGACACGTCGCGCACCCGCTACCTCGACGGCCAGGTGATCCAGCCGTTCCACCCCTTCACCAAGGCGGCCCAGAAGCCGCTGGCCAGCGGAGAGGTCGCGCCCGTCGACGTGGAGGTGTTCCCGACCGCCGCGTCGATCGCCCCCGGCCACCGGCTGCGGATCGCCGTGCAGGCCTTCGACGTGCCACACCTCCTGCCGACGGCGCCGAGCCTGCCGGGCATGCTCACCGGGCTCACGATCCACAGCTCGGCGGCGTACCCCTCCGTGCTCACCGTCCCGCGCCTGTGACGCAGCCGTGACGCCCGATCCCGGGGTCGTCACGTCGACGCGACCGATGAGTGCGGCGCCCCCCGCCGGTCGGTGCTGGCATGGAGACTCTGGACTTCGCGCCCGCCACCCGTGCCGTCGCGGCCGTCGTCACCGGCATCGGTGAGGACCAGCTCGGCAACCCGACCCCGTGCCCGGGCCTCACCGTCGCCGACCTGCTCGACCACCTGGGTGGCCTCGCCCTCGCCTTCACCTGGGCCGCGACCAAGCAGACACCCGAGGGAGGCACCGAGGCCGCGTTCGACGGGTCGCGGCTGTCGCCCACCTGGCGGGCGGAGATCCCCGCCGCGCTGGACGAGCTGGCCGTCGCGTGGACCGACCCGGCGGCGTACGCCGGGATGACGATGGCCGGGCCGGTCGAGATGCCCGGCGAGGTGGCCGCGCTGGTCGCCCTCGACGAGGTGGTGGTGCACGGCTGGGACCTCGCCCGCGCCACCGGCCTGCCCTACGACCCGGACGAGGCCGCCGTCCTCGCGTGCCTCGGGTTCGCCTCCTCCTTCGACGTGCCGCCGGACGCGGGCGCGGGCCCGTTCGGCCCACCGGTCCCCGTCCCCGACAGCGCGCCCGCCCTGGACCGGCTCGCCGGCGCCACCGGCCGCGACCCCGCCTGGAGGCCGTGACGTCAGGGGCCGCTGATTTCCTCCGACCCCCGCCGCTCCGGTACATTCCTCGGCGGTGGCGTGTCCGAGCGGCCTAAGGAGAACGCCTCGAAAGCGTTTGTGGGTGCAAGCCCACCGAGGGTTCAAATCCCTCCGCCACCGCCATGAGTCTTCGACAGTTTCGGAGACGACAGATCGACAGAAAGGCGTCCCGGCTCGGGGCGCCTTTCTGTCAATTGTTCCGGGGTACCCGGTGGGGCCCCAACGACGCGAGACCGGGACCGCCACCGGCAACCGACCTCGACGCACCCGACGCTCAGCGCCCTCGTCCGCCGGGTACTGAGTCGACCGGGCCGGAGGTTGAGTCCAAGGCACAGCGCGAGACGAGGGAGTTCGTCGATCGCATCGAACAGAGGCGCGTGTATGCCACGCGCAGGGTCTCCGGACCTAACGTAAAGGGTGACGAGCGGCATGAGTGCCCGGCTGACGCTGGCCAGTGCCGATGCCCGTTGAAGGAACTCAGCATGCACCTTCCGGCAAATCTCCCGCTCGTCAGCAACCCGCCGACAGAAGCAGGTCGGCCGACAATCTGCAAGCAACGCACCGTCACCGTGCCAGGGACCGTGACCCCAAAGGTCCGTCAAGTCCTCTACTGGGGCTCCATCTCGTGGATTCGGTCCTTCGCCCGACGGACCCATGTCGAAGGCGCCTTCGGCAACATGAAGAACCGCAACACCGAGAACATCACTCGCGGCTGGATCCAGGTCGACGGGATCGCCCGTCACAGCCTGCTCCTCGCAGTCGCCGCCTCTGTCTACAACATGCGAATCGCGCGAAAGTGGAATCAAGAGACCGACTCGAGCAGCGATCCGCTCATGCAGGAAGACCCACCCTTCCTCGGCTGGCGAGAGGCCGCGGCCGGGCTGGAGCCAGTCGCGTGACGAGCACGATGCGCAGTAGATGGGTCGTGGAGTTGGGGTGTCGGTGGCTGGTGGAACCCTCTTAGTCGTAGGCACGAACTTAGAGGCGGGATCGAATGAATGTTCGAAAATGGGTGCAACCTAGGGTATGGTTGCGAGGGTTTAGACCAGGGGCAGAGATGTTTCAGTCAATCCGCCGATCTGATGTTCAGATGGGCTACGTTGGCGGCAGGTGCTGTCGGGAGCGGGAGGCAGTGATGGCGGGCACAAACTGGTTCAGGGAAGAGTTCGAGCGCGCCAAGCAGAGGAATGCTGACCTGCCAGAGCATGCTCGTGTGATTGTCACTAGTCCGGTTCTAAGCGCCCACAGCTCGGACGAAGCTGGTCGGCAGAACGCGACACCGCCGGCTCCCAATGCCGGCCATGCCTAGTCACCGACCTCCTTCGGAGTCGCTTGTCCTGGGTCGCTCTGCGCTGCCTCTGCTTCTTTGTTCTGAAGAGATGGCCAGCAAGGACGGGCCACATCCCTTCGATCGCATTCGGATGCAGAAGGCCGTGTTCTTGGTGACCCAAGGAACACGAGCGGCCAACTGGGCAGGTTCGTACGAGTACCAGCCTTACAACTGGGGTCCGTACAGCACGCAGTTGTCCGAAGACCTGGCTAACTGGCAACGACAAGGTGTGATGGTCTTGTCGTTCGCTGGAGGTGTGCGGTACGGCCGATACGTGCTCACTCGGGACGGTTCTCGACTCGCGCGCGAGCTCATGGCTTCGGTCAGCCCGAACACGCTGCGGCTCCTCACCGAGGTTCGCAGCTGGGTAACCAGCAAGGACTTCAACCGTTTGCTGAGAGAGGTATACGAGGAGTTTCCTGGCTACGCCACGAAATCGCGCTGGTCGGGACCGCGATGACGATCGCCATCGCCATCGCGTGCGCTGACGGCGTCGTGCTCGCGTCCGACAGCCGGGGCAGTTCCGACCGCGTTGCCACTCAAGTGGACAAGGTTCGATGTGCCACGACTATCCCCATGGCTTGGGCTACCGCTGGTAGCGAGTTCATGATCCAGGCGGTAGAAAACGCGATCCTGAACGAGGAGGACCGTCGTCCCAGTTCTCCCTTGGAGTTGGCATCGGCAATCTCTCCGAGTCTCGAGGCCTCGCTCAAGACTCCGCGCCTCCCCCGCGACGGAGAGACGTCTGTTCACCATGTCGAGGCACTCCTCATTGGTTGGCTCGATGGTTCCCCCAGCATCATCCATCTGCCGTCAGATCTTGCGCCCATCGAGTGCGTTCAGAAACGGTTCGTTGCGATCGGGTCAGCGCACGACTTCGCCCACGTCGTTCGCGAGGCGCTCGCACACCATCTCGAGGTTCCAATCTTGACCGAGCAAGGCAAGTTGCTCGCCTACCGAATCGTGGCCGCCGTATGCGCCGTGTCGTCGTGGGGCGTTGCCCTGCCGGTACAGATGGCCACGGTCGATTCGTCCGGAGCCGCGATGATCTCCAACGACGAGCTCGAGCAGCTAGATGCAGGGGTTCAGCGATGGACGGCGTCCGAAGCCGAGCAGTTCTCTGAGAGTGAGATGCCATCTGTCTCGTCCACGGATGGTCTGCCGCCGAGTGTCACGTCGGCAGAGGAAATGCCTTCTTGAAGACACCCTCCCAATCGGCCGTCGTTAGAAGGTCGTAGACGGGCTCATAGAGTTTGCTCTCGTACGTTGTCGCGTCCGGGAGCACAAGCGCTTCTGTTACCAAACGGGGAGTCGCAACTCGGGGATCCCACTTCGCGTACTCTCCAGTGACTTCGTCTCGGTCCCGACCTGTCATTCGAAAAACCGACCGGAACAGTCGGGGAGCAACGCCCTTGAATGGCTCAAAGGCAACGGTGCCGTTGACCCCGACGTCGCTGTCGGTGACCTCCCGGGCGTACATCACTCGTACTTGCGACTTGGGATATGGGTCGATGTAAACCACCTTTCTGATCCCGGCGGCGATGATCAACCGAGCACACTCGTGGCAGGGATACGTGGTCGTGTACATGGTTTGGCCACCTATTGGGATGCCCCGACGAGCGGCCGTACAGATCGCCGCCATTTCGGCGTGCGCGACCCTCGCAAACTCCAGGAGATCGCCGATCCGATTCTTCGCAAGCGGGCCGCCTTCAGTGATGGCTTCGCGAGCCAGATCCTCAGGCTTGCGTCCGCGAACCTTCTCGCCAAGCCACTCGCTCTCGGCCAGTGACTTCATCAGGTCGGTGACGATCGCGAGCTTCTGTCTCGCGTTCTCGTCGTAGCCGATCTTGAAGTCACGGAGGTCGACCTCGTCGTCACTCCAGTACTGGCCCCCAAGCGGTTTCGGCACCTCGTTGACACCCGTGACGAGGAGTTCGCCGTCGTCGTCCACCACCACCGCGCCAACCTGCCGCCCGGCGTCAGACGATCGCATGCTGGCTCCCGAGCAGAAGTACATCGCCTGTTCGTGGCGATCGGGAGTCTCATAGGGCGAACCGAAGAGGAGGCGAATCAAGCGTCCGGCCGGCTCGGATGAGTCCCGGCCAGGCGAAAGCGCAATGAACGCATCGGCCATCTCGTATGTGTCACGGACGCGCTGTCCCAGCTTCTTGCTTACGTCCTTCTCATCCCTCAACAACAGGCGCCGAACGTGTTGTGCATACCAGCCCTCGTCCTCGCCGGCGTGTGCAAACCGCAGCCGGCGATCGACGGATGCCATCCGCTCCACCTCCGGCGACCACACACCTACCAAGACGAAGCGTGGCCCGTAGATGCTGCGCAGAAGCGTGACCTCGTCTGGGTGCTTCAGTTGACGCAGAATCGTCGCGACCGATGACCGCTCGTTCGTGGCTCCCGTTGCCGAACGATCTGAAGCAATTCGACCGACCGCGAGTGCCGCAGCAGCCCCCCCATAGTCCAGAGCGAGTCGAAGAGCGTCGCCGAGATTCATGAGCAGGTCAAGTTTGGTGGTCGACGACTCGGGAACGTCGATCTCATGTGCGGAGAAGAACTCCGAGATCAGCCCACTGACCCGCACGTGCTTGACGTCATAGGCCACGCTTGTCAGTGCATCGGAAAGGGATTGTGTAATTTCGTCGAGGTCGGTGCCCATTGCGCCGACAAGTCCGATGACGACCTCGGCTCGCGGGTTAGGTTCACCCTTGAAGAGCTCGTGTGTATCAACGTCCACGGTTCACCTCGAAATGGGCATGGACCGAGAATCCTAGTGCTTGTCGCCGGGCGCGTTGGCGTTTCGATTCGCGGAGTTCGGCCGTCGCGTCGCCGTCTGGCCGCGTCATCAGCTCTTCAGTCCCGGGGGGCGAGGGTTCACCCAGGGGGCCGCGCAGTTGCTCACTGCAGCTACCGAGCGAGTCGCGCGACAGTGGGTTGGCACAAGATCTACACGGTGTTCACGGGGCACCCCTCTTGCTTGCGGATCCCGCACATGAGAATCGGCGTGCAAGCGGGGACGTCTAGCAGGTGCAAGGCGGAAGGTGCCCCCGCTGAAAGGACCGGCATGACCTGCGCGTTTGCATTTCTGTTGATCGCCCGCCATCACGAAGCCCCGTCCGCGGACGGGGCTTCGTGCATCCCGGGGTCGCCGCCGCCGACCGAGCCCGTTGTCGGTGGTCGCCGCTAGCGTCCGACGTCGTGGACGAGCAGACGAGAGCGAGGCGGGTCGACAACCTGATCCCGTGGCGGGTCGACGTGGCCCACCGCTGGAGCCACGAGGCGCTGATGCTGCGCGCCGAGCAACGACGGCGAGCAGGCCTCCCCAACGGGGAGGAGATGGACGCGCGGCTGGACCGGTGGCTGGCGGAGCTGGAGCGCGACGGCACGGTCGTCGACTACGACCTGGCCCGCGGGTTCGTCTACGTCGCCCGACGGCCGGAGATCGACACCGACCTGATCCACGCGACGGGGGACTGAGTCCCCCTCTCGGGCCTACCGCTCGAGAGCGGCCGCGGGGCGCACGACGTAGGTGCGGGCCGGGGCGCGCGACGGGAGCACCCGGTCGCCACCGAGGTAGGTGGTCCGGATCCGGTAGCGGCCGGCGGACAGGTGGGGCATCCGCACCTCGGCCCTGCCGTCGTGCAGGCGCCGGTAGCGGGTGCGGTCGCCGACACGCACCCGCACCCAGCCGTGGGCGGTCACCCGGCTGGCGGCGGTGACGCGGACCGCGAGCGCATCGGCTCCGGGCTCCATGCGGGCCCGCGTGCGCGACGGGCTGCGCACGTCCTCGACGGTCGCACCGGTGCTGGAGAAGCCGATGCGGACGACCCGGTGGTCGAGGCGGATGTCGAGCAGCCGGCGATCCCCGGTGTCCATGGTGCGCAGGAGCTGCACGTCCTCGGGGCCACGGGCCGCGAACCGCGGCACGATCACGGTGGTCATCCGCACCTGGCGGTCGGTCCGCCGGGCGACCAGCGTCGGCGCGGCGACGAACTCATTGGTCCGCGGGCTGCGCCAGCCGAGCATCGGCGAGGTCTGACCCGTGGTGACCGTCAGTCGAGGGCAGTCGTCGGACCACAGCAGCGTGACGTCGGCGCCGGGGCCCTCGGTGTCCGCGCGGCCGCAGCCGGTGGTGACCAGCCGGTCCGCGCCGAGCTGCCAGCGCTGCAGGACCGAGCGTCGCGTGGGCTGCGAGACCTGGTCGTCGACGACGAGCAGGTGGACGCCCTTCGCGTGCACCATCGTGCGCTGCCAGGTCGCGCCCCGGTAGACGCCGCTCTGCACGGTGACGAGGTCGGCCGCGTCGGTGCCGCTGGCCGCGATCAGCGGGCTGGCGACCGTGCGGTCGTAGTCGCGCCCGGCGATGCCGATCGCGTTGTGCGCCTTGTCCGAGAGCACGTACGCGCGCTCGCGCCCACCAGCGCCGCCCCAGAGCCCCGGCTGCCACAGCAGCTGGCTGCCGTAGGCGAAGAAGCCGACGGCGCCGGCGTCCTCGTGGCCGTGGATCGCCGTGGTCTTCGGCGCCCCGAAACGGATGGAGGCCAGGCTCTGCTGGTTGGCGGCCTCGGTGTCGAACCAGCCGGACCGGGAGAACGCGTAGCCACGCTGGAAGACAGCGAACGTCCGGTCGGGTCGCGGCCCGGACCGCCCACCGGACGCGGCGTACTCCGCGACGGTGCCGGGGACCGAGGTCGCGCGCTGCTCCGCGGAGGTGTCGCCGAAGGCGACCATGTTGCCGTCGGGCTGCGTGGCGTGCGCCATCAGGTCGGGCATCGCGTCGATCCGGTCCAGCTGGGGGAAGCGCGGCAGCCCGCACCGGTCGAGTCGGGTGCCGAGCTGGAGGTACCACCGGTGGTTGAGCGTCTGGTAGAGCACCGAGCCCTCGTTGGTGACGCCCTCGGCGTCGACGGCGATCTCGAGGAGCTGCTGCGCCCGCTGCACGGCGAGGTCGCGCCACGCCGGGACGTTGAGCGAGCAGCCGAGGGCGAGCAGGCCGAGGTTCTGGTAGAGCCCGTGGTTGCCGTTGCTGGCGTAGCGGGTGGGGTCGGAGAGCATCTGGGCGTGCGTCTGGATCGCCGCGGTCAGCCAGTCCGGCTCGGTGACGTAGGTCGCCGCGAGGCACACCAGGCCGATGGCGCGGAAGCCGTCGGCCATGTCGTACCAGGAGAAGCGCGACGGGGGCGCGTCGACCGGGTTGTCCACGACCCAGTCGCGGACCAGGGCGGCGTACCGGTCGAGCATGTCCTGGTTGTTGGTGGCGAGGCCGACGCGGCGCAGCGGGTCGAGCCAGTGCAGGGAGTGGTACTGGAAGACCCAGTTGGAGTTCTGGAACGGGTCCTCGGTCCAGTCCGGGTCCGGCGGCATCGTCCAGGGGCCGTACGGCGTGATCGTCATCCGGCCGGCCATCAGGTCCGCCGCGCGGTCCGCGTCGCGATCGGTCGGCGTGTAGTTGTCGCCCATGCACTGCGGGTCGGTGCGCGGATCCCCGATCGGCACGGTCGACTCGGCGCCGGCCGGGGCCGCGATCGACCCCACGCCGCCCGCCGACAGGCAGAGCGCGATCACCACACCTGCCGCCAGCGCGCGCACGTCCTACCCCCCGCCTTGCTTCCGAGTCAGCAGAGAGACGGTAACCCGCGCCCCTCCGTTACGAGCATCGACGGGTCCGGTCGAGAATGAAGGAATGCCACTCTTCGAGTTCGAGGGCAAGCGCCCCGTCGTCCACCCCGACGCCTTCGTCGCGCCGACCGCCACCCTCATCGGCGACGTGACCGTCGAGGCGGGCGCCAGCATCTGGTACGGCGCGGTGCTGCGGGCCGACATCTGCACGATCGTGGTGCGCGAGGGCGCGAACGTGCAGGACAACTCCGTCCTCCACGCCGCCCCCGGCGAGACCCTCGTCGTGGGCCGCAACGCCACCGTGGGCCACGGCTGCATCGTGCACTGCGGCGAGGTCGGCGAGCAGGCGCTCGTCGGCAACGGCTCGACCCTGCTCGACCACGCCGTCGTCGGCCCGGGCACGCTCGTCGCGGCCGGCTCGGTCGTCACGCCGGGGACGCAGCTGCCCGGCGGCATGGTCGTCACCGGCATCCCGGCCAAGCCCACGAAGCCGATCGAGGGCACCTCGTCGCAGCTCTGGGTCGAGCAGAACCCGCCGTACTACCAGGAGCTCGCCCGCCGGCACGCCGCCGCGACCGCCGAGGTCGGGCGGTGAGCGTCCGGGTCGAGGTCGACGGCCCGGTCACGACCGTCGTCATCGACCGCCCGGAGGCCCGCAACGCCGTCGACGGGCCGACGGCCGCCGCCCTGGCGGAGGCGTTCCGTGCCTTCGACGCCGACGCGTCCCAGAGCGTCGCCGTGCTCCACGGCGCCGGCGGCACGTTCTGCGCCGGCGCCGACCTGAAGGCGATCGGCACCGAGCGCGGCAACCAGGTCACCGAGCGCGGCGACGGGCCCATGGGTCCGACCCGGATGCGGCTGTCGAAGCCCGTGATCGCCGCGATCGACGGGTACGCCGTCGCCGGCGGCCTCGAGCTGGCGCTCTGGTGCGACCTGCGCGTCGCGGGCGGCGACGCCATGCTCGGCGTCTTCTGCCGCCGGTGGGGCGTGCCGCTCATCGACGGGGGCACGGTGCGGCTGCCGCGGCTGGTCGGCGCCAGCCGCGCGATGGACCTCGTGCTCACCGGCCGCCCGGTCGACGCGTGGGAGGCCGAGCGGATCGGCCTGGTCAACCGCGTCGTCCCCGCCGGCCACGCGCTCGCCGAGGCTCAGGTGCTCGCCCGCTCCCTGGCCGAGCTGCCGCAGACCTGCCTGCGCCAGGACCGGCTCTCGCTGCTGGAGCAGGACGGTCTCGACGAGGCGGAGGCGATGGCCAACGAGCTGCGCCACGGGATGGTCTCGCTCGGCGACGGCGCGATCGAGGGTGCGGCGCGGTTCGCGGATGGCGCAGGACGGCACGGCGAGCAGGCCTGACCCCAGGTCCGGAGGCGGGCCGCGCCCGGGCCCCCAGACCCGGGCGCGGCGGCCTCGTCACCCGGACAACGGACGAACGTGCCTAGGGGTACGCGAGGATGGGCGCATGCCGCAGCCGAGCCCCTGGTTCACCTCGCCCGCCGACGCCGTCGACCGCCTGGCCGCGTCCGGCTACCTCGCCGACGAGGCGACCGCGACCACGGCCTACCTCGCGGGTGCGCTGGAGAAGCCGCTGCTCGTCGAGGGGCCGGCGGGGGTCGGCAAGACCGAGCTCGCCAAGGCGGTCGCCCGGGTCACGGGGGCAGAGTTGGTGCGGCTCCAGTGCTACGAGGGTCTCGACGAGGCACGCGCGCTCTACGAGTGGAACTACAAGAAGCAGCTGCTCCGCATCCAGGCGTCGCAAGGCTCCGACCAGTCCTGGTCGGCCACGCACGACGACATCTTCACCGACGAGTTCCTGCTGACCCGGCCGCTGCTGACCGCGATCCGGCGGGACGAGCCGACCGTGCTGCTGGTCGACGAGGTCGACAAGACCGACGTCGAGGTCGAGGGCCTGCTGCTCGAGGTGCTGTCGGACTTCCAGGTGACGATCCCGGAGCTCGGCACGGTGGCCGCGCTACGCCGACCCTTCGTGGTGCTCACGTCCAACGCCTCCCGCGAGCTGTCGGAGGCCGTCAAGCGCCGCTGCCTCTACCTGCACCTCGACTACCCCGACGCCGCGCGCGAGCTGCAGATCGTCAGCTCGCAGGTGCCCGACCTCGAGGACCGCATCGCCGGTCGCCTGGTGGAGACCGTGGGCCGGTTGCGCGACCTGGACCTGAAGAAGGCGCCGTCGATCGCGGAGTCCGTCGACTGGGCCCGCACGCTGGTCGCGCTGGAGATCGGCGAGCTCGACGAGAAGGCGGTCGCCGACACGCTCGGGGTGGTCCTCAAGCACGTCTCCGACCAGGAGAAGGCGATCAAGGAGCTGCGACTCCGGTCATGAGTGGTCTCGTCGATCGCCACATCTCCTTCCTGGAGGCGCTCCGCGCCGCCGGGATGTCGGTGTCGCTCGCCGAGGACCTCGACGCGGTAGCCGCGCTGTCGGCCGTCGCCTGGGACCGCCGCGAGGTCGTGCGCACGGCGTACGCCGCGACGCTGGTCAAGAAGCAGTCGCAACGCCCGACGTTCGACACGCTCTTCGACGTCTACTTCCCGCGCATGGTCGGCGACGGGGTCGCGCGCGAGCAGGAGCCGGACGCCGACCGGGTGCAGGACAACGCAGCGGCGCTGGCGGCGTTCCGCGACGACCTCGTCGACGGGCTCGCCGAGGGTGACCGGCAGGCGATGCTGGACCTCGCCGCGGAGATGCTCGCCCGCTTCGGCGCGATGCCGGGCCGCGGCCCGGGTCTGTCGTCCTGGTCGGCCTACACCGCCCTGCAGCGGGTCTCGCCGCAGGAGCTGGTCGACCGGATCGCCCAGGCCCTGCAGGTCGACCGACCGCTCGAGGACGCGCGGGTCGAGGCCCGCCGCCGCGTCGGCGAGCTGACGGGTCTCGTCGAGGCGGACGCCCGCCGCCGGATCGCGGAGGAGAAGGGCCCCGAGCACATCGCCCAGGTCGCGGTGCGGCCCTCCATCGACCGGCTCGACTTCACCGCGGCGCGCAAGAGCGACCTCGAGCAGATGGGGCGCGAGATCTACCCGCTGGCGCGGCGGCTCGCGACCCGGCTGACCCAGGAGCACCACGCCCGGCGGCGGGGGCCGCTGGACTTCCGGCGCACCGTCCGCGCCTCGATCTCCACCGGCGGCGTCCCGCTCGTGACCCACCACAAGCCCAAGCGCCCCCACCGGACCGAGCTGGTCGTCCTCTGCGACGTCAGCGGGTCGGTGGCCAGCTTCGCTCAGTTCACGCTGCTGCTGGTCTACGCGCTGCGCGAGCACTTCGCCTCGGTCCGCGCCTTCACGTTCATCGACCACGTGCACGAGGTCACCCACCACTTCCGCCCCGGCGCCGACCCCGGCGACGTGCTCGCCGACCTCGCCGCCAGCACCGCGCACGCCGCGCTGTGGGGACGCACCAACTACGGCCGGGCGCTGACGAAGTTCGAGGAGTCCTACGCCGACGCGCTGGGTCCCAAGTCGTCCCTGTTGATCCTCGGCGACGCCCGCTCCAACTACGCCGACCTGCACGTCGACGTGCTCCAGCGGCTGGCCGGCTCGGCCAGGCATTCCTGGTGGCTCAACCCCGAGCACCGGCGGCACTGGGACACCGGCGACTCCGCGGCGTCCAGGTACGGCGCGGTCGTGCCGATGGTCGAGTGCCGCAACCTCACCCAGCTCGGCGGGTTCGTGCACGACATCCTGTGACCCGTCCGCGTCAGGAGAGGTAGCTCAGCTCACGCAGGTCCTCGATGGCACGCACCAGGTCGGGGTGGTCGGAGGCATCGGCGAGGCGCGCGCCGGCGACGTAGCGCTCGGCCGCGGTCGCCGAGTCGCCGCCGTCGAAGACCACGGTGAGGCGGTTGCCGGCGCCCGCGTTGACCACGGAGCCGAGGAGGGCGCCGAGGTCGGTGCGCTCCTCGAGGCAGAGCATCCGGGCCTGGGCCGGCACCCGGGGCACGAACGCTCCCGCCGCGCCGACGGTGACGATCCGGTCGACGTCGAAGAGCTGCGACTCCGCCATCGCGGCGACGTCGAGTGCCACCGCGCCGCCCTCGCCGTGGCCGACCAGCAGCACCCGCGCGGGGGCGTCGCGGTTGGCGCTGACAGCGGTCTCGATCGCCCGCGCGGCGCGCTCGGCGTAGGTGAGCTGGACGGCGCCGACCGCCCGCAGCTGCGTGCCGGACACGCCGCGCGGACCGGGCAGGTGGACGACGTACGCCGACAACCCCACCCGCTCCACGGTCACCGCACGGGTGGTGGCGAACAGCGCGCTGACGAGCTCGGCGAGCCCGCCCGGCTGCGGTGCCTCCTCCGCGACCGCCGGTCCGAGGTCGACCACCGAGGTCTCCGGGCCGGGCGGCCCTGTCTGGTGCTGCATCCGAGGACCCCCGTCCTGATCTCCGGGTCCCGTGCCCGAGAGCGTTGCGGCCTAACCTTCCCGCGGGTGGCGGGTGATCTGGAAGACCTGGCTGGTCGTCGCGTCCGCGCCGCTCAGGAAGCCGCGGTCGTGCAGGCCCGCGACGTGCTCGGCGACCGAGGTGCTCGTGGCTGCGTCGACGGCGGCCGCGCCGGCGACGTACTGCGCGTAGTCGTGCCGGGTCCCGATCGTCTCCGCCGGCTCGCCACTGTCCAAGACGACGGTCGTCTGCGCGACGGAGTCGGGGTTGTCGGCGCCGTCGGTGAGCGGCACGACGTCGCCCCGCTGCTCCAGCGACAGCACGTGCACCCCGTCCGGGTAGCCGCCCACCTGCGCGGTCGGCGAGCCGGCGGTGACGACGTCGGAGATCGCGAAGCCCGTGCGATGCGCGGCGAGCGCCGCGGCCTCCATCCCGCCGAGGGAGTGCCCGACCAGCAGCACCGGCTCGCCGGGGCGGATGCCGGCGTCGTGCATGGCCTGCAGGATGCCGCGCTGGTACGCCGTGAGGTGCCCGGCCGCCGAGTGGAGGTCCTCCCCGGCGTCGCGCACGTCCTCGTCCTGCGTCCACGGCAGCGTCGCGATGTCGTCGGTGCCCGGGAGGTAGACGACGTGGCGCACCCGGTCGGAGCCCGGGTCCAGGGTCTGCACCTCGATGGTGCCGTTGCCCGACGAGTCGGCCCCGACCGACAGGGCGGCCACCTCCCGCAGGTGGCGGACGACGTCCGCGACCGAGCGCGGCGGCGTCCCGCCTGCCGGCACGGACAGGTCGGGCCGGGTGTGCACGACCGGGCGGCCGTCGTCGTACAGCGCGGCGAGCAGCTGGGTCGCCTGGCGTCCGCCGAGCGCCAGCGCCGGGACGCCCGCGGCGCCGGCGAGCGCCCCACCGCCCCCGTTGACGACGTGCTGGACGACCCCCGGGTGGTCGAGCACCCAGCCCTGCAGGCGGTCGTCGAGCCGCTCCCGTGCCTCGGGCGGGAGCACGGCCACCGTCGCCACGAGCGCCGGTGCGACGGCCCGGACGGTGATGCCGACAGCCGCTCCCAGCCGCCGGTCCAGCTCGTCGATCGCCGCGTCGGCGAGCGCGTCGCTCGCCCGGAGGCCCTGGAGCGCGGCGCGCACGAGGAGCGCGTCGGTCTCCCACGAGGCGGCGGCGCTCACCAAGGTCCCACCCGCCGCCGCGAGCGCGGCCTGTGCCTCGGCGAACGTCACCGGCGCGAGCGCGGCCGTGCCGAGGAGGTCGCCGTCGGCCGCGGCGGCGGTGTCGTGCCCGGCCAGCTCGAGCAGACGAGCCGCAGCGGTCTCGAAGTCGCCGGCCATGGCGCCCACGGCGTCGTAGCGTGCCGCCAGCCCGGCGCTGCCACCGGTGACCTCGATGATCCGCGGGCCGCGGGGGTCCGCGGTGGTCACGGGAGGAGCCCGACCGTGTGGTCGGCGACCGCCTGCGCCACCGCCCCGGCGGTGTCCGCGACCTGCCCCGCGGTGTCGGCCGCGGTGTCGACGACCTCGTCCACGATGCTCGCGAGGAGCGCCAGCGCGGCGTCGACGGCGTCGGCGTGCTCGACCAGCGCCTCGCCGGCGTCGTCATGCAGGTCGGCGGCGCGCAGGAGCGCCGCGATCCGCCAGGCGGCGTGGGCGCGCATCGCGTCGGCGGCCGCACCCTGCCACGGCACGGCGGCGACGCGGCGGTGCAGGTCGGTGGCCGTGGCCCTGATCTCGGCGGCCCGCTCGGCGAGCTCGGCCGCCAGGTGCCGCACGGCACCGGTGTCGACGAACATCGTGATCCCCCGTTCTGCGGTCCGCGCGTCGGGCCGCGTGGGAGGAGGGTCGCCGGGATCGGGAGGTGGAGAAACCTCAGCGGTCGAGGGCTGTGGACAACCGCTCGAGCGCCTCCTCGATCTCGGCGCCCGGACCCGCGAAGCTCATCCGCACGAAGCGCGGCCCGTCGACGGTGTCGAAGTCGACCCCCGGCGCCATCGCGACCCCGGTGCGCGCGAGCACGTCGTGGCAGAACGTCATGGTGTCGTCGGTGAGGTGCCCGACGTCGGCGTAGACGTAGAACGCGCCGTCCGCCGGCGCGAGCTCGGTGACACCGAGCCGGGGCAGCCCGTCGAGCAGGAGGCGGCGGTTGGCGGCGTAGCGCGTGACGTGGCCGTCGAGCTCGGCGTACGACGCGTCGTCGAACGCCGCGAGGCACGCGCGCTGGGCGAGCACCGGCGGGCAGATCGTGAAGTTGCCGGTGAGCACGTCCACCGCGCGGCGCAGCCGGTCGGGGACGAGCATCCAGCCGATGCGCCAGCCGGTCATGGAGAAGTACTTGCTGAAGCTGGAGAACACCACGGCCTCCCGACTGGTCTCCCACGCGCTGCGCGCCAGGTGCGGGCTGGCGTACTCGATGCCGTGGTAGATCTCGTCGGAGATCAGCTGGATGCGCGCGGCCTCGCAGTGCGCCGCGAGCGCGGCCAGCTCGCTCGGGAGCAGCATCGTGCCGGTGGGGTTGGCCGGGCTGGCGACGACCAGGCCCGCGACGTCGCCGAGACCGCGCAGCTGGTCGACGGTCGGCTGGAAGCGGGTCTCCGGCCCGGTCGGGATCTCGACCACCTCGCAGCCCAGCGCGGTCAGCACGTTGCGGTAGCAGGGGTAGCCGGGACGCGCCATCGCCACCCGGTCGCCGACCTCGAACGCGGCGAGGAACGCCAGCAGGAACCCGCCGCTGCTCCCGGTCGTCACCACGACCTCGTCGGGGTCCACCTCGATCCCGTGCGCCCGCCGGTGGTGGGCGGCGATCGCCTCGCGCAGCGGCAGGATCCCCGTGGCCGGCGTGTAGCCGAGCGCGTCGCCGGAGTCGAGGAGCCGCTTGGCCTCCTCGCGCACCGGCACCGGCGCGCCGGTCATCGGCTGCCCCGCCAGCAGGTTGAGCAGGTCGCCGTGCGTGCGCTGCCGCGTGGTCGCCGCCGCCAGCAGGTCCATCACGTGGAAGGGCGGCACGTTCGCCCGCGACGCCACCCGGAAGCGGTCGGTCATGGGGCGAGGCTACGCGTGCGCCGCGGCGTGCCGACCCGCGCGGCGCCCGAAGAACGACCCCTCGCCGAGCTGGGTGCCGGAGCAGTAGCCCTTGCCGTCCTGGGCGATGTTGGACGCGCACGCCCCGGCGGCGTACAGGCCGGGGATCGCCGAGCCGTCGGGCCGCAGCGCCTCCCCGTCGACCGAGACGCGGATGCCGCCGAGCGTGAAGCCGGCGTAGACCGCCTTGCCGAGCCGCAGGTCGAAGACCGCCCACGGGCCGGTGTCCTGCGGGGCCAGCCACTCGGCGGCCTTGTGGAAGTCGAGGTCCTCGCCGGCGGCGGCCATCTTGTTGTAGCGCTCGAGCGTCGCCGCGACCGACCCGGCCGGCAGCCCGAGCGACGTCTCCAGCTCGTCGATCGTCTCGAAGCCGTCGAGCAGCGGCACCAGCGGGAACTTCGGGTACTCCACGTGCGCGCTGTCGACGATGAGGTACGCCGTGTGGTCGGGCTGCTCCATCACGAACTGCGACGTGCGCGAGTGGTAGCAGTCCTCGGCGACGAACCGCTCGCCGCGGTTGTTGACGATGAAGCCGGTCATCAGGGACGAGGGCGGGTAGAACGGCGCGGTGATGAACGGCTCGTCCATGTGCTTGAGCTCCGCGCCGGCCGAGGCGCCCAGCCGGATGCCGAGCCCGTCGTCGTAGGTCGACCCGAGCGTGAACGGCTTCTCCGCCAGCGACGGCGTGTACGCCGCGACCATCTCCGGGTTCATCACGAAGCCGCCCGCAGCGACGACGACCGCCGACGCCGCGATCACGCCGGTGGTGTCGAAGCGGCGCCAGGCCAGGCCCACGACGGCGCCGTCGTCGGCCACCACGAGGTTCGTCGCGCCGGTCTCGTAGCGGACCTCGACCCCGGCCTCCTCGACCCGCGCGCGGAGCAGGTCCATCACCATCCTGGTGCCCTCGGTGTCGCCGGGCACGGGCACCTTGTGGCCGCGCGGTGCCGGGGTTGCCTGCTCCTTGAACGGCCAGACCTTCTCGTTGCCGGTGAACATCAGGCCCTGCGTCCCCGGCTGGATCACCGCCTTCTCGGGGTAGTAGGACCGCTCGAACTCGAAGCCCAGCGCCTCGAGCCACCCGAAGTGCTCGACCGAGCCGTCGCAGTACGCGCGGATCTTGTCGTGCTCGGGCTCCTTGGACACCGCGACCAGGTAGTCGTACATCGCGTCGGCAGTGTCGTCCCACCCGGTCGCCTGCTGCACGGCCGTGCCGCCGCCGAGGTAGAAGTGGCCGCCGGACATGGCCGACGTCCCGCCGTGCACGGCGGCGCGCTCGAGCAGCAGGACCCGCGCCCCCGCGCGCGCCGCCTCCAGGGCCGCGCAGCCTCCCGCGATGCCGAAGCCGACCACGACGACGTCGTACCGCTCGGCGTCCGCGGGGAGGGCGGAGGCGGGGAGGACGTCGGGGGTCGCGGTCGTCATGACCCAAATCTAGAACAAGTTCCAGTTTCGTGCGATGCTGACCGGCGTGCTGACCCTCATCGACGCGGACGGTCGCGAGCACGAGGTCGTGGCCAAGGACGTCGGCCTGTGCTGGGGCGACGTCTGCATCCCGAACGCCGGGCCGGACGACCTCGAGGAGTGGGCGGCCCGGGCCGGCTACGTGCTGGCCCGCGACGGCGACGTCGTTGCGATCGCACCCTCCGCCGAGACCCACCACCGGGAGGCCGCGGGCGGCCGGGCGCCCGAGCTGACGCTGCGCGACGTCGACGGCAACGAGGTGTCCTTCGACGACTTCTCCGGCCACAAGCGGGTGCTCGTCACCTGGGCCTCCTGGTGCGGGTGCCGCCACGAGCTCGGCGGCTGGCAGCGGCTCCAGGACGAGCTCGCCGACGCGGGTCTGAGGCTCTTCTCGGTCGCCCTCGACGCCGATCCCGAGGACAGCCGCCCGTGGATCGAGGCCGCCAGCCCGTCGTACCCGGTCGCCGTCGACACCGCCCACGTGACGGCCGAGAGGTACGGCATCACCAACGTCCCGTCGGTGGTGTGGGTCGACGAGGACGACCGGATCGTGAAGCCCCCGACGATCGCCCCGGGCGACGACCAGTTCGTCGAGTTCACGCAGATCGCGGCCGACCGGCACCACGACGCGCTGCGGGCGTGGGTGCGCGACGGCGAGCTGCCCCCGAGCGCCGCGGCGACGACGCCCGAGCGCACCGACGACGAGCAGCGCGCACTGGCGCACCGGCGGATCGCCGCCCATCACCAGCGTGCCGGGCGCACGGAGCAGGCGCTGGCCCAGCTGGCGCTCGCGCAGGAGCTCGCGCCCTGGGACTGGACGGTCCGTCGGGGCGGCATCGCGATGACCGGCGGCGACCCCTTCCTCGGCGAGGAGTTCACGTCGTTCTGGGAGGAGTGGGACGCCTCCGGACGTCCCGGGTACACCCCGACGACCTGACACGGGCCGCTCGCGGGCCGGCGGCCGCCGATAGACTCCTGGCCCGCCGCCCCGACAGATCGCCGAGGTGACCCGTGACGTTCGACGTCCACGAGCTCGACACGTTCGTGCTGGTGGGCTCTGCGGTCACACTGCTGGCGATCCTCGCGGTGCGCGCCTTCGCCGGCGTGGGCCTCCCCAGCCTGCTGATCTACCTGCTCATGGGTGTCGCGCTCGGGGAGAAGGGCCTCGGCGTCGAGTTCGAGAACGCCGAGGTCGCGCACGCGCTCGGCTTCATCGCGCTCGCCGTGATCCTCGCCGAAGGTGGCCTGACCACCACGTGGCGCGAGATCCGGCCGGTGATCCGGCTCGGAGCGTCCCTGGCGACCCTCGGCGTCGCGGTCTCGGTGGGCATCGTCGCCCTCGCCTCGCACTACCTGCTGGGCCTGTCCTGGGAGGTCTCGGTGCTGCTCGGTGCCGTCACCTCCCCGACCGACGCGGCCGCGGTGTTCTCCGTGCTGCGCCGGGTCCCGCTGCCGCGGCGACTCACCGGCACCTTGGAGGCGGAGTCCGGCCTCAACGACGCGCCCACGGTGGTGCTGGTGACGCTGGTGTCCACCGGCGCGGTCGACGAGCACGGGTTCCTCGCGATGGGCGGGATCATCGTCTACGAGCTCGCGATCGGCATCGCGCTCGGCCTGGCCGCCGGGTTCGGCGGCGCCTGGGTGATGCGCCGCGCCGCGCTGCCGTCGTCCGGCCTCTACCCCCTCTCCGTGCTGACCCTGGCGTTCCTCGCGTACGGCGGGGCCGCGGCCGTCCACGGCTCCGGCTTCGCGGCGGTCTACGTCGCGGCGCTCGTGCTCGGCAACACCGAGCTGCCCCACCGGGCGGCCACCCGCTCGTTCGCGGAGGGCGTCGCGTCGCTGGCGCAGATCGGTCTCTTCGTGATGCTCGGCCTGCTGCTCTCGCCGGGCCGGATCACCCTCGAGACCGTCGGCCTGGCGCTCGCCGCCGGCCTGGTGCTCACGTTCGTCGCGCGACCGATCTCGGTGCTCGTCAGCGCCGTCGTGCAGCCGATGCCCTGGCGGGAGCTGGGGTTCCTGTCCTGGGCCGGCCTGCGCGGCGCGGTCCCGATCGTGCTCACCACGATCCCGCTCGCGGAGGGCGTCGAGGACGCGACCGATCTCTTCGACCTGGTCTTTGTGATGGTCGTCATCTACACCCTGCTCACCGGCCCGACCCTCCCCGCGGTCGCCAAGGTGCTCAAGGTGACCCGGCGGTCCGAGCCGCGCGGGCTGGAGGTCGAGGCGGCGCCGCTCGAGAGGATCGCCGCGGACCTGCTCCAGGTGACGATCAGCCCGGTCTCGAAGATGCACGGCGTCGAGGTCGGCGAGCTGCGGCTGCCGACCGGCGCGTCGGTCTCGATGGTGATCCGCGAGGGCAGGACGATCGTCCCCGAGCGCCGCACGGTGCTCCGGCACGGCGACGACCTGCTCGTGGTGACGCCCCGCAAGCTGCGCGAGCGCACCGAGGAGCGACTGCGTCAGGTCAGCGCCCACGGCCGGCTGGCGCAGTGGCTGGGCGACCGCTCGCGTCGTACGCCGCGCTGAGGGTGCCGGCTCAGTCGACGGCCGGGCCGCAGACGGTCGCGGCCTCGGCGACCTCGACGTACCGCTCGCCCTCGCCGGGCCGTCCGAAGTCCTTGCCGACCACGACGGTCACGCCGGGGCCGAGCCCCTCGCGCCGCTCGATGTCGACGTCGCCGAGGTAGCTCGCGACCAGTCGCACCGCCGGGCCGGCCGGCTCGGTGCTCCAGATCGCGACCTCCCCCACCTTGGTGCGCGCGGCGTCGCCGGTCCGGCCCTCCGCGAACCCGGCGTCCTCGAGGTCGCGCATGGTGCGCCCGGCCAGGCCCGAGCGGTCGCTGGCGTTGTAGACGCTGACCGTCACCTGCTGCGGGTAGAGCCGGTCGCCCGCCTCGACCTCGGTGTCCACGCACACGGGTCGGTCGACCTTCGCGGGCAGCGAGTCGGTGGCGGCGTTCCAGCCCCAGACGGCCGCGAGGGCGACGAGCACGGCGAGCACCACGAGCGTGATCGTGGTGCGCACCGTCTCGGGCATCAGTCCTCCATCGTGTGCACGCGTGCGTGCAGGACCAGCCGTTGCTGGAGGGCGGCGCGCAGGGCCCGGTGCAGGCCGTCCTCGAGGTAGTACTCGCCGCGCCACTCGACGACGTGCGCGAAGAGGTCGCCGTAGAACGTCGAGTCCTCGTCGAGGAGCGCGTTGAGCTGGAGGGTGTCCTTGGTCGTGACCAGCTGGTCGAGGCGGACCTGGCGCGGCGGCACCGAGGCCCAGTCGCGCGCGGTCATCCCGTGGTCCGGGTACGGCCTCCCGACGCCGACGCGCTTGAAGATCACGCCGCGACTATAACGACGCGACCCCAGCCCCCGCCGGTCGCGCGAGGGTCAGGCCGACCAGCGCACCGCTTCGTCGAAGTGGTCGGCCAGGGCGTGCACGCCCTTGAGGTCGGCGCGCTCGTCCATGAGGGCGGTGAGGGCCGCGGCGTGGCGCACCCGCAGCTGCGCGCGCTGCTCGGCGACGCGGTCGGAGGCCGTCGTCGGCTGGCTGGTCTGGGATCCCGTCTGCTCGGTCATGGCCCCAGGTTGGATCGTTCACATCGACGGCAGGTTGACGGCGCGTTACATCCACGTCAAACCTCGTGCTGTCCGCCGCCGGAAAACTAGAATACGTTCTAGTTCGTGGACGACATCACCGCGATCAGCCAGCTGAAGTACCGCTACCTCCGCACCCTGGACACCAAGGACTGGGACGGGTTCCGCGACTGCTTCCTCCCCGACGCCACCGGCGACTACAACGGCCTCGTCTTCGCCGACCGGGACGCGTTGGTGAGCTACATGAAGGAGAACCTCGGCGAGGGCCTGCTCACCATGCACCAGGTCCACCACCCCGAGATCGAGGTCGACGGCGACGCCGCCACGGCCCGCTGGTACCTCCAGGACAAGGTGATCGTGCCGGCGTTCTCGTTCATGCTCGAGGGTGCCGCCTTCTACTCCGACCGCTACGCGCGGACGCCGGACGGCTGGCGGGTGGCGCACACGGGCTACCGGCGTACGTTCGAGATCACCTACGACCTGGCCGACCTCCCCGGCACCCAGGTCAAGGGGCCCGGCGAGCACACGCACGTCTGAGCGTCGGGCGCGTCTCGTGTGCGGCCGCCGGCGTTTCATCAAGGGATGAGGGTCAACATGCGCTTCCCTGCACGAGCTCGGCGAGGGAAGCGCGGCTTCGCCTGCATCCCTTGATGAAACCGCAGCGGCGCCGACAACCCACCTCACAACGTCGGCGGGCACCACGCCGTCTGCACGACCTCGACGCCGCGATCGCGGCTGACCAGCCGGCCGCGACCGGGAGGGGCCGGCTGCGGCTTCTGGTTGCCGAAGAGCGGCCCCTCGTCGGGGTTGCCGGAGAGCAGCAGGCCGGGCATCGCCAGGTCGCGCAGCGACTGGATGATCGGCTCGTAGAGCGCCCGCGAGGCGCCACCGGAGCGGCGCGCGACCACGACGTGCAGGCCGACGTCACGGGCCTGCGGCAGCAGCGGCGCCAGCACGTGCAGCGGCGAGCCCTGCTGGGTCGACACCAGGTCGTAGTCGTCGACGATCACGAAGACCTCGGCGCCGGTCCACCACGACCGGTTGCGCAGCTGCTCGGGGGTGACGTCGGGGCCGGGCAGCCGGCCCTGCAGGTACGCCGCCAGGTCGCGCAGCGTCGGCTCGGCCTGGGTCGCGGAGGTGAGGTAGTCGAGCAGGTACTCCTCGGGCACCTCGCCCAGCAGCGAACGCCGGTAGTCGACGACCACGAGCTGGGCCTCGCTGGCCGCGCGGGTGCGCATCACCTCGTGCGCGTAGCCGCGCAGCAGCGCGCTCTTGCCCGACTGGCCGTCGCCGAAGACCAGCAGGTGCGGCTCGGCGTCGACGTCGAGCCCGACGGCGGCGAGGTCGCTCTCGTTGACCCCGAGCAGCACCCGCCGGTCGCCGCCGGCCGGCGCGGCCAGGGCGCGCACCTCGTCGAGGCTGATCTGCTCGGGCAGCAGCCGCAGCTTGGGCCCGGTCTCGCCGCTCCAGGCGGCCGACACCTGCTTCACCAGGTCCTCGACGCCGTCGCCGAGCGTCTCCGCGTCCGAGCCGCCGTCGATGCGCGGCAGCCCGGCGAGGAAGTGCAGGCCGCCGGGCACCAGCCCGCGGCCCGGGCGGCCCGCCGGGACCAGCGCCGCGACCTTGCGGTCGACCTCGGAGTCCATCGGGTCGCCGAGGCGCAGCTCCAGCCGGGTCCCGATCAGGTCCCGCATCGCCGCCCGGAAGTCCGCCCAGCGCGCGGCGCCGACCACCACGTGCAGGCCGAAGGTGAGGCCGCGGCCGCCGAGCTGCTGGATCTCGGCCTCGAGGTCGTCGAAGTCCGCGCGCAGCGTGCTCCAGCCGTCGACGACGAGGAAGACGTCGCCGTACCCGTCGTCGGCGCGCCCGGCCGCGCGGCGGGAGCGGTAGGTCTCGATCGAGTCGATCCCCTGGCTGCGGAAGTAGCTCTCGCGCCGGTCGACGATGCCGCGGACCTCGGCGACGATCCGGCGTACGACGTCCGGCTCGGCGCGGCTGCCGACACCGGAGACGTGGGGGAGATCGGCGAACGACGCGAACGTGCCGCCGCCGAAGTCGAGCACGAAGAACTGCGACTCCTGCGGCGTCGTGGTGAGCGCGATGCTGGCCACGATCGTGCGCAGCACCGTGCTCTTGCCGCTGCGCGGCCCGCCGACGACGGCCGCGTGGCCACCGGAGCCGGACAGGTCGATGGTGAGCACGTCGCGCCGCTGCTCGCGCGGCCGGTCGATCGTGCCGAGCGGCACGACGAGGCCGCCCTGCGCGCGCCACGTCGGCGAGACCAGGCCCAGCCGCGGGTCGGCGGTGAGGTCCGGCATCAGGTCGTCGAGGGAGTCGGGGCGGTCGAGCGGCGGCAGCCACACCTGGTGCGCCGCAGGCCCCTGACCCGCCATCTGGCGCACGGCGATCGCGAACAGCGACTCGCCCTCGCCGGCCGGCGCGGCGACGGGCTCGGGCTGCGGTGCCGGGTCGGGCAGCTCGAGGCTCTGGACCTCCGCGACCGTGAACGGCAGGATGCCGCGGACGTGGCCGCCCTCGTCGCGGCGTACCAGCACCTGGCTCGCGGGCGGCCCGGAGACGTAGGCGGACTTGAAGCGCAGCAGCGTCGTCGGGTCGGGCTTGAGGTAGCCGAGCCCCGGGTCGGGCGGGAGCTCGTAGGCGTCCGGTACGCCGAGCACCGAGCGGGACTCGGTGGCGCTGAACGTGCGCAGACCGATGCGGTAGGAGAGGTGTGACTCGAGGCCGCGGAGGCGACCCTCCTCGAGGCGCTGCGAGGACAGCAGCAGGTGGAGGCCGAGCGAGCGGCCGAGCCGGCCGATCGCCACGAAGAGGTCGATGAACTCCGGCTTGGCCGAGAGCATCTCGGAGAACTCGTCGACGACGATGAAGAGGGAGGGCAGCGGCGCGAGGTCCTCGCCGGCGACCCGCGCCTTCTCGTAGTCGCGCACCGAGGCGAAGTTGCCGGCCTCGCGCAGCAGCTCCTGACGGCGCACCATCTCCCCGGACAGCGCGTCCTGCATGCGGTCGACGAGCGTGAGCTCCTGCGCCAGGTTGGTGATGACCGCGGAGACGTGCGGCATCTCGGACATGCCCGCGAACGTCGCGCCGCCCTTGAAGTCGACGAGCACCATGTTGAGCTGCTCGGGCGAGTGGGTCATCGCGAGACCGAGCACCAGCGTGCGCAGGAACTCCGACTTGCCGGATCCGGTCGCGCCGATCACCAGTCCGTGGGGGCCCATGCCCTGCTGGGCGGACTCCTTGATGTCGAGGTGGACGACCGAGCCGGCCTCGCCGGTGCCGATCGGCACCCGGAGCCGGTCGCGGGCCGGCCGCGGCCGCCAGGCGGCCGTCGGGTCGAAGGCCTGCACCTCGCCGAGACCGAGCAGCTCCATGAAGTCGCGCGGCCCGGCGAGCTCGCCGGTGGACTCCACCACGCCGGTGGCCATCGCGTGCAAGGGCGTCAGGCGGCGGGCCAGCGCCTCGGCCGTCGGCAGCGGGCAGGCGTCGGCGTGCGCGCGCACCGGCTCCTCGCGCAGCCGCAACGCGAGCACCGGGTAGCGGCCGTCGGCCGCCGCCGCACCGTCGACCTGGATCCGCAGCCGGCTCGCGTCGTCGAGGTCGTCCCACCGGGCCGGCAGGTCGAGGAGCGTCACGCCGTGCAGCCCATCGGGCGGGATCACGTGGTTGCCCGGCGGCAGCTCCCCGCCGTCGACGACGAGCAGCACGTGGGGGGTCGCGGGCCGTTCGTCGGCGCCGAAGCGCGGCCGGTCGGCGAGGTCGGCCGGCAGCAGGGCGGCGAGCTCCGCGAGCGACGTCGACACCATCCGGCGGGCGCCCACCGCGTCGGACTCCCGCCCGCTCTGGGCGTGCGGGAGCCACTTCAGCCAGTCCCACCGGGCCAGGTTCTGCTCCGAGCACAGCACGGCGACCGCGAGGTGCTCCGGTCCGTGGAACGCGGCGGCCGAGCACAGCAGCGACCGGGCGATCGACCGCGCCGGCTCCTCGGCGCCGCAGACCTCGATCCGGTCGAACGCGCGCAGGTCGATGGAGGCGGGGAGGTCGGGCTGGAGGCGGTGCACGACCAGCAGCCGGTGCAGCGCCGAGGCCGCTGCCGGGTCGACCTGGTCGATCGGCGTGCTCTCGGGTGGCACGAGCTCGAGGGCGAGCGGCTGCGCGCAGACGCCGTAGCGCACCTGGAGGAACGCCGGGTCGGAGCCGGTGCGCTCCCAGACCCGCGAGCGCTCGTCGGCGAGCGCGGGCAGCGCGCTGGGGTCGGGGTGCTGCCAGGTCAGGGCGCGCCGCTGCTGGACGGCGGCGTCGCGGGCGATCTTGCGGACGTTGGCCAGGTAGCGCAGGTACTCGGTGCGCGAGCCGGTCAGCTGCTGCGCGCGCTGCTTGCGCTGCCGGTCGATCTGCACGACGACGAAGCCGAGGGTGGCGAAGAGGAACATGCCGGCGGCGATCAGTGCGCGGCCGCCGTTGGCCTTGCCCATCGTGGCGACCAGCACGATCGATCCGAGGCTGCCGAGCATCGGGATGGCGTTCATCAGCACGCCGCTCGCGCCCTCGTGCTGCTCCAGCCGCGGCGGCGGTTGCAGCACCAGCTGGCCCGAGGGCATCTCCGGCGCCTCGGGCCGTGCTCCGCGCAGCGTCGTCGTCGTCACGTCCCCAACCTCCTGATCGATCAGGGAGCAACTACCCCTCTCCGACGCGGTTGACGCCTCGAACTCCGGGGGAAGGTTGACGGCGTGGTGACCAACGCGACCGCCGACCTCGCCGTCAGCGTCCACGGGCCGACCGGGGTGCTCGACCTCGTCGTGCCCGCCGGCGCGGCCGCCGTCGACGTCGCCGAGGCCTATGCCCGCCAGTCGGGGCTCGCCACCATCCCCGCGCTGTGCACCCGGGTGGGTCAGGTGCTGCCGCCCGACGGCCCCCTCGTCCGGCAGGGCGTGCGCTCCGGCGACCTGCTCGTGGCGACTCCGGGGCCGGTCCCCGCGGGACGCCGGCCCAGCCCGGCCGAGCCCGCCCGCGCCGTACGTCGGTCCGGTGCGGCCGCGTCCGGCCCGGCCGCCCTGGCCGGGTGCGCCGGGGTGCTCGCCGGCTGGTGCGCGGCGACCGCCGACGACGAGCGCCTGCGCACGGCGACCGTCGCCGTCCTGGTCGCCGGCGCCCTGGTCGCGCTGCTTCCGTTCGGCCGCGGCATCGGTGCCCGCGCGGTCGCGGCGCCCGCCCTGGCGGCCGGCGCCGCGCTCGCGCTCGCCTGGGACCCTGCCCCGGCGCGGCTGCCCGTCGTGCTCGGCATCTGCGGCCTGGTGGCCGCGGTGGCCGCCGCTGCGGCGCGGGCGCTCTCCCGCGCAGCCGACGAGCCGCTCCAGGCCTGGATCGTCTCCGGCGCCGGACTCTTCGTCATCACCTGGCTGTCGGCCCTGGCGGGCGCGCCGCCGCGGGTGTCGTGGGCGGCGCTGCTGGTGCTGGCGACGCTGGCCGCACGGATCGTGCCCGGCCTCGTCGTCGACGTCCCGGACCAGTACCTCATCGACCTCGAACGACTTGCGGTCACCGCGTGGTCGGCGCGCGACCAGCCGACGGGCAAGCGCGGCCGCACGATGATCCCGCCGGCCGCGGTCGCCGCAGTCGCCTCCCGAGGTGCCCGGCTGCTCACCGCGGCCGCCGCCGCCATCTCGGTGGTCGTGCTCGTCGCCGCGCCGCTGCTGCTCACCACCGCGACGCTCCGGGTCGACCGGATCGGCGCGCGTGTGCTCGTCGGGTGCGCGGGTGCCGCCCTCCTGCTCGCGGCCCGCAGCTACCGCCACCGGGGCGCGCGGTCCCTGCTGCGCGCCGCCGGACTGTGGTGCGGGGCCGTGCTCGTCGTCGCCCTGCTGCCGGTCATGGGGGAGACCGCCGTGCTCACGCTCGCGATCGCCGCGGTGGGCCTCGGCGCCGTGCTCGTCGTCGTCGCGGTCGCGACCGGCCGCGGCTGGCGCTCGGCCTGGTGGTCGCGCCGGGCCGAGGTGGCGGAGGGACTGGTCGGCGCACTGGTCGTGGCGTCGTCGGTCGTGGCCACCGGCTGGTTCCGTCAGCTGTGGGAGATGACGAGCCTGTGGGAACTCAGCAGGTGAGGTTTAGCGCCTAGGGCCTCGGGTAATCGACCGCTGTCCGCTCGGCACGGACCGGGCGATCCATCAGGAGCAACATCTGTCTCGGGCGGCCTGACCGCCGCCACCGGGGGAAGGAGTGGCGTGATGTCTGGCGCAGCAGAGATGGGACAGGGTGAGGGCACACTCACCCGAGCAGCAGGACTGGTCGGCGATGCCAAGGCCGACTTCGAGAGCATGAGCAAGACCCTCGAGGGCCAGATCGCCGGCCTGCAGGGCAAGTGGGCCGGCGCCGGTGGCACCGCCTTCTTCGGCCTCCACCAGGCCTGGACCGAGAAGCAGCGGATCATCACCAACGCCCTCGATGAGTTCGCGGCCTCGCTGACCTCGACCGAGCGCGACAACGTCAGCACCGACGACACCCAGTCCGCCACCTACAGCAAGGTCGCCGGCCGCCTCGGCTGACGGCGACCGGACCGAAGGAAGTGAACGAGATGGCTCTCGACGGGCTCCGCGTCAACCACGCCGGTCTCGAGGCTGCGGCCCAGGACCTCGCCACCACCGTCAAGCAGATCGACGAGAGGCTCAACCGCCTCGAGTCCGAGCTCGCCCCGCTGCGCAGCGACTGGACCGGTAACGCCCAGCAGGCCTACCACGTCGCGAAGACCAAGTGGGACACCGCGATGAAGGACATGAAGGACCTGCTGCAGGACACCAGCATGACCGTGCACCAGTCCAACGCCGACTACAAGGCGGCGGACCAGCGCGGCGCCGCGTCGTTCGACTTCTGAGAGGGGACGCACCAGCACCACGTCACGAACGAGGGGGTCGGCGCGTTGCGCCGGCCCCCTCGTCCTGACCGATCAGGGACAGCACAGATCAGGAAGTAGGGGGAGGGGCGATGACCCAGGCACCGGTGACCGGCTCCGGGCTGGTCCGCGTCACGGTCTCGTCCGGCAGCCGGAGGGTCGACCTCGTGCTGCCCGGCGCCGTGCCGGTCGCCGAGCTCGTGCCCGAGCTCGCCCGCAGCGTCGGGCTGCTCGACCCGGCGACGGTCTACGGCGGCTACCGGCTGGTGACCGCCGAGGGCCGGGAGCTGGCCGGCGACGCCGGCCTCGTCATGCAGGGCGTCGAGGACGGCGGGCTGCTGACGGTCGCGGCCGGCGTCGACGACGAGCCGCCGCGGATCTACGACGACGTCGTCGAGGCGATGACCGACGTCGTCGAGCACGACCTGCGCCCCTGGGAGCCCGCAGCCGGACGCCGTACGGCGCTGTGTGCGGCCGGGCTCCTCATGCTGCTCGGCGCGGTCGCCCTCCTCGTCCAGCGGGGCGCGCTGCTCGCCGGTGTCGCCGCGGTCGTCGTCGCCGCCGCGCTGGTGACCGGCGCGGTCGTCCTCTCCCGCGCCCAGCGCGAGCCGGAGGCGGCGGTCGCCGTCGCCTGGATGGCGGCGGCCTACGCCGCGGTCGCCGGGATCGTGCTCGTCGACCCCGGCTCGCCCGGCACCACACTGCTGGCGTCCGGAGGCGCGGCGCTGGCCGCCGGGCTGGTCGGCCTGCTCGGGCTCGGCGAGGGCCGCCCGCTCCTGCTGCCGCCGATCATCGTCGGCGCGGTCTTCGCGCTCACCGGACTGCTGCTGCGATCCTTCGACCTCGACGCCGCGGTCGTGCTCACCATCGGGCTCGTCGGGGTCGTCGTGGTCGGCAGCCTGGCGCCCTGGATGGCCCTGGGGGCGACGTCGACCTCCGTCGACCAGCTCTTCGAGGTCGCCGACATCACGGCCGAGCCGCGGCCGGTCGACCCGGTCCGGGTGGCGGCCGACGCCCGGCTGGCCCACGAGATCCTCGTCGCCGTCACGGCCACCGTCGGCCTGCTCGTCGTCCTGGTCGCGCCGGTGGCGGTCTCGCTCGGGGTGGTCGGCGCGATCCTCGCGGTGACCTGCTGCGCGGTCGTCATGCTGCGCACCCGCCAGTACCGCACCGGAGCCGAGGTGCTCGTCGCTCTCGCCGCCGGCATCGTGGGCCTGCTCGCCACCGCCGGCGCCGCGCTCTGGCTGCACCCGGACTGGCGCCCGACCGTCGCGGTCCTGCTCGCCGGCACCGGTGCCCTGCTGCTCGCGGTCACCCTGCTGCCGGTGGCCCCGTCGGTGCGCCGCGGACGCCTCGGCGACGTGGCCGAGGCCGTCGCGCTCCTCGCCCTGCTGCCGCTGCTCCTGGTGGCGGTGGGCGTCTTCTCCGCGATCCGCGGCTGACGGGGCGGACATGGCCACCAAGAAGGACCTCGTCGAGGCCTACTCCTTCAGCCGGCGCCGGCTCGTCACGGCGTTCGTGTCGGGTGCGCCCGGCGGCCGCGAGGTCGAACCGGCCCGACCCGGCCGCACGATCGTCGGCGGCCTCGCGCTGGCGGTGCTGCTCGTCGCCGGCGCCGCGATCGCCGGGGTGTTCTCGCCGACCGCGCCCGACGACTGGAAGCAGCCGGGCCTGATCATCTCTCGCGACAACGGCTCGTCGTACGTCATCGTCGACGACAGCGACGACCCCGAGCTCCGGCCGGTGCTCAACTCCACCAGCGCGGCACTGATCCTCGGCGCCGACGTCAAGCCCACCCTGCTCTCCCAGGACACCATCGACGAGCAGCGGATCGGCGCCGACATCGGGATCTTCGGCGCGCCCGCGAGCGTCCCGACGTCCGGGCTGCTGCTCGACGACGGATGGACCGCGTGCACGGCCCCGGACGCCGGGATCCGGCTGCGCCTCTCGCCCGACCCCGACGTCGTGCCGGCACCGAGGGCCGCGGTCACGGTGCGCAACGGCGACGACTACTTCGTCGTCGCGCCGACCAGCGACACCGCCGGTCCCGGCGCGGCCGACCCGGGCGCCTACGTCTTCCCGGTGCCCCTCCAGGGCGAGTCCGGCGACCAGACCGACAACCTGCTGTCCGCGCTGCGCGCGCCGATCACGACGCAGGCGATCCCCGTCAGCCGCGAGTGGATCAACCTGTTCCCGACCGGCGCGCCGCTCGACTGGAGCAGCTTCGGGCTGACCGGCTTCGGCACCACCCCGACCTACGCCGCCGACGACGAGACCGGGGTGCTCCAGGACAAGCTGGTCGGCGACCTGCTCGCCGTCGGCGACGAGCACCTCCTGCTCACCGACTCCGGGCCGGTGGCGCTCTCCGACTTCGCGGCCACGGTCTACGCCAACGTCGTCGCCCCCGACAACGCCGTCGTCGCGCCCCAGCCGGTGACCGCCGCCCCGCGGGTGCCCCGCAGCGAGGTCGACCCGCTCGCGGACGCCCACTGGCCGGTGACCACGCCGTCCGAGACGGTCGCCGAGCCGTGCGCGCAGCTGTCCACCGAGTCCGGCCAGCCGCCCGTGGCGCACCTCGTGGCCGCCGGGCCTGAGTCGGCAGCCGGCGACCTCGCCGCGGGGTCGAAGGCGGCCGACGTCGCCTCCGGCCGCGGCGCCTACGTGCTCTCCGGCGGCTGGCAGGACACCGACCAGGGCTCGCCGTACCTCGTCGACGGCAAGGGCCGCGCCAACCCGCTGCTCGGTGACGACGCGGCCGAGCGGCTCGGGTACGCCGACTACCCGGTCGTGGTCGTCCCGGACACCTGGATCGAGCTGTTCCGCTGCGGGGTCGTGCTGTCGCCCACCGCCGCGCTCTCGCCGCCCACCGAGCCGGACGACGACGCATGCGCGTGAGGGGGCTGCTGGTCGGGGCCGCGGCGGCCGCGGCCCTGCCGCTCGCCGTACCCGCACCGGCGCACGCCGCCGACAACGACTGCGCGGCCGTCGACGCCACCACGCCGGCGAGCGACACCCGCCGACCGAGCGCGCCGTACGCGCTCCTCGGCATGGAGTCCGCCCAGCGCGCTGCCGGGAAGGCCGCCGACCCGGTGCGGGTGGCCGTGCTCTCCTCGGGCATCGCCGGGGACCTGCCCGTGCGCACCGCGGTGGACCGCTCCGGAGCCAGCGGGGAGGTCGTCGACCCCCAGGGCACGATCGTCGCCGGCCTGGTCGCCGGGCCGAGGCGGTCCGACGGCGGCGAGGTCGGGTTCGCGCCGGAGGCCCAGCTCGTCGACGTGCGCGTCTTCGTCGACCGCACGTCCGACGAGTCCCGCGAGCAGCCCTCGACGCCGGCGCTCGTCGACGGTCTGGAGTGGGTCGCCCAGCAGGCCGGCCGGGAGCGGATCGGCGTCGCCGTCGTGCCGTTCGTCGTCGGGGGGAGCCCGCAGCTGCGGGCCGCCGTCCGGGCGGTGCGCGACGCCGGCGTCGTCCTGGTCGCCGCGAGCGGCGACCGGCCCGCCGAGGGTGCGTCCTTCGCGGCCGAGTTCGAGGACCCGCCCGCCCGCGACGAGGACGGCGGGCCGCTGTTCTTCCCGGCCGGGTACGACGGCGTCGTCGCCGTCAACGCCACCGGCACCGGCGACCCGGCCGGCGCCCTGGCGAGCGTGGTCCCCAACTCCCGCACCACGGTCGCCGCGCCGACGTACGACGCGGTGTCCTACGGCCTCAACGGCGCGACGTGCCTGGTCCGGCCGACCTCGACGGCCGCGGCCGCGGCCGAGGTGGCCGGCGTCGTCGCCCTCCTGCGGCAGCGCTACCCCGACGACACCGTCGCCCAGGTCGTCACCCGGCTGGTCGACAGCGCCGACGGCACCCCCGACGGTCCGACGCCGATGACCGGCGCCGGAGTCGTGCAGCCCGCCGAGGCGCTCACCCGCCTGCTCGCCCCCACGCGCGCGGGCGAGGTGGAGCGCACCGTCGCGCAGGCCGACAGCGGTGCTCCGGCCGCCGCCCCCGAGGACCCGGTCGACCTGCTCGCCGGTGCCCGCCACGACGCGGTCTGGTGGGGCCTGATCGGCGGCGGCGTGCTCGTCCTCGCCCTGCTGCTGCGCCCGGTGCTGGCGCGCCGCTCGCACCGCTGAGCACCCGCCGCGACGACGAACGGCGCCGCACCCGCGAGTGCGACGCCGTCGGCGATGGCGGAGGTAGGGGGATTCGAACCCCCGAGGGCGTTAACCCAACCCGCTTTCCAAGCGAGCGCCATAGGCCACTAGGCGATACCTCCGCGGAGGAGCGTACCGGTGCGCGTACGGCGCCGCGAAATCGGCTGCCCGGACCGCAGGGGCAAGAAAAGGCCCCCCGCGTACCCGACAGAGCTCACTTACCCTTGCTGCCTTCCGGCCCTGGGGGAGTTGGGCGAGATGCCGCCACGCGGGGGGTTGCCGCCGAGTGTAGGTGAGCCCGTCGCGGCGCTCCAAGACGGGGCCGGGGCACGGGCGGATCCGCGCGGGACGCCCGCCTACCGGCTGTCGGCCCCGCTGGTTAGGGTTCAGGCGTGGAGTCCCCCCTCGCCCTGTACCGCCGATACCGGCCGGAGACCTTCGCCGAGGTCATCGGGCAGGACCACGTCACCGAGCCCCTGCGCGCCGCGCTGGCCAACAACCGGGTCAACCACGCCTACCTCTTCTCCGGACCGCGCGGGTGCGGCAAGACCACCAGCGCGCGCATCCTGGCCCGCGCCCTCAACTGCGAGCAGGCGCCGATCGCCGACCCGTGCGGCGAGTGCGACAGCTGCCGCGACCTGGCTCGCGGGGGGCCGGGGTCGATCGACGTCATCGAGATCGACGCCGCGTCCCACGGCGGCGTCGACGACGCCCGCGACCTGCGCGAGAAGGCCTTCTTCGCGCCGGTGCGCAGCCGCTACAAGGTCTACATCATCGACGAGGCGCACATGGTGACCACGCAGGGCTTCAACGCCCTGCTCAAGCTGGTCGAGGAGCCGCCCCCGCACCTGCGCTTCATCTTCGCCACGACCGAGCCGGAGAAGGTGCTGCCGACGATCCGGTCGCGCACCCACCACTACCCGTTCCGGCTGATCCCGCCGCGGCTGCTCTCGTCGTACCTCGGCGAGCTCTGCGACAAGGAGGGCGTGAGCATCGAGCCCGCCGCGCTGCCGCTGGTCGTGCGCGCCGGTGGCGGCTCGGCCCGCGACACCCTCTCGGTGCTCGACCAGCTGCTCGGCGGCGCCGGCCCGCAGGGCGTGACCTACGACCTCGCCACCGGGCTGCTCGGCTACACCCCCGACACCCTGCTCGACGACGTGGTCGACGCGTTCGCCGCCGGTGACGGCGCGGCCGTGTTCGGCGTCGTCGACAAGGTGATCGAGACCGGTCAGGACCCCCGCCGGTTCACCGAGGACCTGCTCCGCCGGCTGCGCGACCTGGTGATCGTCGCGGCGGTCCCCGACGCGCCCGCGACCGGCCTCATCGACGTGTCCGAGGACCAGGGCGAGCGGCTGGTCGCCCAGGCGGCCCGCTTCGGACCCTCCGAGCTGACCCGGGCGGCCGACCTGGTCGCCACCGGGCTGACCGAGATGCGCGGCGCGACCGCGCCGCGGCTGCTCCTCGAGCTGCTCTGTGCCCGGGTGCTGCTGCCCGGGGCCGACGACGCCACCGACGGGGTGCTCGCCCGCCTCGACCGGCTCGAGAAGCGGATGTCGATCAGCGGCGGGGCGCCGACCCCGACCGTCGCCGCCCCCGCCCCGCCCGCCCAGGACCGGCCGGCCCCGCCCGTCGACCGACCCTCGGCGCCCGATCCGGCCGCCGCGCGCCCGGAGCCCGCCCAGCCGTCCCGGCCGACCGTGGAGCCGGTCGCCGAGTCGGCTCCCACGCCGACCGTCGAGGCTCCTGACCCGGTCGTCGAGCCCCCCGCGCCGGAGCCGGAGCCGGCACCGGCCGCGCCGGCCGCGAGCGGCGGCCTCACGCTGGTCGACGTACGCCGGCTGTGGCCCGACATCGTCGACCGCACCAAGGGGATGCGCCGCCTGGCGTGGATGCACCTCACCCAGAACTGCCAGGTGGTCTCGGTCGACGGCTCCTCGCTGACGCTGGGCTTCACCAACGCCGGTGCCCGCGACTCCTTCGTCAGCGCCGGCTGCGACGACGTGCTGCGCCAGGCCGCGGTCGACATCGTCGGCGCCAGCTGGAAGATCGAGACGATCGTCGACCCGGGCGCCACTCCGGAGAGCGCGCCGACGGTGACCCGGTCGGCGGTCGCCGAGGCGCCGTCGGCGCCGGAGCCCGCCGCGCCTGCGGCCCCCGCGCCGGAGAGCCCGCCGCCGTGGGACCCGCCGGCCGAGGAGGGCGGTCCGAGCGCCATCGCCGCCGCGCGGGAGGCGATCCAGCAGACCCGGTCGGCCGACCAGGAGCGGGAGCCGGCCGGCACCGAGTGGGCCGACGCCGACGCCGAGGCCCACCCCGACGACGTGGACGCCGACCACCAGGGCATGAGCACCGCCGAGCTGCTCCAGCGCGAGCTCGGGGCGCAGATGATCGAGGAGATCCGGCACCAGTGATGCAGCACCAGACCAACCGAGAGGTGACCCGATGAGCCAGAACCCCTTCGAGGCGCTCGGAGGCGGAGGGTTCGACATGAACGCCCTGCTCCAGCAGGCGCAGCAGATGCAGGAGCAGCTGGCCAGCGCGCAGGCCCGGCTCGCGGAGTCGACCGTCGACGGCACGGTCGCCGGCGGCGCCGTCACCGCGACGGTCAACGGCGTCGGCGAGCTGGTCGGCGTCGAGATCAAGGCCGGCGGGTTCGACGGGAGCGACCCCGACGACCTGGCCGACCTCGCCGACATGATCGTGGCGGCCTACCGCGACGCGAAGGCGCAGGCCGACGCGCTCGCCAGCGAGGCCCTCGGGCCCCTCGCGGGCGGACTGCCCGAGACCCCGCCGGGTGCGCCCGGCCAGCTCGGCTTCTAAGAGGACCGGCGTTGTACGAAGGCGTGGTCCAGGACCTGATCGACGAGCTCGGCCGGTTGCCGGGCGTCGGTCCCAAGAGCGCGCAGCGGATCGCGTTCCACCTCCTCCAGGCCGACCCCACCGACGTGCGGCGGCTCGCCGACGTGCTGATCGAGGTCAAGGCGAAGGTGAAGTTCTGCTCCATCTGCGGCAACGTGTCCGAGGACGAGCAGTGCCGGATCTGCCGTGATCCGCGCCGCGACCCCGCCGTGCTGTGCGTGGTGGAGGAGTACAAGGACGTCGTCGCGATCGAGCGGACCCGCGAGTTCCGCGGCCGCTACCACGTGCTCGGCGGCGCGATCTCGCCCATCGACGGCATCGGCCCCGACCAGCTGCGCATCCGCGAGCTGATGGTCCGGCTCGCCGACGGCGCGATCGGCGAAGTCATCCTCGCGACCGACCCCAACCTCGAGGGCGAGGCGACGGCGACGTACCTCACCCGGATGCTCAAGCCGTTGGGCTTGCGCGTGACGCGTCTGGCGAGTGGACTGCCGGTGGGCGGCGACCTCGAATACGCCGACGAAGTGACCCTGGGCCGTGCGTTTGCAGGAAGGCGATCCGCAGATGACTGAGCTGCAACCCGAGGTGACCGCGCTCGACTCCGAGACCCTGGAGTTCGCGAGCCAGATCGCCGACCAGGTGGAGAGCTTCCTGATCGCCCTGCGGGCGATCGCGCAGGAGGCCGACGGCGGCCGGGCGATCTCGCTGCTGCTCCTGGAGATCAGCCAGGTGCTGCTCGCCGGCGCGCGGCTGGGCGCCCAGCAGGACTTCACGCCGATCGCCGAGTACCAGCCCGATGTGGGGCCCGAGGCCGACCTCGACGAGATGCGGCTGCGCCTCGCCGACATGCTCGGGCCGGTCGACACCTACGGCCTGGTCTTCGACCCCTACGTGCCGGAGCTGACCGAGAGCCAGCTCTCCGACGACCTCACCAGCATCGCCTCCGACCTCGAGAACGGACTGCGCCACTACCGGCTCGGCAACGTCACCGAGGCGCTGTGGTGGTGGCAGTTCTCCTACGTCTCCTCGTGGGGCAACCTCGCGGGCGTCGCGCTCAACGCGCTGCTGTCGATCGTGGCCCACGACCGCCTCGACGCCGACCTGCCGGTCGACGAGGAGGAGCAGATCGCGGTCGCGGATGAGATGCTCGAATCGGGGGACACGCCCGCTCGATAGAATCGGGCGGAACTTCCCCGACCATCGAGGACCGCACCGTGGGCATTGTCGTGCAGAAGTACGGCGGATCGTCGGTCGCTGACGCGGCCGGCATCAAGCGCGTCGCGCAGCGCATCGTCAACACGCGCAAGGCGGGCAAGGACGTCGTCGTCGTGGTCTCCGCCATGGGCGACACGACCGACGAGCTGCGCGACCTCGCCGAGCAGGTCACGCCGCTGCCGCCGCCGCGCGAGCTCGACATGCTGCTCACCGCCGGCGAGCGGATCTCGATGGCCCTGGTGGCCATGGCGATCGCGCAGCTCGGCCACAAGGCGCAGTCCTTCACCGGGTCGCAGGCCGGCGTCATCACCGACTCGGCGCACGGCAAGGCGAAGATCATCGACATCACGCCCGGCCGGATCGAGGCGGCGATCAGCGACGGCGCGATCGCGATCGTCGCGGGCTTCCAGGGCGTCTCCCAGGACACCAAGGACGTCACGACGCTGGGTCGCGGCGCCTCCGACACCACCGCGGTGGCCCTGGCGGCGGCGCTCGGTGCCGACGTCTGCGAGATCTACAGCGACGTCGACGGCGTCTTCACCGCCGACCCGCGGATCGTGCCGTCCGCCCGCAAGCTCGACCGGGTCTCCACCGAGGAGATGCTGGAGATGGCCGCCTCGGGCGCCAAGATCCTCCACCTGCGGTGCGTCGAGTACGCCCGCCGCTACAACATGCCCATCCACGTGCGCTCCTCCTTCAGCCAGAAGGAGGGCACCTGGGTCATGCCCGACAGCCGAGCAGGAGATGAAGAGATGGAGCAGGCGATCATCGCCGGCGTCGCCCACGACCGCAGCGAGGCCAAGATCACCGTGGTCGGCGTGCCCGACAAGGTCGGCGAGGCGGCTCGGATCTTCGAGGCGCTGGCCGCGACCGAGGTCAACATCGACATGGTCGTGCAGAACGTCTCGGCGGCCGCGACCGGCCTGACCGACATCTCGTTCACGCTGCCGCGCGCCGACGGCCAGACCGCGATGGGTGCGCTGGCGCGGATCCAGGACGAGGTCGGCTACGACAAGCTCCTCTACGACGACCAGATCGGCAAGGTCTCGCTCATCGGCGCCGGCATGCGCTCCCACCCCGGCATCACCGCGAAGTTCTTCGCGGCGCTCGCCGCCGCCGGCGTCAACATCGAGATGATCTCCACCTCCGAGATCCGGATCTCGGTCGTCGTCGACGAGGCGCAGATCAACGAGGCCGTGCAGGCCACGCACACGGCGTTCGACCTCGACTCCGACGAGGTCGAGGCCGTCGTCTACGGCGGGACCGGACGATGACCGTCAACATCGGCGTCGTGGGTGCCACCGGGCAGGTCGGCGTCGCGATGCGCCAGATCCTCGAGGAGCGGGCGTTCCCCGTCGGGGAGGTCCGCTTCTTCGCCTCGGCGCGATCCGCCGGCAAGGTGCTGCCCTTCGCGGGCCGCGACATCGTCGTCGAGGACGCCGAGACCGCCGACCCGACCGGGCTCGACATCGCGCTGTTCTCCGCGGGTGCGACGACCTCGCGCGCGCTGGTGCCGAAGTTCGTCGACGCCGGCGTGATCGTGGTCGACAACTCCAGCGCGTTCCGCAAGGAACCCGACATCCCGCTCGTCGTCTCCGAGGTCAACCCGGACGACGCCGCGGGCGTCATCGCCGCGGGCCGGGGCATCATCGCCAACCCCAACTGCACCACCATGGCCTTCATGCCGGTGATCAAGCCGCTGCACGACGAGGCCGGCCTGGTCCGCCTGATCGTGTCGTCCTACCAGGCGGTCTCCGGCTCCGGTGTCGCCGGTGTCGAGGAGCTCGCCACGCAGGTCGCCGCTGCCGGTGACAAGGCGACCGAGCTGGCCTACGACGGCTCGGCCGTCGCCTTCCCCGAGCCGCAGAAGTACGCGCGCACGATCGCCTACAACGTGCTGCCGATGGCCGGCTCGATCGTCGACGACGGACTGGGCGAGACCGACGAGGAGCAGAAGCTCCGCAACGAGTCCCGCAAGATCCTCGGCATCCCGGACCTCAAGGTGTCCGGCATCTGCGTGCGCGTCCCGGTCTTCACCGGCCACTCGCTCGCGATCAATGCCGAGTTCGAGAGCCCGATGCCGGTCGAGCGGGCGCGCGAGCTGCTGGCCACGGCCGCCGGGGTGGAGCTCTCCGACATCCCCACGCCGCTCCAGGCGGCCGGCCAGGACCCGTCGTACGTCGGCCGGTTGCGGCAGGACCCCGGCGTCGACGACGACCGCGGCCTGGCGCTGTTCGTCTCCGGCGACAACCTGCGCAAGGGTGCCGCGCTCAACACGGTGCAGATCGCGGAGCTGATCGCCGCGTCGCGCTGATCCCTCAGCGGGTCCGGTCGCCGGGCTCGACGAACGTGGTGGTCACCCAGTGCGCTGCCGCGAAGCAGGCGGCGGCGAGCACCGGTACGACGACCACCATGGCGGGCTGGTCGAGCTGGTCGACGAGGAACAGCAGCGCCAGCACGGTGGTCAGCCCGGTCCCGAGGAAGCTGGTGCCGACCGGGTCGGGGACCAGGCACAGCCGCAGCAGCATCGCGCCCACGACGACGGCGACCACGAGCACGAACAGGAGCATCGGGTAGCCGGCCCTCCCGCAGCTCGACGTGCCCTGCACCTGCTCGCACGTGCGCAGCGACCCCCAGGTCAGCCCGACCATCAGCAGCCCCACCAGGGCTCCGGCGCCGAGCACCGCGGCGTAGCCCGCGGGCCGACGCACGCTGACCCGGATCCGCTTGGCCGGGGCCGGCGGCGGGTCCTCCACCGTCTCGGCCAGCACGACGGTGGGCTGCGCGCCGCCGGGCCGCTCGGCGGCCACGGGCTCGGCGGGGACGGGCGCCGGCCGTGGGTCCTCCACCGTCTCGGTCGGGGCGCTCGTGGATCGCTCACCGTCGGTCGGCTCGGCGACCGGCTGCGCGGCCCTGGACCGACGCCGGCGTCGCCAGCCGCCGAGCGACGGCAGCTCGAGCGACGGCTGTTCCTCCCGGGGCTCCTCGTCAGGCATGCCCGGGATTCTGCTCACCGGGCGCCACCCGAAAACCTGGCGTGGTCAGCACCACGGCACCTCGCCCGGCCACTGCAGGCCGATCGCCGGCACGTACAGGCCGTTGGCGAGCCGCATCCACCACGTCGAGGAGCGGGCGCCGTCGTAGACCCGTTCGCCGAAGCGGATCGCGCACACCACCCCGAGGCGGTTGCCGTTGACGTAGTAGCCGGAATAGGTGAACCACGTGTACGGACCGGTGTGCGCCCGGAGCGTTCCACTGACGGTGACGACGGTCGCGACCACCACGCGCGGAGCCGGCGGCACCGTGGGTCGGCAGAGGTACTGGGCGAGGGAGCCGAGCACGGTCGGACATCGATCGCTCTGCTGGAACGCGACGATCGTCTGGTAGGTCTCGTAGGCGCTCTTCACCTTCCGCAGGCAGCCGAGGATCTTGGAGTACGTCCCGAGGCAGTACGACTCGAACGCCGTGGCGGCACAGCCTGCGATCCGGCCCATCGAGGCGGTGCACCAGCGGATCTGCGCCAGGCTGGGGAAGGCGAGGACCCGTGCGTCATCGGCGTGGGTGTCGGACCGGGCCGCCGCACCGCCCTCCGCGGACGCCACTGCCGCCTCCGGGGCCGCGGAGGCGGCGGCGGGAAGGGCCACCAGGGACGCGGCGACCAGCACGAGAGCGACGAGCGCGGTGCGGAGGTGCACGCCTTCGATCGTCCTCGTCCCTCCCGTCACTTCCATCCACCACATGGGGGAGACGGCGAAGGGCCCGGATCCATGCTGGATCCGGGCCCCTCGACTGTCGGGCTGACAGGATTTGAACCTGCGGCCTCTTCGTCCCGAACGAAGCGCGCTACCAAGCTGCGCCACAGCCCGATCGGCCCACCGAAGCGGACCGTGGGAAACCATACCCGAGCACCGCGGACGTCCTGAAATCGGTTCAGCGTTCGGCGGCCACGAGCGTCAGCAGGGTGGCCTCGGGGCGGCACGCGACCCTGATCCGCGCGTAGGGACTGGTGCCCACGCCGGCCGAGACGTGCAGCCACGACGAGCCCGGATCGCCCGGCCGCGAGGCCGCGGGATGGCGGTGCAGGCCCTTGGCGCGGGCCGGCTCGAGGTCGCAGTTGGTCGTCAGGGCGCCGACCCCCGGCAGGCACACCTGGCCGCCGTGGGTGTGGCCGGCCAGCACGGCGTCGTACCCGTCGGCGGCGAACCGGTCGAGCACCCTCAGGTACGGCGCGTGCGCGACCCCGAGCCGGAGGTCGGCATCCGGGTCCGCGGGGCCGCCGACCTCGTCGAGGCGGTCGTAGCCCAGGTGCGGATCGTCGACCCCGGCGAACGCGAACCGCAGGCCGCGGACCTCGAGGCTGGCCCGGGCGTTGGTCAGGTCGAGCCAGCCGGCGTCGCCCAGCCCGGAGCGCAGCTCGCGCCACGGCAGCTGCGGCACGCCCGTGTGCCGCTTGCCGTCGTCGGGCAGCAGGTAGCGGAAGGGGTTCCGGAGGCTCGGTGCGTAGTAGTCGTTGGAGCCGAACACGAAGACGCCCGGCACCGAGAGCAGGTCACCCAGCGCGTCCAGGACGACCGGCACGGCGTCGCGGTGCGCGAGGTTGTCGCCGGTGTCGACGACCAGGTCCGGCTGCAGGTCCGCGAGCCCGCGCAGCCACTCCCGCTTGCGGTCCTGGCCCGGCGTGAGGTGGACGTCGCTGAGGTGCAGCACCCTGACGTCGGGGCTGCCCGGCGGCAGCACCGGGACTGTCACCCGGCGCAGCGTGTAGGCGCGCGCCTCGGCCACGGCGTACGCCGTGAGCCCGGCGCCGGCGACCACGCCGCCCAGGGCGAGGCGGCGGGCAGCGACGGCGAGGGAGGTCACCCGGGCAAGGCTGCCACAATGGAGTTCATGAGCGATCTCAAGGCCCGCCTGCGTGACGACCTCACGACCGCCATCAAGGCCCGCGACGAGGTCCGCTCCTCGACGCTGCGGATGATCCTCACCGCGATCACCAACGCCGAGGTGGCCGGCAAGGAGGCCCGGGAGCTCAGCGACGACGACATCATCGGCGTGCTCACCTCGGAGGCGAAGAAGCGCCGCGAGGCGGCGACCGCGTTCGCCGAGGGAGGTCGCGCCGCGATGGCCGAGAAGGAGACCGCCGAGGCCGCCGTCATCGCCGACTACCTGCCCCAACAGCTCAGCGAGCAGGAGGTCGTCGACCTCGTCGCGTCCGCCGTCGCCCAGGTCGGCGCCGCCGGTGAGGGCATGAAGGCGATGGGCAAGGTGATGGGCCTCGTGCAGCCGCAGGTGCGCGGTCGTGCCGACGGCGCGCAGGTCGCCGCCGAGGTGCGCCGCCAGCTGGGCGCTTCCTGACGGGCGCTTCGCTGGCGGGCGAGGACGCCGGGAGGCTAGTGCCCCCCGCGACCGCCGTGCCCGTGGCCGTGACCACCGCCGTGACCGCCGCCGCCGCCGCGGCCGCCGTTGCCTCCGCCCCCGCCCCCGCCCCCGCCCCGGGGAGGCGTCGGGGGCGACTGGCCGTTGGACTCGTAGATCGTGACGACCGAGCCCTTCGGGACGTAGGCGCCGCCGCCGGGTGAGGTGTAGGCGACCGTGCCGAGCGGGCTGCTCGAGTAGGCGGTGCCGCCGCGGAGGGCGTTGAAGCCCGCCTGTTCGAGCGTGGCCTCGGCCTCCTCGACGCTCATGCCCGTGGTGGAGGGGACGGTGGCGGGCACGCCCTCGATCGTCTCGGTGCCCGGCGGCACGAAGTCCTGGGGCTCCAGACGGCCCTGGATCGCGTGCATCGCATCGGCCCACATCGGGCCGGCGAACCCGGAGCCGGACACCTCCCAGACGTACTGCCCGTGGATGGTCTGCCCGACCAGCCGCATCGGCTTCTGGCCGTCCTTGGTCGCGCCGGCGATCATCGCGGCCGTGGCGACCTGCGGCGTGTAGCCGACGTACCAGACGGACTTGCCGTCCTGCGTGGTGCCGGTCTTCGCGGCCGACGGCACGGTCAGGCCGGTGCCGCGCTCGTAGCCGAAGCCGCCGGGCTCCTGCACGCCGCGGAGCACGTAGTTGATCGCGTCGGCGCTGGACTGCTTGAGCACCTGCTCGCAGGCCTCGGGGTAGCGCTTGCGGACGTTGCCGTCGGCATCGGCGATCGAGGTGACCGGCCGGGAGTCGCAGTGCTTGCCGCGGGCGGCGAACGTCGCGTAGGCCTCGGCCATCTCCAGCGGGCTGGCGTTGGCGATGCCGAGCACGAACGTCGGCACCCGCTCGGCACCCACGCCGTGGCGGTCGCCCCGGGGGTTGGTGAGCTCGACGCCGAGCTGCTTGGCGATCTCGAACGGCTTGCAGACGCCGGTCTCGCGCTCGAGCATCGCGTAGAAGGTGTTGACGGACTCGCGGGTCGCGCGGGTGATGTCCATGGTGCCGGACGAGGTCGACGAGGCGACCTCCCACTCACCGACGAACCCGGGTGCCTTCGGGCAGTTGGCGAACTCGTCCTGGTCGAGCGTCGTGCTCTGCGGCGCGTTCATCGTCGTGGCGAGCGGGATGCCCTCCTCGACGGCGGCCGCCAGCACGAAGGGCTTGAACGTCGAGCCCGCCTGGAACCCGGCGGAGTCGCCGAGTCGCGTCGGCACGGCGTAGTTGAGGAACGTCTCGCCCTTCCGCTCGCTGCGACCCATCGGCCGCGACTGCGCGATCGCGGTCACGTCGCCGGTGCCGGGCTGGACCATCGCCAGCGCCCCGACCGCCTGGTCGCCCTGGGCGACGTGGCCGGCGACAGCGGCCTCCGCGGCGGCCTGGTCGTCGATGTCGAGCGTGGTGCGGATCGTGAGGCCGCCGGTGCGCAGCAGGAGCCGCCGCTGGGCGACGGTCTTGCCGAGGTCGGGGTCCTCGAGCAGGTAGTTCCAGGCGTAGTCGCAGAAGAACGGCGCCCGCGAGAACCAGCAGCCGTTCTTGGCGCGGATGACGTGGAGGCCGAGCTTCTTCGCCTTGGCCTGCTCCGCCTGCTCGTGGGTGATGACGTTGAGCGCGGCCATGCGGTCCAGCACGACGTTGCGGCGCTCGAGGGCCCGGTCGCGGTAGTTGGTCGGGTCGTAGCCGGTTGGGTTCTTCACCAGCCCGGCGAGCAGCGCCGCCTGCCGCAGGTTGAGCCGCTTGGCGTTGACCCCGAAGTAGTGCCGCGCGGCCGACTGCACGCCGTAGGTGCCGTCGCCGAAGTAGGCGATGTTGAGGTAGCGCTCGAGGATCCAGTCCTTGGAGTGGTGCTCCTCGACGGCGACCGCGTAGCGCAGCTCCTTGAGCTTGCGGGCGTACGTGTCGTCGGTCGCGGCCTCGCGCTCCTCGGGGGTCTTGGCCTGCGTCACCAGCGTCATCTTGACCATCTGCTGGGTGATCGAGGAGCCACCCTGCACCACGCCGTCGTTGGCCTGGTTGGTGATCAGCGCGCGGAGGGTGCCCTTGAGGTCGAGCGCACCGTGCTCGTAGAAGCGCGAGTCCTCGATCGAGACGATCGCCTGCACCATCACCCGGGAGACCTGGTCGAGCGAGACGTTGACCCGGTTCTCGTCGTAGAACGTCGCGATCGTCTCGCCGTCGGAGTCGAGCAGCCGCGTCCGCTGCGGGAGCGGGGCGGTCTCCAGCTCGGCGGGCAGGCTGTCCATCGCCCGGGCCACGTTGCGGGCGCCGATGCCGAGGACGCCGGCGAACGGGATGACCAGTCCGGCCACGACGACGCCCAGGATCGCGGCGACGGCCACCATCACCAGCAGGTGGGAGGCGACGCGGCCGGAGGTGAGGCGCTCGTCACGAGGTGCGGACATGGGTCCCAGGGTACGGGACCGGGCACGCTCTGACCGAAACTGGAGCGCCCACCTGCGCCGAGCGGGCTAGCCCGAACGGACTATACGATCTGGGCACTTTTGGTCTGTTTATCGCGTGTGAATTTCCTTAACTTTGCTCCGCGAGGGGGGAACTTCCCGGGTAGGCGTCATGGGGACGCCGCCTATCTCGGATTGATGGATGTGGGGACATCATCATGTGGGTAGACGATTGGGCCGCCGCGGCCGCTTGCCGCGATTCGCAGCCCGACCAGCTGTTCGTGCGCGGCGCGGAGCAGAACAAGGCGAAGCAGCTGTGCTCCGGCTGTCCGGTGCGCACCGAGTGCCTCGCTGAGGCGCTCGACAACCAGATCGAGTGGGGGGTCTGGGGTGGCATGACCGAGCGGGAGCGCCGAGCGCTCCTCCGGCGCCGCCCCAACGCCTCGTGGCGATCCGTGCTCGAGGCGGCGCGCCAGAAGGACGGCGTCGTCACCGACCACGTCGTCAGCGCGGTCTGACCGCTCGCTAGCTGTACTGATCGGGCACGCCCTCCGCGAGGAGGGCGCCGACCCGCCGCAGGCCGGCGAGGTCGTGCACGTCGCCCGGCAGGGCCGGGACGACGGCGGTGGGCACCTGCGGGTGCGCGGCCGCGAAGCGCTCGCGCAGCAGCGCCTCGCGCTCGACGACGCGGGTCTGGTCGGCGTGCAGCCGCAGCAGGCCGGCGGTGAGCGACGTCGGCTCGCGCTTGCGCAGGCGCGCGGACGCGGCCATCGCCTCGTCCGCCGACAGGCTGCCGGCCGGCACCGGGCTGGCCCGGTTGACGATCAGCCCGGCCAGCGGCATGTCGTCCTCGCCGAGCCGCTCGACGAAGAAGGCCGCCTCGCGCAGCGCGTCGGGCTCGGGGGCCGCGACCACGAGGAACGCCGTCCGCTCGGCCTGCAGCAGCTCGAACGTCTTCTGGGCCCGCTGCCGGAACCCGCCGAAGAGCGTGTCGAACGCGGCCACGAAGGTCTGCATGTCGGTGAGCACCTGGGCGCCGAGCACCTTGTTGAGCGCGCCGGTGATCATGCCGAGGCCCGCGGTCATCATCTTGGCCGGGCCCCTGGCGGGCGTCAGCAGGAGCCGGATGAACCGCCCGTCGAGGAAGCTGGAGAGCCGCTCGGGGGCGTCGAGGAAGTCCAGCGCCGACCGCGAGGGCGGGGTGTCGACCACGATCAGGTCGTAGGACCCCGACTGCTGCGCCTCGGCGTGGATCTGCCCGAGCTTCTCCATCGCCATGTACTCCTGGGTGCCCGCGAACGAGCTCGACAGCGCGATGTAGAAGGGGTTCTCCAGGATCTGTCGCGCCTTCTCCGGCGTGGCCTGGCTCTCCACCACCTCGTCGAAGGTGCGCTTCATGTCGAGCATCATCGCGTCGAGACTGCCGCCCCTGCGGTTGCCCTTCGCGTTGGCCCGCAGCCCCGCCACCGGCCGCGGGGTGTTGTCCAGCGTCTCGATGCCCATCGACTGGGCGAGCCGGCGGGCCGGGTCGATCGTGAGCACCACGACCTTGCGGCCGCGCTCGGCGGCGCGCAGCGCGAGCGCCGCGGACGTCGTCGTCTTGCCGACCCCGCCCGAGCCGCAGCAGACGATGATCCCGGTGCCGCGGTCGTCGAGCAGCGCGTCGACGTCCAGCGCCGGGGCCGGTCCGGGGCTGGAAGCGAGCGGGCCCACCCGCGGCCGCGACGGCGTCATGCCAGCCCCTGCTTGGCCAGGTCGCCGGCCAGCTCGTAGAGGCCGCCGAGGTCGACGCCGCCTGGCAGCAGCGGCAGCTCGTACGCCGGGACGTCCAGCTCGGCGACCACCTGGCGCTGCGCGTCCTCGAGGGCGCGCCGCTCCGCGTGGTCCCGCGCTTCGGCGACCAGCCCCCTGACGAGCTCGGGGTCGTCACCGACCCCGACCTCGGCGAGGTCGGCAGCGACCCGCGCGGCGTCGAGCTGCCCGGCGGCGGCCGCCTCGAGGTCGGCGGGCGCGATGTCGCGCGGCCGGACCCGGTTGACGACGACCGCGCCCACCGGCAGCTGGGCCCGGCGCAGGTCCGCGATCCCGTCGGCCGTCTCCTGCACCGGCATCTCCTCGAGCACGGTGACCAGGTGCACGGCGGTCCGGGGCGAGCGGAAGAGCGTCATCATCGTGTCCGCCTGCGACTTGACCGGGCCGACCCTGGCCAGCCCGGCGAGCTCCTCGCCGACGTTGAGGAACTGGGTGATCCGGCCGGTCGGCGGTGCATCGAGGACGACGGCGTCGTAGCGGATCGCGCCCTTGTTGCGGGAGTTGCGCTGCACCGCCTCGAAGACCTTGCCGGTGAGCAGCACGTCGCGGGTGCCGGGCGCGATCGTGGTCGCGAACTCGATCACCCCGAACCTGTCGAGGGCCCGGCCGGCGCGGCCGAGCTTGTAGTACATGGCGAGGTACTCCAGCAGCGCCGACTCGGGGTCGATGTGCAGCGCATGCACGACACCGGGCTGCTCGTCGTCGCGGCGCAGGCCGGTCGCGATCCGGCGTTCGGCGTACGGCAGCGGGTCGACGTCGAACATCCGCGCGATGCCCTGCCTACCTTCGACCTCGCAGAGCAGGACCTGCTTGCCGCGGGACGCCAGGCCGAGAGCCAGCGCGGCGGCGACCGTGGACTTCCCCGTGCCGCCCTTGCCGGTCACGACGTGCAGTCGCACCCGCGACCAGTCGGCGGCGCTCGACGCGGACATGGGCCCGAGCCTAACGACCCGACCCACACCCCTAGGATCGGCCGCATGGACAAGGTGGTGACCTCGGCCACAGACGCCGTGGCTGACATTCCGGACGGCGCGACGCTGTCGGTGGGCGGGTTCGGCCTGTGCGGCATCCCGTCGGTGCTGATCGACGCTCTGCTGGCCGCGGGCACCTCGGACCTGGAGGCGGTCTCCAACAACTGCGGCGTCGACGACTGGGGCCTGGGCCGGCTGCTCGCGGAGAAGCGGATCCGGCGGATGATCTCGTCCTACGTCGGCGAGAACAAGGAGTTCGCCCGCCAGTACCTCTCCGGTGAGCTCGAGGTCGAGCTCACCCCGCAGGGGACGCTGGCGGAGCGGATGCGCGCGGGAGGGTCGGGCATCCCGGCGTTCTTCACCGCGACCGGCGTCGGCACCCAGGTGGCCGACGGCGGCCTGCCGTGGCGGTACGACGACGCCGGCAACGTCGTCGTGGCGAGCCCGGCGAAGCAGACGCAGGTCTTCGAGACCGCCGAGGGGCCGCGGGAGTTCGTGCTCGAGCACGCGATCGTGGCCGACTTCGGGCTGGTGCGGGCCTGGAAGGGCGACCGGCACGGCAACCTCGTCTACCGCGACTCCGCCCGCAACTTCAACCCGCTCGCCGCGATGTGCGGCCGGGTCACGATCGCGGAGGTCGAGGAGCTCGTCGAGCCCGGTGAGCTCGACCCCAACCAGGTCCACACGCCGGGGGTGTTCGTGCAGCGGGTGGTCGCACTGACTCCCGAGCAGGCCGCGGACAAGCGGATCGAGAAGAGGACGGTGCGCCCGCGATGAGCTGGACTCGTGAGGAGATGGCCGCGCGCGCGGCCGCGGAGCTGTCGGACGGCTCCTACGTCAACCTCGGCATCGGGCTGCCGACCCTGGTGCCCAACTACGTCGCCGACGACTTCGAGCTGGTGCTTCAGTCGGAGAACGGGATCCTCGGCGTCGGCGCCTACCCCGTCGACGGGGAGGAGGACGCCGACCTGATCAACGCCGGCAAGGAGACCGTCACCCTGCGCCGGGGCGCCTCGTTCTTCGACTCGGCCACGTCGTTCGGGATGATCCGCGGCGGCAAGATCGATGCCGCGATCCTCGGCGCGATGCAGGTGAGCAAGGCCGGCGACATCGCCAACTGGATGATCCCCGGCAAGATGGTCAAGGGCATGGGCGGCGCGATGGACCTGGTCCACGGCGCCAAGAAGGTCATCGTGCTGATGGAGCACGTCGCCAAGGACGGCACCTACAAGATCGTCGAGGAGTGCTCGCTGCCCTACACCGGCAAGGGCGTCGTGCAGCGGATCATCACCGACCTCTGCGTCCTCGACGTCACGCCCGAGGGCCTGCGGCTCGTCGAGCTCGCCCCCGGGGTCACCGAGGACGAGGTCCGCGAGAAGACCGAGCCCGAGATCCTCGTCTGACCCGATGTCACATCCGGGACGGCCTGTCCCGTCAACCCTGTGTGAACCATCCTGAACCCATGAAGATCGCCGTGGCCGGCGGCACCGGAGTCGTCGGCCGTCACGTCGTCGACGTCGCCCGTGAGCGCGGGCACGACGTCGTCGTCCTCGCCCGGGCGGAGGGGGTCGACCTGACCTCCGGCGCCGGTCTCGCCGACCGGCTGGCCGGTGTCGACGCGGTCGTCGACGTCACCAGCGTCCGGACCCAGAAGCGGGCAGAGGCCGAGGCGTTCTTCGGCGCCGTCACCCGCAACCTGCAGGCCGCGGGCGCCGCGCACGTCGTGGCGCTCTCGATCGTCGGCATCGACGACGTCGACACCGGCTACTACGCCGGGAAGCGGCTGCAGGAACGGGTGCTGGCCGGGGGCACCGCGCCGTGGTCGGTGCTGCGGGCGACCCAGTTCCACGAGTTCGCCGAGCAGGCGCTGCACTTCGCGCGGATCGGCCCGTTCTCGTTGGTGCCGCGGATGCTCAGCCAGCCGGTCGCCGCCCGCGAGGTCGCCGAGGCGCTCGTCGACCTGGCCGAGGCCGGCCCTTCCGGCCGGGTGCCGGACCTCGCCGGGCCGGAGCGGCACGACATGGTCGACCTCGCCCGCCGGGTCGCGGCCGGACGCCGCGTCGTACCGGTGCGGATGCCGGGCGCCGCCGGCCGGGCGATGCGCTCGGGTGCCCTGTGCCCGACCGGTGACGGTCCGCGCGGCCGGATCACGTTCGACGCGTGGCTGGCGTCCCGGTGACCGACGAGCTCGCGGCGGCGTACGACGCCGAGCGGCCGCGCCTCGTGCGGGTCGCCTACGCGATCCTCGGCAGCCACGCGGAGGCGGAGGACGTGGTCGCCGACTGCTGGCTGCGCCTGGTCGCCGCCGACGAGCGCGAGCCGGTGCGCGACGTCGCCGCCTGGGCGACCGTCACCGTCGCCAGGGCCGCGCTCGACGTGCTGCGCTCCGCGCGGGTGCGCCGCGAGACGTACGTCGGCCCGTGGCTGCCGGAGCCGGTCGTCGCCGACCTCGAGGACCGGGTGAGCCTCGACGACTCCGTCCGCTACGCGCTGCTGGTCGCCCTCGAGCGGCTGACGCCTGCCGAACGCACCGCGTGGGTGCTGCACGACATCTTCGAGATGCCCTTCGACGAGGTGGCCGGCGCCGTCGGCCGCTCGCCGGAGGCGGTGCGCCAGCTGGCCCGCCGGGCGCGGCAGCACGTCGCCGCCGGCACGCCCCGGGTCGCGGTCGACGCGAGCACGCACGACCGCGTGGTCGGCGCGTTCCTGGGCGCCACGGCGGGCGGCGACCTGGCCGGGCTGGTCCGGATGCTCGACCCGTCGGTCGTGCTGACCAGCGACGGCGGCGGCGTGGTCAACGCGGCTCGCCGTCCGGTGCTCGGCCCGGACAAGGTCGCCCGCTTCTTCGCCGGCGTGGCCCGCAAGGACGGTCAGGTGGAGGTCGTCGACGTCAACGGCCGCACGGGCATCGCGTGGCGCGTCGGCGGACACCTCCACTCCGTGGTGTCGTTCACCGTCGACGGCGAGCTGATCACCCGCATCGACATCGTGCTGGCGCCCGCGAAGCTCAGCGCGGCGCGGTCCGCCGCGCAGTGACCACGGAGACGGCACCGAGCACCAGGGCGAGCACGAACACCGCCAGGAACGCGTCGGCGCCCGCCCGGGTGGCGACCGCGAAGACGATGCCGGACGCCGACAGCGCGATCGCACCGCCCAGGGAGTCGGCGATCGACAGCGCCGAGGAGTTGAAGCCGCGGTCGCCGTCGCTCGACGCCGCGAGCATCGCCACGCCGGTGCGGGGGTAGCCGAAGCCCATGCCGGCGCCGGCCAGCACGTAGGAGCCGGCCGCGAGCAGCGGGTGCACGTCGGCCCACACGGCGACACCGAGCGCGCAGGTGCCGCTCGCGACGAGCGCGGCGCCCCAGGTCATCGCACCGGTGTCGGAGATCCGCTCGCCCAGTCGCGCCTGCACCTGGCTGGCGGCGGCCCAGGTGATGCCGACCGCGGTCAGCGCGAGCCCGGCGGTGCCGGGTGTGAGGCCCCAGCGCTCCTGGAGCACGAAGACGATGTAGGCCTCCGCGCAGAAGAACGACGCACTGAGGAGGCCGCGGGTCGCGACCACCGAGGGGAGCCCGGGGCGGCCGACGAGGCTGCCGGTCGGCAGCAGCCGGCGCAGCGCGAGGACCACGAGCACCGCCGCCACCACCGCCAGCCAGACCACGGCACCCTCGCGGGAGCCGAGCAGCTCGAGGGCCAGCACCGCCGCCGCGGCGACGACCGCCCACGCCAGGCGCCCCCGAGGCACCGGCTGGTCGCTGGACCGCACCTCCAGCCCGCGCAGCGCGGGCGCGATGAGGAACGTCGCCGCGGCCACCAGCGCGACGACGCCGAGGAACACCCAGCGCCAGCCCACGGCGTGCGAGACGAAGGCCGCCAGTGCCGGGCCGAAGAGCGAGGGCAGCACCCACGCGGCGGCGAAGCTCGCGAACACCGCGGGCTGGAGCACCGCGGGGAAGACCAGCCCCACCACGACGTACAGGCAGACCGTCATCGCTCCGCCCCCCAGTCCCTGGAGCACCCGGCCGGCGACCAGCACCTCCATCGAGGGCGCGGTCCCGCAGACGACCAGGCCGAGCGCGAACAGCACCAGCGCGACGAGCAGCGGCCGCACCGGACCGCTCCGGTCGCTGTGCGTGCCCGCCGCCACCATGCCCACGACGCCGCTCGCGAGCGGGGCGGCGAAGGAGAGGGCATAGAGGTCGACGCCGCCGAGCTCCTCGGCGACGGTCGGCATCACCGTGGTGACGGCGGTCGCCTCGAACGCCGAGAACGCCACCAGCGCGAACATCCCGACCGTCGTGATGGCGTACGCCGGGGAGAGCAGCCGCGGCCGCGGCGGCACGGGCGGGGCGGTCAGGGTCACCCGGTGACCGTAGGGCCTCAAGCGCGGTTGAGGTCAACCGGGATCGGGGTAGGGGTGTCGGGTGATCGCTTCCTGGAAGGACCTCTGCGTCGACGCGGTCGACCCCCAGCTGATCGGGCGGTTCTGGGCGGGCGTGCTGGGCCGCACCCTCGAACGGCGGGAGGACGACGGTCAGGTCCTGCTGACCGGAGCCACCCCGGCGCACACCGTCTGGGTCAACCGGGTGCCCGAGCCCGTCACCGTCAAGCAGCGGGTGCACCTCGACGTGCACGTCGCCGACCACCACGCCGTGCTCGCGCTCGGGGCGACTCCCGAGGACGTCACGTCGTTCCGGTGGCAGGTGCTGCGCGACCCGGAGGGCGGGGAGCTGTGCACCTTCGAGCGCTCGGAGGTGCCGGACCAACGGCTCTACGAGATCGTCGTGGACTGCCAGGACCCCGCGGCGCAGGCGGCCTGGTGGGCCGAGGTGCTGGGCGGCCGCGTGCACACGGACGGCGACGCGGTGGAGGCCGTCCCGGGCGCACCCTTCGAGTACCTCGTCTTCGTCCGCGTGCCGGAGCCGAAGACCGTGAAGAACCGCCTCCACTGGGACGTGGACACCGCGGACGTCGGTCTGCTGGTCGAGCACGGCGCGACCGTGCTGCGCGAGCCCGACGGCGACATCCGCTGGACGGTCCTGGCCGACCCCGAGGGCAACGAGTTCTGCGCGTTCGCCGACAGTGCGTGGCGGAGCGTGACGTAGGGGCGTGACGTGGGGGCGTGACGTAGGGGCGTGACGTAGTCGGCGAGGTAATTGAGTGTTGGATCAGTCCTGGCTCAGTCCTGCCTCAGGTTGAAATCAAGATTCTTGAGTGAACATCGACAGCGGCGTGGCCGTCGCGGACAACGACCGGCTCGCGATCGCGGAGGTCGAGAGCGACGAGCTCGTCCTGCTGAACCTCCCGCTGGTGGGCCACCTCGTGCGTGAGGTCTCCCAGCGGGTGCCGGTCTCGGTCGACCGTGACGACCTGCGGTCCGCGGGCATGCTCGCCCTGGTGGCGGCCAGCAAGTCCTACCAGGCCGCGCGCGGTGTGCCGTTCTCGGCGTACGCGACCACCCGGATCCGCGGCGCGCTCGTCGACGAGCTCCGCTCCCTCGACTGGGCGTCCCGCTCGGTGCGGCGGCGCGGGCGCGAGATCGAGCAGACCCGCCAGCGACTCGCGACGGCGCTCGGGGAGTTCCCCGACGACACCCTCGTCGCGAAGGAGCTCGGCATGACGCTCGCCGAGGTGCGCCGCGCCGACGCCGACGCCGACCGCGCCCACGTGCTGTCGCTGCACGCGACCGACAACGACGGCGCGGAGCTCGTCGCGTCCCGCTGGCCGGTCCCCGAGGACGTCGTCGAGCGCACCGAGAAGCTCGCCTACGTGACGGCCGCCGTGCAGGAGCTGCCCGAGCGGCTCCGGTTCGTCGTGGAGGGCTACTTCCTCCGCGAGCAGCCGATGGCCGAGCTCGCCGCCGTCCTCGGCGTGACCGAGTCCCGGATCTCCCAGCTGCGTGCCGAGGCGATGGTGCTCATGCGCGCCGCGCTGGAGTCGGCGTACGCCGCCGCGCAGCACGCGGAGGGACAGGTCGCCGGCGGCGTGGCCGCCCGGCGCCGCCAGTCCTACGTCGACGCGGTGGCCGTGCGGTTCGCCGCGAGCGCCCGCGCCCGGACGACCAGCTCGGCGTCCGCCTGACCGTCAGTCCAGGCTGAGCCCGGCCGCCGGCGTGGTCCGGGCGGCCCGGCGGGCCGGCAGCACCGAGGACAGCAGCCCGGCGACGCCGGCGACCACGACGACCGCGAGCAACTGGCCCCACGGGAGCACCAGCGGTGCCCGGTCGACGGCCGCCTCGACCAGCGCGTGCAGGCTCACCCACGCGAACGTGACGCCGATGACCGAGCCGAGCACCGTGGCGACCACGGAGAGCAGCAGCGCCTCGGCCGCGAGCGTCGCCCGGAGCTGGCGCCGGGTGAGGCCGAGCGCGCGGAGCAGCGCGTTCTCCCGGCCCCGCTCGAGCACCGACAGCCCGAGCGTGTTGCCGATCCCGATCAGGGCGATCACGACCGCGATGCCGAGCAGGGCCACGACGGTGCCGGTGAGGATGTCGAGCTGGAGCACGACCCAGGTCCGCTCGCGCAGGCTGTTCGCCAGGCTCGCGTCAGCCGCCTGGGACAGGGCGTCCAGGTCGCCGGCCAGGTCCTCGGCGTCGGCGCCGTCGGCCGACCGCACCCACACCGCCCACGTCTCCGGCGCGTCGGTGAGCGCGGCCAGTGTCGCCGGTGCGACGACCGCGGCGTCGCCCCAGCCCGCGCCGCTGCGGACCCGCAGCACCTCGCGGTGCTCGCCGACCTCGACGGTGACCCGGCGCGGCCCGGCGACGTCGGCGGGCAGCCAGATCTCCCCGGGTGCGGGGGCGGCCATCCCCGGGGACCCGTGGGCGACCGAGGCGATGCCGGAAGCCGCCAGCACCGGCAGGCGCCCGGCTCCCGAGACCCGTGCCGAGGCGCCTTCGAGCGCGATCGCGGTGCCGACGCCCCGGACCGCCCGGACCCGCTCGAGCAGGTCGGCCGGCAGCGGCCGGTCCGCAGCGGTGACCGCGAGGTCGATCGGGTAGTCCCGGTCGAGGTCCTCGTCGACCGCGCTCCGCGAGCTCGCCAGCCCTACCAGCACGGCGGTCGTCAGCGTGACCCCGACGAGGAGCGAGGCGGTCGTCGCGGCGGTACGCCGGGGGTTGCGCACGGCGTTCTGGGCGGCGAGCCGGGCGGGTGCCCCGGCCACCCGCCCGCCGACACCACCGACCACGCGGATGAGGGCGGGCACCAGCACCGGCCCGAGCAGCAGCACGCCGGTGAACGACGTGACGCCGCCGGCCACCATCGCGCCCGGGTCGTGCGCGCTGATCGAGAGGGCCAGGAGGGAGGCGCCGGCGGCGACCGCGAGGAGCCCGAGCACCACGCGCACGCGGCCGGCGCCGGTGCGCACGCTCGTCGAGTCGTCGGGACGCAGCGCGGCGAGCGGGCTGACCCGGACAGTCCGGCGGGTCGGCAGCCAGGCCGCGACGAGCGTGACGAGCACGCCGGTGACCAGCGCGGCGGCGTACCACTCCGGCGACGGCGCGGGGTAGGCCATGCTCCCGCCGGGAAGCGCCGAGATCGCGAGCGCGACGAGCAGGTAGCCGAGGGCCGTGCCGACGAGCAGGCCGAGCAGCGCCGCGGCGACCCCGAGCGCGAGCGCCTCCACCCGGACCGAGCGGAGCACCTGGCGCCGGGTGGCGCCGACGCAGCGCAGCAGCGCGAAGTCGCGGGCGCGCTGGGCGAAGAGGATCGAGAACGTGTTGGCGATGACGAGCACCGACACGAAGAGCGCGATGGCGGCGAAGATCAGCAGCAGGATCGCGAGGACGTTGACCTCGTTGGTGAGCTCGGCCTGGCGCTGCTCGACGAACTCGTCACGCGGCTGCACGGTCGCGCCCCGGGGGAGCTCGAGCGACGCCGCGCCCGGGCCGGCGTACGCGACGGAGTCGACCCAGAGGTCCGGATCGACGGCGTGCAGGTCGGGCCAGGTCAGGTAGAACGCGCCGCCGCTGCTGGCCGACGGGGTGTCGACGAGGCCGACCACCGTGCCGGCGACCTCGCCCACCTCGACCGCGTCGCCCACGTGGACGTCCTTGCCCTTGACGGCGTTGACGTCCGCCACGACCTCGCCCGGCTTCTCGGGGAAGCGGCCCTCCCGCAGCACCTGCCAGCGCAGGGACGGGTCGAGGGCGATCCCGGCGACGTCGGCGCGGTCGTCGACGAGCCGGCCGTCGACGCGCACCTGTTGCGGCGTCCAGCCGAGGACGGCCGCGGAGTCGCCGGTGGCCTCGGCGCGGTCGACGATCCGGGCGGCCTGGTCGCCGTCGACGTCGGTGACGACGACGTCCGCGCCGCGGTAGGGCAGCTCGACGCCGGCGACCAGGCCGGCGCGGGTCGCGTCGGACAGCAGGCTGGTGACGACGATGAACGCGACGCCGATGACCACCGCGATCGCGGCCGAGACGTAGCGCCGGGTGTGGGTGCGCAGCGACGCGCGGAGCACCGTCCTCACGCGACGAGCCCGTCGGCGATGACGACGACGTCGTCGGCGTACGCCGCCGCGCTGTCCTCGTGGGTGACCATGACGACCGTCTGGCCGAGCTCGCGCACGGACCGGCGGAGGAAGCCGAGGACCTCGGCGGCGGCCTCGCTGTCGAGGTTGCCGGTGGGCTCGTCGGCGAAGACGATGTCGGGCTCGCTGACCAGCGCGCGGGCGATCGCGACGCGCTGCTGCTGGCCGCCCGACAGCTCGCCGGGCCGGTGGCCGAGCCGGTCGCCGATGCCGAGCACGCCGACGACGAGGTCGTAGCGGGCGCGGGCGGCGGCGTCGACGCGCCGGCCGGCCAGCTCGAGCGGGAGCAGGATGTTCTGCCCGGCCGTGAGCATCGGCAGCAGGTTGAAGGACTGGAAGACGAAGCCGAGGTGCTCGCGCCGGAAGAGGGTCAGCGCCGTGTCGTCCATCGACTCCAGCGCGCGGCCGGCGACGGTGATGCTGCCGCTGGTGGGGGAGTCGAGGCCGGCGAGGCAGTGCATGAGCGTCGACTTGCCCGAGCCCGAGCGACCCATGATCGCCGTGAACCGGCCGGAGGGGAGGTCGAGGTCGATGCCCCGGAGGGCGTGCACCGCGGTGTCGCCGTGTCCGTAGACGCGGGTGAGGTCGCGGGCGCTGGCGGCGAGCGAGATGGTCGTGGTCGTCATGACCACGACTCTCGCGAGATCCGGCCCTCCGATCGTCAGCCCGGGGACCCGAACCGGCGTACGACTCAGGTCGTACGCACCAGGCCGGTCTCGTACGCCAGCACGACGAGCTGCACCCGGTCGCGCGAGCCCGTCTTCGCGAGCAGCCGGCCGACGTGGGTCTTGACGGTCGTCTCGGCGACGACGAGGTCGGCGGCGATCTCGGTGTTGGACCGGCCGCGCCCGACCAGCACCAGCACCTCGCGCTCGCGGTCGGTGAGGCCGGCGAGCCGGTCGTCGGGGCGCGGGCCGGACGGGTCCGGAAGCACCGCGGCGAACTGGTCGAGCAGCCGCCGGGTCGTGCTCGGCGCCACCACGGAGTCGCCCGCGTGCACCGTGCGGATCGCGGTCAGCAGGTCCTCGGCCGGCGCGTCCTTGAGCAGGAACGCCGCCGCCCCCGCCTTGATCGCGGCGAAGGCGTGCTCGTCGAGGTCGAAGGTCGTCAGCACCACGACCCGCGGCACCTCGCCGCGCGCGGTGATCGCCCGGGTCGCCGCCACCCCGTCCATGCGCGGCATCCGGACGTCCATCAGCACGACGTCGGCGGCCGTCACCTCGAGCTGCTGGACGGCCTCGCCGCCGTCGCCGGCCTCTCCGACGACCGTCATGTCCGGCTGGCTGTCGACGAGCATCCGGAAGCCGCTGCGCACCAGCTGCTGGTCGTCGACGAGGAAGACGCGGATGGTCACAGCGGCAGCCTGGCAGCCACGCGGAAGCCGCCGCCGGGGCGGGGTCGGGCCTCGAGCGTGCCGCCGTGGGCGGCGACCCGCTCGCGCATCCCGACGAGGCCGAGGCCGTGGCCGTCGTCGTCGGCGGCGGCCCCCCGCCCGTCGTCCTCGACGAGGACCGTGACCTCGTCACCGACGCTGACCACGACGCGCACGCGGACGTCCGGGCCGGCGTGCTTGCGGACGTTGGTGAGGGCCTCCTGGACGATCCGGTACGCCGTCAGCCCCACGCCGTCCGGCACCGGGGTCGCCGGGTCGGGGAGGGTCGCGTCGACGTCGTCGCCGACGATCAGGCCCGCGAGGTCGGCCAGACCTGGCTGGGGCCGGAGCTCGGACGAGTCGCCGGTGCGCAGCAGGCCGAGCATCCGGCGCATCTCGGTCAGGGAGTCCCGGCCGGTGGTCGCGATCGTCTCCAGGGCGGCGGTCGCGACCGCGGGGTCCTGGCCGGCGGCGTACCGGGCGCCGTCGGCCTGCACCACGATCGTCGAGAGCCCGTGCGCGACGACGTCGTGCATCTCGCGGGCGATGCGCGCGCGCTCGTCGGAGGCGGCGAGCGCCACCTGCTGGGCGGCCTCCCGCTCGATCCGCTCGCCGCGCTCGACCAGGGCGTCGACGTACGCGACCCGCGTGCGGGCCAGCGCGCCGAGTGCCCAGGCGCTGACAACGATCGTCGCGATCGTGACCGTGTAGGCGACCACCGGGTCCGGCTCGAGGGGGTCGCCGAAGCCGAGCACCCACCGGACGGCGGCGACGACAGCGCCGCAGAGCCCGACCGCCATGGCGGCCAGGCCGGCGGCGACGGACGCGTAGCGCGCGACGGAGTAGACGGCGACCGGGAACGCGACCTGGCTCCACAGCGGCGTGTCGAGCAGCACCGCCTGGAGCGCACTGCCGGCGGCGACCACGGCGAAGACCGCGACCGCGTGGTGGCGGCGCCAGTAGAGCGGCACCAGCTGGACGAGCGACACCGCGAGCCCGACCCAGCCCGCGTCGACCGCCGGGGTCGCGAGGGCCGGCAGCAGCAGGCAGGTCGCGAGCGTGACGTCGAACCACCACCGGCCGCGCGGGCCGAGCCGCAGCGGGCGGCGGTGGGTGGGCAGCGTGGTCACCCCGTGACCCTAGAACGCCGGCGGGCCGGGCGCGTCCGACCACGGGTGGACGGCCGGTGGTCCCCGAGTAGGGTGCCGAGCATGACCAAGTGGGAGTACCTGACCGCGCCGATCCTCACGCATGCGGCCAAGCAGATCCTGGACAACTTCGGCTCGGACGGGTGGGAGCTGGTGCAGATCGCGCCCGGCATGAACCCCGAGAACCTCGTCGGCTACTTCAAGCGTCCGATCGAGGGATGAGCGGCATGAGCGCAGTCGAGCAGCGGCTCGCCGACCTCGGGCTGTCCGTGCCCGAGGTCGCCAAGCCGGTCGCGGCGTACGTCCCGGCCGTCGTGTCGGGCGACCTCGTGTTCACGTCCGGACAGCTGCCGATGACGAACGGCGAGCTCCTGGTCACCGGCAAGGTCGGCGGCGAGGTCGCACCGGAGGAGGCGACGTCGTGCGCGCAGCAGTGCGCGCTGAACGCGATCGCCGCCGTGAAGTCGATGATCGGTGACCTCGACCGGGTGGTCCAGGTCGTGAAGGTCGTCGTGTTCGTCGCCTCGACCCCGGACTTCACCGGGCAGCCGCAGGTCGCCAACGGCGCGTCCGAGCTGCTCGGCACGGTCTTCGGCGACGCGGGCGTCCACGCGCGCTCGGCCGTCGGCGTCCCCGTGCTGCCGCTGGACTCGCCGGTCGAGGTGGAGATCGTCGTCAGGGTCGCCGGGTGAGGATCCCGCTCCCGCCGGTGCCGCTGCCGGACGATCTCGTCGACGTCGCGCGGGAGTTCGAGGAGGGCCGGCAGAGCCCGGCCGAGCCTCGCAACGCGGCGACCGTGATCCTGATGCGGCCGTCGGAGCAGGGCCCGGAGGTCTACTACCTGCGCCGGCACGTCTCCATGGACTTCGCGGGTGGCATGTGCGTCTATCCCGGCGGCGGCGTCGACCCGCGCGACTTCGACGCCACCGTGGCGTGGGCCGGGCCGTCGCCCGCGTCGTGGGCCGAGCGCCTGGGCTGCGACGAGGAGACCGCGCGGGCGCTGGTGTGCGCGGCCGTCCGCGAGACGTTCGAGGAGTCGGGGGTGCTGCTGGCCGGCACGTCCTCGTCGTCCGTCGTCGCCGACACCTCGGGGGACGACTGGGAGGCCGACCGGGTCGCGCTGGAGTCGCGCGAGCTGTCGATGACCGACTTCCTCAACCGGCGAGAGCTCGTGCTGCGCACCGACCTGCTCGGCGTCTGGGACGCCTGGCTGACGCCGATCTTCGAGCCGAAGCGCTACCGCACCTGGTTCTTCGTCGCGGCGCTGCCGACCGGGCAGGTGACGCGGGACGTGTCGACGGAGTCGTCGTCGGTGTCGTGGATCCCGGCCCGCGTCGCCGCCGTCCAGGCCGACGCGGGCGAGCTGGCGCTGATGCCCCCGACGTACCTCACCTCGATGGAGGTGGGCGAGCACGGATCGCCCGAGGAGGTGCTGGCCGTGGCGGCGTCGCGGTCGGTGGAGATGTTCACGCCGGCCGTCGAGCCGCTCGGATCCGGGTGGACGTTGTCGATGCCCGAGCGGCTGCGGCCGCTCGTCGCCGCGCGGCGCCGCGCATGACCCCCTGGTCGGGCGGGTCGTTCGGGACGCGCGGCCGGTGCCTGCTCGCGCCCAACCCGGGCCTGATGACGCTCGACGGGACCAACACGTGGGTGCTCCAGGAGCCGGGCGCGTCGGCGTCGGTCGTGGTCGACCCGGGCCCCCTCGAGGACGGGCACCTCGAGCGGCTGACCGCCGAGCTCGGTGACGTCGGGCTGGTGCTGCTCACGCACCACCACTTCGACCACGCCGAGGTGGCCGCGGAGCTCGCGCGCCGCAAGGGCTGCGCCGTACGCGCGCTGGAGCCGGGGCTCTGCGTCGACGCCGACCCGCTCGTGGACGGCGAGACGGTCGTCGTCGACGGGCTGGAGCTGCGGGTGCTGACCACGCCCGGCCACACCGCCGACTCGATCTCGCTGGTGCTGCCCGCCGAGGACGCGATGCTGACCGGCGACATGGTGCTCGGCCGCGGCACCACCGTGGTCGCCCACCCGGACGGCCAGCTCGGGCCGTACTTCGACTCGATCTCCCGGATGCGGGCGCTCGCCGCCGCCGGCGAGGTCCGCACGCTCTGGCCCGCGCACGGCCCGGTGCTCGACGACGCGCTCGGCGTGCTCGACTTCTACCTCGCGCACCGGCGCGAGCGGCTGGCCCAGGTCGAGGCCGCGCTCCGCGAGCTCTCCGTGCCGGTCGCGCCGGAGCTGGCCGAGGACCCCGCCCTGCCGCGCCAGGTCGTGGAGGTCGTCTACGCCGACGTCGACGAGTCCCTCTGGGGCGCCGCCGAGCTCTCCGTCCGCGCCCAGCTGCGCTACCTCGCCTCCCGTTGAATCGAGACTTCTGACGGTTGAATCGAGCCTTCTGCCGGTTCAGTAGAGACGTCTGGTCGACGTGCGAGCCAGAAAACGTCCACAGGGAACGCGTGCACCGCGCTGTCCACAGGCGCGCCGCGACGCTCTGATCGGCTCCGTTGGTCCGCCCAGGGTGGGGTCATGGGGATCCAGTGGCCCGGACAACCGTTCACACGTGGTGAGCTCGACGTGCTCGGCATCCCGCCCTCGCGCTTGCGCCGTGCGCTCCGTGCCGCCGAGGTCCGTCCGGTGGTGCGCGGTGTGTTCGTGCCGGCGCACCTCGACGACACCCTCGACCTGCGGATCGCATCGGTCGCCAAGGCCGTTCGACCCCACCAGGTCGTCACCGACCGGACTGCCGCCTGGCTCCACGGTGTCGACGCGCACGTGTACGCCGAGCACGACGGCGTACCGGCGGTGGAGGTATGTGCGCTTCGCTGGCACGCCCCGACGAAGGTCGAGGGGGTGGACGGCCGCACGCGGGACCTGCGTCCCGAGGACGTCATGATGCTGGGCGGTGTCCGAGTGACCACTCCGTTGCGCACGGCCCTCGATCTCGGGTGCTGCCTGCGGCGTCGCGAGGCGTTCGGCGTGCTCGTCATGATGGCCCGGCTCCACGGGATCTCTGCGACGGAGTACGAGCGGACCCTCGGCAGGTACCGCCGCCGACGAGGGGTGGTGCAGCTGCGGGAGCTGGTGGGCAGTGTCGACCCGCGGCTCGAGTCACACCGCGAGGCGTGGGTCCTGCTGGCGATCGTCGACGCCGGCCTGCCGCTGCCGGAGCCGCAGGTCTGGGTCGAGATCGGTGGCGTGCCGACCTATCGCCTGGATCTCGCCTATCGTCGGCGTCGCGTGTGCGTCGAGTACGACGGCGCCGAGGCGCATGCCGGCCGGCAGGCGTACGACGAGGAGCGTCGGGGCTGGCTGCGCGACCACGGGTGGACGGTGATCGTCCTTCACGAGGGCGACTTCAGCGGCGAGGCGCTCGACCGGTGGCTCCGCGAGCTCCGGGCAGCGCTCGACCCGACGTACACCAACCGGCGGTGGTGACCAGGAGTCTCGACTCGAGCGTCACAAACCTCGACTCGAGCGTCAGGACTCTCGATTCGACGGTCAGCGGGCGCGCCGGGCGAGGCGCTCGACGTCCATGATCACGACCGAGCGCGGCTCGAGCCGCAGCCAGCCGCGGGACGCGAAGTCGGCGAGCGCCTTGTTGACCGTCTCGCGGGAGGCGCCGACCAGCTGGGCCAGCTCCTCCTGGGTGAGGTCGTGGTGGACGTGCACGCCGTCGTCGGCGGTGCGGCCGAAGCGGTCGGCGAGGTCGAGGAGCGCCTTGGCGACCCGGCCTGGCACGTCGGAGAAGACCAGGTCGGCGACGACGTCGTTGGCCTTGCGCAGCCGACCGGCGAGCTGGGTGAGCAGGCCGCGGGCGACGACCGGGCGGCCCTCGAGCCAGCGCAGCAGGTCCTCGTGGGACAGCGACGCGAAGGCCGCGTCGGTCACGGCGGTCACGGTCGCCGAGCGCGGGCCCGGGTCGAAGAGCGAGAGCTCGCCGAACATCTGGCCGGGCCCGAGGATCGCGAGGAGGTTCTCGCGGCCGTCGGAGGACGTGCGGCCGAGCTTCACCTTGCCGTCGAGCACGATGTAGAGCTTGTCCCCGGAGTCACCCTCGTGGAACAGCACCTCGCCACGCCGCAGCTTGCTCTCGGTCATCGACGCGCGCAGCGCAGTCGCGGCCTCGTCGTCGAGCGCGCTGAACAGCGGAGCCTGACGCAGTACGTCGTTGTCCACGGATCCTCCTCGTAGCCGGCCCGCGAACGCACGGGTCGAGGGCTCGATCCTAACCAGTGGGAAACGTCACAGGCAGCACCGGTGTCCCGCAAGTCGCCGGCCGCGGCCGCGGCGCACCGAATCGGGCAGTGTCGCCGCCCGGCCTTACGCTGGGCGCGTGTCCGAGGTGGAGAGCGCCGGGGAGACCCGCACGAGCCTGGTCCGGCGTGCCCGCAAGATCGACCGCGCCCTCGCCGAGACCTACCCCGACGCTCGCTGCGAGCTCGACTTCGACGACCCGTTCCAGCTGCTCGTCGTCACCGTGCTCAGCGCGCAGACCACCGACAAGCGGGTCAACGCCGTCCGTCCGACGCTCTTCGCCGCCTACCCCGACGCGAAGTCGATGGCAGCGGCCGACCGCGCGACGCTCGAGGGCATCATCGGCCCGCTGGGCTTCTTCCGCGCCAAGACCGAGTCGCTGCTCAAGCTGAGCGCCGCGCTCGTCGAGGACCACGGTGGTGAGGTGCCGCCGCGGCTCGACGACCTCGTCAAGCTGCCCGGCGTCGGCCGCAAGACCGCCAACGTCGTGCTGGGCAACGCGTTCGGGATCCCCGGCATCACCGTCGACACCCACTTCGGACGGCTGGTGCGCCGGTTCGGCTGGACCGACGAGACCGACCCGGTCAAGGTCGAGCACGCGATCGGCGAGCTCTTCCCCAAGCGGGACTGGACGATGCTCAGCCACCACCTCATCTGGCACGGCCGCCGGCGCTGCCACGCGCGCAACCCCGCCTGCGGCGCGTGCCCCGTCGCCCGGTGGTGCCCGTCGTACGGCGAGGGTCCGACCGACCCGGCCACCGCGGCCAAGCTGGTCAAGACCGAGGGCAGAGCATGACGCGACGCTCGCAGGCCGCGCTCGCCGCGGCCGTGCTGCTCCTGTCCGGTCTCCTGGCCGGCTGCTCGGACGACGAGGTGCCCGCGCCCGGTCGCGCGCGGATCGACGTCGACACCCCCGAGCTGCGGGAGCTGAAGGCCGCGGCCGGCATCGAGGCGTGCGCGCCGGCGACCGGCGAGCCGGTCGACGGCGGCCTCCCCGCGGTCACGCTGCCCTGCCTCGGCGGCGGCGAGGACGTCGACCTCGGGGCGCTGCGCGGGCCGCTCGTCCTCAACATCTGGGCGGCCTGGTGCGGCCCGTGCCGGGCGGAGATGCCGGCGGTCGCCGAGTTCTACCAGCGGTACGGCGACCGGGTGCCGGTGCTGGGGATCGACTACCTCGACCCGCAGACCGGCCCGGCGCTCGAGCTCGCGCAGAAGTCGAAGGTCACCTACCCCCTGCTCGCCGACCCGCAGGGCGACCTGCGCGCGAAGGGCCCGTTCCCGGCGGCGGTGAACCCGCCGACGTTCGTCTTCGTCGACGCCGACGGCACGGCGACCGTCGTGCCCGGCGGGATCGACAGCACCGAGGAGCTCGTCGACCTGGCCGAGGAGCACCTCGGGGTCGAGCTGTGAGCGCCCCCGGGCTGCCCGAGTGGCTGCGCCCGGTCGAGCGGGCGGCCCAGGAGATCCAGGCAGCGGACCTGACGAGGTTCGTCCCGCCGCCCGGTGGCGACGCCCGCCGCGGTGCGGTGCTGATGCTCTTCGGCGAGGGGCCCAGCGGCGGGGAGCTGCTGCTCACCGAGCGGGCCCACGACATGCGCTCGCACCCGGGCCAGGTCTCGTTCCCGGGCGGGTCGCTCGACGAGGGCGAGGACGTGGTCGAGGCGGCGTTGCGCGAGGCCGAGGAGGAGGTCGGCCTCGACCCGGAGTCGGTCACCGTCTTCGGACGGCTCCCCGAGCTCTGGCTGCCGCCGAGCAACTTCGCCGTCACCCCCGTCCTCGGCTGGTGGCACGAGCCCGCCGAGGTCACCGTGGTGAGCCGTGCCGAGGTGCACGCCATCCACCACGTCCCGATCGCGGAGCTGGTCGACCCGACGCACCGGATCACGGTCCGGATGCCGATCGGCGACTACCGCAGCCCGGGGTTCCTGATCGGACCGCAGCACGACGTCATCCTGTGGGGCTTCACCGGCGGCATCATCGCCCGGATGCTCGACTTCCTCGGCTGGTCGCAGCCCTGGGACGAGAGCCGGGTACGCGACCTGCCCGACTACATGTTCGCGGGACAGGAGCGGCGCCGGGGGTCAGACTTGCTGGACATCGACGACGACCAGCGACGCGGGAGTGACCGGTGAACCTCCTCGACTGGCTGCTGGTGGTCCTGGTGGTCGCCTACGCGCTCTCCGGCTACTGGCAGGGCTTCATCACCGGTGCCTTCGCGACCGTCGGGCTGCTGCTCGGCGGCCTGTTCGGCATCTGGCTGGCCCCGACCGCGCTCGGCGACGCCAACCCCTCCTTGATGGTCTCGCTCGGCGCGCTGTTCATCGTGATCCTCTCGGCGTCGCTCGGTCAGGCCCTCTTCCAGTTCGTCGGGTCGCGGATCCGCGACAAGATCACCTGGCAGCCGATCCGCGCGGTCGACGCCGTCGGCGGCGCCGCCCTGAGCGCCGTCGCCGTGCTGCTCGTCGCCTGGGCGCTCGGCGTGGCGATCTCCGGCTCGCGGATCGGGTCGATCACGCCGCTCGTGCGCGACTCGACCGTGCTCGGCGAGGTCGACGAGCTGCTGCCGGAGAGCGCCAACGGTGCCCTGCAGGCCTTCAACAACGTGGTCGGCACCAGCTTCTTCCCCCGCTACCTCGAGCCGTTCGCGCCCGAGCGCATCGTCGAGGTCGGGCCGGGCCCGCGTCGGCTGCTGAGCGACCCGCAGGTGGAGCAGGCGGCGACGAGCGTGGTGAAGATCCGGGGCACCAACGACTGCGGGCGCGGGGTCGAGGGCTCGGCGTTCCTCTACGCCACCAACCGGCTGATGACCAACGCCCACGTCGTCGCGGGCGTCGACGACCCCGAGGTGGACCTCGGCGACACGACGCTGCCGGCCGACGTCGTCTACTACAACCCCGACATCGACGTCGCCGTGCTCGCCTACGACAGCGGCGACTCCCCGACGCTCGACTTCGACCGCACCGCGGGCGCCGGCACCGGGGTCGCCGTGCTCGGCTACCCCGAGGACGGGCCCTACGACGTGCAGCCGGCGCGGATCCGGGCCCAGCAGCGCCTGCGGTCGCCGGACATCTACGGCAACGGCACCGTGATCCGCGACGTCTACTCGATCCGCGGGCTGATCCGCCCCGGCAACTCGGGTGGGCCGCTCGTGTCGGGCCGCGGCGACGTGGTCGGCGTGGTGTTCGCGGCCTCGGTCAACGACCGCGACACCGGCTACGCCCTCACGGCCGGGCAGGTGTCCGACGCCGCCAGCGCGGGGATCAGCAGCGCCAGCGAGGTCAGCACCGGCGGCTGTGCTGGCTGACGGTCAGCTGGCCTGGCCCTTGAGCGCCTTCGGGATCTCGCGCCCCTGCTCGATCGCGCGCTCCGGGGCCCTGACCTTCTTGATCTTCCTGAGGCCGAGGTAGCCGAGCAGGGCGGCGATGCCCATGTAGGCGACGAAGACGATCAGGAACGCCCACTGCAGGCCGAGGCCCGCCCAGTGGATGAAGTAGGCGATCGACACCGAGAGCATGATGATCGCGAGCACGACGATGAACGCCGCCCCCGCGAACAGGCCGATGCCGGCGCCCCCGGCCTGCACGCTCACCTTCAGCTCGGACTTGGCGAGCTGGATCTCCTTCTGGATGAGCGTGGAGATGTCCCGGCTGGCGTCGTGGACGAGTCGGCCGATGGTGGGATCGCCCTGGGGGTTCTGGGTGTCCTGGACCTCGTTGCTCACCATGCGCGTCACCCTACAGAAGCGATCGGTGCCGGATCAGCGGGTGCCGTCACCGCGCTGGAAGACGTCGGGTATCCCGTCGCCGTCGTCGTCACGCTCCTCGAGCTCGCAGATCCGGCGGTAGGCGCGGTTGCGCGACCGCAGCACGACTGCGGCGAGGAGTGCTGCGAGCAGCGAGCCGGTCAGGACGCCGACCTTGGCGTGCTCCTCCGCGGTCGTGCCGGCCCCGAACGCCAGCTCGCTGATGAGCAGCGACACCGTGAACCCGACGCCGGCGAGCATGGACATGCCCAGGACGTCGGCCCAGGCCAGGTCGTCGTCCAGGTCGGCCCGGGTGAAGCGCGCCAGCAGCCAGGTGGCCCCGGTGATGCCGACCGTCTTGCCGAGGACCAGGCCGACCACGATGCCCACCGCGATGGGGTCGGTCTCGGCCTCGATCAGGCCGTCGAGCCCGCCGACGTACACGCCGGCGGAGAAGAACGCGAAGAGCGGCACGGCCACGCCCGCCGAGATCGGCCGCACGACGTGCTCGACGGCGTGGGCGCGGCGCACGGGGATCATGAAGCCCAGCAGCACGCCCGCCACGGTGGCGTGCACCCCGGAGCTGTGCACGAACGTCCAGGCGACCAAGCCCAGGGGGACGAGCAGCCAGGCGCCGTGGTCGCGGCGGGCGAGCGCCGCGAACGCGGCGATCGGGACGGCCGCCGCGGCCAGCCAGAGCAGGTGGAGGTCGTCGGTGTAGAACACCGCGATCACGGTGATCGCGAGCAGGTCGTCGACGACCGCGAGCGCCAGCAGGAACGTGCGGAGCCCGCTCGGGAGGTGGGTGTTGATGACCGCGAGGATCGCGAGCGCGAACGCGATGTCGGTCGCCGTGGGGATCGCCCAGCCGACCAGGTCGTCGCTGCCGAGGTTGATCGCCACGTAGACGAGGGCCGGCACCACCATCCCGGCCACCGCGGCGACGACCGGCAGCACGGCCCGGCGCGGGTCGCGCAGGTCGCCGGCGACGAACTCCCGCTTGAGCTCCAGGCCGGCGACGAAGAAGAAGATCGCCAGCAGCCCGTCGGCCGCCCAGGCGCCCAGCGACAGGTCGAGGTGCAGCGCCTCGGGTCCGACCACGAGGTCGCGCAGGTCGGCGTACGACGCGTGCCACGGGCTGTTCGCCCAGACCAGCGCCACGACGGCGGCGACGATGAGCAAGAGGCCGCCGGTGGTCTCCGCGCGCAGCACCTCCGCGGTGCGGGAGGTCTCGAGCCACGAGCCGCGCGAGAAGAGGCGGCTGCCCTGGGGTTGGTCGCTCATCGGTGTCCTCCGGAGGTCGGCTGCGGGACCGCCGACCAGACTTCCCGGCACACCTGTGTCCACCCTACAAAGGCCGAGTCGGCGCCGTCCTCCCCTGACCCGGGCGAGGACGGCGCCGACTCTCGGTGGTCAGTCCTCGGCGGTTCCGGTGAGGCCCTGCGAGATCAGGTCCATGACCGAGGAGTCGGCCAACGTGGTGACGTCGCCGACCTCGCGGTGCTCGGCCACGTCGCGCAGCAGGCGGCGCATGATCTTGCCGGACCGGGTCTTGGGCAGCTCCGGCACGACCATGATCTGCCGCGGGGTGGCGATCGGGCCGATCTCCTTGCGCACGTGCTGGCGCAGCTCGGCGACGATGTCGTCGCCGCCGTCGCCCGCCTCCTCGCGCAGGATCACGAACGCGCACACGGCCTGCCCGGTGTCCTCGTCCTTGGCGCCGACGACCGCGGCCTCCGCGACCTTGGGGTGGGAGACCAGGGCGGACTCGATCTCGGTGGTCGACAAGCGGTGGCCGGAGACGTTCATGACGTCGTCGACCCGGCCGAGCACCCAGATGTCGCCGTCGTCGTCCTTCTTGGCGCCGTCGCCGGCGAAGTAGAAGCCCTCGTTGCGGAAGCGCGACCAGTAGGTGTCCTTGAAGCGCTCGTCGTCGCCCCAGATCGTGCGCAGCATCGACGGCCACGGCTGGGTGAGCACGAGGTAGCCGCCGGAGCCGTTGGCCACCGGCTCCCCGGCCTCGTTGACGACCTCCGCCGCGACACCGGGGATCGGCGTCATCGCCGAGCCGGGCTTGCCGTGCGTGACGCCCGGCAGCGGGCTGATCATGATCATCCCGGTCTCGGTCTGCCACCAGGTGTCGACGACCGGGGTGCGGTCGCCGCCGATGACGTGGCGGTACCAGACGTAGGCCTCGGGGTTGATCGGCTCACCGACCGAGCCGAGGATCCGCAGGCTCGACATGTCGTAGCGGTCGGGGATCTCGCGGCCCTGCTTCATGAACGAGCGGATCGCGGTGGGGGCCGTGTAGAAGATCGTGACCTTGTAGTCCTGGATGATCTTCCACCAGCGGCCGCGCTCCGGGCTGTCGGGGACGCCCTCGTACATCACCTGCGTGACGCCGTTCGCGAGCGGGCCGTAGACCATGTAGGAGTGCCCGGTGACCCAGCCGATGTCGGCCGAGCACCAGTAGACGTCGGTCTCGGGCTTGAGGTCGAAGACCGCCCAGTGCGTGTACGACGTGCCGGTCAGGTAGCCGCCCGTGGTGTGCAGGATGCCCTTCGGCTTGCCGGTCGTGCCGGAGGTGTACATGACGTAGAGCGGGTGCTCGGAGTCGAAGGACTCCGGCGTGTGCTCGGTCGAGGCGCCGGCGACCGCGTCGTGCCACCAGACGTCGACGGCGTCGTCCCAGCCCCCCTCGCCCAGGTCCTGGCCGGTGCGCCGGACGACGAGCACCTTCTCGACGTCGTGCCCCTGGGCGGAGCTCTTCTCGCGCGCCTCGTCGACCGCGGGCTTCAGCGCGGCGGCCGAGCCGCGGCGGTAGCCGCCGTCGGAGGTGACGATCACCTTCGCCTGGCAGTCGACGAGCCGGGAGGCGAGCGCCTCGGAGGAGAAGCCGCCGAACACGACCGTGTGGGGGGCCCCGATGCGCGCGCAGGCCAGCATCGCGACGACGGCCTCGGGGATCATCGGCAGGTAGATCGCGACCCGGTCGCCGGCGGTGACGCCGAGCTCGGTGAGCGCGTTGGCGGCCTGGCAGACCTCGTCCTGGAGCTGCGCGTAGGTGAGGTCGCGGGTGTCGCCCTCGGGCTCGCCCACCCAGTGCAGCGCCACCTTGTCGCCGCGACCGGCCTCGACGTGCCGGTCGACGCAGTTGTACGCCGCGTTGAGCCGGCCGCCCACGAACCACTTCGCGAACGGCGGGTTCGACCAGTCGAGCACCTGGTCCCACTGCTGGGTCCAGTCCAGACGCCCGGCCTGCTCGGCCCAGAACGCCTCGGGGTCCGCGGCCGCCCGGTCGTAGGCCTCGGCGGTGAGGTTCGCGTGCTCCGCGATCTCGGCGGGCGGCTCGAACCGCCGGTCCTCCTTGAGCAGGTTGGACAGGGTCTCTTCGGTCACGATCTCTCCTGCAGACGTAGTGGTACCCGCCACACTAGGACGTGGCGGGTACCGGTCGGGTAGGGGTCAGTGGATGACGGCCTTCTCGGCGCCGGCACCCGTCAGGGCGCGGACCTCGAGCTCGGTGTAGCGCTCCGCCGTGTCCGGCTCGTTCGACGTGACCGTGCCGAGCCAGCCCAGGAAGAAGCCCACCGGGATCGAGATGATGCCGGGGTTGCTGAGCGGGAACCAGGACCAGTCGTGGTCGGTGAAGAGCGCGGTCGGCGAGCCCGAGACGACCGGTGAGAAGAACACCAGGCCCACGCTCGCGATCAGGCCGCCGTAGATCGCCCACACCGCACCGCGGGTGTTGAACCGCCGCCAGAAGAGGTTGTAGATCAGCGACGGCAGGTTCGCCGACGCCGCCACGGCGAAGGCGAGCGCGACCAGGAACGCGATGTTGAGCTTCTGCGCGGGGATCGCCAGCAGGATGGCGATGCCGCCGATGACGAACGCCGCGATCTTGGCGACCCGCACCTCGTCCCGCTCGCTGGCCTGGCCGCGGCGGAACACCGTCGCGTAGAGGTCGTGCGCGACCGACGACGCCGAGGTCAGCGTCAGCCCGGCGACCACCGCGAGGATGGTCGCGAACGCCACCGCCGAGATCAGCGCGAGCAGCACCGCGCCGCCCGTCGTGCCGTCGCCACCGCCGACCGCCTCGGCCAGGAGCGGAGAGGCCAGGTTGCCGCCCGAGAGAGCGACCTCGCTCTCCGGGCCCGTGTCGAGGAGCGCCGCGGCGCCGAAGCCGAGGGCCAGGGTCATCAGGTAGAACGCGCCGATCAGGCCGATCGCCCACAGCACCGAGGTGCGCGCCGCCTTCGCGGTCGGCACCGTGTAGAAGCGGATCAGGATGTGCGGCAGGCCCGCCGTGCCGAGCACGAGCGCGAGGCCGAGGCTCAGGAAGTCGATCTTCGACGTCGTGTCGATGCCGTACTTGAGGCCGGGCTGGAGGAACGCGTCGCCCTTGCCGGTGTTGGACGCCGCGGCGCCGAGGAGCTCGGAGAAGTTGAAGTCGAACTTCGCCAGCACCAGGATCGTGATCAGGATCGTGCCGCCCATCAGCAGCACGGCCTTGACGATCTGCACCCAGGTGGTGCCCTTCATGCCGCCGACCGTGACGTAGAAGACCATGAGGAGGCCGACGATCACGATCGTCAGGTTCTTCGCGGCGTCGGAGTCCGCGCCGAGCAGCAGCGCGACGAGCGCGCCCGCGCCGACCATCTGGGCGAGCAGGTAGAAGATCGACACGACGACCGTCGACGTCGCCGCGGCCGTCCGCACCGGGCGCTGCCGCATCCGGTAGGCGAGCTGGTCGGCCATCGTGTAGCGGCCGGAGTTGCGCAGCAGCTCGGCGACCAGCAGCAGGGCTACGAGCCAGGCGACGAGGAAGCCGATCGAGTAGAGGAAGCCGTCGTAGCCGAAGAGCGCGATCGCTCCGGAGATGCCGAGGAACGACGCGGCCGACATGTAGTCGCCCGAGATCGCCATGCCGTTCTGGAAGCCGGAGAAGCCGCGGCCGCCGGCGTAGAAGTCCGCCGCGCCCTTGGTCTGCCGGCTGGCCCAGAAGGTGATGCCGACCGTGACCAGGACGACCAGGATGAAGAGGAGCGTGGTGAGGGTGTCGCTGCTCATGCCGCACCGCCCGTCCGGTCCTCGTAGCGCCGCTCGAGGTCGCGGGCGAGGGGGTCGACGTTCCTGTTCATGAACCGGGCGTAGAGCCAGGCGATGACGAACGTCGTCAGGAACTGGAGCAGCCCGAAGACGAGGGCGACGTTGATGTTGCCGACGAGCTCCTTGCTCATGAAGTCGGTGGCCCAGTTGCTCATCACGACGTAGAGCAGGTACCACGCGAGGAACGCGACGGTGGTGGGGAAGACGAAGCTGCGGAACTTCCTCCTCAGCTCCGCGAACTCCGGGGTGGCATGGAGCTCGTCGTAGAACGGATCGTGTTCACGGGCGTGGTCGTGGGACTGGTCGAGACTGGACACGGGCGGCACCCTTCTCGCGGGATGTGATGGCGGTCACGGTAAGGACCTGGCGGTACCCCGAGTGAGTGGTGCGCACCGGTTCCGCGCCGAGCGGGGCGATCGGCGTCGGTGAGCGGTCGGGTCCGCGCGACGAGCGGTCACGGCGGTGAGGCCGTGAGGGTCGTGAGGTCGTGAGGGGAAGTTGACCTCTCCGGTACGACGACCTGGTCCGGCCGTTACCTGCGCCGCCGAGATTGGTGCGCATGACGAGCACGCAGACCGGCAGGTGGATCGACGACTGGCGTCCGGAGGACCCGGAGTTCTGGGAGGGCGGCGGCCGTCGGGTCGCGCGCCGCAACCTGGTGTGGTCGATCTTCGCCGAGCACCTCGGCTTCTCGGTGTGGCTGATCTGGAGCGTCAGCTCGGCGCTCCTGCTGCAGATGGGCTTCTCCTTCAGCCCGCAGCAGCTCTTCCTGCTGGTCGCCCTGCCGAACCTCGTGGGGTCGCTGCTCCGGCTGCCCTACACGTTCGCGGTGCCGCGCTTCGGCGGGCGCAACTGGACGATGATCAGCGCCGCGCTGCTGCTGGTCCCGACGCTGCTGTTCGCGGTCGCGGTGCAGGACCCCGGCACGCCGTACTGGGTGTTCTGCCTGATCGCCGCCACGGCCGGCTTCGGCGGCGGCAACTTCGCGAGCTCGATGGCCAACATCAACTTCTTCTACCCGGCCGCCAGGAAGGGCGCCGCGCTCGGGCTCAACGCCGCGGGCGGCAACGCCGGGGTCGCGATCATCCAGCTGCTGCTGCCCGTCCTCGTCGGCGGCGCCGGGATCTTCGGGCTGGTGCAGGCATCGGCCGGCGGCATCCACCTCGAGACCGCCGGGTTCGTGTACGCCGGGCTGGCGATCTGCGCGGCGGTCGCGGCCTACCTCTGGATGGACAACCTGACCGTCGCGACCGGCAGGCCGCGCGAGCAGCTCGCGGTCGTGCGCAAGCGGCACACCTGGATCATGGCCTTCCTCTACATCGGGACGTTCGGCTCGTTCATCGGCTACTCCGCGGCGATGCCGCTGCTGATCAAGCTGAACTTCTGGGTGCCCGAGCCGGCGCCGCTCGGCACCGGCATCTACTTCGCCTACTTCGCGTTCCTGGGCGCGGCCGTCGGGTCGCTCACCCGGCCCTTCGGCGGCTGGCTCGCCGACAGGTACGGCGGCGCGCGGGTCACGCTCGGTGCGTTCACCGCCATGGTGGTCTTCACGCTCGGCGTGCTGTGGACGCTGACCCGGCTCACCCCGAACCCGGGAGCCGACCCGGCGGTGGCCACCGACAACCAGGCGTGGTTCCCGTGGTTCCTCGGCTTCTTCCTGCTGATCTTCGCGGCCACCGGCATCGGCAACGGCTCGACGTACAAGATGATCCCGGCGATCTGGCGCCGCGAGGCCGAGACCACGACCGAGGCGGGCTCGCCGGAGCGCACGGCGGCCCTGGCGACCGCGACGAAGCAGTCCTCGGCAGCGCTCGGCGTCATCGGCGCCGTCGGTGCGCTCGGCGGCTTCCTGATCCCGCTGGCCTTCAGCTCGCCGTGGGTCGACGACCCGCTGTCGGCGACCCGGGGCGCCTTCGTCGTCTTCACCTGCTTCTACGTCGTCTGCGCACTGGTGACGTTCGGGGTCTACCTCCGCCGCCCGTCGCGTGCCGCGAAGCTGGCGATGGCCGGGGTCTGATGAAGACGCACTGTCCCTACTGCTCGCTGCAGTGCGGCATGACGCTGGCCCGCGAGGGTCGGGCGCTGGAGGTGCAGCCCTGGCCGGAGTTCCCCGTCAACGAGGGGGCGCTGTGCCGCAAGGGCTGGACCGCCACCGGGTTGCGCGGCCACCGCGAGCGGCTGACCACGCCGCTCGTGCGCGACCGGGCGACCGGTGAGCTGCGGGCGGCGGAGTGGGACGAGGCGCTCGACCTGGTCGCTGCCCGGCTGCGCAAGCTGCGCGCGTCGTACGGCGCCGACGCGGTCGCGGTCTTCGGCGGCGGCGGCCTGACCAACGAGAAGGCCTACCAGCTCGGCAAGCTCGCCCGCGTCGCGCTGGGCACCTCGCAGATCGACTACAACGGTCGCTGGTGCATGTCCTCGGCGGCGTCGGCGTCCAATCGGGCGTTCGGCATCGACCGCGGGCTGCCCTTCCCGCTCGTGGACGTCGAGCGGACCGACGTGCTGGTCCTGGTCGGCTCCAACCTCGCCGAGACGATGCCTCCCGCGGCTCGGCACCTCGACCGGCTGCGCGAGAACGGCGGGCACGTCGTCGTCATCGACCCGCGGCGCACCCCGACCGCCGAGCGGGCGGACACCTTCCTCCAGCCGGTGCCCGGCACGGACCTGCCGCTGGCGCTGGGCCTGCTGCACCTGCTCGACGGGATGGGCGCCGTCGACGAGGAGTACGTCGCGGCGCGCACCGTCGGCTGGCCCGACGTCCGCCGCGCGGTCGCCTCGTGGTGGCCGGAGCGGGTCGAGCGGGTGACCGGCGTGCCGGCGGCCGAGCTCCGCGCACTGGCCACGCTGCTGGCCGGGGCGGGGAAGGTCATGGTCCTCACCGCCCGCGGGGCCGAGCAGCACGCCCAGGGCACCGACACCGTGCTCGCCTGGATCGACGTGGCGCTCGCCCTCGGCATGCCCGGGCGGCCGCACGCCGGCTACGGCTGCCTCACCGGCCAGGGCAACGGCCAGGGCGGCCGCGAGCACGGCCAGAAGGCCGACCAGCTCCCGGGCTACCGGATGATCGACGACCCCGCCGGACGGGCGCACGTCGCGGGTGTCTGGGGCGTCGACCCCGACTCGCTGCCCGGGCCGGGACGCTCGGCGTACGAGCTGCTCGACGCGCTCGGCACCGACGGCGGCCCGAAGGCACTGCTGGTGTTCGGCTCCAACATCGTGGTGTCGGCGCCCAACGCGACGCACGTCGCCGGCCGGCTCGCCGACCTCGACCTGCTCGTGGTGGCCGACCTGGTGATGAGCGAGACCGCCGCGCTCGCAGACGTCGTGCTCCCGGTGACGCAGTGGGCCGAGGAGACCGGCACGATGACGAACCTCGAGGGCCGGGTGGTCCTGCGGCAGCAGGCCGTCGCCCCGCCGGCCGGGGTGCGCTCCGACCTCGAGGTCGTCGCCGGCCTCGCCGAGCGGCTCGGCCACGACTTCTCCGCCGACCCCGAGGAGGTCTTCACCGAGCTCGGCCGGGCGTCCGCCGGCGGGCGGGCCGACTACTCCGGGATCACCTACGACCGGATCCGCGAGGAGCACGGGGTCTTCTGGGGCGGCGCGCGCCTCTTCGCGGAGTCGTTCGCGCACGAGGACGGCCGCGCCCGGTTCGTCGCGGTCGAGCACCGCGGCCCGGCCGAGCCGGTCGACGCGGCGTACCCGCTGCACCTGACGACCGGCCGGGTGCTCGCGCAGTACCAGTCCGGCGCCCAGACCCGGCGGATCGCCGACCTCCCCGACGCCGGGCCGTACGTCGAGCTTCACCCGATGCTGGCCCGACGGATCGGCGCGCGGGACGGTGAGCCGGTCGTCGTCGCCACCCGGCGCGGCGAGCTGAAGGCGCCGGCGCGGGTGGTCGACACGATCCGCCCGGACACGGTCTTCGTGCCGTTCCACTGGGTCGGGGCCAACCGGCTCACCAACGACGCGCTCGACCCGGCGAGCCGGATGCCGGAGTTCAAGGTCTGCGCCGCGGCGGTGACGGCGTGAGGACCGTCGTCGTCGGTGCGGGCCTGGCGGCCGCGCGGCTCGCCCAGGAGCTGTCGGACGTCACGGTGCTCGGCGACGAGCCGCACCCGCCGTACAACCGGATCCTCCTGTCGGCGGTGCTGGAGGGCACGCACGACCCGGCGGCGCTCCGGATGCCGGTGCCGGCCAGCGTCGACCTGCGCCTCGACGCGCGGGTCGTGGAGATCCACCGCGAGGACCGGGAGGTCGAGCTCGCGGACCGCAGCCGGGTGCCCTACGACCGGCTGGTGCTGGCCACGGGGAGCATCCCGACCCTGCCACCGATCCGCGGGCTGGTGCGGCTCGACGGCCGGCTCGACGAGCGGGTGCACGCCTTCCGGACCCTCGAGGACTGCCGCCGTCTCGACGCCGCCGTGCCCCACGCGCGCAACGCCGTGGTCGTCGGCGGCGGCCTGCTCGGCCTCCAGGTCGCCCGGGCGCTCGCCGTCCGCGGGCTCGCGACCGAGGTCGTCGAGGGTGGGGAGCACCTGCTGCGCAGCCAGGTCGACGCGCGCGCCGGCGCGATCCTGGCCCGCTACCTGACGAGGCTCGGGACCGCTGTCTACACGGGCGCCCGCGCCACCAGGCTCACCGGTGCCGGCCTGGTGCTGGACAACGGCTGCACCCTCGACACCGACCTCGTCGTGCTCACCGCGGGCGGCCGGCCGTCGACCGCGCTCGCGAGGCGGGCCGGGCTCGAGGTGCGCCGCGGCATCGTGGTCGACCACCACCTCCGCACGAGCGACGAGCACGTCCACGCGATCGGCGACTGCGCGCAGCACGGCGACCAGGTGACCGGGTTCGTGCCGCCCGCCTGGGAGCAGGCGGGACTGCTGGCCCGCCACCTGCGCGGCGAGGACGTGGCGTACGACGGGGCGCGCACCGTCGCGCGGCTCCGCGCGACCGACCTGGACGTGGCCGTGCTCGGCGACCCGGAGCGCGCCGCCGGCCAGGTGGTCGAAGTCTCGAACCCGGTGACCGGCACCCACCGCAAGCTCGTCGTCCGCGACGGCGTCATCGTCGCCGCCACCCTCGTCGGCGACCTCTCCCGGATCGGCCTGATCACCCAGCACTACGACCGGGCGACCGTGCTCGGCCGGCACGAGCCGGGCGAGCTGCTGACGAACGACCGGCCGGCACCGCCGGTCGCCCTCCCGGACGACGCGGAGGTCTGCGCGTGCGCGGGCGTCAGCGCCGGCCGGATCCGCGCCTGCGCCTCGGTCGACGAGGCCCGCGACACCACCCGCGCCACCACCGGCTGCGGCGGCTGCACCTCGGCCGTCCGCCAGCTCGTCCTGGAAGGAGCCCCCGTATGAGCCCGCACCTGAGGAAGACGCTCGTCGTCGTCGGCCACGGCATGGTCGGCCACCGCTTCGTGCAGGCCGCGATCGAGCGCGGCCTCACCGAGACCCACGACGTGGTGGTCGTGGGCGAGGAGCCGCGGCCGGCGTACGACCGGGTCGCGCTGACGTCGTTCTTCGAGGTCGGCGCCAAGGCGCTCAGCCTGCTCCCGGCGGGCCGGTACGACGACCCGCGGGTGACCCTCCGCACCGGCGCGGAGGTCGTGGCGGTCTCGCCTCGGCAGCGGATCGTCACGCTCAACACCGGCGAGGACCTGCACTACGACGAGCTGGTGCTGGCGACCGGCGCCTACCCCTTCGTGCCGCCGGTGCCGGGCAAGGACCTCGACAACGTCTTCGTCTACCGCACCATCGAGGACCTCGAGGCGATCCGCAAGGCGGCCAGGAAGGCCAGGAGCGGCGCCGTCGTGGGCGGCGGGCTCCTCGGCCTCGAAGCGGCCAACGCACTGCGGCAGCTGGGCCTGGAGACCCACGTCGTCGAGCTCGCACCGCGGCTGATGGCCGTCCAGGTCGACGCCGCGGGAGGCCGCACCCTGAGCCGGCACGTCGAGCAGCTGGGCCTGACCGTGCACACCGGCGCCATGACCGAGGCGGTCCTCGGCACGGGCAAGGTCACCGGGATGGCGCTCAAGGACCGCAAGTCGCTCGACGTCGACCTGGTCGTCTTCTCGGCCGGCATCCGGCCGCGGGACGGCCTCGGTCGGGGCGCCGACCTGGCGGTCGCCGAGCGGGGCGGCATCCTGGTCGACGAGCACTGCCGCACCAGCGACGAGCACATCTACGCGATCGGCGAGTGCGCGGCGCCCGGCGGCGTGATGTACGGCCTGGTCGCTCCCGGCTACGCGATGGCGGAGGTCGTCGTCGACACCCTGCTCGGCGGCGCCGGGACGTTCACCGGCGCGGACATGTCCACCAAGCTCAAGCTGCTCGGTGTCGACGTCGCCAGCTTCGGCGACGCGCACGCGACGACCGAGGGCGCGCTGGAGCTCGTCTACTCCGACGCCGTCGCGGGCGTCTACAAGAAGCTGGTGATCAGCGAGGACGGCAAGCAGCTCCTCGGCGGCGTGCTCGTGGGCGACGCGTCGGCGTACGGCATCCTGCGGCCGATGCTCGCCACGGCGACCAACCCCGGCATCGAGCTCCCCGAGAACCCGGAGGACCTGATCCTCCCCACAGGACGCGGTCTCACCGACATCGGGCTGCCCGACGCGGCGCAGGTCTGCTCGTGCAACGACGTCACCAAGGCCGACATCGTCGCGGCGGCCGCCGCGGGCACCACGACCCGGGCGGGTTCGACCTGCGGGTCGTGCAAGGTGCAGACGAAGAGGATCATCGAGGACTACTACGCCAGCCAGGGCGAGGTCGTCGACCGCAGCATCTGCGAGCACTTCCCGCTCACCCGGCAGGAGCTCCTCGACGTCGTCGCGGTCCACGGGTACCGCAGCTTCGACCAGGTCGTCGAGGCGCACGGCACCGGTCGCGGCTGCGACGTCTGCAAGCCGGCGATCGCCTCGATCCTGGCCAGCCTCCTGGGCGGGCACGTGCTCGACGGCAGCACCCGCACGCTGCAGGACACCAACGACGCCTACCTGGCCAACATCCAGCGCAACGGCACCTACTCCGTCGTCCCGCGCATCCCCGGCGGCGAGATCACCCCCGAGGGGCTGATCGTGATCGGCGAGGTGGCCCGCGACTTCGGGCTCTACACGAAGATCACCGGCGGGCAGCGCATCGACCTCTTCGGCGCCCGGATGGAGGAGCTGCCGGCGATCTGGCGCCGGCTCGTGGACGCCGGCTTCGAGTCCGGGCACGCCTACGGCAAGGCGCTGCGCACGGTGAAGTCGTGCGTCGGCTCGACGTGGTGCCGGTACGGCGTGCAGGACTCGGTGGGCCTCGCGATCGACCTCGAGCTGCGCTACCGGGGGCTGCGCTCGCCGCACAAGCTCAAGGGTGGCGTGAGCGGCTGCGCCCGCGAGTGCGCCGAGGCGCGCGGCAAGGACTTCGGCGTGATCGCCACCGAGAAGGGCTGGAACCTCTACGTCGGCGGCAACGGCGGCGCCACCCCCGCCCATGCGCGGCTGCTGGCCGGCGACCTCGACACCGAGACGCTGGTCCGCTACCTCGACCGGTTCCTCATGTACTACGTCCGCACGGCCGACCGGCTGCAGCGCACCGCACCCTGGATCGACGCGCTCGACGGCGGGCTCGACCGGGTCCGGGAGGTCGTCGTGGACGACGCGCTCGGGCTCGGCTCCGAGCTCGAGGCGGCGATGGCGCGGCACGTGGGCGGCTACTTCGACGAGTGGCGGGCGACCATCGACGACCCCGAGAAGCTGGCCCGCTTCGTGTCGTTCGTCAACGCCCCCGACGTACCCGACCCGCACATCAGCTTCCGCGACGCGCGCGGGCAGATCGCCCCGGCCGACGTCGACGGTCCCGTCGTGCTCGGCTCCACGATCCCCGTGGGAGCGCCCCGGTGACCCCGGTCTGCCGGCTCGACCAGATCGAGGTCGAGGGCGGCGTGGCGGCGCTCGTCGACGGCGTCGCGGTCGCAATCTTCCGGACACACGACGGAAACGTCTACGCGATGTCCAACTACGACCCTTTCTCCAGGGCATCGGTGCTGGCCCGCGGGATCGTGGGGGACCGCGGCGGCACGCCGTTCGTGGCCTCGCCGATGCACAAGCAGGCCTTCGACCTGCGCACCGGGCAGTGCCTCGACGATGCGGCGGTCCGGGTCCCGACGTACGACGTCCGGGTCGACGGCGGCGTCGTCCTGGTCGGTCCACCGCAGGAGACGTAGTGACAGAGCACCTTCCGTTGAGCGGCTTCCGCATCGGCGTGACCGCGGCGCGGAAGGTCGACGAGCAGGTCACGCTGCTCGAGCGCCGAGGTGCGACGGTGGAGTGGGCACCGGCGCTCTCGCTGGACCCCAACCACGTCGACGACGCCGAGCTGCGCGCCGCGACCGAGCAGGTGCTCGCCCAGCCGGTCGACATGTTCCTGGCGACCACCGGGATCGGCATGCGGACCTGGCTGGACGCCGCCGAGCGGTGGGGCCTGCTGCCCGACCTGCTGACGACGCTCGGCTCCGCCGAGATCCTGGCCCGCGGCCCGAAGAGCGTGGGGGCTCTTCGGCGTCGTGGGCTCCGGGAGCTGTGGGCGCCGGAGTCGGAGTGCTTCGAGGACGTGCTCGAGCACCTCCGCGGGCGTCCTCTCGAGGGCCGGCGGATCGTCGTGCAGGAGCACGGCCAGTCGCTGTCGATGGTCGCCCACGCGCTGCGCCGCCGCGGCGCCCACGTCACGACGGTCACGGTCTACCGGGTGCAGCCGGCCGGAGACCCGGAGCCGGTGTTCAAGCTCGTCGACCTCGTCTGCGACCGGGCGCTCGACGCGGTGACCTTCACCTCCGCCCCAGCGGTCGCCGCGCTGATGGACGCCGCTGGCCCGACGGGCCGGCGTGACGACCTCGTCGGGGCGTTCCAGGCCGACGTGGTCGCGGCCTGCGTGGGGCCGGTGACAGCTGCGGCGTTCGAGCTGTGGGGGGTGCCGACGATCTATCCGGACCGGTCGCGGCTGGCCGCGATGGTCAAGCAGCTCGAGACCGAGCTGCCGTCGCGCCGCTCGGGCCTCACCATCGAGCTCGTCGGCGGCCACCAGCTGCTGCTGCACGGCGAGGAGGTGCTGCTCGACGGCAGCGAGGTGCGGCTCTCGCCCGCCCCGGCGGCGGTGCTCAACGCGCTCGTCGCCAACCCGGGCAACGTCGTCTCCCGCCCGGCGCTGCTGGCGATGCTGCCCTCCGGCACTGCGGGCTCCGAGCACGCCGTCGAGATGGCGGTCGCCCGGCTCCGCGCCGCGCTCGGCACCCGCGCCGTGCAGACCGTGGTCAAGCGCGGCTACCGCCTGGCGGTCGCCTGATGCGCCTCGTCACCGTCGCCCACGGCACCCGCAGTCCGGCCGGCAACGCCGTCGCCGTCTCGATCACGGCCGCCGCCGGCGCCCGGCTCGGGCTGCCCGCGGTCGCGGCGTACGTCGAGCTGGCGGAGCCGCTCCTCTCGACCGTGGCCGCGTCGCCGATGCCCTCGGTGGTGGTGCCGCTGCTGCTCTCGACCGGCCACCACGTCCGACACGACGTCGGCGCGGGCCGGGCGCTGGGACCGGACCCGCTGCTCGCGCGCGCCCAGGTCTCCCGCCTGCTGGCCGCGGGCGCGCAGCCCCGCCAGCCGGTCGTGATGGTCGCCGCGGGCTCGCAGGATCCGCTCGCCCTGCGCGACCTCCTCGTCGCGACGACCCACCTGGCGCAGGCGTGGGGTGGCCCGGTGCGCCTTGCAACGCTGGGTGGGCTCGGCGAGCGTCCGGCCGACGTGCTGCGCCCGGGCGACGCGGTCTCGCCGTACCTGCTGGCGCCGGGCCACTTCCACGACCGCTGCCGCGACGCGGCGGCCGGCCACGTGGTCGCCGACGTCATCGGCCCGCACCCCGCGGTCGTCGACCTCGTCGTCGAGCGCACCATCGGGCTGCTCGCCGCGCGGCGGTCGGCGTAGCCCTCCCCCGGCCGAAGTGCGTACCGTGCAGGAACGGCCGTCGCCCGGACGACCCCACCACCTGACGTGCCCCCCTCAGCGGAGGGAGCAGACCATGAGCGCCGACGCCGAGCCCGAGCGCAGTGCGCGGGAAGCCGCACTCCAGGACCTGGCGGCGTCCGCCGCCAGCACCGTCCCCGGCGCCGACGCCGTCAGCATCACCGTGCGTCGGGATCGCTCGTCGATGCAGACGCTCGCGGCGACGGCCGCGCTCGCCGAACGGGCCGACCGCCTCCAGTACGAGTTCCAGGAGGGCCCGTGCTACGAGGCCGTCACCGACAACCGGTTCGTGCTGGTCAACGACCTGACCGCGGCCGTGCAGTACCCGCGCTACGCGCCCCGCGCGGTCGAGCTGGGCATCGGAGCCCAGGCCGCGGTCCAGCTCCTGCACGACGGCGAGAACGCCGGTCTGAACATGTACGCCTCTACGGCCGGAGCCTTCGACCGCGCCACCGTGCAGATCGCCGAGCTGTTCGCGTCCCACGCCGCCACGCTGCTCGGCTACGCCGTCCAGGTCGAGCAGCTGAGCGAGGCGCTGCAGGCGCGCACCGACATCGGCATGGCGGTCGGCATGGTGATGGAGCGCTACCAGCTCGACCGTGAGCGGGCCTTCGCCTTCCTCGTCCGCCTCTCCAACAACCGCAACGTCAAGCTCCGCGTGCTCGCCCGGCAGCTCATCGACGGCACCTTCGAGGGCGGCACGCACGATCGGCCCTGAGCCCGGCGGTCACCGCTCGAGGTGGGGCGCCGCGTCCTCGGAGTCGAGGCGGGCCAGGTGGAGGACGTGCTGAGCGGTCGTGCCGGGTGCGGCGACCACGGCCACCGTGACGCCCTCGGCCGCTGCCGTGGCGAGCACGTCGACCAGCGCTTGGACGCCGACCGAGGCGAGCAGCGTGACGTCGTTGAGGTCGATCTGGAGGCGCGCGCCGGGGCGGCTGGTGTGCAGGAAGAGCGCGGCCCGGAAGGACCCCGCGGACGCGGTGTCGACGGCGCCGTGGACGCGCAGCGTCGCGCCGTCGTCGGTCGTGTCCGTCCGGAACCGCTCCTCGCCGGCGCCCGCCGTCGTCGTGGTGCGGTCCGCGCCGGCCAGCAGCTGCACCTGCCGCGCGAGTGCGTGGCGCAGCGTGACGACGGTCCCCCCTGGAACGCCCGCCGGGGAGATCGTGACGTGGTCGATGAGCTGGTTGACCATCATCAGCCCGCGGCCCCGGCCTTCGCCGAGCGGGCTGGGCCCCCGCCACCGGCCGTGGTCGGAGATGCGGACGACGGCGTCGCCCGTCGCCTCGAGGGTCGCGGTGAGACGCCCCGGCCGGGCGGCGCCGTCCGACTCGGCGTCCCGGTAGGCGTGGTCGAGGATGTTGGTGACGACCTCGGTGGCCGCGTGCTTGAGGGCGAACGCGTCGACGTCGGCGACGCCCAGCGGCTTCAGCCAGTCGTCCAGGCTCCGGCGTACGGCGTGGGGGGTGCGCGGGTCGGCGTCGAACGTGAGGTCGAGCGGCTCGGGAGGCGGCACGCGCTGCGCGGCCAGGAGGGTGATGTCGTCGCTGTAGCCGCCGTCGCGGACGAGGAGCTCGAGGGTCTGGGAGCTGACGCGGTCGGTGGCGAAGCCGGCGTCGCGGAACGCGGTGCCGTCGTGGCTGCGGCGCGCGACCGTCGCGAGGTCGATCGTGGCCCGAGCCGGCTCGCGGCCGGGACGCTCGATGATCCCGTCGGTGTAGAGCAGCAGGACCTCGCCCTCACCGAGGTGTGCCTGGGCGGTCGGGAAGCCGTGGCCGGAGGCGAGCGGGCCCGCGCCGGTCGGGCGGAGGTACCTGGTCGCGTCGCCGGCGACGAGGAGCGGGGGCGGGTGCCCGGCCGTGCAGTAGGTCAGGTCGCCGGTCGCCGGGTCGAGGTCGACGACCGCCACGGTCGTGGCGGTGGCCTCGGGGTTGCGCCGGGCGGCGCGGTCGAGCGCCTCGAGCGCCTCGGTGATCGGGACGCCGGCCGAGAGTCGTTCGCCGAGGACGGCCCTGGTCTGGCCCATGAGGGCCGAGGCCGCCACGCCGTGGCCCACGACGTCGCCGACGACCAGGATGGTCCGGCCCGTCGGGAGCGCGATGACGTCGAGCCAGTCGCCGCCGGCCGCGGCGTCGTCCTGGGCCAGGAGGTAGCGGCCCGAGGTCTGCAGGCCCGGGACCACCGGCAACGCGTCCGGGAGCAGGCTGTCCTGGAGGGTGAGGACCACGGCGCGGGCATGCTCGTAGCGCCGTTCCGCGTCCTTGCGCTGCGCCTCGACCTGAAGGCGGCGGTTGGTCTCGTCGGTGACGTCGATCGCGTGCCCGACCACGCCCCGCACCGTGCCGTCCGGGTTACGCCAGGGCGCCAGCCAGAACGAGGCGTAGAAGTCGGTGACGCCGCCCGGGAGGTCGACCTGGACGCGCCAGTCGTGGTTGGCGATCGGCTCGCCGGTCTCCATCACGCGGTGGTAGAGCTCGGCGAACCCCTGACCGACCGCGCCGGGGAAGGCCTCGCTGTAGGGCAGCCCGAGCAGGTCGCGTCCCCCGGCCATCGGCCGGAGCAGGTCGTTGGCCGCGACCAGGCGCAGGTCGGGCCCCTCGACGACCAGTGAGACGATCCCCCCGTCCCGGAAGGCGCCCACCATCGCCTCGACGCTACCGAGGTCGGCGATGTGATCGTCCATCGTGACGCGGACCTCCGGACGTGGGTCGCGAGCGTGCTCTGTCGGGGAGTAGGTACCCAACGACCGTGGCGGGACTCCGTTCGGGCGGCTCAGGACCTGGCGGGCTGCGGCGCCTGCCCGGTCGCCTCCGGCAGGTGCAGCCGCGCGAGCAGCCGGCCGGCCGAGACCGGGACCCGCTGCGGCGTGAGGCGTGAGACGACCACCATGGTCACGAAGGCCAGCGGCACCGTCCACGCCGCCGGCTGGCTCATGAGCACGTCGGCCCAGCTCTCGGTCGTGCCGACCGCGACCGTCCAGCCGATCGCGACGGCCGAGCCCACGAAGCCGACGCCGAGACCGGCGAGCGCGCCCGCGTCGGTGAGGCGCCGCCACCAGATGCCGAGCAGCAGCAGGGGACAGAAGGTCGCGGCCGCCATCGCGAACGCCAGCCCGACCGCGCGGGCGACCCCGATGCTCGGCACCAGCAGCGCCAGCACCCCGGGCACCGTGACGGCGACGACCGCACCGAGCCGGAAGGCCGCGACGCCGCCGAGCCGCCGGCCCGACCACCAGGCGCGGCCGGTCACGTCCTGGCTGAGCACGCCCGCGACCGCGATGCACAGACCCGACGAGGTGGACAGGAACGCCGCGAACGCGCCGGCGGTCACGACCGCCGACAGCAGCTCGCCGAGGGGGCCGCCCACCATCACCGCGGGCAGCTCGAGCACGAGCGCGTCCGACTTCCCGGGCACCGCCAGCTCGGGTGCGTAGATGCGGCCGAGCGCGGCGTACACCGGCGGCAGCACGTAGAAGACGCCGAGGAGCACGAGCACCGCGAGCGTCGTACGGCGCGCCGCCCGGCCGTCGGGGTTGGTGTAGAACCGGACGACGACGTGGGGGAGGCCCATGGTGCCGAGGAACGTCGCGACGATCAGGGAGTAGGTGACATAGAGGCCCCGGCCGCCGGAGCCGAGCGGCGAGAGCCACTCTCCTCCGACCGGGACCCGCGGCGCCCCGTCGCCGAGCCACACCGAGATCAGCAGCAGGGCCGGGACGAGCAGCGCGGTGAGCTTGAGCCAGTACTGGAAGGCCTGCACGAACGTGATGCTGCGCATCCCGCCGGAGGTGACGTTGGCCAGCACGACCAGCCCGACGATGACCGGCCCCACCCAGGTCGGCGCGCCGACCGCGAACTGGAGCGTCAGCCCCGCGCCCTGGAACTGCGGCACCAGGTAGAGCCAGCCGATCGCGACGACCAGCAGCGTGCACACCGCCCGGACCGGCCGCGACCCGAGCCGGGCCTCGGCGAAGTCGGGCAGCGTGTAGGCGCCCGACCGTCGCAGCGGCGCGGCGACCAGCACCAGCAGCAGCAGGTAGCCGGCCGTCCAGCCGACGGGGTACCAGAGCATGTCGGCGCCGTTGAGCAGCACCAGCCCGGCAACGCCGAGGAACGACGCGGCCGAGAGGTACTCGCCCCCGATGGCGCTGGCGTTGAGCCGCGGGTGCACGGTCCGCGACGCGACCAGGAAGTCGCTGGTGGTCCGCGAGAAGCGCATCCCCCAGGTGCCGATCAGCAGCGTGGCGAGCGTGACGAGGACGATCGCCACGATGCCGGGCGCGGCGTCCAGGCCGGAGTTCACCGCTCGTCCTGCACGATCTCGTCGGGCGGGAGCGCGGCGGCCAGCTCCGCGAAGTCGGCGTCGTTGCGCTCGGCGCGCTTGATGTAGGCCCAGCCGAGGGCGACGAGCGCGGGGTAGACCAGCGCGCCGAGCACCAGCCACGAGAGCGGCAGCCCGAGCACCTGGTGGGTGGCCAGCCCGGGCAGCAGGTGGAAGACCAGGGGCAGCGCGCCGACCGTCACGCCCAGGACCGCCAGGATGCCGATCGCGAGGCGCAGCTGCTCGCGGACCAGGGAGCCGACGTACATCCCGCCCAGCCGGGTGCCGTCGTCGACCTCGGCGGACCGGGCGGCCGGCGTACGTCGGCGCGGTGGGCCGGTCACCCGCACGCGCTCGGGCGGCGGACCGGCGTCCTGGCTCACGGACCCGGCCTCGGCGTGCGGTCGCGGACGAGCAGCTCGCGCAGCGCCCGGGTGTGCCGACGGCTGACGCCGAGCTCGACCGCGCGCTCGCCGACGACGACCGTGCAGCGGCCGCCCTCCATCCGGACCTCGCGCACGTGGCCGAGCGCCACGAGCAGGGACCGGTGGATGCGCACGAACCCGGCGTCGGCCCACTCCTCCTCGAGCGTCGTGAGCGGCACCCGCAGGAGGTGCGAGTCGGTGGCGGTGTGCAGCCGGGCGTAGTCGCCCTGCGCCTCGACGTGGGTGATGTCGCTGCGGTGCACGAAGCGGGTCACGCCGCCGCGCTCGACCGCGACCTGGGCGTCGCGCCCGGCCGGTGGGGCGACGCCCTCGACCACGCCGACGACGCGGCGCACCGCCTCGGCGAGCCGTTCGGCACGCACCGGCTTGAGCACGTAGTCGACCGCGTGCACGTCGAAGGCCTCGACGGCGTGGCCCTCGTGGGCGGTGACGAAGACGATCGGCGGCGGGGTGCGGAACTGGCCGAGCACCTGCGCGAGCTCGAGGCCGGTCAGCCCGGGCATCTGGATGTCGATGAAGACCACGTCGACGTCGGTCGCCTGGAGGATCCGCAGCCCGTCGGTCGCGGCGTCGGAGGTCAGCACCTCCCCGATCCGCGGGTCCTGCTCGAGCAGGTAGCGCAGCTCGTCGAGGGCCGGAGCCTCGTCGTCGACGACCAGCGCCTTCAGCCTCATGAGGGCCTCCTACCCACCTGGACGCTCATGCGTGCACGCCCGCCGAGAACTTCGGCACCCGGACCACGACCCGGGTGCCGGCCCCGCGCGCCGTCTCGACGACGAGCCCGAAGTCGTCGCCGAACGCGTTGCGCAGGCGGCTGTCGACGTTGCCGAGCCCGGTGGAGTCCAGGGCCGCGTCGCCCGCGAGCGCGCGTCGTACGACGTCGGGGTCCTCGCCGGCGCCGTCGTCCTCGACCTCGATCACGCAGTCCTGGCCCTGGTCGCGCGCCTCGATGCGGATGTGGCCACCGGCCTCGGCGTCCTCGAGCCCGTGCCGCACGGCGTTCTCGACGAGCGGCTGGATGCACAGGAACGGGACGGCCACCGGCAGCACCTCGGGCGCGATGCGCAGGGTCACCCGCAGCCGGTCGCCGAAGCGGGCCTGCTCGAGCAGCAGGTAGCGCTCGATCGACCGGAGCTCCTCGGCGAGCGTCGTGTAGTCGCCGTGGCGGCGGAAGGAGTAGCGGGTGAAGTCGGCGAACTCCATCAGCAGGTCGCGGGCCCGGTCCGGGTCGGTGCGCACGAAGCTGGCGATCGCGGTGAGCGAGTTGTAGATGAAGTGCGGGCTGATCTGGGCGCGCAGGGCGCGGACCTCGGCCTCCATCAGCCGGGTGCGGCTCGCGTCGAGCTCCGCGAGCTCGAGCTGGCCGCTCACCCAGCGCGCGACCTCGTCGACGGCCCGCGCCAGTCCGGCGGTCGCGTGGCCGGTGAAGGTCTGCAGGGTGCCGACCACGCGCTCCTCGACGACCAGCGGGCTGACGATCGCGGTGCGGATCTCGCAGCCGGAGACCGGGCAGGAGATGTCGTCACGGTCGAACATCCGGGTGCTGCCGCGCTCCAGCGTCGCGACCGCGAACGCCGCGCACTGCGCCTCGTGGTGCTGCCCGCCGCCGTGCCACGCCAGTGCGGTCGCGGTGTCGGTGAGCGCGACCGCCGGCGTGCCGAGGAGCGCGTGGAGGTGCCGGACGCTGCGCTCGGCGCTGTCGTGGTTGAGTCCGGTGCGCAGCGCCGGCGCGGCGAGCGACGCGCTGTGCAGCGTGCGGAAGGTGGCGCGATCGGCCTCGGTGCCCAGGTGCCGGCGGCGCCACGGTCGCGTCATCGGCTGCTCCCGGGCGGCTAGCGGAAGTCGATGAGAAGCACGTCGGGGTCGACCTTCTCGGCGTCGGTGGCGGCGTCCTGGGTGCCGGTGCCGCCGGTCGGACCCACCGACTGCCGGGCCACGACGGTGGCGCGGAAGCACTCGGCGACGTAGGGCAGCTGCATGCCGTCCATGCCGCGGCCGTAGTCGTCGTAGAAGGCGACGACCTCGGCGAGCTTCTGGCTCTGCCCGGCCTCGTCGAGCACGGCGACGTTCGAGCGGGAGAGCACCAGGTCCTGGATCGAGACGCGGTCGACGACCTGCCAGTGCCGGAAGCTCTCGTGCTCCGGCTCGGCGAAGTGGTCGGACTCGGAGAGCGGGGTCGCCGCCTCCTCCATGTCCTGGTGGCCGATGAGATCGCCGAGCCTGCGGACCCACGGGATCCGCTCGTCGCGCTGGTTCCACACGAGGGCCAGGTGGCCGCCCGGCCTGAGGACCCGGGCGATCTCGGGGAGCGCCCGCTCGGGGTCGAACCAGTGGAAGGACTGGCCCGCGACGACCACGTCGTACGACGCGTCCGCGGCCGGCAGCTCCTCGGCGCCGGCGACCGAGGTCGGGACGTCGGGCAGCCGCTCGCGCAGCTTGGCGAGCATGGCGTCGTCGGGGTCGGTGGCGTGCACCTCGTGGCCCAGGGCGAGCAGCGTCTCGGTGAGCTTGCCGGTGCCGGCCCCGACCTCGAGGACGGTGACCGGCTGCTCGCCGACCAGCCACGCGACCGCCTCGGCGGGGTAGCCGGGCCGGCCGCGGTCGTACGCGTCGGCGACGGAGCCGAAGCTGCGGGCGGGGTCGGGCTGGTCACTCATCAGGGTCACGCTACCGGCTGGGTAACGTTCCGCGGGTGACCCACGACCCGCTGGCGCCGCTCGTCTCCCTGGAGGGGATCCCGTCGGCGTGCGCCGCCACCCGCGACGGCATCGACGTGATGCTGCGCGACCGCGGCCTGCGGCGCACCTCGCCCGAGATGACGGCCGAGAGCCTGCTGCGCGGCGCCCACGCCAGCGCGGTGCTCGAGGGCTCCTCGTCGACGCTCGCCGACGTCCGGACCGGCGCCGGCGACGAGGTGGCCGCCGACGCGGTCCGGGTCTCGACCGAGCTGCTCGGCCTCGCCCCGGCGCTCGGTGCCTCACCGCTCCAGGCGCTCGCCCGGATCCACGCGCTGGCGGCCGCCGGGCTGCCCGCCGAGCAGCGCGGCCGGCCCCGTGACGCCGAGGCGGCCGACCGGTTGCGCAGCGTCGGCGACCTGCTGACCGCCGCGACCGAGGCGCCGGCGCTGATGGTCGCGGCCGTCGTGCACGCCGAGCTGGCCACCGCCGCGCCGTTCCCCTCGCACAACGGCGTCGTCGCCCGCGCCGCCGAGCGGCTGGTGCTCGTCGCGCGTGGTGTCGACGCGAAGTCCCTCGTGGTCCCGGAGGCGGGGCACCTGGCGCTGCGCGCGGCGTACGAGTCGAACCTGCGCGGCTACCGCGACGGCGGGCAGCCCGGCGTGCACTCCTGGCTCCTCTACGCCGCCGAGGCCTACGCCGCCGGCGCGGAGGCGAGCCCGCTGCGGCGAGCCGCCGACTGACGTCGCGGTGGGATAGCCAGCGACGTTGTGGCTGTTCCGGGCGCCCGGGAACGACCGGAACGTCGCTGGGTATCTCGAACGCCACCTGCTTCGCACATGCGAACGGCACCCGGATCTCGAGTGGTTGGGCCGGGTGCCGCCGCTGACACGTGAATCCAGGGCTACCAGGCGTGCATCTGTGTAGTGCGGCCCCGGGAGTATCCCGGTTCGACCAGCGCCCTGTAGGAAGGGTAGATCGCCGCGTGGGTACCCCGGTTCACGTGCAGATTGTGGAGTTCTTGCCTCTGTTTGTACGCCCGTGCCCGGGGGTGTTCAACCCCGCTGGTCCCTTGACTTGCCAGGTGAAGTGTGGGCGTCTCAGGCCCCGAGACGGCGCCGTCGCGAGCTGGCCCAGATGACCCCGCCGACCGCGACGACTCCGCCGACGGCGAGGGCGGCGAGGGTCGGTCTGGCCGGGGGGAGCGGCACGCGCGAGCGCAGCGCGACCGGCTTGGTGAAGACCAGCACGGGCCACTCGTGGGCGGCCGCGGCCCGGCGCAGCTCCTTGTCCGGGTTGACGGCGTACGCGTGCCCGACGGCCTCCAGCATCGGGACGTCGGTGACGGAGTCGCTGTAGGCGTAGCTGTCGTCGAGGTCGTAGCCGAGCAGGTCCGCGAGCTCGATGATCGCGCGCGCCTTCTCCTCGGCGTAGGCGTAGTACTCGATCTCGCCGCTGTAGCGGCCGTCGACGATCTCCATCCGGGTGGCGATCACGCGGTCGGCGCCCAGCATCTCGGCGATCGGCTCGACGACCTCGGCGCCGGACGCCGACACGATGATCACGTCACGGCCGGCGAGCCGGTGCTCCTCGATCAGCGACACGGCCTCGTCGTACACGAGCGGCTCGACGATGTTGTGCAGGGTGTCCGCGACGATCTCGCGCACCGTGGCGACGTCCCAGCCGGTGCACAGCTGCGACATGAACTGCCGCATCTTCTCCATCTGGTCGTGGTCCGCGCCGCCGACCAGGTAGACGAACTGGGCGTACGCCGAGCGCAGCACCGCGCGTCGCGAGATCAGCCCGCCCGCCTGGAAGGGCTTGCTGAACGCGAGCGTGCTCGACTTGGCGATGATCGTCTTGTCGAGGTCGAAGAAGGCCGCGGTCGGCATGCGCTCAATCGTAGGGGCGCCGGCAGGGGATCGACGGCGTACGCCGCGCGGCGGCGCTGCCGAGCCACGAACTCTCCACAGCACGGCTCCGGACGCCGTCGTCCACAGGCGCGGCCGACGCCCGTGCTCGGCGTCCCCGTCGGCGGGGAGCATCGCCGGCATGAGCGCACCTCTCGTCGTCACCCGTGACCGTTCCCTCCTCGACCAGCTGTCCCGGCTCGCCGCGGCCGCGGGCGTCACCCCGGAGGTCGCCACCGACGCCGGGGCCGCCCTGCGGCACTGGACCGGTGCCGGCCTGGTGCTGGTCGGCGCCGACCTCGCCGCCGAGCTCGCGGTGGTGGCGCCGGCGCGCCGTCCCGGGGTCCACGTGGTGGCGTGGGGAGCGGTGCCCGACGAGCTGTTCCGCGTCACGGTCGCGCTGGGCGGCGAGAGCGTCGCCGAGCTCCCGGTCTCCGAGGGATGGCTGGTCGAGGCGCTCACCGACCTCGGCGACCCCCAGCGGTCGGCGGGCCTGGTCATCGGCGTGACGGCGGGCAGCGGAGGTGCTGGCGCGACGACCTTCGCGTGCGCGCTCGCCCAGCTCGGGGCCGAGCGCGGCCGGGCCGTCGTCGTCGACGCCGACCCGCTCGGGCCCGGGGTCGACCGGGTGCTGGGCCTCGAGGACCGCGAGGGCGTGCGCTGGGACGGCCTCTGCCACGCGACGGGACGGCTCAGCGCCCGGGCGCTGCGCGAAGCCCTGCCGCGGCGCGCCGACCTCGCCGCGCTGACCTGGCGGGCCGGGCCGTCCGGGACCCTCCAGGCGTTCGCCGTCCGCGAGGTGCTGTCCGCAGCCCGGCGCGGGCACGACGTGGTCGTCGTCGACCTCCCGCGCACCCTCGACCCGCTCGTCGAGGAGATCGCCGCACGCTGCGACCGGGTGCTCGTCGTCGCCGTGCCCACGGTCGCCGGGGTCGCGTCCGCGGTGCGCGCCTGCGCGCGGTTCCCCGACCCGACGCGCGTGCGGCTGGTGCTGCGCGGCGGCGGTGTCGACCCGCAGGCGGTCGCGCGGGCGACGCGGGTGCCGGTGCTGGCGTCGATGCCCCACCAGCGCGGCCTCGACGAGGCGATCGACCTCGGCCTCGGACCGGTGCGCAGCCGGCGCAGCGCGCTCGGGCGGGCCGCCACGGAGGTCCTCGACCAGCTCGCCCTCCTCCCGGTCGCGGCATGAGCGAGCTGGCCGCCGACCTCGGCGCCGCCGACCTCGACGCGGTCCGCGACCGGCTCGCCCGCTCGCCCGGCGAGCTGACGCCGCACCGGGTCGCGCAGGCGCTGCGCGAGGCGGGCCGCCCGGTGGGCGACGCCGCCGTGCTGGCGGCCTACGAGACGTTGCGGCGCGACGTCGTCGGCGCCGGCCCGTTGGAGCCGCTGCTCCGGGAGCCCCACGTCACCGACGTGCTCGTCAACGGCCCCGACCGGGTCTACCTCGACCGGGGCAGCGGCCTCGAGCTCACGCCGGTGCGGTTCCCCGACGACGAGGCGGTGCGCCGGCTCGCCCAGCGGCTGGCCGCGCTCGGCGGTCGGCGGCTCGACGACGCGACGCCGTACGTCGACCTGCGGCTGCCGGACGGCAGCCGGTGCCACGCGGTGCTCGCGCCGCTCGCGCGCCCGGGCACCGTGATCTCGCTGCGGGTGCCCCGCCGCCGGGCCTTCAGCCTCGACGACCTGGTCGACGCCTGCCTGCTCGACCGCAGGGCCGCCGAGGTGCTCGACGAGATCGTGGCGGCCGGGCTGGCGTTCCTGGTGAGCGGCGGCACCGGCTCGGGCAAGACGACGCTGCTCGCCGCGCTGCTCGCGCGGGTCCCGGAGGGGGAGCGCATCGTCGTGGTCGAGGACGCCAGCGAGCTGCGCCCCGACCATCCCCACGTCGTCGCGCTCGAGGGCCGGCCACCCAACATCGAGGGCGCCGGGGCGGTCGAGGTGCGGACGCTCGTCCGGCAGGCGCTGCGGATGCGCCCCGACCGGCTCGTGGTCGGCGAGGTGCGCGGGGCCGAGGTCGTCGACCTCCTCGCCGCGCTCAACACCGGGCACGAGGGCGGGTGCGGCACCCTGCACGCCAACTCCGCCCTCGACGTCCCGGCACGCGTCGAGGCGCTCGCCCTCGCCGGCGGACTGGGCCGCGACGCGGCGCACAGCCAGCTCGCCTCCGCCGTCGACGTGGTCGTCCACCTGGCGCGTGACCGCGACGGGGTGCGCCGGCTGCGCCAGGTCGCTGTCCCCGTGCGGCGTCCCGACGGGTTGGTGGTGATGGAGTCCGCGCTCGACCTCCCGGCCGGCGGACCTCCCGCACCCGGCCCGGCGGCGGGCCGGCTGGCAGAGCGGATCGCCCGATGACCGCGGTCGCGGTCCTCGCCGCAGCGCTGTCGGCTGGCCTGCTGGTGCGGCCACCTCCTCGGGCCCGGGTTGGGCGATGGGACGCCGGCTGGCGTGCGGCAGTTCCGATGGTCGCCGGCGTCGCGTTGCTGCTCGTCGTCACCGCCCCGAGGGTCGCCGCCGCCCTCACCGTCCTGGTCGCTGCCGCAGCGGGGATCGGGGCGCTGGTGCGTCGCCGGCGCGACCGGCTGGCGCGGCAGGCGGCCTCGGCGCGCGTCCTGGAGACCTGCGACCTGCTCTCCGCCGAGCTCGCCGCCGGGCAGCCACCCGGCGAGTGCCTCGACCGCGCGGCTGCGGCCTGGCCGCCCCTCGCCCCGGTCGCGGCCGCCTTCCACGTCGGGTCCGACGTGCCGTCGGCGCTGCGGGCGGTCGCGCGGGAGGTCGGTGGCGCCGGCGAACTGCGCGTGGTGGCGGCCGCCTGGCAGGTCGGGCACCGCACCGGCGACGGCCTGGCGGCGACGGTCGGCCGGGTCGCGGAGTCGCTGCGCGAGCGCGCCGCGACCCGCCGGGTGGTCGCCGGCGAGCTCGCGTCGGCGCGGGCAACCGCCCGCCTGCTTGCCGGCCTCCCGGTCGTCGCCCTCGCCATGGGCTCGGGGGTCGGCGGGTCGCCCTGGGGCTTCCTGCTGGGCACCGCGCCGGGGCTCGCCTGCCTCGCGGCGGGCCTCGCCTTCGGGATCGCGGGGCTGGGCTGGATCGAGGCCATCGCGCGTGACGCCGAGGACGCGGCGTGACCGGCGGTGCGGCACTCGCGGTATGCTCGGCCGCGCTCGCGGCCGCCCTGCTGGTGCCCGCGCCCGTCCGGCTCCCCGGGCGGGTCGAGCGGATCCGCCCGCCGCCGGCGGACTGGCTGCACCGGCACCGCTTGCTGTGGTCGGTGCTCGCCGGGGCCGCCGCGTTCGTGTTCCTGGCCGGGTCCGCCGGAGCCGTCGGCGGCGTCGTCGTCGCGGTCGGCACCTGGGTCGTGGTCGGGCGGGCCGAGCCCGCTGCCGTCCGGGTACGTCGCGCCGCCGTGCGCCGCGACCTGCCCTACGTCGTGGCGCTCCTGGCGGCGACCCTCCGCTCCGGCGCGGCTCCGTCCGACGGGGTGGCCCAGGTCTGCGCCGCCCTGCCCGGCCCCGCGACGGAGCGGCTGGCGGGCACCGCCGCTCGGCTGGCGCTCGGGCTCGACCCGGCACAGGTGTGGTCCGGCCTGAGTGACGACCCCCAGCTGGCTGGACTCGGCCGCACGCTCGCGCGCGCCCACGAGACCGGAGCCCCGGTGGTCGCGGCCGTCGAGCGACTGGCCGACGAGCTCGGGCGCGCCCAGCGCGCCGACGTCGAGGAGCTGGCCCGCGCGGTCGGCGTCCGCGCCGCCGTGCCGCTCGGCCTCTGCCTGCTGCCGGCGTTCGTGCTGATCGGCATCGTGCCGCTGGTGGTCGCGCTGCTCAGCGACCTCGGGCTGTGAGCCACGAATCGTCCACCGCCGGCCCTCCGACGTCGTTCTCCACAGCCGATGCCCCGGTCGCCGCACGATGTCCGCCGCGTCCCGCATCGTCGTCCCCGCCGGGTCGCATCGGGCGGCCCGGGACCGACAGGCAAGGAGTCACCCATGACCGTCCGCCACCGGATCGCCCGCCGCGGCGCCCGTCGTCGCGCCGACCAGCGCGGCATCACCACCGCCGAGTACGCCGTCGGCACCGCCGCGGGCGCCGGCCTCGCCGGCCTGCTCTACAAGCTGCTCACCGGCGGGTTCGGCGACCAGCTGCTCAAGACGCTGTTCGACCACGTCCTCGGACTGCTGGGCATCGGATGAGCAGCCGGGCCGTCCGTCGCCGCGACCAGCGCGGAGCCGCCACCGCCGAGCTGGCGATGGTGCTGCCGATGCTGCTCGCGGTGACGGTCGGCCTGGTCTGGCTGCTGGCCGTCGGGGCGGCCCAGGTCCGGGCGGTCGACGCCGCCCGGGAGACCGCCCGGGCGGTGGCTCGTGGGGACGATCCGGCGGCTGCGGTGGCGCGCGGCGAGCAGGTCGCCCCTCCCGGGAGCCGGGTCCGGGTCGAGACGGGCGGCGGCGAGGTCCGCGTGGTCGTCACCGGCCGGGTCGCCGGGCCGGGCGGCGTGTTCGAGATCCCGCACGCCGCCGTGTCGGCCGAGGCGGTCGCGGTGCTGGAGGGGCCGCCGTGAGGCGGCGTCGCGACGCCCGCGGCTCGGCGACGCCGTTCGCGATCGCGTGCCTGGGCCTGCTGGTGCTGCTCGCCGCGGCGCTCGGCGTGACGGCCGCGCTGATCCGTGCGCACCGCCAGGCCCAGGCCGCCGCCGACCTGGCGGCACTGGCCGCGGCGAGAGAGGTGGGCCGCGGCGACCCGTGTGCCGCCGGTGGCGGCACGGCCGCGGCTAACGGCGCCACGATCACCTCGTGCGTGCTGTCCGGGCGCGACGTCCTCGTCCGCGTCGAGGTCACGGGCCCGCACTGGTTGGGACAGACCGCCGACCTCGCCGCCGAGGCCCGTGCCGGCCCAGCCCCGTGATGACGGTGCGCCGGGTGCGGTGCCGAGCGGCGATCCGCGTGCCAAGATGACGCGTGGCCACTGTGAGGGCACGCCTCCCAGGGACAGCCCAGGACTCCGCTGCGGCGGCCCGCCTGTGGCGGAAGGCCCTGCTCGCCGCCCTAGTCCTGTGGGCCTCCTTCCTCCTGGTCCCGACCGACCGCACGGTGCTGAGCAACCTGGTGATCTACCCGATCGCCGACCTCGCTGCCGTGGCGGCGGTGCTCTACGGGGTCCACGTCTACCGGCCTCGGCGCCCGGCGGCGTGGCTGCTGATCGCCGCCGGGCTCGGCTGCTTCGCGATCGCCGACGTCATCTACGGCATTCACCAGGTCGCCGGGGTCGAGCCGTTCCCGTCGGCGGCCGACATCTTCTACCTGGCGGCCTACCCGCTCTTCGTGGCCGGGCTCCAGGTCGCGTCCCAGGCCCGCACGGGCGGCGAGTGGGGCAACCTGCTCGACGCGGCGATCATCGCCGTCACGGCGGCGCTCTTCGCCTTCCTGCTGATCGCGGAGCACTACGTCGCCGACTCGTCGATCTCGGTGGGTGCCGCGATCGTGGCCAGCGCCTACCCGGTCGCCGACGTGCTGCTGCTCGCCGTCGCGGTGCGGTTCCTGCTGGGCATCAGCTGGCGACCGCCGGCGCTGCGCCTGGTCGCGGCCAGCCTCGCCCTCATCCTCGCGGGCGACATCGTCTACAGCGTGGGCGAGCTCTTCACCGCCGGCGGCGACGCCAGCAAGGCCGACGCGCTGCTGCTCGCCGGCAACCTGGCGATGGGGCTGGCCGCGCTGCACCCGTCGATGGTGGACCTGACCGCGGAGCCCGAGGAGGTCTCGGACCCGCTCGCGAGCGTGCCCCGGATCGTGGGCCTCTACCTCGTCAGCCTGATCCCGGCGGTCGTGCTCGCCGTGCAGGCCCTGTCGGCGGATGTCCGCCACATCTGGATCACGCTGACCGCACTCGTCGTCGTCACGATCCTCGTGGTGGTCCGCATCGCCGACCTGGTCGGGCAGACGCACCGAGCGGCCGCCCGGGCGGCGACGCTGAGCCGGCTCGGGTCGGAGCTGCTGGGTGGCGACTCCGGCCGCGACGAGCTGATCGCGGCGGCCGAGCGGGCGGCGAGCGAGCTCGTCAGCGGCGGGCACGCCGTGGTGCTCGAGGTCGACGAGGACCCGGGCGACGGCAGCAGGCTGTTCCGGGCGTCCGTCGAGGTGGGCGGTCGCGTGGTCGCGGTCATCGCCGCCGACCAGCGGCGCACCGCCGTGCGCGGCACCCGGGACGCCCTGCAGAGCGTGGCGCACCTCCTCGCGCTCGCGCTCGAGCGCCAGGACCTGCTCGCCGCCCAGCAGGCGGCGGCGGACAGCCTGGCGGCCCAGAACGCCCAGCTGCGCGAGCTGGACCAGATGAAGGACCAGCTGGTCGGCTCGGTCTCCCACGAGCTGCGGACGCCGTTGACCTCGATCGGCGGCTACACCGAGATGCTGCTCAGCGGCGAGTTCGGCGACCTCAACGCCGACCAGCAGGAGTTCGTCGAGGTGGTCGACCGCAACACCCGGCGGCTCAACCGCCTCATCGACGACATCCTGTTCGTCTCCCGCGTCGACGCGGGCCGGTTGTCCCTGGAGCGCAGCTGGGTCGACCTCGCCGACATCGCCGCGGCCTGCGCGGTCGCGGCACGGCCGCGGGCCGAGCAGGGAGAGGTGCAGCTCGAGGTGACCACGAGCGGCACGCTCCCGCCCGTGTGGATGGACGCGACCCGGTTGACCCAGCTCTTCGACAACCTGATCTCGAACGCCGTCAAGTTCACCCCACCGGGGGGCACAATCAGGGTCACGCTGACTGGGACGGAGGAGACCGTGCACATCGACGTCGCGGACACGGGGATGGGCATCCCCCAGGAGGAGGTGGACCGGTTGTTCGAGCGCTTCTTCCGCACGTCGAACGTCGGGGAGGTCGCCGGCACCGGGCTCGGGCTGAGCATCGTGAAGTCGATCGTCGAGGTGCACGACGGGACGATCTCGGTGACCAGCACCGAGGGCGTCGGCACGACGTTCCACGTCGAGCTGCCGGTGCGGCCGCTCTCCGAGGCGCACGGTCCCGAGCCGAAGGTGAGCAGGTGAGCACCGATCCCGCCGCCGCGGTCCCGGTGATCGTGGCCGCCGACGACGACCAGGACATCCTCCGCCTGATCGCGTTCCGGCTGGAGCGGTCGGGGTATCGGGTCGTCATCGCCCACGACGGCGAGGAGGCGCTCAACGCCGTGCGCGAGCACGTCCCCGCCCTGGCGGTGCTCGACGTGCGGATGCCGAAGATGGACGGCTACGAGGTGACTCGCGCGATCCGCGCCGACGAGGCCACCCGGGACATCCCGGTCATCCTGCTGACCGCACGGGTCCAGGACGCCGACGTGCAACGCGGCTTCGAGGCGGGAGCCGACGACTACGTGCGCAAGCCCTTCAGCCCGCAGGAGCTGCGCTCGCGGGTGCAGGCGATCCTCGGCCGCCGGTAGGCCGGACGGCCATGACCCTGATGGCGGGCATCATCGCCCTGGCCCTGGTCGGGGTCGCGCTGGTGCTCGTCTCGCTGGTGGTGCGCAGCTCGATGGGTGCGCGCGACAAGCGCCGAGCCGAGGCCACGGAGCGGCTGCGGCCGCTGGCGATGGAGCTCGTCGACCCCGACGACGACCAGGGCGCCCCCGCCCCGGTGCTGGCGGGGATGGAGGCGGAGGTGTTCGGCGACCTGCTGGTGCACTACTCCCGCCAGCTCCGGGGGGAGGCCGAGGACCGGATCGCCGCCTACTTCGAGGCCGCCGGTGAGGTCGATGCCCAGCGCCGTCGGCTCACCGCCCGCTCCGAGCGGGCCCGGGTCGACGCCGCGTTCCGGCTGGGCGACATGGCCTCTGCGGCCGCGGTGCCCGACCTGCTGCGGGCGATGGAGGACCCGAGTCTCGACGTCCGGGCAGCGGCGGCCCGCAGCCTGGGCCGGCTCCGCGCCGCCGAGACCGTCGAGGCTCTCATCTCCGCAGCGGTCACCGAGCGGGTGGCGGACCCGGTCGTCGGCATCGCGCTGCTCGAGATCGGCCCGCCGGCCGTGCCCCGCCTGATCACCCTGCTCGACGACCCGGACCCGCACCACCGAGCGGCGGCGGTCCGGCTGATCGGGCTGCTGGGGTCGGCCGCCGCCGAGGCGGACGAGCTGCCGGCCCTGCTGCCGGCGCTGCTTCGCGACATGTCCGCCGACGTCCGCGCCGCCGCCGCGGACGCGCTCGGCCGGCTGGGAGCGAGCGCCGGACGCGACGCGCTGATCCAGCTGCTGCACGACCGGGTGGCGTTCGTCCGCGCGGCCGCGGCCCGGGCCCTGGGGCAGATCGGCGGCCAGACGGTGACCGAGGCGCTGCTCGAGGTGGCGCGCGCCGACGAGTTCGACCCCGCGGCCGACGCGGCCCAGGCGCTGGCCCGCATCGACCCGGCCCTGGTGCTGACGGCTGCCGAGGCGCCCGACGCCGGGCCGCACCTGCGCGAGGCCGCCGACCGGTTGGAGCTCTGAGCCCGTGGAGACGATCCTGGTCGGGTTCTCGGCGATGTCGTTCGTCTACTTCGTCCTGCTCAACGGCTTCTACCTCGCGCTCACCGCCCTGGCCTGGGTCGACCTGCGGCGCAAGGTCTGGCGGCGCCGCTACCTCGGGCTCGACGACGTGTTCGCCTCCCCGCTGACGCCCGGCATCTCGGTGATCGTGCCGGCCTACAACGAGGAGGTCGTGATCGTCGAGAGCGTCCGGTCGTTGCTGGCGCTCCGGTACCCGCGCCACGAGGTCGTCGTCGTCAACGACGGCTCCGCGGACGCCACCGTGCAGACGCTCATCGAGGCCTTCGACATGGTGCCGGTGCGCCAGGCGATGCGCGAAGGGATCCCCACCGCCGAGATCCGGGCCACCTATGCTTCGCGGCCGCATCCTGGCCTGCTGGTGCTGGACAAGGCGAACGCGGGCCGGTCGGACGCGCTCAACGCCGGGTTCAACGCGGCCCGGCACCCCTACGTGTGCATGATCGACGCCGACTCGCTGCTGGAGCCCGACGCGCTGCTCCGCATCGCCAAGCCGCTCCTCGACCAGCCCGGATCGGTGGTCGCCGCCGGCGGGACGATCCGGGCCGCCAACGGCTGCCTGATCGACCACGGGCAGGTGCTCGACGTGCGGCTCCCGCGCAGCCGGCTCGCGACCATCCAGTCGCTCGAGTACATCCGGGCGTTCCTGATCGCCCGGGTCGGCTGGGGCCGCGTGCACGCGCTGGGGTTGATCAGCGGCGCGTTCGGCATCTTCGACCGCTCGCTGCTGCAGACGGTCGGCGGCCTGTGGACCGACACCGTCGGCGAGGACCTCGAGCTGACCCTGCGGCTGCACCGCTACCTGCGCGACCGCGGCGAGCCCTACGAGGTCGTCTTCGTCGACGACGCGGTGTGCTGGACCGAGGTGCCCGAGGACCTCACCACGCTGGGCCGGCAGCGGCGCCGGTGGCAGCGCGGCCTGTGGGAAGCGCTGCTGCGTCACCGGGCGATGATCGGCAACCCGCGGTACGGCGTGATCGGGCTGCTGACGATGATCTACTTCGCGGTGTTCGAGTTCCTCAGCCCGATCTTCGCCCTGCTCGGCCTCCTGGTGACCCTGGGCCTGTGGCTGACGGGGGGCGTCGGCTCGGGCTACCTTGCCAGCTTCGTCGCCGTCTCCCTCCTGCTCGGGATTGTGCTGTCGACGGCGGCGCTGGTGCTGGAAGAGGTCAGCTTCGGGACCTACAAGCGTCGGCGCGACGTGCTCCGGCTGCTCGCCTACACGCTCCTGGAGAACGTCGGCTACCGGCAGCTCCACCACGTCTGGCGCCTGCTCGGCTTCGTGGACATCGCGCGGGGCAAGACGGAATGGGGCGCTCAGAAGCGGCAGGGCCTGGCCCGACCGGTCGGGGGTGCCGACTAGGAGACCAGCGCGATGACGCCGACGACGAGCGCAGCGATCACCAGGCCGGCGCACACCAGCGCGGCGGTGCCGACGAGGAGCAGCCTCAGCCACGACGCGTCGGCGGGGTCCTTGTTCTCGGACATCTCGCGCCTCCCCGGCCCGCTCAGACGGAGCGGTCGCCGCTGCCCTCGTCGGTGCGCTGCTCGGCCTCACGCTGGTCCAGCTTCGCCTGCAGCTCGTCGAGCTTGCGCGCCTCGCGGCGCTGCCGCAGGGTGCGCTTGGTGCCCCACTTGCTGATCGTGAAGCCCCACAGGATGGCGACGCCGCTCCCGAGGCCGAAGAGGTAGAGACCCACCGCGGTGACGTCGAAGCCGAGGACCTCGACCGACTCGCCGGTGGCGGTGAACACGGCGGCGACCACGGCGAGAGCGCCGAGCACCATCAGCAGCAGTCCGATCACCATGCTGCGAACCTAGCCGCCACCGAGCAGCAGGTCGAGAAGCGTGACCGCGCCGACCTTGTCGAGCGGGTTGTTGCCGTTGCCGCACTTGGGGGACTGGATGCACGACGGGCAGCCGTCGTCGCACCCGCAGGAGCGGATCGTGTCGCGGGTGGCGCTCAGCCACGACCGGGCGGCCCGGAAGCCGCGCTCCGCGAAGCCCGCGCCACCGGGGTGTCCGTCGTAGACGAACACGGTCAGTCGCCCCGTGTCGGGATGGAGCGCGGTCGAGACGCCGCCGATGTCCCAGCGGTCGCACGTGGCGAAGAGCGGCAGCAGGCCGATCGAGCAGTGCTCCGCGGCGTGCGCCGCGCCAGGGAGGTCTGCCGCGGCCAGGCCGGCCTCGGCGAGCGCGGCCTCCGGGACGCTCCACCAGACCGCCGTGGTGCGGAGCGAGCGCGGCGGCAGGTCGAGCGGCTCCTCGCCCAGCACCTCACCACCGGGTTGGCGGCGGCGCAGGTAGGCGACGACCTGGTGGGTGACGTCGACGCTGCCCAGGGACAGCCGGCAGTCGCCCCACGCGGCGTGCTCCCGCTCGTCGACGATCGCGATGTCCGTCGTCTCGCGCGCGGTGGTGCTGTAGGCCGGGTCCGCCCGGTGGATCACCGCGACGTGCTCCTCGAGGTCCAGCGACTCGACCAGCCAGGTCTCCCCGCGGTGCACGTAGACCGCACCGGCGTGCGCTGTCGAGTGCGAGCTCGCCGCGTCGACGGTGCCCACGACCCGCCCGGTGTCGGCCTCGACCAGCTGCACCTGCGTGCCACCAGCCGACCGGATGTCGGTCAGGTCACTGGCGCGGCGCCGATCGGTCCAGAACCAACCGCGCGGACGCCGACGGAGCAGGCCGCCCTCGGTCAGCGCGTCGACGACCTCCCGGGCGGTGGGACCAAACAGCGGCAGGTCGTCCTCGGTCAGGGGGCGCTCCTGCGCGGCGGCGCACAGGTGCGGGCCGAGCACGTAGGGGTTGGCGGGGTCGAAGACCGTGGCCTCGACCGGTGCGCCCAGCAGTGCCTCGGGATGGGTGACGAGATAGGTGTCGAGCGGGTCGTCGCGGGCGACGAGGAGCCCGAGCGCGTCCCGGGCGCCGCGGCCGGCGCGGCCCACCTGCTGCCAGAACGCCGCCCGGGTGCCGGGGAACCCGGCCAGCAGCACCGCATCCAGCCCGCTCACGTCGATCCCGAGCTCGAGGGCATTGGTAGCCGCCAGGCCGAGCAGCTCGCCGCTGCGCAGCGACTCCTCGAGGGCTCGCCGCTCCTCGGGCAGGTAGCCGCCGCGGTAGGCCGCGACCCGACCCGGCAGCGACGGGTCGACCTCGGCGAGCAGCTCCGCCGCCGTCATCGCCACCTGCTCGGCGCCGCGCCGGGAGCGGACGAAGGCGAGCGTGCGCGCGTCGGAGGCGACCAGGTCGGCGAGCAGGTCGGCGGTCTCGGAGGACGCCGCACGCCGCACGGGTGCGCCGTTCTCGCCGGCGTGGGAGGTGAACGGCGGCTCCCAGAGCGCCAGGGCGACCCGGCCGCGTGGTGAGCCGTCGCCGGTCACCGCGAGCACGTCGAGGCCGGTGAGCCGCGCGGCGGCCGTCTCCGGCTCGGCGACCGTCGCCGAGGCGAGCACGAACGTGGGCGAGGCGCCGTAGGCCGCGCACACGCGCCGCAGCCGCCGCAGCACGTGCGCCACGTGGGCGCCGAAGACGCCACGGTAGTGGTGGCACTCGTCGACGACCACGTAGTGCAACGAGCCCAGGAACGACGACCAGCGCTCGTGTCCGGGCAGCAGCGACCGGTGGAGCATGTCGGGGTTGCTGAGGACGTACTCGCCGTGGTCGCGGGCCCAGTCGCGCTGCTCGCGGCTGCTGTCGCCGTCGTGGGTGGTCGCCCGCACGTCCAGCCCGAGGGCCGTGACCGCCGCGAGCTGGTCCTGGGCGAGCGCCTTGGTGGGCGCGAGGTAGAGCACGCCCGCCCCCCGCTGGCCGCGCGGTCCGCGGGCGGCGCGGATCGTGGTGAGGGACGGCAGCTGGTAGGCGAGGCTCTTGCCCGACGCGGTCCCCGTCGCCAGCACCACGTGCTGGCCCGCCCACGCCGCCTCAGCGGCGACCGCCTGGTGGCGCCAGGGACGGGCGACGCCACGGGCCGCGAACGCGGCGACGACCTCGGGTGCCGCCCACTCCGGCCAGTCCGCGGGTACGGCGGGGCGCGGCGGCAGCACCTCGAGGTGCCGCAGCCGGTCCTCCCGCCCCGGCACGGACGCCAGGCGGTCCACCAGGTCGGCGATCGCGACCGGGGCGCGGGGGGTGGTCGTCACGCGTCCATTCTGACCGCCCCCACCGACGCTCCACCGGGAGGGACGGCGGCGGACCGCCCCGATCGGATTTCGTCGCCGATCGGGCACGACGGGCCTTGTGTGCGTACTCTGTGCGCGAGGCAGCGCGGGCGTGGTTACATTGACCAGGCTCGTCTCTCGGGGGACATCCCGAGTGACTGCCTGTGTCGATCGAGCTGCAACGGGAGAATGACGTGGATCTGACTCTGACGACGCGCGATGCCGGTGGAAAGACCATCGTTGCCGTCGGCGGCGAGATCGACGTCTACACGGCGCCGAAGCTGCGCGACAAGATCACCGAGCTGGTCGCCGCCGGCAGCTACGACATCCTGGTCGACATGGAGGAGGTCGAGTTCCTCGACTCCACCGGCCTCGGTGTCCTGGTCGGCGGCCTGAAGAAGGTCCGCGCCCACGACGGCTCCCTGGAGCTGGTGTGCAACCAGGACCGGCTCCTCAAGATCTTCCGGATCACCGGCCTGGCGAAGGTCTTCGTGATCCACGACTCGGCCGAGACCGCGCTCGCCGGCAGCTGACCAACGACCCACTCCGACCGCCCCGCCGTCCCCGGACGTCGGGGCGGTCGGCATTTCCGCCTGGTCCAACGCTCCACCGATGGGGTGAATCTGCGACTCGCCATGTGTTCCGGGTCACAACCCGATGCAGTCCCGCGTTCTCCCATGCGTAGACTCCGCCCCGTCCGTGAGATCTGCATCACTCTCCCAGGAGGAAGCGCATGACGGGGATCTATCCCGCCGCGGTTGAAGTCTCCGGGGGCAACCTCGTCCTGGTCATCGTCGTCGCACTGATCGCGCTCGGCGCGCTCGCGATGGCGGCGATGTTCCGCCAGGAGGTTCTTGCCGCCGGTGAAGGCACCGAGAACATGAAGAACATCGCCCAGGCGGTGCAGGAGGGGGCCAACGCGTACCTGCAGAGGCAGTTCCGCACGCTGGCGATCTTCGCCGCCGTCGCGTTCTTCCTGCTGCTCGCGCTGCCCGCCGACGACTGGGTGGTCCGGGTCTTCCGCTCGGTCTTCTTCCTCGTGGGCGCCGGGTTCTCCGCGTCCATCGGCTACCTGGGCATGTCGCTGGCCGTGAAGGCCAACGTCCGGGTCGCCGCGGCGGCCAACACCGAGGGCCGCGACCCGGCGATGAACATCGGCTTCCGCACCGGTGCGGTCGTCGGCATGGCGACCGTCGGTCTCGGCCTGCTCGGCGCCAGCATCGTCGTGATCCTCTTCCAGGACGAGGCCCCGCACGTGCTCGAGGGCTTCGGCTTCGGCGCGGCGCTGCTCGCCATGTTCATGCGTGTCGGCGGCGGCATCTTCACCAAGGCCGCCGACGTCGGCGCCGACCTGGTCGGCAAGGTCGAGCAAGGCATCCCCGAGGACGACCCGCGCAACGCCGCCACGATCGCCGACAACGTCGGCGACAACGTCGGCGACTGCGCCGGCATGGCCGCCGACCTCTTCGAGTCGTACGCCGTGACGCTCGTGGCCGCGCTGATCCTCGGCTCGCAGGCGTTCGGCGACAAGGGCCTGGTGTACCCGCTGCTGATCCCCGCGGTCGGCGCGCTCACGGCCGTGGCCGGTGTCTACCTCTGCAAGCCGCGGGCCGGCGAGAACGGCCTGGTCACGATCAACCGCGCCTTCTACATCTCCGCGGCCATCGCGGCCGTCGCGTGCGTGGTGCTCTCCTTCGTCTACCTGCCGACCTCCTTCGTGGAGCTGCGCGCGGGCACCGGCGAGAACCTCCTCGACGCGTTCGTCGGCGGCGGCGACATCGAGGGCAACCCGGCCCTGATCGGCTCGGCCTCGGTCTGCATCGGCATCGTGCTCGCCGCGATCATCCTCGCGCTGACCGGCTACTTCACCGGCACCGACCACCGCCCGGTCAAGGATGTCGGCCGCACCTCGCTGACCGGCCCAGCGACCGTGATCCTCTCCGGCCTGTCGGTCGGCTTCGAGTCGGCCGTCTACACCACGCTCGTCATCGGCGCGGCCGTGTTCGGCGCGTTCCTGCTCGGCTCCGGGTCGCTCTCGATCGCGCTCTTCGCGGTGGCGCTGGCCGGCTGCGGCCTGCTCACCACCGTCGGCGTGATCGTGGCCATGGACACCTTCGGCCCGGTCTCCGACAACGCGCAGGGCATCGCCGAGATGTCGGGCGACGTCAGCCCCGAGGGCGCGCAGATCCTGACCGAGCTCGACGCGGTCGGCAACACGACCAAGGCGATCACCAAGGGCATCGCGATCGCGACCGCGGTGCTCGCGGCGAGCGCGCTGTTCGGGTCCTACATCCGCTCGACCCTCGACCAGGTCGTCGAGGCCCGGGTCTCCTCAGACCACGCGGCGGACCTCGGGTTCCTCGTGTTCAGCCCCGACATCCTGGTCGGCATGCTGCTCGGCGTCGCCGTGGTGTTCCTCTTCTCGGGCCTGGCGATCAACGCCGTCGGCCGCGCCGCCGGCGCCGTCGTGCTCGAGGTGCGCCGCCAGTTCCGCGAGATCCCCGGGATCATGGAGGGCACCGGCCGGCCGGAGTACGGCAAGGTCGTCGACATCGTGACCCGCGACTCGCTGCGCGAGCTCACCACGCCCGGTGTGCTGGCGATCCTGGCCCCGATCGCGGTCGGCTTCGGCCTCGGCGTCGGTCCGCTCGCCGGGTTCCTGGCGGGTGCCATCGGCGCCGGCACCCTGATGGCGGTCTTCCTCGCCAACTCCGGTGGCGCCTGGGACAACGCCAAGAAGCTCGTCGAGGACGGCAACCACGGCGGCAAGGGATCGCTGGCCCACGAGGCGACGATCATCGGCGACACCGTGGGTGACCCGTTCAAGGACACCGCCGGCCCGGCCATCAACCCGTTGCTCAAGGTGATGAACCTGGTCTCGCTGCTGATCGTCGGCGCGGTGGTCAGCCTGACCCTGGGCGAGGACGCCAACCGGCCGCTCTCGATCGTGATCGGGCTCGTCGCCTTCGGCGGCATCGTGGCCGCGGTCTACATCTCCAAGCGTCGTCCGGTCGCGATCGAGGCCGACGCGCCGGGGATGAGCGCACCGCCCCCGCCGCCGCCCCCGCCGCCTACTGAGCCCCCGGCGCCCCCGGCGCCCCCGGCGGCCCCGGCGCCGGACGCGACGCCGACGCAGCAGTTCGACCCGTCGCCCCACCAGTAGCGGCGCACGCCCTGACACCGGCCCCGCGGAGCCTCTCCGCGGGGCCGGTGTCGTCCCGCCCTAGGCTCGGGGGGTGAGCGAGACGTCCGACCTCCCCGCCCGGCTCCGCGAGGCGCTCGGCGCCGCCCGCTTCGGCTACGACGAGGTCGCGGACCTGCTCGGCCCGGCGGCGCACCAGGCCCTCGCCCGCAACGAGACCACGCCCGCGCTCCGGCGTACGACCGGCGGCAGCCCGCTCGAGACCCTCACCCGGCTGTTCCTGCTCCAGGCCGTCGTCGACGCCGACGCCGCCGAGCGCGCCCTGCCCGGGCTCGTCGACCGGCTCACGGCCGAGGGCTTCCTCGAGCGCTCGGTCGGCGAGGTCGCCGCCCGCCTCGACGTGCGGCCGTACGCCGCCGACGGCGACGCGCTGTGGGTGGTCAGCGACCTGACGCCCGGCCTCGACGGCGGCCCCAACCGGGTCGGACCCGAGCACGTCCTCGGCATCAGCTCCGCCTCGACCTCCCTCGCCCAGCTGACGATCCGCGACCGGGTCGGCCGCTCGCTCGACCTCGGCACGGGCTGCGGCGTGCAGGCGCTCCACCTCGCGGGCCACAGCGGAGCCGTCGTCGCCACCGACGTCAACGAGCGGGCGCTGCGGCTGGCCCGCTTCAACGTCGCCCTCAACGACGTGCGCACGCCGGTCGACGTCCGGGCCGGGTCGTTCTTCGAGCCCGTGCGGGGGGAGCGCTTCGACCTGATCGCGACGAACCCGCCGTTCGTGATCTCGCCCGCCACCGGCGAGCGCCTCGTCTACCGCGACTCGGGCCTGCCCGGTGACCGCGTCGTCGAGCACATCGTGCGCACGGCCCCCGAGCACCTCACCGACGGCGGCTGGTGCCAGGTGCTCGCCAACTGGATCGTCCCGGTCGGCACCGACTGGGCGGAGCGGCTGTCGTCGTGGATCGACCCGGAGTGCGACGCGTTCGTGGTCCAGCGCGAGGTCCTCGACCCGGCGTCCTACGTCGAGCTCTGGCTCAAGGACGCCGGCCAGCACGGTGCGCCTGACTACGCCGCGCGCTACGACACCTGGCTGTCGTGGTTCGAGGAGCAGGGCATCGAGGCGGTCGGCTTCGGCTGGATCAACCTGCGCCGGTCGGGGGCCGCCGACCCCGCTCGCGAGCTCCTGGAGTGGCCGTACGACGTGGAGCAGCCGATCGCCTCCGCGATCGGCGACTGGGCGGCCGGCGCGGACGCGGTGGTCGGCGCCGACTCGCACCTCGTCGTCCGCTCGGACGTCCAGCAGGAGACGACGGGGCAGCCGGGTGCGGCCGACCCCGAGGTCGTCGTGCTGCGCCAGCAGCGCGGCCTGCGTCGAGCCCGCCGGGCCGACACCGTCGAGGCGGCCCTGGTCGGTGCGTGCGACGGCGACCTCAGCGTCGGTCAGATCCTCGACGCCGTGAGCGCGCTGCTCGACCTCGATCCCGCGCAGACGCGCACGACGTACCTGCCCGTCGTGCGCGAGCTCGTGACGGAGGGCTTCCTCGGCGCTCCCTCACGGTGAGCTCGGCGACCGGGCTCCGTCCACGATCCCGTCGAGCTGCACCGGCGGGCCCTCGACCTCGCTGCCGAGCGTCGCGTCGACCTCCAGGCGGAGCATCGGGGTCGGATCGCACGAGGCTTCGAGGACCCGCACCGTGCCGCTGGAGTCGCCCTCCTGGCTGGACACCTCGTTGTGGTGCGGGCCGCGGGGGTCGGCCGCGAAGAGGATCATCGGCAGGTCCTCGGTCGCGCGACCGGAGTCGTCGGGGAGGGTGAAGGTACGGTCACCCTGGATCCTGTCCACCGTGCCCTCGAAGTAGACGAACGGCGCCCTCAGGTCGATGTCGTCGGCGTCCTCGCTGCCGGTGACCCGGATCGGGCTGTACATCCAGATCCGGCCGGCCGCGGTCGAGATCGGGTCGCCGGCGTCGGTGACCGGAGGTCGACAGCTGACGGTCACGTCGGGGAACGAGACGGTCGAGCCGTCCGGGCGGGTCATCGCGAGCGTGCTGGTCGGGCCCGTGCCCGGGTCGGTCGCGACCTGTGCGCCCGCGCCGTCGTCGCCGCTGACCGCGGAGACGACCAGCCCAGCCGCGACGAGCAGGGCGAGGGCCCCGCCGCCCGCGAGCGAGGTCCGTCGGCGGCGCCGGCGGCTCACCATCCGCCGCTCCACGCGCACCAGGGCGTCGACCGGCGGCGTGACGCCGGCCTCGAGGCGGTCGAACCCGTCCTTGATCTGCTGCTCGGTCATGCCCAGTCCTCTCGTCCGACGGCGGTGCGCAGGGGGCCGTGCTCCCGCGCGTGCTCCCGGAGCCGCTCCGTCCCGCGGGACAGCTGGCTCTTGACGGTCCCCTCCGAGCAGCCCATCCGCTCGGCGATGCCGCGCACGTCGAGGTCCTCGACGTAGCGCAGCGCCAGTGCGGTGCGCTGCCGGGGCGAGAGGGTCGCGAGCGCCTCGACCAGCCAGCCGTCGAGCTCCCCGGTGACCACCACGGGTGGCTGCTCCTCCCGCGTGGAGAGCATCGGGAGCTCGCGGCGCAGCCGGCGCACACGGTCGATGTTCAGCCGCGTCATGACGGTCCGGGCGTACGCCGCCGGCTCGTCGAACCGCGACCGCCCCCACCGCTCGCCCATCCGGGCGAGCGTCTCCTGGGTGAGGTCCCAGGCGTCGTGCGGGTCGGCCGTCAGCGCGTGCGCGAGCCCGAGCAGCGGCCGCGTCTGCGCGGCGACGAACTCCGAGAATTCGTGGTCCACCTGTCCTCCGGCGTCTCGTTGGTGCCCCTCGCCTACCCTCCTATGACGGGGGCGGCGTCTCGAACGTTGAGGGCCGCGGAGCACGAGTTCCGCGGGACACGCGCTACCGTGATCGGCCGGAACACCCCCACGTAGCAGGAGCAGAGGTCTGTGGCCCACAAGTTGGTGATCGTCGAGTCCCCGGCGAAGGCCCGCACGATCGGCGGGTACCTCGGTCAGGGGTACGTCGTCGAGTCCTCCATCGGCCACATCCGCGACCTCCCGCAGAGCGCCGCTGAGATCCCGGCGAAGATCAAGGACAAGTGGTGGGGCCGCTTCGGCGTCGACATCGACAACGGCTTCGAGCCCTACTACGTCGTGCCGCGCGACAAGAAGTCGCACATGTCCAAGCTCAAGACCCTGCTCAAGGACGCTGACGAGCTCTACCTCGCCACCGATGAGGACCGCGAGGGCGAGGCGATCGCCTGGCACCTGCTCGACGAGCTGAAGCCCCAGGGCATCCCGGTCAAGCGGATGGTCTTCCACGAGATCACCAAGCCCGCGATCCTCGCCGCGGCCGAGAACCCCCGCGAGCTCGCGATGGACCTCGTCGAGGCCCAGGAGACCCGGCGCATCCTCGACCGCCTCTACGGCTACGAGGTCAGCCCGGTCCTCTGGAAGAAGGTCATGTCCGGCCTGTCGGCCGGCCGCGTGCAGTCGGTGGCGACCCGCATGGTCGTCGACCGCGAGCGCGAGCGGATGGCCTTCCGGGTCGCGTCCTACTGGGACCTCGAGGGCACCTTCGACGCCGGCGCGTCCAAGGAGCCGCGGATGTTCCCGGCCAAGCTGCACTCGATCGACGGCGCTCGGGTCGCCGGCGGGTCGGACTTCGGGCCCGACGGACTGCTCAAGGCCAAGAAGGGCGAGCGGGTGCACCTCGACCGCGCCGGGGCCGAGGGCCTGGTCGCGGCGCTGCGCGACACGGCGTACGACGTCCGCTCGGTGGAGGCCAAGCCCTACCGGCGCTCGCCGTACGCGCCGTTCCGCACGACCACGCTCCAGCAGGAGGCGAGCCGCAAGCTCGGCATGAGCGCCTCGGTGGCGATGTCGGTGGCCCAGCGGCTGTACGAGAACGGCTTCATCACCTACATGCGTACCGACTCGACCACGCTCTCCGACGCAGCCGTCGGTGCCGCGCGGGCCCAGGTGCGCGAGCTCTACGGCGCGGAGTACCTCCCCGACGCGCCGCGCACCTACGCCAGCAAGGTCAAGAACGCGCAGGAGGCGCACGAGGCGATCCGGCCCGCCGGCGACTCGTTCCGGACCCCGGCGCAGACCGGCCTCACCGGCGACCAGTTCCGTCTCTACGAGCTGATCTGGATGCGCACGGTCGCCTCGCAGATGAAGGACGCCGTCGGCCAGTCGGTCTCGGTGCGGATCGGCGGCGCGGCCGCCGACGGCCGCGACGTGGTCTTCGGCGCCTCCGGTCGCGTCATCACCTTCCACGGCTTCCTCAAGGCCTACGTCGAGGGCACCGAGGGCGGCAAGCGCAGCGACGACGACCAGGTCCCGCTGCCCGACCTGCACGAGGGCGACGCGGTGAGCGCGGCCTCGCTGGCGGCCAACGGGCACGAGACCAAGCCGCCGGCCCGCTTCACCGAGGCCACGCTCATCAAGGAGCTCGAGGACCGCGAGATCGGCCGGCCCTCGACGTACGCCTCGATCATCGGCACGATCCTCAACCGCGGCTACGTCTACAAGAAGGGCACCGCGCTGGTGCCCGCGTGGCTGGCGTTCTCGGTCATCCGGCTGCTGGAGGAGCACTTCCCGCGCCAGGTCTCCTACGAGTTCACCGCCGGCATGGAGGACGTCCTCGACGAGATCGCCGCCGGCCGCAAGGACCGGGAGAGCGAGCTGGCCGAGTTCTACTTCGGCTCCGACGCCGTCACCGGGCTCAAGCCGCTGGTCGACGGTCTCGGCGACATCGACGCGCGGGAGCTCGCGACCTTCCCGATCGGCGGGCCCGACTCCGGCATCCAGCTCCGCGTCGGCCGCTACGGCCCCTATCTCGAGGGACCGGACGACGAGGGCACGCCGTTCGCCCGCCGCGCCAACGTCCCCGACGACCTGCCGCCCGACGAGCTCACGCTCGAGAAGGCGACCGAGCTGCTCGCCAACCCGGCCGGCGAGGAGATCGAGCTCGGCGTCCACCCCGAGAGCGGCCTGCAGGTCGTCGCCAAGAACGGGCGCTACGGCCCCTACGTCACCGAGGTGCTGCCCGAGGACGCGAAGAAGAACGACAGGCCCCGCACGGGCTCGCTCTTCAAGTCGATGTCGCTCGACACGATCACTCTCGACGACGCGCTCAAGCTGCTGTCGCTGCCGCGCGTGGTCGGCGTCGACCCGGAGTCCGGTGAGGAGATCACCGCGCAGAACGGCCGCTACGGCCCGTACCTGAAGAAGGGCAACGACTCCCGCTCCCTCACCTCCGAGGACCAGCTGCTCACCATCGGCCTCGACGAGGCGCTGCGCATCTACGCCCAGCCCAAGCAGCGGGGCCGCGCCGCGGCGGCCGCGCCGCTCAAGGAGCTCGGCGAGGACCCGGTCTCCAAGCAGCCGATCGTGGTCAAGGCGGGCCGCTTCGGCGAGTACGTCACCGACGGCGAGTACAACGCCACCCTCCGCAAGGACGACTCGGTCGAGGCGATCACCCTCGAGCGGGCCGCCGAGCTGCTCGCCGAGCGCCGCGCCAAGGGCCCCGCCAAGAAGGCGGCCAAGAAGACCGCCAAGAAGGCCCCGGCGAAGAAGACCGCCAAGAAGACCGCCAAGAAGACGACGGCGAAGAAGACCACGAAGGCCGCGGCCAAGAAGTCCTGACGACTGTCGCGCGTCGCACCTGACCTCACAGTCGTCGTCGGGCCGTCCTCGGAGCGCGCCGGTCAGGTGCGACGGCCAACGCGCGGACCGCCGGAGAATCGTCGGCGCAGGACCCGGGTACGGACGGGCATGCCCGGACAGTCGAAGCGCCAGTACGCCGTGGCCGCCGTCGTCATCGGCATCATCGTGGTGGTCCTCGGCGCCTACCTGATCGTCGTGAGCGCGCAGGGTGGTGACGACACCGGCGAGATCGACCCGCAGAACGGGTACGTCGTCGTCGACCTCCTGCGGTGAGGGCCACTGGCCCGCCCTGACTAGGCTGCGGCCATGACCGCGTCCCGCGGGCGCCCGCCCACCATGGCCGATGTCGCCGCTCTGGCCCAGGTGAGCCACCAGACCGTCTCCCGCGTCCTCAACGACATGCCCGGGGTGCACCCGGAGACGGCGAAGCGGGTGCGGGCGGCGATCCGCGAGCTGGGCTACCGACGCAACCAGTCGGCGCGGCTGCTCGCCTCGCGACGGTCGGGCCTGATCGGCGTCGCGACCTGGGCGATGAACCAGTTCGGGCCCCAGCAGGTGCTGCTCGGCCTCGAGGGCGCGGCCCGCGAGGCCGGCTACGGGCTCTGGCTCCGCACGATCCGCGAGCTGACCGAGGAGTCGGTCGAGGCCGCGGTCGAGGAGCTCCTGGGGATCGGCGTCGAGGCGGTGGTGCTCGTCGTGCCGCACGAGACGGTCTCGCGCTTCGCCCAGGCGACGGACCTCGGGGTGCCGACGCTCGTGCTCGAGGGCGACCTCCAGCGCTCGGAGCTGACCGCGAACGTCGACAACGTGCTCGGGGCCCGGCTCGCGGTGCGCCACCTGCTCGACCTCGGTCACGAGACCGTCGTGCACGTGGCCGGTCCGCCCGGCTGGAGCGAGGCGTCCGCGCGGGTGGAGGGCTGGCGGCTGGAGCTCGAGGCGTGGGGCCGGGCCGTGCCGCCGCTGCGGTGGGGCGGCGACTGGAGCAGCGACAGCGGCTACCAGGCGGGCGTGAAGCTGGCGCGCGAGCCCGAGATCACCGCGGTCTTCGCCGCGAACGACCAGATGGCGCTCGGCGTGATCGCCGCGCTCGGCGACGCGGGGCGCCGGGTCCCCGACGACGTGAGCGTCGTGGGCTTCGACGACCTGCCCGAGGCGGCCTACTTCCGCCCGCCGCTGACCACGGTCCGCCAGGACTTCGACGAGGTCGGCCGCCGGGCGATGCGCCTGGTGGCCCGGGCGCTGGCGGGCGAGGAGCGGCCGGTCGAGGACCAGGTCGTGCCGGTGCTGGTGACCCGCTCCTCGAGCACGGCGCCCACCAGGACCTAGGTCCCGTCCTAGGTAACAGTTTCGACATCTGGCTTGACGTCGCCGCTGTGAGCGCTCACGATACGTGAGCGCTCACAGTCGGGTGAGGGTCGTCACAGCGAAGGGGTGTCTGCGGGTGTCAGTCAGCGAGCCGCTCGTCGTCGGAGTCGACTTCGGCACCCTGTCCGGACGCGCCGTGGTGGTGCGGGTCAGCGACGGGGCCGAGCTCGGCCACGCCACGCACGCCTACGCCCACGGCGTACTCGACCAGCAGCTGCCGGACGGCACCGAGCTCGGCCCGGACTGGGCCCTCCAGGTGCCCGACGACTACCGCGAGGTGCTCCGGGTCGCCGTGCCCGCCGCGCTCGCCGCCGCGGGCGCCGACCCGGCCGACGTGATCGCGATCGGCACCGACTTCACCGCCTGCACGATGGTGCCGACCACCGCCGACGGCACCCCGCTCAACGAGCTCCCCGAGTACGCCGGCGAGCCGCACGCCTTCACCAAGCTCTGGAAGCACCACGCCGCGCAGGGCCAGGCCGACCGCATCAACGAGCTCGCCGCCCAGCGCTCGGAGCCGTGGCTGGCCCGCTTCGGCGGACTGATCTCCTCGGAGTGGGAGTTCGCGAAGGGCCTCCAGGTCCTCGAGGAGGCGCCTGCGGTGTACGCCGCGATGGACCGCTTCGTCGAGGCCGCCGACTGGATCGTCTGGCAGCTGTGCGGCGACTACGTCCGCAACGCCTGCTCCGCCGGCTACAAGGGCATCTACCAGGACGGCACCTACCCGACCCGCGACTTCCTCGCCGGCCTCAACCCCGCGTTCGCCGGGTTCGTGACCGACAAGCTCGAGCAGAAGATCGGCCGCCTGGGTGCGCCCGCCGGCACGCTCACCGCCGAGGCCGCCGCCTGGACCGGCCTGCGCGAGGGCATCGTGGTCGCGGTCGGCAACGTCGACGCCCACGTCACCGCGCCGGTCGCCCGGGCCACCGGCCCCGGCCGGATGGTCGCGATCATGGGCACCTCGACCTGTCACATCCTCAACGCCGAGGTCCTCCGCGAGGTGCCGGGCATGTGCGGCGTCGTCGACGGCGGCATCACCGAGGGACTGTGGGGCTACGAGGCCGGTCAGTCCGGCGTCGGCGACATCTTCGACTGGTTCGTGCGCACCTCCGTCCCGGAGTCGTACGCCGCCGAGGCGCGCGAGCGCGGCCTCGACATCCACGAGCTGCTCACCGAGAAGGCCGCCGCGCAGCCCGTCGGCGCCCACGGCCTGGTCGCGCTCGACTGGCACTCCGGCAACCGCTCCGTGCTGGTCGACCACGAGCTCAGCGGCCTCCTCGTCGGCGCCACGCTGGCGACCCGCCCGGAGGAGGTCTACCGGGCGCTCATCGAGGCGACCGCGTTCGGCACCCGCCGGATCGTCGAGGCGTTCCGCGACTCAGGCGTCCCGGTGACCGACCTGGTCGTCGCCGGTGGCCTGGTCAAGAACGAGATGCTCATGCAGATCTACGCCGACGTGCTCGACCTGCCGCTGTCGACGGTCGTGTCGAAGCAGGGCCCCGCCCTCGGCTCGGCCGCGCACGCCGCGGTCGCCGCCGGGTGCTTCGAGGACATCCACGCCGCCGCCGCCGTCATCGGCGCGATCGACGAGGCGCGGTTCACGCCGAACCCCCCCGACGTGGCGGCGTACGACGCCCTCTACGCGGAGTACCGCGAGCTCCACGACCACTTCGGCCAGCGCGACACCGCGATGCACCGGCTGCGCCGGATCCGGCGCGCGGCACTCGCAGGAGGCGACCGGTGACCCGGCGCCCCACCCCAGTCTTCGACGTTCCCGTCGAGGTGGCCGGCATCTTCCCGATGCCGGTCGAGCCCGGGAGGACGGCGCTCGCGCCGCGGTCGCCCGGGATGTGTCACCGAGAGACTCCGGGCCTGTGATGCCCGGCGTCGTCCAGACGGCCACGGGACGGACCCTGGCCGGCAGGAAGAACGAAAGGGAGAGGGCAGTGCGCAAGCTCCTCAGCATTGTCGGCGCCACGGTCCTGGCGCTGAGCCTCGCGGCTTGTGGCGGCGACGACGAAAGCGGTTCGAGCGACGGTGGCGGCGACGCCGGCACCGTTGGCGTCGCGATGCCGACCAAGTCGTCCGAGCGCTGGATCGCCGACGGCAACAACATCAAGTCCCAGCTCGAGGAGGCCGGCTACGACGTCGACCTCCAGTACGCCGAGGACGACATCCCGACCCAGGTCTCCCAGGTCGAGAACATGGTCACCAAGGGCGTCGACGTCCTGGTCATCGCGGCGATCGACGGCACCGCTCTCGGTGACGTGCTCGAGACCGCGGCCAGCCAGGACATCCCGGTGATCGCGTACGACCGCCTGATCCGCGACAGCGAGAACGTCGACTACTACACGACCTTCGACAACTTCAAGGTCGGCGTCATGCAGGCCGAGTCGCTGGTCGAGGGCCTCGAGGCGAGCGGCAAGGCGCCGTACAACGTCGAGCTCTTCGCCGGCTCCCCCGACGACAACAACGCGACGTTCTTCTGGAACGGCGCCATGTCGGTGCTCCAGCCGATGATCGACTCGGGCGACATCGTCGTCCCGTCCGGCCAGACCGACTTCGACCAGGCCGCGATCCTGCGTTGGGACCCGGCCACCGCGCAGAAGCGCATGGAGGACATCCTCACCGGCACCTACGCCTCCGAGACCGTCCAGGGCGTCCTCTCGCCCTACGACGGCCTGTCGCTCGGCATCATCGCCGCCCTCCAGGGCAACGGCTACGGCGGCGGCGGCAAGCCGCTCCCGGTCGTGACCGGCCAGGACGCCGAGGTCCAGTCGGTGAAGTCGATCCTCGCCGGCGAGCAGTACTCCACGATCTTCAAGGACACGCGTGAGCTGGCCAAGGTGACCGTGAGCATGATCAAGGCCATCGCCAACGGCGACGACCCCGAGGTCAACGACACCGAGACGTACGACAACGGCGTCAAGGTCGTCCCGTCGTACCTCCTCGACCCGGTGCCGGTCGGCAAGGACGACGTGCAGTCGGTCCTCGTCGACTCGGGCTACTACACCGAGGCCGACCTCAAGTAGCACCTCGACGTGATGTGATCGGGGCGGCGGGCCTGCACTGACAGGCCCGTCGTCCCGGTCCACACTGTCCAGACGTACCCCAGGTCCCACCCTCGACCTCGATCCCGAGAGGAGTGACATGACCGGACCGATCCTCGAGATGCGCTCGATCACCAAGCGGTTCCCGGGTGTCCTCGCGCTGTCCGACGTCAACCTCACCGTCCGTCGCGGCGACATCCACGCCATCTGCGGCGAGAACGGCGCCGGCAAGTCGACGCTGATGAAGGTGCTCAGCGGCGTCTACCCGCACGGCTCGTACGACGGGGAGGTGTGGTTCGACGGCAGCGTGGTCGAGTTCGGGAACCTCCGGCAGAGCGAGGCCAGCGGCATCGTCATCATCCACCAGGAGCTGGCGCTGATCCCCGAGCTGTCGATCGCCGAGAACATCTTCCTCGGCAACGAGACCGCCAAGCGGGGCGTCATCAACTGGGACGCCGCCCACCACCGGGCGATCGAGCTGATGGCCCGCGTCGGCCTCGCCGAGAACCCCCTGACCAAGGTCAAGGACCTCGGCATCGGCAAGCAGCAGCTGGTCGAGATCGCGAAGGCCCTCGGCAAGGACGTGCGCCTGCTGATCCTCGACGAGCCGACCGCAGCGCTCAACGACGACGACTCCGCCCACCTGCTCGACCTGCTCCGCGGGCTCAAGGGCAAGGGCATCACCTCGATCATGATCAGCCACAAGCTCAACGAGATCGAGCAGGTCGCGGACGCGATCACGATCCTCCGCGACGGCCGCACGATCGAGACGCTCGACGTCGCCGTCGGTGCCGTCGACCAGGACCGCATCATCCGCGGGATGGTCGGCCGCGACCTCGAGCACCGGTTCCCCGACCACACGCCGGAGATAGGTGACGTGCTGCTCGAGGTCAGCAACTGGAGCGTGAGCCACCCCACCGACCACAGCCGTGACGTGATCCGGTCGGTGGACCTGACGGTCCGCCACGGCGAGATCGTCGGCATCGCGGGCCTGATGGGCGCCGGGCGCACCGAGCTCGCGCGCAGCATCTTCGGCCGCTCGTACGGTGGCAGGTTCGAGGGCGAGCTGCGCCTCGACGGCAAGCAGGTCGAGCTGCGCTCGGTCCACGCCGCGATCGGCGCCGGCATCGCCTACCTCAGCGAGGACCGCAAGGGCCTCGGGCTGAACCTGCTCGACGACATCAAGACGTCCATCACGTCGGCCGGGCTCGGCAAGCTCCGACGCGGCCTGACCGTCGACGAGGACCAGGAGGTCGTGGTCGCCGAGCGCTTCCGCAAGGACCTCAACATCAAGGCGCCCAGCACCTCGGTCGGCGTCGGCAAGCTCTCCGGCGGCAACCAGCAGAAGGTCGTGCTGAGCAAGTGGATGTTCACCGACCCGCAGGTGCTGATCCTCGACGAGCCGACCCGCGGCATCGACGTCGGCGCCAAGTACGAGATCTACGGGATCATCCAGGGCCTCGCCAAGCAGGGCAAGGGCGTGCTGGTGATCTCCTCCGAGCTCCCCGAGCTCATCGGTCTGTGCGACCGCATCTACACCCTCGCTGAGGGTCAGATCACCCAGGAGCTCGCGCGCGGCGAGTTCACCCAGGAAAGGCTGATGAAGCACATGACGGCGGACGTGAGGCAAGCATGAACAAGCTGCAGAACATCCTGCGCGGCAACATCCGCCAGTACGGCATGGTCATCGCCCTCGCGGCGCTGCTCGTGTTCTTCCAGCTCAGGACCGACGGCATCATGCTCAAGCCGATCAACGTGTCCAACTTGGTCGTGCAGAACGCCCAGATCCTCATCCTCGCCATCGGCATGGTGATGGTGATCGTGGCGCGTCACATCGACCTCTCGGTCGGCTCGGTGGCCGCGTTCGTGGGTGCGGTGGCCGCGATCCTGATGACCAAGCACGACGTGCCGTGGTTCCTCGCGGTGGTCATCTGCCTGGTGCTGGCCGCGGCGATCGGCGCCTGGCACGGCTTCTGGGTCGCCTACGTCGGCATCCCGGCGTTCATCGTCACGCTGGCGAGCATGCTGCTCTTCCGCGGCCTGACGCTGGTCGTCCTCAAGGGCGCGACCGTCGGCAGCCTGCCGCAGGGCTTCAAGGACATCGGCAGCGGCTTCCTGCCCGAGATCGGGCCGGACACCGGCTACCACAACGTGACGCTGATCCTCGGGGCGGTGGCCGCGCTCGCGCTGGTCGTGATGGACGTGCGCAAGCGGCGCGCCACGCAGAAGTACGGCTTCGACGTGCTGCCCCTCCCGCTCTTCCTGCTCAAGAACGCGCTGATCGCCGGCGTCATCATCTACTTCTCCTACCTGCTGGCCTCGGCGCGGGGCCTGCCGATCGTCGGCGTGATCCTCTTCGCGCTGATCATCATCTACAGCTTCGTGATGAACCGGACCGTCTTCGGTCGCCAGGTGTACGCCGTCGGCGGCAACGTCGACGCCGCGACGATGTCGGGCGTCAACACCAGGCGCGTCGACTTCCTCGTCATGATGAACATGGGCCTGCTCGCCGGTCTCGCCGGCCTGGTCACCACCGCCCGCCTCACCGCCGCCAACCCCAAGGCGGGCACGAACTTCGAGCTCGACGCGATCGCCGCGGCGTTCATCGGTGGCGCCGCCGTCACCGGCGGTGTCGGCACCGTCATCGGCGCCATCGTCGGTGGTCTCGTCATGGGTGTCCTCAACAACGGCATGTCGCTCATGGGCGTCTCGATCGACTGGCAGCAAGCGATCAAGGGCCTGGTGCTGCTGGCTGCCGTCGCCTTCGACGTGTGGAACAAGCGTCGCACCGCCAGCGGTGGCGGCGCGGGTGCCGAGAAGGCCGACGCCACAGCGCCACCGCCGCCAGAGCTCATCGAGGAGATCGAGGAGCTGGAGGCGGCCGACTCGGGGCCGCCCGGCCCGGCCCCCGCGCGCTGAGCGGATCGGTCACCGACCCCCGCAGCCGCGTCGCCGGACTCTTGACGACCCACCTTTTCCTCGACCTCCAAGGTGGTGGTCCGGGCGCGGCTGCGGGCCGTTGCGACCCGAGGTGGCGACAGTCGGTGCCGCCCCGTAGGTTCTCCGCGTGAGCACGTTGCCCGGTTCCTACGCACCGACCGGCGTGTTCGTCTGCTTCGAGGGCGGGGAGGGCTCGGGCAAGTCCACCCAGTCCCGGCTGCTGCGTGACTGGCTGGAGGCCGAGGCGTACGCCGTCGTGCTGACGTTCGAGCCCGGCGACACCGCCGTCGGCAAGGAGCTGCGCTCGATCGTGCTCAGCCCCGAGACGGGCGACATCTCCGACCGCACGGAGGCGCTGCTCTACGCCGCCGACAAGGCCGAGCACGTCGACACCGTGGTCCAGCCGGCCCTCGACCGCGGCGACGTGGTGATCACCGACCGCTACGTCGACTCGATGCTCGCCTACCAGGGCGCCGGCCGGGCGCTCGACGTCGACGAGGTCGAGCGGGTCGCCCGGTGGGCGACCCACGACCTGCGTCCGCACCTCACGGTCGTGCTCGACCTCGAGCCGGCGGCCGGTCTGGGTCGGTTCGCCGAGCGCGACCGGATCGAAGGCGAGTCGCTGGAGTTCCACCAGCGGGTGCGGGAGGGGTTCCTCCGCCTCGCGGCCGAGGCTCCCGACCACTACCTCGTGCTCGACGCCCGCGCACCGGTCGAGGAGATCGCCGCGCAGATCCGCGCCGCGGTCACGCCGTACCTGCCCCAGGCGGCGCACTCGTGAGCGCCCTTCGAGACGCGGCGTCCCTCGACTCCTCAGGCACCGTGTGGGACTCGCTGGTGGGCCAGCGGCGTGCGGTCGAGGTGCTCTCGACGGCCGCGGCCGGGCAGGGCATGAGCCACGCGTTCCTCTTCACCGGGCCGCCCGGGTCGGGCCGGTCCAACGCGGCGGTCGCGTTCGCGGCGGCGCTCCAGTGCGAGTCGGAGCCGCGGGGCTGCGGCACCTGCCACGCCTGCCACACCGTGCTCGCGGGCTCGCACGCCGACGTCGCGGTGATCCGCACCGAGCGGCTCTCGATCGGCGTCAACGAGGTGCGCGACCTGGTGCGCCGCTCCGCGCTCGCGCCGGTCGGCCGGCACTGGCAGATCGTGATCGTCGAGGACGCCGACCGGCTCACCGAGGGCGCGTGCAACGCGCTGCTCAAGGCGATCGAGGAGCCGACCGAGCGCACCGTCTGGATGCTGTGCGCGCCGACGGTCGAGGACGTGCTGCCCACGATCCGCTCCCGCTGCCGGCTGGTCACGCTCAGCACGCCGTCGCCCGACGCGGTCGCCGACTTCCTGCGCCGCCGCGACGGGGTGAGCGAGGCGCTCGCGTCGTACGCCGCCCGCGCCAGCCAGGGCCACATCGGCCGCGCGCGCGCGCTGGCCCGCGACGAGGACACCCGCAACCGCCGCCGCGAGGTGGTCGCGATCCCGACCCAGCTCACCTCCCTCGGCGCGTGCATGGGCAAGGCGGCGACGCTCACCGAGGTCACCAAGGCCGAGGCCGACGCGATCACCTCCGAGCTCGACGCGCGGGAGAAGGCCGACCTCGACGCGGCCTACGGCGTGGTCGAGCGCGGCCGGCGCCCCCGCGAGTACGCGCCCGCGCTGCGCGACCTCGAGAAGGACCAGAAGACCCGCGCCAAGCGGCGTCACCTCGACGTCGTCGACCGGGGGCTCATGGACCTGGTCTCGGTCTACCGCGACGCGATCGCGGTCTCGACCGGGGCCACCGGTGCCCTGGTCAACGAGGAGATACGGCCCGAGATCGAGCGGCTGGCGCGCACCGGCACGCCCGAGGTGCAGCTGCGCCGGATCGCCGCGATCTTCGAGGCGCGCGAGCAGATGCTGGAGTTCAACGTGCAGCCGGCGCTCGCCCTGGAGTCGATGATGCTGGCGCTGGTCGCCCCGGAGGTACGTCGAGGATGAACCTCCGGCGCGCGGTGGCGCTCCTCGTCGTGCTGGCCCTGGTCGTCGGGTCGGCGCTCACCGTCGCGCTCGTCGTGGCCGCCGACCACGACGGCGCCCGGGACGACGTCTCCGACGACCGCCCCGCCGTGGGTGGCCCCGGCGCGACGCTGGAGACGTTCTACGCCCAGGACCTCCACTGGCGCGACTGCGACGATGCCGAGTGCGGGGAGCTCACCGTCCCGGTCGACTACCGCGACCCCGGCGGCGAGACCATCGACCTCGCGCTGCTCAAGGTGCCGGCGGCCGACCCCGATGCCCGGATCGGCTCGCTGGTGGTCAACCCGGGCGGCCCGGGTGCTCCGGGCACCGACTACGCCGGCAGCGCCCGGGAGGTGTTCCGGCAGCCGATCCTCGACGCCTACGACATCGTCGGCTTCGACCCGCGCGGCACCGGCCACAGCGCGCCGGTCGACTGCCTCGCCGACGGGGAGCTCGACGACTACATCGCGCAGGACCCGGACCCCGACACCGCCGCGGAGGCGCAGACGTACGCCGGGTGGGTGAAGGCGTTCGGCGTCGGCTGCGCCGACCGCTCCGGAGACGTCGCGGCCCACGTCACCACGATCGAGACCGCCCGCGACATGGACGTGCTCCGGGCTGCCCTGGGCGAGGACCAGCTCGACTACTTCGGCGCCTCCTACGGCACCAAGCTCGGCGCGACCTACGCCGACCTCTTCCCGGACCGGGTCGGCCGCCTCGTGCTCGACGGCGCGGTCGACGTCTCGCTGAGCAGCCGGGAGCTGAGCCTGCAGCAGGCGGCCGGGTTCGAGACCGCGCTGCGCGCCTACGTGCAGGACTGCGTCGACTCCGGCGACTGCGTGCTCGGCGACTCGCTCGACGAGGGGCTCGCCACGATCAAGCAGCTGCTCGACGACATCGACGCCGAGCCGCTGCCGACCGACGACGGCGACCGGGTGCTCGCGGTCGGCAACGCCTTCTACGGCGTGGTGCTGCCGCTCTACGTCCGCGACTACTGGGACCTGCTGACCCAGGGACTGACCGCCGCGCTCGACGGCGACGGCACGCTGCTGCTGCGGTACTCCGACGTCTACAACTCGCGCGGGGGCGGCGGCTACACCGACAACAGCTCCGAGGCGATCTACGCGATCAACTGCCTCGACGACCCGTGGGCGATCCCGGCCCGCGAGGTCCCCGGCCAGCTGCCCGAGTTCGAGGCGGCGTCCGCGACCTTCGGGTCGGTCTTCGCGTGGGGGCTGACGAGCTGCGGTGGCATCCAGGTGCAGTCCTCCGAGCCGGCCCGCGACATCCGCGCCGCCGGCGCCGCCCCGATCGTCGTCGTCGGCACCACGCGCGACCCGGCCACGCCGTACGCGTGGGCGGTCGCGCTCGCCGACCAGCTCGAGTCCGGCGTCCTGGTCAGTCGCGACGGCGACGGCCACACCGGCTACAACTCGGGCAACGAGTGCGTCGACACCGCCGTCGAGGACTACCTCGTCGAGGGCACGGTGCCCGAGGACGGGCTGTCCTGCTGATCGCGCCTCACACCGGCTGCCAGAGCTCGATCCGGTTGCCCTCGGGATCGGTGACCCACCCGAACCGACCGACCCCCTCCATGTCCTGGGTCTCCGCGGCGACGTCGGCGCCGTGCTCGCGCAGCTGGACGAGCATCGCGTCGAGGTCGCGGACCCGGAGGTTGAGCATCGTCTGCTGCGTACGACGCCCGAAGTAGTCGGTGTCCGCCTCGAAGATCGCGACCACGGTCGGCCCCGGCTCCTGCTGCCACAGGCCGTGCTCGCTGACGTCGAGCCCGAGGACGTCGCGGTACCAGGCGGTCAACGCAGCCGGGTCGGTCGCGCGCACGAAGTAGCCACCGATGCCGAGAACACGTTCCATGAAGCCAGCCTGCCAGCAACCTCCCGCGAGCGCATGGGTGTGAGACCTCAGGTCTGGGGTACCCCCGGAAGACCCGGGGGACAGGGTTCGTCACCACCTGGGAGGAAACAAATGCAGAAGCTACTCGGATCCACGGCCGCCCGCGCCGTCGCGCTCGCGACCGTACTGGCGATGAGCCTTGTCTCGTTGCAGTCCGCACCAGCCATCGGGGAGGGAGCCCGTTCCGGAGCCGCCGAGCGTTCCGTCGCTCAGACCAAGGCCGGCGAGTTGAAGTCACGCATCGTCGGCACCACGAGCAAGGGCCAGAAGGTCACCGGCTCGTTCGTGCCCTTGAAGTTCATCGACCGCAACGGGTCCCTCCGCGTGCGTGGTCTCGTGCAGGGGGTCGTGCACGAGAAGAACGGCGACCGCACGACGTTCGCCACCATGAAGACCATGAAGGTCGCCTCGATCGCTGGCGCTCCGGCAGCGGGGCGGACCGCGGCCACACAGCGGGCGACCTGCGACATCCTCAACCTGGTGCTCGGCCCGCTGGACCTGGATCTGCTCGGTCTGAAGGTGCACCTGGACCGGGTCGTCCTCAACATCGTCGCTGAGTCCGGCGCCGGCAACCTGCTCGGCAACCTGCTCTGCTCGATCACCGGGCTGCTCGACGGCGGCCCGCTCGGCGGTCTGCTCGGCGGTGTGCTCGGTCAGCTGAGCGACCTGCTCAACCAGATCCTCGGCCTGCTGCGCCTGGGAGTCTGACCGCACCAGGTTTGGTGCTGCCTCCCTGCCGGGTACCCCCGCTGCGGGGACAGCCGTTTGGGCAGAGAGGCAGCACCATGGCCGTGATGAGCATCGACGCCGCTGCGCACGCGCACAGCTGGAGCCTGCAGGGCGTCACCTACGAGGACTCCCTGGTGCTGGAGGAGCTCGTCTGCTCCGGCTGCGGAGCCGTCACCTACCGCTGACCGCCCCGGGACTCTGGTCCCGGGCCTCAGCTGCCGGTCTGGTCTCCGGGGTGCCAGCAGCCGTCGGCGCCGGGGTGCCAGTCGAGGTTGCGCAGCAGGTCCATCGGGACCATCACGATCGAGGTCTGTCCGTCCATGACCGGCACACTCCCCTCCGTCCGTGGCGCCGAAACGCGCGATTCTGGCCGCGATCCTGACCGCGATCCTGACGTGGTCCACACACCCGTCCCGGGCATGACGAGGCCCCGGGGAGGGTGCGGTCCCCGGGGCCTCGGTTCGGGGGAGCTCAGGAGATGAGCTCGTCCAGGCTGGAGAACGCCGTGGCGTCGCCCTGGACGACCCGGCTGTGCTCGCCGGCGATGCTCACCGGCACGTCGCCGGCCACGGTGATGCGCCGGACCTCGCGGTACTGCTCGTCGAAGTCCGCGACCGCGTAGTGCTGGGTGGCGCGGTTGTCCCAGATCGCCACGTCGCCCTCCGCCCAGGTCCACCGGACCGTGTTCTCGAGCTTCGTGACGCGCGCCTGCAGCAGCTGGAAGAGCGCGTGCGACTCGGCGGTGTTGAGGCCGACGAAGCTCTTCACGAAGTGACCGAGCACGAGCGACCGCTCGCCGGTCTCCGGGTGCACACGCACGACGGGGTGCTCGGTCTGGAAGAGGATCCGGGTGAACTCGCGGCGGGTGAACACGTTGTCCTGGTCGTGCTCGATCTCGGCCTTCTCCGACTGCGCGGCGTAGTCGTAGTCGTTGGTGTGGGTCGCCCAGAGGTTGTCGACGAGCGCCTTGAGCGCGTCGGGGAGCGTCTCGTACGCCGTGACGGTGTTGGCCCAGTTGGTGGTGCCGCCGTAGGCCGGGATGGCGACCCCGCGCAGCACGCTGAACGCCGGGATCCGGTCGACGAACGTGACGTCGGTGTGCCACGAGTTGGCGGCCATGCCCTTGTTGGCGGCGAGCGCCAGCACCCGGGCGCTGCCGGTGTTCACCGTGGGGTGGGCAGTGGTCAGCGGGCCGAGGAGCTCCGCGAACGCGATCTGGGCCTCGTCGTCGAGGTGGTTCTGGCCGCGGAAGAACACGACCTTGTGCTCGAGGATGGCCGCGCGGATCGTGGCGACGGTCTCCGGCGAGAGGTCGCCGGAGAGGCGGACGCCGTCGATCCGGGCGCCGATCCGGCCGCCGATCTTGCTGACGGTGACGCCGGTCGCGGCGGTCCCGGCGGCGGAGCTGGTCTCGCGGTCGAGGCTGATGGTCATGGGGGAATCCCTTTCTCCACTGAGGTCTGAGCTCACGTCTGAGTGATCTCTCGCCACTGTCCGGAGCCGGACCGCCCCCGCCAAGGGTTTCTCTCGCGGCGACGCAAACCCCGTGTCGGGCGTTGAGACGGCGTCTCGGATCGAGTATCAATCCCTATAGTCAATCAAGTCACTCGACTTTGGAACGGCGACGGAGGGAGGTCCGGGTGCAGCGCTCACCGATGGTCGTGGTCTCGCGCGGCAAGCTCGCCCCGGCGGCCGCGCGCGTGCTCGAGGAGCTGCGCGGCGCCGGCCCCCTCGCCCGCGAGCAGCTCGTGCAGGCGACGGGGCTCAGCGGCGCCACGATCGCCCGCGCCGTGACGTCGCTCGGCTCCGCCGGCATGGTCCGCGAGCGGCGTGACCTGGCCCCGGCCGGCGCGGTCGGCCGACCGGGCGCACCGGTGGAGATCGATCCGACGTCCTACGTCGTGGTCGCCGTCCACCAGGGCGTGCTCGAGACCACCGTCGCCCTCTGCGACCTCGCCGGTCGTGTGCTCGTGAGCGAGTCGCGTCCGCACCGCCAGGGTGCGCCCGTCGACCTGGACCTGCTCGGCCGGCTGGCCGCACGGCTGCTCGGCGAGTCACCGGGCCGGGTGCCGCTCGGGGCGGGCCTGGTCGCGCCGTGGCGCGACCTCGGCATCGACCAGCACGAGACCGGAGCCGCGCTCCAGGATGTGCTCGGCCTCGACGTCGTGACCGCCGACCACATCGCGGCCGTCGCCGCGGCGGAGTTCATCCACCGCCGGCACGGCACCGGGGGCGTCACGACCTACCTCTACGCCCGCAACTCCGCCGGCTTCGTGATGGCGGTGGACCGCGGCTCCCACACCGAGGTCTCCCGGGTCGCGAGCCTCACCCACTTCCCGGCGGGCACCGACGTGCCCTGCCACTGCGGCCACGCCGGCTGCCTGTCGGCGAGCGCCGGCGACCAGGTGCTCGCGCAGGAGGCGTACGCCGCCGGTCTCGTCCAGCGGCCGGAGATCGAGGACCTCTACCAGGCCGCCGGGGCCGGCTCGGTGCAGGCGGTCGCGCTGCTGCGGCGCCGCGCCCGGCTGCTCGGCCGGATCGCGGCGACCGTACGCGACATGGTCAACCCCGACCGGCTGATCCTCGTCGGCCAGGCGTTCACGGGCTACCCCCCCCTGCTCGACGAGGTGGTGGCGTCCTTCGCCGAGACCACCCGCCTGCCCGACCTCACGCCGAGCTTCACCCGGTTCGGCGCCGGCATCCAGGCCGTCGCCGCCGGGACGATCGCGCTCGGGCCGGTCTACGACGACCCGCTCGCGGCCGTGGCCCACCTCGCCCCGAAGGGCGAGCGATGTCGGGGCGCCCTGCCGTGCCCCGAGCACGTGATCGCCTGACCCGCTCCCGCTCCCGCTCCCGCTCCACCCTCCCGAGAAGCACCCACCCCTGCGAAAGGACGCCTCCGTGCGCGCATCCTCCCGTCTCACCATCACCCGCAGCCTGGCCCTCGCGGTCGCCGGCGCCCTGACCCTCGGCGTGCTGACCGCGTGCTCGTCGGCCGTCGGCGAGGCGCACAGGGGCGGCTCGGAGTCGGGCCCGAGCGACGGCGGCCTGCTGCGCATCGGGTCGACCTCCGACATCGTGCCGGCGACGATCTTCACGAACTCCTCCGACGCCACCAACACCCTGATCGGCGCGGTCTACGACAGCCTGATCGACTACCCGCTCGACAGCCTCGAGCCCCAGCCCCGGCTGGCGACGTCGTGGGAGCAGGCTGACGACGGCCTCTCGCTGACCCTCCAGCTGCGCGACGACGTGAAGTTCCACAGCGGGCGGGACTTCACCAGCAAGGACGTCGAGTTCAGCATCAAGACCTGGGCCGACCCGACCTGGACCGTCCAACTCCAGCGCACGGCCGCGGCGATCACCGGGTTCGACACCACCGACCCGCACGCGATCACGCTGACCTTCGACCACCCGCTGAGCAACGTCTTCGACCTCCTCGACATGCTGCCGATCATCGACAGCGAGAGCATCGACGAGCTCAAGCAGGGCAAGGCCTACGTCGGCACCGGCCCCTTCGTCTTTGAGTCCTGGACGCCCAGCTCCAAGCTGGAGTTCACCCGCAACGACGACTACTGGGGCGACGAGCCGCACCTCGACGGCATCGAGGTCGACATCGTCTCCGACCCGCAGGCGCAGGTCTCCCAGCTCCGCTCCGGCCAGCTCGACCTGATCACCGGCGCGTCCAACCGCGACCTGGAGACGCTCGGCAAGGACAGCAAGTTCAGCGTCACCGGCTTCGACGGCGCCGCCCAGCAGATCTACGTCGGCGCCGACCTGACCAATCCCAACCTCGACGACCTCGAGCTGCGCAAGGCGATCGCGTACGCCGTCGACCGGGAGCGGATCGTCGACGAGGTCTTCCGTGGTGTCGGCACCCCGATCAACCTGCCGTGGCCCGACTACTCCCCGGCGTACGACGCGGCGGGCAACGAGACCTACCCCTACGACCCCGACCAGGCGAAGGGCATCGTGACGAAGCTCGGCGACCTGCCCACGCTGCCGCTGGCCTACCCGGCGGGCAACGCCAACTACGAGCAGGTCGCGCAGATCGTCCAGGCCAACCTGGAGGCGGTCGGCATCAAGACCGAGCTCCAGCCGACGGAGTACAGCCAGTTCATCAAGCAGCTGATCGGCGGGACCATGGGCGGCCTCTGGATCCTCCAGCACGCCTACGCGCACTACACGCCGTCGACGCTGGCCGTCAGCGCCTACCCGTTCAACGCGGACAAGAACGCCTCGCACTTCGAGTCGGCGGAGTACAAGAGGCACGCCGAGGCCGCCTGGGGGGCTCCGAGCGGTGACTCGCCCGAGGCGATCGAGAACTACCAGGCCCTCAACAAGGACCTGCTCGACAACCTCTTCCTCATCGAGCTCGCACTGCTGCACTTCCAGGTCGCCTCGACCCCCGACGTGCAGGACTTCACGATGTCGAAGCGTGGCGAGCTCGACTTCCGAGCCACCTACCTCGCGGACTGAGGCCGACATGGGTGCGTACCTGCTGCGCCGGCTCCCGTCGGCACTGGTCGTCCTGGCGGTCGCGTCGTTCGCGATCTTCGCCATGGTGCGGCTGGTGCCGGGGGACCCGGTCGCGACCCTGGCCGGACCGGACGCCTCGCCCGAGGCGCGGGCCGAGATCGCCGCCGAGCTCGGGCTGGACCAGCCACTGGTGACGCAGTACGTCACCTGGCTGGGCCAGCTCGCCCACCTCGACCTCGGCACGTCGTACCGGATCGGTGGCCAGGTCTCCGACCTGGTCGCCGACGGGGCGGTCAACACGATCGTGCTGACGATCGCGGCGCTGCTGCTGGCCGTGGCCGTGGCGCTGGTCTCCAGCGTGCTCGCCGTGGTGCTCGACAAGCGGTGGGTCAACGCGGCGCTGTCCTTCGGCAACACGCTCGCGATCGCGCTTCCGACGTTCGTCACCGGGCTGGTGCTGATCCTGCTCTTCGCGGTGGTCTTCCCGGTGCTGCCGGCGGGCGGCACACCGCCCGACGGCTTCATCGCCCGGCCGGACATCGCGGCGCAGTACCTGCTGCTGCCCGCCGTCTGCCTGGCGCTGGGCGCCGGCGCTGCGCTGACCCGCTTCCTCACCGAGGCCCTGCGCACCGAGATGCGTCAGCCCTACGTCACCACCGCCCGCGCGCTCGGCATCTCGCGCCGCCGGATCGTGCTCACCCAGGCCCTGCGCAACGCGCTGCCCTCGACGATCACGGTGCTGGGCATCCAGTTCGGCACGCTGCTCGGCGGTGCGGTGCTGGTGGAGGCGATCTTCACCTGGCCGGGCCTGGGCGGCCTGATCGAGGAGGCGATCTCGGGACGCGACTACCCGCTGGTGCAGGTGCTGCTGCTCCTGTCCGTCGCGGTGTTCGTCGCCGTGCAGCTGCTCACCGACGTCGTCCACGCGTGGCTGGACCCGCGGGTGCGCATCGGAGGTGCGGCATGAGCGAGTCCCTCATCGACGTCGCGGCGCCCGAGCACGCGGCGCCGCAGCCCGACGAGCAGTTCGACCAGCGCCGTCGGCCGAGCATCTGGTCGGCGCTGCGCCGCGGCAAGGGGCTGGCCGGCGTGCTCCTGGTCGGCGCTGTCGTCGCCCTCGGCCTGCTGGCTCCGCTGCTCGCGCCGCACAGTCCGACCGAGCAGATCCCCGGGGCCAACCTCGTGGGACCCTCCGGCGCCCACTGGCTGGGCACCGACGAGGTCAACCGCGACCTCCTCTCCCGCACCCTCTTCGGCATCCGGACCGACCTCGTCGTCGTGTTCCTGGCGGTCCCGATCGGCGCCGCCATCGGCATCCTGGTCGGTCTGGTCTCGAGCTGGTGGACCTTCACCGACGTCGTCGCCCAGCGGGTCTTCGACCTGGTGCTGGCCTTCCCGACGCTGATCCTGGCGATCGCGCTCACCGCGTTCGTCGGTCCCGGCCTGCGCACGGTCTTCTTCGTGATCCTGGCCGTGGAGCTGCCGGTCTTCGGCCGCCTGACCCGGACCTCGGTGCGCACGGTCCGCGAGATGCCGTACGTCGAGGCGGCCCACGTCGTCGGCGCCGGGTCGTGGTGGCAGCTGCGGCGGCACGTGCTGCCGAACTCGATGGAGCCGCTGCTCGTGCAACTCGCGGTCTCGATGTCGGTCGCCGTGTTCATCGAGGGCGCGATGAGCTTCCTCGGACTCGGTGTCCGGCCGCCCGCGCCGTCGCTCGGCTCCCTGATCCGCGACGGCGTGCGGAACATGTACGACGCGCCGTACTTCGCCGTCGGGCCGCTCGCGCTCGTCGTCGCGCTCGTCCTCGGCCTGCTGCTCGTGTCCCAGGCACTCGCGGAGGCCCGCCGTGCCTGACCTGGAGGTGTCTGTGTCCACACCGGTGCTCGAGGTCCGCGACCTCGCGATCTCGTTCTCCCATCCCCGCCCGGCCGTCCGGTCGGTCAGCGTGACCGTCGACCAGGGGGAGGTTGTCGCCCTGGTCGGCGAGTCCGGGTCGGGCAAGTCGATGACCGCTCGGGCGGTCATCGGCCTGCTCCCCGACGGCGCGGTGGCCACCGGCTCGGTGCGGCTGCGCGGCGAGGAGGTGCTCGGGCTGCCCGAGGCCGAGCTCGTCAAGGTCCGCGGTCGCCGCGTGGCCATGGTCTTCCAGGAGCCGCAGACCGCGCTCAACCCGGTCCGCACCATCGGCTGGCAGATCGGCGAGGCCCTGCGCGCCCACGGCGGGTCGCGCGGCCGGGCCGCCCGCGAGCGCGCGGTCGAGCTGCTCCGCCAGGTCGAGATCCCCGACCCCGAGGAGCGGCTCGGCTTCTACCCCCACCAGCTCTCCGGCGGCCAGAAGCAGCGCGTCGTGCTCGCCCTGGCGCTCGCCAACGAGCCCGAGCTGCTGCTCGCGGACGAGCCGACGACCGCGCTCGACGTCACCGTGCAGGCCGAGATCCTCGCGCTGCTCCGGCGGATCCGGGACCGCACCGGCACCAGCATCCTGATCATCACCCACAACATGGGCGTGGTCGCCCACCTCGCCGACCGGGTCGTCGTGCTCCGGCAGGGCGAGGTGGTCGAGGAGGCCGAGACCCGCGAGCTCTTCGCCGCCCCGCGGCACGCCTACACGCGCCAGCTGCTGGCGGCCGTCCCCCGACTGCCGGGACCGGGCGAGCTCGTGCAGGCCCTGCCGGCGGAGCCCGCGCCCGACGCCGTCCCCGCGCTGGAGTACGACGACGTGCGGGTCCACTACGGCTCCCGGATGCGCGGGCGCGTGCTGCCCGCCGTCGACGGGGTCACCCTCCGCCTCGAGCGGGGCGAGGTGCTCGGACTGGTGGGGGAGTCCGGGTCCGGCAAGACCACGCTCGGCCGTCTCGCGGCCGGTCTGGTCCCACTCGCCGGTGGGCGGGTCCGGGTCGGCGGCGAGGACCTCGCCGCCGCCCGGGGCCGTCGCCGCGTCGACCTGCGCCGTCGACTGGCCTTCGTCCACCAGGACCCCGAGGCGTCGCTCGACCCGCGCTTCTCGATCGGTGAGGCGATCCGGGAGCCGCTGGACGTGCACGGCGTCGGCAGCCGCCAGTCCCGCGAGCAGCGAGTGCTCGAGCTGCTGGACGCCGTGCGCCTGCCGGCCTCGTTCGCGGGCCGGCGCCCCCGCGAGCTGTCCGGCGGCCAGCGGCAGCGGGTGGCGCTGGCCCGGGCGCTGACCCTCGAGCCGCAGCTGCTGATCGCCGACGAGCCGACCAGCGCGCTCGACGTGTCGGTGCAGGCCGAGGTGCTCGAGCTCTTCGCCGACCTCCAGCGCCGGCTCGGCTTCGCCTGCGTGTTCATCAGCCACGACCTGGCCGTGGTCAACAAGGTCGCCGACCAGGTCGCCGTGCTGCGTGCCGGCAAGGTCGTCGAGTCGGGGTCGGCCGCCCGGGTCTTCGGCGAGCCCGCGCACGACTACACCCGGCGGCTGCTCGACGCCGTCCCCGTCCCCGACCCCACCGTCCGCGACGCCACCGGCCCGGCCCTGCACCCGCACGTCGCCGCGTCCTGAACCAGGAGAACCCCATGGACCGCACCCACCTGCCCTTCGACGGCGCGCGCCCGTCGTACGACCCGGCCGTCGACGTCCGCGACCAGGACGCCGCCCTGCCGGCCCGCCCGCTCGCGCAGGCGCCCGAGGGCGCGCCCAACGTGCTGCTCGTGCTGCTCGACGACATGGGCTTCGGCGCCTCGTCGGCCTTCGGCGGCCCGTGCCGGATGCCGGTCGCCGAGGCGCTCGCCGACAACGGCCTGCGCTACAGCCGCTTCCACACCACCGCGCTGTGCTCCCCGACCCGGGCCGCGCTGATGACCGGCCGCAACCACCACGCCGTCGGCATGGGGACGGTCGTGGAGATCTCGACCGGCCGGCCGGGCTACGACGCGACCCGGCCGCTCAGCGCCGGGACGCTCGCGCAGACGCTGTCCTACAACGGCTACGCGACCGGCGCCTTCGGCAAGTGGCACCAGACCCCGTCCTGGGAGCAGACAGCGGCGGGCCCGTTCGACCGCTGGCCGACCCGCGAGGGCTTCGACCGCTTCTACGGCTTCCTCGGGGGCGAGGCGTCGCAGTTCGAGCCGACGCTGGTCGAGGGCACCACGTTCGTCGACCCGCCGCGCACCCCCGAGGAGGGCTACCACCTCTCCGAGGACCTGGTCGACCGGGCGATCGCGTGGGTGCGCGAGGTGCGCACCCACGCGCCGGACAAGCCGTGGTTCTGCTACCTGCCGTTCGGCGCCACGCACGCCCCCTTCCAGGTGCCCGAGGGCTGGGCCGAGAGGTACCGCGGCGAGTTCGCGCACGGCTGGGACCGCCAGCGCGAGATCACCCTCGAGCGGCAGAAGGAGATCGGCGTCGTCCCGCCGGAGGCACAGCTCGCGCCGTGGACGCCCGGCGTACCCCACTGGGACGAGCTCTCCGACGACGACCGCCTGGTGGCCGAGCGCCTGATGGAGCTCTACGCCGCGTTCGCCGAGCACACCGACGCGCAGGTCGGCCGGCTGGTCGAGGCGCTGCGCGCGTCCGGCGAGCTCGACAACACGATCGTGCTCTACGTCCTGGGCGACAACGGGGCCTCGGCCGAGGGCGGGATCGAGGGCACCCTCAACGAGACGCTGCGGCTCAACGGCATCGAGGACGACACCGCCCGGATCGCGTGCCGCCTCGACGAGCTCGGCACGCCGGACAGCTACGCGCACTACCCGGCCGGCTGGGCGGTGGCGATGGACACGCCGTACCAGTGGACCAAGCAGGTCGCCTCCCACTACGGCGGCACCCGCAACGGCCTGGTCGTGCACTGGCCCGACGGCATCGCCGGGCGCGGCGAGGTGCGGCACCAGTGGCACCACGTCGTCGACGTGCTGCCGACGCTGCTCGAGGCCGCCGGCCTGCCGCTGCCGGTGAGCATCGACGGCGTGGAGCAGCAGCCCCTCGACGGCGTGTCGTTCCGGTACTCCTTCAACGACGCAGGAGCGCCGGAGCGGCACGTCACGCAGTACTTCGAGATGTTCGGCAACCGCGGCATCTACCACCACGGCTGGACCGCGGTCGCCAAGCACAAGACGCCGTGGGCGACCGCGCAGCGCGACACCCCGCCGATGGCGGAGGACCGCTGGGAGCTCTACGACACCCGGTCGGACTGGACGCAGACGATCGACCTCGCCGAGACCCACCCCGAGCGGCTGGCCGAGCTGCAGGAGCTGTTCCTGGCCGAGGCGCGCCGCAACCACGTGCTGCCGATGGACGACCAGCTCTCCGGCCGCTTCGACGCCCGGACGGCCGGGCGGCCGGCGCCGCCCCGCTCGATCCGCCTGCTGCCGGGCGCGGGTCGGCTGCGCGAGGACGCCGTACCCAGCCTGAAGAACACGTCGTTCGCGATCCGTGCGGCGCTGTCGTCGGACGCGTCGACCGAGGGGGTCGTGGTCGCGCAGGGCGGTGGCTTCGGCGGCTGGGCGCTCTACGTCAAGGACGGTCTGCTCACCTACGCCTACAACTTCGGCGCGGTCACCGTCACCCACGTCCGGGCCGGCACTCCGCTGGCGGCCGGTGACCACGTCGTCGAGGTGCTGTTCACCTACGACGGCGGTGGCCTCGGCCGCGGCGGCGACGTCCGGCTGGTCGTCGACGGCGAGAAGGTCGGCGCGGGTCGGGTCGAGCGCACGCTGCCGTTCTTCTACTCGATGGACCAGACCCTCGACGTCGGCCTCGACCGCGGCACGCCGGTGACGTCGGACTACGGCCGCGCCGCCCGGGGCTTCGCGTTCACCGGCCGCATCCGCGAGGTCGTCATCGAGGCCGGCGACGACGCTCTCACCCCGACGGACGAGCAGCTCCTCAAGGCCACCCTGGTCACCCACTAGCCCGACTCGGCGCGTCTTGCCCACCCAGGAGCGCCGACTCGGCGCATCTTGTACGCCGTACGGGCAAGACGCGCCGACTCGCGCCCCGTAGGCGAGCAAGACGCGCCGACTCGCGCTCCAGGAGGGCGAGGGCGGTCTCAGCCCGGCAGGAGGCCCTTCACCAGACCCGTGAGGCCGGAGCCGAGCACGTCGGCCCAGCTGAAGGCGTCGTCCCAGAGCACGACCTTGCCGTCGCGGACCTCGAAGGTGCCGCGCACCCAGAACTCGCTGCGCCACCGGCCGAACGTGAGCACGTCGGTGCGGTCGGTGAGGACGACGTCCCCCGTGGCCGCGATGTGGTGGTGGACGACCTCGAACCCGATGCCGCGATCGACCATCCCGCGCAGCTGCTGGGCGACCTGCGGCCCGCGGAACGTGGGCAGGTAGGTGTTGCGCCACACCACGTCGGCGTCGAGGAGCTCGATCGCGGCGTCGACGTCGCCGGCGGCGAGCTTGTCCAGCAGGTCGCGGACCACGGTCTCCGGTGTGCTCATGCCTCCACCCTAGGCACGCCGGGCGCGGAATCAGAGGGGTTCGGCGATCGCCTGGATCCGCTTCGTGGCCAGCTCGATCATCAACCGGGCGGCCGGGGAGAGGATCGCGCCGCTGCGGTGCACGACCGCGAAGGTGTCGTAGACCCGCGGTCGCAGCGATGCCCAGCTCGCGTTCGGCGCCAGCCGGGGGAGCAGCTGCTGGGCGGCGCCCTTGGGGACGACCGAGTCGGCGAACCCCATCCCCACCAGCTCGACCGCGGTCTCGATGTCCTCGACCTCGATCCGGCTCGGTGGGTTGCGCCCGGTCTCGTGCAGCATCTGACGCAGCGTGATGCGCGTGGAGTCGACGGCCCGGTACGTCGTCTCCGCCATCACCAGGGACGCGGTCGAGAGTCGGTGCGCGGTGACGGGCGACGCCGTCCGGTCCGGATCGGCGCTGATGTAGACGAGCTCCTCGCGGGCGACCGGGGTGACCGTCATGCCCTCGCTCTCGACCGTCGAGACCGCGAGCATCGCCGCCTCGAGCCGACCGCGGCGCAGGTCCTCGAAGACCTCGGTCGAGTTCTGCCCGATGAGCTCGACCCGGACGCCGGGGTAGCGGGTGAGCACGTCGGCGATCAGCCGCGAGCCGCCGTACAGGCGGGCGATGCCGAACATGCCGAAGCGGATCGTGCCCTTCTCGAAGTTCTTCACCTCCTGCACCGACTGCTGCGCCTCGTCGACCGCGGCCAGCACCTGCTCGGCGTGCGGGCGCAGGGTGTCGGCCACCGTGGTGGGGACGACGCCGCGGCCGACCCGGCGGAAGAGCTGGACGCCGAGGCTCTTCTCGAGCGTGCGGATCTGCTCCGAGACCGACGGCTGCGAGTAGCCGAGCTCCTCGGCCGCCGCCGTGAGCGAGCCGTGCTCGTAGGTCGCGAGGAAGCAGGTCAGCTGGTGGAGTGAGAGCACGCTCACAACCATAGGCGATGCCTTTGGTTCCTGAAGGAAAGAAAGGCTACCCCTATGTCTACACCTGTTGAAGGATAGGTGTCGAGGACATCTGGGCAAGCAGATGTCCAGGTCAGCGAGAGGGAGGTCCACCATGTTCGACCACACGTGCACCGCGTGCGAGAAGCGCCAGCTCATCTTCCCGAGCCAGGTCACCGACATGGCGAACACGGACCACGGCATCAAGGTCTCCTTCACCTGCTGGTGCGGCGCGGAGCAGTCCGTCCTCACCGGCAAGCGTGCCGTCTCGGCCTCCAAGGTCACGCTGGCCGCCTGAGGCTTCCCCGCCTCCAGCTTCCAGCCGGGCGACGTAGTCGCGTTCGTCGTACGGCTGGGCTCGATCTGCCCGGACCCGGTGCGGTCCGGGCAGCTCGCATTTTCGGCCCTGCCGCGGGGGTGGCCCCCGTTTTCGCGGCCGGGCCGTCGGCTCCCTATACTTCCGGGGGTTGCCCGCCGCCTTAGCTCAGTCGGTAGAGCGAATCACTCGTAATGATTAGGTCGTCGGTTCGATTCCGACAGGCGGCTCCACCAGATGGCCCCTGGCCTGCAGCGATGCAGGCCGGGGGCCATCGTCGTACCGGGGGATCGATCCAAGCCCACGGGAAACCCACGCGAAACCGGTTCGTCCGCGCCGGTCTGCTCGAAGGCGTCAGTTGCGATCGTCTTCGTGGTCAGCATGTAGCCCGGCTCGACTGCGGTGATCTCGGTGTACAAGATTCCGCGAACTCCGTCGGGCTGGACGCAGGAACCGCAGCCCGACTCACGCTCGCGCCTAGCGTCGACGGGCGAGGGACGCTATCCGTCGAATGTGCCACCGTCCTCACGACGGAGTCGCGGAGCTACGAGAGTCGAGACTCAACTCGTTGGGCGCAGGGCGACCAGCGTCGCTCATCGGATCCGCGCGTACAGCGTGGCGGTAGGACGATCGGCCGAAGTCCGCAGCGGAGTGAGGCGCGCCGCGACTCGGCCGTCGCACGCGCTATCGGGTCGTGACGTGGTGCGGCTCAGTCGCCGCTGCCGTAGGGGCGGGTGATGATCTCCAGCCAGTGCCCGTCGGGGCCTTCCCAGTAGAGCCCCCGACCTCCGTCTTCGTGGTTCACCTCGTTTGGGTGTCTCTTGAACGGGTCTGCCCACCACTGCCGACCGTCGTGCCGCAAGCGACCGAGGATGAGGTCGAACTCCTGTTCACTGACGAGGAAGGCGTAGTGCTGACCATGGATTTCGCCCTCGGTATCCATGAAGTCCAGGCTCACCGCGTTGTCGAGCTTGAGCTCCACGAACGGTCCGTAGGCGCTTGCCTCCGGCAAGCCGAGCACCCCGCCGACATCGCGGGCCGCGTCCCATCGGTTCTTCACGTGCACGATGGTGTGGTTCAGCTCGACACTCATCAGGGTCCTCCCGCGACTGCTGGTCGTGGCTTGCGCGCCGGCTTCACGCCAGTCTGCACCCAAAACTCCCTCGCCGCGTTGCGTCAATCGACGGGGCGAGGGACGGCAAGACGCCACCTGGACGGCCCGCGACCTGGGGCATGTCTCGAGCCACCCGAGAGGCCCGGCGCCGCGGTACGGACACTGGCCGCAGTCGCGGCGGTGTGACGCCCCTCCTCACCCGAGCACGCGAGTGCGTAGGGCGCTGCCTTCCGCCGGGTAGGGCGCGGGCAGAAACCCGTGCTCGATCACCTCGTCCCGCGAGTATTGGTGATGCTCTTCTTGCTCCGTTGTGTTGTCTTTGTCTAGGAAGAGGATTAACGAAGCGACCGACGCGTCCGAGGAGGCTGCGGTGGGGCTCGTCATTCTCGGTCTTCTGAGCATCACCGCTGGAATGATGCTGATTGATGCCGGCGACACGCCCACGACCTGGGACACGTGGGACGTCTCGTCTCTGGTGTTGATGATCGCCGGGGCGGTTGTCGTATTGGTGGGCATGGTCGTCCATGTCGCCGCAGTCAATCGGGGGAACCGCTAGCCAGCCTTCCGCCGGGTAGGACGCGATCAGAGAACTCGAGCTCGTCGACCGCCATCGAACCTCTCGAGCATGACTGCGCGCTGAAGCTCCTCGACCGCGAGCGCTGGGTTCGGCGGGTCTGGGGCCGGACCGGAGGCTGGAAGGCGGCCCGCGCGGCAGCCACGACGTGTGCCGCGTTCTGCTAGCGGTCCGCGGCGAGCGTCGGGAGGACTTCCGGGCGGACGGGTGAATCTGTGGACACCCGGGCGTTGTTAGCGGGATCTCGGCCGGGGGCGCTGGCTCGTCCGGACCTTGCTCGCGGGCTTCCGGGCGCAGCGGGACCGTGCGTCGGACAGGCGGATGTCCGCATCGGAACGTGCTGCGTACAGTCGGACCGTGGCAGTGGGATGGGCGCCGGAGGAGGCGGGTGTCCTGGTGCTGCCGACCGGGCGTTCGGTCCGGGGCCGCGCCCTGCGCACGACCGTTCCCTGCGCAGCAGACCCGGACTTCGGGTTGTACCTGTCATCAGAGGCGCCTGCGGTTCCTTGGCCGTCGCAATGGATCCACTGGCGCGACTTCCGGACGCCGACCGATCCCGAGGCGGCGCGACAAGCGCTCCTCGAGCTGTGGCGTCGGTCGGCCGATGAGCGCGTCGGGGTCGCGTGCCCTGGCGGACGGGGTCGCACGGGCACCGCGCTCGCCTGTCTGGCGGTTGTCGACGGCGTGCCGGCGCACACAGCCGTGGCCTTCGTGCGTCGCCACTACCACCGCGGAGCGGTCGAGACACCGTGGCAGAAGCGCTACGTGTCCCGGTTCAGCAAGCCGTGACGTCCGGTCGCATCTCCGGGCCTGCGTCCGGCGGCACGGGTGCGATGGGATCGCGGAGATCCCTAGAGCATCCGGCCGAGCGCCTCGGTCGTCTTCCAGTTGCGGATCGTGAGGGACGCGTAGACGGGTGTGCCGATGATCTTGGAGACGCGGCTCCGGGAGGCGAGAGCAGTCACCCGCCGGTGATAGAAGGCGCGCTCACCACAGTGCACCGCATCAACCTCGGGGTTGGTCACGATGTGCTGCTCGACCTCGGCTGCGGAGACGCCCATGTAGAAACCCACGTCGTAGCGATACGTCTCGGGCTGAGCGCCGAACCCTGCCGGTGCCTCGGCCAGGACGGAGCGGTAGGCATGGGAGTCGAGGACCAGGACCCGGATGGGTTCGAGATCCAGCTCGAACCGCTTCGGCAGGCTGTGTTGGATGTGGATCTGGATCTCGGCGGCGGACAGGTCGGAGTCGAGCACCACGTTGCCGGTCTGGATGTAGCTGCGGACACGAGCGAAGTCGGGGTCCAGGTGTTCGCGGAGCGCCGCCATCGGCACCTTGTTACGACCGCCCACGTTGATGCCGCGCAACAGCACGACATAGCTCTCAATCGCCATGCTCAAGCCTCCCTACGATCCAGGAACGCCCGCAACAGTGAACACGGAGGGCGCGCAGAAGGCCGATCTCAGCTCCTGCCACATGAGGTCTCAAGTCTCCCGATGTCCTCAGGGCGGGTCGTCCTACGCACAGCCTGAAGAAGGCCAAGGGCAAGGCGCACGGTCTCCACGACCGCACGCTGGTCGCCAAGATCGCTGATCTCATCGAGTGCCAGGAGGGCCTCGTCGGGTTCTGATCCCGCCTGATCGACGCCAGCATCTGAGGTCGCCGCCCAGCCAGAACCGGCCGCGCCCCGCAGAGGGGTGGGTTCGGATCGTGGCTGGGCGGCGACTTCGTCGACTCCACGCCGCTGAGCCGACGCACGGCTTGTGTGCATCTGGCGGACTCGTGGAGGGCGGCTCCGTGCGGCGGAGCCGCGCAGGCATTTCTTGGCATTCGCTGAGGTCGGCGGACGGCTACCGGCGGAGTCACGCATCGAGGTGTCGTGCTTCGAGAGGTTCTCGGCACCTGGCGGCCGTTGGAAGCGCACTGACTGTGTGGCGGAGGACGGCGTCGCACCAGCGCGGAGGAGAACCACGATGGCCCGCGCGCCGCGACGAGCGGCGGCGGGGGTGACCAGTTCCGGGCGTCGCCGGGTTCTACCCGATCAGACCGGTTCGGGAAGGAGCCAACATGACGATCAACAGCACGCTCGAAGGGCGCACGGTGCTCATCACCGGCGCGAACCGGGGACTCGGACAGGCGCTGGTGCAGCAGGCGCTCGACCGCGAGGCGGCGTTCGTGTACGCCGCCGCCCGCACGCCGGCGGAGCACGCGGACGACCGCGTCCTCCCGCTCCGGCTGGACCTGTCCGACCCCGACTCCATCGAGACCGCGGCCCGGTCCGTCCCCACCCTCGACGTACTCGTCAACAACGCAGGCGTCGGCAGCGTCGGTGAGGACCTGAGCGACACCCGGCTCCTGGCGGAGCACCTCCAGGTCAACGTGGTCGGTCCGATGGCGCTCACCAACCGCCTCGTGCCGATGCTCGCCAAGACTCGCGGGCGGGTGGTGAACGTCGGGTCGCTCGCCGCGCTCGCCAACCTGCCGGTGATGCCGTCGTACTCGATCTCCAAGGCGGCCGCGATGTCGCTGGCTCAGTCGCAGCGAGCGCTGCTCGCGCGTCACGGGATCCGCGTCCACCTCGTCCTGTCGGGACCGCTCGACACCGACATGTCGCGCGCGCTCGCGATCCCCAAGGCGGCTCCCGAGGACGTCGCCGCGGCGATCCTCGACGGCGTCGCGCGGGGCGACGACGAGATCTTCCCCGATCCGATGTCGGCTCCCCTTGCGGCCGCGTGGCCGGAGGGCCTGACCAAGACGCTCGAGCGCGCGAACGCCGCGCTGCTCGAACCGGCGGACTACCGCGTGGCGTTCGTGGTGGCTCGGCCCGCGGACGAGGTCTATGCGGCGGTCAACGATCCCCGCGCTTGGTGGGACGGTGAGATCACCGGCTCCACCGACGCGCTGGACGCCGAGTTCACCTACCGCTACCGCGAGCACCACCGCAGCGTGCAACGCGTCGCCGAGCTGGTGCCGGGGAGGCGGGTCGCGTGGGAGGTGGTCAGCAGCGAGCTCGACTTCGTCGACGAGCCCGAGCCGTGGACCGGGACCCGGATCGTGTTCGAGATCGAGCTCGCCGAGGACGGCACCAGGGTGACACTGACCCACCGCGGCCTCGTCCCGCTCCGCGAGTGCTACGCGGCCTGCTCGGCCGGCTGGGACCACGTCGCCGGCCGCAGCCTGCGGCACTACCTCGAGACCGGACGCGGCCTCCCCTTCTGAGGGAGTGCGCGACCATGGTGAGGCAAGTGGGGGTGAGTACGTCCATGAGCGAGGAAGGGGTGGAGATGCCGGTCGACCTGGTGGGGCGGGCGCGCGCCGGGGACCGGGACGCCTTCGACGCCCTCGTCGAGCCGCACCGTGCCGAGCTCCAGGCCCACTGCTACCGGATGCTCGGCTCGCTCCAGGACGCCGAGGACGCGGTCCAGGAGAGCCTGCTCAGGGCATGGCTCGCCCTCGCCGGCTTCGAGGGCCGGTCGTCGGTGCGGACCTGGCTCTACCGGATCGCCACCAACCAGTGCCTCAACCAGCTGCGCTCGGCGCGGCGTCGCCGGGCCCCCGACCAGCCCGCGCCCGCCGCGCGCCCGACCGGCGAGGACGCCGTCCGGTGGCTCCAGCCCTACCCGGACGAGCTCCTCGCCGAGCTGCCCGACCAGGCGCCCGGCCCCGAGAGCCGGTACGAGTCTCGGGAGTCGATCTCGTTGGCGTTCGTCCGGGCGCTCCAGCTGTTGCCACCCGCCCAGCGGGCGGCGCTGCTCCTGCGGGACGTCCTGGGCTACCCCGCGGCGGAGGCGGCGTACCTCCTCGACGTGAGCGTGGACTCGCTCAACGGCGCGCTCAAGCGCGCCCGAGCCGCGGTGGCCGGTTCCGCACCACCGCGGCCGGGCGACCCCGACCCGGAGCTGCTCGAGCGGTTCGTCGTCGCCTTCACCGCCGACTCGGTCGGCGACCTGGTGGCTCTGATGAGCGACGACATCTGGGTCCGGATGCCGCCGCTGCCGTTCGAGTACCACGGCGCCGCCGCAGCGCGGGAGTTCTTCGCGGCGGTGGCCCCGCACCGCCGCACCATCGAGCGCATGGTCCCGGTCGGGGCCAACCGCCAGCCGGGCTGGGGCGAGTACGTCCGCGACCGGGTCGCCGGCGGTCTGCACCTGGTCGGCGTCGTCGTCATCCACGCCCGCGGCGCCCGGATCGACGAGATCACCCACTTCGACAGCACCACGGCTGAGCGGCTCGGACTGCCGCGCACCCTGGACTGACCGCGGCGTGCCGCTCGCCCGGAAGCGGCGTCTCCGGTCGGCCGCGAGCTGGTCGAGATCGGGAACCCGTGCGATGTCGGTGACGTCATCGCCCGGGTAGTGCGTGTGCACGACTCGACGGATGTCGTGTGAGCGGCCGCGCGGTTCGTCAGCCCACCTCTAAACGGCATCGAGCAGGTCGTCGGTGTGGGTCTCGGCCCATTCGACCAGGGCTCCGATCGGTCCCAGCAGGCTCGCACCGACCTCGGTGAGCGCGTAGGCGGCGCCGCGTCCGGGATGGCTCACCAGGCCAGCGTCCACGAGCCGGTGGAGAGTCTTCGAGAGCATCTTCTTGCTGACCCCGCCGATGCGGGCCTGCAGCTCGGTGAACCGCATCGGCCGCTCGCCGAGGGCGACCACGACGACGGCGGTCCAGGTGTCGCCGATCAGCGAGAGCGTCGTCCGGGCCGGGCAGTCAGCAAGGAACACGTCGAACACAGCCATGGCTCGAGGCTACGGGGGGTAACCAGGAGGTGACCTCGCCGTTCCTACGGTCGTGTCATGAGAATCGGAACATTGGGATCAGGACTGATGACGGCGGCGCTCGTGCCGCACTGGATCGCCGCGGGCCACGAGGTCCTCGTCGGCGGACGGGACACGGCCCACGCGCAGGAGCTCGGGAAGCGTCTCGAGGTGGAGCACGGGTCGCTCGCGGACGCTGCCGACTTCGGCGAGGTCGTGCTGCTGGCCATCCGCAGCGAGGGACTCGCCGACTGCATGGAGCAGGCGGGGGCTGCGCGCGGGACGCTCTCGGGCAGCGTGATCATCGACTGCGGCAACGCCGTGCATCTCGGCGACTTCTCGCAGGTCAGGTGGGACGGTCGGTCCCTGGCCGAGCAGGCGGAGTTCCTCGCCCAGGGTGGGCGTGTCGTCAAGGCCTTCAACACCTGCCACTACGAGGTGTGGGCGGCCGCCCGGACGTACGGCGGCAGCCCGCTCCGGGTGCCGTACTGCGGCTCGGAGCCGGCCAAGGAGACGGTCCGCGAGCTGATCACGCAGGTGGGGACCGATCCGCTCGACGTCGGCGATCTCTCCCAGGCTCGACACCTCGAAGCGCTGGGGATCCTGATGATCCGGGCGCTGGTCGGCGGAGCTCCGGCGCTGTCCGCCTTCAACCTCGTGACAGCCGACGCCTGAGGGACTACGTGGAGCGGACCGCGACCACGTCCGCGATCGCCTCGAGGGCGTCGCGGGTGCGGCGCCGACGGCCAGGTCGGCGACGACGTACACCCAGGCCCCATCACGGCGGTCCGAGGAGATCGACGAGTCGGTCGACCGAGAGATCGCCCTTCGGGAGGAAGCCGCTCACCGGAGCAGCCACCTCAGGCAACTCACGTTCCTGGACGACGGAGTCACCCGCTACCTGGGCTCGTCGTACTCACCCGACGGAAAGTGGGTCACCGTGGGCAAGCGACCCTCGACGGGCGGACCTGAACTGAACACCGCAGACGTCGTCATCGTGCGAGTCAATGGAACGCGCGAGCGTCTGGTCACCGCTACAGAGCTGTACGACAGCTGCCCCGACTGGGGTCCGCCGGCTGACCGCAGCTCCTGAGAACGCACGGATCGCGGTGCGGGTTCAGGCGGTCAACGCAACACCTCGGCCAGTGCTTGTGATGGTGTCTTGAAGCCAAGGGTCTCTCCGGCAGTCTCGGAAGCTGTCACCGGCTCCTCGGGCGCCCGGGTCACGGGCGGAACGGGTCGGTGATCTCGCGCAGGTCCGCGAGGGCGTCGCGCAGCAGGACCGTACGTTGCTCGCCGAGGTGGGCACGCCACGCTGCCTCCGTCGCGCGTACGACGGGCAGGCTGATCTCGACCAGCTCCTGGCCGCGTGGCGTGATCGTCACCAGGCGGGCTCGCGCGTCTGTGGGGTCGGGGATGCGGCGGACGTAGCCGGAGCGTTCCAGATGGTCGACGATCGAGCCCACGGTCTGCTTCGGCAGCTGAGACGCCTGGGCGAGCTGGGCCAGGCGGGATCCCTCGGGAGCGATGCGCTGGAAGACCCTGGCCTGGTTGAGGGGCAGGTCGTGCCCGGCCTCCGCGAGGGCGTCGAGGACCGCCGTCTCCATGGCTCGGTAGGGGATGAAGAGCAGCAGGCCCAAGTTCAGGGGAGAAGCGTCGTCCGTGCTCACGCCGGCAGTCTTGCACATAGTCCGAAGTTCGGACTAATGTGATGAGTCCTGTGCGGGAGGCGAAGGAACCATGGACGCGGAGTACTGGTCGGCGGTGAAGGACTTGCGGCTGGGGATCGCCGACCTGTTGGAGTCGCTGGCGCCCCAGGAGTGGGACGCTCCGTCACTCTGTGCCGGGTGGCGGGTTCGTGACGTGGCCGGCCACCTGGCCGTCGTCCCCGTGATCAGCGTGGGTCGCATGCTGTCGGTGGCGCCCCGAGCCGGGTTCAACCCCCAACGCATCAACACTCGCGTCGCGGTCCAGGAGGGCTCGCGCCGGCCTGAGGAGATCGTCGCCCTGATCCGGGAGCGGGCGGACCTGCGCGCCACGTCGCGGTTGCTCGACGTCCGCAACTCCCTCTTCGACCTCGTGGTGCACGGCCAGGACATCGCCCGACCGCTCGGACGGGAGTTCGACGTGCCGCCCGACCTGACGCGGCGCGGCCTGGACCGGGTCTGGGAGATGGGGTGGCCGTTCCGCGCGCGACGACGGCTTGCGGGCCTTCGGCTCGTGGCGACTGACACCGACTGGGAGGTCGGCGACGGGGAGCAGGTTGCCGGGCCTGCGATGGCACTCATCCTGTTGCTGACCGGACGTGACGAGGTCGCGGCGCCGGACCTCGTCGGGCCGGGTGTCGGGCAGCTGCGGCGGGCGTCCTGAGCGGAGCCCGCGCCCTCGCGCCTCAGCGCCTCAGTCAACGGCGCACCGCTATCGGCGTGCTCGGCGAGCTCTCGGTTGTCGCTCGCGGAGACCGCTGGCGGGCGAGTACTCGTCGGGGTTGCTCAGGATTGGAGTCGGGGGTCGAGGGCGAGGTCGATCAGGGCCTGGTCCAGCTCGGCGCCGATCGTGGGTTCGCCGTCGGGGATCAGGCGACTCTGGGAGACGATGACCGTGTGGCGCGGTCCGACGTAGACGAAGGTGCGGCTGACCGCCCGGGTGTTGCGCGGGCAGCAGTCGGCCCACTCGTCATCGTCCCGGACGTGGACGTAGACGATCGTGGGGTCGTCGGCGCCGTAGACGCGACGTTCGCTACAGCTCCGCGTCCAGGGGTCCTCCCCGCAGGTGGGAGCACCGCTCGCCGGGCGAACCACCACCCCGACGGTGAAGGGCGCGAGCTTCCCCGAGGCGGACGCGTAGCCCAGTTCTGGTAGCGGAATGACCTGTTGGTCGGCGTCTGCCCGCCAGGTCGGGAAGTGGTCGGCGACGACGGCCGCGACGGTCTGGTTTGACGGCACGTCGTACGCCGCGTCGGGCAGGGCGAGCCTCGGGTCGGCGGCCGCAGCGACCAGATCCGCGAGTGCGAACGGCATCGCCTCGACGTAGTCGCGGCCCTGGACGTCGATGTAACCGATCCGGCCGTCGTTGCGCTCGACGACCACCGTGACGTTGTAGTCGCCGCAGTTGTTGTAGTAGACGCCCGGCGCGGCGCTGTCGGCGTCCCAGGTCGTGCACAGGCTCTGGAACGAGGTGACGTGGACGGGTTCGCCGTTCGGCCCGCGGGTCTGCGTGGTGTGGCACGACTCGTCGCGGTCCGGGTCGGGGGTGGGGTGGAGGTATGCGCAGCCGTTGGCGAGCAGTCCTGCGGCTCTGCTGGCCTCCATCACGCCGATCGCCCCGCCGGCGGAGTAGAGCGAGCCTTCGGCGGGAAGCTCGAAAGCACCCTGGCCCCACTCGGCGTGCCGCGGAGAGGGACGGAGGTGGTCGGCCACGATCTGGAACCACCCGTCGCGGACTGGGTCCAACGGATTGGGGACCACCCAGCCGTTTCCCTTGGTCGGAGTCATCGCCGTGTCCACCCAGGTCTGGGGTGACTGGGTCTTCGGAGGCGTCGGCGTGGGTGTGATCGGTGTGGGCGAGACCGGGGGAGCCGTGTCGGTGTCGCGGGTGACCGCGAGCATGCCGACGATGACTGCGACGACGGCTGCGGTCGCGGCGATTCCGGCCACGACGCCGTAGCGGCGACGCCGCTCCCGCTCGGCCTGGGCGATGGCTCGGTCGAGGTCGCCGTACGCCGGGACGTCGGCGACGATCTCGTCGAACGCCTCGCGCAGCCCGCTCATGTCTCTGCTCCTTCGAACGAGGTCACCACGTCGGGGGCCAGCTCCCGCAGCCGTTCGAGGGCGACCCTGGTCTGCGACTTGACCGTGTTCGGGCTGGTGCCGAGCGCGGCCGCGGCCTGTGCCTCGGTGAGGTCCTCGTAGAACCGCAGCACGAGCACAGCGCGCTGCTTGGGCGTCAGCCGGGCCAACGCGCCCTCGAGCGTGAGCCGATCGGTGACCGCGCCCACCTCGTCGTGGGTAGGCCCATCCGGCGGCGACGCCCACGGCAGTTCCGACAAGCGTCGCCGTCGCCAGCCGTCCACGAAGCGGCTGTACAGGATGCGCCGGACGTAAGCTTCGGGGTCGACGGCGCCGGACCTCTGCCAGCGCCGGACCAGGACGACGTAGGTCTCCTGCACCAGGTCCTCCGCCGCCTGGTGGTCGCCGGTCAACAGGTACGCCGCCCGCGAGAGGGCGGTACCGCGCGCCGAGACGAACTCTCTGAGCTCGACCTCCCGGTCCATGGGCCCACTCTCCTCGCTCGAACCGCTCTCATCCCGGTAAACGCAGGAATGACCACCCACGGGTGGGGGACGATGAACGAAAGTGCGAACGTGCGTCGCATTCCGAGGTCGGGATGCGGCATCGAATTCTTGAGCCGCGGAACGTGGGGGGAGAGCGTCATTCCGGGCGCTATTCCCGTGGGCGGGCACCTCGTCGCGGACATTCCGTGCAAACTCACGGGATACTGACGTGAACCCTCGGTAGTGACGGGGCTGGTGGGGGCTCCTGGGTCGTGATCAGATCAGCCCCAGATGCCGTTCCTGCAGGTCAAGCCGTCAACGCTGAGCGAGTCACTCGTAATGACCGGGTCGTCGGTCCGATTCCGACAGACGGCTCCACCATGGCCCTGGCATTGCAGCGATGCGGGCCGGGGGCCATCGTCGTCACCGCCCGACCAGTCCGACTCCAGGAAGCTCACGAGCGCGGTCGGCGCCTGGAGTGGCCCTTCGCGATACGGCCAGGGACTGTTCGTGTCTGGGGCGGAAGGAATGAGCGCCCTGTGCGAGGTTCATCGATGTCGTCCGAGTGGTTAGGGGCACATCATGCTGGTCACCGCAGCTGACGGTCAGGCCTGGTTCCGGTCCCAGCCTGGCACCGGGACCCTTCGTCTCGGTGGAGTCATCGGACACGGGTCCTACGACCTCATCCCCGCGATCGTCGTGGCGCTGCAGGGCGACACGTGCTGGAGAGAGCTGAACCTCGACGAGGTCAGGCTGCTCTCGCCCCCCGGAGCCCAGCTGGTCGATGCCATCTGCCGGCTGGCACGCGAGCACGGAACGCCCCTACGGCTCACGTGTCGGCCGAGCACGCGCGTCCATGGCGTCCTGGAGGCCGCCCACCTGGCGCCGGTGCGCGGACCCGTGGAGGCGGCAGCCGGGCACGCCGGCTGACCTTGCGTCACCGTCGCAGCGTCTGAGCGGGCAGCTCCCCGAACTCGGCGCGGTACTGCGCCGCGAAGCGGCCGAGGTTCGAGAAGCCCCACTGACTGGCGACCGCCGTGACCGTCGTCATCTCCGGACTGCCGGCCACCAGCCCGCCGCGGACGTGCCGGAGGCGCACTTTGCGCAGGTACATCGTCGGCGTCAGGTCGAGGTGCCGTCGGAACGCCAGTTGCACCGCTCGGATCGTCACGCCGGACGCGTCTGCGATGTCCCTGAGGGAGATGTCGTGGATCGCGTGCGCCTCGATGAACTCGGTCGATCGATGAAGCGTGCGCGTGTCTGCGGCCGCACGGTCCGCTGCCGTCGGCTCGGTGAGCGCGGTGGTCGGGAACGTCGCCAAGGTGGCCGCCGCCAGGAGGCGAGCGACCGCCTGTGCGTAGAAGGGGCGGGTGGCCCCGGCGTCAGCGCATGCCCTGCTGCCGGCCAGGGCGAAGCGGTAGGTGCGACGCCACATGGCGGTCGCCTGCGCTGAGACCGGCTCATGGTCGAGGAGGCGGATCGGCCCGTGGGATCCCGGTGCCGGTTCCGCGACCTGACCCAAGAGCGCTGGGTCCAGGACCGCGATCTCTCCCTGGTAGTCGTGCAACGACGCGATGAACCCGGCGTCGGGGTCCGCGGTCACGTAGACGTCACCGCGGCAGTAGCGCCGCTGAGCGGCTCCCCGGCCGTAGCTGGCGTGTCCATCCACGACCCGTGCCACGACGAGCGCTCCCAACGGGTCTGCCTCGAGGTCGAGGTCCATCTGGAACGTGGTCCGGTCCAGCCGGACCCTGCCGATCCGGTCCTGCTCGAGGCGCAGCAGGTGTCGGCTCCCGGAGGCGCGGAGCCGCATCGCCGAGTACTTGTCGCGCAGCAGGTCCTCGGAGGCGCCGATCTCCGTGCTCTCGAACACCTGCGTCATACGGCCACCTCCCTCGAGACAGACGGCTCCTGTCGACGCTACGCCGAGCGTCGCTGCACGCCATGACCCGAATGGTGGATTGTGCGAGCACAGACGCACCAGGCCCGGCGTCGGTGGCTGGCGGAGCAGACAGCCGAGAATCCCTTCGGGGGGTTCTCGCGGAACGGGCCCGGGAGTACGGTGCCGAGAACTGCATCTCGGAGGTCGCCATGACTCGTTCGGCATTGATGTTCGTTGCGGTGCTCGCCCTCGGCGGCAGCCTGGCTGTGCCGGCCGCCGCGACACCCCACAAGGCGCACCCGCACAAGGGGACGAAGATCGACCACATCGTGGTGATCTACGAGGAGAACCACAGCTTCGACAACGTGTTCGGGGGCTGGGAACGCGTCCGAGGCCTGGCCGACGCGCCGCCCGAGCCGCAGATCGCCCCCGACGGGACGGTGCTGCCCTGCCTGCCGCAGAACGACGTCAACCTGACGTCGCCACCGCTCCCGGTCACCTGCACCGGCACCGTCGGCTCGCTGGCGATCAGGTCCGCGTTCGAGAACGAGCCGTTCCGGATCGACGACTACATCCAGCCCCAGGACACGACCTGCCCCGTCCCCGGCGCTCCCTTCCAGCCCAACGGCGTGCCCGACGGCAGTGGCCTGCCAGGTGGCTGCACCCGGGACCTGGTGCACCGGTTCTACAACGAGCAGTACCAGATCCACGGCGGCCGTCAGGACCGCTACGTCGCCGGCAGCGACGCCGTCGGGCTCACGATGGGCACCTACGACACCACCGAGCTGCCGATCTACCGGTACCTGCACTCAGCCGGTGCGCCGCACTATGCGATCGCCGACAACTTCTTCCAGGCCGCCTTCGGCGGGTCGTTCCTCAACCACCAGTGGCTGATCGCCGCGCGCACCCCGACCTGGCCGGGTGCGGTCGCCGACTACGGCGCCAACGACCTGCACTCGATCGTCGGCCCCGACGGCTTCCCCGCGGGGACCCTGCTCCACCCGGCGACGCCAGGGACGAAGGACGCCGCGCTGACCCAGGCCGCCGCGTCGGACGGGTCGTGCAAGGTGCCGGCGGCCGGGCCCACTCCGCCGGCCGGGACCGTGTGCGGCGACTACGCGGTCAACACCGTCCAGCCCCCGTACCAGCCGTACGCACCGGGCACGGCCGTCACCCGACGACTGCCGGCGCAGACCGCCCCCACCATCGGTGACCGGCTCTCCGGCGCCGGTGTGGACTGGGCGTGGTACTCCGGCGGCTGGTCCAACGCCAACGGCGACGTCGGCGCCCCGGGCTGGACCAACGGAAGCACCCCCGGCACCTGCACCGACCCGAACACGATCGCCGGAGCGGTCTACCCGAACTGCGCGGACAAGCTCTTCCAGTTCCACCACCAGCCGTTCAACTACTACGCCACCTACGCGCCCGGCACCGCGGCGCGCGCCGCCCACCTGCGCGACGAGGAGGAGTTCATCGCCGCGGCGAAGAGCGGCGATCTGAAGCCGGTCAGCTTCGTCAAGCCGGTCGGTGCCGAGAACGAGCACCCCGGCTACGCGAGCGAGCACTCCGGGAGCAGCCACCTCGTCGAGCTGCTGGAGGCGATCGAGAACGGCCCGGATGCCGACAGCACGTTGGTCATCGTGACCTACGACGAGTTCGGTGGGCAGTGGGACCACGTGGCGCCGCCGCACGGCGTGGCCGGCATCACCGACCAGTGGGGACCAGGCACCCGGATCCCGGCGCTGCTGGTGTCGCCGGTGCTCAAGCACCGGTTCGCGGTCGACCGGACCGAGCACGACACGACCTCGATCCTGGCCACCATCGAGCGTCGGTTCCGGCTCCGGCCGCTCACCACCCGCGATGCGGCGGTCGCTGACCTGTTCCGAGCACCGGTCTTCCCGGGGAACCGTCCCTAGAGCGTCCCTCCGGTGACTGTTCCAGCTTCCACAACGGCAGAAGGAACCAGTGGCGGTTCGCGCAGCCGATCTTCGCGTGCTCGACGGGGCCGTCGGTGCTCTCGAGGACATCGCGCCACAGCACCTCGGCCAGGACGCCGCACTCCGGACAAAGTGTCGTGTCCATGGACGCTCCTCACTGGCAGGTATGTGGTTGAGGAAGGGCGCCGGCGGCCGCAGATACGCGACCGGCCGCAGGCACGCCGGTCCATGCGACGACGCCTGGACGCGAAAGCGAATGCTCTGGGGTCCGAGTGGTCACCTGAGTTGGGGACTCATCGCGCCGTTGCCGGCGGAGGCTTCCCTCCCTCGTCGACGATGTCGACGACGTCGACAACGGCGGAACCAGAGGGCCCAGGGGCGTGGCTGGGGGAGGTGCACGGGTGACGAAGCGGCTCGAGCATGGACGATCACTGCTGGCGGACGCGGGGGTAGGGCGACTGGTCGCCTCCGACGCCGACGTCGGCGCTGCCCGCGAGAGGCGTCGGCAGCTGGCGCTCGGCCGAGTCACGCTCGTGCTGACCCTGCTGATGGCGTGGCTGTGGTGGCGCCTGCTCAGCGGCGACCCCATGGACGTCCGCACCTGGCGGCTGCCGTCGCTCGACCCGTTCCTGGTCATGGCCTCGTTGCTCCTGCTCACGATGGTGGGCATGCTGCTCGGCGCGACGATCGGGGCAGGCCGATCGCCCCACATCATGTTCAGGCCGGAGCAGATCGAGGTCACCCTCGACGACGTCAAGGGGGTCGACGCCGTCAAGGAGGACGTCGTCCGCTCGCTCAACCTCTTCCTCGCCCATCGCGCCTTCACCGAGGAGATGGGAGGAACGCCGCGGCGAGGACTGCTCTTCGAAGGGCTGCCAGGGACCGGGAAGACACACATGGCCAAGGCGATGGCCCGCGAGGCCGGCGTCCCGTTCCTGTTCGTGTCCGCGACCTCGTTTCAGTCGATGTACTACGGCGCTACAGCACGCAAGATCCGCTCCTACTTCCGCGCGCTGCGCAAGGCCGCCCGACGCGATGGCGGTGCCATCGGCTTCATCGAGGAGATCGACGCCATCGCCATGACCCGGCGAGGCATGGCCGCCGTGCCGGCGCCGAGTCTCGCCGATCCGGTGCTGCCGTTCGACCCGTCCCTCCTCGGTCACACCTCGTGCGGCTGGAACGCGCCAGCCAACGCGCTCTTCGTCGGCCGGACCGCAGCAACCGACCGCTCGGCCATCAGCGAGGGCACCGGGGGCGTGGTCAACGAGCTCCTCGTCCAGCTGCAGTCGTTCGACGAGCCGAGCGGTGCCCAGCGGATCCACGCCTGGTTGGCCGAGCAGCTCAACGCACTGCTGCCGGCCCACCGACAGCTGCCCCGGCCCGTGCCCACGCGGACGAACGCGCTGGTCATCGCGGCGACGAACCGGGCCGACAACCTCGACCCGGCACTGCTCCGCCCGGGCCGCTTCGACCGCCGGCTGACGTTCGACCCTCCGGGGCGGGTGGCCCGCCGCGAGCTCGTCGACCACTTCCTCGCCCGCAAGGCACACGTACCCGAGCTGGACGACGACGATGTCCGGGAGCATCTGGCCGCCCTGACCCAGGCCTACACGCCCGTCATGATCGAGCACCTCTTCGACGAGGCCCTGGTCAACGCGCTGCGGCGCGAGGCCCGCGCGATGACCGTAGGAGACATCGAGCGAGCCCGGCTGACCGAGGAGATCGGTCTCGGCCAGCCGGTGCAGTACACCGACCACGAGCGAACCCTGATCGCCACGCACGAGGCCGGGCACGCCACCACCGCCTGGCTGGTCGCCCCCGAGCGACGCCTGGAGGTCCTCACGATCATCAAGCGCCGTGACGCGCTGGGGCTGCTGGCACACGGCGACCGGGACGAGGTCTTCACCCGATCACGGACCGAGATGCTCAACCTGATCCGGATCGCCATGGGCGGCATGGTGGCCGAGGAGCTGTTCGTGTCCGATGTCTCGACCGGCCCGGGCGGCGACCTGGTCACCGCCACCTCGGTGGCGGCGCAGATGGTCGGCGTGTGCGGCATGGACGAGAGCCTGGTCTCCTTCCAGGCCGTGCAGGGCGCGACACTGTCGCAGACCAACATCGTCGGGCGGGTCCTCGGCGACCCCCAGGGTCGAGCGGCCGTGGAGCGTCTGCTGCACGAGCAGAAGCAGCATGTCCATGACTTGCTGACGGAGAACAGGCACCTGGTCGCCGCCCTTCGGGATGCGCTGGTGAGCCGGCACGAGCTGATCGGCGCCGAGATCACCAGCGTGCTCGAGGCCGCAGCCACCCGACATGCGGAAGCCAACGACGTCGCTGAGGGGTGACCTCGCCGCGGGCTGGTCCCGAAGCGTTCGGGTGATGCGGCCGTCTGCACGGCGCCGATCTGGCATCATCCGCGCCGTGCCGAATCACACCACCATGCACGACGTCGACGGATCGGTCAGCCTGACGTTCTACTGCGGCGAGCTGCCAGCGGACAGCGCGATCCATGCCGCGGGCCACGAACCGAACGGCTACTTCTGGGAGGGCCTGGTCCAGTACCTGGCACCCGACGTGGCCGACCGGGTCGAGCTCGACTCGGAGGCGGGGATGTTCGCCGCGTACGGCGATCGGTCAACGCTCGAGCGGCTTCAGACACTCATCGATCCGTACCTCGACGACGCCGAGCAGGTTGCCGTGGCAATTCGTGAGGCCGAGGGCTCGGGGTTCAGCTTCGACGACTGAGTCCCGCGCGGCGAGTCGAGCGGCCGCGCGAAGGCTCGCGTGCGTCAACCGCGCGAGGGGAAGGTGCCCCCGGTGCAGATGCCGTAGATGAGTCCCTTCGGCGCCGCGTTGCGAAGATCGGGGAGTGCGAAGGTCGTCGTGCCGTTGCCGCCGAAGTTGGTGCCGAGCAGCGAGAAGAGCGCCGTGTTGCTGGCGATCGGCAGGAGCTGGCCGCGCGCGGGGGTGCCGAAGGCGAAGCTCGCGGCCGTCAGCTTGATCTCGCCCAGCATGCAACCGGGGACGGTGCCGCCCGAGCTGCCGCCCGGGTCGATGCCGTACGGCGTGTTGTCGGCCGGGCCGAAGATGCCCGTGGTGCCCGGGAGTCCCTGAGGTCCGGCGGGACCCGTGGCGCCGGTGTCTCCCTTCGCGCCCGGGGCTCCCTGAGGTCCGGCGGGACCCGTGGCTCCGGTGTCTCCCTTGGCGCCCGTGGCTCCCTGAGGTCCTGCAGCCCCCGTGGCGCCGGTCGCGCCGCGGACGCTGACCGAGATCTTGTGACTTCCCCGCGGGCACGCCGACGTGCGCGAGGCGCTGACGACGACGTTCTTCTTCGTCACGCAGACGTTGACGGCGGAGGGTTGACCGACACCTGTCGCCAACGCGGCGCCGTATCCCAGGCCGACCAGGACGAGCGAGCCCGCGACGACGGCAGCGACGCGGCTGCGGAGGAGACTGATCACGCGCCCGATTGTGGCCCACGACCGGGCGGGACATGGCCCGTTCGGGCGATTCGCAGCCAGGCGCGCTGGACCACCACATCGGGCGCGGTGGGTGTCCGGGTCTTGGAGTCGTGGGTCACGGGTTGCCCTCGGGGAGCGTCGTGGCGAGCGACCACGACCAGTCAGCCACTCCGCCGGATGCGTTCATCGGCGCGTAGCGTGCCGTGCCCACCAGCGGCGGCCCCGTCGGGGACAGCGGCTGGTCCTTGATCACTGCCGCATTGGTGTTCAGCGGCTGGTAGCCGATGACTTCTGGCTGCTTGTCGGGGCAGGAGACCGTGACCGGCACCGTTTGCCCGGCAACCCGATGGACCTGGTGGCTGTAGCTGAACAGGTCCCACCAGACGGTCAGGCTCGCTCGGCCGGGAACGGTCGCCGCCCCCGCGTACTGGCAGCCACGGGAGTCGGTGCCGCCGACGTGCCATTCGATGCTGGCGTCGCCGGACCAGGTGAAGTCCTCGACGTCTGTCTCGAGGACGTAGCTGGTGGTCCAGGTCTCGGTGACGCCATCGTCGGCCAGGGTGCCGGACGCGTGACCGAACCAGCGGGCGATGGAGCTGCCGTTGCAGTTGTGCTTCTCCTCGACGTCGTCTCCGCAGGTGTCGGGGTCGGTCGGGGTCAGCCCGTCCTCGCCGAGCGGACCGCCGTCACACCAGTCCGTGCCGTCCCCGCCGAGACAGGTGTCGGCGCCGTCGTGTCCGGAGAGCCGGTCGTCTCCGGTGCCGCCGAGGATGCGGTCGTCGTCCTCGTTGCCCTGGAGCACGTCGTTCCCGGGACCACCGTCGATCACGTCGTTGCCCGGACCGCCGCTGACGTCGGTGTCGTCACCGCCCAGGAGGGTGATGGTGTCGTTGCCGGCGTCGCCGTGCGCGTGGTCCGCGAACTGGCTCCCGGTGATGGTGTCGTCGCCGTCACCTCCGGTAGCCAGCGAGCCGTTGCCCGAGATGGTGAGGATGTCGTCACCGGCCTGACCCGAGACGGCGGCACCTTCGGCGGTGGACCGGATGACGTCGTTGCCGCTGCCGGCCTCGACCATGCCCAGGTCCGCGGGTCCGTAGTCGATGGTGTCGTCGCCGGGTCCGGCGTCGATGAGGTGGCGGTCTCCGCCGTTGACCGTGAGGGTGTCCTGGCCCGCACCTGAGTGGATCCTGTCGGTGCCGCCGCCGGCGTTGATGGTGTCGTTGCCGTCATCGCCGTCGATGACGTCGTCGTAGCGGGATCCCGTGATGACGTCCCCATCGGGGCCGCCGGACAGCGCCATGCCCGGCGCCTTGCCGGTGATGGTGTCAACGCCCTCCTCTCCTGCCAACGCGGACCCGTTGGCGGCGGAGGACAGCGTGTCGTTGCCGGGACCCCCGTAGACCCAGCCGTTCTCGCCGGTGCCGAGGTCGACGGTGTCGTTGCCGGGACCGGCCTTGACCGTGTCGGTGCCGGCGTTGGTGAAGATGATGTCGTCTCCATCTCCCCCGTCGACCAGCCCGCGGTCGCCGCCGTCGTCTCCGTTGGAGCCGGAGATGGTGTCGTTGCCCGCGCCGCCGTACATGGTCTCGGCCGGCTTCAAGGCCTTGAGCCTGTCGCGACCGGCCATCCCGTCCATGTTCGCGCCGCGCTCCTCGGCCGTGAGGCGGTCGTTGCCCTCCTCGCCGAGGAGGGTCACCCGCTCTGCCTCGGCGGTCATGGTGTCGTCACCGGCTCCGCCGCTGAGCTGGGCCGCGTCGGAGTCCCCGATGAGAGTGTCTCCACCGCCCTCACCCCAGGCTCGGTCGCGATGCCCGGCCCCCGTACGCACGGTGTCCTTACCCGTGCCTGCCAGCACCTGGTCGTCACCTGCCCCGGCGTCGACCACGTCGCGCCCGGAGCCCGCGCAGATCAGGTCGTTGCCGCCCCGGCCGTGGATGGCGTCGTGGCCGGCGCCGGCCCAGATGATGTCCCTGCCACCGGTCCCGACGAGGACGTCGTTGCTCGAGCCGCCCACGATGCTCGGGCGCTTGCCGAAGCAGGTGGGGCCGGCTGCGTGCGCCGCCGCGGGTTGCGCGCCGAGCCCCACCATGGAGGACGCCAGGAGGACCGCGGCGAGGCCGGCTGCGCGGCGACCAGCGGTAGGGGCGGCCATCAGTCGGTCCCGAAGGCGACGGCGTAGGCACCTGGGCGGACGGTCACCGTGAAGTGGACAGCCCCGGCGGAGCCGTCGATCTGCTCGCCGAGACCCTGGTCGCTGCGCGTCGCCTCGTAGGAGGCCGGAAGCGCCGCCTCGAGCTGGTCGAGCACGTCCTCGGGGGACAGGTCGGTGGCGTACTCCAGGCTCTGCCGGGTTCCGTCCGGCGTCTCCGTGGTCTGGCACAGGACGCCCGAAACCGCATCGGCGGGCCAGTCGGCAGGTGCCAGTGTCGCTGCGGCCGGGTCCGGCGCTCCCAGGGCGACGGGGAAGGCGTCCAGGCACTCCTCGGGTACCCCGGAGCCTGACTGGAGCTCGGAGGCGTCTGTCTCGGCCGCGGGGGAGGTGGGCGCGGCGCCCGGTTCCCCGGTCGCGTCCGCTCCGGCGCAGGCGGTGAGGGTCACCGCGCCGATCGCCAACGACGCGAGGACCGCGGCGACGCGGCGGTGGGCGGTGGTGCGTGAGTTCATCGTGGTTCCCTGTTCGGTCGGGTCCGCGGTGGTTCGCGGGACGACCCAGAGTTTCGATGTCCCGATGTCCCAGCCGACAGGGACATAGATCACGACCGCCGTCGGGACGTCTCCAGCGATCTCAGAACGGCGTCGACCGTCCCCCGGCCTAGAGTGAAGGTCTCAGCCGGCCGACACCGACCACGCGGAGGGCACTCATGGCCAGCTCGCGAGCCCATGAGCGCCACCCGGCGCCACCCGACGACCAGCTCCTGGGCAACGCCCGGCGACGCGGCCCAGGGGACTGGGCATGAGCCTGCTGGAGGGCAAGGTCGTCCTGGTCAGCGGCGGCACTCAGGGCGTGGGCGCAGCCGTCGCCCGCGCCACCGTGGACGCCGGGGCCACGGTCGTGGTCACCGGCCGTCGCAACGAGATCGGCGAGGCGTTCGCCGCGGAGCTGGAGCAGCGGGGCGGGCGCGCGGCGGCGTACCTGGCAGCCGACGTGAGCGACGTGGAGCAGGCCCGCGCGTCGGTCGAGGAGGTCGTCCGTCGGTTCGGTCGGATCGACGGCCTCGTGAACGCCGCCGGCCACACCAGCCGGGGCACCCTGCTCGACACGACGCCGGAGCTGTTCGACCAGCACGTGGCGGTGAACCTGCGCGCGCCGTTCTTCCTCATGCAGGCGGCGGTCAAGGACATGCTCAGCCGCGGGGCGCCGGGCACCATCGTCAACATCATCACGATGTCGGCGCACGGTGGGCAGCCCTACCTCGCGCCGTACGTCGCCGCCAAGGCGGGCCTGATCGGCCTGACCCGGAACGCGGCCCATGCGCTTCGGTGGGACCGGATCCGGGTCAACGGCGTCAACATCGGCTGGACCGAGACCGAGGGCGAGGACGCCGTGCAGCGCGAGTTCCACGGCGCCGGCGACGACTGGCTCGAGCGCGCCGCCGCCGAGCTGCCGATGGGCAAGCTCGGGCAGCCCGACGACGCCGCCGCGCTGGTCGTCCTGCTCCTGTCCGATCGAAGCGGGGTCGTCACCGGCTCCGTCATCGACTGGGACCAGGCGGTCATCGGCGCCTACGACTGAAACCCGATCCTGGAGGGTGAGGCGGTCGACGGCGGGGGATCGGGCGGCCTCACCCCGCGGGGTGCAGACGTCCGTGCTCGGATCGGGCACCGGGTCTAGGTGGGGCCACCCCGATCGAGGGTCGGCCTCCCCCATCGCCCAGCGCGACCCATCAATGGTCGAGGAGAAGCAATGACGACGACCCAGGACACCACCCAGGGCACGACCAAGGACACCACCAAGGATCAGGTGCAACAGACCGCCGGCACCGCTGCGGACGAGGGCAAGCACCTCGCCTCCGTCGTCGGTGAGGAGGCCCAGAACGTGGCCGCGCAGGCCAAGGACCAGGTGCGGGCCCTCATGGATGACACGCTCGAGCAGGTCAGCGACCAGTCCCGGGTCCAGCTGGACCGGCTCGTCGGCACCCTGAGGAGCGTCAGCTCCGACCTCGAGTCGATGGCGTCCTCCGCGGACGGCGGCCTCGCCGCACAGGTCACCCAGCAGGTGGCTCACCACTCACGCAGCCTCAGCACCCACCTGGACGGCCGGGCGCCGTCCGAGGTGGTCGACGACGTTCGCCAGTTCGCGCGCCGCCGCCCCGGGCTGTTCCTCCTCGGAGCGCTCGGCGCCGGTGTCGTGGCCGGGCGGCTCGCCCGTGGCGCGAAGCAGGCCCACGACACAACGCCTTCGGCCACCAGCGCTCCGGACCCCGTCGGCACGCCGACTCTGACCAGCGGCACCCCGTCGAACGGTCTGCCGGTGGGCGAGACGTCGACCGCTCCGTCCTACGGCCAGCCCGGCGTCGCCGTACCGCGCTCGCCGGTCGAGCCGACCTATCCCACGACCGGTGGCGTCGGCAGCACGCCCACTCCGCCTCGTGCCGAGGACCTCGACGAGCCGGACGGCTCCGGCGCCGGGCCGCAGGGGTTCCTGCCGTGAGTGTCACCCCGACCCCCGACGTCGGACCCGGCCCCGCGTCCGACGGACGCAGCATCGGCGAGATCGTCGGCGACGTCACCCAGGACCTCACCACGCTCATCCGCCAGGAGATCGACCTGGCCAAGACCGAGCTGAAGGAGGAGGGGACGAAGGCCGCGAAGGGTGCCGGGATGCTCGGCGGGGCCGGTCTCGCAGGCTTCTTCGCCGTGCTGTTCCTCTCCACCACGCTGATGTTCGTGCTCGATGAGTTCCTCGAGCTCTGGCTCGCCGCCCTCATCGTCACCGCCGTGTGGGCCGTGGCCACTGCCGCGCTCGCCGTCATCGGCAAGAACAAGCTCCAGGCCAGCAGGCCGCAGCTTCCGCAGACGCAAGAAACCTTGAAGGAGGACGTCCGATGGGCCAAAGCACAGAAGAACTGAGCACCCAGATCGCCGGCACCAGGGAGTCCCTGGCGAGCGACCTCGACGCACTGCAGGACCGGGTCAGCCCGAGTGCCATCGTCGAGCGACGCAAGGAAGCCGCGCGGAGCAAGGTCCGATCGGCCAAGGACAAGATCATGGGCAGCGGGCACAGCGCCGCGAGTTCGGCCGGCTCCACCGGCAGCGACGCGATGGCCGGTGTCAAGGACGGTGTCGGTGGCGCCAAGGACGCGGCCGGCGACGCGATCGAGGGCAGCCCCCTGGCCGCCGGACTCGTCGCGTTCGGTGCCGGAATGGTCATCGCAGCTCTCATCCCTGCCTCCGACGCCGAGCAGCGGGTCTCCCAGCGCGTGACCGAGGCCGCCCAGCCGTTGGTCGACGAGGCCAAGTCGCTCGGACAGGACCTCGGCGACACCGTCAAGGACACCGCGGTCGACGCAGCGCAGCAGGTGAAGGAGACCGCCCAGGACTCCGTGCAGCGCGTCCAGGAGGAGGGCAAGGCGTCCGCCGAATCCGTCAAGGCCGAGGCACCCGGACAGGGCTAGCCGACAACGCTCACCACTAGGGGTCCGACCGTTGGGTCCGGACCCCTGGTGGTGCGTCAGATCCTCACGTCGGGTCGCTCCAGCACCCGCGACATGACGATCGCGCTGCGAGTCCGGTCGACCTTGGGGTGCTCGCGGATGCGCTCGACGGTCCGTTCGATCTCGGCCATGCTCGCCGCGCGGACGTGCACGAGCGCGTCGGCGTCGCCCGAGACCGTCCACGCTCCGGTGATCTGGGGCACCTCGGCGAGGCTGCGCGCGAGCTGGGCGGTGGAGACGTTGCCGCGGTAGTAGACCTCGACGTACGCCTCGGTCGTCCACCCCAGGACCTCCGGGTCCACCACCGCGGTGAAACCAGCGATCTGGCCCCGCCGGGTCATCTGGTCGACCCGACGCTTGACGGCTGAGGCGGACAGCCCCACGTCGGCGCCGATGTCGCGAAAGGTCGCCCGGCCGTCGGCGACGAGTCGGCCGAGGATGGCGCGGTCGAGGTCGTCCATGCACACACCTGCTCTCACAATCGACCACTGCGCGCAACAGATCGGTGCGCGGAGCGGTGAAGACGCAACAGAACGCACGTGTCCGCGCGTCACATCGCATCATAGTTTCGTCGGCGTTCCGACCCGACGATTCTCAGGAGTCCTTCGTGACCGCCACCCTTCCCTCGCCAGTCGACGTCCCCGCTCGCGTGGCGCGCGCCAAGCGGTTCCTCATGTGCCGCCCCGACCACTTCGACGTCACCTACGCGATCAACCCGTGGATGGACACCAGCCGCCCGGTCGACCGCGACCTCGCGCTGCGGCAGTGGGAGACGCTGCGCGCGGCCTACGAGGCCAAGGGCCACCGCGTGGAGGTGGTGGACGGAGTCGTGGGGCTGCCGGACATGGTGTTCGCGGCCAACGGGGGCTTCGCGGTCGGGGATCGAGCCATGGCGGCGACCTTCGCCCACGTCGAGCGGCAGCCCGAGGGCGACGCCTACCACGCCTGGTTCACCGCGGCCGGGTTCACGAGCACGACCCGCGCGGTCGCCGTCAACGAGGGCGAGGGGGACCTGCTGCGCGTCGGCAACCTGATCCTCGCCGGGCACGGCTTCCGCAGCTCGACGCAGGCGCACCACGAGGTACGGGAGTTCTTCGGCCTCCCGGTGATCTCGCTCGAGCTCGTCGACCCGCGCTTCTACCACCTCGACACGGCCCTCTGCGTGCTCGACGACCACAACGTCGCCTACTACCCCGCCGCCTTCGCGCCCCAGGCTCAGCGCCTGCTGGAGCAGCTCTTCCCCGACGCGGTCATCGCCACGGACGCCGACGCCGAGGTGCTCGGTCTCAACGCCGTCTCCGACGGCCGCCACGTCTTCCTCACCGACGCGGCCACCGGGATGCACGCCGCCCTGCGCGAGCGCGGGTACGAGCCGGTCGGCATCGACCTGGGCGAGCTGCTCAAGGCCGGCGGCAGCGTCAAGTGCTGCACGCTGGAGCTGCACCCGTGAGCGCCGTCGGGATGGAGACCGCCGCCGCGGAGCGCACCCTCGCCCAGGTCGACGAGCGGGTCGCGCACAACTACCACCCGCTGCCCGTCGTCATCGGCAGCGCCGAGGGTGCCTGGCTGGTCGACACGACCGGCCGGCGCTACCTCGACATGCTCGGTGCCTACTCGGCGATGAACTTCGGGCACGGGCACCCAACCGTCGTCCAGGCCGCCCGCGACCAGCTCGAGCGGATGACGCTCGTCAGCCGGGCGTTCCACCACGACCTGCTCGGGCAGTTCGCCGAGGAGCTCACCGACCTGGTGGGCAAGGACATGCTGCTTCCGATGAACACCGGCGCCGAGGCGGTCGAGACGGCCCTCAAGGTGGCGCGGAAGTGGGGGTACGAGGTCAAGGGCGTGCCGGCCGGCCGAGCGCAGGTCATCGTGGCCCACGGCAACTTCCACGGCCGGACCACCACGATCGTCAGCTTCTCCGACGACCCGGACGCCCGCGCGGGCTTCGGGCCGTTCACGCCCGGCTTCGTCGCGGTGCCGTACGGCGACGCGACCGCCGTCGCCGAGGCGATCACCCCGGACACGGTCGCCGTCCTCCTCGAGCCCGTGCAGGGCGAGGCCGGCGTCGTGATCCCGCCCGAGGGCTACCTGCAGCAGGTCCGGGAGACCTGCTCGCGCCATGACGTCCTGTTCATCGCCGACGAGGTGCAGTCCGGTCTCGGCCGCACCGGCCGCACGCTCGCGTGCCAGCACGCCGGCGTCGAGCCCGACCTCTACGTGCTCGGCAAGGCGCTCGGTGGCGGCATCCTTCCGGTCTCCGCTGTCGTCGGGGACCGCTCGGTCCTCTCGGTCCTCCGCCCCGGCCAGCACGGGTCCACGTTCGGCGGCAACCCGCTCGCGTGCGCCGTCGGCCTCGCCGTCGTCGGCATCCTCCGCGACGGCACGTACCAGCGGCGCGCCGAGGAGCTCGGCGCCGTCCTCGCCGACCGGCTCGCGAGCCTCGTGGGTCGGGGGGTGCTCGAGCGTCGGGTGATCGGCCTCTGGGCAGGCATCGACATCGACCCCGCGCTCGCCTCCGGTCGCGAGGTGTGCGAGCGGCTGATGGCTCGCGGCGTCCTGGCCAAGGACACCCACGGCTCGACCATCCGGTTCTCGCCACCGCTCACCATCGACGAGCAGGACCTGCACTGGGCGGTCGACCAGCTCGACGCCGTCCTCGACGACCTGCGCGCCGGCCGCTGAGCCTCGCCCGCGACCTCTTCACGAGAAGGAGCACCACCTCCATGACCCTGTCCCCGGCGGCGGCGATCGACGAGCCGTCCCACACCCAGCGCGGCTCCGCCATGGACGCCGCCCTCAGCCAGCTCGCCGACGCCGTACGGCTGCTCGGCCTCGACGAGAGCACGCACCGCACGCTCGCCTCCCCGCGCCGGTCGCTGACGGTCTCGGTCCCGCTGGAGCGCGAGGACGGCTCCATCACCGTGCTGCAGGGCTATCGGGTCCAGCACAACCTGGCGCGCGGGCCCGCCAAGGGCGGCGTCCGTTTCCACCCCGAGGTCGACCTCGACGAGGTCACCGCCCTCGCCATGTGGATGACGTGGAAGTGCGCCGTCGTCGGCATCCCGTACGGCGGCGCGAAGGGCGGCGTGCGCGTCGACCCGGCCCAGCTGACCCGCCGCGAGCTCGAACGCGTCACCCGCCGCTACACCAGCGAGATCCTGCCGCTCATCGGGCCGGAGCGCGACATCCCGGCTCCGGACGTCAACACCGACGAGCAGGTGATGGCCTGGATGATGGACACCTACTCGGTGACCAAGGGCCACTCGGTGCCGGGCGTCGTCACGGGCAAGCCGATCGAGGTCGGCGGGTCCGCCGGTCGCGCCGGCGCGACCTCGCGCGGGGTCACGATCGCCACCCTGGCTGCGCTGGCCGGTGCTGGGGCCGCCCCGGAGGGTCGTTCGGTCGCCATCCAGGGCTTCGGCAAGGTCGGTGCCCTGGCGGCGCGCTTCCTCCAGGAGCAGGGGCTGCGGGTCGTCGCGGTGTCCGACGTCAGTGGAGGTCGCTACGACGAACGGGGCCTCGACGTCGCGCGCCTCGTCGACGCGGCCCGCGAGCCGGGCTACCGACTCGCCGACGAGACCGCGGGGTCGGCGGTGACGAACGACGAGCTGCTGGCCATGGACGTCGACGTCCTGGTGCCGGCCGCCCTCGACGGGGCGATCCGCGAGGACAACGTCGACCAGGTCCGTGCCCGCTTCGTCGTCGAGGGTGCCAACGGTCCCACCACGCCGGCCGCGGACGCCGTGCTCGCTGAGCGTGGCGTGGTCGTCGTCCCCGACATCCTCGCCAACGCGGGAGGCGTCATCGTGTCCTACCTCGAGTGGGTGCAGAACCTGCAGTCCCACTCGTGGAGCGAGGCCGAGGTCGAGCTGCGGCTCGCCGACCTGATGCGGCGCGGCTACGAGGACGTCGCGGACCTCGCGGCGTCCCGCGGCATCACCCTGCGCCAGGCAGCGCACGTCATCGGCGTCGGTCGCGTGGCGCAGGCTGCGCGGCTCCGAGGCCTCCACCCGTGATCGAGCCCCTCCAGGAGACCCCATGGATTCCGTGACCACCGTCCCCGTCCCCGTCAACGAGCCGGTGCGCGACCACCGGCCGGGCAGCCCGGAGCAGCAGTCCTTGTGGGCGGTGCTCGAGCAGCTGCGGACCGCGCCCCGGGACCTGCCGGCGCGCATCGGCGACCGCTGGCACCTCGGCAGCGGCGAGCGGATCCGCGTCACCGAGCCGCACCGCCGCGCGTCCGTGCTCGGGGTGCTCGCCGACAGCACGCGCGCCGACGCGTGCCTGGCGGTGCGCGCCGCCCTCGACGCCGCCCACGACTGGCGACGTCTGCCCTACGACGCCCGCGCGGCGATCTTCCTGCGCGCTGCGGACCTCCTGTCCGGGCCGTGGCGCGACCGGATGAACGCCGCGACCATGCTCGGGCAGGGCAAGACCGTCCACCAGGCCGAGATCGACGCCGCGTGCGAGCTGGCCGACTTCTGGCGCTTCAACGTGGCCTTCGGGCGAGAGCTGCTCGAGCAGCAGCCGGCCGTCCAGCCCCCGGGTGCCTGGAACCGCCTCGACCATCGCCCCCTCGAGGGCTTCGTCTACGCGGTCACGCCGTTCAACTTCACCGCGATCGCCGGGAACCTCGCCACCGCGCCGGCCCTGATGGGCAACGTCGTGGTCTGGAAGCCCGCGCCGACCCAGCAGCTCTCGGCGCACGTCACCATGGAGCTCCTGGAGGCGGCCGGCCTCCCGCCCGGGGTCGTGAACATGCTGCCGGGCACGGGACCTGCCGTGAGTGACGCCGTCCTGGACAGTCCGCACCTGGCCGGCATCCACTTCACCGGCTCGACCGACACGTTCCGGCGGCTCTGGGGCGAGGTCGGGCACCGCATCGGGTCCTACCGCACCTATCCGCGGATCGTGGGGGAGACCGGCGGCAAGGGCTTCGTGCTCGCCCATCCCAGCGCCGACCTCGACGAGCTCCGCACGGCCCTGCTGCGAGGCGCGTTCGACTACCAGGGTCAGAAGTGCTCCGCTGCCTCACGTGCCTACCTGCCGAGGAGCATCTGGCGCCGCCTGCGCGACGACCTCGCCGCCGCGGCGGACGCGCTGCCGATGGGGGACGTGACCGACCACCGCAACTTCCTGGGCGCGGTCATCGACGAGCGCGCGTACCGGCGTCAGGTCGCGGCCATCGCGGAGGCGAGAGCGCGCGAGACCTGCCGGGTCATCGCCGGCGGGGAGCACGACGACGCCGAGGGCTGGTTCGTCAGACCCACGGTCCTCGAGTGCGACGACCTGTCCGACGAGGTCTTCGAGCGCGAGTACTTCGGACCGATCCTGGCCGTGCACGTCTTCGACGACGACCGGTTCGACGAGGTGGCGCAGCACATCGACCGCACCAGCGACTACGCGCTGACCGGGGCGGTGTTCGGTCGCGACCGGGGTGCCCTGGAGTCCGCCTCCGCGACGTTGCGCGACGCGGCGGGCAACCTCTACCTCAACGACAAGCCGACCGGGGCGGTCGTCGGCCAGCAGCCGTTCGGGGGCGGCCGCGCGTCCGGCACGAACGACAAGGCGGGCGCCCCGAGCAACCTGAGCCGGTGGATCTCCAGCCGCACGCTGAAGGAGACCTACGCCCCGCCCCGCGACCACCGCTACGCCCACATGGGCTGACCCCTGACGTCGGCGCGGCGCTCGACGGGTTCCGACATGTTCGTTACAGTGCGCGACACACTCGGTCATTCTGTAACATTCATCACACACACAAGGTCGGTGCCATGTCGTTCATTCCACGCCTCGTGGCGGTCGCCGGGGTCCTGACCCTGGCGAGCGCCGCGCTCGTCGCCCAGCCCGCATTCGCCTCGGGACCGGGGCAGACCGCTCATGCCGCGGCGCTCGACCCCGCCGCCGCGCGCGGCTCCCTGGTGCTCGTCGGCGGCAACCTCGACGAGAACCGGCAGATCCTGCGGCGGATCGTGGCGCTCGCCGATCCGGACGGCGACGGCCCCCGGCGCGCGCGGATCGCGCTCGTCACGGCGGCGGCAGAGCCCGCCGAGACCGCGGCGGAGGCTCAGGACCCCGACGAGAACAACGCCGCCGCGAACGGCCTCTACTACGCCCAGCTGTTCAAGCGCTTCGGCGCCACGACGTACGCCGTGCCCGTCGACACCACCCAGGACGCCTTCGCCGGCGACACCTACGGGCCGCGCGCTGCCCGCGACGAGCGGGTGGCGCGGCGGGTCGAGCGCTCGACCGGGGTGTTCTTCGGCGGCGGCGACCAGATGGACTACATCCGCACGCTGATGAGCTGCCGCGATGCCGTGCGCGAGGCGTTCCGCGATTGCGTGCCCTCGCCGGTGCTGACGGCCGTCGCGCGGGTTCTCGACCGCGGCGGGGTCGTCGCCGGCGTGAGCGCCGGCACCACGATCCAGCAGGGACCGGACATGGTGACCGGTGGTGAGCCGTACGAGGCCTGGCGTGACGGCGCCACCGCGGGATACCTCGAGGACGCGGATCGCCTGGGCTACCTCCCGTTCGGCGGGTTCGGCTTCTTCTCCGGCGCTCTGCTCGACAGCCACTTCGGCACCTGGGGGCGTCAGGCTCGGATGGTCAGGCTCGCTGAGGAGACCGGTCACCGCCGGGTCGTCGGCATCGACGAGACGACGGCCCTGGTGGTCGACCGAGCGTCCGGGCGGGCGCGCGTGATCGGCGAGAACGGCGTCTCGATCCTCGACGTGCGGGGCCAGGGTGCCGGCTGGACCTACCTGACGGCCGGCGACCGGCTCGACCTGCGCACCTGGGAGGTCCGTCCGAGCCGGGCGGCCCACCGGCTCAGGGGTTCCGGCCCGGCGCCGGCTCCGGTGGCGGACGTGTGGGACTCGGCGGCGGCCGACGACCCGGGCTCCTACTCCCTGGTCGACCTGGCCGTCGGCCTGGTGCGCTCCTCGGGGGCTCGCGCCACCGGTACGACGCTCGAGACCGGTCCGCAGTACCGCACGACGCTCGTGCGCACCGAGGCGACCCGTGCCTGGGGAGGCTCCGGGAGGACGTCCTTCAGCGGCCTGCGCCTGCTCATCGGGCGCGCCGGCTGACCATGGTCGGTCCCCGGGGACGTGGCGCCGCGCGACGGATCGCGCGGCGCCACGTATCTTGCGGCGTGTGGAACCGCTGGTGGAGGACGACATGACGGTCGCCGAGCGCGTGCGCGAGGGGCTGGGACGATGCAGCCCCGCGGAGCGTCGGGTCGGCCGCGCCCTGCTGGCGGAGTACCCCGCGGCCGGCCTGGACACCGTGGCCAGCCTCGCGGAGCGGGCGGGGACGAGCGGCCCCACCGTCCTGCGCTTCCTCGCGCGGCTCGGTTTCTCCGGGTTCCCCGACTTCCAGGAGGCGCTTCGTTCGGAGCTGACCGAGCGCACGGCGTCGCCACTCACGATCCTGCAAGCCGACGGTGGCGATGCCTCGAGCCCCGCGAAGCGGCGCCAGCGCCGGGCCGACCTGCTCGGCAACGCCCAGGAGGTCATCCCGGCGTCCGTCGCCCACACCCTGGAGCAGCTGCCGCCCAACGAGCTCTCCGCCGCCGTCGAGCTGCTGGCCGACCCTCAGGTGCGCATCGTCGCGGAGGGCGGGCGCTTCACCCGGCTGCTGGCCGAGTACCTCGTCCGCCACCTGATGCAGGTGCGTGGCCAGGCTCGGCTGCTGCCCGACATCCCCGTGGCCCGTGCCGACCTCCTCCTCGACGTCGGTCGCCGTGACGTGCTCGTCATCTTCGACTTCCGCCGCTACGAGCCGCCCTCCAAGAAGCTCGCCGACCGGTACGCCGAGCGCGGCGCCAAGGTCATCCTGGTGACCGACCGCTGGCTGTCGCCGATCTCCTCCGTTGCCGACGTGGTCCTGCCGGTGGGCGTGGACGCGATCTCGGCCTACGACAGCCTGGTACCGGCGCTGGCGCTGGTCGAGGTGCTCATCGCCGGCGTGCTCGAGGTCCGCGGGGACGGGGCCCGCAAGCGCATGGCCGACTTCGAGCAGGTCAGCCTGGACCACGGGATCGTCTGAACTTTTCATTACGTCTTCCCATGCATCCGTACTGAATGTAATGTGCGTTCCACATCGCTGTGACCGGCATCACCCGGTCCGTCCGGAAGGAACACGCATGCGCTCACACACCTCTCCCGGCCTCCGCGCACGGCGGCTCGCTGCCGTCGCCCTGGCTGGAGCGCTGGTCGTCGGCCTCGGTGCCTGTGGCGGGGACGCGGACAGCTCGGAGGGCGCCCCCGCGGCTGCCGCCGGCGCCGACGGGGTCGACATCGAGGGTGTCGGGTCCGTCGAGGCCGACGACACGTTGACGAAGATGCTGCCCGCCGAGGTCGCGTCCGCCGAGAAGATCACGGTGGCCACGAACGCGCCGTACCCGCCCTTCATCGACTTCGTCGAGGAGGGCAACACCGAGGACTTCACCGGTCTGGACTACGACCTGCTCCAGGCGATCGCCGCACGCCTGGGCCTCGCCGCGCCGTTCGAGCAGCAGCCCTTCGACGGCCTCGTGCCGGGCCTGAAGGCCGGTAAGTCGGACGCCATCGTCGGTGGCATCACCGACAACTTCGAGCGTCAGGCGACCGCGACCTTCGTCGACTACACCGCCTCCGGCACCGGGATCCTGGTCGCCGGCGGCAACCCCGAGGGCATCGCCACCATGGACGACCTGTGCGGCCGGCCGGTGTCGGCGCAGAAGGGATCGAAGCAGGTCGACCTGCTCGCCGACTTCAGCAAGGAGACCTGCGGCTCGTCGCCCATCGAGGTGACGACGTTCCCGCAGAACACCGACGCGGTGCAGGCGCTGCTCGCCAACAAGGTGGACGCCGTCGTCGCCACCCAGGTCAACCTCGTGGACGAGGCGAAGAAGCTCAGCGGCAAGGCCGAGGTCGTCGAGGACCCGGACAACCCCAACGGCTACCAGGCGAGCCCCAACGGCATCGGCTTCGACAAGGCGGACGCCGACCTGGCGACCGCTGTCCAGGCCGCGCTCCAGTCGCTGATGGACGACGGCACCTACGCGAAGATCCTGGCGAAGTGGGAGATGGAGCCGATCGGCCTCGACAAGGCCACGATCGACGCCGCCATCGACTGACCCCGTGCTGCGCGGCCACCTCGCGCGCCGCCCGCCGACCTCCGGCGGTGCGACTGAGGTGGCCGCGCCCCGCGAGGCGACAGGACACGAGAGAAGGACCGCTGGGAGATGAGCACCATGACCACCACGCCACGAACCATCCGCAGCGATGGCGCGATGGGCGACGCGCGCGACCTGGAGGTCGTGCCGCTGCGCCACTGGGGACGTTGGGTGGCGGCGCTGCTGGTCGGCGTCTTCGCCGCCGCGTTCGCGGTCTCGCTGATGAACAACCCCAACCTGGAGTGGGCGACCGTCGGCGACTACCTCACGAAGGAGTTCGTCCTCAAGGGCGTCGCCGTCACCCTCATGCTCACCGCGGTCGCCATGGTGATCGGCACACTCGGAGGTGTCGGCATCGCGATCATGCGGCTGTCGGGCAACCCGGTCCTGCGGTGGTCGGCGTGGCTGTTCGTCTGGTTCTTCCGAGGGACGCCACTGCTCGTCCAGATCATCTTCTGGGGCTTCCTCGCAGCGCTCTACCAGCGGATCCAGCTCGGGATCCCCTTCACCGGCTGGCACCTGGTCGACGCCGACACCAACACCCTGGTGACCCCCATGGTCGCCGCGATCCTGGCGCTCGGCCTCAACGAGATGGCGTACGCCGCCGAGATCGTGCGCGGCGGCATCATCGCCGTGGACACCGGCCAGGACGACGCCGCGCGTGCCCTCGGCCTCACGGGAGCGCAGGCGATGCGGACGATCACGCTTCCCCAGGCCATGCGCGTCATCGTGCCGCCGATGGGCAACGAGACGGTCACGATGCTGAAGTCCACGGCTCTGGTCTCGGTGATCGGCGGCCACGACCTGCTCACCGCGGTCCAGAGCGTCTACGCACAGAACTTCAAGGTCATCCCCCTCCTCGTCGTGGCGGCCATCTGGTACCTCGCCATGACCAGCGTGCTCAGCCTGGGCCAGTACTTCCTCGAACGACGGTTCGGGCGCGGCTACGCGTCGAGCAGCAGGCCCGGGGTGGTGTCCCGGTGGCTCGGGAGCCGCGGAGTGGAAGGAGACGCACGGTGAGCGCCCAGCAGATCGAGGCCCTGGAGACGATGGTGCGCGCCCGCGGGGTGCGCAAGTCCTACGGCAGCACCGAGGTCCTCAAGGGGATCGACATCGACGTGATGTCAGGCGACGTCATGTGCATCATCGGCCCGTCCGGGTCGGGCAAGTCGACGTTCCTGCGCTGCATCAACCACCTCGAGACGATCGACGGCGGCTGGCTGGAGGTCAACGGGCACCTCGTCGGCTACCGCCGCAAGGGCGACAAGCTCCACGAGATGCGGCCGAGCGAGGTCGCTGCCCAGCGGCGCGACATCGGCATGGTCTTCCAGCGGTTCAACCTCTTCCCGCACATGACCGTGCTGCAGAACGTGTGTCACGCCCCCGTGCTGGTCCGCAAGGAGTCGAGGTCGTCGGCGCGGGCGCACGCCCGCGAGCTCCTCGACCGGGTGGGGCTCGCCGACAAGGCGGAGCGGTACCCGAGCCAGCTCTCCGGTGGGCAGCAGCAGCGCGTGGCCATCGCGCGCGCCCTCGCGATGCGGCCGCCGCTCATGCTCTTCGACGAGCCGACCTCCGCGCTCGACCCGGAGCTGGTCGGTGAGGTCCTCGACGTCATGAAGGGCCTGGCGCGCGACGGGATGACCATGGTGGTGGTGACCCACGAGATGGGCTTCGCCCGCGAGGTCGCGAGCTCGGTGGTCTTCATGGACGACGGCGTCGTCGTGGAGGCGGGCTCGCCGGACCAGGTCATCGGCGCCCCGCAGCACGCCCGTACCCGCGCCTTCCTGTCCAAAGTCCTCTGATGCCAGGACTCCACTCCGCGCTCCGTGAGGTCACGGAGCGCCGGTTCGACACGTACGTCGCCGAGCTCGCCGACCTGGTCGCGATCGACTCCGGGACCGATGACCACGCGGGCGTCGCCCGCGCTGCCGATCGGTTCGCCGGTCTGCTCGAGAGCAGGGGGTACGGCGTCGCGCGGCCGGCGGTCCGTGCCGGCGTGCCGCCGGTGGTCGGCACGCTCCGCGGGACCGGGACCGCTCGCCTGGTGCTGAGCGGGCACCTCGACACGGTCTTCGACGCCGGCACCGCGGCGGCGAGGCCGTTCGCGGTGGCCAACGGGCGGGCCAGTGGCCCCGGCGTGAGTGACGACAAGGGCGGGCTGCTCGCCGGTCTCTTCGCGCTCGACGCGCTGCGGGAGGTCGGCTTCGAGGACTTCGCCGAGATCACGCTGCTGGCGACCACGGACGAGGAGACCGGCTCCACCGCGGCACGCGACCTCATCGTCGAGGTCGCCGCCACGCACGACGTCGGGCTGTGTCTCGAGTGCGCACGGGAGGACGGCTCGCTCGTGATCGCCCGCGCTGGCGTCGCCGACGTCGTGCTGGAGGTCCGAGGACGCGCGGCGCACGCGGGGATCGAGCCGGAGCGGGGCGTGAACGCGGCGGTGGCCGCGTCGGCCCTCGCGGTCGAGATCCACGCCCTCAACGGTCGCTGGGACGACGTCACGGTCAACGTCGGTGTGATCTCCGGCGGCAGCAGGGCGAACGTCGTGCCGGACCGCGCCCGCCTGGTGGTGGACCTCCGCAGCCGGTCCTCCGAGCGCTTCGCCGCAGCGCTGGACGCGGTGGCGCAGATCGCGGCCCGTCCGCCGTACGGCGCTGCGGTGCAGCTGAGTGTCGAGAACGACGCCCCGCCATGGGAGGCCGATGCGCGATCCCGTGCCGTCGGTGCCCGGGCGGTGGCACTCGGCCGGGCGCTCGGGATGTCGCTGCAGCTCGTGGAGACCGGCGGCTCCGCCGACGCCAACCTGCTCGCCGCCGCAGGACTGCCGGTCCTCGACGGGCTCGGGCCGGTCGGCGGCGCCGATCACTCGGTGGACGAGTGGCTCGACCTGAGCACGGCGGTCGACCGGATCGCGCTGCTCGCCGTCCTGATCGCCGACCTGTCGAGCCCGGACGCCACCGCTGTGCGTGCGAGCCCGGCGCACGAGGCGACACCGCGCTAGGCAGGTCGCGATCGCAGGTTTGAGATCCTGGCGGTCTGGCGAAAAATAGCGACATGCCTGCTGGTATCGCCACGGTGGCGGTGCTGAGCCCGCACCCGGTGGTGGTCGAGGGACTCACCGCAATGCTGAGTCGTCACCACGACCGGGTCGAGGTGATCGACCTGCCCACCTCTTTCGATGAACGCGAGCCCGACGTCGTCCTCTACGACGTCGGGGCGCTCGCCGACGGCGACGGAGTCGACCTCGACGAGCTGGTGAAGAAGACGGCGAGCGTCGTCCTGGCTGTGGCGCAGGACCTGCGCCCCGACCTCCTCGGTCGCGCACTCTCACGCGGCGTCGACGGGTTCTTCCCGATCGACGTCAGCGAGGAGGAGCTGCTCACCGCGGTGGAGTCCGCGCTGACCGGGTGGCAGGCCGGCGACCCCGGACCCGACCCGGTCGTGGGGTCGAGCACCTCGGAGCAGCGGTCCCACCGGCTGGGCGCCGACGCCGGGCTCAGCGACCGGGAGCGCCGGGTGATCTCGCTGATCGCGCAAGGGCTCAGCAACGACGAGATCGCCACGCGGGAGTACATCACGGTCAACACCGTGAAGACCTACATCCGCACGGCGTACCGCAAGATCGGGGTCCACACCCGCGCCCAGGCTGTCGTCTGGGCGGTGCAGCACGGCGTGGACACCGACGCCGATCGGTGATGCCAGGCATACGCCGTCCGCTGGTTCTGTGAGGGACGCCGGCGCGCCAGACTCCCGGTGACGGAGCCACGAGCGGACGGAGCGCGGGTTGAGCGGGCGGCTGGACGGCAAGATCGCGCTGATCACCGGCGTCGGCGGCGGCATGGGGATCGCGGCGGCGCGGCGGTTCGCGGCCGAGGGTGCCCGGGTCGTCGGCTGCGACCTCGACGCCGCGGGGGCGGCCCGGACCGAGCAGCTCGTGCGCGCCGAGGGGGGCGAGATCGCCGTCATGGGCGGCGTCGACCTGGGCGACGCGGCGTCGGCCCGGGCGTGGGTCGACGCCGCGGTCGCGACGTACGGCGGCATCGACGTGCTCTACAACAACGCCTCGACCCAGCGGTTCGCGCCGATCGACGAGCTGCCGGTCGAGGACTGGGACTTCACGATGCGCAACGAGCTCGACCTCGTCTTCTACACCGTGAAGGCGGCGTGGCCGCACCTCAAGGCGGCGGGCGGCGGTTCGATCATCAACGTCGGGTCGATCGCCGCGATCCGCGGCGTGGAGTTCATGGCGCAGAACGCGCACAGCACCGCCAAGGGCGGCGTGATCGCGCTGACCCTGCAGCTGGTCGTCGAGGGCGGGCCGCACGGCATCCGGGCCAACGTGATCAGCCCCGGCCTGGTCGAGACGCCCAACACCGCGCGGATGCTGGCGGACCCACCGGAGCGGATGCGCCGCGTCGTGCTCGACCGGATCCCGCTCGGGCGGCACGGGCAGGCCGACGACGTCGTCAACGCCGCCGTCTTCCTCGCCTCCGACGAGTCGTCGTGGATCAGCGGCACCAACCTCGTCGTCGACGGCGGCGGGTCGGTGCTCGGCTGATGCGGGTCGCGACGCTCCGCCAGGGTCCGGCCGTCCTCTCCGACGCCGGCGCCCACCTGCTGCCGATGCCGGTCGGCGAGCTGGTCGGGCTCGGGCTCGACCGCGCGCTGGAGGTCGGCGCCGCGGCACTCGCCCGGCCGCCGGTCGGGTACGTCGAGGCCGACCTGCTGCTGCCGTACAAGCCGCCGTCGGTGCGCGACTTCGTGACGTTCGAGAGCCACGTCGAGGGGGTGCGGCGCAGCGTCGACAACGCCTCCGGCGTACCGGAGGCGTGGTACGACGCGCCGACGTTCTACTTCACCAACCCGCACGCGCTCTACGGTCCCGGTGCGCCGATCCGGCGGCCGGCCACCTGCCGGGCACTGGACTTCGAGCTCGAGGTCGGGGTGGTGCTCGGAGCCGGCGGCTCGGACCTGTCCGAGGCGGAGGCAGAGGCCGCGATCTTCGGCTACACGATCGTCAACGACTGGTCGGCTCGCGACCTCCAGTCCCGCGAGATGCAGGTCGGGCTCGGCCCGGCGAAGGGCAAGGACTTCGCCACGTCGGTCGGGCCCTGGATCGTGACCGCCGACGAGCTCCCGGCGCTGGACCTGGACTGCCGCGTGTCGGTCAACGGCGAGCCGGTCGGCCGGGACCGGCTGTCGAGCATGCACTGGACCTTCCCCGAGATGATCGCCTACGCCGCCCGCGACTCGGTCGTCGTCGCCGGCGACCTGCTCGCGTCCGGCACCACCGGCGGTGGGGGCTGCCTGGCCGAGCTCTGGGGCCGACGGGGGGAGCGGACCCCGCCGCCGCTGGAGCCGGGCGACGTCGTGACGATGGAGGTCGAGGGGATCGGCCGCCTCAGCGCGGCCGTCGCCTGATCGTCCACATGTCGGCGCGTCGCTGGGGCGACCGGCGTACCCGCCCCTAGTATCTCGACGTCGCGCGCCCGAACCGAGCGCGCAGCGCCCAGGTGCCGCAACGTCGTTGTCGGGTCACACGCCTCGGGCGCGAAGCGGGGTAGCTGCCTCCTCGGAAGGGGAAGCCCGACGGGGCAGCTACCTGCGCACTGCCGACCAGGGTGCGGTCTCGACGCGAGGAGGCACCGTGGACCAGCAGGACCTGCTCGGCCTCGTCGCGGGGTTCGTCCTCGCCACGGTGACGACGCCGGTGGGGGTCTCGGGCGCCGTCTTCCTGCTCCCGTTCCAGCTCTCCGTCCTGCACGTGCCGAGCCCGCGGGTCACGCCGACCAACCTGCTCTACAACGTCATCTCCGGTCCCGGGGGTCTGCTGCGCTACCGCCGCCGCAGCCAGGTCGACGGTGCGCTCGCGCTCCAGCTGGTGGCCGGCTCGGTCCCGGGCGTGGTGCTCGGCGCGGGGCTGCGCGTCTACGTCGTCGCCGACCCCGACGTGTTCCGCGTGCTCGCCGCGCTCGTGCTGGCCCCGGTCGGGATCTTCATCCTCCGCCGGCCGTCCCCCGGCTCGATCGGCCGCCGGCTCTCGCCGTGGACCGTCCGGGTGCTGGCGTTCGTGGTGGGCGTCGTCGGCGGCCTCTACGGCATCGGCGGTGGCTCGGTGCTGGGGCCGATCCTGGTCGGGACCGGCATGGCGGTGGCGACGGTCGCCCCGGTGGCCCTGCTCTCGACGTGGGTGACGTCGCTGGTCGGGGTGGCGACGTACGCCGTGATCTCGCTCGACGCGAGCGGGACGGTCTCGCCCGACTGGAGCCTCGGCATCGCCACCGGCTTGGGCGGCCTCGTGGGTGGCTGGGTCGGGGCCTCGCTGCAGCCGCGGATCCCGGAGCGGGCCTTACGCACCATGCTCGGCGTGCTGGCGATCGCGCTGGCCGTGCTCTACCTCGCCCAGGCGCTGGCCTAGCTCGGCAGCACGTCGGCGCGTCCCTCGACCAGATCGGCGGGCGCGGTGAGGCGCCAGGCCTCGAAGGTCAGCTCGGCGAGCTCGTCGCGCTCGACGCCCTCGAGGTGGACGACCACCCAGCCGTACCCGGCCGAGGTGAACTGCACCTCGAAGACGTCCGGTCGCTCGGCCACGAGCGCGAGCTGCTCGGCGATCGTCTGCTTGAGCCCGACGGTGCTGGTCGCCGGCCACAGGTAGCCGAACACGCGGCCGGACGCCTCGAACCGGCTCCACTTCTCCCGGTCGTGCTGGCTGACCTCGGGCAGCTGGGCGACCAGCTCGAGGAAGTCGGGGATCCGGCACGGCACGACCAGATCATGGCAAGAGCCGCCGACCTTCGTGCCAGGCCTCGACCAGCGACGGTCCGTACCAGGTGACCAGCCGGCCGCTGACCAGTCTCGTCGGAGTGCGGGCGAAGGCGTCCGGCCCGTCGGCGGCCGTGAAGACGTAGGGCTCGTCGGGCAGCAGGACCAGGTCGGCGCGTCCGTCATCCACGTCGGCGACGTCCACGTGGGGGTAGCGGTCGGGGTGGTCGGCGTAGACGTTCTCGAGGCCGAGCCGGCGCAGCAGGTCGCCGGTGAACGTGCGGCTGCCGACCACCATCCACGGGTCCCGCCAGATCGGCACCGCCACCCTCGCCGTCACCTCGGGGAGCTCGCCGGACCAGAGCCCGCGCGCCTCCGCGAGCCAGGCCGGCCGCTCCCAGCCGAGCACCTCGTCGAAGAGCTCGTCGTACGCCGCGAAGGCCTGGGGCACGGTCTCGATCTCGCAGACCCAGACGCTGATGCCCGCGTCCCGCAGTCGGCGTACGTCGATCTCGCGGTTCTCCTCCTTGTTGGCGATCACCACGTCCGGGGCGAGGTCGCGGATCGCGCGGAGGTCGGGGTTCTTGGTCCCGCGCACCCGACGGACGTCGAGGTCCGGCGGGTGCGTGCACCAGTCGGTCGCGCCGACCAGTGCCGCCGACCGCGCCGCCGCCAGCCCCTCGGTGATCGAGGGGACGAGGCTCACGACGCGGTCGGCGGGCACGCCCCCCACGTTATGGGCAGTTGTGTTGCCTCCGAGGAGCGGCGCGGGCGGTGGTTGATACCGGCGGGGGTGAGCCTCCCGGGGCCGGCTCGGACCCCACAGCACCGCTACACGTTGCGCCGGTACGCCCCGCCCACCTCGAAGAACGCCTCGGTGACCTGGCCGAGCGAGCAGACGCGGGCGGCGTCCATGAGGACGGCGAAGACGTTCTCGCCCGAGGTGGCGGCCTCCTTGAGGCGGGTCAGTGCGGCCTCGGCCTCGGACCGGTGCGCGGCCTGGAAAGCGTGGACGCGGTCGAGCTGCGACTTCTTCTCGGCCGAGGTGGCGCGGGCCAGCTCGACGTGGTCGGGCGTGCCGTCGTGGGCGTCGGGGTTGCGGAAGGTGTTGACGCCGATGATCGGCAGGGAGCCGTCGTGCTTGCGGTGCTCGTAGAGCATCGACTCGTCCTGGATGCGGCCGCGCTGGTAGCCGGTCTCCATCGCGCCGAGCACGCCGCCGCGTTCGGAGATGCGATCGAACTCGAGCAGCACCGCCTCCTCCACGAGGTCGGTGAGCTGGTCGATGATGAACGAGCCCTGCAGCGGGTTCTCGTTCATCGCCAGGCCCCACTCGCGGTTGATGATCATCTGGATCGCCAGTGCCCGGCGCACCGACTCCGCGGACGGCGTGGTCACGGCCTCGTCGTAGGCGTTGGTGTGCAGCGAGTTCGCGTTGTCGTAGATCGCGATCAGCGCCTGCAGGGTCGTGCGGATGTCGTTGAAGTCCATCTCCTGCGCGTGCAGGGACCGACCGGACGTCTGCACGTGGTACTTCAGCTTCTGCGAGCGCTCGTTGGCGCCGTACTTCTCCTTCATCGCGACCGCCCAGATGCGGCGGGCGACGCGGCCGATCACGGAGTACTCCGGGTCCATGCCGTTGGAGAAGAAGAAGGACAGGTTGGGGGCGAAGTCGTCGATGTCCATGCCGCGCGCGAGGTAGGACTCGACGTAGGTGAACCCGTTGGCGAGCGTGAACGCGAGCTGGCTGATGGGGTTCGCCCCGGCCTCGGCGATGTGGTAGCCCGAGATCGAGACCGAGTAGAAGTTGCGCACCCCCTGCTGGATGAACCACTCCTGGATGTCGGCCATGCAGCGCAGCGAGAACTCCGTGGAGAACAGGCAGGTGTTCTGCCCCTGGTCCTCCTTGAGGATGTCGGCCTGCACGGTGCCGCGCACGGTGCGCAGCGCCTCGGCCGGCTCGATGCCCTTCTCGCGCGCCTGGTCGATGACGGTGTTGAGGAAGAACGCGAGCACGGTCGGCGCCGGCCCGTTGATCGTCATCGACACGGAGGTGGTCGGCGCGAGCAGGTCGAAGCCGTCGTAGAGCTGCTTCATGTCGTCGAGCGTGGCCACGCTGACGCCGGACGTGCCGACCTTGCCGTAGATGTCGGGGCGCTCGTCTGGGTCGCGGCCGTAGAGCGTGACCGAGTCGAACGCCGTCGACAGGCGGGTCGCGGGCTGGCCCTCCGAGAGCAGCTTGAAGCGCCGGTTGGTGCGCGCGGGGTCGCCCTCGCCGGCGAACATCCGGGCGGGGTCCTCGCCCTCCCGCTTGAACGGGAAGACGCCGGCGGTGAAGGGGAAGCGGCCGGGCAGGTTCTCGCGGCGCCAGAACCTCACCAGCTCGCCGTGGTCGGCGTACGTCGGTACGGCGACCCGCGGGATCACGTTGCCCGAGAGCGACTCGCGCCCGGGCTTCGCGGCGTACTCGTCGACCACCGCAGGCCAGGCCGTGACCTGGTCGGTGACCTCGGCCGGCAGCTCCGCGCGCGCCGAGGAGAGCAGCGCGGCGACGTCGCCGCTGTCCGGCAGCTCGGCGGCGACGGCCGCCACCTGCTGCACGCGACGTGCCGCCGCGGCGAGCGCCTCGGTGGCGGCGTGGTAGTCGCGCACGGTCTGGGTGATCTCGGAGAGGTAGCGGACCCGCTCGGCGGGCAGCACCTGGGAGATGACCGTCGAGTGCCGCACGTCGACCGGGGCGAGCACCCCGTCGCTCAGCGGCAGGCCGCGCTCGGCCAGCAGGCCGCGCACGTACTGGTAGAGCGCGGTGACGCCGTCGTCGTTGAACGTCGCGGCCGAGGTGCCGAAGACCGGCATGTCCGACGGCTGCTTGCCGAAGGCCTCGCGGTTGCGGACCAGCTGGCGGCCGACGTCGCGCAGCGCGTCCATCGCGCCCCGGCGCTCGAACTTGTTGATCGCGACCGCGTCGGCGAAGTCGAGCATGTCGATCTTCTCCAGCTGCGACGCGGCGCCGAACTCCGGCGTCATCACGTAGAGCGAGGAGTCGACGAACGGCAGGATCCCCGCGTCGCCCTGGCCGATGCCGGGCGTCTCCACGACCACGAGGTCGAAGCCCGCCGCCTTCACGACCGTCAGCACGTCGTCGAGGTGCTCGGGCACCTCGTGGGCACCCCGGGTCGCCAGGGACCGGAAGAAGACCCGGTCGCCGTCGAGCGAGTTCATCCGGATCCGGTCGCCGAGCAGCGCGCCGCCGCCCTTGCGCCGGGTGGGGTCGACCGCGATGACCGCGATCCGCAGCTTGTCCTGCTGGTCGGTGCGGAAGCGGCGGACCAGCTCGTCGGTCAGGGAGGACTTGCCCGAGCCGCCGGTGCCGGTGATGCCGAGCACGGGCACGACGGCGCCGGCCCGCGCCGTACGCAGCCGGTCGAGCAGGTCGGCCGGCAGCTTGCCGGTCTCGGCGCCGGTGATCGCGCGGGCGATGGCGGACCGGTCGCCGCTGAGCACGTCGTCCGCGGTGACCGCGCGGGTCTCCCAGAGGTCGAAGTCGCAGTCGGCGACGACCGAGTTGACCATCCCGGGCAGGCCGAGCCGCTGGCCGTCCTCGGGGGAGAAGATCGTGACGCCGGACGCGCGCAGCCGCTCGATCTCGTCGTGGACGATCACGCCGCCACCGCCGCCGACGACCTTGATGTGGCCGGCGCCCTGGGCGCGCAGCAGCTCGACGAGGTACTCGAAGTACTCCACGTGGCCGCCCTGGTAGGACGAGACCGCGACGCCCTGCACGTCCTCCTCGATCGCCGCGTCGACGACCTCCTGGACGGACCGGTTGTGCCCGAGGTGCACGACCTCGCAGCCCTGCGACTGGAAGATCCGCCGCATGATGTTGATCGAGGCGTCGTGGCCGTCGAACAGGCTGGCCGCGGTGACCAGGCGGACAGGTGACGTGGGCGTGTGCAGCTCGGGCATGCGGTACCTCGGCAAACTAGTTGGACGTCCTAGTAATCGATAGTAGGACATCCAACTAGTTCCGCCTATCCGGCCGTCGGACACACTGGCGAGGTGCCCCAGCCGCGCCTCGTGACGACCTCGGCGCCCCGCGCGCCCGAGGCCGTCGTGCTCGCGCTCCACGGCGGCGCCGCGCGGGCCGGTGGCGCGGCGGTCAGCCCGGCCCAGCTGTCCGTGCTCCGGATGGTCCCGGTCGCCCGCCGCATCGCCCGCGCCGGGCGCGGCCGGCTCGCCGTGCACCGCCTGCTGAACTCCTACCGCGGCTGGAACGCCACCCACACGCCGGTCGACGACGTCCGCTGGGCGCTCGCCGAGGTCCGGGAGAGGTACGGCGACCTGCCGGTCGCGCTCGCGGGGCACTCGCTCGGTGGCCGTGCCGCGCTGCTCGCCGGCGGCGAGCCCGGCGTCCACGCCGTCGTCGCGCTCAACCCGTGGGTCTACCCGACGGACCGCGCGGACCTGTCCGGCCGCCGGGTCCTCGTCGTGCACGGCACCGAGGACCGGGTCGCGGACCTGGGCCGGGCGGAGGCCGTGGTCGCGGCGATCGGCCGGACGACCGACGTGCGGTTCGTCCGGGTCGAGGGCGGCGACCACGCGATGCTCCGCCGGGGCGGGGAGTTCGAGCGCCTGGCGGCGGACTTCTGCCTCAGTGCCCTGTCACGTCCAGGACGCTGACCAGCCGCTGCAGCCGCCTGGCCAGCAGCTCGACCTTCGCATCGGGGTCGCGCAGGCCGAGCACCACGCTCACGGTGCCGTCGGCGCCGGACCGGTAGTCGAAGCTGGCGACGTCGTGGTGCCCGAGCTGCGCGGCGATGCGGGTGAGCAGGGCGTTGCCGTCGAGCGCGGTCAGGTGCAGGGTGCCGGGCATGTCGCGTCCTCCGGGGTGTCGGGACAAACAAAAAACCTCCCGGGGTACGGGAGGTTTGCGCGTCGACGGTGGTCGGCGCGCGGCTAGGTAATGACAGCGATGACGTGGGTGGTCACGCCGCCACTATCGCAGGTCCGGGGGTCCGGGCGCGGGCCATCCCACGGATCGATGATCGAACATGTGTTCGATACGATCAGCGGATGCGGGCGGGGGACGGCACAGGGCAGCGGGGGCACGTCGCCCCGCGCCACGTGTGGGTCCGCTACGGCTCCCTGGCCTCGCCCGGCGTGCTGCTCGACTGGCGCAAGCGCGGCGACCAGTGGGAGGCCTACGTCGCCTACGCGACCGGCGGCGGCACCAGCTCGGTCACGGTCACCGTGCAGTGGGTGCCGTCGGCGCACGTGAAGCCGATGGAGTAGTCAGACGAGGGGGCGACCCCGGCGCAGCCGGCGGCGCAGGTCGGCGAGCAGCACGTTGAACGGGAAGATCCGCACGGCGGCCGGCAGCGCGCGCTCGACCCGCCCGGCGCGCCGCAGCATCCGGTCGAAGCGGGCCTGCCGCTCGGCGTCCCAGGCCAGGCCCATCGCCTCGCGGAGCTCCGGCGGCAGGAAGCCGGTCGTCACGAAGACGTTGCGCTCGCCCAGCCGCCGCAGCGGCCGCGGGAGGTTGTCGCCGCGGGTCAGCCGCATCAGGTAGTCGCGGACCGGCGGATCGATCCGCACCCGCGACAGCCCCTCCTTCCAGTACGTCTCGAAGGCCGCCCGGTCGGCCGGCCACGCGTCGGCCGGCACCTGGAGCGTCGTACCGAACCGCGCGCAGTAGGCGTAGAGCGCGTCGGCCTCGGCCTCGCTGACCGGGCGCTGCAGCTTGGCGCCGACGTCGACGGTGCCGTAGTAGAGGCAGGCCGCGACCCACAGCTGGAGCTCGGGGTCCAGAGCCCGGTAGGTCACCGGCTCGTCCGGCGCCGACACCACTCGGGCGTGCTGGCCGGTGACCGCGCGCCGGTACGCCGTGCGCTCGGCGTCGGTGCCAAGCATCGCCACGGCGAGGTAGGTGAAGGTCGTCCGCGCCCGCTTGACCGGGTGGAGCATCGCCGAGCCCTCGGGCACGCGGCTGTTCATCACGCCGTAGCCGACCTCGGGCCGGCTCAGCTGGAGGATCACGTTGGCCGGCCCCGCGAGCTGGGCGCCGATCCCGGACAGGTGCCGCCGGATGTCGAACCCGGGTGGCACGGGCACGTCGCGGTCGGCCATCCGCACAGCCTAGGGTTCCGGCATGCCCCGCTACGCGCCGTTCGTCGCGGCGGCGGTGCTGCTGGGCGTGCTCGCCGAGATCGCCGTGCGCGGGGCGACGTCGCAGATCTGGACGACGGTGGGCACGCCGTGGCTGCTGCTGGCGTTCGCGGCCGGACGTCGTACGGCGCGGCCGCTCGGCGCCGCCGCGTGGGGAGCGGGCCTCGTGCTGCTCGGCTTCGCCACCTACTACGCCTGGCTCCTGCTGGTGCAGGGCATGCCGTGGACCGAGGTGCGCGACCGCCACCATGCGCTCGGGTGGCTCGCGCTCGGTGCGGTGGCCGGCGCCGCGTGCGGCCTGGTCGGCGTGCTCAGTCGGCACCCTCGCCCGGCGATCCGGACGGCGGCCTGGTCGCTGGTCGTGGCGATCCCGCTCGTCGACCTCGTGGTCTGGGTGCGCGGCGCCCAGGAGGGGCGGCTGCTCGTCGTCGTCGGTCTGGGGCTGGTCGCCGCCGCGCTCTTCACGTGGGCGCTCCGGGCCGGCCACCTCCAGCCCGAGGTGCTGATCCCGTCCACCGTGCTCGCCACGGTCCTGTTCTGGGAGGCGCAGCTGGTCGCGCTGCGCGCGCTCTTCGACCTGCGGGTCTAGCGCAGGTGGGCGCCGGCGGCCAGGACGTCGGCCAGCTGGGTCGGTGTCGACGCGGCGGCGACGTCGCCGACGAAGGCGGTCTTGACGCAGGCGGCCGCGACCTTCTGGAGCAGGCCGAGGTAGCTCTGCGGGTCGTCGCCCGGCGCCGCGATCAGCAGCACCAGGCGCACCGGGTCGGACCCGCCGGGCCAGCTGATGGCCTCCGCGAGGAGTGCCGCGGCGACCGACGGCGTCGTCACCGCGGCGCTGCGGGCGTGCGGGATCGCGATGCCGCCGGGCAGCGCGGTCGAGCCGACGGACTCGCGGGCCAGCACCGCCTCGACGAGCGCCTCCTCGTCGGTGACGCGGCCGGCCGCGTGCAGCCGCGCGACGAGGGCGCGGACCACCGACGTGGCGTCGGTGCCGAGGTCCTCGTTGACGACGGCGATCTCGGGGGCGACGGCGGGGGAGGGAGCTGCGTTCACGCGGCCCATGCTTCCACGCGCGGCCCGGTCACCGTCAGCCGCGGTGACGGTGACGTGCGCGACGTTCGTAGGCGTCGTTGAACGAGCCGAGCGAGCGGATGAGGTCCCGGGCGGCGTCGGCGCCCATCTCGGCGAGGACAGAGCGCAGCAGGTCGGAGTGCACGGCCAGGTCGTGCTCGTACTGACGACGACCCGCCGCGGTCGGACGCACCGGCTTGCTCGGGCTCCCGGCGACGGTGAACCGCTCGAGCAGCCCGGCCCGGACGGCGGCGTTGACCTGGCGGTTGATCGTGGAGAGGTCCAGGTCCAGCTCGTCGGCGAGCTCGCGGAGCGTGCGCGGCTGGTCGTCGGAGAGCACCCAGAGCAGCTTGAACGCCGAGGAGTCGAGCTCCGCGCCCTCGATCGTCGTGTGCCGGCGCTTGCTGAACCGCAGCAGCTCGTCGGCGAGCTCGCCGAGCAGCGACTGCTCCGTCGTACGTCGGACCTCGGTGGCCATGGGGCCGAGGCTACCGCGGTGGTGTGCATCATGCATATGTATGATGCACATCGTGACCGACACCGTGAAGACAGCCAGCGAGGCCGAGCCGCTCGTCGACCAGCCGCGCTCCTCGGCGCTGCTGACGATCATCGTCCTGTGCTTCGGCGGCATGAGCGTCGCGCTCACGCAGACGCTGGTCATCCCGATCCAGATCGAGCTGCCGGGGCTGCTGCACGCCGCGCCGGCCGACGCCGCCTGGGTCGTCACGTCGACGCTGCTCGCCGCGGCGGTCACCATGCCGATCGCCGGTCGGCTGGGCGACATGTTCGGCAAGCAGCGGGTGCTGGTCGTGAGCGCCCTGCTGCTGCTCGCCGGGTCGCTCGTGTGCGCGCTCTCCGGGTCGCTCGCCCCGGTGCTCGTCGGCCGCACGCTGCAGGGACTCGCGATGGGCTTCATCCCGGTCGGCATCAGCCTGATGCGCGAGGTCGTCCCCCCGGCGATGGCGACCACCGCCGTCGCCGCGATGAGCGCGACCCTCGGCGTCGGCGGCGCGATCGGCCTGCCGCTCTCGGCCTGGATCGCCGACGCCTTCGACTGGCACGGTCTCTTCTGGGTGGCCAGCGCCTTCGCGCTCGTCGTGCTCCTCGGGGTCTGGCTGGCCGTGCCGCACGTGCACGACGAGCACCCCGGCCGCCTCGACGTCGTCGGTGGGGTCGGCCTCGCGGTCGGACTCGTCGCCACCCTGCTCGGCGTCTCCAAGGGCAACTCGTGGGGCTGGGGATCGACGGAGACGATCGGCTGCCTCGTCGGCGGCGTGGTCGTGCTGCTCGTCTGGGGCTGGTACGAGCTGCGCCAGGACGAGCCGCTCTGCGACCTGCGCGTGACCGCCCGCCGCCCGGTGCTGCTCACCAACCTCGCCGCGATCCTGATCGGCTTCGGGATGATGGCCCAGGCCATCGTCCTGCCGCAGCTGCTCCAGATGCCCGACGCGACCGGCTACGGCCTGGGTCAGTCGCTCCTCGCCGCCGGCCTCTGGCTGGCGCCCGGTGGCCTGATGATGCTGGCCTTCGCCCCGGTCTCGGCGCACATCATGCGGCGGTACGGCGCGAAGTACGCGCTGGCCCTCGGCGCGTTCGTGCTCGGCGGCGGCTACCTGCTGTCGTTCTTCCTCATGGACGCGCCGTGGCAGATCGCGGTGGCCGGGGTGGTCTGCTCGGCCGGCGTCGGCATCGGCTACGCCGCGATGCCCACGCTGATCATGGACGCGGTCCCGATGCACGAGGCCGGCTCCGCCGTCGGCATCAACGCGCTGATGCGCTCGGTCGGCACCACGGTCGCCTCGGCCGTGATGGCCGCGATCCTGACCGGCCAGACCACGCTGCTCGGCGGTGTCGAGATCCCGGCCGAGGGCGCCTTCCGGACCTGCTTCATGGTCGCCACCGTCGCCGCGGTCGTCGGCGCGCTGGTCGCGCTGACGATCCCCCGGGCCGAGAAGGCCCCCGCCTGACGTCGAGTTGGGCCTGGGTCGCACGCGAGTTGGGCCCGGTTCGCAGGGTCGTGTGAACGACGCCCAGCTCGATGGGGATTCCTGCCCAACTCAACGGTGGGTCAGGAGCCGAACATCTCTAGCCACTGCTCGGCCGCGGGCGTCATCCGGTCGTGCTCGCGCGCGGCGCGGCACCACCTCGTGGTCGCGCGCAGGAACGTGGCGGGGTTGTAGACGTCCTCCTCGCAGGACCAGAGCCCGTCGCCGGCGTAGGTGAGGATCGTGATGTTGCTGGCGCCGTGCGGCTGGCCGTCGCCGGGGTCGTGCATCTGGTTGTAGACGTCGCAGACGATCCGGCCGCGCTCCTCGTCCACGAGGTGCCACGTGATCGGGAAGCGCGGCATCTCGCAGCCCGGGAACGCCGTCATCGTGCGCACGATCCAGGCCCGGATCTCCTCGCGCCCGCTGAAGGTGCCGTAGGCGTGCTCGACGTACGTCGCGTCCTCGGTGAAGAGGTCCGCGAAGCGGGCCCAGTCGCCGGAGCCGGCGATCCGGTCCACCTCGTCCTGGTAGTGCTGGAACGCGGACTCGAGCTCGTCGCGGGAGTAGGGCGCACCTGGGACCGGCATGCGGGCGACTGTAGGGGCCTTGCGTGAAAAGGGGAACACGTTCTAGATTGGACAGGTGTCCAGTTCCACCGCCGAGCGACTGCTCGAGGCCGGCCGCGAGGAGCTCCGTGCCGTCGGCCACCAGACGCTGACGATCCGCACGGTGGCCCAGCGCGCGGGCGTCTCGTCGGCCACGGCGTACACCTACCTGGAGTCCAAGAACCGGCTCTGCGCCGAGCTCTTCTGGCGGTTCCTCGAGGAGGACGCCGACGTCGCGCCCGACGGCGCCGACCCGGTCGGGCGCGTGCGCTCGGTGACCCGCAGCCTGGCCGAGCGCCTGGCCGGTGCTCCCGAGCTGGCCGCCGCGGTGACCCCGGCCCTGCTCGGCTCCGACCCCGAGGTCGACGAGCTGCGGCTGCGCATCGGCGGCGAGCTGGTGCGTCGCTTCCGGGTCGCCCTCGGCGACGGCGCCGAGCCCGCGGTGCTCGAGGCACTCGCGCTGGCGTTCTCCGGCGCGCTGCTCCAGGCCGGCATGGGGCTGATGACGTACGCCGAGATGGCCGACCGGCTCGACTCGGTCGTCGCCGTGATCATGAAGGGCAACGTGGCATGAGCACCCCGATCGTGTTCGACCCCTACGACTACGCGTTCCAGGAGGACCCCTATCCGACGTACCGCCGGTGCCGGGACGAGGACCCGCTGCACCACAACGAGGACCTGGACATCTGGTTCCTCACGCGGCACGCCGACATCCAGCACGCGCTGCGGGTCGAGGGCACCTACTCCAACGCCATGGGCGTCTCGATCGACAAGAGCGCGTGGGGGCCGGACGCGCACAGGGTGATGTCGTTCCTCGGCATGGACCCGCCCCGCCAGAAGCGGCTCCGGTCGCTGGTCTCCAAGGGCTTCACGCCGCGCCGGGTCACCGAGCTGGCCCCGCGGATCCGGGAGCTGACCGACCACTACCTCGACCAGTGCCTGGAGATGGGCTCCTTCGACTGGATCCACGACTTCGCCGGCAAGCTCCCGATGGACGTCATCTCCGAGATGATGGGCGTGCCGGAGGCCGACCGCACGGAGATCCGCCGACTCGCCGACCTCGTCGTGCACCGCGAGCCGGGCGTGCGCGACGTGCCGCGCGAGGGCATGGAGGCGTCGCTGACGCTGGTCGTCTACTACGCCGAGATGGTCGAGGAGCGGAAGAAGCGGCCGACCGCCGACCTGACGTCGGCGCTGCTGACCGCGGAGATCGACGGCGACCGGCTGACCGACGAGGAGATCATCGCCTTCCTCTTCCTCATGGTGGTCGCCGGCAACGAGACGACGACGAAGCTGCTCGGGCACGCGCTCTTCCACCTCTCGCGGCACCCCGAGCAGCACGAGAAGGTCTTCGCCGACCCCGCTGATCCCGACGGCCTGGTGTCGCCGTGGATCGAGGAGACGCTGCGCTACGACACCTCCAGCCAGATGCTCGCGCGGCACCTGCTGGAGGACGTCGAGCTGCACGGCAAGGTCGCGCCCGCGGGCGCCAAGGCCGTGCTGGTGCTGGGCTCCGCCAATCGCGACGACCGGGTCTTCGCCGACCCGGACCGCTACGACGTCTTCCGTGACAAGGACGAGCTCGGGCAGCTGCTGAGCTTCGGCGGCGGCCGGCACTTCTGCCTCGGCGCCAACCTCGCCCGGCTCGAGGCGCAGATCGCGCTCGGCGAGCTGGTCCGGCGCGTCAAGGCCATCGACGTCGCGCACGACGACTGCCGGCGTGTGCACTCGGTCAACGTGCGCGGGTTCGCCTCGGTCCCGGTCCGGATGGAGGTCCGATGAGCAAGTACTTCCAGCCCGAGCGCCGCCCGGCGGTCGTGACCGGGGCGTCGTCGGGCATCGGCGCGGCGACCGCGCTGGCGCTGGCGGCGGCCGGGCACCCGGTGGCGCTGGGCGCACGGCGTACCGACAAGTGCGACGAGGTCGCGGCCCGGGTCCGCGAGGCCGGCGGCGAGGCCGTCGTGCACGCGCTCGACGTCACCGACGACGCGTCGGTGCGGACGTTCGCCGAGAAGGTGACCGCCGACCTCGGCGACGTCGAGGTCGTGATCTCCAATGCCGGCGCGGTCGGCCCCGGCACGATCCACGAGGTCGAGACCGAGCGGTTCGCGCGGGAGCTCGACCTCAACATCACCGGCGCGCACCGGCTGGTGCGGGCGTTCGTGCCCGGCATGGTCGAGCGGCGCCGCGGCGACGTCGTGTTCGTGTCCTCCGACGTCGCCGTGCGGGCGCGGCCGTTCATGTCGTCGTACGCCGCCGGCAAGTGGGGACTCGAGGGCCTGGCACACGCGATGCAGATGGAGCTCGAGGGGACCGGGGTGCGCGCCTCGATCGTGCGGCCCGGTCCGACGTGGAGCGAGATGGGCTCGGACTGGGACGTCGACGCGGCGGCGTTCGTGCTCGACCAGTGGGTGCGCTTCGGCCAGGCCCGGCACCCCCACTTCCTCAAGCCGGCCGCGATCGCCGATGCGATCGCCACCGTCGTCGGCGTCCCGCGCGGCGTGCACCTCAGCCTCGTCGAGGTGAACCCCGAAGCCCCCTTGGAGGATCGATGAGCGTGTCTGAAATCCGCGAGGTCTCGTACGCCGTGCCCGACGACGGGCACGGCCACCTGGCCGAGATGCGGGTCGACCCGATCGGCCTCTTCCAGCGCGTCTACGACGAGTGCGGCGACATCGGGCGCTTCCGGCTGGCCGACAAGGACGTCGTGCTCGTCTACGGCGCGGAGGCACAGGAGCAGTTCTTCCGGGCACCGGACTCGACTCTCGACCAGGCGGCGGCGTACCCCTTCATGACGCCGATCTTCGGCAAGGGCGTGGTCTTCGACGCCTCCCCCGAGGAGCGCCAGCAGATGCTCAAGAACCAGGCGCTGCGCGGCGACATGATGCGCGGGCACGCCGCCACGATCGAGGCGGAGATCAACCGGATGGTCGCCGCGTGGGGCGACGAGGGCGAGATCGACCTGCTCGACTGGTTCGCGGAGCTGACGATCTACACGACCTCGGCGTGCCTGATCGGCAAGCCGTTCCGCGAGGAGCTCGACTCCTCCTTCGCGCACCACTACCACGACCTCGAGCGCGGCACCGACGCGCTGGCCTACGTCGATCCCTACATGGACATCGAGTCCTTCCGGATCCGCGACGCCGCGCGCGAGAAGCTCGTCGAGCTGGTGCAGGGGATCATCGACCGCCGCAAGGAGCGCGGCACGGTGGCCCGTGAGGACCGCGACCTGCTCGACGTGCTGATCTCCATCGACCTGAGCGCCGACTACATCACCGGCATCTTCATCTCGATGATGTTCGCCGGCCACCACACGTCGTCGGGCACCGCGTCGTGGGCGCTCATCGAGCTGATGCGCCATCCCGAGACGATGGCCGCGGTCGTGAAGGAGCTCGACGAGCTGTACGCCGACGGCTCGGAGGTCTCGTTCCAGGCGCTGCGGTCGATCCCGCAGCTGGAGGCCGCGCTCAAGGAGACGCTCCGGCTGCACCCGCCGCTGGTGATCCTGATGCGCGTCGTGGCCGAGGAGATCGAGCTCGCCGGGCACACGATCCCGGTCGGCACCGTGGTCGCCGCGTCGCCGCGGGTGTCCAACCGGATCGCCGAGGACTTCCCGCAGCCGGACGCCTTCGACCCCGGCCGCTACATCGACCCGCGCCAGGAGGACCTGCAGAACCGCTGGACCTGGATCCCCTTCGGGGCCGGCAAGCACCGCTGTGTCGGCAACGCGTTCGCGATGATGCAGATGAAGGCGATCTTCTCGGTGATCCTGCGCGACTACGAGTTCGAGATGGCCCAGCCGTCGGAGAGCTACCGCGACGACGTCTCCAAGATGGTCATCCAGCTCCAGCAGCCGTGCCGGGTGAAGTACCGCCGGCGGGCGCGATGAGGGTCGTCGCCGACCTCGGGCTCTGCCAGGGGCACCAGATGTGCCAGGGCGAGGCGCCCGACGTCTTCGGGTTCGACGACGACGCCGACCAGGTGACGGTGCTCCAGGAGCACCCCGACGAGTCGTTGCGGTCCGACGTGCAGTCGGCCGTGAGGTACTGCCCAGCCATGGCGCTGGCGATCGAGGAGGAGTGACGGTGTCCCTGACCCGAGCAGAGATCGAGGAGTTCTGGGGCTCCTGGCTCGACATCAACCGCAAGGCCGAGCAGTCGGGCGACTGGCGCGTGATGGCGGAGTGGTACGCCGAGGACGCGACGTACGGCTGGATGCTCACGCCGGACGAGCACTTCATGGCGGTCGGCCGCGGCCAGATCCGGGACTGGGCCATCGGCATCGAGATGGACGGCTTCGACGGCTGGCACTACGACTACATGGCGACGGTCATCGACGAGAGGAACGCGATGGTCGTCGGCTTCTGGAAGCAGCGCTCCGGGATCGTCGACGACGCCACCGGCCGTGAGTTCGAGGTGCCCGGCCTGGGCGGCAGCTGGTTCGGCATCGAGCGGCAGCCGGACGGCGAGCTGAAGTTCGCGTGGCAGCGCGACTGGTTCGACTTCGGCGCGATGGCGCACACGATGGGCGCGGTCGTGAAGTCGGGCAAGGCCCCGGACACGCTGATGGAGCGGCTCAAGGTCTTCGGTCTGGAGGTGCCGGGTCACTACCGGCCGCAGGACCTGCCGTCGACCGTGTGGCCGCCGCCGGTGGAGCGCGGCGACTTCATCACCCAGGAGGACGCGCGATGAGCCTCCCGCCTCCGGCGCAGCAGCTCATCGACGGCAAGCTCGTCGCGGCCTCGGACGGCGCGACGTACCCGATCCTCAACCCGGCCACGGGTCGGGAGATCGGGCGGGCACCCGACGGCACCGCAGCGGACGTCGAGGGGGCGGTCGCTGCGGCCCGTCGGGCCTTCGACGAGACCGACTGGTCGACGGACACGGAGCTGCGGCTGCGCTGCCTGCGCCAGCTGCACGCGGCGCTGCTCGAGGACGCGGACCCGTTCAAGGAGCTGACCACGGCCGAGGTCGGGATGCCCGGCTTCATGATGGGCGCGGCCGGGTTCGACGTACCGGTGGAGGGCCTGAGGTGGGTCACCGACCTGCTCGGGTCCTACGAGTTCGAGACCGACCTCGGGGTCGCCGCGCCGATGGGCATCGCGAGCCGGAGGACGGTCCGCCGGGAGCCGGTCGGCGTGGTCGCGGCGATCTCGCCGTGGAACGTGCCGACGCAGATCAACCTCGCCAAGGTCGGCCCGGCGCTCGCCGCCGGCTGCACGGTCGTGCTCAAGCCGGCACCGGACACCCCCTGGGTGGCGGCCGAGCTGGGCCGGCTGGTCGCCGAGCACACCGACATCCCGGCCGGTGTCTTCAACGTCGTGACGCCTCGCTCCAACGAGGTCGCGGCGCTGCTGACCACCGACCCGCGCGTGGACATGGTGTCCTTCACCGGCTCGACCCAGGTGGGCAGGGCGATCATGGCCGCCGCGGCGCCCACGCTGAAGAAGGTGTTCCTCGAGCTCGGCGGCAAGTCGGCCGCGATCGTGCTCGACGACGCCGACATCGCCTCTGCTGCTGGGGCGACGGCGTTCACGGCCTGCATCCACGCCGGCCAGGGCTGCGCGATCACGACCCGGCTCGTCGTCCCGCGGGAGAGGTACGACGAGGCCGTGCAGGTCGCCGCCGCGACGATGGAGTCCATCGGCGCCAAGGACCCTGCCGACCCCGGCGCGATCTGCGGGCCGGTGATCTCGGCCGTGCAGCGCGACCGGGTCGAGGCCTACCTGCGGCTGGCCGAGGAGGAGGGCGGCACGTTCGCCACCGGCGGCCAGGTCATCGACCAGGACGGCTTCTGGATCCAGCCCACTGTGATCGCCGGGCTCGACAACTCCAGTCGCCTGGCGCAGGAGGAGATCTTCGGTCCGGTGCTCGTCGTCATCCCGCACGACGGCGACGACGACGCGGTGCGGATCGCCAACGACTCGGCGTACGGCCTCTCGGGCTCGGTCGAGTCCGGCTCGCTGGAGCGGGCCAAGGCGGTCGCCGCGCGGATCCGCACCGGCACGATCGCCGTCAACGGCGGCGTCTGGTTCAGCCCGGACGCGCCGTTCGGCGGCTACAAGCAGTCCGGGATCGGCCGGGAGATGGGTGTGGCTGGCTTCGAGGAGTACCTCGAGACCAAGACGATCGCTGAGCCTGCGAGGGGATGAGCATGCGTTTCGAGAACAAGGTCGTCGTCGTGACGGGGGCCGCGCAGGGCATCGGCGAGGCCTACGCGCGGGCGCTCGCGGCCGAGGGGGCGTCGGTCGTGGTGGCCGACCTCAACGCCGAGGCGGGCCAGAAGGTCGCGGCCGACATCGGTGGGCTGTTCGTGCGCTGCGACGTCTCGTCGCACGAGGACGCGGCGGCGCTGGTCGAGGCGACGGTGGCGGCGTACGGCGGGATCGACGGGCTGGTCAACAACGCCGCGATCTACGGCGAGATGGCCTTCGACCTGCTGATCAGCGTGGACTGGGACTACTACCGGAAGTTCATGTCGGTGAACATGGACGGCGCGCTGGTGATGACCCGCGCGGTCTATCCGGAGCTGCAGAAGCGCGGCGGCGGCTCGATCGTCAACCAGTCCAGCACCGCGGCCTACCTCTACTCCGGCTTCTACGGCCTCGCCAAGGTCGGCGTGAACGGGCTGACGCAGCAGCTCGCCCACGAGCTCGGCGGCATGAGGATCAGGGTCAACGCGATCGCGCCCGGCCCCACCGACACCGCCGCCACCCGCACCCAGGCCGGCGACGCCGCCAAGGAGCTGGTGAAGGGCCTCGCGCTCAAGCGGATGGGCCAGCCCGAGGACATGGTCGGCGCCTGCCTCTTCCTGCTCTCCGACGAGTCCGCGTGGGTGACCGGGCAGATCATCGCGGTCGACGGCGGACAGACGTTCCGCGCATGAGCGATCGGACCAGGGTGGGGTTCGTCGGCCTCGGCAACATCGGCAAGCCGATGGCGCTGCGGCTCGCGGCCGCCGACGGCATCGAGCTCACGGTGCACGACGTGGTGCCCGACCCGGTCGCCGAGCTGGTCGCGGCCGGCGCGACCGCGGCCGAGAGCGTGGCGGCGATCGAGGCCGACGTGGTCTGCGTGATGGTGCGCGACGACGAGCAGGTGCGGTCGGTCGCCGCCGACGTCGGCCCGGGCACGGTGCTGGTCGTCCACTCGACGGTGGCGCCCAGCACCCCGGCCGAGCTGGCGGCCCAGGGGCTCACCGTCCTCGACGCACCCGTCTCCGGCGGCGCGATGGGCGCCGCCGACGGCACGCTGGCGATCATGGTCGGCGGTGCAGACGACGCCGTCGCAGCGGCCCGCCCGGCGCTCGACGCGATGTCGTCGTACGTCGTGCACGCCGGTCCGCTCGGCGCCGGCACCAGGATGAAGCTGGCGCGCAACCTCATGCACTTCGTGGCGTTCACGGCGGCGACCGAGGCGCAGCGGCTCGCCGAGGCGTCCGGCCTCGACATCGTCGAGCTCGGCAGGGTCGTGCGGCACACCGACGCGATCACCGGCGGGCCCGGCGCGATCATGCACCGCGACACGACGGCGCCGCTCGCGCCGGACGACTTCTGGTACGGCGTCTTCGAGCACGTCGTGGCGCTGGGGGAGAAGGACCTCGCGTTCGCGATCGAGCTCGCGGACGAGCAGGGTGTCGACGTACCGCTCGCGCGGCTGGCGCTCGAGCGACTCGGAAAGGGGCTTGGCCTTGGGTAAGTTCGACGACCTCCCGGAGGTCCGCCGCCGCGGCCTGGAGCGGATGGAGCAGGTCTACGGCTTCGAGATGACCGACGGCACCGGCGACTTCTTCGCCTACACCGCCGACCACCTCTTCGCCGACATCTGGAACCGGCCCGGCCTCACCGACCGCGACCGCCGGCTGCTGCTGATCGGGCTGCTCGCCGGCTCCCACCAGCACGACGTGCTGACCATCCAGATCCCCGCGGCGTACGCCGCCGGCGAGCTCGACGAGCAGCAGCTGCGCGAGATCGTGATCCTGCTCTGCCACTACGCCGGCTGGCCGAGCGGCTCCCGGGTCAACCAGATCGTCGAGGAGACGATCGCCAAGGCGGCCAAGGCGGCCAAGGCGGCCGAGGCGGCCGCGTCGTCGGGATAGCCACAGACGTTCTGGCTGGTCCCAGGCGTCCGGAACGACCGGTTCGTCGCTGGCTATCCCCGCGCGGCCTCGCCCGCAGCCCAGGCCGGGACGATGAAGACGCCCTCGGCCTCCACGGTCACGCCGTCGGCGTCGCCGATGGACGCGACGACCCAGACCTTGCGGCCCTCCTCGCGGTCGATGCGCGCCTCCAGGCGGAGCGGCCCGAGCGGGGTGCCGCGGCGGTAGGTCATCGTCAGGGTCCCGGTGAACGTCACCCGGGTGAAGGCCGCGCTGGCGGTCTCACCCATCAGGTGGTCGAGCAGCATCGCGGAGACGCCGCCGTGCACGAGCCCGGGCGGTCCCTCGTACGGCGCCCCGAGCTCCACCTCGGCCCAGGCGTGCCCCGCGGACTCGTGGACGATCCGCAGCGGCGGCGCGACGGCGTTGCGCAGGCCGACGACCGCGTTGCCCCAGTTCCACGCGCGGGCCTCGGAGTTGAAGCGCACACCGGCCGGGCCGGGCAGCTGCTCGGCGCGCAGCCGGGCGACCAGGGCCTCGATCTCGGCCTGCGCGGCGCGCACCTGCTCCTCGGGCACGGTCGTGCGGATCGTCGCGTCCAGCAGGTCGCGGACCGCGTCCGCGAGCGGCCTGTACGTCGCCTCGAGCCGGTCGAGCTCGGTGCTCGGGATCTCCTCGTGGACGAACTCGCCGATGCTCACGCCCGGCTCCCTTCGGTCGTCGTGCCCCGGGCCATCAGGTGCTCCCGAGGTAGGCCGCGATCGCGGCGGTCAGCCCGCGCCGGGCGAGGTCGAGGTCGGAGTAGGTCGACAGGTGCGCCTCGGAGTTGAGGCCGCGCATGGCGCCGGGCAGCAGGGCGGCGACCTCGCGCACCCGGCCGGCGTCGAGGTCGAGGTCCGCGAACGCCGCCTGGCAGGTCTCCACCCAGCTCGCCTGCCAGGACGCGAGCGCGCCGGCCGTGCGGGGCAGCTTCTGCTCCAGCTCGCCGCGCTCGCGCGGCAGCGCCATCCGCAGTGTGTCGATCGCCCGGGCGTCCGGGGTCTCTAGGCCGCGCCACAGCGTGTCGACGATCCCCGCGACCCGGTCCGCGACGGAGCTGCCGGTGCTCGGGAAGGACAGCGGCCCGCCGCGACGCTCCTCGAGGTGGTCGAGCACCGCGGCCCAGAGGCCGTCGACGTCGCCGAACTGGTACTTCACCGCACCCCAGGTCGCGCCCGCGCGCTTGGCGACGTGGTTGGCCGACACCGCGTCCGGGTCGCCGGTCGCGAGGCAGTCGAGGGCGGCGGCGAGCATCCGGATGCGGGTCGCGTCGCCCCGCCTGTTGCGGCGGTGGTGGTCGGCGCCAGCGCCCGCGCTCACGCCACCTCCGCCCCGTGCATGCCCGGATCCTAGTTTCATCGAGCCTTCTACGAAAGACCTGTGCAGGATGCACGGGCCTGGTCGCCCGGGCCGGCGACAGCGCTCCCAGCCGGATCCCAGTGGTTCTCAAGGGGTGCGGAGCAACGTAGGTATCGCCGGGAGACCTCCCGGCGACACGAACCGGCCGGCCATCCGGCCCGCACCCAGGAGAGCCCCCCATGCACGAGACCCTCACCGCCCTCGGCTACGTCTTCATCGCGTTCGCCGCGGCCGTCGTCGCCTTCGCGGTCTACGCCGTCGTCAGCGTCCTCCGCGCCGAGCGCGTCACCACCACGCCGGTCGTCACGGTCACCCGGGCGACCGAGGTCGAGCTGACGCGCGCCGCGTGAGCACCCGGCCGAGAGCCCCTCACCGCCCCGGGCGGAGAGGGGCTCTTCGCGATTTTCGGCCGGCCGGGATCGGGTACCGGGGAGGCCCCGACCGAGGAGGCTCCATGCCAGCCAGCAAGAAGCCCGGACCCAGCGTCAAGGACGACGAGCTCTACGAGAAGCTCCGCGACGAGGGCAACAGCAAGGAGAAGTCCGCGCGCATCGCCAACGCGGCCGCCAACACCTCCCGCTCGGAGGTCGGGCACCGCGGAGGGTCCTCGCCGGCGTACGAGGACTGGACCGTCGACGACCTGCGCGAGCGAGCCGCGGAGCTGGGCATCGAGGGTCGTTCCAGCATGGACAAGGACGCCCTGATCGACGCGCTGCGACACCACTGACGAGTCCCACGCGCCACTTTCACCCCTTCGGGTGATGGGTTCGGGTGGCTCCCGAGGACCCGGTCCGGAAAGGATCGGAGCATGCCCGGGGAACCAGTCCGACTGCTGATCGCGAGCCCCGAGCCCACCGTGCGCGCGGGCCTGCGCGCCATGCTCGCGACCCACGGCGACCGCGTGGTGGTGGTGGAGGACGGCGCCGCCGACGTCGTGCTGCACGACGGCGACCGCGGCGGTGACGGCGACCTCGACGCGCTCATGCGGCGCCCCGGCGCCGCCGCCTGGGTGCCGCTGCGCGGCGGCGTGGAGCGGATCGTCGCGATGGTCGAGGGAGCGGCCCAGCGGCCCGGCTCGCCGGCCGGCTTCGGGCTCAGCGACCGCGAGGAGGAGGTGCTCGCGCTGATCGTCGCGGGCCTGTCGAACCGCGAGATCGCCGAGCGTGCCTTCATCAGCATCAACTCGGTGAAGACCTACATCCGGTCGGCCTACCGCAAGATCGGGGTCAGCAGTCGCAGCCAGGCGGTCGCCTGGGGTCTGCGCAACGGCCTCGACCAGTCGCGCGACGCCGTCTCGCCCTAGCGGCGCCCGTCGTACGCCGTCTCCATCCGGTAGTCCTTCTCCGGGCCGACCGCGTCCCACGCGACCCTCCAGGAGGAGACCGGGTGCCCGGTCACGTCGATGCGCCCGCGGTAGTGGTCGGGCGCGCACGGGTGCTCGACCTCGGCGCCCACCGACCAGGGGTGGAAGGGCCGGCCGTCCTCGAAGCGCACCAGCCAGCCGGAGGCAGCACGGTCCACGAAGAGCGTCCGCTGGACCTCGACGGCGTGCCCGGGCCACGTCATCGTGCCCGCCTCGGTCCAGCGCACCCGGTCGGGCGACTCGGCGGTCAGCGTCGCGGTCCCGGTGACGTCGCGGCGCTCGCCGGCCCAGCGGTCACGGACCACCCGGGTCAGCGTCCAGGTGCCGAGCAGGTCGGTCGGCGCCGGGATCGCTGCGGTCACGGCTCAGCGCAGGGACATCGAGCCCGAGAGCGCCGGCGCCCAGGACAGCTCGGCCTCGCTGGCGATCTGCTTGTCGATCGCCGCGGCGACGTCGTCGGGCCACGGCGCGGTCTTGCGGCTCGCCATGTCGATGTGGAGGAAGATCTCCTCCATCACGTAGCTGAGCACCTGGTGGGTGTCGTCGACGAGGTAGACCACGGCGTGCGCGGCCCGCTCGGACCGGCCGACCAGGCGGACGCGGACGGAGATCCGGTCGCCGGTGCGCAGCTCGGACAGGTAGGTCATGTGGTGCTCGGCCGTGAAGACGCCCTGCCCGGCGATCGTCGGCCAGTTCTGCGGGATGCCGACGGCGGCGAGCGACGCGTCGAGGCCCTCGCTCGCGATGCCGACGTAGTGGCGGATGTTGAGGTGGCCGTTGATGTCCTCGAAGGCCGCCGGCACCGACTGGGAGGTGTAGCCAGGCAGGTCGTGGAGCTGGTCGTACGTCGGATGCGCGGTGGTCACACCCCGGACGGTACCCAGCGGCTCCCGGGCGCGACACGCCGGGCCCGTGCTGGTCCTGCGACACGGCCGTGACCTGCGGGACGGGCGGTGCTCGCGGGACTACCGTGGCGCACAACCATCGACCGAGCCGGAGGGGAAGCCGCGTGGTCCGACGGGTCCGACCCGTGCGCCCTGCAGGCGTCCGGCGACCCCCCGCGTGGGCGGGGCCGCCGCCGCTGCTCCTGCTGGCGACCGTGCTCGGCGTCCTCGTGGCGCCCGCGGTGGCCGCCGAGGACCCCCGGTCGGCTCCGGTCGTCGCGCACGCCGCGACGACGATGGCTGCCTCCCCCCGGTCGATCGAGCCGCGGCTGGTCCTGCCCGTGACCGCCGGCCCGCTGCAGGGCGGGCAGGGCGTCCGGGGCGTCGCGCCCGTACGGCGCGCGCTCGAGGTCGGGGTCGCCAGCATGAACCTGTTCGCGCAGCAGGGCGTCGAGCAGGCATCGGCCGACGCCCACCGGCTCACCTCGAACCCGGCGGTCGACGTGGTCGGCTGGCAGGAGACCCAGAACTTCGGCAGCGTGCTCGCCGCGCTCCCGAAGCAGTGGCGGACCGCGACCGTTCCCCGTCCTGACGGCATCGGGGAGATCGCCGTGTCCTGGCGCCGCGAGCGCTTCCGGCTCGAGCGCGTCCGGCTGCTCGCGGGCACCGACGGGGTCGAGGCCGGCGAGGGCCCCTATCCGTTCGGGGGCCGCGGCATCCTGGTCGTCACGCTGACCGAGCGCTCCACGGGACATCGCCTGAGCGTCGTGAACGTGCACCTGCCGCCCCAGAGCGAGAGCTCGACGGCCCCGGGACGCTGGGCGGCGACGCTCAACGCCGATCGCGCCCGGCAGCACCTCGCCCGGCTCGCCCGGGCCTGGCGCGGCGTACCCGCCCGCTGGGTGGTCGGCACCGGCGACTTCAACTTCGACGCGAAGGCCGACCTGCGCCGGCGACCCGCCGGAGGGCCGGTCGCGACCCTGGGCCGGGTCGCCTCGTCGACCTACCAGCAGCTCGGCACCGACGTGCCGCCGACCTACCCCGGGCTCGACCGGCACATCGACTACGTCTGGGTCGACCGCGACGCGCTCCGACGCGACCGGATCGAGGTGCGCGCCCAGCGGGTGCTCGGCGGCTACCACAGCGACCACCGGCCGTTGGTGGCCCGGCTGCGGCTCCACTGACGGCGCCGCTGCACCTGCCTACATCTGAAGCGTGTCGCCCGGCCGGGCGAGCACGGCCTTGGTCTGCGGTGCGTGCGTGGCCATCGCCTTCAGGAACCGGTCGCCGGGGGTGACGAAGAGGTGCCGGTGCCGGGCGCGCATGAAGAGCCGCAGCCCCAGGGGCCAGAACGTGCCCCAGTGGACCGGGACGGCGACGTCGGCCCCGACGAGGGCGACCGCCTCCGCGCCGTGCACCGGGTCCATGTGGCCGTCCTCGAGCGTCGGCCCCCAGCCGCCGATCGGGATGAGCGCCAGGTCGACGTGCCCCACGTCCGCCATGTCCGCGCGCACCTCGGTGTCGCCCGGGAACCAGAACGACCGGCCGCCGGCGTCGACCCGGAAGCCGAGCGGCGGCCCGACCGCCTTGGACTGAGGGCCGCGCCGCCCGTCGTGGGTGGCAGGGAGCACGGTGATCCGCGCGCCGCCGACCTCGACGACGTCGCCGGGCTCGACCGGCCGCACCTGCTCGGGCCGCAGCCGGCGCAGCAGCGACTCGCCGCCCTTGGGCACCAGGACCGGCACGTCCGGGGCGAACCGGCGCAGCGACGCGACGTGCAGGTGGTCGGCGTGCAGGTGCGAGAGCAGCACGACGTCCGCGACCGCGGCGGTGACCCCCGGCGTCTGCGTGTAGCGGTGCAGGTGGAAGAGCCGGTCGGTGAGCAGCGGGTCGGTGGCGACGCGGACCCCGCCGATCTCGACGGTCGCCGACGCGTGGCCCCACCACGTCACCGCGAGGTCGCTCATGCTCGAACTCTAGGTCTCGGACCGGACGAGCGTCCCGACGGCGACGGTCGCGTCGAGGTCGTCGTCCCGCTCGACGGTCACGGTGAGCCCGGCCGCACGCTGGAGCGCCGCGCTGGTGGCCGCCTGGCCGCGGCTGGTCTCGACGAGCAGCCGACCACCCGGGCGGAGCCACGCGGGCGCGCCGGTGGCGACCCGGCGCTGCACGTCCAGCCCGTCGGCACCCCCGTCGAGCGCGACGCGGTGCTCGTGGTCGCGGGCCTCTGGCGGCATCAGCGCGATGTCGTCGGTCGGCACGTACGGCGCGTTCGCGACCACGGCCGCCACGCGCCCGCGCAGGCCGCGGGGGAGCGCGTCGTACAGGTCGCCCTCGACGACCCGCGCCGGCGGCAGGTTGCGTCGTGCGCAGGCCACGGCGTCCGGGTCCACGTCGGCGGCCCAGACCTCCAGGCCGGGCACGGTCGCGGCGAGCACCGCGCCGAGCGCGCCGGTGCCGCAGCACAGGTCGACCACGACGTCCCCCGCCCGCAGCCCGGTGGCGGCCAGCCGGACCAGGGCGAGCGAGCGCTGCCGCGGCACGAAGACCCCCGGCGCCACGGCGATGCGGACGCCGCCGAGCTCGGCGTACCCGACGACCTGCTCGAGCGGCTCCCCGGCGACCCGTCGCGCGGTGAGCGCCGCGAGCTCCTCGGCGTCGCCCGCCGCCTCGACGAGCAGCCGCGCCTCGTCCTCGGCGAACACGCAGCCGGCGGCGCGGAGGGTGCCCACGAGGCCGGCGAGGTCCATGGCCGATGATGCTCCCATGCCGAGCCTGAGCACCCAGGTGACCTGGATCGTGGTGGGGTACGCCGCGCTGGTCGCCGTCCTCGCGGTCGTGACCGCCGTGCGCCACCACGAGCGTCCGTCGTGGCTCGACCAGATGGTGTGGATGCTGGAGCTGCTGCTGGTGGTCCGCGCGCTCATCGGTCTCGGTGCCTTCTCGGGCGACGGGCCGGACTCGATGTCGACCTACGTGGGCTACCTGGTGTCGTCGGTGTGCGTGCTGCCGATCGCGATGCAGTCGATCCGCGAGGACCGGGCGGTGTGGTCGTCGGTGGTGGTCGCGGTCGTCGCCGTGGCGGTCGGGGTGATCGCCGTCCGGCTCGAGATGACCGCATGAGCGAGGTCTCCCGCAGCGGCCCGCACAAGGCGCTGCTCGCGTTCTACGCGCTCTTCACGCTCGCGGCCGGCGCCCGCGCGCTGGTCCAGCTGGTCACGCAGTACGACGAGGCGCCGGTCGCCTACTGGCTCTCGCTCGCGGCCGCGGTCACCTACGCACTGGGCTGGTACGCGATCCGCGAGGCGTCGGCCGGCAACACCGGCTTCGCGAGCGTGATGCTGTGGATCGAGCTGGCCGGGGTGCTCACCGTCGGCACGCTGAGCCTGGTGCGCTCGGAGTGGTTCCCCGACGCCTCGGTCTGGTCGGGCTACGGCATCGGCTACGGCTTCGTCCCGCTCGCCCTGCCGGTGGCCGGGCTCCTCTGGCTGCGCCGCGAGAAGCGCCGGTAGGCCGCACACCCCCAGCGCGATCCCAGCGCCGTCCCAGTGACGTCCCAGAGCCGGGCGACACGGTGGTCCCGTGAACACCCTGATCGCCCTCGCCGTCCCGGTCGCCGCGCTGGTCGCGTACCTGGCCACCGCCCCCGCGTCCGCCGCCCGGACCCGCCGGGAGGCCGCCCGCCGGGACCGCCGGGTCACCCGCCACCCGTCCCTCGCCACCCTCGGCGACGTGCAGCGCCGGCTCGCCGACGAGCTCCCGGGCAGCCACGCCGACTTCGTGCTGGCGCGCGTCGACCGGCACCACATCGACCCCAAGACGCTCTGGACCTGGCTGGACCGCTTCGGCGCCGAGTCGCTGGTGCTCGCGCTCGCGTCCGGCCAGGGCTACACCGGGATGCTGCGCGTCCTGCGCGACGAGCTGGAGCACGACGTCGCCGAGGCCACGGTGCTCGCCCGCCTGAGCGAGCCGGAGCTCTTCCAGCTCGCGGCCGTGGCCGCACCCTCGCGTCGTACTGGAACGTGTTCTAGATTGCCGGGGTGACCCCACCCGACGTGTTCGCCCCGGCCACCCTCGGCCCGGTGCGGCTGCGCAACCGCACCGTCAAGGCCGCGACGTTCGAGGGCCGGGCGCCCCACGGCCAGGTGACCGACGAGCTCATCGACTACCACCTCGCGGTGGCGCGCGGCGGCGTCGGGCTCACGACCGTCGCCTACCTCGCCGTCGCGCCCGAGGGGCGCACGCACCGCGAGCAGGTCGTGGTCGCGCCCGACACCCGCGACGGGCTCGCCCGGATGGCCGACGCGATCCACGAGGCCGGCGCGGCGATCGCCGGCCAGGTCGGCCACGCCGGGCCGGTCGCCAACGGTCGCTCCAACGGTGTCCACGCGCTCGCGGCCAGCCGGATGCCGAGCCCGCTGTCGATGCAGATGATCCGCTCGGCGACCTCCGCCGACCTGGCCCGGATCACCCGCGCGTACGTCGCGGCGGCGCGCACGCTCGTCGACGCGGGCTTCGACGTCCTCGAGCTGCACATGGCGCACAGCTATCTGATCTCCTCCTTCCTCGCGCCCGGCCTCAACCGCCGCAAGGACGAGTGGGGCGGCTCGCTCGAGGCCCGGGCGCGGCTGGGCCGGCAGGTCGCCCGCGCCGTACGCGACGAGGTCGGGTCCGCGGTCGCCGTCACGGCCAAGATCTCGGTCTCCGACGGCTTCAAGGGCGGCGTGACGACCGACGAGAGCCTGGAGTACGCCGCCATGCTCGAGGCCGACGGGTGCCTGGACGCGCTCCAGCTCAGCGGCGGCTCGTCGCTGATGAACCCGATGTACCTCTTCCGGGGCGAGGCGCCGGTCTCGGAGTTCGCCGCGACGATGCCCGCGATGGTCCGCTTCGGCATGAGGACGCCCGTCGGTCGTCGGTTCCTCAAGGAGTACCCCTTCGAGGAGGCGTACTTCCGCGAGAAGCAGCTGCGCTTCCGGGCCGCCCTGTCGATGCCGCTCATGCAGCTCGGCGGCATCAACCGGCTCGACACCATGGAGCGGTCGATGGCCGACGGCTTCGAGTTCGTCGCCATGGGCCGCGCGCTCCTGCGCGAGCCGGACCTGGTCAAGCGCCTGGCCTCCGGCCGCGCCACCGCGGGCGTCTGCATCCACTGCAACCGCTGCATGCCGACGATCTACTCGGGCACCCGGTGCGTGGTGATCGACCCGGCGCCGCCTCCGGGTTTCGGCGGCCACCCCTTCCCGCGAGACTAGAACGTGTTCTAGATTGCCCCGCATGGGAGAGCCACGTACGCCGTACAAGGTCGTCGTCTGGTCCACCGGCACCGTCGGGCGGCACGCGATCAAGGGGATCGACGCCCACCCGGACCTCGAGCTGGTGGGGGTCTGGGTGTCCAACCCCGCGAAGGACGGCAAGGACGCCGGCGAGCTGGCCGAGCTCGGCCGCGAGCTGGGCGTGCTCGCGACCACCGACAGCCAGGCGCTGCTCGACCTGCGGCCGGACGCCATCGTGCACACCGCGATGACCGACGACCGGGTCTTCGAGGCGATCGAGGACCTCATCGGGTTCCTGGAGGCCGGCGTCAACGTCACCTCGAGCGGCCCGGTGCTGCTGCAGTGGCCCGAGCACATCCTGCCGCCGGAGCTGCAGGAGCGCATCGACAAGGCCGGTGAGCGCACCGGTGCCAGCCTGCACGTCAACGGCATCGACCCGGGCTTCGCCAACGACGTCCTGCCGCTGGTGCTGACCAGCCTCTCCCAGCGCATCGACGAGGTGCGCGTGATGGAGATCTGCGACTACTCGACCTACTACCAGCCGGTGGTGATGGGCGACCTCTTCGGCTTCGGCCGGCCGATGGACGAGCCCGGGTTCCTCTGGAGCCCCGGCATCCTCAGCATGGCGTGGGGCAGCGTGGTCCGGCAGATCGCCGCCGGCCTCGGCATCGTGCTCGACGAGCCGCTCACTGAGGAGGTCGACCGGCGCCCGGCCGAGCGCGACACCGCGAGCGTCTCGGGCGACGTCAAGGCCGGCACCATGGGCGCGGTCCGCTTCCAGGTCATCGGCAAGGTCGCCGGCGTCCCGCGCGTCGTCGTCGAGCACATCACCCGCACCGACCCCGCGCAGGTGCCCGAGTGGCCGAGCCCGCCCGAGGGTGACGGCTGCTACCGCGTCGTGATCAAGGGCGAGCCGTTCATGCAGTGCGACTTCGTCCACCACGGCGAGCACGGCGACCACAACGTCTCCGGGATGATCGTCACCGCTCAGCGGATCGTGAACGCCGTACCCGCCGTCGTCGAGTCCCGGGGCGGACTCGTGACCGCCCTCGACCTGCCGCTCGTCACCGGCAAGGGCCTGGTGAGCACGACGTGAGCATCCTCGACAGGTTCGCGATCGAGGGCCAGGTCGCGATCGTCACCGGCGCCGGCCGCGGGCTCGGCGCCGCCACCGCCGTCGCCCTCGCCGAGGCCGGCGCCGACGTGCTGATCTCCGCGCGCACCGCCGAGCAGCTCGAGGTGGTCGCCGAGCAGGTCCGCGCGACGGGCCGGCGCTGCGTCGTCGTCCCGGCCGACCTCAGCGACCTCGACGCCGTCGCCGGCCTCGCGCAGGCGGCGTACGACGAGCTCGGCCGGCTCGACACGGTCGTCAACAACGTCGGCGGCACGTTCCCGCGCGAGTTCCTGCAGACCAGCAACCGCTTCCTCAACGAGGCGTTCAGCTTCAACGTCACCACCGCGCACGCGCTCACCAAGGCCGCAGTGCCGCTGATGCTGCAGCACGACGACGGCGCCCAGAAGAGCGTCGTGACGATCAGCTCGATGATGGGCCGCACGGCCGACCGCGGCTTCATCGCCTACGGCACGGCCAAGGCCGCACTCGCCCACTGGACCAAGATGGCCGCCCAGGACCTCGCCCCGCGGATCCGGGTCAACGGCATCTACGTCGGCTCGATCCTGACCAGCGCGCTGGAGTACGTCGCGGGCCAGCCGGAGCTGATGGGCCAGCTCGAGGGCAAGACGCCGCTGGGTCGGGTCGGCGAGCCGGAGGACATCGCCGCGGGCGTGCTCTACCTGTCGTCGAAGGCCGGGCAGTACGTCACCGGCAAGCTCATCGAGATCGACGGCGGCATCCAGCAGCCCACCCTGGACCTCGGGTTCCCCGACGTGGCCCCGTAGGGTCCGCGACGTGACCTCCTCCAGCACCCCGACGGCTCATGCGATCTCGCCGGACTCCGGCGAGCACTGGAGCAAGGAGGGCGCCTGGCAGGTGGCCGAGGGCATCCACCGGATCCCGCTGCCGCTGCCGATGGACGGTCTCAGGGCCGTCAACGTCTACGCGATCGAGACCGGCGACGGCCTCACCCTGATCGACGGCGGCTGGTCGATCGAGGTCGCCCGCGACCTGCTGGAGCGCTGCCTGCGCGACGTCGGCTACGGCTTCGGCGACATCAAGCGCTTCCTGGTCACCCACATCCACCGCGACCACTACACGCTGGCCACGGTCCTCGGGCACGAGTACGGCGCGGACGTCGCGCTGGGCTTCGACGAGAAGCCGGGCCTCGACCTGCTCAACGGCAAGCTCGACCTCGACGGCAACCCGTTCCTCGAGGTGCTGCGCACCGCGGGGGCGCACGAGATCGCGGACCTGTGGGCGGCCGGGTCGCCCGAGCTGCCCGACCCGCAGTGGTGGCAGTACCCCGACACCTGGCTGGTCGGCGACCAGCAGGTCCCCGTCGGGACGCGCACCCTCGACGCGGTGCACACCCCCGGGCACACGCCGGGCCACTTCGTCTTCGCCGACCGGGCGGCCGGGCTGCTCTTCGCCGGCGACCACGTGCTGCCGACGATCACGCCGTCCATCGGCTTCACGGTGCCTCCGGTCGCCGACCCGCTGGGCGACTTCATGGCCTCGCTGACCAAGGTGCGGGCGCTGCCCGACCTCGCGGTGCTGCCCGCGCACGGTCCGGTGGCGCCGTCCTCGCACGCGCGGGTCGACGAGCTGCTCGCCCACCACGAGCAGCGACTCGCGCTCAGCCTGGCCGCCCTCTCCGGTGGCCCCAGGTCCAGCCACCAGGTCGCCCACGGGCTGCCCTGGACGCGCCACGACCACCCGTACGCCGAGCTCGACGTCTTCGCCCAGGGGATGGCGTCGATGGAGACCAAGGCGCACCTCGACCTGCTCGTCGCGCAGGGGCGGGCCACCGCCGCGGGCTCCGCCGACGGCGTGCTCTACACGGCTACCGCCTGAGCCGCATCGGCGTGTGCGGGATCCCGTCCTCCAGGAACTCCGCGCCGTCGACCTCGAAGCCGTGCGTCGCGTACCAGCCCGCCAGCGGCGTCTGCGCGTCCAGCACCACGTCGCGGTCCTTGGCGACCTGGAGCGCGGTGTGCATGAGCGGGTCGGCGAGCCCGCGGCCACGTGCGTCCCGCGCGAGCACCACCCGCCCGATCCGCCACACCTCGGCGTCGTCGAGCACCCGGGCGTAGCCGAGCAGGTCGTCGTCGTCGCGCAGCAGCACGTGCCGGGTGCCCGGCTCGTCGTCGCGCCCGTCGAGGTCCGGGTAGGCGCACTCCTGCTCGACGACGAAGACGTCCTGGCGCAGCCGCCAGACGGCGTACGCCGTCGGGCCGTCGAGCGCGGTGAACGGGCCGGCGGTGATCGTGATCATCGGAGCAGCGCCGCGCAGGCGAGGCGGTCGTGGGTGCGGCTCGGCATGCGCCCACAGTAGAGATGTCACAGACCGGCGACGAGCGGTGTCTGGTGGTCATGCCCGTTAACGTCAGCAGCTGTGAGGCCCGCATGAGTGCCACCGATGTCTTCGTCGAGCACCGGAACCTGCTCTTCACCGTCGCCTACGAGATGCTCGGCTCCGCGGCCGACGCCGAGGACGTGCTCCAGGAGACCTGGTTGCGCTGGGTCGACGTCGACCACGCGACGGTCCGCGACGACCGCGCCTACCTGGTCCGGATCACCACCCGGCTCTCGCTCAACCGGATGCGCGGCAACGCGCGCCGCCGCGAGTCGTACGTCGGGCCGTGGCTGCCCGAGCCGCTGCTCACCACGCCGGACGTCGCCGAGGACGTCGAGCTCGCCGACTCGGTGTCGCTGGCGATGCTGACGGTCCTCGAGACCCTCGGCCCCACGGAGCGGGCGGTCTTCGTGCTGCGCGAGGTCTTCGACTTCGGGTACGACGAGATCGCTGCGGCCGTCGACAAGACGCCGGCCGCCGTACGCCAGATCGCGCGGCGCGCCCGCGACCACGTCGCCGAGCGCAAGCCGCGCAGCGAGGCCACGCAGGCGCAGTACCGGCGGGTGCTCGAGCAGTTCATGGTCGCGTCCAGCACCGGTGACGTGCAGGGCCTGATGGACGTGCTCGCACCCGACGTGGTGCTGGTGTCCGACGGCGGTGGCCTGAGGCGGGCCGCGCTGCGCCCGATCCTCGGTGCGGACAAGGTCGCCCGCTTCCTGAGCGGCGCGGGCGGCGACACGCCGTTCACCCTCGAGATCGCCTACGTCAACGGCGCGCCGGGCATCCACATCCTCGTCGACGGCGTGGTCGAGACCGTCGTCTCGGCGGTGCTCGAGGACGGCCTGATCACCGGCCTCTACGCCGTCCGCAACCCCGAGAAGCTGGCCCGGGTGGACACGGTGACGCCGCTGGCCCGGTGAGGGACTAGTCTCGACTCACAAGACAGGGGAGCACGCCCGTGCGTGCTGAGAGTGCGGAGAAGCCGCAGACCCTATGAACCTGCTCCGGTTAGCACCGGCGAAGGGAGTCGGAGTTGAGACATTTCCGTGCGGCCACGCCTGCCCTCCTCGCGACGGGGGCGCTCGTCCTCACCGCCTGCTCGACGGTCGGAGGTGGTGACGGCGACTCGGGGACGACGAAGGACGGCGAGCCCACCCGCGTCGTGCTCGTCACGCACGAGTCCTTCGTGCTGCCCGAGGACCTGCAGGCGGAGTTCGAGCAGCAGTCGGGCTACGAGCTGGTCGTCCGGGCCTCCGGCGACGCCGGTGCGCTGACCAACAAGCTCGTGCTCACCAAGGGCGACCCGCTCGGCGACGTCACGTTCGGCATCGACAACACCTTCGCCTCCCGCGCGCTCGACGAGGGCGTCCTCGCGCCGTACGACGCGACGCTGCCGGAGGGGGCGGAGCAGTACCGGCTGCCGGGCGACGACGACCACGCGCTCACGCCGGTCGACAACGCGAGCGTGTGCGTCAACGTCGACGACACCTGGTTCGCCGCGCACGACCAGGAGCCGCCGTCCTCGCTCGACGACCTCGCCGACCCGGCGTACCGCGACCTGTTCGTCGCCCCCGGCGCGGCCACCAGCTCGCCGGGCATGGCCTTCCTGCTCGCGACCATCGCGGAGTACGGCGACGACTGGCCGGACTACTGGGAGCGACTGATGGCCAACGGCGCCAAGCTGACCGAGGGCTGGTCGGACGCCTACCAGGTCGACTTCACCCAGGGCGGCGGCCAGGGCAAGCGGCCGGTCGTGCTGTCCTACGACTCCTCGCCGGCGTTCACGATCGCCGACGACGGCACCTCGACCACCAGCGCGCTGCTCGACACCTGCTTCCGCCAGGTCGAGTACGCCGGCGTCCTCGAGGGCGCCGAGAACCCCGACGGCGCCGAGGCGCTGGTCGACTTCCTGCTCACCCCGGAGGTGCAGGCCGCCCTGCCGGAGAGCATGTACGTCTTCCCGGTCGACGCCGGCGTCGAGCTGCCGGAGGAGTGGGCGCAGTTCGCCCGGCAGCCCGCCGACCCGCTCGAGGTCGACCCGGCCGAGATCGCCGCGAACCGGGACGACTGGCTGCGCGAGTGGAGCGACATCACCTCGCGATGAGCGCGGCATGAGGAGGACGCTCACCCTGGTCGGCCTGGCGGCGGTGCCGCTGGCCGTCCTCGGGGTGTTCTTCGTGCTGCCCGTCGCGGGGATGATCTCGGAGGGCTTCTACGTCGACGGGCAGCTCGACGTCGGCGCGGTCGTCGAGGTCCTCACCCGGCCGCGCACGGTCCGGGTCGTGTGGTTCACGGTCTGGTCCGCGCTCGCCGGCACGGCGCTGTCGCTGCTGCTCGGCGTGCCGGCCGCGCACCTGCTCCACCGTCGGCGCTTCCCCGGGCGGTCGGCGCTGCGCGCGGCGCTGCTGGTGCCGTTCGTGCTGCCGACCGTCGTCGTCGGCGTCGCGTTCCGCGAGCTCATCGGAGAGGCCGGGCCGCTGGGCTTCCTGGGCTTCGACGGCTCGGCCGCCGCCATCGTCGCCGGGCTGGCGTTCTTCAACGTCGCCGTGGTGATCCGGGCGGTCGGCGCGGCCTGGGAGTCGCTCGACCCGCGACCGGCCGAGGCCGCGGCGGCGCTCGGCGCCGGACCGGCGCACGTGTTCCGCACGGTGACCCTCCCGGCGCTGCGGCCGGCGATCGTGTCGGCGGCCAGCGTGGTCTTCCTCTTCTGTGCCACGGCGTTCGGGGTCGTGCTGACCTTGGGCGGGCTCCGCTACTCGTCGGTGGAGACCGAGATCTACCTGCTCACGACCAACCTGCTCGACCTCCAGGCGGCCGCCGCGCTGTCGATCGTGCAGCTCCTCGCGATCGTCGCGCTGCTCGCGATCACCAGCCGCCTGCGCGCGGTGGCCGACCCGACGCTGGCGCGCACCACCGCCCGACCGCCGCGGATCGGGCGCGGGGACTGGCCGAGCGTCGCGGCGACCGCGCTCGTCCTGCTGCTCGTCGGGCTCCCTGTGACGGCTCTCGTCGTCGGCTCGCTGCACGCCGGCGGCGGCTGGAGCCTCGACAACTACCGGGCGTTGACGACGGAGGGCTCACGCCAGGCCCTGCTGGTGCCGGCGACCACCGCCCTGGTCACGTCGCTGCGCACCGCCGTCGACGCCACCTGGATGTCCCTGACCCTCGGCGTCCTGGTGGCGGTCGTGGTCAGCCGCCGCTCGCACAGCCGGACCGAGCGTCGCGCGCGCGGACTCCTCGACGGCCTCTTCATGCTCCCGCTCGGGGTCTCGGCGGTGACCCTGGGCTTCGGCTTCCTCATCACCCTCGACGAGCCGCCGCTGGACCTGCGCGACAACCCGCTGCTGGTGCCGATCGCCCAGGCGCTGGTCGCGCTGCCGCTCGTCGTCCGCACGCTCGCGCCGGCGCTCGGCGGGATCGACGACCGGCAGCGCCAGGCCGCGGCGTCGCTCGGCGCCGGGCCGGTGCGCACGTTCGCGACGGTCGACCTGCCGGTGCTCTGGAAGCCCCTGCTCGCGGCCGCCGGCTTCGCGTTCGCCGTGTCGCTGGGGGAGTTCGGTGCCACGTCGTTCCTCGCTCGCGAGGAGAACCCCACCCTGCCGATCGTGATCTTCCACCTCATCGGACACCCGGGTGCGATGAACTACGGCATGGCCCTCGCCGCCTCCGTCGTCCTCGCCGCAACCACCGCCGTGGTGATGCTGGCCGTCGAGCGGCTCCGGGTGCCGTCGCTGGGAGCGCTGTGATGCTGAGCCTCGACCACGTCCACGTCGCCTACGACGGCGTGCCCGCCGTCGTCGACGCCACGCTCGACCTGCCCGACGGCCAGGTGCTGGCCGTGCTCGGCCCCAGCGGCTCCGGCAAGTCGACCCTGCTGCGCGCGATCGCGGGGCTCGAGCCGGTCGGCTCCGGCCGCATCTGCTGGGACGGCGCCGACCTGGCCGGCACCCCCACGCACAAGCGGGGGTTCGCCCTGATGTTCCAGGACGGCCAGCTCTTCGGCCACCTCACCGTCGCCCGCAACGTCGGCTACGCCCTGCGGCTGCACCGGGTGCGCGACACCGACGCCCGCGTGCGCGAGCTGCTCGCGCTGGTCGGCCTCGAGGGGTACGCCGACCGGCTGCCCGCGACGCTCTCCGGCGGCGAGCGGCAGCGCGTCGCCCTGGCCCGGTCGCTCGCTGTCCAGCCCCGGCTGCTGCTGCTCGACGAGCCGCTGTCGGCGCTCGACGCCGGGCTCCGGGAGCGGCTGGCGAGCGACCTGCGCGACATCCTCCGCGAGGCCGGGACCACGGCGCTGATGGTCACCCACGACCAGGAGGAGGCGTTCACGGTGGCCGACCGGCTGGCCGTGATGCGCGCCGGCCGGATCGTCCAGCAGGGCGACATCGCCGAGGTCTGGCGCGCGCCCACCGACCCGGAGACCGCGCTGTTCCTGGGCTACGCGCGCGTGCTCGACGGCCCGGAGGCCGCGGTGGTGCGCGCCGCCACCGGGCTCGCGGGCGACGGGCCGGTCGCCGTACGCCGGTCCGCGCTGGTCGTCGCCGCCGCCGGTCCCCTGTCCGGCGTGGTGCTCTCGGCCCGGGCCACCCCCGAGCAGATCCGCCTGGTCGTCGACGTCGACGGGATCGGCGAGCTCGACGCGGTCGCGCCGCTCGGCACGCACCCCGGCGCCGGTGACCGGGTGTCGATGGTGGTGGACGCCTCACGCGTGGCCGTGCTGCGCGAAGCGGGCTGACTCGACACAGTCCCTACACTTGCGGGCGTGTATCGCCGTGCCTGGACCCTGCTCGTGGTCAACGCCATCGTCATGGCGGTGTGGGCCGGCATCACGGCGATCTACGTCGGTCGCCCGCTGATCGACCCGGACGGCAGCTTCCTCGGCCCGGCGATGGTCCGGCTGCCGATCCTCTGCTTCGGCGCGCTCTTCCTCGACCTCGTTCCGCGGGCGGTGTGGATCTCGCGGGGCCGGGTGAAGCAGATGCCGGAGCTGGTGCAGGACAGGTGGCGCTCGCACTGGTCGCGGGAGCGGATCCTGCTGGTGATCCTCGGCATCGTCTGCTTCTACGTGATCTACGTCTGCTACCGGAACCTCAAGTCGTTCCTCCCGCTGGTGAGCGACCGGATGTACGACCGCGAGCTGCACGCCTTCGACCGGATCCTCTTCTTCGGCCACAACCCCGCCACGGTCATCCACGAGGTGCTCGGCACCACCGTGGTCGCGCACGTGCTGTCGACGTTCTACCTGCTCTTCATCCCGATGGTCGCGATCATGGTGACCGTCTGGCTGGTGTGGTCGCGCAACCTGTCCTACGGCTGGTGGTTCGTCACCGCCCAGGGCATCGCCTGGACCCTCGGCACCGTGTCCTACTACGCGCTCCCGACCCTCGGCCCCGGCCTCGAGTACTACTGGCTCTACGGCAACCTGTCCCATACCGGCACCACCGACCTGATGAACTCGTTGCTCAACGCCAGACAAGGCGTGCTCTGGGGCGACGGTCAGGCGCAGACCGTCGCCGGCTTCGCGAGCCTGCACACCGGGATCTCGCTGCTGTGGGCCCTGATGGTCCAGTTCACGGTCCGCAGCCGCTGGATCCGGATCGTCTTCTGGGTCAACTTCGGGCTCACGGTCACCGCGACCCTCTACTTCGGCTGGCACTACGTCGCCGACGACGTCGCCGGCGTGATGATCGCGTTCATCGCCTTCTACCTGGGGGGCATCGCCAGCGGCCAGAAGTTCGACCGCCACGGCCTGGCCTCGCACCCGACGACGACGACCTCGAAGGTCCCGGTCGACCACTGAGGCGGCCCGGGAGCGGTCCAGATCACTCCCGGCCGCTGGCGTGACCCGGTCCCGGGGTGGGTATTCGGCCCGCATGGCCCTCGACACCGCCGCGCCCGTGAGCGCGCCCGAGATCGACGTTCCCGCGCTGACCGCGCTGCTCGACGGCGAGTACGCCGAGATCCGCGACCTGGTGCGCAGCAACCTCACGGCGTACGCCTCGGTGCTCGAGGAGGCCGAACGGCTCGACACCGCGGCCTACCGCGACCGGGTCCGCGACCTCGTCGTCGAGATGGCGGCGACCGGCCAGACCGGCATGGGGTTCCCCGTGGAGCACGGCGGCGGAGGCGACATCGGGGCGTCGATCGCGGCGTTCGAGACGCTCGCCTACGGCGACCTCTCGGTGCTCGTGAAGGTCGGCGTGCAGTTCGGGCTGTTCGGCGGCGCGATCCTGCAGCTCGGCACCCAGCGGCACCACGACGCCTACCTCAGCGACCTCGTCACCGGGCGGTTGCTCGGCTGCTTCGCGATGACCGAGACCGGCCACGGCTCCAACGTGCAGGCACTGGGCACGGTCGCGCGCTACGACGCGACAACGCAGGAGTTCGTGATCACCACGCCCGACGACAGCGCCCGCAAGGACTACATCGGCAACGCCGCCCAGCACGGCGAGCTCGCGGTCGTCTTCGCGCAGCTCGAGGTGGGGGACCGGTCGGAGGGCGTGCACGCGTTCGTCGTCCCGATCCGCGTCGACGGCGAGGTGGCGCCCGGCGTACGCATCGAGGACGACGGACGCAAGATGGGCCTCAACGGCATCGACAACGGCCGGATCTGGTTCGACGACGTGCGGGTGCCGCGCGAGGCGCTGCTCAACCGCTTCGCCGACGTGAGCCCCGAGGGCGTCTACGAGAGCTCGGTCGAGAACCCCAACCGTCGCTTCTTCACCATGCTCGGCACCCTGGTGCAGGGCCGCGTGTGCGTCGGCGGCGCCGGCATCAACGCGGCGAAGGTCGCGCTGGCGATCGCGACGAAGTACGCCGCGCGCCGCCGGCAGTTCGAGGCGACCTCCGACACCGAGGAGGAGCTGCTCCTCGACTACGGCCTGCACCAGCGCCGGCTGCTGCCGCTGGTCGCGCGCACCTACGCGCTGCACTTCGCCCAGGACGTCGTCCGCAGCCAGCTGCACGAGGTCTTCTCCCGCGCCCAGTCGCCGGAGGGCGCCGGCGACGAGCACGACCGGCGCGCGCTCGAGGCGCGGGCCGCCGGCACCAAGGCGCTCGGCACCTGGCACGCGACCCGGACGATCCAGGAGTGCCGCGAGGCGTGCGGCGGCGCGGGCTACCTGGCCGTCAACCGGTTCGCCGCGCTCAAGGCCGACACCGACATCTTCACGACGTTCGAGGGCGACAACCACGTGCTGCTCCAGCTCGTCGCCAAGGGCCTGCTCACCGACTACGCCAGCGAGTTCGAGGACCTCGACCAGCTCGGCATGGTCCGCTTCGTCACCAACCTCGCGGTCGAGACCGTCATCGAGCGGACCTCGGCGCACAAGCTGCTCGAGCGGGTCCGCGACCTGCTGCCGGGGGGCGACCAGTGGGACCAGGAGGCGGGGATCCTGGACTCGGACTACCACCTCGCGATGCTGCGCTTCCGCGAGGAGCACATGCTCTCCGGCGTCGCCCGCCGCCTCAAGCGCGGCATCGACCAGGGCGTCAACCCCGGCTCGGTCTTCTCCCAGGTCCAGGACCACGTGGTCGCCGCCGCCAACGCGCACGTCGAGCGGCTGGTGCTGGAGGCCTTCGTCGACCGGGTGCGCGCTCTGCCCGACGGCGGCAACAAGGCCGCGCTCGGCCTGCTCTGCGACCTCTACGCGCTCACGACCATCGAGGCCGACCGCGCCTGGTTCATGGAGCACGGCCGGCTGACCGTCGTCCGGTCCAAGGCGATCAGCCGCGAGGTCGGCGAGCTGTGCCGCAGGGTGCGCCCGCTCGCGGTCGACCTCGTCGACGCCTGGGGCGTGCCAGCGGAGATGCTGCGGTCGCCGGACCTGGTCGGCTGAGCTTGGTGGGGTGGCCGGTGGTCACCCCTGCCGCGGTTTCATCAAGGGATGACGGTGAACCTGCGCATCCCTCGCCGAGCTCGTCACGGGAAGCGCGGTTCCGCCTGCATCCCTTGATGAAACGCCGCGCGCCCGCGCCGCGCGCCCGCGCCCCAGCAGCGCGCCCGACACGACGCAGACGCGCGAGGGCTCAGTGGCCCTGGGTCTTGAGCCGCTCGAACGACGCGTGCACCTCGGCCTCGGCCTCGGTGCGGCCGACCCACTCGGCGCCCTCGACGGACTTGCCGGGCTCGAGGTCCTTGTAGACCTCGAAGAAGTGCTGGATCTCGAGGCGGTCGAACTTCGACACGTGCGAGATGTCGCGCAGGTGCTCCAGGCGCGGGTCGCTCGCGGGCACGCAGAGGACCTTGTCGTCGCCGCCGGCCTCGTCGGTCATCCGGAACATGCCGATCGCGCGGCAGCGGATCAGGCAGCCCGGGAACGTCGGCTGCTGCAGGATGACCATCGCGTCGAGCGGGTCGCCGTCCTGGCCGAGGGTGTTCTCGATGAAGCCGTAGTCGGCCGGGTACGCCGTCGACGTGAACAGCGTGCGGTCCAGGCGCAGTCGGCCGGACTCGTGGTCGACCTCGTACTTGTTGCGCTCACCCTTGGGGATCTCCACCAGCACGTCGAACTCGAGCACGTCATCCTCCGCCATCGTCTGCGCCTCAGACGGGCGCGATCATCACGTTCCGGGTGGGCCCGAGCACGAGCCCGCACCAGTCTCGCGCACAATGGCGCCAAACGTGGAGTCGGAAGGGGTGCGGAGTGGGTCGACGTGACGCACGCCACGGCAGCCGCCTCGCGTTCTGGCTCCCCGTGCTGCTCGTCCTCGCCCTGCTCGGCGGCGCGGGCACGGCCTACTGGCTCGACCTCGACCGGGCCGATCCCGACGAGGAGCCGGCCGCGGTCGCACCGCCCGCCGGCCTCGACCTGCCGCCGCTCACCGAACCCGCGCCGGTCGCGCTCGCGGCCGCAGGGACGGCCGACCCCGCGCGGGTGGGTCGCGTCGTCGCGCGGCTGCTGGACGACGCCGACCTCGGGCCCCACGTGCTGGCCACGGTCGCCGGGCTCGACGGCTCGGTGCTCTACGCCGAGGGCGACGGCACGGCCGTCCCGGCCTCGACGCTCAAGCTGGTGACCGCCGCGGCCGCACTGCACACGATGCCGGCCGACCAGACGTTCGCGACCACGGTGGTCACCGACGGGCCGGGCCGGGTGGTGCTGGTCGGCGGCGGCGACCCGCTCCTCGCCTCGACCCGACCGGACCGCGACGCCTACCCGCGGCCCGCGGACGTCGTCACCCTCGCCCGCGCGACCGCGCGGTCGCTCCAGGCGAGCGGCACCACCGAGGTGAGGGTCGGGTACGACGCCTCGCTGTTCACCGGCCCCGACGTCAGTCCGCACTGGCCGGACTCCTACGTGCCTGACGGCGTGGTCGCGCCGATCGAGTCGCTCTGGGTCGACGAGGGACGGCCGGCGAGCGGGTTCGGGCGGGTCGCCGACCCGGCCCGCGCGGCGGCCACGGCGTACGCCGCGGAGCTCGCGAAGGCCGGCATCGCCGTGCGCGGCGAGCCTCGGCAGCGTCGCGCCGACCCGGCCGGCACCGAGCTCGCCCGGGTGGTCAGCCCGCCGCTGTGGCAGCTCGTCGAGCACACGCTGCTGCACAGCGACAACGAGGCGGCCGAGGTGCTGGCCCGCCAGGTCGCGGTCGCGACCGGTGCGCCCGCGACGTTCGCGGGCGGGGCGGACGCCGTGCTCGACGCACTCGCGGCGCTCGGCGTACCCACCCAGGGCGCCGAGCTGTACGACGGCAGCGGCCTGTCCCGCGACAACCGGATCGCCCCCGAGACCCTGACCGCGCTGCTGGTGGCGGCGGCGTCGACGCAGGACGCCGAGCTGCGCCCGGTGCTCACCGGGCTGCCGGTCGCGGGGTTCACCGGCTCGCTGACCGAGCGGTTCGCCGGCGGCACCGTCGACCGGGTCGGCCGCGGGGCGGTGCGCGCGAAGACCGGCACCCTGACCGGGGTCACCGGGCTGGCCGGCACCGTCGTCGACCGCACCGGCACCCCGATGGTCTTCGCCCTGCTGACCGACGACGTGGCACTGCTCGACACCCTCGACGCCCGGGCCGCCCTCGACGACGTCGCCTCGGCGCTGGCCGCCTGCCGCTGCGGCACGGGCGCGGGCTGACGTTGCGGGCGCCCGGGTACGGTCGGCGCATGAGCAGCGCGGGCATGGTCGACTGGGACCTGGCGGTCACGGTCGGCCGCCGGGTCGCCGGCGACGGTCCCGAGGTCACGCGTGCGGACGCCGAGGCGGTCGTGGCCGAGCTGCGCGCCGACGCCGCCCGCTCGACCGGCCTGGTCCGCGACTTCACCGGCATGGTCGACGCCGACCCGACCGCCCCGTCGGCGCCCGTCCTCGTCGTCGACCGCGCCGGCTGGGTGCAGGCGAACGCCGACGGCTTCGCGACCGCGCTCGCCCCGGTGATCGACAAGCTCGCCGACAAGAACACCTCCCGCGCCGCGCAGGCGGTCGGTCGGCGGGTGACCGGCGTGGAGGCGGGCCTGGTGCTCGGCTTCCTGGCGGGCAAGGTGCTCGGCCAGTTCGACCCGTTCCACGCGCCGACCGGCCGGCTGCTGCTGGTCGCCCCCAACGTCGTCCACGTCGAGCGCGAGCTCGGCGTCGACCCGCGCGACTTCCGGCTGTGGGTGTGCCTGCACGAGGAGACCCACCGCGTGCAGTTCACCGCGACGCCGTGGCTCGGTGACCACCTGATGGGGGAGATGCGCGCGCTCGCGGACTCGCTCGAGCCCAGCAACCTCCTCGAGGACGGCGCCGGCCGCCTCGTCGCGGCGCTGCGCGGCCGCGGCGACGCGAGCGTGATGGACCTGATCGGCGGCCCCGAGCAGCAGGAGATCGTCGACCGGGTCACCGGCGTCATGTCGCTGCTCGAGGGGCACGCCGACGTCGTGATGGACGGCGTCGGACCGACGGTCATCCCGACGGTCAAGGACATCCGCAAGCGCTTCAACCGCCGGCGCAAGGGGGCCGGCGCCGGCGACCGGCTGCTGCGCCGGCTGCTCGGCATGGACGCGAAGATGGCGCAGTACCGCGACGGCGCGAAGTTCGTCCGGGCCGTCGTCTCCCGAGCCGGCATGACCGAGCTGAACGCCGTCTGGGAGCGGCCCGAGCACCTCCCCTCCAAGGCCGAGATCGCCGACCCGTCGGCCTGGATCACCCGAGTGCTGTGAGCCTCCACCCGTCCGTCGCGGCCGTGCGCCTCGGCGTACGACGAGCCCTCGACGACGTCGACCCGGGGCGGACCGTCGTCGTCGCCTGCTCCGGCGGCGCCGACTCCACCGCCCTGCTCGCCGCCACCGTCTTCGAGGCCCGCCGGGCGGGCTGGCACGTCGTCGGGGCGACCGTCGACCACGGACTCCAGGACGGGTCCGCCGAGCGCGCGGCCGCCGTCGTCGCGCAGATGGCCGCGATGGGCGCCGCCGAGACCGTCGGCGCGCGGGTCCACGTCGAGGGCGGCGGGCTCGGTCCGGAGGCGGCCGCCCGTCGGGCGCGCTACGCCGTGCTGGAGGAGGTGGCCGAGCGGTTCGCCGCGGCCGCCGTGCTGCTCGGCCACACCCGCGACGACCAGGCCGAGACCGTGCTGCTCGGGCTCGCCCGCGGTTCCGGGGGGCGCTCGCTCGCCGGGATGCGGCGCGCCTTCGACGTCTTCCGCCGGCCGCTGCTCGGCGTGCCGCGCGCCGACACGGTGACCGCGTGCCAGGTCGAGGGCCACGACACCTGGGACGACCCGCACAACGCCGATCCGGCGTACACCCGGGCCCGCGTCCGGCACGCCGTGCTCCCGGTGCTCGAGGAGCAGCTCGGCCCCGGGGTCGCCGAGACCCTCGCCCGCACCGCCGACCAGCTGCGCGTGGACATCGACCACCTCGACGACCTGGCCGACACGGCGTACGCGGCCCTGCGCGAGCCCGACGGCGGCCTCCCGGTCGCGGACCTGGCCGCGCTGGCGGTGCCGGTCCGCCGCCGGGTGCTGCGGCTCGCCGCCCTCGCCGCGGGCGCCCCGGGCTCGGAGCTGACGTACGAGCACGTGCTCGCCGTGGAGGCGCTGGTCACCGCCTGGCACGGCCAGCGGTGGATCGACCTGCCCGGTCCGGTCCGGGCCACCCGCGAGGACGGGACTCTCCGGGTCATCTCCTAGGCTCTGCCCCATGGACGCATCGGACGTGCAGGACGACCTGGTCAACGTGCTCTACACCGAGGATCAGATCCAGGGCAGGCTGCGCGAGCTGGCCGCCCAGATCGAGACCGACTACGCCGGCAAGGACCTGCTCATCGTCGGCATCCTGCGCGGCGCGGTCATGGTGATGGCCGACCTGGCGCGCAGCTTCAGCCGGCACCTCGAGATGGACTGGATGGCGGTCTCGTCCTACGGCTCCGGCACCAAGTCCAGCGGTGTGGTCCGGATCCTCAAGGACCTCGACACCGACATCTCGGGCCGCCACGTGGTGATCGTCGACGAGATCATCGACACCGGCCTGACGCTCTCGTGGCTGACGTCCAACCTCGCCTCCCGCAACCCCGCGAGCGTCGAGATCTGCACCCTGCTGCGCAAGCCCGAGGCGCTCACCATGCCGGTCGACGTGAAGTACGTCGGCTGGGACATCCCCAACGAGTTCGTCGTCGGCTACGGCCTCGACTACCGCGAGCAGTACCGCAACCTCCGCGACATCGGCACCCTCGCGCCGCACGTCTACTCCTGACGGCGCCGGCGGGGCGATTCGACTGCCGGTCGGATGCGCCTGATCGGTGGTTTCCTGAGACAATGCTGATTGGCGACGGTGTGTACCGTCATCAGTCCAGTGGGGCGCCCTGCCGGCCATCTCGGCCAGGGGGGCGCCGAGGCCGTGTCGAGAGAAGCCTGTGAAGCGCATATTCAAGGGTCCGTGGCTGTGGATCGTCCTCGCGGCGGTGGGCGTGCTGCTCGCCCTGCAGTACCTCGTCCCCAACGGCGGGTACGACGAGGTCGAGGCCTCCAAGATGCAGGACTACATCACCTCCGGCGAGGTGAAGGAGATCACCTTCGTCGACGGCGGTGAGCAGGAGATGAAGGCGACCCTCCAGAACGGCGACAAGGTCCGCGCGTTCTGGCTCGACGGCACCCAGTCCACGCTCGAGGACGAGGTCAAGAAGCAGGTCGCCGCCGGCACCACCGACACGTTCAACGTCGAGGTCCCCAAGCCCAGCCTGCTCGGGTCGATCCTCTCGATGCTGCTGCCGTTCGTGCTGATCATCCTGCTGTTCCTCTGGCTGATGAACCAGGTCCAGGGCGGTGGCGGCCGCGGCGTCATGCAGTTCGCGAAGTCGCGCGCCAAGCTGATCACCAAGGACATGCCGAAGACGACGTTCGCCGACGTCGCCGGCTGCGAGGAGGCCATCGAGGAGCTCCAGGAGATCAAGGAGTTCCTGCAGGAGCCGGCCAAGTTCCAGGCGGTCGGCGCCAAGATCCCCAAGGGCGTGCTGCTCTACGGCCAGCCCGGCACCGGCAAGACCCTGCTGGCGCGCGCCGTCGCGGGCGAGGCGGGCGTGCCGTTCTACTCCATCTCCGGCTCCGACTTCGTCGAGATGTTCGTCGGTGTCGGCGCCTCCCGGGTGCGCGACCTCTTCGAGCAGGCCAAGGAGAACGCGCCGGCCATCGTCTTCATCGACGAGATCGACGCCGTCGGCCGCCACCGCGGCGCCGGCATGGGCGGCGGCCACGACGAGCGCGAGCAGACCCTCAACCAGCTGCTCGTCGAGATGGACGGCTTCGACGTCCGCGGCGGCGTCATCCTGATCGCCGCGACCAACCGACCTGACGTGCTCGACCCGGCCCTGCTGCGCCCGGGCCGCTTCGACCGCCAGATCCAGGTCGACGCCCCCGACCTCACCGGCCGCGAGCAGATCCTCAAGGTGCACGCCCGGGGCAAGCCGCTCGCCGAGGACGTCGACCTGCGCGCCGTCGCGCGGCGTACGCCGGGCTTCAGCGGCGCCGACCTGGCCAACGTGCTCAACGAGGCGGCGCTGCTGACCGCGCGCAGCAACCAGAAGCTGATCACCACGTTCTTCCTCGATGAGGCGATCGACCGCGTGATCGCCGGCCCGCAGCGCCGGACGCGACTGATGAGCGAGAAGGAGAAGCTCATCACGGCCTACCACGAGGGCGGCCACGCGCTCGTCGCCGCGGCGCTCCCCGGCACCGACCCGGTGCACAAGATCACGATCCTGCCGCGCGGCCGGGCGCTGGGCTACACGATGGTGCTGCCCGACGAGGACAAGTACTCCCAGACCCGCTCGCAGATGCTGGACACGCTCGCCTACATGCTCGGCGGCCGGGCCGCCGAGGAGCTGATCTTCCACGACCCGACCACGGGCGCCGGCAACGACATCGAGAAGGCCACCAACCTGGCTCGGGCGATGGTCACCCAGTACGGCATGACGGAGCGGCTCGGCGCGATCAAGCTGGGCGACTCCAACTCCGAGCCGTTCCTGGGTCGCGACTTCGGGCACACCCGCAACTACTCCGAGGACGTCGCCGCGATCGTCGACGAGGAGACCAAGAAGCTCCTCGCGACCGCGCACCAGGAGGCGTTCGAGATCCTCGACGAGAACCGTGACGTCCTCGACGCGCTGGTGCTCGAGCTCTTCGACAAGGAGACCCTCGACAAGGAGCAGGTCGCGCGGATCTTCGAGGCGCTGCGCCGCCGTCCCGAGCGCCCGGCGTGGACCGGCTCCGACCAGCGCGTGCCGTCCACGGTCCCGCCGGTCGAGATCCCGCAGTGGATCAGGGACCGGGTGGGCGCCAACGGCCAGGCCGCCGACGAGAGGTCCCAGGCCGGCGCGGTGCTGACCCCGCCCGGGACCGGTGGCGACGTCCACGGCGAGCCCGGCCTCGGGTCGACCGGCGGCCAGCCCGAGCCGCCGGCACCGGGAGCCTGAGCAGATGGTCGACCCGATCGGCGCTGACGTCCGCCGCCCGGAGGATGTGCCGGCCTTCGACCAGGCGCGGGCCGAGGCCGCCGTCCGGGAGCTGCTCCACGCGATCGGCGAGGACCCCGAGCGCGAGGGCCTGCGCGAGACACCGGCCCGGGTGGCCCGCGCGTACGCCGAGCTGACCGCCGGCCTCCGGATGGCCCCCGAGGACGTGCTGACCACGACGTTCGATCTGGGCCACGACGAGATGGTGCTCGTGCGCGACATCGAGCTGTGGTCGATGTGCGAGCACCACCTGGTGCCGTTCACCGGCGTCGCCCACGTCGGCTACATCCCGGCCGAGACCGGCAAGATCACCGGGCTCTCGAAGCTCGCCCGGCTGGTCGACGTCTACGCCAAGCGCCCCCAGGTGCAGGAGCGGCTGACCACCCAGGTCGCGGACGCCCTCGTCGAGCTCCTCGAGGCGCGCGGCGTGATCGTGGTGATCGAGGCCGAGCACCTCTGCATGACCATGCGCGGCGTGAAGAAGGCCGGCGCCCGCACGATCACCTCCGCGGTCCGCGGCACGATGCTCTCCAGCCCGAGCACCCGCGCCGAGGCGATGGCGCTCATCCACCGCCGCTGAGGTCAGCCGAGCTCCTCGGGATCCACCTCGAGGAACTCCTGGATTGGTGCGGGGTGGGCGCCGCCGTAGGATGACGAGGCTCCGCCGCCCGGAGCCCGCCCAGCAGCACGACCAGCCGAAGGACGCACCCGTGACCCACGCCGACCGTCAGTCCGCCGCCGACGGGCACATCCTCATCGGTGGCACCGGCCGCGCCGGCACCACGCTGCTGGTCCAGTACTTCACCGCGCTCGGCTTCGACACCGGGTTCACCCTCGAGCGGGCCCTCAGCCGCGTCGACGACATCTCCCGCTCCGGTCTCGAGCACCCGTACAAGAAGGGCAAGGCCGTCGGCCGACGGCTCGCCTACGTCGCGAAGTCGCCCAACTACGGCCAGAACCTGCACGACGACCTCGCGAACGGTGAGCTCGTCGTCAAGCACTGCATCATCCCGGTGCGCGAGCTCTCCGCGGCGGCCGAGAGCCGTCGGCACGTGACCCGCCAGGCCATCGCCTCGGGCAAGACCGGCGAGCGGCAGAAGGGCGGCGTCGTCGGCGGCCCCGGTGCAGACAAGCGCCAGGAGAAGATCCTGGCGGTCCAGTTCCACCGCCTGGTGCACACGATGCTGACGTTCGACGTGCCGATCCACTTCCTGAAGTTCCCGGAGTTCGCCAAGGGGCAGCAGGACCTCTACGTCGCGCTCGGCCCGATCATGTCGGAGCACGGCGTCACCCGGGAGGAGTCCGACCAGGCCCTCGGGCTGGTGCTGCGGCCCGACTTCATCAACGAGTTCAAGCCCAGCTGACGCGTCGGAGCCCGGCACCGCCTGGGTCGCTCCGGTAGGTTGACCGCCGTGCGGTACCTCGAGTTCCTGACCCGTGTCCACGCCCTCCAGCAGCCCGACAACTACCTCGAGATCGGGGTCCGGTTCGGCAACAGCATCGCGCTGGCCAACTGCCGGGCCGTCGGCATCGACCCGGCCTACATGATCGAGGCCGAGCTCTCGGGCGAGGTGCACCTGCGGCGCACCACCAGCGACGAGTACTTCACCCGCCCCGACCCGCTCGAGCCGACCGGCGGCCAGCCGTTCGACCTCGCCTTCATCGACGGCATGCACCTCTTCGAGTTCGCGCTGCGCGACCTGATCAACACCGAGGAGCACTGCCACCCGTGGTCGGTGGTGATCTTCGACGACGTGCTGCCGCGCAACGTGCCGGAGGCGGCGCGGGAGCGGCACACCGGCGCCTGGACCGGCGACGTCTACCCGGTCATCGAGGTGCTGCGCCGCTACCGGCCCGACGTCGCGGTCGTGCTGGTCGACACCCTGCCGACCGGGCTGATGTTCGTGCTAGGGCTCGACCCCGAGGACCGCACGCTGCGGGAGCACTACGACGAGATCATGGCCGAGTACCGCAAGCCCGACCCCCAGCCGGTGCCGCAGCAGGTGCTCGACCGCGTCTCGGTGCAGACCCCGCAGCGGGTGCTGGACGCCGGGTTCTGGAAGGTGCTCGCCGAGCAGCGCGCGAACCCGGACCTGCCGGACTTCCACCGCCGGCTGCGCGAGCAGCTCGCGGCCGACTTCGGGCCGGCGTACGGCCCGGACCAGGTCGCCTGAACCAGGTCGCCTGAACCAGGTCGACTAGCCGCGCACCGACCGGAGCGCGCGACCCGCGAGGCGGCGCGCCTTCGACGCCGGTGCGGCCTCGACCTCGGGCGCCGGCGCCGCGGCAGGTGCCGGGGCGTCCTTGCCGGCCGGCGCCACGGTCATCGCGCCCACCCCGTCGATGACGAGCCGGGCGCCGACCGGCGCGTACGGCGCGCGGCCGAAGCGGGTGTGCAGCGTGCTCTCGCCGGCGAGGCCGCTCACCCAGGCCCGCAGCACCGTCCCGGTGCCGTCGACGTCCTCCAGCCAGGCGACCACGGGCATCTTGCCCAGCCGCAGCCAGCCGGTGACCCGGGCGCCGGGCGCGAGGTCGAGGTTGCGGATCGGGCTGGTGAGCAGGCTGCCGCGCGAGTCCTCGACCACCGTGGTGCGGGCCGGGTCCAGGCGCCGGATCGGCTGCCGGGCGCCGGCGCCCACGTCGAGGCCGAGCCGGCGGTCCTCCACGAAGGAGACCGTGGTGCGGTCGCGGAACGTCGCACCGTGGGCGCGGGCCGCGGTGGCCTCGACCAGCGCCGGAGCGCCCGCGTCGCCGACCCGGAGCGTCGGCCACCAGGTGCCGGTCGGGAGCGGGCCGAGGCCGGGCACGTCCTCCGGGTCGAGCCCGAACGACACGTTGCCACCGTCGACGGTGCCCTCGCCCAGCGGCCACTCGACGCCGGTGGCGGCGGAGTAGACGCTGGCGCGGACCGGCCCGGAGGCGGCGAACGTGAGGTGCAGGACGCCGTCGCGCCAGGTCGCCTCGGCGGCGGCCACGGGCTCGGCGACGTCGGCCGGCGTGGCCGGGTCGGCGGTGTCGGGTGCGTCGAGGAAGCACAGCGTGGTGACCGCGGCGGCGCCGGCCTCTGCCGGGGCGGCGGCGAGGTCGTCGGCGAGGTCGGCCGCGCTGGTCGACGCGCGGCGGCGCAGCCGGCCGGCGGTCGCCGGGAGTGCGCCGGCGGGGTCCTGCGGGGTCTCGGGGCGTACGCCGACCCGCCCGGTCAGACCGGCGACCAGGTCCGCGCCCGTGGTGTCGGCGAGCTCGCTCAGCACGGCGAGCGCGGTCGGGGTCAGTGACCGCCCGGCGGGCACGCCGACGACGTACTCGCCCGTGGCCCGCGCCAGCAGCGCGTCCTCGGCACCGTCGGTCACCGGGACCCGGACCAGGTTGGTCCGGTGACGCGCGATGTCCTCGAGCCGGGCGGTGAGCTCCGGCGAGCGCTCGTCGTCGCCGACGAGGATCTCGAAGTCCGCGGCCGGCAGTGTCTGCCGGTCGAGGCTCGCGAGCAGCTCGCGGGAGCCGGCTGCGCTGGGAGGGACGATGACGGTGACGCGCGACTGCGAGGGACCCGGCATGGCGTCATTGTGCACGACGGGCGGGAACGGACGTCCGACACGCACGCTACCTTCGGCGCATGGTCCTGCCGCGGCTCATGGGTGTCGTCAACGTGACACCCGACTCGTTCTCCGACGGCGGCCGGTGGCTCGCGCCGGAGTCGGCGGTCGCGCACGGACTCGACCTGCTCGCCGACGGGGCGGACATCCTCGACATCGGCGGGGAGTCCACGCGGCCCGGCGCCACCCGCCCGCTGGTGGCCGAGGAGCTGGACCGGGTGATCCCGGTCGTCACCGAGCTCGCCCGCCGGGGCGCGACGGTCTCGGTCGACACGATGCGCGCGGAGGTGGCGGTCGCTGCCGTCGCGGCCGGGGCGACGGTCGTCAACGACGTCTCCGGCGGGCTGGCGGACCCCGACATGCTCACGGCGGTGGCCCGGACGGGCGCGACGTACGTCGCCATGCACTGGCGCGCGCACGCCGACCACATGCGCGACTTCGCGGTCTACGACGGGCCGGGCGGTGTCGTCGCCGCGGTGCGCGAGGAGCTCGCCGGCCGGGTGGCGGCGGCGCTCGCCGCCGGCATCGCGCCCGACCGGCTGGTGCTCGACCCGGGACTCGGCTTCGCGAAGCGCCCCGAGCACAACTGGGAGCTGCTGCGCGACCTCGGCCCGCTGCGCGAGCTCGGCCACCCCCTGCTCGTGGGTGCCAGCCGCAAGTCGTTCCTCGGTAGGCTCCTCGCCTCCGGCGGGTCTCCACGCCCGGTCGGGGAGCGGGAGCACGCCAACACGGCGCTCACGGTGCTGCTCGCCCAACAGGGCGTGTGGGGCCTGCGGGTGCACGACGTGCGCGCGGCTCGCGATGCGCTGAGCGTGGTGGAGCAGGTGCTCGGGCCGCTGACGGGAGAGGACGACCGATGACCGACGAGCTCGCGGTGCTGGGCATCGAGTGCTACGGGCACCACGGGGTGTTCGAGTTCGAGAAGCGCGAGGGCCAGGTGTTCGTCATCGACCTCGTGCTGGGCATCGACACCGCCCCGGCGGCGGCGAGCGACGACTTGCAGGACACGGTCGACTACGGAAGTCTCGTGGCCTCGGTGAAAGCCGCCGTGGAGAAGGATCCGGTCGACCTGATCGAGACCCTCGCCCAGCGGATCGCGGACGTCTGCCTCTTGGGCGACCGTGTTGAATGGGCGCGGGTGACGGTTCACAAGCCGGACGCACCCATCGACGCGACGTTCTCGGACGTCGCGCTGACGATCACCCGGAAGGGCCGCCCGTGACTGAGACCCCGAACCCCCACGTCGTCGACGCCGACACCCTCAGCGGCCAGATGCGTCCGATCCGTCGCGCGGTGCTGGCGCTGGGCTCCAACCTCGGGGAGCGGATGGCGAGCCTCCAGGGCGCGGTCGACGCGCTCGCCGACACCCCGGACGTGTGGATCACCGGCGTCTCGCCCGTCTACGAGACCGAGCCGGTCGACTGCCCGCCCGAGGCGAAGACCTACCTCAACGCGGTCGTCCTCATCGACACCACCCTGGCGGCGTCCCGCCTCATGGATCGCGCACTCGCGATCGAGGATGCCTTCGACCGCGAGCGCAGCGAGGTGCAGAACGCGCCGCGCACCCTCGACGTCGACCTGATCGTCGTCGGCGACCGGCGCAGCGACGAGGACTCGTTGCGGCTGCCGCACCCGCGTGCGCACGAGCGGGCCTTCGTGCTCCGCCCGTGGCTCGACGTCGACCCCGGTGCCGAGTTCCCGGACCTCGGTCCGGTGGCCGGCCTGCTCGAGCGGACCGACGAGAGCGGCATCAAGCTCCGCGACGACCTGGCCCTCGAGTTCCAGTGACGGCTCGGTGAGCGCGGGCCCCACCGAGCCCGAGCAGCGCCCGGGCCGGCTGCGGCCGACGTCCGCGGGCGCGATCACCGCCTGGTCCGTGGTCGGTCTCCTCGGCGGGTGGCTGGTGCACGCCGTCGTCGACCGCACCGGCGGCACCCCGCCGGTGGTGACCTGGGCCCAGCCACTCGCACTGCTGCTGGTGGCCGCGATCCTCGGTGCCACGGCCTACCTCACCTGGCGGGCGGTGCACGTGCACGAGACCCGGCTCGACCCGCAGCAGGCGGTCAACCGGCTCGTGCTGGCCCGGGCGTGCGCGCTGGTGGGCGCGCTGATGGCGGGGGGCTACCTCGGCTACGCCCTGAGCTGGCTCGGGGTCGACACCGACCTGGCGGACCAGCGGCTGTGGCGCTCGCTGGTCGCCGCGGCCGCCGGTGCTGCGATCGTCGTCACGGCGCTGCTGCTCGAGCGAGCGTGTCGCGTCCGATCCGACGAGGATCCCCCCTAACCTGCTCGCATGGCATCCGTGCAGGCTCGTCCTGGTCGGCGCCGGCAGCGCAGCACTCGGCTGACCGTCGCCGCCCTCCTGCTCGCGCTGGCCGCCCTCGCGGTGGTCGGCGCTCTCACGAGCGGCTCCTGGCCCCTGTTGGCCGGCGCCGCCGTGCTCGGTGTGCTCCTCGGAGCCGCCGCCACCCGGATCACCCACCAAGAGCTGATGACCGCCCGCCGTGAGGCGGCGCGGGACCGCGCGGAGCAGGCCCGGGCCTACCGGCGGCTGACCGAGGAGCGGACCGCCGAGCAGGCGGTGTTCGCGACTACGATGCAGCGGCGGATCGCCTACCACCAGGGCGTGGTCCTCGAGCTCGAGGAGGCGCTGGCCAACGCTCAGCAGCGGGCGAGCGAGGCGACCCGCAAGGTCAACGCCGAGGCGCGGCGCGCCGACGCCGCCGAGCGGCGGGTCAGCGACGCCACCGAGCGGTTCGGTGCCGACCTCTCCGCCGCCGAGGACCGGGCGTCCGCGGCGGCGCTGCGGGTCGTGGAGCTCGAGCAGGAGCTCGACGTCGTGCGCTCCCAGCTCGCCGCCGCCACCACCGCGTGGCGGGCCGCCGAGCAGGCCCAGCGCCGTCGCGCCTGACCCCGGCTGAGGCCTGCGCCACGTCCGCAGGACGTTTCCGCTGCCCGAGACGGCGGGCATGCTCGAGCCGTGAAGCCCCCGCAGAACCGGTTCGTGAGTGACCCCGCCCGGCTGCTCGGCGTACCCGCGAGCCTGCCCGAGGGGTGGAACGTCGGTGCCCCGGACCCGACCGACCGCTTCGACGTCGCGAGGCTGACGCACCTGCTGCGCGCCCACGAGCGGCACGGGCGCGGCTGGGCCGGCTCCGGCGTCGACGACGTGCTCGTCGAGGTCTCCGAGCACGGGCTCCGCACCCGCGAGAACGTCGTCGTGCGCGACCCCTCCGGGGAGATCCAGGCGTGGGGCAGCGTCCACGACCGCTCCGTCGGCCGGATGCTCTTCGTGCACGTCGTCCGCCGTGACCTGCCCGCCGGCGTGGCCGACGCGTGCTCGGACGTGCTCATCGCCTGGGCCGAGGCGCAGGCGCGCGAGGTCGGGGCGGCCCGCGGGCTGGAGACCCAGCAGATCGACACCGGTGCCTTCGCCGGCGACGAGCGGCAGGCCCGCTGGCTCGCCGGCGCCGGCTTCGAGCGGGTCCGGACCTGGTGGCAGATGAGCCGGTCCGTCGACCCCGAGGAGGCGACCCTCGTCGAGTCCCCGGAGCGCTGGGAGGCCGACGGCGTCGTGATCCGCCTGGTCCGGCGTACCGGCGCGGGGCTGCCCGACGAAGGCGACCTCCGCGAGGCGCACGACGTGCTCGAGAGCGCGTTCGCCGACCACTTCAACTCCAGCGAGGAGACCTTCGAGGAGTTCCTGCACCGGCTGCGGGAGGACCCGGGCCACCGGTGGGACCACTGGTGGCTGGCCGAGCTCGTCGACGAGGGCGCCGAGCCGCAACCGGTGGCCGCCCTGATCGGCACCGTCTCGGAGTCGACCGGCGGCCAGGACGGCTCGTACGTCGCCTACCTCGGCGTCCTCGAGGCGGCCCGCGGCCGCGGGGTCGCCAAGCGGCTGCTGCGGACCGTCATCGCCGACGCCGCCGCCCGCGGGCGGGACCGCGTCGGCCTCGAGGTCGACGCCGACTCCCCGACCGGTGCCGCCGGCCTCTACACCTCGATGGGCTGGGTCACCCGCTACGTCACCCAGTCCTGGCACCGCGACGTCCCCGTCGGCTGACCCCTCAGGGGCTGTCGGACTCGGCCATCTCGGCGAGCGCGGCACGCAGGGCCCGGTGCACGCCGTTGGGGGTGAGCACGCCGACGAACCGGGCGCCGTCGCGGACGCCCACCATGCCGCGGTCGTCGCGCAGGAGGACGGCCAAGGCCTCACCGAGCGTGATGTCGGCGTCGACGGCGGCGCCGAGGTCCCCGGCGCGTACGCCGTCCAGCGGCTCCACGTGCACGGGGTCGAGCGGGGTCACGGTCAGCCGCCGCAGCCCCGACGTGGAGCCGACGAACTCGGCCACGAAGTCGTCGGCGGGCCGGCCGAGCAGCCGCGCGGGGGTGTCGAACTGCGCGAGCCGGCCGCCGCCGGCGAAGACCGCGACCCGGTCGCCGAGGCGGACCGCCTCGTCGATGTCGTGGGTGACCAGCACGACCGTGACGCCGACCTCGTCCTGGAGTCGCAGGAACTCGTCCTGCAGGCGCAGCCGCACGACCGGGTCGACGGCGCCGAACGGCTCGTCCATGAGCAGCACGGCCGGGTCGCCGGCGAGCGCTCGCGCGACGCCGACGCGCTGCTGCTGCCCACCGGAGAGCTGGTGCGGGTAACGCCCGGCGTACCGGGCGGGGTCGAGGCCGACGAGCTCGAGGAGGTCCCGGGCCCGCTCGCGGGCCTTCGCCCGGGGCACGCCCTGGAGCGTGGGCACCGTCATCACGTTGTCGACCACCTTCTGGTGCGGGAAGAGGCCGACCTGCTGGATCACGTAGCCGATCCGCCGGCGGAGCTGGACGGGGTCCTGCCGGGTGACGTCCTCGCCGTCGATCTCGATGGTCCCGCTGGTCGGCTCGATCAGCCGGTTGACCATCTTGAGCGTCGTGGACTTCCCGCAGCCGGAGGGGCCGACGAGGCAGACCAGCTCGCCGCGCGCCACGTCGAGGTCGAGGTCCTGCACGGCGACCGTGCCGTCGTCGTAGGTCTTGCCGACGCCACGCAGCCGGATCATCGGGGTAGCGTCCATGCGGTGACCCTACTCGTGGCGGCCGCCGCGGCCGAGGAGCCGAGCTGCTACAGCCGCCTGACCAACGAGTGGTTCTGCTGGCAGTACGTCGTGGACCGCCAGGACCAGCTCGAGTCCGCCACCGTGGAGCACCTCCAGATCACGCTGGCGGCCGTGCTGGTCGGCGTGCTGCTCGCCTTCCCGCTGGCCCTGCTCGCCCGCGGCGTGCCGCGGCTGGAGACCGCGATCCTCGGCACGTCGACGATGCTCTACACGATCCCCTCGCTCGCCCTCTTCCCCCTGCTGGTGCCGTTCACGGGGCTCTCCGCCACGACGGTCGTGATCGGCCTCGCCCTCTATGCGCTCACGATCCTGGTGCGCAGCATGCTGGAGGGCCTGCGCGGCGTGCCGGCCGAGGTCCGCGAGTCGGCCGCCGGCCTCGGCTACGGCCCGGCCCGCCGGCTGCTCCGTGTCGAGCTCCCGCTGGCGCTGCCGGTGCTGATGGCCGGCCTGCGGGTCGCGACCGTCTCGACGGTCGCCCTCACGACCGTCGGCACGATCGTGTCGTACGGCGGGCTCGGCGACCTGATCAGCGACGGGGTGCTGACGAACTTCCGCGCCGAGCTGATGACCGCCTCGGTGCTCTGCGTGGTGCTCGCGGTGGTGCTCGACCTCGCCATCGTCGGCACCCAGTGGCTGCTCACGCCGTGGGCCCGAGGGAGGGCGACCGCGCGATGAACGTGCTCACCGACGTCTGGGACTACCTCACGACCGCCGCGAACTGGACGGGCGAGGGCGGCATGCTCCAGCTGCTCGTCGAGCAGCTCCTGCTGACGTTCACCGCGCTCGGGCTGGCGATCCTCGTCGGGCTGCCGATCGCGCTGTGGCTGGGCCACCTCGGCCGGGGCAGCCTGCTCGCGATCAACATCTCCAACGTCGGCCGAGCGGTGCCGACGTTCGCGCTGCTCGCCCTGCTCGTGGTGGCGGACTGGCCGGGGACCCGGGACTTCGGGCCGTACGGCCGCGCGGGGCTGGCGACGATCATCGCGCTGACGCTGTTCGCGCTGCCGCCGATCATCACCAACGCCAACGTCGCGGTCCGCGAGGTCTCGCCGGCCGCGCGGAGCGCGGCGGACGGCATGGGGATGACGGGCTGGCAGAAGTTCCGACGCGTCGAGCTGCCGCTGTCCGCGGCGCTGGTGCTGCTCGGCGTCCGCCTCGCCCTCGTGCAGGTGTGGGCCACGGCGACCATCGCGGCGCTGGTGGCCGGGCCGGGCCTCGGACGGGTCATCACCGACGGCTTCTACCGCACCAACTACGGGAAGGGCATCGCCGGCGCGGTCGTCGTCGCGGCGGTCGCCCTCGTGCTGGAGGGCGGCGCGGCGCTCACGCAGCGCGCGCTCGACCCGGTGCCGCGGCAGGACCCCGACCGGTCCCGGTCCGCGAAAGGGTCCAGGGGAATGTCGGCGGACACGCCTACGGTTGTCGAGGAGACCGACGCCGTCGGCCGCTAGCTAGGACCGGACACGCGCGAGCACCTGCCTCGCGGGACACAGAAGGTGACGTAGATGAACGTTCGACGATCCCTGGCCGCGGCACTCGCCGTCGGCTCCCTCTTCCTCGGCGCCGCGTGCGCCGGCGACGACCTCGACGACGAGGCTGCCGACGACGAGACCACGTCGGCGGCCCCGACCGACAAGGGCGCCGTCAGCATCTCGGGGCAGTCCTTCCCCGAGGCGGCCCTGGTCGCCGCCATGTACGACGAGCTCCTCACCAACGCCGGCTACGACACCGACGTCAAGCTCGTCGACACCCGGGACGCCTACATGGCGACCTTCCCCGGCAGCATCGACGTGGTGCCGGAGTACGTCGGCGGCATCGTCAACTTCCTCAACTCCAAGGCCAACGGCGACAACGCCGAGCCGTTCGTGGCCGGTGACGGCGCGGAGCTCGCCGACCAGGGCCAGGCGCTGCTGGACGACGCGGGCATCACCCTCCTCGACCAGTCGGCCGCGACCGACACCAACGCGTTCTTCGTGACGAAGGAGTACTCCGAGTCCGAGGGCGTCACCAAGCTCTCCGACCTGTCCGGGAAGTCGGTCGTGCTGGCCGCGGCCCCGGACTGCGAGGGGCGTCTCGACTGCGCCGGCGGCCTCACCGACACCTACGGCATCAAGATCACCAAGGTCCTGCCGCTCGGCTTCGCCAGCGACCAGACCTACCAGTCGGTCCTCGACGGTGAGTCCCAGCTGGGCCTGACCAGCACCACCGACGGCACCCTCGACTCCCAGGGGCTGGTCGTCCTCGAGGACGACAAGCAGATCCAGCCCGCGCAGAACCTGGTGCCGGCGGTCAGCAGCGACTTCCTCGAGGAGCACTCCGACGTCGCCGACGTGCTCAACGGCCTGATGGCCGCGCTCACCACCGAGAAGCTCACCGAGCTCAACGGCCGGATCGCGGTCGACCGCGAGACCCCGGAGGACGTCGCGCACGCGTTCCTGCAGGAGGCCGGACTCCTCTGACGCCGGGCCCGCGCCGGGGCCGAGGCGCACCGACGGCACCCCAAAGCGGCCACGAGCTGGCCGCTTTGGGGAGCCGGGAGGCGCCCTCGTGAACCGCCGTGGGGGGCGCGCCGTCCGGACGTGTGATTCGTCGCGGGTGCGCTCGCACCGATAGCATGACGGCCCGGCTGGGCGACAACCGATCGCCGCTCTCAGGGGGAACGGATGAGTTACGGGATGTCAGACCCGCTGCTCTCCGTCGTCGTCCCCACGTGCCGGGGCGCCGAGCGCATCGTCGAGACGCTCCGCTCCCTGGCCCAGCAGACGCTGTCGGCCGACCTCTTCGAGGTCGTCGTCGTCCTCAACGGACCGCGTGACGACACCCCGGCGCGGCTCGCCGACGTGCGCCGGGCGTACCCCGCCCTCCGGCTGCGCAGCATCCGGGTCCCGGAGGTCGGCGCCAGCCACGCCCGCAACGCGGGCATCGCCGCGGCCGCCGGCGCGCACCTGACCTTCGTCGACGACGACGACTGGGTCTCCCCGACGTTCCTCCAGGCGCTGGTCGACGGGATCGAGGAGGGCGTCGTCCCGCTCGCGATGGTCGCCGACGTCGTCACCGACACCGCCGAGCCGGTCGCCGAGTACGACAACTACATCAACCGCCGGATCTCGGTGCACGCGGGCAAGCAGGTCCCCGGCGAGGTGCTCAACACGGCGCTGGGGTTCGTCGCGGCCAAGCTGGTCCCGACGGCGCTGGCCCGGTCCGCCCGCTTCGACGCGGACCTGCGCAGCGGCGAGGACGTCGTCTACTGGTTCGACCTCTTCAACCGCGCGCCCTTCCTCTTCCGCGTGGTGGAGACCAGCACCGACGCCGCCTACCACCGCTCGATCCGCGTCGGCTCGCTGTCGCGGCAGATGGCCAGCTACGACTTCAGCGTGAGCCAGCGGCTCGAGGTGATCGAGCGGCTCGCGGCCCGGGAGGTGTCCCACCCGGCGGCGGAGAAGGTCCGACTCAAGATGGTCACCGCCCAGACCGACCTCATCAACGGCTACCTGCGTGAGACCCGCGACGAGCACCGGCGGGCCATCGAGGAGATCCGGGACCGCGGCCTCGAGCGCGTGATCCCCTACGACGTGCTCAACGCGGGCCTCGCCCGCGACCTGGCGATCTGCTACGCCTTCCCGCCGTACGCCGACACCAGCGCCCTGGTCGCGGCTCGCCGGATCCGGCGGCGCGGCGAGATCGTCGACGTGGTCTCGCACTCGATGCGCGCGATCCGCGGCAAGGACGCGTCCGGTCAGATGATCGCCCAGGAGTTCATCGGCGAGCAGCTGCAGATCCCGGGCAAGCCGGGGGCGTTCAACTGGCGGCGCATCGAGCGGTTCGTCGAGGCCGGCCTGGAGCAGATCCGCACCTGGGAGCAGACCAAGGGCCACTACCGCTCGGTCTACAGCCGCACGATGTGGCCCGCGTCCCACGTGCTCGCGGCTCTCTACAAGGCGCGCCGCCCGGCGACCACCTGGATCGCGGAGTTCTCCGACCCGCAGCTGTGGGACAGCCTCGGCCAGCGGCGCTCCTCGGTGGCGGTGCCCGGGCCGCTGCTCGACGAGCTGACCGCGGCGCTGGAGGCGGTCGGCGTCGAGATCGACGCCGAGGTGAGCATCGCCGAGCTGGTCGAGCTGGTCGCCTACGCGCTCGCCGACGAGATCGTCTTCACCAACGAGAACCAGCGCGAGGTGATGCTCGGCTACCTCGGCGACGCCGAGCTGGCGACCCGCGTCCGGGGCCTGTCGACGGTGAGCGAGCACCCGACGCTGGAGCCCAACTTCTACCACCTCGAGACCGTCGACTACGCGCTGGACCCGCGTGTGATGAACCTCGCGTACTTCGGGGTCTTCTACCAGACCCGTGGCCTCGACGAGGTGCTCGAGGCGCTCGGCCAGCTCACCCCGGAGCAGCGCGGAGTGGTGCGCCTGCACGTGTTCACCGTGCAGCCGGAGGAGCTCACGGCGGCGGCCCACGCGGCCGGGCTCGGTGACGTCATCATCGCGAACCCCTACGTCTCGTACCTCGCCGCGCTCAACCTCGCCACGCGCATGGATGTGCTTCTCATCAACGACGCAAGTACCGTGGGTCTGCACGCCCGGAACCCGTACCTGCCCTCCAAGTGGGCGGACTACGCCGGGAGCGGCACGGATGTGTGGGCGATCGTCGAGCCCGGCAGCGTGCTGTCGACCAAGAAGAGTCGCTACCAGTCGCGCATCGGGGACGTCGACGCCGCGCGCGCCCAGCTGGTCGCGATGATCGAGGACCACCTGTAACGGAGCGCGGCGGACGACCGCTGTAGAACCCGTAGCAGGACTGTCACGCGAGAGAGAGGAACTCTGTGTTCGGAACAGCCAGGATCGTCAAGCTCCGCCCGATGGCCATCGCCATCGTGGCGCCCCTGATGATCGGACTGACCGTGCAGGCGCTCGGCGGCAGCCCCGCTGACGCTGCGAACAAGCAGGTCGAGAAGGCCGAGGCCGCCGCGCGGGAGACCGTGGCGAAGCGCTCGGGCTCGGCCACCCTCACCTTCGCGGGAGCCCCGATCGGGCAGTCCGCGTCCGGCAAGACCGGTCTGACCCCGGGTGTGGCGACGTTCGAGCCGGCGCGGCCCGGCCGCACCGTCCTCATCGAGGCGCAGTACGACGACGGCTGGCGGACCGTGGTCCGCACGGTGCAGGACAACGCCGGCCAGGCGTCGTTCAACGTCGTCGCGACCGACAAGGGTGAGCCGCTGACGTTCCGCGCCGTCACCACCCACAACGGCTTCGAGCGGGGCGTCGCCAGCGCCACCGCCAAGGCGACCACCTTCCCGGTCCTGTGGAAGGACGAGTTCACCGGCTCCGGCAAGCTCGGTCCCCGGTGGATCCACCGCCAGGTCGGCGAGCGCGTCAAGCCGCGCCGCCTGTGCTCCGAGGTCCGCACGCCGAACGCCCGCCGCAAGGGCGGCTCGGCCGTGCTCGAGGTCCGCAAGCTCGGCGGCAAGCCCAAGAAGGCCTGCCGGAAGCACGGCGAGTACACCAACGCGATGGTCGCCGCCAGCAACCCGGCCGACCACGTCAAGTACGGCATCGTCGCGGCCCGGATCAAGTTCCAGTCCAACCGGGGTCAGCACAGCGCGTTCTGGCTGCAGGTCCCCGACGGCCAGGTCTCGAACAACCCGCCGTCGACCGGCGCCGAGATCGACATCGCCGAGTACTTCGGTGACGGCCGCGGCAAGGGCGGGCTCGCCAGCTACGTCCACTGGCTCGACAAGCGCAAGAGGGACGTCTCCATCGGTGGCGAGGCGGACATCTACAAGAAGACCAAGAAGCTCCTGAAGCGCAACAAGGAGTGGTCCGACGCCTGGCACGTCTACTCCGTGGAGTGGACCCCGACCCGCTACATCTTCCGGGTGGACGGGCACGTCACGCTCACCACGAAGCGGGGCATCTCCAACAGCCCCGAGATGGTCGTGCTGAGCGCGCTGAGCTCTGACTGGGAGACGCCGGCGATGAACGCGCGCCGGTTCCCGACCACCACCAAGTACGACTGGGTGCGAGTCTGGGCCAACCCGGCGTACTGATCGTCGAGCCGTGCGTCTGACGCCCGGTGGGACCGTGCCCGCGTGGCCGGTTCCGCCGGGCGTCCGCTGTTTACTACGCTCAGGGCTGAGGCGCCCGCCCGCGCGGTCGTCTCGCGTCGGATCACGGAAGGATCTCCGGTGTCGAGCAGCTCACCGTCCAACATGTCAGTCACCGCGGTCTCCGGCCGGGCACTGCTGGTGGCCGCCGACCCGTCCGCGAGCCTGGCCGCGCTCGGCCCCGTCTTCGACGACCTGGTCGTCGCCGAGGTCGACCACCTCGCCGAGGAGCTCGCGGAGCTCGGGTCGTCGGGCGTCGTGGTGGTCGACGGACCGCTCGGCGAGTCAGTCACCGACGCCATCGTCCAGCACGTCGCCACCTGCCCCGGCAGCCGCCTCGCGCTCGGTGTCTCCCGCCAGCTGACCTCGCTCGACGGGACCGAGCTCGCCGGCCTGCGCATCGTGGGCGGTGGCCGGCTCGGTGACCTGCCGGTCACCTGGTGGGCCGCCGCCGACGCACCGCCCGCCGCGGCGGCGCCGCCGGCCGAGGCGTCCGCCCCGGCGCGCCTGCGCGGTCCGGCGGAGTCCGACGACGCGTTCGCCGCCCACGCCCACCTCCTGCGCGCCAACCTGGAGCTCGCGACGCCGGCGGACGACCGCACCGGCGACGCGCAGCCGGGTGGACCGGCACCCGCAGGCACCGTCACGCCGTTCTTCAACGCCGAGGGCGCGGCCGGAGCCGCCGTCGCCTCCCCGCCCGGCGAGTCGCCCAGCCGGCGGACGATGCTGGGCTACCGGCTCCCGCTGCTGCTGGTGTTCCTGGCGATCGGGGTCGCGCTCGGCGTCTCGCTCAGCCAGCTCTGGGAGGGCGACGTCCAGGCCGCCGCGACGCTGCTGCTGCTCGTCGCCGTCGCGCTGCTGCTGGCCTGGGGCGTGCGCGCGATCCGGGGCCTGACCGTGCAGCTGCAGGGCCACGCCGACCACTCCGCGCGTCTCGGCGACGAGCTGGACCGGGGCATGCGCCAGCTCACCAAGCGAGCCCAGGCCAACGACGTCCGCACCGTGCGGATGCGCGACTCCCTCCGCGAGATCGAGGCCCGCCTCGCGGTCGTCAGCAGCGCCAGCGCGAGCGCGAACGCCGCCCGAGCCCGGCTCGCCGCCGCGGACGCCGCCACCGACGACGAGTGAGCGCCTGACGGCGCGGCCGGCTCAGAGGCGCTCGACGTTCTCCCCGGCGGTGACGCCGCGCAGGTCGAAGAGGCACCGGGCCTTGTCGGCGATCGCGTCGACGTCGAAGTCGCGGTGCTGCTGGAGCAGGACGGTGATGTCGGCCTCCGCCGCGGCGAGGGCCGGGTCGTCGGCGCGGTTCGTGCCCTCGACCAGCCACTGCGCGACGTGCGGGTCGGCGTAGGAGACCTCGGCGCCCATCGAGAGCAGCAGGCGGGCCAGCGGGATCGCCGGAGACTCGCGCTGGTCGGCGATGTCGGGCTTGTAGGTCACGCCGAGCAGCAGGATCTTCGCGCCCTTGACCGGCAGGCTGCGCTCGTTGAGCAGCGACTGGATGCGCTGGGCGACGTAGCGCGGCATGCCGGAGTTGATCTCCTGGGCGAGCTCCACGAAGCGGAACGGGTAGCCGAGCTGCTCCTGGACGCGGTGGGAGAGGTAGTTGGGGTCGATCGGGATGCAGTGCCCGCCGACGCCGGGGCCGGGGTAGAACGCCTGGAAGCCGAACGGCTTGGTGCGGGCCAGCCGGATCACGTCCCAGAAGTCGATCGAGAGCTCGTGGGAGAAGCGGGCCATCTCGTTGACCAGCGCGATGTTGACCTGGCGGTAGGTGTTCTCCAGCAGCTTGGACATCTCCGCCTCGCGGGTGCCCTTGGCCACGACGACGGTCTCCGCGAGCCGGCCGTAGAACTCCGCCGCCCTGCGCGAGCACTCCTCGGTGGCGCCGCCGACCACCTTCGGGGTGTTGTGGATGCCGAAGGTGGGGTTGCCGGGGTCGACACGCTCGGGCGAGAACGCGAGCGCGAGCCCGTCGGGGACGCCGACCCTCAGCCCCGAGCCCTCCTCGAGGATCGGGCCGAGCACCTCCTCGGTCGTGCCGGGGTAGGTGGTGGACTCCAGCACCACCAGGGTGCCGGCCGTCAGGTGCGGCGCGATCGAGCGGGCGGCGGACTTCACCATCGACAGGTCGGGCCCGCCGGCGGGGTCCAGCGGCGTCGGTACGCAGATCACGACGGTCTCGACGCCGGCGACGACGGCCGGGTCGGTGGTCGCGGTGAACCCGCCCGTCACCATCGCGGCGACGTCGGCGTCGCTGAGGTCGTCGATGTGCGACCGGCCCGCGTTGAGGCCGGCCACGGTGCGCTCGGAGGTGTCCAGGCCGGTCACCTGCAGACCGCGGGCGACCGCCAGCTGGGCAAGCGGCACGCCGACATAACCGAGACCGACGACGACTACACTGCTCACTGCTTCGCGCACTCCTTCTTGAGCTCGACCAGTGGAAAGAGTCTCATGCCAGCCCCGGAGCCGGAGCCACGCCCCGAGAGGAACTGCATGCCGTCGCTGGTCCTGCACGTCACCGGTGCCCGCCCGAACTTCCCCAAGGCGGCCCCGGTGCTCGCCGCGCTGGAGAAGCGCGGCGTGCGGCAGCTGCTCGTCCACACCGGCCAGCACTACGACGCCAACATGTCCGAGGTCTTCTTCCGCGACCTCGGCCTGCCCGCCCCCGACCTCAACCTCGGCGTCGGCTCCGGGTCGCACGCGGTGCAGACCGCCGCGATGATGACCGCGCTCGAGGAGACGTTCCTGGCCGAGCGGCCCGACCTGGTCCTCGTGTACGGCGACGTGAACTCCACCGTCGCCGCCGCGCTGGTCGCCGCCAAGCTCGGGATCCGCTGCGCGCACGTCGAGGCCGGCCTGCGCAGCTTCGACTGGTCGATGCCCGAGGAGGTCAACCGGGTGGTCACCGACCGCCTCAGCGACCTGCTCTTCGCCACCAGCGCCGACGCGCTCGTTCACCTCGCCCGCGAGGGCGTCGACCCCGACCGGATGCACTTCGTCGGCAACCCGATGATCGACACGCTGCTGCGGCTGCGCGACCGCTTCGACGGCTCGCGCGTTGTCGCGGAGGTCGGGCTGCCCGACGAGTACGCCGTCGCGACGCTGCACCGGCCGGGCAACGTCGACGACCCCGCCGCGCTCGACCGGCTCGTCGCGGCGCTGCGCGCGACGGCCGACCGGATCGACGTGGTGCTGCCGGTGCACCCGCGCGGCCGGGAGCGGCTCGCGGCCTCGGGCCTCTTCGACCACCCGCGGATGCACGCCACGGAGCCGCTGGGCTACCTCGAGTTCCTCGGCCTGGTCGAGAAGTCACGCCTGGTCGTCACCGACTCCGGCGGCATCCAGGAGGAGACCACGGTGCTGGGCGTCCCCTGCCTGACGCTGCGCCCCAACACCGAGCGCCCGGTGACGATCACCCACGGCACCAACCGGCTGGTCACCCCCGACACGCTCGCCGACCACGTCGACGGGGTGCTCGACGGCACCCTCGCGATCGGCGACCAGGTCCCCCCGCTGTGGGACGGCGCCGCCGGCGAGCGGATCGCCGGGATCGTCGTCGACCAGCTCTGACCCCGAGGCTCACACCAGGCCGAGCACCCGCCCGGCGGCGCGACCGTCGTGGTGGGCGTGCCACTTGGCGTTGAACGCGGCGACCTCGGCGTCGTACCGCTCCCGTAGGGCCGCCCGGTCGCGCAGCGCGTCGACCAGGTCGTCGACGTCGGCGACCTGAGGGCCGACCGCCGTGCTGTCGAAGTCGAGCGGTGGCCGCACGACCTCGAGGTAGTCGTCGTGGTCGGGCACGTGGAAGACGGCCGGCCGACCGGTCAGCGCCCAGTCGAAGCGCAGGTCGGAGTAGTCGAGCACCGCGGCGTCCGCGGCCAGCAGGAGGTCGCTGACGTCGGCGTACGTCGTGACGTCGACGACCCGGCTGCCCCCGGCGTACGGGACGCCCAGCGCCAGCACCACGTGGTCCCGGCCGAGGCCCTCGGCGAGGCGCTGCAGGTCGAGCTCGTCGACGTCCTTGACCCGGGCACGGGTCGCCCGGTCGCGGAAGGCCGGGGCGTAGAGCGACAGGACGGCGTCGTCGGACAGGCCGAGCCGGGCCCGCACCCGGGCACCCGCTGCGGCGCGGTCGGCGTCGACGAGGAGGTCGTAGCGCGGGTGGCCGGTGACCAGCACCTCCGGCAGGTCGAGCTCGGTGCGGTAGATCGCGGCGACGTCCTCGTGGGGGGCGACGGCCGTGTGCCACTGCTGCCGCCGGCGGGCGAGCTCGAGCGCGACGGCCCGCTCGCTGAGCCCGCGCGACCGCCAGAAGGAGCGGCCCACGGCGGCCGCCGGGAAGCCGGCGAACGCCTGCACGACGCGCTGGCCGGGGCTGGGGACGAAGAAGTCCGGCAGGTCGCCGCAGGCGAGCACGGCGCCGGCCGTCGACAGGACGTCGTGCCAGTGCCGGCTGCCGGCCAGCACGGGCGTCGCGCCCTCGGGGACCGCGACGCCGAGGTCGCGCACCGCCCAGTAGCGGGTCACCTCCGGACGGGTGCGCGCGAGCTCACGGTCGAGGGCGAGCAGGCCGGGCGTGCGACCGCCGTCGGAGGTCAGCAGGACCGCACCGGCGCCGACCTCGACGGCGCGGGCCCGGTGGGCGCGCCTGAGTGCCTCCTGACCCGCAGGGGAGCGCTCCTCGTCCGTCAGCGGCCCGGCGATGTCGGCCGCGACCGTCCGGTCGGCCCGCATCCGCAGCGAGAGCCGCAGCTCGTCGGTGCGCTGCGACCCGGGCAGCTGCTCGCCGAGAGCATCGTCGGGCACGGCCTCGATCTCGACGCCGTCGGCGGTGCGCACGATGAGCAGGTAGGGCCCGCTCGGCGCCGCGCCGACCGGTGTGGTCAGGGTGGTGCCGCCGACGGCGTCGAGATCAAGGTCGGTCGCGCGCAGCTCGAGGTGCCGGCCGCGCCACACCGCGCCCCGCAGCTCGGCCTCGGTGATGCCCGGGGCGACGACCTCGGTCACGATCGCCCCCGGTCGCAGCTCCACGTGGCGGATCCGCACCTGCCGGCCGTCGGCGACCGCGCGCACCATGCCGACGTGGTTGACCCGCCAGACCAGCCGACCCGGTCCGGTCGCGCCGTACGGCGCCTCCGGGTCCGGGCCCGGGACCGGCCACAGCAGCGGCTGGGGCGCCAGGCCGGTGCCGGAGACCCGCAGCGCCCAGTCCCCGCGCACGGGCAGGTCGAGCACCACGGTACCGTCCGGTCCCGGTCGGGCCTCCACGGCCTCCTCCGGCGAGACCCGGGCCACGACCTTGGCCGCGGGCGGGAGCTCGCCGTCCAGGCGCAGCGTCATCGGGCCGCCGGTCGGCTCGTCGAGCGCGCCCACCACCAGGGTCGCCGGGAGGAACGCGACCTCGAAGCCACCGGCGGGGTGGAAGCGCGGCTCCAGGCGCCATCGGCGCCCGCCCAGCTCGACGACCTCGTGCCGGGGCTTCGCGGCGAGCGAGGCCTCGACGGCGTCGTGGACCGCCGACTCGCGCACCACGCCCTCCTGCTCGACCCGCACCCGCAGCCGCCACGCGACCGGGTCCGGGCCGGCCGGGGCGAGCGCGGCGAGGTCGAGGATGACGGCGAAGCCGGAGTGCGGGTAGCTCGTGGCCTCGTCGTCGACCCAGGTGTCGATCTCCGGCTCGTGCACCGGCTCCACGGCCAGTGGGCGAGTGGCGCCGGACGCGGGGTCCACCAACCACGCGGCGATGTCGGGAGCCCCTGCCTCCGTCGCCAGGCCCGGCACCAGCGCGTAGCCGGTCACCCGGATCGTCTCGCCGGTGCGGCGCACCGAGCGCAGCGCGGCCCGCAGCGTCGTCTCGGCCGGCGAGAGGATCCACGCCGAGTCCGGCACCAGGGCCACGACATCGGCCGGGAGCTCCGGCACGGCCATCAGGTGCCCGCCGGCGACCCGCACCTGCGGGTCGCGGCCCCGGCCGAACCACTCGTCGGCGGTGGCCAGTGCGTCCCAGTGCTCGCCCGCGCACAGCCACGCCTCGACCAGGCGGTCGTGGCGCACGTGCTCGAGCGCGCGCTCGGTGGCCCGCTCGAGGAACGTGCGGTACGTCGCCGCCAGCGCCGCGCGGTAGTCGTGGTCGCCGCCCAGGGCATGGGTGAGGAACGGCGGGAAGTCGACGTCGAGGCAGCGGCCCACCCACGCGTCGTACGCGATCTCGGAGGCCTCGGCGCGCAGCAGCGCGTGGGCCTCCTCCTTCACCTCGATCCGGTCACGCAGGTTGCGCAGCGTCGCCTTCTGCTGCCCGGTGCTCGTGTGGTCCTCGCGCAGCCGCCAGTTGTAGGTCACCCGGGCGAGCACGTCGAAGCGCTCCGCGCGCACGTACGCCGTCAGCATCGGCACGTGGTCCTCGTAGGCGATCCCGCCCCGGAACCCGCCCACCCGCGTGCGCCAGAACTCGGTCCGGAACATCCGGTTGCACGCGATGATGTCCTGCATCGCGGCGGGGAACTCGTCGATGGTCGTCGCGAGCCGGTCGAACTCGTGGACGGTCTCGCCCCACGCCACGTGGCGGTGCTTGTCGTGCTTCACGCGGCGCGCGGCGCCGACCACGAAGTCCGAGCCCGTGCGCCGCAGCGTCCGCACCATGTGCTCGTAGGCGCGCCGGGGCACGGTGTCGTCGGAGTCGCAGAACGTCACGTACTCGCCGCGAGCCACCTCGAGCGCCCGGTTGCGGGCCGGGCCCTGGCCGGCGTTCTCCTGCCGCAGCACCCGCAGCCGCGGGTCCCGGGCGGCGTACGCCGCCAGCACGGCCGGGCAGCCGTCGGTCGAGCCGTCGTCGACCGCGATCACCTCGAGGTCGGTGAAGGACTGACCCAGGACGCTGTCGAGGCACTCGGGCAGGTACTGCGCGACGTTGTAGACCGGGATGACGACCGTGAGGGTCGGGCGGTCCTCGGCGGCGGCCGGGTCCGCCGCGGACCGGAGCCGGCCGCGGACGCCACGGACGACGGTGCCGAGGCGGCGGGGAGCGGCGGGAGGCATGTCCGCACCGTATCGGCGGGGCGCGTTGTGGCAGACTCGGGCCGCGATGAGAAGCCCCCTCGACGTCCTGCGCCGCCGCCGGCGCGCCGCCGGTGGCGACGAGGCGGATGCTCCCGGGATCGCCGCCGTGAGCGACCAGCGTGCCGCCCGGCTGCTCGCCCTCGCTGTCCGGCCTCTCGAGCGCGGCCACGCGCGGGTGGTGGTGCTCGCTGCCGACCAACCGACCTGGCTGGTCGACGCGGTCCGTGCCGCGAGCCGGAGCCCTCGGGTCACGGTGCTCGATCCGGCCGTCGGACCCGCCGGCCTGCACGTCGAGCTCGCGGCGCGCGGTCCGCTGGACCTCCTCGTCGACCTGACCGAGGACCCGGCCGAGGTGCGGGCCGAACGCGCGCGCGCCACGCTCCTCCACCTGCGTCCCCACGGCGTCCTCGTGGTCGCGGACGCCGCGCGGGGCGGCGGCGCCGAGCTGGTCGCCCAGCTCGACGAGGCGCTGCGGGCGGCGCTCGCTCCCGACCAGGCCGGCCTCGACCACCACCAGCGGTTCTGGGGACGCGCGGTCGACACCGTGACCGTCCGCGACGGCCACGTCGCGATCACCAACCGGCTCCGCGCCTTCGCCCAGCTCCGCGAGGAGCAGGCCGCCGACTACCTGCGGCTGCGCGGCGCGGACGCCGGCGCCGTGCTGGCCGAGCGGCCGGGCACTGTCGTCGACAACCCGGCGCCGATCCTGGCGAGCGAGCACGACGACGCGACGACGTACGCCACCCACTTCGAGGCGCCGCCGATGCAGCTGCGCGAGTACCGCGACGTCGTCTGCTGGCCCGGTCAGGTGGTCACCCAGGGCCACGTGCTGCTGCCCGAGACCTACCGGCACGGCGCCCGGGCCAAGCTCGGCAACCGTTTCCTCGACGATCTGGCCTTCGACTTCGGCCGGCCGTCGACCGACGCGCGACCCGAGGCGCTCGAGGGGACCTACTTCCACCTCGACTCCGAGTTCCGCGGCCACTTCGGGCACGCCCTGACCGAGCAGATCGCCCGGCTGTGGGCCTGGCCGGAGGCCAAGCGCCGCCACCCGGACCTCAAGGCGCTGATGCTGACCAACCGCAAGCGCACCACGGTCGCCGGCTGGGAGCACCGGCTCTACCAGGCCGCCGGCGTCGCGCCCGAGGACCTGGTGCTGGCCGAGCGGCCGGTGCGGGTGGAGCGGCTGCTCGCCGGGACGCCGATGTTCACGCAGCCGGAGTACGTCCACGCCGACATCACCGAGGTCTACCGCCGGATCGGGGACGACCTGGCGGCCGAGGCGCCCGACAAGGCCTACCCCGAGCGGATCTTCTGCTCGCGACGCAACGACAAGCGCTCCTGCCACAACACCCCGGACGTCGAGGCGTTCTTCGCCGAGCGCGGCTTCGAGGTCGTCTACCCCGAGGACCACCCGCTGGCGGAGCAGGTCCAGATGTTCCGCAGCGCGACCGAGCTCGCCGGCTTCGGCGGCAGCGCGATGTTCACGATGGCGTTCGTCCCCGAGCCGAAGCGCGTCTTCCTGGTCTCCTCGGAGAACTACCGGGCCCAGAACGAGGCGCTCATGGCGGCCGTCCTCGGTCACCAGCTCAACGTGGCCTGGTGCCGACCGGACAAGACGCGGGCCGCGGGCTACAAGGGCCGCGAGGCGATGCACTCGCAGTTCACCTTCGACCCCGACCGCGAGGGCCGCTTCCTCGCGGGGCTGCTCGACTGACGTCCGCAGGCCACCGGATACGATCGGCCGGGTCCACCGGCTGAAAAGAGGAGCACGCCCACGTGCGTTCACGGCAACGCGTCGAGCGAGTCCTGGTTCGGGTCGGCAAGGCCACCCCGGTCGCCGTCCGCGGGCCGCTCGGCCGGGCGACGCGCGCGCTGCGCGGACGCTGGTCCGGACCCCGGGTCACGGTCGTGGTCGCGATCAGCGACACCGAGACCCGCCGCGTCGCGCCCTGCCTGATGTCGCTGCGGGCGCAGACGCACCGCAACCTCGACATCGTCGTCGTCCCGTACGCCGCCGCAGCGGGCGCGGTCGCCGCCGCGCGCGAGCAGGCGGCCCAGGACTGGCGGATCCGCATCGAGCCGCCGGTCGCCGACCGGGCCGCTGCCTGGACGGCGGGCGCCGCCCGGGCCAGGTCCGGCTACCTGGTCTTCGCCCAGGGCGGCGACGACTTCCCCTACGGCGCCCTGGAGCGGCTCGCCACGTCGCTGGAGGAGAGCGGCTCCGACATGGCGGTCGGCCGGATCGAGCCGCCGCTGACGCTCCACGCCTCGGTCGACTCGCCGTTCGAGGCCGCGCACCAGACCGAGATCCGCAGCACCACGCTCGCCGAGTCTCCCGTCGCCATCACCGACCTGGCCGTCGGCAACCGGATGCTGAGGCAGGAGTTCTGGGCGTCGTCCGGGCTGGGCTTCGACGCAGCCGACCGGCTCGGCACCGAGTTCGCGCTCGCGACGTACCTGCGCGCCCGCTCCTTCGACCTGCTCAAGGACCCCGCCTACATCCCGACCAACCGGCGCGAGGGCGTCAGCGTCGGCGCGATGCGCGACGTGCTCTCCGAGCTCGACCAGTGGGTCACCGAGCACGCCGCGACCCAGCGCTCGGTCGCCGCGCTCGGCCTGCCCGACGTCCTCGACTGGTGGCTCTGGGGCACCCTCGACGCCGCGATCCAGCCGTTCATCGGCGACGTCGAGCGGGCCACCCCGGAGCAGTGGGATCATCTCCGCGAGCTGGTCACCGAGCTCCTCGACGCCGGCGGCGAGAGCGCGTGGCGCACCCTGCGGGCCGACTCGCGGGTCAAGCTCTGGCTGGTCAGCCACGACCAGCGCGACCGGCTGGAGGAGTACGTCGCCGCCCGGCTCTTCGAGCGGTCCCACCGAGCGACGGAGGTGCGCGACGGCGTCGTCGTCGGCCACCTGCCGTTCTACCGCGACCCGCAGGTCGGGATCCCGGACGACGCGTACGAGATGACGGACAACGAGACCCCCATGTGGGCCGTCGTCCACCGGATCACGTGGCGCGACCCCGAGCGCCTCGAGCTGCACGGGTACGCCCGGATCGAGCACGTCGACCTGTCCGAGGGGTGCGAGGTGCGGGCCTGGCTCGTCGAGCGGGGCACCGGCACCGAGATCGCCCTGCCGGTCGAGCAGCGCGTCGACATCCGCGCCAACCAGTTCGAGGGCTCGCGCCACCAGGACTACGCCGCAGGTGCGTTCACGCTCACCCTGGACACGGCGGCGCTGGCCGCCCGGGCTCTCGAGCGCGGCCGCCAGGCGCGCTGGACCGTCGACGTGGCGGTCACCGCCCGGGGGCTCACCCGCCGCGGTCAGCTCTCCGAGATCGACGACCGCGCCTCCGCCGGCATGATCGAGACCGGGCACCTCGGCGATCGCCTCGTGGCCGGTGCCCGGGTCGGCGTCCGCGGCCGGGTCGCGAGCCGGTTCGCCCTCGTCGCCCGTCCCGACACGCCCCCGGTGCTCGAGGAGGCCACCGTCGCCGGCGGCACCGTCTCCGTCCGGGTGCGTCCCGGCGCGGCGCCGGTCACCGAGCTGCGCGCCGTCGACCAGGTCGGCACCGTGGCGCGGGCCCGGGTCGCCGCCGCGTCGGACTCCGTCGACGCCACGCTGGAGCTGCCCCGCCCGCGGCCGGGCGACCCGGTCCGCCGCTTCCGCCTGGTCGCGGTCGTCGGCGGCTCCGACGTACCCGTCGCGTGGCCCGCGGAGGCGTCGCAGTGGCTGGGCGCCGGCACCGGCGACGTCGTGCTGAGCCGCTCCGAGACCGGCGACGTGGACATCATGGACGCGCTCGGCACCCTCGTGGTCGAGGATGTCGAGCTGACCAGCGACACCCTCGACCTGCGCGCCCGCTGGCTGGGCTCCCCGCCGGCCGGCGCCCGGTTCCGGCTCGTCCGCAAGCAGGTCGAGCTCGACGTCGAGGTCGCGGGCGACGGCCCCGACGGCCTGTTGCTACGCGCCCCGACCCGCTGGGACCCGTGGGGCCTCGGACCGACCCGCCTGCCGGTCGGCAACTACAAGGTGATGGTCGACTTCGGCCCCGGTGGCCGGGCCCACGAGGGGCGGGCGCTGGTCGGCGAGGCGCTGCTCGACCGGCTGCTCGACTTCACCATCGACCACGGCTTCCGGATGCGCGCCGCGCGCACCGGCCGCGAGGCGTGCGTGGTGCTGCTGCCGCCGCTGACCGAGGAGGACCGCGGCCAGCTCGCCCAGGCGAGGCTCCAGGAGTGGTACCGCACCTGCGACCTGCCGATCGACGGCACGGCCGTCTACCTGCAGTCCTACGCCGGCGCCACCGCGACCGACAGCCAGCTGGCCATCCACCACGAGCTGCGGCGCACCCGGCCGGACCTGACGCTCTACTGGGGCATCGCCGACGCGGCGTCGACCGTGCCCGAGGGCGGCGTACCGGTCCTCATGCACTCGGCCGAGTGGTACCGCCTGCTCGCCACGGCCCGCTACCTCTGCTTCAACATCGACCCGGACCGGTGGTTCTCCCGCCGTGAGGGCCAGCAGGTCCTGCAGACCTTCCACGGCTACCCGGCGAAGTCGATGGGCATCCGGATGTGGCAGGCGAAGGGCTACACGCCGAAGCGGATCGACCTCGAGCTGGTGCGCACCTCCCACGACTGGTCGACGATCCTCACCCCGGCGCCGGAGATGGACGAGCACTACCGGCGCGAGTACCGCTACGACGGTCCGATCCTCAACGAGGGCTACCCCCGCGACGACCTGCTGGTCTCCCCGGAGGCCGAGCAGGTCCGCGCCGACACCCGCAGGCGGCTCGGGATCGCCGCGCATCAGAAGGTCGTGCTCTACGCCCCGACCTGGCGCGACGACCTGGCCACCAACTGGCGCCGCGCCGAGGTCGTGCACCACCTCGACGTGGTCGCCGCGAGCCGCAGGCTCGGCCCGGAGTACGTCCTCCTCATGCGAGGGCACCGCTTCCACGGACCGAGCGAGGAGCTCGAGGGCGGCGCGCAGCTCATCGACGTCACCGACTACCCCGAGATCAACCATCTGATCCTGGCCTCGGACGCGGCGGTGCTCGACTACTCCTCGCTGCGCTTCGACTTCGCCCTGACGGGGCGGCCGATGCTCTTCCTGGTGCCCGACCTGGCGACCTACACCGGCGGCGTGCGCGGCTTCCTCTACCCCTTCGAGGAGTCCGCCCCCGGCCCGCTGCTCGACACCGCGGACGAGGTGATCGCCCGGCTGCGCGACCTCGACGGGCTGTCGGAGGAGTACGCCGGCGCGCAGGCCGCCTTCCACCAGCGGTTCAACTACCTCCAGGACGGCCGGTCCGCCGAGAAGGTCGTCGCGGCGTTCTTCAGCTGACCGACGTCCGGTGCACCACCCACACGTTGGGCTCGACGTACGTCGCGACGCCGTGCTCGAGGTCGCAGTGGACCGGTGCCAGCGCCTTCGGCACGACGACCGAGCCGGTGCGGTCGAACGGCAGGCCGGTCCACTCGCGCCACTCGTCCAGGGTGCCCGGAATGGTCATCGAGCGCGGGGCGACCTTCTCGATCCGACCACCCGCGCGCACGTGCACGCGCAGCCACGGGTCGACGGGCAGCCCGTCGTCCCGCACCCGGAAGGCATAGGACGACATCGGCTCGTGCGGGTCCGTCTTCCCGTTCGGGCGGACCGGCGCGACCAGTCGGGCGAAACCCCGCCGGCCGGCGTTCTCGCGCATCGCCGCGAGCATCTGCCCGGAGAGGCCGGTGCCCTGCAGGTCGGGCCGGACCGCGATCTCGACCGCGGAGACGGCGTCGGGCTCCTCGCCGCGGAGGCTGGCCAGCAGCCCGCTGCGGATCACGAAGTCCCACCCGTTGACCGGCAGCGGATCGTCGCCGAGCACGAACGGGATGGAGTAGGCGCACGCGACGACCTCGCCGCCGTCGTCCTGGGCGATCAGCACGTAGTCGGCGAACCGCGCCTCGACGTTGTTGTAGAACAGCCCGCCGATCGGGTCGTGGCGCATGAACTCCGGCCACGAGTTGGGCATGGCCCACATCGACCCCACGAGGTCGGGGCGGTCGGCGAGGACGGAGATCGCGAGCGGCACCCGAGCATCGTGCCGGGTGCCGACCGTCCGGGTCGCTCTATTTTCGCTGCCGCCGGTGTCAGGAGAGGCTGTCGGCGTCGCCGAGCTGGAGGGCCTCCATGGGGTCGAGGCGGCGCAGGTCGACGACGTGGCCGGTGCCGCTGGAGACCAGGGTCTCGAGGGAGGCCTTCGCGACCGCCGCCGACTCGAGCAGCGAGTCGGCCGGCTCGTCGCCGAACGCCTTGGTGCGCATCGGGGTGCCGGTGCGCTCGGGGTTGATGCAGTTGACCCGGATGCCGTCGGCGGCCCACTCGTCCGCGAGCGCCTGGGTCAGGTTGACGGTCGCCGCCTTCGCCGAGGAGTAGAGGCTGTAGCCGCTGCGGCCACGGGTGTAGGAGCTCGACGTGAAGAGCAGCATGCTGCCACCGCTGGCGCGCAGCAGCGGGTGGAAGATCTGGGCGATGAGCACCGGCGCGATGTAGTTGATCTCGGTCGCGCTCCAGATCGTCTCGTCGGAGGTGTCGACGAGGCTGCCGATCGGGAGGACCCCGGCGGTGTTGACGACGAAGTCGACCGAGCCGAAGCGCTCGACCGCGTCGCGGGCCGCGGTGGTCACGTCCTCACGGCGCTGGACGTGCGTCTGGGTCGTCGACCGGCTGTACGACGCGACGTTGGCGCCGTACGACGCGGCGAGCTCGGCGATGTCGGCGCCGATGCCGTAGCTGCCCCCGAAGACCACGACCGTCTTGCCCGACAGCGCGGCGCGCATCGCGTCGTCGCTGCGCACAGCGGGCGCGTCGTTGCCGGTGAGCTGGAAGAGCTTGTCGGCGAGGTAGATGTCGATCGGCTCGGTGACCTTCATGTTCCGCTCGTCGCCCGGCACGACCCAGATCGGGACGTCGGGCTGGTAGCGCAGCACCACGGTGCAGTCGTCCGTCGCCTCGAACGCCGGGTCCTGGCGCGCGATCCGGTAGGCGTCGCGGATCGTGCTGAGCCGGAAGGCCTGCGGGGTCTGGCCGCGGCGCAGGTTGGCGCGGGGCGGGATGTCGCGGATCGTGTTGTCCGGGCCGACCTCGATGATCGTGTCGGCGGAAGGGATGGCGACGTCGACCGCGGCGTACTCGTCGAGCGCGGCGAAGCAGTCGGTGATGATCCGCGCGCTGACCAACGGGCGGACCGCGTCGTGCAGCAGCACCTTGCAGTCCTCGTCGCCCAGAGCGTCGAGCGCGCGCTGCGTGGTGTCGTTGCGGGTCCCGGCGCCCTCGAGGATCTGGGTGACCTTCGCGTAGCCCCCGTCGCGCACCATCTTGTGCACCGCGTCGAGGTGGCCGGGCGCCATCATCACGACGATCTCGTCGACGTCCGCGTGCCGGTCGAGGATCGCGAGCGTGTGCTCCATGATCGAGTGCCCGGCGATCTTGATGAGCTGCTTGGGGACACCGAGCCCGACTCGGACGCCGACACCTCCGGCGAGCAGCACGGCCACGTTCTTCATCGGGTCCTCATCACATCTCGGGTCGCGGACAACCGAGGTAGTTTCCCACAGCGCGGGTCCTGCACCCGCCTCGGCTAGGCTGGCGCGCGCCGGGCACTGAGAGCGAAGGACCGAAGTTTCGATGGGGAGCGTCAACGCGGACGGTGCACGTCTGCTGGGGCTGGTCCACGACGAGATCGCCCAGCTCGGTCTCACCGACACCGCGCTCGTGGCCGCGCTCGAGGAGCAGGTCGCGAGGACCGTCGCCGAGGTGTTCCCGCACGACCGGTCGACGACCGACGGCGACCTCGTGCTCACCGACGAGGAGGCCGGCCGCGTCGCGCTCGCCGTGATGACCGCCGCCGCGTCCCTGGGCACGGCCCCGGCCGCCGGCACGCCGACCGGCCCGCTCGCCGCCGACCTGACCACCGGCGAGCTCCTGCGCGCCGCTCTCGGGGCGAGGCCGCGTGGCTGAGACGACCGCGCCCTTCGCCGACGGCACCCGGGTGCTGCACATCGGCCCGCACAAGACCGGCACGACCGGCCTCCAGCGCGCCTTCTGGGCCAGCCGCGACCTGCTCGCCGAGCACGGGGTGCTGTGGGCGGGCGGCACCGCCCACCCGATGGCGGCCGCGATCGCCGGCGCGACCGGAGGCCAGATCGCGACCGCGCGGCCGGGCTCCGGCGAGCACCGCTGGCTCGACCTGCTGGCGGAGCTCGACGCCAGCACGGCGCGGGTCTCGGTGCTGAGCAGCGAGTTCTTCTCCGACGCCCCCGCCGAGCGGATCCCGCAGATCATCGGGCAGCTCGGCGCCGACCGCACCCAGGTCGTCGTGACGCTGCGCCCGCTGACCCGGATCCTGGCCTCCCAGTGGCAGCAGTACATGCAGAACCAGCCCCAGGTCCGCTACGGCGACAACCCGAGCTACGAGGGCTGGCTCGACATCGTGCTCAACGACCCCGAGCAGACCGCGATCACCCCGACCTTCTGGCGGCGGCACCGCCACGACCGGCTGATCCAGCGCTGGGTCGAGCAGGTCGGCGCCGACCGGCTGTCGGTCGTGGTCGTCGACGACGCGCACCCGCGCGGGGTGCTCGCGTCGTTCGAGCGCCTGCTCGGGCTGCCCGACGGGCTGGTCCGCGAGCCCGAGGCCACCGCCAACCGCTCGCTCACCCTCCCTGAGGTGGCGATGGTGCGCGGCTTCAACGCCGGGTGGATCGAGCGCGGCTGGTCCGACGCCGACTACACGCGGTTCGTCCGCTTCTCCTCCGTGCGGCACCTGATGGAGCGCACGCCGCTGCCGGACGAGCCGAAGATCAAGACCCCGCAGTGGGCCGTCGACCGGGCCAACGAGATCGGCGCCGAGATGGTGGCCGCGATCAGCGACCTCGGGGTCCGCGTCGACGGCGACCTGGCGCTGCTGCACACCGCCGTACCGCGCGGGGTCGGGGACAACCCGGTCGAGGTCGCGGTGCCCGCCGACGCCGTCGCCCGCTTCACGGCCGGACTCGTCAAGGTCGTCGCGACCACCCCGGCGCGCGGCGCGGTCGACACGCGCCGGCTGGGGCCGATCGAGACCGCCGTTCGCGAGGACAAGATCCGCCGCGGCGTGCGCGACGAGCCCGCCCACGGCCCGGTGCCGCCGGCGGAGCGGCCGGTCGCGGAGCTGAGCCGGGGCGCGCTGCTGCGGCTCGCGCTGGGGCGGGTACGCCGCCGGCTGCGCCGCGGCCGCTGATCGCCGGCGCGTCGTCACCCGGGCGCTTCATCAAGGGATGAAGGCGGAGTCGCGCCTCCCTCGCCGAGCTCGGCCGGGGGAGCGGGGTTTCATCAAGGGATGAGGGCGAAGCAACCCGGCATCCGCGTCGCTTCACCTTCATCCCTTGATGAAACGTCGCCGGCGTCCCGACACCCGCGCCGACGCACGCGCAGATGTGACTCACGGCACGCCGCCGTCCCGTGTGTACGCACCTCCGCGCGGCGTACCCTCACAGCGTCAGCAACACAACGTCCGGTACCCACACCGGCTCGCCCCGCCGCGGCAGGGGGAGTGGTCGGAGGGACTGGAACGAAAGGTTCTTTCATGACGCGTGACTCCCGGCAGCCACGGCTGCGCGTGGGTGTGGTCGGCGCTGGACGCGTCGGTGCCGTCCTCGCGGCCGCTCTGCGCGCCGCCGGCCACGACGTGGTCGCCGCCGCGGGCGAGTCCGACGCCTCCCGGCGCCGGATCGCCGACCTGCTCCCCGGCGTGCCCACCCTCAAGCCGACCGCGGTCGCCCGCGGGTGCGACCTGCTGCTGCTGACCGTCCCCGACGACATGCTGGCCAACGTCGTCACCACGCTCAGCGATGCGGGCGCGCTGCGCCCCGGGCAGTACGTCGTGCACACCTCGGGCCGGCACGGCCTCCAGGTGCTCGCCCCTGCCACGGCCGTCGGCGCGCGGGTCGCGGCGATGCACCCGGCGATGACGTTCACCGGCACCGCGATCGACCTCGACCGCCTGGCGGGCTGTGTCTTCGGCCTGACCGCCGGCGAGGGTGAGCGCGACCTCGTTGCCGGCCTCGTCGCCGACCTCGGCGGCCGCCCGATGTGGGTGCCCGAGGAGATGCGCACGCTCTACCACGCCGGCCTCGCCCACGGTGCCAACCACCTCGTCACGCTCGTGACCCAGGCGATGGAGCTGCTCGCCGCGGCCGGCGCCGACGACCCCGCCGGCACCCTGCGCCCCCTGCTGACCGCCGCCCTCGACAACGCGCTCGAGCACGGCGACGCCGCCCTCACCGGCCCGATCGTGCGCGGGGATCTCAACACCGTCCGCGCGCACCTCGACGAGGTCGTGCGCACCGCACCGCACACGCTGCCGTCGTACGTCGCCCTCGCGCGCAGCACCCTGGCCCGCGCCGTGACCGACGGCCGGGTGCTGCCGATCCGCGCCGCCGCCATCGAGCGGGCGCTCGCGGCCGCCGAGCGCGTGGTCGCCTCGCCCACCGAGGTGCGCCGCCGATGAGCGCCGTCCCCGACGTCGCCGGCACCCGCTCCGAGCTGGCGACGCGGCTCGACGACGCCCGCGCCGCCGGCCGTCGGATCGCGCTGGTGCCGACGATGGGCGCCCTCCACGAGGGCCACGCGAGCCTGCTCCGCACCGCCCGGGAGCGGGTGGGTGACGGGCTGGTCGTCGTGTCGGTCTTCGTCAACCCGCTCCAGTTCGGGGCCGGGGAGGACCTCGACCGCTACCCCCGCACCCTCGCCGAGGACCTCGAGGTCTGCGGCCGCGAGGGCGTCGACCTCGTGTTCGCGCCGACCGTGGAGGAGATGTACCCGGACGGGGAGCCCCAGGTGAGCGTGAAGCCGGGGCCGCTCGGCAAGGTGCTCGAGGGCAAGACGCGCCCGGGCCACTTCCGCGGCGTCCTGACGGTCGTCGCGAAGCTCCTCGGGCTGGTCCGGCCCGACGTCGCGGTCTTCGGCCAGAAGGACTACCAGCAGCTCACGCTGATCCGCCGGATGGTGGCCGACCTCGACCTCGGCGTCGAGATCGTCGGCGCCGAGACGGTCCGCGAGCCCGACGGGCTCGCGCTCTCCAGCCGCAACCGCTACCTCGACCCCGACGAGCGCAACGCCGCCGTGGCCCTGAGCCGGGCCCTCCGAGCGGCGCAGGACAACGCCGCGTACGGGCTCGACGTCGCGCTCCGTGAAGCGCGCACCGAGCTGCGCGAGCACCTCGTCGACCTCGACTACCTGGTGGTGACCGACCCCGGCCTCGGCGAGCTGCCGGCCTGCCCCCCGCCCGGGACCCCGGCCCGCATCCTCGTGGCCGCCCGGGTCGGCACGACCCGGCTCATCGACAACCTGCCGCTCGTCCTCGGGCGGCCCACCGGCACCCACGCGACAGAAGGGGAGTCCTGATGCTCCGCACGATGATGAAGAGCAAGATCCACCGGGCGACGGTCACCCAGGCCGACCTCCACTACGTCGGCTCGGTGACGGTCGACGAGGACCTCCTCGATGCCGCCGACCTCCTGCCCGGCGAGCTCGTGCACATCGTCGACGTCACCAACGGCGCCCGGCTGGAGACCTACACGATCGCCGGCGAGCGCGGCTCCGGGTTGATCGGGATCAACGGCGCCGCGGCCCGGCTCGTGCACCCCGGCGACATCGTGATCCTGATCGGCTACGGGCAGATGGAGACCGTCGAGGCGCGCGCGCACCAGCCGCACGTGGTGTTCGTCGACGCGGGCAACAAGATCGTCGCGACCGGCGTCGACCCCGCCGAGGTGCCGGCGGCGGGAGCGGACACCGGGCTGGTGCGCGGCGACCACTTGGTCGGGCGCTAGCCTTCGTCAGTGGCCGCATCCGCCCGGGACCTCGATGCGCCGGTACGCCGGCTGCCTGGTCGCCTGCTCGCGCCCGAGCCGGGGTGGACGACGACGGCCGACGTGGTCGTCGTCGGGTCCGGGATCGCCGGGCTGACGGCCGCGCTGCGGCTGCGTGGCCACGTCGACAAGGTCCTCGTCGTCACCAAGGACGTGCTCGCGGCCGGCTCCACCCAGTGGGCGCAGGGCGGCATCGCCGCCGCGCTCGGGCCGGAGGACACCCCCGAGGAGCACGAGCAGGACACGCTGGTCGCCGGCGCGGGCGCCTGCGACCGCGAGGCCGTCCGGGTGCTGGTCACCGAGGGCCCCGACGCCGTGCGCGAGCTCATCGCGCTCGGCACCGTCTTCGACCACGACCCCGACGGCGAGCTGTCGCTGACCCGCGAGGGCGGCCACCACCGCGACCGGATCGCGCACGCCGGCGGCGACGCGACCGGGGCGGAGATCCAGCGGGCGCTGATCGCCGCGATCGAGCGGGCGCCCGAGATCGAGGTCGTCCAGCACGCGCTCGCCGTCGACCTGCTGCTCGCCGAGGACGGCGGCGTGGCCGGGCTCACCCTGCACGTGATGGGGGAGGGTCAGCGTGACGGCGTCGGCGCGGTGCTGTGCCGGGCCGTGGTGCTCGCCAGCGGCGGGCTGGGCCAGGTGTTCTCGCAGACCACCAACCCCGCCGTCTCGACCGGTGACGGGATGGCGGTCGCGCTCCGCGCCGGCGCGGTGCTGCGCGACCTGGAGTTCGTGCAGTTCCACCCGACGGTGATGTACCTCGGCGCCGACTCACACGGCCAGCAGCCGCTGATCTCCGAGGCGGTGCGCGGTGAGGGTGCCTTCCTCGTGGACTTCGAGGGCCACCGCTTCATGCAGGGGGTGCACGAGCTCGCCGACCTCGCCCCGCGCGACGTGGTCGCGAAGGCGATCATGCGCCGGATGCTGGAGACCGGCCACCCGCACATGTGGCTCGACGCCCGGCACCTGGGCCGGGAGTTCTGGGAGCGGCGCTTCCCCACGATCCTGGCGACGGCCCGCAGCCACGGCGTCGACCCGGTGAGCGAGCTGATCCCGGTCGCTCCGGCCTGCCACTACGCCTCCGGCGGCGTGCTCACCGACCTGTGGGGTCGCAGCAACGTGCCGGGCCTCTACGCCACCGGCGAGGTCGCCTGCTCGGGCGTGCACGGCGCCAACCGGCTCGCGTCCAACTCGCTCCTCGAAGGACTGGTCTTCTCGCGCCGGATCGCGGAGGTGCTCCCCGGTGAGCTGCGCGACCTCCAGCCGCCGGCACCCGACCGGCGCACCGCCGGACTCGTCGCGGGCGGCGTACGCCGGGACCTGCAGGAGGTCATGACCTCGCGGGTCGGCGTGCTCCGCAACGCCACGGGACTCGACGACGCGGCCAGGCTGCTCGACAAGCTGGCCGGCGAGGTCACCGAGTCGGTCGACCAGGAGTCGTGGGAGACCACCAACCTGCTCACGATCAGCTCCGCGCTCACCAGTGCGGCCGCGGTGCGTGAGGAGACGCGCGGCTCCCACTGGCGCGAGGACTTCCCCGAGCGCGACGACGCGCGGTTCGCCGCCCACCTCGACCTCGTCATGGACGCCGGCGACTGCACGCTCGAGCTGGTGCCCGCGGCGCCGACGGACGGAGCGCGATGAGCGTCCTGGTGCTGGTGACCGGGGCCGCGCGCAGCGGCACGAGCACGATGGCCGGTGCCCTGCACCACCTCGGTCTCGACGTGCCCGGCCCCTACCTGCGCGCCAACGCGTCCAACCCCAAGGGGTTCTACGAGTCCCGCTGGGCGGTCCGCTTCCACAACCGGCTGATCGTGCGGGCCGGGATCAACGTGGTCGACGGCCGCCCCGACGCCTTCGACCGCGTGCAGGCCGTCATCGACGGCAAGGCGCGCCGCCAGCTCGCCGGCTACCTGGCCCGGCACGACCGCGCACCGCAGCTGGTCGTCAAGGACCCGCGCACCGTGTGGGCCCAGCAGCTGTGGCGTGACGTCGGGCGCGACGAGGGCCGCGAGGTCCGCTACCTGTCGATGCTGCGCCACCCGGCCGAGGTGGTCAGCAGCCGCACGACGTACTACGCGCGCGGCACCAGCGCCAACGAGATCCGCCAGCAGTCCACGCTGAACCTGATGCGCTGGATCAACACCTCGCTGGTCAGCGAGCGCGAGACCAGGGGCGCCGTGCGCAGCTTCGCCGGGTACGCCGAGCTGCTGCAGGACTGGCGGGGCACGATGGCCCGCGTCGGTGCCGAGCTCGGGCTGCGCTTCGACCCCCCGGTCGACCAGAAGCCGCACCCCGTCGACGACTTCATCGACCCCGGGCTGCGCCGGCACACGCCGTCGTGGGACGGCATGCGGGTGCCCGACGTGCTCCGGTCGATGGCCCAGGAGGTGTGGGACGCCCAGGTCGCGCTGGCCGGCTCCGGCGGCTCCGACGCCGAGGCGTGGGCGACGCTCGACCAGGTCGGCGCGGCCTACCACCGGCTGGTCGACGACGGGCTGCTGCTCTCCCAGGAGACCATCCAGGAGGCCGTGCGGGCCGCCCGCGCGGCCGGCATCCGGCAGGGCCGCCGCGACGCTCGCGCCACGGCCGTCCCACCCCCCGCCGGGCCCGAGGCCCGCCCCGTCGGCGACGTGCGCAGCCGGGAGCTGCTCGGCGTCGTGACGCACCGGCTCATCAACCGCTCGCGTCGATAGGCTCCCCGGGTGAAGACGCTGCTCGACGAGCTGACCGCGGCCGGCCTCGACCCGGACGCCCTGGTGCGCCAGATCGCCGACGCCCTGCTCGAGGACGCACCCGACGGCGACGTCACCAGCGAGGCCACGATCCCGCCCGGCGCACGCGGCACGGCGCTCTTCGCGACCCGTGTGGACGGCGTGGTCGCCGGCCTCGGGGTCGCCGCGCTGGTCTTCCACCACGTGCTCGGCGACGACGTCGAGATCGCCGACCGGCTGCCCGACGGCAGCCGGGTCTCGGCCGGCGACGTCGTGATGCGGGTCAGTGGTCCGACCCGCGGCCTGCTCACGGCCGAGCGCACGGCCCTCAACTACGCCAGCCACCTCTCGGGCATCGCGACCGCCACCGCGGCCTGGGTCGACGCGCTGAGCGGCACCCGCGCCCGGGTGCTCGACACTCGCAAGACGCTGCCGAACTACCGCGCCCTGCAGAAGTACGCCGTGCGCTGCGGCGGCGGCGTCAACCACCGCTTCAGCCTCTCCGACCGCGCGATGGTCAAGGACAACCACGTGGTGGCCGCCGGCGGCGTGGTGCCCGCCTACGAGGCCGTGCGCGCGGCGTACCCCGGCCTGCGCGTCGAGGTGGAGGTGACCGACCTCGACCAGCTGCGCGAGCTGCTGGAGGCGGGGTGCAGCGAGATCCTCCTCGACAACATGGACACCGCGACGATGGCCGAGGCGGTCCGGATCACCGACGGCCGCGCGACGCTGGAGGCCTCCGGCGGGCTCACGATCGAGCGCGCGCGCGAGGTCGCGGAGACCGGCGTCGACTTCATCTCGGTCGGCGCACTCACCCACTCGGTGAAGGTCTTCGACCTCGGCCTGGACCTCCTGGACGACTGATGGCCCTGCTCGCCGCCGACATCGGCAACGCCCACACCGTGCTCGGGCTGATCCGCGACGGCGACGTCACGGCCGACTGGCGGGTCGCCACGGTCGATCGGCACACGGCCGACGAGTGGGCGGTGCTGCTGCGCGGCCTGCTCGGCCCGGCACTCGCCGAGGTCGACGGCATCGTCGTCTGCTCGACCGTCCCGGCCGTCCTGCACGAGTGGCGCGACATGCTGGCCCGGCACTTCGCCGAGCTGCGCAGCCTCGTGGTCGAGCCGGGCGTGCGCACCGGCGTGCCCGTCCTGATGGACAACCCGCGCGAGGTCGGCACCGACCGGATCGTCAACGCCCTGGCTGCGAGCCACGAGTACGGCGGACCCGCGATCGTCGTCGACTTCGGTGGCACCGCCACGACGTTCGACGTGGTGAGCGGCCAGGGTCAGTACGTCGGCGGCGCGATCGCGCCCGGCATCGAGATCTCCCTGGAGGCACTCGGCCGGCGCGGTGCCCAGCTGCGCAAGGTCGAGCTGGCCCGGCCCCGGACGGTGATCGCCAAGAACACCGTCGAGGCGCTGCAGTCGGGGATGGTCTTCGGCGTCGCCAGCCAGGTCGAGGGCATCGTGTCGCGGATGATCGAGGAGCTCGGCGCCGTCCCCGACGACGTCACCGTCGTCGCCACCGGCTACCTCGCGCCGCTCGTTGTCGAGGAGTGCCGGAGCTTCACGCACCACGACCCGTGGCTCACCCTGCGCGGGCTCGAGCTGGTCTACGCGCGCAACGTCTGAGCGGCCCGCTCCTGTAGAGTCGCGCGCGATCACGTCGGGGATCGCTTCGGTGTGCCCCGTCCAGCACCGAGCGGAGACAGTGTGAAGCAGGACAGCGCGGACAGCGAGCCCCTGGGCAGCCCGACCAGCCAGGACCTGGTGGTCGAGCTCGTCGGCTCTGGTCACGACGTCCTCCTCGTCGGCTGTGCCGACGGAGCCGTCGCCCGCGGGCTGGCCGCCGCCGGGTGCCGGGTCACAGGTCTCGACATCGACGAGTCCGTCGCCAGCGAGGCCGTGGAGTCCCTCGACCGGCTCGTCGTCCTCGACCTCGACGGCGGCGGGATCCACGACGCGCTGTCACCGGCGACGTTCGACGTGCTGGTCCTTGCTGGCACGCTCGGCCGCCTCGTCGACCCCGCCGGTGTGCTGCGCGACGCCGCCCGTCTGCTGCGCGAGCACGGCCGGGTCGTCGCCTCGGTCCCCAACGTCGCGCACGGCTCCGTGCGCCTGGCGCTGCTCCAGGGCCGGTGGGGCGCGGACGAGCAGCTGCATGGCTTCACCGACCGGAGCCTGCTCGACCTCCTCGAGAGTGTGGGCTTGGCCGCCGACGCACTGCGCTCGACCGTCGCGGACCCGCTCGAGGGCCCCGTGGCCGTCGACGACGCGATCGTGCTCCCGCGCGTGATCGAGTGGGTGCGCCACCAGCCGACCGCGCTCGACCGGGACTACGTCGTCGCAGCCCGGCGCGCCGGCGAGGCAGGCCCGCGGCCCGCGGTCGAGCCGGCGGCGTCGTACGCGTCGGTGCGCCGTCACGACCGGTACTCCGAGCAGATGGAGCAGGACCAGAAGGCCCGCTACGACCTGCTCACGATGCGCGACCACATCATCGGGCTCGAGGCGTCCGTCGCTGCCGCCCAGGCGCGCGAGGCCGACGCGAGGTCGCGGCTCCGCGCGGCCAACAAGCGGCTCCGGGAGCAGGCCGAGGAGAAGGTCGTGGCGGGCGACGCGGCCTCGGACAGCGAACGCGGCGGCGTCCGATCGGCGCTGCGCCGACGCGGCACCCGGAACGTCTGATGGACGAGTCCCGGCCCACGTTCTCGATCGTCACCCCGGTCTACAACCCGCCGCTGGACATCCTCCGGTCGACGATCGCCTCCGTGCGGGCCCAGGCGTTCAGGGACTGGGAGCTCATCCTCGTCGACGACCGATCGCCGGACGACGCCGTGCGCGAGGTGCTCCGGGCCGAGGCCGCGACCGACCCGCGCATCCGCGTCATCGAGCGGGAGACCAACGGGCACATCGTCGCCGCCTCCAACGACGGCATCGAGGCGGCCCGCGGCGAGTTCATCGCGCTGCTCGACCACGACGACCTGCTCGTCCCCCAGGCGCTGCGCGTGGTGCGCCGGGCGATCGAGCAGTACCCCGACGCGGACTACCTCTACTCCGACGAGGAGATCGTCGACGCCGACGGCGCGCGGCTCGGGCAGTTCCACAAGCCGGTCTGGTCGCCGGAGCGGCTCCGCGGCCAGATGTACACCGGGCACCTCTCCGTGCTGCGCACGTCCGTCGTCCGCGAGGTCGGCGGCTTCCGCGAGGGCTTCGACGGATCGCAGGACCACGACCTGGTGCTGCGGGTGACCGAGCGCGCCCGAGTGATCGTCCACGTGCCGCGCGTGCTCTACCACTGGCGGGGCGCGCCGGGCTCGGTCGTGCACGACCCGGAGGCGAAGCCGTACGCCTGGGAGGCCGGCCGCCGCGCGGTGCAGGAGCACCTCGACCGGGTCGGCATCGCTGCGACCGCGGAGCTCGGTCGGACTCGCCACTCGATGCGCCTCCAGCGTCGGCTCGACCCCGAGGTCACGATCAGCGTCGTGATCCCGACGCGGGGCAGCCAGGGTCTCGTCTGGGGCAAGCGCCGCACCTTCGTGGTCGACGCGATCCGCTCGATGCGCGAGCGAGGTGGCCACCAGCGGGTCGAGTTCGTGGTCGTCTACGACGAGGACACCGATCCCGACCGGCTCGACGAGGTGCGCGCGGTGGGCGGTCCGGACGTCAATCTCGTGCCCTACCGACCGCCGTTCAACTTCAGCGCGAAGTGCAACGTCGGCGTCGCCGCGTCGTACGGCGACGTGATCGTGTTGCTCAACGACGACGTCGAGATCGCCTCCGACGGCTTCCTGGTCGACCTCGTCGCGCCCCTCTACGAGGAGGGCGTCGGTGCGACCGGAGCGCGGCTGCTCTTCTCCGACAGCACCATCCAGCACGCGGGCGTCGTCGTGTTCGACGGAGGTCCCGGCCACGCGATGTACAAGATGCGCGGCACCACCCCCGGCCCGTTCAGCGCCCTGGTCCTCAACCGTGAGGTCTCCGCCGTCACGGGCGCCTGCATCGCGCTGAAGCGGTCGACGTACGAGCGGATCGGGGGCATGTCCGAGCAGTTCCCGCTCAGCTACAACGACGTCGACTTCTGCAACAAGATCACGGCGGCCGGCTTGCGGATCCTGTGGATCGCGTCGGCGACGGCCTACCACTTCGAGTCGAAGTCGCGCGACCCCGAGGTGCGGCCGTGGGAGAAGCAGCTCCTGGCCGAACGCTGGATCCCGCCCCTGCAGGACCTCTATCTGCCGACGTACCGACGGAACGGCCGCTCGGAGATCGGGGTGGCTCGGGGCAGCGCGCCGCGCGGGCACGACGCGGCCGGCCGTCCGGTGGCGCCGCGGGGTGACCAAGCGTGAGCACCACGGATCCCACCGGTCTCGCGTCCGGAGCGGCGCGGCCGGCTGCCGCGGCCGAGCCCCCGGAGACGCCGATGCCCTCGGGAGCATCCGCCAGCTGGGGACGCCGACTGCTCGTGCTCGCGGGTCTGGTGGCCATCGCCGCCACCCTGGTGCTGGCGCACGTCAAGGAGTACCCGCTCCTCTCGCCGATCGACGAGCTCCAGCACATCGACTACCTCGACCAGGCCAGCCGGTTCGACCTCGTCGAGGGCGGCGAGCGCGTGCACCGGACGGCGATGCGCGAGCAGTCGTGCCGGGGCATCGACTCCCCGGGCTTCGTGAGCCCCCCGTGTGCCCAGCGGCACCTCGACCCGGCTGCCTACCAGGAGTCCGGCTTCAACACCGCCGCCGCCGACCCGCCGGTCTACTACTACGCCACCGGTCTGACCTCGCGCGCGCTGGCGGCGATCCTGCCCGGCACCGACAGCATCGTCACCATCGGGCGGTCCCTCGGCACCCTGTGGCTCACCGCCGGGCTGCTCGTCACGTTCCTGCTGACGCGACGCCTCGGCGGCTCGACGGCCGCGGGCATGGCGGTCTGCCTGCTGGTCGCCAGCACGCCGGCGGTCCTGCACCCGAGCGCGACGATCACCAGCGACGCCCCGGCGCTGCTCGTCGGGGGCATGCTCGCCCTCGTCGCCTGGGCGGTGGTCCACGGACGCGCGCACCCCGCGTGGGCCGGTGCGGCCGCGCTCGTCGCGACCCTGGTGAAGGTCACGAGCATCGCGCCGATCGGGCTCACCCTGCTGTTCGTGCTGCTGATGATGCTGCCGATCGGGAACCGCGACGGCGCGGGAGCGGTGACGCCGCTCGCTCGCCGCCGTGGCCTGCTCACCATGGCGTCCGTCGTCGCCGGGACCCTCGTCGGGCTCGCGGGCTGGACCGCGGTCACCAGGATCATCACGCCGGCCGACGCCGAGCGCAGCCCGATGGCGCGGTTCGACGTCAGCTCCATCGGCTCCGACCAGCTGTTGACCAACGCCTTCGCGACCGTCACGCCCGTGGTCAACCCCTACGTGCCGGCCATTTTCGCGACGATGCTGCTGCTGGTGCTCGTCGCGGTGCTCAACCTGCTGCTGATCTCCGCGACGATCGGCGCTGCCTGGAGCCGCACGACCCACCGCTCCGTCCAGCTGCTGTCGCTCTCCACGCTCGTGACGATGCTGGTGGCGGGTGATGTGTTCGTGGGCGTCTACTTCTTCATCGCCCACGCCTATGTCCCCATCCCCGCGCGGTACGCGCTGGGGGTCCTGCCCATGGCCGCGGCCGTGCTCGCCAGCGTCGCGAGCCAGCGCCGGCACTGGGACTACGTACTCCTCGGACTCGGCCTGCTGAGCTTCGTGGTGACCCTCAAGAACGTGCTGACCTGACAATTCCCCGGCGGAATTCCTCCGGTCGGGCAATTCCCGCGTGAATCGCGAAATGGCGTTTTTTGCGAGCCGAATTATGCGCGCGGTTTTTGATATGTATTCTGGCTCCGTCTTTTTGTCTGGTGGTGGAGGGTGAATATGGCGCAGAAGATCCACATCGTGCTCGAGGACGACATCGACGGCAGCGAGGCCACCGAGACGGTGACGTTCGGCCTCGACGGCACGACGTATGAGATCGACCTCAACGACAAGAACGCCGCCAAGCTGCGCGACGCGCTCGCGCCGTACGTCGGCCACGGTCGCAAGGTCGGCGCGGCCCCGCGCCGGAGCGGCGGTCGCAAGGCCACGGCCACCGGCGCCGGCCCCACCGCGAAGGAGATCCGCGACTGGGCCCGCGAGAACGGCCACGACGTGCCCGACCGCGGTCGGGTCTCCGCGGACGTGCGCTCGGCGTACGACGCCGCCCACTGACGCTGACGGGCAGCCCCGCACCGGTCCGGACCGGTGCGGGGCTGTTCGCTGTGAGCGGACTCGGACTGATTCGGTGGCGATCGGGGAACGCGTAGGCTGTCCGTGGGGTTGGAGTACTCGTAGCCCCACCAGATGCTTTCAGGAGAGATGCGCATGTTCGAGCGGTTCACAGACCGAGCCCGCCGGGTGGTCGTGCTGGCCCAGGAAGAGGCCCGCATGCTCTCGCACAACTACATCGGCACCGAGCACATCCTGCTCGGCCTCATCCACGAGGGTGAGGGCGTCGCGGCCAAGGCGCTCGAGAGCCTCGACATCTCGCTCGAGGCCGTCCGCGCGCAGGTCGAGGAGATCATCGGCCAGGGGCAGCAGGCTCCCAGCGGCCACATCCCCTTCACACCCCGCGCCAAGAAGGTGCTCGAGCTGTCGCTGCGCGAGGCGCTGCAGCTCGGCCACTCCTACATCGGCACCGAGCACATCCTGCTCGGTCTGATCCGCGAGGGCGAGGGCGTCGCGGCGCAGGTGCTGCAGAAGCTCGGCGCCGACCTCAACCGGGTCCGGCAGCAGGTCATCCAGCTGCTCTCGGGCTTCCAGGGCAAGGAGGCGTCCGGCACCGGTGCCGGCGCCAGCGGTGCCACCAGCGACGCGCCGTCGTCGTCGCTCGTGCTCGACCAGTTCGGCCGCAACCTCACCCAGGACGCCCGCGAGGGCAAGCTCGACCCGGTCATCGGCCGGGAGCAGGAGATCGAGCGGGTCATGCAGATCCTGTCCCGCCGGACCAAGAACAACCCGGTCCTCATCGGCGAGCCCGGCGTCGGCAAGACGACGATCGTCGAGGGCCTGGCCCAGGACATCGTCAAGGGCAACGTGCCCGAGACGCTCAAGGACAAGCAGATCTACACGCTCGACCTCGGCGCCCTGGTCGCCGGCTCGCGCTACCGCGGTGACTTCGAGGAGCGCCTCAAGAAGGTGCTCAAGGAGATCCGCACGCGCGGCGACATCGTGCTGTTCATCGACGAGATCCACACCCTCGTCGGCGCCGGTGCCGCCGAGGGTGCGATCGACGCCGCCAGCATCCTCAAGCCGATGCTGGCCCGCGGCGAGCTGCAGACCATCGGCGCGACCACCCTCGACGAGTACCGCAAGTACCTCGAGAAGGACGCCGCGCTGGAGCGCCGCTTCCAGCCGATCCAGGTCGCCGAGCCGTCGATCGCGCACACGATCGAGATGCTCAAGGGCCTGCGCGACCGCTACGAGGCGCACCACCGCGTGACCATCACCGACGAGGCCCTGGTCTCGGCGGCGACGCTCGCCGACCGCTACATCTCCGACCGGTTCCTGCCCGACAAGGCGATCGACCTGATCGACGAGGCCGGCTCGCGGCTGCGGATCCGCCGGATGACGGCGCCCGCCGACCTGCGCGAGTACGACGACAAGATCAGCGACGTGCGGCAGCGCAAGGAGGCCGCGATCGACGGTCAGGACTTCGAGGCCGCCGCGCGCCTGCGCGACGAGGAGAAGCAGCTGATCGCCAAGAAGTCCGAGCGCGAGAAGCAGTGGCGCGCGGGCGACATGGACGAGGTCGCGGAGGTCGACGAGGAGCTGATCGCCGAGGTGCTCGCCGTGGCGACCGGCATCCCGATCGTGAAGCTCTCCGAGGAGGAGTCCACGCGGCTGCTCAAGATGGAGGACGAGCTGCACAAGCGGGTCATCGGGCAGGAGGAGGCCGTCAAGGCGCTCAGCCGCGCGATCCGGCGTACCCGTGCCGGCCTCAAGGACCCCAAGCGCCCCGGCGGGTCGTTCATCTTCGCCGGCCCCTCCGGTGTCGGCAAGACCTGGCTGTCCAAGACGCTCGCCGAGTTCCTCTTCGGCGACGAGGACGCGCTGATCCAGCTCGACATGTCGGAGTTCGGCGAGAAGCACACGGTCTCGCGGCTCTTCGGCTCGCCTCCGGGCTACGTCGGCTACGAGGAGGGTGGCCAGCTCACCGAGAAGGTGCGGCGCAAGCCGTTCTCGGTCGTGCTTTTCGACGAGGTCGAGAAGGCGCACCCGGACATCTTCAACAGCCTGCTGCAGATCCTCGAGGAGGGTCGCCTGACCGACTCGCAGGGTCGGGTGGTCGACTTCAAGAACACCGTCATCATCATGACCACCAACCTCGGCACCCGCGACATCGCCAAGGGCGTCAACCTGGGCTTCCAGGGCGGTGCGGGCGGTCCCGGCGACTACGACCGGATGAAGAACAAGGTGCAGGACGAGCTCAAGCAGCACTTCCGCCCGGAGTTCCTCAACCGCGTCGACGAGATCATCGTGTTCCCGCCGCTGTCGCAGGAGCAGATCGTCGCGATGGTCGACAACATGATCGCCTCGGTCGAGCTCCGCATGCGCGACCGCGACATGCGGATCGAGCTCACCCAGGCCGCGAAGCAGCTGCTCGCCGAGCGCGGCTTCGACCCGGTCCTGGGCGCCCGGCCGCTGCGACGGACCGTGCAGCGCGAGATCGAGGACGTGCTCGCCGAGAAGATGCTCTACGGCGAGGTCGGCCCCGGCCAGATCGTGCTCGTGGGCGTCGAGGGCGAGGGCCCGACCGCGACGTTCACGTTCGAGGGTCAGAAGGTCGGCGTGCTGCCGGACCTCCCGCCGTTCGAGACCGCCGAGGTCGCTCCTGTGGAGGGCCCCGACGACTCCGACAGTGGGACGGATCTGCCCCGCGCCGAGTGAGACCCGCGAGTCGGCGCGTCTTGCCCGGCTGAGAGGCGCGAGTCGGCGCGTCTTGCCCGCCCCTCTGGGGATAGAACGGGCAAGACGCGCCGACTCGGCATTTCAGGGCAGCGCGTAGGTCTCCGGGCCGACGCGGGCGACCAGGCCGTCGTCGACCAGGCTGGCCAGGCACCGCACCCGCTGGGCCTCGTCGGACCAGGCGGCGTCGAGCCGGCTGCGGTGCACCGGGCCGTCGCTGTCGCGGAGGACGCCGAGCAGGCGGCCCCGGCACTGGCGGTCGGTGCCGGCCCACGCCTGCACCTTGCGCGGCGGCCCGTCGTACGCCGGCCGCCCGGCGGCCCGCCAGGCGCACTGGTCGGCGATCGGGCAGGCGTCGCAGCGCGGGCCGGCGGCCGTGCACACCAGGGCGCCGAGCTCCATCACCGCGACCGACCAGGTGGCTGCGGTCGCCTCGTCCTCCGGGAGCAAGCCGCGGGCGACCTCCCGCTCGGCCTTGGTGACCGAGGGCGCCGGGAACTCCACGCCGGCGATGGCGCGGGCGAACACCCGGCGCACGTTGGTGTCGAGCACGACGTGGCGCCGCCCGTGGGCGAAGCTGGCGATCGCGGCAGCCGTGTAGTCGCCGACGCCCGGCAGCGCCAGCAGGTCGTCGTACGACGCCGGCACCTGCCCGCCGTGCTCCTCGACGATCGCAGTCGCGGCGGCGTGCAGGCGCAGGGCGCGGCGGGGGTAGCCGAGCCGGCCCCAGGCCCGGACCGCCTCGCCGCTCGACTCCGCCGCGAGGGCGGCCGGCGTGGGCCAGCGCTCCAGCCACTGCTCGTGGACGGGCAGCACGCGGGCGACCGGTGTCTGCTGGAGCATGAACTCCGAGACCATCACCGACCACGCCGACGCGTCCGGCCGGCGCCACGGCAGGTCGCGGGCGTGTTCGTCGTACCAGCGCAGGATCGGCTCGTGCAGGTCACTCATGGCGGTGCCCATCCTGCCCGGTGTGGCACCACCACCGGCGGCGGGGCGCTGACTAGCGTGACCCCATGCCTCCGATGACTCGTGGTCCGCTGCCCGCGCGGACCTACTGGGTCCGGCGGTTGATGGTGCTCGGCACCGCGGTGCTGCTGGTCTTCGCGATCGGCAGGATGCTCGGCAGCGGGAGCGACGGCTCGGACGGCGACGACGCCGCTCAGCTGAGCGCGGACACCCCGACGTCCTCGGCGCCGACGACCACCGGGACGTCCACCGCTCCCACCGCGACCGCCACGAGGACCGGGAAGCCGAGGAAGGGCCGCACCAGCGCGGCGCCCGTGCTCGCGACCCCGACCGGCCCCTGCCTGGGCTCCGACGTCGTCGTCGAGCCACAGGTCCGCAACGCCGTCGCCGGCCGCGACGTGCTGGTGGGCCTCCGGCTGCGCACCATCACCTCCGAGGCGTGCACCTGGCGGGTGTCCCCGGACACGCTGACTCTCAACATCACCTCCGGCGACGACCGGATCTGGTCGAGCCGCGACTGCCCGCGCGCGATCGTGCGGCGCGACGTCGTCGTCCGCAGGGCGGTCACCACCAAGGTCGGCGTGATCTGGTCGGACGCGAAGCGCTCGGACGAGGACGGCTGCACCGCGCGCACCGACTGGGCGGGCGCGGGCTGGTACCACGTGACCGCCGCGGCGCTGGGCGGGGAGCCGTCCGACCTGCAGTTCGAGCTGACCCTGCCGACCGCGGCGACGATCACCAGGACCGCGACGCCCAAGCAGACCCCCACCCAGAAGCCCTCCGGCAAGCCGAGCGGCAAGGCCACCGGGAAGCCGAAGGGGAAGCCGAGCGGCTCGCCCTCCGGCGCGGTCGAGCCGGACTGACGGTTCGATACCCACAGACGAAACGGTCGGTCCGATCGGTCGGGAACGACCACTACGTCTGTGGGTATCGCAGCGGGGCCGCTAGACGTAGCGCTCGAGGATCGTCGACTCGGCCAGTCGGGAGAGGCCCTCGCGCACGCTGCGGGCGCGGAGCTCGCCGACGCCCTCCACGGCCTGGAGGTCGTCGATGCCGGCGGAGAGCAGCTTCTGGAGAGTGCCGAAGTGCTCGACCAGCCGGTCGACCACGGCGCTGGGCAGGCGCGGCACCTTCGCGAGCAGGCGGTAGCCGCGCGGGGCGACCGCGCCGTCGAGGTGCTCGCCGGTGCCGAGGCCGAGCGCCTTCGCGGCGGCGGCCGGGTCGACGAGCTCGGTCGACGAGAGCGACTCGAGCCGCGCCAGCACCGACTCGGGGCTGCGGGAGCGGCGGCCGATGGGCAGGTAGTCGCGGATCACCAGCTCGCGCTCGGTGTCGACGCCGGTGATGAGCTCCTCGAGCTGGAGCGAGAGCAGTCGGCCGTCGGTGCCGAGCTCGAGCACGTAGTCCTCGATCTCGCGGGCGATCCGGGTGACCATCTCGAGCCGCTGTGCCACGACCGCCACGTCGCGGACGGTGACCAGGTCCTCGATCTCCAGCGCCGACAGGGTGCTGGACACCTCGTCGAGCCGGAGCTTGTAGCGCTCGAGCGTGGCGAGCGCCTGGTTGGCCCGGGAGAGGATCTGGCCAGAGTCCTCGAGGACGTGCCGGGTCTCGCCGACGTACGCCGCGATGATCTGCATCGACTGCGACACCGAGATCACCGGGAACCCGGTCTGGCGGGCCACCCGGTCGGCGGTGCGGTGCCGGGTGCCGGTCTCCTCGGAGGGGATCGTGTGGTCGGGCATCAGGTGCACGGCCGCCCGCGAGATGCGGGTGACGTCCTTGTCGACGATGATCGCGCCGTCCATCTTCGCCAGCTCACGCAGCCCGGTCGCCGTAAAGGGCACGTCGAGCATGAAGCCGCCCGTCGCGATCGACTCCACGACCTTGTCGTGGCCGAGCACGATGAGGGCGCCGGTGCGGCCGCGCAGGATGCGCTCGAGCCCGTCGCGGAGCGAGGTGCCCGGGGCGATCGAGGCGAGCGTGGCGCGCAGCCGCAACTGCTCGTCGGAGCGGTCGATGGCCACCTCGGGGTCCCCTCCCGGTGCTGGAGTGCCGCGACGTCCCTGGCCGCGCGCGCTCAGTCTAGGGTCTGCGGCCGCCCGCTGAGGTCACAGAACGCTCACGGCTGGACACCTCGGCCCGACGTCAGAACCCCGGCAGGTCGTTGTCGTCGACCGCCCGCAGGTCCTGCCGGCGCCGGTCGGGCAGGAGGTCGAGCATCCTGATCGCGCCACTGACGTCGGCGACGTCGACCACCCGCATGCCCTCGACGGTCCAGGACTCGGGGCTCCGCGGGCGCTTCGGCCCCGCCTCGGTGGGCACGACGGCGAGCTGGAAGCCGAGCCGGGCGGCCTCGGCGAGCCGCTGCGGCAGGTCGCGCACCCTCCGGAGCTCGCCGGCGAGACCGATCTCGCCCATCGCGACGACGCCCCGCGGGGTGGGCAGTCCGCGGCTGGCGGAGGCGAGGGCGACCGCGACGGCGAGGTCGCTGGCCGGCTCCACCACGCGGGCACCCCCGACGGTCGAGGCGAACACGTCCATCGTCTGCAGCCGGATCCCGCAGTGCTGGTGGAGCACCGCCATCACCATCGCGACCCGCGAGGAGTCGAGCCCGGACGTCGTACGCCGGGGGCGCTCGGACGCGCTGTGGGTCACCAGGGCCTGCACCTCGGCCAGCATCGGGCGACGCCCCTCCATCGTCACGGCCACGCAGGTGCCGGGGACCTGGTTGTGGTGGCTCTCGACGAAGAGGCCGGTCGGGTCGGTGACGGCGGTGATGCCGTCGGGTCCGAGGTCGAAGCAGCCGACCTCGTCGACGGGGCCGAAGCGGTTCTTCATCGCCCGCACCATCCGGAACCGCGAGTTGCGGTCGCCCTCGAAGTGGAGCACCACGTCGACGAGGTGCTCGAGCACTCGCGGGCCGGCGATCGAGCCGTCCTTGGTGACGTGGCCGACGAGCACCGTGGTGATGTTGCGGGTCTTGGCCATCCGGATCAGCGCGGCGGCGACCTCCTTGACCTGGGTGACGCCGCCGGGCACGCCCTCGACGCCGGAGGCGCCGATCGTCTGGACGGAGTCGACGACCAGCAGGGTCGGCCGGGCCTGCTCGATGTGGGTGAGCACCGCGCCGAGGTCGGTCTCGGCGGCGAGGTAGAGCTCGTCGTGGACGCCGCCGGTGCGGTCGGCGCGGAGCCGGACCTGCGCGGCGGACTCCTCGCCGGTGACGTAGAGGGTGCGTCGCTGGTAGCGAGCGGTCTGCGCGGCGACCTCGAGCAGCAGGGTGCTCTTGCCGACGCCGGGCTCGCCGGCGAGCAGGATCACCGCCCCGGGCACCAGCCCCCCGCCGAGCACCCGGTCGAGCTCGGGCACGCCGCTGGAGCGGAACTGCGACTCCTCGACCGACACCTGGCCGATCGGCACCGCCGGTGCGGTGACCGGGCTCGCCGCGGTGCGGCCGACGGGCGCGGCAGCAGCCTCGGCGACCGAGCCCCAGGCCTGGCACTCACCGCAGCGGCCGACCCACTTCGCGGTCTCCCATCCGCACTCGGAGCAGCGGTAGGCGGACCTGGGGGGCTTGGGCATGGGCGACACGCTAGGCGCAGGCGCCGACAACGCGACGACAACGATCCGACAACGGTCGCGCAAGAGGCAGCGAGCAACCGTTCGGGCCGGGCAATGTGGTCTCATTGGAACGATCTAGCGGTCGCCCTGCTGAGTCGAGGAGGTACGGGTGTCCCGACGTGACGACGCGAGCGCGGCTCGGTCCCACCACCTGCCGTCCGTTGCGCGCACCGGTCCGGTGTCGGTCAGCCCCCCGACCCTCGCCGACGTCGCCGAGCGCGCGGGCGTGTCGAGGCAGACCGTCTCGAACGCCGTCAACAACCCCGACCTGCTCCGCCCCGACACCCTGGCGCGGGTGCAGGAGTCGATCGAGGCGCTCGGCTACTCGCCCAACCGCGCCGCCCGCAACCTGCGCACCCGGGCCTCGCACCTCATCGGCATGCGCATCGGCCCGGCCCAGGAGGGCACGGCCAACGCCACCATGGACCGGTTCGTGCACTCGCTGGTGGAGACCTCCCGCGAGGCCGGCTACCACGTGCTCCTCTTCGCCGGCGACGGCCACGACCCCGAGGCCGGGTACGCCGACCTGCTGCGCTCGACCGCCGTGGACGCCTTCGTCGTCACCGACACCTACCTCGGCAACCCCCAGGCCTCCTGGCTCGAGGAGCGGCGGGCGCCGTTCGTCGCGTTCGGCCGCCCCTGGGAGGCCCTGAACTCGCGGCACCCCTGGGTCGACGTCGACGGTGCCGCCGGCACCGAGCTCGCCACCCGGCACCTCCTCGACAAGGGCCACGAGCGGATCGCCTGGATCGGCTGGCGCAAGGACTCGCGCATCGGCGAGGACCGCCGGTCGGGCTGGACCCGCGCCATGCACGAGCGCGGCCTGCCCACGACCGGCCTCGCCTCGCGGGTCGAGGACACGATCAGCTCCGGACGCGAGGCCAGCGCCCACCTGCTCGACAGCGCCCGGCCCTCGGCGTTCGTGTGCGCCTCCGACACCCTCGCGATGGGCGTGCTGCACACGCTCCGCGACCGGCACCTGCGGGCGGGCGACAACATCGCCGTCATCGGCTTCGACGACTCCCAGGTCGCCCAGGTCGTGCCTCCGGGCCTCACCTCGGTGCGGCAGCCGCTCGAGCAGGTCGCGGTCGAGGTCGTGAAGGCCCTGGAGGGCCTGCTGGCCCACCCGCCGCTCGTCGGCACGGGCGTGATGCTCACGCCGACGCTGGCCGTGCGCGGGTCGTCCTAGAAGCTCCGCCACCAGACGTTCACGGCGTAGTCGACCTCCGTGCCGGCGTGCTCGGAGAGCACGGCCGCGGCGACAGCGGGGTCGAGCTCGATGCGCACCACCGACTCCAGGTCGGCGCGAGAGCCGAAGGACCAGCGCATGTCGACCGGGATCCGCGTCCAGCCCTGGGTCGACCAGAAGCGCTCGACCGCGACCGGGTCCACGTCGGGGTAGCCGCGGCGGAACCAGGAGCCGAAGGTCGAGCGGCTCGCGTCGTTGTCGATCACGTACGCCGTGCCCCCGCGTCGTACGACGCGGTCGAGCTCGGCGAGACCCGGCTCGCAGCCGGGCCCGAAGAAGTACGCCCAGCGGGCGTGCACGACGTCCACGGAGGCGTCCGGCAGCGGCAGCGACTGGGCGGTGCCCTGGTGCACGGTGACGTGGGCCAGCCTCCGGGTGCGGCGCCGGGCGAGCGCCACCAGGTCGGCGTGCGGCTCGACGCCGATCACCGCGCCGGCGGTCGCGGCCAGCCACGGCAGGTGGAAGCCGCTCCCGCAGCCCACGTCGAGGACGGTCCGGCCGTCCCAGGACGCGACCGACCGCATCGCGGCCTCGATCGCGCCGTCAGGGTCGACCGCGCGGTTCTCGACCTCGTAGGTCGCCGTGTGGTGCCAGATGTTGGGGCTCGGCCGAGCCCCGGGAGAGACGGTCAGAGCCGGACGAGCCCGTTGGGCGTCTGGAACTGCGCGGCGAGGATGCCGGGCGTGCCGTTGGGCGCGACCCACTCGACCTTGACGTCCTCGAGCGGCGCCTCGACCGACTCGCCGAGCCACTCGCTGACGCGCTGCGGGTCGCCGGCGATCTCCAGGCAGGCCAGGGAGAAGTCGGCGTCGGCGCCGGCGCTCGGGTGCATCTCGCGCGGCACCTCCCACTGGATGAAGAACGGCAGCTGCGGGTCGGCGATCAGGCCGTTGACGCCGATCTGCCGCCACAGCAGCTCGGAGCCGTCCGGCCGGCGCCGGTTGCCCTTGGCCGCCTCGCGACCGAGGCGCTGCTCGACCGTGCTGATGTCGGACACCGCGACGACCCACCCGAGCCAGCCGCCACCGAGGGCGGAGCGGGCGCGCACGGCCTGCCCGAAGGGGGCCTTGTCGGAGGCCGGGTGGTCGAGCACCTCGACGATCTCGAGGTAGGTGTCACCGGCGAGCGGCAGGATCATGTTGCGGGTGCCGAAGCGAGGGTGGACGCCGCCGTCCACGAAGTCCTTGCCGAGCAGTCCCCCCAGACGTTGGGCAGTGCTGGCGAGGCCATCCGGTCCTGCGGCGAAGGAGAGGTGGTCCAGGCGCATGCTCAGATTGTGTGCGTGTGCGGACCGTCACTGGACACCGGGGTCCCGGTTTCTTGACGTCGAGACGAATCCCCGCGCGGGTCAGTGCGGGTCAGCCGGGTGGAGCGCCAGGGCCGACCGCGACCGCACGTGCGCGTCGCAGTGCCGCACCAGCTCGTCGTACGCCGCCCTGCCCATGAGGGCGACGAGCTCGGCCTCGTGGGTGACGTAAACCGGCTCCACGGCGACGTGGGCCTCGGTGTTGCCCGAGCAGTACCAGTCGAGGTCGTGCCCGCCGGGGCCCCAGCCGCGGCGGTCGTACTCGCCGATCGAGACCTCCGTGTACGTCGTGCCGTCCTGGCGCTCGACCGTGCGGAACGTGCGCCGGATCGGCAGCTGCCAGCACACGTCGGGCTTGGTCTCGACGGGGTTCTTGCCGATCACGTACGCCAGCGCGTGCAGCGCGCAGCCGGCGCCGAGGTGGAAGTCGTTGCGGTTGTGGAACACGCACGCCTGCTGGCCGTCGACGATCGTGGTGAGCGTCTTGCGCTCGCCGTCCTCGTCGACCTCGACCCAGTCGTTGGTGCGGACCTTGCGGCCCTTGGGCTTCTGCTGCCACAGCTCGTCGTCGAGCATCCCGACGTACGCCGCGACGCGCTTCTCGTCGTCCTTGTCGGCGAAGTGCGCGCCGAGCGTGCAGCAGCCGACGTCGGGTGCGTCGGCGTAGATGCCCTGGCAGCCCTGGCCGAAGATGCACATGAAGCTCGACGTGAGCCAGGTCAGGTCGCAGCGCAGGACCTCGGACTCGTCGGCCGGGTTCACGAACTCGACGTACGCGCGGGGGAACACCAGGTCGACTTCGGGCACACCCCAACCCTACGGGCTGGGGCTACGCTGCCCGCGTGCCAGGACGCATGCTGGCGACGACCGCCGCGGCCGCGGTGCTGCTCGCCGGCGCCTGCTCCTCGGACACCGACGATCCGCAGCCGGCCCGGAAGGCCGCCGCGACGAAGTCGTGCGAGGTGACCCTCGACCTCGAGGAGCTCGATCGCTCGGCGCTCCATCCCATCGACGGCGGGAGCACCGTGCTCGACCGGGACCTGCGCGCCACCCGGTCGCCGGAGGGCTACCTCTGCCTGGACATCGTGACCGACCACGCCGACTACGGCTCGGAGGCGGTGTCCTACCGCATCGTGGCGCGTCAGGGCGACCACGAGTGGCGCAAGGAGGGCGAGGAGCCGTCCGGGAAGCCACCCATGCGCGTCGAGGCCTCCGGTTGCGTCACCGCGACCGCGGCGCTCACGGCCCTCGGCGCCGGCGACCGGACCTATCGGTACCGGGCGCGGCTGCGGGTCGACTGCGACGGCGCGACGTCGCCGCCCTAGTAGCGTGGGCTCCATGCGGCTGGGCGTCCTCGACATCGGGTCCAACACCGGGCACCTCCTCGTCGTCGACGCCCACCGTGGCGCGGCCCCGCTGCCGGCCTTCTCGCACAAGGAGCCGCTGCGCCTCGCCGAGCACCTCGACGCCGACGGCGCGGTCACGCAGGCGGGGATCGACGCGCTCGCCGACTTCACCTCGCAGGCCCAGCGGGTCGCGGAGGAGAAGGGCTGCGAGGACATGCTGGCGTTCGCGACCTCGGCGGTCCGCGACGCGGGCAACTCCGAGGCGGTGCTGGCCGAGGTCGAGGAGCGGACGGGGTGCTCGATCGCCGTGCTGTCCGGCGGCGACGAGGCCCGCCTGACGTTCCTCGCCGTACGCCGCTGGCTGGGCTGGTCCGCGGGCCGGCTGTGGGTCTTCGACATCGGCGGCGGTTCGCTCGAGATGGCCGGTGGCGCGGACGAGGAGCCCGACGTCGCCTGGTCTCTGCCGCTCGGCGCGGCCCGGCTCGCACGCCAGCACTTCGCCTCTGGGGAGCTCGACGAGGAGGTGCTCCACGCGCTGCGCAAGACGGTCCGGGCCGAGATCGCCCGCGACGCCGGCCGGCTGCTGCGCCTGGGGGCACCCGACCACGCATCCGCGACGTCCAAGACGTTCCGGTCCCTCGCTCGCATCTGCGGGGCGGCGCCCTCGGCCGAGGGGCCGCTGGTCGCCCGGTCGCTGCCGCTCGCCGAGCTCAGCGAGTGGATCCCCAAGCTGACGGCGATGTCGCGCGACGAGCTGGCGGCGCTGCCCGGGGTGTCGGCCAACCGCGCCCACCAGATCGTGCCCGGAGCGCTCGTCGCCGAGGCGGTGATGGACCTGTTCGGCCTGTCTGCGTTGGAGATCTGCCCCTGGGCACTGCGCGAGGGCGTGATCCTCGAGCGGCTCGACCAGCTCGACGGGCTGGTGTGAGGCGACGGTGACGACGATGCCCAGGGTCGGCCTGTCGACGGTCTCGGTCTATCCCGAGTCCTCGGCGCACGCCTTCACCTACGCCGCCGAGCTCGGCTACGACGCGATCGAGGTGATGGTCGGGATCGACGCGATCAGCCAGCAGACGTCGGCGATCAGGCAGCTCTCCGAGCACCACGAGATGCCGATCGCGGCCGTGCACGCACCGTGCCTGCTCTTCACCCAGCGGGTCTGGGGCACCGAGCCGTGGGGCAAGCTCGAGCGGTCCGCCGAGATGGCGCAGGCGGTCGGCGCCGAGGTGGTCGTCGTGCACCCGCCGTTCCGCTGGCAGAAGACCTACGCCCGGGACTTCGTCGACGGCATCGCGGCGCTGGAGGCGTCGACGGGGCTGATGTTCGCGGTCGAGAACATGTACCCCTGGCGGGCCTCCGGCCGGAAGATGGAGATGTACCTCCCGGGCTGGGACCCCTCCGACCACCCCTACGCCAACACCACGATCGACCTCTCGCACGCGTCGATCGCCCATGACGACGTCGTGGCGATGGCCGAGCGGCTCGGCGACCGGCTGCGGCACATCCACCTGACCGACGGCAACGGGTCGGCCAAGGACGAGCACCTCGTGCCGGGTCGCGGGTCCATGGGCGCCGACCGCTTCCTGAGGCACCTGGCGCAGACCGGCTTCAGCGGCGAGGTGGTGCTCGAGATCAACACCCGCAAGTGTGCCGACCGGGCAGAGCGGGAGCGCGACCTGCGCGAGTCGCTGGAGTTCACCCGCCAGCACCTGGCGGTCGGTACGCCGTGACCGGGCCCCCGCGGCGGGGCCGCCGGCCCGGTGCGCCCGACACCCGCGCCGCGATCCTCGCGGCGGCGCGCGCCCGCTTCGCCGAGCACGGGTTCGCGAGCACGTCGGTCCGCTCGATCGCCGCCGACGCCGGTGTCGACCCGGCGCTCGTGCACCACTACTTCGGCACCAAGGACGACCTCTTCGTCGCCGCCCTCGAGCTGCCGGTCGACCCCCGCGAGCGGCTGGCGGGGGTGATCGCCGAGGGACCGGACGGCGCGGGGGAGCGGATGCTCCGGGTCTTCCTCTCGGTCTGGGACGACCCCGACCTGCGGCTCCCGCTGCTGGGGCTGGCCCGCAGCGTCCTCGACCCGTCCGGGCAGCGGCTGCTGCGCGACGGCTTCGTGCCGGCGGTGCTGCACCCGGTCGGCGTGGCCCTCGGCATCGACCGGCCCGAGGTCCGGATGCCGCTGGTCGCCAGCCAGGTGATCGGCCTGATCCTGACCCGCTACCTGCTCGAGGTCGAGCCGATCGCCTCGATGCCGGCCGACGACGTGGTCGCCGTCTACGGACCCACGATCCAGCGCTACCTCACCGGCCCGCTGCCCTCCGCCTAGCGGAACCGGCCGGCCGTACCCCCTTGCCCAAGCGCCGCCGCAGGACCACAATTCATCGCATGGTGAAAAACGCGGTCGAGATCCACGACCTCCACGTCGTCCGCGGGGGACGCACCGTGCTCGAGCACCTCGGCGTGAGCATCGGCGGCGGCGTGACGGGACTGCTCGGTCCGAGCGGCTGCGGCAAGTCGACGTTGATGCGCTGCCTGGTCGGCGTCCAGCAGGTCGAGGCCGGCAGCGTCACCGTCTTCGGTGAGGACGCCGGCAGTCCGGGGCTGCGCGCGCGGGTCGGCTACGTCACCCAGGCCGCGAGCGTGTACGACGACCTCTCGGTCGACGAGAACCTGCGGTTCTTCGCCCGCGTGCTCGGCGTCGGCCGTGAGCACGTCGACCGGGTCGTCGACGCGGTCGACCTCGGCGACCACCGCGGCCAGGTCGTCGGCCGGCTCAGCGGCGGGCAGCGCAGCCGGGCCAGCCTGGCGGTCGCGCTGCTCGGCGAGCCGGACCTGCTGGTGCTCGACGAGCCGACGGTCGGCCTCGACCCGGTGCTGCGCGAGGACCTGTGGGCGCTCTTCCACCGCCTGGCCGAGCGCGGCGCCGCGGTCTTCGTCTCCAGCCACGTCATGGACGAGGCGGAGCGGTGCGACCGGCTGCTGCTGATGCGGGAGGGCCGGATCATCGCCGACGGGACCCCCGGCGAGATCAAGGAGAAGGCCGGCGCCGAGACCGTCGAGGGCGCGTTCCTCGCCATCGTGAGGCGGGATGCGGCATGACGCCCACGACGACCCTCGCCGTCAGCGGCCGGGTGCTGACCCAGATCCGCCGCGACCGGCGCACGCTGGCGATGCTGCTCGTGCTCCCGTGCCTGCTGATCACCCTGCTGTGGTGGATGTTCGAGGACACCCCGGTCTTCGACGAGGTCGGCCCGGCGCTGCTCGCGATGTTCCCCTTCATCGTGATGTTCCTGGTCACCAGCGTCACCACGCTCCGCGAGCGCAGCGGCGGCACGCTCGAGCGCCTGCTGGCGATGCCGATGGGCAAGCTCGACTTCCTCCTCGGGTACGGCGTGGCGTTCGGCGTCATCGCCGCCGTCCAGTCGGTCCTCGCCGTGGCGCTCAGCGTCGGCCTGCTCGGCCTCGACGTGCAGGGCCCGGTCTGGCTGCTCACCGTCGTCGCGATCGTCGACGCCGTGCTCGGCACCGCGCTCGGCCTGTTCGTCAGCGCGTTCGCGCAGACCGAGTTCCAGGCGGTCCAGTTCATGCCCGCGATCGTGATCCCGCAGATCCTGCTCTGCGGGCTCTTCGTGCCGCGCGACCAGCTGCCGACCGTCCTGGAGTGGGTCAGCAACGTCCTGCCGCTCAGCTACGCCGTCGACGCCATGCAGACGCTGACCCGGACCGCCGAGACCGGCGACGTCTGGCGCGACCTGGCGGTGGTCGCGGGGTACGCCGTGGCCGGCCTGGTCCTCGGGGCAGCGACCCTGCGCCGGCGTACCCCGTGAATTCCGTGAGCGGGGCAGGCCCGTCGTAGCCTGAACGCATGTCCTTGCTCCGTCAGCCGCTCCTCCTCCTGTCCCGCAGCGCCGCGGTGCAGAAGCTGGTCAGCACCATGCCGGTCTCGGCCGGCATCGTCCGCAGCTACGTCCCCGGCGAGTCCACCGACGCGGTCGTCGACGCCACCGCCCGCCTCGCCGACGACGGCCTGCTGGCCACGCTCGACTTCCTCGGCGAGGACACCCTCGACGCCGACCAGGCCGAGGCGACGACCCAGGCCTACCTCGAGCTGCTGCAGCGGCTCGCCGAGCGCGGTCTGACCCGCAGCGCCGAGGTCTCGGTCAAGCTCAGCGCGATCGGCCAGTTCCTCCCTGACAACGGCCACAAGGTCGCGCTCGAGAACGCCCGCACGATCTGCCGCGCCGCGCGCAACGCGGGCACCACGGTCACCCTGGACATGGAGGACCACACCACCACCGATTCGACGCTGACGATCCTGCGCGAGCTGCGCAAGGACTTCCCGGAGACCGGTGCCGTCCTCCAGGCGATGCTCCACCGCACCGAGGCCGACTGCCGCGCGCTGGCCCACGAGGGCTCCCGCGTCCGCCTCTGCAAGGGCGCCTACCTCGAGCCCGAGGACGTCGCGTTCCAGGACCGCATCGACGTCGACAAGTCCTACGTGCGCTGCCTCAAGGTGCTGCTCGCCGGCGAGGGCTACCCGATGATCGCGACCCACGACCCCCGGATGGTCGAGATCGCCTCGTCGCTGGCCAGCCGCAACGGTCGCGAGCCGGGCAGCTACGAGTTCCAGATGCTCTACGGCATCCGACCCGAGGAGCAGCGCCGGCTGGCCGCCAAGGGCGAGAAGGTGCGCGTCTACGTGCCCTACGGCACCGAGTGGTACGGCTACCTGATGAGAAGGCTCGCCGAGCGTCCGCAGAACCTGACATTCTTCGTGCGGTCCCTGATCTCCAAGAAGTAGGAGCCGCTGCCCATGTCTCAGACCGCCATCATCGGCGCCGGGGTCATGGGCGAGACCCTGCTCTCCGGCCTGGTCCGCGCCGGCCGCCGCGTCGACCACCTGCTCGTCGGCGAGAAGCGCCCCGAGCGCGCGCAGGAGCTCGAGGAGCGCTACGGCGTCGCCGTGGTCGGCAACGTCGAGGCCGCGACCAAGGCCGACACGGTCGCCCTGGTCGTCAAGCCGCAGGACATGGGCGAGGTGCTCGAGGAGATCGCCGGCGCGCTGCGTCCCGGCCAGCTCGTGGTGTCCCTCGCCGCCGGCATCACGACGGCGTTCATCGAGTCCCGGGTGCCCGACGGCGTCGCCGTCGTCCGCGTCATGCCCAACACACCGGCCCTCGTCGACGAGGGTATGGCCGCCATCTCGCCCGGCTCGCACTGCTCCGAGGAGCAGCTCGGCGAGGCCGAGGCGCTGATGGGCTCGGTCGGCAAGGTCGTGCGGATCCCCGAGCGCCAGCAGGACGCGGTCACCGCGATCTCCGGGTCCGGCCCGGCCTACATCTTCTTCGTCGTCGAGTCGATGATCGAGGCCGGCGTCCACCTCGGGCTGCCGCGGACCACCGCCACCGAGCTCGTGATCCAGACCCTGGTCGGCTCCGGGAAGATGCTGCGCGAGACCGGCACCCACCCGACCGTGCTGCGCGAGCAGGTCACGTCGCCCGGCGGCACCACCGCGGCCGCCCTGCGCGAGCTCGAGGTGCACAAGGTGCGCGCGGCGTTCCTGGCCGCGATGGAGGCCGCCCGCGACCGGTCGCGGGCCCTGGCCGAGGGCAGCTGATGCTCCCGCTCGTCTGGGGCGCGGACCCGGACGAGCACGCGCGTGCCTACCCCGCCGACACGATGGTCGACGGGCCGGTGCTGCGGATGACCCGGGCGGTCCACGTCGACGCGCCACCGGCGCACGTCTGGCGCTGGCTGTGCCAGATGGAGGTCGCGCCGTACTCCTACGACTGGATCGACAACCGCGGCCGCCGCAGCCCCCGCGAGCTCACGCCGGGCGTCACCGACCCGCTCGTCGGGCAGCGGGTGCAGGTCTTCCGGGTCACCGACGTCCAGCCCGGCCGGCAGTGGAGCGGCTTCACGATCCCGCCGGTCTTCGGCCGCACAGCGGTGACGTACGCCGTCGAGCCCGATGTCCGGGGCAGCCGGCTGGTCTGCCGGATCCTGACCAGCCAGCGCGGTCCCGCGGCATGGGTCGGGTCGCGGCTGCTCGCCTGGGGCGACCTGGTGATGATGCGCAAGCAGCTGCTCACCCTCAAGAGGCTGGCCGAAGCGGCTAGGGTCGAACCGTGATCGAGCTGGGCATCGGCCAGGAGCTGCCACTCACCGGCAGGCTGCGGATGGGCGTGGGCTGGGACAAGACCCCCAACGCGGGGCCGCTGAGCACCGGGGTGCGCAACGTCGACCTCGACGCGTCGGCGGTGCAGTTCGGCGGCGGGCGGCTCTTCGACATCGCGTTCTACAACAACGCCAGCACGCGCGACGGCTCCGTCGTGCACCTGGGCGACAACCAGACCGGGGCCGGTGAGGGCGACGACGAGGCGATCACGATCGACCTCGACCAGGTCCACCGGCAGATCGACACCATCTTCCTGCTGGTCACCAGCTACCAGGGCCAGACGCTCGAGTGGGTCGACAACGCCTACTGCCGCGTCGTCGACGCCGAGGACGTGGAGATCGCCCGGGTCACGCTCACCCTCGGCATCCCGGAGACCGGTGTCGTGCTGGCGCGGATCAGCCGGGACGGCGAGGGCTGGGTGCTGCGGGCGCTGGGCGAGCCGGTGCCGGTGAAGATCCCGACCGAGTCCGAGCGCGCGCTCGCCGCGCTCCTCTGAGCTCACAACCCGATCGCCGCCTCGGCCGCGGCCAGCACGGGCGCGGTGACCTGGCGGCACCGCTCGGCCCCGGCGCGGAACACCGCGTCCACGTGCGCCGGGTCGGCCGCGAGCTCGACGTACCTCTTCTGCAGCGGCTCGAGCTCGGCGACCACGGCGTCGGTGACCGCGCGCTTGAGAGCGCCGTACGTCGTGAGCCCGTCGGCGCTGGCGCCGCACGCGGCGAGGATCTCCAGCAGGTTCGTCACGCCCGGCTTGTCGGGGGAGCGGCGGACGGCGTCGGCACCGGCGTCGGAGTCGGTGACCGCGCGCGCGACCTTGCGGCGCACGACGTCCGGGCTGTCCAGGAGGGCGATGACGCCGGCCGCCGAGGCGTCGGACTTGCCCATCTTGCGGGTCGGCTCGTCGAGCCGCATCACCCGCGCGCCGACCGGCGGCACGGTCACCTCGGGGACGGTGAAGACCGGACCGTAGGCGCTGTTGAAGCGGATCGCGAGGTCGCGGGTCAGCTCGACGTGCTGGCGCTGGTCCGCGCCGACCGGCACCTGCTGCGGGCGGTAGAGCAGGATGTCGGCCGCCATCAGCGCGGGATAGGTGTAGAGCGAGACCCGGGTCGAGTCGACGCCGCGGCCCTTCTCCTTGAACTGGATCATCCGGTTCAGCTCGCCGGTGTGTGCCGTGCACTCGAGCAGGTAGGCGAGCTGGGCGTGTGTCGGCACCCGGCTCTGCACGAAGAGCGTCGACTCGTCGAGGCCGGCGGCCAGCAGCAGGGTCGCTGTCTCGCGGACGGTGTCGCGCAGCCGGGCAGGGTCGTGCGGCGTGGTCAGCGCGTGCAGGTCGGCGATGCCGTAGAAGCAGTCGGCCTCGTGCTGCCCGGCCGCCATCGGCCGCAGCGCGCCGAGCAGGTTGCCGAGGGTGAGGTGGCCGCTCGGGGTGAGCAGCGAGAGGGTGCGTCGGTCGGGGTGGTTCATGGGATCTCCTGGGATGAGAGCCCACGGGCAGAAATGACGAACGGCCGCCCGTGGGCGGCCGTCGAGGTGGGTGTGCTGAGAGGCGGGCCGCCGTCAGGCGGGCCACCACTGGGTGGTACGGGTCGTCAGCACGCACCCAGGGTAGCGGTAGCGTCCGTCACATGTCGCAGTCGTCGGTCGAGTGTCCGGGGCCGGCGTCCGTCGTCTTCGACGCGAGCCTGACCGAGTACGACTTCGGCCCCGCGCACCCGATGTCGCCGCTGCGCGTCGACCTCACCATGCGCCTGGCGACCGAGCTCGGCATCGTCGGTGACCGCCTCCGCGTCGTGCCCGCGCCGGTGGCCAGCGACGACCTCATCGCCACCGTCCACGACCCCGCGCTGATCGAGGCGGTCATGCGCGCCGGCCGCGACCCGAGGGCCGTCGACGGCGCCCACGGCCTCGGCACCGACGACAACCCGGTCTTCCGCGACATGCACCACGCGACCGCGCACATCGTCGGGGCGAGCGTCGAGGCGTTCCGCCAGGTGTGGAGCGGGGAGTCGCTGCACGCCGCCAACATCACCGGTGGCCTGCACCACGCGATGCCCGACCGGGCCAGCGGCTTCTGCATCTACAACGACGTCGCTGTCGGGATCCGGAGCCTGCTCGACCAGGGCGCCACCCGGGTCGCGTACGTCGACGTCGACGTCCACCACGGCGACGGTGTCGAGCGGGTGTTCTGGGACGACCCGCGCGTGCTCACGATCTCGCTGCACGAGACCGGCCAGATGCTCTTCCCCGGCACCGGCTTCCCCCGTGACGTGGGCGGCCCGGAGGCCGAGGGGTACGCCGTCAACGTGGCGCTCCCCCCGGGCACGGCGGACGCCGGGTGGCTGCGCGCCTTCCACGCCGTCGTCCCGCCGCTCCTGCGCGAGTTCAAGCCGCAGATCCTGGTCACCCAGCACGGCTGCGACTCCCACGCGGACGACCCGCTCGCGCACCTGATGCTCAGCGTCGACGGCCAGCGGGCGGCGTACCTCGCCCTGCACGAGCTCGCCCACGAGCTCTGCGAGGGGCGCTGGGTGGCGACCGGTGGCGGCGGCTACGCGCTCGTCGAGGTGGTGCCCCGGGCCTGGAGCCACCTGCTCTCGATCGTGTCGGGTGCGCCGCTGGACCCGCTGACGGAGACGCCGGGCGCGTGGCGCGAGCACGTGCGCGAGAGCCTCGGCCGGGTGGCCCCGATGCGGCTCACCGACGGCCGGAGCCCGGCGTACCGCGACTGGCGCGACGGCTACGACCCGGAGACCTGGCTGGACCGCACGATCCACGCCACCCGGATGGAGACCTTCCCCCTGCACGGCCTCGACCCGCTGCCCTGACCTGACCCCGCAGGAACGACACCGTGGGGATTCGCCACGGCGATGCAAGCGGACACGCCGCGTCGCATTGGCTTCTTTGGTGAACCCCTTCCCCACGAGTCACAACAGGCCCTATTCTCACGGATGCGTGACGCGTGCGATCACCGGTGGGGAAGCCGGTGGCGCGTCAGACAGAAAGAATCGGTGCACGATGGCTACCAGCTCTGGGGACATCTCCGAGTCGAAGTTCCTCACCGTTGCCGAGGTGGCGGCGATGATGCGGGTCTCGAAGATGACCGTCTACCGGCTCGTCCACGGCGGCGAGCTCCCTGCCGTCCGGGTCGGCCGTTCGTTCCGCGTCCTCGAGTCCGACGTGGACGAGTACCTCCGCAAGAGCTTCTACAACGCCGGCTGACGGCGCTCCCGGTCCGGAACGACCGGCCGATTCTGCCCGCTCGCGCTGCGGCGGATAGGCTGGGCCGGTCCTCCGGCCGATCCGGGGGGCAGCTGTACGGCTGTTGAAAGGTTTCCCCGTGGGTTCTGTCATCAAGAAGCGACGCAAGCGCATGGCCAAGAAGAAGCACCGCAAGCTGCTGAAGAAGACGCGCGTCCAGCGTCGCAAGCTCGGCAAGTAGTAGGCCACCCGCTCGTCGCTGATGGGCAGCGCCGGCAAGGTCGTCCTCGTCACCGGGGTCTCGCGTGACCTCGGTCGGCGTTTCGCGCGCGCGCTCGCGGACGACCCGCGGATCGCGCGGGTCATCGGCGTGGACGCCGTGCCGCCGCGCGGCGACATCGGCGAGGTCTCCTTCATCCGGGCCGACATCCGCAACCCGGTCATCGCGAAGATCATCGTCAAGGAGGACGTCGACACCGTCGTCCACATGGCGGTGATCTCCACCCCCGGCAGCGCCGGCGGGCGGAACACGATGAAGGAGCTCAACGTCATCGGGACGATGCAGCTCCTGGCCGCCTGCCAGAAGGCGCCGGGGCTGCAGGCGCTGGTCGTGAAGTCGACGACCACCGTGTACGGCGCGTCGAGCCGCGACCCCGCGATGTTCACCGAGGACATGGGCCCGCGGCGCTCGCCCCGGTCGGGCTACGCCAAGGACGTCGCCGAGATCGAGGGCTACGTCCGCGGCTTCGCCCGCCGGCGCCCCGACGTACGCGTCACGACCCTGCGGATGGCCAACGCCATCGGCCCCGAGGTCAGCAGCCCGCTCACGACGTACTTCCGGCTCCCGGTCATCCCGACCGTGCTGGGCCACGACGCGCGGCTGCAGTTCCTGCACGACCGCGACCTGATGGCCGTGCTGCGGCACGCCACGCTCACCGAGACCGCCGGCACCTACAACGTCGCCGGTGACGGCATCCTGATGCTGAGCCAGGCGGTCCGCCGGCTGCAGCGGCCCGCGCTGCCGCTGCCGACCTTCATGATGGGCAACATGGGCTCCGCGCTGCGCAGCGCCCGGCTCGCGGACTTCTCGCCCGAGCAGACCGCGTTCCTCACGTTCGGGCGCGGCGTCGACACCACCCGGATGCGCACGTCGCTCGGCTTCGAGCCCGAGCACACCACCGCGAGCGCCTTCGCCGACTTCGCCGCCTCGCTCACGCCGACCGGCGGGCACCTCGAGCGGGCGCTCGCCCGAGCCAGCGCCCGGCTGCCCGAGCCCGCCGCGGGAGGTGGCCCGCATGGGTGACGCCGAGATCATCCCGATCGGCACGCGGGGCCGCCCGGGCCGCGGCACCGGCGCGTCGTCCCCGTCCTCGGCCGCGCGCGGGCTGGCGCCCGCCAAGAAGCCAGCGCCCGCGACGAAGCCGGCGCCCGCCAAGAAGGCCGCGCCCCCCACGGCCGCGGTCAGGCCCAGGCCGAAGTCCAAGCCCAAGCCCGCGGCGGAGACCGTGGAGGCGCCGGTGGCGGCGCCGCGCGCGCCGGTGACCACCGAGGTCCCGACCGCCGCCGACGGGATCCCCGCAGCCGAGTGGCTGGCGGCCGTGCAGGGCGCGGCGCTGGAGGTGTTCGGCGACGACTGGGAGCCGCAGCTCGCCCGGTTCCTCGCGTTCCTGCGGCGTCGGGTGTCCGGCCAGTACGTCGTGGACGAGTACGGCTTCGACCGCGAGGTGACCGAGCGGTTCTTCATGTCCGCGCTCCGGCCGATCGCCCAGAAGTGGTTCCGCATCGAGGTCCGCGGCATCGAGAACATCCCGACCGAGGGTGGGGCGCTGGTCGTCTCCAACCACTCCGGGACGGTCCCGGTCGACGGCCTGATGACGATGGTCTCGATCCACGACGAGATCGGCCGGTTCCTGCGCCCGTTGGGCGCCGACCTGGTCTTCCGGCTCCCGTTCGTGGGCTCGATGGCCCGCAAGGGCGGCGCGACCCTGGCCTGCAACGAGGACGCCGAGCGGATGCTGCGCGGCGGCGAGCTGGTCGGCGTCTGGCCCGAGGGCTTCAAGGGCATCGGCAAGCCCTACGCCGACCGCTACAAGCTCCAGCGGTTCGGCCGCGGCGGCTTCGTCTCCGCGGCGCTGCGCACCGGTGTGCCCATCGTCCCGCTCTCGGTCGTCGGCGCCGAGGAGATCTACCCCCTGGTCGGCAACCTGCCCTCGCTGGCCCGGCTGCTCGGGGTGCCCTACATCCCGATCACGCCGTTCTTCCCGCTCCTCGGCCCGCTCGGCCTGGTCCCACTGCCGTCGAAGTGGCTGCTGGAGTTCGGCGAGCCGATCCGCACCGACGAGTTCGACCCCGGTGCCGCGGACGACCCCATGCTGGTGTTCAACGTGACCGACCAGGTCCGCGAGACCATCCAGCAGACGCTGTACTCGCTGCTCATGCAGCGGCAGTCCGTCTTCCGCTGACGGCCGTTCCTCGTCGAGAGACGCGAAATGGCCCCTGGGCGGGGGCGGGAAGGGCGCGTCTGCGTCACTCGACGACTCTCGGCGCCAGCCGAGTCAGTCGTCCGGGGGTCAGGGCAGCTGCGGGACCTGGGGGACCTGGGGAGTGGGGAGCGCCGGCGGGGTGATCGGCTGGAGGACGCCCTCGAGGATCTCGGTGACGCCTGTGACCAGGCCGGTGACCGGGCCGGTGGTGGAGCCGGTCTGGCCGCCGGCGGGCGCCTGCGTCTGGCCGCCGCCCTGGCCGGTGAGGGCGCTGGTGAGGCCCTCGGTCAGGGCGCGCACCGGGTCGGTGGCCTGCGAGGGGCCGGCGGTCGGCGTCGGCAGCGACCCGGGGTCGGCGACGCTGCCGGGCGGCACGGCGCTGCCATCGACGTCGGGAAGCGCAGGTCCGTCGGCTCCGGTGCTACCCCGGCCGCGGCCGGGCTTGCCGCTCGGGTCGGGGGTCGCCGCGGGCTCGGGGGCCCTGACGACGGGGACGGCGGGCACGGTGATGTTCTCGGCCGCCAGCAGCGCGGGGGGCACGGCCGTGATCGCCGCGCCGCCGCACTCGGGGCACTGCTGGACGGCCTCGGCGTCGATCTGCGCGACCGTTCGGGCCGCGTCGACGAGCTCGTCGCGCGCCTCGAACGGGATCGCCGGCTCCAGCTCCTCGAGCTCGTCGAGGCTGGTGGAGGCGAAGTCGCGCAGGTCCGCGATCGACTCCTCGTCGCCGCGGTGGGCGTAGTCGGAGAGCAGCAGGTCGGCGCCGTTGGTGGCCTGCGTCGTGAACGCCGACAGCGTCCGGGCGACCTGGGCGTCGGTGCCGACGCCGGGGTCCGAGGTGAGGGCGGCCACCTCGTCGAGGCGGTTGCCGGCGGCGTCGAGCTGGCGGGCGCCGCGGCTGGCCTCGCCGAACGCGAGACCGCTCTGCGCACCCTCGAGCGCCCGCTTGATCGGGTAGAGCGACTCACCGGGCAGTGCCGACTGCGAGGCGACGGCGACCGACGCGGACGCCCCGACGACCACCAGGCCGCCGACGAGGGCCGCGATCCGGCGCTCGCGCTTGGTGTGCCGGGCCGGCAGCCGCAGCCGCGCGACGTCGTCGGGGACCAGGGCGGTGGCGGCCTCGGCCATCAGCCGGCTGCGCAGGTCGGCGGTGAACTCCGCCCGCGGCTGCGCCTCGGGTACGGCGCGCAGCGCGCCGACGAGCTCGAAGAGCTCGGCGTCTCGTGGGTCGGGCGCGCCGACCGGCTGGCGCTCGACCAGCGTGTTGAACTCCTCGGCGCGCCGCTGCGCCGACTTCCCCCATGTCATGTCGACCTCAACGAGGTGCGCGACGGCAGGGTTACGGCGTGAGGCCGCCCTGGGCAAACGTTTTCGTTCGGAGTCCGCATCAATCCCGGATCCCTTCCGGCATCAGCTTCGCGAGGTTGCGTACGCCGCGCAGCTGGAGCTGCTTGACCGCACCGTCGCTGCGCCCCAGGACGGCGGCCGTCTCGGCGATGCTCATGCCCTGGAGGAAGCGCATCACCAGGCAGTCGCGCTGCTCGGCGGGCAGCTCGGTGAGCGCCTGCATGAGGATCTCGTTGGTGAGGCCGGTCAGCACGGTCCGCTCGGGCCCGTCGTCGGCCGCGTCGTCGTGGAGGCTCATGTCCTCCGTGGTGAGCTCGAGGCGCGAGCGGCCGGACTTGAAGTGGTCGGTCGCGAGGTTGCGCGCGATCGTCATCAGCCAGGCGCCGAAGTCCTTGCCCTGCCAGCGGAAGTTGTTCATGCTCCGCAACGCGCGGAAGAACGTCTCCGAGGTGAGGTCCTCGGCCAGCGTCGAGGAGCGGGTCCGGTAGAAGAGGAACCGGTAGACCGAGCCCTGGTAGTGGTCGTAGAGGAGGCCGAACGCGTCGGCGTCGCCCTGGCGGGCCAGCTCGACGAGGCCGATCAGCCGCGTCCGTTCGGCCTCGTCCTCCTCGGAGGAGGCCGCGAGGTCGGCGTCGTCGTACCCGCCGCCGGGCCCGCGGGCCCCGGTCGCCGCCTCGGTGAGCAGCATCCCGGCGGGCGCCGGGCCGCCGGGCAGCGCGAGGTGGGGGCGCTCGATGAGGAGCGCCTCCGCGACGAGGCGGCGCAGGACCTCGAGTCCGCGCGCGACGTCGTGACCCACCTGCGGCATGAACCGATTCCTCCCGCTGCTCCCCACGTAGCCATTCCCTAGTAAACGCGAGTTACTCCTCCTGGGCCAGACCGAGCCGGGGTATGGACCTCAGGAGGGGTCGCGGCGGCCGCGCAGCGCGGCCGCCCCGGCGACCGTGCCCGTGATCGCCCCGGCGACCGCGCCGGCGGCGAGCCCGACCCGCATCGCCTTGCGTCCGGTCCGGTAGTCGCGGATCCGCCAGCCCTGCTCGCGGGCGTAGGCCCGCAGCTTCGCGTCCGGGTTGATCGCGCACGGGTCGCCGACGAGCGAGAGCATCGGCAGGTCGTTGTAGGAGTCGGAGTACGCCGAGCAGCGGCGCAGGTCGAGCCCCTCCCGGGCGGCCAGCGCCTTGATCGCCTCGGCCTTCGCCGGGCCGTGCAGCATGTCGCCGACCAGGTGGCCGGTGTAGACGCCGTCGGCGTGCTCGGCGACCGTGCCGAGGGCTCCGGTGAGGCCGAGCCGGCGGGCGATGATGCGGGCGATCTCGATCGGAGCCGCGGTGACCAGCCACACCCGCTGGCCCTCGTCGAGGTGCAGCTGGGCGAGCGCGCGGGTGCCCGGCCAGATCCGGTGCGCCATGGCCTCGTCGAAGATCTCCTCGCCCAGCTCCTCCAGCTCGGCGACCGTGTGGCCGGCGATGAAGCTCAGCGCCGACGTCCGCGCCTCCGCCACGTGATCGGGGTCCTCGACGCCGGCGAACCGGAAGTACGCCTGCTTGTAGGCCGCCCCGAGGATCTCGCGCTTGGAGAAGAATTTGCGCTTGTAGAGCCCCCTCGCCAGGTGGAAGATGCTGGCGCCCTGCATGACGGTGTTGTCGACGTCGAAGAACGCGGCGGCATCGGGATCCGAGGGCAGCAGCAGTGCCGACTCCACCTCGGTCGCGGCCGCCGCGGCCTCGCCCGCCAGCTTCGACCGCGTCTGGAGGTTCAGGGGTCGGGGCCTCCGGTCGGGGGACGTCACATCGGCAGGGTAGACCCACAACCAGGGGCCGCGCCGTGTGGAAGGATCGCCTCCATGTCCGCGATCCGTGACGTGGCCGAGCTGGTCGCCAACGCTGCTGCGGATAGCCCGGACCGGCTCGCACTCGTCGAGGCCGGTGGCCGCAGCCTGACGTGGGCCGAGCTCGAGGACGAGGTCGCGCGGCTGGCCACCGGCCTGACGACCGCCGGCGTGCTCGGCGGGCACCGGGTGATGATCGCCCAGGGCAACCGGCTCGAGTTCGTCACGACCTACCTCGGTGTGCTCCGCGCCCAGGCGGTCGCCGTCCCGGTCAACCCCGGCTCGGCGGTCGGCGAGCTGGCCCGGATGATCGACGACTCCGGCTCCCGCCTCGTCGTCGCCGACCCGACGACGGCCGCCGCGGTGCGGCGGGCGGTCGCCGACCTGGCCACGCCGCCGCGGGTCGCGGTCGTCGGCGAGTCGTCGTACGACGACCTGCGGGCAGCGCCCGCGCGCCCGGTGCCGCCGCTCCAGGACCCCGAGAAGCTCGCCGCGCTGCTCTACACGAGCGGCACGTCGGGCCTGCCGCGCGCGGCGATGCTCACCCACCGTGCGCTGCTGGCCAACGTCGAGCAGTGCGCGCGGGTCGAGCCGCCGATGATCCACGGCGACGACGTCGTGCTCGGCGTGCTGCCGCTCTTCCACGTCTATGGCCTCAACGCCGTGCTCGGCAGCGTGCTGCGCCGGCGCGCGAAGCTCGTGCTCGTCGAGCGCTTCGACCCGCAGGAGACGCTCGCGATCATCGACGACGAGGCGTGCAGCGTGGTGCCCGTGGCGCCTCCTGTCTTCGCCTACTGGCGCGGCGAGCCGGACCTGCGGGAGCGGATGGGACCGGTCCGGCTGATCCTGTCCGGCTCCGCTCCGCTCGCCCCCGAGGTGGTCGAGGAGTTCACCGAGCACGCCGGGGTCCCGGTCCACCAGGGCTACGGCCTCACCGAGGCGTCGCCGGTCGTCACCAGCACGCTGTGCAGCGACACGTTGCAGGTCGGCTCGGTGGGCGCGGCCCTGCCCGGCATCGAGATCCGGCTCGTCGACGACCACGGCCGGGCGCCCGACGAGGGCGACGCCGGCGAGATCTCGATCCGGGGCGCGAACCTCTTCAGCGGCTACTGGCCCGACGGCGCCGGCGGCCCCGACGCCGACGGCTGGTTCGCCACCGGCGACGTCGGCTTCCTCGACGACAGCGGCGACCTCTTCCTCGTCGACCGGCTCAAGGAGCTGGTCATCGTCTCCGGCTTCAACGTCTACCCCGTCGAGGTCGAGGACGTCGTCGAGGAGGTGGCCGGGGTCGAGGAGGCCGCAGTGATCGGCGTCGCCGACGACCTGACCGGTGAGGCGGTGGTCGTCTACGTCCGCGCCCCGGGCCAGGATCCCGCCGCGATCGCGGAGGCCGTCCGGGAGCACTGCGCGACCCGCCTGGCACGGTTCAAGCAGCCGGCCCGGATCGAGGTCGTCGACGAGCTGCCCCGCACCGTGACCGGCAAGGTCCAGAAGGGCCGGCTCCGCGGCCTGGAGCGGCGCCGCAACCTGGGGCTGCTGGAGTGAGCGTCCCGGCGCGGGTCACGCTCTACTCCCGGCCCGGCTGCCACCTGTGCGACGACGCCCGGGTGGTCATCGAGCGCGTGTGCGCCGACCTCGGCACGTCGTACGTCGAGGTCTCGATCGACGACGACCCGGTGCTGCGGGAGCGGTACGGCGAAGAGATCCCGGTGACCCTCGTCGACGGGCGGCAGCACGACTTCTGGCGGGTGGACGAGCAACGCCTGCGCGCCGCGCTGTCCTCCTGACCACCCTGATGACGTGGTCCACGTCACATGTGCTAGGCGCCGCCACCGACAGCCCCCTCGTCGGTTTTGTTCTCGCGTTCACAAGCGCCTAATGTGAGCGAGCCGCCGGACGCTTGGACGGGCTTCCTCCACGCGTTCGACGACGGCCCAGCAGCCCCTGGCTATGGAGAAGACAAGAGCAGTGACCGCACGTCCTTCACCCGAGGCCGCTCGGGATATTCCCGAAGCGACCGTCGCCCGGCTGCCCGTCTACCTCCGGGCGCTCACGACGCTGTCCGAGCAGGGCACCAGCACCTGCTCCAGCGAGGAGCTCGCCGGCGCCGCCGGCGTCAACAGCGCCAAGCTGCGCAAGGACCTCTCCTACCTCGGCAGCTACGGCACCCGCGGGGTCGGGTACGACGTGGAGTACCTGCGCTACCAGATCGCCCGCGAGATCGGCGTGACCCAGGACTGGCCGGTCGTCATCGTCGGCATCGGCAACCTCGGCCAGGCGCTCGCCAACTACTCCGGCTTCCGCAGCCGCGGCTTCCGGGTCGTCGCGCTCCTCGACGCCGACGAGGCCCGGCACGACGAGGTCGTCGCCGGGCTCGAGGTGCGCCCCTTCTCCGACCTCGAGCAGATCGTCAGCGACCACGCCGTCGCGATCGGCGTCATCGCCACCCCGGCCGTCGCGGCCCAGGACGTCGCGGACCGGATGGTCGCCTGCGGGATCACCAGCATCCTCAACTTCGCCCCGTCGGTGCTCTCGGTGCCCGAGCAGGTCGACGTCCGCAAGGTCGACCTCTCGATCGAGCTCCAGATCCTGGCCTACCACGAGCAGCGCAAGACCCAGGGGGCCGCCTCGTGAGCGTCCTCGTCGTGGGCATCTCCCACAAGACCGCGCCGGTCTCCATCCTCGAGCGGGTGGCGCTCGACCCCGACGGCGTCCGCAAGCTCGTCACCGACCTCGCCGCCTGCGAGCACGTGACCGAGGCGACCGTGATCGCCACCTGCAACCGGGTGGAGATCTACGCCGACGTCGACCGCTTCCACGGCAGCGTGGAGGAGGTCTCCCGGCTGCTCGTCGAGCGCGCCGGCGAGACCGCCGAGGCGATGGTCCCGCACCTCTACGTCCACTACGACGACGGCGCGGTCTCGCACCTCTTCCAGGTCGTCGCCGGTCTCGACTCGATGGCGCTCGGCGAGGGCCAGATCCTCGGCCAGACCCGCGACGCGCTGAGCGCGGGCCAGGAGGCCGGCACCGTCGGTCCGGCCCTCAACGTGCTCTTCCAGCAGGCGCTGCGGGTCGGCAAGCGGGCCCGCGCCGAGACCGACATCGACCGGGCGGCGCCGTCGCTGGTCAGCGCCGCGCTCGACCGGAGCCACGCCGCGCTCGGCGACCTCTCCGGCCAGCGGGTGCTGGTGCTCGGTGCCGGCGCGATGGCCGGCCTCGCGACCGCGACCGTCGCGCGCCGGGGCGCCGAGAGCATCACCGTCGCCAACCGCACGTCCGGCAACGCCGAGCGGCTCGCGGAGGAGTACGGCGCCCGCTCGGCCGCCCTCCACGACCTCACCGCCGAGCTGGCCCTCGCCGACGTGGTCGTCTCCTGCACCGGCGCGACCGGGGTCGTGGTGCCCCGCGAGGCCGTCGCGGCCGCGACCGCCGGAGGCCGGGAGCTGGCCATCATCGACCTCGCCCTGCCGCACGACGTCGACCCCACGGTCGCCGACCTGCCGGGCGTCACCCTGATCAACCTGGCCGAGCTCGCCGACGAGCTCCGCGACTCCGACGCGGGCCGCGAGGTGCACGAGGTGCGCCGGATCGTCACGCAGGAGGTCGCGGCGTTCCTCTCCGCCCGCCGGCAGGCGAGCGTCACGCCGACCGTGGTCGCGCTGCGCTCGATGGCGACCTCGGTCGTCGACAGCGAGATGGAGCGGCTCGCCGGCCGCCTTCCGGACCTCGACGAGGCCACCCGCGCCGAGGTGCTGCAGACCGTGCGCCGGGTGGCCGACAAGCTGCTGCACCGCCCGACCGTCCGGGTCAAGGAGCTGGCCAACGAGGACGGCGCGGTCTCCTACGCCGACGCGCTCGCCCGCCTCTTCGCCCTCGACCCCGACGCCGTCGACGCCGTGACCCGGCCGGAGCACCTGCCATGAGCGCCGCGCAGACCCCGATCCGGATCGGCACCCGCGCCTCCGTGCTCGCCACCACCCAGTCCGGGCTGGTCGGCGAGATGATCGCCGCGCGCCTGGGCCGTGCGGTCGAGCTCGTCGAGATCAGCACCGAGGGCGACCGCACGCAGGCGGCCGGCACGCCGCTGGCCGCGGCCGCCTCGACCGGGGTGTTCGTCAACGCGCTGCGCGACGCCCTGCTCGACGGCCGCGTCGACGTCGCCGTCCACTCGCTCAAGGACCTGCCGACCTATCCGGCCGAGGGCATCGCCCTGGTCGCCGTACCCGGCCGTGAGGACCCGCGCGACGCCGTCGTCGCCCGCGACGGGCTCACGCTCGGCGAGCTGCCGGTGGGCAGCCGGGTCGGCACCGGCTCGCCGCGCCGTGCCGCGCAGCTGCTCGCGCTCGGCCTAGGCATCGAGGTGGTCGGCGTGCGCGGCAACGTCGACACCCGGATCGCCAAGGTGCGGGCCGGGGAGTACGACGCCGTGGTGCTCGCCCGCGCCGGCCTGGCCCGCATCGGGCGGCTGGACGAGGTGACCGAGGTGCTCGACCCGCTCCAGGTGCTGCCCGCCCCCGGGCAGGGCGCGCTGGCGGTCGAGTGCCGTGCCGACGACGAGCTCGCCGCCGTCCTGCGCGAGGCGCTCGACGACCCGCGGGCCCGCGCGGCCGTGGATGCTGAGCGGGCGGTCCTCGCCACGCTCGAAGGAGGTTGCTCGGCGCCGATCGGCGCCCTGGCCGAGGTGGTCGAGGGTGACGACGGCGACGAGCTCTGGGTGCGGGCGGTAGCGCTCTCACCCGACGGGGCGCTCTCGGTGCGGATGTCCGCCACCGGAGACCCCGCCGACGCCGCCGGCGTCGGCGACCGGCTCGCGAAGGAGATGCTCGCCGACGGCGCAGCGGACCTGACGCGACCCAGCAACGACACGCTAGACCCCGAGCTAGACAAGAGGCACAACGCATGACCCGAGCCAACAACAGCCCGAGCCAGAGCCAGCCCCGCGGATGGGTGTCGTTCGTGGGCAGCGGACCCGGCGACCCGGGGCTGCTCACGGTCCGCGCCGCGGAGCTGCTGCGCCGTGCCGACGTCGTCGTCACCGAGGTGCCCGAGCACGCCGCCCTGGTGCGCGCGGTGCTCGGCCTGACCGCCCCGGCCGAGGGCGACGCCGCCGAGACGACCGGCCCCGAGATCGTCGACGGCGGCTTCGGCGAGGACGGCCAGCCGCTGACCCACGCCGCCCGCGGCAAGGTCGTCGTCAAGCAGGCCAAGCGCGGCCTGCGCGTCGTCCGGCTGCTCTCCGGCGACCCCTTCCTCTACGCCTCCGGCCCCGAGGAGGCGCAGGCGTGTGCCAAGGCCGGGCTCGCCTTCGAGATCGTGCCGGGCGTGTCGTCGGTCGCCGCGGTCCCGGCGTACGCCGGCATCCCGCTGACCACCAAGGACCACCGCGAGGTCGCCGTCGTGACCTGCGGCGACAAGGTCGACTGGAGCCAGTACGCCGACAAGCGCACGCTCGTGCTGCTCTCGGCCGTCGGTCAGATCGGTGACATCGCCAAGGCGCTGGTCGCCGCCGGCCGGTCCCCGCAGACGCCGGTCGCCATGACCCGGGTCGGCACCACGACCGAGCAGGACACCGTCACCTCGACGCTCGAGCGGATCGCCGCCGACGCGCGTGCCGCCCGGATGGCCCCGCCGGCCGTTACCGTGGTCGGGGAGGTGGTCGACCTGCGCGAGACGCTGTCCTGGTTCGAGACCAAGCCGCTCTTCGGCTGGCGCGTCCTGGTGCCCCGCACCAAGGAGCAGGCCGGCTCGCTCTCCGAGCGGCTGCGCGGCTACGGCGCCGTGCCCGACGAGGTCCCCACGATCTCCGTGGAGCCCCCGCGCAACCCGCAGCAGATGGACAAGGCCGTCCGCGGCCTCGTCGAGGGCCGCTACGAGTGGATCGCCTTCACCTCCGTCAACGCGGTGAAGGCGGTGCGCGAGAAGTTCGAGGAGTACGGCCTCGACGCCCGCGCCTTCTCCGGCCTCAAGATCGCCGCGGTCGGCGACAAGACCGCCCAGGCGATCGCCGACTGGGGCCTGCGCGCCGACCTCGTCCCGTCGGGCGAGCAGTCCGCCGCCGGGCTGCTCGCGGACTGGCCCGAGTACGACGAGGCGCTGGACCCGATCAACCGGGTCTTCCTGCCGCGTGCCGACATCGCGACGGAGAACCTCGTCGCCGGCCTGATCGACCTCGGCTGGGAGTGCGACGACGTGACGGCCTACCGCACCGTCCGGGCGGCCCCGCCGCCGCCGGAGACCCGCGACGCGATCAAGACGGGCAAGTTCGACGCGGTCGTCTTCACGTCGTCCTCGACGGTCCGCAACCTGGTCGGCATCGCGGGCAAGCCGCACGCGTCGACGATCATCGCGGTGATCGGTCCCGCCACGGCCAAGACCGCCGAGGAGCACGGCCTGCGCGTCGACGTCCTGGCGAGCAAGCCCGACGTCGAGGAGCTCGTCGACGCGCTCGCCGACTTCGGCGCGACCCGCCGGCTCGCGCTGGTCGAGTCCGGCCAGCCGGTGACCAAGCCGTCGGACCGCAAGGCGTCCGCGCGCCGGAAGGCCAAGGCCGAGTGACCGAGGGGCTCACCCCTCCCGTGGTCGGACCGGTGGTCCGGCCGCGGCGCCTGCGCACGACGCCGGCGCTGCGCCGGATGGTCCGGGAGACGTCCGTCGAGCCGCGGCAGCTGGTGCTGCCGGTGTTCGTGCGCGAGGGGATCAGCGAGCCCCAGCCGATCGCGTCGATGCCGGGCGTCGTCCAGCACACCCGCAGCACGCTGCTGAAGGCGGTCGCCGAGGCCGCCGACCTCGGCCTCGGCGGCGTGATGCTCTTCGGCATCCCCGAGCACAAGGACGCCGAGGGCTCCGGCGCGGTCGACCCGGCCGGCATCCTCAACCTCGCGATCACCGACGTCGTCGCCGAGGTCGGTGACGCGCTCACCGTGATGAGCGACCTGTGCCTCGACGAGTTCACCGACCACGGCCACTGCGGGGTGCTCACCCCCGACGGCAAGGTCGACAACGACCGCACGCTGGCGGCGTACGCCGAGATGGCGCGGGCCCAGGCGCACGCCGGCGTCGACATGGTCGGCCCGAGCGGGATGATGGACGGCCAGGTCGCGGTGGTCCGCGCGGCGCTCGACGCCGCCGAGCACACCGACGTCTCGATCCTCGCCTACTCCGCGAAGTACGCCTCGGCGTTCTTCGGTCCCTTCCGCGAGGCCGTCAACTCCTCGCTCGAGGGCGACCGCCGGACCTACCAGCAGGACCCCGGCAACGCGGTCGAGGGCGTCCGCGAGGCGCTGCTCGACGTCGCGGAGGGCGCCGACATCGTCATGGTGAAGCCGGCGCTCGCCTACCTCGACGTGCTGCGCCAGGTCCGCGACGCGGTCGACGTCCCGGTGGCGGCCTACAACATCTCCGGCGAGTACGCCATGGTCGAGGCGGCCGCCGCCCACGGCTGGATCGACCGCGAGGCCGCGATCCTCGAGACGCTCACGTCGATCCGCCGCGCCGGCGCCGACGTGGTGCTGACCTACTGGGCCACCGAGGCCGCCCGCCTGCTGCAGCGTTGAGTTGGGCGTGGTTGACGCTTGAGTCGGGCCTCATGCGCGCCTTCGGCGCGAACGCCGCCCAGCTCGGCGGTGATTTCGGCCCAACTCGACGGTGATCAGTGGGTGTAGGCGTACACGCACTGGTCGAACGGGTCGTCGTTGCGCAGCACGTTGTCGACGTAGCCGTCGAGCAGGCACTGGGCCCGCGCCTGGGCGTCGGTCAGCAGCTGGTCGACCGGGGTGATCGAGGTCGACGGGAGCGGCGGCAGCGTGAGCGTCGGGACGTCGGTGGGCAGCTGCGGGGCCTTGGTCGGGACCGGGCCACCGCCGCCTCCACCGCCGGTGCCGGTGCCGCCCCCGGTGCCGCCGCCCTGGCTGGGCTGCGCGGCCGGCGTCGCGCCCGAGGACGCCGTGGCCGTCGGGGTGGTGGCCGGGGTCCCGGGGCCGTCGTCGCTGCCCTGGTTGCCGCTGCCGCCGTGGTCGTTGCCCTTGCCGCCGCCGGTGCCGGTGCCGTGGTGGCCGCCGCCGCCCGAGGACTGCGGGATGACGTAGCCGGCCGAGGTGACGCCGTTGGGGACCGAGGTGAACTCGCCCTCGAGGTAGGCGTTCATGATCGACAGCACGAGGTCGACGTAGGACTCGCTGTGGTTGTAGCGGAACACGGCGGCGCGCTGGCCGGCAGTGGTCGCGAGGTCGTCGTCGCCCGAGCAGAGGTAGACCGCGCTGGCGAGCGCGGCGTCGTCGATGTCCTGGGGGTCGCGGCGCCCGTCGCTGTCGGCGTCGACGCCCACGACCGACCAGGTCGAGGGGATGAACTGCATCGGGCCGACCGCGCGGTCCCAGGCGGTGTCGGAGTCGAACTGCCCGGCGTCGCTGTCGACGATGCGCGTCGTGCCGCGCTTGCCGTTGAGCGCGGGGCCGAAGATCCCCGGCCGGGCGACGCCCTGGGCGTCGAGGGTGTTGCCGCCGGTGCGGCCGTGGTCGGACTCGACCCGGCCGATCGCGGCGACCAGCTGCCAGCTGAGGTGGCACGCGGTGTCGGCGGAGTTGATGACGGTCTCGGCGCGCTGGTAGGCGGCGAGCGCGGCGGCCGGGATGCCGGACGTCGTGCTGGTGGAGACGACGCGGTTGACGTCGGCGCCGCCGACACCGGGGGCGACGCCGCCCGGGGTCGAGACGCTGGCCGGGACGTCGATGGCCCCGGCGGGCAGGTTGGTGCCGTCGGGGAGCACGATCGGCTCGCTGCCGGCGTCGGCCAGCACGGTGCCCGCGGCGCCGGAGGTGGCGACGCTGGCCGTCCACGCGGCCGAGAGCACGGCGAGCGGGACCAGAGCCATGGCCTTGTGGCCGCGACCGAAGCGGCTGGGTCTGCCGTTGCTCGACATCTCGATCGTCACTCCTGCTCCCTCGGCCCCCGTGGCGCTCCCGACGCCGGGGTGACGGCCATTCAAACGACCCTGGCTCTCTGTGGTTACGGTACGTCGACCAGCAGAGGTCCGCAGCCCTACGACGGTGTGACGACCATTCCCGCAGGTCATGACGGTGAAACCCGTTCTCGTGCGGCCGCTGTCCGTCGCAGCGAGACGCCCCGGAGTGGCCCGGACCACCTCCCCGCGGCCCGCAGCGGCCCTCGACTGGGGCCGATTGGCCCGCTCGGGGACAATGGCCGGGTGACTCGACCGACGACCCGCCCGACGGCTGCCAGCGCCGCCCTGTTCGAGCGGGCCCGCGCGGTCACGCCCGGCGGCGTGAACTCCCCGGTGCGGGCCTTCAACGCGGTCGGTGGCACCCCCCGCTTCATCCGGTCCGCCGCGGGAGCGTGGCTGACCGACGTCGACGGCAACGAGTACGTCGACCTCATCTGCTCCTGGGGGCCGATGCTGCTCGGGCACGCGCACCCCGAGGTGCAGGCCCGGGTCGCCGAGGCGGTCGCACGCGGCACGTCGTACGGCGCGCCCACGGAGCCCGAGGTCGAGCTCGCCGAGGAGATCGCGGCGCGGGCGCCGGTCGAGCGGGTCCGCTTCGTCTCCTCGGGCACCGAGGCCACGATGTCGGCGATCCGCCTCGCCCGCGGCTTCACCGGCCGCGACGTCGTGGTGAAGTTCGCCGGCTGCTACCACGGCCACGTCGACTCGCTGCTCGCCTCGGCCGGCTCCGGCCTGGCGACCTTCGCGGTCCCTGGGACCCCCGGCGTCCCGACCTCGTCGACCGAGCTGACGGTCGTGCTGCCCTACAACGACCGCGCCGCGGTCGAGAAGGTCTTCGCCGAGCACCCCGGCCGGATCGCGTGCCTGATCACCGAGGCGGCGCCCGGCAACATGGGCGTCGTCCCGCCGGAGCCCGGCTTCAACGAGTTCCTCGCCGCGACCTGCCGGGCCAACGGCGCCCTCTTCGTCAGCGACGAGGTGATGACCGGCTTCCGGGCCAGCCGGTTCGGTCAGTGGGGCCTCGACGGAGCCCTCGAGGGCTGGCGCCCCGACCTGGTCACCTTCGGCAAGGTGATGGGCGGCGGCTTCCCGGCCGCCGCGTTCGGTGGCCGCGCCGACGTGATGTCGCGGCTCGCGCCGGAGGGGCCGGTCTACCAGGCCGGCACGCTTTCGGGGAACCCGATCGCCACCACCGCCGGCCTGACCACGCTGCGGCTGGCGACCGACGAGGTCTACGCCCACATCGGGGCCGCGGCCGAGACGATCAGGACCGCCGCCGCCGACGCCCTGACGGCGGCCGGTGTCGCGCACGTCGTCCAGTCGACCGGCACGATGTTCTCGGTGTTCCTCACCGACGTGGCCGCGGTGCGTGACTTCGACGACGCGTCGACGACCAGCGCGCCGGCGTACGCCGCGTTCTTCCACGAGATGCTCGAGCGCGGCGTCTACCTGCCGCCCTCGGCGTACGAGGCCTGGTTCCTCTCCGCCGCGCACGACGACCGCGCCGTCTCGACGGTGCTCGACGCCCTGCCCCACGCCGCGCGCGCCGCGGCCTCTGCATTGGAGTCCTCGCAGTGACGCAGACCGAGACGATCGTCCACCTGCTCCGCCACGGCGAGGTCCACAACCCCCAGGGCGTGCTCTACGGGCGCCGCGACGGGTTCCACCTCTCCGACCTCGGCAACCGGATGGCGGAGCGGGTCGCCGAGTCGATCGGGGACCGCGACATCACCCACCTGCGGGTCTCGCCGCTCGAGCGCGCGCAGGAGACGGCCCGCCCTCTCGCCGCCGCACGCGGCCTGGAGATCGTCACCGACGAGCGGGTGATCGAGTCGGCGAACAAGCTCGAGGGCCTCAGCTTCGACCAGGGGCTGTGGTCGATCGTCAAGCGGCCGCGCATCTGGCGGCACTTCTACAACCCGCTCCGGCCGTCGTGGGGCGAGGCGCACGACGAGATCGTGGCCCGGATGATGGCGGCGGTCGAGGACGCCCGCGCGGCGGCGGAGGGGCACGAGGCGGTGATCGTCTCGCACCAGCTGCCGATCTGGACCACGCGGCTGCACGTCGAGAAGCGCCGGCAGAACATCGACCCGCGCAAGCGCGAGTGCACGCTCTGCTCGCTCACCTCGCTGCACTTCACCGGCGACCGCATCACCCGGGTGGCCTACTCCGAGCCCGCCGGCGACCTGATCCCCGTCAAGGACCGCAACGCGCCGTTCTCCGCCGGCAACGCGCCCGAGGAGAAGCGTCCCTGACCATGCGTAGACACCTGGGTGCATTGGCCTGCGCTGCCCTGCTCCTCTCCGGGCCCCTGTCCGGCTGCTCGTCCCTCGAGGGCACGGGCGACAAGGGCTTCGTGAGCGGCGACGGCACCGTGCGCACGGTCAAGGCCGCCGATCGCGGCGAGCCCGTCGCGCTGGCCGGCGAGGACCTCGACGGCGAGCCGCTCGACCTCGCCGACTTCCGAGGCAAGCCGACGGTCGTCGCGGTCTGGGGCGCGTGGTGCGGCCCGTGCCGGGCCGAGGCGCCCGAGGTCGTGGCCGCGGCCGAGGAGCTCGACGGCAGGGCCAGCTTCGTGGGCCTCAACACCCGCGACCCCTCCACCGCCAAGCCGCTCGCGTTCCAGCGACGCTTCGAGGTGCCGTACCCGTCCTTCTTCTCGCCGGGCGGCGAGGAGATGCTGGCGTTCCGGGGGACCATCGGCCCGCGGTCGATCCCGTCCTTCGTGGTGCTCGACGGCGAGGGTCGGATCGCCGGCAGCATCCTCGGACCGCTCCCGTCGAAGCAGACGCTCGTCGACCTCGTCGAGGACGTCGATGGCTGAGTGGTTCGAGCAGACGGCCGCCTCCGGGTCGCTGGTGCTCGCGGTGCCGGTCGCGCTGCTCGCCGGCCTCGTGTCGTTCTTCTCCCCGTGCGTGATCCCGCTGCTGCCGGGCTACCTGTCCTACGCCACCGGCCTCTCGGGCGCCGACCTGGCCAACGGCGTCGCCGGCACCCGCCGCGGCCGGATGTTCGTCGGCTCGGTGCTGTTCGTGGCCGGCTTCGCCACGGTCTTCGTGATCCTCGGGACCGTCACCGGCGCCCTCGGCGTGTGGCTGGTCGAGTGGAGCAGCGAGCTCGCCGTCGTGCTCGGCGTCGCGATGATCCTGCTGGGGCTGGCGTTCGCGGGCTGGCTGCCGGGGCTCAACCGGGAGTGGCGGGTCCACAAGGTGCCCGCGGTGGGCCTCGCGGCCGCGCCGCTGCTCGGCTTCCTCTTCGGTCTCGGCTGGACGCCGTGCATGGGGCCCACGCTGGCGGCGATCCAGCTGCTGGCCCTCACCGAGGGCAGCGTCGGCCGGGGCGCGTTCCTCTCCGTCGTCTACGCGCTCGGGCTCGGCATCCCGTTCATCGTCGCCGGCCTGGCCTACGAGAAGGCGCTCGCGACCGTCGGCTGGGTACGCCGCCACCAGGTCTGGGTGATGCGCGCCGGCGGGCTGATGCTCGTCGCGGTCGGCGTCCTGCTGGTCACCGGCTGGTGGGCCGAGGCCGTCAGCTGGGTCCAGGTCCGGCTCGTCAACGGGACGGAGACCGCGATATGAGCACCGCCCCCCGCACCGCACTGAGCACCCGTCCGCCCGAGGACGACCGCCGCCCCGGCGAGCTGACGTTCAAGGAGCTGCTGCGCTGGACCTGGCGGCAGCTCACCTCGATGCGCACCGCGCTGATCCTCCTGCTCCTGCTCGCGCTCGCCGCGATCCCCGGGTCGGTGATCCCGCAGGAGGGCGTCGACTCGCTCAAGACCTCCAACTGGCAGACCGACCACCCCCAGCTCACCCCGGTCTACGAGCGGCTCGGGCTCTTCTCGGTCTACGACTCCGCGTGGTTCTCCGCGATCTACATCCTGCTGATGCTGTCGCTGGTCGGCTGCATCCTGCCCCGCACGCTGCACTACTGGCGCGGCCTGCGGGCACAGCCGCCGGCGGCGCCGCGCAACCTGGAGCGGCTGCCGGACCACACGTCGTACGAGACCGCCGAGGACCCCGAGGACGTGCTCGAGCGGGCGCGCGCCGTGCTGAAGCGCCGCCGCTACCGCCTCCGCCCGGGCGACGACGGTGACCTGGCGATCTCCGCCGAGCGCGGCTACCTTCGCGAGGCCGGCAACCTGGTCTTCCACCTGTCCGTGCTGATCGTCCTGGTCGGCTTCGCGATGGGCAGCATGCTGGGCTACAAGGGCGGCGCGATCCTGCTCGTGGGCGACGACTACGGCTTCGCCAACGACCTCACGCAGTACGACGACTTCGACCCCGGCAGCCTCTTCTCGGCCGACGACCTCGACCCCTTCTCGTTCACGATCGACGACTTCGACGTCGACTGGCTGACGGAAGGCCCGCGGGCCGGCATGGCGCGCGGCTTCGAGTCCCACCTCAGCTACCGCGAGTCGCCCGACGCCGACGAGAAGACCTACGACCTCAAGGTCAACCACCCGCTCACGATCGGCGACACCGACGTGTTCCTCATCGGTCACGGGTACGCGCCGGTGATCACGGTCAAGGACGGCAACGGCGACGTCGTCTGGAGCGAGCCGACGGTCTTCCTGCCGCTCGACCAGTCGTTCCGGTCCGTCGGCGTGGTCAAGGCGCCCGACGCCGAGCCGACCCAGATCGGGCTGGAGGGGGAGTTCTACCCCACGGTCGCGTTCTCGGAGGAGACCGGCAGCTACTACTCGCTGTTCGGCAAGGACGTCGACCCGATGATCTCGATGCTCGTCTACACCGGCGACCTCGGCATGGACGACGGCGCCGCGCAGTCGGTCTACTCGCTGGACAAGTCGAAGACCAACATGCTGGAGAACGAGGACGGCACGCCGTACCGCATCGACCTCCGGCCGGGCGAGACGGCGGAGCTGCCCGAGGGGCTCGGCACGGTGAGCTTCGACGGGCTGCAGCGCTGGAACAAGATCCAGATCAGCCAGACGCCCGGCAAGTGGATCGCGCTGATCGGCGTGGTGCTGGCGCTGATCGGGCTGCTCGGGTCGCTCTTCATCCGCCCCCGCCGGGTCTGGGTTCGCGCCCGTCGCGAGGGTGACGGCACACTGGTCGAGGTGGCCGCGCTCGACAGGTCCGGTGGTGGCGACACCTCCGTCGTCGTCGACGAGCTCGTGGCCGCACTCCGAGGAGAGGACAAGTCGTGACTGACGCCGCGTGGGAGAGCCTGAGCAACCAGGCCGTGGCCGCCGCCGGGCTCGTGTACTTCCTGGCCCTGCTGGCGCACCTCGTCGAGTGGGCGTCGCTGCGCAAGGTGCCGGTGACCGCCGTCGCGGCCGCCTCCGCGGACGCGGCCGGTGGCGTCGCGGTCGACACCGCACCGCCCGGGGACGAGTCGGCGCCGCGCCGCGCCGAGATGTTCGGTCGGCTCGGCTACCTGCTCACCTGCCTGGCGGTCGCGATCCAGTTCGTCGGCCTGGTCGGACGCGGCATGGCCGCGGACCCCAACCGGGTGCCGTGGGGCAACATGTACGAGTTCACGCTGGCCGGCACCTGGGTGGTCGCGCTCCTCTACGTCGTGCTCTGCCGGCGGCTGAAGCTCGCGTGGATGGCGCCGATCGTGCTGGCGTTCGTGCTGACCGTCCTCATGGTGGCCGTCATCTGGCTCTACGCGCCGGTCGCGCCGCTGACCGAGGCGCTCTCGTCGTACTGGCTGGTCATCCACGTCGTGTCCGCGATCATCGCCACCGGCGCGTTCACGCTCGGCGGCATCACCTCCGCGCTCTACCTCGTCAAGGCGCGGAGGCCGGGGACGGAGACCGGCTACGTCGGCCGCCTGCCGCAGCCCGAGGTGCTCGACCGGGTCTCGTATCGGCTGCACGCGTTCGGCTTCCCCGTGTGGACGTTCGCGGTGCTGATCACCGGACCCATCTGGGCGCACCAGGCCTGGTCGTCGTACTGGAACTGGGACCCCAAGGAGGTGTGGGCCTTCATCACCTGGGTCGTCTACGCGGCGTACCTCCACGCCCGCACCACGGCCGGCTGGAAGGGCCGCAACGCCGCGATCCTCGCCCTGGTCGGCATGGCGACGCTGTGGTTCAACTTCATCGGGATCAACTACTTCTCGACGACCTCGCAGCACTCCTACGCCGACAGCGCGCCCGCTCCGGCGCTGAGTCGAGACCTCTGACGACCGACTCGACCGTCAGGTGGCCTCGGGGTCCTCGGGGTGCTTGCGCTTGCGGTCGAGGTCGCGGAGGAAGTCCGGGTCGTCGTCGGGGCCGATGATCCGCGGCGGCTCCGAGCGGCGCTGCGGACGCTTCGGCAGGGCGGGGCCGCCGGCTCGCTGCACGGCGCGGGTCACGAGATAGACCGTGAGCGCGACGAGGATCACCACGAGCAGGAATCTGAGCACCCCTCCAGGGTAGAGCGCCCGTGGTGAGCACCTACCCTGAACCCGTGAAGGAGTTCTGGGTCTACACGCTGCTGCGCCTCGTCCTCTTCCTCGCGTCCCTCGGGATCGTCGTGGGCGCGTGGGTCCTGATCGCGGGCGAGTTCAACCTGCTGGTGGCGATCGTGGCCGCGTTCCTGATGAGCGGGCTCGGCTCCTACTACCTGCTCGACCGGCAGCGCGAGGCCTTCGCCCGGCGCGTGGAGGGGCGGGCCGAGAGGGCCTCGGCCAAGATCGAGGAGCTGCGGTCCAAGGAGGACGCGGACTAGCGTCCGAGCACCAGCCCGGCCGCGACCAGCGCCGCCCACGCGAGCTCGGCGAGCCCGGTCTGCTGCAGCACCGGGATCAGGCCCGGTCCGGTGGCGCCGCCGCGCACCGTCCGGACCGCCGGGAGCGCGAGCACCAGGAAGCCGACGGCGGCGACGGCGTACGGCGTGGTGACGAGGGCGACCGCGAAGATCGCGACCGTGGCGAGGACCACCAGGGCGACGTAGAGGCGGCGGGTGCCGCGGTCGCCGAGCGCGACGGCCAGGGTGCGCTTCCCGGCGAGCGTGTCGGTCGGGATGTCGCGCAGGTTGTTGGCGACCAGGATCGCGCAGGCGAGCGCGCCGACGCCGACGGCGGCCCAGAGCGCCGCCCACTCCCAGGTCTCGGTCTGCACGTACGTCGTGCCGACGACGGCCACCAGCCCGAAGAAGACGAACACCATGACCTCGCCGAGGCCGAGGTAGCCGTAGGGCTTCGAGCCGCCGGTGTAGAACCACGCCGCGAGCATCGACACCAGGCCGACGGCGACCAGCCACCAGGCGGTCGTCACGGCGAGCACCAGCCCGGCCACGCCCGCCACCCCGAACGCGAGGAACGCCGCGCGCTTCACCGCCGCCGGAGCAGCGGCCCCCGACCCGACGAGGCGCATCGGGCCGACGCGGTCGGCGTCGGTGCCGCGGATGCCGTCGGAGTAGTCGTTGGCGTAGTTGACCGCCACCTGGAGCGCCAGCGCGACCACGAGCGCGAGCAGCGCCTTCCACGCCACGAAGCCGTGGACGTACGCCGCGACGCCGGAGCCGGCGAGCACGGGCGACACGGCTGCGGGCAGGGTGCGCGGCCGGGCGCCGGCGAGCCACTGTGCGGGAGTTGCCACGAGGTGAGATTCAAGCAGTCGCGGGCTGTCGCGCGCGCACCAGGTAGCGCTCGGCGGCGCGAGCGAACGCCGGCATCGCCAGCACGGCGACCGCGATGATGCCGCCGATCAGCAGCCAGCCCGTGGTGCCCCACTCCATCGCGAGGAACGTGAAGAGCGCCGGCGCCCACACGCTGCCCAGCGCGCCACCGAGCTGCGAGGCGCCCTGGTACTCGCCGCGCCGGTCGGGGTCGGACAGCTCGGAGAGGAAGCCCCAGTGGCCCGCGGACTGGAAGAGCTCCGCCCCGGTGACGGTCACGTGGCCCAGCCAGACCAGCGCGATCGTGACCCAGCCGATCGTGTCGTGGGTGACGAGCACGATGAGGCACGAGCCGACGAAGAACGCGGCACTGATGCGGGACGCGCGCAGCGAGGTGGCGACCGACTCGACCCCGCGCGCGGCCGGGACCTGGAGCAGCACCGCGAGCACGGTGTTGGTGCCGAAGAGCCAGGCGAGCAGCACGTGCGGGGCGTCGGTCTCCTGAACGAGCCACAGCGGGATCACGACGTTGAGCAGCACCTGGTTGGTGCCGAGCACGCCGTCGCAGGTCATCAGTCCGACGAAGCCGCGGTTGCGCAGCGCGCTGCCGCGCTTGTCCTTCGTGGCGACCGCCTTCTCGACGGGGGCGGCCACGGACTTGTCGTGCTGGGCGTCGGGCAGGCGGACGATGAGGACCGCGTTGGCGACCAGCACCGCGGCGGTGAGCCACGGCACCGCGCGGAGCATCGCCTCGCTGTCGAAGGCGAGCGCCAGCCCGCCGATCCCGGCGCCGAGGGTGAACCCGATGTTGAGCGCCGCCCGCATGAACGCCATCGACCGCACCCGCTCGTCGTGCGGGAACGCATCGATGGTGTAGGCGCCGCGGCCGGACCAGCCGGCGCTCTGCACCAGCTCGAGCAGCACCATCAGCACCACGAACGTCGCGAAGCCGCCGATGAACGGCCACAGCAGGTAGAGGCCCGCCGTGCCGAACGCGCTCAGCGCCCAGGTGCGCTTGGGTCCGACCCGGTCGGAGAGCTTGCCGAGCGGGATCGCGAAGCAGAAGGACACGGCGCCCGCCGCGGTGAGGCCGATGCCGACCTGCGCGGCGCTGAGCCCGACGATCTGGGTGAAGAAGACCGCGCTGCCGGTCAGGAACGCGCCCTCGCCCGTCGCGAACAGCACCGACTGCACCGACAGGCGCCGGGCGAGCTGCGTCGGTGGGAGGAAGCGGTCGAGACGGGACGGCACGCGGGCATCCCATCACGCGCCACTAGTGTCGGTCGCGTGAATTCCACGCTCCGCGACGTCGCCGCCTGGCTGGCGGCCGACGACCCGGATCCGTGGGTGGTCGAGACCTCGGGCTCGACGGGCACGCCGAAGCGGGTGCTGCTCTCGAGGGCCGCCGTGCTCGCCTCCGTGACGGCGAGCGCACGCCGGGTCGGCGGGTCGGGCCGGTGGCTGCTCGCGCTGCCGCCGTCGTACGTCGCCGGCCTGCAGGTCGTGTGCCGGTCGCTGGTGGCCGGGCACGAGCCCGTGGTGCTCGAGGACGACTTCGCGGCCGCGACCGAGGCCCTCGGCGACGTGGACCGCTTCGTGTCGCTGGTCCCGACCCAGCTGCACCGGCTGCTCGACACCGACGCCGACGCGCTGCGGACCTTCCACACCGTGCTGCTCGGCGGTGGGCCGGTCGACGCCGCGCTCCGTGCCCGAGCCGCCGAGACAGGGGTGCGCGTGGTCGCGACCTACGGCTCCGCCGAGACCGCCGGCGGCTGCGTCTACGACGGCCTCCCGCTCGACGGCGTGGCCGTCGCGATCGGGGACGACGGCCGGGTGCGGATCGGCGGCCCGACGCTCTTCGACGGGTACGCCGGCGACCCGGCGCGCACCGCCGAGGTGCTGGTCGACGGCTGGTTCCTGACCTCCGACGCCGGGCGGCTCGACGAGGACGGCCGGCTGCAGGTGCTCGGCCGGATCGACGACATGGTCGTCAGCGGCGGCGTCAACGTGCCGGCCGCCGCGGTCGCCGCCCGCCTGCGCGAGCACCCGGCGGTGGCGACCGCGGAGGTGCTCGGCGTGCCCGACGAGGAGTGGGGCAACCGGGTCGTCGCGTTCGTGGTCGGGGACCTCGACCTCGACGCGGCGCGCGACTGGGTGGCGGCCCGGCACCCGCGCGCCTGGGCACCGCGCCAGGTGGTGCGCCTCGACGCGCTCCCGCTGCTGGGCAACGGCAAGGCGGACCGGCTGGCCCTCAAGGGGCTGGCGTGAGGGTCTTCAGCCTGCCGATGCGCACCCGCTTCCGTGGCATCACGGTCCGCGAGGGGATGCTGCTCCACGGGGACGCCGGCTGGGGCGAGTGGAGCCCCTTCCTGGAGTACGACGCGCGGGTCGCCGAGCCCTGGCTCCGCTGCGCCGAGGAGGCGGCCACCGGGGACTGGCCGGCGCCGCTGCGGGACGCCGTACCCGTCAACGTGACCGTGCCCGCCGTCGACGCCGAGCGCGCACACGCCATCGTCAGCGCGGGCGGCTGCCGCACGGCGAAGGTCAAGGTCGCGGAGCCCGGCCAGACGCTCGGCGACGACCAGGCCCGGCTCGAGGCGGTCCGCGACGCGCTCGGGCCGGACGGCCGGGTGCGGATCGACGTCAACGGCCTCTGGGACCTCGACACCGCGCTCGCCTCGATCGGCGTGCTCGACCGGGCCGCCGGCGGCCTGGAGTACGTCGAGCAGCCGTGTGCCTCGGTCGAGGACCTCGCCGCCGTACGCCGTGCGGTCGACGTCCCGGTCGCGGCCGACGAGTCCATCCGCCGTGCGGCCGACCCCTACCGGGTCCGCGACCTCGAGGCCGCCGACGTGGCCGTGCTCAAGGTGCAGCCGCTCGGCGGCGTGCGGGCCTGCCTGCGGATCGCCGAGGACATCGGCCTGCCGGTGGTCGTCTCCTCGGCGCTGGAGACCAGCGTCGGCCTCGCGGCCGGCGTCGCGCTCGCCGCCGCGCTGCCGGAGCTGCCGTACGCCTGCGGGCTCGCGACCGGGCAGCTGCTCGCGGGCGACGTCGTCACCGACCCGCTGCTGCCGGTGGCCGGCCTGCTGCCGGTGCGGGTGCCGACCGTCGACGAGGCGCTGGTCGCCGCCGACCCCGACCGGGTCGCGCACTGGTCGGCCCGGCTCGCCGAGGTCCGGGCCGTGCGGCAGGATCCTTCGTCGTGAGCTCCACCTCCCTGGCCCGCGACGTCCTGAGCCGCCTGATCGGGGCCGGCGTCACCGAGGTCGTGGTGACGCCCGGCTCGCGCAACGCGCCCCTGTCGTTCGCGGCCTACGACGCCGCTGCCGCCGGGCTGGTGCGGCTGCACACCCGGATCGACGAGCGGACCGCCGGCTTCCTCGGCCTCGGACTGTCCCGCAACGGCCGGCGTGCCGCCGTCATCTGCACGTCCGGCACCGGCGTCGCCAACCTGCACCCCGCGGTCCTCGAGGCCGCGCACTCCGACGTGGACCTGGTCGTGGTCACCGCCGACCGCCCGGCCCGGCTGCGCGGCACCAGCGCCAACCAGACCACCGACCAGGTCGGCATCTTCGGGCCGCTGGTGCCGACCCAGGACGCGAGCGCCTCCTACGACCTGCTGGCGACCGGCCCCCTGCACCTCAACGTGCCGCTCGACGAGCCACTGGTGCCCGACGACCGGTGGCTGCCCGACGTGACGCCCGGCCCTGGTGTCGGCCGGGCCCGCCCGGCCCTGCACCTGACGATCCCGACGGGCCCCCGCACGGTCGTGGTGGCCGGCGACGACGCCGGCCCGCCGGCGCGGGTGCTGGCCGAGGCGGCCGGGTGGCCGCTGCTCGCGGAGCCGTCGAGCGGGTCGCGCACCGGTGCCAACGCCATCCGCACCTACCGCCTGCTGCTGGCGTCCGGGCTCGGCGAGCGGATCGAGCGGGTCGTCGTGTGCGGCCACCCCACCCTCTCCCGGCCGGTCGGCCGGCTGCTCGCCCGCGCCGACGTGCAGGTGCTCGACACCCCGGCCGCCGGCGTCTGGGCAGAGCGGCCGTTCCGGGTCGACGAGCGGCTGCCGGTCGTGCCCACGGTCGACGCGCCCGACGACCCGGCCTGGCTCGAGGAGTGGCTGGCGGCCGACCGCTCGGTCGCGCAGCAGCTGGACGCGCTGCTCGCCGCCGAGGCCGAGCTCACGCCGTACGAGGTCGCGGGCGCCGTCGCCCACGCCCTGCCCGAGGGCGGGCTGCTCGTGGTCGGCGCGTCGAGCCCGATCCGCGACCTCGACCTGATGGTGCCGCGCTACCGCGTGGGCGCGCGCCGTAAGGTGCTCGCCAACCGTGGCCTGTCCGGCATCGACGGCACGGTCTCGACCGCGATCGGCGCCGCGCTGGCGCGACCCGGCAGCCCCCGGGCGCTGGCGCTGATGGGCGACGTGACGTTCCTGCACGACGCCGGCGGGCTGGTCCTGGGTCCCGGGGAGCCCACGCCGGACCTGACGATCGTCGTCGCCAACGACGACGGCGGCTCGATCTTCACGATGCTGGAGCAGGGGGCCGGGGAGTACGCCGAGCAGTACGAGCGGCTCTTCGGCACCCCCCACGGCGTCGACCTGGCCAGCCTGTGCGCCGCGACCCGCACCCCGCACCTGCGGGTGTCGAGCCGCCCCGAGCTCGAGCAGGCGCTGGCCAGCCCCAACGGCGGGATCGAGGTCGTCGAGGCCGTCGTGCGTCGCGACAACCGCCGCGTGCTGGACGAGCGGATCCGGGCCTTGCGGCCCCAGGAACAATGAGCCCGTGGACGTCGCCCTCTTCCTGATCTCGCTCGTCGTCGGCGTGCTCGTCGGCGTCGTCGTCTCGCGCTGGATCGGGATCCCCTCGCCGCTGCTGCTGGTGGTCGCCGGCGTGCTGGCGTCGTTCCTGCCGTTCGTGCCCCAGGTCCACCTCGAGCCCGAGCTCGTCCTGGTCGGCCTGCTGCCGCCCCTGCTGTACGCCGCTGCGATCTCCTCCTCGCTCGTCGACTTCAACGCCTACCGGCGCCCGATCCTGCTGCTCTCGGTCGGCGCGGTCCTCTTCACGACCCTCGGTGTCGGCTGGCTGGTGCACGAGCTGATCCCGGGCATCCCCTGGGCGGTGGCGCTCGCACTCGGTGCGGTCGTCGCGCCCCCGGACGCGGTCGCCGCGACGGCGATCGGGCGGCACATCGGCCTGCCGCGCAAGATCGTCACGATCCTCGAGGGCGAGTCGCTCTTCAACGACGCCACCGCCCTCGTGCTGCTGCGCACCGCGCTCGGCGTCGCCGCCGGCACGGTCGCGGTCTCGGCGTGGGGGATCGGCCTCGACTTCGTGCGTGCCGCCGTGGGTGGTGTGGCCCTCGGCCTCGCGGCGTACTGGCTGGTCGCGCGGATGCGCCGCCGGATCACCGACCCGGCGATCGACGTGGCGCTCTCGCTGGTCGTGCCGTTCTTCTGCTACATCGTCGCGGAGGAGGTGCACTCCTCCGGCGTCATCGCGGTCGTCGTGGCCGGCCTGCTGCTCGGTCACCGGGCGCCGGTGCTGCAGACCGCCCAGTCGCGGATCGCGGAGCGGATCAACTGGCGCACGATCTCCTTCCTCCTGGAGAACACCGTCTTCGCGCTGATCGGCCTGCAGGCCCAGTGGCTCTTCCAGGACCTCGCCGACAGCGACCTCGGGGCGGCCCGGATCGTGACGGTCTGCCTGGCGACCCTCGTGGCGGTGATCGTGCTCCGGCTGCTCTGGGTGCTCGGCTCGCGCTGGGTGCTCTTCCGCCGGCCACGCGACCGCGACGCCAGCCACGGGGCCCCGCCGTGGTCGTTCATGTTCCTGCTCGGCTGGGCGGGCATGCGCGGCGTCGTCACACTCGCCGCGGCGTTCGCCATCCCGGAGCGCACCGAGCACCGTGAGGTGCTCTTCATGATCGCGTTCACCGTCGTCGCGGGCACGCTGCTGATCCAGGGCCTGTCGCTCCCGTGGTTCGCGCGGCGCCTGCGGGTGCCGGCACCGGACCCGCTCGACGACGCGCTCGCGCGGGCGACCCTGCTCCAGCAGGCCTCCAAGGCGGCGTTCGAGGAGCTGGACCGGATGCAGGTCGACGACCCCGCCGGCGTCGTCGACCTGATCCGGCAGCGGCTCGACCAGCGCAACTTCGCGGCGTGGGAGCGCCTCGGCACCCAGGCCGACCAGGCGTCGCCCGCCGCGCTCTACTACCGGATCCGCAGCCAGCTGATCGACGTCGAGCGCCAGCGCATCCTGGAGATCCGCAACGCCGGACAGGTGCCGTCGGAGGTGGTCGCCGACGTGCTCGCGACCCTCGACGTCGAGGAGTCGATGCTCGACAGCGCCGAGCAGGACCGCGACGAGACGGCGGCGTACGCCGCGCGGCGCTGGCAGATCGGCGACCTCTGCGACGACCTCGTGCGGCATCCCACGGTCGCGGAGGAGCCGGCGACGTACTGCCAGGCGTGCGTGGCGGCCGGCACCCAGTGGGTGTCGCTGCGGCGCTGCCTGGAGTGCGGCAACGTCGGCTGCTGCGACTCCTCGCAGCTGCAGCACGCCACCGAGCACTTCCACGACACGCAGCACCCGGTCATGCAGTCCGCCGAGCCGGGCGAGGACTGGCGCTGGTGCTACGTGCACCACCTCACGGCGTGAGCGCGTCCTCCAGCGACCGTGGCGGGTGGCCGGTGAGCCGCTCGACGTGGTCGGTGACCTCGGCGACCGACCCGTCCCGGATCGCCGTGTAGGTGCTCACCCAGGCGTCGAGCTGCCACTGCGCGGCGCCGTACCGCTCGCGCCGCCAGGCGTACGCCGCCTCCTCGGTCTCGTCCTCGAACTCCAGGCCCAGCCGCTCGGCGGCCTCGCTCATGGTGAGCGCCTCCGGCCCGGTGAGCGTGTAGGTCGCGCCAGCGTGCGCGGCCGGGGCCCGCAGCACCGCGACGGCGGCCTCGGCGACGTCCGCGCGGGCGACCGCGGCGACCCGGCCGTCGCCGGCAGGCCCGCGGATCACGCCGCGCTCGTCGGCGAACGAGGGCAGCACGTCGAGGTAGAAGTTGTCGCGCAGGAACGTGAACGCCATCCCGCTCTCGCGGATCGCTGCCTCCGCGTCGGCGTGGTCGCGGCCGAGCGTGAACGTCGCGTCGGGCGAGGCGCCCGCGAACGAGGTGTAGACGACGTGCCGCACGCCCGCGTCCGCGGCCGCGCGCACGAACGTCCGGTGCTGCGCTCGACGGTCGGCGGACTCCGCGGCCGACACCATGAACAGCGTGTCGACGCCGGCCAGGGCGGTGGTCGAGGCGTCGAGGTCGGCGTACGTGCAGACGCGCACGTCGGTGTCGTAGTCGGGCGCCCTGGCGGGGTCGCGGACCACCAGCCTGAGGTCGGTGCGGAGGTCGTCGGCGAGCGCGCGGGCGACGAGGCCGCCGAGGGCGCCGGTCGATCCGGTGACGGCGATCATGACGACGGGGTGAAGCGGATCGGGAAGCTCACGGCCCCAGTGTTGCCGGAGACCGGTAGCCACTCGCCGGGACCGTCCGGCGCGGCGTCCGGCATCCGCCGGGCGAGCAGGGGGAGGGCGACGGCCATGTCGGTGCGGGCGACGAAGTGCCCGAGGCAGTGGTGGACGCCGGCGCCGAAGCCGTGGTGCGGCGGACGCTGCTGGGTGATGTCGAAGGACGGGTCGGGCATCGCGCTCGGGTCGGTGCCGGCGCTGTGCGAGAGCGTCTGCACGATGCCGCCCTGCGGGATGAGCAGGCCGTTGAGGCCGACGTCCTCCAGGGCCTCGCGGGTCACCCAGGTGACCGTCGGGTTGACGCGCATGACCTCCTCGACGGCGTTCGCGCCGAGGTCGGGGCGCTCGCCGAGCAGCCGCCACTGGTCAGGGTGCTTCAGCAGCGTCTGCACCGCCAGCCCGATCTGGTTGCGGGTGGTCTCCATGCCCGCGAACGCGAGGAACACCAGCGCCACGCCGAGCTCGTGCCCGGTGAGCCGGTCGCCGTCGTCGCTGGCCTGCACGAGCGTCGTCACCAGGTCGTCCCGCGGATGTGCCCGCCGGTCGGCGACCACCTGCTCGACGTACTCGAAGAGCCCGGTCAGCGCGGCCTCGATTCGGGGCACCTGGTTGCCGACGTCGATCGAGAACGACGCGCCGAGGTCGTCGGCCCAGCGCCCCACCTGGTGCCAGTCGTCCTCCGGCAGGCCGAGCAGGACGCAGATGATGCGGGCGGCGTACGGCTCCGCGAACTCGCTGATCAGCTCCACCTCGCCGCGCGCGGCGAACCCGTCGACCAGCTCGTTCGCCAGCGCCTGGAAGCGTGGCCGCATCGCGGCGATCGTCTTGTTGCGGAAGGCCGGCATCAGCAGCCGCCGGACGCGCGCGTGGTCGTCGCCCTCGAGACTGAGCAGCGTCTCCTGCCACCAGTCGGAGAAGAGGCCGGAGTGGATGCCGTTCTGCGCGGGCCAGCGCGCGTTGCCCTGGCGGAAGCGGCGGTCCCGCAGCACGGCGCTGACCTCCGCGTGCCGCAGGATCGCCCAGCCCCAGTTGGTCTCGACGTACCAGCTCTCGTCGCGAGCGGCGTGCACCTCCGGTGAGGTGACGTCGAAGTCCGGGTCGGAGAGGTCGAAGTAGGTCATGGCCTGACCATCCTGACCGCCCACGTCCCGAGGTCCTCGTAGAAGTCGCGGGCGCCGTCGGCGACGAACCCCTGGCGACGGTAGAACCCCTGCGCGCGCTCGTTGGCCTCCAGCACCCACAGCGAGCAGCTCTCGGACGGGGCGACGGCGTCCCACAGCGCCTGCCCGACCCCCGTGCCCCACCAGGCCGCGCGGACGTAGATCGCGAAGAGCTCGGTCGCCGCCGGCCCGTCCGGGTCGCGGTTGGGGCCGACGACCGCGAAGCCGACCGGCTCGCCGTCGACGTCGGCCAGGACGCGCGGCGGGCCGTCGGCGAGCTGCTTCCTCCACGCCGCCACGAAGCGGTCGGTCGACGCGAGTCGCTGGGCGAGCAGCGCGGGGTCGGCGTAGGGCGCATACGCCTCGCGCCAGCACGCCATGTGCAGGGCGGCGCCGGCCTCGGCGTCGGCCGGCACGGCGGGGCGCAGGGTCGGTCTCACGCGAGCATCGTAGGGAGCACGCGATTACCGTGAGCCCATGCGCATCACGAAGTTCGGCCACGCCTGCGTCCGGATCGAGCACGACGGCACGGTCCTGGTGCTCGACCCCGGCGTCTTCACCGACGCCGAGGCCGTCGACGGAGCGGACGCGGTGCTGATCACCCACGAGCACCCCGACCACTACCTGCCCGACCACCTGCGTCGCACCGACGCCCCGGTCTTCACGATCGACGCCGTCGCGGCGAGGATCCGCGAGGACGCCCCCGACGTCGCCGAGCGGGTCACGGTCGTGGCGCCCGGCGCGTCCTTCGACCCCGGCATCCCGGTGCGCGCGGTCGGCGAGCTGCACGCGGTGATCCACCCGGAGTTCCCACGCATCCACAACAGCGGCTACGTCATCGACGCCGGCGGCACCCGGATCTACCACCCGGGTGACGCCCTCACCGAGCCCGGTGAGGCGGTCGACGTGCTCCTGGTGCCGTCGTCGGCGCCCTGGCTCAAGGCGTCCGAGGCGGTGGAGTTCGCCCGCGCGGTCAAGGCGCCGCGCAACCTCGCGATCCACGACCGCATCTACACCGACGCCGCCCACGGCATCCTCGAGCAGCACATGAACGCGTTCCTTCCGAAGGAGGGGCTGGCGTACGTGCGCCTGGCCGACGGCGCCGACCTCTGACGTCGAGTTGGGCCGGGTTTCCCGTTGAGTTGGGCTGGAGTCACGGCGCGCTGACGCCTGCCCAACTCGAGGGTGACTCAGGCCCCACTCGACGGTGATGGCGGCCCAACTCGAGCGTGACGCGGGCCCGACTCGACGTCAGCGGGTGGTGAGGGCGTCGCGCACCGGGACGAACTTCGCCTGCGCCTCGGCCAGCTCGGCCTCGGGGTCGGAGTCGGCGACGATGCCGCAGCCGGCGAAGAGCCGGACGGTCGAGCCGGCGATCACGGCGGAGCGCAGGGCGATGCCCCACTCGCCGTCGCCGCTGGCGTCCATCCAGCCCACGGGGCCGGCGTAGCGACCCCGGTCCATGCCCTCGATCTCGGCGATCAGCGCGGAGGCGACGGGCGTCGGGGTGCCGCCGACGGCAGCCGAGGGGTGCAGCGCCTCGGCGAGCTGGAGCGACGACACCGTGGCGGCGTCGTGGACGACGCCGTTGACGTCGGTGGCGAGGTGCATGACGTTCGGCAGGTGCAGCACGAACGGCGCCTCGGGGACGTTCATCGACGAGCAGTGCGGCTCGAGGGCGTCGGCGACCGAGCGGACGGCGTACTCGTGCTCCTCGAGGTCCTTCGACGAGCGGGCCAGGGTGGCGGCGAGCGCGAGGTCGCGCTCGTCGTGGCCGGTACGCCGGATCGTGCCGGCCAGCACCCGGGAGGTCACCAGCCCGCGCTCGCGCCGCACCAGCATCTCCGGCGTCGCGCCGAACATGCCGTCGACGTGGAACGTCCAGCACATGGGGTAGTCCTCGGCGAGCCGCTGCAGCGGCCAGCGCACGTCGACCGGCTCGGTGCAGGTGACGACCAGGTCGCGCGCCAGCACGACCTTCTCGAGGTCACCGCGGCCGATGCGCGCGACGGCGTCGGCGACCACGGACATCCACTGCTCGCCGTTGAGGGCGCCGTCGGCGAAGCTCACGCCCGCCGGCGCGGCCGGGAGGTCGGCGGCGACCAGCTCGGGCGCGGGCACGTCGACGGTGGTCAGCCAGGCGATGTCGCCGCGGCGACCGACCACGACCTGCGGGACCACCAGCACGGAGTCACCCGGCTCGTCGGCGAACGCGAACGTGCCGAAGGCGACCGGGCCGGTGCCGGGCTCGTTGACCTCGTCGTGCACGGTCGAGCGCGCCGTCGTCTCGCGCCACCACTTGTCGGCGTCCGCGAACCGGGTCGCCCCGCGGGTGCGCACCTCGGCGGCCACGCCCCAGCCCACGAGACCGTCGCCTCTGCGCAGCCAGGACACCGGGCGGTCGGCCGGGACCAGATCGAGGAGCCGCGTGGCCTCCTCGAGGTCGAGGCGGACGGTGCGGACGGTCAACGTCACAGGGCCGAGACTACTCACGGACCCGGCGCAGACCCGCGTCGGGCGCCGGGGTAGCGTCGATGGACGTGAGCGCCCCCACGTCCTCCCGTACGTCGGCCGTCGTCGGCATCGTCCTCGGCCTCCTCGTCCTCGGGCTGATGGCCGCCTTCGCGATCGGCCTGCCCAAGGCCCACGGCGAGGAGGAGGTCGAGGTGCGCGAGCTGGTGCTGCCCGACACGCTGCCGGGCGGGTACGTCGCCTCCGACGACCCGGCCGCGTTCGCCGACGGTCAGCTCGCCGAGCAGGCCGACTCGATCGCCGCCGGCGAGCGGGCCAGCCGCGACCACGGCAACGAGGTGCTGCCGGAGGTGCTCGGGACGCCCGCAGCGACCCGCACCTACGTGGCCGAGGAGACCCAGGCGGTGTTCGTCCAGGTCTTCCAGTCCGAGGGTGGCGCCTTCGCGCCCAACAGCCTCCCGGAGCCCGCCGAGGACGGCAGCGTGTCCACCGACATGTCCAAGGTCGGCGACGGCGTCTGCATCCTCACCTACGGCCAGCCGGCTGGCGACGGGTCGGCGCCCGCGCCGGCGTTCAGCCAGTGCCAGGTCACCCGTGGGGGACTGACCGTGCAGATCGGCTCGGCCGCGATCGACGCCGAGGAGCTCGTGGACGTCGCCGGCGAGCTGCTCGACGACCTCAACGAGGCCTGAGCCCCCACGCGCCGCCCGAGCCGGCTTGCGTAGTCTCTGCCCGTGGTCCGTGCCGAGCTCGACAAGCAGCCCTCCGACGTACGTCGCATGTTCGACGCAGTCGCGCGTCGCTACGACGTGACCAACGACGTGCTCTCCGTCGGGCAGGACCGTCGGTGGCGCAAGGCCGTCATCGCGGCCGTCGACCCCCAGCCGGGTGAGCGGGTCCTCGACCTCGCCGCCGGCACGGGTACGTCGAGCCAGCCCTTCGCCGACGCCGGCGCGACCGTCGTCCCGTGCGACTTCTCGCTCGGCATGCTCCGGGTCGGCAAGAGCAACCGCCCGCACCTGCCGTTCACGGCTGGCGACGGCACCCAGCTGCCGTTCGGGGACGCGATCTTCGACGCGGTGACGATCTCCTTCGGGCTGCGCAACATCGTCGATCCCGAGGCCGGGCTGCGCGAGCTGCGCCGGGTGACCAAGCCGGGCGGCCGGCTCGTGGTGTGCGAGTTCAGCCACCCCACGTGGGCGCCGTGGCGCACGGTCTACCTGGAGTACCTGATGAAGGCGCTCCCGCCGATCGCCCGGGCCGTGTCGTCCTCGCCGGACGCCTACGTCTACCTGGCCGAGTCGATCCGGGCCTGGCCCGACCAGCGCGGGCTGGCCGACCTCGTCGCCGCCGCCGGGTGGCAGGCGCCGCAGTGGCGCGACCTCTCGGGCGGCATCGTCGCCCTGCACCGCGCCACCCGCTGACCTCCGGGCCGCCCGCGGATCGACCGATTTAGGGCATGTCGTCATGCCCGAATTGCCCTTCCCAGGCGTGGATCCACGGCCGTCGTACGGCCGGACCGACCCCCGGATGACGACCTGTTTCGGGAGTGGTTAGATGTGTCCCAGACCACTTAGTGATTGGATTCACAAAGTCACAAGTGGGCTCTGTAAACGGCTCGGAAGAGAGGCGAGGCATGGAGCTCTACACGCCGGTCCTGGCGCTGGCCCTCCTCGCGGCGGCGTTCGCGGTCTTCTCCGTGATCATGAGCGCCCTCGTGGGGCCCAAGCGGTACAACCGCGCCAGGCTCGACTCCTACGAGTGCGGCATCGAGCCGACGCCCCAGCCGCTCGGCGGCGGGCGCTTCCCGGTGAAGTACTTCATCACCGCGATGCTCTTCATCGTCTTCGACATCGAGATCATCTTCCTCTACCCGTGGGCGGTGCACTTCGACGCCCTGAAGTTCTTCGGGCTGGTCGAGATGGTCGTCTTCATCGCCACGGTCTTCGTCGCCTACGCCTACGTGTGGCGCCGCGGCGGACTTGATTGGGACTGAGAGGTAGCGAGCCGTGACTGGCATCGAGGAGAAGCTCCCCAGCGGCGTCCTGCTGACGACCGTCGAGGGCGTCGCGGGCTACATGCGCAAGGCGTCGTTCTGGCCCGCGACCTTCGGCCTGGCCTGCTGCGCCATCGAGATGATGACGACCGGCGGTCCGAAGTACGACCTCGCGCGCTTCGGCATGGAGGTCTTCCGAGCCAGCCCGCGCCAGGCCGACCTGATGATCGTGGCCGGCCGCGTCAGCCAGAAGATGGCCCCCGTCCTGCGCCAGATCTACGACCAGATGCCGAACCCCAAGTGGGTGCTGGCGATGGGCGTCTGCGCGAGCAGCGGCGGCATGTTCAACAACTACGCCATCGTCCAGGGCGTCGACCACGTCGTGCCGGTCGACATGTACCTCCCCGGCTGCCCGCCGCGCCCGGAGATGCTCATCGACGCGATCCTGAAGCTCCACGACCAGGTGCAGCACACCAAGCTCGGCGCCAACCGCGTCCGCGAGGTGGAGGAGCTCGAGACCCAGGCGCTGTGCGCCCTGCCGACGTCCGAGATGAAGGGCATGCTGCGGTGACCGAGTCCGACCACACCGACGAGACCCCCGAGAACAAGCTCCCCGCCCAGACCGGCGAGGTCCACGAGGTCGGCGTCCGCCAGGGCATGTTCGGCGTCCGCGGCTCGGGTGACACCAGCGGGTACGGCGGCCTCGTCCAGCCGACCGTCTTCCCCGGTGAGGCGCAGCGGCCCTACGGCGGCTGGTACGACGAGGTGGCCGACGCGCTGGTCGCGGCGGCCCACGACGCGGGCGTCGAGTCGATGGCTCCGCGCGTCGTCATCCACCGCGGCGAGATCACCTTCCATGTCCGTCGCGAGGACCTGCCGGTGGTCGCGAAGGTGCTCCGCGACGACGAGCGGCTGCGCTTCGAGCTGTGCTCCGGCGTCAGCGGCGTGCACTACCCCGACGACACGGGCGCCGAGCTGCACGCGGTCTACCACCTGCTCTCGATGACCCACAACCGCCGGATCCGGCTCGAGGTCACCGCGCCCGACGCCGACCCGCACATCCCCTCGACGGTGAGCGTCTACCCCACCAACGACTGGCACGAGCGCGAGACCTTCGACATGTTCGGGATCGTCTTCGACGGCCACCCCGCGCTCACCCGCATCCTCATGCCGGACGACTGGCCCGGCCACCCCCAGCGCAAGGACTACCCGCTGGGCGGCATACCCGTGGAGTACAAGGGCGGCACCATCCCGCCGCCCGACCAGCGCAGGAGCTACAACTGACATGAGCCAGGACGTATACGCCGGCAGCAGCGACACCAGCGAGGGCAAGGTCTTCACGGTCAGCGGTCAGGACTGGGACTCGATCGCCGAGGGCCTCGGCGAGGACGACACCGAGCGGGTCGTCGTCAACATGGGTCCGCAGCACCCGTCGACCCACGGCGTGCTGCGGCTGATCCTCGAGCTCGAGGGCGAGACGGTGACCGAGGCGCGCTGCGGCATCGGCTACCTGCACACGGGCATCGAGAAGAACATGGAGTACCGCTCCTGGACCCAGGGGACGACGTTCTGCACCCGGATGGACTACCTCAGCCCGTTCTACAACGAGGCGACCTACGTGCTCGGCGTCGAGCGTCTCCTCGACATCGAGGACGACATCCCCGAGAAGGCCACGGTCATGCGGGTCCTGCTCATGGAGCTCAACCGCATCTCCTCCCACCTGGTCTGCATCGCCACCGGCGGCATGGAGATCGGCGCGCTGACCGTGATGACGATCGGCTTCCGTGAGCGCGAGCTCGTGCTCGACCTCTTCGAGCTGATCACCGGCCTGCGCATGAACCACGCGTTCATCCGCCCCGGAGGGGTCGCCCAGGATCTCCCGCCGGGTGCCCTCGACGAGATCCGCAGCTTCGTCGCGCTGATGAAGAAGCGGCTCCCCGAGTACGCCGACCTCTGCAACGCCAACCCGATCTTCAAGGCGCGCCTCGAGGGCGTCGGCCACCTCGACCTCGCCGGCTGCCTGGCGCTGGGCCTCACCGGCCCGGTGATGCGCAGCACGGGGTACCCCTGGGACCTGCGCAAGACCCAGCCCTACTGCGGCTACGAGACCTACGACTTCGATGTGCAGACCTGGGACACCGCCGACTCCTACGGCCGCTTCCGGATCCGCCTCAACGAGATGTGGGAGTCGCTGAAGATCATCGAGCAGGCGGCCGAGCGGCTGGCCAAGCTCGACGGCGCTCCCGTTATGGTGGCCGACAAGAAGATCGCCTGGCCCAGCCAGCTCGCGATCGGCAGCGACGGCATGGGCAACAGCCTCGACCACATCCGCCACATCATGGGCGAGTCGATGGAGGCGCTGATCCACCACTTCAAGCTGGTGACCGAGGGCTTCCGGGTCCCGGCCGGCCAGGCCTACGTGCCGATCGAGTCGCCCCGCGGCGAGCTCGGCGCGCACGTCGTCTCCGACGGCGGCACCCGCCCCTTCCGGGCGCACTTCCGCGACCCGTCGTTCACGAACCTCCAGGCGACGAGCGTCATGGCGGAGGGCGGCATGGTCGCCGACGTCATCGTCGCGATCGCATCCATCGACCCGGTCATGGGAGGCGTCGACAGATGATCGACCAGAAGACCCAGGACGAGCTGCGCGAGATCGCGGCCCGCTACCCCGAGGCCCGCTCCGGCCTGCTGCCGATGCTGCACCTCGTGCAGTCGGTGGAGGGCCGGATCACCCCCGAGGGCATCGAGCTGTGCGCCGACATCCTCGGCATCTCCGCGGCCGACGTCAGCGGCGTCGCGACGTTCTACACGATGTACAAGCGCCGCCCGGTCGGCGACTACCACGTCGGCGTCTGCACCAACACGCTGTGCGCGGTGATGGGCGGCGACGCGATCTTCGAGCGGCTCAAGGATCACCTCGCCGTCGGCAACGACGAGACCACCGAGGACGGCAGGATCAGCCTCGAGCACGTCGAGTGCAACGCGGCCTGTGACTACGCGCCGGTGGTGATGGTCAACTGGGAGTTCATGGACAACCAGACCCCCGAGTCCGCCGTCCAGGTCGTCGACGACCTGCGCGCCGGCAAGGAGGTCCACTCCACCCGTGGCCCGAGGATCTGCACCTGGCGCGAGGCCGAGCGGGTGCTCGCCGGCTTCCCCGACGGTCGTGCCGACGACGGCCCGGCGGCCGGCCCGGCGTCGCTCGTGGGTCTGGGCATCGCCCGGGAGCGCGGGTGGACCGCGCCCGACGCGCACCTCGCCGTGACGAGCGGCCAGGAGGAGGGCCAGTGACCACCCTGACGCCAGTCCTCACCGACAACTGGGGCGACGAGCGCGCCTGGACCCTCGCGGCGTACGAGGCACGCGGTGGCTACCAGGCGCTCGACAAGGCCTTCGCGATGGCGCCGGACGCCGTCATCGAGTCCGTCAAGGAGTCCGGCCTCCGCGGCCGCGGCGGCGCGGGCTTCCCGACCGGCATGAAGTGGGGCTTCATCCCGCAGGACAACCCGAAGCCGAAGTACCTCGTCGTCAACGCCGACGAGTCCGAGCCGGGCACCTGCAAGGACATCCCGCTGATGATGGCCAGCCCGCACACGCTGGTCGAGGGCGTCATCATCAGCAGCTACGCGATCCGGGCCAACAAGGCCTTCATCTACATCCGCGGCGAGGTCCTGCACGTGATCCGTCGCGTGCAGCGCGCGGTGGAGGAGGCGTACGCCGCCGGCCACCTGGGCACCGACATCCACGGCTCCGGCTTCGACCTCGACGTGGTCGTGCACGCCGGCGCCGGGGCCTACATCTGCGGCGAGGAGACCGCGCTGCTCGAGGGTCTCGAGGGCCGTCGCGGCCAGCCCCGGCTGCGCCCGCCGTTCCCCGCGGTCGCCGGCCTCTACGCCAGCCCGACGGTCATCAACAACGTCGAGTCGATCGCGTCGGTGCCCAGCATCATCGCCAACGGCCACCACTGGTTCTCGTCGATGGGCACCGAGAAGTCCAAGGGCTTCGGCATCTTCTCCCTGTCCGGCCACGTGCAGACCCCGGGCCAGTACGAGGCTCCGCTCGGCATCACCCTGCGCGAGCTGATCGAGCTCGCGGGCGGCATCCGCGAGGGCCACGAGCTGAAGTTCTGGACGCCCGGCGGCTCCAGCACGCCGCTGCTGACGGCCGAGCACCTCGACGTGCCCCTCGACTTCGAGGGTGTCGGCGCCGCCGGCTCGATGCTCGGCACCCGCGCGCTGCAGATCTTCGACGACACCACCTGCGTGGTGCGCGCGACGCTGCGCTGGACGGAGTTCTACAAGCACGAGTCCTGCGGCAAGTGCACCCCGTGCCGCGAGGGCACGTGGTGGCTCGTGCAGGTGCTCTCCGCCCTCGAGAAGGGCCAGGGCAGCGAGGCCGACCTCGACCTGCTGCTCGACCAGTGCGACAACATCCTCGGCCGCTCGTTCTGCGCGCTCGCCGACGGTGCGGTCAGCCCGATCACGAGCTCCATCAAGTACTTCCGCGACGAGTACATCGCGCACCTCACCGGTGGCGGGTGCCCGTTCGACCCGTCCCGCACGACCGCCTGGGCAGGACAGGAGGTGACCGCCTGATGACCACGACACCGGAGAAGGCGACCGATCTGGTCTCCCTCACGATCGACGGCATCCAGGTCAGCGTCCCCAAGGACACGCTGGTGATCCGCGCCGCCGAGCAGGTCGGCGTCCAGATCCCGCGGTTCTGCGACCACCCGCTGCTCGCGCCGGTCGGCGCCTGCCGCCAGTGCCTGGTCGACGTCCCCGACGCCGGCAACGGCCGCGGCTTCCCGAAGCCGCAGGCATCGTGCACGCTGCCGGTCGCCGAGGGCATGGTCGTCAACACCCAGGCCACCAGCCCGGTCGCCGACAAGGCGCAGCAGGGGATCATGGAGTTCCTGCTGATCAACCACCCGCTGGACTGCCCGGTCTGCGACAAGGGCGGCGAGTGCCCGCTGCAGAACCAGGCCATGACCAACGGCCGCGGCGACTCCCGCTTCTCGGCCGGCGGTGGCGTCAAGCGCACGTTCCCGAAGCCGATCAGCATCTCGCCGCAGGTGCTGCTCGACCGCGAGCGCTGCATCGTCTGCCAGCGCTGCACCCGGTTCGCGGCGGAGATCCCCGGCGACCCGTTCATCGCCCTGGTCGAGCGCGGCGCCCAGCAGCAGATCGGCATCGCCGAGGACGCGCCGTTCCTCTCCTACTTCTCGGGCAACGTCATCCAGATCTGCCCGGTCGGTGCGCTGACCAGCGCGGAGTACCGCTTCCGCTCGCGCCCCTTCGACCTGGTCTCGACGCCGGGCGTCGGCGAGCACGACTCCTGCGGTGCGGCGATCCGGATCGACCACCGGCGCGGCAAGGTCATGCGCCGGCTGTCGGGGGAGGACCCCGAGGTCAACGAGGAGTGGATCACCGACAAGGACCGGTTCGCGTTCCACTACGCGACCCAGGCCGATCGGCTGACCTACCCGCAGGTCCGCGACCGGGTCGAGGACGGCGGAGACGGCTCGCTGCGGCCCGCGTCGTGGCCCGAGGCGTTCGCCGTCGCCGCTCGTGGCCTGGCCGCGGCCGGCGGCGTCGGCGTGCTCACCGGTGGTCGGCTGACCGCCGAGGACGCCTACGCCTACAGCAAGTTCGCCCGCGTCTCGCTCGGCACCAACGACATCGACTTCCGCTCGCGCCCGCTCTCGGCCGAGGAGGCGTCGTTCCTCGCGGCCGAGGTCGCGCTCCGCAGCCCGGGCAACGGGGGCGTGTCCTACGCCGACCTCGAGACGGCGTCGTCCGTGGTGCTCGCCGGGCTGGAGCCCGAGGACGAGGCCGGCACGATCTTCCTGCGGCTCCGCAAGGCGGTGCGCGCCCGCGGCACCCGCGTCGTCGCGGTCGCGCCCTACGCGACCCGCGGGCTGAGCAAGCTCAGCGCGCAGGTCGTGCGCACCGCTCCCGGCGCCGAGGCTGCTGCCATCGCGGGCCTGGACGGCGTCGACGCCGGCTCCGTGATCCTGGTCGGCGAACGGCTCGCCACGGTGCCCGGGGCGCTCAGCGCCGCGGCCGCGCTGGCCCGCCGCACCGGCGCCCGGCTCGCGTGGGTGCCGCGTCGGGCCGGTGACCGCGGCGCGGTCGAGGCCGGCTGCCTGCCCAACCTGCTGCCCGGGGGACGCCCCGTCGCCGACGCGCAGGCGCGCGTCGACGCGGGCACCACCTGGGGCGTCGACCACCTGCCCGACGCGGCCGGCCGCGACGCCGACGAGATCGTCGCGGCGCTCGTCTCCGGCGAGCTCGGCGGGCTCGTGATCGGTGGCGTCGACCCCGACGACACCGCCGACCCGGCGGCCACCCGGGCCGCCATCGAGGCCGCGTCGTTCGTGGTCGCCCTCGAGCTCCGCGAGACCGACGTGACCCGCGCGGCCGACGTCGTCTTCCCGGTCGCGCCCGTGGTCGACAAGGCCGGCACGTTCGTGACATGGGAGGGCCGGCCGCGGCCGTTCGAGGCGGTCTTCGCCAGCCCGGGCTCGCTGCCCGACGTCCGGGTGCTCGCCGGCATCGCCGAGGAGCTGGACCGGCCGCTCGGCTTCCGGACGATCCTCGAGGCGCGCGCCGAGATGCAGGAGATGGGGCCGTGGGACGGCGAGCGCGCCGGCCACACCGCCGTCGACGCCGTGCCCGCGGGCGGTGACGGGTTCGCGCTGGCGACCTGGAAGCTGCTCGTCGACAACGGCTCCATGCAGCACGGCGACAAGGCCTACCTGGCGACCGGCCGGGTCGCGGTCGCGCGGCTCTCGCCGGCGGCGTACGACGCCCACGGGCCGATCGTCACCCTGACCGGTGACCGCGGCTCGGTGACCCTGCCGGCGGAGCCCGCCGACCTCGACGACGACGTCGTCTGGGTGCCGGCCAACTCCTTCGGCAACGGGGTGCTGGCCGGCCTGGCCTCGCCCGGAAGTCGCGTGACGATCGCGAAGGGAGACCCGGCATGACCGCGCTGCTGAGCCCGATCGGTGCCGGCATCGGCATGGCGGACGAGGAGTCGCTGGCGCAGTTCGGCCACGACGTGTGGTGGGTCGTCCTCGTCAAGGCCCTGCTGATCTTCGTGGTCCTGGTGCTGCTCACCCTCTTCAACATCTGGTGGGAGCGCCGGGTCGTGGCGCGGATGCAGCACCGCATCGGCCCCAACGTGCACGGCCCGTTCGGCCTGCTGCAGTCGCTGGCCGACGGCGTGAAGCTCGCGCTCAAGGAGGACATCACGCCGAAGGCGGCCGACAAGCTCGTCTTCATCCTGGCGCCGGTGATCGCGACCGTGCCCGCGTTCGTCACGTTCGCGGTGATCCCGTTCGGGCCGACGGTGAACTTCTTCGGCGAGGAGACGCCGCTCCAGCTGACCGACATGCCCGTCGCCGTGCTGTTCGTGATGGCGATCGCCTCGATCGGCATCTACGGCATCGTGCTCGGCGGCTGGTCCAGCGGCTCGACGTACTCCCTGCTGGGCGGCCTGCGCTCGAGCGCCCAGATGATCTCCTACGAGGTCGCGATGGGCCTCGCGCTCGTCGCGGTCTTCCTGTACGCCGGCTCGATGTCGACCTCGGAGATCGTCGAGGCGCAGACCGACCTGTGGTTCGGCCTGATCCTGGCGCCGTCGTTCGTCATCTACTGCATCGCGATGGTCGGTGAGACCAACCGGGCGCCGTTCGACCTCCCGGAGGCGGAGGGCGAGCTGGTCGGCGGCTTCCACACCGAGTACAGCTCGCTGAAGTTCGCCCTGTTCTTCCTCGCCGAGTACATCAACATGGCCACGGTGTCCGCGCTCGCCACGACGCTGTTCCTCGGCGGCTGGCACGCGCCGTTCTGGATCGACGAGGTCTGGGCGGGCGCCAACGAGGGCTACTGGCCGCTGCTGTGGTTCTTCGGCAAGGTGCTGTTCTTCATCTTCATCTTCATCTGGCTGCGCGGCTCGCTGCCGCGGCTGCGCTACGACCAGTTCATGCACTTCGGCTGGAAGCGGCTCATCCCGATCGCGCTGGTGTGGATCGTGGCGGTGTCGACGATCCGCGCGATCTCGCTGGACGGCGGCATCGACCGCCAGTACCTGCTGATCGGCATCGGCGTCCTCGCCGCGATCTTCCTGGTGCTGTTCTTCGTCGGCGCGTCCGAGCAGGAGGCGGAGCCCGAGGCGGCCGCCGAGGTGCCCCGTGGCTTCCCGGTGCCGCCGATGCCCGCCGGTGGTGCCGTGCGTGGTGCGGCCAGGCCGCTGACCTTCGAGAGTCGGTCCCCCGTGACAGAACCCGCCGCTGCCACGCGCAGCGCAGGGGAGGAGATCTGATGGCCGAGTCGAAGTCCCTCAAGGAGCAGTTCTGGGACCCGGTCGCCGGGTTCGGCGTCACCTTCCGGACGATGTTCAAGAAGGTCGTCACCGAGCAGTACCCCTTCGAGAAGCAGCCGACGGCGCCGCGCTTCCACGGCCGGCACCAGCTCAACCGCTGGCCGGACGGCCTCGAGAAGTGCATCGGCTGCGAGCTCTGCGCGTGGGCCTGCCCGGCCGACGCGATCTACGTCGAGGGGGCGTCCAACACCGAGGACGAGCGGTTCAGCCCCGGTGAGCGCTACGGCCGCGTCTACCAGATCAACTACCTGCGCTGCATCCTGTGCGGGCTGTGCATCGAGGCGTGCCCGACCCGAGCGCTGACGATGACCAACGAGTACGAGCTGGCCGACAACAACCGCGCCGACCTCATCTACGAGAAGTCCGACCTGCTGGCTCCGCTGCTGCCCGGCATGGAGCAGCCGCCGCACCCGATGCGGCTCGGAGACGACGACGACGCCTACTACCGGGGCGAGTTCAAGGCGGCTCCCGAGGAGCCGGGGGACGAGGCGTCTCGACGGGCCGCTGCGGCGACCCAGCAGGGAGGGGAGGGCTGATGGTCGCCTTCTGGATCCTGGCGCCGATCATGGTGATCGCCGCCCTCGGCATCCTGTTCGTGCGCAAGGCCGTGCACGCGGCACTGCTGCTCGCGGTCGTGATGATCTCGCTCTCGGTGCTCTACCTGACGCTGGAGGCGCCGTTCCTCTTCGCGGTGCAGATCATCGTCTACACCGGCGCGATCCTGATGCTCTTCCTCTTCGTGCTGATGCTCGTCGGCGTCGACGCCTCCGACTCCGTCGTGGAGACGATCCCGGGCCAGCGCGCCACCGCCATCGTGGGCGGCGTCTTCCTCGGGGTGCTGCTGACGGTCGGCCTCGGGCAGATCTCCCTCGGCACCGCCGTCGGGCTCGACGACGCCAACAGCGGCGGCAACATCCAGGCGCTGGCGAACATCCTCTTCTCCAAGTACGTCTTCGCGTTCGAGACCACCAGCGCGCTGCTGATCACCGCAGCGGTCGGCGCGATGGTGCTCGCCCACCGCGAGCGCCTCACGCCGAAGGCCACCCAGCGGAGCCTGGCCGCCCAGCGGCTCGTCGACTACGAGGAGAGCGGCGCCCACCTGGGGCCGCTGCCCCCTCCGGGTGTCTACGCCCGCCACAACGCGGTCGACACCCCGGCCCTGCTGCCCGACGGCAGCCCGGCGCCCTCGTCGGTCTCACGGGTGCTCACCGCGCGCGGCACGGTGCGCTCGGCGCCCGCCGAGGCCGACGCCATCGAGCAGATCGAGGAGCAGCTCGGCTGGGCCCCGCACGCCGGCCGCGACGGCGCCGTACCGGCGTCCACGACCGAGGAAGCACCCGCGACGGGAGGTGACCACGAGTGAACGACGTGATGCCGTACATCGCCCTCTCCGGGATCCTGTTCTCCATCGGCTGCGTCGGGGTGCTGATCCGACGCAACGCGATCGTGGTGTTCATGTGCGTCGAGCTCATGCTCAACGCGTCCAACCTCGCGCTCGTCGCCTTCGCCAAGCAGCACGGCAACCTCGACGGCCAGATCGCCGCCTTCTTCGTGATGGTGGTGGCCGCGGCCGAGGTCGTCGTCGGGCTCGCGATCATCATGACCATCTTCCGGACCCGTCGCTCGGCCTCGGTCGACGACGCCAGCCTGCTGAAGTACTAGGAGTCGCGTAGATGTATGCGTTCCATGAAGGCGGCGGCATCCCGGTCGTCGACCCGACCTCAGCGGACGGGGTGTTCTCCCTGCTCTGGCTGGTGATCGCGCTGCCGCTCGCCGGCGCCGCGATCCTGCTGATCGGCGGGAAGTACACCGACAAGTGGGGCCACCTGCTGGCCACGCTGCTGCCGATCGGCTCCTTCGCGATCGCCGTGGCGATGATCGTCGCCCTGGTGGGTCGCGAGGAGGACGACCGCCAGGTCGCCCAGCACCTCTACACGTGGTTCGAGGCCGGTCAGCTCAACGTCGGGATGGACCTGCTCTACGACCCGCTGTCGGCGCTCTTCCTGCTGCTGATCACCGGTGTCGGATCGCTGATCCACGTCTACTCGATCGGCTACATGGCGCACGACCCGCGCCGGCGCCGGTTCTTCGCCTACCTGAACCTGTTCCTCGCGGCGATGCTGATGCTGGTGCTCTCCGAGAACTACCTCGGGCTGTTCCTCGGCTGGGAGGGCGTCGGCCTCGCGTCGTACCTGCTGATCAGCTTCTGGCAGCACAAGCCGAGCGCGGCCGCTGCCGGCAAGAAGGCCTTCGTGATCAACCGCGTCGGCGACATGGGCCTGTCGCTCGCGATCATGCTCTTCTTCGTCACCTTCGGCTCGACGAGCTTCACGGTGATCAGCGAGGGCGCCGGCGAGCTGTCGGAGAAGACCGCGACGATCCTCGGCCTACTGCTCCTGCTGGGCGCCTGCGGCAAGTCCGCCCAGTTCCCGCTCCAGGCCTGGCTGCTCGACGCCATGGAGGGCCCGACCCCGGTGTCGGCGCTCATCCACGCGGCGACGATGGTCACGGCGGGCGTCTACCTGATCGTGCGCTCGAACTTCATCTTCGACCTCGCCCCGGACGCCCAGACCGTGGTCGTCGTGGTCGCCGTCATCTCGATCTTCTGGGGTGCCTGGATCGGCTGCGCCAAGGACGACATCAAGAAGGCGCTGGCCGGCTCCACGATGAGCCAGATCGGCTACATGATGCTCGCCGCCGGCCTGGGCGTCGCAGGCTACGCGTTCGCGATCTTCCACCTGCTCACCCACGGCTTCTTCAAGGCCAACATGTTCCTCGGTGCCGGCTCGGTCATGCACGGCATGGACGACGACGTCGACATGCGCCACTACGGCGCGGTCCGCAGGGCGATGCCGGTGACGTTCCTGACCTTCGCGATGGGCTACCTCGCGATCATCGGCTTCCCGGGCTTCTCCGGCTTCTGGTCGAAGGACAAGATCATCGAGACCGCCCTGGCCGAGAACTGGGTCGTCGGCGTCTTCGCGATCATCGGCGCCGGCATCACCGGGTTCTACATGACCCGGCTGATGCTGCTGACGTTCTTCACCGAGAAGCGATGGGACAAGGGCGTGCACCCGCACGAGTCGCCGAAGGTGATGACGGTCCCGCTGATCGTGCTCGCCGCGCTCTCGGTCTTCGGTGGCGTCCTGATCATCAACGACTGGATCGTCACCTTCCTCGAGCCCGTCACGGGCGTGCCCGCGCACGAGGACCCGCCGCTGCCCGCGGCTGCCGTCAGCGTCCTCGTGGTGCTGGTCGTCGCGGTCGGCGTCGCGGCCGCGTGGTTCCTGGTCGGGAGGCGCGAGGTGCCCCGCGAGGCTCCGCAGGACGTCTCCTGGGTCACCAAGGCCGGGCGCAACGAGGTCTACGGCAACGAGATCAACGACACCCTCGTCGTCAACCCGAGCAAGCACCTGACGACGGCGCTGCTCGCCACCGACAAGTACGTCGTCGACGGCGTCCTCACCGGTGGCCCCGTCGCGGTCGGCGGCTTCGCCGGATTCGCGAGGCGCATCCAGAACGGCTACGTGCGCTCGTACGCCCTGTCCATCCTCGCCGGCGCGTTGATCGTCGCCCTGGCCCTCCTGGCGGTGAACGCGGCATGACCGACTTTCCCTGGCTGACCGTCCTGATCGTCGTGCCGCTCGTCGGCGCGCTGGTCACGGCGGTCCTCGGCCGCGGCCGCGGTGACGACGCGCTGCCCAAGCAGGTCGCGCTCGGCTTCGCGGTGCTGACCGCGGTGGTCGGCATCCTCATCGCGACGCAGTTCGACACCGGTGCGGGCATGCAGCTCGAGGAGACGCACACCTGGATCGAGGCGTTCGGCGTGCACTACGCGGTGGGCGTCGACGGCCTCGGCCTGCTGATGATCCTGCTGACCGTCGGGCTGGTGCCGGTCGTGTTCGTCGCCTCGTGGCACGAGGCCGACGGCCGCAGCCCGGCGGCGTTCTTCGCCTGGGCGCTGGCGCTCGAGGCGTTCGCGCTCTGCGTCTTCGCCGCCACCGACGTCTTCCTCTTCTACGTCGTGTTCGAGGCCACGCTGATCCCGGCGTACTTCATGATCGGCGGCTTCGGCCGCGAGGGCCGGGCGTACGCCGCGCTGAAGTTCCTCATGTTCCAGCTCGGCGGCGGCCTCGTGCTGCTCGCCGCGGTCATCGGCCTCTACGTCGTCTCCGCGGACGCCGGCACGCCGTCGTACCTGCTCTCCGACCTCTCGCAGATCGACATGAGCACGACGTGGGAGCGCTGGCTCTTCGTCGGCTTCATGGTCGCCTTCATCGTGAAGGCGCCGCTCTTCCCGCTGCACACCTGGCTGGCCGACACCACGGAGAAGGCGACGCCCGGCACGAGCGTCTTGCTCGTCTGCGTGCTCGACAAGATCGGCACCTTCGGCATGCTGCGCTTCTGCCTCGGGATCTTCCCGGGCGCCTCGGAGTGGGCGACGCCGGTCGTGGTCACGCTGGCGCTGATCTCGATCGTGTACGGCGCGTTCCTGGCGATCGGCCAGGACGACATCCTGCGCCTCATCGGCCTGACCTCGCTGAGCCACTTCGGCTTCATCACGCTCGGCATCTTCGCGCTGACCACCCAGGGCGGTTCGGGCTCGATCCTCTACATGGTCAACCACGGGGTCGGCACGGCCGCGCTGTTCCTGCTCGCCGGCTACCTCATCAGGCGCAAGGGCACCTCGCTCATCAGCGAGATCACGGGTGTCGAGAACCGCGCCCCGGTGCTCGCCGGGCTGTTCCTCGTCGCGGGCCTGGCCACGCTCGGCCTGCCGGGCCTGAGCCAGTTCGTCTCCGAGATCCTGGTGATGATCGCGGCGTTCGACTACCACTGGTGGGTCGGCGCCGTCTCGGTCACCGGCATCGTGCTGGCCGCCGTCTACGTGCTCTGGCTCTACCAGCGCACGATGACCGGTCCCCCGGTGCCGGCCGACGCGGGGATGAAGGACCTCAGCCGGCGGGAGCTGGTCGCGGTCGTCCCGCTGATCGCGGCGCTGGTGGTCTTCGGCTTCTGGCCGATGCCGTTGCTCGACGCGGCGAACCCGACCGTCGAGACCCTGCTGGAGCACGTCGGTGTGACCGACGACCAGCCGACCGTACCCGTGGCCGAGGAAGGTGCTCACTGATGGACTTCACCAAGCCCACCATCGAGTACGCCGACATCTGGCCGCTGCTCGTCGTCTTCGGTGTCGCCTGCCTCGGCGTCGTCGTGGAGGCGTTCGTCGCCCGGGAGCGGCGCTTCGTCGTCCAGGCCGCGCTGGCCGGGCTCGGCCTGGCGGTCGCCCTCGGCGGCACGATCTGGGTGGCCGGCAACCTCCACGAGCACGCGGGCGGCGCCGCCCGCGGCGCGGTCGACGTCGAGGGCACGGTCGTCGTCGACGGTCCGGCCGTCTTCCTGTGGGGGATCATCCTGGTCTTCGCGCTCGGTGGCGTGCTGCTCTTCGCCGAGCGCCGTCTCGAGGGCGGCGTCTCGGCGTTCGCCGGCCAGGCGGCCGCACTGCCCGGCACCGAGGCCGAGCGCCAGGCGTCGACCCGCGGCCTCGAGCACACCGAGGTCTTCCCGCTGCTGATGTTCGCGGTCGGCGGCATGATGCTCTTCCCGGCCGCCAACGACCTGCTGACGATGTTCGTCGCGCTCGAGGTGCTGTCGCTGCCGCTCTACCTGCTCTGCGGCCTGGCGCGTCGTCGCCGGCTGCTCAGCCAGGAGGCCGCGCTGAAGTACTTCCTGCTCGGCGCGTTCTCCTCCGGCTTCTTCCTCTACGGCGTCGCGCTGGTCTACGGCTTCGCCGGCTCGATGGAGTTCGCCGACATCCACGAGGCGGTCCGCAACGACCTGGAGAACCAGACCCTGCTGCTGATCGGCATCGGCATGCTGTCGGTCGGCCTGCTCTTCAAGGTGGGCGCGGCGCCGTTCCACTCCTGGACGCCCGACGTCTACCAGGGTGCGCCCACCCCGGTCACGGCGTTCATGGCGGCCGGCACCAAGATCGCGGCGTTCGGCGCGATCCTGCGCCTCTTCTACGTCGCCCTCGGCGCGGAGCGCTGGACCTGGCAGCCGATGCTGTGGGTCGTCGCGATCCTCACCATGATCGTCGGCGCCGTGCTGGCGGTCGTGCAGACCGACATGAAGCGGATGCTCGCCTACTCCTCCGTGGCCCACACCGGCTTCCTGCTCACCGGCGTGCTCGGCGTCCAGCAGGTCTCCGAGCTCGCCGACGGCGAGCTGACGTCGCTCCAGGCCGTGCTGTTCTACCTCACCACCTACGGCTTCGCGATGGTCGGTGCGTTCGCCGTGGTCACCCTGGTGCGCGACTCCGGCGGCGAGGCCTCGGCGTTCTCGCGCTGGGCCGGCCTCGGCCGTCGGTCGCCGCTCGTCGCAGCCCTGTTCGCGTTCTTCCTGCTGTCGATGGCCGGCATCCCACTGACCGCCGGGTTCGTCGGCAAGTGGGCGGTCTTCACGGTGGCGCTCTCGGCCGGCGCCTGGCCGGTCGTGGTGGCGGCCATCGCGTGCAGCATCATCGCGGTCTTCTTCTACGTGCGGGTCATCGTGCTGATGTTCTTCATCGACGGCAGCCCTGACGGCGGCGAGGTCGCCGTCGCCACCCGGCCGTCGGTGCTGACGTCGGCGACGATCGCAGTCGGCGTCGCGGCCACCCTCGTGCTCGGCATCGTGCCGGGGCCGGTGCTCACGCTCACCGAGCATGCTGGACAATTCCTCAGGTGACGACAGGATCTGCCGCACTCGCCCTCCCGGTCGGCGACGAAGCGCTGGCCGAGAGGCTCCGTGAGCGCCTGCTCCTCGTGGAGGACGCGCTCTCGGGCCACGTGCGCAGCCGTGCCGACTTCGTGACGGAGATGGCCGGGCACCTGATGGCCGCGGGCGGGAAGCGGTTCCGGCCGCTGCTCGTGCTGCTCGCCGCGGAGGCGGGTGACCGGCCCGACTCCCACGAGGTCATCACCGCCGCCTGCGTGGTCGAGCTGACGCACCTCGCCTCGCTCTACCACGACGACGTCATGGACGAGGCCGACCTGCGCCGCGGGGCGGTCACCGCCCACTCGCGGTGGGGCAACCACGTCGCGATCCTCACCGGCGACTTCCTGTTCTCCAAGTCCTCCGAGCTCACCGCCGAGCTCGGCCCGGACGCCGTCCGCATCCAGGCACAGACGTTCACGCGGCTGGTCGAGGGGCAGATCCTCGAGACGGTCGCCCCGCGTCCGGGCGAGGACCCGCTCGCGCACTATCTCGACGTCGTCGCCGGCAAGACCGGCTCGCTGATCGCCACCTCGGCGCGCTACGGCGCCCGCTTCGGCGGCGCGAGCCGCGAGGTCGAGGAGGCGCTCACGGCGTACGGCGAGATCGTCGGCTCGGCGTTCCAGCTCTCCGACGACATCCTCGACATCGCCTCGGAGTCCGACGAGTCCGGCAAGACCCCGGGCACCGACCTGCGCGAGGGCGTGCCGACGCTGCCGGTCATCATGGCCCTCGCGTCCGGCGACCCAGCCGACGCCCGCCTGCACGAGCTGCTCGGTGGCGACCTCACCGACGACGACCGGCACGCGGAGGTGCTCGACCTCCTTCGCAAGCACCCCGCGATGGACCAGGCCCGCGCCTACGTCGTCGCCCAGGCCACCGAGGCCAAGCAGCACCTCACCGCGCTGCCCGAGGGCCCCGTCCGCGCCGCCCTCGAGGCGTTCGCCGACGTCGTCGCCTCCCGCACGTCCTAGCCCCGCTGCATCGAGGCCTCTGACGACGTCAGACCGGGACGCAGGGCGGGACCGGACCGCGGGTCACGTCGGCGAGGCCTCGAGCGCGTCGGGGTCACGACCGATGGACGTGACCGTCTCGCGGTTGCTCATGACCCTCTGTCGCCGGGCGGATGCCCGACGTCACACACCAGTGTCGTCAGCCCGCGATGCTCGGGACGGTGCAAGGGGTGCCCGGACGTGCGACGGCGGCCCGGTCGCCCGGGCCGCCGCCTGTCGAGGAGGTGGTGATGCCTCCTCGTGACCTCAGCGCTTGCCCCCTCCCAGGTTCCGCACGCGGAGGTCGTAGTCGGCGTTGAGCACCGTGAGGTCGCCGGTGGGCAGGTTGGAGACGATGACGGCGAAGTCCCGGTTCGGCCCGTTCGCGCACTTCGTCTTCAGAGCGCCGGACGCGAAGGTGTCACCCTCGTACCGGTACACGTAGTTGCCCACGTTGTCGACGATCTCGCCGGTCGAGGTCGTGCCCGGCGTCAGGTCGCAGCTGGACACGATCTGCACGGTCCAGTTGTTGTCCTGGATGCCGGTCGTCTGGAACCACTCACCCGCGGCCGAGCTCAGCGTGGCCGGCGCGCCGTTGACCATCACGTCGTCGACGAACCAGCCGGTGTCGAGGTACGCCGCATCGGTGGAGTAGCGGAACCGGACGTCGGTGGCCCCGGCCGGGAGCTGCGCGGTCAGGTGCACGTAGACCGGGTCGTCCACGAAGTACGCACCGCCCGAGGTGCCGGTGATGCCGTTGCCCGTCGGGTTGTTGCCGTGCGGGTTGTCATCACTGGTGATGTCGGTGCCGGAGTCGTCGACCACCGGCACGGTGACCCACTGTCCGTTGACCAGCGCCTCGACGAACCCGTAGTCCCAGCCCTCCTCGATGAAGTGCCAGCTCCAGAAGTCGAGCGAGCTCACCGGGCCGGTCACGTCGACGTTCAGGACGTTGTCGGACTGGCTCTCGTACCCGGCGTACCAGTGCGTCGTCCCGGTGTGCGGAGCGACCTGGGTGATCGGGTCGCCGGTGAAGTCGACCGACACGTTCGGGCCGGGGTTGCGGAAGCGCTCGACCTGCATGCCGAACGGCACCGCCGTGGCGTCCTGGCCGTTCTTGCGGCGCTCCCACTTGGCGTCCGGCTGGGCGCCCTGGCTGCTGCCGCGGTTCTCCCAGAACAGCTCGTCGGCGATGTCGATGGTCCACGACGTGAACTGCGGGTCACCGAAGTCGACGGCGCGGATGTCGAACCGGTTGGAGCCCTCGTCGTCGAGGTAGACCGCGACCGCCCAGTCCTGGAACAGCTCCTTGGCCGAGCGCAGGTCGGGACCCGGCGACGCCGCGTTGTAGGTGTCGATGGCGTTCTGCACGCCCTCCATGCCGTCGGCCTGCTCCTCGAAGATGGTCTTGATCAGCAGGTCCCCGGCGACGCCGTCGTACTGCAGGTCGGGTGCGTACGTGCCGTCGCCGTTGCCGCCTGCCTGCTCCCACAGGTACTGGAAGAAGGTGTACGCCGCGCCGTAGTTCTGCAGGCCGCCTCCCCATCGGGTCAACGACGTGTCGGCGTAGAAGACCTGCTGGTAGGTCAGGTGCGACCCGCCGACGTCGTAGCCGTTGAGGAAGACGGCGAAGTCGGCCAGTCCCTCGTCGACCCAGGAGAGCTCGCCCGGGTCGCTGTAGTTGTGGAGCAGGTGCTCGAGCTCGTGGGCCACGACGCCCTCGTAGAGGGTCGCCTGGTCGTTGCTCGGGTCGTCGTCACGCCACTCGGAGTCGTCCGGGCCCACCCGGTTGGCCCAGTCGAACGCGTCGATGACGATGACGTTCATGCCCGAGGAGTCGATGTACTCCGGCGCGAAGTAGCCGGCGGTGTACGTCGTCTCGGCGCAGTCGTAGTAGTTGGCGTCCTGCACGTTGTAGACGACCATCACCAGGGAGTCGCTGGCCGGCTGCGAGGGGTCGGCGGCGTCCATCTCGCCGTAGTGCTCCTCGTCGACGGCCACGATCTGGTTGGAGAGCTGGTCGCCGAGGTAGTCGATCTGCGCCTGGGTGAGGGTGTAGTCCGCGACGTCGGAGTCGGCGCAGGGCACGAACTCGTCACCGGGGGTCGGGTCGTACGACGGGTCGAGGCTGGCGACGCCGGTCGGCGCGCTGCCGTCGAGCGGGGTGCCCGCCGGCACGTAGATGTAGACCGGCGTGCCGTCGGGGGTGGTGCCGGCGTAGGCACGGACGAAGTCCTGGTCGTAGGTGCCGCCGGCCTCGCTGTCGTTGATCGGCAGCGTCAGGGTCGGCTCCCCGGGCACGTTGAGGGGCGCGGCGGACGCTGGGGGTGTCAGCGAGAGGAGCGCCAGGCCGAGGCCGGCGCACAGGGCCGCGGCGAACCAGCGGCGAGGATGGGGTGACTGCACAGGGGTTACCTCCGGGACGCACGAGTGTTACGCGACAGCCGGACCCTGCGCTTGAGTTGTCATAGCAGGTGATCATGCCGGGGCAGCGTGGACAAGACCGGCAAAGGTCACGAGAAGGTAACGATCGGGCGACGATCAGACCGCGCTGGCCTCGACGGTCAGCCGCAGCTGGCGCCGCCGGTGGTTGATCGCCTCGAACGTGAAGAGGACGAGCGCGATCCAGACGAGCACGAAGCCGACCCAGCGACCGGCCGGCATGTCCTCGTGGAACCAGAAGACGCCGAGGGCGAACTGGAGGATCGGGGCGAGGTACTGCAGCAGGCCGAGCGTGACCATCGAGACCCGGGTCGCGGCCGCCCCGAAGCAGATGAGCGGCACGGCGGTCACGACGCCGGTGGTCAGGAACAGCAGCGCGTGGCCGGTGCCGTGGCTGGCGAAGTTCGACGACCCGGCCAGGCCGAGCCAGAGCACGTAGGACAGCGCGAACGGCGCGATCACGGCGGTCTCGAAGGTGAGGCTCTCGACCGCGCCGACGTTGGCGGTCTTCTTGCACAGCCCGTAGCTGCCGAACGTCAGCGCCAGCACGAGGGCGACGTACGGCAGCCGTCCGTAGTCGAGGGTGAGCACGACCACCGCGCCGGTGGCGATGCCCATCGCGACCCACTGCAACGGGCGCAGCCGCTCGCGCAGGATCAGCACCCCCATCAGCACGGTGACGAGCGGGTTGATGAAGTAGCCGAGCGAGGTCTCGACCACGCGCCCGTTGTTGACGCCCCAGATGTAGGTGGCCCAGTTGACGCTGATCACCGCCGCGGCGATCGTCAGCAGCACCCGCACCCGGCGGACCCGCCAGATCTCGCGCAGCTGCGGCGCGCGCCGGACGAGCGCCACCAGCAGCAGCATCGTCAGGGCCGACCAGATCACCCGGTGGGCGAGGATCTCGACCGCGCCGGCCGGCTCGAGCAGCGGCCAGTAGAGCGGGAAGAGGCCCCACAGGACGTATGCCCCGACGCCGAAGAGCAAGCCGCGGCGGGGGTCTGGCACCCGCCAAGGATAGGTGGGGTTGTTCAGTCCGACGGACGGGTATCCGTCGAGCGGGCGCGCAGTCCGCAATCACGAAGGTCCCCGCTCTCGGGCGGGGACCTTCGTGGCTCCGAGACGGGACCTCGTCCCCCCTCGACACCGGGGTTGCTCAGACGATCGTCCAGGTGTCGCCGCCGCCGATGAGCGCGGCGAGCCGGTCGGCCGGCTCGCCGGGCGCGGCGGCCCGGGCGGTGCTGATCTGGGCCCGCGCCTGGTCGTCGTACGACGGCCGCTCGACCTGGCGGAAGATGCCGATCGGCGACTGGTTGAGGTAGCCCGAGTCGGTGAGCCGCGAGATCGCGAACGCCGTGGACGGATCGGGGTTGTGCGCGTCGTGGACGAGGATCGCGCTCTCGCCCACGTCGGCGACCTCGACGATCTTCACGCCGCCGGTCTCGGAGTCGCGGATCAGGCCCTTGGCGCCGTTGCCCGAGCTGTCGGGGGCGCCGAAGCGGATCGGCTCGCCGTGCACGAGCGGGATGATCGCGTCGGCCTTGGTGTCGGCGTTCTTGATGGCGTCGAAGGCGCCGTCGTTGAAGATCGGGCAGTTCTGGTAGATCTCCACGAACGACGTGCCGCGGTGCGCCGCCGCCGCCGAGAGCACCGAGGTGAGGTGCTTGCGGTCGGAGTCGATGGTGCGGGCGACGAACGAGCCCTCGGCGCCGAAGGCCAGCGAGACCGGGTTGAACGGGTGGTCGACCGAGCCCATCGGGGTGGACTTGGTGACCTTGCCGGCCTCGGAGGTGGGGGAGTACTGGCCCTTGGTGAGGCCGTAGATCCGGTTGTTGAAGAGCAGGATCGTCATGTTCACGTTGCGGCGCAGCGCGTGGATCAGGTGGTTGCCGCCGATCGAGAGGGCGTCGCCGTCGCCGGTGACGACCCACACCGACAGGTCCTCGCGGGCCGTGGCGATGCCGGTCGCGATCGACGGCGCGCGGCCGTGGATCGAGTGCATGCCGTAGGTGTCGAGGTAGTACGGGAACCGCGACGAGCAGCCGATGCCGGAGACGAACACGATGTTCTCGCGGCGCAGGCCGAGGTCGGGCAGGAAGCCCTGCACGGCCTTGAGCACGGCGTAGTCACCGCACCCGGGGCACCAGCGCACCTCCTGGTCGGAGGTGTACTCCTTGCCGGTCTGCGGCTGGTCGCTGGTCGGGACGAGCTCGACGCCCGACCGGAGGCCGGGGAAGGGCAGCTGGGTGGTGCTCACTGGGCAGCCTCCGTGCTGATCGAAGCGGGGGTGAGGTCGACGGTGACGCCCTCGGCGTCGGCGACGAGACCGCCGATCGCCTCGGCGAGCGCCGCGGCCTTGATGGGCATGCCGTTGACCTGGTTGTAGCCGATGGCGTCGACGAGGTACCTGCCGCGCAGCAGCAGCGAGAGCTGGCCGAGGTTCATCTCGGGCACGAGCACCTTGTCGTAGCGCTCGAGGATCTCGCCGAGGTCCTTCGGGAAGGGGTTGAGGTGGCGCAGGTGCACCTGCGCCACGTTGAAGCCGGCCTTGCGCACGCGGCGTACGCCGGCGCCGATCGGGCCGTAGGTCGAGCCCCAGCCGATCACCAGCACCTTGGCCCGACCGGACGGGTCGTCGACCTCGAGCGGCGGGAGCGACTCGGCGATCCGGTCCACCTTGGCCTGGCGGGTCCGGACCATGAGGTCGTGGTTGGCCGGGTCGTAGGAGATGTTGCCGGTGCCGTCGGCCTTCTCGATGCCGCCGATGCGGTGCTCGAGACCGGCGGTGCCGGGGATCGCCCACGGGCGGGCGAGCGTCTCCTCGTCGCGCAGGTAGGGCCAGTACTCCTCGGACTCCGTGCCGTCCTTGGCGACCACCGTCTTGTTGCGCTCGGTCGCGAACCTCGGGTCGATCGCCGGCAGGTCGTCGACCTCCGGGATCCGCCACGGCTCGGAGCCGTTGGCGAGGTAGCCGTCGGAGAGCAGCATCACCGGCGTGCGGTAGGTGATCGCGATCCGGCAGGCCTCGAGGGCGGCGTCGAAGCAGTCGCCGGGCGACTGCGGCGCCACGATCGGCACCGGCGCCTCGCCGTTGCGGCCGAACATCGCCTGCAGGAGGTCGGCCTGCTCGGTCTTGGTCGGCAGGCCGGTGGACGGTCCGCCGCGCTGGACGTCGACGACGACGAGCGGCAGCTCGGTCATCACCGCGAGGCCGATCGCCTCGGACTTCAGCGCGATGCCCGGACCGGAGGTGGTGGTCACGCCGAGCGAGCCCGAGAACGACGCGCCGATGGCGGCGCCGATGCCGGCGATCTCGTCCTCGGCCTGCAGCGTCGTGACGCCGAAGGCCTTGTGCTTGCTCAGCTCGTGGAGGATGTCGGAGGCCGGCGTGATCGGGTAGGAGCCCAGGAACACGGGGAGCCCGGACTGCACGCCGCCGGCGATCAGGCCGTAGGAGAGCGCCAGGTTGCCGGTGATGTTGCGGTAGGTGCCCGGCGCCATCGGGGCCGGCTTGATCTCGTACTGGACGACGAACGTCTCGGTGGTCTCGCCGAAGTTCCAGCCGGCCTTGAACGCCGTGATGTTGGCGTCGCGGATGTCGGCGACCTTGGCGAAGCGCTTCTCGAGGAAGGTGATCGTCGGGTCGGTCGGGCGGCCGTACATCCAGGACAGCAGCCCGAGCGCGAACATGTTCTTCGCGCGGGCGGCGTCCTTGCGCGACAGGCCGAACTCCTTGACGGCCTCGACCGTCATGCCGGTGAGGTCGACCGGCTGCACCGAGAACTCGCCCAGCGGGTCGTTCGCGTCGCCGAGCTGGTCGAGCGGGTTGGCGTCGTAGCCGGCCTTGGTCAGGTTGCGCGGGGTGAAGTCGTGGGTGTCCACGATGATCGTGGCGCCCTTGGGGAGGTCGCCCAGGTTGGCCCTGAGCGCCGCCGGGTTCATCGCCACCAGCACGTCCGGCGCATCGCCCGCGGTGAGGATGTCGTGATCCGCGAAGTGGACCTGGAACGACGAGACACCCGGCAGCGTGCCCTGGGGCGCGCGGATCTCCGCGGGGAAGTTCGGCAACGTCACGAGGTCGTTGCCGAAGACTGCGGACTCCTGGGTGAACCGGTCGCCGGTGAGCTGCATGCCGTCACCGGAGTCGCCCGCGAACCGGATGATCACCCGGTCGAGCTGCTTGACCTGCTTGGACACGGTGCGCGTCCCTCCGTCTGTTGTGCGTCCCGCGTACGCCGTGCACAGGCGTCGCGGCCCCTCGATCGTACCCGCGGTACGTCAGAACTGGAACACGTTCCAGTTCTGCCCCATCGCACCGTGAGCCACCCGCCACGATAGACGGCCCACTCCGGCGGGCGGCGCTGTCTCTGCCATCGGTCGCCCTGGGGCCTGTGAGTCACGACACATGTCGAAAAGTGAGACGGGTGGCCGTACTAAACAACCTAAGTCGAGTAGAGTGCTCGTTATTCACCAGAAACCCCGGGTGCGGGGGTCACAGGAAGAGATCGATCATGAAGACTGCGATCAAGGTTGCGGCTGCGTTGAGCGCCGGGGTGCTGGCCTTGAGCGCCTGCTCGTCCGAGGCGAGCGGTGGCGATTCCAGCGAGACCATCCATCTCAGCGCGTTCTCCGTCATGGAGGCCGCCAACGAGCCCGTGTTCAAGGACTTCGAGGGCACCGACGCCGGCGAGGGCGTGAGCTTCGAGCCGTCGTACGGCGCCTCCGGCGACCAGAGCCGGGCCGTCGTGGCCGGCTCCCCGGCCGACGTCGTCCACTACTCGCTCGAGACCGACGTGACCCGCCTGGTCAAGGAGGGCCTGGTCGCCGAGGACTGGAAGGACAACGCCACCAACGGCATCGCGACCTCCTCGGTCGTCGTGTTCGTGGTCCGCAAGGGCAACCCCGAGAACATCCAGACGTGGGACGACCTGGTGAAGCCGGGCGTCGAGGTCATCACGCCCAACCCCGGCTCGTCCGGCTCCGCGCGGTGGAACATCCTCGCCGCCTGGGCGCACGCGACCGGCGGCGCCGACGACGAGGCCGCCGGCTCGGCGTTCCTCACCAAGCTGCTGAAGAACACGATCGCCCTCCCCTCGAGCGGCCGTGAGGCGACCACCGCGTTCACCGACGGCAGCGGCGACGTGCTGCTCTCCTACGAGAACGAGGCGATCCTCGCCAAGCAGAGCGGCGCGGACGTCGACTACATCGTCCCGCCGGACACGCTGCTCATCCAGAACCCCGCCGCGGTGACCACCGACGCCGGCGACGCCGCGAAGGCGTTCCTGGAGTTCATCACCGGTCCCGAGGCGCAGGCCGACTACGCCGCCTCCGGCTTCCGTCCGGTCATCGACGACGTCGACATCCCCGAGGTCGAGGGCGCCAACGACCCCTCCGACCCGTTCCCGGCGCCGGAGACGCTCTACACGATCGACGACAACTTCAACGGCTGGGGCGAGGCCGCCGACAAGTACTTCGGCGACGGCCAGGAGGGCAACCCCCTCGGCATCATCACCAAGCTCCAGCAGGACCTCGGCAAGGAGGGCGATGAGTGATGTCAGCCGCCCTCTCCGGGGCGACGCTCGACGTAGGCCGGCCGGTCCCCGATGACGGGGGCCGGCCTCGCCGCGCGCGTCGTACGAAGCCCCGCAACACCCTGACCCCCGGTGCCGGCCTCGGGCTCGGCATCGCGATGCTGTGGTTCAGCCTGCTCGTGCTGGTCCCGCTGTCCGCGATCGTCGCGTCGGCGGCCGCGGGCGGCTGGGCCAACTACGTCAACGTCCTCACCGATCCGCAGACCTGGAACGCGCTCAAGCTGACCGTCAGCCAGGCCGCGCTGGTCACGGTGATCAACGTGGTGATGGGCACGATCATCGCCTGGGTGCTGGTCCGCGACCGGTTCCCGGGCAAGGCGATCATGAACGTCATCATCGACATCCCGTTCGCGCTGCCCACCGTGGTCGCGGGCCTGGTGCTGCTGGCGCTCTACGGCCCCAACAGCCCGATCGGCGTGCACTGGGCCTTCACCCAGAAGTCGGTGGCTCTGGCGCTCGCCTTCGTCACGCTGCCGTTCGTGGTCCGCGCGGTGCAGCCGGTCCTGGAGGAGCTCGATGCCGACGTCGAGGAGGCCGCGGCCTCCCTCGGCGCCCGGCGCAGCACGATCTTCCGCCGGATCATCCTGCCGAGCCTCGTCCCCGCGATCACCGCGGGCGCCGCACTGAGCTTCGCCCGGGCGATCTCGGAGTACGGCTCGCTCGTGCTGCTCAGCGGCAACCGCCCCAACGAGACCGAGGTCGCGTCGGTGCGGATGCTGTCGTTCATCGAGAACGGCAGCTACGCGTCGGCGGCGGCCGTCGCCTCGATCATGCTGGCGGTCGCGCTGTTCGTGATCGTGGTGCTCGACATCGTGCAGAGGCGGGTGTCGCGCCGTGGTTAAGGTCTCCGCTCCCGTCCGCTGGACGCTCCGCCTGCTGGCGATCGGCTACGTGTTCTTCCTCGTGGCCTGGCCGGTCGGCATGCTCTTCCGCCGTACCTTCGAGGGCGGCCTCGACAACCTCCGCGACGCCTTCAACGACGAGGACGTCGTCTCCGCGCTCCTGCTGACCGCGCAGGTCGCCGGCATCGCGGTGATCATCAACCTGGTCTTCGGCCTGACGATCTCGATCCTGCTCGTGCGCTACGAGTTCCCGGGCAAGCGGCTGCTGTCCGCGATGATCGACGTCCCGCTCTCGGTGTCGCCGGTGGTGGTCGGCCTCGCGCTCGTCCTCGTCTACAACGGTCGCGACGGCTGGTTCGGCACGACGCTGGAGGACAACGGGTTCCAGGTCATCTTCGCGACACCCGGTCTGGTGATGGCCACCTGCTTCGTGGCGCTCCCGCTGGTCATCCGTGAGGTCGTCCCGACCCTCACCGAGGTCGGCGACGAGCAGGAGCAGGCCGCCCGCAGTCTCGGGGCCAACGCCCCGCAGACCTTCTGGCGGATCACCCTGCCCAGCATCAAGTGGGCGCTCGTGTACGGCGTGGTGCTCAGCCTCGCGCGGTCCGTGGGCGAGTTCGGCGCGGTCAAGGTCGTGTCCGACAACGTCAGCGGCCGCAGCCAGACGGCCACCTTGATGGTCGAGGAGAAGTACCAGAACTTCGCGCAGGGCTCGGCCTACGCGATCGCGTTCCTGCTGGTGATGGTCTGCATCGCCTGTCTGGTCGTGGTCGCCGTGCTCCGCCCCCAGGACGAGAACTGACGCAGGAAGAGGAACAGACATGAGCATCGACATCACCGGAGTCACCAAGACCTACGGCGACTTCGTCGCCCTCGACGACGTCAGCCTCACCATCCCGACCGGGCAGCTGACGGCCCTGCTGGGTCCGTCCGGCGGCGGCAAGTCCACCCTGCTCCGCGTCATCGCGGGCCTCGAGACCGCCGACACCGGCGAGGTGACCATCGAGGGCGTCAACGCGACGAAGCTGCCGCCGCAGAAGCGCAACGTCGGCTTCGTCTTCCAGCACTACGCCGTCTTCAAGCACATGACCGTCGCGAAGAACGTGGCGTTCGGCATGGAGATCCGCAAGCGGCCCAAGGACGAGATCGCCGCTCGGGTCGACGAGCTGCTCAAGCTCGTCCACCTCTCGCAGTTCTCCCACCGGCTGCCCTCGCAGCTCTCCGGCGGGCAGCGGCAGCGGATGGCGCTCGCCCGGGCGCTCGCGGTCGAGCCCACCGTGCTGCTGCTCGACGAGCCGTTCGGTGCGCTGGACGCCAAGGTCCGCAAGGAGCTGCGCGACTGGCTGCGTCGGCTCCACGACGAGGTGCACGTGACCACGGTCTTCGTGACCCACGACCAGGAGGAGGCCATGGAGGTCGCCGACGAGATCGTGGTGATCAACGAGGGCCGGGTCGAGCAGGTCGGCTCGCCCGACGAGCTCTACGACGAGCCGGCCAACGACTTCGTCATGGGCTTCCTGGGGGAGACCACCAGCCTCGGGGGGGTGCTGCTGCGGCCGCACGACGTCCACCTGTCGCTCACCCCGCAGGAGGCCGGCGCCGCCGAGGGCTCGATCTCGCGGGTCCTGCGCGTCGGGTTCGAGGTGCGCATCACCGTGCTCACCGACGACGGCGACGAGGTCAACGTGCTGCTGACCCGCACCCACGCCCGCCAGCTCGGGCTCGAGCCCGGCGTCCGGGTCTGGGTGTCCGCGGCCTCCGGGGCGACCACGGTCCCGAAGATGGCGGCGGCAGCGGGCTGAGGCGGCCGCGCCGGCGCGCTCCTCCCGCACCCGGGGGAGCGCGCCGGCTCGGCGTACGCGCTCAGGGCAGGAGGTGCACGGAGCCCACGAACCGGCTCACGACGTCCGCCTCCCGGCGCCACTGGCCCGGTCGCGCGCCCCACGTCACCCGGAGGTCCGGCGTGCCGAGGGCGACCAGCCGCCAGGTGCCGGCGGGGTCGTTGTAGAGCGACACCTTGTCGCGGGTGTGGCGCCAGGTGAGCCGGTCGGCGGGTCGCCCGTCCAGCACGGCCACGCCGCGCTCGAGCCGCACGTCGTGCACCCGCTTCAGGCGGCGCAGCGCCGCCGCCAGGTCGTCGAGCGACCTCCTGGGCACGGGCACGACCTCGGCGTACCGCTGCAGCGACCCGCGCCCGGGCCGCAGGTAGAGGTGGCACCGGCCCTGGAAGCTGTCGACGGACTCGGTCTGCGGCACCGGCGGCCGGTAGGTGGCGGTGCGCCCGTGCCCGGCGCACGTGCTGGTGCGACCGCGCACGAGCGCCACGCTGGCGGTGACCTGATCGAAGAGGTCGTCGCGGCTGTCCTTGCCGTGCGGCGTGGTCCACGAGACGCGTACGCCGCGGGCCAGGACCGTGCGCTCCTGGAGGTTCTGGCCGTCGCAGAAGCAGAAGTAGTCGAGCCGCTCGCCGCGGTGGTCGCCGTACACCGGCACGTCGGCGGCGTACGAGACCTCGCCCAGCTGGCCGTCGCCCTGGCCGGACGGCGTGTAGGGGTCGACGTCGCGGGCCTTGACCGAGCCCAGCGTCGGGCCGGGGCCGAAGGAGATCGTGAGCTCGCGGGCGAACGCGCGCACGAAGGAGCACCTGCGCCCGTCGCTCTCGGTCGGCACGAACGCCGGAGGGACCGCCAGCCGGACCACGAGCCCGGTGTTGCCACGGGCTGTCAGGTCGGCGCACTGCGCCCGGGTCCAGCCCACGGGCAGGCGCGGGTCGGCGGCCCGGAACGGCGCCGGCGGGTCCGCCGGCTCCGGCGGTGGCCGACTCGTGGTGTCGGCCGGGAGGCCGCCCGACCCGGGCGCGTCGTCCGTGCAGCCGGCCCCGGCCAGGACGGCGGTGACGGCGAGCACGACCAGCAGCGCCCGAGTGCGCACGGCGTACGTCGGCGGGCTAGCGGTAGTTGGTGAACTGCACCGCGAAGTCGTAGTCCTGCGCCCGGACGAGGGCCTGGACGGCCTGCAGGTCGTCGCGCTTCTTGGACGAGACGCGGAGCTCGTCGCCCTGGATCTGCGCCTTGACGCCCTTGGGGCCCTCGTCGCGGATCAGCTTCGAGATCTTCTTGGCGTCCTCGGACGAGATGCCCTCCTTGAGCGCGATCGAGATCTTGCTCTGCTGGCCGGACTGGCGCGGCTCGGAGGCGTCCAGGATCTTCAGGCTCTGCTGGCGCTTGACCAGCTTGTCCTTGAACACGTCGAGGACGGCGCTCGCGCGGTCGTCGGCGGACGCCGAGATCTCGATCGCGTGCTCGCCCTGCCACTCGATCGTGGCGCCGGTGCCCTTGAAGTCGAAGCGGGTGGCGATCTCCCGCGCCGCCTGGCCGAGCGCGTTGTCGACCTCCTGGCGGTCGAGCTTGCTGACGATGTCGAACGACGAGTCGGCCATGTCTTCTCCTCTTCGGGCCGGCCCCGTTCGGTGGAGGGGCCTGGCGTTTTCCTGCTCCAGATGTGGCTGCGCTATTGTTTCGCGTTGTCGCCGGACGGCCAAACAGGTCGTCTCGACACACCCCGGCAGGTTGCCCGAGCGGCCAATGGGAGCGGACTGTAAATCCGTCGGCTTTGCCTTCGCAGGTTCGAATCCTGCACCTGCCACACACGGGACGAGAGCCCCGCACAGGTCACTGTGCGGGGCTCTCGGCATTGCGCAACCAATCGCTGGAGTTGCGAGGACCTGCCCCGAGGAGATGTCGCCTCCCAGCCGTTCGGGGGCGTCGTTCGCGGGCCAACCGGGGACGGCGGCGGATGGCCCATTCAGCGACGGCGAGGTTGATGACCCAGCCGGCACCCTTCGCGAGGTCGTCGCGGACGTCGCCGGTGCCGAGGAGGCCGGCGCCGAGCGGCTCGGTGACGACCTGGGTGCCGGCGGCGAGGCCGATGGCGTAGGCGCGGATCATCCAGGCGCGGTGGGCGGGGATCTGGTGGGTGCGGGCGGCGCGGACCCCGACAACGATGGCGCCCACCATGGCGGAGGCGAACACCAGCCGGAACGTGTAGAGGACATCCCCGGTGCCCGGCTTCGGTGAGTACGCCACTGTCAGCCAGACCGCAGACCCGGCGACCACGAGACCGGCGACGGCGAGCACACGCCCGGCGCGCCGGTGCCAGGTCTGGTGCTGGCGGCGGAACCGGGGCACGAACTGGAGGATGCCGGCCAGCGCGAAGACTGCGGCGCCGACGATGTGGACGACGAGGGCGACCGGGAACCCGGTGAACCGGTCGTCGGCAGGGATGACCGCGGGGCCGCCGGCGAGCTGAACGAGACGCAAGGTGCCGGCCGTGAGCGGGATGAAGCTCAAGGCGAGGAGCGCGAGGGGCACCGGCCAGCTCGCGCGGCTCCGGTCCTGACGCGCGTCGGTGCGGCGGGGGATGGGCGCGCGGGTCGGGAGCTGCTTCATCGGTCGCTCCCGGGGTCGACGCGAGCATCGTCAGTCGACCCAGGCTCGACGCGGGTGACGGAGATGAGCGGCATTCCGAAGTCTCGAAGCCGGGCAAGCATCCCGTGCAGGGCGGCCTGGTCCGCGACGGGGCCGCGCAGGATCGTGATGACGCCCTGCCCGGCGGTGCCGGGGCTCTCCGGGCTCGAGTTGGGCACGCTGGCGAGCGTCATGCCGTCGAACCACGCCAACCACCGTTCGTCCAGACGTCCTTCGAGGCGGATCTCGTACAGACCGGCCTCGTCGTGGCCGACGGAGTGGCTGTTCACCGGTGGTGCTCCCTCTTGCTGGTCCCGACTGCTCAGCGTGTGCTGATGTCGTCCTGATGCCTGCAAGCTAGAAGCGGAAGCGGTGAGTGGTCGTCACATCATGTGGTGACCCGGGTGGTGAATCCTGCCGCCGGCACGACCCGCAGGGTCCGGCTCGACTTCCCGGGTTCGGCAACAAGGGTTGTGGTCGCCCACGTGCGGGAGGACTCTCGGAGAGAACGCACACGACGTGGTGGTCGCCCAGGTCTCGACCTTTGCCGCATGGCACTCATCTCGCGTCTGAACACGCCTGTCGGCCGCTTGCCGTGCAGGTGCCATCTCGCGAGTGCCGTTGGCGTTGCCATCGGCAGAGGGGAGCTCGTCATGAGCTCGAGAAGTAGCACCGCGACCACGGTCGGCATCCTGTTCTTCGTCCAGATGGCGACCGCCATCGTCGGCACCAGTCTGATCTCGGCGTTCACGGACGGCGACGCCAGCCGCACGTCGCTGACAGTGGGCGTCCTGTTCATGATCTGCGCGGGAGTCGCCGTCGTCGGCATCGGCCTGCTCATGTACCCCGTCCTGAAGCCGGTCGACGCCCGGCTGGCCCTCTGGTACCCCGTGCTGCGGGTCGTCGAGCTCGTCGTCTCGGCCGCCTGCGGCATCTACCTGCTGGTCCGGTTGGAGGTCGTGCCCAACCACCTGTTGTGGGTGTACATCCCGACGGCTGCCGGCGGTCTCGTCCTCACGTACCTGCTGTTCGTATCGAGGCTGGTTCCGCGTCCCATCGCGCTGCTCGGCCTCGTCGGCTACGCGTGCCTCGCGGTCGGGGTCCCGCTGGACCTTCTCGGTGTCCTGGACATGGACTCCGGGGCGGGTCAGGCCCTTCTCGTGCCTGGTGGCCTCTTCGAGGCGCTGGCTCTGCCGATCTGGTTGCTGGTCAAGGGATTCCAGGCGCCGTCTCGCGCGCCGGCGCACCTGGCGCCGACGCTCGCAGCGACCGGCTGAGGCTCACCGGCTCCCGGACCCCGCCAGGAGCCCGAGCCGGTGTGCCCGGCTGACGGCGGCGCGACGGTTGTTCACCCCGAGCTTCGCGTAGATGTGCTTGGTGTGGGTCCGGACCGTGTTGAGGGAGACAACGAGGTGGCGGGCGATGGCTGGGCCGTCGAGGTCCGAGCCGAGGAGTCGCAGCACGTCGAGCTCCCGGTCGCTCAGCGGATCGACCGGAGCGATCTCCTCAGCGCGTCGTGGTGGCGGGGACACCGGGGTCGACGCGGCAGCGGCGCGGTGCTCCTCGGCCGGGGGGAGGCTGGCCGTCACGGCCACGAGTAGCTCGTGCACGAACCCCGACCGGGGCTCGCCGTCCGCGACCTCGAGAAGCAGCGGCGTCAACCCCGAGGCCGCGTCGACGAACACTCGAACCCAGCCGTCGGACGCAGCGAGCTCCACAGCGTGACGGAGGGCATCGAGCGCTGCGCCTCGGTCCCCGTTCGCGTCGTAGGCACTGGCACGGAGCACCTCGAGCTCGATGACGGAGCCGACCCGTCCGCCACCGGTGGCCGCAGCCAGCAGACGGTCCAGGAGAGCGACCGCGGCGTCCAGCGGCTCCGGGGTCTCGGTGACGGCGTGCTCTGCCAGCAGCACCCGGGCGAGGGTGACGTGCTCGTACTCGCGGAAGTAGGACAGCTCGTCATCGACCGAGACCCCGTGGTCGCGCGCCCAGGCGCGCGCCTGGTCGAGGTCGCCTTGGGCGGCGAGGACCCGCGCGCGGGACGCGTGCACCGGCTGAACGTTCGGGGAGTAGTCGCCGACGTAGACCCGTTCGGCCTCGTCGAGCAGCTCCAGGGCCGCGGTCAGGTCGCCCTCGGCGGCGCGGAGCCTGGCCATGCCGACGCGCCAGCGGTACGGGTTCTGGGCGAGTGCCGCGGCGTCGCCGAGCTCGTCGGAACGGCGCAGGTGTTCCGCGGAGGCGCTCAGGTCGTTGCGGTACCAGGCCACCCGGCTCAGGCCGACGAGCATGTCGGCGGTGCCTCGCATGGCGGTCTCTCCGGCGGGGGTGTTGGCCTGGGCCAGCTCGAGCGCGTGGGCGAAGGTACGTTCGGCGTCGCGCAGCCGGCCCAGGCGCAGCTCCATGTCGGCGATGGCGATCGAGCAGCCCAGCACGTCCGCGATGTGCCCGGCGCGGGTGAGGGCCGGGATCGACCGGGCGTAGCTGGCGTGCGCCGCCTTGAGGTCTCCGGTCGACCAGGACGCCAGACCGGACAGTGCCGCCGCCGCTCCGACTGCCAGGTGGTCGCCGTCGACAGCTGTGTCGAGGGCACGCTGCGCGCGGGCGATGGCGCCGGCTGGGTCGCCGTCGATGAGCGCGAGAGCCGCGCGGTACATCTCGACCGCGGCCGGGACCCGGGCGAGCTCGTCGGGGTCGACGACCACGAGCTCGGCCGCAGGCCTGGTCAGCATCGCCTCGACGTGGTCGAGGCGCTGGTCGACGCCAGCGAACTCGTTGCTGGACATGAGGCCGCCGATGAGCGCGATCGCGAGGACCGGACGGTTGTCCAGGTAGTCGTCGGGCAGCTGGTGTGCCCAGCGGCGGAGGAGGTCCTCGCGCCGTTCGCGGCCGAGATCCCGGAAGGAGCTCTCGATGAGGACCGCGGCGCGATCGTGGTCACCCGCCTCCAATGCGTGCCGCACGGCTGACTCGACCTGGTCGGCTCCGGCGTACCAGTCGGCAGCGCGACGGTGGAGCTCGGGCACGTCGCCGGGTCGTTCCTCGAGCAGGTGCGACTGGAGCACGTCGCCGAAGAGGTGGTGGTAGCGGTACCAGGTCCGGTTCGCGTCGAGTGGAACGAGGAACAGGTTGGCGCGGTCCAAGCTCTCGAGCATCGCCTTGCCGCTGCGGCCGGGTCCCGCGCGCTGCGGTGGGCTGACCGCGTCGCACAGGGGTCCGGTGAGGCGGTCGAGGATGGAGGTGTCGAGGAGGAACCGGCGTACGTCGTCCTGTTGGCGGGTCAGGACCTCGTCGGCGAGGTAGTCGACGACGAACCGGTCGTCGCCGGCGAACCCGGCGATGAACGCGGACGGGTCGTCGCGGCCGCGCAGCGAGATGGCGGCGAGCTGGAGGGCTGCGACCCAGCCCTCGGTGCGTGCCTCCAAGGAGGCGATGTCCGAAGGTGCGAGTCCGAAGCCGTGGACGTCGTTGAGGTACGAGGCGATCTCGTCCTCGGTGAAGCGCAGGTCGGACGCCCGGACCTCCAGCAGCTCACCCCGTGCCCGCAGGCGCGACAGCGGCAGCGCCGGGTCGGCCCGGGTGCTGATGACCAGGCGCAACTGGGCCGGCATGTGGTCGACGAGGAACGTCATCCCGGCCGCGACGTCGACGCCGTCGGCCAGGTGGTAGTCGTCGAGGACCAGCACGACCTCGTCGGCATGCACGCTCAGCTCGTTCACCACGCCTGCGAGAACGGACTCCACCGGCACCTGCCCCGACTGCAGCAGGGTCAGCGCCCCGGCAGCGGAGCCTGGGAGGGCTCGGTCGAGTGCCAGGAGGACGTAGGTCCAGTACGACGTCGCCTGGCGGTCCCGCTCGTCGAGCGACACCCACGCGATCGGCCGCTCGGCCGCCGCGCTGTCCGGTCCGGTGGCCATCAGGGAGGCGAGGAGCGACGTCTTCCCGAACCCGGCGGGTGCGGAGACCAGCGTCACCGGGAAGTCCGACGCGCGCTGGAGGAGGTCGGCGAGCCGCGGTCGAGCGACGACGTCGCGCCGCGGGCTCGGTCGGAGCAGCTTCGTCTCCACCAGTGGGTCGGCCACGCGGCTCCCCTTCCTGGGCGTCGGACCCGACGCCCCCTGAGCGTAGGACAGAACAGGGTCCACGGCGCGGCGGTCGACGAGCGGCCCGCGGCCTGCTGCGTCAGTGGGCCGACTCGGACGTGCTGGCGTGCGTGTGCATCCGTTCGCCGGGGCGGCCGAAGATGCTCAGGACCTCGGCCGGTCCGTCGCCAGTGCTGCCGAACCAGTGCGGAAGCCGGGTGTCGAACTCGGCGGCCTCGCCGGTGCCCAGGACGATGTCCTGGTCGCCCATGACGAGCCGCATCTGCCCGGACAGCACGTAGAGCCACTCGAACCCGTCGTGCGTGCGCGGCTTCGGCTCCGACTGGTCCGTGGGGATGACGATCTTCCACGCCTGGATGCCACCCGGGTGGGTCAGCGGCAGGACGGTGCGCCCGTTGACGCGTCGCGGCCTCAGACGGATGCGGGGGTCACCCACCTCGGGTGCGCCGACCAGGTCGTCGATGGGTACCCGGTAGGTCTGCGCCAGCGGCAGCAGCAGCTCCAGGCTCGGGCGTCGCTGCCCGTTCTCCAGCCGCGACAGGGTGCTCTTGGAGATCCCGGTCAGGTCCGCGACCTCGGTCAGGGTGACGCCGCGCTGCTCGCGAACACGCCGTAGACGCGGACCGACCTGGTCGAGCGCGGCCGCGATGGGGCCGGTGCTGCTCATGGAAGCGCTGGCAGATGCGGGCTTGCGTCCGGAGTCGACCATCCGCCCATTGCACCGCTCGTTCCCAGGATCGGCAACAACCGTTGTCGGTGAGGCGGGCGCGGACGACTCTGGTGACATGAACGAGTACGACGTGGTGGTGGTCGGCGGGGGAGCCGCCGGCCTCTCAGCAGCCTTGGTCCTCACCCGCGCCCGTCGCCGCGTCGCGGTCCTCGACGCAGGGCGGCCGCGCAACGCGCCTGCTGCCCACATGCACGGCTTCCTCGGATCCGACGGACTCGCGCCGGCCGAGCTGCTCGCGGCCGGCCGCGCCGAGGTCGCCGGATACGGCGGCCGCCTCGTCTCCGGAACGGTCGCGACCATCACCGCGTGCCCGCGCACCAGTGCGCAGAGCCGTCGCGGTTTCGAGGTCCTGCTCACGGACGGCACCAGGCTCACGACGCGCCGCGTCCTCGTCACGACCGGTCTGCGCGACGACATCCCCGACATCCCCGGAGTCCGGGAGAGGTGGGGACGCGACCTGCTCCACTGCCCCTACTGCCACGGCTACGAGGTCCGCGACCAGCCCCTCGGCGTGCTCGGCGGCGACCCTGCGTTCATCGAGGACGCCCTCTCGCACGCGCACATCATCCGCCAGTGGTCCGACGACGTCGTCTTCTTCGCCAACGGCGGGTCCCTCACCGTCGCGCAGCGTGAGCAGCTCGTCGCCCGTGCCATCGGGTTCGTCGACACACCGGTTGCCCGCCTCGTCGTCGAGGACGACCGGCTGAGCGGTGTCGAGCTCGAAGGCGGCCAGGTCGTACCCCGCACTGCGGTGTTCGTCCGACCGCGGTTCGTGCCGAACGACACCCTGCTGACGGGACTCGGCTGCGAGACCGGCCAGAACGGCTGGGTCGCGGTCGACACCACCGGTCGCACCAGCGTCCCGGGCGTCTGGGCGGCCGGCAACGCCGTGAACCCTCGCGCCCAGGTCATCACCGCCGCCGGCGAAGGCTCCGGGGCCGCCATCGCCATCAACAACGACCTCGTCGACGAGGACCTGCCCATCGCGGTCACCAACTTCCGCCTCGGTCTGCCCGTCGGCTGACCCAGGACCGGCCGGCCCCCCGCTGGACCGGCGTACGACCCTCGACTCCGAAGGAGCATCGCCATGCCCGACTCCAGTACCGACCCGCAGGCCGCCCGACCCATCCGGGTCGTCGGGCCGCCCACCAAGCACCAGCTCGCGCTGATGATCTGGCTCGCGGTGTTCCCGACCCTCACGGTGCTGAACCTGACCATCGGCCGGTCTCTCGAGGACACGAACCCGGTCCTGCGGACCTTCGTCCTTGCGACCCTCGCGGTCCCCATCGTCATCTACGGCCTCATGCCGCGCCTGCACGAGGCCCGTGGCCGCATCCTCGCCCGCCGCGCCGCCTGACGCCGCACCCCCCAGCCGCCGGCAGTCGGTCGGTTCATCGGCCCGGACGAGATCACCACCCTGCTCACCACGTGTGGTGACGACCGCTCACCACATCGGTTCCTAGGTTCACGGTTCAGCAAGCCCCGGCCACCACACTCGAGAGGCACCACCATGAACCGACTCATCCGCGCCGTGGCGATGGCCAGCGCGAGGCACCCGTGGCGCACGATCGCGAGCTGGGTGCTCGCGGTGGTCGCCGTCTTCTTCCTCGCGGCCGTCGGCGGCGGCACGTTCGTCGACGACTTCTCCGCGCCCGGCAGCCAGAGCTCCCGAGCCATGGACCTCGTCGGCAGCAACTTCCCGGAGGCCGCCAAGGGCAACGCCCTCGTCGTGTTCGAGGCACCGGGCGGCGCCTCGCTCGAAGAGGACAGGGCAGACGTCGCCGCCGTCCTGGAGAAGGTGGCCGGACTCGACCACGTCGCATCGGTCACCGACCCGTTCCAGGCCGGCACCCTCTCCGAGGACGGCCGCATCGGGTACTCGGTGATGACCCTCGACGTGCCGGAGCGCGAGATGGGCAAGCCGGCATTCGCGACGCTCTCGGAGGGCGTCACCAGCATCGACCCCGGTGCTGACGCCACCGACATGCGGGTCGAGCTCGGCGGCGACGCGGTGTTCCTGAACGCCGGCGGCGGCGACTCCAGCCACGTGGGCATCGGCCTGCTCGTCGCGCTCCTGGTACTCCTCGTCGTGTTCGGCACGTTCGTCGCCGCGGTCCTGCCGATCGGGCTCGCCCTCGTCGCGGTCGGCGCCGCCATCGGCGGCATCACCCTCATGGCCGCGTTCATGGACGTGTCCGTCTCCGCCGTCCCCGTCGCCGGTCTCGTCGGACTCGGCGTGGGCGTCGACTACGCCCTGTTCGTCGTCGCCCGCTACCGCGAGAACCGCTCCGCCGGCCGCGACAACCAGGCAGCGCTCGCTGGCGCCATGGGGACCTCCGGTGCTGCGGTCGTGTTCGCCGGCGGCACCGTCGTCATCGCCACCTCAGCGCTCGTTATCACCGGTGTGGGCGTCCTGACCTCCATCGGTCTCGCCACCGCGATGATGGTTCTCTCCTCGGTCATCGCAGCCGTCACCCTGCTCCCGGCACTGCTGAGCCTGCTCGGCGACCGCATCGACAAGGGCCGCATCGGGCGCCGGCAGCGCACCGTCAAGGCCGCCGAGGAGACTGCCTGGTGGCGGTTCGGGCACCGCGTGTCCGCGCGCCCGTGGCCCTATCTGCTTGCCTCCGTCGCGGTCCTGCTCGCCATCGCCGCTCCCGCACTGTGGATGCAGACCGGGTTCCCGGCCGCCGGCGACGCCCCGAAGGAGACCACCCACCGTCAGGCCTACGACCTGCTCACCGAAGGATTCGGCGTCGGCATCAACGCGCCCTTGCTGGTCGTTGCCGACCTCGGCGCCCCGGGCACCGACGCCGCCGGCGTGGAAGCCGTGGCCGAGGACATCGCGGCCGTTCCGGGCATCGCCTCGGTCGGCGAGCCCCAGACCTCCGAGGACGGCGACACCGTCGTGTTCACCGCCACCCCGACCACCGGTCCGGCCGACCTGGACACCTCAGCCACCATCGACCGGGTTCGCGACGTCATCCCCGGCAACGTCTACATCTCGGGCATCACGGCGGTCACCGACGACCTCAGCGCCCAGCTGTCGGCCAAGCTGCCGCTCTTCATCGGAGCCGTCATCGCGGTGTCGTTCCTGCTGCTGATGATGGTGTTCCGCTCCATCCTCGTTCCGGTGAAGGCGGCTGTGATGAACCTGCTGTCCATCGGCGCCGCCTACGGCATCCTGGTCGCCGTCTTCCAGTGGGGCTGGGGCGCCCAGCTCCTCGGCCTCGACGGGCCGACGCCGATCACGTCGATCATCGTCATCATCATGTTCCCGATCCTGTTCGGGCTCTCGATGGACTACGAGGTCTTCCTGCTCTCCCGCATCCGGGAGGAGTACGACCGCACCGGCGACAACACCGAGTCCGTCGCCCGGGGCCTGGCGGGCACCGGCAGGGTGGTCACCTCGGCGGGCCTCATCATGGTCGCGGTGTTCTCCAGCTTCATCTTCAGCCCGATCCCGTCGCTGAAGATGCTGGGCCTGGGACTCGCGGTCGCCATCCTCATCGACGCGACCGTCGTGCGGATGATGCTGGTGCCCGCGACGATGGCTCTGCTCGGCCACGCGAACTGGTGGCTGCCGGGCTGGCTCGACCGGGTGCTACCGCGGTTGACGGTGGAAGGGAACGACGATGTCGTGCCCGACAGCACCGTCGCCCCGTGGGACTCTCCAACACCCACTCCCGGTGCAGGCGAGCTCGTCGATCGCTGACGATCGCAGGCAGTCGCCGGCCCTGTGGTTCGGAAGAGTGCAGCTCAACGGCGTCGATCAGGGTCCGGGCGTAGGTGCTTCGACCCGTTGAGCGCGCTCGATCATCGAGTTGGTTGTTGCGGAGGTGGCTCGCTCCTCCGCCCGGTTCACGGGGTCTCTCGGGTGCTGAGCTGTCCGGACCACGCGTGAGGGGGCAGGCCGGTGCAGCCCGGCCGGGCGAGGAACAGGCTTCCTGACAGGGGGTGCTCGTCCTGCTCGGCGGGCGACAGCTCGCCCCGCGCGGTGGTGATCAGCAGCTGGTCGAGGCCGGGCCCGACGAAGGCCACGCTCGTGGTGTGTGGCGCAGGCAGCTCGATCAGGTCGAGCAGCTCGCCGGCCGTCGAGTAGCAGCGCACCTGGCCGCGGCCCCACGCGGCGAGCCAGAGGTTGCCGGACGCATCGACACAGAGGCCGTCGGGCAGCGCGTCGGTGAGGTCGAGAGCGGGCCGGCGGGGGCCGACCGCTCCCGAGCTCTGGTCGTAGTCGCGGACCCAGACCCGGCGCGCCGGGACGCTGTCGACGCTGTAGAGCAGCGCGTCGTCGGGGGAGAACGCCAGGCCGTTGGACAGCCCGAGGTCGTCGTCCAGGACCTCGGTGATGTCACCGTCGACGCGGAGCAGCCGCTGGGAGTGCCGGGCCCCGGCCAGCGACGAGGTGCCGACGAGGATCCGTCCACGCGCGTCGCACGTCCCGTCGTTCCACCGGTCGTCCGGGTGGTCGGCGAACAGGTCGGGGCCGGAGGTGCGCGTGCCGTCGGGCGCGACCCGCGTCAGGTGGTGGCCCTCCGCCACGAGGAGGGCGCCGTCCTCGGCGACGGCCGCCGCACCGACGTACGACTCGAAGTGGTGGCTGGGCCCGATCTCGACGCTGCCCTGGTCGAGGCGTCCCGTGTGGACGGCCCTGCCGAGGATGTCGACCCAGACCAGCCGCTCGCGGGCCGCGTCCCAGAGCGGTCCCTCGGCCAGCTCGAACACGGGATCGGTGACCTGCTCGGCGGTCGTCATCGCCGCGACCCGCGACGTCGGTGCGGCAGTAGCATCGGGTCAGCCTACGTATGGAGGCCCATGACTGCCGAGGGTCACGAGGCGCGGAAGCGGCTGCGCAGCCAGGACTGGTTCGACAACCCGGACAGTCCCGGGATGACCGCGCTCTACGTCGAGCGGTACCTGAACTGGGGCCTCACCCGCGACGAGCTGCAGTCGGGCAGGCCGATCATCGGCATCGCGCAGACCGGCTCGGACCTGACGCCGTGCAACCGACACCATCTCGAGCTGGCGCACCGGGTGCGCGAAGGGATCCGGGAGATGGGTGGGATCGCGTTCGAGTTCCCGGTGCATCCCATCCAGGAGACGGGGAAGCGGCCCACCGCGGCGCTGGACCGCAACCTGGCCTACCTCGGCCTGGTGGAGGTGCTCTACGGCTACCCGCTCGACGGCGTGGTCCTCACCACCGGGTGCGACAAGACCACCCCGGCGTGCCTGATGGCCGCGGCCACGGTGAACCTCCCGGCGATCGTCCTCTCCGGGGGCCCCATGCTCAACGGTTGGTTCAAGGGGGAGCGCACCGGCTCGGGGACGATCATCTGGAAGGCGCGGGAGCTGCTCGCGGCCGGGGAGATCGACGCGGCCGGGTTCGTCGAGCTGGTCGCCTCGTCAGCCCCGTCGCCGGGCCACTGCAACACCATGGGGACGGCGTCGACGATGAACAGCCTCGCCGAGGCGCTCGGGATGAGCCTGCCCGGCTCGGCGGCGATCCCCGCGCCCCACCGCGACCGCGGCAGGGTGGCCTACCTGACCGGCAAGCGCATCGTCGAGATGGTGTGGGACGACCTCAAGCCCTCCGACATCCTGACCAGGGCGGCTTTCGAGAACGCGATCGTGGTCAACTCGGCGATCGGCGGCTCGACCAACGCGCCCATCCACATCAACGCGATCGCTCGCCACGTCGGCGTTGGCCTCGACGTCGCGGACTGGGAGGCGGTCGGTCACCGGGTGCCGCTCCTCGTCGACCTGCAGCCTGCCGGGAGGTTCCTGGGCGAGGAGTACCACCGGGCGGGCGGGGTGCCGGCCGTCGTCAACGAGCTGATGCGTCACGGGCTGATCCAGGAGGACGCGCTCACGGTCAACGGGAGGACCATCGGCGCCAACTGCCGCGACACCGTGAGCGAGGACGCCGAGGTGATCCGCAGCTTCGACGACCCGCTGGTGCAGGACGCCGGGTTCATCGTGCTGACGGGGAACCTCTTCGAGAGCGCGATCATGAAGACGAGCGTGATCGACGACGACTTCCGCAAGCGCTACCTGTCGGACCCCGAGCAGCCGAACGTGTTCGAGGGCAGAGCGGTCGTCTTCGAAGGGCCGGAGGACTACCACGACCGCATCGACGACCCCTCGCTCGAGATCGACGAGAGCACCATCCTGTTCACCCGGGGCAACGGTCCACTCGGCTACCCGGGCTCTGCGGAGGTCGTGAACATGCAGCCGCCCGCCGCGCTCATCAAGCGCGGTGTGCACTCCCTGCCGTGTGTCGGCGATGGCAGGCAGTCGGGGACCTCCGGCTCGCCGTCGATCCTGAACGCCTCCCCGGAGGCGGCAGCGGGAGGCGGCCTGGCGCTGCTGCGGACCGGCGACCGTGTGCGGATCGACCTCGATGCGGGTACGGCGGACATGCTGGTGCCCGACGAACAGCTCGCCGAGCGGCGCGCGACGCTGCGGGACACGCCGTTCCCGGTGCCGGAGTCGCAGACGCCGTGGCAGGAGATCCAGCGTTCGATGGTGGGCCAGCTCTCGGACGGCATGGTCCTCGAGCCGGCGGTCGTCTACCAGCGCATCGTCCAGACCAAGGGCGTTCCCCGGCACAGCCACTGAGCCCAGACCCGACGAGAGGCAGAGCAGCCCATGCACCTTGTCCGTTACGACACCGGCGACGGACCCCGGGTCGGGGTCCGCCGGGACGACTGGATCACGCCGGTGAGCGACGTCCGCTCGATGGCCGAGATGCTCGCGATGCGGCTGGACGTGCTCCGGTCGACGGTCGAGTCCGCCTCCGCGACACCGGTCCGCGTCGCGTCGGCGCGGCTGCTCGCCCCGCTCGACGGGCGGGCCGAGCTGTGGTGCGCCGGCGTCACCTATGCCCGTTCCCGGGGCGCCAGGATGGAGGAGAGCGCCGACCAGTCGGTCTACGACAAGGTCTACTCGGCGGACCGGCCCGAGCTGTTCCTGAAGGCGCCGGCCTGGCGCCTGGTGACCGACCGCGAGCCGGTCGGGATCCGGGCCGACTCCGGACACGACGTACCCGAGCCGGAGCTGGCCGTGGTGGTGAACGCGCACGGCGAGATCGTCGGCTACACGGTGTGCAACGACATGAGCTCTCGGTCCATCGAGGGCGAGAACCCGCTCTACCTTCCCCAGGCCAAGGTCTATGCCGGCGCAGCGGCGCTGGCGACCGGCATCAGGCCGGCCTGGGAGGTGCCGGACGCCACCGACCTCGCCATCACCCTGGTGGTCCGCCGAGGTGCGACGGAGGCGTTCGCGGGCGAGACGTCGACCGCCCAGCTGACCCGTCCGTTGCGGGAGCTGGTCGACTACCTCTGCCGCGCCAGCTTCTTCCCCGACGGCGCCGCATTGGCCACCGGCACCGGGATCGTCCCCGACCTGGACTTCAGCCTGCGACCCGGCGACGTCGTGGAGATCGGGATCGAGGCGGTCGGACGGCTGGTGAACCGCGTGGAGATCGGCAAGGAGGCCTTCGGGTGGCTCAACGACCCCGAGGGCCGCCTCGTGCCGGAGGCGACCCGGTGAACGACTGTCCCGACACGACCCCGGAGCAGCTGGAGCAGGTCCTCGCCGCCGCCGCGGCCGCCGCGCCTGTCCTCGGCTCGGCCCGTCCCGCGGAGCGCGCGGCGTGGATCCGCGCGACGGCGGACGCGCTCGACGCCGCCGCCGACTCCCTGGTGCCGCTCGCCATCGAGGAGTCCGCTCTCGCCGAGGCACGGCTGCGGGGAGAGGTCGCCCGCAGCTCCGGGCAGCTGCGGCTCTTCGCCGACGCGCTCGAGGATGGCGCACTCCTCGAGCCGATCATCGACACCGCCGACCCGGACGCGACGCCGATCCCGCGGCCGGACCTGCGCCGGGTGCTCGTCCCGCTCGGCCCGGTGCTGGTCTTCGCCGCCAGCAACTTCCCCTTCGCCTTCAGCGTCTGCGGTGGAGACACCGCCTCCGCGCTCGCCGCCGGCTGCCCCGTGGTCGTCAAGAGCCACCCCGGCCACCCCCGGCTGTCCGACGCGGTCGCCGAGGTGATGGTCACGGCGCTCCGGACGGCCGGCGCCCCCGACGGAACGCTCGCCGTCGTCCACGGCGACCGCGCCGGCGTGGACGCCCTGGGTGATCCACGGGTCAGGGCGAGCGGCTTCACCGGCTCGGTGGCCGGAGGGCTGGCCCTGCACGAGATCGCCGTCAACCGGCCCGACCCGATCCCGTTCTACGGCGAGCTCGGCAGCCTGAACCCGGCGTTCGTCCTCCGCGGCGCCCTGGAGGAGCGGCGCTCTGGCATCGCGTCCGGGTTCGTCGCCTCCTACACGCTGGGCGTGGGGCAGTTCTGCACCAAGCCGGGCCTGCTCGTGCTGCCGGTAGGGCACGGCCTGGAGGAGGAGATCGTGGCGGCCGCCGAGGAGGTCGCGCCCGCACGGATGCTCAACGACCGGATCCACGAGGGCTACACCGCAGGTCTCGCAAAGCTCCGTGAGCGCGGCAGCGTGGAGGCGCTGGTGACCGGGGACGAGTCGGACCGCGGTGCCTCGGCCTCGCTGTTCAAGACCACCGTCCCGCGGCTGATCGAGGATGCCGCGGTGCTGCTCGAGGAGTGCTTCGGCCCGACGTCCATCCTCGTCGAGTACGCCGACGACGACGAGCTCCACGCCGCGGCGGCCGCCTTCGGCGGGAGTCTCACGGCGACGGTGCACGGCGCCGACTCCGACACCGACGTTGCCCAAAGGCTGCTTCCCCTGCTGCAGGACCGGGTCGGCCGGGTGGTGTGGAACGGCTGGCCGACCGGTGTGGCCGTCTCGTGGGCGATGCAGCACGGTGGGCCGTTCCCCGCGACCGTCGGATCGGTCCACACGAGCGTCGGCACCACGGCGGCCCGCCGGTTCCAGCGCCCGGTGTGCTACCAGGACACCCCGGGTGACCTCCTCCCCGAGGTGCTCCGCGACCGGAACTCGCTGAACGTGAGCCGCCGGGTCGACGGCGAGATCACACGTTCCGACATCGGGTCCTGAGGGCTGGCAGGGCGAGCCGACACCAGACGGGGCCGCGTGGGTCCCCGGAGGCGCGTGACGTGGAGACGTCCGTCACCGAGGCTCAGCCGAGGACGTGCACGTCAGTCCGGATCGGCTGCGCCGTAGAGCAGGCGTCTCACCGCCGCCCGGGACACGAGCAGGGCGATGACGAGCAGCGTCACGGGTACGAAGCCGCCCAGACTGACCGAGCCACCGAAGATGACGTCGATCAGCCAGAGCACGACGAGCTTGCTCCCTGCCGCCACCACCCAGAGCATGAGGGCCGATGTCGTCCTCGCCGCCCGTGTGGTCGCCCCGCGCAGCCGCGCCAGGACGATGCCCTTGAGGAGGAGCACCGCCTCGAGCACGACCTTCAGCAGGACGGCGGTGAGCAGCGAGAGCGTGAACGTCTCGCTGATCACCGCCGGGAGGTACTGGATGGCGAGGTTCAGGACGACCACGTAGACGAACACGTCGATCACGTCGGCCGGATGCGCGACGACCCAGGTTCGCAGCGGGCCGCCCCGGGGACCGGTCCGGCCAGCCGCGCTCGGCTCGGCTTGCCCTGTCACAAGGCCCGATACTGCCCGACGGCGCGGTCGGGCGCAGGGATGTGCTCAGGAGATGATGGCGTCGACGGTCTTCTTCAACGCGCCGGGCTGCGCGGGGCTTCGGGGAGCCCGCTTCCGGGCTTCAGCCATCTGTGCACCGATCTCCTGGAGCACCTTGCGGCCCAGTGCCTCCCGCACCTGCGGGAACCACTCGTCCTCCTCTTCCTCGATGTGGTGCCGGACGTTCTCGATGAGGACCGTCGTCTTCGCGGTGAAGCGCTCGTCCTCCGGCTTCATGCCGGCGAGCTCCATGACGAGGACGTCTGCGACGTGGTGCTCCTCGTAGGACTCCAGGACGTCGTCCTCCAGGTCCGGCACGAGCTCCCGGACCCGGGGGTACATGACCTCGTTCTCGATGTAGGTGTGGACCGTGAGGAGCTCGATGATCTGGTCGACGAGCCTGCCCTTGGTCTTGTGGGCGGCGTCGCCAGCGCCCTCGAAGGCGCGGAACGCGCGCAAGATCTGCTTGTGGTCGTCCTTCAGCATCACGATCGCGTCAGTGGACATGGTGAGTCTCCTGGAGGTTGGGTGGGCGTGGGCGGCCGGAGGGTCGCCAGCTGGAGGGGTCGAGCGGCGGGGGCCGCCGGGGGAGACCGCTCAGTCAGCGGCTGCCGGGGTAGTACCCCTGAATCCCGGGAAGCAACGCCCGGCGGGGATCGGCGCTCGACCAGACGGGTTGTCGACGCCTCACCCCCACAGGTGGGCGTGGCTGTCCCCAGTGCGGGCACCGGAAGGGTGCGCAGCGCCCTCGCGTAGCGCCGCCTCCTCCCCGCTCATGCAGCGGGCGACCATCAGGGTCGGAGAGAGGCCGCCACTATCAAGGAGACCTTCATGGCCACCGCCACTGCCCACAACGACGCCACCTACACCACCGGACGGCGCGTCAGCACCGAGACGAAGGCGTCCTTCAAGACCACCGAGATGATCGCGTACGTCGTGGTCGCCATCGGCGTCCTCACCGCGTCCGCCGTCGTCGACAGCGAAGACTTCGGCGCCCAGGACGCATGGTTCCTCGTCACGCTGCTGACCATCGGCTACATGATCAGCCGCGGGCTCGCGAAGTCCGGCAGCCGCGACTTCTACGACGACGTCACCAAGCACGACCACCGCTGACCCCAGAGACACGTCAGCGACTCCGACGCCCCGCCGCCCGTGACGGGTGGCGGGGCGTCGTCGTCGAGCGTCGTGGGCCCGGCGCGGGAGCCGCGGCCGGTGCTGTCGAGGGTCGCGGTCACGGCGACGACGAAGCGGTCCCGACGTCCTCAGTGGGTCAGCTCGAGGCCGACCACGCAGCCCACCAGGCCGAGCAGCAGCAGGACCTTCGCGACACTCACCGGCTCGTCGCCGGTGACCATGCCGAAGCCGACCGTGAGGGCGGCGCCGATGCCCACCCAGATCGCGTACGACGTGCCGGTCGGCAGCGTCCGCATCGCGTAGGCCAGGCCGAGCATGCTGGCGACGAGCGCCGCGGCGAACACCGCCGACGGCACGAGGCGCGTGAAGCCGTCGGCCCTCCCGAGGGCGACCGCCCAGACGGCCTCCAGCACACCGGCGAGCACGAGCACGAACCAGGCCATGACTGACTCCTCATGGCCGTCTTGTCGCGTCCCGGGTACGGCTCCCTCGTCCGGCAGCCGCGCTGCGGCTGACCCCTCGAGCCTAGGCGGCGGTCGAGGAAAGGTAAAAACGGGCGAACATCGACCGAAAAGTGGGCCGTGACGGCGGTCACGTGTGAGGATCCGGCCATGCGTCACCGACCGGTCCTCACCTCGCTCAGCGTCGTCGCCCTCCTGGGCGGCCTGCTCGCCGTCACCGCACCCCAGGTGACCGCGGCCCCGTCGCCCGCGGCACCCGCGCCCGTCCGTGCCGGAGAGGCGCGCGCGGTCGTCACCGCTCCCGTCGGCGGCGACTGGTCGGTGCGGTTCGTCGACGACGGTGCGACCGTGCTGGCGAGCGTCGAGGAGGACGCCGTCGCGCTGCTCACCGCGGCCGGCCGCGTGCCCGCCGACCACGTGCTCTCCACCCGGGGCAGCACCGTCGAGCTCGGCACCGCCGACCCCGCGCTGACCGCAACGGTGCAGGTCGCTCGGGCAGGGTCAGGCGCGTTCGAGGTCACCGCGACCGGTCACGGCGCCGGCATCACCGGCGTCTCGCTCGACCTCGGCGCCGGCCGCACCGAGCACTACCTCGGCCTCGGCGAGCGCTCGGACGCCGTGGACCACCGCGGTCGCTCCGTCCTCAACCGGGTCCTCGACGGCCCGTACACGCCGACCCAGGCCAAGCTCATCGACCAGCTGGTGCCGAAGCCCGGCCAGGGCGTCACCCCGGACGCGACGTACTTCCCGATCCCGTGGTTCCTCTCGACGACCGGGTACGGCGTGCTCGTCGACAACGACGAGGACAGCACGTTCGAGCTCGCCACCAAGGCGCACCCCCAGGTCAACCGCGTCACCGTGCAGTCCGACCGCCTCGCCGTGCGGGTCTTCCTCGGCCCGACGCCCGCTCGCGCGCTGGCCCGGATGACCGGGGCGATCGGCCGCCAGCCGAAGCCGACGACGCCCGCGGTGTACGGCGCCTGGTACCAGGCGCGCAGCGACGTGACGACCGAGGTCGAGCAGCAGCGCGCGAGCGGCGTGCCCCTCTCCGTGGCGCAGACCTACACCCACTACCTGCCGTGCGGCGACCAGGTCGCCGAGCGCGAGCAGGCGCGGACGAAGGCCCTCCACGACCGTGGGGTCTCGGTGACGACGTACTTCAACCCGATGGTGTGCGTGAAGTACCACGCCGCCTACGACCCGGGGCTGGCCGCCGGTGCGTTCACGCGCAACCCCGACGGCTCGGCGCTGACCTACCCCTACAACACCGCCAGCCACTTCGAGGTCTCGCAGGTCGACTTCTCGGCGCCGGCCGGGCGCGAGCTCTTCCAGCGGCTGCTCGGCGAGTCCGTCGCCGACGGCTACGACGGGTGGATGGAGGACTTCGGCGAGTACACGCCGCAGAACGCGGTCTCGGCCGACGGGACTCCCGGCCCGACGATGCACAACCGCTACGTCGAGCAGTACCACGCGACCGCCCGCGACTTCGAGGAGAAGGCGCCGCGGCCGCTGCTGCGCTACCAGCGATCGGGCTGGACCGGCGCGGTGAAGGAGTCCTCGATCGTCTGGGGCGGCGACCCGACGACGAACTGGGGCTTCGACGGCCTCACCTCCTCCGTGCGCCAGGGCCTGACGATGGGCACCTCCGGCGTCTCGATCTGGGGCCCCGACATCGGCGGCTTCTTCACGCTGCCGGGCGACGAGATGCCGAGCGACGAGCTGCTGGCGCGCTGGATCGAGTACGGCGCGTTCACCGGTGTCATGCGACTCCAGTCGGGTGGCATCTCGATGCTCTCCGCCGACGACCGGCCCGCGGTGACCGACAAGGCGGTGGCGCCGGTCTGGAAGCGCTACACGCGCTTGCGCACCATGCTCTACCCCTACATCGCCGGCAGCCAGCAGGCCTACCACCGCACCGGTCTGCCGCTGATGCGCCACCTCGCCCTGACCAACCCGGCCGACGCCACGGCCGTGGAGACCGACGACCAGTACCTCTTCGGCGACGACCTGCTCGTCGCGCCGGTCACGAGGAAGGGCGCGACCTCCCGCCGGGTCTACCTCCCGCGCGGCCAGTGGCTCGAGCTCGCCCGCACCTGGCGGCTGCGCGGCGACGGCCGCCTCACCCTGGGCGCCGGCGAGGTCGTCGAGGGCAGGCGCACGGTGCGCGCCACCGCGCCGCTCGGCACGATCCCGCTCTACCTCCGAGCCGGCGCCGTCGTGCCGATGCTGCCGCGCACGGTCGACACGCTCAGCGAGTACGACGGACCCGGGATCGAGCGGCTCGCCGACCGGGCCGACCGCCGTACCCTCCTCGCCGCGCCGGCCCCCGGCCGCTCCCGGGGCACGCTCGGGCCGGACGAGCGGCTGACCTCGACGGTCACCGACGCGGCGTGGGCGGTCACGCTGGACGCCCACCGGTCGCGCCGGTACGACGTGCAGGCCACGCTGGCCGGTCTGCCGAAGGGCTGGGAGCCCTGTGCCGTCCAGGCCGGCGGCCACCGGGTGCGGTTCGACTACGACGCCGCCCGGCGGGTGCTGGAGCTCTCCGCGACGGTCGGCGCCCGCGGCACGCTGCGGGTGACGGCCTGCCGCTGACGTGGCGGCCAGCATCGACCGGCTTCTCCGCTACTCTCCGCCCGTGGGGATGAAGCGGCTGCTCAACGCCGGCGTGCTGAGTGCGCGCGGCTGGCTGGAGCGCGCCGGTGAGATCACGCCCGGCACGCGGGCGGCGGACCGGTTCGGCAGCTTCGGGGTGGACTCCTCGATCGGCTTCCCGGCCGCGACGCTGATGGGCACCCGCTCGATCCACCTCGGCACCGGCGTGCTGGTCGGCCGGCAGGTGACGCTCTCGGTCGGCTACGGCCCGGACGACCCGAACCTGCCCGAGCGGGGCCTGGTCATCGGCGACCGCTCGGTCATCGGCGCCCGGTGCAGCATCGTCGCCCACCGGTCGATCGAGATCGGCGACGACGTGTGGTTCGGGCAGGACATCTTCGTCTGCGACTCCAGCCACGGCTACCAGGACCCGGACCTGCCGATCGGCGAGCAGTTCGGCGCCCACCAGCCGGTGCGGATCGGCTCCGGCACGTGGATCGGGCACGGCGCGATCATCCTGCCCGGCGCGCAGATCGGCCGGAACGTCACGGTCGCCGCCGGGTCCGTGGTGCGCGGCGAGGTCGCCGACCACTCGGTCGTGGGTGGGGCGCCCGCACGGCTGCTGCGGCACCTGGAGCCCGGTGTCGGCTGGGTCGGCACGCGGGGCGACGTCCGGCCCGTGCTGCGCGGCCACTTCGGCGGCGCGGACGAGGCCGGCTTCGAGACCGCCTGACTACTGCAGCGAGCTGAGGACGCCGGCCACGAGGAAGCCGAGCACCGTCAGGAGCCCCGCGACCCGGCCCGCACGCTCGTAGGACTCCGGGACCATCGAGTCAGCCAGCATCGTGAGCACCGCGCCGCCGGCGAAGGCGCTCGCGATCTCGCCGGTGTGGGAGCCGGTGTCGGCGACGAGGTAGCCGGCCATCGAGGCGACGCCGCACACGGCGGTCAGCGCGGCCCACATCACCGTGATCCGGCGCTCGCCGACGCCGGAGCCGCGCATGTCGATGGTGCCGGCCAGGCCCTCGGGGATGTTGGAGAGCAGCACCGCGGCGAGGAACGCGACGCTGATCTGGCCGCCGAGCGCCAGGCCGAGCCCGAGGATGAACGACTCCGGGATCCCGTCGAGCAGCGCGCCGAGGAAGAGCGCGACGCCGGAGCTGCCGCCGCGGTCGACCAGCCGCGCGCCGACGTAGTAGGAGAGCGCGCCGACGAGGAACGCGGCGCCGATCTCCCAGCCCAGCTGGAGGTTCTCCTCCGGGATGAGCTCGTAGCCGACCGCGCTGATCAGCGTGCCGGCGCCGAAGGCCATCATCAGCCCGACCGTGCGCTTCGAGCGCCCCAGCGGGTTCGCGAGCGCCTGGCCGATGAGCAGCGAGCCCGCGGCCAGCAGGCCCCACAGGAGTGCCTGGCTCACACGTGGCCCGGCAGGTCGAGCTCACCGGTGTAGAGCGGTGAGTCCTTGCGGGAGAGCAGCTCCCGCCGCTCCTCGGGCGACATCGCCTCGACCTGGGCGCGCACGTCGGACGGGAAGCCGCTGACCTCCGGCGCCTCGTCGACCGGCACGATGGTGTGCACCACGCGGTCGTCGTACAGGTGCACCATCGTCATCGCCTGGTGCCCGTCGACGCCGGAGACGAAGCGCTCCAGCGGCGCGGGGTCGGAGGTGTAGCAGGTCGCGGACGCCACCGAGACCGGGATGCCGGCGAACGTGGAGTACGTCGAGTAGTGGAAGTGCCCGCCCATGATGCAGCGCACGTCCGAGCCCTCGAGGACGGCGGCGAGGCGGTCCTGCTCGAGCAGCTCGATGACCTCGGCGGCGGGCATCATCGGGATCGGGATCGGCGGGTGGTGCAGCGCCAGGAGCGTGCCGTGCTCGGCCGGCGTGGCGAGCACGTCGGCCAGCCACGCCAGCTGCGCGTCGGAGAGCTCGCCGTGGTGGTAGCCCGGGACGCTGGTGTCGAGCGAGACGATCCGCAGCCCGTCGACCTCGTGGACGCGGTCCTGCGTCGCGTCGCTGTCGGTGCCGAAGAGCCCCTGGGCGTACGCCGCGCGCTCGTCGTGGTTGCCCATCACCCAGACGACCTCGGCCCCCATCTCGGCGGCGATCGGCTCGACCAGGCTGCGCAGCCGAGCGTAGGCCTCGGGCTCGGCCTTGTCGGCGAGGTCGCCGGTGAAGACCAGCGCCTGCGGGAGCGGGTCGAGCCGCGCGATCCGGGCGAGGGCGAGGGCGAGACCGATGTCGGGGTCGACCACGTCGTACTGCCGGGCGCCCGCGGCGAGCAGGTGCGGGTCGCTGAGGTGCGCGATGGTGTGCCGCGCTGCTGGGTACTGGCCGAACTGCACGCCCGTCACGCTACCGGTCGGGACGCCGGGAGCCGTTGCGGTCGCGCCGGTGCCGTGCGACGGTGCCGAGGACACACCGCCACCAACCTCTCGGGATCGGAGTGGGCGCTCATGGACGTGCCGGACGGCGTGCAGGTCACCGGGCCGATCGAGGACCGGTACGACGAGGTCCTCTCCCGCGACGCGCTCGAGCTGGTCGCGCGGCTGCACCGCGAGCTCGACGGCCGGCGGCGCGAGCTGTTGGCCCGCCGGGGTGAGCGGGTCCGCCAGATCGCCGACGGCGGGACGCTCGACTTCCTCGAGGAGACCCGCTCGGTCCGGGAGGACCCCGACTGGCAGGTCGCCGCCCCCGCGCCGGGCCTGGTCGACCGCCGGGTCGAGATCACCGGCCCGACGGACCGGAAGATGACCATCAACGCGCTCAACTCCGGCGCCAAGGTCTGGCTCGCCGACCACGAGGACGCCAACACCCCGCTGTGGGAGAACGTCGTGGGCGGCCAGCTCAACCTGCTCGACTCGATCACCGGCGACATCGACTTCACGAGCCCCGAGGGCAAGGAGTACAAGCTCAGGTCCGACGGCGAGCTGGCCACGATCGTCGTCCGTCCGCGCGGCTGGCACCTGCCGGAGAAGCACGTGCTCGTCGACGGCGAGCCGACGTCCGGCGGCCTGGTCGACTACGCGCTCTACCTGACCGCCTGCGGGCAGCGGCAGCTCGACCGCGGCCTCGGCCCGTACTTCTACCTGCCGAAGATGGAGTCCCACCTCGAGGCGCGGTTGTGGAACGAGGCGTTCCTCATCGGCCAGGACCACCTCGGCCTGCCGCGGGGCACGATCCGGGCGACGGTCCTCATCGAGACCTACCCGGCGGCGTTCGAGATGGAGGAGATCCTCTACGAGCTCCGCGAGCACTCGGCCGGGCTCAACGCCGGCCGCTGGGACTACATGTTCAGCGTCATCAAGTGCTTCCGCACCCGCGGCCGCGACTACCTCCTGCCCGACCGCAACTCGGTGACGATGACGGTGCCCTTCATGCGGGCCTACACCGAGCTGCTGGTGCGCACCTGCCACAAGCGCGGCGCGCACGCGATCGGCGGGATGGCGGCGTTCATCCCGAGCAAGGACGAGGAGCGCAACGCCCTCGCCTTCACCAAGCTCACCGAGGACAAGACCCGCGAGGCCGGCGACGGCTTCGACGGCTCCTGGGTCGCGCACCCCGGCATGGTCGAGGCCTGCCGCGAGGCCTTCGACAAGGTCCTCGGCGACCGGCCCAACCAGCGCGACCGGCTGCGCGAGGACGTCCACGTCACCGCCGACGACCTGCTCGACGTGCGGTCGACGCCCGGCGAGATCACCGAGCATGGGCTGCGCAACAACGTCGCCGTCGGCATCCGCTACCTGGAGTCGTGGTTGCGCGGGTCGGGGGCGGTCGGCATCTTCGGACTGATGGAGGACGCCGCGACCGCCGAGATCTCACGCAGCCAGGTGTGGCAGTGGCTGGACAACGACGTCGTGCTCGCCGACGGCACCCAGGTCACCACCGAGCTGGTCGAGACGATGATCGGCGAGGAGCTCGACAAGGCCCGCGAGGAGCTCGGCCCGGAGGGCCGCTGGGACGACGCCCGCGCGCTCTACACCGAGCTCGCGCTGGCCGACGAGTACGCCGACTTCCTCACCCTCTCGGCCTACGAGCGGATGCCATGACGCCTGGGGTCGAGGCCGTCGCCCGCCGCGCCCGGGAGGTCGTCCCGGCCGACGGGGTCGTCGACGACCCGGCCCGGCTGCGCACCTACGAGTGCGACGGGCTCGCGCACTACCGCGTGGTGCCGGCGCTGGTCGTGATCCCCGAGGACGCCGACCAGCTCGCGGCCGTCGTCCGTGCGTGCGCCGAGCACCGGGTGCCGTTCGTCGCCCGCGGGTCCGGCACCGGGCTCTCGGGTGGCGCGCTCCCGCACGCCGAGGGCGTGCTCGTGGTGACCTCGAGGATGCGCGCGATCCGCGCCGTGCGCCGCGACGACCAGCGCGCCGTCGTCGAGCCCGGAGTCATCAACCTCGACGTGACGCGCGCGGCCACGCCGTACGGCTACTACTACGCGCCCGACCCCTCGAGCCAGCAGATCTGCTCGATCGGCGGCAACGTCGCGGAGAACTCCGGCGGCGCCCACTGCCTCAAGTACGGCTTCACGACCAACCACGTGCTGGCCGCCGACTTCGTCACCGCGGACGGCGACCGGGTGCGGCTCGGCGGCGGCGCTCCCGACAGTCCGGGCTACGACCTGCTCGGTGCGGTCGTCGGGTCGGAGGGCACGCTCGGCATCGTCACGGAGGTGACCGTGCGGCTGGTCCGGCTGCCCGAGGAGGTGCGCACCCTCCTCGTCGGGTTCGGCTCCACCGACCAGGCAGGCGCGGCCGTCTCCGCGATCATCGCCGCCGGCGTCGTGCCGGCCGCGATCGAGATGATGGACGAGCTCGCGATCGAGGCCGCGGAGGAGGCCGTGCACTGCGGCTACCCCGAGGGCGCGGGTGCCGTGCTGGTGATCGAGCTCGACGGGCCGGCGGTCGAGGTCGAGGCGGAGTACGCCGCGGTCGAGCGGCTGTGCCGCGACAACGGCGCCTTCGAGCAGCGCGTGGCGACCGACCCCGCGGAGCGGGCGCTGATCTGGAAGGGCCGCAAGTCCGCCTTCGCGGCCGTCGGCCGGATCAGCCCCGACTACATCGTCCAGGACGGCGTGATCCCGCGGACCGCGCTGCCCCAGGTGCTCGCCGCGATCGCCGAGCTCTCCGCCACCTCGGGCGTCCGGGTCGCCAACGTCTTCCACGCCGGCGACGGCAACCTGCACCCGCTCGTGCTCTTCGACGAGGCACGTCCCGGAGAGGCCGAGGCGGCCGAGGAGGTCAGCGGCGCGATCCTCGACCTGTGCATCAGCCACGGCGGCTCGATCACCGGCGAGCACGGCGTCGGGATGGACAAGGCGAAGTTCATGCCGCGGATGTACGACGAGGCCGACCTCGACACCATGCAGCTGGTGCGCTGCGCCTTCGACCCGCAGTCGATCGCCAACCCCGGCAAGGTGTTCCCGACCCCACGGCTGTGCGGCGAGGTGCCCGGCAGGCACAAGGGTGCGCACCCGGCGCAGGAGGCCGGGTTGGCGGAGGTGTTCTGATGACGACCGTCGCCGTGGCCCGGCCCTCGACCACCGCGGAGGTGGCAGAGGTCCTCCGGGACGCGGCGGCGCGCGGGCACACCGTCGTCCCCACCGGCCGCGGCACCAAGCTGTCGTGGGGGATGCCGGTCGAGCCCGACGTGCTCGTCGACCTCAGCGGCATGGACCGGGTGGTCGACCACCAGGCCGGCGACCTCATCGTCGTCGCCGAGGCAGGCGCCCGGCTCGCGGACGTGCAGGCCCTCGTCGGTGGTGCGCGGCAGCGGCTCGCGCTCGACGAGACGGTGCCCGGCGCCAGCATCGGCGGCACGATCGCGACCAACGCGTCCGGCCCGCAGCGCCTGCTGGCCGGCACCGCGCGGGACCTGCTCATCGGCGTCACGGTCGTGCGCGCCGACGGCGTCGTGGCCAAGGCCGGTGGCCGGGTCGTCAAGAACGTCGCGGGCTACGACGTCGGCAAGCTCATGGTCGGTTCCTTCGGCACGCTCGCGGTCGTCACCGAGGCCGTGTTCCGCCTGCACCCCGAGCCGGAGGCGCGGCGCTGGGTGAGCGTCGAGCCGGACGACCTCCCCGACGCCGTCCGCGCCGTCGTGCACTCGCAGGCCGCTCCGTGGGCGGTCGAGGTCGACGGGGGCACGCTGTCGGTCCTGCTCGGTGGGCGGACCGACGGGGTCGACGCCCGCGCCCGCACGATCGCCGACCTGGTCGGCGGCGACGTCTCCAGCACCGCTCCACCCTGGTGGGGCACCTGCCCGTGGGCCGAGGGCGAGACCGGCCTCAAGATCACTTTCCTGCTGTCCGGCCTGCGCGACGTGCTCGCCGCCGCGGCCGACGTGGGCGCCCGGGTGCGGGGGTCCGCCGGGTCCGGGGTCGTGCACGCCGCGGTCGCCGACGGCGTACCCGATGCGCTGGCGCGGCTGCGGGAGGCCGCCGCCCGCCACGACGGCACGGTCGTCGTGGTCGACGCACCGCCCGAGGTGAAGGCTGCTGTCGACGTCTGGGGGCCGGTGCCGGCGCTCGACCTGATGCGGCGGGTGAAGCGCGAGTTCGACCCCGACCACCGGCTCTCGCCCGGCCGCTTCGTGGGAGGCATCTGATGGGCCCGGACCCGGAGCTGGTCGACGACTGCGTGCACTGCGGCTTCTGCCTGCCGACCTGCCCGACCTACGTGCTCTGGGGCGAGGAGATGGACTCGCCGCGCGGCCGCATCCACCTGATGCAGCAGCACGTCGAGGGCGCACCGCTGACCGACGCGATGGTCGGCCACTGGGACGCCTGCCTCGGCTGCATGGCCTGCGTGACCGCGTGTCCCTCGGGCGTGCGCTACGACCGGCTCATCCAGCAGACCCGCGCCGAGGTCGAGGCCGAGCACGAGCGACCCCGGTCCGAGAGGGCGCTGCGCCGGCTGATCTTCTCGGTGTTCCCCTACCCGCGCCGGCTCCGGGTGCTCGCCGGACCGCTGCGGCTCGCCCAGCGCACCGGCCTCGACCGAGCCGTCCGCCGGACCGGGCTGCTCGACCGGGTCGCGCCGTCGCTCGCGGCGATGGAGCGACTGGCACCCCGGCTGACGAAGCCCGAGCCGCTGCCCGCGCGCGCACCCGCGGCCGGCGTACGCCGCGCGACCGTCGGGCTGCTGACCGGCTGCGTGCAGGGCGCGTTCTTCCCCGGGGTCAACGCCGCCACGGTGCGGGTGCTCCAGGCCGAGGGCTGCGACGTCGTGATCCCGCCGGAGCAGGGGTGCTGCGGTGCGCTGTCTGCGCACAGTGGGCGCGAGGCGGAGGCGCAGGGGTTCGCTCGGGCGGTGGTCGACGCCTTCGCGTCGGCCGAGGTCGACTACGTCGTCGTCAACGCCGCCGGCTGCGGCTCGGTCATGAAGGAGTACGCCGAACTGCTCGGCCCCGAGGCGCAGGCCTTCCAGGACAAGGTGCGCGACATCGCCGAGCTGCTCGACGAGCTCGGCCCGGTCGCGACCCGGCACCCGCTGGAGATGTCCGTGGCCTACCACGACGCCTGCCACCTCGGGCACGCCCAGGGCGTGCGCGTCCAGCCGCGCAGGCTGCTGACCGCGATCCCCGGCCTGGAGCTGCGCGAGATCGCCGAGAGCGAGCTCTGCTGCGGCTCGGCCGGCATCTACAACCTGCTCAACCCCGAGCCTGCCCGCGAGCTCGGGGACCGCAAGGCGGCGAACATCGTCGCCACCGGCGCGGACGTGCTCGTCACCGCCAACCCCGGCTGCCTCATGCAGGTGGCCGCCGCGATCGAGGGAGCTGACCACCCGATGCGGCTCGCCCACACGGTCGAGGTGCTGGACGCCTCGATCAGGGGGTACCGCCTGGACTGAGCCCATCCACTCACCTGGGGAAGTGGTCGCCATGTTCCAGCAAGACCTCGACCCGGTCGGCGGTTCGCTGGCCCTCAGTGCACTCTGCGGTGCGCTGCCACTGATCACCCTGTTCGTGCTCCTCGGCGGCCTCAAGGTGCGCGCCTGGCTCGCCGGCCTCGCCTCGCTCGCGGTCGCCCTCGCGGTCGCCGTCGTGCTGTTCTCGATGCCGGTCGACCAGGCCCTGCTGGCCGGCGTCGAGGGTGCGGCGTTCGGCTTCTTCCCGATCCTCTGGATCGTCGTCAACGCCATCTGGGTCTACAACCTGACGGTCGAGACCGGCTACTTCGACGTGCTGCGGCGGTCCTTCGAGAAGGTCAGCGCCGACCAGCGGATCCAGGCGATCATCATCGCGTTCTGCTTCGGCGCGCTGCTCGAGGCGTTGGCCGGCTTCGGCACCCCGGTCGCGATCACGGTCGTGATGCTGATGGCGCTGGGCTTCGAGCCGCTCAAGGCGGCGGCCGTCTCGCTGATCGCCAACACCGCACCGGTCGCGTTCGGCGCGCTGGCCACACCGATCACCACGCTGGCGACCGTGACCTCGGGCGCCAACGACGACCCCGGGCTCACCGTCGACACCCTCGGCGCGATGGTCGGCCGGCAGACGCCGATCCTCGCGATCGTCGTGCCGCTGATCCTCGTGGGCGTCGTCGACGGGCGCCGCGGCGTACGCCAGTGCTGGCTCCCGGCGATGGTCTGCGGCGTGGCGTTCGGCCTCTCCCAGTTCGCCGCCGCCAACTACGTCTCCGTGCCGCTCGCCGACATCGTCGCCTCGCTGGTCGCCGCCGCTGCCGTCGTCGTGCTGCTGCAGCTCTGGTCGCCGGGGGAGGAGCTGCGCTCGGAGCCGCCCGCCGCTGCCGGGGAGCCGGGTGGCCGCGGCGGGCTCGCGGTCTCGGCGCCGTCCCAGGTCGACACCCGCACCGACGTGCTCAAGGCCTACGCGCCGTACGCCGTGATCATCGCGATCTTCTCGATCACCAACATCACCGCGGTGAAGGAGTGGCTGGCCGAGAGGCCGTGGACCTACGCCTTCGACTGGCCCGGCCTCGACGTGCTCAACCCGGCGGGCGAGCCGGTGTCGACGACGACGTTCAACCTCAACTGGCTGCCCGCCGCGGGCACGCTGATGATCCTGGCCGGGGTCGTGACCTGCCTGATCCTGCGCATCGGCCCGATGACCGCACTGCGCACCTACGGGCGCACCTACGTCGAGCTGCGCTCCGCGATCCTCACCGTGATGGCGGTGCTCGCGCTGGCCTACGTGATGAACCTGTCCGGGCAGACCTCCGCGCTGGCCGCGTGGCTCGCCGGGGCGGGCAGCGCCTTCGCGCTGCTGTCGCCGATCCTGGGGTGGCTGGGCGTGGCGGTCACCGGGTCCGACACCTCCTCCAATGCCCTCTTCGGCGGCCTCCAGGTGCAGACCGCGGCGAAGGCCGGCCTCGACCCGGTGCTGATGGCGGCGGCGAACTCGTCGGGCGGCGTGCTCGGCAAGATGGTCAGCCCGCAGAACCTCGCGATCGCCGCTGCCGCCGTGGGCATGGCCGGCCGTGAGGGCGACATCTTCCGCAAGGTGCTCGGGTGGAGCCTCGTGCTGCTGGTGCTGATGTGCGCGATCGTCGGGCTGCAGTCGACGCCGGTGCTGGGCTGGATGGTGCCCTAGAACCCGACGGCCGCGGCCGGCGGGACGTCGGTGCGCAGCGCCCGCCAGAGCTCGCGGGCCGTGCCGGCGCGCGCCTCGGTCACCTGCCCCGCCCGCACCAGGCCGACGAGGTTGCCGCCTCCGGTGTACGCCGCGCCGAGCGCCGCGACCGGGAGCCGCAGGTCGGCCTCGGCGTCGGTCCGCTCGGCCGTGGCGCTGCCGTCGGCGTCGGCCACGATCCGCCAGCGCCCGTCGTTCCAGGGGGCGGCCGTGTCGTCGACCTGCACGACGACGTCGCACGGCGCGCTCCAGGTGCGGGCGGCGAGCGCCTCGGGGAGGTCGACGATCCGGATCCACAGGCTGTCGTAGGTCTCGATCGACGACGTGCCGCGGGGACCTCCGGCCCAGGCGAGCACGGGGTCCTCGCTGCTGATGCTGCGCAGCTTGACGCTCCCCATCAGGTCGAAGTCGACGAGCCGGCGCAGCAGCGCGAGCCGGGTCGCGGGCGCGCCCACGACCTTCCAGGCCTCGAGCTTGCCGGACGGCCGCGCCCGCTCCCACTTGTGCTCGCGGCGGAAGACCGCGAACCCCACGTCCTCGCCGTCGCGCCGGGCGAAGAGCACCCGCCACGGCTCCTTGTCGCGCAGCTCCTCGGGATGGGTCACGCAGATCCGCTCGTAGTAGCCGAGCGAGCCCACCACCTCGCCGGACTCGGCGTGCGCGCGGTGACACGCCCGCATCCGCTCCGGAAGGCCGGGGTCGGTGATCGTGACCATCTGCGTGGTGACGGTGCCGGCGTCGGCGTCGAGGCCGGGTGCCGTGAGGGTGGCGCCGCGGGAGAGCATGACCTCGAGCTCCAGCGAGGAGAGGCCGTACCCGTACCGGCCGTAGATCGCCGGCTCGCTCGCGTGCAGCGCCGACACGTGCGTGCCCGAGGTGTCGCGCACCTGCTCGAGGTGGTGGCGCATCATCGCCGTGAGCACGCCCTGCCGGCGGTGGTCGGGGTGCACGCCGACCCAGGTCAGCCCGGCGCACGGCACGAGTCGCGGCTCGCCGTCCGGACCGGGGAGGGCGAGCTCGAGCGGGAAGACGCCGTAGACGCCGGGGTACGTCGCCGTCGCGGCACCGTCGATCTCGGCGGCGAAGCGCTGGTCGGCGGGCAGCCCCGTCAGCACCACGTCCGTCGCCGCGGGCAGCGGCTCCTGGAACCACACGGTGTCATCGGTGTTCCGGTAGCGGTCGGCGTCGGTGGCGATGCCCACGCGGATGTCGGTCATGGCGCCAGCCAACCGGGGTCGGCGCCGAGGCTCAAGGGGATTACGCCTCGGCGGGTGCTGTCCTCACTCCGGATGTGGTGTCGTCGTCCTCCCGGGGGCGCCATTGTTCGTCCTCCGCCAGGTCCGTCAAGGGTTCGCTTCGCCGGCTTCGCCGCCCTTGACTGACCTGTCTCCGGACGAGTTCGGCGCCTATCGGGAGGACGCCGACCTGCGGTCGGGCGCGCGGATGTTCCAGCGGTTAGGACGGAGTTTCTGGTGCACCTGGTGGATCAAGATCTCCGGTCTACGTCCGCCGGTGGAAGGCGACCTTGCCGGAGGGCTGCATCCGGGCCTCGTAGGTGGTGTCGTGGATGCGGGCGTGGTGCCACGGGCACAGGGCGATGCCCTGATCGACGGTCGTCTTCCCTCCGTCGACCCACCGGGTCCCATGGTGGGTGTGGAGACCGAGCTTGCGGTCGCAGCCCTCGGCGCGGCAGCCCTGGTCACGGACCGTGATCGCGATGCGCTGGTACTTGGGGTGGAACCGCCGCTCCCGGCCGACGTCGATGGGCACCGAGTCACCGCCGAGCACGACGGGGACGACGCCGGCCTCGCACAGCAGCCGCCGCGCGGCGCCGGGGGAGATGCGGTCGCCGGTATCGAGGAGACCGGCCCGCTCGACCCGTCCCAACAGCGAGTCCTCGGTGATGGTGACGACCAGGGTGGCGGTGAGGCCGCCCAGCTTCGGCAGCTGCGCGACCGGGAAGCGCTCGATCAGAGCGCAGAACGCCTGCCCCATCGCCTCCGGGCCGGGCACCCACTCGACACCCGCGCCGTGGGTGGCGCGTTGGTGCTTGGGGGCGGTGATCGCGGCCAGCATCTTGCGCAGCGCGGCACCGTGGAACGTGGGGATGGTGAACCGGCCGTGGGTCTGGCCGTGGCCGTCGTCGTGCATCGTGAGGCGGCAGGCATTCATCGCCGACGCTTCCTCACGCGCCAGCACAGCGGCCTCATCCGCGTCGGCGGCGTCGGGGTCGATGACCTCGTAGAGCCGCTTGCCCAGGATCCGCAGGGCCTTGGCGTCGTGGTGGGCCGCTTCGGCCAGCAGGTGCTGCTCGGCGCGGGGCTGCACGTCGGCGGGGAGCCGGTCGACGGCCTGCACGATGACGCGGGCCTGGTCGACACAGACCCGCCCGGCGGCGAGCGCGGTCCGGGTCAGGGGGTGCTGCTCGAGGTCGTGCCCGAGCCGCACCGTCCGGTAGGTCTCGGCACGGGTCTGCTGGGTCTGGTGCGCCAGCCAGTTCGCGGCACTGGAGGCGGCCACCTCCTGGCCGACGTGGAGGTCGTCGGCATGGGCCGCGACGCGGGCCTTCAGCTCCGCCAACTTGGCCTCGGCACGATCCAGCGCGACAAGCGTGGCGGCGGTCTCGGACTCGTCCATCGACCACACCGACGCCCCGGCCACAGCGTCGAGCTCCTGGTGGACACGGGCGGTCGCCACCGACACTCGGTGTCTGGGAGCGGCGATCGCTGTCATAGAGAAATCCAAGCACCGACCACCGACAGTCAGGTCCCCAGAACCCAGTCTTTGCCCGGTATGTGGACAATCCACAGGAACAATTTTGCGAGGGCGAGGGAGGCGGCCGGAAACCCGGAAAGAGACCGCTACCCCGCGCCCGCTTTGCTGCCTTGCGGCGCCGACCCCAAGCGACCCGCAAGCCGCTGTCGGGGGTCGGTGGTTTCGGGACAGGCGCGCTAGCGCGCCTTCCTCAACCACCGGTGCGGCCGGAAACCCGGAAAGCGACCGCAACCCAGAGCCCGCCGCGCCCGCCGCAGGCCGCTGTCAGCCCGCGGACGGCTCCACGCGGCCGACGACCTCACCGAGCGCCAGCCGGCCGCCGGAGGCCGAGGGGGCGGTGTAGCGCAGGGTGACGGTGTCGCCGTCGGCGAGGAAGGCGGACTCGTCGCCCCAGCCGATCTCCAGCAGCGAACCGCGGGAGTCGGGGTCGGGGCCGCTGATGGTGCCGGAGCCGTAGAGGTCGCCGGTGCGGAGGGAGGCGCCGTTGACGGTCATGTGGGCCAGCATCTGGGCTGGCGACCAGTACATCGTGCGGTACGGCGGTCGGCTGATGATCGACCCGTTCACCACGACCTCGACGGAGATGTCGAGGCCCTGGGTGTCGCCAGGACCCAGGTAGGGCAGGGGCTCCGGGTCCTGGTCGGGCAGCGGGACCCAGGCGGCCGACAGCGCCTCGAGCGGCGTCACCCAGTGCGAGATCGAGGTGGCGAAGGACTTGCCGAGGAAGGGGCCGAGGGGCACGTACTCCCAGGCCTGGATGTCGCGTGCGGACCAGTCGTTGAGCCCGACGACACCGAAGACGTGGTCGGCGAAGGCGGCGTACGAGACCGGGGATCCGAGCGTCGAGCCGACGCCGACGACGAAGCCCAGCTCCGCCTCGATGTCGAGGCGCGCGGACGGGCCGACGGTGGGACCCGACGTGCCACGTCGTTGGCCGGACGGCCGCACGATCGGCGTGCCCGACGCGACGACGGTGCCCGCGCGGCCGTGGTAGCCGACCGGGAGGTGCTTCCAGTTCGGGAGCAGGGGCTCCTGGTCCGGGCGGAAGATCCGCCCGACGTTGGAGGCGTGGTCGACCGAGGCGTAGAAGTCCACGTAGTCGGCGACCTCGACGGGCAGGTGCAGCGTGACGTCGGCCAGCGGGACCAGCGACGGCTCGACCAGGTCGCGTTCGGTCTCGTCACTGAGCAGCCCCGTCACCCAGCGGCGCACGGACTCGCGCACGAGCCTGCCCTCGGCCATCAGCGGGTTGAGGCTCCGCTCCTGGAAGACGTGGTGCACGTCGAGCATCTCGGCCGCGGCGACCGGTGCGAGGTCGACCACGAAGTCGCCGACACGGACGCCGACCCGCGGCTCCTCGCCCGGCCGCGAGAAGACCCCGTAGGGCAGGTTGTCGATGTCGTAGAGCGAGCCGGCGGCGCCGGGTACCCAGCAGGTCATGCGTTCTCCAGCAGTCCGAGGGCGAGCAGGTCGTCGAGGGGCTCCGAGACCGAGCAGGAGCCGAACGACGTGAACCAGCGTCGCGCGCCGGCCAGGTCGAGCTCGGCGGCGGTCTCGACGACGGCCGCCGGCGAGCGCTCCTCCAGGACGCCGACCACCTCGTCGAGCGGGGTGCCGTCGAAGGCGAGCCGGGTCGCGGCCAGCACGTTGAGGAACCCGTGGTGCTCGAACCCGTCGGTCCCGGTGTGCCGGATCGCGTTGTGCAGTCCGGCGGTGCACTTGAAGGGCGTCTCGCGGTCGAGCGCGGCGTCGATCCACCTGGCCAGCGCGTGCGCGGCCGGGAAGGCGCCTGCCTCCAGGCCGCCGGTGCGGAACTTCAGGCGGAACTCCCGGGCGGCCACCTCGTCGGCAGCCGCGAGCCAGGCGCCGGTCGAGCCGACGTGCGGCAGCTCGACGTACACCGGCACCTCCTCGTCCAGCAGGCCGTCGCTGCGGGCGGCGTCGACGGCGGCGCCCACCCGCCGCGCGGCGCCGACCGGGTCCTCGGGGTCGCGCAGCGCGATCTCCACGCCGGCCACGGCGACGTGCAGCTTGCGCGCCAGCCCGGCGGTCCCGGCGACCTGTCCGGCACCGCCGGTGACGACGACCGACAGCACGAGCGGGGTCGCCTTGAGCGCCGGCAGGTCGGTGTCGCGCACCACGAAGCTGCCGACCAGGTCGGCGTAGGGCGTGTCCCGGTGGGCCCGGTGCGCGGCCGCCGCCTCGCCCAGCGGCAGGTCGCCGGGCGGGAAGATCGCGGCATCGTCGACGAGTCCCCGCCAGGCGGCGGGCAGCGGTTCCGTTGACACGCTCGCTACTCTAACCAGAGGCCAGATAACGGACGAGTGCGTTCGATTATCGGACGACGTGGAGGGACGATGGCGCACTACCGACGGCTCGGCGAGGTGCCGCCCAAGCGGCACACCCAGCACCGCGACCCCGACGGGCGGCTCTACTTCGAGGAGCTGATGGGGGAGGAGGGCTTCTCCTCCGACTCCTCGCTGCTCTACCACCGCGGCGTCCCGTCGGCGATCGTCGGCAGCGAGGTCTGGGAGCTCCCCGACCAGAGCCGGACGCCCAACCACCCGCTCAAGCCGCGCCACCTCAAGCTCCACGACCTCCCGACCGGGACCGACGCCGTGACCGACCGCCGCCTGGTCCTCGGCAACAACGACGTGCGGATCTCGTACGTCGTGACGGGCACCGAGGCGTCGCCGTACTACCGCAACGCGATCGGCGACGAGTGTGTCTACGTCGAGTCCGGCACCGGCGTGGTCGAGACCGTCTTCGGGGTGATCGGCTACCGCGCCGGCGACTACGTGATCGTGCCGCGCGCGACGACGCACCGCTGGGTGCCGGCCGAGCCCAGCCAGCTCTACGCGATCGAGGCCAACAGCCACATCGCCCCGCCCAAGCGCTACCTCTCCCGCTACGGCCAGCTGCTCGAGCACGCGCCCTACTGCGAGCGCGACCTGTACGGCCCCGAGCAGACCTTCACGCAGGAGGGCGAGGACGTCGAGGTGCTGGTCAAGCACCGCACGAGCGCCGGCATCGTCGGCACCCGGCTCACCTACGCGACCCATCCCTTCGACGTGGTCGGCTGGGACGGCTGCCTCTATCCCTACACGTTCAACATCGAGGACTACATGCCGATCACCGGCAAGGTGCACCAGCCGCCGCCGGTGCACCAGGTCTTCGAGGGCCACAACTTCGTGGTCTGCAACTTCCTGCCGCGCAAGGTCGACTACCACCCGCTGTCGATCCCGGTGCCCTACTACCACTCCAACGTCGACTCGGACGAGGTCATGTTCTACGTCGGCGGCGACTACGAGGCGCGCAAGGGCTCGGGCATCGGGCTCGGCTCGATCTCGCTGCACCCGGGCGGCTACGCGCACGGCCCGCAGCCGTCGGCCGTCGAGGCGTCGCTGGGCGTCGAGTACTTCGAGGAGTCGGCGGTCATGGTCGACACCTTCGCCCCGCTCGACCTGGGCGAGGGCGGCCTCGCGGTCGAGGACCCGGCCTACGCGTGGACGTGGGCCGGCCGCGGCCCCGACGACCCCGCGGTGTTCTCCAACTCCTGACCATGTGGTCCTGCGAGTTCGACGCGGTGCTCTGGGAGTGGGACGCCGCGCCCGCGGGCTCGTCGTGGGTGTTCCTGACCGTGCCCGAGGACGAGACCGAGGAGATCCGGCTGCGCGCCGGCCCGCCACGCGGCTTCGGCTCGGTCCGCGTCGAGGTGAGCATCGGCGGCTCGACCTGGCGCACGTCGGTCTTCCCCGACAAGACCCGCGGCTTCGTGCTGCCCCTCAAGAAGGCCGTACGCCGCGCCGAGTCCCTCGACCTCGGGGACTCGGCGCGGGTCAGGCTGACGGTGCTGGACGGCTGAGGCGGTCGGTCAGGCCGCGACCGGCTGCGCCGTGAGCACCTTGTAGGTGTACGCCGTCCCGATGATCACCAGTGGGATCGTGACCAGCAGGCCCACGCCGCAGGCGATCGCGCCGGCGATCGCCACCAGGCCGCCGACGACGTACCAGACGACCGTGTTGCCGAGGTGCTTCGTCGTCAGGTCGAAGCTGGCCCTGATCGCGTCGATCGGGGGCAGGTTCTGGTCGATGACGAAGAGGAGCGTGTACGACGTCAGGAAGGCGATCACGACCCCCGGCAGGATGAACAGCACGTAGCCGATGCCGGTCGCGAGGCCGACGACCAGGCTCGCCACGATGATCCCCCCGATCTGGTCGGTCTTGAAGATCTCGGCGGTCTGGAACGGCCGGCCGTCGGTGATGCCGAGGGCGCCCCGCAGGATGCCCGCTCCCACGACGAGCATGACGAAGTACTGGAACGCCGCCGCGATGCCACCGACGATCATCCGCCACAGGGTTCCGGAGCCCTCGTCGCAGTCGAATCCCTCGCTCGTCACGGTGCACGTCGGGTCCGTCGTCATCAGCGCCTGGAAGGCCCAGGCGATGAACCCGGTGACGAGCGCGACGACGAACAGCACGACGACGGCGAGCAGGATCTGGCTGGCGTTCTCCTGGAACTTCTTCCAGCCGTAGGACAGCGCCTCGCCGAGGCTCCAGGCCTGACCGCCGGCCGGCGGGTACATGGAGGGCTCGGGCGGTGGCGGCGGGGGCAGGTTCTCGGACATGCGTCGCTCCTCGGGTGGGAGTCACTCGGGCTGCGTGCAACCTAGCGGCGCTGCCACTGGGGAGGACAGGGTGCGGACGGGCTATTGCGACCGGCGAGTCCGCCGGGCGGTGCTGGGGTACTCCTGCGGTGTGGAAGCACGGGGCAGGATGGACACGTGAGCCGGAGAGCACCCCAGCACGACGTCGACGAGCACCGCCTCGAGGTCGAGGAGCCGCCGGAGGCCGTCGCCGGCCCGAAGGCGGTGGCGGTCGCGCTGAAGATGGCGGTCGAGCAGATGGGACTGCGGCGTACGTCGCAGACGCTGCGGCGCCTCAACCAGGTCGACGGCTTCGACTGCCAGGGCTGCGCCTGGCCCGACCCCGCCCCCGGCCACCGGCACGCCGCCGAGTTCTGCGAGAACGGCGCCAAGGCGGTCACCGAGGAGGCGACCCTGCGCCGCGTCGACCGCGACTTCTTCGCCGCCCATCCGCTGGACGACCTGAGGGACCGCACCGACTACTGGCTGGGCCAGCAGGGACGGATCACCGAGCCGGTGCGGCTGCGGCCGGACGGCACGCACTACGAGCCGGTGTCCTGGGACGAGGCGTTCGCGACGATCGCCGGTCACCTGCGGGGTCTCGACTCCCCGGACCAGGCCGTCTTCTACACCTCCGGCAAGACCTCTAACGAGGCGGCGTTCGCCTACCAGCTCTTCGTGCGCGCGTTCGGCACCAACAACCTGCCCGACTGCTCGAACATGTGCCACGAGTCGACCTCCGTCGCGCTCGCCGAGGTCATCGGCATCGGCAAGGGGTCGGTGTCGCTGCAGGACATCCATGACGCCGAGCTGATCGTGATCGCCGGCCAGAACCCCGGCACCAACCACCCGCGGATGCTGACCGCCCTCGAGATCGCGAAGCGCAACGGCGCCAGGATCCTGGCGATCAACCCGCTCCGCGAGGCCGGGCTGGTCCGGTTCAAGAACCCCCAGAAGGCGCGCGGCATCGCCGGCCGCGGCACCGAGCTCGCCGACCTGCACCTGCCGGTCCGGATCAACGGCGACCTCGCGCTGTTCCAGGCGATCGGCTCGCTCCTCCTGGAGTGGGGCTGCGTCGACCGCGACTTCGTCGAGCGGCACACGGTCGGGTTCGAGGACTGGGCGGCGCACCTCCGGACGCTCGACTGGGACGTCGTACGCCGGGCCACCGGGCTCGACCGAGCGCAGATCGAGGAGGCGGCGCGGATGTTCCGCGACTCCTCGGCGACCGTCACCTGCTGGGCGATGGGCATCACCCAGCACCGCAACGCCGTCGCGACGGTGAAGGAGATCGCCAACGTCGCGTTCCTCCAGGGCAACATCGGCAAGCCCGGCGCCGGTCTCTGCCCGGTGCGCGGCCACTCCAACGTCCAGGGCGACCGCACGATGGGCATCTGGGAGCGACCGCCCGGGCACTTCCTGGACGGGCTGCGCGACGAGTTCGGGTTCGAGCCGCCGCGCGAACCCGGGCTCGACACGGTCGCGGCGATCGAGGCGCTGCGCGACGGCGAGGCCAAGGTGTTCTTCGGCATGGGCGGCAACTTCGTGTCGGCCGCACCCGACACCGAGGTCACCGAGGAAGCGATGCGCACCGCCGACCTGACCGTGCACGTCTCCACCAAGCTCAACCGCTCGCACGTCGTGCACGGGCGGGAGGCCCTGATCCTCCCGACGATGGGGCGCAGCGAGCGCGACCTCACCGGCGGCCGGTTGCAGCGGGTGACCGTCGAGGACTCGATGTCGGCGGTGCACGCCTCGCACGGGCCGCTGTCGCCGGCCTCGCCGCACCTGCGGTCCGAGGTCGACATCGTCTGCTCGCTGGCCGAGGCGACGCTGGGGGACCGGCACGACCTGCCGTGGGCCGCGTTCCGCAGCGACTACACCGAGATCCGACGCCGGATCGCGCGCGTCGTGCCCGGCTGCGCGGCCTACGACGAGAAGGTCGACCGCCCGGGCGGGTTCGTGCTGCCGCACCCGCCGCGCGACAGCCGCACCTTCCCGACCGAGCGGGACCGCGCGATCTTCACGGTGAGCCCGACCGAGGTGCTGCAGGTCCCCGAGGGCCGGCTGCTGCTGCAGACGATCCGCTCGCACGACCAGTTCAACACCACGATCTACGGCCTCGACGACCGCTACCGCGGCATCCGCAACGGCCGCCGCGTGGTGTTCGTGCACCCCGACGACATCGAGGCGTTCGGGCTGCGCGACGGGCAGCGCGTCGACCTGGTCAGCGAGTGGGAGGACGGGTCCGAGCGCCGGGCGCCGTCGTTCCGGATCGTCGCCTACGACCAGCCGCGCGGGTGCGCGGCCGCCTACTACCCCGAGACGAACCCGCTGGTGCCCCTCGGATCCACCGCGATCGGCAGCAACTGCCCGACCTCGAAGTCGGTGATCGTGCGGCTCGCGCCTGACACGGGCGGCACCGACGCGCAGGTCAGCGACGCCGGCAGCGTCATCGCGGGCGACGCCAAGCGCACCGTCGAGCCGGACCAGCTCTCATGAGCAACCCGGAGGAGAGGCCGGAGGAGGTCGTCTGCGAGAGCGCCGTCGCCGCCGGCATCGAGATCATGACGCCGCGCGACGTCCCGCTCGGCGGCCCGCGGGCCATGCGGGTACGCCGTACGCTCCCGCAGCGCCAGCGCTCGCTGATCGGGGCCTGGTGCTTCGTCGACCACTACGGTCCCGACGACGTCGCCGACACCGGCGGCATGGTGGTGCCGCCGCACCCGCACACGGGGCTGCAGACGGTGAGCTGGCTCTTCGCGGGCGAGGTCGAGCACCGCGACAGCGCCGGCCACCACGCGATGGTGCGCCCGGGCGAGGTGAACCTGATGACCGCCGGGCGCGGCATCAGCCACTCCGAGGTCTCCCCGGAGTCCACCACCACGCTGCACGGGGCCCAGCTGTGGGTGGCGCTGCCCGACTCCGCGCGGCACACCGATCCCGGCTTCGCCCACCACGCGCCCGCACCGGTCCACGGCGACGGCTACGAGGCCCGGGTCTTCCTCGGCTCGCTGCTCGGCGACACGTCCCCGGTCGAGACCTTCACGCCGCTGCTCGGCGCCGAGCTCCGCCTCGACGGGGCGGCGACGGTCGTGCTCGACGTGGACCCGGCGTACGAGCTCGGGGTGCTGGTCGACACCGGGGTCGTCGAGGTCGAGGGCGTCGAGGCCAAGGCGGGCGACCTCGCGTACGTGCCGCCCGGCCGCGACCTGCTCACGCTGGCGGCGCACGACCACCCGGCGCGGCTGCTGCTGCTCGGCGGCCCGCCGTTCGGCGAGCCGATCGTCATGTGGTGGAACATCGTGGCGCGCACCCACGAGGAGGTCGTGGCCTGGCGGGCGGAGTGGCAGGCGCAGATCACCCACGACGGCCTGGTCGACGGGTGGTTCGGCGTACCGGTCGGCGACGAGCGGCCGCCGATCCCGGCGCCGCCGCTCCCCAACGCGCGGCTCAGGGAGCGGCGGTAGTCCCGGTCAGCGGTGCAGGGTGCCCTGGATGGCGCCGGCGGGGTACGTCGGGTTGTGCACGTTGACGTAGTAGCGACGCGGGTGCGCGAGGATCCTCGCGATCGTCCGCTTCGGCACGCCGGTGGCGCACCTCGGGCCGCCGGTCACCGACCCGTGCAGGTCGACGACGATGCCGCCGTCCGATGCCCGGTGGATGTGGGCGGCGTCCGGTGCCTCGATGTTGCGCCAGGTGATGGTGGCGCACACCGTCCTCCGCGCCTTGTTCAGCGTGAGCGTCGCGGTGCCCGAGCCGTCCACGTCGCCACTGGGACGCAGCGTGGTCGAGAGCCGTTGAGTCGCGCGCTCGGCCGGCGCGGCGCCGGCGGGGGCGACGAGGCCGGTGAGGCTGGCCGTGGCGAGGAGCGCGAGCCCCGCTGCGCAGGTCCTGGTCGTGGTGTCCATGAGGTGGACACGTGCCGGCCGGCCAGCGGGTTCAGCGCTTGTTCCAGTGGTCGACGATGTCGTCCTGGCTCAGCGCCTGGTTGTAGACCGCGACCGCGTCGACGTTCATCGCGATCGACGGCGTGGGGAAGCCGGTGCCGGTCGGCATCGAGCCGTAGCCGACCCGCCACCAGCCGAGGTAGCCCTCGGGCAGCGTCACTCCGCCCTCGGCGACCTTCACGCCGTCGGCGTAGATCCGCGCGGTCGACTGGAAGGGCACGCCCAGCACGCTCTGGGTCGACACGCTCACCGCGACGTGGTGCCACGCGCCGTCGTTGTAGGCCTTGGTGGACCGGACGACCTGGATGGCGTACGGATCCCACGCGCCGTAGACGAGCCGGCCGTTCGGGTCGAGGTGCAGGGTGCGGTCGTAGCGGCTCGAGGTGGTGTCGCGGCTGTTCTCGAAGCCGATCAGCTTGCCGGTGTCGGTGGTCTTGAGCCACAGCTCGGCGGTGAACGACGACGGCGCCCAGCGCGCGTTGCCGTCCTCGACGATGCGGTCGGAGCCGCCGCCGAGCAGCACCGAGGAGCCCGGGTTGTTGGGGAGCGCGCCCGGCTGCCCGTAGGCGTCGATCCCGTAGTAGGTGCCCAGCCGGTTGTTGCCGGACCAGTCGCTGGCGACGACGCCGCCGGTGGCGTCGAGCAGCCACAGGAACTCGGGGCCGTCGGCCTTCACCGCCGCCGGGTAGGTCTGGAGCAGCCCGGGCGCGACCGTGAACGAGTTGCCGCTGTCGCGGGTGCGCGCGGTGAACGCCGCCGAGGCCGTGGGGATCGAGCCGGCGGTGACCGCCAGTGCGGTGACGACGACCGCACCGACGGCGGCGCCGCGGGCGACGCCGGGCGCGCGGCTCGGGGACGCGTGCCGGCCCGGGCTGCGCCGCGGGAGCAGCGGCGGCAGGCGGACGACGTCGGCACCGGAGCCGGTCTCGTCGTCGGCGTCGTCCTCGATCTCGTCGAGGTCGTCGTCGACCAGCCTGCGGGAGGCGAGCCGGAAGGCGCCCATGGTCAGGACCAACCAGCCGAAGAGCCGCAGGAAGTCGCCGGTCTGGGGCCAGTGGACCGGCTTGCCGACGTAGGGGACGAGCAGCACGGCCTGGCGGGTGAACGCCTCGCGGGCCACCGGCGTGGAGTCGGTGAGGTCGTTGGCGTCGCCGGCGGTGGTGAACAGGCCGTCGTCGCGCCGCTCCACGACCCGGTGCAGGAGCAGCTCGCCGTCGTCCTTGGCAGGGTTCTCGAAGAGCATCACCCGGCCGACCGGCAGCTTGGACTCGGTGCCGATGTCCTGGGTCAGCGCGATGTCGCCGACCGAGATGCCTGGCTCCATCGACCCGCTCCTGACGAGGAAGGTGCCCCACCCCCAGAGCATCGGGATGACGCTGATCGCAACCAGGGTGAGCAGCATCGCCCGGTAGGCGCGGGCCATCAGGATGCCGAGGACCCGGGTCCACCCCCATGCGGTGGACCCGACCTCGGCCGAGGTGGGGGGAGGTGTGGCCGTCCCTCGCACGTGCCGCACCTCCTCACTCATCTCGTCGTCCTTCGTGGTGACCCTGAGGTCAGTTGGACTGCAGCTCCCACTGGAAGTCGAAGCCCGTGTGCGCGCCCTGGAGCTGGTCGATCTGGGTCTGGGTCAGACCGGAGGTGTCGAATGACCAGGTGATCTGGTAGGTCCGGGTGGAGGTGCCGGCGGGCACGTCCCAGCCACCGACCGCGGTGGCGTAGGAGTTGGCCTGGAACAGCTGGGACATGGGGGTGCTCGTGAAGACGTCGCCCGTCTTCACGAAGCCGTTGCAGCTGGCGAACGAGCCGCCGTCGCCCTCGGCGACCGACATCTTGATGCGGTCCTCGAGGCCCTTGCCCGACGGGATCGGGTTGACGACGTAGCCCCTGACCTTGCCCGGCACGGACGCGTTGGCCGTGACCTTGATGCAGCGGGTGTCGGTGTCGCCCGGCTTCATCGAGGCGACCTGGAAGCGGGCCGCGCCGTTGTCGTCGTCGGTCAGCGCGACGCTGCCGGTCGAGAAGTCGTTGCCCGAGGTGCGGGTCTGGCCGGTGAACGCGGCGTACGACGCCTGGTAGACCATCGCGCCGGCGGCGACGACGGCGAGCGGGGTGACGGTCGCGGCCATCACCTTGGTGGCGCGCGGGCTGGGCTTCTTCATGCATGTCTCCTGAGGTGGTTCCGACCCCCCGGCTTCTCCGGGGCACGGCACCGTTCCGGGCCGAGGGTTCGAGAGCGTGGCGAGCAGGCGCGGACGCACGTCCGGCCAGTCGACTCCTCAAGGTTGACGTTTCAACCTGAGTGGAACCTCAAGAAACTTGCAGATCCCGCCGTGAAGACTCGCCCGACCGCTGCGAGGATGGCCCCATGGGACCGCTGCTCGGCGAGGACGGCTTCGCGCGCTGCCCGTGGGCGGGCGGCCCGGGCGTGATGCGCGACTACCACGACCACGAGTGGGGTCGGCGGGTGAGCGGCGAGGCGGCATACCTCGAGCGGCTGACGCTCGAGGCGTTCCAGTCGGGGCTGTCCTGGTCGACGATCCTCAACAAGCGCGAGGCCTTCCGGGAGGTCTTCGCGGGCTTCGACGCCGACGCGGTCGCGGCGTACGACGACGCGGACGTCGAGCGGCTGATGGGTGAGTCACGCATCGTCCGCAACCGGATGAAGATCGACGCCGCGATCACCAACGCACGCGCGACCGTGGCGCTCCGCGAGTCGGGGGGGCTCGAGGCGCTCGTCCTCGGCTTCGCGCCGACCGACCCGCCCGCCTGGCACGACACCGCGGAGATGGCGACCACCTCGGCGGAGTCCGTCGCGCTCTCGAAGGAGCTGAAGCGGCGCGGCTTCGCGTTCGTCGGCCCGACCACGATGTACGCCCTGATGGAGGCGATCGGGATCTTCGACCCGCACCTGATCGGCTGTCACCGCCGCGGCAGGTGAGCGAACCACAGCAGCACTGCCCCTGCGGCCACGAGGGTCCACCCCGGACCGTCCGCGAGCCCCGCCAGCGTGAGGGCGCCGCCGAGCAGGCCGACGGCGACGAGCGCGCCCGAGAGCCGGGCGAACACCGGTTGGCCGAAGAGCCGCGCGAACGGGGCGAAGTGCGCGCCGACGACCGTCACGACCCAGATCGGCACCAGCTCGGCCCGGTCGGCCGCGCGGAGGACGGCGGAGCCGAGCGGGATCGCGGCGACCATCGCGAGCACGCAGACGCCGTACCAGCGCACGGCGGCCGGCGAGGGCGGGGGCGGCGGCTCGGCGTCGGAGCGTGCGTAGCGCACGATCGTCGCCAGGACGGCCAGGCCGGCGACCACGCCCACAGTCCGGATGATGGCCTCGCCGGGCAGTCCGCCCGCGCCCAGCTGCACGAACACCTCGCCGCCGACCACGCCGACCGAGCTGCCGAATGCCCGTCCGTCCCAGCTCATCGGGCGACGTCGCACTCGCGGGGCATGGCGCCCAGCGAACCACCCGCAATCCTCTGGTGCCAGCGGCGGCTCAGCGCAGGGCAGCTGCCGCCGAGGCGAGGCTGCTGATCCGGTCCCAGTCACCGGACGCGACGGCGTCGGCTGGTGTCAGCCAGGAGCCGCCGACGCAGCCGACGTTGGGCAGCGCCAGGTACGACGCGGCGCTGGCGGCCGTGATCCCGCCGGTCGGGCAGAAGCGGGCCGACGGCACCGGTGCCGCGATCGACTTCAGGAAGTCGACGCCGCCGGACGCCTCGGCCGGGAAGAACTTGAGCTCGGTGCAGCCCGCCTCGAGCGCGGCCAGCACCTCGGACACGGTGCCCACGCCGGGGAGGAACGGGAGGTCCGTGTCCTGCATGGCGTGCAGGATGTGCCCGGTCGTGCCCGGCGAGACCAGGAACTGCGCCCCCGCGTCGGCGGCCAGCTTGGCCTGACCGGGCGCGACGATCGTGCCCGCGCCGACGAGGATCTCCGGGACCTCCGCCGAGATCGCGCGGATCGCCTCGAGGGCCTCCGGCGTGCGCAGCGTCAGCTCGATCACCGGCAGGCCGCCGGCGACCAGCGCACGAGCGATGCCGACGCCCTCCTCCGCGGAGTGGGCGACGACCACCGGCATCACCGGGACGACATCAAGCAGGCTGCGCAACAGGGACCTCCTGGCCAGGGGCGGTGACGCCCGGGAACACGCTCGCGCCGGTGTCGGCGGAGCCCACCGTGGCCCGGAAGGCCGCGAACAGCTCGCGCCCGGTGCCTGCCCACTCCGGGCCCTGCGGGGCCCGGCCGGTGATCGGGCGCTGCTGCAGCTCGGTCGGGTCGACGTGCAGCTCGAGGCGGCCGGTGGTCGCGTCGACGGTGATGACGTCGCCGTCGGCGACCCGGGAGAGCGGGCCGCCGAGCGCTGCCTCGGGGGTGACGTGGATGGCGGCGGGCACCTTGCCGGAGGCGCCCGACATCCGCCCGTCGGTGACGATCGCGACCCGCTGGCCGCGGTCCTGGAGCACGCCGAGGGCCGGGGTGAGCTTGTGCAGCTCGGGCATGCCGTTGGCGGCCGGGCCCTGGTAGCGGATCACCGCCACGAAGTCCCGCCCGTCGAGCGCACCCTCGCCGAACGCCGCGAGGAAGTCGTGCTGGTCGTCGAAGACCAGCGCCGGCGCGGAGACGACCCGGTGCTCGGGCTTGACCGCCGAGGTCTTGATGACGGCCCGGCCCAGCGGGCCGGCGAGCATCTGGAGCCCGCCGTCGGCGGAGAACGGGTCGTCGGCGGGACGGAGCACCGCGTGGTCGAGCGAGGCCTTCGGCCCCTCCTCCCACGTCAGGTCGTCACCGCGCAGGACCGGCTCCCGCGTGTAGTGGGAGAGTCCGCGCCCGGCGACGGTGCGCACGTCCTCGTGCAGCAGCCCCGCGCGCAGCAGGGTGTGCACGAAGAACGCCATCCCGCCGGCGGCGTGGAAGTGGTTCACGTCGGCCTCGCCGTTGGGGTACATCCGCGTGATGAGCGGGACCACCGCCGACAGGTCCGACATGTCGTCCCAGGTCAGCGTGATCCCGGCGGCGCGGGCGATCGCGACGAGGTGCATCGTGTGGTTGGTCGAGCCGCCGCTCGCCAGCAGCGCGACGACGGCGTTGACGACCGCCCGCTCGTCGACGATCTCGCCGATCGGGGTGGGGTCGCCGCCCTGACGGGTCAGCTCGACGACCCGGCGGCCGGCGGCCTTCGTGAGCGCGTCGCGCAGCGGGGTGCCGGGGTTGACGAACGACGAGCCGGGCAGGTGCAGGCCGAGCACCTCCATCAGCAGCTGGTTGGAGTTCGCGGTGCCGTAGAACGTGCAGGTGCCGGCGGAGTGGTAGGACGCCGCCTCCGCCTCGAGCAGCTCCTCGCGGCCGACCTTGCCCTCGGCGTACAGCTGGCGGACCCTGGCCTTCTCGGAGTTCGGCAGGCCCGACGTCATCGGTCCGGCCGGCACGAACACGGTCGGCAGGTGGCCGAAGGACAGGGCGCCGATCAGCAGGCCCGGCGTGATCTTGTCGCAGACGCCGAGCATGAGCGCGCCGTCGAACATGTCGTGGGAGAGCGCGATCGCCGCCGACATCGCGATCACGTCGCGGCTGTAGAGCGAGAGCTGCATGCCGTCGCGGCCCTGGGTGATGCCGTCGCACATGGCCGGCACGCCGCCGGCGAACTGGGCGATGCCGCCGGCCCGGATCACCGCCTTCTTCAGCGCCTCGGGGTAGTCGCGGTAGGGCTGGTGCGCCGAGAGCATGTCGTTGTAGGACGACACGATCGCGACGTTGGGCTTCACGACGCCGCGGAGCGCGAGCTTGCCCTCGGGCTCCGCGGCGGCGAATCCGTGCGCCAGGTTGGCGCAGGCCAACCGGCCGCGCGCGGGTCCGGTGTCGGCGGCCGCGCGGATCCGGCGGAGGTACTCCGCGCGGCCCTCGGCGCTGCGCTCGACGATCCGCGCGGTGACCTCACGGACGACGGGGTGGATGGCGGGGTGCACGGCGGGGTGGAGGCTCACTGGTCGGTCTCCTGCCAGGTACGGCCGTCCCGCTCGAGGAGCATCGCGGCGGCGGTCGGTCCGGTGGTGCCGGCCGGGTAGCGCTTGGGCCGGTCGGGCGAGCCCGCCCAGCGGCGCAGGACGGGCTCGGTCCACGTCCAGGCGGCCTCGACCTCGTCGCGCCGCATGAAGAGGGTGGGGTTGCCCTTGATGACGTCCATGAGCAGCCGCTCGTAGGCGTCGGGGAGCCGCGCGTCGAACGCCGCGGCGTAGCTGAGGTCCAAGGAGACCGGGCGGAGGCGGTAGCCCCCGGGCCCGGGCTCCTTGGCGGTGAGGTGCAGGCGCATGCCCTCGTCGGGCTGGACCAGGATGTGCAGCCGGTTGGGCGCTGTGACGCCCTCGGCTCCCGGGAACATCGAGTGCGGCGGCTCCTTGAAGAACACCACGATCTCCGACGCCCGGCGGTCCATCCGCTTGCCGGTCCGCAAGTAGAAGGGGACACCGGCCCAGCGCCAGTTCTGCACCTCGGTCTTGAGGGCCACGAAGGTCTCGGTGCGCGAGCCCCCGTGGCCGAGGTCGTCGGAGTACGACGGCACCGGGGCGCCGTCGACCAGCCCGACGTCGTACCGACCCCGCACGGTGTCGCGGTCCACCGCCTCGGGCGTCATCGGCTGCAGCGCGTGCAGGACCTTGACCTTCTCGTCGCGGACGGTCTCGCGCCCGACGTACGTCGGGGGCTCCATCGCCACCAGGCACAGCAGCTGCAGCAGGTGGTTCTGCACCATGTCGCGCAGCGCCCCGGCCTGGTCGTAGTACTCGCCGCGACCGCCCACGCCGACGGTCTCGGAGACCGTGATCTGCACGTGGTCGACCCAGCGGGAGTTCCAGAGCGGCTCGAGGAACGTGTTGGCGAACCGGGTGACGAGCAGGTTCTGCACGCTCTCCTTGCCGAGGTAGTGGTCGATGCGGAAGATCTGCGACTCGTCGAAGACCCGGCCGACCGCCTCGTTGATCTCCCGCGCCGAGGCGAGGTCGTGGCCGATGGGCTTCTCGAGCACGACGCGGGCCCGCTCGTCGACGACGCCGATCTCGTCGAGGCGCTGGCAGATCGAGCCGAAGAGCCGCGGGGCGACCGCGAGGTAGAAGACGCGCACGGCGTCCTCAGGGTGGGCGCGCTCCTTGAGCAGCGCGTGGAAGCGGTCCCAGTCCGCCGGGTTCTGGGCGTCGAGGCGCAGGTGGTAGAGCCGGGCCAGGAAGCGGTCCAGGACCGGGGTCAGCAGCTGCTCCGCCGCGACGAACGTCTGGAGGGAGCCATGGACGGCCTCCCGCCAGGCGGCGTCGTCGAGGTCGGACATCGAGACGCCGAGGATCCGGTAGTCCGCGGGCAGCTGGCCCTCGAGGTCACGGTGGTAGAGCGCCGGCAGCAGCTTGCGCAGCGCGAGGTCGCCGGTGCCGCCGAAGACGGTGAAGTCGCACGAGCTCGGGAGCACGTGAGTGGCGGGGGTTGCGTCCATGTCAGTCACGGTAAAGAGCCTTTCGGCCCTTTGCAAGCACTACTAAGGCCTTTTCAAGTTCAAAGTGGGCGGGTTTATGCTCTCGCCCGTGACCCAGACGTCCACCCGGAACGGCACCGCACCCGCCGCTCGCCCCGACGGCCGCGACAGCGCGGCCCCCGCGACGGCCGGCGAGCTGCTCGACCTGGTGCGCAGCGGCCGGGCCAGCACCCGCTCCCAGCTGCGCGCTCTCACCGGCCTCTCCCGCACCGCGATCACCACCCGGGTCAGCTCGCTGACCTCCGCGGGTCTGCTGCTGCTCGGCGAGGAGCTGGCCTCGACCGGCGGCCGGCCGCCCGGCGCCCTGGTCTTCAACCAGCACGCCGGCGTGGTGCTCGCGATCGCGATCGGCCGCTCGCGCAGCCAGCTCGCCGTCGCGGACCTCGACGGCCAGGAGCTCGCGTCGGACTCGCGCGACCACGAGGTGGGCGTCGGGCCGGACGAGCTGATGACCGAGATCGCCCAGCGGCTCGCGACGCTGCTCGACGGCGTCACCGCGCCGGTGTGGGGCGTGGGGCTGAGCCTGGCCGGCACCCTCGACCCCGACCGGGGCGTGAGCATCGGCTCCCCGGTCATGTCCGGGTGGGACGGCGTCGAGCTGGCGCCGTACCTCGAGAGCGTGACCCGCGCGCCGCTCTTCGTCGGCAACGACGCCGACGTGCTGGCGCGCTCCCAGCTGCTCGGTCGGTCGGCGGCGCTCGAGGACGTGCTGGTCGTCAAGGCCTCCACCGGCCTCGGCCTCGGCATCATCGCCGACGGCCGGGTGCTGAGCGGCCACATCGGCGCGGCGGGCGAGATCGGGCACACCAAGGTGCCGGCGGCCGACGGCCTGCCCTGCCGGTGCGGTGCCACTGGCTGCCTGGAGACGCTGGCGGGCGGCTGGGCGCTGGTCGACCGCGCCCAGGAGGCCGGCCGCGACATCGAGCACGTCCGCGACCTCGTGGCGCTCGCGCTCCAGGGCGACCCGGCGGCGCGCGGCCTGCTGCGCGACAGCGGCCGCGCTCTCGGCGAGGTGCTCGCGGTGGCGATCAACCTGCTCAACCCGGCGGCGGTCGTCATCGGCGGCGACATGGAGCCGGCGTTCGACTTCCACGTCGCCGGCGTGCGCGAGAGCGTCTACGCGCTCGCCGCGCCGCTCGCGACCCGTGACCTGCAGTTCCTGCCGGCGGCGCACGGCGACCGGGCCGGCGTGGTCGGGTGCGCCGCGCTGGCGCTGGACCACGTGCTCGCCCCGGTCGCCGTCGACCTCCGGCTGGCCGACCAGCAGCAGCCCTGACCCGCGAGTCGGCGCATCTTGTCCGCCTGGACCCGCCGAGTCGGCGCATCTTGTACGGCAGGCGGGCAAGACGCGCCGAGTCGCGCCCGCTAGGTGGGCAAGACGCGCCGAGTCGCGGGAAGGAGCTAGCCGACGTCGTGTGACATCGAGTCCACGACGACGGCGATCGCCAGGACCAGCGCCGGGTCCTCGCCGGCGGCGACCTCCACGCCGTACGTGTCGGCGATCCGGAACCACTTCTTCGAGACCTCGGCGATCTTGTGGCCGTCGCGCTCGATCTCGTACTCGTGGTCGACGATGTTGCCCTGCACGTCGAGCCCCTCGCCGCCGGCGACGTCGACCTTGAAGCGCTCGCGCAGCGGCGAGATCATCGCCTTCTTGACGGTGGCGACCGTCTCGCCGCCGGCGCTCTCGATCGTCATCGTGTCGCGGATGCTCAGCATCCGCTCCTGGATCTTGAGCAGCTCCTGCCCGGACGGGTCCTCGATGACCAGCGTCTCGCGGACCCGCAGCGCCTTGCCGTTGACCTTGAAGACGCGCTGGCCCTGCTCGTCCTCGATCCAGTAGTCGTCACCGATCGAGAAGAGCTTCTCGCGCATCCGGTACGTCGTACCGCTGCCGCCCCGTCGCTCCTCGCGTCGTTCCTCGCGCCGGTCCTGGCGTCGATCCCTGAGTCCCATGCCCCTCACTGTCCACCCGCGCGGACGCTGCGACCATCGCCCGATCCGGGTGACCGCGCCGCCACGGCCCACTAGCGTGCCGGTGTGACCCGAGTCCACGCCTTCGGAGACGACGCCCTCGGCACCTTCGACGCGGTCGGGCTGGTGGCCGCCATCCAGGAGGGGGAGGTGTCGATCCCCGAGGTGATCGACGCCGCGATCGCCCGCACCGAACGCGTCGCGCCCGACCTGAACGCGGTGGCCCACCGTGCCTACGACCGGGCCCGGGTGGAGGCCTGGGACCCGCGGGGCGGCTTCTTCGCCGGCGTCCCGACCTTCGTCAAGGACAACGTCGACGTCCGGGGCCTGCCGACCCAGCAGGGCTGTGACGCCTACACCGCCCGCCCCGCGGCTCTCGACGGCGACTTCGCGCGGATGTACCTCGCGACCGGGCTGGTCCCGCTCGGGAAGACCCAGCTGTCGGAGTTCGGCTTCAGCGCCGCGGCCGAGCATCCCCGGCTGGGCCCGGTCCGCTCGCCCTGGGACCTCGACCGCTCGGCCGGTGCGTCCTCCGCCGGCTCCGCCGCGCTCGTCGCGGCCGGCGCCGTCCCGATCGCGCACGCCAACGACGGCGGCGGCTCGATCCGGATCCCGGCCTCGGTCAACGGCCTCGTCGGGCTCAAGCCGACCCGCGACCGGCTCGCCCAGGACCGGCTCACGCACCAGATGCCGGTGCGGATCGTCGCCGACGGCGTCCTCACCCGGTCGGTGCGGGACACCGCGGCCTTCCTGCGCGAGGCCGAGCTCGTCTACCGCGAGCTGCGGCTGCCGCCGATCGGCGACATCACCCGGCCGGGCCGGACCCGGCTGCGGATCGCCGTCCACACGGGCGGGATCGGCCGCCGGTCGGCGCCGGAGGTCGAGGAGCTCACCCGGAAGGTCGCCCACCTGCTGGAGGAGCTCGGGCACCACGTCGAGGAGGTGCCGCACCCGGCGCCCGCGACCGTCCCCGAGGACTTCCTCCTCTACTGGTCGTTCCTCGCGATGGTCACGGTCCGCTCCGGCCGGCGCACCTTCGGCCCGACCTGGCGACGCGACCAGCTGGACAACCTGACGCTCGGCCTGGAGCGGCACTGCCGCCGTCGACTGCACCTGCTGCCGCGCGCGATCGGCCGGCTGCGCCGGCTGGGGCAGGTCTCCGCGCAGTTCCACAGCCGGTACGACGTGGCGCTCACGCCGACGCTGGCCCACGAGACGCCGCTGGTCGGACACCTCGACCCGACCGCGCCGTACGAGCAGATCATGGAGCGACTTCTGGACTGGGTGGCGTTCACCCCGTGGCAGAACGCCACCGGCGACCCGGCGGTCTCCCTGCCGCTCGCGACGACCGCCTCCGGCCTCCCGCAGGGCATGATGTTCGCGGCCGGCGCGGGCCGCGAGGCCACCCTCCTGGAGCTCGCCCACGAGCTCGAGGAGGCGGCTCCCTGGGCCTGGATCACGGGCTGATCAGGGGTGCCTCGGCCGGGGGTCCGGGCCGATTTCGCGGAACCCGCCACCCCCGTGTAGCGTTCTCCGTCGTTGCCCCTTTAGCTCAGTCGGCAGAGCGTCTCCATGGTAAGGAGAAGGTCTACGGTTCGATTCCGTAAAGGGGCTCTGGGAGAGGTTGCGCCGCCCGAGTAGATTGGGCGGGGCCGCCGAGCCCGTGTGGCGGGGTAGCTCAGGCGGTTAGAGCACACGACTCATAATCGTGGTGTCGCGGGTTCGAGTCCCGCTCCCGCTACCAGACAGACCAGCGACACCCAGTACCGACTCGAAGGACTTCCCGTGGCCAGCAAGAGCAGCGACGTTCGCCCGAAGATCACTCTCGCCTGCGTGGAGTGCAAGGAGCGGAACTACATCACCAAGAAGAACCGCCGCAACGACCCCGACCGGCTCGAGCTGGCGAAGTTCTGCCCGCGGTGCCGCAAGCACCAGGCGCACCGCGAGACCCGCTGACCAGTCAGCACCGACGCTTCGCGATCGACCCGCCCGGCACCGCCGGGTGGGTCGATCGCTATTTTGGCTCCATGCCAGTCGACCAGTCGCTCGTCGGCCGGACCTTCCCGCCGACCGCGCCGCGCGCCGTCACCGAGGAGCAGGTCCGGGACTTCGTCACCGCCACGGGCGGGGAGTACGACGGCGGGCCGGCCCCGGCGACGTACCCGTTCGTGGTGGCGTTCGAGGCCATGAACGCCTTCCTCGAGGCCGAGCAGATCGACCTCTTCCGGATCGTCCACGGCGAGCAGCGGTTCACCTACGAGCGCCCCGTGGTGCCCGGCGACGTGCTGACCGCGACGCTGACCGTCGCGAGCCTGCGCCAGATCGGCGGCAACGACATCATCGGCATCACCAGCGACATCACCGACGACTCGGGTGCGGTCGTCTGCACGGCCGCCTCGACCGTGGTCCACCGGGGGGCCGACGCATGAGCCTGGCGACCCAGACGTTCACCATCACCCGCGCCGACCTGGTCCGCTACGCCGCGGCCAGCGGCGACCAGAACCCGATCCACCAGGACGAGTCGGTCGCCACCAGCGTCGGCCTGCTCGGCGTGATCGCGCACGGCATGTACACGATGGCGCTCGCCGCCCGGGCGGTGTCGACCTGGTTCCCCGGCGCCGAGGTCGTCAGCCTCGGCTGCAAGTTCACCAACCCGGTGGTCGTCCCCGCCGAGGGCGGGGTCGAGGTCGAGGTCGCCGGCGAGGCGAAGGAGGCCGACGGCCTGACCACCGTCGCGCTCACCGTCACGTCTGGTGGCCAGAAGGTCCTGGGCATGCCGAAGGCCGTGCTCCGGGAAGCGACGCTGCGTGCCTGAGCTGAAGGACCACACGACGCTCCGGCTCGGTGGCCCGGCCGAGCGCTGGGTCCGCGCGACGACCGAGGAGCAGCTGATCGACGCGCTCGTCGAGGCCGACACCGCCGGGGTCCCGGTGCTGGTGCTCGGCGGCGGCAGCAACCTCGTCGTCGCCGACGCCGGCTTCGCGGGCACGGTGATCGAGGTGGCCACCACCGGCGCCGAGATCGACGCCGACGACGCCCCCGCCTGCGGCGGCGCGAACGTCACCATCGCGGCGGGGGAGGGGTGGGACGACCTCGTCGCGCTCGCCGTCGACCGCGGCTGGATCGGCATCGAGGCGCTCTCGGGCATCCCCGGCTCCATCGGCGCCACCCCGATCCAGAACGTCGGCGCTTACGGCCAGGAGGTCAGCCAGACCATCGCCCGCGTGCGGGTGTGGGACCGCACTCTGCGCGGGGTGCGCACGTTCGCCAACGCCGACTGCCGGTTCGGCTACCGAACGTCCCGGTTCAAGGCCGACCGCCTCGACCCTTGGGGAGGCAGGCACGTCGTCCTGTCGGTGACCTTCCAGCTCCGCCAGGGCGACCTGAGCGCTCCCGTGGCGTACGCCGAGCTCGCCCGCGCGCTCGGCATCGAGGTGGGTCAGCGCGCCCCGCTGGCCGACGTACGGCGGGCAGTGCTCGCGCTGCGCGCCGGCAAGGGCATGGTGCTGGACCCGGCCGACCACGACACGTGGAGCGCCGGCTCGTTCTTCACCAACCCCGTCGTCGACGCCGACCGGGTGCCCGAGGGGGCGCCGGCCTGGCCGCAGCCCGACGGCCGCGTCAAGACGAGCGCCGCCTGGCTGATCGAGCGCTCGGGATTCGCCAAGGGGCACGGCAACGACCGGGTCGCCCTGTCGACCAAGCACACCCTGGCCCTCACCAACCGCGGCGCCGCCAGCACCGACGACCTGCTGGCCCTGGCCCGCGAGGTGCGCGACGGCGTGGCCGAGCGGTTCGGCATCGAGCTCGTCAACGAGCCGGTGCTGGTCGGCGCCGAGCTCTAGCTCAGTGGGTCGAGCTCAGTAGGTCGAGCTCGAGGTGTCGGCGACCGCGATCAGCACGATCAGCGCGGCGAAGCCCAGCACGCCGAGGATCAGCAGGACCGTGCCGACGATGCCCATGATCTTGCCGGCGTTGGCCTGGTCGCGACCGCTGTAGGTGCCCGGCGGCGCCGCGTCGATCTCCTTGACCGCCTTGGCGCCGATGGCCCACGCGAACGGCGAGACCACGAAGGTCAGGCAGGTGACCAGACCGGCCAGGCCCACGATGCCCAGCACCATCGCCAGGGTCGCCGACGGGTGCTTCGGCGCCTGCGGGCGGTAGCCGTAGGCCTGCGCCGGATAGCCGTACGGCGCCTGGGGCTGCTGCTGGTAGGGGTTGGGCTGCTGCGTCTGGCCGTAGGGCTGGCCGTAGGGCTGGCCGTAGGGCTGCTGGGATGGCTGCGGGGCACCGTACTGCTGCTGCATCTGCTGGTCGAAGCGCTGGGTGCTCGGCGGTGTCGGGGGCGCGGGCGGCGGAGGCGGGGCGCCGTAGGGGCTCGGCGGGGTGGGCTCGTTCTCGTCCCGCGGCTCGTCCGGTCCGGTCGTCGTCATGGGCCCATCTTGTCAGGAGCCGACGGGTCAGGAGCCGGAGTGCCACGCGTCGATGTCGGCCAGGATCGCGGACTTGACGCCGTCGGGGGCGCGCGAGGCGCGCACCGACATCCGGGCCAGCTCGGCGAGCTCGTCGTCGGACAGGTCGTGGGCGGCGCGCATCGTGGCGTACTGCCCGGCCAGCCGGGAGCCGAACAGCAGCGGGTCGTCGGCGCCGAGCGCCACCGTGGCGCCGGCGGCGAGCAGCGTGGGCAGCGGCACCGACGTCAGGTCGGAGTAGACGCCCAGGGCGACGTTGGACACCGGGCAGACCTCGAGCGCTACGCCCTGCTCGACGATGCGGTCGAGCAGCGCAGGGTCCTCGGCGGCGCGCACGCCGTGGCCGAGCCGATCGGCGCCGAGGGAGTCGAGACAGACTCGGATGTGCTCGGGGCCGCGCAGCTCTCCCCCGTGCGGCGCCAGCAGCAGCCCGGCCCGCTCGGCGATGTGGAACGCCGGCGCGAACTCGTCCGTGCGGCCGCGGCGCTCGTCGTTGGAGAGCCCGAAGCCGACGACCCCGCGGTCGGCGTACTGGGCGGCCAGGCGGGCGAGGGTCCGGGCGTCCAGCGGGTGCCGGGTGCGGTTGGCGGCGATCACCACCGCCATGCCGAGCCCGGTGGTCGCCGACGCCTCCGCCACGGCGTCGAGCACCAGGTCCGTGAAGGCCGTGATCCCCCCGAACCGCGCGGCGTAGCCGCTCGGATCGACCTGGATCTCCAGCCACCGACCGCCGTCGCGGACGTCGTCCTCGGCGGCTTCCCGCACCAGGCGGCGCACGTCGCCCTCGGTGCGCAGCACCGAGCGCGCCACGTCGTAGAGCCGCTGGAAGCGGAACCAGCCCTTCTCGTCGGCCGCCGAGAGCTGCGGCGGCCAGTCCCGCACGAGCTGGTCGGGCAGTGCGATCCCGTCCCGTTCTGCGAGCTCGAGCAGCGTCGAGTGCCGCATGGAGCCGGTGAAGTGCAGGTGCAGGTGCGCCTTCGGCAGCTCCAGGAGGTCTCGCATCACCCGGAGCCTAGTGGGATCAGGCGAAGAGCTTCTGCAGGCGGGTGATGCCCTCGACGATGTCGTCGTCGCCGAGCGCGTAGGACAGCCGCAGGTAGCCGGGCGAGCCGAACGCCTCACCGGGGACCACGGCCACCTCCGCCTTGTCGAGGATGTGCTCCGCGAGCTCCGCCGAGGTGGTGATCGTGCGCCCGTCGTACTCCTTGCCGAGGAGCCCCTTCACCGACGGGTAGGCGTAGAACGCGCCACCCGGCAGCGGGCACAGCACCCCGTCGATCTCGTTGAGCATCGAGACGATCGTCTTGCGGCGGCGGTCGAAGGCCGCCTTCATCTCGTCGACCGCCGACAGGTCGCCCTCGAGGGCCGCGATGGCCGCCCGCTGGGAGACGTTGGCGACGTTGGAGGTCGCGTGCGACTGCAGGTTGGTGGCCGCCTTGACGATGTCGGCGGGGCCGAGGATCCAGCCGACCCGCCAGCCCGTCATCGCGTAGGTCTTGGCGACCCCGTTGACGACCACGGTGTGGTCGGCGAGCTCGGGGCACAGCACCGGCAGCGAGCCGGTCTCGATGTCGTCGTAGACCAGGTGCTCGTAGATCTCGTCGGTCAGCACCCACAGCTCGTGCTCCTCGACCCAGGCACCGATCGCCCGGACCTCGTCGGCCGTGTAGACCGCGCCGGTCGGGTTCGACGGGGAGACGAAGAGCAGCACCTTGGTGCGCTCGGTGCGCGCCGCCTCCAGCTGCCCGACAGTGACCTTGTAGTCCTGGGTCTCGTCGGCGAGCACCTCGACCGGCACGCCGCCGGCGAGCTGGATCGCCTCGGGGTAGGTGGTCCAGTACGGCGCGGGCACGATCACCTCGTCGCCCGGGTCGAGCATCGCGGCGAAGGCCTCGTAGATCGCCTGCTTGCCGCCGTTGGTGACCAGCACGTTGGCCGGCTCGACCTCGAGGCCGCTGTCGCGGCGCGTCTTCTCGACGATCGCCTTCTTGAGCTCGGGCAGGCCGCCGGCCGGCGTGTAGCGGTGGTTCTTGGCGTCGCTGCAGGCGGCGATCGCGGCGTCGACGATGTAGCCCGGCGTCGGGAAGTCCGGCTCGCCGGCTCCGAAGCCGATGACCGGCCGACCCTCGGCCTTCAGCGCCTTGGCCTTCGCGTCGACCTTGAGGGTCGCGGACTCGGCGATGGCGCCGATCCGCTGCGAGACGCGACGGGAGCGGGGGGAGGAGGCGGGGGAGGTCATGGCCACCATCGTAGGCTGGGCCGGCGGCCGACCCGGAGCCGGTTTGGACTCTGGATCGACCCACCCCGTAGACTCCGTGTCTGGTGGATTCCCACAGGCTCGACGCTGCCCTGCGGCAGGTCGGTCCGGGGGTCCTCCGCCTCGCAGAAGCCTGCGAAGGGCACTAGCTCAACTGGCAGAGCATCGGTCTCCAAAACCGAAGGTTGGGGGTTCAAGTCCCTCGTGCCCTGCAACGAACCGACCAGCGAGACACACGAACGGCGGCCCCCGGGCCGTCCGAGGAAAGGATGAGGAGTGCCGGAGAGCAAGGCAGTCCACGGTGGCCGAGGCGGGGCAGCCCGCAAGCGCACCAGCATCCCCACGTTCTACCGCCAGGTGGTGGCCGAGCTCCGCAAGGTCGTCTACCCGACCCAGGAGCAGCTGGTCACCTACTTCATCGTGGTGATGGTGTTCGTGGTCGTCATGATGACGATCGTCTCGCTGCTCGACCTCGGCTTCGGCAAGCTCGTGTTCGCGATCTTCGCCGGCGGATCCAACTGATCCGGCCCCCGCGCCGGATGTCCATAGCAGTACCAACGTGATGGAGCAGGACGTGTCTGAGCACGAGCAGGACTCGGTGGAGACCGAGGAGACCGCGACTGCCGAGCCGACGCTCGAGGACCAGTACGGCGAGCCCAACGACGGCCCCGAGGTCGAGGACGACCCGCGCCTGGACGCCGAGTTCACCGACGAGGACACCGACGAGACCTTCGGCGTCGACGCCCATGTCGCCGACGGCTCGTCGCTGGAGCTCTCCGAGGCCGACGGCGACGAGGCACCCGCCGACCGCGACGACACCGACGGCGACGCCGACGAGGCTGCCGACGAGGACGCCGCCGACGACGACCCGCTCGAGGCCTTCCGCCGCGAGCTGTGGGCCAAGCCGGGCGACTGGTTCGTCGTGCACACCTACTCCGGCATGGAGAACCGGGTGAAGTCGAACCTCGAGAACCGCATCATCTCCCTCAACATGGAGGACTACATCCACGAGATCGTGGTCCCCACCGAGGAGGTCGCCGAGATCAAGAACGGCCAGCGCAAGATGGTCAAGCGCACCGTTCTCCCCGGCTACGTCCTGGTCCGCATGGACCTCACCGACGAGTCCTGGGCCGCCGTCCGGCACACCCCGTCGGTGACCGGGTTCGTGGGCCACAGCCACCAGCCGGTGCCGCTGTCGATGTCCGAGGTCGAGAGCATGCTCGCCCCGGCCGTCGTCGCCCGCGCCGAGGCCGAGGCCGCCGCCGCCGGCTCCACGACGCCCGGCTCCGCCACGACCGCGAAGAAGCCGGTCGAGGTCGCCGACTTCGCCGTCTCCGACTCCGTCATGGTGGTCGACGGCCCGTTCGCCACGCTGCACGCGACGATCACCGAGATCAACGCCGAGTCGCAGCGCGTCAAGGCCCTCGTCGAGATCTTCGGCCGCGAGACCCCGGTCGAGCTGAGCTTCTCCCAGATCCAGCGGGTCTGAGGATTTCCCGCTCGGCCGCGGGCGGAGCACAATAGTTCGGTTGCCCTCGGGCAGCAGCAGGTGGCAGAGGCGTACGAGTACGCCTCGTCATGACCACGAGACAGAAAGAGAAGCAGCATGCCTCCCAAGAAGAAGATCGCCGCACTCGTCAAGGTGCAGCTCCAGGCCGGCGCCGCGACGCCCGCCCCGCCGGTCGGTACCGCCCTCGGTCCGCACGGTGTGAACATCATGGAGTTCTGCAAGGCGTACAACGCCCAGACCGAGTCGATGCGCGGCAACGTGATCCCGGTCGAGATCACCATCTACGAGGACCGCTCGTTCACGTTCATCACCAAGACCCCGCCGGCCGCTGAGCTGATCAAGAAGGCTGCCGGTCTGCAGAAGGGCTCGGGCGTCCCGCACAAGGAGAAGGTCGGCAAGCTGACCAAGGACCAGGTGCGCCAGATCGCCGAGACCAAGATGCCCGACCTCAACGCCAACGACGTCGAGGCCGCCATGAAGATCGTCGAGGGCACCGCCCGCTCGATGGGCGTCACCACCGACTGAAGACGTGGGAGGGCCGCGCTGGCCCGTTAACCACATTCTTTCCAAGAGAGAAGAGAAGCTCATGCAGCGCAGCAAGACCTACCGCGCGGCCGCCGAGACGTTCGACAAGAACGAGCTCTACGCCCCGCTGGCCGCGATCAAGATCGCCAAGGGTTCCAGCAAGAAGAAGTTCGACGAGACCGTCGACGTGGTCATGCGCCTCGGCGTCGACCCCCGCAAGGCCGACCAGATGGTCCGCGGCACCGTCAACCTGCCGCACGGCACCGGCAAGACCGCTCGCGTCCTCGTGTTCGCGAACGCGGACAAGGCCGAGGCCGCCCGTGAGGCCGGCGCCGACTTCGTCGGTGGCGACGAGCTCATCGAGAAGGTCGCCGGCGGCTGGCTCGACTTCGACGCCGTCGTCGCGACGCCGGACATGATGGGCAAGGTCGGCCGCCTCGGTCGCGTCCTCGGTCCGCGCTCGCTCATGCCGAACCCGAAGACCGGCACCGTGACGCCGGACGTGGCCAAGGCCGTGTCCGACATCAAGGGCGGCAAGATCGAGTTCCGGGTCGACCGGCACGCGAACCTGCACTTCATCATCGGCAAGGCCTCGTTCTCCGAGGTCGCCCTGGCGGAGAACTACGCCGCGGCGCTCGAGGAGGTCCTTCGTCTGAAGCCGGCCAGCTCCAAGGGCCGCTACATCAAGAAGGTCACCGTCTCCACGACCATGGGCCCCGGTGTCCAGGTCGACCCCAACCGCACGCGCAACGTCGCGTCCGAGGACGAGGGCGTCCAGGCCTGACCCAGGCCCCTGTCGAAGGCCCGTCACCCGCGTGGTGGCGGGCCTTCGCCGTTCCACGGGCCGTGCGGCGCCCGCGATTTGGTGCCGGCCACCTCTGCGCCGTACTGTTCTCGACGAAACCAAAGACCGCCGGTTGTCACGCTGCGAATGCAGCAGGACCGAAGGTGCCGCGGAAGCGGACGGCCAGCGCAGGTGACAGAGCACGAAGACACTTCACGCCCTGAGCCTGCGCTCGGGGCGTTCGTCTTCTCCGGAGCCGGGACCAGTGGTCACCACCGGAAGGAGACCCATGGCGCGGGCAGACAAGCAGGCAGCCGTCGCGGAGATCGTTGAGTCGTTCAACGAGTCCGCCGGTGCTGTGCTGACCGAGTACCGCGGTCTCACCGTGAAGCAGCTGCAGGACCTGCGGCGCTCCCTCGGTGCGAACGCCAGCTACGCCGTGGTCAAGAACACGCTCGCCAAGATCGCCGCCTCCGAGGTCGGCATCGAAGGCTTCGACGACCTGCTGACCGGCCCGACCGCCATCGCCTTCATCAACGGCGACGTCGTCGAGGCGGCCAAGGGTCTGCGTGACTTTGCCAAGGCGAACCCCACCCTTGTCATCAAGGGTGGCGTCCTGGACGGCAAGCCCCTCGACGCGTCGGAGATCGCCAAGCTGGCGGACCTCGAGTCGCGTGAGGTGCTCCTGGGCAAGCTGGCCGGCGCGATGCTCGCGTCGCTCAGCCAGGCCGTCTACCTGCTCAACGCGCCGCTCGCCCAGGCCGCCCGCCTCGCGGGTGCCCTCCAGGCGAAGGCCGAGCAGGACCCCTCGATCCTCGCAGGTGGTGCCGGCACGCCGGTCGCCGCCGAGGAGGCCCCGGCCGAGGAGGCTGCCCCCGAGGCGGCCGCCGAGACCGAGGCCCCCGCCGACGAGGCCCCTGCTGCGGAGGCTGACGCCCCCGCCGCCGAGGCCTCCGACGAGGGCGAAGCCACCGAGGCCTGATCTTCGGATCAGCTCGGTACACACCACCTGAAACCCGGTCCAGGGGCTCCCGTCCCGGACCACCGAATGGAAGGAAACGCCACCATGGCGAAGCTCAGCACCGACGAGCTCCTCGACGCGTTCAAGGAGATGACGCTGATCGAGCTCAGCGAGTTCGTGAAGCAGTTCGAGGACACCTTCGGCGTGACCGCCGCTGCCCCGGTTGCCGTTGCGGCCGCCCCGGCCGCGGGTGGCGCTGCCGCCGCTGGCGGTGGCGACGACGCCGCTCAGGACGAGTTCGACGTCGTCCTCGAGTCCGCTGGTGACAAGAAGATCAACGTCATCAAGGAGGTGCGCGGTCTCACCTCCCTCGGTCTGAAGGAGGCCAAGGAGCTGGTCGAGGCCGCCCCCAAGGCCGTCCTCGAGAAGGTCAACAAGGAGGCCGCGGACAAGGCCAAGGAGGTCCTCGAGGCCGCCGGCGCCACCGTCACCCTCAAGTGACGCTCCGCTAGTCGCTCTTCGCGAGGGGCGGTCCACCCGACAGGGTGGGCCGCCCCTCGTCACATTTCCCGCCATCCCCGGGACCAGACGTGGGTGTAACCGCCGTCACGCGGGGAAAGAAACCGGCGCGTAACTTCGCGGTCCGGGGCGCGTTGTTACCGGGCAGGGAGACGGGGAGTGGGTGCCGACGCGCTGTCGTGCGCGGCGACGAAGGAGGGACGAGGCGGTCATGGGCGTAGAGATCAAGGTCGAACACCTCAGCAAGTCGTTCGGCAAGCAGCTCATCTGGGGCGACGTGACGCTGACCGTCCCGGCCGGCGAGATCTGCGTGATGCTGGGTCCCTCCGGCACCGGAAAGTCGGTCTTCCTCAAGACGCTGATCGGCCTGCTCAAGCCCGACCAGGGCTCCATCCTCATCGAGGGCACCGACATCGCGACCTGCTCGGAGAAGGACCTCTACGAGATCCGCAAGCTCTTCGGCGTGCTGTTCCAGGACGGCGCCATGTTCGGCTCGATGAACCTCTACGACAACGTCGCGTTCCCGTTGCGCGAGCACACGAAGAAGTCCGAGTCGGAGATCCACGAGATCGTCATGGAGAAGATGGACCTCGTCGGCCTCCTCGGCGCCGAGGACAAGCTCCCCGGTGAGATCTCGGGCGGCATGCGCAAGCGCGCCGGCCTGGCCCGCGCGCTGGTGCTCGACCCGGAGATCGTGCTCTTCGACGAGCCGGACTCCGGCCTCGACCCGGTCCGCACGGCGTTCCTCAACCAGCTCATCGTCGACCTCAACGCCCAGATCGACGCGACGTTCCTCATCGTCACCCACGACATCAACACCGCTCGCACGGTCCCGGACAACATCGGTCTGCTCTACCACCGCCACCTCGCGATGTTCGGCCCCCGCGAGATGCTGCTCTCCTCCGAGGAGCCGGTGGTCCGGCAGTTCCTCAACGCCCAGCGGGTCGGTCCGATCGGCATGTCGGAGGAGAAGGACGCCGACGAGCTCGCGGCCGAGAAGGACCAGGAGCTGCCCCCGCTCCCGCCGATCCCGCTGCAGCTCGACCCCTCCAACGGCATGCCGCGCCGCAGCCAGCGACCGCCGGGCGAGTGGTGCCGCGAGAACGGCGTGACGCCGCCGCCGGGCTCGTTCAACGAGAACATGTCCATGGCCGTCGGCGGCTGACGGAGGTCGTTCGATGTCCTCCATCACCGCCAGCCGGGCCCTCGCACCCGTCGGGACCGCAGGCAAGCTCTTCGCCTTCGGCCTCGACGTCATGCGCGGGATGTTCCGGCGGCCCTTCCAGATGCGGGAGTTCATCCAGCAGGCGTGGTTCATCGCCTCGGTGACGATCATCCCCACCGCGCTCGTCGCGATCCCGTTCGGCGCCGTGATCGCGCTGCAGGTCGGCGGGCTCATCAAGCAGTTCGGCGCCCAGTCCTTCACCGGCTCGGCCGCCGTGCTGGCCGTCGTCCGCGAGGCCGGACCGATCGCGACCTCCCTCCTCATCGCAGGTGCGGCGGGCTCCGCCATCGCCGCCGACCTCGGCGCGCGCAAGATCCGCGAGGAGCTCGACGCGATGATGGTGCTGGGCATCGACCCGATCCAGCGCCTCGTGGTCCCGCGCGTGCTGGCCTGCATGCTGGTGGCGTTCTTCCTCAACGGCCTCGTCAGCGTCGTCGGCGTCTCCGGCGGCTACGTCTTCAACGTCGTCCTCCAGGACGGCACGCCGGGCTCCTACATCGCCAGCTTCACCGCGCTCGCCCAGCTCCCCGACCTCTGGCAGGGCATGCTCAAGGCCCTCGTCTTCGGCGTGATCGCCGCGGTCGTCGCCTGCTACAAGGGCATGAACGCCGCCGGCGGCCCGAAGGGCGTCGGTGACGCGGTCAACGAGTCGGTCGTCGTCACCTTCATGCTGCTGTTCATCGTCAACTTCGTGATGAGCGCGATCTACTTCCAGCTCGTCCCACCGAAGACCGGATAGACGTGATGGCCAGCATCCGTGCGGTCTACGACCGACCCGCCCGCTTCCTCGACAACCTCGGCAACGAGCTGTTGTTCTTCATCAGCGCGCTCGCGTGGACGCCGCGCACGCTACGGCGCTACAAGAAGGAGATCCTGCGCATCCTCGCCGAGGTGACGCTCGGCTCCGGCGCCCTCGCGGTCATCGGCGGCACCGTCGGCGTCATCGTCGCGATGTGCTTCTTCACCGGCACCGAGGTCGGGCTGCAGGGGTACGCCGCCCTCAACCAGATCGGCACCGCTGCGTTCTCGGGCTTCGTGTCCGCCTACTTCAACACCCGGGAGATCGCGCCGCTCGTCGCCGGCATCGCGCTCGCGGCCACCGTCGGCTGCGGCTTCACCGCCCAGCTCGGCGCGATGCGCATCTCCGAGGAGATCGACGCGCTCGAGGTGATGGCGATCCCGTCGCTGCCGTTCCTCGTGACCACCCGGATCATCGGCGGTCTGGTCGCGATCGTCCCGCTCTACGTGGTCGGCCTGCTGGCGTCGTACTTCGCGACCCGGCTCACCGTCACCCAGTTCTTCGGTCAGAGCACGGGCACCTACGACCACTACTTCAACCAGTTCCTGCCGCCCGGCGACGTCCTGTGGTCCTTCGGGAAGGTCCTGGTCTTCGCGGTCACCGTCATCCTCATCCACTGCTACCACGGCTACAACGCCTCGGGTGGCCCGGCCGGCGTGGGCGTCGCGGTCGGCCGCGCCGTGCGCACGAGCATCGTCGCGATCAACGTGATCGACCTGTTCCTGTCGATGGCGATCTGGGGCGCGACGACGACCGTCCGGATCGGCGGCTAGTCGATGGCACGCACCTCGCTCGCCGGCACCGCGCTCCCCAAGGTCATGGGCATCGTCTTCCTGTGCCTGGTGCTGACCGGCGCCTACCTCACCTACGCCGTCTTCACCCAGAAGTTCGAGGACTACGACGAGGTGACGCTGCAGACCTCGACGATCGGGCTGCAGCTCCCCGAGCGCGCCGACGTCAAGGTCCGCGGCGTGATCGTGGGCGAGGTGCTCGACTTCCAGCCGACCGAGGACGGCGCCGACGTGACGCTCGGGATCTACCCCGGCGAGCTGGACACCATCCCAGCCGACGTCACCGGGTCGATCGTGCCCAAGACGCTGTTCGGGGAGAAGTACGTGTCGCTGGTCGTCCCCGACCAGCCCGCGCGCGGCCACCTCGAGGCCGGGCAGACGATCGAGCGCACTGTCGTCTCGACCGAGGTCGAGCAGGTGCTCTCCGACCTCTACCCCCTGCTGCGCACCGTGCAGCCGGCCGCCCTCAACCAGACGCTCACCGCCATCTCGACGGCGCTCGAGGGGCGCGGCGAGGAGATCGGCGAGAACCTCGAGACGCTCGACTCCTACCTGAAGCGGATCAACCCGGAGATCCCGGCCCTCGTCGAGGACCTGCGGCTGACCGCGCAGGTCTCCGACAACTACGCCGCCGTGATGCCGCAGATCGCCCAGATCATCGACGACACCGTCGTCACCACCGGGACCCTCGAGGACCGGGCGGAGAAGCTCAACGCGCTCCTCGACGACGTCTCGTCGTTCTCTGACACCGCCCACGACTTCCTCGCCACCAACGAGCAGAACCTGATCCGGCTCAGCGAGGTGGGCGAGGAGCAGCTGCGGGTCTTCGCCCGCTACGCAGGCGTCTACAAGTGCCTCACCGGGGGCATCGTCGCCGCGGGGGCCCGGCAGGCGGAGGCGTTCCGCAACTTCACGCTCCACATCGTGCTCGAGACGCTGCCTCACCAGCCGCGCCCCTACGGCCCCGGCGACGTCCCGCACTTCGGCGAGGACCGCGGCGCCGACTGCGTCAACCTGCCGAACCCGCCGTGGAGCCAGTCCAACCCGGTGCGCCACCAGCCGGACTTCGACGACGGTGTCGACGAGCCGACCGGCAAGGGCACCAGTCGCGTCGCACCCGGCGCGTACGCCGCGCGCCACGGCGTGGCCGCGCCGGGCACCCCGCAGGAGTCCGACCTGCTGCGGTCGCTGCTCGGGCCCGCGCTCGCCGTCGGCCCCGACGAGGTGCCCGACCTCGGCCTGCTGCTGGTCGGACCGATGGCGCGCGGGGCGGAGGTGTCGCTGCGATGAAGGTGCTCGACAAGCGGACGACCGCCGACCTGGTGAAGCTGCTGATCTTCATCGTCGTCACGACCCTGGCGACCTCGGTCCTGGTGGTCACCATCGGCAACCTCACGTTCGCGCCGACCCATGAGTACCGCGCGGTGTTCGTCGACGCCACCGGCGTCGTCAAGGGCGACGACGTGCGCATCGCCGGTGTCAAGGTCGGCACCGTCCAGAAGGTCGCGGTCGTCGACCGCGACCGCGCCCAGGTGACGTTCACCGTCGACGAGGCGACCACGCTCAGCCGAGCCACGCACGCGGCGATCCGCTACCGCAACCTCGTCGGCCAGCGCTACGTCGCACTCAGCGACGAGATCGGCGACTCCTCGACGCTCGAGCCGGGAGGCACGATCCCCGTCTCCCAGACGACGCCCGCCCTCGACCTCACCGTGCTCTTCAACGGGTTCAAGCCGCTGTTCCAGGCGCTGTCCCCGACGGACATCAACAAGCTCTCCTACGAGGTCGTGCAGGTCTTCCAGGGCGAGGGCGGCACGCTCGAGGGGCTGCTCGCGCACACCGCCTCGGTGACGTCGACGCTGGCCGACCGCGACGAGCTGATCGGCGACCTCATCGACAACCTCAACCAGGTGCTCGACCACCTCGGCGACCGCGACCGGGAGCTCAGCCGGCTCATCACGACGTTCCGCACCTTCGTCTCCGGGCTGTCCGACGACCGCGAGGCGATCCTCGGCTCGCTCGACCAGATCTCCGAGCTGTCCGTGGAGACCGCCGGCCTGGTGTCGGGCATCCGGGAGCCGTTCGTCGATGACATCCACCAGCTCCGACGGCTGTCGGAGAACCTCGACCGCGGCAAGTCCGAGATCGACCGGGCGCTCCAGGTGCTGCCGATCAAGCTCAACAAGATCGGCCGCACCGCGACGTACGGCTCGTGGTTCAACTTCTACCTCTGCCACTTCCAGGGCAACGTCAAGCTGCCGGGCGGCCGGTCGGTCCCGGTCGACTACCCGCTCCCGGGCAGCAAGGTCGCAGACAGGTGTGATCTGGGATGACCACCCCCTTCCGTGAGCGCAACCCGGTCGTGGTCGGGGCGATCAGCCTCGCCGTCGTCGCGCTGCTCGTGCTCGCCGCGTTCCGGGCCCAGGACCTGCCGGTCATCGGTGGCGGCGACACCTACTACGCCGCGTTCGCCGAGTCCGGCGGGCTCAAGGCCAACGACGAGGTCCGCATCGCCGGCGTGCGGGTGGGCAAGGTCGAGAAGGTCGCGCTCGACGGCGACCACGTCAAGGTGACCTTCCGGATCGAGAGCGGCTCAGGCTTCGGCGACGACACCCGCGCCGAGATCAAGGTCAAGACGCTGCTCGGCGCGATGTACCTCGGACTGGTGCCTGCCGGCTCCGGCCAGCTCGACGAGGGCAGCGAGATCCCGGTCGAGCGGACCAGCTCGCCCTACGACGTCGTGGAGGCGTTCTCGGGGCTCGCGGAGACCAGCGACCGGATCGACACCGACCGGCTGGCGCAGTCGCTGACGACGCTCGCCGACCTCACCCGCAACACGCCCGAGGAGTTCCGCCAGGCGCTCAGCGGCGTCTCCCGGCTCTCGTCCGACATCGCCGCCCGCGACGAGCAGATCAACACCCTGCTCAAGAACCTGGACCGGGTCACCACCGTGCTCGACGACCGCGACCAGGACATCGTCGGGCTGATGAAGGAGTCCGACGTGCTCTTCCGCGCGCTGGTCGCCCGCCGGGAGTCCGTGCACGCGCTGCTCGAGTCCACCTCCCTGATGTCGAAGGAGCTGACCGTGCTGGTGCGCCAGAGCCGGGCCGACCTCAAGCCGGCGCTCGAGCACCTCGACAACGTCCTCGTCGTGCTCAACAAGAACGAGGACAACCTCGACAACAGCCTGCGGTTGATGGCGCCGTTCTACCGCGTCTTCGCCAGCACGCTCGGCAACGGCCCGTGGTTCGACACCTACATCCAGAACCTGCCGCCCGTCCCCCAGGTGGGTGGCTGACATGGACGTGCTCAAGCGGGTCGTCCTCCCGGCGGTGCTGGTGCTGCTGCTGGTCGTCACGGCCTTCACGATGTTCACCAGCGACGACACCAAGACCCTCACCGCGACGTTCCCGCGCACCATCTCGATCTACGAGGGCAGCGACGTCCGGGTCCTCGGCGTCCCGGTCGGCACCGTCGACGAGGTCACCCCGACCGGCACCGACGTGACGGTGACCATGCACTACGACGCGGGGGTGCGGGTCCCCGCCGACGCCAAGGCCGTGATCGTCGCACCATCGATCGTCGGCGACCGCTTCGTGCAGCTCACCCCCGTCTACGACGGCGGCAAGGTGCTCGCCGACGGCGCCACGCTCGACGAGGAGCACACCGCCGTGCCGCTCGAGCTGGACCAGATCTACGCCAGCCTCGACGACCTGACCGTGGCGCTGGGGCCGACCGGCGCCAACGAGAACGGCGCGCTGTCCGACCTGCTGGAGTCGACGGCGAGGAACTTCGGCGGCCAGGGCGAGCAGTTCCACCAGACGGTCAAGGACTTCGGGAAGTTCAGCGCGACGCTGGACGACAACAAGGAGGAGCTCTTCGGCTCCGCCCGCAAGCTCGAGGGCTTCATCGGCACGCTGGCCGGCAACGACAAGACCGTGCGTCGCTTCAACGACTCCCTGGCCGAGGTCTCGACCATGCTGGCGGGGGAGCGCGAGGAGCTCGCAGCCGCCCTGAGCAACCTCGGCACCGCGCTCGGCCAGGTGTCGACGTTCGTCAAGGAGAACCGCGAGGCGCTGGGCCGCAACATCTCCGGGCTCAACCGGGTCGCCAAGGTGCTGGTGCGTCGCCGGGCCGAGCTCGACAAGATCCTGGACGCCGCCCCGCTGGCGCTCAACAACCTCGCGCTGACCTACAACCCGGAGTCCGGGACGCTCGACACCAACGCCAACATCGGTGAGCTCGTGAACCAGATCCAGTCCGACCCCGCGACGCTGCTCTGCGGGCTGCTCGGGCAGGCCGACCGCTCGGAGTCGCTGTGCAAGATCGTGCGGCAGGCGCTGGGCCGGACGGCGCCCGGCGGACGGTCGGCGGCGCAGCCCTTCGACCGGTCGCTGGCGGGACTCGTGGAGGCAGAGCGATGAGGAGACCGACGACGATGGTGCGCGCCGCGGTCGCCGCGCTGGCCGCCTCCCTGCTCCTCACGGGCTGCGACTTCGACGTCTACAAGCTGCCGCTCCCCGGCGGCGCCGACGTCGGCGACGACCCGATCACGGTCACCGCGGAGTTCCAGGACGTGCTCGACCTGGTGCCGCGGTCGACGGTCAAGGTCAACGACGTGAGCGTCGGCCAGGTCACCGACGTCGCCCTCGCGGGCCAGCACGCGGTCGTGACGATGGAGATCCAGAACGACGTCGACCTCCCGGCCAACTCCGTCGCCGAGCTGCGCACCACCAGCCTGCTGGGCGAGAAGTTCGTCCAGCTCTCCGCGCCCACCGACGTGGCGCCCGAGGGCGAGATCGCCGACGGCGCCGAGATCCCGCTCGACCGCACTGGCCGCAACCCGGAGGTCGAGGAGGTCCTGGGCGCGCTGAGCCTGGTGCTCAACGGCGGTGGCGTGGCCCAGCTCAAGACGATCGCCAGCGAGCTCAACAAGGCGCTCGACGGTCGCGAGGACACCGCCCGGTCCGTGCTCGACCAGGTGCGGCGGTTCATGCAGCAGCTCGACGAGAACAAGGCCGGCATCGTCGACGCCATCGACTCCGTCAACCAGCTCGCGAAGTCCGTGACCGCGCAGCAGGACTCGATCGACGCGGCGCTCGACGAGCTCCCCGACGCATTGGAGTCCATCGACCAGCAGCGCGCCGACCTGGTCAAGATGCTGAAGGCCCTCGACCGCCTCGGCGACGTCGGGGTCCGCGTCATCAGCAGGACCAAGGACGGCACGATCGCCGCGCTCGAGCAGCTGAGCCCCGTGCTCACCGAGCTCGCCAACTCGGGCGACGACCTCGTGAACTCCTTCCACGTCTTCCTCACCTACCCGTTCGTCGACGAGGTCGTGGGGCGCGACCCGCAGGTCGCCCGCAACCTGCACATGGGCGACTACACCAACCTGTCGGTCGAGCTCGACCTCGACCTGTCGGGCGGCATCACGGGCCTGCCGACCAGCCTGCCGACCAGCCTGCCGACGCTGCTGCCCGGCGACCTGGACCCGCCGGCCGTCGTCGACCTCCTGACGCGCTGCATCGCCAGCGGTGACCTGAACAGCGAGCCGTGCCGACGGCTGACCGGCAGCCTCGAGGGCCTCGAGCGGCTGAAGACGGAGTGCCGCAAGCCCGCCAACCAGGGTGCGCTCGTGTGCACCGCGCTCAACCAGGTGCCCGGGCTGCCGGTCCCCGTGCCGTCCGACGCGCCGTCGATCCCGATCGTCGGCGACCTGCTCGGCCTCGGCCGCGCCGCCGCCGGACCCACGGCCCGCAGCGGTCACGGGCCGACGATGCGCCAGCTGAGCCGCGCCTTCGACCCGGCGCTCGTCCAGCTGCTCGTCCCGGGGATGGTGAGCTCGCGATGATCACCCGCCGCACCCGCATCCAGCTGCTGGTCTTCGTGGCCATCACGCTCATCGGCGTCAGCTTCGTCGGCGCCCGCTACGCCCGGCTCGACCGCTACCTGATCGACGACCAGTACACCGTCGTCGCGCACCTCGAGCGGTCGGGCGGCATCTACGAGGGCGCCGAGGTCACCTACCGCGGCGTGCAGGTCGGCAGCGTCGGCGAGCTCGAGCTCACCGACGACGGGGTCGACGCCCGGCTCGACATCGACAACGAGCACGACGACATCCCCGACGACACCCTGGCCGTGGTCGGCAACCGGTCAGCGGTCGGCGAGCAGTACGTGGAGCTCCAGCCCCGCGTCGACACCGCGCCGTACCTCTCCGACGGGTCCGAGATCGAGATGGCCGACACCCGCACGCCGATCGCGACCGAGAAGCTGCTGGCCGACATCTCCACCACCGTGCAGTCGGTGGACCAGCAGGCCCTGGCGACCACCGTCGACGAGCTCGGGAAGGCCTTCGGCGGCACGGGTCGCGACCTCCAGCGGATCATCGACACCGGCAACTCCTTCATCGAGGAGGCCGACGCCAACTTCGAGGTGACCTCGGCGCTGATCCGCGACAGCAACACGGTGCTCAGCACCCAGGTCGACAAGGCCGACGCCTTCCGGACCTTCGCCGACCAGCTGAGCCTCTTCAGCGGGACGCTCGCCGGCGCCGACCCCGACCTGCGCACGGTCATCGACCAGGGCTCGGGGGCGGCCAACCAGCTGCGCACCTTCCTGGAGCAGCACGGCGTCGAGCTCGGCGAGCTGGTCGGCAACGTGGCGACGACCGGCGAGGTCGTCGTCGCCCACCTGCCGGGCATCCAGCAGATCCTGTCGATCTACCCCTACGTCGTCGAGGGCGGCTTCACGGTGGTGTCGAAGTCGCCGGACACCGGCCGCTACGACGCCCACTTCGGGCTGATCCTGACCAACAACCCCGTCTGCCACCAGGGGTACGAGGGCACCGACACCCGGCCGCCGCAGGACGGCAGCGACCGGCCGATGAACACCAGCGCCGGCTGCACCGAGCCGGCCAGCAAGAGCAACGCCCGCGGTGTGCAGAACCTGCAGCGGGCGGGGGCGGCGTACCGCGCCCCGGTGCTCGCCACCTACGACCCCGACAGCGGCCGGCTGCGGTGGGGCGACCGCGTGCCCGGTCACCGCACCCTGGCCGGGTCGCCCGCCCCCGCCAGCTTCGGAGAGGACGCGTGGAAATGGCTATTTCTCCAGCCGTTGACGAAGATCGACCAGTGAGTGCCGACCTCGACGCCGAGCAGCCGGCAGCCGGGCCGGACCGCCGGTTCCGGCTGGTCCTGACCGCCGTGCTGGTGCTGCTGCTCGTGCTGGCGGCCGGCTGCCTGGTCTGGCTGCTCGCCGAGCGCCGCGGCGCGGCCGGCGACGCCCAGCGCCAGCGCGATGCCGTGATCCGCCAGACCGAGCAGTTCGTGCTGCGGCTCAACACCTACGGCCCCGACGACCTCGACGCGCAGGGGCACCTCACCGACTACCAGGACCGCGTGCTCGAGGTGATGAGCGCGAAGTTCGGCGCGGACTTCGAGGAGAGCGGCGTCTCGCTCGCCGAGCAGACCGTCGCGCAGTCCGGCTACGGGCGCACGGCCGAGGTCTACGGCGTCGGCGTCGACTCGGTCGACGACGACTCGGCGACCGTGATCGTCGCGGGCAGCCTGACCGGCAGCTACCCCGACCCGAAGGCACCCGAGGACGAGAGCAAGCGCGTCGACGACCAGCCCGACGTGCTCCGGTGGTCGGTCGACCTGGTCAAGGTCGACGGCACGTGGCTGGTCGACGACTACACGCCGGTCAGCGCCGAGGGCGGGGGGGACGAGCAGTGAGCACCCCGACCTGGTACGACGTCCTGGGCGTCTCGCCCGACGCCGGCGGCGAGGAGGTGCGCGCCGCGTGGCGCGCGGCGATCGCCGACCTCGACCCGACCGAGCGGCGGTTCGCGCTGCTCAACGAGGCCGCGCAGGTGCTGCTGGACCCCGAGCAGCGGGCGGCGTACGACGCGGAGCTCGGCGTCGCGGAGCCCGAGCCGCAGCCGGACCGCGAGCCCGAGGCCGAGGCCGAGCCGTCATCAGCGGACGGTCAGCGACGCGCCGTGCCCGGCTGGGTGCTGGCCGGCCTCGCGGTCGCGGTGCTGCTGGTCGCGGGCGCGGCGGGCGTGGTCTACGCGACCGTGCCCTCCGACCGCGCGGTCGCGGACGCCACGTCGCAGGCCCGGTCCGCGGCCGAGCGCGCGGTCGTGCCGATCCTCTCCTACGACTCCGCGCACCTCGACGACTCCAAGGCGGCCGCCGAGGCGTACCTGACCGGGTCCTACCGCAAGGAGTACGACAAGCTCTTCGACGGCGTGATCGCCACCAACGCCCCGTCGACGGGCACCACGGTGCAGGCGGAGCTGGTGCGATCGGGCGTGGCCCGCGCCGACGCCGACCGGGTGCAGGTGTTCCTGCTGGTCGACCAGACCCGCACCAACAAGGCCGAGAAGAGGCCGGTCGTCTTCCAGAACTGGGTGACGGTCACGATGGAGCGGGTCGGCGACGACTGGCTGGTCTCCGGCATGGACACCTGATCGACGGGTGATCGACGAGTGATCGACGGGTGATCGCCGGGCGATCGCCGGGCGATCGCCGGGTGATCGACGGGCCGTCCGACCGCCGCGTCGCTTGACCTGGTCGCCTTCGGCGTTCATAGTCATCGCCAACGCGGTCCCGATCCTGGAGCCGGGTTTGTGGTGCGTGCGCGCGTGCAGTAGGGTGGGTCTTTGCGTCTGCCCTCAAATGCTCTCCAGCCTGCCCGGTGGCTGGTTCTGTGGTGGGCCTGACGCCGATCTCACAGCGTAACCGTCGAAGGACACCTCTTGGCCGCGCGCACCTCCTCTGGTAACCCCCGCCGCATCTCTTTCGCAAAGATCACCGAACCCCTCGAAGTCCCGCAGCTCCTCTCTCTCCAGACCGACAGCTTCGACTGGCTGGTCGGCAACGAGGCCTGGAAGGCCGTCGTGGAGCGACGCCTGGAGGCTGGCGAGGACGTCTCCCAGAAGTCCGGTCTGACCGAGATCTTCGAGGAGATCTCCCCGATCGAGGACTTCTCCGAGACCATGTCGCTCTCGTTCGAGAACCCGGTGTTCTACGACCCGAAGTACACGGTCGACGAGTGCAAGGAGAAGGACTTCACCTACTCCGCGCCTCTCTACGTGTCGGCGGAGTTCACCAACAACGACACCGGCGAGATCAAGGGCCAGACGGTCTTCATGGGCGACTTCCCGCTCATGACCGACAAGGGCACCTTCATCATCAACGGCACCGAGCGGGTCGTCGTCTCGCAGCTCGTCCGGTCCCCGGGCGTGTACTTCGAGCGCACCGCTGACAAGACGTCCGACAAGGACATCTTCACCGCCAAGCTGATCCCCTCGCGGGGCGCCTGGCTCGAGTTCGAGATCGACAAGCGCGACATGGTCGGCGTCCGTCTCGACCGCAAGCGCAAGCAGAACGTCACGGTCCTGCTCAAGGCCCTCGGCATGACGATCGAGGACATCCGCCGCGAGTTCGCCGACCCCAACGGCACGCCGGACCCCGAGACCGGCCAGATGCGCGCCTACGAGTCGATCGAGCTCACCCTGGAGAAGGACCACACCCAGGGCGAGGACGACGCGCTGCTCGACATCTACCGCAAGCTCCGTCCGGGCGAGCCGCCGACGCGTGAGGCCGCCCAGACGCTGCTGAACAACTACTACTTCAACCCCAAGCGCTACGACCTCGCCAAGGTCGGCCGCTACAAGATCAACAAGAAGCTCGGCCTGGTCGAGGCCTTCGACCAGCAGACGCTGACCGTCAGCGACATCGTGGCCGCGATCAAGTACATCGTCGCGCTGCACGACGGCCAGGAGCAGATCGAGTCGCCGCAGGGTCCGCTCGAGATCAGCGCTGACGACATCGACCACTTCGGCAACCGCCGCATGCGGACCGTCGGCGAGCTGATCCAGAACCAGCTCCGCACCGGCCTGGCCCGCATGGAGCGGGTGGTCCGCGAGCGGATGACGACCCAGGACGTCGAGGCGATCACGCCGCAGTCCCTGATCAACATCCGCCCGGTCGTCGCGGCGCTGAAGGAGTTCTTCGGCACCTCGCAGCTCTCGCAGTTCATGGACCAGACCAACCCGATCGCCGGCCTGACGCACAAGCGTCGCCTCTCGGCCCTCGGTCCCGGTGGTCTGTCCCGCGACCGCGCCGGCATGGAGGTCCGTGACGTCCACCCGTCGCACTACGGCCGCATGTGCCCGATCGAGACGCCGGAAGGCCCGAACATCGGTCTGATCGGCTCGCTCGCGTCCTACGGCCGGATCAACCCGTTCGGCTTCGTCGAGACGCCCTACCGCAAGGTCGCCAAGGGCAAGGTCACCGACCAGATCGACTACCTCACCGCTGACGACGAGGACCGCTTCGTCATCGCGCAGGCCAACGCCGTGCTCGACGACAAGGGCAAGTTCGTCGAGGAGCGCGTGCTGGTCCGCCAGCGCGACGGCGAGGTCTCCGAGGTCCTGGCCGACGAGGTCGACTACATGGACGTCTCGCCGCGGCAGATGGTGTCGGTGGCGACCGCCCTGATCCCGTTCCTCGAGCACGACGACGCCAACCGCGCGCTCATGGGTGCCAACATGCAGCGCCAGGCCGTGCCGCTCATCAAGAGCGACGCGCCGCTGGTCGGCACGGGCATCGAGTACCGCGCCGCGGTCGACGCCGGCGACGTGGTCGTCGCGTCCGCTGCCGGTGTGGTCAAGGAGGTGTCCGCCGAGGTCATCGAGACGATGAACGACGACGGCACCTACTCGACCTACAAGCTGGCCAAGTTCAAGCGGTCCAACCAGGGCACCTGCATCAACCAGCGTCCGCTGGTCGTCGAGGGTGACCGCGTCGAGGTCGGCTCGCCGATCGCCGACGGTCCGTGCACCGACGACGCGGAGATGGCGCTCGGCACCAACCTGCTCGTGGCGTTCATGCCGTGGCAGGGCCACAACTACGAGGACGCCATCATCCTCAGCCAGCGCCTGGTGCAGGAGGACATCCTCACCTCGATCCACATCGAGGAGCACGAGGTCGACGCCCGCGACACCAAGCTGGGCCCGGAGGAGATCACCCGGGACATCCCGAACGTCTCCGAGGAGATGCTGGCCGACCTCGACGAGCGCGGCATCATCCGCATCGGCGCCGAGGTGCAGACCGGTGACGTCCTGGTCGGCAAGGTGACCCCCAAGGGCGAGACCGAGCTGACCCCCGAGGAGCGCCTGCTCCGCGCGATCTTCGGTGAGAAGGCGCGTGAGGTGCGCGACACCTCGATGAAGGTCCCGCACGGTGAGTCCGGCACGGTCATCGGCGTCCGGGTCTTCGACCGCGAGGAGGGCGACGAGCTCCCGCCGGGCGTCAACCAGCTGGTCCGCGTCTACGTGGCCCAGAAGCGGAAGATCTCCGTCGGTGACAAGCTCGCCGGCCGCCACGGCAACAAGGGCGTCATCGCGAAGATCCTGCCGATCGAGGACATGCCGTTCATGGAGGACGGCACCCCGGTCGACGTGATCCTCAACCCGCTCGGTGTGCCGCGACGGATGAACATCGGTCAGATCCTCGAGCTCCACCTCGGCTGGCTCGCCAAGCAGGGCTGGAACCTCGACCTGCACGACGGGCCGAAGGACGAGGACTGGAAGAAGCGCCTGATCAAGATCCACGCGGACAAGGCCGAGCCGAACACCCGGGTCGCGACCCCGGTGTTCGACGGTGCCCGCGAGGACGAGATCACCGGTCTGCTCGACGCCACCAACCCCAACCGGGACGGTGTGCGGATGATCGACGCGACCGGCAAGGCGAGCCTGTTCGACGGCCGCTCCGGCGAGCCGTTCCCGGACCCGGTCTCGGTCGGCTACATGTACATCCTCAAGCTGCACCACCTCGTGGACGACAAGATCCACGCGCGCAGCACCGGCCCCTACTCGATGATCACGCAGCAGCCGCTGGGCGGTAAGGCCCAGTTCGGTGGCCAGCGGTTCGGCGAGATGGAGGTCTGGGCGATGGAGGCCTACGGCGCCGCCTACGCCCTGCAGGAGCTGCTCACGATCAAGTCCGACGACGTGCCTGGTCGCGTCAAGGTCTACGAGGCGATCGTGAAGGGCGAGAACATCCCCGACTCCGGCATCCCCGAGTCGTTCAAGGTCCTCGTCAAGGAGATGCAGTCGCTCTGCCTCAACGTGGAGGTGCTGTCGCAGGACGGCTCCACCATCGAGATGCGCGACGCGGAGGAGGACGTCTTCCGCGCCGCCGAGGAGCTCGGCATCGACCTGTCCCGTCGCGAGCCCAGCTCGGTCGAAGAGGTGTGAGTCGCGGGGGCCCGCACGGGCCCCCGCCTCCGCCCCCTGCACTTCAATTTTTCTAGAACTACCGAAGGGTTGCAGCCACAGTGCTCGACGTTAACTTCTTCGACCAGCTTCGGATCGGCCTGGCCACCGCGGACGACATCCGCACGTGGAGCCACGGCGAGGTCAAGAAGCCGGAGACCATCAACTACCGCACGCTCAAGCCCGAGCGTGACGGCCTCTTCTGCGAGAAGATCTTCGGTCCCACCCGGGACTGGGAGTGCTACTGCGGCAAGTACAAGCGCGTGCGCTTCAAGGGCATCATCTGCGAGCGCTGTGGCGTCGAGGTCACCCGCTCGAAGGTCCGCCGCGAGCGCATGGGCCACATCGAGCTCGCCGCTCCGGTGACGCACATCTGGTACTTCAAGGGTGTCCCGAGCCGGCTCGGCTACCTGCTCGACCTCGCCCCGAAGGACCTGGAGAAGGTCATCTACTTCGCGGCGTACATGATCACCGCCGTCGACGAGGACGCGCGCCACCGCGACCTGGCCTCGCTCGAGGGCAAGGTCGGGCTCGAGCGCGAGCGCCTCGAGAAGCGCCGCGACACGGCCGTCGACGACCGCGCCAAGAAGCTCGAGGAGGACCTCGCTGCTCTCGAGGCCGAGGGTGCCAAGGCCGACCAGCGCCGCAAGGTCAAGGACGGCGCCGAGCGCGAGATGAAGCAGATCCGCGACCGGTCGCAGCGCGAGATCGACCGCCTCAACGAGGTCTGGGACACCTTCAAGTCGCTGAAGGTCCAGGACCTCATGGGCGACGAGCTGCTGTACCGCGAGATGAAGAACTGGTTCGGCAAGTACTTCGAGGGCCACATGGGCGCCACGGCGATCCAGAAGCGCCTCGAGAGCTTCGACATCGAGGCCGAGGTCGAGAACCTCCGCGAGACCATCGCCACCGGCAAGGGTCAGCGCAAGGTCCGCGCCCTCAAGCGCCTCAAGGTCGTCGACGCGTTCCGCAAGACCGGCAACAAGCCGCAGGGCATGGTGCTGGACGCCGTCCCGGTCATCCCGCCGGACCTGCGCCCGATGGTGCAGCTCGATGGTGGCCGCTTCGCGACCTCGGACCTCAACGACCTCTACCGACGCGTCATCAACCGGAACAACCGCCTCAAGCGGCTCCTGGACCTCGGCGCGCCGGAGATCATCGTCAACAACGAGAAGCGGATGCTCCAGGAGGCCGTCGACTCGCTGTTCGACAACGGCCGCCGTGGCCGTCCCGTCACCGGCCCGGGCAACCGGCCGCTGAAGTCGCTGTCCGACATGCTCAAGGGCAAGCAGGGTCGCTTCCGCCAGAACCTGCTCGGCAAGCGCGTGGACTACTCGGGCCGTTCGGTCATCGTGTCGGGTCCGCAGCTGAAGCTGCACCAGTGCGGTCTGCCCAAGCAGATGGCGCTGGAGCTCTTCAAGCCGTTCGTGATGAAGCGCCTCGTCGACCTGTCGCACGCGCAGAACATCAAGTCGGCCAAGCGGATGGTCGAGCGCGCCACCTCGGGCGCCCGGTACGCCGTGGTGTGGGACGTCCTCGAAGAGGTCATCACCGAGCACCCGGTGCTGCTCAACCGTGCGCCCACGCTGCACCGCCTCGGCATCCAGGCCTTCGAGCCGCAGCTGATCGAGGGCAAGGCCATCCAGATCCACCCGCTCGTCTGCTCGGCGTTCAACGCCGACTTCGACGGTGACCAGATGGCGGTGCACCTGCCGCTGTCCGCCGAGGCCCAGGCCGAGGCGCGGATCCTGATGCTGTCGACCAACAACATCCTCAAGCCGTCGGACGGCCGTCCGGTGACCATGCCGACCCAGGACATGATCATCGGCCTGTTCTTCCTGACGACCGACCGGGAGAACCTGCCCGGCGAGGGCCGGGCGTTCTCGTCGGTCTCCGAGGCGATCATGGCGTTCGACCGGGGCGAGATCGCGCTGCAGAGCAAGATCAAGGTGCGCTTCGACGACATCGTCGCGCCGCTGGAGTCCGGCGAGGAGATCGAGCCGGGCACCCAGATCACGCTCGACACCACGCTGGGTCGCGCGATCTTCAACGAGACCCTGCCGGCCGACTACCCGTACGTGAACTACGAGGTCGGCAAGAAGGCCCTCGGCGCGATCGTCAACGACCTCGCCGAGCGCTACACCAAGGTCGAGGTCGCGGCGTCGCTGGACGCGCTCAAGGACACCGGCTTCCACTGGGCCACCCGCTCGGGTGTCACCGTCTCGATCGACGACGTGACCACCCCTGGCCAGAAGGCCGAGATCCTCTCGGGCTACGAGGCGCAGGCGGCCAAGGTCCAGAAGCAGTTCGAGCGCGGTCTGGTCACCGACGAGGAGCGCCGCCAGGAGCTCATCGAGATCTGGACCCAGGCGGCCAACGAGGTCGGCAAGGCGATGGAGACGACGTTCGACCGCGCCAACCCGATCTACATGATGGTCGAGTCGGGTGCCTCCGGAAACATGAACCAGATCCGGCAGGTCGCGGCCATGCGTGGTCTCGTGGCCAACCCGAAGGGCGAGATCATCCCGCGCCCGATCAAGTCCAACTTCCGTGAGGGCCTGACCGTCCTCGAGTACTTCATCGCGACGCACGGTGCCCGCAAGGGTCTGGCGGACACCGCACTGCGGACCGCCGACTCGGGCTACCTGACCCGTCGTCTGGTGGACGTCTCGCAGGACGTCATCATCCGCGAGGACGACTGCGGCACCGAGCGCGGTCTGCCGAAGCGGATCGGTGAGCGTCGTGAGGACGGCACCGTGGTCAAGGCCGAGAACGCCGAGACCGCGGCGTACGCCCGCTCGGCCGCCGTCGAGATCACCCACCCGGAGACGGGCGAGGTGCTCGCCGGTGCCGGTGAGGACCTGGGCGACGTCAAGATCGGCGAGCTCATCGCGGCCGGCATCGAGGAGGTCAAGGTCCGCTCCGTGCTGACCTGCGACGCCAAGACCGGCACCTGCGCGAAGTGCTACGGCCGCTCGCTGGCGACCGGCAAGCTCGTCGACATCGGCGAGGCCGTCGGCATCATCGCGGCCCAGTCGATCGGTGAGCCCGGCACGCAGCTGACGATGCGTACCTTCCACACCGGTGGTGTGGCGTCGGCCGACGACATCACGCAGGGTCTCCCGCGTGTGGTCGAGCTCTTCGAGGCCCGCTCCCCGAAGGGTCGCTCGCCGATCGCCGAGGCCTCCGGCCGCGTGGAGATCGACGAGACCGACAAGGCTCGCAAGATCCTCATCACGCCGGACGACGGCTCCGAGGTCCAGGAGTACCCGGTCTCGAAGCGCTCGCGCCTGCTGGTCGCCGACGGCGACCACATCGAGGTCGGTCAGATGCTCACCGTCGGTACGCCGGACCCGCAGGACGTCCTGCGGATCCTCGGTGTGCGCCGGGCGCAGGAGCACCTGGTCGACGAGGTCCAGGCCGTGTACCGCTCGCAGGGCGTGTCGATCCACGACAAGCACATCGAGATCATCGTGCGGCAGATGCTGCGCCGGGTGACCGTCATCGAGTCCGGTGACACCCACCTGCTCCCGTCCGACCTGGTCGACCGGGTCCGGTTCGAGGAGGAGAACCGGCGCGTGGTCTCGGAGAGCGGCAAGCCGGCCTCCGGCCGCCCGGTCCTCATGGGCATCACCAAGGCCTCGCTGGCGACCGAGTCGTGGCTCTCGGCGGCCTCCTTCCAGGAGACCACCCGCGTCCTCACCGACGCGGCGATCCACGGCCGCTCGGACTCGCTGCGCGGTCTGAAGGAGAACGTGATCATCGGCAAGCTGATCCCGGCTGGTACCGGCCTCGAGCGGTACCGCAACATCCGGGTGGAGCCGACCGAGGAGGCCCGCGCCGCGGCGTACTCCGTCACCGGTTACGACTCCTACGACTACGAGTTCGGCACCACCGGTCAGGCCGTCGCCCTCGACGACTTCGACTTCGGGTCGTACCAGAACTGAGTCACCGCCGAGTCGGCGCAGTCCTCCCCGGAGGTCTGCGCCGACTCGGCGCGTTTAGCGACAACCGACCGGGGCCGCCGGGCGTCCCACAGGCATGAGGACAACGCTGACGAGCGCCCTGGTGGGCCTGCTCGTGACGGGACTGGCGAGCGTCCCGTCGGCGGCGCACGCGGCGCCGACCCCCGAGTGCACGAACGCCGCGCTGGTGGCGTCCTACCGCGGCGGTGACGCCGCGACGAGCCATCGCTACGGCCGGATCGTGCTGCGCAACACCTCCGACCGCGCCTGCGTCGTGCAGGGGTACGGCGGCCTGTCGTACGTCGGGGGCGATGACGGCACCCAGGTCGGCGCGGCGGCGACCCGCACGCCGAGCCGGACGCCGCGCGTCGTCCTGCAGCCCGGCCAGCGGGTCGTCAGCCGGGTCGTCGAGACGCTGGCCGCGCCGTACCCGCGGCACACCTGCCGGCCGGCGCACGTCGACGGCTTCCGGGTGTACCTGCCCGACGAGACCCGGGCGCAGTTCGTGCGGCACCCGACGACGGGGTGCCGGAACCCGCGGATCCACCTCCTCGAGCACGCCGCCTACCGCCGCCCGTAGCATCGACGGATGACCCGGGTCGTCCTCGCCCTCCTGCTCGCCCCAGCGCTGGCCGTCGTGACCGTGCCGGCGTCGTCCGCCGTGCCGGTCCCGGCTGATGGCCGGGCCGTCGACTCCGCCCGTCCGGACCACGTCATCGGCACCGGCACGCCGGGCAGCTGCACCTCGGCGTCGGTGGTGCGGGCGGTCCGGCTGGGCGGGGTGATCACCTTCGACTGCGGGCCGGAGCCCGTCACGATCCACATGCGGCGCACGGCGAAGGTCGTCAACACCTCCCGGCGCGTGGTCATCGACGGAGGCGGGCTGGTGACGCTCGACGGTGGCGGGAAGCACCGCATCCTCTACCAGAACACCTGCGACCCCGACCTCGTCTGGACGACCTCCCACTGCGACGACCAGGCGAGCCCGCAGCTCGTGGTCCAGCGGATCACGCTGGCGCACGGGAGCTCGGTCGGGGAGGACGAGGGCGGCGGCGCGATCTTCGCGCGCGGCGGTCGGCTGCGCATCGTCGACGCGACGTTCGTCGGCAACCGGTGCCAGCGCAGCGGGCCGGACGTCGGCGGCGCAGCGGTGCGGGTCTTCGACCAGTACCGCGACCGGCCGGTGTACGTCGTGGGCAGCGCGTTCCGCGGCGGCCGCTGCAGCAACGGGGGAGCCCTGAGCAGCATCGGCGTCTCCTGGCGGGTCCTCAACAGCACCTTCGAGCACAACCGCGCGATCGGCCGTGGAGCCAACCCGAGCCGTCCGGGGACCGCCGGCGGCGGCAGCGGCGGCGCGATCTACCTCGACGGCGACCGCTTCACGCTCGACCTCGGCGGCACGGTGATCCGCGACAACACCGCGCGCGAGGGCGGCGGTGCGGTCTTCTTCGTGAGCAACGACCGCACCGGCACCATGCGGATCCGGCACTCGACGCTGGAGCGCAACCCGAGCGCGGGGTTCGAGACGCCGGGTCTGCCGGGCATCTTCTTCCTCGGCGCGCGGCGACCCACTGTGACCGACTCGGTCCTCCGCTGAGAGAATCGACACGTGAGCACTCCGACCGAGACCGACGTCCTCGTCGTCGGCGCCGGCCCGGCCGGGTCGGCGGCCGCCGCGTGGGCGGCGCGCGCCGGCGCCGACGTGGTGCTCGCGGACGCGGCGGTGTTCCCCCGCGACAAGACCTGCGGCGACGGGCTCACCCCGCGCGCGATCGGCGAGCTGCAGCGCCTGGGCCTGGAGGACTGGCTCCGCGCGCACACCGTCAACCAGGGCCTGCGCGCCCACGGCTTCGGGCAGACCCTGCTGCTGCCGTGGCCGGGTGGCAGCCTCCCCGGCTGGGGCTCGGCGGTCGCCCGGACGGAGCTCGACGACCACCTGCGCACCACCGCGATCAAGGCGGGCGCGACCGCCGTCGACGGGCACCGCGCGGTCGACGTACGACGTGACGGCGACCGGGTCGCCGCGGTCGTCTTCAAGACCGACTCCGGACCGGTCGAGATCGCCTGCCGCCGGCTCGTCGTGGCCGACGGGGTCCGGTCCCCGCTCGGCAAGGTGCTCGGCCGCGAGTGGCACCGCGACACCGTCTACGGCGTGGCCGGGCGCTCCTACGTCGCGTCGGGCATGTCCGACGACCCCTGGATCAGCTCCCACCTCGAGCTGCGCAGCGAGGACGGCGCGGTGCTGTCCGGCTACGGCTGGATCTTCCCGCTCGGCACCGGCGAGGTGAACCTCGGCGTCGGCACCCTGGCCACCGCCAAGCGGCCGGCCGACATCGCGATCAAGCCGCTGATGCGCCACTACGCCGAGCAGCGCCGCGAGGAGTTCGAGCTCAGCGGAGACCTGCGGATGCCGACGTCGGCGCTGCTGCCGATGGGCGGCGCGGTGTCCAACGTCGCCGGCCCCAACTGGGCGCTGATCGGCGACGCGGCCGCCTGCGTCAACCCGCTCAACGGCGAGGGCATCGACTACGGGCTCGAGACCGGGCGGCTGGTCGCCGAGGTGCTGGCCGAGCACGACGACCTCTCGACCGTCTGGCCGGCACTGCTGGGCGACCACTACGGCGAGTCGTTCTCGATCGCCCGCCGCCTCGCCGGGCTGGTGACCGTGCCGCGGCTGCTGCCGACGCTGGGGCCTGCCGGCATGCGGTCCGACTGGCTGATGACGCTCGCGCTGCGCTGGATGGGCAACCTGGTCACCGACGAGGACCGCGACCGAGCCGCCAGGGTGTGGCGCTGGGCCGGCCGCCGCTCGATCGCCCGCGACCACCGGCCCCCCTTCGCCTGAGCCATGAGCGGGCTCCCGAAGCGGCAGCGGGTCGCGGCGTACGCCGTGATCCTGCGCGGGGGCGAGATCCTGCTCAGCCGGCTGTCGCCATCGATCACGCCCGAGGAGCTGTGGACGCTGCCCGGCGGCGGGCTGGACCACGGCGAGGATCCCCGCGACGCCGTGGTGCGCGAGATCCGCGAAGAGACCGGGCTCGACGCCACGATCGGCGAGACGGCGCGGGTCTACTCCGCGCACCTGGCCGGCGTGTGGCGCGACGGGCGACGGGTCGACGCCCACGCCCTCCGCATCGTCTACGAGGGCTGGGTGCCCCCCGACGCTCCGGCCCCGCGCGTGCTCGAGGTCGACGGCTCGACGGTCGAGGCGGCGTGGCAGCCGGTCGAGGCGGTGCTCGAGGGGCGGGTGCCGGTGGCCCCGATGGTGCTGGAGGCGCTGGCCGACCACCACCCGCACCGGCACCAGCGCCTCGGTGCCTACGCCCTCGCGCGGCGGGTCGTCGGCGGCGCCGACTCGGTGCTGCTGGTCCGGATCTCGGAGCGCGGCTTCCACACCGGCACCTGGTCGCTGCCCGGCGGCGGCGTCGACCACGGTGAGCCGCCCCGCGCGGCGGTCGTCCGCGAGCTGCGCGAGGAGTGCGGGGTCGACGGCACGGTCGGCGAGCTGCTCGCCGTGCACGACGACCACTTCAGCGGGGCCGCGCCGTCGGGTCGGTTCGAGGACTTCCACTCGGTGTCGCTCGCCTTCGAGGTCACCGTCGCCGACGGCGCCGAGCCGGTGCTCGCCGAGACCGGCGGGACGACCGACGCGGTCGCGTGGGTGCCGGTCGCCGACGTGGAGTCGGGCGCGGTGCCGGTGCTGCCGATGGTCAGCGAGGCGCTCACAGCGGCGCGGCGGCCACCCGGCGCCACCGCGAGCGACGCCTAGGGTGGGGCGGATGAACGAGACCGTGTTCACCTACGGCGCCCCGGCCCTGAAGTTCGGCCCCGGCGCCGCCGACGAGATCGGCCACGACCTGGCCGAGCGTGGGGTCCGCCGGGCACTGCTCGTCACCGACGCGGGGGTCGCCGCGACCGGCGGGCCGGCGCGGGTGGCCGAGCGGATCGCGACGTACGACATCGCCGTCACAACCTACGACGAGGTGCACGTCGAGCCGACGGACGCCTCGCTGGCGCACGCGATCGGGTTCGCGCGCGACGCCGGGCCGTTCGACGCGATCGTCGCCGTGGGCGGCGGGTCGGCGATCGACACCGCGAAGGCGGTGAACCTGCTCTCCACGAACCCCGGCGAGCTGATGGACTACGTCAACGCACCGGTCGGGCGGGCGCAGGCCCCGACGCAGCCGCTGCTCCCGCTCGTCGCGGTGCCGACGACCACCGGCACCGGCTCAGAGAGCACCACGATCTGCGTGCTCGACGTGCTCTCGCTGCACGTGAAGACCGGCATCAGCCACCCGGCGCTGCGGCCCACCCTGGCCGTCGTCGACCCGACGCTGACGCTGAGCCAGCCCGCGCTGGTCACCGCCGCGGCCGGCATGGACATCCTCTGCCACGCGCTGGAGAGCTGGACCGCGCGCTGGTACGCCGACTTCGACGCGAAGCGCCCCGAGCAGCGGGTGCCCTACTGCGGCGCCAACCCGGTCGCCGACCTCTGGTCGGAGCGGGCGCTGACGCTGCTGGCCGGTGTCTTCCGTGGGGCCGTCGCCGACGGCAGCGACCTGGTCGCCCGGGAGCAGATGGCGCTCGCGGCGACCTTCGCCGGCCTCGGGTTCGGCAACGCCGGCGTGCACATCCCGCACGCCAACGCCTACCCGATCGCCGGCCGGGTGCGCGACTACCGGCCTGCGGGCTACCCCGACGAGCCGCTGGTGCCGCACGGCATGGCGGTGGCGCTCACCGCACCAGAGGCGTTCCGCTTCACCTACGACGCCGACCCCGACCGGCACGTCCGCGCCGCGCGGCTCCTCGATCCCTCGGTCGAGCCCGGGCCGGACGCGCTCCCGACCGTCCTCACGACGCTGATGCGCGACGTCGGGCTGCCCAGCGGGCTGGCGGAGGTGGGCTACGGCGAGGGCGACGTCGACGCCCTGGTCGCCGGCGCGCTCCAGCAGCAGCGGCTGCTCGCGACCGCGCCGCGGAGTCCCACGGACGAGGACCTGGCGACGATCGTGCGCCGGTCGATGGAACACTGGTGACGTGACGCAGACGCCCCTCGACCTGGTTGCTGCGCTGCGCCGCCGGGGGGTCACCGACGTCGACGACTCGACGCTGGCCCGGGCGCTCTACTCCTCCGACGCCTCGCTCTACCGGGTGGTCCCGCAGGTCGTGGTGCGGCCGCGGCACGCCGACGAGCTGGACGCGATCCTCGACGCCTCCGCCGAGACGGGTACGCCGGTCACGATGCGCGGCGCCGGCACGTCGATCGCCGGCAACGCCGTCGGCGCGGGCATCGTCGTCGACACCCTCAGGCACCTCAGCAACGTGGTCTCCATCGACGCCGAGGCCCGCACTGCGGTCGTGCAGCCCGGGGTGGTGCACGCCGACCTGCAACGCGCCGCGGCGCCCCACGGCCTGCGTTTCGGTCCGGACCCCTCGACGCACACCCGGTGCACGATCGGGGGGATGATCGGCAACAACGCCTGCGGGTCGCGGGCGCTCGGCTACGGCCGGACCTCCGACAACGTGGTGGCGCTGGACGCGGCCTACGGCCCGGGCGCGGCCGACGTCGAGGCCCGCCTCGCAGCGCTCGTCGACCAGCACCTGGCGCACATCCGCACGACGTTCGGCCGCTTCACCCGGCAGGTCAGCGGCTACTCGCTCGAGCACCTGCTGCCCGAGCACGGCCGGAGCCTCGACCGCTTCCTCGTCGGCTCGGAGGGCACGCTCGCGGTCGTGCGCTCCGCGACGGTGCGGCTGGTCGCGGACGACCCCGACCGGCACCTCGTCGTGCTCGGCTTCCCGTCGATGGCGGAGGCCGCCGACGCGGTGCCGGCGCTGCTCGCGGTCGCCCCGGGCATGACCGCGTGCGAAGGCCTGGACTCGCGGATCGTCGACCTCGTCACCGGGGCGCCGACGCTGCCGCGCGGCGCCGGCTGGCTCTTCGTGGAGGTGCCCGCCGCCGAGACCGCCGCGGTCGTCGGCGCGGCCGGCGCCCGCGAGCACCGGCTGGTCGAGGACGCCCGGGAGGCCGCGGCGCTCTGGCGGATCCGCGAGGACGGTGCCGGCCTGGCCGCGCGGTCGCTGTCGCGCCCGGCGTACTCCGGCTGGGAGGACGCGGCCGTGCCACCGGAGCGGCTCGGTGCGTGGCTGCGGGACTTCGACGAGCTGCTGAAGGAGCACGGCCTCGACGGTGTGCCCTACGGCCACTTCGGCGACGGCTGCGTGCACGTGCGCATCGACTTCCTCTTCGACGACGGTGGCCGGTCCTTCCGGGACTTCCTGACCGCGGCCGCGGTCAAGCTGCGCGAGCACGGCGGCTCGCTCTCCGGCGAGCACGGTGACGGGCGGGCCCGCTCGGAGCTGCTGTCGCTGATGTACGACGAGGAGTCGCTGGCGCTCTTCGGCGCCGTCAAGGCGATCTGCGACCCCGGCAACCTCCTCAACCCCGGCAACATCGTCGACCCGGCCCCGCTCGACGCCGACCTGCGGCCGACCCGGCCGCGCGCCGCGCTGGCGCTCGCCGGAGAGGTCCACCGCTGCACCGGCGTGGGCAAGTGCGTGGCGCCCAGGACCAACGGCGTGATGTGCCCGTCCTACCTCGCGACCCGCGAGGAGAAGGACTCCACCCGTGGCCGCTCCCGGGTGCTGCAGGAGGCCGTCGACGGCACGCTGGTCAAGGGCTTCGCCGACCCCGCGGTCGCCGAGGCGCTCGACCTCTGCCTGGCCTGCAAGGGGTGTGCGTCGGACTGCCCGACCGGGGTGGACATGGCGACCTACAAGGCCGAGGCCCTGCACCAGAAGCACGACGTGCTGGGGGAGCGGCGCCCGCGCGGCCACCTGATCCTCGGCCAGCTGCCGAGGTGGGCGGCCCTCGCCGCGCCGGTGGCGCCGCTCGCCAACCGGATGATGCGGCTGAAGTCGGTGCAGCGGATGGCCAAGGCGACCGCCGGCATCGACCAGCGCCGCTCGATCCCCGCGTTCGCCCCGAAGACGCTGCGCCGGTCGGTGGGCGTGCCGGACGTCGTGCCCGACGTCTGGATCTGGGCGGACTCCTTCAGCGACCACTTCTTCCCCGGCAACGGGCACGCGGCGATCGACTGGCTCGCCTCGGTCGGGGTCACGGCGCGGGTCATCCGCGACGACGCCTGCTGCGGGCTCACCTGGGTCACGACCGGCCAGCTCGACCAGGCACGCTCGATCATGGAGCGCGCGGTCCGCACGCTCACGCCGTACGTCGAGAGCGGGGTGCCGGTCGTCGGCCTGGAGCCCTCCTGCCTGGCGACGCTGCGCAGCGACGTCCCGGAGCTCACCGGGTCGCACCTCGACGTGCTGTCCTTCGCCGAGCTCGTCGAGCGGCTCGACCTGCCGGTGCCCGACCTCGCCGGCCTGCAGGTCGTCGCGCAGCCGCACTGCCACCACGCGTCCATCCTCGGCTGGGCGGCCGACAAGCGGCTGCTGGAGCGGGCCGGCGCGACCGTCACGCAGGTCGCCGGGTGCTGCGGCCTGGCCGGCAACTTCGGGATGGAGCAGGGCCACTACGAGGTGTCGGTGGCCGTCGCCGAGACCCACCTGCTGCCCGCCGTGCGCGCCAACCCGGACGCGGTCGTCCTCGCCGACGGCATGTCCTGCCGCGTGCAGCTCGACGACCTCGCCGGCACCCCGACGATGCACCTCGCCGAGCTCTTCGCTTCTAGAATCGAGCGGTGAACCCCCGCCACCGCCGCCTCGTCATCCCGGTCGCGCTGGCGGCACTGCTCATCATCGTCGTGATCGCGGCGGTCCTCTGATGGCCGAGCCGCTGCTGCGGGAGCTCAACCGCCTCCGGGCGCTGGTCCTCGATCCCGAGGTGCTGGTCAAGGCGGTCGCGTCGGGCCGGCAGAAGGGTGAGCAGCCGACCTGGCGCCGGGCCGAGATGCGCTACGTCGACCTCAAGGCGGGGCGCCACCTCCAGGTCACGACCTACGACGACACCCAGGCGTTCACCGCCAACCACGCCGTCGGCGACGCGGCCCGGGACGCGGTCGACGCGCTGCTCGACGAGCCGTTCGCGAGCTGGCACGTCGACACGACGACCCAGAGCCACCAGCTGCGGGTGACGAAGAAGCTCGAGGCGGTCGTGCACACCGCCGACCGCTCGGAGCCCGTCGCCGCGGAGCGCGAGCACGACCGCGACAAGCAGCGGCTGCTCCCCGAGGACGACCCGGTCTTCGTCGCGCTCGGCATCGCCGACGCCGACGGGAGGCTCAAGCCGAGCCGGCAGGCGAAGTACCGCCAGGTCGAGGAGTTCCTGCGGTTGCTGGACGCCTCGATCACCGACGCCCTCGACAAGGGGCACCTGCGGCGGCCCACCGCCGACGACCCGCTGCGCATCGCCGACCTCGGCTGCGGCAACGCCTACCTGACCTTCGCCGCCCAGCGCTACCTCGGCGGCGTGCGGGGGCTGCCGGTGCGGCTGACCGGCGTCGACGTGAAGGAGCAGTCGCGCGAGCACAACGCGCGGGTCGCCGCCGATCTCGGCGTGGCTGCGCAGTTCGTGGTCGGCACCATCGGCGGTGTCGCGCTCGACCCCGCCCCGGAGGTCGTGCTCGCCCTGCACGCCTGCGACACCGCGACCGACGAGGCCCTCGCCCAGGCGGTGCGCTGGCAGGCGCCGCTCGTGCTCGCCGCGCCGTGCTGCCACCACGACGTGGCCGCCCAGCTCCGCAAGGCACCGACCCCTGCGCCGTACGCGATGCTCACCCGCCACGGCATCCTGCGCGAGCGGCTCGCGGACACCCTCACCGACGGACTGCGGGCCAGCCTGATGCGCCAGCAGGGCTACCGGGTCGAGGTCGTGCAGTTCGTCGAGAGCCAGCACACGCCGCGCAACACGATGCTCCGCGCCGTGCTCACCGGCGGGCCGGTCAAGGGCGGGTCGGTGCGCAAGGAGTACGACGAGCTGGTCGCCTCGTGGGGCATCCGGCCCAAGCTCGCCGAGCTGCTCGACGCCTGATGCTCGACAAGCTGCTCGGCGTGGCGTCGGCGCTGGCCTACGCCGCCGGCACCGTCGCGGCGCCCGCGGCGCCCGACGCCGCGGTCGTGCTCACCTTCGAGGACCCGAACATCGTCGAGTCCAGCGGGCTGGTCGCGGCCGGCAAGCTCTTCGTCACCACCAACGACTCCGGCGACGGTGGCCGGGTCTTCGTGGTCGACCGGTCCGGCGCCACTGTCGGGACCACGTCGTGGGAGCCCGGGCCGCGGGACGCCGAGGCCCTGGCGCCGGCGGGTGACGGGGCCGTCTGGGTGGGCGACACCGGCGACAACGCGCGCTCGCGCGACTCGGTCACCGTGCTGAGGGTGCCGGTCGGCCGCACCTACCAGACCGTGATGCCCGCGTCGTACGAGCTGGTCTACCCCGACCACGCCCACGACGCCGAGACCCTGCTCGCGCACCCAGGCACCGGCCAGCTCTTCGTGGTGACCAAGGACGTCTTCGGCGGGACCGTGTACGCCGCGCCGAAGCGGCTGTCCGCGGACCGGCCCAACGAGCTGACCGAGGTCGCGCACGGCCCGTCGATCGCGACCGACGGCTCGTTCTTCCCCGACGGCCGGCACTACGTCGTGCGCGGCTACGCCCGGGCCACGGTCTACTCGTTCCCGGACTTCGAGGTGGTCGGCTCGTTCCGGCTGCCCCAGCAGCGACAGGGCGAGGGCATCTCCGTCGGCGGGGCCGACGAGCTCTACCTCACCACCGAGGGACAGTTCACCGACCTGCTGCGCATGGAGCTGCCCCCGGACGTCGCGGCGGCCATGGCGCCGACCCCCATGCCGGAGCCGGATCCGGCGCCCACGGCGGCCGCCGGGGACGGCGCCGGCTCCTGGTGGCCGTGGCTCGCCGGCATCGCCGCGTTTGCTGGGGTCGGCGGCTGGCTACTCATCCGCCGTGGTGCGGCTGCGTAGGACCTCCCCCGAACAGCCCGGCTGGAGCCGGCGCAGGGCGGGGCGCGGGTTCGTCTACCTCGACGAGCACGGTGCCCGCCTGCCCGAGGAGGACGCCCAGCGGGTCCGCGACCTCGTCATCCCGCCGGCGTGGACGAACGTGTGGGTCACGCCGTACGAGAACGGCCACCTCCAGGCGGTCGGCACCGACGACGCCGGACGCCGGCAGTACCTCTACCACCCCGACTGGCGGGCCCGCCGCGACGCGGAGAAGTTCGACCGGATGCTGGAGTTCGGCAAGGCGCTGTCGCGGGCGCGCGAGCTCGTCGTCGCCGACATGGGGCGCGAGGGGATGCCGCTCGAGCGCGCGTGCGCGGTCGCCGTACGCCTGCTCGACCTCGGCTACTTCCGGATCGGCAACGACGTCTACGCCGACACCCACGGCTCCTTCGGGCTGACCACGCTGGAGCGCCGGCACGTACGGCGTCGCCAGGACCGGCTGGTCTTCCACTTCATCGGCAAGTCCGGGGTCGAGCACCGGATCGAGATCGACGACGCCACCGTCATCGAGGCCATCGACATCATGCGCCGCCGCCGCGGCGCCGACCTGCGGCTGCTCGCCTACAAGAACGGACGCGGCTGGCGCTCGGTCCTCCCCGAGCTCGTCAACGAGTACGTGCGGGCCTCGACCGGGCTGGAGGCGACCGCGAAGGACTTCCGGACCTGGCACGCCACCGTGCTCGCGGCCGCCGCCCTGGCCGAGACCGAGGAGCCGGGCGTGACGAAGGCGTCGCGCAAGCGGGCGGTGGCCGGGGCGATGAAGGAGGTCGCGTCCTTCCTCGGCAACACGCCCACGCTCGCGCGGTCGTCGTACGTCGATCCGCGCGTCGTCGACGCCTACGAGGAGGGCCGCACGATCGAGCGCGCGACGGCCCGCCGGTATGACACGGTGGACGAGCGACAGGCTGCGCTCGAGCGAGCGACACTGAGGCTGATCAAGGGGACCTGATGCAGATCACCGCCGTCCAGGGCGACATCACCCAGCAGCACGTGGACGCGGTCGTCAACGCCGCCAGCAACGCGATGCGCGGCGGCGGCGGCGTCGACGGGGCGATCCACGGCGCCGGCGGCCCGGCGATCCTCGAGGACTGCGTCGCGCGCTTCCCCGACGGTCTCGCGACGGGCGACGCCGGGTGGACGACCGCCGGCGCCCTGCCCGCGCAGTGGGTGATCCACGTCGTCGGGCCCAACCGCACCGCGGGCCAGACCGACCGCGGCCTGCTGCTCTCCTGCTACCGCCGGGCGTTCGAGGTCGCCGACGAGCTCGGCGCGCGCACGGTCGCGTTCCCGCTCGTCTCCGCCGGCATCTACGGCTGGCCCAAGGACGACGCCATCGCGTGCGCGCTGGAGGTCCTCCGGTCGGCGAGGACCTCCGTCGAGGAGGCGCGGCTGGTGGCGTTCGACGCGGCGACGTACGAGCGAATCGAAGAACTTCTGCGCCAGGTGTCGATCCCGGGCCGGCGCCGTTCGTCTGGGTTGCGAGAGGGGTCGGCAGGCGACCCCGTCGGAGAGGACATGCGATGAAGTACATGCTGATCATGCGGGCGAACGACGAGGCGTACGCGCGCTTCGCGGACGTCGACTTCAACGAGATGCTCGAGACGATGGGCAGGTTCAACGAGGAGCTCATCAACGCCGGCGTCCTGGTCGCTGCCGAGGGTCTCGACGACGCCGAGCAGGGGGTCGTCGTGGACTACTCGTCGCAGCCGCCGGTCGTCACCGACGGACCGTACGGCGAGACCAAGGAGCTCTTCGGTGGCTACTACATCCTCGACGTCGCGTCGAAGGAGGAGGCCGTCGAGTGGGCCAAGCGGATGCCGATGACCGGGCCGGGCATCAAGACGGAGATCCGGCGGGTGCCCAGCATCGACGAGTTCCCGCAGGACAGCAAGTGGATCATGAAGGAGCGCGCGTGGCGGGAGTCCACCGGCCAGCTGTGAACGCCGCCACTCGCCAGGCGGTCGAGGCGGTGTGGCGCATCGAGTCCGCCCACATCGTCTCGACCCTGGCGCGCTACACCGGCGACTTCGCGCTGGCCGAGGACGTCGCCCAGGAGGCGCTCGCCGCGGCGCTGGTGACCTGGCCGCGCGACGGCGTACCGGCCAGCCCGGCCGGGTGGCTGCTCACGACCGGCCGCCGGCGCGCGATCGACGCGTTCCGGCGGCGGTCGGCCCTCGACGAGCGGTACGCCGCCCTCGCTCACGAGGCCGAGGCGACCGAGGAGCTCGACTGGGACCCCGAGGCGATCGAGGACGACGTGCTCACGCTGATGTTCATCGCCTGCCACCCGACGCTCAGCCGGGAGTCCCAGGTCGCGCTCACGCTGCGCGTCGTCGGCGGCCTGAGCAGCGACGAGATCGCCCGCGGCTTCCTGGTGCCGACCGCGACCGTGCAGGCCCGGATCACCCGGGCCAAGAAGGCCCTCGACGGAGTGCCCTTCGAGGTGCCGCCGCCGGACGAGCGCCGGGAGCGGCTCGGCTCGGTGCTGAGCGTCGTCTACCTGGTCTTCACCGAGGGGTCGGCCGGGTCGCTGCGCGTCGACCTGGCCCGCGAGGCGGTCCGGCTCGCCCGGATGCTGGCCCGGCTGGCGCCCGAGGAGGCGGAGACGCACGGGCTGCTCGCGCTGCTCGAGCTCACCGCGGCGCGCTTCCCCGCGCGGCTCGACGCCGCGGGAGATCCCGTGCTGCTGGCCGACCAGGACCGCTGGCGCTGGGACCGCTCCGCGATCCTCCGCGGCCGGGCGGCGCTCGCCGTGGCGCAGCGGACCGGCCGTGGCCTGGGGGCGTACGGCGTGCAGGCCGCGATCGCGGAGTGCCACGCGGTTGCGGCGTCCGTGGACGCCACCGACTGGGCCCAGGTCGTGGTGCTCTACGACGCGCTGGAGCGGCTCGCACCCTCACCGGTCGTCACGCTCAACCGCGCGGTGGCGGTCTCGATGGCCGACGGGCCGGAGGCGGCGCTGCCGCTCGTCGACGCCGTCTCGCTGCCCGGCTCCCACCTGGTGCCGACCGTGCGCGGTGAGCTCCTGGTCCGGCTCGGGCGGGCCGAGGAGGCGCGTGGCGAGTTCGAGGCCGCCGTGCTCCTGTGCGGCAACGACGGTGAGCGCCGGGTGCTGGAGCGCAAGCTCTCGGCGCTCGCTACCAGCTGAGCTCGATCTCCAGCTCGCGGCCCTCGTCGCCTGCCTCGAACTCGACGCTGAGGTCCACCTCGTCCGGCACGTGCACCGTGAACCGGCGGCCGTTGCGCTCGAACTCGAACGCGTTGTTGCTCGCGAGCGCGTCGGCGATCTCGTGCAGCCGGGCCGCGGCCTCCTCGCGTCGCAGGGTCCGCTGCTCCTCGAACTCGATCAGGTCCATTCCTCGACGGTACAGACGCCGCCCTCGCCCTGGGGAGGCGTCCAGACCGTGGCGTCGTGGGCGAACAGGACCCGCCGCGGGTCCATCGCCAGCAGCCGGGGCAGCCACGGGCTGGTGCGGTCCGCCGCCCACTGCGCCGCCGTCTCGTGGGTCTGGCCGGCGAGGATCACGGTGCCGTCGTCGCACCGGAGCACCACCGACTGGTGGCCGTCGACGTGACCCGGCGTGGGGATCACGGCGACCCCCTCGGCGATCTCGTGCTCGCCGTCGAGGAGCTCGTAGGTCGCGCCCGCGAAGTCGACGAGGTGCGGCACCGTGTAGTCCGGCGTGCTGCGCGCGGTCGCGAGCTCGGTGCGCTGCGCCAGGATCGGCCTGCGCGCGAAGAGCGGGTTCGCACCGACGTGGTCGAAGTGCAGGTGGCAGTTGACCACCACGTCGACGTCGTCGGCGGTCAGGCCGACCCCGTGCAGTGCCTGCTCGATCGGGATGCGTTGCGGCCGGTACCAGGCCTCGGTCTCCGACCCGGCGTCTCCCATGCCGGTGTCGAGGAGGAGGACGCCGGCCGGGGTCCGCACGACGTACGCCAGCAGACGCTCGACCCGTTCCGACCTGGTGCCGGTCTCCGCCATGGGCCGGGTGAACGAGCCGAGGTCGAGCCGTCGTACGTCGTCGATGCGCACGCCGTCGACCCTAGGTGACCAGTCAGAGCCGCTCGACCACCCAGTCGATGCAGGCGGTGAGCGCCTTGATGTCGGCGGGGTCGACCGCGGGGTACATGGCGATCCGCAGCTGGTTGCGGCCGAGCTTGCGGTAGGGCTCGGTGTCCACGATGCCGTTGGCCCGCAGGACGGCGGCGATGCGCGAGGCGTCGACGGGGTCCTCGAAGTCGACCGTGCCGATGACCAGCGAGCGGTCCGCCGGGTCCGCGACGTACGGGAAGGCGTACGGCGACTTCTCGGCCCACGTGTAGAGGTGGTCGGAGGAGGCGGTGGTGCGCGCCACCATGCCGTCGAGCCCGCCGGAGGAGTTCATCCAGTCGAGCTGCTCGGCCATCAGGAAGAGCGTGGCGACCGCGGGGGTGTTGTAGGTCTGGTTGAGCGCGGAGTTGGAGATCGCGGTCGGCAGGTCGAAGAACGCGGGGATGTGCCGGTCCGAGGCGCCCAGAGCCGCGGCCCGCTCGAGCGCGGCGGGGGAGAACACCGCGAGCCACAGGCCGCCGTCGGAGGCGAAGGACTTCTGCGGAGCGAAGTAGTAGACGTCGCACTCGGTGACGTCGACCGGCAGGCCGCCGGCACCCGAGGTCGCGTCGATGAGGACGAGGGCGTCGGAGGCGATGCCGGCGGGCCGCACGACCGGCGCCATGACCGCGGTCGAGGTCTCGTTCTGCGCCCACGCGTAGACGTCGACGCCGTCCTCCGCGACCGCGACCGGCCGCGACCCGGGCTCCGACGCGATCACCGAGGGGTCGGACAGCCACGGCGCCGCAGCGGCGGCCGCGGCGAACTTCGCTGAGAACTCGCCGAAGGACAGGTGCTGGGACCGCGTCTGGATCAGGCCGTAGGTCGCGATGTCCCAGAACGCCGTGGCGCCGCCGTTGCCGAGCACGACCTCGTAGCCGTCGGGCAGGGAGAAGAGCGACGAGAGGCCCGACCGGACGCGCCCGACGAGGTCGCGCACCGGCGCCTGGCGGTGCGACGTGCCCATCAGCGACGTGCCGGTCGCAGCGAGGGCGTCGAGGTGCGAGGTCTGGATCTTCGAGGGACCCGCGCCGAACCGCCCGTCGGCGGGCAGCAGGTCGGCGGGGATCTGGAGGGCGTCGGTCATGGCTACCTTCCGCGCAGGGTTGCAGGGGTCGTCCCTGACGACGCTGTCAGCGATGACATTCTGTCACCTACCGAGGTGCCGTCCGATGAGGAGTCCAGTGAGCGTCGAGATCCGCCGGGTCGGCTACGGCCACCCCGACGCTGCCCTGCTGATCGCGGAGGTGCAGGCCGAGTACGTCGTCCGCTACGGCGGTCCGGACGAGACGCCCCTCGACCCGCTGATGTTCGACCCGCCCGAGGGCAGCTTCTTCGTCGGGTACGTCGAGGGGCGGCCGGTCGCCACCGGCGCCTGGCGTCGCTCCACCGTCGCGGCGCTCGGCACGGCGCGGACCGCGGAGATCAAGCGGATGTACGTCGCACCCTCCGTCCGCGGCCGCGGGCTGGCCCGGCGGATGCTGGCGCACCTCGAGGCCAGCGCGGCGGAGCACGGCGCCGAGGCGATGGTGCTCGAGACCGGCCTCGCGCAGCCCGAGGCGATCGCGCTCTACGAGTCCAGCGGCTACCAGCCGGTCCCGGCCTTCGGCCACTACCAGGACGCGCCGCTGTCCCGCTGCTACGCGCGTCGCGTCGAGCGCCCGATCACCAGGTAGCGCTCGTCGTCGATCGGCCCGCCCCAGTAGGCCGGGTCGTCGAGCGGCACGAGCTCGGGATGGAGGCCGGCATCCTGCACGAGGTCGACGGCCCGGGCGGCGGTGAGGCCGGCGCCGGTCGACCACGAGCCCTCGATCAGCACCAGGCGGCCGTCGGGGGCGAGCAGCCGCACCCAGCGGGCGAGCGCCGACGCCGGGTCGGGGAGCGCCCACAGCACGTGCCGGCACAGCACGACGGCGTACGCCGCGTCGCTCAGCGGCGGATCGGCGGCGTCGCCGACGACGAACGCGGTGCCGGGGTAGGAGCCTGCCTTCGCGGACGCGCGCCGCACCATTTCCCGGGAGAAGTCCACGCCGTCGACGCGGTGTCCCTCCTCGGCGACCAGCTGCGCGAGGGAGCCGGTGCCGCAGCCGAGATCGGCGACCCGGGACGGGATCGACGGCAGCACCGAGACGAGCAGGGTCCGCCAGGCGTCGCGCACGAGCGGGTCGTGGAGCCCGTGATCGGCCTCGTCGTCGAACCGTGCCGCCTCCGCGTCCCACGCGGCAGGATCCCCGGACTCCATCTCCCCACCCTATGTTGGTGCCGTGCTGCTGCCACCCAAGGTCGCCCACGGCGTCGCCGACGGCTCGGTGACGCTCGCCTACCGCCGATGGGCGAAGCCGGACGTGCGGGTCGGTGCGGAGTTCCGCACCGTCTCCGGGGTCGTGCGGGTCGACGAGGTCGATGTCGTCGATCCGGACACCATCTCCGACGAGGACGCGCGCCAGGCCGGCTGGCCCGACGCCGCGCGGCTGCGCAGGCAGCTCGACAAGGTGGAGCAGCCGACGACGTACCGGGTGCGGCTGAGCTGGGCCGGGCCCGATCCGCGCGTCGCGCTGCGCGAGTCGGCCGACCTCACCGACGCCGACGTGGCGGACATCGACGCGCGGCTGGAGCGGCTGGACCGGGCCAGCAGCCACGGGCCGTGGACGATGGCGACCCTCGACGTCATCCGTCGGCGGCCGCACACCCGCGCCCCCGACCTGGCCGAGGAGATGGGCCGCGAGCGGGACCCCTTCAAGATCGACGTCCGCAAGCTCAAGAACCTCGGCCTGACCCGCAGCTTCGAGGTCGGCTACGAGGTCTCCCCGCGTGGCCTGGCCTACCTGGAGCGGACGACGCGGCGCTAGCGTCGCCCGCCGCGCTCCCAGCGATGGACCTCGACCGCGGTGAACCCGGCGAGCGCGGTCCGCGCCTCGTCCTCCGTCGCGGCCAGCACCGCGGCGCCGAGCAGCCGGGCGCCGTCGTCGGAGAGCAGCGGGCCGAGGCCGACGAGGCCGTCCCCGGGCACCGCCAGCCCGTCGTACGGCGTGGGCTCGCTGAAGCCGATCGCGAGGACGCCCGCGGTGGCGGTCCCGCCCGGACGCGTCCAGGCGGTGCGGCGCAGCAGCACGTCGCGGTAGGCACCGGCCTGGTAGCAGGGCTCGTCGAGGACGAAGTCGCGGGCGGCCGCGACGTCGGGGAGGTCGACGACGTGGACGCTGCCGCTGGGCGTCTCGTCGTCGAAGGTCGGCCCCCGCTCGACCAGGTCGAAGCGGTCCATGTAGGACCAGTGCTCCTCGGTCATCTCGGCACGCAGCGGCGTCGACCCGTCGCGGTCGCGGTGGTAGCAGAAGAACTCCATGTCAGCGCGCGCTGAGCGCCCGCTGCGCCTGCCACCGCCGCTGCTTGTCGACGAACCTGATCGACGAGCGCTGCACGAAGCCCGGGAAGAACCGGCCCAGCCGCCACGCCACCCGCGCCTGCACCGGGGTGACCAGCATCGCCTTGTCGGCAGCGACGGCCTCGAGCACCTGGCCGGCGAAGACGTCGGCGGGCAGCGGCTGCTTCACACCCTGGCCCTTGAGGTAGTAGTCGCGGCCGTGGAAGCGGCCGAGGTGACCCTTGTCGAGGATCGGGGTGTCCACCGCGGCCGGGCAGACGACGGTGACGCCGACGCCCTTCGACGCCGCCTCCGACCGCAGCGCCAGCGACAGCCCGACCACGGCGTGCTTGGTCATCACGTAGGACGTGATGAGGCCGGCCGCCATCAGCCCGCCCATCGACGCGGTGTTGACGATCTGCCCGTGGCCGCGCCGGACCATCAGCGGGTACGCCGCCGCGACGCCGTGCACCACGCCACGGATGTTGACGTCGATGATCGCGTTCCACTGGTCGAGCGTCAGGTCCTCGGTCTCGCCGCCGAACGTGATGCCCGCGTTGTTGAACATCAGGTCGGGCTCGACCTCCTCGACCAGCGCCCGGACGGCGCCGGCGTCGGTGACGTCGAGGCGCACGGCCCGGGCGCCGATCGGCCCGGCGACCGCGGTCGCCGCGTCGAGGTCGAGGTCGGCGCACACGACGACCGCGCCGACCGCCGTCAGTGCCCGGGACAGCTCGGCGCCGATGCCCGACCCGGCGCCCGTGACGATCGCGGACTTCCCCGCGAAGTGGCTGCTCACTGACCCCACGCCGACTGCCACCCGTCGACCTCCGACGCCGGGCGGGCCGCAGGGCCGGTGTAGATCGCGGACGGGCGGATCAGCCGGCCGGTCCTCTTCTGCTCGAGGATGTGCGCCGACCAGCCGCCGGTGCGGGCGCAGGTGAACATCGACGTGAACATGTGCGCCGGCACCTCGGCGAAGTCGAGCACGATCGCCGCCCAGAACTCGACGTTGGTCTCGAGCACCCGGTCCGGCCGCCGCTCGCGCAGCTCGGCCAGCGCCGCCTGCTCGAGCTGCTCGGCGACCTCGTAGCGCGGCGCGCCGAGCTCGCGCGCCGTCCGCCGGAGCACGCGGGCGCGGGGGTCCTCGGCGCGGTAGACACGGTGCCCGAAGCCCATCAGCCGCTCGCCGCTGTCGAGCAGCTCCTTGACGTAGGCCCGGGCGTCGCCGCGCCGCTCGACGTCCTCGATCATCCCGAGCACCCGCGACGGCGCGCCGCCGTGCAGCGGGCCGCTCATCGCGCCGATCGCGCCGGAGAACGCGGCCGCGACGTCGGCGCCGGTCGAGGTGATCACCCGGGCGGTGAACGTCGAGGCGTTCATGCCGTGCTCGGCCGCGGAGCTCCAGTAGGCGTCGATCGCGTGGGCGTGGGCGGGATCCGCCTCGCCCTTCCAACGGATGAGGAACTTCTCGGCGAGCGTCCGGCCCTCGTCGACCGTCCGCTGCGGCACCACCGGCTGGTGCAGCCCGCGCGCCGACTGGGCGGCGTACGAGAGCACCATGACGGCCAGCCGGCCGATGTCCTCGCGCGCCTGCTCGTCGCTGATGTCGTAGGTCTGCCCGAACCCGAACGCCGGCGCCAGCATCGCGACCGCCGCCTGCACGTCCACCCGCACGTCGCCCGTGTGCACGGGCAGGTTGTAGGGCTCGGCGGGGGAGAGGCCCGGCGTGTAGGAGCCGTCGATGAGCAGCCCCCAGACGTTCTCGAACGGCACCCGGCCGACGATCTCCTCGATGTCGACGCCGCGGTAGCGCAGCGCGGACCCTTCCTTGTCGGGCTCTGCGATCTGCGTCTCGAACGCGACGACGCCTTCCAGCCCGTGATGCACCTCGGTCACCCGCGCATTGTGCCCGCCCGCTGGCCTAGGGTCGAGGGCATGGATCTGGCGGGTCTCCGGGAGGAGTACGGGCGGGCCGGGCTGGATGAGGCGGATCTGGCCCCCGACCCGGTCGAGATGTTCCGGCGGTGGATGCAGGAGTCGGTCGAGGCTGGCCTGCACGAGCCCAACGCGATGGTGGTCTCGACGGTCGGCGCCGACGGCGCCCCGTCGTCGCGGATGGTGCTGCTCAAGGGCCTGTCCGAGGACGGCTTCGTCTTCTACACCAACACCGGGTCGCGCAAGGGCGTCGAGCTCGCCGGCAACCCCCGGTGCGCGCTGCTCTTCCCCTGGCACCCGCTGGAGCGGCAGGTGCGCGTCGACGGCTTCGCCACCCCGGTCTCCGCGGACGCGGTCGCGGCGTACTTCGCCGTCCGGCCGCGCGGCTCGCGGCTCGGCGCCCACGCCTCCCACCAGTCGCGGCTCACCACCCGGGAGGAGCTCGCGGCGGCGTACGCCGAGGCGGAGGCGCGCTATCCGGGCGACGTCCCGGTGCCCGAGGAGTGGGGCGGCTACGTCGTTCGTCCCGAGGCCGTGGAGTTCTGGCAGGGCCGGCCCGGCCGGATGCACGACCGGCTGGTCTACCGGCGTGCGGAGGGCGGCTGGGTCACCGAGCGGCTGGCGCCGTAGTCCGCCTCCGCGGCAGGCCGAGCGCCAGCGCGGCGACGGTCAGGAACCCACCCAGGCCGGCGAGGTACCACGGCAGCGCGACGGGGATGCCGAGGTAGACCGTGATGCCGAGGATCCGTGAGAGGCCCCAGGGCAGCAGCGCGAGCTGGTCGTTCCAGGTCGTCATCGCATCCTCGAGGCCGACCGCGCCGACGAGCAGGCCGATCGCCGCCATCGCCACCCCCACGACGGCCAGGCACGCGGCCGCCGCCCGGCGGCGACCGGTCGAGGCGGCGAGCGACCAGACCAGGCACGCGAGCACCCAGCCGAAGAGCACGAACGAGACCACGACGTACGCCGTGCGCTGGGTGGGCTCGGCCCAGAACCCGAACCAGTAGCCGCCGGGGCCGCGCACCGACAGCGCCCCGAGCAGGAGCAGGGTGCGCAGCGTGATCGCGCCGCCGACCGCGGTCGCCACCCACCACGAGCGGGTCGCGACGACGGCGGCCGCGAGCACGGCCCAGCCGAGCCCGACGAGCAGCAGGTGCGCCGGCGCGAGGAACCAGGTGAGGACCAGGCGGCTCCACAGCACCGCGACCAGCGGGATGCCGAGCGCCAGCGCCTTGTGCACCGGCGCGGGCTCGCGCCACGGGGTCAGCGCGGCGCTCACCATGGTGCGGCCGGTGCGCGTCAGCGCCAGCAGCAGCACGACGAGCAGCAGCCCGGCGCGGGCCAGCCAGGCCATCGGCAGGTCGCGGGCCGCGCGCTCCTCACCGAGCCGGGCCGCGGTCAGGTTGTAGGCGGGCAGGTCGAGGTCGTCGCCGTACGTCGCCACGTGGTCGGCCGCCGCGGCGTCGAACCGCTCGCGGGCGGTGGCCCACGCGTCGCGCGCCTCGCCGTCCCCGGTGTCGAGCCACTGGGCATGCCGGAGCACCATCGTGCGGTACGCCGCGAGCAGCTCGAAGAGGTTGACCTGGTAGTCGAGCGTGTCGAGGAAGTGCAGGCGCAGCTCGGCGTCGCGCCAGGTCCCGGGCTCGGTGCCCGCGACCAGGTCGCGCATCCGCTCGGCGGTCGCGACAGCGGCGTCGCCCTCGGCGATCGCCTCGTCGAGCCGGTCCTCGGACACCGAGTAGATGACGTCGAGGACGGCGCTGTCGCCGGTGAGGATGTCCCACTCGAAGATCCACATCATCGGCGGCGGCTCGAGCCCGATCGCGTACACCCGCTCGTCGGCGTACGGGCCGATGTAGAGGCCGTGCGTGACGGCGTCCCGGGAGAGCGCCATCGCCTCGGAGATCTGCTCGACCGTCCCGGCGTCGTCGGAGAACCAGCGGCGCGCCCAGTCCGCGGTGATCGCCGCGACGTCGGCGTCGGGGTCGCGGGCGAGGCGCGCGCCGAGCACGGTGTTGAGCTCGTAGAGCTGCCAGAAGCCGGAGGTGAGCTCGAGCGTCATCGGCCCGGCGCGCCAGGGGCCGCCGTCCTGGGTCCAGGTCCAGACGCCCTCGACGCGGGGGTTCGCGGCGAGGAAGTGCTGGAGCGCCTGCTGGTAGAGGTTGCCGAGGTCGTTGGGCAGCGCGCCGTACGACTCGAACTCGCGGCGGCTCTGCAACTCGACGATCCGGCGCTGGTCGCCGACCTCGAGGGTGTCGTTGAGCGGCAGGTGGGAGTAGAAGTCGCCGAGGGTGTACTTCGTCGAGACGATGAGGTTCGGGCTGTCGATGCCGTCGAGCACCTCGGCGTAGGAGTCCTGGTTGGTGTGCATGTCGCCCACGGCGCCGACGCCCACGCTCCAGGTCCGGAAGATCACGGTCCTGCCCGCGCGCTCGGCCTGTCCGGTGAGCGCCTCGAGCATCGCCCGGACGGCCGGCACCGTGGTGACCGCCAGGTCGGAGTAGTAGTCCCAGCCGTCGAGGTCGTAGACCGTCCCGGCCTCGCCGATGCGGATCAGCACGCCCTCGAGGTAGGGCATCTCGCGGTAGACCTCGTCGAGCGCCTTCGCGTAGACGTCCCAGAGCGCGGGGTCCTCGGCGTCGAGCTCGAACTCGCTGGTGAGGTAGTCCTCCAGCGGCGTGGTGAGCGCGAGCATGTCGGTGCGCAGGTAGACCTTCAGCCCGAGGTCGTGGAGCTCCTCCCAGATCGGGCCGAAGGCCCGGCGCATCGCCTCGGCCCGGGCGGCGTGGTCGTCGTCCTCGTCGTACACGCCGGGCACGTCGGCGAACGTGACGTACTCCAGGAAGCCCGGGATCGCGATCGCGTTGTAGCCCTCGGCCAGCACGTGCTCGGCGTACGTGCGCACGCTGTCGTGGGCCGCGCGCAGGGCCGTGGCGTCGACGTACGGCGCCTCGTCGAGGATGACGTCCTCGAACGCCTTGGAGGTGTGGGTGTAGTCCTCGCCGCCCTCCCACTCCTCGGCGTCGGGGGCGACGCCGGCGGCGCCCAGGTCGACCATCCGGAAGGGCAGCCGGGAGGTGACGGTCTCGCCGAGGTGCTCGGCGAGGGACCGGCCCTCACGGACCGCGAGCGCGAGGTCGTAGATGCCGCGGACCGCGCCGGTCTCGCTGGCGGCGTCGATCCGGAGGTCGGTGGGGCTGCCGTCCAGCCGGTAGGAGTCGTCGTCCGGATCGCCGTCGTCGAACCGGACCGTCAGGTCGGCGACCCCCCGCCGGGCGTCGGTGGTGTGGAGGGCCGCCTGCAGCTCCGCGAGAGCCAGGTCGGTGCGCGGGCCGCCGGAGGCGTCGATGCTGGCGAACGTGGGGGGCGGGACGGTCGCCCGCGCGGGGGCGGCCGCCAGCTGTTCGACCGGCACCTGCTTGTCCTCGGTGCGGATGCCCAGCTGGTCGGAGATGCCCGTCGCCACCAGGCCGCCCAGCAGTCCCAGCACCACCAGCACGACCGCGACCTGCAGCCCTCGACGTCGACCTCGCACGGGCGAACTGTAGGGCCGCCGTCCCGGTCGTCGACGAGCGCACCCCGGAAAACCGATTGGTGAGTGAGTGCTCACTCATTTAGGCTGGTGCGTCGTGGAGACCGAGAAGAGGGAGCGGGCCCGGCCGCTGGCGCCCGACGAGCGCCGGGAGGCGCTCATCGCCGCGACCCGGCCCCTGCTCTACGAGCACGGCCGGGCGGTGACGACGCGGCTGATCGCCGAGGCGGCGGGGGTGGCGGAGGGCACGATCTTCCGGGTCTTCGAGTCCAAGGAGGAGCTCGTCGACGCGGCCATCGAGCGTGCCTTCGAGCCCGGCGACGTCATCGCGCGGATCGAGGAGATCGACCCCGACCTGCCGCTGCGCGACCGGCTCGTCGTGCTCGTCTCGATCCTCCAGCAGCGCTTCCGGGCGACTTTCGGGCTGATGCAGAAGGTCGGCCTCGTCGGCCCGCCGCGGCACCTGCACGACTCCGAGCAGGCCGCCGCCTGGCGGGCCCGCCAGGAGCTGCTGCTGCTCGCCGTGCTCGGTGCCGACCGCGACCAGCTCCGGGTCCCCGCCGACCACTTCGTCCACGTCCTGCGGCTGCTGACCTTCTCCGGCAGCCACGACCTCATCTCCGACGGCCGGCTGCTGACGCCGGAGGAGATCGTCGACTCCCTGCTGCTCGGACTCCTGAGGAGAGACTGATGCTGATCCGACTGCTGCGCGACATGCTGGCGCCCTACAAGCCGTGGCTGGCTGTCGTCGTCGTCTTCCAGTTCCTGGGCGTGCTCGCGATGCTCTACCTGCCCACGCTCAACGCCGACATCATCGACAACGGCGTCGCGAGGAACGACACCGGCTACATCCTGGACGTCGGCGCCGTGATGCTCGTGGTGTCCCTCGGCCAGATCGTCTGCTCGGTGGTCGCCGTCCGCTTCGGCTCCCGCACCGCCATGAGCTTCGGTCGCGACGTCCGGGCCGCGCTCTTCCACCGGGTCGGCACGTTCTCGGCCCGGGAGGTGCAGCACTTCGGTGCGCCGTCCCTGATCACGCGCACGACCAACGACGTGCAGCAGGTGCAGATGCTGGTGCTGATGTCGTGCACGATCGCGGTGTCCTCGCCGATCATGATGATCGGCGGCGTGGTCATGGCACTGCGCGAGGACATGGGCCTCGGCTGGATCCTCGCCGTCGCGGTGCCGGCCCTCTTCCTCTGCGTCGGCTTCGTCGTGAGCCGGATGGTGCCGAACTTCCGGCTCATGCAAGGCCGGATCGACGAGGTCAACCGGGTGCTCCGCGAGCAGATCACCGGCATCCGTGTCGTGCGCGCCTTCGTCCGGGAGCCCTACGAGACCGAGCGCTTCGGCAAGGCCAACGACGACCTCACCGACGTCGCCGTCGCCGCCGGCCGGTGGATGGCCACGATGTTCCCGCTGGTGATCCTGGTCGTGAACGTCTCGAGCGTCGCAGTCATCTGGTTCGGCGGCCACCGCATCGACAACGGGGAGATGGAGGTCGGCGCGCTGACGGCGTTCCTCTCCTACCTGATGCAGATCCTGATGAGCGTGATGATGGCGACGTTCATGCTGATGATGATTCCCCGGGCGTCGGTCTGCGCGGATCGCATCGCCGAGGTGCTCGGCACCCACACGTCGGTGCCGGCCCACGAGGACGTCGTCGCCCCCGACCCGGCACTGCGCGGCCACCTCGAGCTGGACCACGTGACCTACGCCTACCCCGGCGCCGAGGAGCCGGTGCTCGCCGACGTCTCCTTCGAGGCCCGCCCCGGCCAGACCGTCGCGGTGATCGGCTCGACCGGCGCCGGCAAGACCACCCTGGTCAACCTGGTGCCGCGGCTCTTCGACGCGACGGAGGGAGAGGTGCGCGTCGCCGGGCACGACGTACGCCGCCTCGACGCGGACCAGCTGTGGCAGCAGATCGGGCTGGTGCCGCAGAAGGCCTACCTCTTCAGCGGGACCGTGCGCAGCAACCTCCAGTACGGCAAGGAGGACGCGACCGACGAGGAGATGTGGGCCGCGCTCGAGGTCGCGCAGGGGCGCGACTTCGTGGAGGCGCTGCCCGAGGGCCTGGACGCCCCGGTCGTCCAGGGCGGCACGAACTTCTCCGGCGGCCAGCGGCAGCGGCTCGCGATCGCGCGGGCGCTGGTGCGCCGGCCGGGGATCTACCTCTTCGACGACTCCTTCTCGGCGCTCGACCTGGCGACCGACGCCCGGCTCCGGGCGGCGCTCAGACCCGAGACGACCGACGCGACCGTGCTGATCGTCGCGCAGCGGGTGTCCACGATCCGCGACGCGGACCTGATCATCGTGCTCGAGGACGGCCGCGTCGTCGGCCGGGGCACCCACCACGAGCTGCTCGCGGAGTGCGGGACCTACCAGGAGATCGTCACCTCCCAGCTGACCGCGGAGGAGGCGGCATGAGCACCACTCCCACCGACAAGACCCAGGGCTTCCGGAAGACCGAGCGCATCGAGGCGCCCCTGGGCGGACCCGGTCGCGGCCCGATGGGCGGCGGCATGGTCGGCCAGAAGGCGATGGACTTCGGCCCGTCCGCCAAGCGGCTCGTCGGCCTGATGCGTCCCCACCGCGGCCAGGCGATCGCGGTCGTCGTGCTCGGCATCGCGAGCGTGATCGCGATGTCGGTCGCGCCCCGGATCCTGGGCCACGCGACCGACCTGGTCTTCAACGGCTTCATCGGCAAGCAGTTCCCGGCCGGCACCCCCGACTCGGCGCTGCCCGAGGCGGTCCAGGGGATGGGCGTCGTGCCCGGTCAGGGTGTCGACTTCGACGCCGTCGCCCACGTGCTGATGATCGTGCTCGCGCTGTACGTCGCGGCGTCGCTGCTCGCCTGGCTGCAGGGCTACATCCTCAACACCGTCGTGCAGAACACCGTCCGGCAGATGCGCGAGGACGTCGAGGAGAAGATCAACCACCTGCCGCTCAACTACTTCGACCGCTCCCCGCGTGGCGAGCTGCTGTCCCGCGTCACCAACGACATCGACAACGTCAGCCAGACCCTCCAGCAGACGATGAGCCAGCTGCTCACCTCGCTGATGACCGTCGTCGCCGTGCTGGTGATGATGTTCTGGATCTCGCCCCTGCTGGCCCTCGTCGCGCTGGTCACCGTCCCGCTGTCGCTGCTGGTCACCGCGCAGATCATGAAGCGGTCCCAGGGCCAGTTCGTCGCGCAGTGGCGGCGTACGGGCAAGCTCAACGCCCAGGTCGAGGAGGCCTACTCCGGCCACGCGCTGGTCAAGGTCTTCGGCCGCCAGGCCGAGGTCGAGCGGGCGTTCGCCGCCGAGAACGACGAGCTCTTCGAGGTCAGCTTCGGCGCCCAGTTCGTGAGCGGGCTGATCATGCCGACGATGATGTTCGTCGGGAACCTCAACTACGTGCTGGTCGCCGTCGTCGGCGGCCTGCGGGTGGCGAGCGGCTCGCTGTCGCTGGGCGAGGTGCAGGCGTTCATCCAGTACTCCCGCCAGTTCACGCAGCCGCTGACCACCGTCGCGTCGATGACGAACCTGCTGCAGTCCGGCGTCGCCTCGGCCGAGCGGGTCTTCGAGCTGCTCGACGCCGACGCCGAGCCTGCCGACGCGCCCGCGCTCACGGCGCCGTCCGTCCGCCGCGGCGAGGTCGCCTTCGAGCACGTGTCGTTCCGCTACGAGGCGGACCGCCCGCTCATCACGGACCTGTCGATGGTCGCCCGGCCGGGGCAGACGGTCGCCATCGTCGGGCCGACCGGCGCCGGCAAGACCACGCTGGTCAACCTCGTGATGCGCTTCTACGACGTCGACGCGGGCCGGATCACCCTCGACGGCGTGGACATCACCGCGATGCCCCGCGCCGCGCTGCGGGGGCAGATCGGCATGGTGCTGCAGGACACCTGGCTGTTCGCGGGCACCATCCGGGACAACATCGCCTACGGACGCCCCGGCGCCACCGAGGACCAGATCCTGGAGGCGGCGCGGGCGACGTTCGTGGACCGGTTCGTGCACTCGCTGCCCGACGGCTACGACACGCTCATCGACGAGGAGGGCTCGAACCTCTCCGCCGGCGAGCGGCAGCTGGTCACGATCGCCCGGGCCTTCCTCACCGACCCCGCGCTGCTGATCCTCGACGAGGCCACCAGCTCGGTCGACACCCGCACCGAGCTGCTGCTCCAGCACGCGATGGCGGCGCTGCGCACCGACCGGACGTCGTTCGTGATCGCCCACCGGCTCTCCACGATCCGTGACGCGGACCTGATCCTGGTGATGGAGGACGGCGCGATCGTCGAGCAGGGCGACCACGAGTCGTTGCTCGCCGCCGACGGTGCCTACGCCCGGCTCTACAACTCCCAGTTCGCGGCCGGCGCGGTCGAGGAGGAGGCGGGCGTGTGACGGTGACGGTGACGGTTTCACCGGTGCACCGGTGAAACTGTCACTTCTCGGCCGATGCAACGCCTGAGAAGTGACAGGAGAGCCTGAGGAGTGGGCCGATCGGCCGCCAGTTAATCCCCTTGAACCCGTCGCGGCCCCGACCTAGCGTGGTGCCACACGGGAAAGGAGGTGGTCCGAAGAATGAGTTCTTTCAGGACGCGTGAGGTGGCTGCCCGCTAGCAGCCCATCAGCAACGCTCGGGGTGGAGCCACTCCGAGAAGGCTGCTGGTGAATCCGAAGCAGTCACCCGACCCGCAGGCGATCCGGCCTTCACGTCCGCCGGAGCCGGGCCCCACCAGGGGCTCGACGCCTGCGGGTCGCTGCATTTCGCGTGCATGCCGCTGCAGGTCGACGTACGGCGGGCCTCAGCCGACGCCGACTCCCTCGCCGGCCCCATCCTGGGCGTCCGCCGCGGCCGCCTCGGCGGCAGCAGCGCGGGCCGCCGCCTCCTCGAGCTCGGCGGCCGCCCTGGCCAGCGCGTCCTCCGCCAGGTCGTTGGCCTGGACCGTGCGCGTGGCGAGCATGGCCACGACGGAGAAGGCCACCCACACGGCGCCCAGGCAGACGAGCAGGCGCAGCAGCGCCACGTCGGGGGAGAGCGTGCCGCTCACCTGGGCGGCCCACAGCGCGGGCGAGCTGACGACGATCGTGCCGAGCACCACCGGCCACGAGAAGGGGCTCACGCGCTCACCGCCAGGTGCGCGTCGACGGTGACGACGCCCTCGGAGCGGATCTGCTCGGCACCGATGAGCTCCTGGTAGGAGAGCACCGCGAGCCGGGGGACGATCGGGCCCACGAGCCGGCGCAGCGGCGCGCGCAGCTGCGGTGCGCAGACGAGCACGGGCCGGATGTTCTGGTTCTCCACGTTGGCGCTCAGCTGCGCGAGGTTGGTGATCATCTGGTGGCTGGACTCCGGGTCGAGCGCGACGGTCATCCCGTGCTCGCCGGCCCGCAGCGTCTCGAGGATCTGCTGCTCCAGCTGCGGGTCGAGCGTGAGCACGTGCAGCGCCTTGTCGACGAGGTACGGCGCGGCGATCGCGCCACTGAGCGCCTGACGCGCGGCCTCGACGAGCGGGTCGAGCTCCTTGGTGCGCGTGGCCCGCAGGGACAGCGCCTCGAAGATCCGGACCAGGTCGCGGATCGCGACGTTCTCGGAGAGAAGCTCCTGGAGCACCCGCTGGATCTCGCCCAGGGTGAGCTGGGTCGGGGTGAGCTCCTCGACGACGACGGGGTGGGTGCGCTTGACGACGTCGACGAGCATCCGGACGTCCTCGCGGCCGAGCAGCTGCGCGGCGTGCTGGGTGACGACCTCCGCCAGGTGCGTCGTGATGACGGACGCGCGGTCCACGACCGTCGCGCCGCTGAGCTCTGCTTGGCTGCGCAGCTCGGCCGGGATCCACTTGGCGTCGAGCCCGAAGACCGGCTCGCGAGTCGGCTGGCCGGAGAGGGAGCCGAGGAAGTCGCCGATGGCCAGCACGGTGCCCGGCGGCGCCTCGCCGCGGGCGACCTCGATGCCGAAGAGCATGATCGCGTAGGTCTGGCTGGGCAGCTGGAGGTTGTCGCGGGTCCGCACCGGCGGCGCGACGATGCCGAGGTCGGTCGCGATCTTGCGGCGCAGGGACTTGACCCGGTCGAGCAGGTCGCCGCCGGACCGGGGGTCGACGAGGTCGATGAGGTCGCCGGAGAGCTCGAGCCCGAGCGGGTCGACCTGGATCTCGGCGGCGAGCAGCTCCGGGGTGTCCGTCGCGGCGGCGATCTGCGCCTGCTCCGTCTGCTCCTGCTCGGTGGCGGCCTCCTGTGCGGCGCCGGCGCGGGCCGAGGCGACGAGCATCAGGCCACCGCCGAGGATGAACGGCAGCTTGGGCAGGCCCGGGATCAGGCACAGCGCCAGCGCGCCGAAGCCGGCGACCCGTAGCGGCATCGGGTTGGCCATGATCTGCCGGATGATGTCGGAGCCCATGTCCCGGTCGTTCGTCGAGCGGGTCACGATGAGGCCGGTCGCGACCGAGAGCAGCAGCGCCGGGATCTGGGAGACGAGGCCGTCGCCGACGGACAGCAGGCTGTACGTCGTCACGGCCTCGCCCATCGGCATGCCCATCTGGCCGACGCCGACGGCGAACCCTCCGATGAGGTTGACCAGGGTGATGATGATCGCGGCGATCGCGTCGCCCTTGACGAACTTCGAGGCACCGTCCATCGCGCCGTAGAAATCGGCCTCCGCGTGCACCTCGGCGCGGCGCGTGCGGGCCTGGTCCTCGTCGATGAGCCCGGAGTTCAGGTCGGCGTCGATCGCCATCTGCTTGCCGGGCATCGCGTCGAGGGTGAAGCGGGCGCCGACCTCGGCGACCCGGCCGGCACCGTTGGTGATGACGACGAACTGGATGACCAGGAGGATCGCGAAGACGATCAGTCCGACGATCAACGAGCCGCCGACCACGAAGTGTCCGAACGTGTCGATCACCTTGCCGGCGAAGCCGTCGAGCAGCACGAGGCGGGTGGCGCTGACGTTGAGCGCCAGGCGGAAGAGCGTGAGGACCAGCAGCAGCGCGGGGAACGCCGAGAAGTCGAGCGGGCGGTGCACGAACATCGACACCATCAGCACGAGCAGCGCGATCGTGATGTTGAGCGCGATGAGCAGGTCGAGCACGGCGGCCGGCAGCGGGACGACCAGCATGACGACGATCGCGACGACGCCGATGGGGACTCCGAGCTGGCTCATGCGCTTCACGGGCACGGGGTGGGCCTCCGGGGTAGGGGAACGGGGTCGATCGGGAGCGGTGCTGGGCGTGCCGTCCGTGGCACCGGGTGTGACTCCGTCCTGGGGTCCGGGAGATCTATCGGCCGGCCGGTGCCGCGCCTGAGGGTTCTCGGCGGCGGCGTGGCGTCTTCGGCACCTCGGGCAGCGGCGCGTTCGGGCGCGGCGTGCCGTGCTCGCCGCCGCGGTGGCCGTTGGTGCGCCGGCTGATGACGAACGCGAGCACCTGCGCGACGGCGGCGAAGAGCTCGGCCGGGATCTCCTGGCCGACCTGGCACGAGGAGTAGAGGGAGCGGGCGAGCGGCACGTCCCGGACCAGCGGCACCTGCGCGTCGCCGGCCTTCTCGCGGATCGACGCGGCGATCACGCCGGCGCCGCGCGCGACCACCCGGGGCGCACCGCGCTCGGGGTCGTAGCGCAGCGCGACCGCGACGTGCGTCGGGTTGACCAGCACGACGTCCGCCGTGGGCACGTCCGCCATCATCCGGTTGCGGGCGGCGGCGAGCTGGCGGGAGCGGATCGCGCCCTTGAGCTGCGGGTCGCCCTCGGAGTTCTTGTGCTCCTGCTTGACCTCCTCCTTGGTCATCTTGGTCTGCTTGCCGACCTGGCGCCGCTGCACGAGGTAGTCGGCGGCGGCCATCACCAGGCCGAAGACGGCGACGTTGCGCAGCAGGGAGAGCGCCGTCGCTGCGGTGTTGTCGAGGACCGCCTGCATGGGCACCAGGCCGCCGACGAGCGGGAGGACGGACTTGATCGCGACCCAGGCGAGCACGGCCACGACCGCGGACTTCGCCAGCATCTTCCCGCCCTCCCAGAGGGTCTTCATGCTGAACAGCCGCTTGATGCCCTGGAGCGGGTTGAGCTTCGAGAGCTTCGGCTTCACCGCCTTGGACGCGATGAAGAAGCCACCCTGGGCGATCGCGCCGGCCACGCCGACCAGCATGACCCCGCAGCCGAGCAGCAGGGTCGCGACCAGGAAGTGCCACAGCCCCTCGCCGAGGAGGTCGAGGGCCTTCGCGAGGTCCGCGCTGCCGCTGACGACGAAGCACTGGGCCATCAGGTCCCGCAGCGCGACGATCTCGTGCCCGACCAGCTTCGGCACGCTCATCGCGAACAGGGCCAGGGCCGACCACGCGCCCAGCTCCTGGGTCCGCGGGACCTTGCCCTCCTTGCGGTTCTCCCGGTTCTTCTTGGCTGTGGGCTTCTCGGTCTTCTCACCGCTCATGCCTGGTCACCCCCGTCACCCGGCTCCGGACAGCGAGCTCATCGCCTGGTTGGACAGGTCGACCAGGTGCTCGAGCACGCCCGGCAGCACCGGGAAGGAGAGCCCGACGATCAGCAGCGTGAGCGCGATCTTGATCGGGAACATCACGGACATCGCCTGCATCTGTGGCGCGATCTTCGTCATCAGCGCGAGCCCGAGGTCGGCGATGATCAGGACCGCGATCATCGGCAGGGCGATCTGCACGGCCGTGGTGAAGAACAGGCCGAACGCCGTCAGCACGACGGCGTCCGCACCGCTCCAGTCCGGGGTGGTGCCGAGCGGCAGGTACTGGAAGGTCTTCAGCAGCCCGCCGATGACCATCAGGTGCCCGCCCGTCGCGAAGAGCAGTGCGGTCGCCAGCGACTGGTGGAACTTGCCGAACACGGTGTTGGTGTTCATCGACATCGGGTCGAAGCCCTGGGCGAGCGAGAACCCGCCGAAGACGTCGACCAGGCTGCCGGCCGCGGCCACCGCGCCGAGCAGGAGGTAGGTGACGAAGCCCATCGCGACGCCGATCAGCACCTGCGTGAGGACGTTCATCAGCAGGCCGAAGGTGTCGAGCGGGATCTGGTCGCCGTTCGGCACCGCGGCGAAGGCGAGGCCCAGGCCGAGGACCACCTTGGCCAAGGTCGGGATGGTGCGCCCGGAGAACGGCGGCACGACGGCCAGCCACGCCATGATCCGCACCGAGGCGAGCAGGAACGCGACCAGCGGCTCGCCCGAGACGGTCAGGGTCATGGAGGTCGGGGTCGCCCGTCAGCCGAGCAGGCTGGGGATGCGGTCGAAGAGGTCGTGGGTGAACGCGACCAGCGTGTGCATCATCCAGTTGCCGCACAGCAGCAGCGCGACTCCGATGCCGAGCAGCTTCGGCACGAAGGAGAGCGTGACCTCCTGGATCTGGGTCAGCGACTGGAAGAGCGAGACGGCGAAGCCGATGACGAGCGCGGTCACCAGGATCGGAGCGCACAGCTTGAGCGAGACGACCATCGTGTGCAGCGCGATGTCGATGATGGCGGTGTCGGTCATGGCACCTACCCGTAGCTCGCGACGAGGGACTTGATGACGAGGGCCCAGCCGTCGACCATCACGAACAGCAGGAGCTTGAACGGCAGCGACACCATCACCGGCGGCATCATCATCATGCCGAGCGCCATCAGGGCGCCGCTGACCACCAGGTCGATCACCAGGAACGGGATGAAGATGATGAACCCGATGATGAACGCCTGTTTGAGCTCGGTGAGCACGAACGCCGGGATCAGCGTCGTCATCGGCACGTCCTCGCGGGTGGCCGGGACCTCGCGGTCCGCCACGTTCGTGAGCAGCTCGATCTCGTCGTCGTCGGTGTTCTCCAGCATGAACTCGCGGAGCGGCTGGCTGCCGGCGTCGAACGCGACGGAGGCGGTCATGTCGCCCTTGAGGTAGGGCTGGAGCGCCAGGTCGTTGATGTCGCCGACGACCGGGGCCATCACGAAGAGGCTCAGGAAGAGCGCCAGGCCGGCGAGCACCTGGTTCGGCGGGGTCTGCTGGAGACCGAGCGCGTTCCGGGTCAGGCCGAGGACCACGAAGATCTTCGTGAACGCCGTGCAGCTGAGCAGGATGGCCGGCAGCAGCGAGATCAGCGTCAGGCCGATGAGGACCGTCACCGAGGTGCTCGGGCTGTCGGCGAGCCCGTCGAGCCCGATGGTCACGTCGGAGCTGCCGGTGCCGGACGGGCCACCGGGCCCGTTCGGGCCGGACGGAGCGGCGTTGGCGGCGAGTGGCATCGTCACGGCCGGCACCACGACGGTGACGACCAGCGCGCCGAGGACGATGGCGACGCGGCGTACGGAGGCGATCACGAGGCCCTCCTGGTGGCGACGGCCAGCGCCTGGCGCCAGGTGGCGGGGCTCAGCACGGAGCCCGTGAGCGGGCCGCTCGGGCCGGCCGTCGGGCGGGGCAGGCTCCGCGCCGCCGGCTTGACGGCTGCGGGAGTCTCGGCGCCGCCGTGGTCCTCCACGCCCTCCGTGTCGGCGTCCTCACCGGTCAGGTGCAGGACCTCCGCGTCGGTGAGGTCGGGCTCGAGGTAGCCGACGACGTCCTCGGGGTCGAGCTCGGTCAGCACGCGGACCTGGTGCTCGGTGGTGCCGAGCACGAGGACCTTGCTGCCGACGGTCACGACCGAGACGGCGGCACCGCGGGAGAGGTGCTGGCGGTGCACCACCTGGACGAGAGCGTCCTTGCCGCCGCGGAACCGGCGGGCGCTGAACCTCGCGATGAGGAGCAGCAGGCCGAGGACGATGGCCAGTGAGAACACCAGCCGGATGGCGAGCTCGAGCATCAGGCGGGGCTCAGCTCGCTGCCGCGTCGACGGCGATCTCGGTGATGCGCAGGCCGAAGTCCTCGTCGATGACGACGACCTCACCGCGGGCGATCAGGCGGCCGTTGACCAGCAGGTCGGCCGGGCTGCCGGCGGCCCGGTCGAGCTCGAGCACCGCACCGGGGGTGAGCTCGAGGAGGTCGCGGACCGTCATCCGGGTGCGACCGATCTCGACGGTGACCTCCATGTCGACGCCGTGCAGCAGCTCGATGCCGTTCTGCGGGCGCTGGGGCGAGCCCTCCATCGTGCCGACCGAGGTCAGCACGGCGCCGCTCAGCACCGCCGCCTCGACCGAGACCGGCTCGACGCTCGCCGCCGCCGCGGAGACGAGCTCCGCGTTCTGGGCGCTGGTGAGGATCGTGTCGGGCACCAGCACCGCCGCGGCGATGGAGGTGGCGTGCAGGAAGGCGACCGTGAAGGGCGCCTCCACCTCGCGGACCACCTGGGCGGTGGCGACCTGGCGGGCGGCGCCGACCCGGCTGTGGACCGCCGCGGCAACAGCGTCGAGCGTGGGCTGGAGCGCGGCGGCGATGTCGAGACCGCCGAGCGGACTGGAGGCCAGCGCGTCGACGAGCTCCTGGCCGACCAGCACGGCGATGCGACCGCCGACCGCGCCCTCGACGTCCGCCACGACCGCGCTGGCGAACGGGCCGGCGACCTGCGGGTCGCCGGGAGCGACGGTGCCGACGGCCAGCGGCTCCGGCGCGGGCAGCACGGCTGCACCGGCTGCGGCTGCGGCGAGGGCGAGCTTGGCGTTGTTCTCGTTGGTCACGAAGTCTCCTTGGGAGTGCCCACGATCAGGGCGGCGAGGCGGAACCCACTGGTCCCTGCGGTGGCGTGTGCGAAGTTGATGCCGTCGACGACGACCTCGAGCGGCGCGCTCGACGGGTGGTTGAGCCGGATGGCGTCACCCGGCTGGAGGGCGGCCAGGTCGGTGGGGCTGAGCGTCGTGGGACGCAGCCGGACCGCCACGTCCACCGGCACCCGCTGGAACTGACCGCGCAGCTCGGCGGCCGACCGGGCCCGCTGGGCACGCTCGCGGTCCGAGACCGGGGCGGGCGCGGCGGCGCGCACGAGGTGGGGGAGCAGGCCGGAGAACGGCATGCACAACGAGAACGGGAACGTCCGCTCGTTGAGCTTGAGCTCGAGGTGCATCGCGACCATCACGTCCGACGCACCGGCCGCCTGGGCGAACTGCGGGCTGTACTCGGCGCCGGTGATGACCGGCTCGAAGTTCACGATCGCGGCGAGGGAGTAGCGCAGCTCGCGCAGCAGCCGCTCGATCAGGCCCCGGGCGACGCCGGTCTCGATCTCGGTGAGCGGGCGCTCCGGCTGGTCGGTGCGACCCGGCCCGCCGAGCATGTGGTCGACCGCGGTCATCACGGCGGTCAGCGGGATCTCGAGGACGCACTTCGACAGCAGCGGCTCCGCGGAGAAGATCGTCAGGTACGTCGTCGCGTCGAGCGCCTCGACGTACTCCGAGTAGCTGCTCTGCTCGATCCGCGTCAGGCTGACACCGCAGACGGTGCGCAGCGACGACGTCAGCACCGTGGTCGCCTGCCGGCTGAAGCCGTCCAGGGCGAGCTGCAGCATCCGCGAGTGCTCGCGAGAGAGCTGGATGGGTCGGCGGAAGTCGTAGAGGACGGGATCCGAGGTACGCCGTTCGCCCGGGCTCGCGGCAGCGAGACCCGGGGGTACGACGGGGGCGTCAGCAGGCGGCACGAAGGAGGGATCGGCGACCTTGCGGCCGAGTTGAGGAAATGGCCGCAGACGAAATGGCTCTCCACCGGAGCGGCCGCAGTGCGGCCGCCCGGATCACTGGGTGACGAACTCGGTGAAGTAGACCTCCATCACGTCACCGTGGTACGACTCCTCCAGCCGGTGCATGAGCTTCTCCTTGAGCTCCGCACGGCGCACGTTCTGCTGGAGGTACTCCAGCTCGCGCCCGCTGAACAGGTCGATCGCCGCGTCGAGGGCCTTGCTGCCGTCGAGCTCGTGGGCGGTGCTCGTCATCTGCAGGCCCAGTCCGAGGCGCAGGTAGTGGCCCTCGGCGAGGTTGATCTGGATCGCGTCGAGCTTCAGGATCTCGCCCGGCTCCGGGGGCGGCGCCGGCTTGAGGACGAACCACCAGGCGGCGCCGGCGATCACCGCGAGGACGGCCACGCCGATGCCGGCCTTCTTCAGGATGCCCTTGAGCCTGCCGACCGACTCGTCCGACTCGGTCGACTCGGTCGTCTCGGCCTTCTCCGCTGTCTTGGTCGCCATCTCAACCTTCCTCGTGCGTCGTCGTCATGCTCGCGGGCCTGATCTGCGCTGCCGCGACCTCGCCGAGCAGCTCCTGGGTCTTGCTGTCCGCATCGGGGAGGATCACGATGTCGACCCGCTTGTTCACGTCCTGGGAGCCCGGGATGCTCGGGTCGATGAGCGGCTTCTCGTGGCCGAACGCGGTCACCGAGAGGCGACGGGCGGGTACGCCGTTCACCTCGTTGAGGCGCCGCAGCACGGTCACGGCGCGGGCGGCGGACAGGTCCCAGTCGGTCGCGAAGTAGCGCGGGTGCACCTTGACCTGGTTGGTGTGCCCGTCGACGCGGAGCTGCTCGTGGATGTCGCGCAGGACCGGGGCGAGCGTGTCGACGACCCGCTGGCCGCGGGGGCTGAGGTTCGCCACGTCCGGCTTGAAGACCACGTGCTTGGAGACCAGGCTCACGACCAGCCCGCGGTCGTCGATCGCCGTGCGGACGTCGTCACCGAGTCCCTTGCGGGCGAGCGCGGCCTCGACCTGCCTGCGGATGCGCTCGAGCTTGGAGTACACCCGCTCGGCGGCCGCGAGGTCCTGCTCGGCCTCGGAGGCGCCCGTGAGCGCGCGCGTCACGTCCTGCTTCGCGTCGAAGGTGACCCGCGCGACCTCGGACGCCATGTCCGGACTGATCGCGCCGTTCTGCTTGTCCAGGATCGAGTCCGAGCCCTCGGTGATCGACGGGGTGGCGCCGAACCCGCTGGCGAGACCGGTCTTGAGGGCCTGGTACTTCTCGTTGTCGACCTGGCTCATCGCGAACATGACGATGAAGAGGACCATCAGCAGCGTCAGCATGTCGGCGTACGTGACCAGCCACCGCTCGTGGTTCTGGTGCTCCTCGTGCTCCTCGTGACGGCGGCGGCGCTTGGCGGCGCTCATCAGGCCGCCTCCCGGTCACGTTGGTCGGCGGGCAGCAGGGACTGCAGGCGCTGCGCGACGACGCGCGGGTTCGAGCCCGCCTGGAGCGACGCGATCCCCTCGATGACGATCTCCATCTGGTTGGCCTGGAGCTCGCCGAGGCGGGTGATCCGGTTGCCCAGCGGCAGGAAGAACACGTTGGCGGACATGACACCCCAGAGGGTCGCGACGAACGCGCCGGCGATGAGGTGGCCGAGCTTCTCCGGCTCCGCGAGGTTCTCGAGCACGTGCACGAGACCCATGACGGTGCCGACGATGCCGATCGTCGGAGCGTAGCCGCCCGCGGAGTTCCAGAACCGGGCCGCCTGCTTCGCCTCGGCGCGTACGGCGTACACCTCGGCCTCGAGGATGTCGCGGACCTCCTCGGGATCGGTGCCGTCGATCGCCAGCGTGAGGCCCTTGGTGAGGAAGGGGTCGTCGATCTCCGACAGGGCGTCCTCGAGGGCCAGGAGGCCCTCGCGCCGCGCCTTCTCCGACAGGGAGACGAGGGTGGGGACGAACTCGGCCGGGTTGCCGGCCTTCGCGGTGAACGCGCGGACCATGCCGCGGAAGGACTGCTTCGCGTCGGCCATGGTGCCGCCGGCGAGCGAGACCAGGAGCGTCGCGCCCATCACGAGGAGGATCGGCGGGAGGAGCAGGAGGCTCGCGGGGCTGCCGCCCTCCATGATGTTGGCGACGACGATGACCACCAGGGCGCCGATGACGCCGATCAGGGTTGCCGGATCCATCACGCCTCCGTCTCGTGGGACGTGCGACCCAGGCGGGCCGCGGGGAGCTCGGACACGGTGCCCAGGTGGCGGTGCCTGCTCTCGGCGCGCGCCCAGGTGTCGAAGTCGATGGCCGTGCTCAGCGCGAGCACCTCGCCGCGGTGCTGACGGACGGCGTGCAGGACGTCCTCGAGGCTCTCCGCGACGACGTACTTCTTGCCGTCGACGAGGGTGACGACCGTGTCGGGCGTCGCGTCCACGCGCTCGATGAGATCGCAGTTGAGCGCGAACACCGTCCCCGAGAGTCGCGTGAGCGTGATCATGTCTACCGTCCTTGGTCCTGCGTCACAGACACCGTCCGTGGTGTCTCGAAGCGTTGAATCGGCGGCCACCGCAGTGACCTGAGAGGTGTGGGGCGATTCGGCCCACGCGGGCGGCGGCGGCGCCGCCGCCCGCGGGTCCGTCAGCGCTTGATGTTGACGAGGTCCTCGAGGACCTGGTCGGAGGTGGTGATGACGCGCGAGCTGGCCTGGAAGCCACGCTGCGCGATGATCAGGTTGGTGAACTCGGACGCGAGGTCGACGTTGGACATCTCGACCGAGCCGGTGACGAGGTCGCCGCGGCTGCCGGCGCCCGGCACGTCGATGTCCGCCGCGCCGGAGTTGGCGGTGACGCGGAAGCTCGTGCCACCGATCTTCTCCAGGCCGGCCGGGTTGGTGAAGTTCGCGATCGCGATGCGGCCGACGACGGCCTTGGTGTTGTCCTCGTAGGTGACCGTGACCTTGCCGTCGCCGGCGATCTCGTAGGTCTTCAGCAGGTTGGTCGGGTCGAGCGGGTCGGCCGACGGGATGGTGATCTGGTTCTGCACGGTCGGCGGGGTGGTGGTCGGGTCGCCGGTGGCCGGGTCGACCACGACGCCCTGGACGAGGCCGCCGCCGGGGGCCACCAGGGTGCCGCTCTGGTCCAGCGAGAAGGCACCGGCGCGGGTGTAGACCGTCTGCGAGCCCTTCTGGACGACGAACATGCCGTCGCCCTGGATCATCATGTCGGTCACCTTGCCGGTGGTCTGGTTCGAGCCCTGGTTGAAGTTCGTGCTGATCGCGGCCACCTGCACGCCGAGCCCGACCTGGATCGGGTTCGCGCCGCCACGGCCGTTGGCCGGGTCCGGAGCCGAGCTCGCGGTGAGCATCTGGGACAGCGTGTCCGAGAAGGTCGTGGCGCTGGACTTGAAGCCGACGGTGTTGGCGTTGGCGATGTTGTTGCCGGTGACGTCGAGCGCGACCTGGTTCACGCGCAGACCGCTGATGCCGGCGAAGAGCGAACGAAGCATGGTGGTTCTCCTGGGTGGTGAGGAAGTCGGGTCAGCCGGCCGGAGCCGGGCTGGGGGTGGCGGACACGGAAGAGATCTGGCCGAGAGACACGCTCTCGCCGTCGATGACGAGCATCGGGCCGCTGGCGTCGTAGCTCACCGAGCTCACGACGCCAGTGGCGGAGGTGCCGTCGGACTTGAGGTAGGTGACGTTCTTGCTGACCATGCCGGCGGCACCGAACGCGACCTGCGCGTTGAGCAGGGCGGCGGTCTGGTCGGCGACGTCCTGCATCTTCTCGAGGGCTGTGAACTGGGCGTTCTGGGCGAGGAACTCGCTCGAGTCGGCCGGGTTCGACGGGTCCTGGTAGCGCAGCTGCGCCACGAGCAGGTTGAGGAACATCTCCTTGTCGGCGTCGGTGCCGGCCGCCGCGGTGGGCGACTGGTACAGGCCCGACGGCGTGATCGCCTCGGTAGCCGGGATGGACATGCGTACTCCTACATCGTCAGGTCGACGCCGCTGTGGCTCCGACCCGCTGTCGTGACTGGCCGCGACCCGGGAGTCGCGCTGGTGGTGCCGTCCGTGGCGTTGGTGCTTCCTGGGTGCTGCCGGGCTCCGTCCCGGTCCGCTGCCGGCTCGCCGCCAGGGCGTCCGGCACCCGACCAGGCGTTGCCGCTGAGGTCGGTGGAGACGTCGGTGCGCGGCGACCCGTCCGGGGTGGCCGACGGCACGGTGGTGGTGCCGGGGAGGTCCCGGAACACGATGCGCGAGTCCGCGCGGCCGACCGACTCGAGCAGCCGGTGCAGCTCGGGCGCGCCCTCGACGAGGGCACGGCGCGCGTCCTGACCGGCGGCCAGCGAGACCTCGAGCTCACCGCGACGCGAGGTGAGCACGATGCGCACCTCGCCGAGCGCCTCGGGGTTGAGCTTGACCGTGACCCGGCGGGGCCCGCCGTCGGCCGTGCCCGCGGAGACCCGTACGACCTCCGGGAACACCTGCTCGGTGACCCGGTGGGCCGCCGGCGCCGGGGAGCCGTCGACGGGCGCCGCGGGCGCGGCCGCTGCGACAGCGGTGGCGCCGGTGACGGACGCGGAGGTGGAGGTGGGGCTGGACGCGGGGGTGGGCGTCGCGCTCGGGGCCGCAGGGGCCGGCGCGGAGCCCGGCGTACCGGCGTCCTGGCCCGCGGCGTCCTGGCTGTCGGCACCGGCAGCGGGGCCGGCGGGCGGCAGGTCGACCGCGGCCGCGTCGGTGGTGGACGTGGCCGGAGCGGCGGAGGCCGGCTCGCCGGCGTCGATCCGGCCTGCGGCTGGGACGACCTGCGTCAGCACGGCTGGCTGCACGATCGTCGGGACGGCCATGGGCACGGCGACCACGTCGGTCGCATCGGGCTGCAGGTCGGCGAGGTCGGCACCAGCCGCCTGCTCGTCCTTCGCCCCGGTCCCGCCCTCGGCGCCGGTCGCGGCAGTCGCGCCGGGCAGGCCCGCCGCGGACTCGCCGTCGGCCTGGGTCGCACCGTCCGGCGTCCCGGCGCCCTGGCCGTCGAGCAGGCCGGCGACCAGAGCCATGAAGACGTCGGCGGTGCCCGACCCGGACGCACGGCCGCCGCCGTTGGCTCCGCCGAGCGAGGGCTCGGCCGAGACGGCGGCCCCGAGGCCGCTCAGGAGCGAGGTGGGGTTCATGCTGCCTCCATCGTCGACATGACGGATCGGACGTAGTTCTGGGTCTCTGCGTACGGCGGGATGCCGTCGTAGCGGAGCACCGCGCCCGGTCCGGCGTTGTACGCCGCGAGCGCGAGCTCCGTGGAGCCGAAGCGGTCCATCAGGCTCTTGAGCAGGCGAGCCGCGCCGTCGACGGCCTGGGTCGGGTCGTAGGAGTCGGTGACGCCGAGGCCCCTGGCGGTGGCCGGCATCAGCTGCATGAGGCCCTGGGCGCCGGCGGGACTCGTGGCGCGCGGGTCGTAGCCGGACTCCTGCTTCGCGACGGCCGACAGCAGCCCGGCGCTCACGCCGTACTTCGCGGCCGCGGTGTCGAAGAGCGCGGAGTACGGCGTGCCGGCGGCGACCCGGCCGGAGGCGGCGATGCCCGTCAGGCCGGTCGGGCCGGTGACCCCCGCGGCGGCGCCGTCCGGGAGGATCCGGCGGATCGCGGTCGGGGCCTCGTAGACCGAGGAGATCTCGACGTCCTTGCCGGGGCGAGGGGCGTGGATCATCTGGTTGTCGCCGATGTAGATCCCGACGTGATGCACGGGGGAGCCGAACGCCAGCACGTCGCCGGGCTGTGCCTCGGCCAGGCTGCCGACCGCCCGGCCGGCCTGGGCCTGCTGGTAGGAGACCCGCGGCAGGTCGTAGCCGAGCTCGGAGTAGACCTTCTGCACCAGGCCGGAGCAGTCCAGGCCGGTGGCGGGGTTGGTGCCGCCCCAGACGTAGGGCACGCCGAGATACTTCTTGGCCGTGTCGACGACCGACCGGCCCTGGGCGCTGCTCACGCGCGCGGTCGCCGGCGAGCTGGTCGCGTCCTGGAGCGCGCCCGCGAAGGCCGCGGACGGCGCGCTGACGGCCGGCTGCAGCTGGGACAGCTGGGCCCGGATCTCGGCGATCCGGCTGGTGACCTCGGCGATGCTCATCAGGCACCTCCTCCGACGGCGACGAGGGTCCGGCGCCACAGGTCGGAGGCGACCTCGTCGAGCTCGCGGACCTCACGGCGGTCGCGCTCGGCGCGGGCGCGCGCGGCGCGGCGCTCGACGAGCGACTCGACGGCCTTCAGCCGGGTACGGTCGGCGACCCACCGGTCGCGGGCGGCGTCGCTGACGTGGCGGGCGATCTCGACGGCTCGGCGCGCGTCCTCCAGGGCCTCGCGGATCATCTCGACCGTGTGCTGGTGGCTCCGGAAGGCGGCCAGGTCGAGGATGCGCGGCATCGGCAGCGACGCGAGCATCTCCTCCAGGTCGGCGGCGTGTGCCGCAGCGGCGCGCTCCTCGGCCAGCGCGGTGGCCAGGCCGGTCCGGCTGTCGCGCTCGCGGACGCTGCGCAGCCGGACGAGCCCGCTGAGGCTCCCCTTCCTGCTCATGCGGCCACCAGCTCGTGGAGGGCCGCCCAGGTCTCGGGCGCGGGGGTGACGTCGTCCATGTCCTGCTGCAGGAAGGCCTCGATGGCGGGCATCAGCGCGAGCGCGGCGTCGGCGTCCGGGTCGCTGCCGGCGACGTACGCACCGATCTCGACCAGCTCCTTGACGTTGCGGTACGCCGCGAGCAGCCGGCGCAGCCGCTGGGCGTCCTGCCTGCCGGTGGGGGAGACGATCGCCGAGACGCGGGAGATGGACTCCAGCACGTCGATGCTCGGGAAGTGGCCGGAGGTCGCGAGCTCGCGGGTGAGCACGATGTGGCCGTCGAGGATCGAGCGCGCGGCGTCACCGATGGGGTCCTGCATGTCATCGCCCTCGACGAGGACCGTGTACAGGCCGGTGATGCTGCCCTCGGGGGAGGTGCCGGCGCGCTCGAGCAGCTGGGGGAGCATGGCGAAGACGCTCGGCGGGAAGCCGCGGGTGGCCGGAGGCTCGCCGGCGGACAGGCCGATCTCCCGCTGCGCCAGGGCCACGCGGGTCAGGCTGTCCATCATCAGGACGACGTGCCGGCCGCTGTCGCGGAACCACTCCGCGATCCGGGTCGCGAGGAACGCCGCGCGGAGGCGGACGACCGGGGGCTCGTCCGAGGTCGCGACGATGACCACCGAACGGGCCAGGCCCTCGGGGCCGAGGTCGTTCTCGATGAACTCGCGCAGCTCGCGGCCGCGCTCTCCGATCAGCGCGATGACCGAGATCTCGGCGTCGGTGCCGCGGGCGATCATCGAGAGCAGGCTGGACTTGCCGACACCGGAGCCGGCCATGATGCCGAGGCGCTGGCCGCGGCCGCACGCGGTGAGCGCGTCCATGGCGCGCACCCCGAGGCCGAGCTGCTGGTCGATGCGGGGGCGGAGCAGGGCGTTGGGGGTGTCGTTCTGCACGACCACCTGCGGCAGGTGCGTCAGCGGCGGGCCACCGTCCAGCGGACGGCCGAGGCCGTCGAGCACCCGCCCGCGGAGCTCCTCCCCGACGGGGACGAGCAGGCCGGTGCCACTGGCCTCGACGTGGTCGCCGACCCGCAGGCCGGTCGTCTGTGCGAGCGGCAGGCAGGTCAGCTGGCCGGCGTCGCTGGCGACGACCTCGATCGGGACGGGGCCGGCGCTGCCGCGGACCTCGAGCAGGTCGCCGAGGGCGGCGGTGAGGCCGGCGACGGTGACCCGGAGTCCGAGCAGCGAGGTGACCCGGCCGAGCGCGCACGGGGTGACCGCGGCCCGGGCGGCGGCGATGGTCTCGGGGCTGAGCAGCCCGGCGGTCGCCGTCATGACAGCGCCTCCCGGAGCCGGTCGAGCGCCTGCGAGATGCGCAGGTCGATCGCGCTGGTGTCGGTCTCGACGACGACGTCGTGGCGGTCGAGGGTCGCGTCGGCGACGACCGCCACGCCGTGGGGGAGCAACTCGGCCGGGGTGGCCGTCGCTGCGATGGAGGGGTGCAGACGCACCCGCGTGGTGGGGTCGTCCGGGAGCACCGCCAGCGCGCGGGCGATCACGGCGGCGCCGGGATCGGTGGTCGCGGCGAGCTCGTGACCGAGCAGCGTGCTGATGACGTCGAGGGCGAGGTCGCCGGCCTGCCGCGCGATGCGGTCGGCGACCTCCGCCGCGGCCCCCGACAGCGCTGCGGCCGATCGCCGCAGGGTCTCCAGGGCCGCTTGGTGCTCCTGCTCGCGGGCCAGCTCCCGGCGCTCGGTCTCGGCAGCGATGACCGCAGCCTGGTCGGCCCCGCGGCTCAGCGCGGCCTGGTGGCCCTCGGCCCAGCCGACGGCGTAGCCCTGCGCCTGGGCCGCTGCGCGGGTGCGCTCGGCCAGCCGACCGAGGACTGCCTCGGTGGCTTCGTCGCCCAGGATCCGCTCGTCGCCGAGGCGCGTCCAGCGGCCCTGGCGCAGGTCGGGCCGCTCCGCGCTGCGCCACGTGGGCGCGGCATGCGAGTCGGTCAGCGCGTCAGACAACCATCTGCTCCTCGTTGTTGCGCGTGACCATGATCTGGCCCTGCTCCTCGAGCTGGCGGATCTTGCGGATCACCGACTGCTGGGCCTCCTCGACCTGCGTCAGGCGGACGGCCCCGAGGAGGTCGACCTCCTCGATCAGCGTCTCCGCCGCACGGGTCGACATGTTGGAGGTGATCTTGTTGCGCACGGACTCGCTGACGCCCTTGAGGGCGAGGGCGAGCTCGGCGTCGTTCGTCTGGCGCAGCACGAGCTGGACCGACCGGTCGTCGAGGTGCACGAGGTCCTCGAACATGAACATCCGGCTCCGGACCTCGTCGGCGAGCTCGGCGTCGAGATTCTCGAGGCCGTCCACGATGGCGCGCTCGGTGACGCGGTCGGACCGGTTGATGATGTTGACCAGCGGGTCGACGCCGCCGACGCGGGACATCTCGGACGGCTGGAGGACCGAGGAGAGCTTGCGCTCCAGCGCGGCCTCGACCGACCGGATGATCTCGGGGGAGGTCCGGTCCATCACCGCGATCCGGTGGGCGATCTCGGCCTGCAGGTGCGGCGCGAGGCCGGCGATCACGATCGACGCCTTGTCCGGCGTCATGTGCGCGAGCACGAGCGCGATGACCTGCGGGTGCTCCTCCGCGATGAAGGTGCGGACCTGGCTCGGGTCGGCACGGTGCAGGAACTGGAAGGGCATCTTCACGGCCGCGGCCTGGAGCCGCTCCATGATCTCGCTGGCCCGCTCCGCGCCGAGCGACTGCTCGAGCATGGTGCGGGCGAACGCGAGCCCGCCGTGCTGGATGTGCCCGCGGGCGGTCGCCATCTCGGCGAACTCGGCCAGCACCGCAGTGCTCTCGGCGGCGTCGACGAGCTCGAGCTGGGCGATCTCGGCAGAGATCGCCTCGACCTCGGCCTCGCTCAGGCGGCTGAGCACCTCGCCGGCCTTGTCGCGACCGAGCTGGATCAGGATGATGGCGGCCTTGCGGACGCCCATCGCTGCGATGTTCGCGGTCATCAGGGGCGCTCCACCAGCCACCCGCGAAGCAGGGTGGCGATCTCGTCCGGCTGGCGCTCGGCGAGCGCCTCGATCTCACGGCGCAGCTCGTTGTTCGCGGTGTCCTCGGCGACCTCGAGCGCGGCGACCGCAGGGGAGGGGTCCAGGGCGGCGGCCGCCGCAGCCCGCTCGGCGGCGTCGTTGCGCAGCTGCTCGACGAGGAACTCGGCCCTCGCGTCCCGCTCCCGCTTCCCGCGGCGGGCTCGCAGCCACGCCAGCAGGACCATCCCGAGGATGGCGACGGCGATGCCGCCGTTGCGGATCATCGACATGCGCTTGGCGTCGGCCTTCGCCTTCGCGGCAGCGGCGAGCTCGGCCGCGGCCTTGTCGTCGGCGGTGCGGTCGAACGGCAGCGTGCTCACCTCGACGGTGTCACCCCGGTCCGGGTTGATGCCGACGCCGGCGGTGATCAGGTCCTGGATGTCGGCTGCGTCGATGCCCTGCGCGGCGACCGTGTCGAGCACGACGCCGACGTGGATCGACTTCACGCTGCCGGGGGCGGCCTCGCGGTGCTCCTTGACGGTCTCCACGGCGTTGTCGCGGGTGGTCGCCTTCTTGCTGTAGTCGTTGTCGGCACCGGTGCCGCCGCCGGTGCCGAGGCTGTCCATCTGGCCGTCGGGGCCGACGACGCCGGTGCTGCCGGTGCCGCCGCCGGCGCCGTTGTAGGTCTCCTCGCTGGAGGTCTCCGACAGCGGCTGGGTCCGCGGGTTGCTGCGGTACTTCGTGGACTCCTGGACGGCCTTGTCGAAGTCGAGGTCCGCAGAGACCTGGACGGTCGAGTTGCCGGGGCCGAGCACGCGGTCCAGCATCGACTGGATCTGCTGGGTCTTCTGGTTCTGGAAGTCGGCGACCGCCTGGTCGCGGGTGCTGGCGCCGAGCGCGCCGCCCTCGCTGGTCGACAGGACCTTGCCGGCGGAGTCGGCGACGGTGACCTTGTCGGGCTCGAGGCCGTCGATGCTGGAGGCGACCAGGTTGACGATCGCCTGGACCTTGGTGGGCTCCATGGTGGTGCCGGCCGAGGTGTCGACGAGGACGGACGCGGTCACCGGGTCCTGCTCGTCGGAGAACACCTTCTTCTCCGGGATCGCCAGGTGGACGACGGCGGTGTTGACGCCGTCGATCGCCTCGATGGTCTTGGTGAGCTCACCCTCCATCGCGCGCTTGAAGTCGGTCTGCTCCTGGAAGTCGGACGTCGAGATGTCCTGGCCGTCGAGGAGGTCGTAGCCGTCGGTGCCGCCCTGGGCGGGCAGGCCCTGGCCGGACATGTCGATGCGGGTCGAGTAGACGGCGTCGCGCGGGACCATGATGGTGGCGCCACCGTCGGCGAGCTCGTACGGCGTGCCCGCGGCGTCCAGCTCGTCGATGATCGCCGAGGCGTCCTCGGAGGCGAGGTTGCTGTAGAGCGGCGCGTAGTTGGGGGTCGAGACCCAGCGGAACACCATGAACGCGGCGAGCAGCAGCGCCGCCGTGCCGACGACCGCGACGAGGCGCTGGCCCATGGTGAAGGACAGGAAGGTCGTGCGCAGCTTCGTGAGCGTGCGGGTGATGTTCTGCTTCATCCGATCGGCATCCGCATGATCTCGTTGAACGCCTCGAGCGCTCGGTTGCGGACGGCGACGGTCAGCTGCGTGGTCACCGAGGCCTCGGTGGCGGCGATGGTGTAGTCGTGCATGTCGTCGAGGTCACCGGTCGCGGCCTGGACGGCGAGACCGTCGGCCTTGTCCTGCACCTTCTCGAGCCGGTCGAGACCGTCGGTCAGCAGGTCGGCGAACCCGGACCCGCTGACGGACCTGGTGGAGCCGGTGCCGACGACGCTGGCGCCGTCGGTGGGCAGCGTGGGGATGATCGACGGCTGGAAGCCGATCGACTCGATGGCGGGGAGGCTCATCAGCGCCTCCCGATCTCGAGCGCGCTGCGGTAGGTCTCCTGGGCGTCCTTGGTCACCTGGACCGAGGCCTGGAAGCCGCGCTGGGCCATCACGAGCTGGGTCATCTGGCTGGCCATGTCGTCCTCGGGAGCGCGGACGTAGCCGTCGGCGTCGGCGAGCGGGTTGCTCGGGTCCTGGACCATCCGGCCGGCCGGGTCGCTGAGCGCCATGCCGGTGACCTCGACGCCGCCACCCTCCACGGAGCGGACGATCGGCATCTGCGCCTGGAACGCCGTCTGGTCGGTGCTGACGACGGTGTTGACGTTGGCGATGTTGTTCGCGAGCGCGTCGAGCCAGGTCTGGTGCATGCCCATGGAGGACCCGGCGATGCTCAGCGCGTCGAAGGCGCCCATCAGGAGGCCGCCGCCGTCTTGATCAGGTCGAAGCGGTCCGAGGTCGCGCGCGTCAGCATCTGGTACTGGAACTGCGACTGGACAGCGGCGAGCGTCTCCTTGCGGAGGTCGACGTTGTTGTCGTTCGCGCCGACGGGGGTGTCGGTGGCCACGAGGGTGGGCGCGACGGCGGCGTCGGCGCTGCCGGTGGAGATCGCGGAGCGCAGGCTCGACTCGAACTCCACGCTGCTGGCGCGGTAGTGCGGGGTGTCGACGTTGGCGATGTTGTCAGCGATCACGCGCTGTCGAAGCGCGATCCCGTCGAGCGCGGATCCGATGATCGCGCCGACCGGGTCGGACAAGTGGAACGACACGCCGGTCCTCCGAGTAGATGAGGGGTGGTGCCGGTCCTTCGGCGGGGGTGAGCGTCCGTGCTCAGATGTGCGATCGGCCGAGGGCCGAGCGTCTTGAGGAAATCCAGAGAAGAGACCGGGCTGTCCGGTGTGTCGTGGACGTCAGGCGCTGACGTCGACGTAGGCGGACGTGCCCTCGCGACGGGTCGCCCGGTCCACCCGGCGGGCGAACTCGTGCTGGCGCGCGATGGTGCCGAGGGCAGCGGTCAGCTGCTCGTGGGCACGCAGCTGGCGGTGGCGGAGGTCCAGCGCCCGCTCGACGAGGTCGGCCGGGATCGGTCCGAGCAGGTCGGGCTCGTCCCAGGACTGCGGAGCCGCGCCCTCGGGGTCGTCGAGCAGCCGCTCCGTGTGGAGGACGTCGAGCTCGAGACGGTCGAGGGCCGTCTCCCAGTGCAGGTGGTGGCGATCGGGGTCGCTCAGGTCGACGCTCATGCCGGCTGCGCGAGGAGGGAGAGGGCGGCTTCACGCCAGGTGTCGCGCAGCGTGCTGACGACGTGGAGACAGAACTCCGCCACCTTGAGGTCCTTGCGCATGTTGGCCGTCACGAGCTCGCCGTGGACGTAGGAGTACAGCGAGGCCAGGCCCGCGGCACCGCCCCACGCGTCGACCTTCAGGCTCGCGTTGAGCTCGAGGACGATCTCCTGGGCGTGCAGCAGCGGCGCGTGCGCCTGGCTCGGCTCGCCGCGGCGCAGCGCGTCGACCGCGCGCTCGACGTCCAGCACGAGGCGCTCGTAGAGCATCACCAGGAGCTGCGACGGCGTCGCCGTCGAGACAGAGGCCTGGAGGTAGGTGTCGCGAGGATTCATGGTCGTCATCGGTCGTCCGTCCGTCAGGAGTAGCTCGGGAGGCTGGCGATCTGGCTGGAGAGCCAGCTGCCCTGGCTCTGGAGGTTGCCCAGCGCGGTCTCGAGAGCCGTGTACTGCCGCCGCAGCGTGGCGCGTCGGAGCTCGAGCCGGTCGTCCCACTCCGCGATGCCCTTGTCGAGGCGCGACACCGCGCTCGTGTGGCTCTCGATCGCCGCGGAGATGGTCCCGGTCGCGAACTTGCTCGCCTTCTCGGCCACGGAGGCCACGCGGGCGGCCCAGCCGTCGGTCGCCGCGGTCGCGCCGCTGGTGAACTTCGCGGCGGTGCCGGCCGGGTCGTCCGCGTAGGCCTTCTCGAGCGTCTTCTGGTCGAAGACCAGCTTGCCGTAGCGGTCGGTCTGGACGCCGTACGCCGCCATCGTGCCGGTGCTGTCGCCGAAGACGGTCGACAGCAGGGACTGGCGCAGCTCTCGAGCCATCGAGTCGCCGGCGAGCACACCCCTCGTGACGTCCTTGCCCGTGGCGGTGGCCTTGTCGAGCCCGCTCAGCAGGGAGTTGACCTGGTCGACCAGGTCCTTGACGTTGGAGACGAGGGTGGCGGGGCTCTGCGCGATCGTCACCGTGCCCGCAGTGCCGACGGGCGTGGTGGCGCCAAGCGTGACGTTCACGCCGGGGAGGAGGTCGGCGAACGTGTTCGTCGACGAGGTCGCGGTGATGCCGAGGCCCATGCTGATCTGGGCGTCGGCTCCGGCGCGGACGGCCGCGCCGCCGAGCAGGTCGGTGCCGTCGCCGTTGGTGAGTGTGAAGGCGGAGCCGGCGCCGGTGATGGCCGACTCGGCGAGCAGCCGGTAGCTGCCGTCGGCGACCTTGACCGCGGCGGCCTTGACCCCGGTGGTGGCGGTCGAGCCGTTGATCGCGGCGACCAGCTCCTTGAGCGTCCCGCCGCCGGCGGAGATGTCGTGGGCGACGCCGTCGCTGCCGGTGATGGTCACCGTGGACCCAGCGACCACGGTGGTGAGGTCGGCGGAGGAGGCGAACGCGAGCTGGTGGGTCGCGGCGAGGCGGTCGACGGTGAAGGACAGCGACGCCGGCGAGGCGGTGCTCGCGGTGGTCACCGAGATCCCGGTGCCGGTGGCGGTGCCCTGCACGGCCTGCCAGGTGGCCGGCTTGGCGAGCGAGCGCGCCTTGACGGCGAGCGCCGCCGTGTCGGTGTTGAGGGAGCGGAGGGCGGTCAGGATGGACTTCTCGGTGGTCTGCTTCTTGACCAGCTTGGTCTGCGGGACCGCCTCCAGCTGCATGAGCTGGTCGATGATGCTCGCGGTGTCCAGTCCGCTCGCGATGCCGCTGATGCTGCTGCTGGCCACGAGATTCCTCCTGCTCGAGAGACGGGGCCGTTGATCGGGCCCCGGAAACGACCCTGGGGGAGTGCGAGCACTCCCCCAGGGACTTGGTTCCGGCGGTGGGTCAGCCTCCGGCCGACCCACCGACGAGATCAGCGCAGCAGGGAGAGAACGCCCTGCGGGGCCTGGTTGGCCTGCGCCAGCATCGCGGTGCCGGCCTGCGACAGGATCTGCGAGCGGGTGAAGCTCATCATCTCCTGGGCCATGTCGGTGTCGCGGATGCGGGACTCCGACGCGGACAGGTTCTCGATCGCGGTGTTGACCGAGTTGATGGTGTGCTCGAACCGGTTCTGGAACGCACCGAGCGACGCGCGCTGGGTCGAGACAGCGTTGATCTGCGCCTGCACGTCGTCCGAGGCGGTCGCCGCGGTGATGTCCAGGCCAGCGACGCCACCCTTGAAGCTCTTGAGGGAAGCCGCGCCGTCGACGGTGATCTTGTCGCTGGTGGCGTAGCCGACCTGGAAGTCCACGTCGGTGCCAGCGAAGAGGGCGACACCGTTGAACTTGGTGTTGTCCTCGATCCGGCCGACCTCGTCGCTCAGCGCCTGGAACTCAGCCGCGAGAGCGCCCTCGGCGTCGGTGTTGCCGGTGACCGTGCCGCTCTTGTACTGCACGGCGAGGTCGTTCATGCGCTGCAGCATGGAGTGGACCTCGGTGAGGGCGCCCTCAGCGGTCTGCACGACCGAGATGCCGTCCTGGGCGTTGCGGGCGCCGACCTTGAGGCCGCCGACCTGGGCGCGCAGGCCCTCGGAGATCGCGAGGCCGGCAGCGTCGTCGCCGGCCCGGTTGATCCGGAAGCCGCTCGACAACTTCTCGAGCGACTTCGACAGGTTGCCCTGCGTGACCGACAGGTTGCGGTACGAGTTGAGGGCGTCGATGTTCTGGTTGATGCGGAGTGCCATGGTGGGTTCCTTCCCTGGGGGTGTCACTTACTGGAGCCCGTCCGTGGGCTCCGACACCGTGTCCATCGGCGGTGGCCTGAGGCGCCTGAGGAGATCGACGACGTTTTCTCGAGGATTTTTCGCCCCACGTGAAGGACCTCCGGTCGGATCGGATGACCGTGGTCATCGATCCGCCGGAGGTCCTCACTCGCGTCGGTCAGGACGCGGGGCGTCCCGGGGCTCGCCTGTGGTCAGGCGCTCGCGTTCACCGCCGTGCGCGGCTCGCCGAAGCCGCGCAGGCCGGCAGCGTGCCGGGCGGCGACGGCCGCGAAGTACGCCTGGCGCCGACGGGCAGCGGCGCCACCCGGGCGCTCCGGGCCGGCGACGAGGTCCGGCTCGAGGGCGTGGTGGAGCGCGTCGCGGAGCAGGACGAGGGCCTCGGCCCGCAGCTGGGAGACCCGCGACTCGGTGACGCCGAGGGTCTCGGCGATCTCGGCCATGGGACGCTCGGCGATGAAGTACTGCTCGACGACGTGGCGCAGCCGCTCGGGGAGCTCGGTGATCGCCTCGGTGAGGTAGGTCAGCCGCTCCCGGTGCTCGACGATCGCCTCCGGCGTGGGGCTGCCGCTGGCGAGGCGCTCGCCGAGCGACTCGTCCTCGGACGCGTGGAGCGAGAGCACCTGGGCCCGGGCGACGTCGTCGTCGTTGGCCGTCACCTCGTCGCTGCTGAGCCCGGTCGCCTGGGCGACCTCGGCGGTCGAGGCCGGGCGGCCGAGGACGGTCGCGAGGTGGCCGCGGGTGGCGTCGAGCTCGCGGGCCCGGCGCCGGACCGAGCGCGAGGCCCAGTCGATGCTGCGGAGCTCGTCGAGGATGGCACCGCGGATCCGGGTCGTGGCGTACCGGTTGAACGGCACCCCGCGCTCGGGGTCGTAGGAGTGTGCGGCCTGCACCAGGGCGGTGAGTCCAGCGGAGCTGAGGTCGTCACGGTCGACGTGGGACGGCACCCTGGCCATCGTCTCTCGGACGATGTGGCCTACCAGGGGCACGTGCACCACGATCAACGCCTCGGAGCCCGGCGGGACGTCGTTGTAATGGGTCACGGTGGCAATTGTGCATTTCATAGACGGGCCCGTCCGCATTTCTTTCAAATTCCTTGAAGTCTTTGCCTCCCGGGGCCGGCGAGCCGGCCCCGACGGCCCCGATCCGGCCGGCCGGGACCGGCGAAATCTCGGAGGTTCTACTAAGGAGACCCCAGCCGGGCCCGATGGAGTCCTCGTGACCGGGTGTCGCCGAGCGGCACTGGTCTGGACCATCCGAAACCGATCCTGGGAGTGACGTGGAGAAGCTGACCTGGGTCCTCTGGCGCGAGCGCGAGCTCCTCGAGGCCCTCCTCTACCGACTCGATGTCGAGGCGCTCGTCATGTCGTCGGGACGCACCCGGTGGCTGACCAACGCCGCCCGGGACGTCGACGACGCCGTCGAGGCGCTGCGCGAGGTCGAGATCCTCCGCGCGATCGCCGCCGACGAGGCCGCCGAGGCCGTGGGGCTGGCCCCCAACGCCGGTCTCGGCGAGCTGATCGCCGTCGCCGAGGAGCCCTGGGTCGGGATCCTCACCGAGCACCGCGACACCTTCCTGACGCTCGTCGAGGAGATCTCGCGCGTCGCCCAGTCGAACCGCGCCCTCATCGTCGCCGGCCTCCGGGCCACGCAGGACACGCTGCTCGGGATCGACCGCAGCGCGTCGACCTACACCGCCGCCGGCTCCGTCGACCGCGGTCAGTCCCGCAGCACCGTCGTCGATTGGAGTCTCTGACATGGCTGGCTTCTCCTCGCTGAACACCGCGCTGTCGGCGCTGCGCTACCAGCAGTCGGCACTCGACATCGCGAGCACCAACATCGCCAACTCCTCCACCGACGGCTACGTCCGCCGTCGGGTCGTCGGTGAGACCGTCGGCGCCGCGGCCGCCCCGGCCGTGTGGGCCCGGTCCAACGAGATCGGCAGCGGCGTCCAGCAGGGCGGCGTCGAGCGGTTCGCCGACGCGCTCCTCGACACCCGCGTCCGCCGCGAGCACGCCCGCCAGTCCTACCTCGACCTCCGGGCGACCGTGCTCGGCCGCGTCGAGGCCGGCATCGCCGAGCCCGGCGACTCCGGCGTCGCCGCGGCGATCAGCGGCTTCCGCTCGTCGCTGCAGGACCTCGTCAACACCCCCGGCAGCGACGCGGCACGCAGCGCGGTGCTCTCCTCCGGCGCGATCCTGGCCGACGCGTTCAACCTCCAGAACCGCAACATCGTCGACGAGACCAGCGACCAGCGCGCCCGGCTCGTCGCCACCGTCCAGGAGATCAACGACGTCGCTGAGCAGCTCGCGTCGACCAACCACGTGATCTCGGCATCCACCGTCGGCGGCAGCGACCTGGCCACCCTCCAGGACACCCGCGACCAGCTGACGCTCCGCCTGTCGCAGCTGACCGGGGGAGAGGGCAGGATCGCCGCCGACGGCACCATGGACGTCACGCTGAACGGCGTCACCCTCGTGACCGGCTCCAGTGCCTCCAGGATCTCGTTGACCGGAGGCGTCAACCCGGACGGGTCCGCGGGCGTCGGCACGGTCCAGCTGACCGCGACCGCGCCGGACGGCACCTCCGCCGTCCTGCCCGGCGCGCTCTCGGGCGAGGCCGGGGCGACGATCCACCTGATCGACGTCGACCTGCCGGCGTACGGCACCAACCTCCACCAGCTGATGTCCGACCTCGCGGCCCAGGTCAACACCGCCCACCGCGGCGGCTTCGACAAGACCGGCGCCGCCGGTGGTGACTTCTTCACCTACGACCCGGCCGACCTCAGCTCTCCGCTGGCCGTGGCGATCACCGACACCGCCCTGGTCGCGGCCTCCAGCATCGGCGGCGCGCCGAACCTCGATGCGAGCAACGGCGACAAGATCGCCGACGCCATCAAGATCGAGGACGGCTACCAGCAGCTGGTCAACCGGTTCGGCACCTCGGTCGCGTCGGCGGAGCGCCTGTCGCTCAACCAGCAGGCGATGACCTCCCAGGTCGACGGCGCCCGCGAGCAGCTGGCGGGCGTCAGCATCGACGAGGAGACCGTCAACATGGTGATGGCGCAGCGGTCCTACGAAGCGGCCGCGCGCGTGATGACGACCGTCGACGAGATCCTCGACACCCTGATCAACCGCACCGGGGTGGTCGGCCGATGACGCTCGTGCGCGTGACCCAGAACATGCTGGGCAAGCAGTCCTACGCCGGGCTGCAGGTCTCGATGAACCGGCTCGCCACGTCGCAGGAGCAGCTGACCACCGGCCGGTTGATCAACCGCCCGTCGGACAACCCGACGGGTGCGACCACCGCGATGCGGATCCGCGCCGACCTGGCCGACAAGCAGCAGCACCTGCGCAACGCCAGCGACGCCCAGGGCTGGCTCGACCAGATCGACACCACGCTCGGGACGATGACCGACCAGGTCCGGCGGGCGCGCGAGCTCGCGATGTCGGCCAACTCCGGCATCATGAGCCCCGAGTCCCGCGAGGCGCTGGCGGTCGAGGTCGACCAGATCCGCCAGGGCCTGATCGCCGGTGCGAACACGACCTATCTCGACCGGCCGGTCTTCGGCGGGGTGACCGCCGGGACGACGGCGTACGACGGCGCGGGCGCGTTCGTCGGCCAGAGCTCGCCCACCGGCGTGGTGCGCACCGTCGCCGAGGGTGCCAAGGTGCGGGTGGACGTCGAGGGGCCGGCCGTGTTCGGTGACGACACCGCTGCCGACTCGATGTTCGACCACCTCGCGGCGCTCTCGACGGCGCTGCGGACCGCGAACCAGGCGGGGATCGACGCCGCCGCGACCGCGCTCGACGTCGACTTCAAGCGGATCGTCAACGTCCGTGCCGACGTCGGCGCCCGGGCGAACCGGGTCGAGAACGCCCGCACGGTCGCCGCCGACGGCGAGCTGACCCTGCGCAACGGGCTCTCGGAGGTCGAGAACGTCGACCTCGCCAAGGCCACCGTCGACCTCAAGCTCCAGGAGGTCGCCTACCAGGCGGCCCTCGGAGCGACCGCCCGCGTGGTCCGGCCGAGCCTGCTGGACTTCCTGCGATGACGGCGTCACCGGTTCTTGACATGATGACTGCTCCCGCACGCGTCGACGGAGGTGCCGTGGCCGAGCCGAACGCCATCGAGATCCCGGTGATCGAGATGGTTCGACCCATGCCGGGGTTCCCCGAGCACCGCCGGTTCGCGCTCGTGCAGCTCGACGCGACCAGCGACCTGTGCAGCCTGACCTCCCTGGACGAGCGCGGACTGCGTTTCCTCGTGGTCCCGCCGGCCGGCTTCTTCCCGGACTACGCACCCGAGGTCGACGACGACGTCGTCGCCGACCTCGGCATCGAGGACGCCTCCGACGTGCTGATCCTGGTCGTGCTCAACACCGGCAGCTCGCTCGCCGAGACCACTGCCAACCTGGCCGCCCCGATCCTGGTCAACCCCGGTTCGCGGCGGGCCGGCCAGGTGATCCTGGACGAGCCCGGTCTCCCGGTGGCGGCGCGCCTCCTGGGGTGATCCGCACCTCCGTCGCGGCGCAACTCGGTCGCTGATCGAGGCAGATCCGGCGTCTCCGGCTACGGTGGACACATGCTGGTTCTCAGTCGTCGGGCGGGCGAGAGCATCGTTCTGGGCGAAGACATCACCGTCACGGTCCTCGAGGTCCGCGGCGACGTGGTGCGGATCGGCATCGACGCGCCCCGGTCGCTCAAGGTGCACCGGGCCGAGCTGCTCGCCCAGCTCGAGGAGTCCAACCGCCAGGCGGCGTCCCCGAGCGACGACCTCGTCGCCCAGCTCTCCCAGGCTCTCAAGACCGACGGCGACTGAGCCTCCCCAGCGACCTCGGGCGGTCTCCGACGTTCGGCCGGTCACATTTTGGTTGCTGCCGACAACTATCGGAATATAGTTGCCAACTGCAACCTTCTAGTGGACATGAATCGAGCCTCCGTGAGCAGCGTCGACGCCGAACCCCCCGTGACCGCCACGAGTCCGGCCGCGCCGGGCTCCGACCAGGACGACTTCCCGATGACCCATCGGCAGGTCATGGAGGCCCTGAGCGGGCTGCTCCTCGCGATGTTCGTCGCGATGCTGTCGAGCACCGTGGTCTCCAACGCGCTGCCCCGGATCGTCTCCGACCTGCACGGCAGCCAGACCGGCTACACCTGGGTCGTCGTCGCGACGATGCTCGCGATGACCGCGACCACCCCGATCTGGGGCAAGCTCGCCGACCTGGTCAACAAGAAGCTGCTGGTGCAGCTGGCGCTGGTCATCTACATCGTCGGCTCGCTGGTCGCCTCGATCGCGCCGTCGATGGAGGTGCTGATCGGCGCCCGCGTCGTGCAGGGCCTCGGCGTCGGCGGCCTGACCGCGCTCGTCCAGGTGATCCTCGCGACGATGGTCTCTCCGCGCGAGCGCGGCCGCTACTCGGGCTACCTCGGCGCGGTCTTCGCGCTCGCCACGGTCAGCGGCCCGCTCATCGGCGGGCTGATCGTGGACTCCGCACTCGGCTGGCGGGGCTGCTTCTTCGTGGGCCTGCCGTTCGCGGTCGCTGCCTTCTTCGTCCTCCAGAAGACCCTGCACCTGCCGGTCGTCAAGCGCCCGGTGCGCATCGACTACCTCGGCGCGACCCTGATCGTCGCCGGCGTCTCGATCCTGCTGATCTGGGTCAGCCTCGCCGGCAACCAGTTCGCGTGGGGCTCGGCCACCAGCGCCGCGCTGGTGATCGGCGGGCTGCTGGTCCTGGCGGCCGCCGTGTACGTCGAGGCGCGGGTCGCCGCGGACCCGATCATCCCGCTCCGCCTCTTCCGCGACCGCACCGTCACGCTCGCGACGATCGCCTCCGTGCTGATCGGTGTCGCGATGTTCGGCTCCACGGTCTACCTCAGCCAGTACTTCCAGGTCGCTCGCGGGATGAGCCCGACCGAGGCCGGCCTGATGTCGATCGCCATGGTCGGCGGCCTCTTCGTCTCGAGCCTGACCTCGGGGCGGATCATCACCCGCACCGGCCTGTGGAAGCGCTGGCTGGTCGGCGGCATGGCCTTCGTGGTCGTCGGCCTGCTGCTGCTCGGCACCATCGACGAGAAGACCCCGCTGGTGCAGGTCGGTGCCTTCATGCTGGTCCTCGGTCTCGGCCTGGGCGCCACCATGCAGAACCTGGTGCTCGCGGTGCAGAACAACGTGACGATGTCCGACATGGGCGCGGCGAGCTCCGTGGTCGCGTTCTTCCGCACGATGGGCGGCTCGATCGGCATCTCGGCGCTGGGCGCCCTGCTCAGCCACCAGGTGGCGGTCAAGGTGACCGACGGCCTGCACGGCCTCGGCATCGCGACCACCAGCCACGAGAGCCACTCGGTCCCGGACCTGGCGACGCTGCCGGGGCCGGTCCAGGCGGTCTTCCAGCACGCCTTCGGCGAGTCCTTCGGCCACATCTTCCTCGTCGCGGCGCCGTTCGCGATGCTCGCGCTGGTCTGCGTCGCGCTGATCAAGGAGGTGCCGCTGCGCACCTCGAACCTCGAGCCGAACGCCGAGGCCTCGCCTGAGGTGGCCGCTGAGCTGCACCATGGTCTCGTGGAGGAGAGCAAGCGATGACGGCGGCCTCCGCGGCGCGCGTCGACCGGGCCGAGCTGCTGGTCGACCTCGAGCGCGAGGTGGGCGTGATGGTGCGGCGGCTCCGGCGCGTGCTCGGCGAGCGTGCGCGGGCGGTCCACCCGGACCTGCAGACCTCGACCTACCTGCTGCTCACGTGGGTGGACAAGCACGGCCCGGTGCGGGCCTCGGCGGTCGCGGAGTCCCTCGGCATCGACAAGGGTGCGATCAGCCGTCAGGTCCAGCACCTGCTGGAGCTCGGCCTGCTCGACCGCACCCCCGACCCCGACGACGGCCGCGCCACGCTGCTCTCCGCCAACGACGAGGCCAAGGCGCGGCTCGTCGAGGTCAGCCACGCGAGCCGGCTCTGGCTCGACGGCAAGCTCGGCGACCTCCCGGACGCCGAGGTCGCCGACTTCGTCCGGCTGCTCGGCCGCTACAACGCCGCGCTCGACGCCTAGCCCAGCCAGACCGCGGTGTCGGCCGGCAGCGTGCCGTCGACCGGACCGCTGGCGATGAGCACCCTGCCCTCGGGGAGGGGCACCGGCGTCGCGCCGCAGTTGAGCACCGCGGTCACCGGTCCACGCCGGAAGGCCACGACGTCGGCCCCGAGGTCGAGGACCTCGACGTCGTCACCCGCGGTCGCCGCGAACGTACGGCGTACGGCGAGCGCCGCCCGGTAGAACTCCAGCGTCGAGGAGTCGTCGCCGGTCTCGGCCTCGACCGTGATCGGCGCCCAGTCGGCGGGCTGCGGCAGCCACGGCTGCCCGGTGCCCGGTCCGAAGCCGTACGGCGCGGCCGTGCCGCTCCACGGGATCGGCACCCGGCAGCCGTCGCGGCCGCCCTCGCCGGTGCGGATGAAGAACGGGTCCTGGCGGTCCTCGTCGGCGACGTCGACCTCCGGCAGCCCGAGCTCCTCGCCCTGGTAGAGGTACGCCGAGCCCGGCAGCGCCAGCATCGTGAGCGTCGCTGCCTTGGCGCGGGCCAGGCCCACGGCGCCGCCGCCATAGCGCGTCACGTGCCGGACGACGTCGTGGTTGCTGAGCACCCAGGTGGGCGAGCCGCCGACCAGGCCGACCGCGTCCATGGTGCCGGTGATGACCGCGGCGAACTCCTCCGCCGACCACCCGGCGAGCAGCCAGGCGAAGTTGAAGGCCTGGCTGAACTCGCCGGGGCGGATGTAGGCGGCCATCGACTCCGGGGTCTGGGTCCACGCCTCGGCGACGAACATCCGGTCGCCGTCGTACTTGGCGAGCACCTCGTGCCAGCGGCGGTAGACGTCGTGGACCTCCGGCTGGTCCCACATCGGCTCGTCGCGCACGGTGCGCTCGACCATCGGGACGTCGGCGGCGTCGCGCGCGTCGCTGCTCGCGGTCTTGCCCGCCTCGACCACCTGGTCGCGCAGGCTCTCCTCCTTGAAGAGGCCGTGCGCGACGTCGACGCGGAACCCGTCGACCCCGCGGTCGAGCCAGAAGCGCAGCACCTCGACGAACATGTCGCCGACCTCGGGGTTGCGCCAGTTGAGGTCGGGCTGGCTGCTGTCGAACAGGTGCAGGTAGTACTGCCCGTCGGGCGCCTGCGTCCACGCGGGGCCGCCGAACACCGACATCCAGTTGTTGGGCAGCGACCCGTCGGGCTTGGCGTCGCGGAAGATGTAGCGGTCCCGCTCCGGGCTGCCCGGGCCGGCGGCCAGCGCCGCCTGGAACCACTCGTGCTCGCTCGAGGTGTGGTTGGGCACCAGGTCGACGATCACCTTGAGGCCCAGCTCGTGCGCCCGCGCGATGAGCGCGTCGGCGTCGTCGAGCGAGCCGAAGAGGGGGTCGATGTCGCAGTAGTCGGCGACGTCGTAGCCGTGGTCGGCCTGCGGCGAGGTGTAGAACGGCGAGATCCAGATCGCGTCGACGCCGAGGTCGGCGAGGTAGGGGAGCCGCGAGGTGATGCCGGGCAGGTCCCCGACGCCGTCGCCGTTCCCGTCGGCGAAGCTGCGAGGGTAGACCTGGTAGGTCACGGCGTGGCGCCACCACTCCTGGGGGGACATTTGATCGTTCAAACCCATGCTTTCCATCTTAAAGGGCTCAGCTGAAGGCCGCGGGATCGACCGCGATCCAGAGGTGCTCCGCGCTCCCGAGCAGGCGGCCGTCGGCATCGTAGAGAGCCGAGGCGGTGAACGTCTTGCGCCCCTCCGTACGCCGCCCGAGCCCGACGACCACGTGCTCGGCCCCCACCTCGGGGAGGAGGTCGACCCGCGCCGTCATCCGGGCGAGGACCATCAGCCGCTCCTCGAGGTCGCCGGCCCAGCCGCCGACACAGTCCAGCGCCGCCCAGGTGGTCGCGGCCAGCGTCTCGGCCACCGACGCGTCCGGCGTCCACGTCGCCGCCACCCGCGCGCCACCCTCCTGGTCGGCCACCCGGCCCGGGAAGATCCGCAGCCCGTCGTCGCGGCCGGTGCCGCACGAGAAGCAGGTGGGGAACGGGTGCGACTCGAGGCCGGCGTAGGACGCCTGCGCGCCGCGGGCCTCCTCCACGGGCACCCACGCGACCACGGCGAGGTCGCCGGGGAAGGGCTCGGCCCTCAGCACCGGCCGGCCGTCCTGGCTCGCGACCACGCCGTCGCCCTCCGCGCCCACGGTCATCGGGGCGTCGAGCGGCGGCGGCGCCAGCAGGGAGACCGCGACGGCCGGGCCGTCGACGTACGCCGCGAGCGCGCCGGCGCTCCAGCCGCCGTTGCCCGACGAGGGAGGGCCGCAGAAGCGGCGGGGGACGGTCAGGTCAGGCAGGGGCACGGCCCGACGCTCGCACGTCGGGCGCGCTCAGGTCCACCCGGCGCGGGCCCGCCGCGCGCCCCAGAGGCTGAGCCCGGCGACGAGGAGCAGCAGCGCGACGTTGTGGCCGTACTTCTCCTGGCTGCTCACCTCGCCGATCGGCGTGGTCAGGAAGGCCCAGCCGCCGGCAGCGACCACGGCGCCGCCCGCGAGCGCCAGCACGTGCCGCTGGCCCCAGTCGCCGCGCCGCGACCAGCGGCGCACCACGAGGACGACCCCGACGGCGAGCAGCGCGACGAGCACGGTGCCGGCCGGGGTCGGGGGGAGCGCGACCCAGCCGGTCATCGCCACGACTGCCAGGGCGAGGACCAGCAACGGGCGCGGCACCCGGCCGGGCACGATCGGCGCCGGCCGCGAGCCGACCCGGAACGCCGCCACCACCAGTCCGACGGCCGCCAGGGCCGAGGCGAGCAGCTGTCCCCAGGTCGCGGTCGCCTCGCCGGTGTCGTGGGCGTCCACCAGCACCAGCGCCGACGCCGCCGCGTAGAGCAGCGCGAGCACCCACAGCGCCACCGGCCCGAGCCACGGCTCGCGCCGGTGCCGCGGCGTCAGCGTCTCGACCAGGGCGATCGGCGCGCCGACGCTCAGGATCACGTGGCCGCCGACGAACGTCAGCGCGAGGTAGGCGCTCAGCCCGATCGGCGCGAGGTAGGTCGGCTCGGACATGTCGTCCCAGTATGGGATGTCGCGGTAGTCGGTGCTCCACATCGACTGGTCGACGATCCCCGCCTGCACGACGCCGAAGGCCGCCGCCATCAGCAGGATCCCCGGCCAGCCGAGGCCGTGCCGCCGGGCCGCCTCGCGGATCAGCAGCGCCGGCGCGCCGTACAACGGGGAGAAGACGAGCAGGTTGCCGACCAGCGTGCCGGGGTGGCCGGTGCTGTCGTCGTAGCCCCAGAGGTACTCCGCGCACACCGGCGCCAGCACGAGGAGGCCGAGGGCCGGCAGCCAGGCGGTGCGCACCCCGCCGACGCTAGGGAGCGTCGCGCCGGGCCGGAAGCGACCTGGGTAGCGGACCGGGGGCGACCAAAGTCAGCGGATCTCCTCCCACCGGGCGAGCGCCTCGCGCCGCTCCGCGGCGTGGTCGACGACCGGCGCCGGGTAGCCGGACCGCTCCCGGTCGTCGGGGCTCGGGTCGTGCGGGTCGGTCACCTCCGCGAGCTCCGGCACCCAGCGCCGCACGTACGTGCCGTCGGGATCGAACTTGCGACCCTGGGAGGTCGGGTTGAAGACCCGGAAGTACGGCGCGGCTTCGGCGCCACTCCCCGCCGCCCACTGCCAGTTCTGCTGGTTGGACGCGAGGTCGCCGTCGACCAGCCAGTGCAGGAAGTGCCGGGCGCCGTGCTGCCACTCGACGTGCAGGTCCTTGACCAGGAAGCTCGCCACCACCATCCGCACCCGGTTGTGCATCCAGCCGGTCGCCCGCAGCTGCCGCATCCCCGCGTCGACGACCGGGAAGCCGGTGCGGCCCGCCCGCCACGCGTCGTACGCCGCGCCCGGCTCGTCGTACCGCATCCCGGCGAAGGCGGGCCTGAGGTAGGCGCGCGCGGTCTCCGGCCGGGCGTGCAGGACGTCGGCGAAGAAGTCGCGCCACGCGAGCTCGCGGCGGTAGGCGGCTGCCCCGGCGCTACGCAGCGGGGCCAGGTCGGCCAGCATCGTGCGCGGGTGGATCTCGCCCCATTTCAGGTGCACCGACATGCGTGAGGTGGTGTCGAGGTCGGGCCGGTCCCGCTCGTCGTCGTAGTCGGCCACCCGGTCGAGGAACTCCTGCCACCGCGCGTGCGCCGCCTCCTCGCCGGCCTCGGGGAGCGTCATCCCGGCGGGTGGCTCGACGTCGGGGAGCGCCGCGGACCGGTCGGGCCGCAGCCACTCGACGTCGGCCGGGTCGCCCGCCGGCGCGCGCCAGCCGTGGTCGGCCCAGGCGCGGTGGTAGGGGGTGAAGACCTGGTACGCCGTGCCCCCGCCGGTGCGCAGCCGGCCGGGCGCGACGGCGTACGGCGAGCCGGTGCGCACCAGCGCGATGCCGGCCTCGCCGAGCGCCCGCTCGACCGCGGCGTCGCGCCGGGCGCCGTGCGGCCCGAAGTCCGCGGCGACGTGCACGCGCTCGGCGCCGACGGCGCGCGCGGCCTCCACGACCCTGCGCACCGGATCGCCCTCGAGCAGGGTCAGGCCGCCCACGGCGGCGTCGAGGGAGCGGAGCGAAGCGGTGAGGTAGCAGCGCCGGGCCGGCCCGGCCGGGCGCCACAGGGCCGGGTCGAGCACGAACAGCGGCAGCACCGGCCCGTCGGCGGCCGCCGCGAGCAGGGCGGGGTTGTCCGAGAGGCGCAGGTCACGGCGGAACCAGGCGACGGAGGGAGGCATCTCCGCCAGCCTGCCAGGTGCATGGTGCGATGAGACACAATGTGCGCGTGAGCGACCTCATCGACACCACCGAGATGTACCTCCGGACCATCTACGAGCTGGTGGAGGAGGGCATCGTCCCGCTGCGGGCGCGGATCGCCGAGCGGCTGCACCAGAGCGGTCCCACGGTGTCCCAGACGGTCGCCCGCATGGAGCGCGACGGCCTGCTCACGGTGGAGGGCGACCGTCACCTGGAGCTGACCGACGAGGGCCTGCGGCTGGCGACCCGGGTGATGCGCAAGCACCGCCTCGCGGAGCGGCTGCTCACCGACGTCATCGGCCTCGAGTGGGAGCTCGTGCACGAGGAGGCATGCCGCTGGGAGCACGTCATGTCGGAGACCGTCGAGCGGCGGCTGCTCAAGCTGCTCGACCACCCGACCGAGTCGCCCTACGGCAACCCCATCCCGGGTCTCGACGAGCTCGGCGAGCACGACGCGCCGGAGAGCTTCATGGAGGGCCTGGAGCCGCTGTCGCAGGCCGCCGGGCCGGGGGAGGGGCGGGTCCTGGTGCGCCGCATCTCGGAGGAGATGCAGAAGGACGAGCTGCTGATGAGCGCGATGCGCCGCGTCGGCGCGCTCCCGGACAAGACGGTGACCGTGCTGCTCACCGAGGCCGGCGTGCTGGTCGGGTCGGGCGGGGAGACGGCCGAGATCGCCCCCGAGGCCGCCGACCACATCTTCGTGCGGCGCCTCTGACGCGCTGCGACGTACGCCGACGCACGACTTGTGACTTTCTTGTCACTTTTTTTGGACGATCCTTGTCCGCCTTCGCGTTTGATCCCTCACCCTTCTGGGTAGAGTCGCGCACGGCGTCGTGGGTTCACTGCGCCTTTGGGGGGCTGCCATTCTGAGAACGGCAGCGGGGGAAGGTCATCATGGAGATCATCGAGCTCGATGCGTCGGTCGAGGTGCGCGGCGATCGCGTGCTCGTCGTCGGGCACTCGCTCACGCAGCTGAGCCGCGGCCTCGAGCCGCGGGAGCAGGTCGTGCTCCGCACCGCCGACGCCGACCACTACGCGGCGCAGGTGCGGACGATCGAGTTCGAGCTCGAGGACACGATCTACACCTTCGACGTCGGCCCGCGGCTGCCCGAGAACCTCGCGCTGGAGCGGGTCAACGGCCTCGACGCCGAGGTGCACGACCTCTCGCTGCACGAGCTGGTCGACCTGCTCGGCGAGCTGCGCAACCACGCCTCCTGAGCGTCCTCAACCCGCCAGCGCGGTCAGGAACTCGCTGCAGCCGGCGTGCACGCGGTACGACGCGAGCTCGTCGCCGCGGGTGCTGCCCCGGTTGACGATCACCACCGGCGTCCCCGCCCGCGCCGCCCGGCGCACGAACCGCAGGCCCGACATCACCGTCAGGCTGGAGCCGGCCACCAGCAGCGCGCCGTCCCGCTCGGTGAGCGCCTCCACCGCGGCATAGCAGCGGGCGACCCGCTCCGCCGGGACGTTCTCGCCGAAGAAGACGACGTCCGGCTTCAGCACCCCGCCGCACCCCGCGCAGTCGGGGACGACGAACTCCGCGGTGTCCTCGAGCTCGACGTCGCCGTCGGGGCGCACCGGCGCCGCGGCGTGCCGCTCGGCGTACCCGGGGTTCAGCTCGGCGAGCCGCTCCTGCAGCGCCGCCCGGTCGGACGTCTCGCGGCAGCCGAGGCAGACGACCTCGGCGATCCGGCCGTGCAGCGCCACCAGGCGCGGGGTGCCGGCCCGCTCGTGGAGGCCGTCGACGTTCTGGGTGATGACCAGGTCGGCGCCCAGCCGGGCGACCGCGCGGTGGCCGTCGTTGGGCTCCGCGCCGCCCATCCGGCCCCAGCCCAGGTGGCTGCGGGCCCAGTAGCGCTGCTGCGCCGCCGGGCCGGACACGAACTCCTGGTAGGTCATCGGCGTCCGGGCCGGAGCGCTGGGGCCGCGGTAGTCGGGGATGCCGGAGTCGGTGGACAGCCCGGCCCCGGTGAGCACCACGAGCGGCCGGTCCCGCAGCAGCGTCAGGGCCTCGACGTACCCCCCGCTGGGCGGCGCCAGCGTCACCGGGCGTACCTGAGCTCCGCCCGGGCCCGCGCCTTGGCCGCCTCGACCTCGCGGTTCTTCGGCGGCGCGGTGGTCACGAGGTCCTCGAGCAGGTGCTGGGTGATGTGCGCGATCTCGGCGACCGCCTGGTCGAAGGCGGCCTGGTTGGCCTGCGACGGCTTCGTGGTGCCGCTGACCTTGCGCACGTACTGGAGCGCGGCGGAGGTCACCTCGTCGCGCGTGGCCGGGGGCTCGAAGTTGTTGAGCGGTCGGATGTTGCGGCACATGCTCCGAGCGTACGTCGACCCGCGGCCGCGTGGGACGGCCTGGCAGGGTGGGGCCATGGCTGCCGCACGCGAGCTCGACCTGGTCCTCTTCGGCGCGACCGGCTTCACCGGCGCGCTGACCGCCGACTACCTCGCCCGGCACGCCCCGGCCGGCCTGCGCTGGGCGCTGGCCGGTCGCAGCCAGGCCAAGCTCGAGGCGCTGCGCGAGCGGCTCGGCGTCGACGTGCCGCTGCTGACCGCCGACGCCACCGACCCGGCCTCGCTGGCCGACGTGGCGCGCCGCACCCGGCTCGTCATCACCACGGTCGGCCCCTACATCGACTACGGCGAGCCGCTGGTCGCCGCGTGCGCCGAGGCCGGCACGGACTACGTCGACCTGACCGGCGAGCCCGAGTTCGTGGACCGGATGTACCTCGCCCACCACGCCGCGGCGGAGCGCAGCGGCGCGCGGATCGTGCACGCCTGCGGCTTCGACTCCGTGCCGTACGACCTCGGTGTGCTGCACGCGGTGCAGGAGCTGCAGGCGGGCGGCCCGGTGACCGTGCGCGGCGTGGTGCGGGCCGGCGCGCAGTTCTCGGGCGGGACGTTCCACTCGGCGATGACCGCCTTCTCGCGTGCCCGACAGCACAAGTCCGTCAGTGCCGAGCGCCGGCGGGTCGAGCCTCGCCCCGAGGGTCGCCGGGCCCGGGCGGTCCCCGGGAAGCCGCACCGCGACCCGCTGCTCGGCTACTGGCTGATGCCGCTGCCGACGATCGACCCGATCGTGGTCGCCCGCAGCGGGGCCGCGCTCGCGTCGTACGGACCGGACTTCCGCTACTCCCACTACGCCGGCACCAAGACGCTGCGGTACGCCGCGGGCGGCGCCGCCGCGGCGGGGGCCATGGTGCTGGCCGCCCAGGTCCCGCCCCTGCGGCGCCTCGCGCTCGGCCGGATCCGACCTGGTGACGGCCCGAGCGAGGCGCGCCGCGCGCGGTCGTGGTTCACCGTCGACGTGGTCGCCGAGGGCGACGGGCGCACCGTGCACACCCGCGTCTCCGGCGGCGACCCCGGCTACGACGAGACCGCCAAGATGCTCGCCGAGTCGGCCCTGTGCCTGCTGCTCGACGACAACCCGCCGACGGCCGGCCAGGTCACGACCGCGCAGGCCATGGGGACGGCGCTGCTCGCGCGGCTCCAGGCGGCCGGGATCGGGTTCGAGGTCCTCTCCGGGCCGCTCGCCCGAATCGGGTGACGCGACCCTCACCCCGCCGTGCTTGTCTGGGATCCATGAGCGAGGCCAGTGCAAGCCCCGTCACGACCGCGAGGACGGGAAACAAGAGCGTTCGCGTGATCGGGATCATCATCGCCGTGCTCGGCGTGATCTTCCTCGTCGCGGGAGTCGTCACCTACACGATCGTCTCCCAGACGCTCGCCGACCAGAAGATCACGGTCTCCGACGACGCCGACCGGTTCGCCGGCAAGGACGTCAAGGGCCCGTTCACGGCGTACGCCCAGGCGGACATCATCAACCAGCACGCCACCGAGATCGCCGGCGGCAAGACCTACGCCGAGCTGCCGCAGGACGACCCCAACCGGGCGACCGTCATGAACGCGTCGTTCCTCCAGGCCAGCCTCTTCACGTCAGTCGTCGCCTTCGGCGTCGCCGCGTTCGTCGCGGTGATGGGCGTCATCCTCATGCTGCTCGGCTGGGCCCTGATCAAGGTCGCCAAGCCGGTGTAAGTTTCCCGCGTTCCTCCCGCAGAGGCTGAAACGTGCGGGAGGATCGCGCCATGTCTGAGGTCGTCGGCGTCGTGGGTGGGGGCATCGTCGGGCTCGCCGTGGCGCGCGAGGTGCTGCGCCGCCGTCCGGGGACCCAGGTGGTCGTGCTCGAGCGCGAGGACCGGCTGGCCGCGCACCAGACCGGCCACAACTCCGGCGTCGTCCACGCCGGCCTCTACTACAAGCCGGGCAGCCTGAAGGCCGAGCTCTGCGCCCGCGGTCGAGCGCTGGTGCGCGACTACTGCGCGGAGCACGGGCTGGCCTACGACGAGTGCGGCAAGCTCGTCGTCGCGGTCGACCGCGACGAGCTGGGCCGGTTCGACGCCCTCGAGCGGACCGCTCGCGCCAACGGCGTGCCGGGCCTGCGCCGCCTCGACGGCCGCCAGATCGCCGAGGTCGAGCCGCACGCGACCGGACTGGCCGCCCTGCACTCGCCGCACACGGCGATCACCGACTTCCCCGCGATCGCCCGCTCGTTCGGCGCCGAGGTGGAGGCCGCAGGCGGCCGGGTGCTGCTGTCGGCCGAGGTGACCGGCGTACGCCGTCGGGCCGGGCGGATCGACGTCGTCGCCGGCGACGAGGCGCACACCGTGGACCGGCTGGTGGTCTGCGGTGGGCTGGAGTCCGACCGGCTCGGCCAGCTCGTCGGCGGCCCGGCGGCGCCGCGGATCGTGCCGTTCCGCGGGGAGTACCTCCGGGTCGCCCCCGCGAAGCAGGAGCACGTGCGCGGGATGGTCTACCCGGTGCCCGACCCGCGCTACCCCTTCCTCGGCGTGCACTTCACCCGCCTCGTCGACGGCGGGCTCGAGGTGGGGCCCAACGCGTTCCTCGCCCTGAGCCGGCGCCGCTACGGACGCGGCTCGGTCGGTGCCCGCGACGTCGCGAGCACGCTGGGCTGGCCCGGGTTCTGGCGGTTCGCCGGCCGGCACTGGCGCACCGGGATCGACGAGCTGCGCGGCGTCCTCTCGACCCGCTCCTACCTCCGGGTGGCGCAGCGCTACGTGCCCGACATCGGCCCCGCCGACGTACGCCGCGCGCGCCTCGGCCTGCGCGCCCAGGCGGTCGAGCGGGACGGCACGCTCGTCGACGACTTCGTCATCCACCACGAGGACGGCATCACCAGCGTCCGCAACGCGCCCTCGCCGGCGGCGACCTCGAGCATGGCGATCGCGGAGCACGTGGTGGACCGGGTCTGGTAGCGGTGCCCCAGGCCAGAGTCGAACTGGCGACCTTTCGCTTAGGAGGCGGCTGCTCTATCCACTGAGCTACTGGGGCGGCGGGTCGGATGCTATCCCGGCTGCGCCCCGGGACGACATACGGGCGGTGTGTCCGCCTGCTCGGGGCGCATGACGTCCGGCGGCCGGAGGGCGCGGTTTTGGTCCGACCGGTGCGTCACAGGGACAATTCAGAATCGGCCCGTACTCTCGCCCGTGGCCGTTTGCCCCCAGTCACCTGAACGAGGTCTGTGATCCATGTCTGACGCCGCACTCGACGGTACCCCGTCCGAGTCCGGCGACCCGACCCCGGGGGGACCGAAGCGGCGGGCGAAGCCCAAGCGCCGGCACACGGTCGGCAAGGTCCTGCTCGCCACGCTCGTCGTGCTCGCGATCGCGACCGGCCTCAGCGTCGTCTACCTCTACCGCCACCTCAACGGCAACCTCGAGGTGCTCGACCCGACCGACCAGCTCTCCAACCGTCCCAGCAAGCTCGTGGAGGGGCCGAAGGGCCCGCTCAACATCCTGGTGATGGGCTCGGACTCGCGCGACGGCGCGGGCAACAACATCGACGGCCTCACCGGCGGCGGGGAGCGGTCGGACACCACGATGCTGCTGCACCTCTCGGCCGACCGGGAGCGCGCCTACGGCGTGAGCATCCCGCGCGACCTGCTCGTCGACCGCCCCGAGTGCACCTCCGAGGACGGCGACCCGATCCCGGGCGGCTCCCAGGTGATGTGGAACGAGGCGTTCGCCCTCGGCGGCCCGGCGTGCACGATCCAGCAGTTCGAGCAGCTCACCGACATCCGCCTCGACCACTTCGTGGTGGTCGACTTCGAGGGCTTCCGCGGCATGGTGGACGCGATCGGCGGCGTCGAGATGTGCATCCCCGAGGACATCGACGACCCGTCGCACGGCATCCACATCCCGGCCGGCACCCGCAAGCTCAAGGGCGCCACCGCGCTCAACTACGTGCGTGAGCGGTACGTCGTGGGCGACGGCTCCGACGTCGGCCGGATGAAGCGGCAGCAGGCGTTCATCGCCTCGATGGCCCACCAGGTCGTCACGGCCGGCACGCTCGCCCGGCCCGACCGGCTGATCCGCTTCCTCGACTCGGCGACGAAGTCGCTGACCGTCGACCCCGGCCTCAAGAACCTCGTGAAGATCGCCGGCCTCGGCGGCCAGGTCAAGGGCATCGGCCTCGACAACATCCAGTTCATCACCATCCCGATCATGACCGCGCCCAGCGACCCCAACCGGCTCGCCTGGAAGCAGCCGGAGGCCGACCAGGTCTGGGACCGGCTGCGCCAGGACCAGCCGCTGACCAAGCGGCTGAGCTCGGGTGTGATCAGCGCCGGCAACATCCCCGGCAAGACCGAGGAGCCGGCGCCGTCCGCGACCCCCAGCGCGACCCCGTCCGAGACCCCGTCCGAGACCCCGTCCGAGGCGCCGACGCCGACCCAGACGCCGTCCCAGACGCCGTCGACCAGCACGCCGAGCACGACGCCCGAGGACGAGCAAGCGCTGGCGAACGCCGGCCTCTGCGTGTGACGCTGCAGTGATGAGCGAGCGTCCGGGCGAGACCGACTGGCAGCGGCGCAAGCGGCTGGCCGAGGTGTTCGGCGACGCCCTCCCGGAGACCACCCGGGACGAGCGCGACGACGCCGCTCCCTCCGCCGAGTCACAGTCGGACCGGTGGCTGCGGGAGCAGGTGCCCCCGCACCACGGCTCCTGAGGCCCCGCTCCGCGTCCCTGTCGCGGGCTCGCTGACGTGTCGGGATCACCGGTGCACCGGTGATCCCGTCACTTCTCGGCCGTTGCAACGCCTGAGAAGTGACAGGAACGCCTGGGTCGTGCGTGGAGAGGGACGACCTACGGCGTCGGCCGGCCCTGCTGCGCGGCGAGCAGGTCGCGGATCTCGGTGAGCAGCGCGATGTCCTCCGGCGTGCCCTTCTCGTCCTGGGTCGGGAAGAACCGCTCCTTCGCCTCCGTGTAGGGGAGCACGATGAAGAAGTAGACGACCGCGGCCATGATCACGAACGAGATCACGGCCGTGAGCCAGGCGCCGATCGAGATGCCGTGCCAGAGGTAGTCGGAGAAGTCCGGGACGCCGCCGACCTTGCCGATCAGGTCCATGATCAAGCCCACGGTCGCCGTGACGACCGCCGCGAAGGCGGTGGCCATGATGAAGGCGACCGCGAGCTCGACCAGGTTGCCGCGGAGGATGAATGCCTTGAATCCGGTCATGCCGTGACGCTAGTCGGCGAACGCGATCGTGAGGAAGGAGCGCACCGCGGCGTCCGCGATCCGGGTCACCTCGCTCGGCGCGGCGCCGACGACGACCAACCGGCCCGTGAGGGCGGTCGCGCCGGTCTCCGGCGGGGTGTCCGGCAGCGCGAGCACCGGCAGGTCGCTCGCGACGACGGCGGCGGTGGGGTGCTGCGGGTCCGCGGCCACCAGGTCGATGTGGTCCCCGACCTCGAGCAGGCCGGCCATGCCGGCGTCGGGGAGCCGCACAGGCACGGCCACCAGGCCCGGGTAGCCGTCGGTGAGCGCCGGCCCGACGACCCGGACGTCGGTGACCGCTTCCCCCGACCGCAGCGGCGCAGCGAGCGTGCGGCCGACGGGGTCCCTGGCCAACCCGGACGGGACCGAACCGGGGGCGAAGCCGGTGCGGCGTACGTCGTCCGCGGCCAGCACCCGGCCCGCAGGCAGGTCGTGCGCGGCGACGAGCACCGGGACCCGACCGGGCGGCTCGGCGCGGGCGGCGTGCAGGCCGGCCGCGACGGCGATCGCGGCGAGCACCGCCGCGAGGGGGCGCCGGCGCGCGAGGACGGCGCGGCGCAGCGGACGGAGCAGTGCGGCGATGCGGTGCATGCCCGCGACGCTAGGAGAGTTCAACGGGCGGTGTGCCCGCCCTCCACAGGGTCAGTCCGAGGACGACGAAGACGACGAAGACGAGGAGGACGACGACGCCGCCGCGACGGCGGGCTTCGACTCGGTCTTGGTCTCGGTCTTCGTGCTGGGGCTCGACGAGCCGCCGTCGGTGGCGGAGGAGCCGGAGCGGGAGTCGGTGCGGTAGAAGCCCGAGCCCTTGAACACGACGCCCACGGCGTTGAAGAGCTTGCGCAGCCGGCCCTCGCACTGGGGGCAGTCGGTCAGCGCGTCGTCGCTGAAGCTCTGGACCTGCTCGAAGGCGTGGTCGCACTCGGTGCAGGCGTACTGGTAAGTCGGCACTGGTAGTTCCCTCGCTGGCACTCGACCCTGACGAGTGCCAATCATAGCCGACGACCGAGCGGGACGAGAGCCGACGGCGTTGCCGCGTGCGTCACCGTGCGGTCGTGCGGCTCGACCGGCACGGGGATCCCGACCTCGCCGTCGTAGAGCAGCACGCAGGTGAACGTCCCCACGGGTACCCGGGCCAGCGCCCGGTCGTAGGACCCGCCGCCGCGGCCGAGCCGCACCCCGGCCGGGTCGACCGCGAGGCCGGGCACCAGCACGACGTCGGCGGTGCTAATCGCGTCCACGCCGAGGCGGGGGCCACGCGGCTCGAGGAGTCCCCACCGGCCGCCGACGAGCGAGTCGGGGCCGTCGTAGACCGCCCAGTCCAGGTCGTGGTCGGGCTGCAGGACCGGGAGCACCACCCGCGTGCCGCGGTCACGCAGGGCGTCGAGCAGCGGGCCGGTGCCGGGCTCGCCCGCGAGCGAGACGTACGCCGCGACGGTCGCCGCCCGGCGTACCTCGGGAGCGGCCAGGAGGTGCTCCGCGATCGCCCGCGCGGCCTCGACGACCTCGACCAGCGGTCGGCGCCGGCGGGCCGCGAGAAGCTGGTCGCGGGCGGCTAGCTTGGCGGGTGGTTGTGTCTCTGCCACAGGGGAACCCTACGATCGTGAGTATGGGTAGTCCTGGCCTCAAGAAGGCGCGCGACAAGATGGCCGCAGCCGGAGTCGACGAGGTCGCGATCGAGACCTTCGCCCACTACTACCGCCTCCTCGAGCACGGCGAGACGGGGATGATCCCCGAGTCGGCGATCGAGCCCGTCGACATGCCGTCGCTGGCGTCAGTGGACGTGGACCCCGAGGAGGGCGCCGCCGCCCTCCGCGCGACCGTGGTCATCAAGCTCAACGGCGGACTCGGCACGTCGATGGGCATGGACCGCGCGAAGTCGCTGCTGTGCGTGCGGCGCGGGCTCTCCTTCCTCGACATCATCGCCCGCCAGGTGCTGCACCTGCGCAAGGAGCACGACGCCACCCTGCCGTTGCTCTTCATGAACAGCTTCCGCACCTCGGCCGACACGATGGCCGCCCTCGCCCGCTACGCCGACCTGCCGGTCGAGGGGCTGCCGCTGGAGTTCCTGCAGAACAAGGAGCCCAAGCTGCTGGCCAAGGACCTCAGCCCGGCGACGTGGCCGAAGGACCCCGCCCTCGAGTGGTGCCCGCCCGGTCACGGCGACCTCTACACGGCGCTGCGCGGCACCGGTCTGCTCGACCGGCTCATCGAGCGCGGCTACCGCTACGTCTTCGTCTCCAACTCCGACAACCTCGGCGCGGTGCCCGACCCGCGGGTCGCCGGCTGGTTCGCCGGCAGCGGCGCGCCGTTCGCGATCGAGGCGGTCCGGCGTACGCCGTCCGACCGCAAGGGCGGCCACTTCGCGCGGCGGACGACGAGCGGGCGGATCGTGCTCCGCGAGACCGCGCAGACGCTGCCCGAGGACCTCGACGCGCTGGCCGACCTCGATAGGCACAAGTTCTGCTCGACCAACAACCTGTGGTTCGACCTGGCCGCGATGAAGGCGGCGCTCGACGAGCGCGACGGGGTCCTCGGGCTGCCGCTGATCCGCAACGTCAAGACCCTCGACCCCGGCGACTCCAGCACGCCCGAGGTCATCCAGATCGAGACCGCGATGGGCGCGGCCGTCGAGGTGTTCGAGGGCACCCAGCTGATCGAGGTCGGCCGCGACCGGTTCGTGCCGGTCAAGACGACCAACGACCTGCTGGTGCTGCGCTCCGACGTCTACGACATCGGCCGGGACTTCGTGCTCGACCAGATCGCCACCGAGATCCCCTACGTCGACCTCGACGCCCACTACTACAAGCTGGTCGCCGACTTCGACAAGCGCTTCCCCGAGGGGGCGCCGTCGATGCGCAAGGCGCAGTCGTTGAAGGTCGGGGGCGACTGGACCTTCGGCCACGGCGTGCAGGTCGTCGGCGACGTCAGCCTCTCCGCGGCCGCGGCGCAGCGGATCCCGGCCGACACCGTGCTCGCCGATGGCTGACGCCCCGCCCGACAGGTTGCTGAGCGTCGACGAGCACCGCGACCGGATCCTCGCCTCGATCCGATCGCTCACCGACTTCCCGCAGCCGCTCATGGAGGCCCTCGGCCTGCCGCTGGTCGAGGACGTCGTCGCCGAGGTCGCGCTGCCGTCGTTCGACAACTCGGCGATGGACGGGTACGCCGTCCGCCACGCCGACGTCGCCGCCGCCGGCGAGGGGTCGCCGGTCCACCTGCCGGTCGTCGGCGAGATCGGCGCCGGCCAGGGCGGACCCACCCAGCTGGCGCCGGGCACGGCGGCGAAGATCATGACCGGCGCGCCGGTGCCGGCGGGCGCCGACAGCGTCGTCCCCTACGAGTGGACCGACCGGGGCGCCGAGACCGTCCGGATCGACCGGGCCCCGGCCCCGGGCCAGCACATCCGGCCCGAGGGCGACGACGTCGCGGTCGGCGACGTCCTGGTCTCCGCGGGCACCGTGCTCGGACCGCGGCACCTCGGCCTGATCGCGGCCGCCGGGCGGGCCACCGTCCGGGCGCGACCGCGGCCGCGGGTCGTCGTGCTGTCCACCGGCTCGGAGCTGCGCGACCCCGGCTCCGCGCTCGATGCCGACTCGATCTACGACGGCAACTCCTTCCTGCTGGCCGCCGCCGCCCGGCGGGCCGGCGCGATCGTCTACCGCGTCGGCATCGTGCCCGACCACCCCGGTGAGTTCCTCGACGCGCTCGAGGACCAGCTCAGCCGGGCCGACCTGGTCGTGACGAGCGGCGGGGTGTCGCAGGGCGACTTCGACGTGGTCAAGGCGGCGCTCGCCCCGCTGGGCGTGTGGTTCGGCGGGATCAGGATGCAGCCGGGCAAGCCGCAGGGGTTCGGGCACGTGGGCGAGCGGCAGATCCCGATCTTCACGCTGCCGGGCAACCCGGTCTCGTCGTACGTCTCCTTCGAGCAGTTCGTGCTGCCGGCGATCCGCAAGATGATGGGGCGTACGCCGTACGTCCGCCCGACCGTGGCGGCCCGGCTGACCCGCGCGATCAGCTCACCCGAGGGGCGCCGCCAGATGGTGCGCGCCGAGGTCGGCGTCGACGCGAGCGGGGTCTACGCCGCGCCGGTCGGTGGACACGGTTCCCACCTGATCGGCGATCTGGCATCGTCCAACGCGCTGGTCGTGGTGCCCGACGACGTCACCGAGGTCGCGGCCGGCGAGCAGGTGCAGGTGCTGAGGCTCGACGAGGAGTTCTGATGACGGATCCGTCCCGGCTCACGCACGTGGACGAGTCCGGCGCGGCGCGGATGGTCGACGTGTCCGGCAAGGACGTCACCGCGCGCACCGCGACCGCGTCCGGGCGGGTGCTGGTCTCGGCGGAGGTCGTCGCGCTGCTGCGGGGCGAGGGCGTGCCCAAGGGCGATGCGCTCGCCGTCGCCCGGATCGCGGGGATCATGGGCGCCAAGCAGACGCCGGCGCTGATCCCGCTGTGCCACCCGCTCGCGGTCTCCGGCGTGACCGTCGACCTGGCCGTCGCCGACGACGCCGTGGAGATCAGCGCCACGGTGAGGACCACCGACCGCACCGGGGTCGAGATGGAGGCGCTCACCGCGGTCGCGGTGGCGGCGCTCACGGTCGTCGACATGGTCAAGGCCGTCGACAAGGGCGCGGTGATCACCGCCGTGCGGGTCGAGACCAAGACCGGCGGCAAGTCCGGGGACTGGTCGAGGTGATCGGGGCCGTCGTGGTCGCCTCCAACCGGGCCGCCGCCGGGGTCTACGAGGACACGACCGGCCCGCTGATCGTCGACCTCCTGCGCGGCCTCGGCTTCGACGTCGAGGCGCCCGTCGTCGTCCCGGACGGCGAGCCCGTCGGCGCCGCGATCTCCGCAGCCGTCGCGGCCGGCGCCCGCGTGGTGCTCACGACCGGCGGCACCGGGCTCACCCCGACGGACCGGACCCCCGAGGTCACCCGCCCGCTGCTGGACCGGGAGGTGCCCGGCATCGCCGAGGCGATCCGCGCGCACGGCGTCGCGAACGGCGTCCCGGCAGCCGTGCTGTCGCGAGGTCTGGCCGGCGTCGCGGGGGAGTGCCTGGTCGTGAACCTGCCCGGGTCGCGGGGTGGGGTGAGGGACGGGCTCGCGGTGCTGGAGCCGATCCTCGTGCACGCCGCCGAGCAGCTCGTCGGGAGTGACCATTGAGCCAGGCGTGGCCGGCGCGGCTGCGGTCCGGTGACGTCACCGTCCGGCCGCTGGAGGCCGCGGACGGGCGCGCCTGGCGCGAGGTCCGGCGCCGCAACGCCGCGTGGCTCGCGCCCTGGGACGCCACGGTCCCGCCCGGCGCCACCGCCCGCCCCGACAGCTTCCGCAGCCTGGTCCGCCGGCTGCACAAGCAGGCGCGCGCGGGCACGACGTACCCCTTCGCGATCGAGGTGGGCGGGCGGTTCGCCGGCCAGGTGACGGTCAACAACATCGTGCGCGGGTCGGCGCAGTTCGCCTCGATCGGCTACTGGCTCGACCAGCGGTACGCCGGCCGCGGGGTGACGCCGCTGGCGGTCGCGCTGGTGACCGACCACTGCTTCCGGGTCGCCGGCCTGCACCGCGTCGAGCTCGCGATCCGGCCCGAGAACACGAACTCGCTGCGCGTCGCGGAGAAGCTCGGCATGCACGAGGTCGGGTACGCCCCGAAGTTCCTGCACATCGACGGCGCGTGGCGCGACCACCGGATCTACGCGATCACCGTGGAGGAGTGCCCGGAGGGGATGGTCGCGCGGCTGTCGGCACACGAGTCACACGAGTGATTTTGCGACACACCTGTAGACATCCGAGGTGTGGTGAGGTAGCGCTCATAACCTCTGTCTCGTGGACCTGAGCGCACTGATCTTCGTCGCCCTTGCCGTGGCGTGGGCCGCCTACCTGCTGCCGCTCGCGCTCAAGCACCACCACGAGGTGGCCCGCAGTCGCACCGTCGACCGCTTCTCGCACACGATGCGGGTGCTCGCGCGGCGCGACGCGGTCGACAAGAAGGGCACCACGCTCGTCACCCCCCAGCCGGCCCCGGCCGCGGAGACGACCGAGCCGCCCGCGCCGACCCCGGCCCATCTCCAGGCCCGGCGGGCCGCGGCGAAGCGCGCCACGAAGCGGCGCCGCAACGTGCTCGCGCTCCTCCTGGTCGCCAACGTCACCCTGGTCGCGCTGGCGGCGTTCGCGGTCGTCGCCTGGCCGTACGCCGCGATCCCGGCCGGCCTGCTCGTCGCCTGGCTGGTCGCCTGCCGGCTCATGGTCAAGGGCGAGCGCAAGGCGCTGCGCCCGGCCGCCCGGATGCCCGCCGAGCCGGCCGAGCCCGAGCAGGGCGAGCAGGTCGAGGTCCCGGCCGGGCCGTCGGAGGAGGACGACGCGATCGACCCGATGGTCGACACGTCCGCCGGCATCTCGGCGATCGTGGACCCGGCGATGTGGGACCCGGTGCCGGTCACGCTCCCGACCTACGTCGGCAAGCCGACCGCCACCCGCTCGGTGCGCACCATCGACCTCGACGCCACCGGTGTCTGGACCTCGGGCCGCACCGACGCCGACGCGCAGATCGCGCGCGAGGCCGACAAGGCCGACAAGGCCGCCCGCCGGGCCCGTCGCGACGGCGACGAGCGCCGCGCCACCGGCTCCTGATCCGGTCCCCGGGGTCGATTCGGCCCGTGCCGATCGGTGGTGCTAACGTTTCCCACCGCGTCCTCCGGGGCGCTGAGAACTCAACACCTGGGGCTGTGGCGCAGTTGGTAGCGCGTCTCGTTCGCAATGAGAAGGTCAGGGGTTCGAATCCCCTCAGCTCCACCAGAGAAGCGCCCGGATCGGTCGATCCGGGCGTTTGTCGTTGCCGGCGCTAGTCGACCACTGTGGGAGACTTTCGGGCGTGACCGCCCGGATCGACGCCGCCGTGCTGTGGGTGCGCGCGGTGGTCCTGGGCGTGGTGACGCTCTTCCTCGGCGTGGCCGGACACGTCACGGCCGACGGCCTCCTGCCCGGTCCGCCGTTCCTCGTCGCGCTGCTCGTCGGGTCGGTCCTGCTCAGCGCGCCGGTGCTGGCGCGCCAGGTCTCGCCCCTGCGCATGGTCGCGCTGCTGGTCGGCGGCCAGACGGCCATCCACCTGGTGCTGTCGGTGGCCGCGGGCCACGCCGGTGACCGGGTGGCGGCCGTCGCGACGCCGCGCGGCACCCCGCTCGGCACGCTGCCGACCGTCGACGGGCGCCGGGTCGGCTCGCTGCAGGACGCCTACGACGGGATGTCCAGCCAGGGCGGGCTCGCCCCGACCCTGCCGATCGGCCACCTCGTCGGCGACCTGGCCGCGCACGCGCCGATGATGGCCGCCCACCTCGCCGCCGCTGCGCTCGTCGGCCTCTGGCTCGGGTACGGCGAGCGCTGCCTGTTCACCCTGATCGCGCTCAGCGGCCGCCGCGTCCTGGCCGCCGCGTGGGCGCTCGCGCCGGTCGTCGTCCCGCCCCGGGTCGCCCCGGTCGACGCCGCCCGGGCTCTCGCCGGCCCGCGGTCGGTCTGGCTGGTCCGCCCCGACTCCCGGCGCGGGCCACCCCTCCTCCTCGTCTGACAGCCCCACCCCACGCCGGCGCCGTGCGCGTCCGGCGTACCCGCGCGTTCCCGCGCGCCCTGTCTCGAGGAGTCCCATGACCGACCTGCTCACCCCTGCCCACCCGCCGGCCGACCCGCGCGAGCGCCGTCCGGAGCGCTCCGGCTCCGGCTGGTTCCGCGCGGTGTGGCGCTGGCACTTCTTCGCCAGCTTCATCGTCGTCCCCGTGCTGCTGCTGCTCGCGGTGACCGGCCTGATCTACCTCTTCCGCTTCCAGATCGAGCCCCTCATGCACCCCGACCTGATGAGGGTCGACCCGCCGGGCGGCGCCGTGGCCCAGCCCTACGTCCAGCAGCTGGCGGTCGTCGAGTCGGCATACCCCGGCTCGACGGCGGTGTCGCTGACCGAGCCGAAGGACGCCGGGAGCCCGACGGTCGTCTCGATCACCACCGCCGACGGAGCCAGCCGCGACGTCTACGTCAGCCCCTACGGTCCCGAGGTGCTGGGCTCGCTCGACCCCGACACGACTCTCTCGGGGACCGCGATCCGGCTGCACGCCGACCTGATGACCGGGAGCAGGTGGGGCGGCTACGTCATCGAGCTCGGCGCCTGTTGGGCCATCGTGATGGCGCTGACCGGCTACTACCTCTTCGCCCGTGGCTTCAAGGCCCGGCGGCGGGCCCGCAGAGCCGGCCGCACCGGCGCGAGGCTGCGCTGGCGGCACGGCCTGGTCGGCGCGGTCGCCGGCGTGGGGCTGCTGGCGCTGCTGGTCAGCGGGCTGCCGTGGACCGACTTCTGGGGCGCCAAGGTGCAGACGCTGGCGACCGAGCGCGGCACCTCGATGTGGAGCCTCGACCACGGCGCGGTCAGCAGCCCGACCTCGACGCTGGACGAGTCGCTGCCGCACAGCCACGCCAAGGACATCCCCTGGGCGCAGCAGGAGTCCGAGGTCCCCGAGTCGACCCCGCCCGGCGACGGTGAGCGCAGCGTCGCCAACGTCGACACCGCGATCACCGTCGCCGACGGAACCGGGCTGCGGCACCCCATGACCGTCGCCCTCCCCGCCGCCGGCGACGAGGGCGGCGTCTACTCCGTGATCGGCTACGCCTTCGACGCACCCTCGGACGAGCAGACCGTGCACGTCGACCGGTATGGCGGGCAGGTGGTGTCGACGTACGGGTTCGACGACTACCCGGCGCTGGCCAAGGTCGTCTCGCAGGGCATCGGGCTGCACGAGGGCCGCAGCCTCGGGATCTGGTCGTTCTGGGGCTCGGCGCTGATGTGCCTGGCGACCGTCTTCATGTGCCTCAGCGGCCCGCTGATGTGGTGGCGGCGCCGCCCGAGGGGCGGCGCCACGATCGGGGCGCCCCGCGGCCGGATGCCGGTCACGGGCACGCCGCTGCTCGCGGTCGGCCTCGTCGCGCTCGGCGTCTTCCTGCCGTTCTTCGGGCTCTCGCTGCTCGTGGTGCTCGTGCTCGACCAGCTGGTGCTGCGCCGGGTGCCCGGGCTCGGCCGGTGGTTCGCGACGACGTAGCGGGTCAGTCTCCGGCGAGCCGCCGGGCGCTGCGCTGCTCCTGGCGCGCCGTCCGGCGGCGCCGCAGCCGGCGGACCAGCCGCGGTGCGTGCGCCTCGGCGGCGGGCAGGTCGATCAGCCGGTTGAGCAGCTGGTGGTAGCCGGTGGGAGTGAGGTCGAATCGCTCGCGGACCGCGTCGTCCTTGGCGCCCGCGTGTGCGACCCAGTCCTGCTCGAACGCGAGGATCTCGCGGTCGAGATCAGTCAGCTCGGTGGCGTCGGCGTGCATGCAGAAATCCTCACACGAGGCCGGCCGAGACGAGGAATCGGTCGACCTCGATCCGGAGCGCGACCCGCTGCGGGTTGGGCCTCGGCGTGCGGTAGCGCACGGCGTAGCGGGCCACGGCGCGCGCCACGGACGCCTCGTCGGCGCGCACCTGTGCGGTGCCCTCGATCGTCGACCACCGGGCGCCGTCGACCTGGCAGGCGGCGACCCGGCCGTCGGCGGCGACCTGGGCCGCCTTGCGTGAGGAGCCGTTGGTGATCACCCAGGCGCACCGCTCCTCGACGTCGAGCGCGACGCCGACGGGGACGACGTGCGGGGTGCCGTCCGCGCGCAGGGTGGTCAGCGTGCACAGGTGCCGCTCGGTCCAGAACTCCAGCAGGGTGGGCGGGAGCTCGTCCCACCCTGGGCGCCACGACGTCATGTCACTCCTCAGATCCACCGGGTGAACCAGATGCGGTTGACCCACTCCTGGTGCGTCAGGAGCTGGTTGGTCCAGATCGGCCAGAACCACGCGAAGTTCAGCACGGTCAGCACCAGGAAGGCGCCCGACACGACGACGCCCGCCGTCCGGCGGGCGCGGCCCTCGGCGCCGATCAGCGTGCCCATCGTCATCGTCAGCGCCAGGACCACGAACGGCAGCGTGATGACCACGTAGAAGGAGAAGATCGGGCGGTCGTCGTACTGGAGCCACGGCAGCCAGGTCGCCGCCGTCCCGACCACCGCGACGCCCCACCGCCAGTCCCGCGCGCCGATCCACATCACCAGCGCGAACAGCAGCGCCAGGCAGCCGCCCCACCAGATCGTCGGCGTGCCGAGCAGCAGCACCTGGCGCAGGCAGGTGCTGCCGGCCGGCGCGTCGCAGCCGCGGGTGCCGGGCTGGATGCCGGTGTCGGCGGCGACCCCCACCGGCCGGTTGAGCAGCAGCCACCCGGACGGCTTGGAGGCGTAGTCGTGCGTGCTGTCGTTGAGGAAGTGGGTGTGGAACATGTAGAGGTCGCGGTGGTAGTGCCACAGCGACCGCAGCGACTGGGTCACCTCGCCGAGTCCCTCGGCGTCCGGCTCGGACGCCGTCGGCCAGTCCTCGCCGCCGGCGTAGTGGGTGTACTGCGTCGCGGAGAGGTGCTCCTCGTACTCGTGCGCGTTGACGAGCCAGCCGGTCCAGCTCGCGACGTAGACGACCAGGGCGACCAGCACCAGCTGCACGAACGACGGGATGCCGTCGACCACCGCCGCACGGAGCACCGGCCATCGCACGCCGAACGAGCGGCGGGCGCCGGCCGACCACAGCCAGGAGAGGGCGCCGAACGCGGCGAGCGCGTAGAGCGCCTCCCACTTGGTGCCGATGGCCAGGCCCCAGCAGACGCCACCGAGCAGCATCCACGGCCGGAAGAGCACACCTCGCACCGGGCCCCAGCCCCGGTCGGTGGTCACCGGCTCCGGGAGCAGCCGGGCGAGCCGCGCCCGGTGCCAGTCGCGGTCGGCGACCAGGCAGTGCACGCCGCACAGCAGGAAGAACGCGACGAAGATGTCGAGCAGCGCCAGGCGGGAGAGCACGAAGTGGATGCCGTCGAGGCAGAGCAGCAGGCCGGCGACGCAGCCGAGCAGCGTGGAGCCGGTGAGCCGGCGCGCGAGCCGGCACATCACCAGCACCATCAACGCGCCCACCACCGCCGCGGACACCCGCCAGCCGAAGGGGTCCATGCCGAAGGCCTTCTCGCCCAGTGCGATCAGCCACTTGCCGACGTCGGGGTGCACCGCCATCTCGGGCCCGTCGCGCCAGAGCCCGGTCGTCGTACCGTCGAGGATCCTCTGGTTGGCGTCCTCGACGTAGTTCTGCGCGTAGCCGTGGTGCAGCAGCGACCACGCGTCCTTGGCGTAGTAGGTCTCGTCGAAGGAGAACTGGTGCGGCTTGCCGAGCCCCCACAGCCGCAGGAGCAGCGCCAGCAGGGCCACGCCGATGCTCGACGCCCACCCGACGATGGGGTCCTCGGAGCGGGTCCGGCTCCGGGCACGCGCCCACGCTGACGGCGTCGGCGGCTCCTCGGGCGTCACGATGGGAGACTCTAGGGCGTGTCGACAACTGGCGTGCTCGTGCTCGCGGCAACTCCCATCGGGCGCGTCGGTGACGCCCCGCCGCGACTGGCCGAGGAGCTCGCGACCGCCGACGTGGTCGCGGCCGAGGACACCCGCCGGCTCAAGCGGCTGACCACCGACCTCGGGGTCACCGTCGCCGGGCGGGTCGTCTCGTACTTCGAGGGCAACGAGTCCGCGCGCACCCCGGCACTGCTGGAGGCGCTGCTCGCCGGCGACCGGGTGCTGCTGGTCACCGACGCCGGCATGCCGAGCGTGTCCGACCCCGGCTACCGGCTGGTCGCGGCGGCGGTCGAGCACGACGTGCTCGTCACGGCGGTGCCCGGTCCGTCCGCGGTGCTGACCGCGCTGGCGGTGAGCGGCCTGCCGGTCGACCGGTTCTGCTTCGAGGGCTTCCTGCCGCGCAAGGCGGGGGAGCGCTCGCGGCGGCTGTCCGCGCTTGCCGCCGAGAAGCGCACGATGGTGTTCTTCGAGGCGCCGCACCGCACCGAGGCCGCGCTGGCGGCGATGGCGCAGGCGCTCGGCGACGACCGGCCGGCCGCCGTCTGCCGCGAGCTGACCAAGACCCACGAGGAGGTACGCCGCGGTCCGCTCGGAGACCTGGTCGCCTGGGCGGCCGAGGGTGTCCGCGGCGAGGTCACGATCGTCGTGGCCGGCGCCCCACCGGCCGCCGAGGTGGCCTCCGACCCGGCCAGCCTGCTCGCAGCCGTCGCCGAGCTCGAGGCGGACGGCGTACGCCGCAAGGAGGCGATCGTCGAGGTCGCCCGGCGCGCCGGCGTGCCCAAGCGCGACGTCTACAACCTGGTCCACGGGGGAGAAGGGAAGGCATGAGCGACCGCATCCGCGTCCTGCACCACGACGGGCTGAGCTTCGACGTCCTCGACGAGGGGCCCGAGGACGGCACCCCGGTGGTGCTGCTGCACGGCTTCCCCGAGCGCAGCTCGACCTGGCGCGACGTCGTGCCGCGGCTGCACGCGGCCGGGCTGCGCACCTACGCGCTCGACCAGCGCGGCTACTCGCCCGGTGCGCGGCCGCGCGGTCGCCGCAGCTACCGCATGCACCACCTCGCCGGGGACGTCGCCGCGCTCATCGAGCAGATCGGGCAGCCGGTGCACCTCGTCGGCCACGACTGGGGCGCCGCTGTGGGCTGGGCGGTCGCCGGTCGCTTCGGCGACCGGGTCCTGACCTACACGGCGCTGTCGGTGCCGCACCCCGCGGCGTTCGCCCGGGCGATGAAGAACCCCTCGCAGCGGCGGCGGTCGCGCTACATGGCGGTCTTCAACATCCCGGTGCTGCCGGAGCTGGCCGCGCGCAAGCCGGGCGGGCAGTTCGACCAGGCGATGCGCAAGGGCGGCATGACCGCCGACGAGGTGGCCCGCTTCCGCCGCGAGATCGTCGAGTACGGCGCCCTGCGGCACGCGCTCGGCTGGTACCGCGCGCTGCCGGTCACCCGACCCGGGTCCACGGACTTCCACGTGCGGGTGCCGACCACGCTCGTGTGGAGCGACCGGGACATCGCGATCGGCCGCGAGGGCGTCGACGGGACCGCCCGCTGGGTGGACGGGCCCTACGAGCTGGTCGTGCTCGAGGGCGTCAGCCACTGGATCCCGACCCAGGCCGCCGACGCGTGCGCCGACGCGATCCTGGCGCGGGTCCGCGGATGAGCCGTCCGCCCGTCCCGGAGCCCCTTCCGCACCCGGTCGTCGACAACCACTGCCACCTCGACATCGCGCGGGGCGACGAGCCGGCCGTGCCCGTGGGGGAGGCGCTGGCGCGCGCGGCCGGCGTCGGCGTCCCCCGCATCGTCCAGATCGGCTGCGACCTGCCCGGCGCCCGGTGGGCGGTCGAGGCGGCCGCGACGTACGACGCGCTGGTCGCCGGCGTCGCCCTCCACCCCAACGAGGCGCCCCGGCTGCCGTCGCTGGACGACGCGATGGCCGAGATCGAGGCGCTGGCCGCCGCGCACGACAAGGTCCGCGCCGTCGGGGAGACCGGGCTCGACTTCTTCCGCACCGGTGAGGAGGGCCGGGCGGTGCAGGAGGAGTCCTTCCGACGCCACATCGACCTCGCCAAGCGGCTCGACAAGACGCTGGTCATCCACGACCGCGACTCCCACGAGGCGGTGCTGCGGGTGCTCGACAGCGAGGGCGCTCCGGAGCGGTGGGTGATGCACTGCTTCTCCGGCGACGCCGAGTTCGCGCGCTCCTGCCTGTCGCGGGGCGCCTACCTCTCCTTCGCCGGCACGGTCACCTTCAAGAACGCCGAGCCGCTCCGCGCGGCCCTGGCCGTCACCCCGCAGGACCGGGTGCTCGTCGAGACCGACGCGCCCTACCTCACGCCGGTCCCGCACCGCGGCCGGCTCAACGCCTCCTACCTCGTGCCGCTCACCGTGCGCGCCATGGCGGAGGTGCGCGGCGACGACCTCGGCGACCTCTGTGCGGCTCTCGACGCCAACACGGAGGCGGCGTTCGGGGGTGCGTGGTGACGGCGTCGGAATCACCGGTGCACCGGTGAATCCGTCACTTCTCGGCCGTTGCAACGCCTGAGAAGTGACAGCAACCCCTGAGGAGTGGGGCCCGTGAGGCTAGAGGGACCGCGCCTCGGCAAGCACCGCGTCGCGATCCTCGGCCAGCACGAACCCGGCGGCGATCGCCGCGTCGGTCGCCGCCGTGTACGCCGCCAGGTAGTCGGCCTGCGACTCCCACAACGGCGATGGCAGTGGCAGCGTCCGCCCGAAGAGCGCGCAGATCACCGAGGCGCCGGGGGCGGCGTAGCCGGACAGCACGTCGGCGGGCGCGTCGACGACCGGCGTGCGCACCCCGCCCCGCACGTTGCCGACGCCGTCGACCACGAACGAGTCGCCGGAGACCTCCAGCCGGGGCGCCGCGGGGGCGGCGGGTCCGCCGCGGGCCCAGCCCTCGAGCCACCGCAGCGCCGCGCGCACGACGTACGCCTGCTGGCCGCGATTGACCGGGTCGGGGCAGCCGAGGAAGGACTCGAAGGCGCCGATCTGGAAGAGGTCCGCGTGCGCGGCGCCGGCGATCTCCCACACCCGGAGGCGCTCGGCGTCGGGCTGCCGGGCGGGCAGGTAGGAGAGCCGCCCGAACAGGTCGCCCTCGGTCTGCACGACCATCACCGGCGCGGCGTGGTCGGTGCGGATCGGGGTGGGCGCGTCGGTGTGCAGCGCACCGCCACCGCGGCTGTGCACCAGGAACCCGTCGAACAGCCCGGCCGAGGAGTGCACCAGCTCGAGGTACGTCGTGAGCGCGTACGCCGACTGCGACTCCCCGATCGCCAGCACGCAGGTCGCCCCGAGGTCGGCGGCGAGGCCGCGCGCCACCTGGGTGTAGATGTCGTGGCAGTAGTCGTCACCGGGGTGCGCCAGCGAGCCGTAGCGCTGCGGGTCGAGCTCCTTCAGCCCCTGGAGCGTGACGCCCGTCGCGACCCGCGGCGGGCCGCCCTCCACCCCGACCACCTGCGCCGAGACCCCCGCCCAGGCGTGCCCGCGGCGGACCACCTCCTCGCCGAGGTAGGTCCAGTCGGGCGCGGCGTCCTGGCCGCTGCTCACGTTGAGCCACTCGACCACCAGCGTCCCGCTGCCACCGGCGGCGGGGCGGCGCACGACGACCCGGGTCGCGTACGCCGCCGCCGCGTCCCCGTGCAGCGCGGCGGCGACACCGACGGCGCGCAGCTCGCTCTCGACGTAGCCGGCGGCGGCCAGGTCCGGACCGGGGTTGGCGGCCACCAGCGACACGCCGTTTCCGCTGGTCAGCGCCGTGAAGGCGGCTCGCTCGGAGGTGCGCACGGGCGGACTTTACCCACGAGATCCTGCTCACGGACCGCCCGAATATGAGAGGTTCGGTTTGCATTCGCCAGGGAACGCTGCTGGTCTGGATGACTGAAGGCCGGGATCGGGACCCGATTTCGACCAGTGCACAGGGCCTCGTGGGGCCCGAAACAGGAGACACCAGGCGCTGCCCCGCTCGGGAGGCGAGGCGCCGCCGCACTGGCACCCGAGGCCCGGGACGTACGACGTTCGGAGAATCGTGCCCGACCACGAGCACACCCCCTCGACCCCCGGCTGGCTCCGCCGAGCCACCCACAGCCGCCCCCTGATGATCGCCCTGTGCGCGGTCGTCGTGACTGCCGTCGCCGGCACCACCTTCGGCTACAGCGCCCTGAGCAAGACGGTGACGGTGAGCCTCGACGGCGAGTCCGAGCAGGTCACCGCGTTCGGCGGCACCGTCGGCGACGTGCTCGCCGCCCAGGGCGTCGAGGTCACCGACCGCGACAAGGTCGCGCCGCCACTCGACGAGAAGGTCAGCGACGGGTCCAGCATCTCGGTGCACTTCGCCCGCCCCTTCGAGGTCAACGTCGACGGTGAGGCGACGACCTACTGGGTCACCGCGACCACCGTCTCCGGAGCGCTCGACGCCATCGGTCACCGGTACGCCGGCGCCGACCTGTCCACCAGCCGCAGCGGCGCCGTGGACCGTGACGGCCTGACCCTCGACGTGGTCACGCCCAAGGAGCTCACGGTCAAGATCGGCGACCGCCACCCCGTCGAGCGCACGGTCACCGCGCTCACCGTCGAGGACGCCCTCGACGACCTCGGTGTCGAGCTCGACGCCCGCGACCAGACCAAGCCGGCGGTCGACCACGTGCTCGAGGACGGCGACCGGCTCGTCTTCACCGACGTGAAGGTCACGACCAAGCACGTCTCCGACGAGGTCGTCCCGTTCGACACGGTCGAGCAGGAGGACGACTCGATGTACGCGGGCGAGTCCGAGGTGGTCCGTGAGGGCCGCGAGGGCCTGCGCGACGTCACCTACCGGATCGTCTACCGCAACGGCGAGATCTCGGTGAAGAAGGTGCTGAGCCAGGACATCAGGCGCCAGCCTGTCGACGAGGTCGTCAAGGTCGGCACCAAGGAGGCCGCGGCGAACTTCACCGGCGGCGACAGCGTCTGGGACCGCCTCGCGCAGTGCGAGGCCGGCGGCAACTGGGCGACCAACACCGGCAACGGCTACTACGGCGGCCTCCAGTTCAGCCTCGGCACCTGGCATGCGTACGGCGGCCCCGGCATGCCGCACACCGCCAGCCGCGAGACCCAGATCGCGATCGCGACCAAGGTCCGCGACGCGTCCGGCGGCTACGGCGCCTGGCCCGGCTGCGCTGCGAAGCTCGGCCTGCCGCGCTGACCTGACAGACGGACGACGAAGGCCCCGGTGCGCTGCACCGGGGCCTTCGTCGTTCCGTGCTTCCTCCGGGACTACCTGACCGTCACGTCGACGGTGTGGCTCGCGGGGCCGAAGCCACGGGCCGGCAGATAGGTCACCTTCAGCTCATGGCTGCCCTTGCCCCGCTTCGGCAGCCTGATCGAGACCTCCCCGGACTTCAGCGTCAGCGTGTCCACGGGCTCGACGTCGTAGGTGATCCGGACCCGCCCGGAGACCCGCAGGTCCGGGGAGGTGGCCCGGACCGTCAGCCGCACCTTCTTGTTCTTCCTGGCGGGCCCGTGCTTCAGCGTGAGCGTCACCGGCGCCTTGCCCACCGTGCCCGACGTCGCGCTCGCGGTGCCGGGCGGGTAGCCCGGGCTCGTGAACGTCTCGGTCACGCTCACCGTCTTGCCGAGGTCAGCCGGCCTGACCTGGTACGTCGTGCCCGTCGCGACCTGGCTGCCACCGACCGTCCACGCGAACGTCGACGCGCCCGCGCGCGGCCAGGCGGCGCCGGTGACCGTCAGCGTCGACCCCACGCGCGCGGTGCCGGTGATCGCCGGCGCCCTGTTGGGGCTCGGGGCGGCGCCCGGCGCGACCGGCCCGGTGCTCGCCGTGTCGGTCGCGTCCAGGTATCCCACGGTCCTGCGGGTCTCGGTCAGCGTGACGACCTTGCCCAGGTCGCCGGGCTTGACGTCGTACGTCGGTCCGGTGCCGGCCGGGCTGCCGCCGACCGCCCATGCGAACGTGGACGTGCCCGCGCGGGACCACCCGGCACCCTGCGCACCGAGCGTGCTGCCCACCGTGGCCGTGCCGAGGATGCCGACGGCAGAGGTCGTCGTGGATGCGGGGCCGGGCGCCACGCTCACCGCGGCCGACACGGCGGTGGTCGCCGTGTAGCCGTCCTTGCTCCCGGTGAAGGCGACCCGGATGCCCGCACCGGCGTCGGCGGGGCCGAGCTGGTAGGTGAGGTCGTCCGCGCCGTCGATCGGCTCGCCGTCGCGCAGCCAGGCGACCTGGGTGTCGACGTCGTCCTGGAACCAGGTCGGCGCGACCGCGGTCAGTGTCCGTTCGACCTGGGGCGTCCCGTCGATCTCCGGCCGGCTGGTCGACGCCACGAACCGCTTGCCGATCCTGACGACCATCTGGCCGGTGGCCTCGTCGGAGGAGACGACCTGGACCATCGCCCCGGCGCCCGCGACGCGGGTGCCGAGCCTGTCGCTGCCCGGCAGCGACGGGTCGTAGTAGCCGTCGACGTCGCTGTCGTCGAAGACGGGGTTGCTCGGCCCGGCCGGCACCTCCAGCGACCCGGTGGTGCTCGGGTCGAGCTCCATGCCGAGGTCGAGCGCGTCGGTCTCGTCGACGTCGAAGGTCGCGTCGAAGCCCTGGACCCGCGAGTCGACCAGTGCCACGGGGTCGCCGTCGCCGTCGACCCAGGCCTGCGCCGCCGCTGCGGCGTCCACCGGCAGGGTCACCCCGCCGCCCGGGTGCTCGCTGGTGTTGTTGTCGCCGTACCGCCCGTTGACGTACCAGACCAGCAGGCCGTCCTGGTACGGGAACCGGTCTGACACCGTGTAGGGCTCGGCGCTGACGTTGTGGCCCCAGCTGTAGGGGCCGGCGGTGAGGGTGTCGTCGTAGCCGGCGTACTGGCGGTTCTCGAGGATGTAGTACTGCCGGTAGGAGATGTCGTACTCGTCGTTGCGCACGGCCGCGAAGCCGCCGTCCAGCTGCCAGCCGACCTGGTCCTCGTCGAAGCCGGTGCCGTAGTCGCCCAGCGCGATCTCGTCGAGCGCGAAGCCGACGTCACCGAGGGTGCCCTGGTCGGTGAGGTACTCCCACTGCAGCCGGACCGTGCGCCCGGCGTACGCCGACAGGTCGGCCGTGAGGTCGACCCAGCCCCCGGAGCTGCCGGTGATGCCGTTGCCGAGGTTCGCCTCGGAATCGGCGTCGGTCGACTCGCTGGTCTCGATCGGGCTCGCGGACCACTCGTCGGCCGCGACGTCGTAGACCCAGAGGTAGACGTAGTCGAAGCCCGGCTCGGTGTCGTAGGCGACCTTGGCGGTCAGCGTCGGGCTGGCGACGTCGGGCACGTCGATCTCCGGGCTCGTGGCCAGTGCCTGGGTCTGGCTGGTGTTGCCCGAGTAGAGGTACGCGCCGTCGTCGCTGCCGGTCGCGGGACCGTCGACCGTCTCCTCGCCGTCCGGGAGGTCGACGATCACGGCCTGCTTGCCGGTCGTCGTCGCGTGGTACGAGGGCCCGAGCGTGACGGTGGCCGGCTCGTCCGCGAGGCCGTCGACGACCTCGAGGTCGTCGTTGGCCGGTCCGGGCGCGCCGTACCACCCCAGGAAGAGCTTGTCGTAGGCGCCGACGTGGTTGGGCGTCGTGCCGGTGGCGTGGCCCTCGTTCGAGAGCCACGAGCCCGCGCTCATCAGGTTCCAGAAGCCCACGCTGTTGTCGGTGGTGGAGCTCTCGGTGTCGTAGTAGTCCGGCAGCCCCAGGTCGTGGGCGAACTCGTGCGCGAAGACGCCCAGGCCGCCGTTCTCCGGCTCGGTCGTGTAGTCGAAGATCCAGTAGCCGGTGTCGCCGATCTCGACGCCACCGGGCAGGAAGCAGTCGAGCCCGGGGTTCGCCGAGACGCAGTCCGGGCCGGTCGAGAACGTCGGGTCGAGCGCGGCGCCACTGCGGTGCGACCAGATGGTCCAGGGCGCACCCCCCGCCTCCTCGCCGACGCCGGCGTGGATCGCCTGGAAGTGGTCGATGTAGCCGTCGGGCTCGTTGAAGACGCCGTCGTTGTCGGAGTCGTAGCGGTCCCACTCGTCGAAGCTGGCCAGGTAGTCGTGGACCTCGGCCGGGGTCATCGTCGACGTCGCCTCGGCGAACCACGCGGAGGCGCTGTCGCCGATGAAGTTCGCCATGTCGTGGCCGCTCTCCTCGCCGTTCGCCTGCGAGTAGTACGACGACGGGTGGTCGACCGACACCCAGTCGGACACGTCGCCCGACAGGCCGAACCGGCCGCTCGACATCTCGGTGTAGAGGTCCTTGAACGACTGCCCGTCCTGGTCGGCCATGCCGTTGAAGAACATGTCCTCGTAGTGCTGCTCGTCGAAGCTCGGCTTCCAGTACGTGCTGTTGTCCGACGGCGCGGGCGGCGGGAGCCGGTCGTGGACCGGCCCGGCGGTCTGGTCGGGGAAGTCGGGGTTGCCCTCGCCGTCACCGAAGTCGACGAGGAACGTGAGCAGCCGCGCGTGCTGGGTCGTCGGGTAGGACACCTTCGACCCGTCGGCCGTCAGGATGGTGCGGCTGCGGCCCCGCCCCTGCAGCCGGGCATCGCCGGCCACCAGGTCCTCGACCGCCGACTGGCGCAGCGCGTTCTGCCGCGTCGACGCCGGTGTCGGCCGGTCGTCGGCGCGCACGACACCGGAGCGGGCATCGCCGCCCGCGGTGCCGGTGGGCGCCGCCGCTGCTGACGTGGCCACGGACGGGAGCACGGCGATGGTGGCCAGAGCACTCAGCACGGACAGGGCGCGGCGCATGTCGATCCTCCGAGTCGGCGCGGCCCGAGTCCGCTCACGAGAAAGTGAACCGACCCTATCCACCCACGGAACGGTCCGGGCCGCGAATGCGGTCCCGGGTGTGGCGCTGACTACGCTGGCGGGCATGCCCGAGCCGTCTGCGACCCCCCGCCTGCTGGGCGCGGCGGACGTCCGGAACCTCGCGGCGCGGCTGGACCTGCGACCCACCAAGCAGCGCGGCCAGAACTTCGTGATCGACGGCAACACGGTCCGGCGGATCGTGCGGGAGTCGGGGGTCGGCGCCGACGACGTCGTCGTCGAGGTCGGGCCGGGGCTCGGCTCGCTCACCCTGGCTCTCCTCGAGGTCGCCGGCCGGGTGGTCGCGATCGAGGTCGACGACCGGCTCGCTGCGCTGCTGCCCGAGACGATCGCGACGTACGCGCCCGGCCGGGCGGACCGCTTCGAGGTCGTGCTCGCGGATGCGATGCGGGTGACCGAGGTGCCCGGGCCGGCACCGACGGCGCTGGTCGCGAACCTGCCCTACAACGTCTCGGTGCCGGTGCTGCTGCACCTGCTGGCGCTGCTGCCCTCGCTCGAGCGCGGCCTGGTCATGGTGCAGTCGGAGGTCGCCGACCGGCTGGCCGCCGAGCCGGGCTCCAAGGTCTACGGCGTGCCGTCGGTCAAGGCCGCCTGGTACGCCGACGTGCGCCGCGCGGGCGCGATCGGGCGCAACGTCTTCTGGCCGGCGCCCAACGTCGACTCCGGCCTGGTCGCCTGGACCCGGCGCGAGCCGCCGACGACCGACGTCTCGCGGGAGCGGGTCTTCGCGGTCGTCGACGCCGCGTTCGCCCAGCGGCGCAAGGCGCTGCGCGGGGTGCTCCGGTCGCTGGCCCCCAGCGAGGCCGTGGACGCGGCGCTCGCATCGGCCGGCATCGACCCGCTGGCGCGCGGCGAGACGCTCACCATCGACGACTTCGTCCGCATCGCAGAAGGACTCCCAGCATGACGTTGACGGTGCGCGCACCGGCCAAGATCAACCTGCACCTCGGTGTGGGCGCTCCGCGTGAGGACGGCTTCCACCCGCTGACCAGCGTCTACCAGGCCGTCGGCGTCTACGACGACCTCACGGTGACCAGGGCCGACGGCTGGTCGGTCGACCTCGTGGTCGCCGACTGGATCGACCGCAGCCACGTGCCGCTCGGCGGCGCCAACATCGTCGACCGCGCCGCGGCCCTGCTGGCCGCCCACCACGGGCTGGTGCCGTCCGGAGACCTGCACATCGACAAGGCGATCCCGGTCGCCGGCGGCATGGCCGGCGGCTCGGCCGACGCCGCCGCCGCGCTCGTCGCGCTCGACCGGCTCTGGGGCGTCGAGACCTCCGACGCCGACCTGCTCGCGATCGCGGCCGAGCTCGGCAGCGACGTGCCGTTCGCACTCATCGGCGGCACCGCGCTCGGCACCGGCCGTGGCGAGATCGTCGAGCCGGTCGCCGACCACGGCACGTGGTGGTGGGTGCTCGTCCCGTCCACGGAGGGCATGTCGACGCCGGCGGTCTACCGGCACTTCGACGAGCTCGTCCCGGACGCCCCCGCCGTACCCCCGATGCCGGACGCCCTGCTCGCTGCCCTCGACGCCGGCGACCCGCACGCGCTGGCGGCGGCGCTGCACAACGACCTCCAGCAGGCGGCGCTCGACCTGCGCCCCGACCTGGCCGGGCTGATCGACGCCGGCGAGGCCGCCGGCGCGCTGCGCGGGGTGGTGACGGGGTCCGGACCCACGTGCGTCTTCCTCTGCGAGTCCGCCGACGCGGCTCGCGCGACCGCCGCGGACCTGCGCACCGCGCACGACGTGGTGCTCGTGACGACCGGCGCGGTGGCCGGCGCGCACCCGGTGTCGTATGTCTAACCTCGTCAACCTCGAGCGGGTCTCCAAGTCCTACGGCGTGCGCCCGCTGCTCTCCGACGTCTCGCTGGGCATCGCGGCGGGGGAGCGCGTCGGCATCGTCGGCCGCAACGGCGACGGCAAGACCACGCTGCTCGAGGTGATCAGCGGCCTCGACGAGCCCGACACCGGTCGGGTCTCGCGGCAGCGCGGGCTGCTCATCGGCTACCTGCACCAGGGCGACGAGCTCGAGGACACCCACACGGTCCGCGAGGCGGTGCTCGCCGGCCGGTCCGACCACGAGTGGGCGGCCGACCCGCGCACCCGCGAGGTCGTCGAGGTGCTGCTGGCCGGCGTCGAGCTCGACCGCGCCGTGCTCGGCCTGTCGGGTGGCGAGCGCCGCCGCTGCTCCCTGGCCGCCCTGCTGCTCGACGACCACGACCTGGTGATCCTCGACGAGCCCACCAACCACCTCGACGTCGAAGCCGTGGCCTGGCTGGCCCAGCACCTGGTCAACCGCTCGTCCGCGCTGATCGTGGTCACCCACGACCGCTGGTTCCTCGACGCGGTCTGCCAGTGGACCTGGGAGGTCCACGACGGCGTGGTCGACGCCTACGAGGGCGGGTACGCCGCGTTCGTGCTGGCCAAGGCCGAGCGTCAGCGCCAGGCGGCGGCCTCGGAGGTGCGCCGGCAGAACCTGGTGCGCAAGGAGCTCGCCTGGCTGCGTCGCGGCGCCCCCGCGCGCACCTCGAAGCCGAAGTTCCGCATCGACGCCGCCAACCGGCTGATCGAGGACGTGCCGCCGCCGCGCGACCGGATGGAGCTGCAGCGGTTCGCGGCGCAGCGGCTCGGCAAGGACGTCATCGACGTCGAGGACGTCGACCTCTTCCGCGGCACCCGGCAGCTGCTGTCGCACGCCACCTGGCGGATCGGCCCCGGCGACCGGATCGGCATCGTCGGCGTCAACGGCGCCGGCAAGACCTCGGTGCTGTCGCTGCTCACCGGCGAGTTGGCCCCGTCGGTCGGCAGGGTCAAGCACGGCCGCACGGTCGCCCTCCAGCACCTCACCCAGCAGCTCGACGACCTCGACCCCGACGGCCGGGTGCTGCCGACCGTCGAGTCGATCCGCCGGGTCACCCGCACCGCCGACGGCGAGATCACCGCGAGCTCGATGCTGGAGCGCTTCGGCTTCACCGGCGACCGGCTCACCGCCCGCATCGGCGACCTCTCCGGTGGGGAGCGGCGGCGCTTCCAGCTGCTCCGGCTCCTGCTCACCGAGCCCAACGTGCTGCTCCTCGACGAGCCGACCAACGACCTCGACATCGAGACGCTCAACGTGCTCGAGGACTTCCTCGACGGCTGGCCGGGCACGCTCGTCGTGGTCTCCCACGACCGCTACTTCCTCGAGCGGGTCACCGACTCGGTCTGGGCCCTGCTCGGCGACGGGCAGATCTCGATGCTGCCCCGCGGCGTCGACGAGTACCTCGAGCGCCGGGCCGCCTCCCTCCACCTCGACCTCGCCGAGCCGGCGCAGCCCGCTGAGGAGCCCGCCGACCCGGCGCAGTCCTCCGTCGTGCCCAAGGCGAAGGCAGGAAGCGCCGAGGAGCGGGCCGCCCGCAAGGTGATCGCCCGGATCGACAAGCAGCTCGAGCGGATCGCCGAGCAGGAGGCGGCGCTCAACGCCGAGGTGCTCGAGCACGCCCAGGACTACGAGAGGCTCGCGGAGCTCAGCGCCCGGTTGACCGCGCTCGCCGACGAGAAGGGCCAGCTCGAGCTGGAGTGGCTCGAGGCGGCCGAGCTCCTCGACTAGCGGTCAGCCGGCGAACGGCGCCAGCAGCGTGCGCAGCAGCCCGGCGAGCTGCGCGCGGTCCTTGTCGGGCAGGCCGGCCAGGAACGTGACCTCGGCCTCGAGCAGCCGCTCGAAGGCGCTGTCGACGGCGACCTTGCCCTCGGGAGTCAGCCGCACCAGCACGCCGCGCCGGTCGCGCGGGTCCGGCAGCCGCTCCACCAGGCCGCGCTCCACGAGCCGGTCCACGCGGTTGGTCATCGTGCCGCTGGTCACCAGCGTCTCGCGCAGCAGCCGTCCGGGCGAGAGCTCGTACGGCGCGCCGGCGCGCCGCAGCGCGGCGAGCACGTCGAACTCCCAGGACTCGACCTGGGCAGCGGTGAAGGCGTCCCGGCGGGCGAGGTCGAGGTGTCGGCCGAGCCTGCTGATCCGGCTGAAGACCTCCACGGGCGCGAGGTCCAGGTCGGGACGCTCGCGCGCCCACGCCTCGACCAGCTCGTCGACCTCGTCGCGCATGGGGGGAGCGTAGCGGATACGTCGAGAATCTTGACATCAAGATAAATCGGGCGCACGCTGGGGGCATGGCGCACACCTGGGACCCGGATCGCTACCTGACCTACGCCGACGAGCGCGGCCGACCGTTCCTCGACCTGCTCGCCCGGGTCGGCGCCGATCGCCCGCGCAGCGTCGTCGACCTCGGCTGCGGTCCCGGCAACCTGACCTCGCTCCTCGCCGACCGGTGGCCGGAGGCCGACGTCGTCGGGCTCGACTCCAGTCCGGAGATGATCGCCGCGGCCACCGGCAGCGCCGGTAGCGGCCGGGTCAGGTTCGAGGTCGCCGACCTCCGCGAGTGGGAGAGCGCGGAGCCGGTCGACGTGCTGGTCTCCAACGCCACCCTCCAGTGGGTGCCGGGCCACCTCGACCTGCTGCCGCGCCTGGCCGCCCAGGTGGCGCCGGGCGGCTGGTTGGCGTTCCAGGTGCCCGGCAACGTCGGCGAGCCCAGCCACACGATCCGCGCCGAGCTGGCCGCGGAGCCGGCGTACGCCGCGCACACGGCCGGTGTGGCCGTCCCGAGCAGCCACGACCCGGCGGTCTACCTCGACGCGCTGGCGGGGCTCGGCTGCACCGTCGACGCCTGGGAGACGACGTACCTCCACGTGCTGACTGGGCCCGACCCGGTCTTCACCTGGGTCTCCGGCACCGGCGCGCGGCCGACGCTCCAGGCACTGCCCGACGACCTGCGCCCCGCGTTCGAGCAGGAGTTCAAGGGGCGGCTCGCCGAGGCCTACCCCGAGCGCGGGTACGGCGTCGTCCTGCCGTTCCGCCGCGTCTTCATGGTCGCGCAGGTCGCCGCATGAGGCTCCACCACGTCCAGGTCGCCTGCCCCCGCGGCGGCGAGCACGCCGCGCGACGGTTCTACGCCGACGGGCTCGGCATGAGCGAGGTCGCCAAGCCCGCGGAGCTCGCCGGCCGCGGCGGCTGCTGGTTCCGGCTCGACGCGGCCGAGATCCACGTCGGCGTCGAGGAGCCGTTCCGGCCGGCCCGCAAGGCGCACCCGGCGCTCGTCGTCGAGGACCTCGCGGCCGTCGCCGAGCGGCTCGGCGCGCTCGGGTTCGAGGTCGACTGGACCGAGCGGCACACGTTCCCGGGCTTCGAGCGCTGTCACACCCGCGACGCGCACGGCAACCGCGTGGAGCTGCTCTCAAGCGGCTAGCGGGACCGCGCCGGGCGCCGGCAGCGGCGTGCAGGCGCAGCTCTCGCTGCAGGCCAGGTAGGTGTGCTGGGCGTGGCCGCACCGGGCGCACGGCAGGTCGTGCGACAGGTGGACCTGGTTGGTCTGCGGGGTGTCCCACATGGCGGTGCCTCCTCGTCCGGCTCGTCGTCCGCCCTCACGTGAACTACGAAGGAGATCGGCTCGGTTCGACATCTCTGAAGGAGGAACCTGCTTCGCGTCAGATACCCGGGGCACGGTCCCGGCTCCGGTCAGGCCCAGATCTCTCGCGCCAGCGGGGCGACCGCGGCGGCCTGGGCGCGCCCGGCCCGCGCCGACGCGGCGCGCCGGGCGGGGTCGAGGACGTTCTTGCCGATCGCCCGCACGGAGTCGGCGTCCGGCGAGACGACCAGGTGCGGCACGTCCCCGAGCAGCTGCCCGGCGCTCCGCAACGGCCCGACGGCCCGGTCGACGGGCGTGAACGCGAGGACCCGGTCGCAGTCGGCGACCAGGTCGGCGTTGGACCCGGACCGGGCGCCGCCGTCGACGTACTGCCGCCCCTGGATCGGGACCGGCGGGTAGACCCCGGGTACGGCGCAGCTGGCGGCGACGGCCGCCACCAGCGGGACGCCGTCGGAGCCGTCGAAGACCCGCAGCGCGCCGGTCTCGACCTCCACCGCCGTCACCTGGAGTCGGCCGCCGGGCCCCCACTCCTGGACCGGCAGCCGTTCGCGGATCGCGTCGAACCGCGACTCCAGGCTGGGCAGCCGGCCGGCGTCCGCGCGCCGTGCCGACCACGCCCCGACGTGCCGCCCGAACGCCTCGAGGTCGCCGCGGGCGCGCAGCAGCGCGCGGGCGAACCCCCACAGGACCACCGGGCTGATGCGGGCCAGCGGTGCGGGCCTGGGCTGCGAGACCTGGTAGGCGAAGAGGTCGCTCAACGAGATGCCGGTCGTGAGCTGGGCGCCGACGACCGACCCCGCCGACGTGCCGACGACCGCGTCGGCGACCGTGACGTCGACCCCGAGGTCCTGCAGCCCGAGCAGCAGCCCCGTCTCCCAGGCGATCCCCGTGACCCCGCCGCCACCGAGTGCCAGTCCTCGTCGCATGCGCGGACCCTACTGGCCGACCACGTCGAGGCTGCCGAGGTCGCGGATCGCGGCGCAGCCGCGGGCCACCATGGCCGCGAACATGCGGTCGCCGCGCTCGCTCCGGCTGGTGCTGTAGGCACAGCCGAAGGTCGCGACGAGCGGCACCTGGAGCATCGCGAACACGTAGTCCTCCCAGCACAGGTCGAAGGGGTAGTCGGCGACGCCGTACCCCACCAGCGCGTGGTGGTACGCCGCGACGATGTCGCGCTCGTGGGCGCGGCGGTCGTCCGGCGCCAGGCTGGTGGCGACGAGGTAGGCGAGGTCGCGCGCGGGCAGGGCGAGGCTCAGCGTCTGCCAGTCGACGGCGGCGACGTCGGTGCTGTCGGGGGAGAACATCAGGTTGTCGAGGCGGTAGTCGCCGTGCACGAGCCCGAACCGCTCCTGCCGCGCCAGCAGCCACGGGCCGATCACCGGCACGCAGGCGCGCAGCGTCGCGGCGTCCTGCGGTGCGACGAGGTCGCCCAGGCCGTCGAGGAAGAGCTCCGTGGTCGGCCCGTACATCTCGAGCAGCAGCGCGATCTCCTCCGGACCGTTGAGCGACAGCGTGTCCACCTCGGCCAGGGTGGGGTCGCACCAGCGCGGACCGTGCAGCCCGGCGAGGTTGACCGCGGCCGCCCGCGCCTCCTCGACCGTGCAGCCGGCGATCTGGTCGCCCTGCTCGGCCGGCGCCAGGTCCTCGAGCAGCAGCACGAAGTCGCCCGAGTCCTCGGCGATCTCCGCGTGGTGGCAGTACGGCGTGCGCACGGCGACGGTCCCGGCGACCTGTTGGTAGAACCGCACCTCGCCCCGGTAGGCGCCGGCCATCATGTCCCGCTCGCCGGGATCCGCCGGCGGCAGCTTGGCCAGCAGCGTCTCGTCCCCGAAGCGGAGCCGGTAGCAGGCGCCGATCTGACCGGTCCCGACCCGTTCGACCCTGAGCTCGCCGACCTCCCGCCCCAGCACGCCCGCCAGCCACCCGGCGGTCAGCCCGTCGACGTTCACGACATCCAGCCCGGGTTGCGGGGAAGGGTGATGTCGGGGCGGACGGCGCGCCAGGCGTCGAGCACGGGTGCGAGCTCGGTCGGGGTCGCGCCGTGCAGGATCACGCTGTCGGCACCGGCGTCGAGCTGGTCCTGGATCCGCGCCGCGCACTGCTCGGCGGTGCCGCTGGCGGCCGCGGTGAGCCACTCGGCGGGCAGCACCTCGTCGCGCAGGTGGGTGAGCTGCTCGACCGTCCCGATCGCGTCGAACGCGCCGGGGTAGCCCTGCACGAGGTCGTCGGTGCGGAACCGCTCGAGCGCGTCCAGGTCCCACCCGTTGGCGCGCACCAGCACCTCGCCGTACCCCTGGAGGTAGGTCGCGAGGCGGCCGACCAGCTTGCGCAGCCGGGCCTCCTCGGGCACGGACTCCTCGACGGTCGCGAGGACCGCCCACACCCGGACCGACGCCGGGTCGCGTCCGGCCTCCTCGGCGGCGCGGCGGATCGTCGCGACCGAGCGGGCCAGCGTCTCGTCGGAGAGGAACGTGTGCAGCACTACGCCGTCCGCGACCCGCCCGGCGAGCTCGAGCGAGCGCCGGCCGATCGCCATCATCAGCACCGGGATGTCCTCGTCGAAGGAGGCGTCCTGCGAGAGGTAGGGGTAGCTCCCGGCCGGTCCCTCGTGGCCCACGACGGCCTCGCCGTGCCACAGCGACCGGTAGATCCCGATCGCGTCCTCCATCTGGGCGCCGGTCACCCGCGGCACGCCCATCACGTCGAAGAGCAGGTCGAAGCCGCGCCCGAGCCCGAGCGCGTAGCGGCCACCCGTCAGCCGGTGCATGGTGGTCGCGAACGTCGCGGTCACGAGCGGGTGGCGGGTGTTGTGGTTGGTGGCCGCGGTGGCGATCCCGATGCGCTCGCTCGCCGCGCCCGCGGCGCCGGCCAGCACGGCCGCGTCCTTGACGTTGAACCGCTCGGAGAGGAAGACCGACCCGATGCCGAGCCGCTCGGCGAGCCGCACCTCGTCGACCAGGTCGCGCGGGCTCGGGGCGTGACCGGCGAGCCCGTAGCAGCCGAGCTCGGGAAAGTGGAACGCGTTCTCGTTCACCCGGGCGACGCTAGCAACGCGGTTGGACACGTGTCAGGTGCGCACTGAAGTTACCTGTCGGTAATATGCCCGCATGAGCCAGGTCCAGACGATGTGGAACACGACGAGCCGCCTGCCCCTCGGCAGCCGGGTGTTCTCGGTGCTGTTCGCCCAGAAGGCGCCGTACTTCGCGTCCATCCGTCCCCGCTTCACCGTGATCGAGCCCAACCGCGTCGAGCTGCTGGTGCCCAAGCGGCGCCGGGTCCACAACCACCTCGGGACCGTGCACGCGATCGCGCTGTGCAACGGTCTCGAGGCGGCCATGGGTGCGCTCGCGGAGGTGACGATCCCGGCCGACAGGCGCTGGATCCCCAAGGGGATGGAGGTCTCCTACACCGCCAAAGCGACCGGTGACGTCACCTGCATCGCGGAGACCGACCCCGAGCAGTGGACCGGGTCGGACCCCGACCTCCCGGTCCGCGTCCGCGGCGAGCTCGCGGACGGGACGCGGGTGATCGAGGGCGTGATCCGGCTGTGGGTCACCCCGCGGCGCTGAATGACCGGTCCCTCAGCCAGATGATCGCGAGCGCGCCGATCCACAGCTCGTAGCCGAGCGACCCGAGCGCGAGCGCCGGGAAGGCGACGGCGGTCACCGAGGTGGCGGTGCCGATCCCGCTCAGCACGGCGATCACGACCGCGATCCGCTGCATCCAGCGGGAGCCGCCGGTGATCCGCAGCGCGTAGGCGATCGCGAGCACGAAGAAGATCCGCGGCAGCGCCGAGAAGGCGAGCGAGTACGGCGCGACCGCGTCCCAGCCGGCCAGCAGTCGGAGGTCCACGCCCTTCTCGGCGGAGTCGAGCGCCACGTCGTGCAGCACGGCGGCGTACGGCCAGACGAAGGCCAGCAGCGTGCCCGCGGCGACGGCGACCGTCGCGAGCGTGCCGGTGCCGTCGGCGCGGCGCAGCCGGAAGCCGACCGCGCCGAGGAAGCCGAGCAGCAGGACGCCGGAGACCATGAAGACGTAGTTGCCGACCCGGTAGGCCTCGATGTGGTCGAGGACGTTCTGTCCCCAGACCGCTGGGTCCTCGCCGGGAGTGCCGCCCTTGGGCAGCACGAAGATCGCCATGCACACCATGACGGCGAGCTGGCAGATCGTGAACGCGAGGCCGCACCAGGTGCTGGCGCGGACGAGGTCGGGGCCCGTCGTACGGGTGCCCGACGTGGTCGAGTGGGTGTCGATGAGAGTCATGGCAGGACCGTAGGAATCGCGCCCGGGGTGTCACATCGACCGCAGGGCGGCTCTCGGGATCAGCCCGTGGGCTGAGGCCAGGCGGGCGGCCCGAGCCCTACGCTGCGGTGCGTGATGCCGAACCGGACCGACGCCGCGCTCGCCGCGGTCATCGCGCTCGCCGGGCTCGTGCAGGTCACCCTCTGGCCGATCGCGGACGGCGTTCTCGGCCAGGTCTTCGTGCTGGGCACGACGCTGCCGCTGGCGTGGCGCCGCACCCAGCCCATCGGGTCCTCGCTGGTGTCCACCGCGTTCTGGCTGATCCCGACCGACGGCTATCCGGTGCTCGGGTTCATCACGGTGGTCCTGCAGTTCTTCGCGCTCGGCAGCCGTGGTCGCCCACGGTCGGCCGTCGCCGTCACCTCCGCGTGGGCCGTGGTCGCGAACGTCGTCGGGACGCTGCTCGGCCCCGAGGCCCTGGTGGCCGCGATCGGCGGCGGGATCGCGGTGGTCGCGCCGGTGCTGGCCGGCCAGCTCGTCGCCCACCTCGCCCGGCAGAACGCCGAGCTGGCCCGGCTCGCGGCCCGGCTGCGGGAGGAGCGGCTGCGGGCCGAGGAGGCTGCGGTCGGGGCCGAGCGGGCCCGGATCGCCCAGGAGCTGCACGACGTCGTCGGCCACGAGGTCACGCTGATCGCCGTCCAGGCCGAGGCCGCCGCGGCCGCGCTCCGGATGGCGCCGGAGCGGGCGGCCGAGCCGGTCGAGGCGATCCGGGTGACCGCGCACCGCACCCTCGCCGAGATGCGCGGGGTGCTCGACGTGCTCGCCGCCGAGGACGGCGTGCGCGGTGCCACCGAGGACGTCACCGAGCTCGGCCGGCGCGCGGAGTCGGCGGGCATCCCGAACACGCTGACGATCAGCGGCGCGCCCTCCGACCAGCACGAGCCGGCCCGACTGGCGGTGAACCGGATCGTCCGCGAGTGCCTGACGAACGCCGGCCGGCACGCCCCGGGCGCGCCGGTGGCGATCGAGGTCGCGTGGCAGCCGCACGAGGTGAGGGTCGTCGCCACCAACCCCACCTCGGCCGTCGCCGTGCCCGCGAGCGGCCGCGGGCTGACCGGGATGCGCAACCGGGCCGAGCTGCTCGGGGGCGACTTCGAGGCCGCCGTACGCGACGGGGCCTTCAGCGTGCGGGTGGCGATGCCGCTGTGACCCGGGTGCTCCTCGTCGACGACCAGGACCTGGTGCGCCAGGGCCTGCGACTCATCCTCGACCTGGCCGGCATCGACGTGGTCGGCGAGGCCCGCGACGGGGCCCAGGCGGTGGTCGCGGTCGCCGACCTCGACCCCGACGTGGTGCTGATGGACCTGCGCATGCCCGGGATGGACGGGGTCGAGGCGACCCGCCTCATCACCGGGAGTGGCGCCCGGGCGCGGGTGCTCGCGCTGACGACCTTCGACGTCGACGAGCACGTCGTCGGGGTGCTGCGGGCAGGGGCGGTCGGCTACCTGCTCAAGGACGTCACCGCGGACGACCTCGTCGCCGCCGTACGCCGTGCCGCTGCGGGCGAGCCGGTGGTGGCGCCCGCCGTGCTCGCCCGGATGATGGCCAACTTCGCCGACCGGCCGCCCGCGAACGCCGCGGTGCTGCCGGGCCTCGGCGACCTCAGCGAGCGGGAGCGCGAGGTGCTGGCCCTGATCGGTGCCGGGCGCTCCAACGCGGAGATCGCCGACACGCTGGTGATCAGCATGGCGACGGTGAAGACCCACGTGCGGCACATCTTCGCCAAGCTCGACCTGCGGGACCGCGCCCAGGCGGTGGTCGCCGCCCGGGACGCCGGGCTCAGCTGAGGAAGACCGGGTTCGTCAGCGCCACCATGGCGCCGCCGGCGTCGCGCACCTCGGCGCGCACGAACGCGCCGTCGGCGCTCGCCTCGAGGGTCAGGGACCCGGACGCATCGGCGGTCGCCGTCCCGTGGGTCACGGCGCCCGGCCCGAGCAGCGTCGCGACCGAGCCGACCGGCACGCCGGTCACCTGGAGTCGCACCGACGCGGCGCCGGTGCCGCCCAGGTGGTCGCCGCACTCGGCGCTCGCGCCCGCGCGGGTCGCCGTGAACGTCAGGTCCACCGCGGAGGAGCCGGCGACCCAGGAGTGCCCGGCGCGGTAGCCCGCGACGATCGCCGCCGCGGACAGCGACGACGCCCGGACCACGGTCTGGGCGGTGCCGATCCGCTGCTCGCGCCGGTGGGTGTCGGAGTTGCCGACGGCGGGCTTGAAGATCCCGGCGGTGAGCAGCGCGTGCCAGCGGGCCACGGCCTTCTCGTTGGCGGTGGCGTTGAGTCCGCTCCAGGGGCCGTTCCAGACCTCGATGGCGTCCATCTCGGCGAACGAGTCGCCGAACTGCCAGCCGTTGCCGGTGCCGATCTGGTAGGGGTGCGCGGCGATCGCGAGGCCGCCGACGGACCGGACCCGGTCGGTGAAGCGGTCGAGCTCACGGTCGGCCGGCCGGTAGCGCCAGTCGATCCAGGTGCCGGCCGGCAGGCCGGCGGCCAGCCAGTGCCCGGCCCGTGTGGTCACCTCCTCGCCGGGGATCACCAGGAAGTCCTTGGGTGCCACGGCTCCCCACACGGCGTGGGCGGAGGTGGTGTTGTGCTCCGAGCTGCCGATGAAGTCCAGTCCCGCGGCCCGCGCCCACGCGACGACCTGCTTCGGGGTCTGCGAGCCGTCGGAGTGCACGGTGTGCACGTGCAGGTCGCCGCGGTACCACCCGCGGCCGGTGCCCTTGACCGAGCGCGGCGGCGGGGCGGGGACGGCACGCCGGCCGCGCCGGCCGAAGTGCAGCGTCACGCGGACCCGGTACGGCGTGCCCGGCGCCATGATCTGGTAGGGCCCGAGCACGACGTGCCAGCGACCGGGGGAGATCGGCCCCGGCAGGTAGCCCGGCGTCGCCGAGCCGTCGCTGATCCGGAAGGAGCGGCGCGAGCCGCCGGACCAGCCGCGGAAGCCGGCCGCGTCGCCGAGCCCGCGCCCCGACGGGTCGAAGATGCCGATGTCGATGACGTTGAACGTCGTCGGCCCGAGGTCGAGCGGCTCGAAGTCGTAGGACACCTCGATCGCCCGCACGCCCTCCGGCACCCGCACCGGCAGGTAGACCCAGTCGGGCCCGTCGGAGTCGGCGAACTCGCCCCGGAAGGTCTTGGTCCGCTTCGTGGTCCCGGCCGCGGCGGGCTCGAAGGTCAGGGCGGCTGCGGTGGTGGCGACGCCGGCGCCCGCGAGGAACAGGGCGCGCCGGTCGAGGTGTGCGTCAGACATGGTGCGCACAGCATGGACCATCACCGGCGAGGCGTCACGACGACCCGGGGGCCGGGCCACCCTGGCCCATGCCGGGGTCGACGGGGTGCACGATCGGCTTGCGCTCGCCGACCAGCCGTCGCTGCGCCCACATGGCGACGGCGGTGAGGATCAGGTTGCACACGATGTAGATCGCCGACAGCACCAGGGCGGTCTGGAGCTGGTTGCCGAACTCGATCCAGATCGAGCGGCCGACGGTGGTCAGTCCCGGCGCGAGCACGTAGAAGCCGAGGCTGGTGTCCTTGAGCGCCACGATGCACTGGCTGATGATCGCCGGGATCATGACCTTCACCGCCTGCGGCAGCTGGATGGCCAGCATCACCTGGGTCTTGCGCATGCCGAGGGCGTACGCCGCCTCGACCTGGCCCCGGGGCACCGCGAGCACCCCGGCGCGGGTGATCTCCGCGAGCACGGCGCCGTTGTAGAGCATCAGGCCGACCACGACCGACCAGTAGGGGCTCAGGGACAGCGGGCCGAACCGCAGGAAGATGATGAGCAGCAGCAGCGGCACGGCGCGGAAGAACTCCACGACCAGCCACGACGGCCAGCGCAGCAGCCGGTGCTCGGAGAGCTTGCCGACGCCGAGCAGGAAGCCGGCGACGACGGCGAAGAGGATCGCGAGCACCGCCATCGCGAGCGTGTCGAGCAGGCCCTGCCACAGCGCCTCGACGTACTCCGGGGTGACGAAGGGCTCCCAGAGCTCGTAGGCGAACTCGCCGTGCTCGTAGAGGTACCAGACGAACCAGGCGAGCAGCGCCACCAGCCCCACGCCCGTGAGGATCGTGTACAGCCGGTGCCGGGCGCGGGTGCGCGGCCCGGGGGTGTCGAAGAGGACGGTGCTCATCGGGCGCTCACCTCGCCGCCCGCCAGCGCCGCTCGAGGCCGATCGCGCCGGCCGAGATCAGCTCGACCAGGACGATGTAGAGGACCGCGAAGGTGAGGAAGATCGCCGTGTCGTCCGCGCTGTTGTTGGTGAAGTAGCGCATCCGGCCGGTCAGCTCCATCAGGCCGAAGACCGCGGCGATCGAGGTGTTCTTGGTCATCGCGATCAGCACGCTGGCCACGGGTGGCACGACCGCCCGGAAGGCCTGGGGGAGCACGATGCTGGTCATCGTCTGGCCGAAGGTCAGGCCGATGGCTCGGGCTGCCTCGGCCTGACCGAGCGGGACGGCGTTCACGCCCGAGCGGACCGCCTCGCAGATGAAGGCCGAGGTGTAGACGCTGACCGCGATCACGCCCTTGAGGAGGAACGGCGTGCCGACGAACCAGCCGATGTTGGGGGCGGCGACGAAGACGAACACGAACATCAGCAGCAGCGGCGTGTTGCGCACCAGCGTCACGTACGTCGTCGCCGCGCCACGCAGCACGGAGATCGGCCCGACCCGCATCGCGGCGAGGACGGTGCCGAACGCGAGCGAGCAGACGCCGGAGAGAACCGCGAGCTGGATGGTCAGCCAGAACGCCTGGAGCACCAGGTCGCGCTGGTCGAGCAGGTCGTCCAACTCTCGGTCCTCTCCGTCGGTCCCGCCGGCCTGCGGTCAGCCCGCCGTCAGGCGGCGGGGCACTCGTCCAGGGCCGGCGGCTCGGGGGTCTCGACGCCGGACTTGCCGAGCGTGGCCGCGAACCCGTCCTCCCACGAGCCGTCCTCGAACGCCCCCTCGAGGGTGTCCGAGATCCACTCGCACATCTCGGGGTGGTCGAGCGAGTAGCCGACGCCGTAGCGCTCCTCCGAGAACGGCTCGACCACGACCTTGAGCTGGTCGGGGTTCTGGGCGGCGTAGCCGAGCAGGATCGCCCCGTCCGTGGTCATCGCGTCGACCGTGCCGTTGAGCACCTGGTCGACGCACTCGGAGTAGGTGTCGAACCCGCGGGGCTTGGCGCCCTCGGCCTCGATGTTCTCCAGCGACGTCGAGCCGGTCACCGAGCAGACCTCGGTGCCCTTGACGTCGTCGAGGCTGTCGATGTCGCTGTCGGCACCGACCAGCAGCTGCTGGCCCGTGACGTAGTAGGGGCCGGCCTGGCCGACGACCTCGCGACGCTCGTCGGTGATGGAGTACGACGCGACCACGAGGTCGACCTCGCCCGAGGTGAGGAACGGCTCGCGGTTGTCGGAGATCGTCTCCTTCCAGGTGATGTCCTCGGGCGCGATGCCGAGGTCGGCGGCGAGGATCTTGCCGATCTCCGGGTCGAACCCCACCGGCATGTCGTCGGTGGCGCCCTTGAAGCCGATGCCGGGCTGGTCGTACTTCACGCCGATCGTGATGCCGCCGCTGTCGGCCAGCTCCTTCATCCGGGTGCCGTCGTCGAACTCGTCGGCGGCGTTCTCCTCGACCTCGACCTCGGTGCCGCTCTCGTCGTCGTCGTTGCCTGCGTCGCCGCAGGCGGCGAGGGCGCCGGCCAGGGCGAGGGCGACCGCAGCCACCCCTGCCCTCCGGGTCGTCTTCTTGATGAGTCGCATCTCTTCTCCTCTTTCCGAGTTAGGGCGAAGGGCTGGGGTCGGTTCCGGAAGGTCAGTGCTTGAGGATCTTGGCGAGGAAGTCCCGTGCGCGTTCGGAGCGCGGGTTGGTGAAGAACTCGTCGGGCGTGTTCTCCTCGACGATCGCGCCGTCGGACATGAAGACGACCCGGTCGGCGGCGGTGCGGGCGAAGCCCATCTCGTGGGTCACCACGATCATCGTCATGCCGCCTCGTGCGAGGTCGACCATGACGTCGAGCACCTCCTTGATCATCTCGGGGTCGAGCGCGGACGTGGGCTCGTCGAAGAGCATCAGCTGGGGGTCCATCGCCAGCGCCCGCGCGATCGCGACGCGCTGCTGCTGACCACCCGAGAGCTGGGCGGGGTACTTCTCCGCCTGGTGGCCGACGCCGACCCGGTCGAGCAGCCGGCGCGCCTTCTCCTCGGCCTCCGCGCGCTTGGCGCCGCGGACCTTGATCGGGCCGAGGGTGACGTTCTCGAGCACGGTCTTGTGGGCGAAGAGGTTGAAGCTCTGGAAGACCATGCCGACGTCCGAGCGCATCCTCGCGAGCGCCTTCCCCTCCTCGGGGAGCGGCTCCCCGGCGAGGGTGATCGAGCCGCCGTCGATGGTCTCGAGCCGGTTGATGGCGCGGCACAGCGTCGACTTGCCCGACCCCGACGGCCCGATGACCACGACCACCTCGCCGCGCTCGACGCTGAGGTCGATGTCCTTCAGCACGTGCAGGTCGCCGAACCACTTGTTCACGCCCGCGAGGTCGACCGCGGCCCCCTCGCCCGTGCGCGGTGCGGAGGTCGACGACGCTGTCATGCCGAGGACACTAGTCAGCATGGCCCGTTCGGGCTACCGCCTTCCTGGGGTGTCGGCGCCCGACGCCGGAGTTTCGGGCGGCGGCGCAGTCCGCCGTACCCTTGACGACTGTCATGAGCGCGCGCACGTACGAGGTCCGCACCTACGGGTGCCAGATGAACGTCCACGACTCCGAGCGGCTGTCCGGGCTGCTGGAGGACGCGGGCTATCTCGCGGCGCCCGAGGGTGCGCAGGCCGACGTCGTCGTGTTCAACACGTGCGCGGTGCGCGAGAACGCCGACAACAAGCTCTACGGCAACCTCGGCCACCTGGCGCCGATCAAGGCCGCGACGCCGGGCATGCAGATCGCCGTCGGCGGCTGCCTGGCGCAGAAGGACCGCAGCACGATCACCGCCAAGGCGCCGTGGGTCGACGTGGTGTTCGGCACCCACAACATCGGCTCGCTGCCGGTGCTGCTGGAGCGGGCGCGCGTGCAGGAGGAGGCGCAGGTCGAGATCCTGGAGTCGCTCGAGGTCTTCCCGTCGACGCTGCCGACCCGCCGCGAGTCGGCGTACGCCGCCTGGGTGTCGGTGTCGGTCGGCTGCAACAACACCTGCACGTTCTGCATCGTCCCGAGCCTGCGCGGCAAGGAGAAGGACCGCCGCCCGGGGGAGATCCTGGCCGAGATCGAGGCGCTGGTCGCCGAGGGCGTCTCCGAGGTCACCCTGCTGGGCCAGAACGTGAACGCCTACGGCGTCGAGTTCGGCGACCGGCAGGCGTTCTCCAAGCTGCTGCGCGCCTGCGGCGAGATCGAGGGGCTGGAGCGGGTCCGCTTCACCTCGCCCCACCCGGCGGAGTTCACCGACGACGTCATCGAGGCGATGGCCGAGACGCCGAACGTGATGCCGCAGCTGCACATGCCCCTGCAGTCCGGCTCCGACAAGGTCCTCAAGGACATGCGCCGCTCCTACCGGCAGGCGAGGTTCCTCGGCATCATCGAGCGGGTCCGCGCCGCGATGCCCGACGCCGCGATCACCACCGACATCATCGTCGGCTTCCCCGGCGAGACCGAGGAGGACTTCCAGGCGACCCTGGACGTCGTGCGCGCGGCGCGCTTCTCCAGCGCGTTCACGTTCCAGTACTCCAAGCGTCCCGGCACCCCCGCGGCCACGCTGCCCGACCAGATCTCGCCCGAGGTGGTCAAGGACCGCTACGAGCGGCTGGCCGCGCTGGTCAGCGAGGTCGCGTGGGAGGAGAACAAGCGGCTCGTCGGCCGCCGGGTCGAGCTGATGGTCGCCGAGGGGCAGGGCCGCAAGGACACCGCCACGCACCGGCTCTCCGGCCGCGGCCCCGACAACCGGCTGGTGCACTTCACCCCGCCCGCCGGCGTCGAGGTGCGCCCCGGCGACATGGTGACCGTCGAGATCACGTACGCCGCACCGCACCACCTCGTCGCGGACGGCGACGTGATCGACGTACGCCGCACCCGCTCCGGCGACGCGTGGGAGGCGCGCCACGCCACGCCGACACCGGCGGGGGTGGTGCTCGGCATGCCGAGCGTGGGCGTACCCTCGCCGCTGCCGGACGCACCGGTCTGCCGCTGAGGCAGCCCTTCTCGGACCAGGAGCACCCGTGCCAGCTGACGCCCCCACCATCCTCGCCACCTCAGGCGGCGCTGGCCGGCACGACCGGCTGCGTTGGGGCGTCGCGCCCCTGACCGACCACGCCGTCGAGCTGTCCGGGGTCACCGGACGCGCCCCCCGCGTGACGTTCCTCGGCACCGCCTGCGGGGACGACGCCGGCCTCTACCGCGACTTCTACGCCGCGGCGCAGGACCGCGGCTTCCAGGCCTCCCACCTGCAGCTCTTCACGATGCCCAACGTCGAGGACATCACCGCGCACCTGCTGGAGCAGGACGTGGTCTGGGTCTGGGGCGGCAGTGTCGCCGGCCTGCTCGCGATGTGGCGGCTGCACGGCGTCGACGAGGCCATGCGGACCGCCTGGGAGGCCGGCGTCGTCCTGACCGGCGTCTCCGCGGGCTCCCTCTGCTGGCACGTCGGCGGCACCACCGACTCCTTCGGCCCGCAGCTGCGCCCGATCACCAACGGGCTCGGCCTGCTGCCGTGGTCCAACGGCGTCCACTACGACAGCGAGCCGCAGCGGCGTCCGCTCTACCAGTCGCTCGTCGCCGACGGCACGCTTCCGCACGGCTACGCCACGGACGACGGGGCCGGCCTGCTCTACCGCGGGACCGAGATGGTCGGGGCGTACGCCGAGCTCGACGGCGCCGGCGCCTACTTCGTCGAGCGCGGGCCGGACGGCACCGCCGTCGAGACGCCGCTCGAGGTCACCCGCCTGCGCTAGTCCGACCGCGGGTCCTTGCTGGAGTAGCCCGCCTTCGGCGGGATGCCGACGGGGTTCTGCTCCGGGTTGCCGGGCGACTGCTCGGGCGGGGTGTCCTCGTCGGGGTCGCGCTCGCGCTCCGAGGAGTCGCGGACGCCGTCGTCGCCGTGCTGGTTGGAGTTGGAGGCGCGCAGCTCCTCGTCCGGGTTCCGTGCGGGGTTGAGGTCGCTCATGCCGGTGACTCCTTCTCGGGATCCTCGTCGGCACCGTCGGGGGACTCGGTCGCCTCGGTGGAGGTGTCCTCGGGCTCCTCGACCTCCTGCCTGAGGGCGTCCGGCACCTTCTCGGCGATCGAGGGGTTGTCGCTCACCGGCGGGTCGGGCGTGGTGCCGTTGGTGTCCTCCGGCACGGCGTCCACCCCGCCGGGGTTGGGCTCGCCGGGCTCGATCTCCGGCTCGGGCTTGGGTCCGAGGTCCGTCATGGTCCCCCTTCCGGGGTCAGAAGCCGAACGTGCAGTACGCCTGCGTCGTACCCGCCCGGAGCGACTCCAACACGGCCCGCTCGTGCGGCACCACCGGGTCCGGCAGCGCGTCGAGCGGGCACCAGCGCAGCTCGACGGCCTTCTCGGTCTCGACGATCCGCGGCTCGCCGGACCAGGCACGGGCGGTGAAGAAGAAGTCGATCCGCTCGTCGATCGCCTGGTCGTGGCGGGTCCGCTGCATCGAGGTGACGAAGGTCAGGTCGACGTCGGTGACGCCGAGCTCCTCGAGCGCCTCGCGGCGCGCCGCGTCGCACGCCGTCTCGCCGCGCTCGACGTGCCCGGCAGCGGCCGCCGCCCAGTGGTCGTCCATGTAGCCGGTGTTCTGACGCAGCTGGAGCAGCACCTCGTCCCCCGTGGCGCCCTCGCGCAGCAGGAAGACGTAGGAGGCCGGCACGACCACGAAGCGGCCGTGCGCCGCGGCGTACCTCTCCGTGTAGCCCTCGGTCGACGTCACCCCTCGTCCTCGAGGTCCTCGAGGTCGTGCGGCGTCTGCTCGGCCTCGCCGGCGGTGCCGTAGACCGTGCCGGTGTCCTCGGAGACCGGCAGCTCCTCCTCCTCGGGCAGCGGGTCCTCGTGGAAGTCGAACTCGCTCATCTCACTCACCTCCCGTGCCGTCCGACGGTTCGTCGAGCGACGTCTCCGCATTCTCCTCCTGCTCGGCGCCTCCGCCGACGGCATCGCGCTCGCTCGGGAGCTCGCTGTCGTGCTCACCCGGGGGCCGCTGCGTCTCGCTCATGTTTGCCACACTAACGACGTGCCACCAACCCCCTCGACCCCCATCGTCGCGGTCGTCGGGGCCACCGCCTCGGGCAAGACGGGCCTCTCGCTCGACCTCGCCGAGCGGCTGGGCGGCGAGGTCGTCAACACCGACGCGATGCAGGTCTACCGCGGCATGGACGTCGGCACCGCGAAGCTCCCCGAGGCGGAGCGGCGCGGCATCCCGCACCACCTGCTCGACACGCTGTCGGTGCGCGACCCGGCGACGGTCGCGGAGTTCCAGGGGTGGGCGCGGGCCGTCATCACGGACCTGCGTGCGGGCGGCCGCACGCCGGTGCTCGTGGGCGGGTCGGCGCTCTACACGCGGGCGATCCTGGACCGCTTCGAGTTCCCCGGCACCGACGACGCCGTGCGACGCCGGCTCGAGGCGGAGCTCGACGAGGTCGGCCCCGCGGTGCTGCACGAGCGGCTGCGGACGGTCGATCCGGAGGCGGCCGAGCGGATCCTGGTCGAGAACGGCCGGCGGATCGTGCGGGCCCTCGAGGTCGTCGAGATCACCGGGCGGCCCTTCACGGCGTCGCTGCCGACGCTGGAGTACGCCGACCCGCACAGCGCGCAGATCGGCGTCGACATCGACCGGCCGACCCTCGACGCGCGGATCGTGCAGCGGGTCGACCTGATGTTCGCCCAGGGGCTGGTCGCCGAGGTCGAGCGGCTGCTGGCCGAGGGGCTGGCCGAGGGCCGCACGGCGTCCACCGCGATCGGCTACCGCGAGGTCGCGGCCCACCTGCGCGGCGAGCTGTCGCTCGAGGAGGCCCGCGAGCGCACCGTGGTCGCCACCCGTCGCTTCGCCCGCCGCCAGGACTCGTGGTTCCGCAAGGACCCGCGGGTGACCTGGATCCGCTTCGACGACGCGGACCTGGTCGACAAGGCGGTCGCGGCGATCCCGACGACCTGAGCAAGATCGGTCGGGCGGGAGGGGCCGCGTCGAGGTCAGACTGGACCCATGACGGGGAAGGACCGGCTCCGCGAGCTGCTCGACGCGGTGCTGGACGAGCAGCACCGCAGCCTCGACGAGATGGCGAGCGGCGCGCACTCCTCGCCGTACCACTTCACCCGCCAGCTCTCGGCGGGCGCGGGCGAGCCACCCGTCGCGATGCGCCGCCGCGTGATGCTCGAGCGCGCCGCCTGGCAGCTGAGCCGCGGCGCGACCGTGACCGACGCGGCGTTCGCCGCCGGCTACGAGTCGGCGGAGGGGTTCGGGCGTGCGTTCGCGCGCGCCTACGGCCACCCGCCGAGCGAGCGGGCGGACGGCGACCACTGGCTGCCCGCGCCCAACGGGATCCACTTCCACCCACCCATGTCGCTGTGGGTGCACACCGGGGAGCACACGATGACCCAGCCGCTGGACCTGCTGGTCCACCACGACCTCGACGACACCCGCGACCTCATCGACCTGGCCAAGCAGCTGACGGACGGCGACTACCGCCGCGAGCTGTCGCCGGGCGCCCGGGTGCACAGCTGGGAGGGCGAGGAGGCGTCGGTCGCGGCGGTGCTCACCAGCCTGGTCTTCACCAAGGAGGTCTGGTTGGCCGCGATCCTCGGCGAGGACTTCCCCGCCGACCGGCCCGACCACGTCGGCGCCCTGCGGCGCCGCCACGACGACGTCGCGCCGCGCTGGCTGGAGATGCTGCGCGACATGGAGCGGCGTGCCGCCTGGGACGACCGGATCGTCGACGCGCTCTGCGAGCCCCCGGAGAGCTTCGTGCTCGGCAGCATCGTCGCGCACGTGCTGACCTACGACGCGCACCGCCGGCTGGGCGTCCGGGCGATGCTGCGCGAGCTCGGGGTCGACGCCGACGAGGGCGACCCGATCAACTGGCTGCGACGACGCACGGAGGCGACCGCGTGACGACGATCTTCTACACCGCGACCACCCTGGACGGGTTCCTCGCCGACGAGCAGGACTCCCTCGAGTGGCTGTTCGTGCAGCCGCAGGACGAGGGCGGCCCGATGAACTACGAGGACTTCATCAAGGACGTCGGGGCGATGGTCATGGGCGCGACGACGTACCAGTGGCTGGTCGACCACCTCGCCAGGACCGGCGAGAGGTGGACCTACGAGATCCCGTGCTGGGTCTTCACGCACCGCGACTTCGAGGCGATCGGCGAGGGCCTGACCTTCACGCAGGCGCCGGTGCCGGAGGTGCACGCCGAGGCGGTCGCCGCGGCCGGCGGCAGGAACGTCTGGATGGTCGGCGGCGGGGACCTGGCCGCCCAGTTCGCCGAGCACGGACTGCTGGACGAGATCGTCCTCTCGATCGCGCCGGTGACGCTCGGCGCGGGTCGACCGCTCTTCCCGCGGCGGTGGAACCTCGAGCTGAAGGAGCTCGACCGCAACGGCGCCTTCCTCTGTGCGCGCTACGCCGTTTCGGGTCCGCTCTGAGCGGATACCGGCGCCGTATGCGCCGTCTCGGGATCGTCGTACCTGCCCTGCTCGTCCCCGCCCTGCTGGTCGTCGCGCCGGCCCAGGCCGACCCGGTCAAGCGCCCGACGGCGCGCGGGTACGGCGGCGCCGTGTCGTCCGTCGATCCATACGCCACGGCCGTCGGGCTGCGGGTCCTCCGCGCCGGCGGCAACGCCACCGACGCCGCGGTCGCGACCGCGGCCGCGCTGGGGGTCACCGAGCCCTTCAGCGCCGGCATCGGTGGCGGCGGCTACTTCGTGCACTACTCGGCGAAGACCGGCAAGGTGCGCACCATCGACGGCCGGGAGACCGCTCCTAAGGCGATGCCGCGCAACGCGTTCATCGACCCGGAGACCGGCAAGCCCTACAACTTCTCGCCGGAGCTGGTGACCAGCGGCGTCTCCGTCGGCGTGCCCGGCACGCTCGCGACCTGGCAGCGCGCCCTCGACCGGTGGGGCACCCGCGACCTGGGCGACGTGCTGCGGCCGGCCGCCCGGCTCGCCGCCGACGGCTTCGTCGTCGACAACACCTTCCGCAGCCAGGTGCAGCAGAACCTGGAGCGGTTCCGGGCCTTCACCTCCACGCGCCCGCTCTACGGCCACCTGCCGCGCGTGGGCTCGACCTTCCGCAACCCCGACCTCGCCGCCACCTACGACCTCATCGCCGACCGCGGCACCGCGCCGTTCTACCGCGGCGCGATCGCCCGGGAGATCGTGCGGGCGGTGCGGAAGCCGCCGACCACCGCGCGCACCGCGCTGCCGGTGCCGAAGGGGCACCTGGTCGTCCGCGACCTGCGCCGCTACCGGGCCCTCGACCAGAAGCCGACCCACGTCGGCTACCGCGGACTCCACGTCTACGGCATGGCGCCGTCGTCATCGGGCGGCACCACCGTCGGCGAGGCCCTCAACATCCTCGAGCGCCACCCGCTCGGCACGCTGCCGCGCGCGCAGGCGCTGCACCTCTACCTCGAGGCCAGCGCGCTGGCCTTCGCCGACCGCGGCAAGTACGTCGGCGACCCCGCCAAGGTGCTGGTGCCGCGCCAGCAGCTGCTCTCCGACGAGTACGCCGCGGAGCGCAACTGCGCGATCAGCCCCACCTCGACGCTGCCCAAGCCCGTCGCCGGCGGCGACGTCACGTCGTACGACGGGGTGTGCGGGAGCCCGGCCGGCCGCGGACCGGCGGCCGCAGACACGGAGAACACCGAGACGACGCACCTGACCGTCGTCGACCGCTGGGGCGACGTGGTCTCCTACACGCTGACGATCGAGCAGACCGGCGGCTCGGGGATCGTGGTGCCCGGCCGCGGCTTCCTGCTCAACAACGAGCTCACCGACTTCTCGGCGGAGTACGACCCGGCCGACCCCAACCGCATCCAGCCGCTCAAGCGGCCGCGCTCGTCGATGTCGCCGACGATCGTGCTCCGCCACCGCAAGCCGGTGCTGGCGCTCGGCTCTCCCGGCGGCTCGACGATCATCACCACCGTGCTCCAGACGCTCGTCAACCGGATCGACCTCGGCATGACGCTGCCGCAGGCGATCGCGGCTCCGCGGGTCACCCAGCGCAACGGGGCGACCGACCAGGCCGAGCCCGCGTTCGCGGCGGCGTACGGGCCCGCGCTCGAGGCGCTCGGCCACGACGTGGTCACCTACGAGGACATCTTCACCGGCACCCACGAGATCGGCGCCGCGACCGGCATCGAGATCGGTCGGGGCGGGCGGCTGACGGCCGCGGCCGAGCCGGATCGCCGCGGCGGTGGCTCGGCAGGTGTCGTCAGCCGGAAACGGAGATGACGGCGCCGGTACCGTTGAGGGGTGACGACCGCCCCCACCTGGACCGAGATCACCTCCGTCGACGCGCTGGTCGGCCTGCTCGGTGAGCCTGGCCAGCGCGCCCGCGACAAGGGCCGCACCGCGCTCCTCGACGTCGACCGCGACTGGCTCGCCGCGTCACCGTTCTGCGTGCTCGCGACCTCGTCGTCCGACGGTCGCTGCGACGCCTCGCCCAAGGGCGACCCGGCGGGCCGGCTCGTGCACGTCATCGACGACACGACGATCGCGCTCGCCGAGCGCCCCGGCAACAGGCGCGCGGACGGCTACCGCAACATCCTCGACAACCCGCACGTCGGCCTGAACTTCCTCATCCCCGGCCGCGGCGACACGCTGCGCATCAACGGTCGGGCGCGGCTGGTCAGCGACGCGCCGTTCTTCGACGAGATGGTCGTCAAGGGTCACCGGCCGGTCCTCGCTGTCGTCGTCGAGATCGAGGAGATCTTCTTCCACTGCGCCAAGGCGTTCCTGCGATCGGGGCTGTGGAAGCCGGAGACCTGGGACCCCACCGGCGTGGTGCCGCGGCGCGCGGTCATCGCCCACGACGTCGAGCCGAGCGGCATGACGCTCGAGCAGCTCGACGAGTACTACAAGCCCGAGAACTACGAGAAGGGCATGTATGCCTGACTACCCCTTCCTCAAGGGCCACGGCACCGAGAACGACTTCGTGCTGCTGCCCGACCACGACGGCAGCGTCCACGGCGACCTCTCGCCCGACGAGATGGCCCAGCGGGTGCGCGCGCTCTGCGACCGCCGGGCCGGCATCGGCGGCGACGGCGTGCTGCGCGTCGTCCGCGAGGACGGCGGGTGGTTCATGGACTACCGCAACTCCGACGGCTCGGTCTCGGAGATGTGCGGCAACGGCATCCGGGTCTTCGCGCGCCACCTCGTCGACGAGGGGCTGGTCGACGGGTCGGCGCCGATCCCGGTCGGCACCCGCGACGGCCTCAAGACGCTGACCGTCGACGGTGACCTGATCACCGCCGACATGGGCACCCCGCGGGTGCTCGGCGAGACCACGGTCGCCGTCCCCGGGCACGCCTGGGTCGCGCGGCACGTCGACATGGGCAACCCGCACGCGGTCGCCTTCGTCGACTCGCTCGACGACGCCGGACACCTGCTGGACCCGCCGGAGCACGACCCGGCGACGTACCCCGAGGGCGTCAACGTCGAGTTCGTCGTACGCCGCGGCGACCGGCACGTCGCGATGCGGGTGCACGAGCGTGGCTCGGGGGAGACCCGGTCCTGCGGCACGGGCGCGTGCGCGGCGATGGTCGCGGCGGCGGTGGCCGACGGCCTCGGCCCCGGCTCGGCCTACCGCGTGGACGTCCCCGGCGGGACCCTCACCGTCACCTGGACCGAGGACGACCGGGTCCTGCTCACCGGCCCCGCCGTCATCGTCGCCCGGGGGACCACCTCGCTCTGACGACCGCTATCGTCCGGCGCATGGACATCAACGGAGCCAGTGCCATCGTCACGGGCGGCGCGTCGGGCATCGGTGCCGCGGCCGCCCGTCAGCTCGCCGCCAAGGGAGCGGTCGTCGTGGTCGCGGACCTGCAGGCCGACAAGGGCGAGGCGCTCGCCCAGGAGATCGGCGGCGTCTTCGCCCAGGTCGACGTCACCGACACCGACCAGATCAAGGCCGCGGTCACCGCCGCCGCCGAGATCGCGCCGCTGCGCGCGGTCGTCAACTCCGCCGGCATCGGGTGGGCGCAGCGCACGATCGGTCGCGACGGCGAGTTCGACTCCGCCCACGACCTCGAGGCGTTCACCCGCGTCATCAAGATCAACCTGATCGGCACGTTCGACATGACCCGCCTCGCCGCGACCGCGATGAGCCGCAACGAGCCCGACGCCGACGGCTGCCGCGGCGCGATCGTCAACCTGGCGAGCGTCGCGGCCTTCGACGGCCAGATCGGGCAGGCGTCGTACTCCGCCTCCAAGGGCGGCGTCGTCGGCATGACCCTGCCGGTCGCCCGCGACCTCTCCGCCTCCGGCATCCGCCTCAACACCATCGCCCCCGGCCTGATCGACACCCCGATCTACGGCGAGGGCGAGGCATCCGAGGCGTTCAAGGCCAAGCTCGGTGAGAGCGTGCTCTTCCCCAAGCGCCTCGGCGTCCCGGACGAGCTGGCCAGCATGGTCGTCGAGTGCATCACCAACAGCTACATGAACGCCGAGGTGATCCGCGTCGACGGCGGCATCCGGATGCCTCCTAAGTAGCGCGTCGGCCCATCCGGGCCAGGATCTTCGTCTGCCGGTCGGCGTCCTCCGGGACGTCGACCGGCTGCTTGAAGACGCCCTCGTCGTAGGCGTGCTCGCCGAAGCCGACGAACGCCTGCTCCAGCGCGTCCAGGTCGGCCTCGGTGAAGGTCGTCGGCCGACCCGCCGCCGAGCCCAGGTCCCAGCCGTGGACGACGAGGTCGAAGCCGTAGAAGTCGTCCCACGTCGCACCCATGGTGGTGCGGCCGAAGAAGCCGTCGTACTCCCGCGCCCGCACGTCGTCGTCGACCGCACGGCGTACGGCGGCCAGGTGCTCGGCCCACACCGCGTCGGGTGATCCCGACGGTCGCGGTCCCAGCTCGATCCCGTGGCCCTCGAGGAACGAGCGCTCAGTGTCGACCACGTGGTCGACGACGTCGGCGGCGGTCCAGCCCTCGCAGGGGCTGGTCGCCGACCAGTCGTCGGTCGCGGAGACGGTGGCGGAGAAGCGGTCGGCTGCGTCGTCGTAGAAGCTCATGACCCCAGCATCGGCCGGGCACTGTCGGCGGCGCTTGCAAGAATCCGACACATGACCCGGCGGATCGACCCGACGGAGCGGGCACACCTCCTCGATGCGAGCGGCTACGCGCCGCCGATCCATCGGTTCGCGCCGAGCCCGGAGCTCGCCGACGTCGTGCGCCGCTACTGGATGCCCGTCTGGTCGCTGCCCGACGGACAGGTGTCGTTGCAGCGGGTGCTGCAGTACCCCGTCTGCCTGGTCGTGGTCTCCGCCGACTACGCGCTGCTCGTCGGACCGACCACCGGCCTGTCCACGCAGGAGCTCAGCGGCAGCGGCTGGGCGCTCGGCACGATGCTGCACCCCGCCGCCGGGCAGGTGCTGGCGGGCGGCCCGATCACCCGGCTGACCGACGTCACCGTGCCGCTCGACGACGACGCGCTGGCGGGTCGGATCCGGTCCGCCGTCGGCGACCACCCCGACGACCCCGACCGCCAGCAGGCGGCCGTGGCGGAGGTCGAGTCGTGGCTGCGCACGCTGCTCCCGGTCGACGACGAGGGCCTGCTCGTCAACGCGATCGTCGAGCACGTCGAGGGCGACCCGTCCGTGCAGCGGGTCGGCCAGGTCTGCGAGAAGTTCGCGATCACCGAGCGCACGCTGCAACGGCTCACCGCGCGCCGGATCGGGCTGACGCCGAAGTGGCTGATCCAGCGCCGCCGCCTGCACGAGGCCGCCGAGCGCCTCGCCGACGCGGAGCGCCCCGACCTGGCCCGGGTCGCCGCCGACCTGGGCTACTCCGACCAGTCCCACTTCGCCCGCGACTGGCGCGCGGTCACCGGGCTCACGCCGGGGGAGTACGCCGCAGAGCCCAGGCGCTGACGTCGACGACGAGGTCGGCCCGGGAGCGGGCGGCCTCGACCAGGCGGGCGTTGGCCTCGTCGACCCGCGCCACCCACTCACGGGCGGCGGCGAGCGACTTGCCGAACGCGACGTGCCGGGCCACCAGCCGCTCCACGCGCACGTCGTCGTCGACCTCGAGGTGCCAGACCACGTCGATCTCGGCGCGCACGGCGTGCCAGCGCGGCTCGTCGAGCAGAAGGTAGTTGCCCTCGGTGACCACGGTCCCGGCGGCGGGCACCGGGATGGCGGCGGCGATCGGCTGCTCCAGGTCCCGCTCGAACATGGGCGCCACCACGTCGGGCTCGCGGGTCCGCACCCGCCGCAGCAGCGCGGCGTACCCCTCCGCGTCGAAGGTCTCCGGTGCTCCCTTGCGGTCCAGCAGCCCGCGGCGCTCGAGCTCGACGTCGGCGTAGTGGAAGCCGTCCATCGGGACGACCGGCAGTCCCAGCGCGGCCGCGAGCGTGGACTTCCCGACGCCCGGAGCGCCGGCCAGCCCGAGCAGCCGGATGCCGGGCGGGACGTCGGGAATCACGAGGGGAAGGTTAAGCGTTGGGAGGAACAGATGACTGAAACGTACGCTGTGCCCCATATGACGAACGCTGAGCCGAACTTCTACCTCGACGAGGAGCTCGAGGCCACCGAGGACTGGGACGACGACTTCCAGACCGGGTACGCCGACGAGCCCGATCCCGAGGACCTCACCACTGGCGAGATGGACCTCGCGGAGCGCCACCAGCTCCGCCGGGTCGCGAGCCTGCGCACCGAGCTCGAGGACATCACCGAGGTCGAGTACCGCCAGCTCCGCCTGGAGCGGGTGGTGCTGGTCGGTGTCTGGACCGACGGCACGGTCGAGGACGCCGAGAACTCCATGGCCGAGCTCGCGCTGCTCGCCGAGACCGCCGGCTCCGAGGTGCTCGACGCGATCTACCAGCGCCGGCAGTCGCCCGACCCGGCGACGTACGTCGGCCGCGGCAAGGTCGAGGGCCTCGCCGAGATCGTGAAGGCCACCGGCGCCGACACCGTGATCTGCGACGGCGAGCTCGCGCCCAGCCAGCTGCGCAACCTCGAGGACCGGCTCAAGGTCAAGGTCGTCGACCGCACCGCTCTGATCCTCGACATCTTCGCCCAGCACGCGAAGTCCAAGGAGGGCCAGGCGCAGGTCGAGCTGGCCCAGCTGAGCTACATGAAGCAGCGGCTGCGCGGCTGGGGTGGCAACCTCTCCCGCCAGGTCGGTGGCCGGGTCGCCGGCGGTGCGGGCATCGGTGGCCGTGGCCCCGGTGAGACCAAGATCGAGACCGACCGCCGCCGGATCAACACCAAGATCGCCAAGCTCCGCCGCGAGCTGAAGGAGATGAAGGGGACCCGCGACACCAAGCGCCAGGAGCGCCGTCGCAACCACATCCCCAGCGTCTCGATCGCCGGCTACACCAACGCCGGCAAGTCCTCGCTGCTCAACCGGCTCACCGACGCGGGCGTACTCGTCGAGGACGCGCTGTTCGCGACGCTCGACCCGACGACCCGTCGTACCACGACCGCCGACGGCCGCGTCTACACGATGAGCGACACCGTCGGCTTCGTGCGCCACCTGCCGCACCAGCTGGTCGAGGCTTTCCGCAGCACGCTCGAGGAGGTCGCCGACTCCGACCTGGTCCTGCACGTCGTCGACGGGTCGCACCCCGACCCCGAGGGCCAGATCGCCGCGGTGCGCGAGGTGTTCGCCGAGATCGGCGCGACCGACGTGCCCGAGCTGGTCGTGATCAACAAGGCCGACCAGGCCGACCCGATGGTCATCGCCCGGCTCCGCCAGCGCGAGCCGCACTCGGTCGTCGTCTCGGCCAAGACCGGCGAGGGCATCGCCGAGGCGCTGCGCATCGTCGAGGGCGAGCTGCCCCGACCGGGCGTGGAGTTCAAGGCGCTGCTGCCCTACGGCCGCGGCGACCTGATCAACCGCCTCCACCAGCAGGGCGAGATCACCTCGATGGAGCACACCGGCGACGGCACGATCGTCGTCGGTCGGGCCAACCCCGACCTGGCCGGCGAGCTCGAGGCGTACGCGCTCTAGCCCAGGTTGAGGCTGCGCGGGTCGCAGTTTCATCAAGGGATGCAGGCCAACCGGCGCTTCCCAGGGCGAGTTCGCCCGGGTGAGCGCGGCTTCACCGTCATCCCTTGATGAAACTCCCGCCCCCCCGACCTGGCCGGCGAGCTCGAGGCGTCCGCCCTTCAGCCCGGGCTGCGCGGGTCGCAGTTTCATCAAGGGATGCAGGCCGACCGGCGCTTCCCAGGGCGAGTTCGCCCGGGTAAGCGCGGCTTCACCGTCATCCCTTGATGAAACTCCCCTCCGGCCTGGCCCGCGAGCTCGAGGCGTCCACCTCTAGCCCGGGCCCAGGCTGCGCGGGTCGCAGTTTCATCAGGGGATGCAGGCCGACCGGCGCTTCCCAGGGCGAGTTCGCCCGGGTGAGCGCGGCTCCACCGTCATCCCTTGATGAAACTCCCGCCGCCCGCCCGGCCACAATTCGAGCGATTTCTGCGTCATTCCGCGGACACGAGGCCGTCCTGTCGCTGACGATTTCGTGGTGACTCGGGGGCAAGACATGGGCGCATGGGTACGCCGGCCGGTGCTGGTCGGCGCCGTCGTCGTGGCAGTGCTCGCCTCGACCCTGACGGTCCTGCTCGCCGTCGGCGCGATCGGCTCGCGTCCCACGCGGTGCGAGCGGTTCGCCGGCGACTCCCGGGACCGGGCGGCCGCGGTCAGCGGCTCGGGGACCCGGATCCTCGTCATCGGCGACTCCTGGTCCGCCGGCCTCGGCCTGGACCGGCCCGCCGAGTCGTGGCCGTCGAGGCTCCCCGGCCGGGTGCGCGTCGCCGGCTTCTCCGGCTCCGGGTTCGCCGAGCACGCCAGTGACTGCGCCCAGGTCTCCTTCGCCGACCGCGCGCCGCGCGCCCTGCGTCGGTCGGCCGACCTGGTCGTCGTCCAGGGCGGACTCAACGACTACGACCAGCCCGACGCCGACGTGCGCGCGGGCTTCGCGCGGCTGATGACGTCGCTGCGCGGCGAGCGCGTCGTGGTCGTCGGGCCGGCGGCCGCACCCGCGCGCGCCCGCCGGGCCGCGCACGTCGACCTCCTCCTGACCGGTCTGGCCGCTCGCTACCGCGTCCCGTACGTGCCGACCTCGGGCCTCGAGCTCACCTATCTGCCCGACCGGCTGCACCTGACCCCCGCGGGCCACCGGGCCTTCGGCGACTACGTCGCCGACCGGCTGGCCGAGCTCCCGTAGTCGGCCACCGCGCTGGGAGCTGCGTGGGAGACTCCCTCCCGTGCGTCATTCCCTAGCGGGCCGCGCCGAGAACGCGATGCAGGCCCGGATCCTCGCCCAGCTCCTCGACGCGGGGCCGCTGTCGAAGGCCCAGCTCGCCGACCGGCTCCAGGTCTCCCGGACCACGGTGGCCGCCGAGGTGGCCCGTCTCGTCGAGCTCGGCCTCGCCCAGGACGCCGGGCCGGCGGCGTCCCGCGGCGGCCGCCGGTCGACGCTGGTCGACCTCTCCGAGGACGTCCACTTCGTCGGCATCTCGATCGGCGCGACCGGCATGTCGGTCGGCGTGACCGACGGGCGGCTGGCCGTGCTCGCGACCCGGCACCAGTCCTGCGACATCCGCCAGGGACCCGAGGTCGTCCTCGCGGCGGCCATCGAGCTGGTGCGCGAGGTGATCGACGAGGTCGGCGTCACCAGCCTGATGGGCGCCGGCGTCGGCGTCCCCGGTCCGGTCGACTTCGGCCGGGGCGTCTCGGTCTCGCCGCCGATCATGCCGGGCTGGGACGGCTACCCGGTCCGCGACGCGGTGTCGCGCGAGCTCGGCTGCCCGGTCGTGCTCGACAACGACGTCAACGTGCTCGCCGTGGGGGAGCAGCACGCCGGGGTCGCGAGGGGCGCGCAGGACTTCCTGTTCGTGAAGATCGGCACCGGCATCGGCTGCGGCATCGTGATCGACGGCGAGCTCTACCGCGGGGTCAACGGCTGCGCCGGCGACATCGGGCACATCCGCGTCGAGGACTTCGGCCCGACCTGCGCCTGCGGCAACACCGGCTGCCTCGAGGCCTTCTCCGGCGGGGCCGCCCTCGCCCGCGACGCGACGGCCGCGGCCCGCAGCGGCCGGTCGCCGGCGCTCGCCGCGATCCTGGAGGAGAAGGGCGAGCTCACCGCGGCCGACGTCGGGCACGCGGTCGCGCAAGGCGACGCCCAGGCCGTCCAGCTGATCCGCGACAGCGGCCGGCACATCGGCCAGGTGCTGGCCGGCCTGGTGTCGTTCTTCAACCCCGGCCTCATCGTGATCGGCGGCCGGGTCACCGGACTCGGTCACGCGCTGCTCGCCGAGGTCCGCGGCGTCACCTACCGCCGCTCCCTGCCGTTGGCGACCGGGAACCTGCCGATCGTGCTCAGCGAGCTCGGTGACGAGGGCGGGGTGATCGGGGCGGCGCGGCTGATCAGCGCGTCCGTGTATGCCCCCTAGATGCCACCCGAGTCTCAGAAATCGGCCTACTTCTGCAGATCACTTTGCAAAGTTTGACGCTCAGCGCGGATTCTTTCGCCTGAATCGCTTGCCAGCGGCCCGGTTCACTGCCTAGTTTGTGCGTCGTCACGACAAACGGGTGATGGCAGTCACAAAGCCTGCCTCGCCCCCGGTGTGCAGGGAGGGTCGCGGGTGCGCAGTCCCAACCTCTCCCTCGTCCTGCGCCAGCTGCGCGACCAGGGCCCGCGCTCGCGGGCCCGCCTGGCCACCGACCTCGGCCTGACCCGGTCCGCGGCGAGCACGCTCGTCGCCGAGCTCGAGGAGCTCGGTCTGGTCCGCACCGCAGGCGTGGAGCGCGGCGGCGTCGGCCGGCCCGGCTCGCTGGTCGAGATCGACGGTCGCGCCGTGTGCGGCATCGGTGCCGAGATCAACGTCAACCACGTCTCGACGATCGCCCTCGACCTCAGCGGTCAGGTCGTCGCGGAGCACCGGCTGGCGCTCGACGCGCACCGGCTCACCGCCGACGAGGTGCTCGACAAGCTCGCCGAGCTGGTACGCCGCACCGACGCCGACGTGCGCACCGTCGGCGCGACGCCGGTCGGGCTGACCGTCGGCGTCGCCGGCCTGCTGGACAGCGCCCGGGAGGTGCTCGCAGTGGGCCCGAACCTGGGATGGCGCGACGTCCCGGTGGGCGCCGGTCTGCGGGCCCGGCTCGGTGCGGCGTACCCGCTCGGCGTCGAGAACGAGGGCAACCTCGCCGCCATCGCCGAGGCGGTCCCCGGGGACGCGACTCGTCAGGACATCCTCGTGATCTTCGGCGAGGTCGGTGTCGGCGGCGGCATCGTCGCGGGCGGCCGGCTGCTGCGCGGCCACCAGGGGTACGCCGGCGAGTTCGGCCACATGATCGTCGAGCCGGGCGGCCGTCGCTGCGGGTGCGGCCGGGTCGGCTGCTGGGAGACCGTCGCCGGACTCCGCGCGCTGCTCGACGCCGCCGCGGACCCCGACGACCCGGTGCGCGACCCGGCGCTGTCGCTCGACGACCGGATCGCCGAGATCAACCGGCGCGCCGACCTGGGCGACACCCGCACCCGCGCGGCGCTCGACCAGGTCGCCGGCTGGATCGGCGTGGGCGCCGCGCTGCTCACCAACGCGCTCAACCCCGCTGCCATCGTGCTCAGCGGCTACTTCGCCGGCCTCGGGCAGCAGCTCCGCCCGCTCATCGAGGAGCAGCTGCAGGCCGGCGTCCTCGCGCCGTACTCCGGTGGCACCCGGGTGGAGTTCTCGACCCTCGGCTTCACCGCCGCCGTCAGGGGCGGCGCCGCCGTCGCCCTCGAGGCCGTGTTCGACGACCCGACGCTCGTGGCGCCTCGCGCCGCCCTCGTGGGAGGAACCCGATGACCGACACACCGCTGCTCCAGATGACCGGGATCGTCAAGCAGTTCCCCGGCGTCCGCGCGCTCGACGGCGTCGACCTCGACGTCCGCGCCGGCGAGGTGCACTGCCTGCTCGGCCAGAACGGCGCCGGCAAGTCGACGCTGATCAAGGTGCTCTCCGGCTTCCACCAGCCCGACGAGGGCACGATCACCTGGGACGGCCAGGACGCCGCGTTCTCCACGCCGGCCAAGGCGATCGAGCACGGCGTCGCGACGATCTACCAGGAGCTCGACCTGGTGCCGCACCTCGACGTCACCGAGAACGTCTTCCTCGGGCACGAGGTCTCCCGGGCCGGGTTCAGCCAACGGAGCCGGGCCCGCGAGATGGCCAGGGCGCTGCTCGCCCGGCTGGGCCACGCGGAGATCCCGGTCACCCGCGTGGTCGGGGACCTCTCGCCCGCCAACCAGCAGATCGTCAGCATGGCGCGGGCGTTGTCCCACGACACCCGCCTCCTCGTGCTCGACGAGCCGTCCGCGGTGCTCGACCAGCAGGAGGTCGCGAACCTCTTCCGGGTCATCCGCAGCCTCACGGCCGAGGGCGTCGCGGTCGTCTACATCTCCCACCGGCTCGAGGAGATCCGCCAGATCGGCGACCGGATCACGGTCCTCAAGGACGGCCGCACCGTCGCCACGGGCCTCGCGGTCGCGGACACCCCGACCGCGGAGCTGATCAGGCTGATGACCGGTCGCTCGATCGAGTACGTCTTCCCGCCCCGCCCCGAGACTCCCCGCGACCAGGGTGAGCCGGTGCTGGAGGTGCGGGACCTCAGCCTCGCCGGCGTGTTCACGGGCGTCGACCTCACCGTGCACGCCGGCGAGATCGTCGGGCTGGCCGGCCTGGTCGGAGCCGGCCGGTCGGAGATCCTCGAGACGCTGTACGGCGCGAGGCGGGCCTCGACGGGGACGGTCGCCGTCGACGGCAAGCGGCTGCGCAGGGGCTCGGTGACCTCGTCGGTGCAGGCCGGCGTCGGCCTGGCCCCGGAGGAGCGCAAGAGCCAGGGCCTGCTGCTCGACGAGGCGGTCTACCGCAACATCACGATGTCGTCGATGGCGCGCTTCGCCCGGTTCGGGTTCCTCGACCGCGGCCAGGAGCGCAAGCGCGCCGAGGAGCTGACCACCAGCCTCGACGTCCGGCCCACGGGCGTGACCCGCGCCGTCCGCACGCTCTCGGGCGGCAACCAGCAGAAGGTCGTGCTCGCCCGGTGGCTGCTGCGCGACTGCCGGGTGCTGCTGCTCGACGAGCCCACCCGCGGCGTCGACGTCGGCGCCCGGTCCGAGATCTACCAGCTCGTCCGGTCGCTCGCCGACCGCGGCGTCGCGGTCGTGGTCGTCTCCAGCGAGATCGAGGAGGTGCTCGGTCTCGCCGACCGGGTCCTCGTCGTCCGCGAGGGCGAGGTCGTCCACGAGTCCGCATCCACGGACATCGACGAGGCGAAGGTCCTCGACCTCGTCATGGAAGAAAGGGTTCCGGCATGAGCCAGGACAGCGTGCGCGTCGAGAAGGAAGCGCTCGAGACCGAGCGGGAGCCGAACCCGGTCCTCGCCCTGCTGCGCACGAGCGTCGGCCGCAACGCGGGCCTCGTGGTCGCGCTGCTGCTGATCTGCCTCGTCGGCGCCATCACGGCGGGCAGCCGCTTCACCGACTGGGACAACGCGATGACGATCCTGCGGCTCGCCGCCGTCGTCGGCGTGGTCAGCATCGGGATGACGTTCGTGATCATCGGTGGCGGCATCGACCTCTCGGTGGGCGCGATCGTCGCCCTCTCGTCGGTCTGGTGCACCACGGTCGCCACCCAGGAGTTGGCCCAGGACATCCACTGGCTCTGGATGGTCGCCGTCGCCCTGCTGGTCGGCTCCGCGTGCGGCCTGATCAACGGGCTGCTGATCGCCTACGGCAACATCGTGCCGTTCATCATGACCCTGGCGATGCTGGCCAGCGCCCGCGGCCTCGCCGAGATCATCAGCGACAAGAAGACCCAGATCGTCAGCGTCGAGGGGTTCGACGACTTCTTCAACCGCGACATCCTGGGCATCGACGTCCAGGTCTGGCTGTTCGCCCTGGTCTCGGTGGCCGGCTGGATCCTGCTCAACCGCACCACGTTCGGCCGCCGTACCGTCGCCGTCGGAGGCAACCCCGAGGCGGCCCGCCTGGCCGGCATCAACGTGAAGCGGCAGACCGTCTACCTCTACGTGCTGATCGGCTTCTGCTGCGGCATCGCCGCGCTGATGCTCGTGGCCAAGACCACGACCGGCAGCTCGACGCACGGCAGCCTCCTCGAGCTCGACACGATCGCGGCAGTCGTCATCGGCGGCACGCTGCTCACCGGTGGCCGCGGCACGATCGTCGGCACCGTCCTCGGCGTCCTGATCTTCTCGAGCATCACCAACATCTTCATCCTCAACAACCGCTCCTTCTCCGAGCAGTCGCTCTTCAAGGGAGCCATCATCGTCGCCGCCGTGCTCCTGCAGCAGAGGTTGGCGTCTCGGAACAGCACCACCTAGCACCGCTCAACACCACCACCACCGCATCACTCTCCGCATCACACAAGGAGCACCACCATGTCCCTGCGGTCCACCACCCTGAGGTCCAGGAAGCGTTTCGCCACCGGCCTGGTCGCCGGCATCGCGGTCCTGTCCCTCGCCGCCTGCACGAGCAACGACTCCTCCGGCGACGACGACAACGACGAGACCAGCGGCGGCACCTCTGCGGCCGCAGCGGGCTCCAACGACGAGTCCGGCGACAAGGTCGTCATCGGCTTCTCCGCACCCGCCGCCGACCACGGCTGGATGGGCTCGATCACCGAGTCCGCCCAGAACGTGGCCGACGAGTACGACGACGTGGAGCTGCGCGTCGCCGAGGGCACCAACGACGTGAACGTCCAGATCAGCCAGATCGAGACCTTCATCAACGACGGCGTCGACGCGATCGTGCTGCTGCCGTTCGACGGCGCCGCGATGACGCCGATCGCGCTCGAGGCGATGTCCAAGGGCATCCCGGTGATCAACGTCGACCGTGAGTTCGACGACCCCAACGCCGCCCGCGTGACGGTCCTCGGCGACAACTACGGCATGGGCGTCTCCGCCGGTGCCTGGGTCTGCGCGGAGGCCGACGGCAACAAGGACGCGGTCGTCGCCGAGATCGCCGGCATCGACTCGCTGCCGCTCACCCAGGACCGCAGCAAGGGCTTCAAGGACGCGCTCTCCGAGTGCGGCCTCGACGTCGACAACCGCGTCGCCGCCGACTTCACCGTCGAGGGTGGCGAGGAGGCCGCGACGAACCTGCTCCAGGCGGCCCCGAAGATCGACTTCCTGTGGAACCACGACGACGACCAGGGTGTCGGCGTCCTCGCGGCGATCGAGAACGCCGGTCGTGACGAGTTCAAGATGATCGGCGGCGCCGGCTCGGCCAACGCGATGCGCTCGATCCAGGACGGCGACAGCGTGCTCAAGGCGACGGTCATCTACCCGTCGACCCAGGCCGCCGACGGCATCAAGCTCGCCCGCCTGCTCGTCCAGGGCAAGTCGATGTCCGACCTCGTCGAGGTCGAGGTCCCGCGCAAGGTCCAGCTCTACGCCCCGGTCGTGACCGAGGAGAACGTCGACCAGTACATCGACACCGCGTTCGAGTCCTGACCGACCCGTGCCCGCCCCCGCTCTCCGTCCCCCTCTCTGGGCGTCGCGGGGGCGGGCACGCACCACTTTCCCCGGGAGTCTCCCCATGACTGACCAGCGCACCCTGCGCGTCGCCATGATCGGCCACGCGTTCATGGGCAACGCCCACTCGCAGGCCTGGCGCACCGCGCCGTACTTCTTCTCGCTGCCGCTCCGCCCCGAGCTGGCCCTGCTCGTCGGTCGCGACGCCGGCCGGGCCGCCGAGGCCGCCACGCGGCTCGGTTGGACCGAGAGCTCCACCGACTGGCGCGAGGCCATCGCCCGCGACGACATCGACCTCGTCGACATCTGCACGCCGGGCGACACGCACGCCGAGATCGCGATCGCCGCACTCGAGGCCGGCAAGCACGTGCTCTGCGAGAAGCCGCTCGCCAACACCGTCGCCGAGGCCGCGGAGATGACCGCCGCCGCCGAGAAGGCCCGCGCGAACGGCGTCCTCACCATGGTCGGCTTCACCTACCGACGGGTCCCCGCGATCGGCCTGGCCCGCCAGCTCGTCGCCGAGGGCAAGATCGGCGACATCCGTCACGTCCGCGCGCAGTACCTCCAGGACTGGATCTCCGACCCCGAGGCACCGCTGTCGTGGCGGCTCGACAAGGAGAAGGCCGGCTCCGGCGCGCTCGGCGACATCGGCGCGCACATCGTCGACCTCACCCAGTTCATCACTGGCGACCGCATCGTCGAGCTCACCGGTCGGCTGGAGACCTTCGTCAAGGAGCGGCCCTATCCCGCGGGAGACACCTCCGGCAGCCTGGGCGGCGGCGGCACCTCCGTCGAGCGCGGCCCGGTCACCGTCGACGACGCCGCGTCCTTCCTGGCGACCTTCTCCAGCGGAGCGATGGGCGTCTTCGAGGCGACCCGCTTCGCCAACGGCCGCAAGAACGCGATCCGCATCGAGATCAACGGCTCGCTGGGCAGCATCGCCTTCGACTTCGAGGACATGAACGTCCTCGAGTTCTTCGACGCCACCCAGCCCGCGGCGGTCGGCGGCTTCCGCCGGATCATCGTGACCGAGGCGGAGCACCCCTATGTCGCCGCGTGGTGGCCCCCCGGCCACGGGCTCGGCTACGAGCACGGCTTCACCCACCAGGTCGTCGACCTGGTGACCGCGATCGCCGAGGGGACCGACCCGTCCCCGACGTTCGCCGACGGCCTCCAGGTCCAGCGCGTCCTGGACGCCGTCGAGACCAGTTCCGAGACCCGCACCTGGCAGGAGATCCCCCAGTGACCGACCGCTTCGCCCCCCGCCCCGAGGACAAGTTCTCGTTCGGACTCTGGACGGTCGGGTGGCAGGGCACCGACGTTTTCGGGCCCGCGTCCCGCGACCTGCTCGACCCGGTCGAGGCGACCTACCAGCTCGCCGAGCTCGGCGCCGCCGCCGTCACCTTCCACGACGACGACCTGCTCCCCGACGAGGCGACCCGCGACGCCACGCTCGACCGCTTCAAGAAGGCACTCGCCGACACCGGCCTGGTCGTGGAGATGGTCACCACGAACACCTTCTCCGACCCGGTCTTCAAGGAGGGCGCGATCACGGCCAACAACCGTGAGGTGCGCCGCTACGCCCTGGCGAAGGTGCTGCGCAACATCGACCTGGCCGCCGAGCTCGGCGCGCAGACGTTCGTGATGTGGGGCGGCCGCGAGGGTGCGGAGCACGGCGCCAGCAAGAACGTGCCGGCCGCCATGGACCGCTTCCGCGACGCGCTCAACATCGCCACCGGCTACGTCAAGGACAAGGGCTACGACCTCCGCTTCGCCCTCGAGCCCAAGCCCAACGAGCCGCGCGGCGACATCCTGCTGCCGACGATCGGTCACGCGATCGCCCTGATCTCCGAGCTCGACCACCCGGAGATGGTGGGCCTCAACCCCGAGGTCGGGCACGAGGAGATGGCGGGCCTCAACTTCGCGCACGGCATCAGCCAGGCGCTGTGGCACGACAAGCTCTTCCACATCGACCTCAACGGCCAGCACGGCCCGCGCTTCGACCAGGACCTGCGCTTCGGCGCCGGCAACCTCCGCGGCGCGTTCTGGACCGTCGACGCGATGCTGGGCGCCGGCACCTCCAAGCGCTACGACGGCTACGTGCACTTCGACTACAAGCCGCCGCGCGCCGAGGCGATCGACGGCGTCTGGGAGTCGGCCCGCGCCTGCATGCGCAACTACCTGATCCTGCGCGAGAAGGTCCAGGCGTTCCGGGCCGACCCCGAGGTCCAGGCGGCCCTCGAGGCGGCCGGCGTGGCCGAGCTCGAGCAGCCGACGGTGGCGGCGGGGGAGTCGCTCGACGACGTCCGCAACGCGACGTACGACCTCGACGCCCTGCGCTCGCGCAGCGTGGCGATGGAAGCCCTCGACCAGCTCGCGATGGAGCACCTGCTCGGCGTCCGCTGACCCTCGTTAGGAAGGAACTGACATGCCTCGACCGATCACGCTCTTCACCGGACAGTGGGCCGACCTGCCCTTCGAGGAGGTCGCGAAGCTCGCCTCGGAGTGGGGCTACGACGGGCTCGAGATCGCCTGCTGGGGCGACCACCTCGACCCGTGGCAGGCCGACGACGACGGCTACGTGCAGGGCAAGCTGGACCTGCTGGAGAAGTACGGGCTGCAGGTCTTCGCGATCTCCAACCACCTCAAGGGCCAGGCCGTCTGCGACGACCCGATCGACGCCCGCCACGAGGCGATCCTGTCGTCGAAGGTGTGGGGCGACGGCGACCCCGAGGGCGTCCGGCAGCGGGCGGCCGACGAGATGAAGATGACGGCCCGGATGGCGCAGAAGCTCGGCGTCAAGACGGTCGTCGGGTTCACCGGCTCGTCGATCTGGAAGTACGTCGCGATGTTCCCGCCGGCCACGGAGGAGATGGTGGCTGCCGGCTACCGCGACTTCGCCGACCGCTGGAACCCGATCCTCGACGTCTTCGACGAGTGCGGGGTGCGGTTCGCCCACGAGGTGCACCCCTCCGAGATCGCCTACGACTACTGGACGACCGTCGCCACGATGGAGGCGATCGGGCACCGCGAGGCGTTCGGCCTCAACTGGGACCCGTCCCACTTCGTGTGGCAGGACCTCGACCCGGTCGGGTTCCTCTGGGACTTCAAGGACCGGATCTACCACGTCGACTGCAAGGACGCGAAGAAGCAGGTCGGCAACGGCCGCAACGGCCGGATGGGCTCGCACCTGCCCTGGGCGGACCCGCGGCGCGGCTGGGACTTCGTGTCCACCGGCCACGGCGACGTCCCGTGGGAGCAGTGCTTCCGGATGCTCAACACAATCGGGTACGACGGCCCGATCTCGGTCGAGTGGGAGGACGCCGGCATGGACCGCCTCGTCGGCGCCCCCGAGGCCCTCGAGTTCGTGCGTCGGCTCGCGTTCGACGCACCCGCAGCCGCCTTCGACGCGGCGTTCGCGACGAAGGAGTAGGTAACACCGCACCACCTGCACGTGTCCATCTCGGGAAAGGACCACTGTCATGTGTTTCGGATTTGACGGCGAGCGCGCCCTGCGCGACTCGCTGGACCAGAAGGGCGCCAGCCGCCGCTCCGTCTTCCGCGGGGCGGCGGCGATCGGCGCCGCAGGAGCGGTCGGGGCCGCCGCCCTCGGGGCGGCGTCCCCCGCGGTCGCCCACGGCCACCGCGGGAAGGGCGGACGCGGGCACGGCAGCCGCGTGCCCCACGAGCTGATCTCGATCCAGATGTACACGCTTCGAGACGTCACCGACGGCACCACGCTGCCCACGATCCTGGAGCGGCTGGCGCAGTACGGCTACGAGCGGGTCGAGCTCGCCGGCTACTACAAGCTGACGGCCGCCCAGATGAAGGCCGCCCTCGATGCGCAGGGCATCCGTGCGACCTCCAGCCACGACGGGCTCAGCAACCGCAACTCCGCCGCCATCCGCACCAAGATGGAGAACGCCAAGACGCTGGGGCAGAAGTACGTCGTCGTGCCGTACCTGGTCTCCGACCAGCTGTCGTACTGGCAGGACGCCGCGGACCAGATGAACGCCGAGGCCGCGATCGCCCGCCGCTACGGGCTGCGCTACGGCTACCACAACCACGCCCACGAGTTCACGACCGACCTCGGCGGGGGAGTGACCCCCTGGGAGGTGCTCACCGAGCGGCTCGACCCGCGCCTGGTGCACCTCGAGGTCGACCTCTACTGGGCCTACACCGGTGGGGTGAACTCCGGTGCCGCCGACCCGCTCGAGTTCGCCATCGACGTCGTGCGGTCCGCGCCCCAGGAGGTGCGGCAGTACCACGTGAAGGACCGGGCGGCCTCCAACGGCGACATGGCCGACCTGGGCACGGGCGTCATCGACTTCGCCGAGATCTTCCGCAAGCACCGCGTGGAGGAGTACATCGTCGAGAACGACACCCCCGATGTCACGCCCCTCACCACGGCCGCCGTCGGCCACGGCTACCTCGAGCACCTGAAGTTCTAGTCACACCGCGACCCTGGGGACGGCGGCGACGGAGTGTCCGTCGCCGCCGTTAGGGTTCTCGGGTGCCAGAGAACCCCACCGTCACCGACCTGCTGACCACGGCGGTGGCGGCGCTGGGCGGGCACGAGCGCGCCGGCCAGGTGCAGATGGCCGAGGCCGTCGCGACGGCGATGGAGAGCGGTCAGCACCTGCTCGTGCAGGCGGGCACCGGCACCGGCAAGTCGCTGGCCTACCTCGTGCCCAGCCTGCTCCACCAGGACCGGGTGGTGGTCGCGACCGCGACGCTCGCGCTCCAGCACCAGCTGGTCGAGCGAGACCTGCCGCGGCTGGTCGAGGCCCTCGCGGCCGATCCGGCGGCGGGCGCGGTCGACACGTCGTACGCCGTGCTCAAGGGGCGCTCCAACTACGCGTGCCTGCACCGCATCCGCGAGGGCGTCCCCGACGACCAGGGCACGCTCGAGGTCGAGCTGCCGACCGGGTCCCTCGGCAAGAAGGTGCTGGAGCTGCGCGACTGGGCGGAGGAGCAGGCCGAGCAGGGTGGCAGCGGCGAGCGCGACAACGCGCCGCGGCACACCGACCGCGAGTGGCGCCAGGTCAGCGTCAACCACCGCGAATGCCTGGGCGCCGCCAAGTGCCCCTTCGGCCAGGAGTGCTTCGCCGAGCGGGCCAAGGAGAAGGCGCACCGGTCGCACCTGATCGTCACCAACCACAGCCTGCTCGCGATCGATGCGATCGAGGGCGTGCCGATGATCCCCGACTACGACGTGGTCGTGATCGACGAGGCGCACGAGCTCACCGCCCGGGTCACCCAGGCCGCGACCGACGAGCTGTGGGCGGCCGAGGTCGAGCGCGCCGCGCGGCGCAGCCAGCGCCATGTCGAGGGCGACCAGGCCGACGACCTCGCCGACGCCGCCGATGCGCTGCGCGAGGCGATCAACGAGGCGCGGCCGGGCCGGTTCGACACGATCCCGCAGGACCTCGGCGATGCGCTGCTGCTGGTGCGCGACGCGGCGCGGGCGTGCGTCTCGGCGTACCCCAAGACGACCGAGGACGCCGACGCCGCGATGCAGCAGGCGAAGGGCGCCGTGCAGGAGGTGTTCGCGACCGCCGAGCGGATGGCGGCCGACCTCGACTCCGACGTGCTCTGGCTCAGCGAGGGCACCGAGCGGATGCCGCCCCGGCTCTGCGTCGCGCCGCTCCAGGTCTGGGGCCCGATGCGCGACAAGCTGCTCACCGACAAGACCGTCGTCTTCACCTCGGCGACGCTCAAGCTCGGCGGCGACTTCAGGACGGTCGCGACGAGCCTGGGCCTCAAGCCCGAGGACGAGGAGATGCCCTGGCTGGGCCTCGACGTGGGCAGCCCGTTCGACTACGGCAGGCAGGGCATCCTCTACGTCGCCCGCCACCTCCCGCCGCCCGGTCGTGACGGGCTCGGGCCGGCGGTGCTCGACGAGATCGTCGAGCTCGTCGACGCGTCGGAGGGCCGCACGCTCGGCCTCTTCTCGAGCCGCCGCGCGGCCGAGGCGGCCGCCGAGACGGTGCGCGAGCGGCTGCCCCACCTGACGACCCTCGCCCAGGGCGACGCGCAGCTGCCGGAGCTCGCGGCCCAGTTCGTCAGCGACCCGCACACGTGTCTCTTCGGCACCCTGAGCCTGTGGCAGGGCCTCGACGTGCCCGGCGACACCTGCCAGCTGGTGCTCATCGACCGGATCCCGTTCCCGCGGCCCGACGACCCGCTGCTCAGCGCACGCCAGCAGGCCGCCGACCGTGCCGGCGGCAACGGCTTCATGCAGGTCGCGGCCACCCACGCGGCGCTGCTGCTCGCGCAGGGCGCGGGCCGGCTGATCCGCACCGGCACCGACCGGGGCGTCGTCGCGGTGCTCGACCCGCGGCTGGCGACGGCCAGGTACGGCGGGTTCCTCAAGGCGAGCCTGCCGCCCATGTGGACCACGACCGACCCGGCCGTGGTGCGCCAGGCGCTCACCCGGCTGGCGGCTACCTGATCGCGCGAGCCCGGATCAGCATCGGCTGGCGCTGGTCGCGCGGCTTGCCGCGGCAGCTGTAGAGCACCCGGGCGTCCGGCTGGGCGCGCCAGCACCGGTAGCGGGCGCTGGTGTTGACCAGGGTGACCTCGACGTACCTCACCGTGCGGCCGTCGAAGCGCACCACGGCGGTGCCGCGGCCGTGGCGGTCCAGGCGCACCGGCCTGGTCTTGACGACCCCGTCCGTGCGGTAGCTGCTGATGACCGCGGCCGCATGCTGACTGGGGAGGTCGAGCTTGACCCGGAGCCGCCACTTGTCGCCGGCCACCTTGGCGCCAGGGACGAGGCGGGCGGTGGCCGAGGCGAGGTGGTTGACCGTGGTCCGGCGGACCCGCGTGTCGGGGTGCCGCTTCGACAGCTTCCACGTCGCGCTCGGCGCCGCGGCCTGGTAGGAGGCGCCCTCCTCGTAGGTGACCTGCGGCCGACGGTTGGCGTCGGAGAAGTCGGCGTACACCTTGGCCAGGGAGGTCCCCCGGGCCTTCAGCTCGCGCTCGATGGCGCGCATCGAGTAGGTGTCGGGTCCACCGGCGGCGCCGTCGACCCGATCCATCAGCCGGCGCATGATCACGGGCAGCGCGCCCTGGCGCGTGGGCCACCGCTCGGAGAGGTAGCGGAAGAAGATCCACTCGCCGTACTGGCGAAGACCGGTCTCGGTCCACTGGTCGAGCGACTGCCGCGGCTGGCGCAGCGGGCTCGCGGCGAGGTACTGCCAGTTGTCGTTGACGTCGTCGTAGAGCTCGTCCTCGACCCAGGTCGCGGTCGCCTCGAGGAACCAGCGGTCCTCCTCGTAGTCGTAGGCGAACTGCACGGCGTGGAAGAGCTCGTGGGCCGCGGTGACGTTGAGGGTGTTGTCGGGGGTGCCCGGGTACTCGGCGTAGTCGTTGTCGAAGGCGCAGTACGCCGACACGTCGTAGGGGCCGTTGTTCGGGGGCGGGGCGTCGCTGTCGCAGTAGCCGTAGAGACCGAACTCGCCCTTGGCGGCGAAGTCGACGAGGTAGATGTCGAGCAGCCCCGCAGCGACGCCGCCGTTCGTGCCGTCCGACTTGGGCGCCCGGTAGCCGGAGCCGGTGTAGGTCGCGAGGACGTTGTTGACGACCGTGCCGACCTGGGACACGTACGCCGGCGTGACCGTCCCGGCGTCCCAGTGCACGAGCACGCCACCGAACTGCTGCACCTGCTCGGAGGCCCACTGGTACTTCGTCGGCGGCCGGTTCAGCAGCCTCCGGGCCGCGGTGCGGTCGGTCGGGGAGAGCTCGTCCTGGTGCAGCCGCAGCTCGCGCAGCGCCATCGTCAGGTCGCGGCCCGTCTCGGTGCGGCCGTCGGCGAGCTCACGGACCTCGGTCAGCGCGTCGGTCGCGGCGTCGGTCGACTCGACCTCGGGCGCGGGGAGCGTGGTGTCGGACGCCGAGGCGGCGGGGAGGCCGAGCGTGCCGACGAGCAGGCCGAGCGTGAGCAGACCGACTGCGGGCACGAGGCGTCGACCGAGAGAGGGATGCACCCGCTAACTCAACCGCACGAACCTGTGAAAATCCCAACCGCCGCACGGTAGCCGACAGATCTCGTCCGTCGACTGCGTCACGTCGGTCGCCGGGACCGTGCGGCGGGGAGCCTCACTCCACGACCGCGGTGCCCGCACGCACTGGTTTGGCGCTCGATCTGCGCTTGGCCCAGGGCACCGGTATCGGGATCCGGCCGATCGCGGTGGCCGCGACCCAACCGAGGAGCACGACCAGCCAGCCGACGAGCGCGTCGATGACCCAGTGGTTGCCGGTGCCGATGATGACGACCGCCGTACCGATGGCATAGACCCAGCCGACCACGCGCACCCACTTGCGGGTCGCGTAGAGCTGGATGGCGAGGGCCACCCACAGCGCCCACCCCGCGTGCAGCGAGGGGAACGCCGCCAGCTCGTTGGTCAGCCCGCCGAGCCCGCGCGGGGCGGACGCGTCGGCGCCCCACCAGCCGTCGGCGGCGTGCAGGCTGAGCACGTCGACGTACCCGGTGATGAAGCGCGGCGGGGCGGTCGGCATGGAGATGTACATGAGCAGGCCGAGCAGGGTCGAGATGACCAGGGCCCGGCGGGCGGGGCCGTAGCGGTCGGCGCCGAGGCGCCACAGCCAGGCCAGCACCCCGATGGTGACGACGTAGTGGAGACTGGCGTACCAGTAGCTGCCGATCAGGCCCACCACCCGGTGGTCGGTGAACAGCTGGTTGATCGGGGTCTCCCAGTGGATGCCGATCAGGCGCTCCACGTGCAGCAGCTCGTTGGCCCGGTCGAGGGCGGGGCCCATGCTGGTGTCGGCGAGCAGCCGGGCCAGGCTGTAGAGCACCCACAGGCCGAGGATCAGCACCAGCTCGAGGATGGCCCGGACCCAGCGCGGGAACCCGTCCTCGCGCACGCTGGCTGGTGCTGTCGTCACCGCACCAGCGTCACCCATCGGCCCTCCCTTGGCATCGGGTGTCTCCCCTAGTCAACCCGGGGGTCGACCAGGCAATTCCCCGATAGCCCTGTCCGCCTCGGGGTTCAGACCCGTCGCAGCACCGCGGTCACCTTGCCCAGCAGGGTGGCGTTCGTGCCGTCGATGGGATCGTAGTTGGGGTTGTGGGGGAGGAGCCACACCTTTCCGTCCTTGCGCTGCAACGTCTTGACCGTGGCCTCGCCGTCGATCAGCGCGGCGACGATGTCGCCGTTGTCGGCGGTCTGCTCCTTCTTGATCACCACGTAGTCGCCGTGGCAGATCGCGGCCTCGATCATCGAGTCGCCGGAGACCTCCAGCAGGAAGAGCTCGCCCTCACCCACGAGCTGCTTCGGCAGCGGGAAGACGTCGTCGTAGCGCTCCTCGGCCAGGATCGGGCCGCCGGCGGCGATCCGCCCCAGCAGCGGCACGTAGCTCGCGGCCGGCACCTGGTCGCCCAGCCCGGTCTCGTCGTACGACGACTCCTCGCCGGCGCCCAGCGACCGGCGGGCCGCCATCACCTCCGGCAGGAACACCTCGAGGGCGCGCGGACGGTTGGGGTCGCGCTTGAGGAACCCCTTCTCCTCCAGCACCCGCAGCTGGTGGGCGACGCTGGAGGAGCTGGTCAGCCCCACGGCCTCGCCGATCTCGCGCATGCTGGGCGGGTAGCCGCGCTTCTCGATCGAGTCCTTGATCGTCGAGAGGACCCGCTGCTGGCGCGGCGTCAGTCCCGTCGCGTCGGCCGGGCCGTCGGGGAGCTCGCGCACCGTCATCTTCTTGGCCGTGCTCTTGGACGCGGTGTTCTTGGACGCCGGGGTCTTGGGCATGGGCTCACGCTAGCCACGCCGTCCCGATTGTTCAAACATCTGTTCGAACGGGCGTGTCGCGACAGGCTCTCGAACAAATGTTCGTCTGACCCTTGATTTCGTTCGAACAGGTGCTCTACCTTCGTACATGTGTTCGATCGAACGTCTGATCGAGCGGGCGGTCCAGACAGGTCCCCGGGCTCTGTCGGTGGCGGCCTCTAGAACTGGTCTCGACACGAACACAGACCCAAGGCCCGCAACGACGGCGAGCCACTTCCCCAGGAGGTCACCCATGAGCACGATGACGATCGACCAGATGCTGAGCCCCTCCCTTGGGCACGGCAAGCCCGCGGTGCGCCCGCGGAGCACGGTCCGGCTCACCCGACGCGGCCGCGCGGTCGTCGTCCTGGTGGCCCTGCTGGCGGTGCTCGCCGTCGGCCTGGTCGTCGCCTCGAGCTCGGTCGCCACCGGCGAGGGCGGGACCGCGGAGCCGACCCGTGTCGTCCAGGTCAGCCCGGGTGACACCCTGTGGGACATCGCGGCCGCGATCGCCGGCGACGGCGACGTGCGCGCCATGGTCGCCCAGATCTCGAAGCTCAACGCGCTGGACTCCGGCATGGTGGCCGCGGGTCAGCGGCTGCTGGTGCCCGTCGACTGACGGCACCTCCACGAACTTCGCCGGCCGCCTCGACCCCGGCCGGCGAAACCGGGGAAGACGAGGGGCGGAGCCAGGTGGCTCCGCCCCTCGCGGTCTTCCGGGATGCAGTGCGGCCCGTCCCGCCACCGTCAGCGCTTGGCCCGGCGCCCGCCGACGGGTCGCGGGGTCGGCGGCGCGTCCGACGGTTCCGGCTCGGTCTTCCGGGCCGGGCCCGAGGTGATGCCGAGGCGGCGCAGGACCTGGGCGATCAGCATCAGTCCCACGAAGAGACAGGCCACGGCGCCGACCGACGCGAGCGCCAGGAACCACCAGGCGGCACCCTCGCCGCCGCGTGCGCTGGTGCCGAAGTCGATGGCCGCGACGACCAGGTAGCCCCAGGCCACGATGCAGGCCGTGATCCCGAGGGCGAGCACGAGCAGCCCCGGCCGGAACCTGCGCTGGGGACGGGGGCCGCGGCGGCTGCCGGCCCGCTTCCCCGGCGTCGTCCCACCCGTCGCACCCGTCACCGCGCCATTGTGGCGGATCGGACGCGATCGCGGTCAGGCGGCGCGCGCGACCACCAGCTCGTCGCGCATCCGCGTCATCAGCTTGGCGAGGAGGCGGGAGACCTGCATCTGGGTGACCCCGATCGCCTGCCCGATCTCGGCCTGGGTGCAGCCGCGCACGAAGCGCAGCTCGACGATCGTCCGCTCCCGCTGGCTGAGCCCGGCGAGCACCGGACCGAGCATCGCGCGCGCCTCGGCCACGTCGTACCCGCCCTCGTCGGCGCCGAGCCGCAGCGTGAGCGGCTCGTCGTCCTCGGTGACCGCGGCGTCGAGGGAGACGGGGGAGAAGCAGCCGCTGGCGCCGAGCGCCTCGACGACCAGGCCCACCTCGACGCCGATCCGCTCGGCGATCTCGGACGGTCGCGGGGAGCGCCCCAGCTCCTGGATGAGCTCGCCTTCTGCCCCGAGGATCTTGCCCTGGGTCTCCTGGATCGAGCGCGGCGGCCGGATCGCCCAGCCGAGGTCGCGGAAGTGACGGCGCACCTCGCCGCGGATCGTGGGGATCGCGTAGCTGAGGAAGTCGTGGCCGCGGTCGGGGTCGAAGCCCTGGACGGCCTTGACGAGGCCGACGTACGCGACCTGCTCGAGGTCCTCGTTGGCGATGCCCCGGTTGCGGAAGCGCCGGCAGGCGTCGGCGGCGACCCGCATGTTGGTTCGGACCAGGTCCTCCTCCAGGCGGCGGCGGGCCTGGGAGTCGGCGGTACGGCGGGCGGCGAAGAGCCGGGCGGTTGCCTCGGTGCGACTCTCCTGGGCGGGAGGTGCCTGCATGCAGGACACCTGCCCTGGGGGTGGGTCCGGAAACCACCCGTGCGGGTGGGGACGGTCTCGACGCGCCGGTCGTTGCCCCGAATTTCGGGTGTCGGAGGCGCGCTGACCTGCGGCGATGCCGAGCCGCCCGGGGCGGCCGGAAGATCTTGTCCGCGCTACTTGCGCCCCTCGCGGCCCGGGCCTACTGTTACCACTACATCTTGTGTTACACGGTTGTAGTTCATCAACATGTTGGGGATGCGGGGATCCACAGCCCGGCACGCGGAAGCACCACAGTCCGGCGTTGGTTCTACACAGTGTGACCCGGTTTTATCCACAGGGAGGAGGGGCCCGCGATGCACTGTCCGTACTGCCGCAACACCGACACCCGGGTCCTCGACTCCCGGGTGGCTGACGACGGCGGCTCGATCCGCCGGCGTCGTACCTGCTCGGCGTGCGAGCGCCGGTTCACCACCGTGGAGATGATGCAGCTGACGGTGCTCAAGCGCTCCGGCGCGAGCGAGCCCTTCACGCGCGACAAGGCGATCGCCGGCGTCCGGAAGGCCTGCAAGGGCCGGCCGGTCACCGAGGACCAGCTCGCCTGCCTCGGCCAGGCCGTCGAGGACGCGCTGCGGCTCGAGGGCACCGCCGAGATCGAGGCCCACGAGGTGGGCCTCGCGATCCTCGGCCCGCTCCGCGAGCTCGACGAGGTCGCCTACCTGCGGTTCGCGAGCGTCTACCGGGCCTTCGAGTCCGCCGACGACTTCGAGGACGAGATCGCGGCCCTGCGCGCGGAGCGCGCGGGAGCTCCGCAGCAAGCTCAGCCCGTCCCCACGGGCTGACCCCAGACGGCCCGGCGTGCATCGTGGGGAAGCGATGTGCGCCGGGCCCACCAACGTCGCCACCGGGGCCCCGGGACCGAGTCCGGGGACTGTCGGTGGCACCAGCAAGTATCCAAACCAGACACACCAACCTCGACAGACGGGACCAAGAGGGATGACCGAGACGGTGAGTGGCGGAGCCCCCCAGAAGGCGGCGGGCAAGGCCAAGGCGGGCGCAGGACTGAAGATCGCACGGGTCTTCAGCACCCCTGGCGTGCACCCCTACGACGAGATCACGTGGGAGCGCCGCGACGTCGTGCAGACCAACTGGAAGACCGGTGAGACGGTCTTCGAGCAGCGCGGCGTGGAGTACCCCGACTTCTGGTCGGTCAACGCCTCGACCATCGTCACCACCAAGTACTTCCGCGGCGCGGTCGGCACCGACCAGCGCGAGTGGAGCCTCAAGCACATCGTCGACCGGGTCGTGAAGACCTACACCAAGGCCGGAGTCGACTTCGGCTACTTCGCCACCGACGCGGACGCCGAGGTGTTCGAGCACGAGCTCACCTGGCTCCTCGTCCACCAGTACTTCTCGTTCAACAGCCCCGTCTGGTTCAACGTCGGCACCCCGTCGCCGCAGCAGGTCTCGGCCTGCTTCATCCTCTCCGTCGACGACTCGATGGACTCGATCCTCAACTGGTACAAGGAGGAGGGCTTCATCTTCAAGGGCGGCTCCGGTGCCGGCCTGAACCTCTCCCGGATCCGCTCCTCCAAGGAGCTGCTCTCCTCCGGCGGCACCGCCTCCGGCCCGGTCTCCTTCATGCGCGGCGCGGACGCGTCGGCCGGCACCATCAAGTCGGGCGGCGCCACGCGCCGGGCGGCGAAGATGGTCGTGCTCGACGTCGACCACCCCGACATCGAGGAGTTCGTGATGACCAAGGCGCGCGAGGAGGACAAGATCCGCGCGCTGCGCGACGCCGGGTTCGACATGGACCTCGGCGGCGCCGACATCACCTCGGTCCAGTACCAGAACGCCAACAACTCGGTCCGCGTCTCCGACGAGTTCATGCGCGCCGTCGAGGACGGCACCGAGTTCGGCCTGCGGGCTCGCAAGACCGGTGAGGTGATCGAGCGCGTCGACGCCCGCGACCTGTTCCGCAAGATCGCCACCGCGGCGTGGGAGTGCGCCGACCCGGGCCTCCAGTACGACGACACGATCAACGACTGGCACACCAACCCCGAGACCGGCCGGATCACCGCGTCCAACCCGTGCTCGGAGTACATGTCGCTCGACAACTCCTCGTGCAACCTGGCGTCGCTCAACCTGCTGAAGTTCCTCAAGGACGACGACACCTTCGACGGCGAGCTGTTCGCGAAGGCCGTCGAGCTGATCATCACCGCGATGGACATCTCGATCTGCTTCGCCGACTTCCCGACCGAGGCGATCGGCAAGACCACCGTCGACTACCGCCAGCTCGGCATCGGCTACGCCAACCTCGGCGCACTGCTGATGGCGATGGGTCTGGGCTACGACTCCGACGGTGGCCGGGCGATGGCCGCGACGATCACCTCGCTGATGACCGGCACGTCCTACAAGCGCTCGGCCGAGCTGGCCGGCGTCGTCGGCCCCTACGCCGGGTACGCCCGCAACGCCGAGGCCCACAAGAGGGTCATGCGCAAGCACCAGGCGGCCAACGACACCGTCCGCACCCTCTCGATCGCCGACAGCCAGGTCCACAAGCTGGCCACCAAGGCGTGGGCCGACGTGCTGAAGATCGGTGACAAGCACGGCTTCCGCAACGCCCAGGCCTCGGTGCTCGCGCCGACCGGCACCATCGGCTTCATGATGGACTGCGACACGACCGGCATCGAGCCGGACTTCTCTCTGGTCAAGTTCAAGAAGCTGGTCGGCGGCGGCTCGATGCAGATCGTCAACCAGACGATCCCGCGGGCCCTCAGGAAGATGGGCTACGTCGACGAGCAGGTCGAGGCGATCGTCGCCTACATCGCCGAGCACGGCCACGTGATCGACGCCCCCGGCCTTCGCACCGAGCACTACGAGGTGTTCGACACCGCGATGGGTGCCCGTGCCCTCAAGCCGATGGGCCACGTCCGGATGATGGCGGCCGCCCAGCCGTTCCTGTCCGGCGCGATCTCCAAGACGGTCAACCTGCCGGAGTCGGCGACCGTCGAGGAGATCGAGGAGGTCTACCTCCAGTCCTGGAAGCTCGGTCTCAAGGCCACCGCGATCTACCGCGACAACTGCAAGGTGGGCCAGCCGCTCGCCGACGGTGGCGGCAAGGCCAAGAAGGATGCCGCCGACGCCGCCGCGAAGGTCGAGTCGGACCTCGAGCCGAAGGTGATCGAGAAGGTCGTCTACGCCCCGACCCGCAAGCGCCTCCCGAAGTCCCGGGTCTCGCGCACCACCTCCTTCACGGTGGGTGGCGCCGAGGGCTACATGACCTCGGGTGCCCACGAGGACGGCTCGCTCGGCGAGATCTTCCTCAAGCTCGGCAAGCAGGGCTCGACCCTGGCCGGAGTCATGGACGCGTTCTCGATCGCGATCTCGATCGGCCTGCAGTACGGCGTGCCGCTGGAGACCTTCGTCTCGAAGTACACCAACCAGCGCTTCGAGCCCGCCGGCCTCACCGACGACGCGGACATCCGGATGGCGCAGTCCGTCATGGACTACGTCTTCCGTCGCCTCGCTCTCGACTACCTGCCCTTCGAGACCCGCCAGGGCCTGGGCATCTACTCGGCCGAGGAGCGCCAGCGCTACCTGGAGACCGGCTCCTACGAGCCCCTCCAGGAGACCGGCTCCACCGCCGCCGAGCTGATCGAGGCCCCGGCCATCGAGCTCCTCGAGGACGACGCCGAGGCCACCCCGGCCGCCGACGTCGTGGAGGCGGCCGCCAAGCCCGCCCCCGCCACTGCCCACACCAGCGCCGAGCTCCTCGAGCAGATCACCGGCACCGCCGTCGACAGCCCGCTCTGCTTCACCTGCGGCACCAAGATGCGCCCCGCCGGCTCCTGCTACGTCTGCGAGGGCTGCGGCAGCACCAGCGGCTGCAGCTGATGTGAACGGACAGGAAATGTCCCGGCTCGGTCGGGCAGCAATGTCCTGATCTCGGCCGCGAATGGCCGGGTTTCGGCCAACCAGACATTCCGTCCGCCAGAGGTACATTCCAGGAGACCCGGCACCGCTTCGGCGGATGTCGGGTCTCCTGCTTCGCCCGTCAGCTCGTCGAGTCGCCGACCAAGCCGGCGTCGAAGTGCTTCGGGTGATGAGTGCTCGAGCGTGACCCGCGGCCTTTGCGGTGGAGGGACACACCGGCCGTCTGTGTCAGGTCGCCGCCGGTGATGCTCCGCCTCCATCTCCGTCCGGCCGTCGCTCGGCTGCGACTCAGCCGAGGCCGAGGACGGCGAGCGCAAGGGCGAACGCCGCGCCGGCGCCGGCGACCAGTTGGCCCTTGCGCAGCCGGGCGCCGTCCAGCGGACCGATGGGCAGCAGCGTGGACGCGGCCATGATCAGGGCCGCGACAGCCATCGCGCGGGTGAGTGGGACGCGGAGCCAGGCTGCCTCGACCAGCAGGATCGTGGCGATGGCGAGAAGAACCAGCGGGGCGGCGACGTGCACCCGTGTTGATGGGCGGTCGGTGTCGTCCAGGACGGGGAGCGGCGCCCATGGTGCGCCGGCCACGGTTGCCGCCACTCCGACGACCATGCCCGGGGGCCAGCTCCGTTGAGCTGTCGACCGAGTCGGCCGTGCGACGGCGGTGCGGGCCCGGAGTGCGGCACCCGCGATGACGGCGAGGGCAACGGCGGCCGCGAGGAGGACCCACGCCTGCGACCAGCCCTGGCGGAGGACCGAGGACCACAGGAGCAGGACGGTGAGGCCGAGGCCCCATGCCGGTGCTCGCAGGTGGCGGACCAGGGGGACCTTCTGCATGTGGTGGTCGACGGACTCGGCCCAGCGGCTGGCGAAGTCCTGTCCGGAGGTCCCGACTGAGCGAGCGACGGCGAGGGCGAGCGCGAGGACGGCGATGAGACCGACGGAGACGGCGGGCGCCGCTGGCCGCAGGCCTCCGAAGCTCCACCCCGGTGGCAGCGGCTTGGACAGGTCGAGGCCGGTTCGGTAGATGGTCGCGTCGATGGTGAGGTCTGGTCGCCGGTCCGCCAGGTCCGGATCGAGGCGCGCCGCGCGAGCGAAGCTGCCCTGTGATGCGGGGAGGTGGGCCGGTCCCATCCGGCCGTGGACGACGCCGAGATTGAACCAGCCGAGGGCATAGTCCGGATTCGCGGTCACTGCTTGCTGGAGTGCGTCCACCGCCGCGTCGTTGTTCCCGTCACGCGCCAACTGGACGCCGAGGTCGTTCGCCGCCGGGTAGGCGCCGGGGTCGCTCTCGAGTGCCCGCCGGTTGTAGTCGATCGCCTTCTCCCGGTCGCCGCGACGGTCAGCGACGAAACCGGCTGTCATGAGGAACGCCGGGTTCATGGGGTCGACGTCGAGCGCGCGCTCGACCGCGTCAGCGGCGTCGGTCTCCTGTCCGGCCGCAAGACGAGCAAGGGCGAGGTTGTTGTAGAGCCGTTCGGGGCGGTAGCCGACAACGGGGGAGTACTGGTCGTCGAGGGTCGCGAGCTGCTCTTCGGCTGCTCGGTAGCTCTCGAGCGCGGCGTCCACCTCGCTGTCCTCGAGCTGGGCATCGGCGAGGATCGTTCGAGCGTGGTAGGCGACGCCGGCGAACTCCACGTCGTACTGCGTCCCGTTCTGGAGGTGGTACGCCGCGGAGAACTCAGCGTCGGGCGCGAGAGTGCCGAGGAGGTCCAGCGCCTCGGCACGCCGGTCCGCGTGCAGTAGCGCGGACGCCCGGGCCAACTCAGCGCGCTGGTGTCCGAGCTCGTCGTCCCAGTGCGCCCGGCGGATCGCGCGAGAGGCCGCGCCGAACTCCGACGCCGCCTCGGCGTACCTGCCCTGGAGGTAGCGGATCTCGGCCAGCCGCTGGGCCGGCAGTGACTCCCAGCGCGACCCGTCCGCATCCTTGGTCCAGTCCTCGGCGACGTCGGCGGCGCGGTCGAGGTCGCCTGCCCACCGCCACATGTTCTGGCGGCGGTCGTAGAGCTTCTCGAGGATGCCGGGACGGACGTCGACCGTTTCGCCGAGCTCCAACCTGATCAGGTTCCGCGGGGGATGCGGGAAGAACGGGCAGGCGTAGGCGTCGTAGGGGCGGACCTCGCGCAGCTCCCCGCGGGCCATGCCGTCGAGAGCGTCGTCGGCATTGCCCGCCAGGACGGCGTCGCGGATCCATCCCCAGTCCGGGCAACGGGTGTTCGGCCCGGTCCAAGGGGCGTCGGGCCGGTAGCGCGGCACGAACGAGACGTCGTCGACGCTGGCGCCGCCCCCGCCTTCGTAGTACTCGAGTGGCACCTCCAGTGGAGCGAACCGGTCGATGCCCCAGGAGACCACCGGAATGGTGAGCTCGTCGCCGTCGAAGCTGGCGCCGGACTGGGGTGTCGCGAAGAGTGCGTTTCCCTGGGGGTAGCCGCTCGGCCCCAGCTGTGCGTGCTCCTGGCCGGTCTCCTGGGCCCCGGTGAAGTCGTGCGCCCACTCCTGCGCTGCAGTGAGGAGCTCCATCCTGAACCCGGGGGTCGTGGCGGCCGCAGCGTCCTGGAGGACCTCGACCGCCTTCCCCGGCTCGCCGAGGCCGACGAGAGCCCGAGCCAGCCCGGCACTGATCTCCGCCGTGGGCGAGAGCTCGAGCGCGTCGCGGTAGTAGGCGGCGGCCGCCTGGAACTCCTCGCGCGCGGTGAAGGGCCGCTCGCCGGCTATCCGCTCTCCCTCCCGGACGCGGGCATCCCCAGCACCGGAGAGCACGGTGGCCGAGCGCGGGAACCGCTCGACCAGCTCGTCGAACGTCGCCTTCGCGGCCGCCGCGGTGCCCTCAGGGACCGAGACCGGCAGTCCCAGCGCGTCGGTCTGGACGGCGCGGAGCGACTGGAACTGCCCGAGCAGCCACCCGGGCGTCGGGTCGTTCGGGCAGGCGTCCTCCGCGCGTTGTGCCTCCGTCGCCACGTCGGCGTCCCGAGGCAGATCGGCCGCCGAGATCAGCTGGAGCAGGTCCAGGTGGGCCGCGCAGTCACCGGTCGTCGTCGCGGCTCGCTCCAGCACGGCGAACGCGGCTGGCGGCGCGTTGTTGTAGAGGTTGTATCCGTCGGCATCGCGCACAGACGACAGCACCGCCAGGGCGGCGCCGAGGCCCACTCCGTGTTCTCGGAAGTCGGCCGCCGGTGCCTGGTCCAACAGGTCGGTGAGCTCTGGGTATCGGTACGGGTACGTCGATCTTTCGCTCGTACTTGCACTTGTGAAGACCACGGAGGTATCGGACCCGAGCAGGGTCATCAGGCGGACCGCCCCAGCCGGCCCCAGAGCCGAGACCGCGGGCACGACCAGATCCAAGGGATCCTTCACGGTCAGCCCGGGTGGAAGGCCCACAGGTAGGACCTCGACCTCGGGCGCCACATCTTCGGCGTTCGCCACGGGGGCCGCACGGGTGACCGCATCAGAAGATCCGCCCGTCTGCTGACGGTCCGCAGCGATGGACGCCACGGGCGCGAACCCGAGGACCAGGAGCACGGCGAGACCGAGGACCAGGTCGACCGGCGACAGCGCCCGAGGCAGACCGGACAGCGCGAACCGACGACGCGTCCGCTCCGGGCCCTGCCCGGGCCCAGCGACCTCAGTCATCTGTCGTGCACCCCCACGAGCACGCGGCCGGCGGCGCCCGAGCCTCGCGGCCGCCCGCCCGCCACCTGCAGGCGGTGGCCGCGACCGAGGATTCCCGAGCTGGTGAACATGGCGTGACACTCCGCACTTTCACGATGCGGCGGCCAGCTGACATCCGGAATAGCCCGATGAGGCCACATCGCGAGCCCGCCTGGATCGGTGACGGAGATGGCGTGCGATCCGATGAGGGGTTCGTCCAACGTGCCGTTCAGGCTGGCTGTGGGCAGGCCGCCGAACACAGCTTGCGTCCCGAAGAGCTCGGCTGGCCCTCGTCCTCACCTGTGACGTGAGCCTGGCCGTGCGCATGGGCGGGGTCGCACACTCCTTGCCGCCGCACTGGATCGCGCTAGTGCGTGATCACCCACGACGACCGCGCCATCTCTGCGGGCGGGCAGCGATTAGGGCCTACCGGCAGTCTCGGCGATCCTGCTCGGTGGCCAGGCTCGGACATTCCGTGACCGTTGGATGGACATCGGATGACCGTTGACAGCTGGTGTGATGTAAACATCCAAGGGATGTCCCCGCTGGCTAGGTCAGCAATGTCTCTTGGTTCCTCGCCTGGGGCTCGTGGCACGGCCGACAGTGCGGGCCCGCGCCGCGTTCAACGCTTTCGTGTTCTGTTAGCGGCGGGTGTAGATCGTGATCTCCGGACGCCGATCCCGCGGCGCTCCCTACCCCCGGATGTGGCGCAACCGGGGGTAGGCGGACCTCACTTGTACCGGGCCGTGTAGGTCGCAGGTGCGGCCGGCGCGGTGATCGTGTGGGTCTGAGCGCCGCCGTCGGACCACGACGCGAAGAGGTACTGCTTGCTTCCCTTCGCTTGCGGTGAGACCGCGCTCACGGTGTTGCTGGATCCCACGATGACGTTGCGGGTGAAGGTCGCCTTCGTCGCCGTGCCGCCCACACTCACCGTCAGTCCGCCTGGCACGGTCTGGAAGGTCAGCGTCACCATGCGTGGATCGAGCCTTCTGGTCACCGTGCTGGTCAGTCCTCCGGAGTCCGTCGCCGTCAGCCGCAGCTCCAGGTAGGCCGGCGCCTCGTGGTCTGGCGCGACGAACGACCCGCCGCTGACTCCGGCGAAGCTCTGCACGGAGTGCGAGTGGCAGTTGCTCGGACAGTGCTGGAGGACCAGGTCCCACGAGAGCGCGGACGCCGGAAGCGCACCCTGCTGAGGATCGTCCGCATGGCCGGAGAACCTGATGACGTCCCCGACCTTCCACGTGGTGCCGGCCGTCGGGGCGTCGATGACGGCCGACGGCGCGGTGTTGCCGACCGACACTGTCACTGCGGCCGTGGCGGTCGCTCCGCCGGCGTCAGTGACGCGCAGGGTGGCGGTGTAGACGCCCGAGCTGGTGTAGGTGTACGACGGTCGCGACTCCGTCGAGTCGTCGAAGGCCTGGTCACCGTCGAGGTCCCACGCGAAGCTGAGCGTGTCTCCTGAGTCGGGGTCGCTCGAGGCAGAGCCGTCGAAGGCCACCGTGAGCGGGGCGGATCCCGTGGTGGGCGTGGCGGTGGCGACGGCGACCGGCGGCTGGTTGCTGCTGGTGTAGCGGATCCGTCGCACGGTGCCGCCGTCGAAGTCGACGTAGAAGAGCTCTCCACCCGGGCCGATCTGCAGGTTCACCGGATTCGCAGCGCCTGCGACGAAGGTGCGCACCAGCCCGGGGGCGGGGTTGCCGTCAGCGCCCTTGGACATCACCCAGATGCAGTCTCGGGAGTAGTCCGCGAAGAACAGCGCGCCGTCGTACTCCGCAGGGTAGGGACTCTGCCCCGCACCGAAGGCGAACTGGACCCCGGCCATCGACGAGCTTCCCGTGGGACACGTCTCGTTGGGCACCACTCTGGCGGTGTGGTGGTAGGCGAAGTACGGCGCCGTGACGCCCCCGGCCGTGTACAGGTTCTCGCACACGGACAGGTTCGCGCCGTCGTACCCGGCCTGCCGCCCCACGCCCTCGTAGCAGGGCCACCCGAAGTTGTAGACCTGGGTGGGCGAGGGGACGAGGCGGTTGATCTCCTCCCAATCGTTCCACCCGACGTCACCGATCCAGAGCTCCTCGGTGCCGGGCCGCTCGGTGATCCGGAAGGGGTTTCGCAGACCGTGGGCGACGATGCGACGGGCGTTGGCATCGGCGGAGGAGGCGAGCGGGTTGGTGGCCAGGCCAGCGCCGGTCGTCGGGTCGACGCGGATGACCGAGCCGTCCAGACTCACAGGATCTCCGGAGGTGCGGAGGTCCTGGCTGCGCAGCGCGCCGCCCTCCGCGGTCGGCGGAGAAAGGGTGGCACCCACGCCGCCTGGCGGGTCACCGCAGGGGTTGAGCGGGCTGCCGTCCTGACCCCAGTCAGCGAAGTTGAAGCTCGCGCCGTCGCCGGCGCTGGCGTAGAGGGCCCCCGAGCGCCCGAACTCGACGGAGCCGATGGAGTGGCTGGGGTACTGCTGACACCAGTCCTCGACCAGCACCTGCTCGTTCCCCGTCATCGAGTTGCCGCTCGCAGTGAGCCGGGACAACCGCCCGCTGACCACGCAGCCATCGGCCGTTGCGCCGGGCGGAGTCGGACAGGGGTCGGAGTACACCCCCGCAGTGCCCCATCTGGGGGCGGGCGAGCTCGAGCCGAGCTCGTGGTCGTAGGTGTACAGGACGTACACATACGGGTTGGCTGGGAACCCGGGGTCCAGCGTCATCCCCAGCAGTCCGCGGTCCCAGAAGTTGTGGACGTTCGCGTTCAGGTCGGCGAAGACGTCAGGCGACGGGTCGGTGAGCGAATCGAAGACCTTGATGACGCCGCGCTTCTCTGCCACGAAGATCCGGCCGTCGGGCGAGAATCGGAGTGCGGTCGGGTTCGTCAGGTTGCTGAAGACGATGGTCTCGGAGAACCCTGGCGGAGTAACCGCTCCCTGAGCCTCTGATGTCACCGACACCATGGCGAGGCCACCGGCCGCCAGGGAGAGGGCCGACGCGACGGCCAGCCGCCGCCGGCCGCGCTGACGCCGCGGATGCCCCGCACTGGATCGCTTGGCCGAACTGTCCGACACCGTCGCCAACCAGTTCATGGTGAGACCCCGTCCTGCGGTGGGCTGGGACGTCTGCTCTCTCGCGGCCGCCCTTCTCCGCAGGATCGTCGGGGCGGCCCACAGCGTTCAACCCCCAAATGCGGGACCGGCCGCCTCGGATCTCCGCACCCGGTGTCGTTCGGGTCGACCGATCGGTCACGATCGACCGACGTGCGGCAGCGGGTGGCTTGTCGGGACCAGTCGCCCCTGCTCAGGCCGACGCGCAACTCCCGACCCTGGCCCGATCGGCCGCGGGTGACCGACTCACTCCCGCCCGGCACCGCAGCCGGGTCGCTCGTCGGCTCGATCGTGGGAGTCGACCCGACCGGCGACACCACGCCGGGCGTGCTCGACACGCTCGTGCCCGAGCGGGCGGTGGCGACGCTGCTGGCCTACATCGTGGTGGTCGCCGGCGCCTCGCTCCTGCTGGTGCGCCGGCGCGACGTCACCAGAGTGTCCGCACCCGCTCGAGCGGCACCGGACCTTCCTCAACCGCTGCGGGACCGCCGATGGCGGGGTGTCCGGGCCCTACAGTGAGCCCATGACGGTGCGCGTCGTCTTCGCTGACGACAACTACCTCGTGCGAGAGGGAGTCGCGGCGCTGCTCGCCGAGACGGCCGAAGTCGACCTGGTGGAGACCGCGGCCGACCCCGACGCGCTCATGAAGGCCGTGGCCGCGCACCGTCCGGACGCGGTGCTGACCGACATCCGGATGCCGCCGACGTTCACGACCGAGGGCATCGACGCGGCGAAGCGGATCCGGTCCGGGTTCCCCGGCACCGGCGTGGTCGTGCTGTCGCAGTACGTCGAGGAGGACTACGCGCTGGAGCTCCTGTCCGACGGGGTGGAGGGTCTCGGCTACCTGCTCAAGGAGCGCGTCAGCGAGGTCGACGAGCTGGTCCGGGCGCTCCACGACGTGGCGCGCGGCGGCTCGGCGCTCGACCCCAAGGTCGTGGAAGGCCTGCTGGCGCGGAAGAACCAGGACGCCGGCTCCGCGCTCCGCGGGCTCACCGACCGCGAGCTCGAGGTGCTGAGCGAGCTGGCCACGGGCCGCAGCAACGCGGCCACCGCGAAGGCGCTCTACATGAGCGAGCGGGCGGTCGAGAAGCACGTCGGCTCGGTCTTCCAGAAGCTCGGTCTCGTCACCGAGGCCGACACCAACCGCCGGGTGATGGCGGTGCTCGCGTACCTCGAGGCGACCGGCGGCACTGGGGCGCGGTGACGCACCGTGAGCGCCCAACCTCCGGCCGATGTGCGGCCAACCCCCCTGACGGCGGCGGTCGCCGGAGCGCACGATGGCGACGAGGAGGTGGCCGCGTGCACGAGGTCCGGGTGCTGATCGTCGACGACCAGGAGCCCTACCGCAGGGCGATGGCCGCCGTGGTCGCCGCGACCGACGGGTTCGCGGTCGTCGGCGCGGTCACGACCGGTGAGGAGTCGCTGGAGGCGGCGGCCGAGCTCCGACCCGACCTCGTGCTGATGGACGTCAACCTTCCGGGCATCGACGGCATCGAGGCCACCCGCCGGCTGGTCGCGGATCGGGCCGGCCCGGTCGTGCTGCTCCTCTCCACGTACGACGTCGACCAGGTCGACCTCGAGGGCAGCGGCGCGGCGGCGTACCTCGCCAAGGCAGAGCTCGGGCCCGATCGGCTCTCAACGGCCTGGCGAGACGCCGGCGCCGGTCTCCGCGAGCGCGGGTGACGCCGGGACGGAGACGAGCAGGTCGTCGCCGTCGACGGTGACGGTCCCACCCGCGGCGCCGAGCCGGTCGGTGATCGCCTGGAGGTCGAGGCCGCGCGGGTCGACCCGCTCGATGCGCAGGTGCACGTCCGCGTCCTCCAGCCACAGCTGCAACGAGGACACGTCCCCGCCCGCCCGCGTCGCCTCGACGCAGCAGAAGTACAGCGCCGCCTCGACGCGCGGGGAGAACCGGCTGCCCGCGACGCCGTCGACGGTCAACCGGGGGGCGCCCGCGGTCCGCGCCAGCATCGATCGCAGGGCCGGCTCCAGGCCCGACCTGGCCAGCTGGGTGGGGAACACGCCCCGGCTGAGGTCGCGCAGCGACTCCAGGGCGGTGTTCGCGTCGGCGACCAGCGCCCCGATGCCGGCCGCGGGGTCGCCGGCCCCCACCGCCGCGCGAACCCGGCCGATCCGGGCGGGCAGGTCGGCGATGGGCGGCAGCACGTCCCGGGCGATCGCTGCCTCGAGGCCGCGGCGCGCCGCGTCGTCGGCCTCGATCAGGCGCAGCCGCGACTCCGTGAGCTGGCGGGTGGTGCGCTCGAGATCGTCGACGTGCGCCGCCAGCTGGCTTGCCAGCACGGTGTTGCGGAAGGCCACCGCCGCCTGCTTGGCGACCGCATCGAGGAGCCTGAGGTCCGCGGCGTCGAGACTGCGTCCACGCGGAAGTGTCACGCCGATCGTCCCCAGGACGCGGCCGTCGAGCCGGACCTGCAGGCTGTGGTCCCAGGGGCCCGAGGCGTCGCCCCAGGTGCCGCACAGCGGCTCGCCGCCGGGCACGTCGAGGGAGGCGACGGCGCCGCTCGCCGACACCGCCCGCGCGGCCGTCTCGGCGACCGCCGGCATGAGAGCGCCCGGCGGTGGCGCGTGGGCCAGGCGACGGCTGAAGTCGGAGAGCGCTTCGTACGGCTGCGCGCGCTGCCCGTAGGCGAGCCGGTTCGCCAACCGGACCACGCTGCGGCGCAACGGCTGGAACGCGAGCGCGACGACCGCGGTGCCCAGGAGCGAGAGCCAGAACCCGCTCCCGGTGCCCTCCACGACCCGGCCCAGCGCCACGACGAGGACGGTGTAGCCGACGGCCGCGAACGCGACGCCGGCGATGACCACGACGGTGCGGTTGATGAACACGTCGAGCTCGTAGAGCCGGTGCCGCAGGACCGCGACGGCGAAGATGATCGGCAGCAGGAAGTACGAGACGAACAGGGGCAGCGACGACGCCCACGTCTGGCGGTCGCCGTTCAGCGCCTGCACGACCACCATCCAGATCACCCCGAGCGTCGGTAGTGCCGCCGCGAGGGCGATCAGCCGGAGCTGCTGACGCTGCTCGCCGTCGCTGCGGCGCAGCCGGAGGAGCATCGAGACGACCGAGGCGATCAGCCCGCCGATGATCGTGAGGAAGCCGACGGTCAGCGCCAGCTGGCGCGGCACACCCATCTCGGTCTCATCGGTGTAGAGCCGGACGCTCGCCGGTGGTGTGGTGAGCACGGCGAGCAGGCACAGCAGCGCGCCGAACCCGGTGAGCCATGCGGCCCAGCGCCAGCGTCGGGAGAGCAGGTGGCCGTCGGGGGCGAGCAGGAACATCAACGCCAGGCCGGCGATGATCACCTGGCCTCCGCACAGGGTCGAGATCCAGGCGAACACCCCGCCCACGGCTGCCGACCCCGGCCCGTCGTCCTCCTGGATCCAGTACGCGTAGGCCTCGGTCGCGAGCGAGACCGCACCGATCGCCCCGACCACGCTCAGCAGCCAACCGATCGGGTGGCGCGGGTAGCGGGAGACGATCAGCGAGCCCATGACGGCCGAGCCGGCGACGGCGCCATCGATGAACGGGAAGCCGTGCACGGCCACTGCCGTCTGCGACGTGAGCCGGATCGCCTGGGCGCCGATGATCACGTCGACAGCCACTACGGCGATCGTGAACCAGGCGAGGGCGCGGGCGGCTCGGGCGGCGTCCATGTCAGGCCGTCGATCCGGCCGGGACCGACGCGGGCAGCACGGCGCGGATGCACGTGCCGCGGCCCGGCGCGGACGTGACCGTGAGCTGGCCCCCGACGGACTCCACCCGTTCGCGGAGGTTGGTCAGCCCGGTGCCGCCGGCGCTGGCGCGGGGGTCGAAGCCGCGGCCGTCGTCCTCCACGGTGAGCTCGAGCGCGTCCGGCGTTCCCACCAGCTCGACCCGGGTGGTCGAGGCCTGTGCGTGCTTGGCGGCGTTCTGGAGTGCCTCGAGGCAGCAGAAGTACGCCGTCGCCTCGATCGGCGCCGGGTAGCGCCCGACGCCGGCGGCGTGCACCTCGATCGCCGCCCCCGCGGAGGCGAGGGCGGAGCGGAGTGCCCCGGCCACGCCGGCGGCCTCGAGTCCCGGTGGGTAGATGCCACGGGCCAGCCGGACGAGCGTCGCGATCGCGTCCTCGGCGGCGCGTTCCTGCTCGGCCAGCAGCGCGACGGCACGGTCGGGCGAGCGACCCGCGAGCGTGTCGGCGAGCCGGAGGTTCACCGCCAGTGCCACCAGGTGCTGCTGCGCACCGTCGTGGATGTCGCGTTCGAGTCGCCGGCGCTCGGCATCGTGGGCGTCGACGAGCCGCTCGCGGGAGACCCGCAGCTCCTCGGCGCGCGCGGAGAGCGTCGCGAGCCGCTGCTCGAGCTCGGCGCGGAGCCGGGCGCCCCGGAGGACGAGCCCGGCCTGGTCGGCAAGACCGGCGAAGAGCCGCTCCTCCACCGGGCCGAGCGGGACCCCGGGACGCTCGAGCACGACGAGCGCGCCGAGGTTCTCACCGCCGTGCAGCACGGGCATCCGCCGGGCGACCGACCCGGGCCTCGGGACGTGCGCGGGCGGCCAGGTGGCCGCCAGGACGCCGCGGTCCACCATGTCCACCCAGACCTGCACGGACTCGGCCCCGGTGCCGTCCGCGAGCACCCGAGCCATCCGCTCGGGCATCTCCCGGTCGGGGTACTGCCCGGCCAGGGTCGTCGTGAACCGCCGGAGCACGTCGTACGGCGTCGCGGTGCCGCCGAGCACCGCGCGGCGCGCCCAGCGCTCGAGCCGGGTCTGCACGGGGTCGAAGGCGACCGCGACCCCCGCGGTGGCGAGCACCGAGAGGCCGAGGCTCGGGGACGACGTCTGGCCGAGCAGGACTCCGCCGCCGAGGACGACCACCGCGTAGACGAGCACGACGAAGGCCGTCAGCCCCGCCCAGACGAGGGCGCTGGCCAGCAGCTCGCGCGGGGCGCGCCGACGCCACGTCCGCGGCGGGCGCAGGAGCGGGGTCATGCTCAGCAGTCTGCGCGCTCGACCGCCCGCCCGGGAGGGGACGAGCCGAACGGCGGGGGTGGGGACAGCCGCACGGGCAGCCCTCCGCGGAGCGCGGCCAGCGCCCGCCTCGCTGCGCTCAGCCCGCTCCCGGAGGGCCACCCGATCGCGGTCTGCTCGTCGTACGCCCTCCGACCGGAGGGTCACCCGACAAGGAGACAACCGATGACCTCCACCATCACCACCACCGTTCCCGGTCACCCCGGCACGGCCACTGGTGCCCAGCCCGCCGCCCGCGCCGACCACCTCACGAAGGTGTACGGCGCGGGCGAGGCGGCCGTCGCCGCCCTCGACGACGTCACCGTCGGGATCGACCGTGGTCGCTTCACCGCGATCATGGGTCCGTCCGGCTCCGGCAAGTCGACGCTCCTGCACCTGCTGGCCGGTCTGGACCGGCCGAGCTCGGGCACCGTGCACCTCGGCGACACCGAGATCACCTCGCTCGGCGACAAGGCGCTCACCATCCTGCGCCGCGACCGGATCGGCTTCATCTTCCAGTCGTTCAACCTGCTGCCGACGATGACCGCAGCCGAGAACATCGTGCTGCCGATGCGGATCGCCGGGCGCCGGCCCGACCCGCACTGGGTCGCGTCGGTCGTCGACACCGTCGGTCTGACCGACCGGCTGGGGCACCGGCCGGCGCAGCTGTCCGGCGGCCAGCAGCAGCGGGTCGCCGCGGCGCGTGCGCTCGCCTCGCGTCCCGAGATCGTCTTCGCCGACGAGCCGACCGGCGCGCTGGACTCACGCTCCGGCGCCGAGCTCCTCCGCTTCCTCCGCACGGCCGTCGACGACCTCGGACAGACCGTCGTCATGGTCACCCACGACCCGGCGGCGGCCTGCTACGCCGACCGCGTCCTCTTCCTGGCCGACGGCCACGTCGTCGACGAGATGCACTCGCCGTCCGCCGACGCCGTCCTCGACTACATGAAGCATCTGGGGGACTGACCCATGTTGACCGCAACCTTCCGCAGCATGGTGGCGCACAAGGTGCGCCTCCTCCTCACGACCGCCTCGATCGCGCTGGGCGTCGCGCTGCTCGCCGGCACCCTGATCCTCACCAACACGATGGGGATCGCGTTCGACATGCTGTTCGGCAAGATCTCCTCGGGCACCGACGCGGTGGTCCGCACCGAGGCGCCGTACACCTCGACCGAGGGCGTCGGCACCGACCGTGGGCCGATCGCCGCTTCCGTGCTCGACAAGGTCCGCCACGTCGACGGTGTCCGCGCGGCAGAGGGCTCGGTGCGCGGCTACGCCCTGCTGACCGACACCGACGGCCGGGCGATCACCACCAACGGCGGGGCGCCGACCAACGGCTACTCGATGCCCGCCGACGACGAGCTGCGCGGCGAGGTCGAGCTGCTGTCGGGCCACGCGCCGCAGGGACCGCACGAGGTCGCCATCGACGCCACCAGCGCCGAGGACCACGACATCGCGCTCGGCTCGACCATCAGCGTGCTGTTCCAGGGCCCGACGCAGGAGTTCACCGTGGTGGGCACCGTCGGGTACGGCGACGGCATCAAGGACCTCGGCGGCACCACGTCGGCGTACTTCGACACCGCCACCGCGCAGCAGGTGCTCGGCTCGCCCGGCGAGTTCGACGGCATCGACGTCAGCGCCGAGCCCGGCGTCTCCCAGGCCGAGCTGGCCGACCGGCTGTCCGCGGTGATCCCGCGGGGCACCGAGGCCGTGACCGGTGCCGCAGTCGCACAGGAGAACGCCGACGCGACCAAGGAGAACTTCAAGATCGTCGGCATCGTCTTCGGGGTCTTCGCCGCCATCGCGCTGTTCGTGGGCTCGTTCATCATCTGGAACACCTTCACGATGACCGTCACCCAGCGCTCGCGGGAGATCGCGCTGCTCCGCGCGATCGGCGCCCGCCGGCGTCAGGTCCTGGGCAGCCTGCTGCTCGAGGCCGTCGTCCTCGGACTGGTCGCGTCCGCGGCCGGGATCGGGCTCGGTGTGCTGGTGGCGAAGGGACTGAAGGCGCTCATGGACGCCGTCGGGCTCGCCCTGCCCTTCACCGCGCTGCAGATCCCCGGCACGGCGATCTGGGCCTCGCTGGTCGTCGGGACCGGCGTCACGGTGGTCGCCGCCCTGGTGCCCGCTCGCCGCGCGACGAAGGTGCTGCCGATCGAGGCACTGCGCGAGTCGACCCCGGGCGCGGAGAAGCCGTCCGTCGTCCGAGGCGTGATCGGCCTGTCCGTCCTCGGTGCAGGCACCGCGGGCATGCTCTGGTCGCTGTACGGCGGCGCGCCGTTCAAGGTGTTCGGCCTGGGCCTGCTCGCAGCCATGGTGGGCGTCCTGGTCGCCCTGCCGCTCGCGGTGCGACCGCTGGCCGCGCTCGTCGCGGCCCCGCTCAAGCTGCGCGGCCTGCCCGGGGAGCTGGCCCGGCAGAACGCGACGCGCAACCCGCGGCGTACCTCTGCCACGGCGGCCGCCCTGATGATCGGCCTGACCCTGGTCGTCAGCATGGGCGTGTTCGCCTCCTCGCTGAAGTCATCCTTCGGCGAGGTGCTCGCGGACCGGACCGACGCGGACCTGTACGTCGCCACCTCCAGCGCCCAGGCGCCCGGGTTCAGCCCGGCCGCCGTGGACGCGGTCAAGGCGGTGGACGGCGTGGCCGAGGTCTCGGCCAGCGGCTGGGGACAGGCCCACTTCGACGGCGAGCCGTCGGGCTACTCCTCCGTCGACCCGAGCAGCGCCGACGAGGTCATGAACCTCGACGTCTCCCAGGGGTCGCTCGCGGACCTGGGCGAGGACGGCGTGGTGGTGTCGAAGTCGGCCGCGACCTCGCACGGTTGGAAGCTGGGCGACACCGTCTCGGCTCAGTTCGCGCAGAGCGGCGACCACACGCTGCGGATCGTGGGCGTCTACGACGCCAAGGGCTGGATCGGCGACGACTTCGTGATCAGCATCGCCGAGCAGAACGCGTTCGCCGGCCCGCAGCTGGTGTCGACCGCGTTGGTGACGCTCGACCGGGGTGCCGACGCCGGCCGGGTCCAGGACGCGATCGATGCGGCGCTCGCCGACCACCCGGACGCCCAGGTGCTCGACAAGGACGGCTTCCAGAAGGTCGCCACCGGGTTCATCGACAGCCTGCTGGCCTTCGTCACGGTGATGCTCGCCCTGGCCGTGCTGATCGCGCTGCTCGGCATCGTGAACACCCTGGCGCTGTCGGTCTTCGAGCGTACCCGTGAGCTGGGCCTGCTCCGCGCGGTCGGCATGACGCGTGGTCAGGTGCGGGCGATGGTCCGCTGGGAGTCCGCCGTCATCTCCCTGATCGGCGCCGTCGGTGGGACCGCCCTCGGCGTCGGCATCGGGCTGGCGCTCTCGCAGGTGCTGAAGGACGAGGGCATCAAGTCGGTGTCCGTCCCCATCGGTCAGATCGTCGTCTACCTCGTCCTGGCTGCGGCCGCGGGCGTCCTGGCTGCGGTCGGCCCGGCCCGATCCGCCGCGAAGGTCGACGTGCTCAGGGCGGTGGTCGCCGACTGACGAGGGACATCACGGCTGCACCATCGAGACCCGGTTCCCGCTTCGGCGGGAGCCGGGTCTCTCCGTCCCTCAGCCCGGGTCGTGGCACCTCGACCTGCGAACGTGCGGGCACGACGCGCGGGAGCTGGTCCAGACGCTGCGGAACCAGCTGTCCAGGACCCGTCACGACCGCAGCCGGGACGGGTTGACCGCGCTCGTGACGGCGGCGGTGTACGTCTCGTAGCCGTCGGCGTTCGGGTGGAACGCGCCGGGGTCGGACAGACCGAGGATCCACGGGTCCGGCGCGTTCACCCCGTGGTCGAGGAAGCGCTTGGTCACGTCGACGAACTGGAAGCCGTGGGCGGCCGCCGCGCGCGCGATGGTGGCGTTGAGCAGGTCGGCACCCTCGTTGAGCGTCTGCTGCTCGGCCGGCGAGGCGCCCAGGTAGGCGCCGTACTCGGGCGAGAAGAGCCGCGCGTAGCCGGTGACGACCACGTGCGCGTTCGGCGCGGCCGCCGCCACCTGGGCGTACAGCCGATCCAGGCGCGCTGGCAGCAGCGTGGTGATCCGGGCGGTGACGGCGTCGGACGCCTGCGTGCAGGTCTCGTCGCCGCCGAGAAGGCACGCGACGACCGCCGTCGACCACCCGGTGTCGTTGCCGCCGGCACTGAGCGTCAGCAGGTCGGTCTGGGCGTCGAGTGCCGCGAGCTGTCCACCGGACACCACCGTCAGCGTCGTCGCCCCGCCGCACGCGACGAAGTCGTCGAGTGCGATGTGCTTGCGCCCGTCGAGCTGCACCGGATAGGCAGCGTCCGACCTCCCGCAGGTCGGCGTGTACGGCGGCACGCCGAACCCCGACGCGTAGGAGTCCCCGAGCGCGTCGTAGACGATCGGATCGGGCGGACCTGCCGCGGCAGTGGTCGACCCGGCAACCGACGCAGCAACGGTGACGACGGCGGTCAGGACGACGGAGGCGGTGCGCGTGGCCCGCGCCAGGGAACTGGTCATAGGACCCTCGTACTCTTCCGGCCGAGCTCCCGTCAATGCTCGCTGCTCCACCCCCTGACGATCCGGCCCGTGTTCCACATGCGATCCGGTAGGCGGGGCACGACGCATGGTGGCTCGGATCCGAGGACCCGAGCCACCATCGCTGTCGCAGGGGCGTCGTCCTAGCAGAGGTCCCGTGCGGCCGCGTTCTTCCCCTGGCCGCCGAGGGCCTGGACGAGCTCGCCGACATTGGCGAACCCGGGGAGTCCGCCGCTGTTGACGGTCTTGTGGACCTGGCCGAAGCAAGCGGCGTCGGCGGGCGCGGCGTGGGTCGGGGCAGCGAGCCCGAGAGCTGCCAGGGCAGCGATGGATCCTGCGGCGAGAATGCGCTTCATGTGAGTTCCCTCCTGATGAGTGCTGTCCCCTTGCCGGTGGTTCGGCACGGGCAGCCGATCGGATGGGTCGGCGGGACGTCATACGGATGGTGCAAGCGGACGCACCGTCCGTATGACGTCCCGCGGCTCGCATGCGCGTCTCGGTGCCCCGCGGGATGACCGCCGCGGCCCCGTCGGGGATATCGGCCGCGGTGCCTGGGTAGAGCACGAAGGTGGCACCGGAGATCATCGCGGGACGGTACGTCGTGCTCCGCGCCGTCGGGCGCGGCGGCATGGGCACGGTGTGGCTGTGCCGCGACGAGCGGCTCGGGCGCGAGGTGGCCGTCAAGCAGGTGGGCGTGCTGCCGGGTGAGTCGGTCCCCGACCCGGCGCGCGCGCTCCGCGAGGCACGCTCGCTGGCCTCCCTCCACCACCCCTACGTGGTGGGTGTCTTCGACGCGATCGAGGCCGACGACCACATCTGGCTGGTGATGGAGTACGTCGCGGGGGAGACGCTCTCCGAGCTCGTCGCCCGGGAGGGTCGGCTCGACCCCGCGCGGGTGGCCGCGATCGGCGCCCAGGTCGCCGACGGACTGGCCGCCGCACATGCCCGCGGGATCGTGCACCGCGACGTCAAGCCGGGGAACGTGCTGATGGCGGGGGACGTGGCGAAGATCAGTGACTTCGGCATCGCCCGCACCGCGGGCGACGCCCAGCTCACCCGGTCCGGTCTCGTCATGGGGACGCCGCTCTACTTCTCCCCGGAGCTGGCCCGCGGTGCGGAACCGACACCGGCGGCGGACGTCTGGGCCCTGGGTGTCACGTTGTACACCGCGGTGGAGGGGGCGCCGCCGTTCGCCGACCGGGGCAACGCCCTCGCCACGCTGGGCGCGATCGCGGAGGCGCGGCCGCCCCACCCCGACCACGCCGGGTTCCTCGCTCCGGCGATCGGGCGGATGCTGGACCCGGACCCGACGTCTCGCTGGTCCATGGCGGACGCGGCGCACGCCCTCGGCCGACTCCAGGACCAGGACCGGGGGCCGTCGACCCTCGCCACCACCGCCCCAGTCGCGGTCGGGACGCCCGTGAGCCCGCGGACCGACGACCTGCCGGCGCCGCCCGGCACCGAGGGTCGTTCCCGGTGGCCGCTGCTCGTCGGCGCGCTGGTCCTGCTGCTGCTCGCCGGGATCGGTGGCGTGCTCCTCATGAACTCCCGTGGACCGGATCCGTCGGCGGACGAGTCCTCCGACAGCGGTACGCCGTCCGCGGACGCGTCGAGCACACCCGGCAGCGCGACGCCCAGCGCGAGCTCGCGCAGCACCGCCGCGTCCGCGGCGACGCCGACACCGTCGGCATCGCCGACGCCGACACCGTCGACGACGCCGGCCCCGCCGGTGCCGGCCGGTGGGGGCGCGGCGCGGACCGTGTCCACCTACTACGGGCTGCTGCCCGCTGACACGGAGCGCGCCTGGTCGATGCTGGGGGAGGACGCCCAGGCCCAGGCCGGCGGCTACGACCGCTACGCCGGGTTCTGGCGCACCATCGACGACGTCACCGTGAACGCGGTCTCCGCCGACGGGGACGTCGTCACCGCCGAGCTGACCTACGCGACCGACCGGGGCCAGGAGGGCGAGACCCGGCAGCTCCAGGTCGAGCGCAGCGGCGGCGGGTGGGTCATCACCGAGGACCTCGGTCCGGTCGGCTCCTGACCGAGGGGGCGCGGGTCACGCCTCAATCCGCGTGGACCGCGGTCTCCACCAGGAACCGCCAGACGAGCGCGTGCCCGAGAGCGACCAGGAGGACCAGGAGCAGTGCCTCGGCCTGCAGGGGCCGGAGGTCGACGGCGCCCGCGATCTCCGGGAACACCCCGAGCAGCGCGACGACGGCGTAGATCGCGACGGCGCCGACCCGCAGGACGATGACGCCGCGGTCGGCGCCCTGCGACAGCAGCCGTGCCGTCGCCACGCAGCCCACCACCGCGACGACCACGAAGCTGATCCGCCACATCCCCGGGCTCTCCGTGCCGCCCACTTGCGCGAACAGCCCCATCAGCGCAGGCAGCAGGAAGGACAGGTAGACGCCGGCGACGGCGTGGCGGCGGACGGGATCGGCGGCCCACCCGAGGTCGCGCTGAACCACTCCCCACCACAGCCCGACCAGCGTGAAGCACGACGCCGAGAAGAGCGCGTAGAAAGTGCCGACGTCCATCACCCCTCCCGGGTCAGAGCGGGGAGTGCACGAACGGCAGGAACGTCGTCACCCAGTCGAGATGGTCGTCGAGCCAGCCGAGCAGCCCCAGGGAGCCGGTGATCGAGATCGGCGGATCCGAGAGCAGGGTGTCGGCGCGCAGGAGGCGGTCGAAGTCCACCTGGACCGGGCCCGACCGGGGGTTGCCCTGCCGATCGAGGAACTCGACACCGGCGAGCTGGAGGATCTTGATGACCTCCTGGGCCAGGATCCCGTAGGCGACCGTCGTCGGGTGCACGCCGTCGAGCGAGAAGAGCCCACCGTCCGTGCGACCTCCGGGACCGGCGCGGAAGAAGCGGGTGTTGGGCACCGGGTCCAGCCGTTGCAGCGCCGCCGGCAGCGGGTAGGGCTGCCACCAGGCGGGTCGCGCCCAGGGGCTGTTGATGTAGCGACGGGTGGCGAGCCGGTCGAGCAGCCCGCCCATGTCGAAGAGGTACCAGTCCTGCCCCGCCGTCCGGGCGGCCCGGACGGAGGCGATGATCGTCTCGTTGTAGGCGTCGATCGCCGAGTCGATGGCCCGGACCTCGTCCTCGGTCAGGTGGGGGTCGTGCTCGGGGTCGAAGTCCTCGTCGGTGATCCACGGGCGTGTGTAGTACGGGAAGTAGCGCGAGTCGGGTCTGACCTTGTTGTCCGTCCCGCGGGCGATCGGCGCGATCGTCACCGACGGCACGGTCGCGATCACCACGTGCTGCGCCTTGATCGCTTGCAGCTGCGCCACCAGGTCGGCCCAGTCGGCCTTGAAGGCGCTCGGGCGCCACAGGTTGCACCCCGCGCGGGCGTCGAGACGCTCCGCCGGGGAGAGCTTCGCGTAGCCGGCAGGGGTCCAGGACGGCTCGAGGGTCAGGATCGAGCCGAGGGCGTTGTTGGCGCCGATGACCACGACGAGCGTCTCGACGCCTTCGTCGTCGGCCATGGCGGCCACGGAGTCGAGCACGGTTCGTTTGGGGTCGCCCTGGGCGGCGCGGTGCAGCACCGGCCGGGCGGCGCGGGCCGCGTGGTTCTCGACGAGCTGCTTGAGGAAGTCGTCGTGCGGCTTCCCGGCCAGCCGCTTCTCGACGCGGGCCTCGGTGGCGAGCTGCACGTCGAGGACGTCCCAGCCGTAGATCGCCGTGTTGTGGAACGGTGGCCCGTCGGCCGGGGGCTCGGCACCCTTGCCGCGCTCCCAGTAGTCCTCGATGGCGTCCATGTGGTCGCGCAGCCACGGCCCCGCCCGGAAGGTCTCGAGGAGGTCGAGCTTGTTGCCGAACCGGCGGGCGAACTCGCGGGCCAGCCGCTCGAGGTCGAGCGGGAGGCCGCCCGGCCCGCTCGGCCACTCGTACGTCGGGAACCTGAACTGCTCGGCCGTGAGCCCGAGCTCGAAGGCGGTGATCGCCGGCCACGACAGGTCTGTCCGGTGGATGGCGCCGCTCATGAACCCGTGCGTGAGGGAGTCGCCGACCGTGACGAGCCGGTGGGTGGGGGGTGCGGCGGGCACCTGGACCGCCACGGGGATGCCGAGCGTGGGGTCGACCTCGGGTCGACGCGGCTCGGTCCGGATCTTGACCTCGCGCGGAACCGGCTGCCGTGCGGCCATGGCGGCCCACCTCCCAGTGATGCCTCCTGTGCCCGCGCCGCGCCACCACCTGGACGTCTCCGAGCCTCGAGCAGCTCCTCTCACCATGCCCCAGCAAGACGCCCGGCACATGACCCGAACGGATCAACCCCGCAGCCCAGCCCCTCCTGAGGCAGTCGGGCGCGGGTGACCACGTGCCGCCATGATGGGCACGTGATCTTCGACGTCGACCGCATCCGCAAGGACTTCCCGGCCCTCGACCAGGGCGTCGCGTACTTCGACGGTCCGGGTGGGACGCAGGTGCCGCGGCGGGTGGGGGAGGCGATCGCGACCACGATCACCGGCGGCATCTCCAACCGCGGATCGGTGACCGCCGCCGAGCGGCGTGCCGACGAGGTCGTCCTCGGCGCGCGGCAGGCGGTGGCGGACCTGCTGGGCTGCGACGCGGGCGGGGTGGTGTTCGCGCGGTCGATGACGCAGGCGACGTACGACGTGGCGCGCGCCCTGGCGAAGGAGTGGGGGCCGGGGGACGAGGTCGTGGTGACGCGGCTCGACCACGACGGCAACGTCCGGCCGTGGGTGCAGGCGGCGCAGGCCGCGGGGGCGACCGTCCGGTGGGTCGGGTTCGACCGGGAGACCGCGGAGCTGACCGTCGACGACGTGCGGGCGGAGCTCTCGGAGCGCACGAGGCTGGTGGCCGTGACGGGGGCGTCGAACGTGCTCGGCACCCGGCCGGACCTCCCGGCGATCGCGGCGGCGGTTCACGAGGTGGGCGGGCTGCTGTACGTCGACGGGGTGCACCTGACGCCGCACACGACGGTCGACGTGAGGGAGCTGGGCGCCGACTTCTACGCGTGCTCGCCGTACAAGTTCTTCGGGCCGCACCACGGACTGGTCGTGGCCGGGCCGGAGCTGTGGGAGCGCCTGGACAACGACAAGCTGCTCCCGTCGAGCAACGCGGTGCCGGAGCGGTTCGAGCTCGGCACCCTACCCTACGAGCTGCTCGCCGGCACGACGGCGGCGATCGACTACATCGCGAGCCTCGCCTCGGACGCGGCCGACCGGCGCACCCGGGTGCTGGAGTCGATGCGGGCGGTCGAGGAGCACGAGGAAGCGCTGCTGGCCCGGCTGCTCGACGGGCTGCGCGGCATCGGCGGCGTCACCCTGCACGGCCACCCGGCACGTCGTACGCCGACGGTGTTCTTCTCGGTCGCCGGGCTCGCGGGTCGGGCGGTCTACGAGCACCTGGGGAGGCTGGGAGTCAACGCGCCGGCGAGCAACTTCTACGCGATCGAGGCGTCGCGGTGGCTCGGCCTGGGCGACGCCGGCGCGGTGCGCGCGGGCCTGGCGCCGTACACCAGCGCCGAGGACGTCGACCGGCTCGTCGCGGGCGTCGCCGAGGTCGCCTAGGCCGCTGCGCCGGCTCAAGTGAGGTCTCGCGCGTTCCGACAACACGGTGTCGGATCGGAGGGGAGATGGCTGGGCACCTTGCGGACGAGATCGCATGGCGGCAACGGGAGCGCGGAGCGCGGACGATCGCCCGCTTCCTCGCCGTGGTCGTGGCAGCGATCGTGACCGTGGCCTGCCTCCCGCTGGTCGCGTCGACGATCGGTGCCGCGGTGAGCCGCGGACTGGTCGACGACGTCGCCCCCGTGACGTCGTTCGACGGCTGCGCCGCCCTGAACAGTCGGTTCGCGCGCGGCGTCGGCACGGTCGCGGCCGTGGACGGGATGGGGTGGGACCGCCAGCTGCCGACCGTCGACGACCGGACCTACGAGGCCAACGCCCGCCTCGACACCGACAGGGACGGCATCGCCTGCGAGCGCGGTCAGTGAAGAGGTAGCGCCGCCGAAGCATGGAATACCCGCTGACGGAGCACACTGAAGAGATGACCGTCATGATCGAGCCCACCCGTACCGCACCCGCCGGGCTGAGCCCGGAGGACGTGGAGCTCCTCGGCAAGGAGCTCGACGCGATCCGCCAGGAGGTGCTCGACTCGCGCGGCGCGCGCGACGCGGCGTACATCCGGCGTCTGGTGCGCGCGCAACGGCTGATCGAGCTGGGCAGCCGCGCCGTGCTGATGCGCAGCCGGAAGCCCTCGGCGTGGTTGCTCGGGACCGCCGGGCTCACGCTGGCGAAGATCCTCGACAACATGGAGATCGGGCACAACGTCCTGCACGGCCAGTGGGACTGGATGCGCGACCCCAAGATCCACTCCAGCACCTGGGAGTGGGACTACGTCACGCCGGCGGCGCAGTGGAAGCGGGCGCACAACGACACCCACCACCGCTTCACCAACATCCTCGGCAAGGACAACGACCTCGGCTACGGGATCATGCGGGTCGACGAGGCGCAGGAGTGGAAGCCGCGCCACCTGGCGCAGCCGGCCTGGAACTTCGTGACCGCGTGCATCTTCGAGTACGGCATCGCGATGTTCGACCTCGACCTCGGCGAGCACATCCGCGACAAGCGCAGCATGACGCCGGAGAAGAAGGCCGAGGTGAAGGTGGCCCTGCGCAAGGCGAGCCGGCAGCTCACCAAGGACTTCGTCATCTACCCGGCGATGTCCGGCCGCAACTGGCGCACGACGCTCGCCGCCAACGCGACCGCCAACCTGGTGCGCAACCTGTGGAGCCACTCGGTGATCATGTGCGGCCACTTCCCCGAGGGCGTGGCGACCTTCGAGCAGGACCAGCTCGACGAGCACGAGACCCGCGGCCAGTGGTACGTGCGCCAGATGCTCGGCTCGGCCAACATCACCGGCCCGCGCACCCTGCACCTGCTGACCGGCAACCTCTCCCACCAGATCGAGCACCACATCTTCCCCGACCTGCCGAGCAACCGCTACATCGAGATCGCGCCCCGGGTGCGGGAGGTGTTCGCGACCTTCGAGCTGCCCTACAACGCGCGCTCGATGGTCAAGCAGGTCGGCAGCGCCTGGCACAAGGTGCTGCGGCTCTCGCTGCCCAACGACTGGCTGGCCGAGACCAACCGGCGCAACCTCGTGCCGCAGCTGCGAGCCCTCGCGAGCAGCACGCTGCGGCCTGCGGTCGCCACCGCGTAGGTCGGCGACCGTCGTGTGCCGCTGGCTGGCCTACTCCGGCACCCCGGTGCTGCTCGAGGACCTGCTCTTCAAGCCGCAGAACTCGCTGGTGATCCAGAGCAAGCACTCCCGCCTCGGCGCGACGACGGTCAACGGCGACGGCTTCGGCGTCGGGTGGTACGCCGAGGGCGCTCGGCCGGGCGTCTACCGCAGCACCGAGCCGGCCTGGAACGACAGCAACCTCCGCGAGCTGTCCGCGATGGCGCGCTCGCGCCGGGTCTTCGCCCACATCCGGGCCTCGACGGGCACCGCGGTCCAGCAGTCCAACTGCCACCCCTTCCGTCAGGGCGACTGGCTGTGGATGCACAACGGGGCCATCGCCGATTTCTCGGTCATCAAGCGCGATCTCGCGCTCGCGGTCGACCCCGCGCTCTACGCCGACATCGCAGGGTCGACGGACTCCGAGATGCTGTTCTTCCTGGCGCTGACCCTCGGCCTGCACGACGACCCGACGGGGGCGGTCGCCCGGGCCGTCGGTCTCGTCGAGGAGGTCGCCGGCCGCCACGGCATCGCCGACCCGGTGCAGATGACCGTCGCGACCACCGACGGCGAGACCACCTGGGCCTTCCGGTACGCCACCGCCGGCAGCGCGAGGTCGCTCTTCCACAGCACGGACGTCGCGACGCTGCGGGCGCAGTACCCCGACAACCCGCAGCTGCACGACCTGTCCGACGACGCGCGGCTGATCGTGTCCGAGCCGCTCGGCGACCTCCAGGGCGCGTGGCGCGAGGTCCCGGAGTCGTCGTACGTCGTGGTGCGCGGCGCCAGCGAGGAGCTGGGCTCGTTCGTGCCGACGGCGCCGTAGTCCTCAGCGCGCGCGCAGACGCGCGACCTGCGCCTCGAGGCTGCGCACCCGGTCCTCCAGCGCGAGCACGTGGGCGATGCCGGCGAGGTTGAGCCCGGCGGCGAGCAGGTCGCGGATGCGGTGCAGGCGGTCGATGTCGTCGGCGCTGTAGAGGCGGGTGCCCCCGGAGGTGCGGTCCGGCTCGAGGAGACCGCGGCGTTCGTAGACGCGCAGGTTCTGGACCTCCATCGACACCATCTCGGCGGCGACGGAGATCGCGAAGACTCCTCGGCTTCGTTCGGGCACGGGGTTGATCTTGCCTCATGTTGGAGATATAAAAAACCTGTAACCAACGTTATAGGTACGGACCCGCTCCACGGGCCCCCGGCACCAGAACCAGGAGGACAACTGATGTTGCTGCGCACCACCGATCCGTTCCGCGACTTCGACCGGCTCACCCAGCAGATCTTCGGCACCACCAACCGTCCCGCTGTGATGCCGATGGATGCGTGGCGCGAGGGCGAGCGCTTCGTCATCGAGTTCGACCTGCCCGGTGTGGCCAAGGACAGCATCGACCTCGACGTCGAGCGCAACGTGCTCACCGTCCGCGCCGAGCGCGTGGCCCGCAACGGCGACTGGGAGGCCCTCGCCTCCGAGCGGCCGCGCGGCGTCTTCAGCCGCCAGCTCGTCCTGGGCGACAACCTCGACCTCGACCGCATCGAGGCGGCGTACGCCGACGGCGTGCTGCGGCTCGTCGTCCCGGTCGCCGAGAAGGCGAAGCCGCGCAAGATCCAGGTCAGCGCCGGCACCGAGGAGCGCACGGCGATCGAGGCCTGACGCTCACGCAGCGTCACCCGAGGGGCCGTCCCGCCCGGGGCGGCCCCTCGTCATGCGGCGGGGCGACGACGCCTGCTCATCGGCTGACGCGGGCCACGCACACCTGGCCGGTGGCGCGGTGCACGGCCCGGAACGTGAACGTGTCGGTGCCGCCGGCGTTCGCCGTACGGCGCTCGACGTCGAACGAGCCGCTGCGGCCGCCGGTGACGGACCGGCCGCGGTCGACGACCGTGCCGTCGTGACGCAGCGTCCAGTGCCACGTCTGGCCGGTGCGGTTGCTGTCGACCTCGGCCCCGACCTCCAGGCGACCGTCGTCGGGACCGGCCTTGATCTTCCAGGTCGCCGAGCCCGAGCAGGAGCCGGTGCGCACGCGGTCGTCGTCCCCGGCGTGCGCAGGGGCGGTGCCCAGGAGCGCCAGCGCCGGGAGGGTCAGCAGGGTCGCGGTGGTGATCGTGAGGGTCTTCATGTCGTCACCGTGCCCGCGCTGGATGAGGTGCAGGTGAGGGACGCGTGAGAGCGCCCTCATGGGTACCGACGCGGGCTCGGCCACCGCTGAGCCCGCCGCCGAAAGGGGCCTGCGTCGTGGTCGCGATCAGCGCCGCGGCGGGCGCGGGAACAGCTTCGGGACCCGGGTGACGACGTCGGCGTACGCCGGCCGGCGCTCGAGGCTGCGCTCCTCCATCATCGGGATGCTGACGAAGAGGAAGAGCAGCAGCATCGCGACGGCGCCGACGAAGATCCACCACCAGTACTCGGGGAAGCCGGCCAGCCCGAAGAGGGCCAGGGCGAACCAGAAGGTGATCTCGCCGAGGTAGTTGGGGTGACGGCTCCACGCCCAGACGCCCCGGTCCATGACCTGGCCGGGCCGCTTGGTGCGCGCGAAGCGGTGCATCTGGGTGTCGGCGACCAGCTCGAGGAGGACGGCGCCGAGGCCGACGGCCACAGCGAGGTAGTCGAGCCAGCCGACGTCGCGGCCGACGCGGGTGGTGACGACGTAGACCGGCACCAGGCCGAGGAAGACCTGCAGCGTCGGGACCAGGTGGATGCCGAACAGGTCGGCGACCAGCTCCATGCGGCCGGCGCGCTCGCGCACCATCGGGTAGCGCCAGTCCTCGTGGTGCATCCCGGGGAAGGTGTGGACCCAGTTCGCGGTGAGCCGCACCGCCCAGACCGTGATCACGCCGATCACCAGCCACGAGCGGGCCTGGTTGACGTCGGGGGTGGACTCCGACCACCAGTAGAGCGCCAGCAGCGGCGGGATGACGCTCCAGTACGCGTCGTAGAACGACGAGTTGCGGTGCAGGCGGCTGAAGGCGAAGACCACCAGGGTCGCGAGGACGTCGGCGACCAGCGCGTCCAGCCAGAGGTACGACGAGTCGGGACCGGCGTACAGCCACGCGGCTCCGACGGCGATGGCGACGACGTACGCGAGGGCGACGTGCGCCAGCGAGGCGGCTCTGCTCACGGCGCCGGACGCTACTGGGTGGGCGCCAGCACCGCCTCCAGGCTCGCCGACACCTCGTCGAGGACTGGGCCCGCGACTGTCGGGTCCGCGGGCAAGGCGTCGAGGCGGTGCCGCGCGTTGCGCGCGGCGTCCCGGAGCGCGATCGCGCGAGCCCGGCCGGCATCGTCGGCCGCCTCGTCGGCCAGCCTGGTGAGCCGGTCCTCGGTGGCGGTGATCCGCGCAGCGCTGCTCGCGGTCCAGGCGGCCGCGCCGGTGCGCAGCTGCGGCACCAGCTGCCTCGAGAGCCAGGCCAGGTCGGCCTCGCCCTTGGCGATGCCCTGCTGCCAGGCGGTCCGGCGGCGGGTGCGCATCACCAGCGGGATCGCGATCGCGCCCGCGATGACGGCGGCGGCGAGCAGCCACCAGAGCCACGCCGGCATGCCCGCGTCCTCCTCCGCCGTGTCTGACTCCGTCGGCGTCGGCGTCGGCGTGGGCGACTCGGCGGCGGTCTCGGACGGGGTCTCCGCGGGGGTCGGCGAGGGGGTCTCCGTGGGAGTCGCGCTCGGCGTGGGCGACTCCGTCGGCGGCTGCGACGGGGTGGGGGTGACGGTCGCGGTCGCCGTGGCAGTGTCGGTGGCGGTGGCGGTCGCGGTGACCGTCGTCGTCGCGGTGGGTCGCGGGCTGCGGGTCGGGCGGGGCTTGGGGGTGCCGGAGTCGATCGGGGCGTCGCTCGAGGGGGGCGCCTCGGTCGGGGTCGGCGCCTCGGTCGCGGTCGGCGTCTCGCTCGGCGTCGCCTCCGGCGTGTCGGTCGCCTCCGGCTCGGCCGTGGGCTGCATGACCGTCGGGGACAACGTGACCGAGCGGGTCGGTGTCGGCAGCTGCGAGACGCGCTCGCCGTCGCCGCTGCACCCGGCGAGCGCGAGCGTCGTGAGCAGGGCCAGCGCGGGGACCGCGGCACGGATCATGGCCGGGACGCTAGCGGCGCAGCGCACGCTCCGACCTCGCCCGAAAAGGGCGGTCGGGCTCCGTCCCGGTCAGGCCAGGTCGATCTCGCACCAGACCGTCTTGCCGTGCGCGTGCGGCTCGGCCCCCCACCGGGAGGCGAGCGCAGCGACCAGCAGCAGCCCGCGGCCGCGCTCGCTGAGCTCGTCGGCGGTGTCCGCGATCGGCCTGGGGGTGGGGAGGACCGGGCTCGGGTCGGCGACCGCGATGCGGATGGCGTCGGCCCTGACGTAGGCGTCCAGCAGCGCGGGACCGCCGCCGTGCTCGATCGCGTTGCTCGCGAGCTCGGTCGCGAGCAACACCGCGGTGTCCCGCGTGTCTGCGTCCACGTCGGCTCTGTCGAGCAGCTGCCGCACGGTGCCGCGCGCGAGCCGGCACGACTCTGCGGACGATGCGAGCGGCACTCGCGTCGACGGTCCGGACAGGCCCATCGTCTCAACTCCACTCCTGCCGGGAATCCGCCCGACACCTGGGGTCTTCCCGGTGAGGTGGTCGGGAAACAAAGGTGTGTCGCATTCCTCAGACCGGGGCGGCGCTAGATTCCGAGCGTGATCGATCCCCTCGCCGTCCTGGCCACGGACATCGACCAGCTGAGCATCGAGCTCGGCGACGGCCTCCAGCTCGGGGTGAAGGCGATCGTCGCGCTGTTCCTCTTCGGCATCGCGCTGGACACCGACCTCAGCGACTTCCGCGCAGTCGCCCGCCGGCCCTGGGTGATCGTGGGCGGCCTGGTGGCGCAGTACGCCGTCGTGCCGGCGCTCACGGTCCTGCTCACGCTCGCGCTCGACGTGCGGGGCTCGGTCGCGATCGGGATGATCCTCGTGGTCTGCTGCCCGGCGGGAAACCTGTCGAACCTGCTCACCCACCGAGCGCGCGGCGACGTCGCGCTCTCGGTCTCCCTCACCGCGGTCTCCACGCTCGTCTCGATCGTCGTGACACCCCTCGCGGTCGCGTTCTGGTGCGGCTTCAACCCCGCCGCCGACGACCTGCTGCGCGACGTCCGGATCGACCCGTGGGACATGCTCGGCGAGGCGGTGCTGCTGATCGCGGTGCCCTTCGCGCTGGGCCTGCTGATCGCCTGGCGCCGTCCCGCGGTCTCGGCGAAGGCGCGCAAGGTCGTCGAGCCGGCGGCGCTCGGCCTGCTCCTGCTGCTGGTCATCGGCGGGATGGCGGGGCAGCTGGGCACCTTCCTCACCTACATCGGGGTCGTCGCGGTGGCGGTCGTCAGCCAGAACGCGATGTCGCTCGGCGTCGGCTACGCGACCGCGCGGGCCAGCAGGCTGCCGGAGGCCGGCGTGCGCGCGATGACGCTCGAGCTCGGGCTGCGCAACACCGGGCTGGCGATGGTGCTCGCGCTGGCGTTCTTCGGCGACCTCGGCGGGGTCGCGTTCGTGGCCGCGATGTGGGGACTGTGGGACATCGTCACCGGGCTCACGCTGGCGACCTGGTGGCGCCGCCGTCCGCCTGCTGACCGGACCAGCGCCGCGCCCACGAGCGACGTCGCACCGGCGGGCTGACCCGACAGGTCCGGACATCCGGACCACCCGGCCCGACAGCGAAAGCACAACCAGGATCACGAGCGCCGCAACGGTGACGACGGCCACCGCCGAGGTCTCGACCGGCAACAACGACGCCTCGGCCGCGGCCGACGTGGGGCCGGCACCCGTCGTCGTCGGTGGCGACGAGCCGCCGCCTCCGGCGGGTGGCGCCGGTGTCGGCCCGCCCGGGGTGCTGCCCGCCACCGGCGCGAGCCAGACCACCAGCGAGCTCGTCGTCCTCGGGCTCACCCTCGTCGCGCTGGGCGGACTCCTGATCCTGCTCGCCGCCCGGGGGGGCGCCGCCGGCGGGGCGACTGAAGCCGAGCGGTCGCTGACGTTTCACCCGAAAGTAGGCTCCTGCGCCGCAGGATCTGGCGGGGTGCCTCATGTTTTCGCAAGGGTCTTTACACGTCCGAAATTGCGTGATGTGGTGCCGCGGGTGGGCATCGAGGCCCACGTCGGCGGCCGTTCGGGGCGCCGTACAACTCTCGGAGGAATACGTTGAAGCGACGCATCTCGGGCGTCCTTGGCGCGGCCGCGAGCCTCACGCTCGCGGCCGTCGTCATGCCAGGATCGGCGACGGCCACCCCGTCCGCCGACCAGGTTCCCGACGCCCAGCAGGTCACCAACCACAAGAGCGACGACCGGCGGGACCCGCTGGAGGCCAAGCGGCGGGAGCTGAAGGAGAAGGCGGTCGAGCTGGTCGCCACCGGCAAGCGCGACGTCGTGGACCGCGGCGGCTCCAAGGCCGTCAGGATCTCGGACGACAAGTGGGTCGAGTACGGCACCCAGGAGACCGCGCAGCTGCTCACCTTCCTGGTCCAGTTCGGCGACACCGTCGACCCGCGCTTCCCGACCGCACCGGCCGGGCCGGGCGCGGGCGAGATCCCGGAGCCGGGCGCCGACGACAACAGCACGTACTGGAAGCCGGGCTTCGACCGCCAGCACTACCTCGACATGTTCTTCAACGGCATGCCGGAGCAGGACGGCGAGTCGTTCAAGGACATCTACAACGAGATGTCCAGCGGTCGCTTCGACGTCGAGGGCGACGTCTCCGACTGGGTGACGGTCCCCAACAACGAGGCCAGCTACGGCCAGACCGAGAACAACGTCGACATGACGCGCTTCGTCGGTGACAGCGCGACGGCCTGGTACCAGGCACAGAAGGCCGCCGGCATGAGCGACGCCGACGTCACGGCCTACCTCCAGCAGTACGACATCTGGGACCGCTTCGACCACGACGGCGACGGCGACTTCTCCGAGCCCGACGGCTACATCGACCACTTCCAGGCGATCCACGCCGGTGAGGGCGAGGAGGCCGGAGCGCCGGAGTGGGCCATCTGGTCGCACCGCTGGTATGTCAACCCCAACCGGACCCAGGGCCCGGAGGGCGCCAAGTACGGCGGTGTCCAGATCGGCAACACCGGCCTCTGGATCCGCGACTACACCACCGAGCCGGAGAACGGCGGCCTCGGCGTCTTCGCGCACGAGTTCGGCCACGACCTCGGCCTGCCGGACTACTACGACACCAAGGGTGGCGAGAACGGCACCGGCTTCTGGAACCTGATGAGCTCGGGGTCCTGGATGAGCCACGGCGGCGACGCGATCGGCACCACGCCCAACCACATGGGCGCCACCGAGAAGCTCTACCTCGGCTGGCTCGACTACGCCCAGGTGGGCGCCGGCCGGCAGGCCGACGTGAAGCTCGGCCCGTCGTACCACGCGACGAGCAACGCCCAGGCCGTGCTGGTGAACCTGCCGCCCGGCCAGGAGAAGATCGACGTCGGTGGCGCGGCATCCGGGACGAAGTACTTCTACTCCGGCCAGGGCGACAACCGCACCGCCACCGTGACCAGCCCGGCGTTCACCGTCCCGGCGGGCGGACAGCTCACCGCGAAGGTCAACTACGACATCGAGGCCAACTGGGACTACGCCTACGCGGAGGTCTCGGCCGACGGCGGCAAGACGTTCACCCCGGTGCACACCAACCTGTCGACGAGCACCAACCCCAACAACCAGAACGACGGCGAGGGCATCACCGGCGCCAGCGGGGGCAAGTGGGTCGACCTGACGGCCGACCTCGCGTCTTACGCCGGTCAGAGCGTCCAGCTGCGCTTCCGGATGTTCAACGACGAGGCGTCGCACGGTCTCGGCTTCAAGGTCGACGACATCGCGGTGGGCACCGCCCTGACCACCGGTGTCGAGGACGGTGCGCCGACGTGGACCAAGGACGGCTTCCTCGTCGTCGAGAACGGCAGCTACAACAAGCCGTACGTGCACTACTACCTCGCCGAGAACCGCGTCTACGGTGGCTACGACTCGACGCTGAAGAAGGGCCCGTACAACTTCGGCTGGGCGGTCACCAAGCCCAACAAGGTCGAGCACTTCCCGTACCAGGACGGCCTGCTGGTCTGGTACGCGAACTCCCTCTACTCCGACAACAACACCAGCGAGCACCCGGGCGGCGGCGAGGCCCTGCCGGTCGACGCTCACGCGAAGGCGCTGGAGTGGAGTGACGGGACCGTCGCGCGCAACCGGATCCAGTCCTACGACGCGACGTTCACGCTCGACCAGACCGACCCGATCAGCCTGCACCGGGAGGCCGCCACCGCCGGTGGCACCCAGCGCACCACGCTGGTCCAGAGGGCGCAGAACGGCGTGAAGGTGTTCGACGACACCGACCCGAACGCCTACTACGACGCGTCGAACCCGGGTGGTTCGGTCATCGTGGGTGGCACGGGCACGACGATCCGCATCCTGACGGCCAACGCCACGAAGGGCGTGATGACGGTCCGCGTGAACTGATCGTCGCAACGGCACGACCGAGGGGGTCGTGCGCCTGGGAGACCGGGCGCACGACCCCCTCGTCGTGGGCACGGGCTCAGCGTCAGCGCGAACGGCGGTCCCGCCAGGCACCGGCGCGGAGACGGCTCGTGTGAGTACTCAGGCCTGGACGTGCTCCGGGTGCTCGGCCTCCCACTCGGCCTGCGGTCCGGGCACGACGTGCGTGCTGGCCCGCACGACCGGCACCAGGATCGCGACGACCGTGGCGGCGGTGGCGGTGATGGCCAGCAGCAGGAAGCCGTGGGAGTAGCCGGACTCGACCGGGAGGCCGGTCGGCTGCAGCTCGCTGGTGACCACCGTGGCGAGCAGGGCGGAGCCGATCGCACCGCCGACCGTGCGGATGTTGGTGTTCATGCCGCTCGCGACGCCGGTCTGCGACTGCGGGACGGCGGCGACGACGAGGTTCGACATCGCGGCGAACGCGAGCCCGAAGGCGAGACCGAGGAAGAGCGTCTCGACGACGATCATCCAGAGCTCGTCGTGGGCGAACGCGATGCCGAACATGCCGATCGCGGTCAGCGCGGCGCCGACCACGAGGAGCGCCTTGGAGCCGACGCGCGTCGCGAGCCGGCCGGCTGCGACGCCGCCGATGAAGCTGGCGACGGTCTGGGGGAGCAGCAGGAGGCCGGACTGGGTGACGGTCGCGCCGAAGCCGTAGCCGGCGGCCTCCGGGGTCTGCAGGAACTGCGGCACGAAGGCGAACATCGAGTACATGCCCATGCCGAACAGCAGGGCGACGAGGTTGACGGTCCAGACGGTCGGGATCCGCATCATCCGCATGTCGACCAGCGGCTGGTCGCTGCGCGCCTCGGCGACCACCCAGACGGGCAGCAGCACGGCGGCAGCCACGAAGAGGCCGATGATCTCCGGAGAGGCCCAGCCCCAGTGGTGGCCCTGGCTCACCGCGACCAGCAGCGCGACCAGCCACCCGGAGAGCAGCAGCGCGGTGCCGATGTTGATCCGGCCCGGCGTGCGCTCCGGGGACTCCGGCACCCAGATCGCTGCGCCGATCGCGGCCAACGTCGTGATGATCATCGGGATCCAGAACAGCCAGTGGTAGCTCAGCGCCTCGACGAGCGGGCCGGCGATCACGAGGCCGACACCACCGCCGACGGCGAGCAGCGCCGCCGACGTGCCGATCGCGGAGGCGACCTTCTCGCGCGGGAACTCGTCGCGGATGATGCCGAAGGTCAGCGGCAGCACGCCGCCGCCGATGCCCTGGATCGCGCGGGCCGCGATCATCACGCCGACGGTCGAGGCGACCGCGGCGAGCAGTGAGCCGACGGCCAACGCGGCGAGCGCCACGACGAGCATCCGCTCCTTGCCGACCTTGTCGCCGACACGGCCGATGATCGGGGTGAAGACGGAGGCGGAGACGAGGTAGGCGGTGAGCACCCACGTCACGGTCGCCTGGTCGGTGCCGAGTGCGGCCTGGATGGTCGGGAGCACCGGGTTGACCATCGACTGGAGCAGGGAGAAGGAGGCCACCCCTACGCAGAGCACCAGGAAGGTGACGCGATAGTCGGTACGGCGCGCGAGGGGGTCGGTCATGCTTCGCCCAACCTCGTCCCGGACTGGTTGATTCCGGCAACCGTCGAGCAATCGGTGTGAGGAGGCTCGCGTCGTAGCCTGGGCCGGCGATGTCCACTGCCCCGCTCTGCCACCACTTCGACGCCGGCCGCTGCCGCTCGTGCAGCTGGCTCGGCCTGCCCTACGACGTGCAGCTGCTGGACAAGCAGCGCCAGGTCGAGACGCTGCTGGCGGCCCACGACGTGGCCTGGCTGTCGCCGGTCGCGAGCCCGCAGCTCGGCTTCCGCAACAAGGCCAAGATGGTCGTGCACGGGACCGCCGACGACCCGACGCTCGGCATCCTCAACCCGGCCGGCAGCGGGGTCGACCTGCGCGACTGCCCCCTGCACACGCCAGGGATCCGGGCGGCGCTGCCGGTGCTCGCCGACTTCGTCACGACCGCCCGGGTGACGCCGTACGACGTGCCGGCGCGGCGCGGCGAGCTCAAGCACCTGCTGGTGACCGAGTCGCCGGACGGGGAGCTGATGGTGCGGTGGGTGCTGCGCTCGCAGGAGCCGGTGACCCGGATCCAGAAGCACCTCCCGGCGCTGCGTGCGGCGCTGCCGGCGCTGGCGGTCGCGTCGGTCAACCTCCAGCCCGAGCACAAGGCGATCCTCGAGGGCGACCGGGAGATCCTGCTGACCGAGCAGGAGACGCTGACGATGCGGGTCGCCGGGCTCGACCTGCACCTGCGCCCGCAGAGCTTCTTCCAGACCAACACCGCGATGGCCGCCGAGCTCTACGAGCGCGCCCGCGCCTGGGTGTCCGAGGTCGGGCCGGGGAGCGTCTGGGACCTCTACTGCGGGGTCGGCGGCTTCGCGCTCGCGCTCGCCGGGCCGGCCGTCGACGTCATCGGGGTCGAGGTGAGCACCGAGGCGGTCGCCTCCGCGACGCTGAGCGCGCGGGAGGCCGGCGTGGACGCCACCTTCGTGGCCGGCGACGCGACGGCGTACGCCGTGGCCGCCGCGGCACCGCCGGACCTCGTGGTGGTGAACCCGCCGCGGCGCGGCATCGGCGCCGAGCTGGCGGGCTGGCTCGAGACGTCCGGCGTCCAGCGCGTCCTCTACTCCAGCTGCAACGCGCAGACGCTCGCGACCGACCTGGCCGCGATGCCGAGCCTGCGGCCGGTGCGTGGGCAGCTGCTCGACATGTTCCCCAACACCGGGCACTACGAGGTGCTGACGCTGCTGGAGCGGCGATGACCGACGCCCGCGAGCTGCTGGCCGACGAGCGCCGCCGCACCCTGCGGCGGCTGGCCGACCTGCGCGGCGACTACCAGGGCTTCGTCGAGGCGTCGAACGACAGCAACGCTGACGACGAGCACGACCCGGAGGGCGCCACCATCGCCTTCGAGCGCTCCCAGGTGGGCGCCCTGGTGCAGCAGGCCGAGGAGCACCTGCGCGCGATCGACGCGGCGCAGGCCCGCCTCGACGAGGGCAGGTACGGCGTGTGCGTGGTGTGCGGCAAGCCGATCCCGGCCGAGCGGCTGGAGGTGCGGCCGACGGCGGCGACCTGCGTGGCCTGCGCTCAGTCGCGCAGCCGGCCGGTCTGATAGGCCCACATCGCGATCTCGACACGGTTGCGGGCACCGAGCTTGGTGAGCAGCGCCGCGACGTGGGTCTTCACCGTGGTGATCCCGATGAAGAGCTCCGCGCCGATCTCGGCGTTGGTGCGTCCGCGGGCGACCAGGCCGAGCACCTGCTCCTCGCGCTCGGTCAGCGGCTCACGGGGCTGGCTGGGCGCGAGCGGGAGGCTGTCGGCGAAGGTCGAGAGCAGTCGCCGGGTGACGCCCGGGGCGATCAGAGCGTCGCCTGCCGCGGCCGCGTGCACGGCCTGCACGAGCAGCTCGGGGCCGGCGTCCTTGAGCAGGAAGCCGCGCGCACCGGCGCGCAGCGCGCCGAGGACGTACTCGTCGAGGTCGAAGGTCGTGATGACGACGACGGCCACCGGGTCGGCGATGCCGGGCCCGGCCACTCTGCGGGTGACCTCGATCCCGTCGTACCCGGGCATCCGGATGTCGACGAGCAGCACGTCCGGCCGGACGTCGGCGACGGTCGCGACGGTGGACGGGCCGTCGGCCGCCTGGCCGACCACGTCGATGCCGTCCTGGGCGCCGAGGATCATCGCCAGGCCTGTGCGCACCAGGTCCTGGTCGTCGGCGACGACCACGCGGATGCTCATGCGCCGGACCGCAGTGGCAGCTCGGCAGCGACCAGCCAGCCGCCGCCCTCGGCCGGACCGGCGGCCAGCGTGCCGCCGAGCATCTCGGCGCGCTCGGTCATGCCGACGATGCCGTAGCCGGGCTGCCAGAGGGGATCCGCGGTCCCGTCGTCGCGCACCCGGACCCGGGCGTGGTCGGGCTCGACGGTCACGTCGATCTCGATGCGGGTCGCCTCGCGCGCGTGCCGGCGGGCGTTGGTCAGCGACTCCTGGGCGAGCCGGAAGACCGCCTGGTCGACGGTCGCCGGCAGCGCCGAGGCGTCGCCGTCGACATGGACGACGACGGCCGGCCGGCCGTCCGGCTGGGCGAGCGAGGAGAGCGCGGCGACGCCGCCGACCGGGGCGTACTCGGCGGGGGTCCCGGCGCGCAGCACCCCGACCATCGCCCGCATCTGGGCGAGCGTCCGCGACGCCTCGTCCTCGATCGAGGCGAGCGCCTCGAGCGCGACCGCGGGGTCCCGGGCGCCGACGGTGCGGCCCATCTGGGCCTGCACCGCGATCGCCGAGACGTGGTGGGCGACCACGTCGTGCAGGTCGCGCGCGAGGCCGACCCGCTCCTCGCTGCGGATCTGCTCGAGCTGGCGCCGGTTGGCGGTCGTGCGGTAGCGCAGGATCGCGCCCGACCCGGCCGCGAGGGCGAGCACGGCGTACCCGCCGATCACGTCGCCGAGCGTGCTGGGCGTGGTGACGATCGACGTGGTGGCGACGGCCATCACGACCGCGAGACCGATCACGACCTCGCGGCCGGAGCCCCACCGAGTCACGGCGTACACGAGGACGAGGAAGTAGAGCATCGAGGCGAGCCCCACCTCCTGGCGACCGAACCACACGGCCACCAGCTGGACCACGGTCACCACCCCGAACCCGACGACGATCATCGCGAGGGGGTGGGTACGCCGCCACAGCAGCGTCGGCGTCAGGCCGATCGCGAGCACCATCGCGAACGGACGCCACGGCACGTCGGGCGCGAGGATGCCCTCGAGCAGCGCGGCGATCGAGAACCCGGCGACCAGGACCCAGTCGCGCCAGACCCGGGCCGGGGCGTCGTCGGGCCGCGGCTCGCGCCACAGCGCGCGCCACGACTCCCTCATCCCCGGTCCGGCCACGTGCCCAGCCTAGGGAGCGGGCGCCCGCGGCGTACCGGCCGAAAGGAGGACTCGCGCACCCTCCGGACGGCGGAGCAGGTGCGGCCCCGACGCCGATGCGGCCGCGGGTCGCCGGCCGGGAGCGTGGTGGCATGTCCCGACTCCTCTACCGCTGGGGCCGCTGGTCGGCCCGCCGCCCGTGGGTCGCGATCGCCGCCTGGCTGGCAGCGACCGTGATCGTGGTCGTCGCCTCCGCCTCCTTCGGCAAGGCGCTCGCCGACACCAATGCCGCTCCCGGCACCGACTCCCAGGCCGCCGCGGACCTGCTCGCCCGCACCGGCGCCGACGGCATCACGGCGTACGTCGTGGCGCGTCCGGCCGCCGGCGCCGCCGTGGAGGAGGCCGCGCTCGACCGGCTCGGCAGCGAGCTCGCCGACCTGCCGCACGTGCTCGGCGTCAGCGAGCGGACTTCGGCCGACGGCGGCACGGCCGTGCTCACGCTCGCCTATCCGCCGGTCGAGGACCTCTCGGTCGACGACCTCGCCGCCCTCGAGGCCACCCTCGACGACGTCCGCGACGACGGCGCCTGGCGGGTCGAGGGTGGTGGCGACCTCTACTTCAACTTCGGTGGGCCGGAGTCCAACGTCGGCGAGCTGCTCGGCATCGTGGTCGCGCTCGTGGTGCTGGTGATCGCGTTCGGGTCGCTGCTCGCGGCCGGCCTGCCGATCGCGATCGCCCTGCTCGGCCTGCTCCTCGGCGCCAGTGCGCTCCCCCTGGTCGCGTACCTCGTCGACGTGCCCGTGTGGGCCACGGCGATGGCGGCGATGGTCGGCCTCGGGGTCGGCATCGACTACGCGCTCTTCCTGCTCACCCGCTACCGCGAGCACCTCGACCTCGGCATGACCGTGCCCGAGGCGGTCGGCCGAGCCGTCGCCACCGCCGGGCAGGCGGTGCTCTTCGCCGGAGGGATCGTGGTGCTGGCGATCCTCGGGCTGGTCGTGGCCGGCCTGCCGTTCGTCACCGCAGGCGGGATCGGCATCGCCGTCGTCGTGCTGGTGATGGTGCTCGCGGCCCTCACGCTGCTGCCCGCCCTGCTCGGTCTGGCCGGGCGCCGGCTCGCCGGGAGGTCCCGCTTCGCACATCGGTCCGCATCGTCGGTGGCCCGCTGGAAGCGCTGGGGCGGGCACGTCACCCGCCACGCCCCGGCGTACGCCGCGGGCGGCGCGCTGCTGCTGGTCGCCCTCGCGCTGCCGGTGCTGGGTATGCGGCTCGGCCTGCCCGACCAGGGCAGCTATCCCGAGTCCAGCACCGAGCGCCGCGCCTACGACCTCGTCGCCGACGCGTTCGGGCCGGGCGCCACCGGGCCGCTGGTGGTCGCGGTCTCGCCGGCGGCCGCGGCCGACCGGGTCGGGAACGCGCTGCGCGAGGACGCCGGCATCGCCGACGTCGCCGAGCCGCAGGACTTCCCGGACGCCGACGTGGCCGTGCTCGTGGCCGAGGCGACCACCGCGCCCCAGGACGCGACGACCCGCACCACCGTCGAACGCCTGCGCTCGGAGGTCATCCCGGCCGTCGCCGACGGAGCGTCGGTGCACGTCGGCGGGTACACCGCGACCATCGACGACCTCGGCGCGCGGGTGGCCGACCGGCTGCCGTGGTTCGTGCTCGCGGTGGTCCTGCTGTCGTTCGTGCTGCTGGTCGTGGTGTTCCGCTCGGTGCTGGTGCCGCTCAAGGCGGCGCTGCTCAACCTGCTGAGCGTCGGTGCGGCGTACGGCGTGATCGTGATGGTCTTCCAGTGGGGCTGGGGGGCGGACCTGATCGGGCTGGAGTCGACGATCCCGGTGATCTCCTTCATCCCGCTCTTCATGTTCGCGATCCTCTTCGGGCTCTCGATGGACTACGAGGTGTTCCTGCTGTCGCGGATCCGCGAGGAGTACCTGCGCACCGGCGACGCCGACGGCGCCGTCGTGCACGGCATCGGCGTCACCGCCCGGACGATCTCGTCGGCGGCGGCGATCATGGTCGCGGTCTTCGCCGGCTTCGTGCTCGGCGCGGACCCGATCCTCAAGATGCTCGGCCTCGGCCTGGCGACCGCGGTGCTGCTGGACGCGACCGTCGTGCGGCTGGTGCTGGTGCCGGCCGCGATGAAGCTGCTGGGCCGGGCCGCATGGTGGCTGCCGTCGTGGCTGGACCGGGCGCTGCCGGTGCTCGACGTGGAGCCGTCGGTGGGCGCCGCTGTCCCCGCTTCATCAAGGGATGTGGGCGAAGCTGCGGGTCGGCCGGCCTTCATCCCTTGATGGAACCGCGCTTCCCCGGGCGAGCTCGGTGAGGGAAGCGCGGCTCCACCTGCATCCCGTGATGAAACGCCCGGGGGCGCAGCCGGCGGCGCAGGCGGGGGGCGGGCCGCCGCTACGTCCGCTTCGGCGGCAACGACGCCGCGTGCTCCAGCCCGATCGCCGCCCACCGCTCCACGGATTCGTACGACGTGAGGGCGTCGGGCTCGACGCGCAGCCAGCCGGTCATCGCCCGGTGCTGCATGACGAACTCGTTGGCGCCGGGCTCGCCGAGCAGCTGCTCGGTGCGCTCGGGCGGGACGCGGAGCAGCAGGCCGCCCTTGCTGGCCGCGGCCACCGCCATGTTGCCGTTGACCAGGAACGCGAGCCCGCCGAACATCTTGGTCTCGCTCAGTCCTGGCGTGCCGGCCGCGATCGCGCGGAGCTGACCGGCGAGCTCCTCGTCGTACGCCATGAACTCGATTGTGCTGCACGCGGTCGAGGAGGAACCTCGGAACATGAGCGAGGGCGGGTTCACGCTGGGGTCCGCGTTCCAGCCGGGCACGACCGGCGACGAGGCGGTCGCGACGATGGTGACCGTGCTCGACGAGCAGGACGCGGCGCCGTCGATCGAGCGGTTGCGGGTCTGGGCGCTCGACGCGGGCGCGGTGGACGCGGGGGAGACGTGCGTCGACGTGGGCAGCGGCACCGGCACGATGACCCGGCGGCTCGCGCAGCTGGTCGGACCGACCGGGCAGGTGCTCGGGATCGAGCCGAACGCCGAGATGCGCCGGGTCGCGGCCGACCGGGCGGCGTCCGCGGGCGTGGCGGCGACCTTCCAGGAGGGGCTGGCCACCGCGCTCCCGCTGCCGGACGCCAGCGTCGACGTCGTGTGGTGCGAGCGGGTGCTCCAGCACCTGCCGGACGCCCAGGCCGCGCTGCACGAGATGGCGCGGGTGCTGCGGCCCGGCGGTCGGGCGCTGGTGCTCGACTCCGACCACGAGTCGCGGGTGCAGTCCGACATCGACCCCGCCGTCGGGCGCGCCATGCTCGAGGCCTTCATGCGTCAGGTCGCCAACCCGCGCGCCGCGCGCAGTATCCCGCGCCAGGCCATCACCGCCGGGCTGACGGTCGACCCGGACGTCGGGTCCACCGCGCTGGTCGCCCCGCAGCACCAGCTGATGAGCTCGCACCTCGCCCGGCTCGCCGCCGAGCAGGCGGTCGCCGACGGCACGATCACCCGCGAGCAGGCCGATGAGGCGCTGGCCGCGCTGACCACGGCGGCCCGGCAGGGCTGGGCGTTCTCGGCGGTCACGATCTTCGGGTTCGTCTGCCGCAAGCCGGTATCTGGCAGGGAGGAGGACGCTCTTGACTGACATGGACACCCACCGCGAGGCGCGCCGCACCTGGCGCTCCCTCACCCCCGCGGAGAAGCAGCTCCGTCTCGGCGCGCTGCGCCGCAGCCAGCAGCAGCAGCTCGCCCGCGACGCCCGGGCCCTCCTGCTCACCCGCGGCTGACCTGACAGACTCGCTGCCATGGAGCAGCGCACCCTGATCACTGACGGCCGCGGCACCCGACGGGAGGTCTCCGTCGTCGGGCTCGGCACCTGGCAGCTCGGCGCCGACTGGGGCGAGGTCTCGGAGTCCGACGCCCTCGCCGTGCTCGAGACCGCCGTGGAGGCCGGCGTCACCTTCCTCGACACCGCCGACGTGTACGGCGACGGGCGCAGCGAGCAGGTGATCGGCACGTTCCTCAAGTCCCACGAGGGCATCACGGTGGCCACCAAGCTCGGCCGCCGCGCGGATCAGCTGCCGGAGAACTACTCGCTCGACAACTTCCGCGCCTGGACCGACCGCTCGCGGCGCAACCTCGGCGTCGACACCCTCGACCTCGTGCAGCTGCACTGCCCGCCGAGCGCGACCATCGACGACGACGCGACCTACGACGCCCTCGACACGCTGGTCGACGAGGGCGTGATCGCGGCGTACGGCGTCAGTGTCGAGACCTGCGACCAGGCGCTGTCGGCGATCAGCCGGCCGCACGTGGCGTCGATCCAGATCATCCTCAACGCGTTCCGGCTCAAGCCGCTCGACGCGGTGCTGCCCGCGGCCGCCGAGGCCGGGGTCGGCATCATCGCGCGGGTGCCGCTCGCGTCGGGACTGCTGTCGGGCAAGTACACCGAGGCGACGACGTTCGCCGCCGACGACCACCGCACCTACAACCGCCACGGCGAGGCGTTCGACGTGGGGGAGACGTTCTCGGGCGTCGACTACGCGACGGGGGTGCGGGCGGCGCAGGAGTTCGCTGCACTCGTCGACCGGGTGGGGCCGACCGGGCTGAGCCCGGCCGAGGTCGCGCTCGCGTGGGTGTGGCAGCAGCCCGGCGTGACGACGGTGATCCCGGGTGCGCGCAACGTGCAGCAGGCCCGGGCCAACGCCGCCGCCGGCGACGCCGACCCGCTGCCGGCCGCGCTGCTCGAGGGCGTCACCGCGATCTACGACGAGCACTTCCGGGCCGCGATCCACGGCCGCTGGTAGGGCTCAGGCGAGCAGGCGGCGCAGGCGCGCGGCCTGCTCGAAGCGGCGCCGGCGCTGGCGCAGTCCGCGGGTGCGGCCGGCGCGCTGCTGGCGGGCGGTGGTGGCGTGCTCGGTGAGCATCAGGGCGACGATCGGGTCGGGGATGGTGATCAGCTCGGTCATGACGCCCACGGTGCGCGTCTGAGGTAGCCGGGCACATCCGGCGATCGCCTTAGATGCGGCCGCCGGGGCGGGTAGGCACCGGAAAGTGCGTACTGGTCAGCGCGAGCGGTACGTCGTGTCATGAGCCCATGACACCTTCCGACTCAGCCGGTCCCGGCACGGTCGTCACCCGGGTGACGGGCGCGGTCATGCCGGTGAACTCCTACCTCGTCGACTGCGGCCCGGGCGTGGTCGTCGTCGACGCCCAGCTCTGCGTGAGCGACGCGGCCGCCGTGCGTGCCGCCGTGGAGGCGTCGGGCAAGCCACTGCTCGCCGTGCTGCTCACCCATCCGCACCCCGACCACTACGCCGGCGCCGAGGTCCTGACCCGCGGGCTCGACGTGCCCGTGGTGGCCACGCGGGCCGTGGCCGACGTCGTCGCCGCCGACGACGGCGAGAAGCAGGCGGTCGTCGGCCCGATGATGGGCGACGAGTGGCCGGCCTCCCGCCGCTTCCCGGACCAGATCGTGGCCGACGACGCCACCCTCACCTGGGGCGAGCAGCACTTCACCGTGGCGTCGTGGGGCGCGGCCGAGTCGCACGCCGACACCACCTGGTCGCTGGCCGACGGCACCGTCTTCGCCGGCGACCTCGTCTACGACGCCGAGCACGCCTACCTCGCCGACGGCCACGGTGAGCGCTGGCTTCGGGTCCTCGACCGGTTCGCGGCCACCCTCGACCCCGGCGCGCGGCTGCTGCCCGGGCACGGCGCCGGCGGCGGTCCGGAGCTGGTCGACCGGCAGGCGGCCTACGTGCGCACGTTCCTCGACGCCGTGTCCGCCGCCCTCGACGACGACCCGGTTGCGCGGGAGCAGCGGGTCCTGGACGCCGTACGACCGTTGGCCCGCAGCGACGGGCTGCTGTTCCTGGCCCGGCTGAGCATCGAGCCGACGGTGGGCGTCATGCGCGACCATGGAGGCGAGCGATCCGCGTGAGCCCGACCCGAGGAGGCACCCGTGGCCGAGGATCCCGAGTACCTGTGCCCCGTCGACGTGCCGCTGCACCACCTCGGGGGCAAGTGGAAGCTGATCGTCTGCTTCTACCTGCTGCAGCGGCCGTGCCGAAATGGCGAGCTGCGGCGGCTGATCCCCCAGGTGCGGCAGAAGATGCTGACCCAGCAGCTCCGCGAGCTCGAGGCGTCCGGCCTGGTGCAGCGGGAGGTCTTCGACCAGGTGCCGCCGAAGGTGGTCTACTCGATCGTCGACAAGGAGCGTGCCGCCCTGGAGGCGGTCGTCTACCCGCTGTGCGAGTGGGGCATCGACCGGGTCGGCCGGCACGGCGGCCGCATCCTGACCACCACCCTCCCGACCGACTTCTGAGGACCGTCCATGAGTGTTGACATCGCCCTGACCACACCCGACGGCGTCCGCCTGGCCGCCGTGCTGCGACCCGGCCGCGGGGACGGACCCCGTCCCGCGGTCGCCCTCACCGGGCCGTTCACCGGGGTGAAGGAGCAGGTGCTCGCGACGTACGCCGAGGGCCTCGCCGCGCGCGGCGTGACCACGCTCGCCTTCGACCACCGCAACTTCGGCGCGAGCGGTGGCACGCCCCGGCAGCACGAGGACCCGGGCGGCAAGCTGACCGACCTCCAGACCGCGGTCTCCGCCCTCCTCGACCGCGACGACGTCACCCGCGTCGGGCTGCTCGGCATCTGCCTCGGGGCGGGGTACGCGCTCAAGGCTGCGGCGTTCGACGGACGGGTGGAGGCGCTGGTCACGGTCGCTGGTGCCTACAACAGCCCCCAGGCCATGCAGGCGGGCTTCGGCGCCGAGGCCTACCGGAGCAAGCTCGCGGAGCTGCTCGCCGCCGCCGGCACCACGATCCCGGCGGTCGCTCGGACCGGTCCTGCGGCGATGCCGGGCGAGGAGCCGTTCGCCTACTACGGCACCGAGCGCGGCGCCGTGCCCGGCTGGCGCAACGAGGTGACCACCGCCTCGATCCACGCCCTGCTCACCCTCGACGCCGCCATCGGCGCCGACTTCCTGGCCGGGACGCCGTTCCGGATCGTCCACGGCACCCGCGACGACTACTGCTCCCCGGAGGCCGCCCAGGCCGTCTACGACCGCGTCGAGGGACCGCGTGACCTCATCTGGCTCGAGACGACCGACCACATCGACCTCTACGACCGGCCGGCGTACGTGGAGCCCGCCCTGGACGCGTGCGCCGACTGGTTCCATCGTCATCTCAGCTGAGTATTGGATACCCCTTGGGGGTATGTTAGCGTCGATGTCATGACCACCTCGCCGGCGCTGTCCGAGTCGACCCTCGACATCGAGGGGATGACCTGCGCGTCGTGCGTCAACCGGGTCCAGAAGGCGCTCAACCGGGTCGACGGTGTCGTGGACGCGTCGGTGAACCTCGCGACCGAGACCGCCTCCGTCACCTACGACCCGGCCGCGGTCGGGCCCGCCGACCTGAGCGCGGCCGTCGAGAGGGCGGGGTACGCCGGACGGGTGCGCCAGCCGGTCGCGCCGACGCCCGACGAGCCGGACCCGATCGCCGCGCTCGACGCCCGCCGGGACACCGAGATCGCCACGCTGCGCCGGCGGTGGCAGGTCGCCCTCGTGGCGGGACTCGCGCTGATGGGCGTGATGTACCTCCCGCTCCACGTCGACACCATGGACTGGCTGATGCCGCTGCTCCTGGTCGTCGCCACCACCGTGCTCTTCTGGGCCGGGCAGGACATCTACCGCCAGGCCTGGGTGAACCTCCGGCACCGGACGACGAGCATGGACACGCTCGTCGCGCTCGGGACCGGCGTGGCCTGGGCCTACAGCGCGTTCGTGACGCTGTGGCCGGGGCTGGCCGAGCGGTGGGGGCTGCCGTTGCACCTCTACTTCGAGACGGCGCTGATCGTGGTCGCGCTGATCCTCATGGGCCGGTGGCTGGAGCTGAAGGCCAAGAAGCGCACGGCCTCCTCGCTGCGCGCCCTCGGCGACCTCGCGCCGACGACCGCGCGCGTCGCGCGTGGTGACACCGAGGTCGACCTGCCGCTCGCCGAGGTCGCCGTCGGCGACCTGGTGCGGGTGCGTCCCGGCGAGAAGCTGCCGGTCGACGGCGTCGTCGTCGAGGGCCGGTCCGCGGTCGACGAGGCGATGCTCACCGGCGAGAGCGTGCCGGTGGAGAAGGCCGTCGGCGACGCGGTGATCGGGGCGACCGTCAACACGACCGGCACCCTCGTCGTCCGCACCACCGCCGTCGGCGCCGACAGCACGCTGGCTCAGATCGTGCGGCTGGTCGAGGAGGCACAGGCGTCCGCGCCACCGATCCAGCGGCTGGCCGACCGGGTGTCCGCGGTGTTCGTGCCCGCGGTGCTGGTGGTCGCGCTGCTGACGTTCCTGGCCTGGCTCGCCTTCGGCCCGGACGGCGATCGCCTCACGCTCGCGATCGGTACGACGGTCGCGGTGCTGATCATCGCCTGCCCGTGCGCGCTCGGGCTGGCCACGCCGACGGCCGTGATGGTCGGCACCGGGCGGGCCGCGGAGATGGGCATCCTCATCGGCGACGGCGCCGCGCTGGAGACGGCCCGGCGGCTGACCGCGGTCGTGCTCGACAAGACCGGCACGATCACCCAGGGGCGGCCCGACGTCCGCACGGTCGAGGCCGTCGAGACCGTCGGCGACGCCGACGCGCTGCTCGCCCTCGTGGCCGCTGCCGAGGTCGGCAGCGAGCACCCGGTGGGGGAGGCCGTGGTCCGGGCCGCGCGCGAGCGTGGCCTGGTGGTGCCGCCGGCCACCGACTTCGACTCGGTGCCCGGGCACGGGGTGGTCGCCACGGTCGACGGCCGCCGGGTCCTGGCCGGGAACTCCGCCCACCTCGCGGCCCACGGCGTCGTCGCCGCCGGCGCCGGGATCCTGGTGGCGGTCGACGGCGCGTACGCCGGCCGGATCGAGGTCGCCGACACCGTGAAGCCGACGTCGGCCGCGGCGGTCCGGGCACTGCGCGACCTCGGGCTCGAGGTCTGGATGGTCACCGGCGACGACGCGGCGACCGCTCGGCGGGTGGCCGGCGAGGTCGGCATCGAGCACGTGCTGGCCGGCGTACGACCGGCCGACAAGGCCGCCCGGGTCGCCGATCTGCAGGCCGCCGGCCACGTGGTCGCGATGGTCGGCGACGGCGTCAACGACGCCCCCGCGCTGGCGACGGCCGACCTCGGCATCGCGATCGGCACCGGCACGGACGTGGCGGTCGCCGCGTCCGACGTCACGCTGGTCGGCGGCGACCTCGGTGGCGTGGCCTCCGCGATCGACCTGTCGCGGCGCACGGTGGCGACGATCAAGCAGGGGCTCGCGTGGGCCTTCGCCTACAACGTGCTGCTGATCCCGGTCGCCGCCGGCGCGCTCTACTGGTGGGACGGCCTGCTGCTCGACCCGGTGCTGGCCGGGGCCGCGATGGCGATGAGCTCGGTGAGCGTGGTGACCAACGCGCTGCGACTGCGGCGTCCGAGCCGCGGGAGGGTCGCGGACTCGGCGTACCTCGTCGGCATCGCCGCCCTGGCGCTGCTGGTCGGCGCCGGGTTCACCTGGCTGAGCCGCACCGACCAGGCCGAGCGCGGCATGAACGGTCTGCTGTCCTTCCAGGAGGACATGGGCATGCCGATGCACCCGCAGATGTCGGTGATGGAGCAGACCGAGATCCCGCCGATGTCGGCCGACGACGCCGGGCTGACCTTCGGGTACGACGTGCCGGCCGACGTCGCGCCGGGCGAGGCGACGACCGTGACGATCACGGTCGACGGCGCCTCCCGCCTGGTGAAGACGCACGAGGCGTGGATGCACCTGATCGTGACGCGCGCCGACCTCGGCACGTTCGCGCACCTGCACCCGGAGCCCACCGACGAGGAGGATGTGTTCGAGGTGCCGGTCACCTTCCCGACCGCGGGCGACTACACGCTGCACGCGGAGGTGCGGGAGCAGGGCCAGCTGGCCGACGTGCTCGACGAGACGACGGTGCCGGTCGCGGGCACCGCCCCCGCTCCGGTCGCGGTGCCGGTCGGTGACGTCCGCTCGGCGACCGTCGACGGGGTGACGGTGTCGCTGGAGGGCGAGGCGCGGGTCGGTGGGACGAGCGACCTGACCCTGCGCACACCCGAGGGCCTGCAGCCCTACCTCGGCGCCGCCGGGCACGTCGTGGTGATGCGCGCCGACGGTGCCGACTTCCAGCACCGGCACGCCGAGACCTTCGACGGCCGGGGCCGGCCGGTGCCGGCGCTGCCGGGCACCACGTTCGGGCCCGAGCTCGACCTGCACGTGCGCTTCGACGACGCCGCCGCCTACCGGCTCTGGGTGCAGCTGCGGCTCGCCGACGGGTCGGTGGTCACCGCGCCGTTCGTGGTGCACGCGGGTTAGGGTGGTGGCGATGAGCGACGTGGATTACTGCGATCTGTGTGACCTTCCGAAGAGCACGTGCATCCACGGCAACCCGCCGCCACCACCGCCGACAGCGGTGAAGCGGGCGGCGCCGCGGGTGCCCGGGACTCGTCGTACCGCCGCTGCTCCGCCGGCACCGCCGCGCGTCGTCAACACGAAGTGGACGCCGCCGGTGGCCTTCGAGCCGGTGATCCTCGAGGTGCTCGACGAGCACGGCGGCCAGATGGAGCAGGACGACGTCTACGTCGCCCTCGAGGAGGTCATGGCCGACCGGCTCAAGCCGGCCGACCACGAGACCACCCCCGAGGGCGAGCTGCGCTGGCGCTACGCCGCTCGCAAGGCCCGGCAGACCCTGATCGCCGACGGGCGGATGACCAAGGGCAAGCCGGGCGTCTGGGCACTCGCCGACTGAGCTGCCGCTCGCCTCTCGTCCGTCGAAATCGTCGGTCCGCGAACCGATCGGCCCCCTCGGTGGCACAGTGAAGCGTGACCGACCACCAGGGGCCTGCGGAGGCGAGTGACCGGGCGTTGCTCGCCCGGATCGCGGAGGACGACCGCGGTGCGCTGCACGAGCTCTTCGTGCGGCACCAGCCGTGGCTGGCCGCCCGCGTCCGGCAGCGCTGCGCCGACCCCGCGATCGTCGCCGAGGTCGTCAACGACACCTTCCTGGTGGTGTGGGAGAAGCCCGGCAGGTACGCCGGGGACGGCGAGGTGGCGGCCTGGCTGTGGGGCATCGCGATCCGCACCCTGCTCCACCGGCTGCGGCCGCGGAAGTCGGTGCTGGAGCGGCTGACCGCCCTGCGCCACGACCACGCCACCGCGTCCGCCGAGGAGGCGGTGCTCCTCTCGGTCGAGCACACCGACGTCGGCCAGGCGCTGCAGCGGCTCTCGCCCGAGCTCGTGGCCGTCGTGCAGGCGACCGTGATCGACGGGCTGTCGACCCGCGAGGCCGCTGCCCTGCTCGGGATCCCGAGCGGCACCGTCAAGAGCCGGATGAGCCGGGCCCGCTCCGAGCTGAGGGAGGCGCTGCTGTGAGCACCCACCACACCGCGTGGCACGCGGACGACGAGGACCTGACGACGTACCTGGACGGCGGTACGCCGGCGGTGCTGGCCGCGTCGCTCGAGACCCACGTCCTCGGCTGCCCCGCATGCCGGGCGCGGCTCGCGACGCTGAGCAGCGCCGACGAGCGGGAGCTCGCCTGGGCGCGGCTCGCCGACGCCGTCGACCGGCCGTCGCGCTCCCCGTGGATCGTGCGTTCCGCGATCGCCACGCCGGTGATGGTGCAGGCGGCCGCGGTCGCCCTGCTGCTGGTCGGCCTGGTGCCGCTGGTCGCTGCGACCGCCTTCGGGGGGCGGGGACTCGTCACGCTCCTGGTGGCGGCGCCGCTCGCACCAGTCGCCGCCGTCGCCCTGGCCTATCGGGACGGCTCCGACCCCAGCGGCGAGCTCGCCCTCGCGGCGCCGACCGCCGGCCTGCGCATCGTCGCCCTCCGGGCGCTGCTGGTCGCCGCGATCGCGATGCCCGTGGCCGCCGGGGTGCTGCTCGGTGTCGACCAGTGGCTCGGCGACGTGCCGGTGCGGCTCGCCTTCGCGTGGTGCCTGCCCGGTCTCGCGCTGGCCGCGGTGGTGCTGCTGGCCGGCACCACCCGTCTCGACCCCGCTCACGTGGCCGTCGCCGCCAGCGCCGGGTGGGCGCTGCTCGTCGGCCTGATCGTCTTCGCGCACCGGTCGGTGCGCCCGGAGCTCTTCACCGACGCGATCGGCGGACCCGCTGTGCAGGCCGCCGCCCTGGCGGTCGCGGTCGGCGCGACCGTGATGACCGTCGTACGGCGCGACGCCGTCGCCTACCGGAGGACCACATGATCGAGACCACCGCCCTCACCAAGGCGTTCGGCCGCACCCGCGCGGTCGACGAGGTGACCCTGTCCACCGGCCGGGGCGTGATCGGGTTGCTGGGCCCGAACGGCGCCGGCAAGACCACGCTGCTGCGGATGGCGGCCACCGTGCTCGCCCCCGACGCCGGCGAGCTCCGGCTCCTCGGGCTCGACCCGAGCCGGGCCGGCGAGCGGGTCGAGATCCGCCGCCGCCTCGGCTACCTGCCGCAGAGCCCCGGTCTCTACCCGGGCTTCACCCCCTACGACATGGTCGACTACGTCGCCGTGCTCAAGGAGCACACCGACCGCGCGTGGCGACGCCAGGAGGCGCGCCGGGTGCTGGAGGCCGTCGAGCTCACCGACGTCATGCACAAGAAGATCCGCTCGCTCTCCGGCGGCATGCGGCAGCGGGTCGCGCTCGCCTGCGCGATGGTCGGCGACCCGGACCTGCTCGTGCTCGACGAGCCCGCCAACGGACTCGACCCCGACCAGCGGCTGCGGCTGCGCTCCCTCCTGTCGACCTCGTCCACGGTGCTGATGTCGACCCACAACATCTCCGAGGTTTCCGCGCTCTGCCAGCGCGTCTACGTCATGTTCGACGGCCGGATCCGCTTCACCGGCACGCCGGCCGACCTCGCGGGGCTCGCGGTCGGCCGGGTGTGGGAGGACGACCGCCAGGACCCGGACGCGATCCGCAGCTGGCTCACCTCCACCGGCACCTACCGCCACCTCGGTCACCCGCCCAGCGGCGCCCAGGTCGTCGACCCGACCCTGGACGACGGCTACCTGCTGCTCGCCCGCAAGGAGCACACCTGATGGCCGCCTGGTTGTGGCCGACGGTCCGCTCGATCAGCTGGGCGCCGTTGGCCGGGGTCTCGGCCTGCCTCCTGGCGGTCACCCTCGTGACGGACAACTGGAACGCGGGCCTCGTCGGGATCGCCGCGGCCGCCGTCGCAGGGGCGCAGGTCGCCGGCCTGCACGACCCGGCAGCGGCGCTGCTCTCGGCGCTGCCGACCTCCGCCGCCGTACGCCGGGCGCGCCGGCTCGCGCTGCTGGTCCCGGTCGCCCTCGGGGTGTGGCTGGCGACCGTCGACGGGTCGCTGCTCGGTCTGCTCGCGCTCACCGTTGTGGGTGTCGCCGTGTCGGTGCACGCGGGGGTGCCGGCCGGCGTCGCCGTACCTCTCCTCTGGGCGATCTTCGCCTGGTCCGCCGGATTCGAATGGGATCTCCGATGACGACTGCTACGCACGAGCTGGCCCGGATGGAGGCGCGGCTGATGCTGCGCCATCCGGCGCCCTGGACAGGCGCCGTCCTCTCGGCGCTGATGGCCTGGAACATCTGGGACGAGGACTGGTCCGGCGAGCGCTACCAGATGCTCATCGCCTCCGTGACGCCGCTGCTGCTGGGGATCTCGCTGGCCAGCGTGTCGGCGTTCGGCCGCGAGCTGGTGCCGGTGGCCGACGCGGCCCCGATGGACCGGTCCCGCCGGTCGGTGGCCCGGCTGGTCGGAGCACTGCCACTGGTGGGTGTCGCCGCGGTGCTCATCGCGGGCGTCTTCATCTGGCTGCGCGCCATCGGCGGTCTCACGCTCGGCGACGAGCCAGGGCGGACGGTGCACGCGCACCACACGCTGCCCGAGATGCTCCAGCCGGTGCTGCTCGCGGTCCTGGCGGTCGCGATCGGCGCGGCCATGGTCCACGTCCTGCGCCGACGCCTGGCCGCCTCGATCCTGCTGGCCCTCGGGTGGTTCCTGCTCGGGCCGACCTACTGGATCTTCAACGGGCCCGTCCTGACGTTCTTCAGCCCGGTGCAGGTGCAGCCGATGACCGTCGACATCGGTCCGCCGGAGACGGATCCGTCGACCTTCCCGGCGGGCTGGCTGCTCACCGGTCCGGGGCCGTACCAGGACTACTGGGGCCGGGTCGTGGTGTCGCCGGCCATGGCGGCCTGGCACGACGTCTACCTGGTCGGCGTCATCGCGCTCGCCGTGGCGGTCGCGGTCCCCGGTCGGCTGCGCCGTCCGCTCGTCGCCCTCGGCGTGGTGCTCGTGGCCGCCGGTGTCGTGATGCAGAAGGTGGTGGCACCGTGAAGCGCTTGTTCGCGGCCGCAGTGGCGGCCCTGGCGCTGACCGGCTGCAGCGCGCCGTACGACGACGACGGCGAGTACGGCGCGGCGGGCTCGCTGGCCGGTGCGGCCGCACCCGAGGAGGACGCGACTCCCGTCGTGGTCGACACCGACCTCGCCGGCGACGACCTCGTGGCGCTGGCCTACCTGCTGCGCCGTCCCGACGTGCGCGTCGTCGCGGTGACCGTTGCCGGCACCGGACTGGTCGGCTGCGACCCCGGCGTGGACCTGGTCGCCGACCTCGTGCACGCGCTGGGGGAGGGCTTCGTGCCGGTCGCCTGCGGACGCGAGGAGCCCGCGCGGGAGTGGCCGGCGGCGTGGGTCGAGACCGCCGAGGCCGCACCCGGGCTGCCGCGCCTGGACACCACGTTCCGGCCCGCGTCCGAGCCGGCGCCGCTGCTGCTCGCCGAGCTGGCGATGTCCTACCCCGAGCTCGACGTGGTCGCACTGGGGCCGCTGACGAACCTCGCCGACCTCGCCGAGCGCTGGCCGGACGACTACGCGCGGCTGGGCGGGATCCACGTCATGGGCGGCGCGGTGGACGTGCCGGCGATCGACGGCGTCGCCGAGTGGAACGCCGCGGCCGATCCGGCGGCGTTCGCCGCGGTGCTCGCGGGACGGGTCCCGGTCACCGTGGTGCCCGACGACCCGATCCCGTCGGGCACGCCCGAGGAGCTCGTCGTCGGCGTGGTCGGAGCGATCGCGACGGCTGCTGGAGACGTCCCGAAGCGGTGGGACCTCGCGACCGCCGCTGCGTTCGTCGAGCCGGGGCTGGCCGAGACCCGGCGGGGCACCTGGACGGTCGACGACACCGGCCGCCTGACCCGCACCGGCCCCGGCCGCACCACGGTCGTCACCGCCCTCGACGAGGCCGGGCTGAACGCGTCGTACGCGAGCGACTTCTCGGGGTAGTCAGGGCACGACGGAGGCGCCGGCGGGGAGCGGCTGGCGGCCGGTGAGCGCGAGCACGACGTCGACGCCGTGCCCCTGGCGCAGGGCGCTGGCGGACGCGAGGGCGAGCGTGTCGGCGAGCGCCTCGGCGGGCGGGGTGAAGTCCAGGCCGGTCGCACGGGCGATGTCGAGGCAGTGGACGGTGAGCTCGAAGGTGCGGGTCGGCAGGTAGTCGCTCACCCGCATCCCGCCGGCCGCCGTGTCGACCACCGGGTCCTCGCCCTCGAGCAGGTCGAGCGCGGCCTCCGCGTCGCCGCGGGCCGCGCGCAGGGCCGCGATCGGGTCCTCGCCGAGCGCGATGCCGGCCTCGATGCCGCGCAGGTGCACGGCGTCGCGGGCGGTGCCGTGCGTCATCCGGCTGACCAGCGCGAAGTAGTCGGCCGCGTCCTCGGCCGCGATCTCCTCCGCGCGGGTGTCGAGGTAGGTCACGACCGTCACCAGCGACCGGCCGGTGTGGCCGATCAGCGACCGCAGGTCCCACGAGCCCAGCCCGGGCTCGGCGTACCGCTCCAGCGGCACCCGCTCGGCGAGGTCGAGGAACGCCGACGCGGCCTCGGCGTACGTCGCGCGGGCGGTCTCGAGGCTGCTGTCCATCGGTCCATTGTGACGGCGCCCGGGAGGCGAAGGTAAAGGATCTCGCCGCGGAGGTGTGTCCGGCGTCACAGGTGGGTACGACGGTTTGTAACCGGTTACACGAGCACCACTCGGGAGGTGACGACCGGATGCGAGCCACGATCCGCGATGTCGCCCGCGAGGCGGGCGTCTCGATCGCCACCGTCTCGCGCGTGCTGCGCGACTCGACGGCGGTCCGCCCCACGACGCGCGATCGGGTGCTGGCGGCCGCGGACGAGCTCGAGTTCGTGCCCAGCGCGCTGGGCCGCCAGCTCGCCGAGCGCCGCCATGCCGCCAACGGCATCGTCTTCCCCGACCTCTCCGGCCCCTACTACGCCGAGGTCGTGCTCGGCTACGAGTCGGTGGCCGCGGAGCTCGGCCGCTCGGTCCTCATCCTCTCGACCCGCGACCGCCCCGACGCCGAGTCCGCCGTGCAGGCGATGGCCGAGCGCTGCGACGGCCTGGTCGTGCTGGGCCGCACCGTCCCCGACGCCGCCGTCGAGCGGCTCGTGGTTCGCGGCGCGCACGTCGTCATGGTCGCCCGGCCACCCGTGGGCGGCGCCGACTCCGTCAACGCCCGCAACCGCCAGGGCGCCCGCGCCCTCACCGAGCACCTCCTGGATCTCGACGTCCGCCGCCTCGTCTTCGTCGGGGACCCCTCGACCTCCCCCGACGTGGCCGAGCGACTGCGCGGGATCCAGGAGGCCCTACCTGCCGACGCCGACCTGCAGCTCCACCACGTCGACTCGCTCGACGAGGAATGCGGAGCGCACGTCGTCGGCGACTACCTCACCCGCGCGCTGCCCGACGCCTTCGTCTGCGCCAACGACGAGCTCGCGCTCGGCATGCTCGGCCGGCTCAGCGCCGCCGGCGTCGACCTGCCCGGCCGGGTCAAGGTCGCCGGGTGGGACGACGTGATGGCCGCCCGGTACGCCGGCCTCACGACCGTCCGGCAGCCGATGCGCGAGCTCGGCGCCACCGCCGCCCGGCTCCTGGACGAGCTGATCAGCGGCTCCCGCTCCCACCCCACCCACGAGCTGCTACCGACGCAGCTCGTGGTCCGCAGCACCACTCTCGGAAAGGTTGCACCATGAACGTCAGGACCACCGCCATCGCCGGGCTCGCCGTCGCGAGCCTCGTGCTGACCGCTTGCGGCCGTGAGGACGACTCCGGGGCCGGAGGGGAGGCGCAGGGCGACGCGGTCGCGGAGGGCAAGGCCTCCGGCACCGTCGAGGTCTGGGCGATGGGCACCGAGGGCGAGAAGCTCGGTGACTTCGTCTCGGAGTTCGAGGACGCCAACCCCGACGCCGACGTCAAGGTCACCGCGGTGCCCTGGGAGGCCGCGCACGACAAGATCTCCAACGCCATCGCGGCCGGCGAGACGCCCGACGTCAGCCTGATCGGCACCACGTGGATGGGCGAGTTCGCCGCGGCCGACGGGCTGATGCCGACCCCGCAGGACCTCGTCGACGAGGGCGACTTCTTCCCCGGCGCCTGGGGGTCGACGGAGGTCGGCGGCACGTCGTACGGCGTCCCCTGGTACGTCGAGACCCGCGTGCTCTTCTACCGCACCGACCTGGCGAAGAAGGCCGGCTGGGACAAGGCGCCGACCAGCTGGGACGAGCTCAAGCAGTTCGCCAAGGACATGGAGAGCAAGGGCGGCGCGGAGTACGGCCTCAACCTGCAGCCCGGCCAGACCGGCTCGTGGCAGAGTTACCTGCCCTTCGGCTGGTCCAACGGCGCGACGCTGACCAACGACGACGGGACGGAGTACACGATCGACTCGCCCGAGATGGCCGAGGCGCTCGACTACTACACCTCCTACTTCGACGAGGACCTGTCGCTGACCCGCACGCTCGACCCCGGTGAGCTCGAGGACGGCTTCGCCAAGGGCACGTTCGGCTCGTTCATCTCGGGCCCGTGGCACACCGGCCTGGTGGAGGACGCGGGCCTCGACGAGAGCAAGTACGCCGTGGCGCCGCTGCCCGGGCCCGATGGCGGCATGGGCACGTCGTTCGTCGGCGGCGGTGACCTCGCGGTCTTCAAGGACGCCCAGAACCCCGACGCCGCCTGGAAGCTCGTGCAGTGGCTCAGCGAGCCCGACGTCCAGCAGGAGTGGTACGACGAGATCGGCGACCTGCCGGCCGTGCAGGCCTCCTGGGACACCGGCGAGCTGGCCGACGACCCGCAGCTGCAGGTGTTCGGCGAGCAGCTGACCTCGGCGCAGTCGCCCCCGTCCGTGCCGACGTGGGAGCAGGTCGCGGCCAGCATCGACTCGGTCGTCGAGAAGGCGTCCAAGGGCGACCTGTCCGGCGAGGACGCGGTCAAGCAGATGCAGTCCGAGGCGCAGTCGATCGGCACCGGGCTCTGACGATGTCCACCGTCAAGCACGCTGCTCCCGCACCGGTGGCCACCCCGCCGGTGCGGGAGGCCCGGCGCTCAGGTCCGCGCGACCCCGCCAAGCGCGCGCAGGCGGTCGCCGGCTGGATCCTCGCCTCGCCGTTCGTCGTGGTGTTCCTGGTGTTCACGGCCGGCCCGGTGCTCGCGAGCCTCGGGATGAGCTTCACCGACATCCGCAGCACCGACATGCGCTCGCCGTTCGCGGTGGCCTTCGTCGGCGTCTCCAACTACGCCGACCTGCTGCAGGACCCGGTCTTCCGCAAGGTCACCGTCAACACCCTGCTCTACCTGGTGCTCGGGGTGCCGCTCACGATGGCGGTGGCGATGCTCGTCGCGGTCGGGCTCAACAGCATCAGCCGCTTCCGCGGCTTCTTCCGGGTCGCGTTCTACCTGCCGGTCGTGACCAGCATCGTCGCGGTCTCCGTGGTGTGGAAGTACATCTACCGCGAGGAGGGCGGCCTCCTCAACGCGGTCCTCGGCTGGGTCGGCATCGACGGCCCCGGCTGGCTCGACTCGACCAGCCTCGCGCTGCCCTCCCTGGTGGTGATGGCGGTGTGGCGCAACTTCGGCACGCTGATGATCATCTTCCTCGCCGGCCTGCAGACCGTGCCGCGCGAGCACCTCGAGGCGGCGGAGGTCGACGGCGCCAGCGCGTGGGGGCGGTTCCGCCACATCACGCTGCCGGCGATGCGGCCGGTGCTGCTCTTCGGCGCGGTCATCACCGGCATCGGCTACCTCCAGTTCTTCGAGGAGGCGTTCGTGATGACCAAGGGCGGTCCGCTCGACGCGACCCGGTCGGTCACCTTCTACACCTACGACCAGTTCAGCTTCGGCAACTACGGGTACGCCGCGGCCGCGAGCTACCTGCTCTTCCTGGCCATCGTGGTGCTGACCGCCATCCAGTTCCGGCTGCTCCGGGAGCGTGACTGACATGCAGGACCAGGTCCGCACCCCCCGCTGGCTCTACGCGGTCCTCGCCGGTGGGCTGGTGCTCGTCGTCATCCCGTTCGTCTGGATGCTGGTGTCCTCGATCAAGCCCGAGGCCGAGGTCCGAGCGGTCCCGCCCACCTGGTTGCCCCAGACGGTGACCGCCGACAACTACGACACGCTCTTCACCAAGCTCGACTTCCCGACGTACTTCCTCAACTCCGTGATCGTCGCGCTCGCGATCACCGTGGGCAACGTCGTGTTCTGCTCGATGCTCGGATACGCGCTCGCGAAGCTGGAGTTCCCCGGCAAGCGGGTGCTCTTCGTGCTCGTGCTGGGCACGCTGATGGTGCCGGGCGTCGTGACGTTCGTGCCGCTCTTCGTGCTCACGACCAACCTCGGCCTCACCAACACGCTGCCCGGCATGATCCTGCCGTTCCTGGCGGGGCCCTTCGGCGTCTTCCTCATCCGGCAGTACGTCCTCGGCCTGCCCGACGAGCTGATCCAGGCCGCCCGCGTCGACGGCGCCGGCGAGCTGACGATCTTCGCCCGCGTGATCATGCCGCTGTGCGGCCCGGCGCTGGCGACGCTCGGCGTGCTCACCTTCCTCACGTCCTGGAACAACTTCCTCTGGCCGCTGGTCGTCGCCACCTCGGAGGACAAGTACACGCTGCCGGTGGCGCTCGCGCTGTACGCCGTCGGCCAGAACGCCACGCAGTACGGCCTGCTGCTCGCGGGCTCGGTCGTCGTGGTCGTCCCCGTCCTGCTCGTCTTCCTGCTCCTGCAGCGCTACGTCGTGCAGGGCATCGCCATGACTGGCATCAAGTAAGGAGATCCCCCATGCGCAACTCGGTGCGCGTCCTCGTCATCGCGCTCGGCCTCGCTCTCGGGCTCGGCAACCCCACACCAGGAGAGGCCGGTCGGCCGCAGCTGGAGAAGGAGCGGCACGGTCACGTGCTCGAGCGGTACGCCGCCGACACGTGGCGGTCGGTGGCCGCCATGGTCGACCCGCGGACCGGTCTCCCGGCGGACAACGTCGGCGGCGACCTGGCCGCCGGCAGCCGCTCGGCGTTCACCTCCCCCACCAACATCGGCGCCTACCTCTGGAGCACGGTCGCGGCCCGCGACGTGGGGCTCCTCCACCGGCGCGAGGCGCACCAGCGCCTAGCGCAGACGCTGGCGACCGTCGCCACGCTCGAGCGACACGACGCGTCGGGCATGTTCTACAACTGGTACAGCCCGACCACCGGCGAGAAGCTGCGGGCCTTCCCCGACAGCGGCGACCGGATCAAGCCGTTCCTGTCCAGCGTCGACAACGGATGGCTCGCGACCGCGCTGCTGCTGGTCTCGCGCGCCGACCCGTCGCTGAAGCGGCAGGCCGACGCGATCCGCACCGGCATGGACTTCGGCTGCTACTACAACCCGGCCGAGGGCAACGGCGGACCGACGCCCGGAGGCCAGATCCGCGGCGGCTTCTGGGACGAGGACCCGGCCGAGGCCGCCGCGGTGCGCGGTGACTACTGCGGCATGGGCACCGACGTCTGGTACACCGGCCACCACTACGGAGCCTTCAACACCGAGCCGCGCATCGCCTCCTACCTCGGCATCGCGGCCGGCCAGATCCCGGCCAAGCACTACTTCGGGACGTTCCGCACCTTCCCCGACACCTGCGACTGGTCGTGGACCGAGACCAAGCCGGTCGGGGCGTGGCGCACCTACACCGCCGACGGTGAGCCGATGCAGGTCTTCGAGGGCGCGCTGCCCTACCGCGGCCAGCACCTCGTGCCGACCTGGGGCGGCAGCATGTTCGAGGCCCTCATGGTGCCGCTCTTCGTCCCCGAGGAGCAGTGGGGGCCGCGGTCGTGGGGCGTCAACCACCCGGCATACGTGCGCGGCCAGATCGAGCACGGGCTCGACGAGGCAGGCTACGGCTACTGGGGCTTCTCGCCGTCCAACAACCCGGCCGGCGGATACCGCGAGTACGGCGTCGACCAGCTCGGCCTCGATGGCGCGGGCTACACCAGCGACCAGGAGCGCACGACCGTCGACCAGCCCTACGAGGGCTGCCGCGCGGGCTCGCCGCCCCCCACGACGTACGGCGACGGCGTGGTGACGCCGCACGCGTCCTTCCTCGCCCTGCGCTACGCGCCGAGGGCGGCCCTGGCCAACCTCGCGAACATCGCCCGCGACTTCGACGCGTACGGCAAGGGCGGCTTCTACGACGCGGTGGCCGTCCGCAGCGGCCAGGTGTCGCAGCGCTACCTCGCGCTCGACCAGGGCATGGTCATGGCGGCGCTCGGCAACGCCCTGGCCCACGACGACATGCGCCGCTACGTCGCGCGCGGCGCGATGCGGCACCAGCTCGAGCCGCTGATGGCGCAGGAGGTCTTCACCCGATGACGGACGCGCAGCGCGATGCCAGGGCCGACTGGGAGTCACGGATCGGTCTGCGGACCGGCGTCGCCTTCGCCGGCAACGCCCCCGAGCTCCCGCCGCCCGACGGGCTGGTCGCCGTCCCCGGCGGGTCGCAGGTGACGCTGGACTGGAAGCCGGTCGACGGCGCCGTGGGCTACCAGGTGCACGTCGCCGACGGACCGCGCGGACCGTGGGCGGAGCTCGACCACGCCGGCCGCGACGTGCTCGCGGTGCCGCACCCGCCGTACGTCGACACGACGGGGGAGCCAGGCGCGGAGCGGTGGTACGCCGTCGCGTCGCTCTCCGACGTGTACGTCGTGGGGGAGCTGTCGGAGCCGGTCTCCGCGGTGCCGCTGGCGACGGCGGGGCCGGTCGTCCTCGACGTCGACGCGGCCTCCGACCTGGGGGAGCTGGACCGGCCGTGGCGGCCGATGATCGGCGCCGAGCACCTCTCCCACGCGCTGTCGACCGACACGACCGGCGGCCGGGTCGTCGGCGAGGAGCTGTCGTCGGCGCTGCGCGCCGCGCACGACGAGCTCGGCGTCACGCACGTCCGCGCCCACGCGATCCTCTGCGACGACCTCGCGGTCTACCGCGAGCCCGACGGCCCTGACGGGGACCCGGTCCACGACTTCTCGGGCGTGGACCGGGTCTTCGACCACGTCCGGTCGCTGGGCCTCTACCCGGTCGTGGAGCTCTCCTTCATGCCGCACGACCTGGCCTCGGACCCGTCGAAGACGGTCTTCGAGTACGGCGCGATCGTCTCGCCGCCCAGGGACTGGGGCCGCTGGCACGACCTGGTCCGAGACCTCACCGCCCATCTCGTGGAGCGCTACGGCGACGAGGTCGTCGAGCGCTGGTCCTTCGAGGTGTGGAACGAGGCCAACCTCGAGGTCTTCTGGTCCGGCACGCCCGAGGAGTACCTCCAGCTCTACGACGTGACGGTCGCCGCGGTGCGCTCCGTCGACGACCGGCTGGTCGTCGGCGGCCCGTCGTCGGCGGCGGCGGGCTGGGTCGAGGAGCTGCTCGCGCACGCCGAGGAGGCCGACGTGCCGGTCGACTTCGTGTCGACGCACACCTACGGCTCGCCGCCGCTCGACTTCCGCCCGACGCTCGCGCGCTACGGCCGGGCGGGCACCCCGATCTGGTGGACGGAGTGGGGCGTCACGCCGACCCACTTCAACGAGGTCAGCGACGCGGTCTTCGCGGGCACGTTCCTGCTGCGCGGCATGGCCTCCTCGATGGGCCGGATCGAGGCGCTGTCCTACTGGGTGGTCTCCGACCACTTCGAGGAGCTCGGCCGACCGCCGGCCCTGCTGCACGGGGGATTCGGGCTCCGGACCGTCGGCGAGCTGCGCAAGCCGCGATGGTGGGCGCTGGCCATGCTGGAGCGGCTCGGTGCACGCCGGCTGGCGGTGACGCTGACCGGTGACGGGGGCGGATCCCTGGTCGAGGCGCTCGCGGCCGCATCGGGCTCGGAGACGACCGTGCTGCTCTGGAACCTCACGCTCGACCAGACGAAGGCGGCCGGATCCGACGCGCTGGCCCGGTCGGTCGAGGTCCGGGTGAGCGGCCTCGCTGCGGGCACGACGTACACCCTGCGGCACGAGCGGGTCGACCAGCACCACTCCAACGTCGCCGCGGCGTGGGATCGGCTGCGGGAGGACGGCCAGGACTGGCCGGACGAGGAGCAGTGGGTGCAGCTGCGGGCCGCCGACCGGCTCGACCACGCCGAGCCGGAGCGCGAGGTCACCGCCGACGGCAGCGGCGTCGTCACCGTCGAGGTGGAGCTGCCGATGCCGGCGATGAGCCTGCTGACGCTGTCCTGACCGGACCACCCCGCGAGGGTTTTGGGCGTTTCGGTCGAAGCGGGGGTGCCGCTGGTCCTAGCCTCGAGTGTCTGCCCACTCCGACGTGAGGACACCCCATGACCGAGAGCAACGACCCCACCGGCTCCGCTCCGGAACCGGCCGCGGCTCCGCCGCCGCCCGCGCCGGAGGCCGGCACTCCCGCGCCGCCGCCGGCACCGTACTCCGCACCGCCCGCGGCCCCGGTCCCCACCGCTGCCGCGCCGCTCGCGCCGATGGCCGGGCCGGCCGACGGCCCGATCGGGCAGGTGCGCAGCACCGGGACCTGCGTGCTGCTGACGATCGTGACGCTCGGCTTCTACACCTGGTACTGGTGGTACAAGACGCACGACGAGATGAAGCAGCACACCGGCAACGGGCTGGGTGGTCCGGTCGCGCTGATCCTCGCGATCTTCGTTGGCATCGTGATGCCCTTCTTCAGCTCGAGCGAGGTCGGCCAGCTCTACGAGCGCAAGGGCCGGCCCAAGCCGGTCAGCGGCACCACCGGGCTGTGGTACCTCCTGCTCGGATGGTTCTTCTTCGTCGGCGCGATCGTGTGGTTCGTCAAGACCAACGGCGCGCTCAACGAGTACTGGCGCTCGCAGGGCGCCCAGGGCTGATCCCGGTTTGGCCATGCGGGGTCCGGGTACGGGCCCCGCATGGCCAACCGTCTGCTCGGGGCGGTCGCGGCCGCCACCGCCGCCACCCTCGCCGTCGCCCTCCTGCCCTCCGCGGGAGGGTCCGCGCCCGCGCCCGACCGGGGCGCGAAGTCCACCTGGACCGAGGCGGACAAGTCCGGCTTCGGCACCGCCCGCGACCGCGGCAGCAACGTCTGGTTCACGCTGCAGCAGGGCCGGGTCAGCGAGGTGTTCTACCCCGACCTGTCGACGCCCAGCGTGCGCTCGCTGGACCTCGTGGTCGTCGGCGACGGCTTCGTGGACCGGCCGTCGGGCACGGCGGAGGTGAGCCGCCCCGACCCGGCCAGCCTGCGCTACACGATCACCCACGAGCGTGCCGGCCGCTACCGGCTCACCCAGGAGATCGTCACCGACCCCCGGCACGACTCGCTCGTCGTGCGCGCCGACCTGGTGCCGCTCGACGGCGGCGACTACCGGCTGTACGCCGTGCACGACCCGGCGCTCGGCAACGACGGCATGGACGACCGGGCCCGCAGCCGGCCGCACGCGCTGGTCGCGACCGACGGCGACCTGGCGACGGCGCTGGTGTCCAGGCCGGCGCTCCGGTCGACGACGAGCGGCCTCGCCGGCCGGCCGTCCGACCCGCTGCGCGACCTCGACGCCGGGCGCACGGCTGCCGGCCCCGGCAACGTCCGCCAGGCCGCCGAGCTGCCGCCCCGGGTGACGATCGCCCTCGGCTTCGGCCGGTCGGTCGCCGGCGCGCTCGGCCAGGCCCGTCGGACGGTGCGGACGGACTGGGCGACGACGCGCACGGCGTACGACCGTGGCTGGAACCGCTACGTCGAGGCGCTGCGCCCGCTGCCGTCCAGCGCCTCGGACATCCAGGACGAGTACCTCGCCTCGGCGCTGGTGCTCGCGGCGGCCGAGGACAAGCTGCACCCGGGCGCGTTCGTCGCCTCGCCGTCCGCGCCGTGGGTGTGGGGTGACGAGGTCAAGGACCTCTCGTCCCCGTCGGGCGCCTACCACCTGGTGTGGTCGCGCGACCTCTACGCGTTCGGCACGGCGCTGTGGGCGATGGGCGACCGGGCGGCCGCGCGGCGCGCGGTCGACTGGCTCTTCGGCACCCAGCAGAAGCCCGACGGCTCGTTCCCCCAGAACTCCGACGTCGCGGGCACGCCGGTCTGGGGCAACCTCCAGCTCGACGAGGTCGCGTTCCCGATCGTCCTGGCCCGGCTCGTGGGCAAGCGCGATGCGGCCACCTGGCGCGGCGTGCGCAAGGCCGCGGAGTTCCTGGTGGGCTTCCGCTACGACGAGGAGGACCGCGCGGCGCCGTACACGCCCCAGGAGCGGTGGGAGAACCAGTCCGGCTACTCGCCGAGCTCGATCGCGGCCGAGGTCGCCGGGCTCGTGGCGGCGGCCGACCTCGCGCGGGCGCGGGGTCACCGCGACCTGGCCCGGACCTGGCTCGCGACCGCCGACCGGTGGCAGGCGAAGGTGAAGCGCTGGACGGTGACGACCAACGGCCCGCTCTCGGACCAGCCTTACTTCCTGCGGCTCACCAAGGACGGGCGCCCGAACAGCGGGATGAAGTACGCGATGGGCGACGGCGGTCCGATGCAGATCGACCAGCGCCGGGTCGTGGACCCGAGCTTCCTCGACCTGGTGCGGCTCGGTCTCGTGCGGCCGGGCGACCCGGTCGTGCGCAACACGCTGTCGGTCGTCGACGACGAGCTGCGGGTGGACACCCCGAACGGACCGTTCTGGCGGCGCTTCAGCCACGACGGGTACGGCGAGACGCGCGCCGGCGGGGAGTGGGTCATCACCGACCCCGGGGCCAACCGCACCCTGGGCCGCGGGTGGCCGATCCTGACCGGGGAGCGCGGGGAGTACGCCGTCGCGGCGGGCGCGGACGGTGCGCCGTACCTGCGCGCGATGGCGGCGGCCGCCGGTCCGGCCGGGATGCTCTCCGAGCAGGTCTGGGACGGTCGGCCGCCGACCGGCTCGCCGTGCTGCCCGGCCGGTGAGGGCACCCGCGCCGCGACGCCGCTGGTGTGGTCGCACGCGCAGCTGGTGCGGCTCGCCTGGACGATCCAGGAGGGCCACCCGGTCGACCAGCAGGCGGTCGTCGCGGACCGGTACCTGCGCTAGACCCGCACCTCGATCTCGTCGCCGAGGCGCGCGCCGCCGAGGAGGTCGAGGTCGTCGCCGCTCCAGAAGCGGCCGGGGTCGTAGTAGTTGGTCGGGCGCTCGGTGCTCAGCAGGCCCATGGCCTTGTAGGTCGCCGCCACCACCTCGGCGCAGTAGGTGAGCTCGGCGGACGCCGCGCGGCGTACCCGCCCCTGCGCCCAGCGCCCGACGAGCTTGGCCGTCGACGGGAACGGCGTGCCGTCGAGGCGGGCGATGGTCTTGAGGACGGCGTCCTCCATCTCCTTGGTGACCGTCGCGTCGAGCTGGCGCAGCCAGGCCCGCTGCCCGTAGCGGCCGGTCCACTGGTCGACCGCCTCGCGCAGGTCGTGGAGCTGGACGCCGCGGTGGTGGCTGTCGCTCCACACGTCGCGCAGCCCCTTCCCGAGCTCGGCGTGCCACATCAGCGGCGGGAGGTCGTCGAGCACGACGGCCATGCCGACGTGGTTGACCGGCGCATTGGTGACGACCCGGATAGCGTGGTCCGCGGCGGACTGGCCGCGGAAGAGCCACAGGTCGCCGGTGCGGGTCAGCTCGACCGCCTCGTCGAGGGTCAGCCCGCTCGTCGGATACGTCATGGAGGTCCTCGTGAAGCTCTGGAAGGTGCTCGGCCTGGCCGGCCTGGCGGGCGTCGCCGCCTCGGGGGCCATCATTGCGCGCGACCAGCGGCAGCGGGCGCAGCTCACGCCGGAGCAGGTGCGCGACAAGCTGCACGAGCGGCTCGCGCAGTCCCCTCCCGACCCGGACTGACCTCTCCCAGTCGGCTCCCAGCCACCCTCCAGCGGGGGCGCGCACGATGGGCGTGCTCGCCAAGGTGGCGGGCTGCCCACGAGAGGAAGAGCCATGCGCAACCAGATGATCGAGCGGCGCCAGGCCTGGCGTGCCCTGTCGAGCCAGGACAAGCAGGAGCGGCTGCAGGCGGTCCGCCAGCAGCAGCAGAGACAGATCCAGTTCGAGATGCTCCGGATGTCGGCGCACGTCCGGTGACGCCGCGCGCCGAGGGCCCGGGGCGTCGTACGAGGTGGTCGCTCCGGCGGCCGGTTGGTACGACGTCCCGGGCCCTGCTGCTGTGTGGCCTCGCTGGGGCGTGTGGACGCCGCCGCGGACGTCATACGGTCGGTGTGTCCCCGTGCTCGAACCGTATGACGTCCTCGTGGTGGCTGCGTCGCACCTGACCTGACGGTCGTGATCTCGCCGGTTCGGCGACGCTCAGGTCAGGTACGACGGGGCTCAGACGCGGACGCGAGTGTCGCTACGGCAGCGGGTCGACCTCGTCGTACCCGCTCACGTTCGCGGCCAGCAGCCCCAGGTGGTGGTTGCCGTCGCCGAGCAGGTGGTCGAGCGCGGTGAGCCGGCTGGTGTAGGAGCCGATGGAGTACTCGGCCGTCATGCCGATGCCGCCGTGCAGCTGGATCGCCTCCTGGCCGATGTGCCGGCCGGCCCGGCTGACGCCGAGCGAGGCGCGGGCGGCCGCGACCGCGGCGTCCTCGCCGCCCTGCGAGTCGAGCACCATCGAGGCCCAGGTCGCCAGGCTGCGCGCCTGCTCGAGCGAGACGTACATGTCGGCGGCCCGGAAGGTGAGCGCCTGGAAGGTGTTGAGCGGTACGCCGAACTGCTTGCGGCTCTTGAGGTAGGCCGCGGTGGTCTCGAGCGAGAACTCCATCGCGCCCACGGCCTCGTTGCAGGCCGCGATCCGCGCGATGTCGAGCACCCGGGCGATGATCCCGCTGCGGTCGCCCGCCTCGTCGCCGAGGAGGTCGGCAGGGGTGTCGGCGAACGTCACCTTCGCGGCGCGGCCGCCGTCGTGGGTGCGGTAGCCGTCACGGGTCAGGCCCGGCGCCTCGGCGGTCACCACGAAGAGCCCGGTGCCGCCGTCGGGGAGCGCGGCGGAGACGATCAGCAGGTCGGCGCGCGCCCCGCCGAGCACCGGCTCCTTGACGCCGGCGAGCGTCCAGCCGTCGTCGCTCTGCGTCGCGGTCACCGCCGATGCGGTCGGCTGCCAGCGCGAGCCCGGCTCGGCGTGCGCGAACGCGAGCACCGACGCACCGGAGGACAGGTCGCCGAGCAGCCCGACCTTCTGCTCGTCCGAGCCGGCCGCGGCGACCAGGCCACCGGCGAGCACCACGGACGTCAGGAACGGCTCGGGCGCGAGCACGCGACCGAGCTCCTGGGCGACGATGCCGATCTCGACGGCGCCGGCGCCCATGCCGCCGTGCTCCTCGTCGAACGGCAGCCCGAGGATGCCCATCTCGGCGAGCTGGGTCCACACCTTCTCGCTGAAGCCGGGGTCCTCGGCGACGGTCCGCCGCCGGGACTCGAAGTCGGAGTAGGCCCTGCCGACCAGGCCGCGGACGGCCTCGCGCAGCGCCTGCTGCTCCTCGTCGTAGTTGAAGTCCATCTCGGAGCCTCCTCAGAGTCCCAGGATCGTGCGGGCGATGATCTGGCGCTGCACCTCGTTGGAGCCGCCGTAGATCGATGCCTTGCGGAAGTTGAGGTACGTCGGGGTCGCGCGGCGCGTCCACCAGGGCAGGTCGGAGTCGTCGCCGGCGCCGCTGGCGATCGAGGCCGGGCCGGCCAGGTCGACGGTCAGCTCGGTGACCGCCTGCTGCAGCTCGGAGCCCTTGAGCTTGAGCACCGACGACGCCGGGTGCGGCTTGCCGTCGGCGGAGTGCGCGACCACGCGCAGCGCGGTGAGCTCGAGGGCGAGGAGCTCGTTCTCGAGCTCGACGATGCGGGTGGAGACCAGCGGGTCGTCGAGCAGCGTGGTGCCCTCACCCGTGGAGATCGTGGCGGCCCACTCCTTGGCCTGCGCGAGCGCGCGCTTGGTGGCGCCCACGGGGGCGACGCCGACGCGCTCGTTGCCGAGCAGGAACTTCGCGTAGTCCCAGGCGCGGTCCTCCTCGCCGACGAGGTTCTCGACCGGCACGCGGACGTCGGTGAACCACACCTCGTTGACCTCGTGGCCGCCGTCGATCAGCTCGATCGGGCGGACCTCGACGCCGGGGGAGGTCATGTCGATGAGCAGCATCGAGATGCCCGCCTGCTTCTTCACCTCCGGGTTGGTGCGCACGAGCGTGAAGATCCAGTCGCCGTACTGACCGAGCGTCGTCCAGGTCTTCTGGCCGTTGACGACGTACTCGTCGCCGTCGCGGACCGCGCGGGTCTTCAGCGACGCGAGGTCGGAGCCGGCGTCGGGCTCGGAGAAGCCCTGCGACCACCAGATGTCGAGGTTGGCGGTCTTGGCGAGGAAGCGCTCCTTGAGCTCCTGGGAGCCGAACGCCGCGATCACCGGGCCGATCATCGAGGCGTTGAAGGCGAGCGGCTGCGGGACGAACGCGCGCTGCATCTCCTCGTGCCAGATGTGCCGGCGCAGCGGGCTCCAGTCCTGGCCACCCCACTCGACCGGCCAGTTCGGCACGGCCAGCCCGGCGGCGTTGAGGATCTGCATGCTCTCCACGAACTGCTCGCGGGTCAGCTCGCGTCGCTCGGCGACGGCGTCGCGGATCTCCTGCGGGATCTTCGTGGTGAAGAACTCCCGCATCTGGTCGCGGAACTCGGCGTCCTCCGCCGACAGCGCCAGCTGCATCGATGTACCTCCTGGGTCGTACCGGGACTCCTCACATCATGCCGCAATCACAAAGCGACCGCTCAGTAGGTTCGGGCCGGATGAACGGATGGGGGAAGTTTGGGAAACCGGACGGCCGGTTTCGCGGGATCCGACGTAGCCTGAGGACCGGGGCAGTTCTCGGGACGAGGAAAGGGTTGAGGATCGCAGTGCGACGGGGAGTGGTGGTGACGGCCACGGCGCTTGCCGCGATGGCCGCCGGGACGCTTCCGGGAGCCACCGCCGCCGGCGACGCGACCGTGACCGTGCGCGGGTTCGACCTCGCCGGCCTCGCCCAGACCCGCCTCAACGTCGTCGGCTGCGCGAGCGTGTTCAGTCGCTCGGGCCAGCCGCCGCGACCGGCGATCGGCGTGGTGCCGGGCGGCCCCGCCGGCAAGCGCAGCCTGGCGCTCACCACGGTCGCCGGCGACGCGGCCGGGCCGATCAGCTATGCGTCGGCCGTGGCCGCCGCTCCGCCCGCTGCGATGTCGGTGCGCGCCGAGCTGCCGACCACCGGCGTCGGGTACGTCGGCTACCAGGCCCCTGCCGACGCCGGCACCAACCGGATGTGGGTCGGCCGCACCGACCTCTCCGTCCCGGGCGGCGCCTGGACGGACGTCAGCCTCGCCGATGCCGCGTTCACCTGGGTCCAGTACGACATGGGCACCCGCCAGCAGCTCGCCGGACCCGTCGCGGCCACCCCGGTCGCGGCCTTCACCGCGTCGCAGGGTGGTGATGGCTACGGCTTCTACGCGCTCGGCTTCGGCTGCGAGGGTCGCGAGTTCAACACCGACGCCTGGCACATCGGCAGCACCACCTACGACTTCGAGGGGTACGCCGCGGCCGTCGCCGGCGGCGAGGACGTCACGATCGCGCCCGGCGGGTCGGCGACCCTGTCGGCACAGGTCAGCAGCGACGGTCCCGCGCCGCGGCTCGTGCTGGAGGCGAAGAACTCCGACGGCGACTGGGGAGCGGCCCCCGACCAGCCGCGGCCCGGGGCGACCTCGGTGCAGGTGTCGCCCGACGCGGACACGACGTACCGCTGGAAGATCTACAGCACCCCGATGGTCGAGGCGGTGAAGGGCCAGGACCACACGGAGCCCTTCACGGTCACCGTCGCGGCGCCCGACCCCACGACCGACCCCACGACCGAGTCGCAAGCGCCCGACCGTCAGCCCGCGGAGCAGCAGGCGAAGCAGCAGCCGAAGCAGGAGGCGAAGGCCCCGGCCGCGCCCGCACCGGCGGCGGCCAGCCCCACCGAGGCTGCCGCCGATCCGGAGCCACCCGCCCCGGCGGCGAGCGAGGCCCCCGCACCGGCCGAGACGGCGCCGGCGCCGGCCGGGAACACGCAGCCCACCGAGGCCACGCCGTCGACCGACCCGTCGGAGACGCCCGCCGGGTAACGTGCCGAGCATGCGTCCCCTCGTGGTGATGGGTGTCTCGGGCTCGGGCAAGTCGACGGTCGGCGCCGCACTGGCGCAGCGGCTGCGCGTGCCGTTCGAGGACGCCGACGACCTCCATCCCTCCGCCAACATCGCCAAGATGAGCCGCGGTGAGCCGCTCGACGACCACGACCGCTTCCCGTGGCTCGCGCTCGTCGGGGAGTGGCTCGCCGTGCACGAGGACGGCGGGGTGATGAGCTGCTCCGCCCTCAAGCGGAAGTACCGCGACCAGATCCGCGGGGTGGCGCCGAACGTGCGGTTCCTCCTGCTCCACGGCACCCCGGAGGTGATCGCGGCCCGGCAGGCGGCGCGGCCCGGCCACTTCATGCCCGCGTCGCTCCTCAGCTCGCAGTTCGCGACGCTCGAGCCGCTCGAGCCCGACGAGGACGGCGTCGTCCTCGACGTCGACCAGAGTGTCGATGCGATCGTGCAGGGGTACGTGGACCTCATGTCACGCAACGAGGACCGCTGATGGACGTCGTCGAGCCGGTTGCGGCCGGCTGGCAGCTGATCACCGCCGCTCTCGCCGGCATCGCCCTGATCGTCGTGCTGATCACGGTGGTGAAGGTCCACCCGTTCCTCGCGCTCATCCTCGGTGGCCTCACCGTCGGCGTCGTGGCGGGCGAGAATCTCGGCGGCGACGACGGCGTGCTGGTCTCCTTCACGCTCGGGTTCGGCACGACCGCGGCCGGCGTCGGCGCGCTGATCGCGCTGGGCGCGATGTTCGCGAAGCTGCTCGCCGACTCCGGCGGCGCCGACCAGATCGTCGACACGATCGTCGGGCGGGCATCCCGGCGCATGCTCCCCTGGGCGATGGCCGCCGTCGGCGCGATCATCGGCCTGCCGATGTTCTTCGAGATCGGCCTCGTGCTGCTGATGCCGGTGATCTACCTCGTCTCGAGGCGGGCGCAGATCTCGCTGATCACCGTCGGCATCCCGGCGCTCGCCGGCCTCTCCGCCATGCACGGCTTCGTGCCACCGCACCCGGGCCCGGTCACCGCGATCGACTACCTCGGCGCCGACCTCGGCGTCACCCTCGCGCTCGGCATCCTGGTCGCGATCCCGACGATCATCGTCGCGGGGCCGCTCTTCGGCTCCCTCGCCGGCCGGTGGGTGGTCCTCGAGGCGCCCGCCACGTGGGACACCCAGGAGCGCGAGCAGAGCGCGCGCCCGTCGTTCGGGGTCACGATCGCGACCGTGCTGCTTCCGGTCGTGCTCATGCTCGGCAAGGCCGTGGCCGACATCGTCATCGACGACGAGGACAACACGGTCCAGCAGGTCTTCGACGTGATCGGCAACCCCTTCGTGGCGCTGCTGATCTCGGTGCTGGTCGCGATGCTGACCTTCGGCGTGGGCACCGGCATGGACCGTCAGACGATCTCCGACACGGTCGGCAGCTCTCTCGGTCCGATCGCGGCCATCCTGCTGATCGTCGCCGCGGGTGGCGGATTCAAGCAGGTGCTCGTCGACACCGGCATCGGCACGCTGCTCGCCGACTGGGCGACGGGCGCGAACGTGTCGGTGCTGCTTCTCGCCTGGGTGATCGCGGTGCTGATCCGCCTGGCCACCGGCTCCGCGACGGTCGCGACGATCACCGCGAGCTCGCTGATGGTCAGCCTGGTCCAGGGCATGTCGACCGGCGAGACCTCGCTCGTCGTGCTCGCGGTGGGCGCCGGCTCGCTCTTCTTCTCGCACGTCAACGACGCTGGCTTCTGGCTGGTCAAGGAGTACTTCGGCATGACGGTCGGCCAGACCATCAAGACGTGGTCGCTGATGGAGACCGTGCTCTCCGTGACCGGTCTGGTCGTGGTGCTGATCCTCGGGATCTTCATCTAGCGACCGCCGGAGCCACTAGCGTGCGACGGGTGAGCACGCCGGACCGGCGAGCCCGGGACAGGGACCGCGACGCAGCGATCGAGCTGGTCGAGGCGGCCTGCGCTGCTGGACGGATCGTCGAGATGGACCGGGACCTGCGGGTGGCGGAGCTGCGCCGGGCCGGGACGATGGCGGAGATCGAGGTCCACACCCGCGACCTGCGGCCGGCGGCGTCCGACGAGGATCGCTACCCGACCCTCGCCGAGGTCTCGGCGCGCAGCGGGAAGCTGCCCAAGGCGGTGTGGGTCATCCCGTTGGTGGCCGTGCTCGTGGTCGCCGCCTCCATCGTGGGCGCCCTGGTCGCGTTCACCGACGTCTCCCAGACGGCCAGGGAGGCGACCGGGCTCGACGGCGACCCGTCGGCGGACGTCCTCAGCGTCGACGGGTACGCCGACCTGGTGGCCGCCGTCGAGGAGCAGAGCGGCGGCACCGAGGCGTTCGACGCCGTGCTCTACCCCGAGTACGCCGTCGTGTCGCTGCCCGTCGACGCCCGGACCCAGCGCTACCGGTCGTGGTACTGGGACGGCAGCGCGCTGGCCACGTCCAGCCAGGGCACCGCGTCCTCGCCGCGCTTCGACCTGGCCGCCGTCGACCCGGCCGTCCTGGTCGACCTGGTCGAGCAGGTGCAGGGTCTGGTCGAGGACCCGGCGTCCTGGTACGTGATCGTCCGGGCTCCCGACGACGGCGGCGCGATGATCTGGGCCTACGCGAGCAACGAGTTCGCCGAGACGGCGTACCTCGGCGCGAGGCCGGACGGCACGATCACCTACGACTCGACGAAGCAGTGAGTCAGGACAGGTCGTAGAGGTAGCGCGCGGTCGGCACCAGGTCGAGGTCGCGGTCGGCGCCGATCCGGCCGACGCTCTCCATCAGCACGCCGACCCGGCGGCCGAGGTCGGCGTCGTCGCCGCCGCTGCCGTAGAAGGCGTGCATGTCGGTGACCGCCTCGATCGGGAAGTGCTCCTCGACGATGCCGTCCACGACCGGCGCGCTCTCGGTCACCGGCCGCTCGACGATGTTCTGCACGTAGCCGAAGGTGGCCTGGGTCCGGATCCCCACCGCGGTGTGCTCGGTCATCCAGCGGCGCAGCCACTCCGCCCGGTCGAGCTCGGCGGGCCGGCGCAGCACCGCCATGTTGGCGAGCCCGTCGGCGCGGCGGCCGTCCCAGTGCTCCGGCGGGTCGAGGCGGCGCCGCTCGTCCACGGCGTACCCCGCCACCCGGCCGACGTCGGCGAGCACCGCGGCGACCGGTCCGGGGTCGGTGTCCCAGACGCTGACGAAACCACCGATCGGGTCGGCGAGGTGGTCGATGCGCATCGCCGCCTCGACCAGCTCGTCGGGGACGTTGACCTGCAGGCGTCGTACGCCGGCGGCGGCGAGCCGCTCGTGCAGCACGCCGTCGCGGAGTCGCGTCGGGAGCTCGTCACCCCAGAGCGCGAAGATCACCTTGCTCACGAGGCCACACCGTAGGGCATCCGCGTTCAGAGCACCGACCGGTAGACCTCGACGGTCCGCTCGGCGATCGCCGCCCACGAGAAGGCCGCGATCGCCCGCTCGCGGCCGGCCCGGCCCATCGTCGCGGCGCGGTCGGGATCGGTGACGACCTCGGTGAGCGCCGCCGCGAAGTCGGCGACGTAGCGGTCGGGGTCGAGCGGGGTGCCGGTGCCGTCGCCGGCCTGCTCGATCGGCACGAGGAGGCCGGTCTCGCCGGGGACGACCACCTCGGGGATGCCGCCGGTGGCGGTCGCGACGACCGCCGTCTCGCACGCCATGGCCTCGAGGTTGACGATCCCCAGCGGCTCGTAGATCGACGGGCACGCGAACGCCGTGGCAGTGGTCAGCAGCGCGGTGACGTCCGCGCGCGGCAGCATCTCCGGGATCCAGACCACGCCGCTGCGGGTCGCGCGCAGGCCGTCGACGAGCGCCTCGACCTCCGCCATGATCTCCGGGGTGTCCGGCGCGCCGGCGCAGAGCACGATCTGCACGTCGGCGGGCAGTGCGGCGCAGGCGCGCAGGAAGAGCGGCAGCCCCTTCTGCCGGGTGATCCGGCCGACGAAGACCACCGACGGCCGGTCGGGGTCGACGCCCAGCTCACGCACCCGGTCCGGGTCGCGGCGGGGCGCCCAGTCATCGGTGTCGATGCCGTTGTGCACGACGTGCACCCGCGCCGGGTCGACGGCCGGGTAGGACGCCAGGACGTCGTCGCGCATCGCCGCCGAGACGGCGATGACGGCGGCGGCCGACTCGTACGCCGTGCGCTCGGCCCACGACGACACGGCGTACCCGCCGCCGAGCTGCTCGGCCTTCCACGGCCGCAGCGGCTCGAGCGAGTGCGCGCTGACCACGTGCGGGACGCCGTACATCAGGGAGGCGAGGTGCCCGGCGAGGTTGGCGTACCAGGTGTGCGAGTGCACGAGCTCGGTGCCGGCGCAGCCGTCGGCGATCGCCAGGTCGACACCGAGGGTGCGCAGTGCGGCGTTGGCGCCCGCGAGCTCGGCGAGGTCGGCGTACGACGCGGTCAGGGGCTCGTCACGCAGCGCGCCGAACGCATGCACGTGCGCCTCGACGTCCGACCGGGCGCGCAGGGCCCGCACGAGCTCGGCGACGTGGACACCGGCGCCTCCGTAGACCTCAGGTGGGTACTCCTTGGACAGGACGTCGACTCGCACGCTCCCGAACCTACTCGTCTGCCCACTAGGTTGGTCACCATGGCGCTCAGCTCCAGGAAGAAGGTCCTCGCGATCGTGCTTGCGGGCGGCGAGGGCAAGCGCCTGATGCCGCTGACGGCGGATCGCGCCAAGCCGGCCGTGCCGTTCGCCGGGATCTACCGGCTCATCGACTTCGCGCTGTCGAACGTCGTGAACTCCGGCTACCTCAAGATCGTCGTCCTCACGCAGTACAAGTCGCACAGCCTCGACAAGCACGTCACCCAGACCTGGCGGATGTCGACGATGCTCGGCAACTACGTCGCGCCGGTGCCGGCCCAGCAACGGGTCGGCAAGCACTGGTACCTGGGCAGCGGCGATGCGATCTACCAGTCGCTCAACCTGCTCCGCGACGAGCGACCCGACATCGTGGTCGTCGTCGGCGCCGACCACGTCTACCGCATGGACTTCTCCCAGATGGTGCAGGCCCACGCCGACAGCGGCGCGGCGTGCACGGTCGCGGCGATCCGGCAGCCGATCGAGATGGCCGACCAGTTCGGCGTCATCGACGTGCACCCCGACGACCCGGGCAAGATCCGGGAGTTCCTCGAGAAGCCGAGGAACCCCGTCGGCCTTCCCGACAGCCCGGGCGAGGTGCTCGCCTCGATGGGCAACTACGTCTTCGACGCCGACGCCCTCGTCGAGGCGGTCACCCGCGACGCGACGGAGATCGGCTCCAAGCACGACATGGGCGGCGACATCGTGCCGGCGTTCGTGCGCCGCCAGCAGGCGGGCGTCTACGACTTCAAGGACAACGACGTGCCGGGCTCGACCGGCCGCGACCGCGACTACTGGCGCGACGTCGGGACGCTCGGCTCCTACTTCGCCGCGCACATGGACGTGGTCTCCCCGCTGCCGATCTTCAACCTCTACAACTTCGAGTGGCCGCTCTACACGTCGTACGGTCCGCAGCCCCCGGCCAAGCTGGTGCAGGGCGCGGCCGGCGAGAAGGCCCGGGTCGACGAGGCCGTCCTCTCGCCCGGGGTGCTGGTGACCGGCGGCAAGGTGAAGCGGTCGGTGCTCTCGCCGGCGGTCCGGGTCGACGCCGGGGCCGAGGTCGTCGGCGCGGTGCTGATGAACGGCGTCCACGTCGGCCCCGGCGCGATCGTCCGCAACGCGATCATCGACAAGAACGTCGTCGTCCCGCCCGGCGCCCGCCTCGGCGTCGACCCGGAGGAGGACCGGGCGCGCGGGTTCGTGGTCGAGGACGGCCTCACGGTGCTCGGGAAGGACCAGTTCTTCCGGGCGTAGGAATGTCAGTCGCCGACCGGCAGGACGAGGCCAGCGGCGCGGGCGGCGTCGGCGTACGCCGTGGCGAGCGACGCGGCCGTCTCGTGGGCGTTGAGCCCGCTGGGGTTCGGCACCACCCACAGCTCGGCACCCGCGAGCGGTTCCGGCTGCCGGCCCAGCGCGGCCCGACGCACGCCGAACGCGGTGCGGTACGCCGTGATCCCGGCGACCGCGACCACCCGCGGCGAGGTGCGCCCGACCGTCGCCAGCAGCTCCTCGCCCCCGGCCCGGAGCTCGGCGTCACTCAGCTCCGAGGCGCGCGCGGTGGCCCGGCGCACCAGGTTGGTGATGCCGATGCCACGGCCGCGGAGGCGGGCGCGGTCGGCGTCGTCCATGCCGTCCGACGGGCTGATCGGCTCGGTGATGATGCCGGCGCGCAGGAGCGCGGGGTAGAAGCGGTTGGCCGGGTGTGCGAAGTGCGTCTGGGTCGCCGCCGTCCACAGACCGGGGTTGATGCCCACGAAGAGCAGCCGCAGCGGCGGGTCGCCGGGTCCGGGCAGCAGGTCGGGGACCTCCGCGTCGCGGAAGGTCTCGAGCTCGGCACGGGTGAAGCGGGCCACGGGCGGCAAGCCTGCCATGCGTGGAACCCACGACCGGCGGCTACCGTCCGATCACCATGCGACGAACACTCGGGATCCTGGTGCTGCTGCTCGGCCTGGCCGGCTGCGGCGATGGCGAGCCGTCGCGCGGCGACGTCCAGACGGACCCCACGCCGGAGATCACCCAGGTGGACCTGCTGACGGGCACCGCGGCCGGCGGCTCGGTCACGAGCACAGCGACGGTGCTGCCGGACGACGCGGCCGTGCAGGACTACGCCGCGCAGTTCCGCAACGACGAGCTCGGCGGCGAGGTCGTCGCGGCCGCGGACGACGCGGACGTGCCCGACGGGCAGCAGCTCGCGGCTGCTGTGGTCGCGGTCGGGTGCGAGGTGCCGACCGACGTCGAGGGGACCTACGACGGCGGAGCGGTGCAGGTCAGCGCGACCGTGCCGCGCTCGGACAGGCAGTGCCTCGCGCCGATCACGTCCGTGGCGCTGATGCTGGTGCCCGACTGGATCAGTGGCGCGCCGCAGGCGGGCGGTAGATGACCTCGAGCGCGTTGGTGACCCGGCGCTCCGAGCCGTCCGACGGCGAGTTGAGCACCGTGCTGACGCCGCCCGGGGGAGTGCCGACCATGGTCGACGAGCCACCGCCGTCGAAGTTGAGCGCCTCGTCGGCACCGAGGTCGATCATGAGGTTGGCGAGGTCGACCATCGTGTAGCCGCTGCTCGACTCGCTGCGGCCGTCGATGACCACCATCAGCACGAGGCCGGTGTCGTGGTCGATGCCGATCGCGGTCCGCGGGTGCAGCTCCCGGTTGTCGGCGACCTTGACGACGCCGTCGTCGACGAGCAGCTTGTTGCCGGTGACCGCGACCTTCGGCTGGCCGTAGAGCCAGGCGCTGGTGCGCACCCGGTCGCCGGGCTTGAGGGCGGCGAGCTGCCGGGCGCCGACGCCGCGGCCGATCAGCAGCCGACCGGTGACCGGCTTGTCCGCCTTGAGCGCGCGCCGGACCCGCTCGACCTTGCCGCGGTTGATCCAGACCGCCCGCACGCCCTTCTTCTGGCCCTGGGTCATCCGGTAGCCCGCGGTCCTGCCCCAGGCGCGGGTGTAGAGGCCGACGCTGTCGGCCGGGACGGAGGGCTGGTTGAGCCCGGTGACCGCGATCTCGGGGTGGTTGAGGATCTTGACGGTCATCGGCAGCTCGCCGATCTGCGGCCGGCCCTGCTTGTCCAGGTAGAACGCGGAGTTCCAGCCCGAGCTGCGACCGTGGAGCAGGCCGCGCTGCCGGTCCTGGCCCAGCCCGAGGGGTGCGCCGGTGCGGCCGATGTCGAAGAAGTCGGCGTTGACGCCGGCGACCGCGCCGTCGACGGCCAGGATCTCCCGGACGGTCTTGACCCGGCGTACCGAGCCGGCGTCGGCGTAGTCGAGCCGGACGCCCGGTGCCTTGGGGTCGATCACCAGCAGGTGGGCCTGCGCCGCGCGGACGGCGTCGATCTGCGTCCAGGTGCTGTAGGTGACGCCGGGGACGACCTGCCAGCTGGTGCCCTCGATCCGGTAGGACCGGCCGCGCGCGGACACCGGCGGGGCGATCCAGCCGGGCTGGTTGTCGGAGGTGTGCTGCGGGCGGTCGGCGCCGCTGGCGCTGCGTCCGGACCGGTCGTCGGTCCCGCCGCGGGGGTCGCCCGCGAGAGCCGGTCCGCTCCCTGCGAGGACGCACGCGACCAGCCCTGCCGTCATCAACACCCGAGCTCGCACCTGCCCCAGGGTAGGAGGTGCGTGGGCGCGCCCCCCGCAACGGCGCTCGTGTGTCTCTAGTCTCAGCGGTGTGGGAGAGCCGTGGAACCTCTTCGTCGAGGGGGACAACCTCGACGTGCTCCCCGCGGTCCCGTCGCTCCTCGGGCGCCCCGTGGACCTGGTCTACATCGACCCGCCCTACAACACGGGCAACGACTTCGCCTACCGCGACGACTTCCGGGCGGACGGGTCGCGGCGCAGCCGGCACCAGGCCTGGGTGGCGATGATGCGTCCCCGCCTCGAGGCGGCGCGCGCCGTGCTCGCCGACACCGGGGCGATCTTCGTGAGCATCGACGACAACGAGGTCGCGCACCTGCGGCTGCTGATGGACGAGGTGTACGGCGAGGAGAACCTGCTCGCGCAGGTCGTCGTCAACCTCAACCCCAAGGGGCGCCAGCTCGGCCGAGGCTTCGCCACCAGCCACGAGTACGTCCTCGTCTACGCGAAGGACGCCCGGTGCACGCTGCTCGACGCCAGCAGCCCCGACGCCGTCGACGAGCGCGACTTCCCGCTGGTCGCGCCCGACGGACGCCGGCACCGGCTGCTGCCGCTGCGCAACACCAACAAGAAGTTCAACCCGCTGACGGCGCGCACCCTGCACTTCGCCGTGTGGGGGGACCCCGAGACGGGCCGGGTGAGCACGGCGCCGTTCCCCGGCGCCCAGGAGGTCGCGCCGGTCTTCGGCGACGGCACGGCCGCGGTGTGGCGGTGGAGCCGCCCGCTCATCGACCAGCGGCCGGACGACCTCGTCTGCCGCGTCGTCAAGGGCAGGACCGGGGAGCGCGTGGACGTCTACCAGCGCGACTGGCTGCTGCGCGACGAGCCGGGCGGCCGGCGCAAGAAGCTGCGCACGATCTGGCTGGCGGAGGAGATCGGGTCCACCGACACCGCGGTCGCCGAGCTCAAGGAGCTCGTGGGCCACGTCTTCGAGTCTCCGAAGCCCACCGGCCTCGTCCGCCGCATGCTCGGCACCATGCCCGACGACGCGCTGGTGCTGGACTTCTTCGCCGGCAGCGGCACGACCGGGCACGCGGTCGCGCTCCAGAACGCCGACGACGGCGGCACCCGCCGCTGCCTCAGCATCAACTCCGCCGAGCCGACCCGCCCCGGGTCCAACGCGCACGCCGCCGGGCTCCGCACCGTCGCCGACATCACCCGGGCCCGGCTGCGCGCGGTGGCCGATACGGTCGGCGGCGGCTTCGAGGAGCTCAGCTAGACGCCGGCCGCCAGCTCCAGCGCGCTGAGCTCGTCGTCGAGGTGCGTGAGCAGCCGCTGCAGCCGCGGCACCGTGCGCCGGCAGCCGATCAGCCCGAACGACAGGCGCCCGTCGTACGACGTGCAGGTGATGTTGAGCGCCATCCCGTGGATCGGGATCGAGAGGGGATAGGTGCCGGTGAGCCGTGCGCCGTTCCAGTAGTGCGCGCTGCGCGGGCCGGGCACGTTGCTGATCACCAGGTTGTACGGCGGCCGCACGAACCCCTCGACCCGCAGCATCGGCGCCAGGATGGCCGGCGCCTGGCCCAGCGCACTCATCGCGAGGATCTGGGTCGGGGTCATCGTGGAGAGCGCCTGCTTGCCGTCGCTCATCGACGCGTGGATGGTGATCAGCCGGTCGACCGGGTCCGCCAGGTCGGTGCCGAGCTGGCACATCACCGAGCCGACCGCGTTGCCGCCCTCCGTCGACGCCAGGTGCGAGTCCTTCGCGTTGAGGCCGACCGGCACCATCGCGACGAGCGGCGCGTCGGGGAGCGCGTCGAGCTCGATCAGGTAGGCGCGCACTGCGCCGCTGCACATCGCCAGCACGACGTCGTTGATCGTCGTCCCGGTCGCCTTGCCGATCGCCCGCAGCCGCTCGATCGGCCAGTCCTGCGCGGCGAAGCGCCGGGAGCCGGTGATCCGCTGGTTGAACATCGTGCGCGGCGCGCGGAGCGAGACCGCGGAGGTCTCGTTGCGCACGCTGCGCGTCATCGTCCGGGTGAAGGCCGACGGCATGCCGGCGGCCTCGGCGGCGATGCCGAGCGCGGAGCGGACCGTGCGGACGGGCAGCTCGGACAGGGGGACGGGCTCCGCCGGCGGGCGCGGGGCCCGGCGGGTCGCGGCGTCCCAGGGCGCCGGCATCCCGGTGCGGGTCGGGTCGGTCGTCAGCACGCTCTGCAGCAGCCGCATCGCCGAGACGCCGTCGACCAGGGCGTGGTGGGTCTTCGTGTAGAGACCGACCCGGTTGTCGCGCAGCCCCTCGATGATCGTCGCCTCCCACAGCGGCCGCTCCCAACCGAGCCGGGTCGCGTGCATGCGCCCCGAGAGCTCGAGGAGCTCGCGGATCCGCCCGGGCTTCGGGAGTGCGGCGTGCCGGACGTGGTGCTCGATGTCGAACTCGTCGTCCTCGACCCAGACCAGCTGGCCCGCCGTGGTCAGCGACCGGTGGGGCCGCTTGAGGAAGAGCGGTGCCACCTCGCTGACGTCGCGCATCGACTCGTACATCTCGCGCGCGTAGCCGCGCCCCGCGCCCTCCGGCCTCTCGAAGAGGTGGAGTCCGCCGACGTGCATCGGCATGCTGCGGTTCTCGGCGAGCAGGAACCCGGCAGCGGTGGGGTCGATCAGGGAGGCCACGCTGCACTATCGCCGCTGGTGGCGGTCGCCACAACCACCTGGGCTCCCGACGTCAGTGTCCGTGCTTCGGACCGTGACCCTTCCCGTGGCCCTTCGCCTTGCCGGGCTTGGCCTTCGCAGGTGCCGGTGCGGGCTTCGGCTTCGCCTTCGGCGTGGGCGCCGGTGGCGGAGCGGACGTCGTGGCCACGGAGGTGGGGGCCGGAGCCGGAGGCGGCCCGGTCGACACCCGCAGCACCACGAGCGGGTCGTCGTCGCCGGGGTAGGGGCCCGGGGCCGGGTCCTGGGCCAGCACGCGCCCGGCGGGCGCGGCGTCGTCGACCCGGCGTACGTCGACCTCGAACCCGGCCGCCCGCAGCTCCTGTCGCGCGGCCGAGAGCCGGTCGCCGCGCACCGACGGCACGGCGAGGTCGGCGGCTGCGGGTGGGGTCGCCGGGTCGCCGTCGAGCGCGACCGCGACGATCGCGCCGGCGACAAGCAGGACGGCCCCAGCGCACGCCACCGCGATCGCCCGCGGTCGGCGTAGTCGGCGCGGTCGGTCGTGGGACGGGGCGGGCAGCGGCCCGGTCGCCGGGTCCGTCAGGTGGTCGACGACGGTCCGCGCGTCGGGCCGCCGCGCCGGCTCCTGGTCGAGCATCGCGCGCACGAGGTTGCGCAGGTCCGCCGGCACGGACCCGGGCAGCGGCGGCGCCCCGTCGGTGACGTGGGCGAGCGCGGTGGCCACGTGGGTCTCGCGGTCGAAGGGTGAGGAGCCGGTCAGGCACCGGTAGGCGATCACGCCCAGGGCGTAGACGTCGGAGGCGCCGGTGGCGCGTTGGCCGCGGACCTGCTCGGGGCTCAGGTAGGCGGCGGTGCCGATGATCTCGCCGGTGCGCGTCATCGGATCGACCTCGTCGGAGCGCGCGATGCCGAAGTCGACGATCACCGGTTGCCCGGTGTCGGGGAGCAGGATGTTGGAGGGCTTCAGGTCGCGGTGCACGATCCCGGCGGCGTGCGCGGCCGCCAGCGCGTCCGCTACCTTCCCCACCAACGACCGGACGCGGTCGGCTGGCAGCGGGCCGCTCTCGCGCAGCACCTCCGAGAGCGGACGTCCGGGGACGAGCTGCATGACGACGTACGGCGTCACCCGTCTGTCGCGCTGCTCCTCGCCGTAGTCGTAGATCGCGACGATCCCCGGGTGCCGCAGGGCGCCGGCGAAGCGTGCCTCCGCCCGGAGCCGGGCGCGCTGGACCTCGTCCTCGGCGTCGTCCGCGTGGCGATCGGCGTGCAGCAGCTTGATCGCGACGACCCGGTCGAGGACCTCGTCGTGGGCCAGGTGCACGCTGCCCATGCCGCCGGCGCCGATGCGTTCGAGCAGTCGGTAGCGGCCGGCGAGCAGGGCGGCGTCGTCCGCCAGCGAACCGGTCATGGGCTTCCGTTACCCGGCGGGTGGCCTCGCGAACCTCACCCCCATGGCAGGATCGCAGCGTGGAGGCGGGACCGCTCGACCGGATGTGGAGCCTGGGCCGCACCTCCGCGCGGGCACGGGTCACCCGCTGGCGCTCGAAGTGGTGGCACATCGGCCAGTGCGCGATCGCGGCCGGCGTGGCGTGGTTCGTCGCCGCGGACCTCTTCGGCCACCCGATGCCGTTCTTCGCGCCGGTCGCCGCGGTCGTCTCCCTCGGCACGTCGTACGGCCAGCGGCTGCGCCGGGTCGTCGAGGTGACGATCGGGGTCGCCGTCGGCGTGTTCCTGGCCGACCTGCTCGTGGTGGTGCTGGGCTCGGGCGGCTGGCAGATCGCGTTGATCGTCGCGCTGGCGATGTCGGCGGCGCTGCTGCTCGACGGCGGCCAGCTGCTCGTCACCCAGGCGGCCGTGCAGTCGATCGTGGTGGCCGCCCTGGTCCCCGACCCCGGCGCGGCCTTCACCCGCTGGTCCGACGCGGTGATCGGCGGCGCGGTGGCGCTGGTCGCGGCCACCGTGGTGCCGGCGGCGCCACTGCGCCGGCCGCGCGAGCAGGCGGCCGTCGTGGTGCGCAAGATCGCCGCGCTGCTGCGCGCCGCGGCCACGGTCATGGTCGACGGCGAGGCCCAGCCGGCCCTCGACCTCCTGGCCGACGCCCGCTCCACCGACTACCTGATCCGCGAGCTCCAGGACGCCGCCGCCGAGGGCCTGTCCGTGGTGACCTCGTCGCCGTTCCGGATCCGGCACCGCGGTGACGTGCGGTCGATGTACGAGCTGGTGGAGCCGCTCGACCGGGCGCTGCGGAGCACCCGGGTGCTGGTGCGCCAGACCGCCGTCGCCGCCTACTTCCGGCGGCCCATCCCGCGGGCGTACGCCGAGCTCACGTCCGGCCTCGCCGACGCGGTCGACCTCGCCGCCGCCGAGCTCGCCGCCGACCGGATGGCCTCGGCCGCGCGGCCGGCGCTGCTCGAGATCGGCGAGGCGACCGGACGGGTCGCGCGCAGCGAGATCCTGGCCGCCGAGGCCGTGCTCGCCCAGCTGCGGTCGGTCGTCGTCGACCTGCTCATGGTCTCCGGCCTCGACCAGCTCGAGGCGACCGACGCGCTGCCCCCGCCGAGGTCGATCGAACCGTGAGCCGGCCCGACCAGCCCTGGATCCTGCACGTCGACCTCGACCAGTTCCTCGCCGCCGTCGAGGTGCTCCGTCGCCCGGAGCTCGCGGGGCTGCCGGTCGTCGTCGGCGGTCGCGGCGACCCGACCGAGCGCGGGGTCGTCTCGACGGCGTCGTACGAGGCGCGTGCGTTCGGCGTCGGCTCCGGCATGCCGCTGCGGATCGCGGCCCGCAAGTGCCCGGACGCGGTGTTCCTGCCGGTCGACAGGGACGCCTACGACGAGGCGTCCGCCCAGGTCATGGCGGCACTGCGCGGACTCGAGTGGGGCGGCGTGCCGGTGGTGCTGGAGGTGCTCGGCTGGGACGAGGCGTTCCTCGCCGCAGGGGAGGGGCACGGCGACCTCGGCGACCCGGCGGCGTTCGCCGTGCACCTGCGTGCCGCGGTGCTCGAGGCCACCGACCTCCACTGCTCGGTCGGCATCGGCGACACCAAGCTCCGCGCCAAGATCGCCACCGACCTCGGCAAGCCACGCGGGGTCTACGTCCTGACGGCCGAGAACTGGTTCGAGGTCATGGGCGACCGGCCGACGACCGCGCTGTGGGGGATCGGCGCCAAGACCGGCAAGAAGCTGGCCGCGCTCGGCATCGACACCGTCGCGCAGCTCGCAGCGGCCGACGCGCGGGTGCTCGCCGCGGAGCTCGGGCCGACGATGGGGCCCTGGTACCACCGGCTCGGCCGCGGCGCCGACACCAGCCCGGTCGACGCGACCCCGTGGGTGCCGCGGGCGCACGGACGCGAGGAGACCTTCCAGCAGGACCTCGACGACCCGGCCGAGGTCGCCGCCGCCGTACGCCGGCTCACGCGCCGCGTGGTCGACGACATCGATCGCGAGGGCCGGCCGGCTGCGCGGGTCGGGCTGAAGATCCGGTTCGCGCCGTTCTTCACCTCCAGCCGCAGCCTGACCCTGCCGGCCGCCAGCAACGACCCGGACCTGCTCGCCGATGCGGCCGTCTCCCTGCTCGAGCGGCTCGACCTGGACCGGCCGGTGCGGCTGCTCGGCGTACGACTGGAGATGGTGCCGCCCGAGGGCGGCTACTAGCGCAGGCTGTCGCGCAGCTCGGCGACGACCGCGTCGACGACGGCGACCAGGTCGCCCTCGTGCTCGGCCGCGACCGCCCGCTGCCGCTGGTAGGAGGCGCCGCGCCGCGGGATGTCGGCGACCGAGGCCAGCTCCGCGGAGCAGCCGAGCCGCTCGGCGACCGGTGCGAGCCGCTCCAGCAGGTCGGCGAGGTCCTCGGTCACCAGCCGCTCCTCGCTGGCGGCGTTGGTGATGATGATCGCGTCGAGGCCGTAGCGCGCGGCCCGCCACTTGTTCTCCTGGTGGTGCCAGGGCGGCATGGTGGGCAGCGTCTCCCCGGCGGCGAGCCGGGTGTCGAGGTCCACGACGAGGCAGTGCATCAGGGCGACCAGTGCCGACAGCTCGCGGAGCGTGGACACGCCGTCGCAGATCCGGTTCTCCAGCGTGCCGAGGTGCGGAGCGGGCCGCACGTCCCAGCGGATCTCGGAGAGCACCTCGATCACGCCGGTGGTCAGCTGGTCGTGGGCGAAGGACTCGAACTCGGCCCACTCCGCGAACTGGAAGGGCAGCCCGGCGGTCGGCAGCTGCTGGAACATCAGCGCCCGGTTGGAGGCGTAGCCGGTGTCCAGCCCGGCCCAGATCGGCGAGGACGCCGACAGCGCCTGCAGGTGCGGGTAGTAGTTGAGCAGCGCGGAGAGGACCGGCATCACCCGGCGCTGGTCGGGGAGGCCGACGTGCACGTGCACGCCCCAGATCAGCATCTGCCGGCCCCACCACTGCGTCCGGTTGATCAGCTCCTCGTAGCGGTGCCCCTCGGTGAGCTGCTGCACGGTCCAGGACGCGAAGGGATGGGTGCCCCCGCCGTACAGGTCGAGGCCGAGGTCGTCGCCGGCGGGCAGCACGGCCCCGAGCGTCTCGCTCAGGTCGGCCACCGCCTCGGCGACCGTGTGGCACACGCCGGACACGACCTCGACGGTGTTGCGCAGCAGCTCCTTGTGCAGCTTGGTGGGGTCGGCCAGCCGGGGCTTGGCGCGCGCGAAGAGATGGTTGGCGTCGTTGCGCAGGTCACGGGTCCCGCGGTCGACGAGAGCGAACTCCCACTCCACGCCGAGCGTCGGCTCGGCAGAGCCGTGGAAGTCGATGCGCACGCCCCCAGGGTTCCACAGCTCAGCCGCCGGCAATCTCGCCGACCCGGGCGAGCCAGGCCGCCGCCGCCCCGTCGTACGGCGTCCGCCCGCCGGAGACGGCCGCCTCGACCTGCCGGCACGACGCGAGCGCGGCCTCGACGACCTCGTCCGGGTAGCCGAAGCGCACCCGGTGGTCGGCGAACTCGTCCTCGTCGTCCACCCACACCCGCCCGGTCGGCCCGCACACCACGTCGAGGTCGAGGTCGACGGCACGCAGCACCGCGCCGTCCCACCGTGGTGGCGTCGTGATGTCGACGTAGACGCGCACCGGTCCACCCGTGTCGTGGAACGTCGCGAGCCAGCCGCGCGCGGACGCCGGTCCGGGCGGCGGGGCGAGGCCGACCTGGGCCGTGGGGGCCACGTAGGTGACGCCCGGGCGGGTCATCACCGTGCTCTGCGGGATCCCCAGCCAGTCGCCGTGCTCGTCGGTGCCGAGGAAGGTCGCCTCGAACTCCCAGTGCGGCCGGTCGACCCACTTCGACATCACGACGCGTACGGCGGTGCCGGGCGACAGGCTCACGTGACCTGTGTACCAGTCGGCTGCCACGATGTGCGGCATGGCGGAGGCGCGCGAGCTCAACCTGACGCTGGACTTCTGCCTGCGGGTCGGCGAGGTGCTGCTGTCATCCGGCGCGGGCGCCGCCGACGTCACCGCGACCATGCAGGCGCTGGCGTGGCAGCTGGGCGTCAAGAACGTCGAGGTCGACGTGACGTTCACGTCGCTGGCGATGGGCTTCCAGCCGGACCCCGAGGAGCCGGCGTTCGTGCTGATCCGTCAGGTCAAGCAGCGGGAGATCGACTACGCCGACCTGACCGAGGTCGACCACCTGGTCCGCGACGTGCTGCGGGGGGACGCCGACCTCAAGGAGGCACGGCAGCGGCTGGCGCGGATCGTGTCGTCCGGCCACCCGGTGCCGCGCTGGGCGGCGACCCTCGGCTGGGGCGCGATGTGCGCCGGTGTCGGCCTCCAGTTGGGCGGCGGCCTCGCCGTCGTCGCGATTGCGTTCGTCGCGGCGGTGGCCATCGACCGGCTGCTGCTGGTGATGGCCCGCCGCCGGCTGCCGTTCTTCTACCGTCAGGTCGCGGGCGGGGCGGTCGCGGCACTGATCGCGGTCGCCGGTGCGGCCTTCCTCGACGACCTCGACCTGTCGGTGGTCGTCACCGCGAACATCATCATGCTGCTCGCCGGCATCGGGTTCATGGGTGCCCTGCACGACGCGCTGTCGGGCTTCTACGTCACCGCCGGGGCCCGGCTCACCGAGGCGCTGCTCGCGACCGCGGGGATCATCGCCGGCGTCAGCGGCGGCCTCCAGGTCGGCACCGCCTTCGGGGTCGACGTGGGCCGGCTCGAGCCGGGCGCGGTCGCCGACCTCGGGCAGGCGTCGGCGCTGGCGTTCGGTGCGGCGGTCTGTGCGGCGTCGTTCGGCTTCGCGTCCTACGCCCCGTGGCGGGCGCTGCCGCCGATCGGCCTCATCGCGGCCGTGGCGATCCTGATCAGCCAGTCCGCCGAGGCGACGAGCAGCCTGGGGCGGGCGTGGCCGACCGCGGTGGCCGCGTTCTTCGTCGGCCTGGTCAGCTACGGCATCTCGGCGCGCCTCAAGGTGCCGCCCCTGGTCGTGGTCGTGCCGGCGATCGTCCCGATGCTGCCGGGTCTGTCGATCTACCGCGGCCTCAGCCTGCTCACCGAGGGTCCTGCGGCGACGTCCGAGGGGCTGCTGGCGATCATCACCGCGGCCGCCGTCGCGCTGGCGCTCGCCGCTGGCGTGATCCTGGGCGAGTACGTCGCGCAGCCGCTGCAGCGCGAGGCGCGCCGCCTCGAGAGCCGGCTGGCGGGACCGCGGCTCGTCGGCCCCCTCCGGATCCGGCCGCCGAAGCCGAAGCGGGTCAGACGATCGTCGTCCTCGGAGGCATGACCTTGCGCGCGCTGCGCGCGACGATGTCCTGGTAGCGCGACCCGGTCAGCTTCGCGAGCTGGTGCACCGCGTGCGCGTCGATGCCGACCAGCACGCGCGCCTTGTCCTTCTCGACCCCCGCCACGATGATCTCCGCGGCTCGCTCGGGCGTCATCCGGGCCAGCTTCTCGTCGAAGAGCCGCGCGGTCTCGGCCTTGTCCTCCTTGGCCGACACCCGGGCGTTGCGGGCGATCGCGGTCTTGATGCCGCCCGGGTGCACGACGGTCACCCCGACGCGGTGGCCGGCGACCAGCATCTCCTCACGGATCGCCTCGGTCATCCCGCGCACGGCGTACTTGGCGGCGTTGTACATGCTCTGCCCGGGCATCGACACCAGCCCGAACAGCGAGGAGATGTTGACCAGGTGGCCGTCGCCGGAGGCGATGAGTTGCGGCAGGAACTCCTTGGTGCCGTTGGCGACGCCCCAGAAGTTGATCCCCATGATCCACTCCATGTCGGGGTACTCGAGGTCCTCGAAGTCGCCGGCGAGCGCGACGCCGGCGTTGTTGACCACCACGTTGACCCGGCCGAAGTGCGCGACGACCTCCTCGGCGTACGCCGTGAACGCCGCGCGGTCGGCGACGTCGAGGTGGTCGGACCGCACCTCGCGCACGCCGGCCCGCTCGAGCAGGCGGACCGTCTCGGCGAGCCCGGCGTCGTCGACGTCGGAGATCGCCAGTCGCGCGCCGCGCGCGGCGAGGTTCTGTGCGAGCGCCCGGCCGATGCCGGAGCCGGCACCGGTGATGACGACGACCCTGTCGTGGAAGTTCTTCATGAGGTGGCCTCCCGGCGCACGTCGTAGGCGTCCGGGTCGAAGCGGGCGAGCTCGCGCCGGAACGTGACGGTCGACTTCGGCCAGAGCGTCGTGTTGCGGCCGTGCTCGTCGAGGTACCAGCTGTCGCAGCCACCGCGGGTCCACACGGTGCGCTGCATGCGCCGCTGCAGGTTGGCGTTCCAGCGCTGGAACGCGCGCCGCCGCGGCTCGACGGCCGCCCAGCCGCGCTCGCGGAGCGTGCGGACCGCGTCGCGCAGGTAGGCGACCTGCGCCTCGATGATGAACACCATGCTGGTGTGGCCCTGGCCGGTGTTGGGGCCGACGAGCATGAAGAGGTTCGGGAAGCCCGGCACGGTGGTGCCCTTATACGCCGCCATGCCGTCGTCCCGCCAGACGTCGGCGAGCGTGCGGCCGGCCGTGCCGGTGACGTGCTCGGTCACCGGCAGCTCGGTCGTCCAGAAGCCGGTCGCGACGACGATGACGTCCACCGCCCGCTCCACGCCGTCGGCGGTGACGATCGCGTCGCCGGTGACCTTCGCGATCGGGTCGGTGACCAGCTCGGTGTTGTCGGCGGCGAGCGCGGGGTAGTAGGTGTTCGACCGCAGGATCCGCTTGCACCCGATCGCGAACCGCGGCGTGACCTTGGCGCGCAGCGCCGGGTCCTCGATGCCCTTGCGGATGTTGGCCTCCGCCGCCTTCTGGGCCGGCAGCGCGATCTTCGGCTCGAGGGTGAACGCCGGCACGTAGCCCTCGTGCGCCCAGTAGATGCCGGTCCGGTAGAGCCGGCCGAGCGCCGGGAAGCGGCGCAGCGCCCGCCGCTCGAGCGCGCCGTACCGCCGGTCGTTGCGGGGGATGACCCAGGGGGCCGTGCGCTGGTAGACGTCGAGGTGGGCGGCCACCTGCTGCATCTCCGGCACGATCTGGATCGCCGAGGCGCCCGTGCCGATCACCGCGACCCGCTTGCCGGCCGGGTCGACGGAGTGGTCCCAGCGCGCGGAGTGGAACACCTCGCCCTGGAAGGTCTCGATGCCCTCGATCTCGGGCAACCGCGGCTCGGAGAGGCCGCCGGCACCGAGCGTGAGGGTGCGGGCGGAGATCGTGCGCGGGCCGGCGGGGCCGGTGACCGTCACCGTCCAGCGCGCGGCCGCGTCGTCCCAGGTCGCGTCGTCGAACGACGTGTCGAACTCGAAGCGGTCGAGCGTGCCGGAGCGGGTCGCGACGTCGCGGAGGTACTGCTGGATCTCCGGCCCCGGTGAGTAGCTCATGCTCCACTCCGGGTTGGGGGCGAAGGAGAAGGAGTAGAGCTGGCTCGGCACGTCGCAGGCCGCACCCGGGTAGGTGTTGTCGCGCCAGGTGCCGCCGACCTCGCCGGCCTTCTCGACGACGAGGAAGTCGCGCTCGCCGTCCTCGTCGAGCTTGATCGCGGCGCAGAGTCCCGCGAAGCCGGCCCCGACGATGAGATGGTCGACCTGCCGGGCATGGGTGGGGGCACTCACGCCGCGACCGTACTTCCCTTATTGAACGACCGTCAATAGAGTGAGGACCCGTGACCACCTCCGGAAGCGCACGCACCCGGCTGTCGCCCGAGCAGCGCCGCGAGCAGCTGCTCGACCTCGGCGTCCGGCTGCTGGCACACCGGTCGCTGGACGAGCTGTCGATCGACCTGCTCGCCGAGGAGGCCGGCATCTCCCGCGGCCTGCTCTACCACTACTTCGGCAGCAAGCAGGCCTTCCACGAGGCGGTTGTCCGGCACGCGGCCGACGACCTGATCGCGCAGACGTCGCCGCCCTCCGACGGGGAGCCGATGGAGCGGCTGCACACCTCGCTGACGGCCTACGTCGACTACGTGCTCGCCAACCACGAGGGCTACGTCTCGCTCGTGCGCGCGGCGGCCGGTGGCAACGAGAGCCTGCGGGCGATCTACGAGGACGCGCGGGCCGCGCTCAACAACCGGGCGTTCCGGGAGGACCTGCGTGGTGAGGTCGTCCCCGACACCCCGGCCAACCGCCTGGTCGTGCGCGCCTGGTCGGCGATGGCGGAGGACCTGGTGCTCTCCTGGATCGAGGACCCGCACGGACTGGGCAAGGACGAGCTGATCGCGTTCCTGGTCGCCTCGCTGCCCGCCGTGATCGCGGTCATCCCGGAAGGCTGACGTCCAGGACGGTGTCGCCGGGCTGCGACCGGAGCGTGACCCGGCCCCCGTGGGCGGTGACGATCGCCTCCACGAGCGAGAGGCCCAGCCCCACGCCGACCTCGGCGCCGCGGGTGCGCGCGGCGTCGCCGCGGGCGAACCGCTCGAAGGCGTGGTCGACCAGGTCCGGCGGGAAGCCCGGCCCGTCGTCGCGGACGGCGAAGCCGTCGCGGCGCACCGCCACGGTCACCGTGGTGCCGGGCGGGGTGTGCTTGCGGGCGTTGGTCAGCAGGTTGGTCACGACCTGGTGCAGCCGCAGCTCGTCGCCGGACACGACGGCGGGTCGGTCGACGAGCTCGTCGGGGATGTCCACCTGCCATCGCCGGTCGGGGTCGACCACGCGCGCGTCCGAGACGGCCTCGACGACCAGCCGTGTCAGGTCGACCGGCTCCTGCTCCAGCGGCCGGCCGGCGTCGAGGCGGGCGAGCAGCAGCAGGTCCTCGACGAGCGAGGTCATCCGGTCGGACTCGTCCTCGACCTTGTCGAGGGCGGTCGTCAGCACCTCCGAGTCGTCGGGACGCTGGCGGGCCAGCTCGGTGTAGCCCGCGATCGTCGCCAGCGGGGTGCGCAGCTCGTGGGAGGCGTCCGCGACGAACTGCCGCACCTGCTGCTCGCTGCGGTGCCGGGCGTCCAGCGAGGTCTCGACGTGCGCGAGCAGGGTGTTGAGTGCCGCACCGACCTGGCCGACCTCGGTCCGCTCGTCGGTGAGGTGCTCCGGCACCCGCTCGGCGAGGTCGACCTCGCCGGTCGCCAGCGGCCGGGCGGCGACGGCCTCCGCGGTCGCGGCCACCTCGCGCAGCGGCCGCAGCTGGCGGCGTACGACGACGGCGGCGACCAGCCCGCCCGCCACGGTCGCCAGCAGGGCGAGCAGGACCTCCCACCAGATCAGGTTGCTGACCGCTCGTTCGACGTCGTCGATCGGCAGGCCGACCGCGACGTCGCCGCTGGGACCCGTCGTCACGTTGACGCGGTAGGTGCCCTCGTCGGGGATCTCGACGGTGTGGACCTCGCGGTCGACCGGCACCCCGGCCAGCGCCTCGAGGATGTCGTCGGGCACGTTGCCGTGCCGGGGGACGATCGTGCCCTGACCCGTGGACAGGTTGATGACCAGCGTGCCCGTCGCGCCGAAGACCCGGCTGTCGAGGCCCGGGTCGCCGTCGGGCGGGCTCGGCAACCGTTGCTGGTCGGCGAGCGCCCGGACGTTCTGGTCGAGCTGCTCGGTCAGGTAGTCGCTCACCGCGAGCGTCGTGACGGTCCCGATCAGGACGGAGACGGCGAGCACGAGCAGCACGGTGGTGAGCACCAGCCGCGAGGTGAGCGACGCGAGGTGGCGCCTCATCGGATTGGTCATGCGCCCGGCTTCAGCACGTAGCCGGCGCCACGCATCGTGTGGATCATGGGCTCCCGGCCGGCGTCGATCTTCTTGCGCAGGTAGGAGATGTAGAGCTCGACGACGTTGGCCTGGCCGCCGAAGTCGTAGTTCCAGACCCGGTCCAGGATCTGCGCCTTGCTCAGCACCCGGCGGGGGTTGCGCATCAGGTAGCGCAGCAGCTCGAACTCGGTCGCCGTCAGCGCGATCTCCTCCCCACCGCGGCGTACCTCGTGGCTGTCCTCGTCGAGCTCCAGGTCGCCGACCACCAGCAACGAGGACGACTCGACGCGCCGCGCCCCGGAGCGGCGCAGCAGGCCCCGCAGCCGCGCGACGAGCTCCTCGAGGGAGAAGGGCTTCGTCACGTAGTCGTCGCCTCCGGCGGTCAGGCCGGCGACCCGGTCCTCGACGGCGTCCCGCGCGGTGAGGAAGAGCACCGGGAGCTCCGGCTGGGTGGCGCGCATCCGCCGCAGCACCTCGAGGCCGTCGAAGTCCGGCAGCATCATGTCGAGCACCACGGCGTCGGGGCGCTGCTCCCGGGCGGCGTCGACCGCCTTCGTGCCGGTGTGGGCGGTCGCGACCTCCCAGCCCTCGTAGCGCAGCGCCATCGAGACGAGCTCCGCGAGGTTCTGCTCGTCGTCCACGACGAGCACTCGCAGCGGGGAGCCGTCGGCACGGGTGAGGTCCATGCTCGCCACAGTGCCGACCGTACCTGTGGGTCTCCTGTGAGGCCGCTGTGCTGGGCTCACGAGGTCCTCACGACTGGCACACAGGTCGGGCACAGGTACGCCGCGCACGCTCGGGCCATGACCGAGCCGACCGTGACCCCTCCGCCTCCGCCTCCGCCTCCGCCTCCGCCGCCCGCCCCGCCCGCCCCGCCGGTGGACCAGCCCCCTGCCCCCGACCGGCCGCGGCGCACCCTCGGGATCCCGCTCGTCCTCGGCATCGCCGCGGCAGCCTTCGTCCTCGGCGGCCTGCTCGGGAGCCTGGTGGGCGGCATCGTCGGCTACGCGATCCACGACGACCACGGCCCCGACGTCGAGCACTCCCGGATCGGCCCCCAGGACGGTCCGCAGCAGCTGCCGGGCGCCCCGATGCCGGGCCTACCCGACGATGGCCCGGACGGCGAGTGACGCGAAGACCATCGCCGAGCCGAGCGGAGCCCCCGGCCCGGGGTAGCGCGGGCCGAACACCGACGCCGCGCTGTTGCCCGCGGCGTAGAGCCCCCTGATCGCCGAGCCGTCCGGCCGCAGCACGCGGCCGGCGGCGTCGGTGACCAGCCCGCCCTTGGTGCCGAGGTCGGAGAGCACGAAGCGAGCGGCGTAGAACGGGGCCTGGTCGCAGGGCGTGGGCCCGGCGCCGCCGGTGAAGAACGTGTCGTACTCGTCGACGCCGCGGCCGAAGTCCTCGTCCGCGCCCCCCGCGCAGAACCGGTTGAACCGCTCGACCGTCGCGACCAGCGCGTCGGCAGGCACGCCGATCCGCTCGGCGAGGCCGGCGACCGTGTCGGCCCGCACCCAGGTGCCGGCGGCGAGGTGCTCGGCCGGGTCGCCCTCGGGCATCGCGATCGCGGGCAGCCGACCGCCCTCGCGGGAGTCGAACACGAACCAGGACGGGATCCGCTCGGGCGCCTCGGCCATGATCCGGCCGAACCGGTCGTAGGGCAGCGACTCGTTGCCGTAGCGCTGCCCACGCTGGTCGACCATCAGCCCCGATCGGAAGCCGAGCGTGAAGGAGCCGCCGCCGTCGGGCTGCTCGAGCCCGGGGCAGAACCAGCCCACCCCGCGGTAGTCGGCAGCAGCGCCGATCGCGACGGCCGCGGCGATGGGCTCGCCGGTGTTGGTGCCGCGCGGGGCCATCGTCCACGCCACGTCACCGGGCACGCCGTGCGCGGCGCGGGCCTCGGCGTTGCCCTCGAAGCCGCCGGCCGCGACGATCACGCCACGGCGGGCGCGGACCTGGACCGGGCCCTCGGGGGTCATCGCGGCGACGCCCGCCACCCGCTCCCCGTCGAGGACCAGCCCGGTCACCGGCAGCTCGGTCAGCACGGCGCCGCCCGCACGGACGAAGCCGTCGAGCAGCCGCGCGATCAGTGCCTGCCCACCGCTGAGCGTGTTGCGCCCGCCCTCGCCGAGGCGGTCCCGCTCGACCGGCGGCCGGACCAGCTCGGCGACCTCGGGCGCCACGTCGCCCCGCTTGATGTTCGCCGGCTGGATCGACCTGCCCATGGCGACCCGGCCGGGGGCGTCGTAGTACTCCGAGAACGGCAGCCACTCGAACGGGATGCCGGCCTCCTCGAGCTCGGCGACCAGCTCGGGAGAGCGCGCCAGGAACGCCTCGACCAGCTCCTGGTCCGGGTCCTCCAGGACCGCCGCGAGGTAGGTGCGTGCGCCCTCGGTCGAGTCCCCGATCCCGGCCCGCTGCTGCACCTGGCTCCCGGGCAGCCAGCAGGCGCCGCCGGAGTACGCCGACGTGCCGCCGAGCAGTCCGGTCTTCTCGACCACCACCGTCGACAGCCCGGCCCGCTGGGCCAGTAAGGCGCCGGTCAGCGCCCCGCCGCCCGAGCCCACCACCACGACGTCGAACTCACGGTCGTACTCCTGCGCCTCGGCCATGGCCGGGATACTAGAACACGTTATAGATGGACACGCCCGGCACAATGGTGCGGTCATGACCGAGGAGCTCCGCATCACGTATCCGCCGGAGCTGCCGGTCACCCAGCGCCGCGACGACATCGCGACCGCGATCCGCGACCACCAGGTCGTGATCGTCGCCGGCGAGACCGGGTCGGGCAAGACCACCCAGCTGCCGAAGATCTGCCTCGAGCTCGGCCGGGGCCGCAACGGGATCATCGGCCACACCCAGCCGCGCCGGATCGCGGCCCGCTCGGTCGCGGAGCGGATCGCCAGCGAGCTGAAGACCGAGCTCGGCGACCTGGTCGGCTACCAGGTGCGGTTCACCGACCGGACGTCGAAGAGCAGTCGCGTGAAGGTGATGACCGACGGCATCCTGCTCGCCGAGCTCCAGCGCGACCGGCAGCTGCGCACGTACGACACGATCATCATCGACGAGGCGCACGAGCGGAGCCTCAACATCGACTTCCTGCTCGGCTACCTCAAGCGGCTGCTCCCGCGCCGACCGGACCTCAAGCTCATCATCACCTCGGCCACCATCGACGTGGACCGCTTCGCGAAGCACTTCGACGCGCCGGTCGTCGAGGTCTCCGGCCGCACCTATCCGGTCGAGATCCGCTACCGGCCGCTCATGTCCATGGACGACGAGGACGACGAGGGCGAGGTCGTCGTCCGCGACCAGACCGAGGCGATCGTCGAGGCGGTCAAGGAGCTCTCGGCCGAGGGGCCCGGCGACGTGCTGGTCTTCCTGCCGGGCGAGCGCGAGATCCGCGACACCGCCGACGCGCTCGGCGACCTCGACAGCCGCGGCCGGCTCGAGATCCTGCCGCTCTACTCGCGGCTGACCGCCGCCGAGCAGCACCGCGTCTTCAGCTCCCACGGCAACGCCGTGCGCCGCGTCGTGCTCGCCACCAACGTCGCCGAGACCTCGCTGACCGTGCCCGGCATCCGCTACGTCGTGGACACCGGCGTCGCCCGGATCAGCCGCTACTCGGTGCGCACCAAGGTGCAACGGCTGCCGATCGAACCGATCAGCCAGGCGTCGGCCAACCAGCGCTCCGGGCGGTGTGGCCGCGTCGAGGCCGGCATCGCCGTCCGGCTCTACTCCGAGGAGGACTTCGAGGGCCGCCCGGAGTTCACCGACCCCGAGATCCTGCGCACCAACCTGGCCAGCGTCATCCTGCAGATGACCTCGCTGGGCCTCGGCGACATCGCGCGGTTCCCGTTCGTCGAGCCCCCGGACCGGCGCAACGTGCAGTCCGGCGTGCAGCTGCTCGAGGAGCTCGGCGCGCTGCGCACCGGCACGCTCTCCAAGACCGGTCGCCGGCTCGCGCGGCTGCCGATCGACCCGCGACTCGGGCGGATGATCCTCGAGGCCGAGCGGCTCGGCTGCGTCCGCGAGGTGATCGTGATCGCGGCCGCGCTGTCGCTCCAGGACCCGCGCGAGCGGCCCGGCGCCGACCGCCCCAAGGAGCAGGCGCAGGCCGACCAGCTGCACGCCCGCTACAAGGCCGAGGGCAGCGACTTCCTCACCTGGCTCAACCTCTGGCGCTACCTCAAGGAGCAGCAGCGAGAGCTCTCCTCCTCGGCGTTCCGCCGGATGTGCAAGCGCGAGTTCCTCAACTACCTGCGGGTCCGCGAGTGGCAGGACTTCGAGTCGCAGCTGCGCCAGGTGTGCAAGGAGATGAAGATCCAGGTCGGCCAGCCGGCGGACAACCCCGACGCCGACGGCATCCACCAGGCGCTGCTGTCCGGTCTGCTCTCGCACATCGGCCTGCTGGAGGAGCGCGACAAGAAGGAGCGCGGGCCGCGCGAGTACCTCGGCGCTCGCGGCTCGCGGTTCGCGGTCTTCCCCGGCAGCGTGCTGCACCGCAAGAACCCCCAGTTCCTGATGGCCGGCGAGCTCGTCGAGACCAGCCGCCTGTGGGCGAGGCAGAACGCCGCGATCAAGCCCGAGTGGGCCGAGCGGCTCGGTAGCGACCTGGTGAAGCGCTCCTACTCCGAGCCGCACTGGAGCAAGAAGCGTGCGGCGGTCATGGCCTACGAGCGCGCGACGCTCTACGGCGTCCCGCTCGTCGCCGACCGGCTCGTCTCCTACGGCAAGGTCGACGTCGCGCTCGCCCGCGAGCTCTTCATCCGGCACGCGCTCGTCTACGGCGAGTGGCACACCCGGCACAGGTTCATGGACACCAACCGGCGGCTGCTCGAGGAGGCCGAGGAGCTCGAGCACCGGGCCCGCCGCCGCGACATCGTGGTCGACGAGCACACGCTGTTCGACTTCTACGACGCCCGGGTCGGCGCCGAGGTCGTGAGCGGCGCGCACTTCGACCAGTGGTGGAAGCACGCCCGCCGCGCCCAGCCGGAGCTGCTGACCTTCGACCCCGCGATGCTCACCCACGACACCGCCGACGAGGTCCGCGCCGGCGACTACCCGGAGCAGTGGGAGGGCGAGGGGCTGACGTTCCCGATCAGCTACCACTTCGAGCCGGGCGCCGCGGACGACGGGCTCACGATCGACGTGCCGGTCGCCACCCTCAACCGGGTCGAGGCCGACGACTTCTCGTGGAACGTCCCGGGCCTGCGCAAGGAGCTGGTCACCAGCCTGATCCGCAGCCTGCCGAAGAACCTGCGGGTCAGCTTCGTGCCCGCGCCCGACAAGGCCCGCGAGTTCCTCGCGGCGGTGCCGCCGGGGGAGGAGCCGCTCCTCGACGCGCTCGAGAGGTGGTGCCGCGCGACCAGCGGCGTCGTGGTGCCACGGGACGCGTGGGACTGGTCGAAGGTGCCCGAGCACCTGCGGCCGACGTACCGCGTCGTCGGCGACGACGGCCAGGAGCAGGCGCGGGGCAAGGACCTCGACGCCCTGAAGGCGCCGCTGCGCGGGCAGTTCGCCGAGGCGATCGCCGAGGTCGCCAGCGACAGCGGGCTGGCGCGCACGGGCGAGACCACGTGGGTGTTCGGCACCATCGAGCCGTCGTTCACGCAGAAGCGCGCCGGCCACGAGGTGCAGGTCTTCCCGGCCCTGGTCGACGAGGGCGCGACCGTCGGTCTCCAGGTCTACGGCTCCGCCGAGGAGCAGGAGGCCCGGCACCGGCTCGGCGTGCGGAGGCTGCTGCTCCTGGGGATCCCCTCGCCGGTGAAGCAGGTGCTCGACGGGCTCTCCAACGCCGAGAAGCTGGGGCTCGCGGGCTCACCGTACGGCAGCGTCGCCGAGCTGCTCGACGACGCCCGCGCCGCCGTCGTGCAGGCCGTCGTCGACGGCCGCCCGCCGGTGCGCGACGAGGCGGCGTACGCCGCGCTGCTCGCCGAGGCGGGCCGCGACCACGAGGCGCACCTGCGCGGCGTCGTCGCCGACCTGATGCGGGTGCTCGACCGGTGGCGCCGGGCGGAGAAGGCGCTGAGCGGGCGCGCGGAGATGACGATGCTGCCGGCGCTGACCGACATGCGCGGCCAGCTGGCACGGCTGGTGCACCGCGGCTTCGTCGGCGAGGCGGGCGCGGCGCAGCTGCGTCGCTACCCGACCTACCTCAGCGCCCTGGAGCAGCGCCGGGAGAAGCTCGCCGGTCAGGTCAACCGCGACCGGCAGCTGATGGACCAGATCGCCGACGTGCAGGAGGCCTACCTGCACCAGCTCGACGCGCTGCCCGACGGGCGGCCGCCGGGCGCGGCGTTGCGGCAGGTGCGCTGGATGCTCGAGGAGTACCGCGTCTCGCTGTGGGCGCAGCAGCTCGGCACGCCGTACCCCGTGAGCGACCAGCGGATCCGACGCAGCCTCGCGACGTAAGGTGCAGAGCGTGACCGGCCGCCAGTACCACCGTCCGATGACCCCGGGAGAGGGCTTCTTCGACGCGCTCGTCGGGGCGGCGGACCCGGCTCTCGTCAGCGAGGCCGCCGACCGCGCGGCCCAGCTCCTGGTGCGCGGCGCCCGCGACTCCGCGGACGCCGCGATCGCGGACCGGCTGGTCCACCTCGCGGACACCGAGGGCATCGAGGCGATCGCCGAGGTCTGGTCGGGGTCACCGGCAGACTCGCTCGCCGGCTGCCTGTGGCGGCTCTACCTCCTCCGGTCGTGGGTGTACGCCGACCCGGTGGGTGTCTCGCGGCAGTTCGAGGCCGGCCGGCGCAGCGCCCAGGTCGCGCAGGTCGTGGCGGGGGTCGCCGACCCGCCCGGCCCGGAGCAGCTCAAGGCGATGGTCGACGAGGTGCTGCGCGGCCTCGCGGGCAGTGATCTTGCTGACGTCCTGCTGCGCGCCGCCGCGTTCGCGCGGGTCGTGGCGACCGGTCGGGCCGTGCTGAGCGGGTCGAGCGAGGCGGAGGTGCAGCGGATGCTGGTGCTCTCCGAGCAGCTCGAGGCGGCGGGTCATGCCGAACTGGAACAAGAGCTCGCCTGACGCCGTTACACTGGCTGGAGCACGCCGGGCTGCGGCAGCCCCGGGTCCCAAAATCAGCCGCTACGAGCGGCCACGCGCCGTGAGGCGCTCCCGGTCCGGCGTGCTCCTATTCTGTCTCTCGTGCTGCGCCGACTCTTCCGCCGCCGTCGCTCCGTCGACGTGCGCTACGCCCCGCACGAGGACGGCCGCCCCGACCCGGGTGAGGTCGTGTGGGGCTGGGTGCCGTTCGAGGACGACCCGGACCGCGGCAAGGACCGCCCGGTGCTGCTGATCGGCCGCGACGGCGACCTGCTGCTCGGGCTGATGCTCACCAGCAAGGACCACGACCGCGACGCCGCCGACGAGGCGCGGTGGGGTCGCTCCTGGATGGACGTCGGGAGCGGCGGCTGGGACCGGGACAACCGGCCGAGCGAGGTGCGACTCGACCGGCTGCTGCGGCTCGAGGCGTCCGCCGTACGCCGCGAGGGCGCCGCGCTGGACCGTCGTACGTTCGACCTCGTGATCGCGGCCGCCCGCGAACATCACACTCTCGACTGAGCCTCCCCGTCTCCGGGGCCGCTAGGGTGGTCCGCACGCCCGGGGGGACCCGGGCGCGCCTACGTGATCAGGGCCGCGAAGGAGGAGTCGGTGAGGGCGTCCAGGGGTGTGCTGGCGGGCGTCGCCGTGCTCTCCCTGTTGATGACGGCGGGCTGCACGGACGACCCGGAGGAGCCACCCGCGCCGACCCCCAGCACCTCGGCGCCGGCCCCGACCCGGATGACGTTCGGGGTCGTCGGGCCGGAGGCGCAGCAGTCCGCGCTCCAGGCGACCGTCGACACGTGGAACGCCGACCCGGAGCACATCCACGTCGAGATGAAGAGCTGGCCGACCCAGGCCGCCATGCGCGACGACATCGAGTCCGGTGCCGCGGTGCCCGACGTGTTCATGTCCAGCCGCTCGGACCTGTCCTGGCTGCTGGAGAACGGGCTCACCCAGCCGGTCGACGAGCTGCTCGACGAGCGCGGGGTGGAGTTCGGTGACAACTACTCCCGCGACGCGCTCGAGGCGCTGAGCACGGACGCGCACCTGCAGTGCATGCCCTACGGCGTGACGCCGACGCTCATCTACTACAACAAGCGCCTGGTCCGCTTCGAACGGATGCGCAACCGGGGCCTCGACGCACCCGACGTGGACGCGACCAGCTGGTCCTTCGACCAGTTCGCAGCCGCCGCAGACTTCGCCAGCCGCCCGGTCCGCGGCTCGAAGGGTGTCCACATCGCGCCGACGATCGCGGGGCTGGCGCCGTTCATCCAGTCCGGCGGTGGCTCGGTCTTCGACGACGCCGTCGACCCGACGTCGCTGACCTTCGCCAGCGACGGCAGCCAGAGTGCGCTGGAGCGCACCCTCGAGCTGCTCCGTGACCCGCGGGTCACCCTCGACCAGTCCGAGCTGGCCGACAACGATGCCCTCACCTGGTTCATCCAGGGCAAGCTCGGGATGATCGCCGGCGACCGGTCGCTGGTGCCGGTCCTGCGCGCTGCCGGGCTCGCCTTCGACGTGATGCCGATGCCACGCCTCGACAGCAGCGCGACCGTCGGCGACGTCACCGCGCTCTGCATGTCGGCCGACACCGCGAGCCCGGGCCTCGCCGCGGACTTCATGGTGCACGAGATCTCCGCCGAGTCCGTCGGCCGCGTCGCGAGCGTCGGCTACCTCCAGCCCGCCAACGTCGCCGTCTCGCTCAGCGACGAGTTCCTCCAGCCCGGCCGGCGCCCCGCGCACTCCGCGTTCTTCAACACCGCCGTCCGCTCCATGGCGGTCCCGCCGCTCATTGACACCATGCCCGAGCTCGAGACCGCCGTCGCCCCCAGCCTGGAGCAGATGGTCTACGGCGTCGGCGTCCTCGACCTCGACACCCTCACGCACCAGGTCGACGACATCTCCAAGCCGATCCTCGACCCCGAGTCGGTCTCGGAGTCGCCGAGCCCGTCGGAGTCTTCCTCGGAGTAGGGTCGTCGTCCTCCCGGCGCCGTCATTGTTCGTCCTCCGCCAGGTCCATCAAGGGTTCGCTTCGCCGGCTTCGCCGCCCTGGACTGACCTGGCTCCGGACGATCTTGGCGCCGATCGGGAGGACGCCGACCTGCGGTCGGGCGCGCAGGCGTTTCAGCGGAGATCTTGATCCACCAGGTGAATCAGAATCTCCGCTGGAACCCCGAAGACCCCAGGGCCGACCCCACGCGCCCCGACCGCCGGTCGGCGACACCCACCACCGGTGACCGGCGCCCCAGCCGCCGTCAGTCGTCAGCAGGCTCGTCAGCAGGCGCGTCGACAGGCTCGGCGACGACAGGCTCGGCGTCCGCGGTGAGGATCGCGTCGGTGAGGACGGGGGCGGTGAGCTCGATCTGCCACGGGCGGGCGCCGTAGCCGGCGAGCTGCTCGCCGACGGCCGCGAGGAGCCTGGCGGGCTCGCGCGTGGAGGGAGGGGTCCAGAGGGTGCGGCGGAGGTAGTCGGGGGTCAGCAGGTTCTCGACCGGGAGCACGAGCTCCTCGGCGAGTGCGGTGATGGCCTCCCGGGCGAGGACGAGACGGCGGGCCGCCACGGGATCCTTCTCGGCCCAGGCGCGGGGGAGGGGCGGGCCGTCGCCGCGCGGGGTGCGCACGGGCAGCTCCGACTCGTCCATCTCGGCGGCCCGGCGCAAGGCCTCGACCCAGCGGGACGAGTAGCGCTCGGCGCCCCGGCCGTGGAAGCCCTTGGTGGCGAGCAGCGCGTCCCGGTCCGTCGGCAGCGCGGTGGCAGCGGCGACGATCGCGGCGTCGGGGAGGATCCGGCCGGGCGTGACGTCGCGGCGCTCGGCGATCTCGTCCCGTGCCGTCCAGAGCTCGCGTACGGCGCCCAGCGCGCGCCGTCCCCGCACCCGGTGCACGCCGGACGTACGCCGCCAGGCGTCGACGCGCGGGGTGGGCACGAAGCCGCGGAGGTACTCGAACTCCTGCCGGGCCCACTCGGCCTTGCCGGCCTTCTCGAGCTCCTCGCCGATGATCGCCCGCAGCTCGAGCAGCACCTCGACGTCGAGTGCGGCGTACTCCAGCCACGGCCCGGGCAGCGGCCGCGTCGACCAGTCGGCGGCCGAGTGCTCCTTGGCCAGCCGGTAGCCGAGCAGCGTCTCGACCAACGTCGCCAGCCCGACACGGGGATAGCCGAGCAGGCGGCCGGCGAGCTCGGTGTCGAAGAGCGCGTCGGGGTGCAGGTCCACCTCGGCCAGGCACGGCAGGTCCTGGGTCGCGGCGTGCAGGATCCACTCGGTCCCGGCCAGCGCCTCGCTCAACGGAGCGAGCGACGTGAGCGGGATCGGGTCGACCAGGAACGAGCCGGCGCCCTCGCGGCGCAGCTGGATCAGGTAGGCGCGCGAGGAGTAGCGGTAGCCCGACGCCCGCTCGGCGTCGATCGCGACCGGCCCCGTGCCGGCCCCGATGGCGGCGGCAGCGGCGGCCAGGTCCGCGTCGGTCTCCACCACCGGCGGCAGGCCGTCGCGCAGCGTCAGGAGCGGGGGGAGTTCGGTGGGAGTGTCGTCGTCGGTCATGCCGGTCAGCGTCCGCCGCCCCGCTGGCCGCGCCGGCTGGGCATCACGGCGACCCCGTCCGGCACCGGCGGCAACCCGGCCGCCGTGCACAGCAGCTCGCCCCACGCCTCCACGTGCGGGGCGACGTCGAGCGGGGCCAGGTCGGGCGCGTCGTCGGCGACGACCGGCGTCCACGAGGCGCGGATCTCGATCTGGGCGGTGCCGCCCTCGTCGGCCATCCCACCGAAGCTCTCGGTGGCGACCCGCGTGACCGTGCCGGACGCCGCGACGTACGACGCTCCGTGCTCGGCGAGCGCCTCGGTCAGCCACGACCAGCCCACGTCGGCGAGCAGCGGGTCGGTGATCAGGTCCAGGTCGACCTCGGCCCGGGCGTAGGCCACGCAGCGGAAGGTGCCCGCCCAGGCGTCGTTGCCGGCGGGGTCGTGGAGCAGGATGATCCGGCCGGTGCCGACGTCGACGCCGTCGACGGTGACGTCGGCGGAGAGGGCCGAGGCCCACGGGGCGATCCGCTGCGGCGCCGGCATCTCCTCGCAGAGCACCTCCGGGCGCAAGCGGGCAGCGTGCATGGTGGCCACGGCCTCACGGAACTCCGCGGGCGCCGCGCCCGCACCCGTTCCCGGGTGGGTCTCTTGACCGACCACCATGGGTTCACAGTAAGTCGGCCCGGCGTTCGCCGATGTGCGAACACGCCGACCACCTGCGAGGCTTCGCTCATGCCGGAGCAGCACCCCGCCCTCGCCGACAGCGCATTCCTCAAGGCCGTCCGGGGCGAGCCGGTCCCCCACACGCCGGTGTGGTTCATGCGCCAGGCCGGCCGTTCGCTGCCGGAGTACCTCGCCGTCCGCGAGGGCGTCGGCATGCTCGAGTCCTGCATGACCCCGGAGCTCGTCGTCGAGATCACCCTCCAGCCGGTGCGCAGGTACGGCGTGGACGCGGCCATCTTCTTCTCCGACATCGTGCTGCCGCTGAAGGCCGTCGGCGTCGACCTCGACATCAAGCCGGGCGTCGGACCGGTGGTGGCCCACCCGGTGCGGACCCTCGACGACGTCGAGCGGATCCCCGACCTCACCCCGGAGCACGTGCCCTACATCACCGAGTCCGTGCGCACCCTCGTCGGCGAGCTCGGCGGCACCCCGCTGATCGGCTTCGCCGGTGCGCCGTTCACGGTGGCGTCCTACCTCGTCGAGGGCGGCCCCTCGAAGGAGCACGCGCTCACCAAGGCGATGATGTTCGGCGCCCCGGACGTCTGGGACGCCCTGATGCGCAAGATCGCGGGCATCTCCGCGGCCTACCTCGAGGTCCAGGTCGAGGCCGGCGCGTCCGCGGTGCAGCTCTTCGACTCGTGGGCGGGGGCGCTCACGCCGCGCGACTACCGCGAGCACGTGATGCCCCACTCCTCCCGGGTGCTGGAGCGGATCGGCGCCACCGGCGTCCCGCGCATCCACTTCGGCGTCGGCACCACGAACCTGCTCGGCCTCATGGGCGAGGCCGGTGCCGACGTGGTCGGCGTCGACTGGCGCACCCCGCTCGACGCGGCCATCGCGACGGTCGGCGACCGGAGCGTGCAGGGCAACCTCGACCCGACGCTGGTCTTCGCGCCGGCCGAGGTGATGACCGCCCGCGCCGCCGAGGTGATCGAGGCGGGACGCGCGGCCCGCGGCCACGTCTTCAACCTCGGCCACGGCGTCATCCCCTCGACCGACCCCGACCAGCTCAAGCGGCTGACGGACTTCGTGCAGGGCTACGCGCTGTCCTGAGGACCGTCGGCGACCGGGGTCACCTCCGGCGCCCGCCGTCGCATCGAGCGCACCAGCAGCCAGACCGGGATCCCGACCAGCGCGAGCACGACCAGCCAGGGGAGCAGCGCGCCGACGACGGTCGCGGCACCGATCCCGAAGGTCTTCAGCGCGCCCCAGCCGGCGGTGAGCCCGGCCAGGAAGCCGTCGCCGTCATCGGCCTTCGCCTTCTTCTTCTCGTCGGGGATCCGCTCGATGCCGACCGTGATCGTGGACATCGAGGACTGGCCGGCGAGGTAGGCCTGCTTGCGCTCGAGCGACTCGAGCTCCGCCTGCCGCCGGGACAGCTCGGCCTCGATCGACATGATGTCGCGGATGCTGCGGGCCTGCTCGAAGAGCACGGTGATCCTCGCGATGCTGCGGCGCTGGGTCTCGACCCGGCTGCGCAGGTCGATGAGCTTGGTGGTGACGTCGTCGGCGCTGGTCGAGACCGAGACGTCCTCGCCGACCTCCTCGAGCGCGGCGACCGCCTCGTCGAAGTCGTCGCTCGGCACGCGCAGCACCATGCGTGCGTACGCCGGGTCGCCGTCGTCGTCGGACTGCGTGTTCTCCTCGGTGACCTCGCCCCGGTAGCGGTCGGCGATCCGCTGCACCGCGAAGCGTGCCTGCCCGACGTCCTCGGCGCGCATCGAGAGGTCGCCGGTGCGGATCACGGCGCGCCGGACGCCGTCGGCCGGATCGACGGGAGCCTCGTCCCGTGCGGCGGCGTCCTCCGCGGCGCCATCCGCGGACGAACCGGCCTCCGCATCACTGGCGAGGCCCTGGACGGCGTCCCCGCCCCCGTCCCTGTCGGGAGCCGCGGGCTCCATGGCGGCGGCGGAGGAGGAGTCGTTGCTGCCGCCGTCGTCGGAGTCCGACGAGCAGCCGGTGAGCAGGAGGGCCGCGAGCGCGGCCGTGGCGACGAGGGTGCGTGCGGTCCGGTGCGTCATGCCGGTCCGACGCAGGCCGCGCCCGCGCGGTTCCGGCGGGGGCGGCGTCGTGATCGATTCTTGACCTGGTTTAAAGTAGACAAAACAGATCAAGATAAATCGCAACGACAGTCTCGTGAGAGGAAGTCATGTCCCAGCTCACGTTCCACTGGTTCCTGCCGACCAACGGCGGCGACGGCCGGCAGGTCGTCGGCGGCGGCCACGGGGTCGAGGCCGGCCCGTCCGGGCGGCCGGCATCCGTGCCGTACCTCGGCCAGATCGCTCGCAGCGCCGAGCAGCTCGGCTTCGAGGCGGCGCTGACCCCGACCGGCGCCTGGTGCGAGGACGCGTGGGTGACGACCGCGATGCTCAGCCAGGTCTCGGACCGGCTGAAGTTCCTGGTCGCCTTCCGCCCCGGCCTGACCTCGCCGTTCCTCGCCGCCCAGATGGCCGCCAGCTTCCAGAACCTGACCGGTGGCCGCCTCGCGCTCAACGTGGTCACGGGCGGTGAGAGCGCCGAGCAGCGGATGTTCGGGGACTTCCTCGACAAGGACGCCCGCTACGCACGGTGCGACGAGTTCCTCACGATCGTGCGGGGGCTGTGGACCGGCGAGCCCGTGACGTTCGAGGGCGAGCACCTGCGCGTCCAGGACGCCGTGCTCCAGCAGCTCCCCTCGCCGCTGCCGCAGATCTACTTCGGCGGCTCCTCCCCGGCGGCCGGCGCCGTCGCGGCCAAGCACGTCGACGTCTACCTCACCTGGGGCGAGCCGCCGGCCGCGGTCGGCGAGAAGGTGGAGTGGGTCCGCAAGCTCGCCGCCGACGCGGGCCGCGAGGGCAAGGTGCGCTTCGGGATCCGCCTGCACACCATCGCCCGGGCCACCTCGGAGGAGGCCTGGGCGGAGGCCGACCGGCTGCTCGCGGGGATCTCCGAGGACGAGATCGCGCGGGTCCAGGCGGGGCTGCGCAAGAGCGAGTCGGTCGGTCAGTCCCGGATGCTCGACCTCAACCAGGGGTCCAAGGACGGGCTCGAGATCCACCCGAACCTGTGGGCCGGCGTCGGCCTGGTCCGCGGCGGTGCGGGCACCGCGATGGTCGGCTCGTACGCCGAGATCGCGGACCTGATCGAGCAGTACCGCGCCGTGGGCATCGAGGAGTTCGTGCTGTCGGGCTACCCGCACCTCGAGGAGGCCTACTGGTTCGGCGAGGGCGTGCTGCCCGAGCTCGAGCGGCGCGGCCTCTGGTCGCCGCCTGGCCCCGTCCGGGCCACCACCCCGCCCCTGCCGTTCGGCGGCACGGTGGCGGCGTCGTGAGCGCCGCCCAGGTCGCCGTCGTCGTCGGCAACCCGAAGCCGCAGAGCCGCACGCTCGCAGCCGCGCGGTACCTCGCCACCGAGCTGGCGGGCCACGAGCCCGACCTGGTCGTGGACCTGGCCGACCTCGGCGAGCGGCTGCTCGACTGGCAGGACCCGGTCGTCGCAGACCTGGTGGACGAGGTGGGGAGCGCAGACCTCGTGGTGTTCGCCTCGCCCACCTACAAGGGCGCCTACACAGGACTGCTCAAGCTCTTCCTCGACCGCTTCGCGACCGACGGCCTCACGGGCGTCGCCGTCCCGCTGATGCTGGGCGGCGCCCCGGCCCACGCGCTCGCACCCGAGCACACGCTGCGTCCCGTGCTCACCGAGATCGGCGGCATCGTGCCGACGAGGGGCCTCTACGTCATCGACTCGGCGCACGACGACCCCGCGGCGTACGCCGCCTGGCTGGAGCGCGCCCGGCCCGTCATCGCCGCGTTCCTCGACCGGACAGGAGCCCCCGCATGACCGTCGCCTCGTTCCCCACCAACCAGGACCTCGACCCCCAGCGCCTCCGCGAGGCGTTCGGGACCTTCCCGAGCGGGGTGGTCGCCGTCGCGGCCCAGGTCGACGGCGAGCTGGTCGGGCTGGCGGCGAGCTCGTTCACGTCGGTGAGCCTCGACCCGCCCCTGGTGTCCTTCTCGATCGCCAACACCTCCAGGACCTGGCCCGACCTCCGCCGCGCCGAGCACCTGGGGGTCACCGTGCTGGCCGCCCACCAGGGCGACGTCTGCCGCCAGCTCGCCGGACCCGTCGAGCAGCGGTTCGACGAGGTCGACCTCTCCGCCAGCGACGACGGCGCGGTCACGCTCGACGAGGGGCTGGCGCGCTTCGACTGCACCCTTTACCGCGAGGTGGAGGCCGGCGACCACACGATCGTGCTGCTCCGGCTGCACGCCGTGGAGCACCTCGTCGACGCCGCGCACCCGCTCGTCTTCCACCGCAGCGCCTTCGGGCGGCTCGCCGGCTGACGCCGACCGCGCCTCTGGGAGACTGGGGGGCGTGAGCAGCGTGGTGGTCGTCGGCGCGGGCATCGCCGGCCTGACCGCCGCCCGCGACCTCGTCGCGGCCGGCCACCGGGTGCTGGTGCTCGAGGCGTCGTCCCGGGTCGGCGGCAAGCTGCGGCGCGACGAGGTCGCCGGGGTGACCGTCGACGTGGGCGCCGAGGCGATGCTCAACCGCCGCCCCGAGGGGGTGGCGCTCGCCGGCGAGCTCGGCCTGCCGATCGAGCACCCGGACGTCGTCTCCTCCCGGATCTGGAGCCGCGGGGAGCTGCATCCGCTGCCCCGCTCGCTGATGGGGGTGCCGCTCGAGGACCCCGCCGGCGTGCTCTCCCCGGCCGGTCTCGCGCGCTTCCGGGAGTTCGCGCCCGCCCCGGTCGTCGGCGACGTCTCGGTCGGCGACCTCGTCGACGCCCGCTGGGGACCCGAGGTGACCGACCGGCTCGTCGAGCCGCTGCTCGGCGGCGTGTACGCCGGCCAGGCCCGCCTCATCTCGGCCCGCGCCGCGGTGCCGCAGCTGCTCACGTTCGCCGCGGGCGGCGCCGCGCCGGCCCCGACGTACGACTCGCCGGTCTTCGCCGGCATCCCCGGCGGCATGGGCCGGCTCCCGGAGACGCTCGCCGCCGAGCTGTCGGTGCGCACCGGCGCCACCGTGCGCGAGCTGCGGCGGACCCCGTCCGGCTTCGCGCTCACCGTCGGCCCCACCACCGACCCCGAGCTGGTCGAGGCGGACGCGGTCGTCCTCGCCACGCCGGCCGCGCCGACGGCCCGCCTGCTGGGTGACGTGGCGCCCGTGGCGGCTGCCGAGCTCGCCGCGATCGAGTCGGCGTCGATGGCGGTCGTGACGCTCGCCGTCCGGGCAGCCGACGCCCCGGACCTCGCGGCGACCGACTCCTCCGGGTTCCTGGTGCCGCCGGTGGAGGGGCGCCGGATCAAGGCGGCGACGTTCTCCTTCGCCAAGTGGGGCTGGGTCCGCGCGGCCGGCGCCGCCGACGGGCAGCGCCTCCTGCTGCTGCGTTCCTCGCTCGGCCGCTCCGGCGAGGAGGCCGCGCTCCAGGCCACCGACGACGAGCTCGTGGCCTGGTCGCTCGCCGACCTCCGGGACGCCACGGGTCTCGCCGCGACCCCCGTCGACACCCACGTGCAGCGGTGGGGCGGCGGACTCCCGCAGTACGCCGTCGGCCACCTCGACCGGGTCGCTCGGATCCGGGTCGCGGTCGACGCCGTCCCCGGCCTCGCGGTCTGCGGCGCCGCCTACGAGGGCGTCGGCATCCCCGCCGTCATCGCCTCGGCGCACCGGGCCGCCGCCCGGATCCGCTAGACGGAGAGGTGTGCCCTGTTGTCCCTGGGCGGTGGGACAAGCGGCCCGACAACCTCAGGTCATCGAGCTTGTCCCTCTCACAGAAAGCGCTCACGATGACCACCCACGTCACCACCGACAACCCGGTCCGCTCGGACGTCACCAACCTCCCGACGGCCGCTCGCACCAGCCGCACCTGGGCCCTCGCCGGCATCGGCGCCGGCCTCGCCGGGATCGGCACCATCGTCACCTCCGGCATGATCGACGCCGTCTACCAGGAGAAGCTGTTCGGCGACCCCGAGGCGATGGCCGACCGCCTGGCCGACAAGACCGGCGTGATGTTCGCCTTCCACTCGGTCACGGTGCTGAGCGCCGTGCTCATGGTCGTGTTCGCGGCCGGCCTCTTCCGGCGGCTGCGCACCGGGCTCGGCGAGCTCTCGATCGCCCCGCTCATCGCCTTCGGCGGCCTGCTCGGCACCTCGGTCGTGTCGGTGCTGGGCAGCGGCCTGGACACCGAGTTCGTGCTCGGCATCCCCGAGGACGACATGATCGAGCCGGTCAACGCCGTCATGTACAACCACTGGGTCGGCACCATCCCGTGGTGCTGGGTGCTCGCCGGTCTCGCCGGCCTCGCGCTCTTCACGGCGTACCGCGCCGGAGCCGTCCCGCGCTGGATCGGCCTCGTCGGCCTCGTGCTCGGCGGTCTCACCGTGCTGCTCGGCATCACGCCCGTCCAGTACATGGCCGGCATGACCGGTCCGCTCATGGTCCTGGTCACCGCGGCGGGTTTCCGCTTCGGCGACCGCGCGCAGCGGTGATGATGTCCCGGTGAACCACCCGGACGACGACGCGCAGCGACCGGCCTCCTGGCCGGTCGCTGCCGTCTTCCCGTTGCTCTGCCTGCTCTGCGTCGTCGGGGTCGGTCTCCTCGAGCTCCAGTCGTACGGCGAGCCGGTGCTGTGGTCCTACGGCGACGGCATCGAGATCGGCCACGGCATCGGCACCGCGCTGGTGGGGCTGGTGCTGGCCCTGCTGTCCACGGTCGTGCTGCGCCACCCGGGTCACCGCGGCATCGGCTGGACGCTCGGCGCGGTCGGTCTCTTCTGGGCGCTCGACGGGCTCTCGGAGTCCTACGTCCGCCTCGGCACGGTGAGCGAGGACGCCCTGCCGGGCATGACGTTCGCGGCCTGGTTCCTCGGCCGCTTCACCTCGCTGCTGCCCGCGACGATCGTGGTGCTGCCGCTGCTCTTCCCCGAGGGCCGCTTCGTCCGCGGCGCGTGGGGTGTCGCGAGCTGGGTCTGCATGAGCGTGATGAGCGTGATCCCGCTCGCCTACGTGATCGCGCCCTACGACGAGCCCGGCGCGAACCTGCCACCCGGCGTCGACCCCGACCCGACCACGATCTGGGCGCTGGAGGGCGTCGCCGACGTGCTCACCGGCGCCCTGCAGGCCCTCACGGTGATCGGCCTGGTCGTGCCGGTCGGCGTGGTCGTGCACCGCTACCGGCGCTCCCGCGACACCGAGCGCGACCAGATGCGGTGGCTGCTGTGGGGCGCGCTGGTCACCGTCACGACCGTGGCCGTCACGGTCGTGCTCGACCTCGGCACCCTCACCGGCGTCGTCTTCTTCGTCTGCATCACGCTGACCCCGATCGCGATGACCGTCGCGGTGGTCAACCCGCGCGTGGTCTCGATCGAGGACCTGCTCGGTCGCACGGTGCTGCTCTCGGTCGTCGCGCTCGTGCTGGTCGCCGTCGACTTCCTCGTCGTCGCGGCGATCACGTTCGCGCTCGACGACGAGATGGCGCAGTCGCAGGTGGTGCTGGTCGTGCTGCTGACGACCGTGCTGCTCTACGGTCCGCTGCGCAACCGGCTCTCCCGCGGCGTGCGGCGGCTCTTCTTCGGCGACCGCGCCAACCCCTATGACGTCGTCGCCGGCCTCGCGTCGACCCTCGAGTCCACTGACGAGGGCGCCGAGCAGCTGGCCGCGGTGGCCCGGGCGGTCGCGAGCGCCTTCGGCGTGGGCTTCGTGAGCGTCGAGGTGGACCGCGTCAGCGGCGAGCGCCTGGTGGCGACGTACGGCGACCGCCCGGCCGAGACGCGCGCGCTGCCGATCTCCTACCGCGACACGGTCGCCGGCCGCCTGGTGCTGCCGGCGCGCGGCATGAGCAGCCGGCTGTCCCGCCGCGACGAGGAGCTGCTCGGCGACCTGGTGCGGCAGGCCGCCACCGCGGCCCGCACCGGCCGGCTCGCCGAGGAGCTCCAGGAGAGCAGGGAGCGCCTGGTCACCGCCCGCGAGGAGGAGCGGCGCCGGATCCGGCGCGACCTGCACGACGGCCTCGGCCCGGCGCTGAGCGGCGTGGTCTTCCAGCTCGAGTCCGCGCGGCTGCTGGTCGACAGGGACCCGGACGCCGCCAAGGCCCAGATCGGGAGCACCAGCAAGCACGTGCAGGGCGTCGTCGCCGACGTACGCCGTCTCGTGCACGACCTGCGCCCCCCGGCGCTCGACGACCGCGGCCTGGTCGGCGCGCTGCGCCAGCAGGCCGAGCAGCTCTCACCCGCCCCGGCCGTCGAGGCCGGAGACCTGGGAGCGCTCCCGGCGGCGGTCGAGGTGGCGGCGTACCGGATCGCCGGCGAGGCGATGACCAACGTCGCCCGGCACGCCGCCGCGAGCACGGCGACCGTCCGCCTCGACGTCGTCGACAGCGCGCTGCTCGTCGAGATCGCCGACGACGGCGTCGGCATCCCCGCCGACGCGCAGGCCGGAGTCGGCATGGTCGGGCTGCGGGAGCGGGCCGCCGAGCTCGGCGGCCGCTGCGAGGTCACCTGCCCATCCACCGGCGGCACGGTCGTGCGCGCCTGGCTGCCCCTGAGGAGCGACCTGTGACCGGCACCGACATCCGCGTGGTCGTGGTCGACGACCACCAGATCCTGCGTGAGGGGCTCTCGAGCCTGCTCGGCGCCCTCGACGGCATCGAGGTCGTCGGCACGGCCGCCGACGGCCGGGACGCGATCCACGTGGTCGACGGGACCGAGCCCGACGTCGTCGTCATGGACATCCAGATGCCCGAGCTCGACGGGATCGAGGCCACCCGCCACATCACCGGCCGGCAGCCGGGGGTCCGGGTCGTGATGCTGACGATGAACGAGGACGACGACACCGTGCTGAGCGCGATCCGCGCCGGGGCCAGCGGCTACCTGCTCAAGGGCTCGGGCGCCGACGAGGTGCAGAACGCGATCCGCGCGGCCGCGGCCGGCGGCATGGTCTTCGGGGCGACGCTGGCCGCGCGCGTCGCGACGTACTTCGCGGGTGGGGTGGCGCGCACCGAGGAGGTCGAGCCCTTCCCCGACCTCACCGAGCGGGAGCGCGACGTGCTCCGGCTGCTCGCCGCCGGGCGGTCCAACGACGCGATCGCCGCCGAGCTCTACGTCTCCAACAAGACCGTGCGCAACGCGGTCTCCGGCATCTACGCCAAGCTGCACACCGCCGGGCGGGCCGAGGCGATCATCAAGGCGCGGGAGGCCGGCTACGGCCGCGACTGAGCGGATCCGATAATGGACGCATGAGCGAGACCGACCCCCAGGCCCACATCAAGTCCAACGCCGCCCGGATCAACGAGCTCAACGAGACGATCCGCTACACGATGTGGTCGGTCTTCCGCCTCGAGGACACGCTCGGCCCCGACGCCGACCGCAAGTCCGAGGCGGTCGAGGTCGAGGAGCTGGTCGCCGAGCTGGCGGCGGCCGACGTGGTGGTCCGGGGCGTCTACGACGTCGGCGGGCTGCGCGCCGACGCCGACGTGATGGTCTGGTGGCACGCGGCGTCGTCCGACGCGCTGCAGGCTGCGTACCACCGGCTGCGCCGCACCCGCTTCGGCCGGCGCCTGGCACCGGTGTGGTCGCAGATGGCGCTGCACCGGCCCGCGGAGTTCAACCGCAGCCACCTGCCCGCGTTCCTCGCCGACGAGCGCACCCACGACTACGTCGCGGTCTACCCCTTCGTCCGCTCCTACGAGTGGTATCTCCTCGACGAGGGGGAGCGCCGCCGCCTGCTCGCCGAGCACGGCCAGATGGCGCGGGGCTACCCCGACGTGCGGGCCAACACGGTGCCGTCGTTCGCGCTCGGCGACTACGAGTGGATCCTCGCCTTCGAGGCCGACGACCTGTCCCGGATCGTCGACCTGATGCGGCACCTGCGCGGCTCCGAGACCCGGCGGCACGTCCGCGAGGAGGTGCCGTTCTACACCGGCGCCCGGATCGACGTCGTCGACTTGCTCGACCGGTTGCCCTAGCGGGAACCGACGGCAGCGCCGCCCCGTCGTACGGGCATGAAGACGCTGTTGACGGCGGCTGCTGCCGCCCTGCTCCTGCTCACCGGCTGCGGGTCGGACGGGAGTGGCCCGACGGTCGCCTCCGACCCGGCCGGGGAGACCCCGGCGGTGCCGACCACCGTGCCCGCTGCCGACGGCACCGTGCACACGGCCGCGCTCGCCACCGTGATGGACACCGGGTCCCCCGAGCTCTGCCTCGGCGCGGTCGCGGAGTCCTACCCGCCGCAGTGCACCGGGCCGGCCATCGTCGGGTGGGACTGGGCCGACCACGAGCGGATGTTCGAGCGCCAGGGCCCGGCCACGTGGGGCAGCTTCGCGGTCACCGGGCAGTGGGACGGCGAGACCTTCACCTACGAGAGCGCGGTGCCGGCCGCGCTCTACGACCCGATGGTGCAGGAGCCGGCGACGTACCCGACGCCGGCCGTCGAGCTCACCGAGGCCGAGCTGGTCGAGATCCAGGACGGGCTCGACGAGACCCTGCCCGGCTACCAGTCCTCCTACCCCGATGGCGCGGGGCACCTCGTCGTCGACGTCGTCTACGACGACGGGTCGCTCCAGGACTGGCTCGACGCCGAGCACGGCGAGGACGTCGTCGTGCTGCACCCGCTGCTCGTCGACCAGGGCGCCTGATTCCCGTCGCACCTGACCGCAGCGTCGCGGATCGGCCCCGACGGCGACGCTCAGGTCAGGTGCGACGGCCTAGGAGTCGGCGGGCTCGAGCGTCAGGCTGATCGAGTTGATGCAGTAGCGGTCGCCGGTGGGCGTGCCGTAGCCGTCGGGGAAGACGTGCCCGAGGTGCGAGCCGCAGTTGGCGCAGCGGACCTCGACCCGCTTCATCCCGTGCGAGGAGTCCTCGATGTACTCGATCGTGTCGGTGATCGGCTGGTAGAACGACGGCCAGCCGCAGCCGGAGTGGAACTTCGTGTCGGACTCGAACAGCTTCGCCTGGCACGCCTTGCAGCGGTAGACGCCCGTGGTCTCGGTGTCGGTGTACTCGCCCGTGAACGCCCGCTCCGTGCCGGCCTGGCGGAGCACGGCGTACTCCTCCGGCGACAGCTCCTCGCGCCACTCGGCGTCGGACTTCTCCACGTTGTAGGACATGCCCGCAATTGTAGGTTGGGCACATGGCGAAGACCCCGGCAGCCGAGGTCCAGGCGGGCGAGCGTGCCGTCCGCGTCTCGAGTCCCGACCGGGTGATCTACGAGGCGACCGAGCGGACGCCCGAGGTCACCAAGCTGATGGTGGCGGAGTACTTCGCGAGCGTCGAGGACGGGCTGATGCGCGCGCTGCGCGACCGCCCGACGGCGCTGGAGCGCTGGACGAACGGCGTCCGGCCCGGGATGAAGCTCGCGACGGGGCCGATGGACAAGGACGCCGACGCGTTCTACCAGAAGCGGGTGCCCAAGGGCGCTCCCGACTACCTCGAGACCGTCGAGATCACGTTCCCCTCGGGCCGGACGGCCGAGGAGATCTGCCCGACCGAGATCGCGGTGCCGGTCTGGTGCGCGCACATGGGCACGCTGGTCTTCCACCCGTGGCCGGTACGCCGCAGCGACGTCGACCACCCCGACGAGCTGCGCATCGACCTCGACCCCCAGCCGGGGACGACGTTCACGGACGCGGTCCGGGTCGCCGGGGTCGCGCGCGAGCTGCTGGAGGAGCTCGGTCTGCGGGGCTACCCGAAGACGTCCGGCAACCGCGGCGTGCACATCTACGTGCGGATCAAGCCGGAGTGGGAGTTCACCGACGTGCGGCACGCGGCGATCGGGTTCGGCCGCGAGCTGGCCCGCCGAGACGAGGGCGTGACGATGGACTGGTGGAAGGAGGAGCGCGGGGAGCGGATCTTCGTCGACTTCAACCAGAACAACCGCGACCGCACGATCGCCTCGGCCTACTCCCTGCGCCCGCTGCCCGGGGCTCCCGTCTCCACCCCCGTCACCTGGGAGGAGCTCGCGACCCTCACCGACCCGGGCGAGTTCAACCTCTTCACCGTCCCCGAGCGGGTGGCCGATGGTGACCCCTGGGCCACCATCGACGACACGGCGCACTCCCTCGAGCCGCTGCTGCGGCTGTGGGAGGAGCTGCCGGGCGGCGAGCTCAACTTCCCGCCCGACTACCCCAAGATGCCCGGCGAGCCGCCGCGCGTGCAGCCGAGCAAGAAGGTCGCCGAGCACTGGGACGAGGACGGCAACCGGGTCGAGGGCACGTGAGCTCGTGACCGAGCACCAGCGGATGGCCCGCGACGACCTGGAGCCCGACAAGCACGGACCGGCCGGCGCCGCGCGGTGGGCGGCGTACCTCGACTGGGTCCGCCAGGACGTCGCCGACACCGTGCTCGCCCTGCCGGAGGAGGAGCGGCGGACGACGAGGCTGCCGTCGGGCTGGACCCCGATCGAGCTGCTGAGCCACGTGCTGCACATGGAGCAGCGATGGTTCGTCTGGGGCTTCCTCGGTGAGCCGGTCGCCGAGCCCTGGGGCGACTGGGACGTCGACGAGCCGTGGGACCCCGAGGTCGAGGGGCGCTGGGTCGTCGCGGACGACGTGCGGGCCGAGGACCTCGCGGCGCGGCTGGCCGCGATCGGGGAGCGGACCAGCGCGATCCTGCGCGAGCTCCCGCTCGACACGAGGGCGTCGCCGGGCGGGCGGTTCGCCGCCGACCCGCCGACGCTGGAGTGGATCTGCTTCCACGTGCTCGCCGAGTACGCGCGCCACGCGGGCCAGCTCGACGTGGCCGTCGAGATCACAGGGTTGGCACCGGGTCGGGACGGGTAAAGGAGGCCGTGACCACTGCGCCGCCCTCCGACGACACGATGCTCGAGATCGACGTCCGCAAGGAGCACGGCCACACGGTCGTCGAGGTCGGAGGTGAGCTCGACGTGTTCACGTCCGCTCGCCTGCGCACGGTGCTCTTCGACCCCGCGCTCTGCGCGGGACCGCGCGTGGTCGTCGACCTCGGCAGGGTCACGTTCATGGACTCCACGAGCATCGGCGTCCTGGTGGCCGCCCGACGCTGGCACGCCTCCCGCGACGCGGAGGTCCGGCTCGTGTGCACCGAGGGTCCGGTGCTGAAGGTCCTCGGTCTGGTGATGCTCGACCGGGTCTTCGGGATCTACGACTCGGTCGCAGACGCGACCGCCTGACCCCGGACGTAGGAGACCCGCCCCGCCTCCTCGGAAGGAGTGCGCGGGACGGGCCTCGGACCAACCGCCGACGGCGCTTCCCCCCCAAGCGCCTCCGTGGTACCCCCATGCGCCACGGCTGCGTCCGGTCGGTTCTCATGGACGAACCTACGCGCGCCAGATGCACGTCCGGGTCACGCGAGATCCACACGACGGAACCAGGTCGGCAACGGTCCGTCCACAAGGGCCGCTAGCCTCGACCCGTGCTCCTCGCGTTCGACACCGCCACCCCGCTGGTCACGGTCGCCGTGTACGACGGCGACAGCGGCCTGGTCGTCGCCGAGCACGTCGCCGAGCGCGCGATGAAGCACGCCGAGCAGCTCGCCCCCCTGATCGACCGGTCGATGGCCGACGCGGGCATCGTGCGCCAGGACCTCACCGCGATCGCGGTCGGCATCGGCCCCGGCCCGTTCACCGGCCTGCGGGTCGGCCTCGTCACCGCGCGGACGCTGGGCTACGTGCTCGAGATTCCGGTGTACGGCGTCTGCTCGCTCGACGCGCTCGCGGTGGAGGCGGTCGAGACCGGCGCCGTCGACGGACCGTTCGTCGTCGCGACCGACGCGCGGCGCAAGGAGGTCTACCTCGCGCGGTACGCCGAGGACGGCGCCCGCCTGGAGGGCCCGGTCGTCGACAAGCCTGCCGTGCTGGCCACCGACGAGCCGGTCGTCGGCCAGGGCGCCGTGCTCTACCCGGAGGCCTTCCCGCGCCGGGTCGGCCCCGAGGCGCCCAGCGCGGGGTGGCTGGCCCGCGCAGTGGCGGAGGAGCGTGCCGAGCTGCACGACCCGGAGCCGCTCTACCTGCGCCGTCCCGACGCCGACACCGGGCACGCGCCGAAGCGGGTCTCGTGACCGTCCGGCCGGCGACCCCGGCCGACACGGCGGTCGTCGCCGCGCTCGAGCAGGACAACCTCGGCGTCGACGCCTGGTCCGAGACGCTCGTGGCCGACGGGATCGCCGGCGGCCTGCCGACGATCAGCTACCTGGTCGCCGAGCACGACGGCGTGGTCGTCGGCCATGCGGTCGCCAGCGTGGTCGCCGACATCGCCGAGCTCCAGCGGATCGCGGTCGACCCGGCGCACCGGCGTACCGGCCTCGCGACCGAGCTGCTCGACGCCGTCATCGGGTCGGCGCGGGAGGGCGGCGCCGACCGGCTGCTGCTCGAGGTGCGCGAGGACAACGCGGGGGCGCTGGCCTTCTACGCCGCCCGCGGCTTCGTCGAGGTGGACCGACGGCGCAGGTACTACCGCGACGGCACCACGGCCGTCGTGCTGCGCCGCACCCTCGGGCGAGGCTGCGGCGCAGCAGGATGACGCCCTGCCCGACGGATCAGGGCAGGTAGTAAGTCGGGTTCGGCAGCTTGTACCAGCGCCGGGCGTAGCCGCCCTTGAGGTCGCTGAGCTGGTCGCCGAAGTTCGCGAGGATCCGGAAGCCCAGGTCCCGCTGGATGTGGCGTCGGGTCTGCGACTTGTACTCGGTGGTGGTGCACTTCGCCGCCGCGCACCGGATATAGGACGGCTGCTGGCTCTTGCCGACACCGGTCCACTTGGTGAAGTAGTGGCGCGGCCGGAAGGTGCCGGCGCCGTACAGCTTGTTGAGGTTGACGATCGTCGACCACTTCTGGGTGTCGTTGCGGCCGGTCAGCCCGAACACCTTGCAGCCGCCGCGCTCGGCGGCGCGCACCACGCGCTTCATCCGGGGCGTCGCCGGGAACCGCCGGTCCTGGACCCAGGTGTTCTGGAGCGTCGGGTCGAAGTTGAAGTGCATCGCCCCGTCCTCCATGTCGTAGGTCCACAGCGTGGTGTCGTCGGCGTCGAGGACGATCGCCGCCCGGCGGTGCTGGTGCGGGTGGTGCTTGACGTGCGGCCGCGTGTAGGCGGCGCAGGAGCGTCGGACCTGGCGGGCCCAGATGCCGGTCTGCCGGTCGAGCTGGCTGATGTACGGCGAGGTCCTCTTGTTCGCGATCCCGTTTGTGGCGTTGTAGTAGGTGCGGATCGTCGACTTCACGACGTCGATGTTGGGGATGCCCTCGCCGCCCAGCGTCGCGCCGCTCGAGCCGTCCGCGGCCATCGTGAAGCGGGTCCGGGGGGAGAACGCCGCGTCGGCCGGCGTCCCGTCGAGGTCGGGGCTGGGCAGGAAGTACGTCGGGTTGGGCAGCTTGAGCGTCGCGTCGGCGTACCCGCCCTGCAGGTCGGACCACTGGTCGCCGACGTTGAGCGCGATGTCGTAGCCGAGGTCCTGCTCGATGTGCTTGCGGGTGCCCGACTTGTACTCGACCGTCGTGCACGACGTGCTGGCGCACGTGACGTAGGCCGGCTGCGGCGTCGGGGAGACCCACTTGGTGTAGAAGTTGTCGGCGTTGAAGCCGGAGTAGCCGACCTTGGTGAGGTTGCCGAGGGTGGCGTCCTCCTGGTTGGCGTTGCGGCCGGTGAGGCCGAAGACGGCGTACCCCTTGGCCTGCACCGCGGTGACGAAGGCGACCATCGACGGCGTCGCCGGGAAGCGCTGCTCCTGGACCCAGGTGTTCTGGAGGGTCGGGTCGAAGGTGAAGTGCATCGCCGCGTCCTCCATGTCGTAGGTCCACAGGAGGGTGTCGTCGGCGTCGAGCACGACGGCCTTCTTGGCGGCCGGGTCGACGGCGGGCAGCTGCGCGAGCGCAGCGGCGGTGATGCTGCCCAGCTCGGTGATGTACGGCGAGGACGCCTTGTCGGCGATGCCGTCGGTCGCCCTGTAGTAGGTGCGGATCGTCGACTTCACGACGTCGATGTTGGGGATCCGGTCCCCGGCCTGGCTCTGGCCGCTCGACCCGTCGGGCTGCAGCGTGAACTGCGTCCGGGGCGTGAGCGGTGGCCCGCCCCGGTCGAGCGGCTGGTCGGCGGGGGCGGCGGAGGGGGCTCCGGCGATGACGAGGGCCGCGGCGGTGGCCACGACCGCGGAACGGGTCGTCGTGCGTCCCGAGATGCGCATGTCACTCCTTGGGTGCTGGGGCGGATCGGCAGAATGGCACCGTGACCGACGAACCGTTGATCCTGGGGATCGAGACGTCCTGTGACGAGACCGGCATCGGCGTCGTGCGCGGGCACACCCTGCTCGCGGACGCGGTAGCCAGCAGTGTGGAGGAGCATGCGCGGTTCGGCGGGGTCGTGCCCGAGGTCGCCAGTCGCGCCCATCTCGAGGCGATGGTCCCGACGCTCGAGCGCGCGTGCGAGACCGCCGGCATCCAGCTGCGCGACGTCGACGCGATCGCGGTCACGAGCGGCCCCGGCCTCGCCGGCGCCCTGATGGTCGGGGTGGCGGCCGCCAAGGCGCTCGCGGTCGGGCTCGGCAAGCCGATCTACGGCGTCAACCATCTCGCCGCCCACGTCGCCGTCGACCAGCTCGAGCACGGCCCGCTGCCTGAGCCGTGCCTGGCGCTGCTCGTCAGCGGCGGGCACTCCTCCCTGCTGCGCGTCACCGACGTGACCACCGGCGTCGATCCGCTCGGCGCCACCATCGACGACGCGGCGGGGGAGGCCTTCGACAAGGTGGCCCGGCTGCTCGGCCTGCCGTTCCCGGGCGGCCCGCACATCGACCGCGCCGCCCGCGACGGCGACAGCGTCTACGTCGACTTCCCGCGCGGCCTGACCTCCCGCAAGGACCTCGAGCGGCACCGCTTCGACTTCTCGTTCTCCGGGCTCAAGACGGCCGTCGCCCGCTGGGTCGAGGCGCGCGAGCGATCAGGGGAGCCGGTGCCGGTCAACGACGTCGCCGCATCGTTCCAGGAGGCGGTCTGCGACGTGCTCACCCGCAAGGCCATCGACGCCGCGGTCACCGAGGGGATCGAGGACATCCTCATCGGCGGCGGCGTCGCCGCGAACTCCCGCCTCCGCGCCATGGCCGAGGAGCGGGCCGCCGCCCGCGGCATCCGGGTCCGGGTCCCGCGCCCTGGCCTGTGCACCGACAACGGCGCGATGGTCGCCGCCCTCGGCTCGGAGATGGTCCGCCGCGGCCGTACGCCGTCCGCCCTCGACCTCCCCGCCGACTCCTCCCTCCCCGTCACCGAGGTCCTCGTCTGAGCGGCAATTGACGATAGCCAGCGACGTAGTGGTCGTTCCGGATGCCCGGGAACGACCAGAACGTCGCTGGCTATCGCTGTGTCGGGTGCTGTGTCAGGCGCTGGGTCAGCCGACCGGAGCCTCAGACTCGGCAGACACGTCGGCGAGCTCCTGGGGGGCCTGCCGGTCCTGGTGGCCGGGCCACCAGGCGGCGTGGCCGATGATCGCGGTGAGACCGGGGGTGAGGAACATCGCCATGACGAACGCCGCGATGAAGATGCCGAAGGAGAGCGCGAAGCCCATCGACATCATCAGGCTGTTGCCGCTCAGCATCAGCGAGGCGAACGTGCCGGACAGGATCACGCCCGCGGCGGCGATCGTCGGGCCCGCGTGCTTGACCGCCTCGGCGGCAGCCGGGCGCGGCTCCCTGCCCTCGCGGGCCTCCTCACGCAGGCGCGCGATCATCAGGATGTTGTAGTCCGTGCCGAGTGCGGTGACGAAGAGGTAGATGTAGATCGGCAGCATGAAGATCAGGCCGCTGTCGCCACCGACGAACTGGAACGCGATGACCGTCGCGCCCAGGGTCGCCGCGAAGCTGAGGCCGACCGCCGCCATCAGGTAGAGCGGCGCGACCAGGCTGCGCAGCAGCACGGCCAGGATCAGCATGATCAGCAGCGCGGCGACCGGGAACACGACCTTGTAGTCTCGGACCATCGCCGCCTGCAGGTCGGCGAAGATGCCTGGCGTGCCGCCGACGAAGGCCTCGGTGCCGTCCGGAGCGGCCGCATGGGCGGCGTCGCGGATCGGCCCCTTCACGTCGTTCAGCGCCTCGTCGGAGACCGGGTCGCTGTCGAGCACGATGCTGACCTGCGCCACCGTGCCGTCCTCGGACAGCTGCCCCGGGTAGACCTGGGCGACGCCGTCGGCCTCCTGGAGCGCCGCCCCGAAGGCGTCGAGGTCGGCCTGGTCGATCTGGCCGTCCTCGGACCTCAGCAGGACCGGCACCGGCTCGGCCGCGCCGGCGGCGAAGTGCGCCTGGAACGTCGTCAGACCCTCGGTCGACTCGACGTCGTCGGGCAGGCTCGAGTTGAAGTCGAACGACGGGTTGAAGGTGAACGCGAAGACGGCGAGGACCGCGAGGATGCCGCCGGACACGCCGGCGAAGACACCCGGGCGACGCCCCAGCGCGTCGCCGACCTTCGCGAAGCGGGCACCCGTGGGCTCGACCTTCCAGTTCTTCGACGGCCAGAACAGCGCCCGACCGAGCACGGTCACGATCGCCGGGACCAGCGTCAGCGCGGCGAGCAGCGTGACGCCGACCGCGATGGCGAGGGCGGGGCCGATCGCCTTGAAGATGCCCAGCGAGCTGAGCAGCAGCGCCAGGAACGCCACGATGACGGCGCCGCCGGCCGAGGCGATCGCCTCGCCGGCCCGCTCGAGGGCGTGGACGACGGAGGCCCTGGTGTCCTCGCCCTTGCGCAGCCGCTCGCGGTAGCGGAAGAGGAAGAAGAGGATGTAGTCGGTGCCGATGCCGTAGAGCACGACCACGAGGATGGTCTCGATCGACGAGTCGGCCTTGAGGTCGAAGATGTCGTTGGCCCAGCCGATGAGGCCGGTGGCGATCATCGACACGATCGTCACGACGACGATCGGCATCAGGCAGATGATGACGCTCCGGAAGATGATCGCGAGCAGGCCGACGATCAGGACGACGGTGGCGATGCCGACGATCGCGAGGGCGCGGTCGCCGGACTCCTGCGAGTCGAGACCCTGTGGCACGGAGCCGGTCGTCTGGGCGGTGAGGTCGGTGCCCTCGGTCAGGTCGGCGAGGTCCTCGCGCATGGCCTTCGCGTCGTCGAAGGCCTGCGGGTCGTAGCCCGTCGCGCCCTCCGCGAGGCCCACGATGCCGATCTGCACCTGGCCGTCCTCGGAGACGTTGGGCTGGCCGTCGGGGCTGACGGTCACCACCTGCTGGACGAAGGTCTCGTCACCGAGCTCGGGGCCGAGCTTCTCGGCGATGCCGTTGATCGTGGACTGGTCGTCCTCGGTGAGCGGCTCGCCGTCCTCACGCTGGAAGACGATGAGGGCGGCCGGCGTCGTGGCGCCGGGGAAGTTCTCCTCCTGGATCTGGTAGGCCTGCACCGACTCGTAGTGGTCGGGGAGGAACTCCTCCTCCTCCTGCGTGGTCTCGAGCGCCGGCGCCAAGGAGACGACGGCGACCGCGAGCACCACCCACGAGGCGATGACGAGCCAGGGATGACGGGACGTGAGACGACCGAGGGCTGCAAACACGTTGCCTGACCCTACAGACGTAGAACGGCGGTCCGCCTCCGACTTTCGTCTACACCTGGCGGCTACTCGGACATCACGTACTCGGCGGCGAGCTCCGGGTCGAGCCCGGAGCTCCGGCCGGCCAGCGCCTCCGAGCCGCCGTCGACGTCGAACCTCGTGAGCGTCCAGTCGCTGGTCTGCCAGTTGGCCAGGCCGGCCAGGACGTGACCGGGGTCCGACCAACCGAACCGGCTGACCGCCGTGGTGGCGCCGCCGGGGTCGAGCGTGGCGACGCGCTCGAGGTCGAGGTCGACGATGCTGACGTCGCCCACCATGTTGTTCTCGAAGAAGCCGCTCAGCAGCAGCCTGCCGTCCGGCGAGAAGCCGAGCGGGTAGACGTCGCAGCTGCGTGTGACGATCTTCCGCGCCTCGGGGTCGTAGAGGCCGGTACATCCGTACTGCTGGGTCTCGTCCGGCAGCGTGGTCACCGCCCACAGCGCACCGTCGGGGCTCACATCGACCACCCGGAAGGGCTCCGGGGTGGCGAGCTCCGTGTAGCCGTCCGTCGTGAGCGTGCCCGTGGTCGTGGTGCCGTCGCCGACGAGCAGGTGATCGGCGTCCAGGACCGCGTCGATGACGCCGGCGGCCTCGCCGGGCATCGGGATGCCGTCCAGGACCACGGGCTCGGCGACCCCGCTCGCCAGCACCTGGACCCGCAGGTCCTCGCCGACCCAGGCGACGGCGTCGTCCGCCGCGCTCATCGTGATCGAGGCGTACGCCGAGGGGTAGCTCGCCTGGACGGCGCCGTCGGGGCCGAAGACGCGGATGGTGGCGGAGTCCGTGAGGGTCGCCACGATGCGCCCGTCGGTGAGGACGCCGAGCTCGCTCACGTCGGCGTTGTCGACCGGCAGGTCGATGGTCTCGCCGTCGGGCAGCGTGAGGACGCGTTCGTGGAGCACCGACGTCCCGGGTGCGACCGGCGGTGCGGGGGCGGGGTCGGGCGCCGACTGGTCGGTCCCGCCGGTGAGCGCGAACGGGGCGACGACGACGGCGACCACCGCTGCGACCGCGGCCGCGGTGGCGACGCGTCGCCGCCGCCGGATCCGTACGGCGCGGCCGCGCACCGTCTCGAACGTGAGCGGCACACCGTGCACGTCGTCGGCCCGGCGCTCCAGCTCCCGGACGAAGGTCTCCTCGGTCATCGCTCCTCCTCCCCGATCCGCGTGCGCAGCTGCGCGATCGCCCGGCTGCACTGGGACTTCACGGTCCCGACCGAGATGCCGAGCACCTCGGCGGTCTCGGCCTCCGTCAGCTGCTCGTAGTAGCGCAGCACGACCACCGCCCGAGCCCGGCGCGGCAGGGTCTGCACGACCCGCCACACCTCGGCGCCGACCCCCTCGTCGTACACGTCGTGCACGGGTACGGCGTCCGGCACGCGGTCGGTCGCCACCTCCCGCCGCCGCCAGCCGCCCCGCCATCGCGAGCTGTTCTCGTTGACCATGATCCGGCGCACGTAGGCGTCCACCGACTCCCGGTCGCGAACCCGGTCCCAGGCGAGGTAGAGCTTCGCCAGGGACGTCTGCAGCAGGTCCTCGGCCTGGTGCTGGTCGCCGGTGAGCAGGTAGGCCGTGCGCAGCAGCCGCGCCTGGCGCGCCTGGAGGTACGCCGTGAACTCGGCGTCGCGGTCGGTCATGACCGGCTCAGTCTGCTCGATGGCCTGCACACTCCCCAGACGCGGCCCCGGGCGGCATGGTTGCAATTCTCGGCCGATCCGGTTGGCTGGGCGCATGCATCAGGTGAAGGGCGTCGTCGCCCGTGCGAAGGGTCAGCCGGTCGAGCTCGTGACCATCAACGTCCCGGACCCGGGACCGGGGGAGGCCCTGGTGCAGGTGCAGGCCTGCGGTGTCTGCCACACCGACCTGCACTACCGCGAGGGCGGCATCAACGACGACTTCCCGTTCCTGCTCGGCCACGAGGCCGCGGGCGTGGTCGAGGCCGTCGGGCCGGACGTCACCGGCGTCGCGCCGGGCGACTTCGTGGTCCTCAACTGGCGCGCGGTCTGCGGCGACTGCCGGGCGTGCAACCGCGGTGAGCCGTGGTACTGCTTCGCCACCCACAACGCCACCCAGAGGATGACGCTCGCCGAGGGCCCCGACGCCGGCACCGAGCTCTCGCCGGCCCTCGGGATCGGCGCCTTCGCGGAGAAGACGCTGGTCGCCGCCGGCCAGTGCACGAAGGTCGACCCGGCGGCCCGTCCTGCCGCCGTCGGCCTGCTCGGCTGCGGGGTGATGGCCGGCATCGGCGCCGCGATCAACACGGGCGCGGTCACCCGCGGCAGGTCCGTCGCCGTCATCGGCTGCGGTGGCGTCGGCGTGGCCGCGATCGCCGGCTCCGCGCTCGCAGGTGCCAGCCCGATCATCGCGGTCGACATCGACGCCAAGAAGCTCGCGAAGGCCAAGGAGATGGGCGCCACCCACACCGTCGACTCCAGCAGCGCTGACCCGGTGGCCGCGATCCAGGAGCTGACGGGTGGGTTCGGGGCCGACGTCGTCATCGAGGCCGTCGGCCGCCCGGAGACCTGGAAGCAGGCGTTCTACGCCCGCGACCTCGCCGGCACGGTCGTGCTGGTCGGTGTGCCCACGCCCGACATGTTGGTGCCGGACCTGCCGCTCATCGACGTGTTCGGTCGCGGCGGGTCGCTGAAGTCGAGCTGGTACGGCGACTGCCTGCCCTCGCGCGACTTCCCGATGCTCGTCGACCTCTACCAGCAGGGCCGGCTCGACCTCGACGCGTTCGTCACCGAGGAGATCGGCATCGGCGACATCGAGGCAGCCTTCGAGAAGATGCACCACGGCGACGTCCTGCGCAGCGTGGTGATCCTCTGATGGCCACGCGCGTGGACCACGCGGTCTCCTCCGGCACGTTCAGCCTCGACGGCGAGACCTTCGAGGTCGACAACAACATCTGGGTGGTCGGCGACGACACCGAGTGCGTGGTGATCGACGCGCCGCACAGCGTCGACGACATCCTCGCCGTCGTGGGGGATCGCACGGTCAAGGCGATCGTCTGCACCCACGCGCACGACGACCACGTGCGCGTCGCGCCCGCGCTGCGGGAGGCGGTGGTCGCGCCGATCATGCTGCACCCCGCGGACAAGCCGCTGTGGGACCTGACCCACACCGACCACCTCTGGGACCTCGACCTCGCCGACGGCGTACGCATCGAGGTCGGGGGTACGACGCTCGAGGTGCTGCACACGCCCGGTCACGCCCCGGGTGCCGTCTGCCTCTACGCGGCGGACCTCGGGTGCGTCTTCACCGGCGACACGCTCTTCCAGGGCGGTCCCGGCGCGACCGGCCGGTCCTACTCCGACGCGGACGTCATCCGCGAGTCGATCCGGGCGCGGCTGCTCGCCCTCCCGGACGACACCGTCGTGCACACCGGGCACGGCGCGGATACCACGATCGCCGCTGAACGGGCCGGGCTGAGCTGATCGGGGACTTTGGTCCCCCGAGGGCACCTCTTCGGACCCTGATGGACGCAAGTCGCTCGCCCTACCTTTGAAAGGTGCGAGGACAACGGTGTCCTCGCGGGAAGCGAGAGGCATCATGCGTTCGGCGTTCGACAAGCTCATCTCTTGGACCGGTATTGCCCTGGCAGGCGTTCTGCTGCTGGCCGGCGGTCTCCTGACCTGGGCCAACAACTTCATTGACGACCAGGTCCACGAGCAGCTCTCGAGCCAGGCGATCACGATGCCCGAGGGCGAGGCGCTCGCGTCGCTGCCCAAGGCGGACGCCGAGGCCCTGAAGCCGTTCGCCGGCAGCCAGCTCGACTCCGGCCCGGAGGCCAAGGCGTACGCGAACCACTACATCGCGGCGCACATGGACGCCATGTCCGGCGGCAAGACCTACAACGAGGTCAGCGGCGAGTACCTCCAGATGTCCGACGAGGAGAAGGCGTCCGAGGAGGGCCAGGCCGCGGCCGGCCTGCGCCAGTCGATGTTCATGGGCAACACGCTGCGCGGCCTGCTGCTCTACGGCTACGCGTTCGCCACGATCGGCACCATCGCCGGCATGGCCGCGTGGGTCGCCTTCGGCGGCGCGACGCTGATGATCATCCTCGTCGCCCTCGGCATGCGGCACTCCAAGAAGGCGAAGGCCCAGGAGGCCGTCTCGGCCCCGGCCGCGGCGAAGCCCTCAGGGCTGGTCACCGCCTGACCGTCGTACCGAACCGCCAGAGGCGGCAGCTCTCCGGAGCTGCCGCCTCTGCGGCATTTTCCGCGCTCGGCGCCTCGGGACCTAGGTCCCGCTGAGGCCCGTCTTCAGGCCCTGCCCAGGGTTCTCAGCGATTTCTAACGTTGTGGGTGGAGCGAGGACGAACAAGGGATCCCCGCCGGAAGAGGGAGGCGCACCATGCGCTCGGCATTCGACAAGCTCATCTCCTGGACCGGACTGGCACTAGCGGCGGTGCTGCTCATCGCCGGCGGTCTGCTGACCTGGGCCAACACGTTCATCAACGACCAGGTGGTCGACCAGCTCAGCCAGCAGAACATCACGATGCCCGAGGGCGACGCCCTGGCGTCCCTCCCCGAGGCCGACGCGAAGGCGCTCGAGCCCTACGCCGGCAGCCCCATGGACACCGGTGCCGAGGCCAAGGCGTACGCCGACCACTACATCCTCGTCCACATGAACGAGGCCAGTGACGGGCAGACCTACTCCGAGGTCAGCGGCCAGTATGTTGCGATGACCGACGAGCAGAAGGCGTCGGAAGAGGGCCAGGCGCTCGCCGGCCTGCGGCAGACGCTCTTCATGGGCAGCACGCTGCGCGGCCTGCTCCTCTACGGCTACGCGTTCGCCACGATCGGCACCATCGCCGGCATCGCCGCGATCGTCTCCTTCGCCGGAGCAGCCGTCCTGCTGGTCCTCTTCAGCCTCGGCCTGTGGCACGCCCACCGCGCCAAGGTCACCGAGGCCGGCACCGCACCCCGAGCGGTCCCGCAGCACGCGTGACCTGAGGGGCGGTCAGCCAGAACCCGCACGGCGTGCCGTGCGGGTTTCGGCGGCCCCTAGAACGGCCGGACCAGCAGCGCGATCCCGTGGCCCCCGGCCCGCGTGAGGACGACTGTCGCCTCCCCGTCCCCGCGCAGGTCGAGCCGCTTGCGCAGCTGGTCCGGCACCACGTCCACGCCCCGCTTCTTGATCGTCAGCCGCCCGATGCCGCGCTCGCGGAGGGCGGCCTTCAGCTGCTTCTCCCGGTAGGGCAGCTCCTCGAGCACCTGGTAGCCGCGTGCGAACGGCGTGCGGTACGACGCGTCCGAGGTGACGTAGGCGATGTGCTCGTCCACCAGCCCGCCGTCGACCCCCGCCGCGACGGCCGTCACCAGTCCGGCGCGGATCACCGCGCCGTCCGGCTCGTAGAGGAACTCGCCGACCGCGCGGACCGGGGCGCCCGGGTCGTCCTCCTCGGTCAACGTCGCGAGCCCGCCGTCCCCGATGACCGTCGCCCGGCGCGCGGTCGTGGCGAGGCGGCCCGACCACAGCGCGGCCTCCTTCACCTCGCCCCGGTCGCTCACCCACTCCGCCTCGACGCCGGCCGGCACCAGGTCGTGGGGGATGCCCGGGGCGACCTTCACGCACGCGTCGCGTCGCAGCAGCGCCTCGACGAAGCTCCACGGCGGGGTCCAGTCGTCGACGTCGAACGAGCGTCCGCGCGCGCCGCGCCGCGCGGGGTCGGCGTACGCGACGTCGAACGGCGAGGTGTCGATCGCCGTCGCGTCGGCGACCTGCACCGCGCCGGCCAGGCCGAGGGCGTCGAGGTTGGCGCGGGCGACCTCCACCCGCACCGGGTCGAGGTCGACGCCCGCGCAGACCAGCCCGGCGCGGGACGCGGCGATCAGGTCGCCGCCGACGCCGCAGCCCAGGTCGACGACCGTCTGCGCCGAGGACGCGACCAGCCTGGCGGCGCGGTGGTCGGCCACCCTGAGCCGGGTCGCCTGCTCCAGCCCGTCGGGGGTGAAGTACATCCGGTCGGCCAGGTCGCCGAACTTCGCGCGGCCGCGCACCCGCAGCGTGGCCTGGGTCATCGCGACCGCGACGTGCGCCGGCTCGGCCGTACGCCGGAGCCGGGTCTGGGTCGCCAGCGAGTCGTCGCCGGCCTCGACGGCCTGGACGGCCGCCGCGAGCAGCGCCTGCCCGTCGTCGGTCAGCAGCCACCGGAACGCGTCGAGGTCCATCGGATGATCCTGTCAGGACGGGGTCCCTCTGGCACTCAGTCGGCGAGAGTGCTAGTTTCTGACCTGGCACTCTCCCTCGGAGTGTGCCAGCGCCTGTGACCCGGTGCGACCCCCGCGACGGCGTACCGAATCCCAGGCACCAGACGTTGCATCACCCACCATCGAAGTGCCAGAAAGTGGAGGTCGACACGTGTCGGTCAACATCAAGCCCCTCGAGGACCGGATCGTCGTCAAGCCGCTCGACGCCGAGCAGACCACGGCCTCGGGCCTGGTCATCCCGGACACCGCCAAGGAGAAGCCCCAGGAGGGCGAGGTCCTGGCGATCGGTCCCGGCCGGATCGACGACAACGGCAACCGCGTCCCGCTCGACGTGAACGTCGGCGACAAGGTCATCTACAGCAAGTACGGCGGCACCGAGGTCAAGTACGCCGGCGAGGAGTACCTCATCCTCTCCGCGCGCGACGTCCTCGCGGTCGTTTCCTGAAGTTCCTGACGGGTCGTCCGCCTCACCGCTGTCTCTGACTGCGCCTGAGGCGGGCGACCCGCTCTCGTTTCACTGAGGTAGGAGAGAAATGCCGAAGATCCTGGAGTTCGACGAGAACGCCCGCCGCGCGCTCGAGCGCGGCGTCGACGCGCTCGCCAACGCCGTCAAGGTGACGCTGGGCCCGAAGGGCCGCTACGTCGTCCTCGACAAGAAGTGGGGCGCCCCCACCATCACCAACGACGGCGTGACCGTCGCGCGTGAGATCGAGCTGGACGACCCGTTCGAGAACCTCGGTGCGCAGCTCACCAAGGAGGTCGCCACCAAGACCAACGACATCGCGGGCGACGGGACGACCACCGCGACCGTGCTGGCGCAGGCGATGGTGCACGAGGGCCTGCGGGCCGTCGCCGCCGGCGCCAACCCGATGGGCCTCAAGCGGGGCATGGACGCCGCGGCCGAGGCCGTCGGCGACGCCCTGAAGGAGGCGGCGCGCGAGGTCGAGTCGGTCGAGGACATGGCCAACGTCGCCACGATCTCCAGCCGCGACAGCGTCATCGGCGACCTGCTCTCGCAGGCGTTCGACAAGGTGGGCAAGGACGGTGTCATCACCGTCGAGGAGTCCAACACCATGGGCACCGAGCTCGAGTTCACCGAGGGCATGCAGTTCGACAAGGGCTACATCTCGGCGTACTTCGTGAGCGACCCGGAGCGCATGGAGGCCGTCCTCGACGACCCCTACATCCTGCTGCACCAGGGCAAGATCTCGGCCGTCTCGGAGCTGCTCCCGCTGCTCGAGAAGGTCATCCAGGCGGGCAAGCCGCTCTTCATCCTCGCCGAGGACGTCGACGGCGAGGCGCTCTCGACCCTGGTCGTCAACAAGATCCGCGGCACCTTCAACGCCGTCGCGGTGAAGAGCCCGGCCTTCGGCGACCGCCGCAAGGCGATGATGCAGGACATCGCGACCCTGACCGGCGGTCAGGTCATCGCGCCCGAGGTCGGGCTCAAGCTCGACCAGGTCGGCCTCGAGGTGCTCGGCCAGGCCCGCCGCGTCGTGGTGACCAAGGACAACACCACGATCGTCGACGGTGCCGGTGACAGTGCCGAGGTCGAGAGCCGCGTCAACCAGATCAAGGCCGAGATCGAGTCCACCGACTCCGACTGGGACCGCGAGAAGCTCCAGGAGCGCCTCGCCAAGCTCGCCGGCGGCGTGTGCGTGATCAAGGTCGGCGCGCACACCGAGGTCGAGCTCAAGGAGAAGAAGCACCGCATCGAGGACGCCGTCTCCGCGACGCGCGCCGCGATCGAGGAGGGCATCGTCCCCGGCGGTGGCTCCGCGCTCATCCACGCGGTGTCGGTGCTCGACGACGACCTCGGCCTCACCGGCGACGAGGCCGTCGGCGTGCGCATCGTGCGCAAGTCCGCCGACGAGCCGCTGCGCTGGATCGCCGAGAACGGTGGCGAGAACGGCTACGTCGTCACCACCAAGGTCCGCGAGCTCGGCCCGGGCAACGGCTACAACGCCGCGACCGAGGAGTACGGCGACCTCGTCGCCCAGGGCGTCCTCGACCCGGTGAAGGTCACCCGCTCGGCGCTGGTCAACGCCACCTCGATCGCGGGCATGCTGCTCACGACCGAGACGCTGGTCGTCGACAAGCCCGAGGACGAGGAGCCCGAGGGGGCCGGCCGCGGCCACGGGCACGGCCACGGCCACTGATCCACCGCCGAGTCGGCGCGTCCTGCCCAGCAACCGGGCACGACGCGCCGACTCGGCGCATTTCGGCGGGCACAACGCGCCGAGTCGGCGTCAGTCGAGCAGGCGGCCCACCCACTGCGTGGCGCCGTGCCCGTCGTTGGTCGCGCCGTCCCAGATGAGGTAGTCACCCGGGATTGGCCCGGCCGTCGGGAAGCCCGAGGGGCCGGGGCCGATCCGCACCAGCGCGCCGGAGCCGAAGAGGTAAGCGTAGGTGCCGGCCGTCTCGCCGGCGTACGCGTCCAGGACCAGGCCCGCGTCGGTGCTGTCGACGACCGCGAGGCTCTCGCCGCGGATGTCGACCAGCGGGTCGCCGCTGGGTGTCACGACCCGCACGCCCGCGCCGTCGCCGTACGACGCGGCGCAGACCGGGCCGTAGGCGAGGTACTCCGCGACCTGGCCCGACCCGGCCAGGTCGCAGCGGGGGCCGGGTGTTGCACGGGGGTCGACCGCGCTGCGCTCGAGCCGGATGTCGGCGGGGTCGTCGAGCGAGCCGGACCAGAGGTCGAACACGTGCCAGTCGGCGTCCTCGGGCAGCGTCACCCAGATGCGCTCGCCGTCGTCGGCGCCCATCTCTCCGTAGCCGGGGCGGGACGACGTCGTGCCGGCGTCGAGCCCGGGCCAGGTGATCTCCGACCAGGTGCGGGTGGCGCGGTCGAAGACGGTCGCGCCGATCGCGCCGTCGGGCGTCGCGGTCTGGAAGACCAGCCGCTCGGTGCCGGCGAAGAGGAGGTGCTCGACCTGGTGCACGCCGGGCAGCCAGTCCTTCTCGCCGGTCGCGGGGTCGAGGAGCGCGACCCGGGTGGTGTTGCGGGTGGTGTGCGGGCCGTCGGTGTAGACGACCAGCCCGTCGTCGGTGACGCCCGCGAAGATCGCCCCGTTGCCCCGGTCGAGGTCCTCGTTGGTGTGCGTGGCCAGCACCTCGAGGTCCCGGCCCTCCACCGCGGGCCGCGCGTCGGCGAGCGCGAGGACCGGCCCGGTCGACTCCTTGTCGTGGTCGGCCACGGCGCCGTCGTCGACACCGGGTCCGACCCCGCCGGACACCAGGCCGGCGACGAGCGCGGTCACCGCGACCGCGCCGACCCCCACGGCGATCGTCGTACGGCGGCGGCGCACCCGGCGGCGGCCGGTTCCGATCACCGCGTCGACGTCGAGATGGTCGGGCGGCGGCGAGGCGACGGTGTCGCGGAGCAGCTCCTGGAGCTCGGTCACCATGGCAGGTTCTCCCTTCCGGCCACGACCAGCTCGTCGTGGGACGCGTCGTCGAGCATCGACCGCAGCGAGGCGAGCGCGCGCGAGGTCTGGCTCTTGACGGTGCCCTCGCTGCACCTCAGGACGTGGGCGGTCTCCCGGACGTCGAGCTCCTCGAAGTACCGCAGCACCACGCAGGCGCGCTGCCGTCCGGGCAGCCGCGCCAGCGCCGCCATCAGGGCGGCGCGGTCGACGACGCTCGCCGCGACGTCCTCACCGGAGGCCTGATCCGGATGCTCCGCCGCCGGCCGCTCGGTGCTCGACCGCTTGCGGCTGGCGTCGAGGAACGCGCTCACGACCGCCTTGCGTGCGTAGGCGAGCTCGCCGCCGTTGCGGACCAGCCGCGGCCAGGCCACGTAGGTCCGGATCAGCCCCTCCTGGACGTGGTCCGACGCCCGGTCCCAGTCACCGCACAGGAGGTAGGCCGTGCTGCGCAGCCGGGCCCGGCCGGCGGTCGCGAACTCCGCGAACTCCGCGTCGTCCGTTGCGTCTCGTCCCATGTCTTCCCAAACGGGGTCAGTCGCAGATGGGTTGCACGGCGGGCCGCTCGACATCGCGGAGCACGTAGACCGGCTGGCCGTTGCACGTCGTGCCGGCCACGGCGTACCGCTCGTCGATGACGGCGCGCAGGTCGGCGACGCCGTCATCGGACCAGGCGTCGAGGTCGACCCACTCGACCAGCCAGGTCGGGGCGTCCGGGCCGGCGAGCAGCGCGGTCAGGTCGGCGTAGCCGGGGTCGCGGGTGCGCATCGGCAGGCTCCAGAGGTAGGGGTACGGCGAGCCGAGGCCGCTGGTGCGCTGGAGGTCGGGCCGCCCGCCGAAGACGACCAGTGTGTCCCCGGGACGCGCCGCCGCGGCGACCGCCTCGCCGGTGCGCACCTCGTCGAACTCCTGCTGGCCGGTGGCGTTCCAGGCCAGCCAGAAGACCATCGCCGCGCACGCCGACGCGACCGCGACGAGCACGACCCGGCGCATCGTCCGGCCCGGCCGGTCCTCGCGGCCGGCGAGCAGGGCCGTGCAGAGCGCGGCGGCGGGCACGACGGGGATCAGGTAGTCCTGCCAGAAGCTGCCGCCGACGACCAGGGACGCGACGTCCACCATCACCACGGCCAGCGCGGCCGCGGTCACCGGCGGGTCCACGCGCCACGAGCTGCGCAGGTGGGCGACGAGGCCGCCGAGGACGGCGATCAGCCCGGTCGCGGCCGCGATCGCCAGCAGCAGGAGGGCGCGGCGGGCCGGCGCGCTGGCGCTCCCGTCCGCGATCACGCCGGCCGCGGCGGCGCGGAAGCCGTAGACCGTGTCCCACACGGTGTCGAGCCGGACGCCGGCGGACTCCGCCCACCCGATCGTCGCGAGCACCGGGACGGCCGCGCCGGCGAGGCCGGCCGCGAGCAGCACGGCGGTCACGCGACCCGACAGGCGTCCGGTGATCCAGGACGCCAGCAGCAGCACCCCGGCGAAGACCAGGGCGGTCGCGATGTTCTGCTTGAGCCCGACGGCGGCGGCGCCGGCGACGCCCGCGGCGAACGCCAGCAGCCAGGACGTGCGGCGTACGGCGAGCAGCGTCAGCAGCATGCTCCCGAGCACCAGCGGCAGCGCCAGCAGCTCGCCCTTGACGGCGACCACGTCGATCATCGGGTTCGAGAGGAGCGCGGCCGTCAGCGCCGCGGTCCAGGTGGTCGCGCGTGGCCCGCTCACCGTGCCGGCGACGCCGGCGGCGAGCAGCACGGCGAGGCCGGCGACGAGCGCACCGAGGACCCGCAGCGTGGTGACCCCGCCGAGCGCGTCGACGGCGTCGTACACCGCGAGCAGCAGCGGCGGCCGGTCCACCCAGTAGGGGCCGAACATGCTGCCGGGCTGCGGGTCCCAGGCGCCAGCGACGAGCAGGAACCCGGCCTCGTCGGCGCGGACCGGCCGGGTCAGGGCGGGCAGCCGGGCCAGGACCGTCACGACCACGGCGACGGCGACCGCGTGTCGACGGAGCAGCGCGAGGACGTGGATCCGGCTGCTCACGGGGACCAGCCTCTCAGGTCTGCTTCGCGGACGAGCAGCGGGCGCCGCCCCCCGGAGGTGGCGGCGCCCGCTGTCGAGCGTCGGCGGATCAGGCGGCGCGGCGGAACCGCCGAGCCGCGGCCGCGACGGCGGCACCGGCGACCAGCGCGCCCAGCGCGACGATGCCGCGCAGCAGGTTGTCCTGCGGCTCGGCGTTGGCACCGGCGAGCTCGTAGGAGAACACGCTGGTCTGCTCGTCGGCGCCGTCGGCGACGTTGCCGTAGGCCAGCTGGCTCTCCGCGGCGCGCTCGTTCAGCGCGACGATCTGGCCGTACTTGCTGCCGAACGTGGCCGCGGTCTCCTCACCGGCCTCGACGAGCTTCTGGGTGCCTTCCGTCGAGAGCCGGCCGGCGCCGTCCTCGATCTGGGCGGCCCCCGGCGTGGCCTGCGCGAGGCCGGCCGCGATCCTCCTCGCGCCGTCCCCCGCCGGAGCCAGGCCCTTCGCGAGCTCGCCGGCACCGCCGGCGAGCAGCTCGGCGCCCGCACCCGCCGGCGTCAGGCCGTCGGCCAGCGCCTGGCTGCCGTCGGCCAGCTGCGCCGAGCCCTTCGCCGCGTCGCCGAGGCCGTCGTGGAGGCCGGCAGCACCGTCGGAGAGCTGGCCGGCACCGCCGGCGACCTGCTGGCCGCCCGCAGAGGCGGCGTTCGCCCCGGCGGAGAGCTGGCCGACACCGGTGACCGCCTCGGTCAGCGCGGAGGCCAGGCCGACGAGGCCCTGCTTGAGCCCCCACGTGCTCGTGTCCGCGGTCGCGGCGGGGTTGGAGACGCCCGTCTTGAGCTGCTTGAGCCCGCCTTCGATGGTGCCCGCGCCGGCGGCGGCGGTGGCCAGGCCACCCGAGACGTTGCCGAGCCCGCCCGACACCTGGGCGAGGCCGCCGGACGCGGCGGTGGTCTTGGCGCGCAGGCCGTCCGGACCGGTGATGCCGGCCAGGACTGCGTTCGCGGTGCCCGTGCACGCAGTCGGGTCGGGCAGGCCGGAGCAGAAGCCCTTGAGGGCGGCGACGCCACCCGCCAGCTGGTCGATCGAGCCGCCGGTCTTCAGTGCGTCGTCGAGCCCGGCCTTGACCTGGTCGGCGCCGGACTTCGCGGCGTCGACGCCCTGCTTCGCGCCGTACGTCGCCGGGTTCGCCGGGTTGTAGCCGGGGTTGTCCAGGCCCAGCGTCAGCTTGTGCGCGCCGCCGATGAGGCTGGCCGCGTCGCTCTCGGCGCCGAGGCCCGCGAGGAGCCTGTCGGCGCCGGCGGTCAGGCTGTTGACCGCGGTGACCGCGCCCGGGAGCTTGCCGTTGAGGGTGGTCAGGCCACCGGCGAGGGTGTCGAGGCCGGCCGAGAGGTCGGACGCGCCCTCGTGCAGCTTGGACGCACCGCCGGCGAGCTGCCCGGAGCCCGGGAGAGCCTTGCGGTTGAGGCCCTTCGACAGCTCCGAGGCTCCGTCGGCGAGCTTCTTCGAGCCCGGGACCGCCTTCTCGTTGAGGCCCGCGGACAGCTCCGCGGCGCCGTCGGCGAGCTTCTCCGAACCCGGCAGCGCCTGGCCGTTGAGGCCGTCGGAGAGCTGCGAGGCGCCGTCGGAGAGCTTCTGGAGTCCGGCGAGGAGCTGGCCCGCGCCGTCCTTGAGCTTCAGCAGGTTCTCGTCGATCTGCGTCGCGCCCTCGGTGAGCGCCGCGCCGGTCTCGGCGCCGGCGGCGTACTGCTCCCCGGCCGACCGCGTCGTGGCCATGTCCTGCGGGGCGACGACCGCGAGCTGCAGCTTGGTGGCCGGGATCTCACCGTCGGTGATGTGGGCCGTGTAGGAGACGTCCGCGGTCGGCGCGCCGACCGGGTCGAAGAGGACCAGGGACCACTGGACCTGGTTGTCGCCACGCCCGTTGCCGCCGACCGCGGCGTCCGGGGCCGACACCTCGGTGAACCGGCCCGGGAGGGTCGTCGCGAGCGTGCCGACGAGCGGGATGACGGTCTTGATGGTCTCGGTGACCTCCTTGCCGTCACCGCCCGTGTAGGTGACGGTGCGCTCGGCCGCGGTGGTGTTCTCGATGTGGTACGTCGCGACGAGGACGCCCGACCTGCCGACGATGTCGTCCGCCTGGACGGGCTTGCCGTCGAGCGTGTAGTCGACCTCGACCGTCACCGGCAGGTCCTTGTCGAACTCGCCGACGGTGCGCGTCTGGACGTCGCCGCCCTCCGGGCTCAGCCGGTAGCGGGCTTGACCGTCGGACACGCTCGGGGCGGAGTACCCGTTCAGGTCGCGCAGGCCGGAGGGCGAGGGGACGTCGAGGTCGACGGTCCCGTCGCCGGACGCGGTGACCTGGGTGAGCAGACGGCTGGCGGAGACCTTGCCGTCGGCGTCGAGGACGACCTGCACGGTCTCGGCGACCGACGCGTAGGCGTCCTTGCTCGAGCCGGACGGCTCGGCGCCGTCGGCGGCCGCCAGCCCGGCAGCCCCCAGCACGACGGTCAGGGTGCCGGCTGCGACGGCGGCCGCCGTCTTGCGGGGCAGGGGAGCGGGGCGACCCGCGGGGGTCTGGGTCGGGTTCGTCATGGCGTTCACGCTTCGATCTCGTGGGCGTCGGTGATGAGGTCGTCGGTCCCGAACGTGCTCGCGATCTGGGCGGCGATGATCGCGCCCAGGAAGCCGAGGCCGGCGGCGAGCAGCACGGTCGTCGCGGCGGTCGGGGACTGGTTGAGGAACTGGTCCGGGGACAGGCTGAAGGTCTTCTCGTAGGCGCCGACCAGGGCGACGACGCCGAGCAGGGAGCTCGCGAACAGCGCCCGGGAGCGGAGGGCCGCGGCGACGACGGTCAGGATCAGCAGGGCGACCGTCGCGGCGACGGCGTGCCCGGAGGCGGCGTCGGGCAGCGCGCCGGCGCGCACCGCGTACGCGGCCCAGGCGACGACGAAGCCGAGCACGAAGCCCAGCGCCCGGGTGCTGGCGGTGCCGCCGGTCATGGAGGCCAGCACGGCGCCGGTGGCGAGGCCGAACAGGCCGTAGAGCGACAGGTCGAGGCCGAGCCTGTCGCCGTTGAGGATGAGCAGGAAGGCCATGGCGGCCAGCACCGCACCGGCGGTGAGCAGTCTCTTCATCGAGGTTCCTTGTGCGGTGCACGGGTCGTGAGCGGCGGGGCGGAGTGTCGACCCCCGTGTGCCTAAGGTCGGCGGATCGCCGAGAACCTGAGAAGAACGGGCTGTGACCCTGATCTGGCCCCCGCGCCGGAGGCCCGGCGCAGAACGTAAACCGCCCGAAACAGGTCCGACCCAAACGCGCAACGTCGCCGGTCCAGGCTGGCGCCATGTTGTGGAGGGTTCGTACGACGCTGCCCGACCGCCCCGGCGCGCTCGCCTCGCTGGCGGCCGCGTGTGGGGAGGCCGGCGTCAACATCCTGGGCTTCCAGATCTTCCCGGGGGTCGCGGCCGTGACCGACGAGCTGGTGCTCAGCACGCCGGACGGCTGGGGCATCGCCGAGATCTCGGAGCTGCTCGACCGCTCCGGTGGCCACTCGGTGAGCGCGGCGCCGTGCACCGAGGCGGCGCTGACCGACCAGCCGACCCGCTACGTGCAGGCGGCCAGGTCGGTGCTGGCCAGCCCGGCGTCGTTCCCGGAGGTCGCGGCCCGGCTCTTCGACGCCGAGGCCGGCGCGTCCGGCGACCACGACGTCATGGGCCTGGTCGTCGGCGACGTCCAGGTGCAGGTCAGCCGCGCCGCGCCGTTCACGGCGACCGAGCACGCGCGCGGGGCGGCGCTCGCCGACCTGGTCTCCGACGTGCTGGCACGCGAGCACGTCCCGCCCTCCAGCAGGCTGGTCGGGGGCGGCAAGGCACCCGAGTACGCCGTCGCCGAGCGCACCGTGTCCGCACTCGTCGACGGCGAGGTCGTCGGGATGACGGCGGTCGGCACCGACGGGGTCGTCACCCTCCGGGTGGACCCGGCGTGGCAGCGGCGCGGCATCGGCACCCGGCTGCTGGTCGACGGGGCCCGGCTGGCGAGCGCCCTTGGGGTCGAGGAGATCGTGCTCACGACCCGCTCGGACAACCAGGCGGTGCTCCCGATGGTGATGGCCGCCGGGCTCCGCGGGCGGATCCGGATGGCCGGCGACACGCTGACCGTGCGGATCGGCGTACGCGACCTGAAGCCGCTGCGGGCGTGACGGGCGTCTCTCGGTAGGCTGGGGGAGTGGAGGTTCCCGAGAAGTTCGCCACCCTTGGCCTGACCTACGACGACGTCCTCCTGCTGCCGGGTCACTCCGACCTCGCGCCGGCGGACATCGACATGCGCACCCGCCTGACCCGCGAGATCACCCTCAACGTGCCGCTGGTCAGCGCCGCGATGGACACCGTGACCGAGTCGCGGATGGCGATCGCGATGGCCCGCCAGGGCGGCCTGGGCGTGCTGCACCGCAACCTCTCGATCGAGGACCAGGCCTACCAGGTCGACCTGGTGAAGCGGACCCAGACCGGCATCATCTCCAACCCGATCACGATCGGCCCCGACGCGACGCTCGAGGAGCTCGACCAGCTCGCGGGCGAGTACCGCGTGTCGGGCTTCCCGGTCGTCGACGCCCAGAACCGCCTGCTCGGCATGATCACCAACCGCGACCTGCGCTTCACGCCGGTGGCGGAGTGGGCGACCACCAAGGTCGACGAGGTGATGACGCCGATGCCGCTCATCACGGGCACCCCCGACATCAGCCGCGACGACGCCACCGTGCTGCTGCGCAAGCACAAGCGCGAGCGGCTCCCGCTGGTCGACGACCAGGGCCACCTCACCGGCCTCATCACCGTCAAGGACTTCGTCAAGGGCGAGCAGTTCCCCAACGCGTCCTACGACGACGCCGGCCGCCTCATGGTCGGCGCGGCGATCGGCTACTTCGGCGACGCGTGGCAGCGCGCCACCACGCTGATCGAGGCAGGCGTCGACGTGCTCGTCGCCGACACCGCCCACGGCAACGTCCGGATGCTGCTCGACATGGTCCAGCGGCTCAAGACCGACCCGGCGACCAAGCACGTGCAGGTCGTGGGCGGCAACGTCGCGACCAAGGAGGGCGCGCAGGCGTTCGTCGACGCGGGCGCTGACGCGGTCAAGGTCGGCGTCGGCCCGGGCTCGATCTGCACCACCCGCGTCGTGACCGGGGTCGGCGTCCCGCAGGTGACCGCGGTCTACGAGGCGTCGCTGGCGTGCAAGGCCGCCGGCGTCCCGGTCATCGCCGACGGCGGCCTCAAGCACTCGGGCGAGATCGCCAAGGCGATCGTCGCGGGCGCCGACACCGTGATGGTCGGCTCGCTGCTCGCCGGCTGCGAGGAGTCGCCGGGCGAGCTGGTCTTCGTCAACGGCAAGCAGTTCAAGTCCTACCGCGGCATGGGCTCGCTGGGCGCGATGTCGAGCCGCGGCAAGAAGTCCTACTCCAAGGACCGCTACTTCCAGGCCGAGGTCAGCAGCGACGACAAGATCGTCCCCGAGGGCATCGAGGGCCAGGTCGCCTACCGCGGCCCCCTGGCCGCCGTCGCCCACCAGCTGATCGGCGGCCTCAACCAGTCGATGTTCTACGTCGGCGCGCGCACCGTGGCGGAGCTGCAGGACAAGGGCCGGTTCGTCCGGATCACCCAGGCCTCGCTCCAGGAGAGCCACCCGCACGGCGTGCAGATGACCGTCGAGGCGCCGAACTACTCGGGGCGGTAGGTCAGGATCCTGGCGCCGCGTCCGGTGGCCCTGATCTGGTAGGTGTCGCCGGCCAGCAGCACCCCCGCCACCAGGCTGCCCTCCGAGGACTGACCGATCGTGCCGTCCGAGCCGCCTTCGTCGAGCTCGCCTCGCCAGGTCAGTCGGAGGTCGCCGCTGCCCGACGCCCCCAGCAGCAGGTCCTCCGATGCCAGCTCGAGCGTCAGCGGTGAGGTGTCCGCGGCGTCGGAGAGCCAGGTCCGGCCCGCGTACTCGAGGGAGTCGCCCGCGACGTAGACGCCCGCACCGACGGTCACCTCGTCGACGTCCGCAGGAGCGCCGTCCCTCTCGTGGCTGACGAAGACCCGCACGACGTGCTTCCCGGCGCCGAGACCGTCGAGCGTGGCCGAGCTGCCGGCCGCCAGGTCGGCCGTGCCGTCGGCCCCGCAGGTGCCCGCCATCCCCGGCTCGCCGTCGATGTCGAGGTTGACCCACAGGTCGCTCGGGCCGTCGCAGTAGACGACGAACCGCATCGTGGGGCCGCCGTCGGCGTCGAACTCGACGCTGGACTCGCCGGGCGCGGAGAACGCGGCCCCCAGGAGGGGCCGGCCGGCGTAGGTGTCGCGGAAGACGACGGAGCCGTTGCTCACGCCGGCGGCCAGCTCGCCGGTCGCCTCGTAGATCGCGACGCCGGCCCGCGCCCCGGCGGGCGTGCCGTCGTAGCGCACCTCGAGCACTGGATCGGTCCCGCCGACGGGCAGGGGTGCGGCCGATGCCTCGCCGGTGCGCACCCGCGCGACGGGCTCGCCGTCGCTGAGCAGTGTCGCCGAACCGTCACCCAGGTCGCTGCCGACCAGCGTGATCGCGCGCTCGCCGTCGAGCTCGTCGAGCTGGTGACGCTCGCCCTCGCCGAGCTCCTCGGTCTCCTCGAACGTGTAGGGGAAGCCGAGCACGTCGATCGTCGCAGGGACGTCGACCCCGAGCACCGACGCCGGCTGGGGCGTGCCGGGGGAGCGCAGCACGGACGCGGCGGCGACGCCGCCGACGAGCACGAGGACGGCGGCCACGGCGACGGCGGCCGCGCGGCGGCGGCGTACGGCGCGGATCCGGGCGCGCACGGCCACCGGACGGACGTAGCGCTCGGTGTCGTGCAGGATGTCGGCGTGCCGCTCGAGGGTGTCGCGCAGGTCGTCGAGGGTGTTCATCGGTGGTCCTCCTCGGTGACGAGCGCGGGGTCGATCCGCAGCTTCGCGAGTGCCTTGCTGGCCTGGCTCTTCACGGTCCCGACGGAGACGCCGAGCATCTGGGCCGTCTCGGCCTCGCTGAGGTCCTCGACGTAGCGCAGCACGACGACCGCGCGCTGCCGGCGCGGCAGGCGGGCCATCGCGGACCAGAGGTCCTGCCGCTCGTCGGACCTGGGTCCGTCGACCGGCTCGGGCTCGGGTGGCTCGGCGTGCGCGTGCTCGCCGTTCCACTTGCGGCGCCACCACGAGGAGAACGTGTTGACGAGGATCGTGCGGACGTAGGGCTCCGGGTCGCCCTGGATCCGCGACCAGGCGAACCAGGCCTTCGTCAGCGCCGTCTGCAGCAGGTCCTCGGCGAGCGCGTGGTCGTGGGTCAGGAGGTACGCCGTGCGCAGCAGCCGCGACGAGCGCGCGGCGACGAACTCGTCGAAGTCCGCCCCCGCTGTCACGTCGCCTCCCGAGATGGCCGGGCCCGCTGCGCCGGTCAAGGTCTCCATACCTTGCCCGACCGCCTGGCCACCCCCGATGGTTGCCCCGCCCCACTGGATAGTCTGGGCCGGTGAGCGACATCGAGATCGGCCGCGCGAAGCGCGCCCGCCGGGCGTACTCCTTCGACGACATCGCGATCGTGCCCTCGCGGCGCACCCGCGACCCGGAGGAGGTCAGCACGGCCTGGCAGATCGACGCCTACCGCTTCGAGATCCCGCTGCTCGCCGCGCCCATGGACTCGGTGATGTCGCCGGCGAACGCGATCGCGCTCGGCCGCTTCGGCGGTCTGGGCGTGCTCAACCTCGAGGGGCTCTGGACCCGCTACGAGGACCCGGACCCGCTGCTCGAGGAGGTCGCGGGTCTCCAGGGCGCAGACGCGACCCGCCGCCTCCAGGACATCTACCGCGAGCCGATCAAGGCCGAGCTGATCACCGAGCGGGTGCGCCAGGTGCGCGAGGCCGGCGTGACCGTGGCCGGCTCCCTGTCGCCCGCGCGCACCAAGGACTTCGCCAAGGCGGTCGTCGACGCCGGCGTCGACATGTTCGTCATCCGCGGCACCACGGTGTCCGCGGAGCACGTGTCCTCGCAGGCCGAGCCGCTCAACCTCAAGGAGTTCATCTACGAGCTCGACGTGCCGGTGATCGTGGGCGGCTGCGCGACCCACCAGGCCGCGCTGCACCTGATGCGCACCGGCGCCGCGGGCGTCCTGGTCGGCTTCGGGGGCGGCGCGGCGCACACGACCCGCACCGTGCTCGGCGTCGCCGTGCCGATGGCCTCGGCGGTCGCCGACGTCGCCGCCGCCCGCCGCGACTACCTGGACGAGTCCGGCGGCCGCTACGTGCACGTCATCGCCGACGGCTCCATCGGCAAGTCCGGCGACATCGCCAAGGCGATCGCCTGCGGCGCCGACGCCGTGATGGTCGGCTCGCCGCTGGCGCGCGCCACCGACGCGCCGGGCCGCGGCTTCCACTGGGGCACCGAGGCGCACCACCACGACCTGCCGCGCGGCCAGCGGGTGCAGTTCGAGACCGTGGGCACGCTCGAGGAGATCCTCTTCGGGCCCTCGCGGGTCGCCGACGGCACGATGAACCTCGTCGGCGCGCTCAAGCGCTCGATGGCGACGACCGGCTACACCGAGGTCAAGGAGTTCCAGCGGGTCGAGGTCGTCGTCGAGTGACGGACGTCCCTGCCGCCGAGTCGGTCACGATCCACACCGACGGCGCCTGCGTCCCGAACCCCGGTCCGGGCGGCTGGGGCGCGCTGCTCCGGTACGGCGTCCACGAGCGCGAGCTCTGCGGCGGCACGGCCGAGCCCACGACCAACAACCGGATGGAGCTCACCGCGCCGATCGAGGCGCTGGAGACCCTGAACCGGCCCTCGGTCGTGCACCTGTGGACCGACAGCACCTACGTGCGCAACGGCATCACCTCCTGGATCAACGGCTGGAAGAGGAACGGCTGGCTGACCAGCGCCAAGCAGCCGGTCAAGAACGCCGACCTGTGGCAGCGCCTCGAGGAGGCCTGCGCGCGGCACCAGGTCGAGTGGCACTGGGTCAAGGGCCACAACGGCGACGAGGGCAACGAGCGGGCCGACCAGCTCGCCGCGCGCGGTCTCTCCGAGGCCGTCGCGGCCGCGGTCGCACCGGTGCCGCAGGCGTGAGCACGCTGCGGGTCGCGGCCGGCCAGGCGGCCGCCGTCTCGGGGGACCTCCTCGCCAACGTCGCGTCGGCCACCCGGCTGACCGAGCGGGCCGCGGCCGAGGGCGCGCGGCTGCTCGTGCTGCCCGAGGCCTTCCTGACCGGGTACGACGCGGCCGCGTTCGACGGCCCGCTGCCCGAACCGGCCGACCTGGCCGGCCCGGCACTCGACCCGCTGCGCGCGGCCGCGACCGCGGGCGACGTCACGGTCGTGGCCGGCACGGCGCTGCGCCGCGGGGCGGACCGGCGGCTGTCGCAGGTCGTGGTGCGACCGGACGGCGACACGACCGCGCCGTACGACAAGCAGCACCTCGACGGCCTCGAGAAGGACGTCTTCACCGTGGGCGACCACGGCACCTCGATCGCCGTCGACGGCCTCGAGCTGGGCCTGTCGATCTGCTACGACGGCTGCTTCCCCGAGCACGCCCAGGCCGCGGCGCTCGACGGGGCGGTCGGCTACCTCAGCTCGGCGGCGTACTTCCCCGGCGGCGCGCACCGCCGCGACCTCTACTACGCGGCACGGGCCGTCGAGAACGGCATGTACGTCGTGCTCTCCGGGCTGACCGGCCGGTGCGGCGCCTACGAGTTCATCGGCGGCTCTGCCGTCTACGACCCGGAGGGCCGCCCCTTGGCCCGGCTCGGAGCCGAGGAGGGGCTGGCGGTCGCGGAGATCGACACCGCCGTCGTCGACGCGACCCGGAGGCGGCACACGATGGTCGCCGACCACCGCTCGTCCCTGGGCGTTCGGGTCCGTTTGCGAGACTGACGGCATGACGCAGCCCAGCGCGCTCGGCCCGGAGGCTCGCGACGCCGCGCTCGCGGCGATGGAGGGCGTCGCCGGCCAGCCGGAGCTCGACGTGCTCGTGGTCGGCGGCGGCATCGTCGGCGTCGGCGCCGCGCTGGACGCGGTCACCCGCGGGCTGAGCACCGGGCTGCTCGAGCAGCGCGACCTGGCCAGCGGCACGTCCAGCCGCAGCAGCAAGCTCGTCCACGGCGGGCTGCGCTACCTGGAGCTGCTCGACTTCGGGCTGGTGCGCGAGGCGCTCCAGGAGCGCGGGCTGCTCCTCACCCGCCTTGCCCCGCACCTCGTCCGGCCGGTGCCCTTCCTCTACCCGCTGACCCACCGCGGCTGGGAGCGGCCGTACGTCGGCGCCGGACTCGCGCTCTATGACGCGATGGCGGCGCTGGGCAAGAGCGAGATGGGGGTCCCGCGCCACCGGCACCTGTCGCGCCGCGGCGTCAAGCGGATCGCGCCCGACTTCGACGCCACGTCGATCGCCGGCGCGATCAAGTACTACGACTGCCAGGTCGACGACGCCCGGCTCGTCGTGACGATCGCCCGCACCGCCGCCGCGCACGGCGCGCACGTCGCGACGCGGGTCAAGGTGACCGGCTTCCTGCGCGAGGGCGAGCGGGTCGTCGGCGTCCGCGCGCGCGACCTCGAGCACGGTCGCGACCTCGAGGTGCGGGCGCGGGTGGTCATCAACGCCGCGGGCGTGTGGACCGACGAGATCCAGGAGCTCGTCGGCGGCCGCGGCTCGCTGCACGTGCAGGCGTCCAAGGGCATCCACCTCGTCGTGCCGCGGGACCGGATCCGGTCCGAGGCGGGCTTCATCGTGCGCACCGAGAAGTCGGTGCTGTTCGTGATCCCGTGGGGCCGGCACTGGATCATCGGCACCACCGACACCGCCTGGGACCTCGACAAGGCGCACCCGGCGGCGTCCAAGGCGGACATCGACTACGTCCTCGGCCACGTCAACGCCATCCTGCGCGAGCCGCTCGACCACGACGACGTCGAGGGCGTGTACGCCGGGCTGCGGCCGCTGCTGTCCGGCGAGTCCGAGCCGACCTCCCGCATCTCCCGCGAGCACACGGTCGTCACCCCGGTGCCCGGCCTGGTGATGATCGCCGGCGGCAAGCTCACGACGTACCGCGTGATGGGGCGCGACGCCGTCGACGCCGCTGCCCACTCCCTCAAGTCGTCGCTCAACCTCGCCGTCCGCGGCTCGATCACCCACCGGGTCCCGCTGGTCGGCGCCTCCGACTGGGAGACCCGGCAGAACCAGCGGGTGCTGCTGGCCCGGCGCAGCGGCCTGCACGTCGCCCGCATCGACCACCTGCTCGGCCGCTACGGCGGCATGGTCGACGAGGTGCTCGCCCTGGTCGCCGAGCGGCCGTCCCTCGGCGAGCCACTCACGGGCACCGAGGACTACCTCGCGGCCGAGGTCGTCTACGCGGTCACGCACGAGGCCGCCCGCCACCTCGACGACGTGCTCACCCGGCGGACCCGCATCTCGATCGAGACGTTCGACCGCGGCGTGGCCGCAGCCCCCGCGGCCGCCGCACTCATGGCGGCCGAGCTCGGCTGGGACGACGCCCGCACCGCCGAGGAGGTCGACCACTACCGGCGGCGCGTCGAGGCCGAGCGGCGGTCGCAGGCCAAGCCCACCGACGAGGAGGCCGACGAGGCCCGCGTGGTCGTGGGCGACGTCGTCTGACCCGTTGAGTCGAGACCTCTGACGGTCGAGTCGAGAGTTCTGGCCACGTGAGTCGAGAGTTCGTGCCGGCCCGGGACCGAAAGACTCGACTCGAACGGCACAACTCTCGATTCAACCGTCCGCCCGGGCACCCCGTTGACAACTAGAACACGTTCCACCGATGCTGGGCGGCAGCGCGTGTGAGACCTGAGTCACACGCAGTGGGGAGGGATCGTGACGCAGGCGCCGCCGCCCGCAGACATGAAGATGCAGCGCTCGAGCCGGGACGCGTCCACGCTCCCGGGGGTGCTCGCCGACTGGCTGGCCACGGTGCTGCCACCCGGCTCGGACCCGGCGGTCACGCTGCACAGCGGGGTCGACGCCAACGGCATGTCCTCGGAGACGCTGATCCTCGACGTCGACTGGACCGAGGACGGCGAGGCCCGGCACGGCGAGTACGTCGCGCGCGTGGCGCCGGCGGCCCACGACCTGCCGGTGTTCGCGCACTACGAGCTCCAGGACCAGTACGACGCCATGCGGATCGTCGCCGAGCGGACCGCCGTACCCGTGCCGGCCGTGCGCTGGATGGAGCCGACCGGCGAGGTGCTCGGCACGCCGTTCTTCCTCATGGACCGCATCGACGGCGTGGTCCCGCAGGACGTGCTGCCCTACAACTTCGGCGACAACTGGCTCTTCGACGCCGCGCCCGAGGACCAGCGGCGGCTGCAGGACGCCTCGGCGCGCGTGCTCGCCGACCTCCACGCGATCCCGGACGCCGCCACCACCTTCGACTTCCTCGACCCGGCCCGCCACGGCCACGAGGGCGAGACCCTGCTGGCGCGCAACCTTGCCCGGGTGCAGGAGTGGTACGAGTTCGCCGTGCCGGACAGCGGCCGGTCGCCGCTCGTCGAGCGGGCGCTGGCCTGGCTGCACGCCCACATCCCGAGCACCGACGAGGCCGTGCTGTGCTGGGGCGACGCGCGGATCGGCAACATGATGTACCGCGACTTCGAGCCGGTCGCCGTCCTCGACTGGGAGATGGCCGCGATCGGCCCTCGCGAGCTCGACGTCTCGTGGATGGCCTTCGCGCACAGCGTCTTCGAGTCGATCACCGAGGTCATGGGGATGCCGGGCATGCCGCACTTCATGCACGAGGACGACCTCAAGGCGGAGTACGAGCGGGTCTCGGGCGTCACGCTCGGCGACCTGCAGTGGTACCACGTCTACAACGGCGTGCAGTGGTGCATCGTCTTCATGCGCACCGGCGCCCGGCAGATCCACTTCGGGGAGATCGAGCGGCCCGACGACATCGAGACCCTCTTCCACTGCAAGCCGCTGATCGAGCGCCTGCTCGAGGAGGTCGGCGCCTGATGCCCAACGACATCACGCCGCTCGACGAGTTTCCGCTGCACCAAGCGCCGCTGCCGCTGGCCTACGCCAACAGCAGCGACCGCAACTTCTACGACCGCTGGTACTTCAACGCCCACGACCGCAGCGGTGAGATCTTCGCGATCTTCGGGATGGGCTACTACCCGAACCTCGGCACCAAGGACGCCTTCTTCCTGGTGGCCCGCGACGGCAAGCAGACCGCCGTGCACCTCTCCGACCTGATGGACCAGGACCGGATGAACCCGCACGTCGGCAGCTTCCGCGTCGAGGTGCCGGACCCGCTCAAGAGGGTCCGGGTCGTGCTCGAGGAGACCGACGGCATCGCGGCCGACCTCACCTGGGACGGCACCTGCGACGTCGTCCAGGAGATGCCGCACGTGCTGCGCTCGGGCAGCCGCGTCACCCTCGACGCGCAGCGCTTCGCGCAGCTCGGGGCGTGGCGCGGCACCATCGTCGTCGACGGCGAGGAGATCGCCGTCGACCCGAGCCTCTGGCTCGGGAGCCGGGACCGCTCCTGGGGGATCCGCCCTGTGGGGGAGGCGGAGCCCCCCGGAGCACCCGCGAACCCGCCGTTCGAGGGGATGTGGTGGCTCTACGTCCCCATGCAGTTCGAGGAGTACGCCGTCGTCCTGATCATCCAGGAGAGCCCCGACGGTCACCGCACCCTCAACGACTGCACGCGCGTGTGGAAGGACGGCCGCGTCGAGCAGCTCGGCTGGCCGCTCGTCACGATCCACTACGCACCGGGCGGCCGCACGCCCACCGGTGCGACCATCCGCTGCACGACGCCCGACGGCACCCCGCTCGTGCTCGAGGTCGAGTCGCGTCTCGCCGTCCCGCTGCACGTCGGTGGCGGGTACGGCGGCGACCCCGACTGGATCCACGGCACGTGGAAGGGCGAGAAGTTCGCCGAGCGGGTCACCTACGACATGGCCGACGCCGCGGTGCAGGGCCGCTTCATGTTCGGCTGCGTCGACCACGTCGGTCGCGCCACGATCGACAGCGAGGAGGGCTGGGGCCTCTTCGAGCACTTCTGCATCGGCCGGCACGACCCGTCCGGCTTCACCGACTTCTTCAGCGTCGCCCCGTAACCCCAACAGGAGATCCGATGAGCCTCGACCAGACCACGTTCTTCATCGACGGCGACTGGGCCGCCCCCGCGACCGGCGACACCATCCAGGTCGTGTCCCCGCACTCCGAGCAGGTCATCGCGACCGTGCCCGAGGGCAGCAACGCCGACATCGACGCCGCGGTCGCCGCGGCCCGCCGCGCCTTCGACTCCGGCCCGTGGCCGCGGATGTCGCCGGAGGAGCGGATCGAGGTGGTCCAGAACTTCTCGAACCTGTACGCCGGCAAGCTCGGCGAGATGGCCGAGCTGATCTCCACCGAGATGGGCGCGCCGCTGTCGTTCTCCAACCTCGCCCAGGCCCCGGCGCCGTGGATGCAGATCGAGGCCTTCCTCGGCATCGCCCGGGCCTACCCGTGGGAGGAGACGCGCGCCGGTTCGCTCGGCGAGGTCATCGTCCGCCGCGAGCCGGTCGGCGTCGTCGCGGCGATCCCGCCGTGGAACGTCCCGCAGTTCACGATCATGTCCAAGCTCGTCCCGGCCCTCCTGGCCGGCTGCACGATCGTCGTCAAGCCCGCGCCCGAGACCCCGCTCGACACCTACCTGATGGCCGAGATGCTCCAGGAGGCCGGCGTACCGGCCGGTGTCGTCAACATCGTGGCCGCGGGCCGCGAGGCCGGCGCGCACCTGGTCGCCCACCCGGGCGTCGACAAGGTCGCGTTCACCGGCTCGACCGCCGCGGGCCGCAAGATCGCCGCGGTCTGCGGCGAGCAGCTCAAGCGGGTCTCGCTCGAGCTCGGCGGCAAGTCCGCGGCGATCGTGCTCGACGACGCCGACCTGGCCGCGACGATGGAGGGCCTGAAGTTCACCGCGCTGATGAACTCCGGCCAGGCCTGCGTTGCGCAGACCCGGATCCTGGCGTCGCGCGCCAACTACGCCGCCGTGGTCGACGCGCTCGCCGAGACCGTCTCCGGCATGGCCGTTGGCGACCCGCTCGACCCGGCCACCGAGATCGGCCCGATGGTCGCCCAGCGCCAGCAGGAGCGCGTCGAGAAGTACATCGCGCTCGGCCAGGAGGAGGGCGCCCGCGTCGTCGTCGGCGGCAACGGGATGCCCGACGGCCTGTCGTCGGGCTGGTACGTCCGCCCGACGGTCTTCGCCGACGTCGACAACCGGATGCGGATCGCCCAGGAGGAGATCTTCGGGCCGGTGCTCTCCGTCATCCCGTTCGACGACGTCGCCGACGCGGTGCGGATCGCCAACGACTCCGAGTACGGCCTCGCCGGCACGGTGTGGACCGCTGACGTGGAGGCCGGCCTCGACGTCGCCCGCCAGGTCCGCACCGGGACCTACGGCGTGAACACCTACACGATGGACTTCGCCGCGCCGTTCGGCGGCTACAAGTCCTCGGGTGTCGGCCGCGAGTTCGGGCCCGAGGGCCTCAGCCACTACACGGAGCTGAAGTCGATCTACAAGCCGTGACGGCGCTGACGACGGGGCAGCTCGACGAGCTCGCCTACTACGCCGTCACGCACCACCCCGCGGACGCCCGCCGGGTGTTCCCCGAGGCGACCGACGCGGAGGCGCTCGGCCTGGGCTCGGCGATGATCAGCGAGCGCTTCACGGTCAAGGAGGCGGGCGTGCTCGCCGGCGCCATCGCCGGACGGGCTCCCTCGCTGGGGATCGCGACGGCCGCGATCAACCACCACATGCGGCACCCGATCATCACGGCGACGATGGGGTCGACGCTGCACGCGATCACCGAGGGCCGGTTCGCGATGTCGTTCGGGCGCGGCGCGGCCGAGCACTGGAGGGCGATCGGCCAGCCGCTCGTGACCGAGGCCGTGCTGCGCGACTTCATCGGCCTCCTGCGCCAGCTGTGGACCGACGGGTTCGTGCTCGACCACGACGGGCCGGCGGGCACGTGGCCGGTGCTGCACAACCGCAGCGGGCTGGGGGAGGGGCCACCGCTCGGGCTCGTCGCGGTCGGCCCCCGCACGATGGCGCTCGCCGGCGAGCTCTGCGACTTCGTCGTCATGCACACGTTCTTCTCCGAGCAGGCGACGCAGAGCTCGATCGAGGCCGTACGCCGGGGCGCCGAGCGCGCCGGCCGCGACCCGGACGCCGTCCGCATCTGGTCGTGCCTCGCCGCTGTCCCCGACGGGATCTCGGAGGAGGACCGGCTGCGTCGGGGCGTGGGGCGGCTCGTCACCTACTTCCAGGCCTACGGCGACACGCTCGTCTCGGTCAACGGCTGGGACCCGGCGGTCTGGGAGCGGCTGCGGACGTCCGAGGTCTTCACCACCGCGGCGGCGGCCGGCGCGATCGACGCCTCGGCCGACACCGAGACGCTGCTCCGGCTCGCCGACCTGGTGCCCGAGGAGTGGCTGGCCGCGTCGGCCCGAGGTCGCCCCGAGGACGCCGCCGCGACGATCGTCCGCGAGCTCGAGCTCGGCTGCCACTCGGTGATCCTGCACGGCGCCGAGCCCCACGAGATCGCCCCGATGGTCGCGGCCTACCGCGCGGTCCGGCCCGCGCTCGCCCGGCCGGTCGCCACCAACCCGGGGCTGTTCGCGTAGTTGACAACTGGCGCCGCTGTGTAAAACACCACAGTTTGCTACTCCGGGGTAGTGAGCGAGACGCGGGTCACATACCCTCGGCACCATGAACGCCCAGAACCCCGCCTCAGCGGGCGGCCCGGTCGTCGAGGGACCGCGCGACCCGGAGCACGACCCGCGCGCGTCGTACGCGCTGGAGCCCGAGTACGTCGCAGCGCTCACCGAGCGGCTGGTGGCCACGGGCGGCACGACCGCCGAGGTGCGCTCGCCGCTCAACGACGCGCCGCTCGCGCACGTGCCCCAGTCGACGCCGGCCGACGTGGTCGAGGCGTTCGCGCGGGCCCGCCGCGCGCAGATCGGCTGGGCGCGCACGCCCGTCGAGGCCCGGCAGCGGGCGCTGCTCCGGCTGCACGACCTGGTGCTCGACCGGCAGGACGAGATCATCGACCTGATCCAGTGGGAGACCGGCAAGGCCCGCAAGCACGCGTTCGACGAGCCGCTGCACGTCGCGCTCACGGCGCGCTACTACGGACGCACGGCGGCTCGCCACCTCGCGACCACGCGGCGGCCCGGGGTCGTGCCCGTCCTGACCCGCGTCGAGGTCAACCGGGTGCCCAAGGGCGTGGTCGGGATCATCTCGCCCTGGAACTACCCCTTCGACCTCGCGCTCATCGACGGGATCGCCGCGATCGCGGCCGGCAACGCGGTGGTCGCGAAGCCCGACGCCCAGACCGTGCTGTCCGCCCTGCTCGGCGCCGAGCTGCTCGAGCAGGCCGGCATCCCGCGGGAGCTGTGGCAGGTCGTCGCCGGCGACGGCGCCGAGATCGGCGGCGCGATCGTCGAGCGCGCCGACTACGTCTGCTTCACCGGCTCCACCGCGACCGGTCGGCTGATCGCCCGCGGCTGTGCCGACCGGCTGATCGGCTGCTCCCTCGAGCTCGGTGGCAAGAACCCGCTGCTCGTGCTCCGCGACGCCGACCTCGAGAAGGCCGCGGAGGGCGCCGTGCGTGCGTCGTTCTCCAACTCGGGCCAGCTGTGCGTCTCGATGGAGCGGATCTTCGTCGCCGACCAGGTCTACGACCGGTTCGTGGAGCGGTTCGTCGCCCGCACCGAGGCGCTCACCCTCGGCTCGACGCTCGAGTGGGGCAACGACATGGGGCCGCTGATCTCGCGCCAGCAGCTCGACACCGTCACGGCTCACGTCGACGACGCGGTCGCCAAGGGCGCACGGGTGCTCACCGGCGGCCACGCCCGCCCCGACCTGGGGCCCTACTTCTTCGAGCCGACGATCCTCGAGGGCGTGAGCCCGGAGATGACCTGCTTCGGGCGCGAGACCTTCGGTCCGGTCGTCTCGCTCTACCGCTTCCACGACGAGGCCGACGCGATCGCCCGCGCCAACGGCGGCGAGTACGGCCTCAACGCCTCGATCTACAGCCAGGACGGCGCTCGGGCGCGCTTCCTCGCCCGGCATGTCAAGGCGGGCACGGTCAACATCAACGAGGCCTTCGCCGCGACGTTCGCGAGCCTCGACGCGCCGATGGGCGGGATGCGGGAGTCCGGCACCGGCCGGCGGCAGGGCGCCGAGGGCGTGCTGCGCTACACCGAGACCCAGTCGGTCGCGACCCAGCGGCTGATCCGGTTCGGCCCCCAGCTCGGCATGTCCGACGAGGCCTACGCGAAGGTCATGAACGCCAACCTCCGGCTGATGAAGAAGCTCGGTCGCGCATGAGCGGGTCGGCGTACGACTTCGACGTCCTGGTCATCGGCTCGGGGTTCGGCGGCTCGGTCGCCGCGCTCCGGCTGACCGAGAAGGGCTACCGCGTCGGCGTGCTCGAGGCCGGTGCCCGCTTCGAGGACGAGGACCTGCCGGAGACGTCGTTCGACGTCACCAAGTACCTCTTCCGGCCCGAGGTCGGCTGCTACGGCATCCAGCGCATCGACGCGCTCCGCGACTGCCTGATCGTGTCCGGGGCGGGCGTCGGCGGCGGGTCGCTGGTCTACGCCAACACGCTCTACGAGCCGCTGCCGCCGTTCTACGACGACCCGCAGTGGAGCCGCATCACCGACTGGCGCGACGAGCTGGCGCCCTACTACGACCAGGCGAAGCGGATGCTCGGCGTGGTCGAGAACCCGCTGCGCACGCCGTCCGACGACGTGATGGAGAAGGTCGCGACCGAGATGGGCGTGGCCGACACGTTCCACCCCACGCCGGTCGGTGTCTTCTTCGGCGGCCCGGGCGCGGGCATGGGCCAGACGGTCGACGACCCGTTCTTCGGCGGCGCCGGCCCGGAGCGTCGGACCTGCATCGGCTGCGGCTCCTGCATGACCGGCTGCCGCCACAACGCCAAGAACACGCTGGTCAAGAACTACCTCTACCTCGCCGAGCAGCACGGCGCGAAGGTGCTGCCGCTGACGACGGTCACCCGCGTCCGGCCTCGGGCGGCCGGCGGCTACGACGTGCACGTGAAGTTCACCAAGGCCACGGTCGCCGGGCGGCGGGCTCGGCGGGTGCTCAGCGCGGAGCAGGTCGTGTTCGCCGCCTCGGCGCTCGGCACCCAGCGTCTGCTGCACCGGATGAAGGACGAGGGCCACCTGCCCGGGATCTCCGACCGGATCGGCCACCTCTCGCGCACCAACTCCGAGTCGATCGGCGGCGTGATCGCCCCCGACGCCACCGTCGACTACAGCCAGGGCATCGCGATCACGTCGAGCTTCCACCCGGACGACAACACCCACATCGAGCCGGTGCGCTACGGCCCGGGCAGCAACCTGATGTCGCTGCTCCAGTCGGTGCTCACCGACGGCGACGGCGACGAGCCGCGCTGGCGCACCTGGCTGCGGGAGATGTGGCGGCAGCGCCGGTCGGTGCGCGACCTCTACGACATGAAGCACTGGTCGGAGCGCACGGTGATCGCGCTGGTGATGCAGAGCCTGGACAACTCGATCACGACGTACACCAAGCGGATCCCGGGCACGAAGTGGCGCTACCTCAGCTCCAAGCAGGGCCACGGCGAGCCCAACCCCACCTGGATCCCGGCCGGCAACCAGGCGATCCGCACGATGGCCGAGATCATGGGCGGCTTCCCGGGCAGCGCGGTCGGCGACGCGTTCAACAAGCCGCTGACCGCCCACTTCATCGGCGGCTGCGCGATCGGGGACTCGCCGGAGACCGGCGTCGTCGACCCCTACCAGCGGGTCTACGGCCACCCCGGCCTGCACGTCTCCGACGGGTCGGCCGTCACCGCGAACCTCGGGGTCAACCCGTCGCTGACGATCACCGCCCAGGCGGAGCGTGCGATGGCGCTGTGGCCCAACAAGGGGGAGGCCGACGCCCGGCCGGCCCTCGGCTCGCCGTACCGCCGGATCGAGCCGGTCCGCCCCATCGCGCCGGTGGTGCCCGACCACGCGCCGGGGGCGCTGCGGCTGCCGATCGTCGGCGTCAGCTGACCGCTCGTCGCACGGTCCGAGAAATGTCCGGAACTCCCGTGACCCCCCTCTGCACCTGTCGTTGAGCCAGCGGACCCGGTCAACACGCTCCCTCCCACCACCGGGTCCCGAGTCCAGGCGCTGTCCTGCAGTTGCATGGGCGGTCAGGGCCCGGCCATCCCTCCCTCCCCGGCCGGGCCCTGACAGGGTGCGTGGCTGGTGTTTCCCGTCGCACCTGACCTGAGCGTCGTCCGACCGGCCGCCCCGCGACGCTGAGGTCAGGTACGACGGAGCCTGTGGAGGGGCCGGAGCACGATCCGTCGGCCCGGTGCACCCTGGGGCGATGTCGCTGTCGATCGTGCGCCCCGGGGTGGTGGCGCCGGTGCCCGTCGACCCGGCCGGCCTGGTCGGCCCCACTCCCGGCCGGGCGCGCGGACCGCACTGGCGCCGGGTGGCGAAGAACCTCTACGTGCCCGCGGACACAGACCCGCGTGCTCTCGAGCAGCGGATCGTCGAGGCCGTCGCCGGCTGCGGAGCGACGGCGGCGGCGACCGGCTGGGCGGCGCTCGCGTGGGCGGGCGCGCGATGGTTCACAGGTCTCGGCCCGGACGGGCGCACCCCGCTGCCCGTGCCGGTGGCCATCGGCGACCGGCACTCGGTCCGCGACCGACCGGGGGTGGAGATCTCCGAGGACTGGCTCTTCGACGAGGACGTCACCTACCTCGACGGACTGCCGGTCACGGTGCCGGAGCGTGCGGTGAGCCACGAGGCCCGACGGACCCGATCGCTCCTCGCAGCCGTGACCGTGATCGAGATGGCTGCTCAGGCGGACCTCGTCGATCGCGCGTCGATGGCGACGTACGCCGTCCGGCTCGGCAGCCGGCCGGGCATCATCCGGTTGCGCGAAGCGACCGCGGCCGCGGAGGAGAACGTCTGGTCGCCGCAGGAGACCGCGATGCGGCTCGAGTGGCGGAGGGTGCGGCCGCTCGCCCGCCTGCTGTGCAACGCACCGCTCTTCGACCGCGGTGGTCGCCACCTGTTGACGCCCGACCTCGTCGACCCGGTGACCGGGGTCGTGGGCGAGTACGACGGGGTCGTCCACCTGGAGCAGGGTGCGTTCCGCCGCGACCTCGAGCGCGACGCGCTGTGCCGGGACCTCGGACTGGAGCTGGTGACCATGATGTCCCCCGACCGGCGCGACGTCGCCGCGTTCGCCCACCGGCTGAGGCGGGCCTACGTGCGCGCGAGCACGCGCAGCGGCCAGCAGCGGACGTGGACGCTCGAGCGGCCCGACTGGTGGGTGGACACCTCGACGGTCGCCCACCGTCGTGCGCTCACCGAGCACGAACGAGTCGTGTGGCTGCGCCGCGGGGCGTCCTGAGCCCGTCGTACCTGACCTGAGCGTCGTGAATCGGGCGGACGGACGACCGTGGGGTCAGGTGCGACGGGGAGCGCGGATAGGCTTCCACCATGACGCTGGCTGGTGAGCACGATCTGGTCCTGGTGGTCGACTTCGGCGCGCAGTACGCGCAGCTGATCGCCCGCCGAGTCCGGGAGGCGCGCGTCTACTCCGAGATCGTGCCGCACACCACGCCGGTCAGCGAGATGCTCGCCCGCAACCCGAAGGCGATCATCCTCTCCGGTGGCCCGTCGTCGGTGTACGACGAGGGCGCGCCGAGCATCGACCAGGGCATCTTCACGACGGGCACGCCGGTCTTCGGCATGTGCTACGGGTTCCAGCTGATGGCGCGCGGCCTCGGCGGCGAGGTCGCGCACACCGGCGCCCGGGAGTACGGCCGCACCTCGGTGACCGTCGGGAGCCAGGGCACGCTGCTGGCCGACGTACCCGCGCAGCACACGGTGTGGATGTCGCACGGCGACTCCGTCACCGCCGCCCCGGCCGGCTTCGACGTGCTGGCCTCGACCGCCGTCACCCCGGTCGCCGCGTTCGAGGACGTCGAGCGGGGCCTCGCCGGCGTCCAGTGGCACCCCGAGGTGCTGCACACCGAGCACGGCCAGAAGGTGCTCGAGCACTTCCTGGTCAACATCGCGCACTGCCGCCAGACCTGGACGATGGTCAACATCGTCGAGGAGCAGATCGAGTCGATCCGCGAGCAGATCGGCGACCGGGGCCGGGCCATCTGTGGCCTCTCCGGCGGCGTCGACTCCGCGGTCGCGGCCGCGATCGTGCAGCGCGCGATCGGCGACCGGCTGACGTGCGTGTACGTCGACCACGGGCTGATGCGCAAGGGCGAGACCGAGCAGGTCGAGCGGGACTTCGTGGCGGCGACCGGGGTCGACCTCAAGGTCGTCGACGCCGAGAAGCAGTTCCTCGACGCGCTCGCCGGGGTCACCGACCCCGAGCAGAAGCGCAAGATCATCGGTCGCGAGTTCATCCGGGTGTTCGAGGCGGCCGAGGCGGAGATCCTCGGCGAGGTCGACGACAAGGTCGCGTTCCTGGTCCAGGGCACGCTCTACCCCGACGTCGTCGAGTCCGGCGGCGGCGCCGGCACCTCCAACATCAAGTCCCACCACAACGTCGGCGGGCTGCCCGACGACCTCGAGTTCGAGCTCGTCGAGCCGCTGCGCACGCTCTTCAAGGACGAGGTGCGCCTGGTCGGCGAGCAGCTCGGCCTGCCCGCCGAGATCGTCTGGCGTCATCCCTTCCCCGGCCCCGGCCTGGGCATCCGCATCATCGGCGAGGTCACCCGCGAGCGCCTCGACATCCTGCGCGAGGCGGACGCGATCGCCCGCGAGGAGCTGACTCACGCGGGCCTGGACCGCGACATCTGGCAGTTCCCGGTCGTGCTGCTCGCCGACGTCCGCTCGGTCGGCGTCCAGGGCGACCACCGCACCTACGGGCACCCCGTCGTGCTGCGCCCGGTCACGTCCGAGGACGCGATGACCGCCGACTGGGCCCGGGTGCCCTACGACGTCCTCGAGCGCATCTCGACCCGGATCACCAACGAGGTGCGCGAGGTCAACCGGGTGACCGTCGACATCACCTCGAAGCCGCCGGGCACCATCGAGTGGGAGTGATCTGGACCGATTGCGGGATTCTCGGCGAATCCCGGGTCATCGTCCGGCCGCTCCGCTAGAGTTCGGGACGAACCGCTGGCGACCCGAGACGCCGGCGGTTCACCCCATTTCGGACCGCAGCGGCGCGATCACGTCGGCGGCGAACCGCGCCATCGACTCGATCTTCTCCTCCAGCGTGGCGTCCAGGCCGTGGTAGTAGGCCCACGGCATCGTCCAGCAGTCGGTGACGCCACCGGCCTCGGCCCGCCGGAAGTGCTCGGGCAGGAACGCGTCGTTGAGCGCCGTGATCACCGCGAAGTCGCCCTCGGCGCCGATCTCCGCTCGCGCCGCCCGCAGCCGGGCCGCGATGCCGGACGCCTCCTCGATGGAGTAGAGGTCGCCGACCCAGCCGTCGTGGCGCGCCGCCCGCCGGAAGGCGACGTCGGAGAGCCCGCCGACGATGATCGGGACCGGCTCGGTCGGCGTGGGCTCCATGACCAGGCGGGGCGCGGTGTAGAACTCGCCCTCGAACTCCGTCCAGCCGGGCTTCCACAGCTCCGCCATCAGCGCCAGCGCCTCGTCGGTACGCCGGCCGCGGGTCGTGAAGTCCTGGCCGAGCAGCTCGAACTCCTCCCGGCACCAGCCGATCCCGACGCCGAGGCTGACCCGGTTGCCGGACAGCACGGCCGCCGTCCCGACGCTCTTGGCGACCTGGAAGGGGCTCCGGATCGCCGGCACGTAGACCGAGGTGAGGAAGCGGAGCCGCGTCGTCACGGCGGCGAGGGCCCCGATGAGCACCCACGGGTCCGGCCACGCGGCGTCGTGGTCCCAGCGCCGGGCGCCGTCCGGCGTGTAGGGGTACGGCGTCGCCAGCTCCTCGAGGTCGACCACGTGGTCGGGCACCGCGATCGCGTCGTAGCCGAGCTCGTCCGCGGCACGAGCGATCGGGACGAGGTGGTCGACCGGCTGGAAGGCGGTGCTGATCGCGAAGCGCACGGGCACACCCTAGCCCGGAACTAGAACGTGTTCTCAAAATCCGGGCTCCGGAAGAATCGCCCGAAGGGGTGAGGGTCGGGGTCCCCCCCGGGGGGTACTTGACGCTCATCGACGGCGGTGCCGGTCACTCACGCAGAGGCCGGCACTGCCCGTCGGGCGAGTCAGGCCAGGTCATGCGGCCCGGTGCGCCGGGTATTGCCGGGGCATGTCCGAGGACCGACCCGGAGCGGCGGCGTGGCGCGACCCAGGGTGTGATGGGCTGCGGCTGGTCCGTCCGACCGGCGTCGTGCTGCTCGGTGGCACGGCGGGTCAGGCGGTGTACAGCGCGGCCTTCCGCGTGGGGGAAAGCCGCGGGTAGCCGCTCGACTGGCCGGACTCGATGCCGGTCGCCCGGCCGCCGGCCTGGGTGGTCGCGACGACGCACCCGTCCGCGGTGCTGCGCGCCAACGACCGCAGGTCGGCGTACGAGGGTCTCGTCGCCGACCTGCGGGTCGCGGCGCGGTTGATCAGGTGAAGATGCTGACGCCGGCCGGGCCGACGAGCAGGCCGACCACGATGAGCACGATGCCCCAGAGGATCGAACCCCTGAAGATCGTGACGATCCCGGCGATCACGAGAATGACGGCGATGATCCAGAGCACAAAATCCATCTGCGTGCTTCCTCCCTTGCGGTGTCCCCCGCTCCTACAGGGGTTACCCGTTCGGGTGACTTCTCACTCGTCGGGGAAGTCCTCGACCACGTGCATGGCCGCCTCCTCGGCGGATGCGCCGGCCCCGTCGATGCCGACGTCGTCGCCGACCAGGTCCTTCTCCTCGTCCTCGGCGCCGCCCTGGTCGGGATCGACCAGGCGGCCGGCGCGAGCGTCGCCCACCTCGCCGTCCTCGAGGAGCTCCTCGTCGTCGGCGCTCAGCGCCTCGTCGTAGGGATCGGCCTCCGGCTCCTCCTGCTCGATCCGCTGGTCGATCGTCTCGCGGTGCTCCTCCTCCCAGGGCGTGTTGCCGTACCCCTGGCCGGCGGAGTACTTCTCCGGCGGCGAGTAGCCGCGGTCCAGAGGGTCGTCGACGTCGCCGTCGCCCAGGTCCTCGAGGTTGGACGGCTGGTCCTCGTCGTCGACGCTGTAGTCGCCGTAGATCTCCTGGTCACCGTCGCCATGGCTGGTGGTCACCTGCGGTCCTCCTTCGGGTCGGGGTCTCCATGCTCCGGTGCCCATCCAGCGCCGAACTCACCCGAAACCACCCATTGCGCTGACCAGGGGGACCCGGCAGCGTGGGGCCATGGACAAGGAGTTCGCGACCCTGGACCGATGGTGGCGCGCCGCCAACTACCTCTCCGTCGGGCAGATCTACCTGATGGGCAACCCATTGCTCCGCGAGTCGCTCCAGGAGGAGCACGTGAAGCCGCGGCTGCTCGGCCACTGGGGCACGACGCCCGGGTTGAACTTCCTCTACGCCCACCTGAACCGCCAGATCATGGCCCGGCAGCAGGAGATGGTGTTCATCACCGGGCCGGGCCACGGCGGTCCGGGGCTGGTCGCGTCGGCCTACCTGGAGGGCACCTACTCCGAGGTCTACCCCGACATCAGCCTCGACGAGCGCGGCATGCGCCGGCTGTTCACCCAGTTCTCCTTCCCGGGCGGCATCCCGAGCCACGTGGCGCCCGAGACCCCGGGGTCGATCCACGAGGGTGGCGAGCTCGGCTACGCGCTCTCGCACGCCTACGGCGCCGCGTTCGACAACCCCGACCTCGTGGTCGCGGCGGTCGTCGGCGACGGCGAGGCGGAGACCGGCCCGCTGGCGACCAGCTGGCACGGCACGAAGTTCGTCGACCCGCGCCGCGACGGCGCGGTGCTGCCGATCCTGCACCTCAACGGCTACAAGATCGCCAACCCGACGGTCCTGGCGCGCATCGACGAGGACGAGCTCACCGCGCTGATGCGGGGCTACGGGCACACGCCGTACGTCGTGGCCGGCTCGGACCCGGGGCAGATGCACGCCGACTTCGCCGGCACCCTGGCCCAGGCGCTCGACGACATCGCCGACATCCAGGGCGAGGCACGGGCGAGCAGCGGCGCGGTGCCGCGGCGGCCGTGGCCGATGATCGTGCTGCGCTCCCCGAAGGGCTGGACCGGTCCCAAGGAGGTGGACGGCCAGCGGGTCGAGGACTACTGGCGCTCGCACCAGGTGCCGTTCGCCAACGCGCGCAGCGACAAGAAGCACCGCAAGGTGCTCGAGGAGTGGCTGCGCAGCTACGACCCCGACTCGCTGTTCGACAAGGCCGGTGCCCCCGCCGAGGACATCGCCGCCCTCCACCCCGAGGGCGAGCTGCGGATGAGCGCGACGGCGCACGCCAACGGTGGCCTCCTGCTGAAGCCGCTGCGGATGCCCGACTTCCGCGAGTACGCCGTCACCGTCGACGAGCCTGGCACCGGCGCCGTCGAGTCGACCCGGGTGATGGGCGGCTTCCTGCGCGACGTGATGGCCGACAACATGCACAACTTCCGGCTGTTCTCGCCGGACGAGAACTCCTCCAACCGGCTCGGCGACGTCATGGAGGTCACCCCGCGCACCTGGAACGCGCGGATCGAGGAGTACGACGACCACCTCGCGCCCGACGGTCGGATCATGGAGATCCTGTCCGAGCACACCTGCCAGGGCTGGCTCGAGGGCTACCTGCTCACCGGCCGGCACGGGCTCTTCTCCTGCTACGAGGCGTTCATCCACCTGGTCGACTCGATGTTCAACCAGCACGCCAAGTGGCTGGAGACCACGCGCAGGATCGAGTGGCGCCGTCCCGTCGCCTCGCTCAACTACCTGCTGACCTCGCACGTGTGGCGCCAGGACCACAACGGCTTCTCCCACCAGGACCCGGGCTTCATCGACCACGTCATCAACAAGAAGGCGAACGTCGTCCGCGTCTACCTGCCGCCGGACGCCAACACCCTGCTGTCGGTGACCGACCACTGCCTGCGCAGCAGGCACTACGTCAACGTGATCGTCGCGGGCAAGCAGCCCGCCCTCCAGTACCTCTCCATGGAGGACGCGATCATCCACTGCACCAAGGGCATCGGCATCTGGGACTGGGCCTCCAACGACGTCGACGAGGGCCCGGACGTCGTGATCGGCTGCGCGGGCGACGTGCCGACCATGGAGAGCCTCGCCGCTGTGGAGCTCCTGCGCGAGCACCTGCCCGACATCCGGATCCGGTTCGTCAACGTCGTCGACCTGATGCGGCTGCAGCCGGAGAGCGAGCACCCGCACGGCCTCTCGGACGCCGACTTCGACGCGCTGTTCACCAAGGACCGCCCGGTGATTTTCGCCTACCACGGCTACCCGTGGCTGATCCACCGGCTGACCTACCGCCGCACCAACCACGACAACATCCACGTGCGCGGCTACAAGGAGGAGGGCACCACCACCACGCCGTTCGACATGACCGTGCTCAACCACATGGACCGCTACAACCTGGCCATGGACGTCATCGACCGGGTGCCGCGGCTGGCGGCCACGTCCGGCGTGGCGCGCGAGCACTTCAAGAACGAGCTGATCCGGCACAAGCAGTACGTCCGCACCTACGGCGAGGACCTGCCGGAGATCCAGAACTGGCAGTGGTCGGCCGTGTCGGGACCGAAGGTCGTCACCGAGGACGCCGAGCGCAACGCGCCCGAGGCCTGATCAGCGCACGCCGTACGTCGTGGTCCGCTCGCGGACCGGGCGGCCGATGCCGGCGCCGATCTCGACGAGCTCGGCGACGGTCTTGGCCGAGCCGTGCTCGGAGCCGGCCATCCGGGAGATCGTCTCCTCCATGAGCGTGCCGCCGACGTCGTTGGCGCCCGCCTGGAGCATCGCGCGGGTGCCGTCGACGCCGAGCTTGACCCACGACGTCTGGATGTTGCTGATCCGGCCGTGCAGCATGATCCGCGCCATCGCGTGGACGGCGAGGTTGTCGCGCAGTGTCGGGCCCGGCCGGGCGACGCCGGCGAGGTAGATCGGCGCGGAGGTGTGCACGAACGGGAGCGGCACGAACTCGGTGAAGCCGGTTCCACCAGAATTCAGAGAGTCGTCCTGGATGCGGGAGAGCACGCGGAGGTGGCCGACCCAGTGCCGCGGGTGGTCGACGTGGCCGTACATCATCGTCGAGGTGGTCGGGATGCCGACGCGGTGCGCGGTGGAGACGACCTCGATCCAGGTGGCGGTCGGCAGCTTGCCCTTGGTCAGCACCCAGCGGACCTCGTCGTCGAGGATCTCGGCGGCCGTGCCGGGGAGCGACCCGAGCCCGGCCTCGCGCGCCTTGATTAGGAAGTCCTCGATCGACAGGCCGGTGCGGGCCACGCCGTTGACGACCTCCATCGGTGAGAACGCGTGCACGTGCATGTCCGGCACCCGCTGCCTGACCGCCGACACGAGGTCGAAGTACGCCGTGGCGGGCAGCTCGGGGTCGATGCCGCCCTGCATGCACACCTCGGTGGCGCCGAGCGCCCACGCCTCCTCGGCCCGGTCGGCGACCTGGTCGAGGGAGAGGGAGTAGGCGTCGGCGTCGGTGCGCCGCTGCGCGAACGCGCAGAACCGGCAGCCGACGTAGCAGACGTTGGTGAAGTTGATGTTCCGGTTGACGACGTAGGTCACGTCGTCGCCCACCGTGTCGCGCCGCAGGTCGTCGGCGAGCCGGCAGACCTCGCGGAGCAGGTCGCCCTCGGCGGTCATCAGCGTCAGCGCGTGCTCGTCTGACAGGTTGCCCGGGTCCGTCTCCGCGGCGACCAGGGCATCGCGGCCCTCGGCGTGGAGGACGACCGGGGCGCCGGTGCTGGCCGCGGCGTCCCGCACCTCGTCCCAGTCGCCGTAGACGTCGGCGAAGTCCGAGCGCCGGTCGTCGGTGCGGCCCTCGGTGTCGACGGCGGCGAAGAGGTCCGTGCGGCCGACGGACGCGAACCCGCCGTCGGGCTCCTGCCACGGCAGCCCGCTCGGACGTACGCCGGGGCGGGCCAGCCCGTCGGGGGTGGCGAGCGCGGCGACGTGGGCGGAGATGCGCGGGTCCAGCCACGGCTCGCCCTGGCGGACGTACTCGGGGTGGACGGTCAGCCGGGGCGCGAGCTCGAAGCCGCACTCGGCCGTCAGCGCCTGCAGCCGCTCGAGCGACGGCCAGGGTCGCTCCGGGTTGACGTGGTCGGGCGTCAGCGGCGAGACGCCGCCCCAGTCGTCGACCCCCGCCTCCAGCAGCGCCCGGCACTCCGCAGCGCCCTCCGAGTGGTCGACGAGGTTGGGCGGCGCCTGCACCCGTGCCTTCGGGCCCAGCACGATCCGGGCGACGGCGATGGCCGCGCGGTACTCGTCGAGCGCCAGGTCGTCGGTGTGGCGCATCGCGGTGTCCGGTTTCGCCCGGAAGTTCTGGACGATCACCTCCTGCACCGCGCCGTACGCCCGCGCGACCCGGCGCAGCGCGAAGATCGTCTCGGCCCGCTCGGTCAGCGTCTCGCCGATCCCGACGAGCAGGCCGGTCGTGAAGGGGATCGAGAGCCGCCCGGCGTCCTCGAGGACCCGCAGCCGCACGGCGGGGTCCTTGTCGGGCGACCCGAAGTGTGCGAGGCCCTTGGTCTCGAAGAGCCGCCGCGACGTCGTCTCGAGCATCATCCCCATCGACGGCGAGACCGGCTTGAGGCGGTTCAGCTCCTCCCACGACATCACCCCCGGGTTGAGGTGGGGCAGCAGGCCGGTCTCCTCGAGCACCCGCACCGCCATCGCGCGGACGTAGGCGATCGTCGAGTCGTAGCCCTGCTCGTCGAGCCACGCCCGGGCCTCCGGCCAGCGGTCCTCGGGCCGGTCGCCGAGGGTGAAGAGCGCCTCGAGGCAGCCGAGGGCGGCGCCCTCCGCGGCGATCGCGAGGATCTCGTCGGGGGAGAGGTACGGCGACCGCCCCTCGCGCGCGGCCTGGGTGGGCGTCTCGACGAACGTGCAGTAGTGGCACCGGTCGCGGCACAGGCGGGTGACCGGGATGAAGACCTTGGGCGAGTAGGTGACGACGCCCCGCCCGTTCACGACCCGGCCGGCGGCGACGAGACCCGCGTCGCGGACCTTCGCGGCGGCCGCGGTCAGCCGGTCGAGCTCGGGTCCGGCCGCGGCGAGCAGCACGGCGGCCTCGGCGACGTCGAGGGCGGCGCCTCGCTCGGCGCGGGCCAGAGCCCGTCGGACCTGCTGGGGGGTGGGCTGGTCGCGCACCGTCCCAGGCTAGAGGGCCCGCGGTGAGCGCCGACGGCGGGTCACGTGTCGGACGCCGACCTCGTCGGGTCGGCCCGGCCCCCACTCCGGGCCGACCCGATGAGGTCCCGGACGATCGTGACCCGCCGCGAGCCCCCTGTCACGTCCTGTCACGTCCGGATCCGGCCATGGCAGCGATCGGCCACGCGCGCCGTGCTCCGGCCCGGCCCCGTGTCCGGGCCGGAGTTGGCGCGTGCGTCAGCGCCTGACCCTGCCGGTCCGCTCGCTGGTCTCGGGGGATGATGCGGCACGCAGGGCTCGAATGCTGTGTCCGGAAACGGCCATGGCAGACATCGGACTGACCGATTCCGGCCACGTCCGATTCCGGACACGCGGCCGCCGGAACCGGCTGCTTCGCTGAGGCGTGCGAACATCTGCCGGTGAGCTCGGACGCTGCTGCCTCCGCCGCGGCTGCCTACCAGGCGCTGCGGGTCGGTCTGCGCTCGCGCGCGAGCACCGTGGCCGAGCTGGCGGCACTCGCCGTGCGTGACCAGGACGAGGTGCGCCGCGACCTCGAGTGGCTCGACTCCGAGGGCTTCCTCGAGCTGCGCGGCGACAAGATCACCTACTCCGCGCCCGAGGAGGTCGTCGCCGACGTCGTACGACGGCGCGCCGGTGACCTCGGCGCGGAGATGCTGCGACACCTCGCCGACCTCGCCGAGGTCGTCGGCCACCTCCCGGCGCTCGCCCGTGAGTGGGACACCGGCGGCAGCGACCAGCAGCTGCTCGACGTCGAGGTCTTCCACGGCCCCGAGGCGGTGGTCGACCTGTGGCACGTGCGGCAGGGCCGCAAGCCCGCGCAGCGCACCGACGTCGTGCTGCCGGACGCCTCGCGGCTCTACATCGCCGACCCGGCGATGCAGGAGGTCTGGCACGAGGCCGGTCGCGGCGAGGGCCACCGGATCCGGGTCATCGCGTCGATCGCGGACGCCGTCCATCCCGAGGCCCAGCAGCGGGTGAGCGAGGAGCTGGAGGGCGGGCTGCAGCTGCGGATGCTGGAGCGTCCGCCCGGCTGGTTCTGGGTGACCGACGAGGACACCGTGGCGCTGCCGCTCACCTGGGGCGAGACGTGGCCGACGTCGGTGATCGCGGTGCGCAGCCGGGCCGTCGCCGGCATGGCGAGCTGGCTCTTCGAGCGGCTGTGGGAGCGCGGCATCCAGGCCCGCTCGCAGGACGCGGCCTGGGATCCGCTGCTCACCCTGATGGACGGTGGGGCGACGCTGGAGTCCGCAGCGCGAGCGCTCGGCATCTCGGAGCGCACCGGCCGCCGACGCGTCTCCGAGGCGATGGACCACTTCGGCGTCGGCTCGATGTTCGAGCTCGGTGTCGCCTGGGGCGGCGCGCGTCCGTCCTGACGCGCGCCGCCATCCTGGCGTCGCTCAGACGGTGACCCGCACCTCCGGCTCCTCGGAGGCGTCGGACGCCGGCGGCACGACCGGAGGCTTCCGGTCGAGCGCGCTCGGCCACCAGATCCGCCCGCCCGCGTCGAGGTTGATCGCGGTGACCAGCACCGACCGCACGATCATCGTGTCGAGCAGGACGCCGATCGCGATCGCGGTGCCGATCTGGAGCGCGAACGTGAGCGGCATGGTCGCCAGCGCACCGAAGGTCGCCGCCAGCACGATGCCGGCCGCCGTGATCACGCCGCCGGTCGAGGCGAGCGCGATCAGCGAGCCGCGGCGGGTGCCCTTGGTGGCGGTCTCCTCGCGGACCCGGGTCATCAGGAAGATGTTGTAGTCGATGCCCAGGGCGACCAGGAACACGAACGCGTACAACGGGAAGCCGGGGTCGGTGTGCGGCCGGTCGAAGACCAGGTCGAACACCACGCCCGAGATGCCCAGCGCCGCGGCGAACGACAGGATCACCGTGCCGATCAGGATCAGCGGCGAGGCGAGCGCCCGGAGCAGGCCCATCAGGATCAGCATCACCGCGAGCAGCATGATCGGGATGACGACCCTGTTGTCGCGGGCCGACGCCTCCTCGATGTCGAGGGTGACCGCGGTCCAGCCGCCCACCTGGGCGTCCGCCCCGTCCACTGCGTGCACGGCGTCGCGGACGTCCTCGACGGCCTTGATGGACTGCTCGTCGAGCGGGTCGGCGGTGAGGTTGGCCAGGATCAGCGAGGTGCCGTCCTTCTCGGCGACGACCACCGGCTCCTGGATGCCCTCGATGCCGTCCATGGCCGCGACGACCTCGTCGGCCTGCTCGGTGCTGGCGACGATCTGGATCGGCGAGCTCGCGTCGACCAGGCCGTGCTCGACGAGCAGCTCGTTGCCGGCAACCGACTCGACGTCGTGGCCGGAGACGTAGGTCTCGTCGTTGGGGATGCCCGAGGTGTCGAGGCGCAGCGCGCCGAGCGCGACGATCAGCAGCGCGACCGTGGTGAAGATCCAGACGGTGCGGGGCCGCGGCGCGATCCGGTTGCCGGTGCGGGCCCAGAAGCCGGACTCGGTCGGCTCCGCGCTGCCGTAGCGCGGGATGAACGGCCAGAACACCCACCGGCCGCAGATCACCAGCAGGGCGGGCAGCAGGGTGACCATGACGACGAACGTCACCGCGACGGCCACGGCGTTGGCCGGCCCGAGGCCGGCGGTCGAGTTGAGCTCGGCGAACATCAGGCAGAGCAGGCCGGCCACGACGGTCGAGGCGCTGGCGAAGATCGCCGGGGCGGCACGGTGCAGCGCGAACGCCATCGCCTCGTGCCGGTCCTCGTGACGGCGCAGCTCCTCGCGGTAGCGGGCGACCAGCAGCAGGGCGTAGTCGGTGCCGGCGCCGATCACCAGCACGGTCATGATGAACTGCGTCTGGCCGTTGATGGTCATGTCGGCGTACTTGGCCAGCAGGTAGAGCAGGCCCATCGCGATGCCCAGGCCGACGACGGCACAGAAGATCGGGAGTGCCCACAGCACCGGGCTGCGGTAGCTGACGAGCAGGATCAGGATCACCGCGCAGAGCGTGATCAGCAGCAGCCGGCCGTCCATGCCGGCGAAGGCGGCGGCCTGGTCGGCCGTGGTGCCGCCGGCACCGGCGACGTAGACCTCCACGCCGTCGATCGCGGTGATGTCGCGGATCTGGTCGGCGACGTCGGGCATGTCCTCCCAGAGCTCGTCCCCACGGTTGATCGTGAAGTCGAGCTTCGCGACCTGGCCGTCCTCGGAGACGTACGGCGCCGGGATCCCGTTGGCGGCGGCGGCCTCCGGGGTGATGACGTTGGAGACGCCCTCGAGCTGCGCGATCTCGGGACCGTGACTCTCGATCGCGGCGAGATCCTCCTCGGTGAGGCCGGACTCCTTGTAGTAGACGACGGTCGTCACCAGGTCGTTGGGGTCCTGGAACTCCTCGAGGCGCTGGATCGCCTGGGTCGACTCGGCGCTCTCGGGCAGCCACGACTCGGCCTCGTTGTTCTGGACGCTGGTGAGCTTGCCGGCGAACGAGCCCATGATCCCGGCGATCACCAGGACGGCCACGAGGACGATCCACTTGGTGATCCGGCCGGTGAGCTTGCCGGCGATCTGGATGTGCATGGGGGAACTCTCTCAGTGATCGGGGGCAGAGGGCATCGGGGTTTTCCCCTAGTCCGACCACTCCAGCATGGCGAAGTCATCGGACACTGGTACGTCGAACGGGAAAGACCGTGATCGACATGCAACCATCGCTACAGGTCAGAATCTGACCTCTGTCAATCGGACTCGTTTCGTCCGTGGTTGAGCGGGATTGGCCCCTGCGGGCTCCTGCTCGTCATCTGGCCTCAGGACACCGGGGCAGCCGATCGTGTGACAGGTTCGGAGACATGTATCCCGGGACCTGGGCTTCACGGACGCCCGACAAGCCAGCACTCGTGATGGCCGGCTCCGGCCGGACGCTCACCTACGCCCAGCTCGACGAGCGCAGCGCCCGGCTGGCGCGCTACCTGCACGACCGGGCCGGGCTGCGCGTCGGCGACGTCGTCGCGCTGCTCTCCGACAACCGCCCCGAGACCTACGAGGCCTACTGGGCCGCCCTGCGCTCCGGCCTCTACATCACGGCGGTCAACCACAACCTGGCCGCCGACGAGGTCGCCTACATCCTGCGCGACTGCGGCGCCCGGGCGCTGCTGGTGGCGCCGTCCAAGAGCGATCTCGCCGCCCGCGCTGGCGTCGGGATCGGCACCTCGCTGACGTTCGAGGGCGACTACGAGGAGGCGCTCGCCGCGGTCTCGGCCGAGCCGCTGCCGGAGCAGCCCCACGGCGAGGACCTGCTCTACTCCTCGGGCACCACCGGCCGGCCGAAGGGCATCAAGCCGCCGTTGCCGGCGATCGCCGTCGACGAGCCCGGCTACGTCTACCCCACGGTCTTCGGCGCGCTGTACGGGTTCGGCGTGGACACCGTCTACCTCTCGCCGGCGCCGGTCTACCACGCGGCGCCGCTGCGGTTCGGCGGCGTCGTGCACGCCCTGGGCGGGACGCTGGTGATGATGGAGCGGTTCGACGCCGAGGACGCCTTGCGCGCGATCGAGCGCTACCGCATCACCACCACCCAGATGGTGCCGACGATGTTCGTGCGGATGCTCAAGCTGCCGCCCGAGGTGCGCTCGGCCTACGACGTCAGCTCGCTGCGCACGGTCATCCATGCGGCGGCCCCGTGCCCCGTGGATGTCAAGCGGGCGATGATCGAGTGGTTCGGGCCGATCATCCACGAGTACTACGCCTCGACCGAGGCCAACGGCGCGACCTTCATCGACTCGGAAGCGTGGCTGCGCAAGCCGGGGTCGGTCGGCACCGCCCTCATGGGCACGATCCGGATCTGCGGCGACGACGGTGCGGTGCTCGGGCCGGGCGAGGTCGGCACGGTCTTCTTCGAGCGTGAGCAGCGCACGTTCAGCTACCACAACGACGAGGAGAGGACGCGGAGCACGCAGCACCCCGACCACGAGAGCTGGACGACCGTCGGCGACCTGGGCTACCTCGACGAGGACGGCTACCTGTTCCTCACCGACCGCAAGGCGTTCATGATCATCTCCGGCGGCGTGAACATCTACCCGCAGGAGATCGAGGACCTCTTCAGCCTGCACCCGGCCGTCACCGACATCGCCGTCATCGGCGTCCCCGACGACGAGATGGGAGAGCGGGTGGTGGCGTTCGTGCAGCCGGCGCCGGGTGCCGTGCCGGGCGAGGACCTGGCCGCCGAGCTCACGGCGTACGCCCGGGAGCGGATCGCGCACTTCAAGGTGCCGCGGGAGTTCCTGTTCCGCGAGGAGCTGCCGCGCACGCCGACGGGGAAGATGGTGAAGGGCAGGCTGCGCGAGGAGTACGCCCGCACCTAGGCCGCGCGGCGGCGCTCCCAGCGGCCGACGCCGACCATCACGAGCAGCGCGAGGGCGCCGCCGGCGATCGCGTCGACGACGTAGTGCTCGGCGAAGTAGGTGAGCGCGAGCGACATCGCGAGCGGGTAGAGCAGCAGCAGCCACCGCAGCGGCGACCGCAGCCGCGTGATGAACCAGAATGCCACCAGGAAGGCGATCCCGGCGTGCAGCGAAGGCATCGCGGCGACCTTGTTGCCCATGCCCCGCATGATCATCGTCTGGCGGTGCAGGTCGATCCCGCCCACGCTGAGCTCCGACCAGCCGCGGCGGGTGATCCGGTGCACCTCGGCCAGGTAGCCGTCGCGCGCGGCCATCCACGGTGGCGCCATCGGGTAGACCACGTAGATCGCGAGGCCCGAGAAGAGCAGCGTGAGGTAGCGGCGCAGCCAGCGCACCCACTCGTCGCGGTCGCGCACCCACAGCACCCCGGCGAGGGTCAGTGCGACCAGGAAGTGCGAGGCGTAGACGGTCGTGAGCAGCACGTCGTACCAGTGCGGCGGGAGCGTCTTGAGGCACGGCTCGCCGCACCAGGCGTGCTGCAGCGACACCGTCGGCGTCGTGCCTGCGAAGAGCCACTCGTCGACCCGGATCGGCATCGAGTAGTGCGGCGCGATGCCGATCTCGTCGGCCAGCCCGCGCACCAGCCAGTAGACGACGAGCAGCAGCAGCGGCAGCCACCAGTCCCGCCAGAACCGCCGCCAGCGTCGGTCGGGGTCGTCGGCGTACCAGGCGATCGTGCCGAACCAGATCCACAGGACGACGCCGGCCGGGTCGTTCGGGATGCCGACCAGCAGGCACCACAGCAGGAGGACGACGGCGTACGCCGTCGTGGCGGTGCGTCGGGTCACGCGCTGTCCTCGCGGTAGATCGTCCAGTCGCCGGCGGTGGTGGCGCGAGCGTAGTGGTCGGCCATCACCTCGTCGGCGACGGCCGCGTCGATGCCCCACGACCCGAGTGACTCGCCCGCGACGACCAGCCAGGTGGGCCGCGCGGCGGAGCGCATCAGCGACGTGAGGGCGACCAGGTCGGGGTCGTGCACCCGCACCGGCAGGCTCCACAGGTCGGGGTAGGGGCTGCGCAGCCCGGTCGCCTCGAGGATGTTGGGGCCGCCGAAGGCGACCACGGCCGTGTCCCCGGGTCGGGCGTGGGCGTCGAGCCAGGCGATCGCCGGGCCCTCCGGTCGCTCGATCGGGCGGACCGCGACCACCACCAGGGCCACCACGGCGGAGGCCCCGGCGACGGCGTACGCCGCGACCAGCAAGCGCCCGGGGCGCGGCGACCGCTGCCCTGCGGCCGCCGCCAGCAGCACCAGGCCGGGCACCAGGCCCATCAGGTAGTGCAGCCAGTAGCTGCCGCCGCCGAGGACCACGAAGAGCTCCCAGGCGAGCACCGCCAGCGCGGGCCAGAAGAGCTCAGCGCCGCGCGCCCGCCGGGCGAGAGCGACGAGCAGCAGCGGCACTCCGGTGGCGAGCAGGGCGAGCAGCAGTGCGCCGAGCCGGCTCGCCGTGGATCCGGTCGCCGACGTCGCGATCACCGCGGCCGCCTGCTGGCGGAAGACCACCGCGGCGTCCCAGAGGTCGCCCGGTGCCGTCCCGCGGAGCGCGGCCAGGCCGACGGCGACCGTGATCGTGACCGCGGCCGCGCCGACGACCGCGGCGAGCGCCGCGGGCCGCCGCCGCGCCAGCAGCAGCACGACCGCCAGGACGAGCACGTCCAGCAGGCTCTGCTTGACCAGCGCAGCGGCCGCGCCGAGCACGCCGGCCAGCACGGCCCACGGCAGCCACCGGTCCGAACGGGCCGCCGTGACCACCGCGGCGCAGCCGCCGATCAGGAAGGGCAGCCCGAGCAGCTCGCCGTTGACGACCGTGCCGCCGAAGAGCGGGGTGACGACCAGGATCGCGGCCGTCAGCGCCGGCAGCACGGGGGAGCCGCCCGCCGCGCGGCCGACCAGGCCGGCGAGCAGCACCGACGACACGACGGCCAGGATCCCGAGCGCGCGCACGGCCCACGCCGATCCGCCCAGGCCGTCCGCGAGCGCGAACAGCGCGATCAGCCCTGGCGGCCGGTCGACGAAGTAGTCGCCGTAGAGCGAGGACCCGGACGTCCACTGGCTCGCGAGCAGCAGCAGCCCGCCCTCGTCAGGGCTCAGCGTCCGGCCGGCGTACGGCGTCACGCAGAGCCCGGCGAGGGCGGCCAGGCCGACGACCGAGCGGTTCACGCGAACGCGAAGGCCAGCAGCACGGCCCCGACGAGCACGGCGCCGGTGAGCAGGATGCCGAGGTTGAACGCCGGCAGGGGGGTCCGGGTGCGGATCGCCCGCTCGATCCGCGCCCACCGCACCATCGCCAGCACCGTCACGAGGCCGCCGAGCAGCACGAGCGCGACCGCGAGGCCGTCGCGGACCCAGTCGGTGTCCGGCAGGCCGAGCGCCTGCAGCGCGACCCCGCCGGCCAGGATCGCCAGGGCGGTGCGCACCCAGGCGAGGAACGTCCGCTCGTTCGCCAGGGAGAACCGCGGGTCCGGCTCCTGCCCGGCGTCGTAGACCCAGTGCGGCCGACGTTGCGTCATGGTGCTCATCCTTGCGCACACCACCCACCTCTAGGGTCGAGGACGTGACGTTCGAGCTCGATGCCCACATCGCGGTCCGCTCCCAGGGGGACGGCAGGTACGCCGCCGACCTCGACCCCGGCTGGGTCGTCGGCGGCGGCGTCAACGGCGGCTACCTGCTGGCGCTGATGGGCAACGCCCTGCGCGCGTCGTTCCCGGCGAAGCCCGACCCACTCGCGGTCTCGGCCTACTACCTGTCGGCGGCGTCGCCCGGGCCGGCGACGGTGGCGGTCGACGTGCGCCGCGAGGGTGGATCGGTCGGCACCGCGTCGGCCGAGCTGCGCCAGGGTGACGGTGCCGACGAGCAGGTGCGGATCGCCGCGCTGGCGACGTACGGCGACCTCGACCGGCTCGGTGACGACGTCGGCACCACCGCGGAGGAGCCGCACCTGCCGCCACCGGACGAGTGCGTCGCCAACACGTTCGCACCGCGGGAGATCCTCGAGCTCGCGCCGATGATGGCCCGCTTCGACATGCGCTTCCACCCCGAGCACGTCGGCTGGGCGGTCGGCCAGCCGAGCGGGCGCGGCGAGATCGCCGCGTGGTTCCGGCTCGTCGACGGCCGCGAGCCCGACCCGGTCTCGCTGCTGATGGTCGTCGACGCCCTGCCCCCGGTGACCTTCGACCTCGGCCTGATGGGCTGGGCGCCGACGCTCGAGCTCACCGCCCACGTGCGCGCGCGGCCCGCGCCCGGCTGGCTCAAGGTGCGGCACGCGACCCGCAACCTCGCCGGCGGCATGTTCGAGGAGGACTGCGAGGTCTGGGACTCCGCCGGTCGGCTCGTCGCGCAGAGCCGGCAGCTCGCCCGGCAGCCGCGACCTCACCGTTGAGCGAATTGTCGTCGGCTGCGGGCGGCGGCTGGCGGCGTTTCATCAAGGGATGAGGGCGAGACCGCGCTTCCCGTGCCGAACTCGACGAGGGAGGCGCTGGTTCACCGTCATCCCTTGATGAAACCGCGCGGGGGCGCCGCCGGGGGAGGAGCCGTCAGCTCACCCGGGACCGCCGCAGGGACACGATCCACCGCCGCCGGGGGTGCTCGGTGACCGTCCACAGCCGATCGGTGCGCGCGTCGTAGGCGAGGTCCTCCGGCCCCATCGGCAGGACCCGACGGTGCTCGCGGAAGCCGCCGGGCTCGCCGGACCAGATCGACCCCAGCCCCCACGGGCCGTGGGACGAGGACAGGTAGAGCCGGCCCTCGATCCGCGCGACCCCCTGGGCGCGCAGCACGTCGTGGGCGACCACGGTGACCGGGCCGCCGTCGATCGGCATCTCGGCGAACCGCCGCGTCTGTCGGCGGCCGCCGTACTCGCCGGCGACCAGTGCGGGCGGGTCGCAGGCGTCGTCGACGGCCACGAACGAGAAGCGCAGCGGCTCGCCGTCGTCGTCGGACTCCGGCACCAGCCGGTGCCGGACCGGCAGCAGCAGCCCGTCGGGCGAGCGGACCACGTCGCGGACGTCGCAGACCCACAGGCCCGCCCGGGTGGCCGCGACGTACAGCCGGGTCCCGTGCCAGCCGAGCCCACCGGCGTGCGCGGCGAGCGGCTCGTGGCCGCCGGTGGTGGGGACCACGAGCGCCACGTGCGCGTAGCGCCGCCGCGCCAGGTCGAGCACGGAGACCCGCACGCCACCGTCCTGGGCGTACCACGTCACCGCGACCCGCTCGCCGCCCGGCTCGAGCGCGATGCCCTGCGGCCACCACCGCGTGTCGCGGCGGTCGGCGGCGTCCCAGGTCCACGCCCGGTGCCGGGACAGGCACGGTGCCCAGGTACGCCGGAGCCGCCGGTCGCCGCGGACGGCGTCGAGCCCCACCGGGCCGCCGTGCCTCGCGACGAGCGCGTCGGCCTCCGCGGTGAGCTCCTGCGCGCGGGAGAGGTGCACGACGCGAACGGTAACCTCCGGCGCATGGCCGCAGTCGTCGGAGCAGCGATCGTGCGCGACGGGCGCGTCCTTGCGGCGCGCCGCACCGAGCCGCCCGAGCTCGCCGGGCTCTGGGAGTTCCCCGGCGGCAAGGTGGAGCCGGGGGAGAGCCCGGAGCAGGCGCTCGTCCGCGAGATCAGGGAGGAGCTGGGCGTGACCGTGCGGCTCGACCGCTGGCTCGACCTCGAGGTCGACATCGCCGGCGGCTGGGTGCTGACGGTGGGCGTCGCGCAGATCGTCGAGGGGACCCCGACCCTCTCCGACCACGACGAGCTCCGCTGGCTGGGACCCGACGAGCTGGGCGGGGTGCCCTGGGGTGCCCCGGACGTGCCGTTCCTCCCCGAGGTGGCGGCGCTGCTGCGCGAGGCCGGCCCCGCCGGACCGCGGGGCATCTTCTTCGACGAGGAGGACGCGCGGTCCGTGGCCGCCCGACTCGCCGCCGCGGGCTACAGCGCCCGGGTCGAGCGGGAGCGGCTCGCAGGCGAGGACGACGACGAGGCCCATCCCTGGGCGGTGCTGACCGATGCCCCCGAGCTGGTGCTCGACCTGCTCGTCGACGAGTTCGACGGCTGGCTCGACGTCGAGGAGCCCCAGCCGGCCCACCCGCCGCTCGATCTGCCCACGCAGCCGCGCCGGATCAAGCGTGTCGGTGACGCTCAGTAGGCTCGCGGCATGACGTTCGACCAGCGCCTCCTGCTCGTGCACGCCCACCCCGACGACGAGTCGATCGGCCAGGGTGCCACGATGGCGAAGTACGCCGCCGAGGGCCGTGGCGTCACCCTGGTGACCTGCACCGCCGGGGAGATGGGCGAGATCCTCGTGCCCGAGCTCGAGCACCTCGCCGCCGACCGCGACGACCTCCTCGGCGAGCACCGCAAGGAGGAGCTCGCCGCCGCGATGAAGGAGCTCGGGGTCAGCGACCACCGCTTCCTCGGCGGCTTCGGCACCTACCGCGACTCCGGGATGGCGTGGCACGAGGACGGTCACGCGATCGGTGACCCGGAGGTCATCGCCAAGCACCCCAACGCCTTCTGGAACGCCGACCTCACCGAGGCGGCCGACCACCTCGTCGCGGTGATCCGCGAGGTGCGACCGCAGGTGCTGGTGACCTACGACCAGTTCGGCGGCTACGGCCACCCCGACCACATCCAGGCGCACCGGGTCGCGACCTACGCCGCGTCGCTCGCCGCGGTGCCGTCCTATCGCAAGGACCTCGGCGAGGCCTGGGACATCGCGAAGATCTACTGGGGGGCGATGTCCGAGAGCCGGATGCGTGCGGGCCTGCGGGCGCTGCGCGACGCCGGCGACACCACGACCTTCGAGGGCATGGACCCCGACGGCCCGCTGCCGCACTTCGTCTCGGCCGACGAGGACCTCGCGGCGGTGGTCGACGCGACCGACCACGTCGAGCGGAAGCTCGCGGCCATGCGCGCGCACGCCACCCAGATCACGACGGACGGCCCGTTCTTCGCGCTGTCCAACAACGTCGGCGCGGTCGCGTGGGGCCTGGAGTTCTTCCGGATCGCCAAGGGGCAGCCCGGCGAGCTGGGCGAGGACGGTCTCGAGACCGATCTCTTCGCCGGCCTCTCCACCGGCCGGTGAGGACGGCCGTCCGGATCCTGGTCGCAGTCGCCCTGCTGCTGCTCGGCGCCGCGACCGGGATCGCCGCGGTGTTCGTGCACCGCATGCCCTGGGCGCTGGCGCTCGGGCTGGTCGCCACCGCGCTCACGGCGTACGCCCTCCCGCCGGGCTGGTCCACCCGGCTGCCGTTCGTGCTCGGCTTCGTGGGCGCGGTCGGCTGGCTGACCGTGCCCCGGCCGGAGGGCGACTACGTCGTCAGCGAGAACTGGCAGGGCTACACCCTGCTCGGCTTCACGATGGTGCTGCTGGTCGCAGGACTCGCCACGCTGCCCCGCCCGCGCCGCCGGGCACCGGTCGCTACCTAGGATTGCCCGCGTGACGAACAACGGGGGTGCCCGCGACTCTGCGGGTGGCAAGGTCGTCCTGCTGCTGCTCGGCGGTCTGCTGCTCCTCGCTGGCCTCGCCTACGCCGCGGCGTACGCCGGAGCCGGCGACAAGGTGCCGCGCGGAGCCACGGTGGCCGGTGTCGCCATCGGCGACCGGTCGCCGGAGGAGGCCGAGGAGGCCCTGCGCGCCGGTCTGGCCGACCGTGCGAAGCGTCCCGTCACCGTCACCGTCGACGACACCGAGGTGCAGGTCGACCCCGCGTCCGCCGGCCTGACCGTCGACTACGCGGCCACCGTCGCCGAGGCCGGCGGCGGCCGCAGCCTGGCACCCGCCCGTCTCTGGGACTACTGGACCGGCGGCGGGGCGGAGGAGCCCGTCGTCGAGGTCGATGACGCCGCGATGGCGGCCGCGCTCGACGACGTGGCCACCCGGGCCGGGACCGCGCCGGTGGACGGCGCGGTGGCGTTCAAGCACGGCCGGGTCGTGGTCACCGACGCCCAGCCGGGCAGTGGCTTCGACACCGACCAGGCCGCGGCGCTGGTCGGCGCCGCCTGGCTCGACCCGGACGCGCCCGTCGTCGAGCTGCCCACCGAGGTCACCCAGCCCGAGATCGACGACGAGGCGGTCCAGGCGGCGGTCGACGCGTTCGCCAACCCGGCCATGTCGGCCCCGGTGACGCTGGTCTTCGGCGACTCCCCGGTCGTGCTCGACCCGAAGGACTACTCCGCGGCGATCTCGATGAAGGCCGAGGGCGGAGCCCTCGTGCCGGAGCTCGACACCCGGCGGCTGACCAGGCTGGTCGAGTCCGGCGTCAGCGAGGAAGACAAGCCGGTCGACGCGACCGTGGAGCTCGTCGACGGCGAGCCGACGGTGGTTCCGGCCAAGCCGGGCGTCACCTTCGACCCGGCCGACGTGAGCGCGGCCTTCCTCGAGCTGGTCACCCGTGAGGGCGACGCGCGGAAGATGGAGGTCGAGGCGACCGTCGCCGAGCCGGAGTTCACGACCGAGGACGCCGAGGCGCTCGGCATCAAGGAGAAGGTGTCGTCGTTCACGACGCACTACCCCTACGCCGAGTACCGCAACACCAACATCGGCCGGGCCGCCGAGATCATCGACGGCACGATCCTCAAGCCGGGCGAGACGTTCTCGCTCAACGACACCGTCGGCGAGCGCACCCGCGAGAACGGGTTCACCGAGGGCTTCATCATCAGCAACGGCATCTTCAAGGAGGACCTCGGCGGCGGCGTCTCCCAGATGGCGACGACGACCTTCAACGCGATGTTCTTCGCGGGCCTGAAGGACATCGAGCACAAGCCGCACTCGTTCTACATCGACCGCTACCCGGTCGGCCGTGAGGCCACCGTGGCCTGGGGATCGGTCGACCTGCGCTTCCAGAACGACACCGACCACGGCGTCCTCATCCACGCCACCGTGCAACCGAGCACGCCGTCCTCGCAGGGTGTCGTGACGGTCTCGATGTACTCCACCAAGACCTGGGACATCACCACCACGACCTCGGACCGCTACAACTACCGGGCGCCGAAGACCCGGACCCTGGACACGCCGGACTGCTACCCCAACACCGGCTACAGCGGCTTCGACGTCGACGTCACCCGCTACTTCCACGAGCCCGGCAGCGACGAGGTCGTGAAGAGCGAGAAGTTCCACACCGCGTACACCCCCTCCGACACCGTCGTCTGCAAGCCGCCGAAGCAGGGCGACGCGTAGCGGACCGCCGCCCTGGCGGGCGTTGCCGAGCACGTGCTGATCTCAGGCCGGACGCACTGACCCGGCCAGGGCCGGCGGACCCGGCGTGCCGTCCGGCGTGCTGGCCGCTGCGGTCACCTGCAGCTCGCGGAGCCGCGTGAGCGCGGTGCGACCGGGCACGACCAGACGCGCCGGGTAGCCGTCGTCGGAGGGCAGTGGCCGGCCGTCGAGCTCCCAGGCGACCAGGGCCTCGAGCGCCCCCGCGAGCGACAGCGGCAGCCGCACGCGGCCGAGCTCGTCGACGCCGACGGCCACCACCCGGCTCGCGCCGGGGCGCAGGCCCGCATGGGCGAGCAGCGTGCGCACCGGCACGCCGGTCCACCGCCCGCAGGTGTGGGTCGTGAACGCCTGCAGGTCCGCGAGGGCGTGGACGCGGTCGCCCACGACGCCGTCACCGCTGACGAGCAGGCGCCAGGTGTCGGAGGCCGGGTGGCCGAAGCGATCACTCCACATGAAGTAATCCTACTGAACAACTGCAGTTAAATCAGGAAGGTGCGACATAGCGGTAGGCGTGGTGCGTGGTGAACCCCAGTGACGCGTACAGCGCGAGGGCCGGCGCGTTGTCGCCGAGCACCTGGAGGTACGCCGTGGTCGCGCCGCGCTCCGCGCCCCACTCGAGGAGCGCAGCCACGACGGCGAGCCCGAGGCCCTGCCGCCGCCGGTCCGGGTCGACCTCGATGCCGCGCAGGCCCACCCAGTCGTCGGCGTACGCCGCGACGCCGCGGGCGTGGTCGCCGACGCGGACCGTGACGAGGTCGCCCTCCTCGTCGTACGCCGCGTCCGGGACGTCGAGCCCGCGCAGCGCCCGGGCGACGCTCCCGAGCTGGAAGAGCGTGTCGGCGTCGTTGCTCTCGAGGCCCCAGCCGTGGCTCCGGAACATCGCGTCCTCGGCCGAGTCGGGCAGGACCGCCGCGATCGGCCGGCCGGTGCGCCCGGCGTAGAAGGCCAGCACCCGGTCGTAGTCGTCCTCGGCCCCCGAGGGCCCCATCGCGAGCACGGAGTTGGCACGGCGGGCGGTCGAGGTCGCGGAGTGCCGCAGCACCCAGTCGCCCAGCGGCTCGGTGTGCAGGTCGGGCCAGAGCGCGAGCGCGCGGCGCTGCGCCTCGGCGGGCGTGACGCGGTGCCGGGTCGACGGGCGGGGCGGCACCGGCTTGCCGGAGACGATGTCGGCCGTGGCGATCGCGGTCGTCGTGCCGTCCTCCGCCTGCACCACGCACGTGCCGTCGGCCCAGGCCAGGCAGGTGCCGAGCAGGTCCGTGAACGCCGGCCCTCCGGTCGGACCGGTCTCCCCGGGCAGGATCCGGCGTACCACGATCCGCTGGCCGACGACGTGCGGACCAAGCATGTGCTTGGTCACATCGTGAGGGGCGGCATCATCTGGCACGCCCGGGATACTAGGCTGTGGCTGAGCACCTGCTCTCGTGAGTACCAGGAGGAATCGGTGACCTACGTCATCTCCCAGCCGTGCGTCGACGTCAAGGACCGGGCGTGCGTCGACGAGTGCCCGGTCGACTGCATCTACGAGGGCAAGCGGATGCTCTACATCCACCCCGACGAATGCGTCGACTGCGGTGCCTGTGAGCCGGTCTGCCCGGTCGAGGCGATCTTCTACGAGGACGACACCCCGGAGGAGTGGAAGGGCTACTACGACGCCAACGTCCACTTCTTCGACGACCTCGGGTCGCCGGGCGGCGCCGCCAAGATGGGCGAGATCGACCACGACCACCCGATGATCGCCGAGCTGCCGCCGCAGAACCAGGACCACTGATCTCTCGGGTCTCCGGGCGGCTGCCCGACTTCCCGTGGGACCGCCTGGTCGAGCACCGCGAGCGCGCGGCCGCCCACCCGGACGGGATCGTCGACCTCTCGATCGGTACGCCGGTCGACCCGACGCCTGCCGTGGTGCAGGAGGCGCTGCGTGCCGCGGCCGACTCGCCGGGCTACCCGCTGACGATCGGCATCCCCGCCGTCCGGCAGGCGGCCGTCGACTGGCTCTCCCGCCGGCACGGCGTGACCGGCCTCGGCGTCGACGGCGTGCTGCCGACGATCGGCTCCAAGGAGCTGGTCGCCTCGCTGCCCTCCCAGCTCGGCATCGGGCCGGGTGACCTGGTCGTCTGGCCCGAGCTCGCCTACCCGACGTACGAGGTCGGCGCTGCCCTGGCCGGCGCGCGCGGCGTCGCCACCGACGCGCTCACCGCGCTCGGCCCCGAGGTGCCCGCCCTGCTGTGGGTGAACTCGCCGTCGAACCCGACCGGCCGGGTGCTGCCCCCGGAGCACCTGAAGAAGGTCGTCGACTGGTGCCGCGAGCGCGGCACGATCCTCGTCTCGGACGAGTGCTACCTCGAGTGCGCCTGGGAGGCCGCGCCGATGTCGGTGCTCCACCCCGACATCTGCGGCGGCTCGCACGAGGGCATCCTCACCGTGCACTCGCTCTCGAAGCGCTCCAACCTGGCCGGCTACCGCTGCGCGTTCGTCGCCGGCGACCCCACGCTGGTGGCCGAGCTGCTCGCCGTGCGCAAGAACCTCGGCCTGATGCTCCCGGGTCCCCAGCAGGTCGCGATGGCCGCGGCGCTCGACGACGACGCGCACGCCGACGAGCAGCACGCGCGGTACGCCGCGCGGCGGGCGGTCCTGCGCGACGCCCTCGAGGGCGCCGGCTTCCGGGTCGACCACTCCGAGGCTTCCCTCTACCTCTGGTCGACGCGTGACGAGCACTGCTGGGAGACGGTGTCCTGGCTGGCTGAGCGCGGCATCCTGGTCGCGCCGGGGGAGTTCTACGGCCGAGCCGGCTCGCGGCACGTGCGGGTCGCGTTCACCGCTACCGACGAGCGGGTCGCAGCGGCGGCCGGCCGGCTGGGCTGACGGCTACGCGCTGAGGACGTGGTCGAGGCCGTCGGGCGTCAGGTAGTGCCCGTCGTCGAACAGGATCACGCCGTTGCAGAGCTGGCACCAGCCCTGGTCGCTGCGGTCGGCCACGACGTGCGCCGCGCAGCAGTCAGCGGCCGACGTCTCGGGACAGCGCGGGTTGTGGGTGCACATGTCGTCCTCCAGGTGTTGCCAACCACATCGGCAGATGGCCGCTGCGGCTTGAGCCGTTTGCTCGAGACGTGATCTCGGCTCGCTGTCGCAGCCCCACCACATCCCTCCTCCAGCATCACCCAGGAGACCCTCCTGCGAACGCATTCTCCACAGAAAAATGTGATCTATTTCGCAGGAGTCCGGACGAACCCTCCCGCGGCGTCAGGACTGGACGTCGACGTGCACGTGGTCGCGGTGCTCGAGGATCGCCGGGTCGCCGGCGCGCTCAGGCGGGTCGTAGGGCCGCCAGCCGTCGCCGGACCTGCTCCCCGAGGTCCAGATCCGGCCGTCGAAGATCACCGTCTGGAGGTGCAAGCGGTCGGCCTGGGCGACGAGGTACTGCGCGATCGCCCAGCCGCGGACCTTGTTCGCGGCCGACACCGGCCGGACGAACACGTCGATCGCGCGGCCCTCGTAGTGGGCCGAGCCCTCCATGTGGCCGGTCGACACCCCGCCCGGCGCGAAGCCGCCGAGCGCCGGGTCGAAGAGCGTCTCGAGCTCACGCCGTACGGCGTCCGCCCGCCGGGTGAGCCCTGAGGCGGTCAACCGCGCCGACGCCGCCTCCGCGTCGTCGTCGTAGCGGCAGCTGAAGGCGCGCGGCGAGTTGCCGCTGAGCGCCGAGGCCAGCACCCGGGCGTCCGGCTCGTGGTCGGCGTAGGCCTCGGGGTAGGCCGAGCGCTGCACGCGCTGGGCGGCGGTGGTGATCCGCATGTCCTCGTAGCCGTCGACCTTGACCAGGCCGTCGTAGAACGCGTTGGTGGCGTAGACGGGGTCGAGCAGCTCCTCGCGCGAGCCCCAGCCCTGCGAGGGCCGCTGCTGGAAGAGGCCGAGGGAGTCGCGGTCGCCGTAGTCGATGTTGTAGAGCTTCGACTCCTGGTACGCCGTGGCCAGCGCGATCGTCGCCGCCCGCGCCGGCATCCCGCGCCCGACCGCGACCGCGGTGATGAGGGCGGCGTTCTCGGCCTGCTCCGGCTCGAGCGTGACCGTGCGGCCGTCGACCGTCGCGGTGCACTCGTCGGGCAGCAGGTTCGGCGCGACCTCGCGCAGGAGCTGGTGGCCGGCGACGGCGGCCACGCCCACAGCGGCGAGGCCGACCAGGGCCACGCCGGTGCGGATTCTCATGGTGCAAGTGTGCGGACGGGCGCCAAGGCCCAGGAAATCCTCAGTTGGCGTGCAGCGCGGCGTTCAGCTCGACGCCGTCGCTCCTCCACGGCACGGCCTCGATCGCCCCGGTGACCGAGTTGCGGCGGAACAGCACGTTGCTCGCCCCCGAGAGCTCGAGCGCCTTCACGATCCTCGGCTTGCCGTCGATGTCGGTGACGGTGACCTTGGTGCCGGCGGTGACGTAGCAGCCGGCCTCGACGACGCAGTCGTCGCCGAGGGAGATGCCGAGGCCGGCGTTCGCGCCGAGCAGGCAGCGCTGCCCGATCGAGATGACCTGCTTGCCGCCGCCCGAGAGGGTGCCCATGATCGAGGCGCCGCCGCCGACGTCGGAGCCGTCGCCGACGACCACGCCGGCCGAGATGCGGCCCTCGACCATGCTCGCGCCGAGCGTGCCGGCGTTGTAGTTGACGAAGCCCTCGTGCATGACGGTGGTGCCCTCCGCCAGGTGCGCGCCGAGGCGCACCCGGTCGGCGTCGGCGACCCGGACGCCCGTCGGGAGCACGTAGTCGACCATCCGCGGGAACTTGTCGACGCCGTAGACCGTCAGGTGCCGGCCGTTGGCGCGCAGCCGGGCGCGGGTGAGCTCGAAGCCCTCGACCGCGCACGGGCCGGCGCTGGTCCACACGACGTTGGTGAGCAGGCCGAAGATGCCGTCGAGGCTGATCGAGTGCGGCGCGGCCAGCCGCGAGGACAGCAGGTGCAGACGCAGCCAGACGTCCTCGGTGGTCGTCGGCGGCGCCTGGAGGTCGGCGACCTCGACCAGCAGCAGGTCGCGGGTGACGTTGCGGTCGGTGTCCTTGCCCTGCAGCGCGGTCAGCTCGGCCGGCGGCGTCGCATCCGCGGGCTTCGCGCCCAGCGCGGGCTGCGGGAACCACACGTCGAGCACGGTGCCCGAGGCGTCGATGGTGGCGAGGCCGAAGCCCCAGGCAGTCGTCAAGCTCTCCGTCACGGACATAGAGCCTAGGCGCCGTACGTCGACCGCTACGTGCCGGTCCGGCCGTCGATCGTCTCCCGGAGCAGGTCCATGTGGCCGAGGTGGCGGGCGTACTCCTGGAGCACCTGCACGAACACGTCGCGGATCGTCTCGATCCGGTCGCCGGGGTCGATGACGACGTCGAGCGCCTCGCCCGGGAGGTGGTCGAGCCAGGCGTCGGCCTGCGCACAGGTCTCCCGCCAGGTCGCGAACGCCTCCTCGACCACGGCGGGGTCCGCGACCGCGCCGTCGAACTGCGAGTCCCAGACGCCGTCGATCACGAAGAGCTGGGTCTCCTCCGGGTGCTGCTGGAGGACCCGCCGGAACCAGTGGTGCTCGAGCTGGGCCAGGTGGCGGACGAGCCCGAGCAGGCTGAGGGTGCTGGGCTGGACCGCCCGTCGGGCCAGCTGCTCGGCATCGAGATCGGCGGTCTTGCGCTCGACCGCGTCCCGGAAGTCGCCCAGCCAGCGGCGGAGAGTGGCGAGCTCGCTCATGCGCCGGTCCGTCCGTCGATGCACTCGCGCAGCAGGTCGGCGTGGCCGCAGTGCCGCGCGTACTCCTCGATCAGGTGCACGACGACCTCGCGCATCTCGATGTCGCCGTCGTCGTGCTGCCCGAGGACGTCCATCGCGTGGGTGGCCTGGAACTCCTCGGCGTACGCGACCTCGGCCCGCCACGCCGCCCACGCCTCGGCCACCACCGCGTCGTCGGCGACCGCACCGTCGAAGTCGGCGTCACGGTGCTCGTCCTTGCCCCACATCTTCGGCAGCTCGAGGTGGCGGTCCATCACCCGGCGCCACCAGGAGTACTCGACCGCGGCGAGGTGCCGCACCAGCCCGAGCAGCGACAGCGTCGACGGCGGCACCGACCGCCGGGCCAGCTGCTCCGCGTCGAGCCCGTCGCAGATGCGCTCGAAGGTCTTCCGGAAGTGCGTGAGGTAGTCCCGCAGGACCGCATCCTCGCCGCGCAGCATCTCCTCGTTCGTCATGGCCCCACCCGACCAGCCCGCACCGACGCCGCGCAACCGAGATGGTCCTGCCGCGCCCCCGACGCGGCACCGCCACGCCGGACCAGCCATCTGATTGGCGGGCCGGGACGGGCACGCCGTACGCTTCGCAGCACAGGCGTCCGAGCCGTCATCAGCGGCGAGCCTCCGGAAGAACAGCCCCACCCACCGGCCGGGGCCCAGTAGAACCGGACGGGTAGGCCCGTCACAGCCGTGAACGAGCGGTCTCGCAAGAGACAAGCAGGGTGGTACCGCGGTCTCCCGGGAACGGGGAGGTCGTCCCTGCGGTGGAGGACGACCCGACCGCAGGAGAAGCCGACGATGAGCTACCCGAAGAACGACTCCGGCAGCGTGCCCTCGAGCCCGAGCTTCCCGGAGATCGAGGAGCGCATCCTCGAGTTCTGGGACAAGGACGGCACCTTCCAGGCGAGCGTCGACCAGCGCGACCCGGGCGAGGACGGCGCCAACGAGTTCGTCTTCTACGACGGCCCGCCGTTCGCCAACGGCCTGCCGCACTACGGCCACCTGCTGACCGGCTACGTCAAGGACCTGATCCCGCGCTACCAGACGATGCGCGGCAAGCGCGTCGAGCGCCGCTTCGGCTGGGACACCCACGGGCTGCCCGCCGAGCTGGAGGCGATGCGCCTCAAGGGCATCAAGACCACCGACGAGATCCTCGAGCTGGGCATCGAGACGTTCAACGACGCCTGCCGGTCCTCGGTGCTGATGTACACCGACGAGTGGCGCGAGTACGTCACCCGCCAGGCGCGCTGGGTCGACTTCGACAACGACTACAAGACGATGAACCCCGACTACATGGAGTCGGTCATCTGGGCCTTCAAGCAGCTGCACGACAAGGGCTGGGTCTACGAGGGCTTCCGGGTGCTGCCCTACTGCTGGAACGACGAGACCCCGCTCTCCAACCACGAGCTGCGGATGGACGACGACGTCTACCAGAACCGCCAGGACCCCGCGGTCACGGTCGGCTACGACGTGACGACCGACGGCCCGTTCCGGGGCGCCAAGCTGCTCGTCTGGACGACGACCCCGTGGACGCTGCCCAGCAACCTCGCGGTGATGGTCGGCGAGGACATCGACTACGTCGTGGCCGAGGTCGACGGCACCCGCTACATCCTGGCCGAGGCGCGCCTCGCGGCGTACGCGCGCGAGCTGGGCGACGAGCCGACGATCACCTGGCGGGGCACGGGGGCCGAGCTCGTCGGGCTGACCTACACCCCGCCGTTCTCCTACTACCTGGGCCACGAGCGAGCGTTCCGCGTGGTCGCGGCCGAGTTCGTGACGACCACGGACGGCACGGGCATGGTGCACACCGCCGGCGCCTTCGGTGAGGACGACAAGATCGTCACCGACCGCGAGGGCATCGAGGCCGTCATGCCGGTCGGCAAGGACGGGAGGTTCACGTTCCCGGTCGTCGACTACGAGGGCCTGCAGGTCTTCGACGCCAACCTCCAGATCATCGACCACCTCAAGAGCGGCGGCGGCTCGGTCACCGAGGGCACGGTGCTGCTGCGCCGCGAGACCTACGACCACAGCTACCCGCACTGCTGGCGCTGCCGGGAGCCCCTGATCTACAAGGGCGTCTCGTCGTGGTTCGTCGAAGTCACCGCGTTCAAGCAGCGGATGCTCGAGCTCAACCAGCAGATCAACTGGGTGCCCGACCACATCCAGGAGGGCCAGTTCGGCAAGTGGCTCGAGAACGCCCGCGACTGGTCGATCACCCGCAACCGCTTCTGGGGCAGCCCGGTGCCGGTGTGGAAGAGCGACGACCCGACCTACCCCCGCATCGACGTCTACGGCTCCTTCGAGGAGATCGAGCGCGACTTCGGCACGCTGCCGCGCAACCGGGACGGCGAGCCCGACCTGCACCGCCCGTACGTCGACGACCTGGTGCGCCCGAACCCCGACGACCCCCGGTCGATCGAGGAGGGCAAGTCGATGATGCGTCGGGTCCCCGACGTCCTCGACGTCTGGTTCGACTCCGGGTCGATGAGCTTCGCCCAGGTGCACGTCCCGTTCGAGAACGAGGGGTGGTTCGAGCACCACTTCCCGGCCGACTTCATCGTGGAGTACATCGGCCAGACCCGCGGCTGGTTCTACACCCTGCACATCCTGGCGACCGCGATCTTCGACAAGCCGGCGTTCGAGAACTGCATCAGCCACGGCATCGTGCTCGGCTCCGACGGCAACAAGATGTCGAAGTCGCTGCGCAACTACCCCGACGTGCGCGAGGTCTTCGACCGTGACGGCGCCGACGCGATGCGCTGGTTCCTGATGTCCTCGCCGATCCTGCGCGGCGGCAACCTCGTCGTCACGGAGCAGGGCATCCGCGACTCGGTGCGCCAGGTGCTGATCCCGCTCTGGAACAGCTGGTACTTCTTCCAGCTCTACGCCAACGCCTCGTCCTACGACGCGAGCCTGCGGACGGACTCGAGCGACCCGCTGGACCGCTACCTGCTGGCCAAGTGCCGCGACTTCGTCGCCGAGATGACCGAGGCGCTCGACGGGTACGCCGTCGCCGAGGCCTGCGACGCCACCCGGTCCTTCCTCGACGTGCTGACGAACTGGTACATCCGACGCTCGCGCGACCGCTTCTGGGGCGACAACCCGGCCGCCTTCGACACCCTCTACACGGTGCTCGAGACCGTCTGTCGCGTGACCGCGCCGCTGCTGCCGCTGACGACCGAGGAGGTCTGGCGCGGCCTGACCGGCGGCCGCTCCGTGCACCTCGCCGACTGGCCGCTGGTGGACGAGCTGCCGGCCGACGACGCCCTGGTCGCGGCGATGGACACGGTCCGCGAGGTCTGCTCGGCCGCGTCCGCGCTGCGCAAGGCCCGCAACCTGCGCAACCGGCTCCCGCTCGCGTCGCTGACCGTCGTGGTGTCCGACCCGGACGCGCTCGCCGGCTTCGAGGCGATCGTCCGCGACGAGGTCAACGTCAAGGAGGTCCGGCTGCTCGCGGTCGACTCCGACGAGGCCGCGTCGTACGGCGTGGAGCAGAAACTCACTGTCAACGCGCGTGCCGCGGGCCCGCGCCTCGGCAAGGACGTGCAGCTCGCGATCAAGGGCTCCAAGTCCGGCGACTGGTCGGTCGCCGAGGACGGCACCGTCACCGCCGGCGGCCTGGCCCTGGTGGAGGGGGAGTACACCCTCGAGACCGTCGCCGGCTCGGCGGACGGTGGGTCCGCGACCGGTGTGCTGCGCAGCGGCGGCTTCGTGGTGCTCGACACCGACGTCACGCCGGAGCTCGCCGCCGAGGGTCTGGCCCGCGACCTCGTCCGGGCCGTCCAGCAGGCGCGCAAGGACGCCGGCCTGGAGGTCTCCGACCGGATCGCGCTCACGATCGCCGGCTCGGCGGAGGTCATCGCCGCGGCCACCGCCCATCGTGAGCTGATCACCGCCGAGACCCTCGCGACGGCGTACGACGTGCACGAGGGTCCCGAGGGCGAGCCGGCGATCACGGTCGCGAAGGCCTGATCGCAGGGACGCGACGCGGGATCGGACCGGCGCCACCGTGCGGTGGTAGCGTGGCGGTGTTGGAGGGAGCGTCTGTGCTCCCTGCCGCCCGGCGGGCGGCGCATCTTGCACGTTCTTGGTCTTCGGTTCAGCTGGACATCAGGCTCCGGTGGATGGCTCCGGCTGGCAGCGGGCACCGCGTCCGCGCCGTTGACAGGAGGACAGCTCATGGCACAGGGAACCGTGAAGTGGTTCAACGCCGAGAAGGGCTTCGGCTTCATCGCTCAAGACAGTGGCGGCCCGGACGTGTTCGTCCACTACTCCGCCATCCAGGGCAACGGCTACAAGTCGCTCGAGGAGAACCAGAAGGTCGAGTTCCAGACGACGCAGGGCCCGAAGGGTCCGCAGGCGGAGACCGTCAGCGTTCTCTGACCTCGGCGCTCGCTCGTCGAGCCCCAGGCACCCGGTGCCCCGCACGCGATCGCGTGCGGGGCACCGTCCGTCCCGGGCGAGGACAGCGCGAGGGAGTACTCTCGTCCCAGTGCCCGTAGCGCTCGCGTACCGTGCGTCAGCCCCGCGAGCAGGTCGGGAGAACGGTGCCAGACCCATCGCAGTCTCGAGCCGCAGATCACGAACGGCTCGCCCTCGGTCTCGACAACGTCGTCGCGGCCCGGGACCGCCTGGACGCGGGGCGGCGCGCCGGCGTCCGGCGCTGGGAGGAGCAGACGCTCCGCGCCGACCTCCTGGCCGCGCTGGAGTCGTACGCCGCCGCGATCACCGCGACCGGTGCTCCGCTGTCCTACCGGATGCGCGCCGAGATCGATCTCTACCGCCAGCTCGGCGGCGCGTGAGGACCCGCTAGCCGAGGCCGAGCCGCCCGGCGAGGCGACCGAGGGAGGCGAGGACCTCGTCCTCGGCCTTGTCCGGGACGCCCCAGATCAGCTCGGTCGCGCCCTGCTCGGCCCAGGCCACGAGGTCGTCGGGGTCGGGGCGGAACGCGATCAGGATCCGGATCTCCGGTGCGCCGGCCCGGCCGGCGTCGGCCCAGGCCTTCTTCAGGGCCTCGATCTGCCCGGAGATGTCCTGCTGGGTCGGCGTGGTCATCCAGCCGTCGGCGTTGGCCGCGATCCACGCGAACGTCTTGGGGCCGCCGCCGGCGCCGATGATCAGGGGGATGTGCGCGGCCGGCTTGGGGTAGGCCCACGACGGTCCGAACGACACGAACTCCCCGTCGTAGGACGCCTCCTCCTGGGTCCACAGCGCGCGCATCGCCTCGACGTACTCCTTGAGCACGGTCCGGCGCCTCGCTGCGGGCACGTGGTGGTCGGCGAGCTCGTCGGTGTTCCAGCCGAAGCCGGCGCCGATCTCCACCCGGCCGTCGGAGAGGTGGTCGAGCGTCGCGATCTGCTTGGCGAGCGTGATCGGGTCGGACTCCACCGGCAGGGCGACCGCGGTCGAGAGCCTGATCCGTGAGGTCGCCTGGGCGACGGTCGCGAGCGAGACCCACGGGTCGAGCGTGCGCAGGTAGCGGTCGTCGGGCAGGGTCTCGTCGCCGGTCCCCGGGTGTGCGGCGGTCCGCTTGACCGGGATGTGGGTGTGCTCGGGCACGTAGAAGGTGTCGAAGCCCCGCTCCTCCGCGGCCGCGGCCAGCGTCGCCGGGCGGATGCCGCGGTCGGAGGTGAAGAGCACGAGTCCGTTGCGCATGGGCCCGAGCCTAGCGCAGCAATAGAACGTGTTTCAGTTTCGCCCGGCGAGCCTCTGTCGGGCGCCCGGGTCGCGGGCGCCCACCCTCGGGTCACGGCACCGTGATCGTCACCGAGGCCGCGGTCGCGGCCGGGTACCCGACCGTCCCCGCGTACCTCGCCGAGACCGGACCGGTCGCGGTCGGCTTGACGGCGACCGCGAACGAGCCGTCGACCTTCGTGCTGGCGGTGACGGTGGCGGTCCGGGTCGCGGTCGACTGATAGGTGACCTGGATCGAGACGCCCGACCTCGGCGTCGTGCTGCCCGCCTTGTCGGTGGCCTTCAGCGAGCCGGTCACGGCCACCACGCCGGTCGAGGCGTTGCGCGTCGCCGACATGGTGAGCGCGGTCGCCCAGTCGTCGACCGTCAGCGCCTGGGTGACCGAGGTGCCCGTCCAGCCGGGCTTGCCGGCGTACCTGATCGTCGCCGTGCCGGACGCCGTGGGCCTGATGGCGATCGAGTACGTGCCCGTCGCGCTCGTCGACCCCGCCGCGATCGCGGTCCTGCCGCCGGCGACCGGGTAGACGACCTCGACCTTGCCTGCGGGGAGCGCCACGGGGGTGCCGCCGTTCGCCTGCGTCAGCGTGCCCGTGAACGTCACCGGCGAGCCGGACATCGTGGTCGCCGTGGACGGCGTCGCCGTCAGCTGCGTGGTCCACGGCACGACCGTGACCGGCACCGAGACCGCGGTCGAGGCCGTGAAGCCGGGGCGCGCCAGGAACCGCGCCTGCACCGCGACCGACACCAGCGGCTTGATCGCGACCGCGTAGGACCCGGTGGCCGTCGTGGTCGCGCTGCCCGCCGAGGTCCACGTCGTGGCGCCGTTGGCCTGCGTGTAGATGGCGACCTTCTCGCCGGCCGCGGGCTTCGTTCCGCCACCGCCGGGAAGGGTGCGCGTGAGCGTGCCCGTCACGGTGACCGGCTGACCTGCCCGCACCGAGGTGTGGTCCACGCCGGACGTCAGCGAGGTCGAGCACGCCGCGGCGGCCACGTCGACGTCGACGGTGCTGCCCGACGCCGACGCGAACGCCGGCGCGGCCGTGGTCTGCGTCGAGTAGACGCCGGCCGTCGTGCCGATGACCGCCGTCGAGGCGACGCCGTCGACGTTGGTGAGCGCGGTGCCCACCTTCACCGGAGCGTTGCTGCCGACCTTGCGGAACCAGCTGACCGGCAGGCCCTTCACCGCGACGCCGCTGGCCTGGTCGACCACCTTCGCGGAGAGGACGCCCTTGCCGTTCGGGCAGGCCGTGTACGACGCGGCCGCCGAGCCGTCCACCCTCAGCGTCGGCTGGGCGCTGCGGGCCGCCGTCGAGAACGTCAGGGCACTGGTGCGCACGAGCTTCGCGCCGGCCGAGTCGGTGACGGTCGCGGTGACCTTGGTGGCGGTCGCGGACCTGGCGTCGCACGTCACCGTGGTCTGCTCGGCCCTCGGGTCGGCGAACACGCAGTCCGCGCGCGCCGAGGTCCAGGCGACGGTGGTGGTGCGGCCGGCCGGGACCTCGAGGTTCACGGCGACCTGGGTGGGCAGGCCCGCCACTGCCGGGTTGTTGACCGAGAGCGTGCCGCCGAGCACGGTCGGGACGCCTGGGGAGCCGCCGCCGGTGCCGTCGCCGCCGCCGATCAGGAACCGGCTGTTCGCGGTGTTCCAATGCGAGGCGAGGTAGGAGCCGGCCGGCGGGTACGTCGAGTAGTAGTCGTCGTCGTTGCAGTCGAAGAGGACCTCCTGGTCCACCGGGCACACCTGCTGCATGGCGCGCCCGCCGCCGTCGGCGTAGCACATGACGTCGGACTCGTCGAAGCAGTGACCGGCGGTCGTCGAGTGCGGCGCGTCGTTCTGGACGGAGCCCAGCATGTGGGAGAGCTCGTGGGCCTCGGTCGAGTGGTCCGACCGGCCCCAGCAGGCGGTGTCGATGCGGGCGTACTGCGCGGCGGACCCGTTGTTGTAGTTGTCCTGGCCGGCGCCGCTGCCCGGGTACATCTGCGCGATGCCGCACTGGCCGACCCCGTCGACCCACATCAGGTACTTGCGGGTCGGGCTGGTGTAGCCGAGCGCCTGGACGGCCGCGATCGTCGCGTTGAACGACGTGAACGACCCCGCCGGGACGGTGACGTTGAGGAGCGTCGGCGAGCAGGTGCCGTCCCCGTTCGAGGCCGTCACGTAGCGCACCTGGCGAACGCCGCCCGTCTTCGCCGCCGACAGCTTGAACACGGTGTTCACGCCGCCGGCCCACTGCTTGATCTGGTCCTGCAGCGACGAGAAGCGGTTGGCCTTGTCGGCGGTCACGACGTACATCGCCTGCACCCGGTAGCCCGAGGTGCCGTCGCCGTCGCACGGCACGCGGTCGGAGACCGCGGCCACCTGGGCCGCGACCGGCACGCCCTCCTCCTGGGCGGCCCGGACGGCCCGGGCGGCGATGCCCTTGCGGGCCTCGAGCACCGAGGTCTTGACCGGCTTCCTGACGTCGACGCCGCGGGGCGCCTTGTCGACGTGCGCGCACGCGGCGGGGACGGCGGGGATGTCCGAGGGGACGACCTCGTCGCACACGGCGCCGAGGTCGGCCGCCTGCGCGAAGGTGCCGGAGCGGGCGTGGTCGCCGGCCGTCACCACGCCGGCGGTGACGAGCGAGAGGGCGAGGGCTGCCGCCGCCGACAGTGCCGCAGCACGCCGGCGGGACAGGGTACGTAGAGGCATCCGTGCTCCGTGGATTCGTGGCAGCTCCTCCGTGAGCCGCATGGGCGCCTCATCGGCACGGGTCACCCCCACCTGACCCAAAAGGCTCTGCCGGGCCGCCGGGCCTCCGGCGGGCTGCTTGGATGGAGCCATGCAGCTCGACCTGACGACCGACGCCGCCGCGCTGACCGAGCAGCTGGTCAACATCGAGTCGGTCAGCCTCCACGAGCAGGAGATCGCCGACGCCGTCGAGGAGGCGCTGCGCGCGCTGGGTCACCTGGAGGTGACCCGCGTCGGCAACAACCTCGTCGCCCGCACCGACCTCGGGCGCGGCGAGCGGGTCGTGATCGCCGGGCACCTCGACACGGTGCCGCTCAACGACAACCTGCCGGCGCGGCGGGACGGCGACCTCCTCCACGGGCTCGGGACCTGTGACATGAAGGGCGGCGACGCGGTGATGCTGCGGATCGCGGCCACGGTCGCCGAGCCCAACCGCGACCTCACCTTCATCTTCTACGACGCCGAGGAGATCGCGGCCGAGCACAACGGCCTCGGCAGGCTCGCCGCCAGCCATCCTGAGATGCTCGCCGCCGACTTCGCGATCCTGATGGAGCCCTCCAACGCGGGCATCGAGGCGGGCTGCCAGGGCACCCTCCGGGTCGAGGTGCGCACGACGGGGGAGCGCGCCCACACGGCGCGCGCGTGGCAGGGCGCCAACGCGATCCACCGGGCCGGCGAGGTGCTGCGCCGGCTCGAGGCCTACGAGCCGCGCCGGCCGGTCATCGACGGGCTGGAGTACCACGAGGGCCTCAACGCCGTGTTCGTCAGCGGCGGGGTGGCCGGCAACGTCGTCCCCGACGCGTGCGTCGTCGAGGTCAACTACCGCTTCGCCCCTGACCGCTCCGAGGCGGAGGCCGAGGCCTGGGTCCGGGAGTTCTTCGACGGGTACGACGTGACGCTCACCGACTCCGCGCCCGGGGCGCTGCCCGGTCTCGACCGGCCGGCGGCCAAGGCGTTCCTCGACGCGGTCGGCGGCCGGCCGGCACCGAAGTTCGGGTGGACCGACGTCGCCCGCTTCTCGGCCCTCGGCGTCCCCGCGGTCAACTTCGGGCCGGGCGACCCGCTGCTCGCCCACAAGCAGGAGGAGCACGTGCCGGTGGAGCACATCGAACGCTGCGAGGCGGTCCTGACGAGGTGGCTGACGGCATGAAGGCGAAGTTCAAGGGCCCGATCATCCAGCGGCGCGACCAGATCGACGGGTCGACCACCGACCAGCGCCTGCTGGACTCCCGCGGCCCCAGCGACTGGGTGCACACCGACCCGTGGCGGGTGCTGCGCATGCAGGCCGAGCTGGTCGAGGGCTTCGGCGCGCTCGCCGAGCTCGGCCCGGCGGTCTCGGTGTTCGGCTCGGCCCGACTCGGTCCCGACCACCCGTCGTACGCCGTCGCGGAGACGCTCGGCCGCCGGCTCGCCGAGGAGGGGTTCACGGTCATCACCGGCGGCGGCCCCGGCGCGATGGAGGCCGCCAACAAGGGGGCGAGCGAGGCGGGTGGCGTCAGCGTCGGGCTCGGCATCGAGCTGCCGTGGGAGTCCGGCCTCAACGACTGGGTCGACGTCGGCGTCAACTTCCGCTACTTCTTCGCGCGCAAGACGATGTTCGTGAAGTACTCCCAGGGCTTCGCCGTGCTCCCCGGTGGGCTCGGCACCCTGGACGAGATGTTCGAGGCGGCCACGCTGGCGCAGACCGGCAAGATCACCAGCTTCCCGATCGTGCTGATCGGCACGACGTACTGGCAGGGCCTGGTCGACTGGATGCGGGACACCCAGCTCGCCGAGGGGACGATCCGCCAGGACGACCTGGACCGGCTGGTGCTCACCGACGACGTCGAGAAGGCCGTGGCGCTGATGGTCGCGGCCAGGGAGGAGGGGAGCGGATGATGTGGTTCTTCGCGATCCTGGTCGTGCTCGTGCTCGGCGGGGTCGCCGTGGTCGCCGCGGGTCGCGGCGTGCCGATGACCCGGGCCTACGACGACCGGCCGGACGTCGTCCTGCCGGCGGAGGGGCCGGTGACCGCCGACGACCTGCGACGGGTCCGCTTCTCGCTCGCGTTCCGGGGCTACCGGATGTCCGAGGTCGACGCGCTGCTCGACCGGCTCGCCCGGGAGCGCGAGGAGCCGCCCGCCGCGGAGCCGCAGTCCACCCGTGGCGACGAGCAGACGCAGTAGGGCACACTTCCCCCCGTGTCGACCGAGCTGATCGTCTACGTCCTCACCGCGCTCGCCGCGGTCGTGGTCGTGCTGACGCGACTCCGTCTCGGCCGCGGCGGCGCCGGCCGCCTCCACATGGGGCAGGGGCTGGTCAACCTGCACACGGTCGCCGGGACGATCGCGCTGGTCACGTGGGTGGCGTTCCTGGTCTCGCCGGAGGACATGTTCCTCGGCACGTCCAGCTTCGGCATCGTCTCGCTCGCGTTCTGGTGGATCACGGTCGTCGCCGGGCTGCTGATCCTGCTGCGCTGGCGGCGACCGAAGGGCCGCCACGCCTCCGAGGGGGCGGAGGACTCGTGGTCCGACGGGCCCGGCCTGTCGGTCCTCGCCCACGTCGGCATGCTCGTCGGCGTCTGCGTCTTCACCTGGGCCTACCTGACCTCGGCGGTGTGAACCGCGGACCGCGTGGCAGGCTGCACGTCATGCGTCTCGGCTCCCTGCTCGTCGCCGTCGGCCTGGTGCTGGCCGGCCTCGCGGCCGCCCCGTCGTCCGCCGCCGCTCCCGACCCCGAGGCACGCACCGTGCTCGAGAAGGTCGTCATCGGCCACTCGGTGCGGGGCCGCCCGATCCGGGCCTTCCACCTGGGCGAGCCGGGCAGGCGGACGGTGCTCCTCGTGGCGACCATGCACGGCGACGAGGGCAGGCCGCGGCTGATCCTCCAGGCGCTGCGCGACGGCCGCCCCGTGCGCGGCATCGACCTGTGGGTGGTGCCGACGTACAACCCGGACGGGCTGGCCCGGGGCACCCGCAAGAACGCCCGCGGCATCGACCTCAACCGCAACTTCCCCTACCGGTGGGCGGACCTCGACGGCTCCTACGAGTCCGGCCCGCGCCCCGGCTCCGAGCCCGAGACGCGCGCCATGATGCGCTTCCTGCACCGGATCCGGCCGGACCGGATCCTGAGCTTCCACCAACCGCTCTTCGGCGTCGACACCGACACCAAGGACAAGGCGTTCGCGCGCCGGGTCTCCCGGCACCTCGGCCTGCCGCGCAAGGACTTCGACTGCGGCGGCGTGTGCCACGGCACGATGACCGGCTGGTACAACCACCGCTTCGCCGGCTCCGCCCTCACGGTCGAGTACGGGTGGCGGCCGCCGGTGCGCCGGATGACGCACGCCGCGCCGCGCCAGCTGCTGGACCTCTTCGGCGCCCGCTGGGCGCGTCGCACCTGACCCCAGCGTCGCGGTGCGCCGCAGCTGCCGACGCTGGGGTCAGGTGCGCGGGTGGTCAGCGGCCCTCGAAGACCGGCTTCTCCTTGGCGACGAACGCGGCCACCGCGGCCTGGTGGTCCGCGGTGGCGCCGGTCTTGGTCATCATCGCGCTCTCGAACGCCAGGGCCTCCTCGAAGGAGTGGCCGGCGGCGTACGCGACCGACTGGCGCATCGCGCCCAGCGCGACGGTCGGGCCGGCGGCCAGTCGCGCGGCGAGCGCGCCGACCTCGGCCGCGAGCTCGCCGGCCGGCACCACCTTGGTGGCCAGCCCCAGGTCCAGGGCCTCCGCGGCCGAGATGGTGCTCGGGAAGTAGAGCAGCTCGAGGGCCTTCGCGCGGCCGACGAGGCGCTGGAGGGTGTAGCTGGCGCCGGTGTCGCAGGAGAGCGCGACGTTGGCGAAGGCGAGGTTGAAGCCGGCGGTGTCGGCGACGACGCGCACGTCGCACGCGAAAGCGAGGCTGGCGCCGGCGCCCGCAGCCACCCCGTTGACCGCCGCGATGACCGGCTTGGCCATCCCGGCGAGCGCGGTCACCGTCGGGTTGTAGTGCTTGTCGACGGTCGTGAACAGCACGTCGCTGCCGCCGTTGTGGAGCAGCTCGACGTGCTCCTTGAGGTCCTGGCCGGTGCAGAAGGCCTTGCCGGTGCCGGTCAGCACCACGCACCGCACCGCCGGGTCGTCGGCCACCTGCTGCACGACCTCGAGCAGCAGCTCCTTGGTCGCGACGTCGAGGCTGTTGTAGGCGTCGGGGCGGTTCAGCGTGATGGTGCCGACGCCGTCGGCCACCTCGAGCAGCACAGAGTCAGTCATGCCCGCAGTCTGTCAGGCACCCAGGCAGCGCGCGACGAAGCGGTCAGTGCCGGGCTTGAGCCGGGTCGCCGTCGAGGCGAAGAGGGTGGCCGCCTCGCGCCCCGGCCAGTCCGGGGGGAGCAGCGCGTCCGGCAGCCCGGGGTCGGTGAAGAGGAACTTGCGCCACTCGTGGACGAGGTGGAAGCGGGCGGCGAACGCCGCCTCGTCGGCGTCGTCGTGCGCGGACAGGTGGTGCTGGACCAGGTCGTCGGCGATGCCCAGCCAGTCCTCGTAGCCGGCGCGCAGGCCGTCGAGGTCCCAGGCCCCCGTCGGCGGGCTGCTGAAGCGGTCGGCGCGCGCGGTCCGGGCGCGGGCACCGCTGCGGTCGAGCACCGACTCGAGCTCGGCGCGGGGGAAGGGGCTCACCCACACGTTGTCGGCGAGCTCGGCGTAGCCGACGAACGCCAGGTCGGCTCGGAGCCGGGTGCGGTCGGCGCGGGCGGCCGGGGGCTCGACGAACACGACCTGCCAGTGGCCGTCCCAGTCGGGCAGGTCGCGGCGGTAGACCCGGTTGGCGGTCTCGTCGAGACGCCGGTTGGCGCGCGTGGTGGTGCGGTAGCCGCGGCCGCCCTGCAGGTGGACCGGCTCCAGCCAGCCCTGCGAGACCATCCGCGAGATCGCGGTGCGCACCGCCGGGGCGGCGATGCCGACGGGGGAGAGCATCCGGACCACGGCGGCGACCGGGGCCTCGCTGCCGCGGGTGCGCAGGTGGTCGCCGTAGACGTCGAAGAGCGCCGAGCGGGCCTGCATGCGCAGAGTCTGCCACCCGGCGCCCGCGGTGGCAGGACGGTGGCCGCGATCCCCCTGTGCTCCACGTCACCGCCCGATAGGGGATAATGGTCCACGCGTACGGCGCGGCGGGCTCGCTCGGAGGCTCGGCTCGCGCCCTGACAACCGAAGGAAGGTGCGCGGATGGCGGCGATGAAGCCGCGGACGGGCGATGGTCCGCTGGAGGTCACCAAGGAAGGACGGGGCATCGTGATGCGGGTCCCGCTCGAGGGTGGTGGCCGTCTCGTTGTCGAGCTGAACGCCGAGGAGGCCGGCGCTCTGGGTGATGCCCTCAAGGATGTCGTCGGCTGACCCCGTGTCGTCGACCCCGAGCCTCACGCTTCCGAGCCAGGTCGTACCCCCCGAGTTCGCGCTGAGCACCTCCGTGCCGGCGGCCGTCCTCGGGGTCGACGTCGTGGCGCTGCCCGTCCTGCCCGGGCCGGACGACGGGTCGCCGCTGCTCGGCCCGGGGGCGGCGGAGATCGCCGACCTCACCGGGATCGACCTGCTCGGGGTGCTCGAGTCCACCCGGGCGACCGGCGCCACCGGCGAGGTCACGACGATCCCGGTGCCGCTGGGCACGCCGGACCAGCCCGACCTGGCGTCCGTGCTGCTCGTCGGCGTCGGGGCGCAGCGCCCCGCGGACTTCCGGCGCGCCGGAGCTGCGGTGGGTCGCGCCTGCCGCGGCCGGTCGACGCTGGCGACCTCGGTGCCCGCCCTGGGCCCGGACGACGCGCTGGAGCCGTTCGTGGCCGGCCTGACCCTCGGCTCGTTCGGGTTCCACTGGCGCTCGACCGCGCCCGAGCACCCGCCGGTGACACGGGTCGTCCTCGCGGAGGTCCCCACCGAGCACGGCGCCGCACTCGCGCGTGCGGTCGCGATCGGCGGCGCCGCCTGGCACGCCCGGATGCTCTCCACCGTGCCCGCCAACCTCAAGACGCCGTCCTGGCTGGCCGCCCAGGCCGAGACGCTCGCTGCCGAGCACGGCCTGACGTGCACCGTGTGGGACGAGGAGCGGCTGGCCGCCGAGGGCTTCGGCGGCATCGTGGCCGTCGGCCAGGCGTCGGCCCATCCGCCGCGCCTGGTCCGCCTCGACTACACGCCGCGCCGGGCGAACCGGCGTACGCCGACCGTGGCGCTGGTCGGCAAGGGCATCACGTTCGACACCGGCGGTCTCTCGATCAAGCCCGGCGAGGCGATGGTCAACATGAAGCGCGACATGACCGGCGGCGCCGTCGTGCTCGCCACCATGGCAGCGCTCGCGGCCGTCGACTGCCCGGTCCGGGTCGTCGGGCTGGTCGCCGCGGCCGAGAACGCGATCAGCGGCAACGCCCTGCGCCCCGGCGACGTCGTGCGCCACCACGGGGGTCGCACCACCGAGGTCACCAACACCGACGCGGAGGGCCGCCTGGTGCTCGCCGACGCGCTCGACTACGCCGTCGCCGAGACCGACCCGAAGGCCGTCGTCGACGTGGCGACGCTCACCGGCGCGATGAAGGTGGCGCTCGGCCAGCAGGTCGGCGGCCTCTTCGCCAACGACGACGCGCTGGCGGGCGCGCTCGCCGACGCCGGCGAGCAGGCGGGTGAGCCGCTGTGGCGGTTCCCGCTGGCCGACGTCTACGAGGGCAAGCTGACCTCGTCCATCGCCGACGCCGACAACGCGCCCGGCGGACCCGGCGCCATCGTCGCCGCGCTCTTCCTGCAGCACTTCGTCGGCGGCCGGCCGTGGGCGCACCTCGACATCGCGTCGGTCGGCGACGCGCCGGAGGACAGCCACGAGTGGACCGCAGGTCCGACCGGCTTCGGCGCCCGAGCCCTGCTCACCTGGCTCGGCTCCGAGGACCCGCTCGCCGGCATCGGGAGCTGAGGCGCCTCAGTCGGCGTCGGGGCTCCACTCCTTCTTCGCGACGAGCAGCCCGTCGCCGACCGGGAGCAGCATCGGGACCAGCCCCTCGTGCGCGGCGACCTCGCGGCCGAGGTCGCGGATCGCGACCGTGTCCTCGTCGCGCTGCGCGGGGTCGGCGACCCGGTCGTGCCACAGCGCGTTGTCGAACGCCACGACGCCGCCCGGACGCAGCAGCCGCAGCGCCTCGGCGAGGTAGGCGGCGTACTCCCGCTTGTCGCCGTCGCAGAAGACCAGGTCGTAGTGGCCGTCGGTGAGCCGGGGGAGCACGTCGAGCGCGGCCCCGGAGATCGTGCGGGCGCGCTGGGTCGCGATGCCGGCCTCGGTGAACGACTGCCGCGCGAGCCGCTGGTGCTCGGCCTCGATGTCGACGGTGGTCAGCACGCCGTCGCCGCGCATGCCGCGCAGCAGCCACAGCCCGGAGACGCCCGTGCCGGTGCCGATCTCGACGACCGCCCGGGCCTCGAGCACGGAGGCCAGGAACCGGAGCGCGGCGCCGACGCCGGAGCCGATCGCCGTCACGCCGACCTCCTCGGCGCGACCGCGGGCGGCGGCCAGGACGTCGTCCTCGGCCACGAACTGCTCGGCGTAGGTCCAGCTCGCAGGCTTGACGGGCTCAGGCTTCACGCGGTCAACCTACCGCCAACCGCGGGCCTCGGTCGGGAACACAGGCGGCCGGTCGCTCGTTCAACCGACTGTGAGACCGAGCCCACCTGGGGCGGTCTCACAGGCTTCTCTCAGCCAACTTCACTACGTTCCGGAAGGACGGATCCCGTTGTCCCGCGTCGAGGAGGTTCCGATGGACCACACCGAGACCCCGGCCGCCCACGCCACCGAGGTCGCGGACGTCGCGTGGGAGCAGCCGACGTGGGAGTCGATCGTCGAGGAGCACTCCGACCGGGTCTTCCGCCTCGCCTACCGGCTGACCGGCAACCGTCCCGACGCCGAGGACCTCACCCAGGAGGTCTTCGTCCGGGTCTTCCGGTCGCTCGCGACCTACAGCCCGGGCACGTTCGAGGGCTGGCTGCACCGGATCACCACCAACCTCTTCCTCGACCAGGCCCGCCGCAAGCAGCGGATCCGGTTCGACGCGCTCTCCGACGACCGCGCCGAGCGGCTGACCAGCAGCGCGCCCACGCCGGACACGGCGTACGCCGACCGCACGTTCGACGACGACGTCGAGCGTGCCCTGGCCACGCTGCCGCCGGACTTCCGCGCCGCCGTCGTGCTCTGTGACGTCGAGGGCCTCAGCTACGAGGAGATCGCCGAGATCCTCGGCGCGAAGCTCGGCACGGTGCGCTCCCGGATCCACCGCGGTCGCAGCATGCTGCGGTCCGCGCTCGCGCACCGTGCGCCGCGTGCGGGCCGGGCCCGCTACGGCGGCGCGCTGCGCCCCGCTCGGGGAGGCGCGTCGTGATCAGCCCGGCCGGCCACCTGGGCAACCGGGTCAGCGCGCTCCTCGACGGCCAGCTCACCGCCGAGGAGACCGAGCGTGCGTGGGCGCACGTGCACGGCTGCCACGCCTGCCGCGACCTGGTCGAGCGCGAGGGCTGGATCAAGACCCGCCTCCAGGGCGTCAGCCTCGACTCGGGGCCGGCGTCCGACCGGCTCAAGGGCTGCCTGCTCGGGGCGCTGCCGGCGCCCCTCGACCCGCACGCGATCTCCGCGGAGCGGGACCACCGCCGCCGCCAGCTCGGCATGGTCGCCCTCGGAGGCGGTGCCGTGGGTGCTGCCGTGATGGGCGTCGTCGCACTCGGCTTCGCGACCGCCGACGGTCCGGTCGTCGAGCGGCGGGCGCCCGCCTCGATCAGCCAGACGCCGGGGCCGCGCGCGCCGGTGCCGGTCGACCCGATGGGCCTGCGCTCCGGCCCGGGCGTCCTGCGACACGTGCGCTGACGTCCGCGCGCGGCGGTTGCGAGACCGCCCCGGGAGGAGTGGGTCACCGGTGACGGGACATGATGAGAGCGTGACCAACGACGACGTCGAGCCGACCAGGCCGCTGCCGTTCGCGCCGCCGCCCGGCCCGGCTCCCTCGTGGGTGCCGCCGACGACCCAGGCGCCGCCGTACGCCTGGAGCGTCCCGGGCCAGCAGCAGCCGCCGCCGCCGGCGTCCCCGGCCCGCCACGCGGTGCCGCGCGGCCGGGTGCCTGCCTGGGTGTGGCCGGTCGTCTGCCTGCTCGCGCTCGTCGTGGGCGTGCTCGGTGGGCTGGTCGGCGGGGTCGCCTACGAGCGCCTCGACGACGCGGACGGCACCGTCGCCGGCGGGCTCGCCGACGTCGACACCGTCTCCGAGCCCCCGCTACCGGCCGACAACGGCTCGATCGCCTCGGTCGCCCACCAGATGCTCCCCAGCACCGTCCAGGTGGTCGCGTCCTACGAGGGCGAGGAGGGCGGCGCGACCGGGTCCGGCTTCGTCCTGGACCGGCAGGGCCACATCGTCACCAACAACCACGTGGTCGCGGACGCGGCCGAGGACGAGGGTCCGATCGAGATCGTCGACCGCGAGGGCAACCACTACGACGCGACGATCGTCGGCCGCAGCCCGGTCTACGACCTCGCGGTGCTGCACGTGCCCGAGGCGACGGGCCTGACGCCGGCGGCGCTCGGCTCCTCGCAGCAGCTCGTGGTCGGCGAGGGCGTCGTCGCGATCGGGTCCCCGCTCGGCCTGAGCTCGACGGTCACCGCCGGCATCGTCAGCGCGCTCCACCGTCCCGTCACGACCGGCGACTCGGCCAACGAGTCCTCCTACATCAACGCGGTGCAGACCGACGCCGCCATCAACCCCGGCAACTCCGGCGGCCCGCTGGTCAACCTGCGTGCCCAGGTCGTCGGCGTGAACTCCGCGATCGCAACCACCGGCGGCTCGATCGGCGGCGAGTCCGGCAACATCGGCGTCGGGTTCGCGATCCCGATCGAGCAGGTGAAGGTCACCGCCGACCAGATCCTGCGCACCGGTGAGGCGCGCTACCCCGTGATCGGCGCGAAGGTGCGCACGGGAGACTCCGACGGCTCCGGCGCCGAGATCGACTCGGTCGTGGCCGACACGCCGGCCGACGACGGCGGCCTCGAGAAGGGCGACGTCATCACCGAGGTCGACGGCGACCGCGTGACCGACGGCATCGCGCTGATCGTCGCGATCCGGGCGCACCAGCCCGGCGAGGAGGTCGCGTTCACCGTGGTCCGCGACGGCAAGGAGCGGACGGTGACCCTCACGCTCGACGGTGAGGTGGGCTGAGCGGCCTGGCTGGCTGCTGCCGTCGCAGTTTCATCAAGGGATGAGGTCGGACCTGCGCCTCCCTCGGCGAACTCGGCCAGGGAAGCGCGGCTTCGCCATCATCCCTTGATGAAACGCCGCCACGCCGCCCGCCGCGACGCCGCGCGCCGGCCCGAAGCGCCCCGCTACTCGGGCTGCTCCACGTCGACGAACGGGTGCTCGTCGACGAAGGTCCGGGTCTCCGCGTACATGCGCTGGATGAACTCCTCGAGCTGGTCGGACTCGACCCGCCACTGACCCCGGCCACCGATCTTGATCGCGGGCAGGTCGCCACGGCGCACGAGGGCGTAGACCTGCGCGCTGGAGGTGTTGAGCACCTCGGCGACATCGGCCAGGGTGAGGAAGCGGGGCGTCGCGGCCATGCGGTCATCGTCGCACCTCCCGACCCCGCTCCCCAGCGCGGCGCGCGTGCCTGTGGACGACCGGGTTTCGGTCCGGCGCGCGGGGGCGATCATGTCGGCGTGAGTCTCGGGATCAGGCACGACGAGGCCGCAGCCGGACGTCGGGCCGGGGGTGCGGACCCCGCCGCCGTGCCGCCCGCCGTGCGCTCCCGGCCGCCCGGCTGGCGCGACCCCCGGCTCTGGATCGGGCTGCTGATCGTCGCGGTGTCCGTGGTCGGCGGGTCCCGGCTCCTGGCCGCCGCCGACGACACCGTCGCCGTGTGGGCCGTGAGCGAGGACCGGGGTCCGGGCTCCGCGCTGACCGAGGCGGACCTCGTCGTACGCCGGGTGCGGTTCGCCGACGAGGGCGACCTCGCCGCCTACTACCCGGCCGGCGCGACGCTGCCGGCCGACCTGCGCCTGGCCCGGGCGGTGGGCGCCGGCGAGCTGCTGCCGCGCAGCGCGGTCGGCACCGCCGAGCAGCAGGCCGGGCTCGTCGAGCTGCCGGTCGCCGTCGAGGCCGAGCAGGTGCCCCCGTCGGTGACGACCGGCTCGACCGTCGACGTCTACCTCGCCGGCAAGCCGGTGCTGCGCGAGGCGAGCGTGGTCGACGCGCCGTCGGCCGAGTCCGGGTTCGGCACGACCGGCGGGCGCCGCCAGCTGGTGCTGAGCGTGCCGGAGGAGGCCGCGGCGGCGTACTTCGAGGCGGTGGCGGCCGTCGACGCGCCGGTCCTGACGGTCGTGGGCCGGAGCTGAGCCGTGCCGGACCGCGTCGTCGTCCTCATCGTCGCCTCCGGCGCGGCGTGGGAGCCCGAGGCGCTTCGGCTCCTGACCGACGACCACCGGATCGTGCTGCTCAAGCGGTGCGTCGACATCGACGAGCTGCTGGCGGCCGCGACCGCGGGCCAGGCGGACGCTGCGGTCGTCGGCATCGACGCCCCCGGCCTCGACCGCAGCGCGGTCGACCACCTGCGCGCCCACGGCGTCCGCGCCGTGGCGGTGGCCTCCGGCGGCGCGACCCTCGACGGCGGGCGACTGCGGGCCGGCCGGATCGGCATCCCAGCCGTCGTGACCGACGACCGCCTCGACACCCTCACCGACGAGCTCTGCTCGTCGAGCGGCCCGCCCACCGTCGTACGCCGGCCGGACGCGCCCGCCCCGGACGGCCCGCCGGGCGTCGCCGGTCCGCGTCCGGTCCCCGGCCGCGTGGTGACCGTCTGGGGGTCCGCCGGTGGGGGCCGGAGCACCGTCGCCTGCGCGATCGCGGCCGAGATCGCACGGCGCCGACGTCGCGCGGTCCTGGTCGACGCCGACCCGTGCGGCGGCAGCGTGGCGCAGATGCTCGGCGTCCTCGACGAGGTGTCCGGCCTGCTGGCCGCGGTGCGGCTCGACGGGGCCGGGCAGCTCGCCGAGCGGCTCGGGTCCGTGCAGCGCGGGCTCGACCAGCACCTCTCCGTGGTCACCGGGCTGCCGCGGCCCGACCGGTGGACCGAGGTGCGCAGCGGCTCCGTCGCCCACCTGCTCGACCTGGCCCGCGGCCAGGCCGAGGTCGTGGTCGACACCGGCGCCAGCGTCGAGGAGAGCCCGGTGCCCGACCTCGGTGGCCGGCCCGGGCGGCACCAGACGACCGTCGAGGCGCTCGACGGCGCCGACGAGATCGTCGTGGTCGGCGCCGCCGACCCCGTGGGGCTGTCCCGGCTGGCGCGCTGCCTCGTCGACCTGCGCGACCGCTGGCACACCACGCCGGCACGGATCGTGGTCAACCGGATGCGCCCTTCGCTGGGGTGGAGCGAGCGGGAGATCGTCGCGATGGTCTCGGGGTTCGCGCGGCCCGCCGCGATCCACTTCCTCCCCGACGACCAGGTCGCCGTCGACCGCGCGCTGGTCGCCGGCCGCTCGCTCGTCGAGACGGGCGAGTCCGACCTCACGCGCGCGGTCGCCCGCCTGGTCGACGACCTCGTGCCCGCCGTCAGGTGAGACGGGGGTCCCGGATCACTCAGGGCGGGACCGAACCTGCCGAAAGTCCTACGTGTGGGAACTCGATGACCTGGAGCCGGCAGCCGCCGAGATGGAGTCGCGGCTGCTCTCCCCGAGCGGGCGGCGTACGCCGTCGGTCTCGGCGACCCTGACGTCGGTCGTCCCCGCACTCCTGACCCGCATGTCGCGCACCGAGCTCGGCATCCTCGGCTCGATGCGCGGACCCGTCAGCCCGACCGTGCTGCCCGCCGGGGCGCCACCGGACGTGCTGGTCTCCCAGATCCGCGTGCGCGCCGCCCTGGTGCAGTTCTACCGCGAGCTCCACTCCGGCCTGGACCGGGAGCAGCGCGGTGGCGTCGACGCGCTCTGCGACATCGCGACCGTGCTGCACCTCGACCGGTGGCTCTCGCCGAGCGTCGTCGCCGAGACGCTGCGGCCGCTGCGCGCGCTCGTCGGACCGGAGTCCGAGCTCGGCTTCGGACCGCGGTGCGACGAGGTGCTCGACGTCCTGCAGGGCGTCGCCGACCTCACCGGCAGCGCGGATCGGGTCGACGCGGTCGCCGACGCGTGGGGCGGCCGGCCCGCGGAGCACTGGGACGGCATCGCCGCATCCCTCCTCGCCACCGCAGACGTGACCGGCCGCCACATCGCGCTGCGCATGGTCACCCGCATCACGACGGTGCCGAGCACGACCGTGCGCAACAGCCCGGTCTTCCGGGCGATCCGCCTCCGGGCGGCGGCGGTCATCCTCGCCGACGTCGCCGAGGAGGACCTGGTGCGCGTCGCCAGCGAGCCGTGGCTCGCCGGGATCTCCGCCGGGCCGGCGGCCTACTGACTCCCGCGTCCGGCTAGGACGAGAACAGCAGGTAGAGCCCGCCGACGGTGAAGGCGACCATCGCGAGCAGCAGCGGCAGCTGGCCGGTGAGCTGGTGCCGCGGCGGCAGGATCTTGATGGCCCGGTCGTGGGCCGCGATCACGCCGAGCACGTGGCCCGCGACCACGGCGAGCACCTTGACGTTGGCGAGCAGCGTCGGGTGGTAGCCCAGCCAGTAGTTGACCTCCCAGTTGCCGGTGCCCAGCAGGTTGCTGCCGTTGCTCAAGGGGTCACTGAGCTGGATCAGCGTCAGCTGCCCGACCTCGACGAAGTAGCGGAGGTAGTGCGCGACGACGTAGCCGACCACGATCGGCACGACGGAGTGGGCGAAGAGGTTCGGCAGCTCGCGGCGGCGCAGGTCGTCGCCGAGGCCGGTGAGCATCGTGCCGGCGGCGAAGATGGCGCCGACGCCGAGGCAGAAGGCGAGCAGGGCGAGGTTGTTGGCGAGATAGCTGCTGAGGTCCTCCCCCTGGACGAACTTGATCCAGGTGGCCGAGTCCTTGAACGAGTCGAACCCCGTGCTGCCGAACAGGACCGCGACGACCGCCACCAGCCCGGGCCGCACCGGCGTGGCGTCCAGGTTGGCGAGCGGGCTGCGGACCACGAGCTGTCCGTCCCGGCGCCCCCACACCGAGAGGCGCGACACGAGCGTCGAGTAGACCTCGAAGGGGTCCGCGCGCACGTAGAAGGCGTTGCCGAAGAGCGCGCCGCCGACCAGCATGACCGCGACGTACGCCGCCACCCACAGCCGCACCGGTCCGAGCTCGGTCGAGTAGGGGTAGACGAGCTCGATCCAGACGAACGCGTAGAGGCCCAGCGCGGCGGGCCAGTGCCCGAGCCGCTCGGGATAGGTGAACAGGCCGGTGTCGGGGTCGCTGCCGGAGATCTTCGCGAACGCCAGGTTGATCGTGCGGACCGGGCTGATCGCCTTCCACACCGGGCCGAAGAGCAGGGAGAGCGGCACCAGGCCGACCCACCACCACACGTAGAACACACCGAAGACCGGGTTGATGACCAGGTCCTCGCCGAAGATGGCCGCGACCCCGACGTACAGGAAGAGCGCGAAGCCGAAGGCCCGCCACAGCACCCGCCACCAGGTCGAGTCGACGATGCCGGTCAGCCAGGCCGGTGCGGGCCGGCCGCTGGTCGCGGCGTCGTACCGCGGGGTGCGCCAGGCGACGGCGAGCACCGTGAAGGAGATGACGAGCGCGGCGGTGGCGCCGGCGATCGCGAGCTCGGGCGAGATGGGCAGGTCCTTGGCCCCGCCGATCCCGTGGGCGAGGTTGAAGCCGTCGGTCGACAACTCCAGGGCCTACTGGACCTCGAGCTGGACGATGATCTTCTCCAGCGAGTGCGACTCGACGTCGACGGTGCCGGGCTTGTCGATGCCGTCGATGGTCTGCGTGGAGTCGCCGGCCGGGTACTCGATCTCCTGCTCGGGGTCGGAGTGCACGTGGATCTCGCCACCCTCGTCGGCGGTGATCCGCAGCTCGACGTCCTGCCCGGTGCCGACCTCGATGCGGTCGCCGTTCGGCGTCACCGAGTCGCCGTCGAAGGTGACCTCGATGACCTTCGGGTCCTGGGACCCACCGTCCGAGGACGGCTTCTCCTCGTCACCGCACGCGGTGGCGAGGGTGAGCGTGGCCAGGGCTACGGCCACGGCTGCGAGCGTACGGCGCATGGGGCATCCTTCACGTCGGCGTTCTCGGCGGGCAGACGTCTGCCAGAATCCCATGACGGACCAACCGTCGGTACGAAGGGGTGGCGGATGAGCGAGCGGCTGCGACCGCGGGACCTGGCCTTGCTGGCCGAGGAGTCCCCGTCGACGCCCATGCACAACGCGACCGTCGAGATCTTCGAGCCCGGGCCCGACGGCTTCGACTACGGCCGGCTGGTCCGCCTCGTGCAGGACCGGATCGCGTTCGTGCCCCGCTACCGGCAGCGCATCCAGCCGGTGCCGGGCCGGATCGCCAACCCGGTCTGGGTCGACGACCCGAACTTCGACATCGGCTACCACGTGCGTCGGTCGGCGCTGCCGCGGCCGGGCACCCTCGACCAGCTCCGTGAGCTGGTCTCGCGGATCGTCTCCCGGCCGCTCGACCGCAACCGGCCGCTGTGGGAGATCTACGTCGTGGAGGGTCTCGACGGTGGCCGGTTCGCGCTGCTGACGAAGTCCCACCACGTGCTCGTCGACGGCGTCCACACCGTCGACATCGGCCAGGTGCTGCTCGACAAGACGCCCGAGGTCAGGCCGATGGAACCGGACGACTGGCTCGCCGCAGGGCGACCGTCGCCGTTCGCGCTCGTGGCCGACGCCGTCCGCGACTCCGTCACGACGACCGACACCGTCGTCGACACCGTCCGCGCCGGCACCGGCGCAGTGCTCCGGGGCGCCTCCGCGAGCCTGCGCGCGACCGGCCACGTGCTGGACGCGCTCGCCAACCGCACGCCGCACGCCGACTCGCCGATCATCGGCCCGCTCTCGCAGCAGCGGCGCGTGGTGACCGTGCGCACCGAGCTCGCCGCCCACCGCAAGGTCCGGGAGGCGCACGGCGGCTCCATCAATGACGTCGTCCTCGCCACCGTCACCGGCGCACTGCGGGCGTGGCTGATGTCGCGGGGCGAGTCGATGCGCCGCATCCGGCAGGTGCGTGCGCTGGTCCCGGTCTCGGTGCTGGACGACGAGCTCGAGCCGACGTCGCTCGGCAGCCAGATCACCGCCCACTTCGTCGACCTCCCGGTCTGGGAGTCCAGCCCGGTGGTGCGGCTGCACCAGGTGTCCTACTCCTTCGTCGCCCACAAGGAGACCGGCCGCGGCATCCCGGCCTCGCGGCTCGCCGGCATGTCCGGCTTCGCCCCGGCCACGTTCCACGCGCTCGGTGCCCGGGTGGCGGGCGCGGAGCGCCGCGGCGGCTACCAGCTGTGCGTCACCAACGTGCCCGGCCCGCAGACGCCGCTGTACGCCGCCGGCGCCCGGATGGTCGCCACCTACCCCGTGCCGCCGCTCTACGAGCAGCGCCCGCTCGCGATCGGCGTGACGTCGTACGACGGTGGGGTGTTCTACGGCATCAACGCCGACCGCGACCTGCTGCCGGACGCCGACCTGCTCGGGCCGTGCCTGACCGAGGCGCTCGACGAGCTCCTCGACTCGGCATCCGGGGGACGGACGCGCGCACCGCGCGGTCGCCGCAAGAAGAAGACGGACCAGCCGTGACCCGCGCCTACCTCCCGCTGACCCTCGCCGCGCTCGCCGACGCGGAGTCGACCGGCGAGGTGGTCGTCACCGACGACGTCGTCCTCGCGCCCGACGACTCCGAGGAGCAGGAGTACGCCGCGCTGATGACCGCCGCCGACGCCTCGGCGGAGCTGGTGGCCGGCCCCGGCCGGCGCGTGGTGCTGGTCGTCGACGTCGCCCAGGAGCCGGCGGTGGGGGACCGGGTGCCGCGCGCCCGGTGGGCGGCCGTGCACGCCGACGTCGAGGACCGGCCGGTGGACGCCGACCCCGACGACGACCTGGGCTGGTTCGGCGTGCAGGAGATCCCGCACCTCCTCTAGGTCGTCAGGACGACCAGTCGCTGCGTGGCACGCGTCATCGCGACGTACCGGTCGACGGCGGTCAACCTCTCGGGGTCCACGAGCACGACGAGGTCGAACTCCAGTCCCTTGGCGAGCTCCGGCGTCAGCGACCGCACCCGTGCGGTGTCCGGCAGCTCGGGTGCACCGATCACGCAGGCCGTGCCCTCGGCGTGCTCGGCCAGCCAGGCCTCCAGGACGTGGTGGAGCTCGGCGGTGGCTCCGTGCGCGACGGGGATCCCGCTGCTGCGGACCGAGGTCGGGACGTTGGCGTCCGGGACCGCCGCCCGGATCACCGGCTCGGCCTCGGCCATCACCTCGGCCGGCGTGCGGTAGTTGATCGTCAGCGTCATCTGGGTCACCCGCCCCAGGCCCACCCGCGCCAGCCGCTCCGCCCAGGACTCGGTGAAGCCGTGCCGCGCCTGCGCGCGATCGCCGACGATCGTCAGGCTGCGCGACGGACAGCGGCTGAGCACCATCTGCCACTCGGCGTCGGTGAGCTCCTGCGCCTCGTCGACCACCACGTGGGCGAACGGCCCCGCAAGGAGGTCGGGGTCGGCCGCCGGCACCGCGGACTCGTCGACCAGCGCGTGCTGGAGGTCGGCGACGCGCAGCATCGACATGACCTTCATCTCGGTGTCGTCGGTGGCGACGAGGTGGTCGACGACCCGGTCCATCTCCTCGGCCGCGGCGGCCAGCGCCGCCTCGCGCCGGCGCCTCCGGCGGGACGCCTGCGGGTCACCGAGCCGCTGCCGGGCGGCGTCGAGCAGTGGCAGGTCGGACGTCGTCCAGGCGTGCGGGTCGCCGCGCTGGAGGGTCCGGACCTCGTCGGGGGTGAGCCACGGCGCGCACCGGCGCAGGTAGGCCGGGACCGACCACAGGTCGCCGACCAGGTCCTCGGGATCGACGACCGTCCAGGCGCGGTCGAAGGCGTCGACGAGCTCCTCGTTGCGAGCGAGCGCCCGGCGGAGCTGGTCGACCGGCACGTCCTCGTCGTCGACCTTGTCGGTGAGGATCGTGAGCAGGGCGTCCCACACGTCGTCGCGCGCGACGTTGTGCGGCACCCCCGGGGCGGCCGCCTCGAACGCCTCGGTCCAGTCGTCGGGGCTCAGCCACACGTCGGCGTACGGCGTCTCGACCTCCATGCCGTCGGTCGGCCGCTCCTCGTAGAGCCGGACGGCCGGCTCGACCGCGGCGACCAGCCGCGCGTCGGCCTTGAGCCGGGCCACCGCCGGGTCCGTCTCGTCGGGGAAGCCGGTGCCGCCGGGCACCAGGTCGCGCAGCGTGCACGTGCGCACGCCCTCCTCGCCGAGGCTGGGCAGGACGTCGGAGACGTAGGCGAGGTAGGGCTGGTGCGGCCCGACGAAGAGCACCCCACCGCGCCGGTGGCCCAGCCGCGGGTCGGCGTAGAGCAGGTACGCCGTGCGGTGCAGCGCCACGACGGTCTTGCCGGTGCCCGGGCCGCCGTCGACGACGAGCGCGCCCCGCGACCCGGCCCGGATGATCGCGTCCTGGTCGGCCTGGATGGTGCCGAGCACGTCGCGCATCCGTGGGGACCGGGTGCTGCCGAGGCTGGCGATGAACGCGGACTGGTCGTCGAGCGCCGCGGAGTGCGCGGCGAGCTCGTCGGTGGAGAACACCTCGTCCCAGTAGTCGCTGACGCGGCCGCCGGTCCAGCGGTAGCGGCGCCGGCTGGCCAGCCCCATCGGGTGGGCGTGGGTCGCGCCGAAGAACGGCTCGGCGGCCGGCGAGCGCCAGTCCAGCAGCAGACGCCGTCCGGCGCCGTCGCTCAGGCCGAGCCGCCCGACGTACGCCGGCTCGCCGCCCTCCGCGGGGACCATGTGGCCGAGGCAGAGGTCGAGCCCGTAGCGGCGCAGGGTGCGCAGCCGCGCGGTCAGGCGATGGACCTCCTGGTCACGGTCGAGCGCGGCCTGGCCCTCCCCGCCGGTCTCGTGGCGCACGTCGTCGAGACGCTCGGACAGGTCGGCGATCGCGCGGTCGAGCGCGTCGGCGATGGCGGCGAAGTGCCGCTCGTCGGCGGAGATCAGGGCCGGATCGGCCTTGTGGGCGAGGTCGGCGGGAAGGGCGAAGGCGGCACTGGCGTAGGGCGTCATCAGTGAGCGATTGTGAGGCTGCACAGGGGCCTTGCCGCAAGGCCCCCACTCGGCTATACCTTGGAAGTGGAGGAGCCCTGCTCCTCCTTCGTCGTTCGTGGGGGCACGCTGGTTTGAGGCCCGTGACGGCGCAGTGAGAGCATCGCAGGCATGGACGCTGTCACCACGCCTCCGGCTCCCACCAACGAGCCGAACCTGACCTACGCGCCGGGCACCCCCGAACGGGAGGCCCTGGCCGTCGAGATCGGCAAGCTCGAGAAGCGGCAGAAGAACCTGCGCGCCTACATCAACGGCCGCTGGAAGGCCGGCGGCGGTGCCGAGATCGACGTCGTGCAGCCGCACGACCACCAGCACGTGCTGGGCACGCTGAAGAACTCCACCCGGGCCGACGCGCGAGCCGCGATCAAGGCCGCCGCGGACGCCGCCCCCGAGTGGCGCGCGATGGACTTCGACGACCGCGCCGCGATCCTGCTCAAGGCCGCGGACCTCCTGGCCGGCCCCTGGCGCCAGCGCCTCAACGCCGCCACCGTGCTCGGCCAGTCGAAGACGCCGTTCCAGGCCGAGATCGACGCCGCCTGCGAGCTCATCGACTTCTGGCGCTACAACGTCCACTACGCCCGCGAGATCCTGTCGGACCAGCCGATCGCCAACAGCCCCGGCGTGTGGAACCGCACCGACCACCGCCCGCTCGAGGGCTTCGTCTACGCGATCACGCCGTTCAACTTCACCGCGATCGCCGGCAACCTGCCCACCGCCCCTGCGCTGATGGGCAACACGGTGATCTGGAAGCCGTCGCCCACCCAGCAGCTCGCCGCGTCGCTGACGATGGAGCTGCTGGAGGAGGCCGGCCTGCCGCCGGGCGTCATCAACATGCTCCCGGGCGACGGGCTCGAGGTCTCCGAGATCGCGCTTGCGCACCCGGACCTCGCCGGCATCCACTTCACCGGCTCGACGCCGACCTTCCAGCACCTGTGGCGCACGGTCGGCGAGAACATCGCGTCGTACCGCTCCTACCCGCGGATCGTGGGCGAGACCGGCGGCAAGGACTTCATCGTCGCTCACCCCTCGGCCGACCCCGACGTGGTGCGCACCGCGATGATCCGCGGTGCCTTCGAGTTCCAGGGCCAGAAGTGCTCGGCCGCGTCACGGGCGTACGTCGCCCGCTCGGTCTGGAACAGGATGAAGGACTCGCTGATCTCCGAGATCGAGTCGATCACCATCGGCGACCCGACGGACTTCTCGAACTTCATGGGTGCGGTCATCGACGACCGGGCGTTCGCCAAGCACAAGAAGGCGATCGAGCGGGCCAAGCGCCAGCGCAAGCTGGAGATCCTGGTCGGCGGCAAGACCGACGGCAAGGTCGGCTGGTTCGTGCACCCGACGGTCGTCGAGGGCGGTGACCCCACCGACGAGATGTTCACGACCGAGTACTTCGGCCCGATCCTCGCGGTGCACGTCTACGACGACGCCGACTTCGAGCGGGTCGTGCGCGGCATGGAGTCGATCGCGCCGTACGCGCTGACCGGCTCGATCATCGCCCAGGACCGGCGCGCGATCGCGTGGGCCCAGCGCGAGCTGCGGTTCGCGGCCGGCAACTTCTACATCAACGACAAGCCGACCGGCGCCGTCGTGGGGCAGCAGCCGTTCGGCGGCGGCCGCGCCTCCGGCACCAACGACAAGGCCGGTGCGGCGGTCAACCTGCTGAGGTGGACCAGCCCGCGGTCGATCAAGGAGACGTTCGTCCCGCCGACGGACTACCGCTACCCCTACCTCGGCTGAGCCGATGATCATTCCGCTGCACCTGGGTGCCCTGCACCCCGTCGAGCAGGCGCTGACGCTGGCCCTGGCGTTCGGCCCGTTCGTCGTGCTCGGCGCGGTGGTCCTGCACCGCCGCCGCCAGGACGCGGCCGAGGATCAGCGGGACAGGTAGTCGCGGGCGACCTGCTCCTCGGCCCTCAGCGCCTTGAGGAGCAGGTCGCCGATCAGCCTCTCGAGCTTGCCGCCCACCAGCGGGATGTGCACGGTGATCTCGCAGTCGACGGTCTCCGTCGTGACGCCGCCGGCCTCGGTGAGCTCGATGCTGCCCACCATCTGCCCGGGCCTGCCCGGGATGGTGACGTGCAGGTCGGCGTGGTCGGCGCTGGTCCACTCCTCGCGCTGGACGACGTTGATCCGGTTGCCCACGAACTTCCGGGCGAAGCCGGGGATGTCGTCGGCCGGCTGGACCACGTCGACGACCACCACGACCCTGTCGCCGACCTGCTCGAACGTCGCCGTCCCCTCGATCGACTTCTGCGCGACGATCACCCGGTCGCGGTACGCCGGGTCGTCGAGCATCGCCCCCACCTCGGCCAGCGACGCGTCGTAGGTCATCGTGTGGGTGAAGTGCATGCGCCCCATCATGCCGGGGTGCCGTCCGGGTCTCTGTGGGGGTGACGTAGCGCGGTTTCATCAAGGGATGACGTCGAAGCCGCGCTTCTCCCGGCGAGCTCGCCGAGGGAGGCGAGGTTCCACCCTCATCCCTTGATGAAACCGCGGCGCCACCACCCCGGCGCCGACCCACCGCCGCGAACGCCGAGGAGGACCGGTCGTACCCTCACACCATGACCGACCAGTCCGCCGCCGAGAACTTCGTCTCCTTCGGGGAGCAGGGGGCGCAGCTGACGTACGGCAGCTATCTCCGCCTGCCGGACCTGCTCGACGCGCAGCACCTCGAGTCGGACCCGCCGGCGCACGACGAGCTGCTGTTCATCACGATCCACCAGGTCTACGAGCTCTGGTTCAAGCAGCTGCTGCACGAGGTGGTCGCCGCGCGGGACGCGATGCTCGCCGGGACCGGCGGCGGGCGGCTGTGGTGGGCGCAGCACCTGCTGGCACGGGTGCACGTGATCGAGCGGGTGCTGGTCCAGCAGGTCGACGTGCTGGAGACGATGACGCCGCAGGACTTCCTCGAGTTCCGGCAGCGGCTGGCGCCCGCGAGCGGCTTCCAGTCGGTGCAGTACCGCGAGCTCGAGTTCCTCTCGGGCGCCAAGGACGCGGCGTACCTGCAGCGGTTCAAGGGCATCACCAGCGGTGAGCGGGAGCGCCTGGACGCGCGGCTCGCCGAGCCGACGCTGTGGGACGCGTTCCTCGCCGTGCTGCGGTCCTTCGGGCTCGCGGCCGAGACCGACGAGGACATCACGGCGTCGCTGCGCACGGCCGCGCACGACCGGGACCAGTACGCCGTGGTCTGGGCGCTGGCGGAGGCGCTGCTGCAGCACGACGAGCTCGCGGCGAGCTGGCGCGCACGACACGTCGTCATGGTCGAGCGGATGATCGGCGCCAAGTCCGGCACCGGCGGCTCGAGCGGCGCGACCTACCTCCGCTCCCGCGTGCCGATGCAGTACTACCCGGTGCTGTGGGAGCTGCGCAGCGAGCTGTGAGGCCGCCGTCGCCGACGGCAACACCCCGAGACGAGGGGCCGACTGGCCGGTAGCCATGTGCGGGATCTAGTGTCGGGAGCGTGTCAACGGCGACGCATGAATCGGACAAGTCCACCCTCCTCTCGAGTGCCATCGATCTGGCCCGGTCCGGCAGGGGGAGCGGGGGGCCACCGCACGACGAGGTCGACGGCCTCCTGCGCGCCTACTTCCGGCGGGTCGCGGTCGAGGACATCGCCGACCGGTCCGACCTGGACATCTACGGCGCCTTCGCCTCGCACTACCGACTCGCGACCGAGCGGCCGCAGGGCACCGCCCGGGTCCGCGTCTTCACGCCCGGTCCGAGCGACCAGGGCTGGTCGGCCGACGGGCACTCGGTCGTCGAGGTGGTCGTCGACGACATGCCCTTCCTCGTCGACTCCCTGACGATGGAGCTCTCCCGCCAGCTGCACGAGGTGCACCTGGTCATCCACCCGCTCTTCGACGTGGTCCGCGACATCACCGGCACGCTCCGCGAGGTGCGGGCGGTGGCGGTCGGCGACGCCGGGGTCGACGAGGGTGAGGGTGTCCGCGAGTCCTGGATGCACGTGGAGATCGACCGCATCCCCGAGGGCGAGGACGTCGCCGCGATCGAGGACGCCATCCAGCGGGTGCTGCGCGACGTGCGCGAGTCCGTCGAGGACTGGGGCAAGATGCACACCCAGGTCGAGCAGATCGTCGCCGAGCTCAGGAGCGACCCGCCGGCCGGCGTCGACCCGGCCGAGGTGCAGCAGGCCCGCGACCTCCTCAAGTGGCTCGCCGACGACCACTTCACCTTCCTCGGCTACCGCGAGTACCAGCTCGAGCAGCACGACGGGCACGAGCACCTCCGGGGCGTCGCCGGCACCGGCCTCGGCATCCTGCGCGCCGACCAGGACATGGCGGCGACCTCCGGCCGGCTCCCCGAGGCGGCGGCCGCGAAGGCCCGCGAGAAGACGCTGCTCGTGCTCACCAAGGCCAACTCCCGCTCGACGGTGCACCGGCCGGCCTACCTCGACTACGTCGGCGTGAAGCGCTTCGAGAACGGCGAGGTCGTCGGCGAGCGCCGGTTCCTCGGGCTCTACTCCAGCGCCGCCTACACCGAGTCCCTGACCCGGATCCCGCTGCTGCGCGAGCGTGCGGCCGCGGTGCTGAAGCGGATCGGCTTCGAGCCGATGAGCCATGACGGCAAGGCCCTCATGGACACATTGGAGACCTACCCGCGCGACGAGCTCTTCCACACCTCCGTCGACGAGCTCGCGCCGATGGCCGAGCAGGCGATGCACGCCCGGGAGCGCCGGCAGCTGCGGCTCTTCATCCGCCGCGACACCTACGGTCGCTACGTCTCCGTGCTCGTCTACCTGCCCCGGGACCGGTACAACACCGCGGTCCGCGAGAAGTTCTCCGAGATCCTCCGCGACCGGCTCGGGGGCGAGTCCGTCGAGTTCACGGTCCGGCTGACCGAGTCGACGACGGCCCGCGTGCACTTCGTCGTGCACCCGCCCAAGGGCGCGGCGATCCACGAGGTCGACACCGCGGACCTCGAGCGCCGGATGGCCGAGGCGTCCCGCTCCTGGCGCGACGACTTCACCACCGCCGTGATCTCCGGGTACGGCGAGCAGGTCGGCGCGGTGCTGGCCAGGCGCTACCACGCGTCGTTCCCGGAGGCCTACAAGGAGGACTTCTCGCCCCGGATCGCCTCCGCGGACCTCGGCCGGCTCGAGTCCGTCCACGTCGGCGACGACGGCAACGGGATCGACCTGTCCCTCTACGAGGACCTCGACGCGGGCCGCGGCGAGGCCAGGCTCAAGGTCTTCCGCATCGGGGCGCCGCTCTCGCTGTCGCAGATCCTGCCCACGCTCTCGTCGATGGGCGTGGAGGTCGTCGACGAGCGACCCTACGAGCTCGACGACCTCGACCGGCCGACCTACATCTACGAGTTCGGGCTGCGGTACGCCGGCACGCTGGCCGAGTCGTCGCGCACGCTCTTCCAGGACGCCATCCGCGCGGTCTGGGAGGGCTTCAACGAGATCGACGGCTTCAACGGCCTGGTGCTCGCCGCCGGCCTGAGCTGGCGACAGGCGACGCTGCTGCGGGCGTACGCGAAGTACATGCGCCAGGGGAACTCGCCGTTCGCGCTCGACTACATCGAGGGCGCGCTGCGCGGCAACGTCGACATCACCCGGCTGCTGGTGAAGCTGTTCGAGGCGCGCTTCGACCCGGCAGCCGAGCGCGGCCGGGAGGACGGCATCGAGCAGCGGATCCTGCGCGCGCTCGACGACGTCGCCAGCCTCGACCACGACCGGATCCTGCGGTCCTACCTCACCCTGATCCGCGCCACGCTGCGCACCAACTACTTCCAGCCGGCCGCCGACGGCGGCCCGAAGGCCTACATCTCGCTGAAGCTGGAGCCGGACGCGATCCCGGACCTCCCCGCGCCGCGGCCGAAGTACGAGATCTTCGTGTACTCGCCGCGCGTCGAGGGGTCGCACCTGCGGTTCGGCGCCGTCGCCCGCGGCGGCCTGCGCTGGTCCGACCGACGCGACGACTTCCGCACCGAGGTGCTGGGCCTGGTCAAGGCGCAGATGGTCAAGAACACCGTCATCGTGCCGGTCGGTGCGAAGGGCGCGTTCTTCTGCAAGCAGCTCCCGGACCCGAGCGACCGCGACGCGTGGCTGGCCGAGGGCGTCGCCTGCTACAAGACCTTCATCTCCGGGCTGCTCGACATCACCGACAACCTCGTCGACGGCGAGACGGTGCCGCCGCGCGACGTGGTGCGGCTCGACGGTGACGACACCTACCTCGTCGTCGCCGCCGACAAGGGCACGGCGACGTTCTCCGACATCGCCAACGGCGTGGCGAAGGACTACGGCTTCTGGCTGGGCGACGCGTTCGCGAGCGGCGGCTCGGTCGGCTACGACCACAAGGCGATGGGCATCACCGCCCGCGGTGCGTGGGTGTCGGTCCAGCGACACTTCCGGGAGCGCGGCATCGACTGCCAGACCGAGGACTTCACCTGCGTCGGCATCGGCGACATGTCCGGCGACGTCTTCGGCAACGGCCTGCTCTGCTCCGAGCACACGCTGCTGGTCGCCGCGTTCGACCACCGCGACATCTTCCTGGACCCGCACCCCGACCCGGCCACGTCGTACGCCGAGCGGAAGCGGCTCTTCGAGCTGCCGCGGTCGAGCTGGCAGGACTACGACAAGGCGCTGATCTCCGAGGGCGGTGGCGTCTACTCGCGTCAGCTGAAGCGGATCCCGCTCAACGACGCGGTCCGCGAGGCGCTCGGCATCGACGCCGGCGTCGAGGCGATGACACCGGCCGAGCTGATGAGCGCGATCCTGCGGGCGCCGGTCGACCTGCTCTGGAACGGCGGCATCGGGACCTACGTCAAGGCGTCGACCGAGACCCACGTCGACGTCGGCGACAAGGCCAACGACGGCATCCGGGTCGACGGCGGCGAGGTGCGGGCACGCTGCATCGGCGAGGGCGGCAACCTCGGCCTCACCCAGCTGGGCCGCATCGAGTACGCGCGCACCGGCGGGTCGGGCGAGGGGGGCCGCCTCAACACCGACTTCATCGACAACTCGGCGGGCGTGGACACCTCCGACCACGAGGTCAACCTCAAGATCCTCCTCGACCGGGTGGTGGCCGACGGCGACCTCACCGAGAAGCAGCGCAACAAGCTGCTCGCGGAGATGACCGACGAGGTCGCGCACCTCGTGCTGCGCGACAACTACGAGCAGAACCTCGCGCTCGCGAACGCCATCGACCATGCCCCGTCGATGCTGCACGTGCACGAGGAGTGGATCCGCCGGCTGGAGCGCGACGGGTTCCTCGACCGGGCGCTCGAGGGCCTGCCGTCGTCCCAGGAGATCGCGCGGCGCGCCGACAACGGCGAGGGGCTGTCGGCTCCGGAGCTGTCGGTGCTGCTGGCCTGGACGAAGATCGTGCTCGCCCAGGAGCTGCTGGAGTCCGACCTCCCGGACGACCCGTACCTCGACCTCGACCTGCGCGCCTACTTCCCGACAGCGGTCCGGACCGGCTTCGAGCGGCAGGTCGGCGAGCACCCGCTTCGGAGGCAGATCATCGTGACCCAGGTGGTCAACGACCTCGTCAACGGCGCGGGCATGACCTACTGGCCGCGGCTCGCGGGCGAGACCGGCGCCAGCGCCGGCGAGCTCACCCGGGCCAACTTCGTCGCCCGGGAGATCTTCGGCTCGCTCGACCTCCGCAAGACGCTGATGACCTTCGACAACAAGCTGACGGCGACGGTCCAGACCCGGATGCGCCTGGAGATGCGCACCCTCGTCGAGCGCGCCTCGCGGTGGCTGGTGACCAACCGCCGCCCACCGCTCGACAGCCAGGCGACGGTCGACCTCTTCTCCGGGCCGGTGCAGGAGACGATGGCGGCGCTGCCGGAGCTGATGAGCGGCCGCGAGCTGGCGGCGTACGCCCAGCGCAAGGAGTCGCTGGAGTCCGCGGGTGTGCCGGAGGACCTGGCGTCGCGGGTCGCCGTCCTGCCGCCCGCCTACATGCTGCTCGGCATCATCGAGGTCGCGCGGCGCGCGGACCTCGACCCGGCCACGGTCGCTCGCGTCCACTTCGCCCTCGGCGAGCGGCTCGGGCTGCCCGCTCTCGTGCAGCGCATCCTGGCGCTGCCGCGCGCCGACCGCTGGCAGACGATGGCGCGCGCGGCCCTGCGCGACGACCTGCACTCCGTGCACGCCGAGCTCACCGCCGAGGTGCTCGCCACCACGGACGCCGACGCTCCCGCGCCCGAGCGGATCGCGGCCTGGGAGCGGGCCAACCAGGTGGTCGTGCCGCGAGCCGCCGAGACCCTCGAGGAGATCTGCACCGACGAGCAGGCCGACCTGGCCCGGCTCTCCGTCGGGCTGAGGGTGGTGCGCAACCTGCTCTCCGTCGGCTGAGTCCCTCGATAGGGTCGCCCGCATGAGCGACCTCGCACCGGCCGGCGTGGCCGAGACCGCCCGGCTGATCAGGGACGGCGAGATCACCGCCGTCGACGCGCTGCAGGCCACCCTGGCGCGGATCGAGGCGCGCAACGACGAGCTCAACGCCTTCACCAACGTGCTCGTCGACGAGGCGCTGGCCGAGGCCGAGGCGCGGGACATCCGGCTCGGCGGCGGCGCCGACGTGGGGCCGCTGCACGGCGTGCCGATCGCGATCAAGGAGGAGATCGACGTCGCCGGCGCGGTCACGACGTTCGGCGGTCGCGGCAACTCCACGCCGGCCACCGCGGACGCCGAGGTCGTCACCCGGCTCCGGCAGGCGGGTGCCGTGATCGTCGGCAAGACCGCGATGCCCGAGTTCGGAGCGTTCCCCTTCACCGAGTCCGACGCCTACGGAGTCACCCGCAACCCGTGGGACCCCGGTCGCACCCCCGGCGGCTCCAGCGGCGGTACGGCGGTCGCCGTCGCGTCCGGGATGGTGCCCGCCGGCATCGGCGGCGACGGCGGGGGCTCCATCCGGATCCCCAGCGCCAGCTGCGGCCTGTTCGGCCTCAAGCCCCAGCGCGGTCGGGTCACCACCGCGCCGCACCCCCATCTGTGGTGGGCGCTCGGCACCGTGGGCCCGCTCACCCACACCGTGCTCGACAGCGCGCTGGTCTACGACGTGATCCGCGGCAACGTCGACAGCGATCTCTACCGCGCCGGCGGCGACGCGTCGTTCGTCGACGCGGCCGGCCGGGCGCCCGGCCGGCTGCGCATCGGGTGGTCGGTCACGTCCGCGGCGCTCGGCGTGAAGCCCGACCCGGTGCACGTGCAGGCGGTCGAGGACACCGCGCGGCTGCTGGCCGACCTCGGCCACGACGTGCGCGCGGTCGACCCGCGCTACCCGGACCCGACCGCGGCGTTCGTGCCGCAGTTCTTCGCCGGCATCCGATCCGAGGCCGCGATCGTCGAGCACTACGACCGGCTCGAGCGCCGGACCCGCGAGACCTGCCGGCTCGGCTCGTGGGTGACGCCGCGGGTCCGCGACTGGGCGCTGGGCCAGACCGAGAAGGTCTCCGCCAAGGCCAACCGGGTCTTCGAGGACGTCGACGTGCTGCTCACCCCTGCCATCGCGCACCGACCCGCCAGGGTCGGCCGCCTCGACGGCATCGGCACCGTGCGGGCCTCGCTGCGGGCGATGCCCCCGATCGCGTACGCCGCCCTCTGGAACGTCGCCGGCAACCCCGCCGCGTCCGTGCCGTGCGGCCTCGCCGACGACGGTCTGCCGGTCGCGGTGCAGCTGGTCGGCCGCACCGACGACGAGGCCACGCTGTTCTCGCTGTCCGCCCAGCTCGAGCAGGCCCGCCCGTGGCCGCTGGTCGCCCCGTGACCAACGCGATCGAGGTCACCGGCCTCACCAAGACCTACGGCGACCTGCGGGCCGTCGACGACGTCACGCTCGCGGTCGAGGAGGGCGAGTTCGTCGGCATCCTCGGGCCGAACGGCGCCGGCAAGACCACGCTCCTGGAGATGATCGAGGGGCTCCGCGAGCCGGACTCCGGCAGCGCCGTCGTGCTCGGGCTGCCGGCGTGGCCGCGCAATCCCGCGCTGCTGCCTCGGATCGGCGTCCAGCTGCAGGCGTCGTCGTTCTTCGACTACCTGACCGCTAGGGAGCAGATCCGCACGTTCGCCGCCCTGTACGGCGTGCCCGCCGCGCACGCCGACGAGTGGCTGGAGCGGGTCGGGCTGGTCGAGAAGGCCGGCACCCGCGTGGAGCAGCTGTCCGGAGGCCAGCAGCAGCGGCTCTCGATCGCATGCGCGCTGGTGCACGACCCGGACGTGGTGTTCCTCGACGAGCCCACGGCCGCGCTCGACCCCCAGGCCCGCCGCAACCTCTGGGACCTGCTCTCCGGTCTGAACGACTCGGGCCGCACCGTCGTGCTCACCACCCACTACATGGACGAGGCGGAGACTCTCGCCGACCGGGTCGCGATCATGGACCACGGGCGGGTCCTGGTCCACGACACCCCGGCCGCCCTGGTCCGCGGCCTCGACGCCGCCACCCGGATCACCCTCGCTGACGGTGAGGTCATCACCACTCGGGACCCGGCCGCCGAGATCGCGCGCCTCGCCGACGAGCAGCGGCTCGCGGGCGTCCAGGTGCACACAGGCACCCTCGAGGACGTCTTCCTCGAGCTGACCGGGCGCGAGTACCGCGCATGACCGGACCGTTCCGCGCACTGTCGCTCGCCATCATGCGCGGGTTCTTCCGGGACCGGGCGGCGGTGTTCTTCGCCATCGTCTTCCCGCTCATGTTCCTGGTGCTCTTCGGCAGCCTCTTCTCGGAGGACTCCTCGCCCAGGGTGGAGATGGTCCAGGTCGGCGCCGTGCCCCTCTTCGACGACCTGTCCGACGAGGCGAGAGCGGCCTTCGACGAGACCTTCGAGGTGTCCCACTCCGACGACCTGGACGCCGCCATCGACGAGGTGCGCACGGGAGACGCCAACGTGGCGGTCGTCCAGGAGGGCGACACGATCGTCGCGCACTACACCCTCGCCGACCCGGCCGGCGCAGCCATCACTCGCGGGGCGATGCAGGCCTTCGTCGACGGAGCCAACCTCGCCGCGACCGGCCAGCCGCCGACCTACTCGATGGAGACCGACCCCGTCGAGGACGAGTCCATCGACGCGATCCAGTACTACATGCCGAGCCTCCTGGGCTGGGCGATCGCGATGAGCGCCGCGTTCGGCGCCGCGGCCACGCTGCAAGGGTGGCGGAAGAGCAAGCTGCTGCGCCGGCTGCAGCTCGCGCCGGTCTCGTCCACCACGGTCGTCGGCGCGCGGGTGTCGGTCACCGTGTCGATCGCGCTGGTGCAGATGGCGATCTTCATCGGCACCGGGGCGCTGCTGTTCGACCTGACCCTGACCGGCGACTGGTGGATGGCGATCCCGCTCGTGGTCGTCGGCACCCTCTGCTTCATGGCCGTGGGTCTGCTCGCCGCCGCGATCACCAAGAGCCAGGAGGGCGCGGTCAACGCCGCGAACTTCATCGTGCTGCCGATGGCGATGCTGAGCGGCACGTTCTTCCCGCTCGAAGGCGCACCGCAGTGGCTCCAGTCGTTCGCGCAGATCCTGCCGCTCAAGCACCTCAACGAGGGCATGCTCGACGTCATGGTCCGCGGCGAGCCGTGGACCGCCGCGCTCGGCCCGATGCTCTACCTCGCCGCGTTCGCCACCGTGGTCACGCTGGTCGCCGCGCGGCTCTTCCGCTGGGAGACCGCATGAGCCTCGCTGGTCGCCGCGTGCTCGTCACCGGTGCGTCGTCGGGGATCGGCGAGGCGACGGCCCGGGCGGTCGCGGCGCGGGGTGCGCTGGTCATCCTGGTGGCGCGGCGGGCGGAGGAGCTCGACCGCGTGCGGGCGTCGATCGAGGCCGCGGGCGGCCGCGCCACGGCGTACCCGTGCGACGTCACGGACCTCGCCGCCGTCGACGCCCTGGTGGCGACGGTGCTGGCCGAGCACGGGGGAGTGGACCACCTCGTCAACAACGCCGGTCGGTCCATCCGGCGGTCGCTCGCGCTGAGCTACGACCGCTTCCACGACCTCGAGCGCAGCATGGCGGTCAACTTCTTCGGCCCGGTGCGACTCACCCTGGGGCTGCTGCCCGCGATGCGGGCGCAGCGCTTCGGGCACGTCGTCAACATCGTGACCTGGGGCGTGCAGCTCAAGGCTCCGAAGTTCAGTGCCTACATCGCGTCCAAGACGGCGCTCGACGCCTGGAGCCGAGTCGCGGCCCGCGAGTGCTACGGCGACAACGTGCGGTTCACCAACGTGCGGTTCTCCCTGGTGCGCACCCCGATGACGGCACCCACCGAGGCGTACGCCGGTCGCGGCGCCACGCCCCAGCAGGCGGCAGCCCGCGTCGTCCGAGCACTCGAACGGCGACCGGTCCACGTCAACACCGCCGCCGGCACCGTCGGCGAGGCGCTGGGCCTCGTGGCACCCCGGCTGAGCGACTGGGCCTTCCACCGCTTCGACCGGATGTTCCCCGACTCGGCTGCGGCGAGGAGGTCCGCCCGGCGGCCGCAGTGACCTGGCGCCTCAGTGCCGCAGGGTGTGGGCGGGCAGCTCCCCGAACTGCGTGCGGTACTGCGCCGCGAAGCGACCGAAGTTGCAGAAGCCCCAGCGGCTGGCGACCTCGCTCACCGTCGTCCGGGCGGGATCGTTGGCCACGAGCTCGTCGTGGATGTACTGGAGGCGCACGCCACGCAGGTACGCCGTCGGCGTGGTGTCGAGATGCCGGCGGAAGGACAGCTGCACCGTCCGGATGGTCACCCCGGCCGCCTCCGCGATCTCCTTGATCGTGATGTCGCGCCATGCGTTGGCCTCGATGAACTGCGCCGCGCGGCGCAGCGTGCGGGTGTGCGCGTCGCGGCGGTCTTCGATCGTCGGCTCGACATCGGCGGTGCTGGGGAACGCCGCCACGGTGGCGGCACCGAGCAACCTGCGGGCCTCCTGCTCGAAGATCGGGCTGAGGGCCTCGGACCCCGCGGCGTCGGTGCTGTCGCGCACGAAGCAGTAGGTGCGCCACCACAGGTCGGCCGCGCTGGCGGAGCTCGGGTCGAGGCTGACCAGGCGGACCGTGGACCCCGCGCCGGGCGATGGCTCCGCGATCTCGTCGAGAAGGCTCGGATCCAGCACCGCGATGGCGCCCTGGAAGTCGTCGAGGGTCGCGCAGAACCCCTCGTCCGGGTCGGCGGTCACGTAGAGGTCGCCGCGCCGGTAGCGGCGTTCGTCGTGGCCCCGCCCATAGCTCGCGGTGCCGGCGAGGACTCGCGCGACCACGACCGCGCCCAGGGGCGCGGCCTCGACCTCGAGGGTCATCCCGAACGTGTTCTGGTCGAGTCGGAGTCGTCCGAGCCGCCGCTGGTCCATCCGCAGCAGGTGGCGCCCGTCCGTGGGTCGGACCCGCATCGCGGAGTAGTGCTCGCGCAGCAGGGCCTCGGACGCCCCGACGTCCCTGCTCACGAACACCTCGGTCATCGGCAGCCACCCTCCGGGCTGGAGTCGCTTCTCCCGACGGTACGCCTCGGACCGGCCGTTGCCACGCGAGCGGCCTCGCGCGGGCGACACACTGCGCCAGCTAGACCAACATCCCGACTGCTGCGCTGACGCCGACCAGCACGATCAGCGTGCGCAGCACGGTGGGATTGAGCCGGCGGCCGATGCGCGCGCCGACGTACCCGCCGACGACGGAGCCGACCGCGAGCAGCACGACCGCGGTCCAGTCGAGATCGGCCACGACGAGGAAGATCAGGCTGGCGACCACGTTGCTGGCCAGGATCGCGAGGGGCTTCAACGCGTTGACGACGCGGAACTCGAGGTCCGTGCCGAAGCCGAGGACCGCCATCATCATCACGCCCGACCCGGCGCCGAAGTAGCCGCCGTACACGCCGACGAGGGTCGCGAAGGCCGTCGTCACCGGGGAGAGGCGCGCGGGGCCGCGGCTGGTCTGGTGGGTGCGCCGCAGCCAGCGGCTGATCCGCGGCTGCGCGCCGACGAGCAGGCAGGTGCCGAGGATCAGCCACGGCACGACCGCCTCGAACACGCTCGCGGGCAGCGCGAGCAGCAGGGCGGCGCCGAGCACAGCCCCGGCGGCGCACGTCGTGATGACCGTGGCGGCGACCCGCGGCTGCTCGCGCAGCTCCTGGCGGTAGCCGAACGACCCGCTCAGCGCGCCGGGCGTGAGGCCGACGGTGTTGCTGGCGTTGGCGACCACCGGTGGCACCCCGACGGCGAGCAGCACCGGGAAGCTCAGCAGCGAGGAGACGCCGACCGTCGAGGTCATGATCCCGGCCCCGAGGCCGGCTGCCAGGATCGCCAGCTCCTCGAGTCCGCTCATCAGGTCACCCTAGAGGGGGTAAGGGGTGCCCATGGGACCGGAATGGGTAGCCATCGTCGCCCTCGTCGCGCTCTTCGTCGTCGGCACGGTGCTGCCGATAAATATGGGCGCCCTTGCGTACGTCGCCGCGTGGCTGGTGGGCATGTACTCGTTGAACCTCGACGAGAAGGAGATCCTCGCCGGCGTCAGCGGTGACCTGATCCTCACGCTGATCGGCGTCACCTATCTCTTCGCGATCGCCCGCAACAACGGCACCGTCGACCTGATCGTCCGAGCCGCGGTGCGCGGCGTCGGGGGACGCGTCGCGCTGATCCCGTGGGTGATGTTCGGGGTCACGGCGGTGCTGACGGCGATCGGCGCGGTCAGTCCCGCGGCCTGCGCGATCATCGGCCCGATCGCGCTGGGCTTCGCGGGGCGCTACGGCATCAGCCCGCTGATGATGGGCATGTTCGTCGTGCACGGCGCCCAGGCGGGCGGCTTCTCGCCGATCAGCATCTACGGCACGATCACGAACTCGGTGATGGCCGACAACGACCTGCCCAACAGCGAGATCACGATCTTCCTCGCGAGCCTGTTCGTGAACCTCGCCCTCGCGGTCGTCCTCTTCATCGTGCTCGGCGGGCGGCGGCTGATGTCGCAGCGCGTCGACCCGGACGAGGAGGACACTTTGACGGACGACCTCCACCGAGGCGGCGCGACGGTGCCGGCGCGCGGGATGGGCGCGTCCGCTCCGGTCGGCACCCAGGCCCTCGGCGTACGGCGCGACCAGGTGCTCACGCTCCTCGCGTTCCTGCTGGTCGCCTTGGTCGCCTTGATCTTCGACAAGAACATCGGCTTCGTCTCGATCACCGCGGCGGTGCTCCTCGCGATGCTGTCGCCCAACGAGCACAAGGACGCCGTCAAGCAGATCGCCTGGCCGACCGTGCTGCTCGTCGCCGGCGTCAGCACCTACGCCACGATCCTCGAGACCGCCGGCTCGCCCGAGTTCGTCGGCAACTGGGCCGCCGACCTGGGCACCGCGGTCCTCGGCGCCCTCGTGCTCTGCTACGTCGGCGGCGTCGTCTCGGCGTTCGCGTCCTCGACGGCGCTGCTTCCGGTCATCATCCCGATCGCGATCCCGCTCATCACCGAGGGCGGCGTCAGCGCCGGTCTCTTCGTCGCCGCGCTGGCCGTCTCGTCGACGATCGTCGACGTCAGCCCGTTCTCGACCAACGGGGCCCTGATGCTCGCCAACCGTCCCGACACGATCGAGGAGCAGGTCTACTACAAGCAGATCCTGACCTACAGCGTCATCGTGGTGCTCGCGGCGCCGCTGCTGGTGTGGGCGCTGCTCGTGCTGCCTGGTTGGTGAGGGTGGTGGTCGGAGCCACCGTCCGGTTGGTGTGTCGTCGTCCTCCCCGGGGCGCCTTTGTGCGTCCTCCGCCTCCGTCAAGGGTGCGCGTCGCCGGCTTCGGCGCACTTGACTGAGCTGTCTCCGGACGAGCTCGGCGCCCATCGGGAGGACGCCGGCCTGCGGCCGGGCGCGCGGGTGTCTCAGCGGAGATTCTGGTCCACCGGGTGGATCGAGATCTCCGCTCTGCCCAGCCGCCGGGCTAGCTGGCCTTCTTGGCCGCCGCCTTCTTCGCGGGGGCCTTCTTGGCGGTCTTCTTCGCGGCGGTCTTCTTGGCGGGCGCCTTCTTCGACGCGGACTTCTTCGCCGGCTTCTTGTCGTCCTCGTCCTCCTCGGAGGACGACTCGCCACGCGCGGTCTTGGCGGCGTCGACGGAGCGCTGCAGGGCGGCGAGCAGGTCGACGACCTCGCCGGAGGACTTGGTGGAGGTCTCGGTGCGCTTGACCTCGCCGCCCTCGATCTTGGCCTTGACCAGCGCCTCGACGGCCTCGGCGTAGTCGTCCTCGAACTCGGAGGGGTCGAAGTCGCCGGCGAGGGTCTCGACGAGCATGTTCGCCATCTTGACCTCGGTGGGCTTCACGTCACCGGCCTCGATCGAGAAGTCGGGGGTCCGGATCTCGTCGGGCCACATCATCGTCTGCAGCACGATCACGTCGTCCTTCACCCGCAGCACGCCGACCGTGGTGCGCTGCCGCAGCGCCACGGTGACGACGGCCATCCGGTCGGCGTCCAGCAGCGCCTGGCGCAGCAGCGCGTAGGGCTTGGCTCCGGACTTCTCGGGCTCGAGGTAGTAGGACTTCTCGAAGAGCATCGGGTCGATCTGCTCGGAGGGCACGAACTTCTCGACGGAGATCTCCCGCGAGGACGTCGACGGCAGCTCGGCCATGTCGTCGTCGGTGAGGATGACCATCTCGCCGTCCTCGGTCTCGTAGCCCTTGGCGATGTCGGCGTAGGCGACCTCCTCGCCGTCGAGGGAGCAGACCCGTTGGTACTTGATGCGGCCGCCGTCCTTGGCGTGCACCTGCCGGAACGACACGTCGTGGGACTCGGTCGCCGAGTAGAGCTTCACGGGCACGCTGACCAGCCCGAAGGAGACGGCGCCTTTCCAGATTGCTCGCATGGTGTTCAGTATGACCAACGAGCGCGACGCCATTCATCGAAAGCCTCGCGGGATGTCCGGGTGGGCGTGTAGCCGAAGACGGTCTTGAGGCGCTCGTTGGAGAGCACCGGCCGGTACTGGAGGAAGCGGGTCTGCTCCGGTCCGTACGCCGTGAGCCCGAGCCGGGACCCGACGGCGAGCGCCCCGCGGAGCAGCGGCTCGGGGATCGTCAGCACCGGCTTCTCCAGCAGCGCGGCGATCTCGGTGATCGTCACCGCGCCGTCGCCGGCCACGTTGAACGTGCCGGTCACCGGCCCCGTGACCGCCTGCTGGATGATCGCGACGACGTCCTCGTCCCAGATGAACACGAACGGCGACTCCGCGCCGCGGATCCGCAGCAGCCGCTTGCGCTCGAAGAGCGCGGTGATCTGGTTGTCGACCGACCTGCCGAGGATCGTGCCGATGCGCAGCACGACCTGCTCGAGGGAGGGGTACGACGGCAGCATCTCCTCGACCAGCCGCTTGTGGTGGCTGTAGGCGAACTCCTCGTTGCCGCGCACCGGCTGGTCCTCGGTGATCCAGGCGGGGTTGTCGGCGTGGTAGCCGTACGCCGCACCGCTCGACGAGATCACGACACGGCGCACCCCGGACTCCACGCACGCGTCGAGCACGTGCCGGGTGCCCTCGACGTCGACGGCGTGCTCGAGCTCGCGGGTCGAGTCGGGGCCCGGCGTCACGATCGAGGCGAGGTGCACGACGACCTCCGGCCGCTCCGCCGCGATCACCGACGACACCGACGCCGCGGACGTCACGTCCATGACGACCGCGGGCGGGCGCAGGTCCGTGCTCACGACGTCGTGGCCGGCGGCCCGCAGCCCGGCCACGACCGACGTGCCGAGGAAGCCGCTGCCTCCGGTGACGAGGACCTTCATGCCGGCACCACCACGTCGGCCGGAGCGGCCGTACGCCGGCGCCACACCTCGGCCACGAGCAGGCCGGTGATGATGTCGTAGAGGCCCCACCACGCGGCGACCAGCGCCATGCCGCCGAGGCCGTCGAAGTAGGTGAAGACCAGCAGCAGCCCGAGCCCGGTGTTGCGGACGCCGACCTCGAACGTCATCGCCTTCTGCTGCCTGACCGGCAGCCGGGTCACGCGGGCGATCGCGTAGCCGAGGGCGAGGGCCAGCGCGTTCTGGAGGCAGACCGCCAGCAGCACGATGGTGATGTAGTCGCGGAAGATGTCGAAGTTGCCGATGAAGCCGAGCACGATGATCAGCGCGAGCAGCACGAACGACACCGGCCCGACGATCCGGTGCGCGCGATGGCCCACTCGGGGCCAGAGGCGGGTGATCGTGATCCCGGCGACGAACGGCAGGCCGATCACCAGCGCGATCTCGCCGAAGGTCTCCCAGACGCTCATGTCGACCTCGTGGAGCAGGTCGTCGCCGGCGGGGGAGAGCCCGCCCCAGAAGGCCAGGTTGATCGGGAGCATGAAGATCGCGAGCACGTTGCTGACCGCCGTCATCGACACCGAGAGCGCGACGTCGCCTCCGGCGCGGTGCGTGAGGATGTTGGAGACGTTGCCGGGCGGGCAGCAGGCCACCAGGATCATGCCGAGTGCGACCGAGCCGCGGACGTCGAGCGCGATGGTGAGCAGGAAGGTCAGCGCCGGCAGCAGCACGAACTGCGCGACGACGCCGATCGCGATGGGGATCGGCCGCCGGATCGCGGCGGCGAAGTCCTCGAGCTTCGTGTCGAGCGCGACCCCGAAGAGGATCAGCGCGATCACGATCTTCAGGAACGTCAGCGAGCCCTCGTCGAAGTCGATCGTGATGTTGTCGACGTCCGTGGCCAGGACGGACAGCAGGGGGTGCAGCATCAGGCCAGCCTCTCGATCTCCGCGCGCACCGCGGAGCGGTAGGCGTCCTTGTTGACGTAGTACGACATCCGCTCCAGCCCGAGGTAGTGGTAGCCGCCCGAGAGGTCGGGTCGCGGGCCGGCGACCCGGTCCTCGAAGGAGCGTGCAGCGGCGGGGTTCGACGTCCTCGCCCGCAGGTAGGACGCGACCAGCTCCGCCTGCTCGTAGCGGCCCTGCCAGCCGATCCCGGACGCCTCGATCATGCCGAGCACGAAGAGGTTCGGGTCCTCCTGCGTGAAGATGTTGAGGTAGAGGTCGGGGGCGCTGCCGCGCCCCGCCCAGCGCAGCAGCGCGGGGTCGAGGAACGGGTAGTGCAGGTGGTAGCCCGTCGCCAGCACCACCACGTCGTACGCCGCCCGCGAGCCGTCCACGAAGACCACGCCGTCGCCGTCGAGGCGTCGTACGTCGGGCTTCACCGACAGGTCGCCGTGGCCGAGGTGGTGCAGCACCAGCGAGTTCACGATCGGGTGGGACTCGTAGATCTTGTAGTCGGGCGCGGGGAAGCCGAACTTCACCGGGTCGCCGGTGAAGAGCTTGAGCACCCGCGAGTCGATGGCCTGCTTGATCCGGGGCGGGAGCGGCCTGCCCTGGTTGAGGGTGTCCGCGGGCTTGCCGAAGAGGTACTTCGGCACGAAGTAGTAGCCGCGCCGCACCGAGATGTCGACCGAGGCCGCGTGGTGGACGGCGTCGACCGCGATGTCGCAGCCGGAGTTGCCGGCCCCGATGATCAGCACCCGCTTGCCGGTGAAGACCGTCGGCGACTTGTAGGCGCTGGTGTGGAGCACCTCGCCGTCGAAGGAGCCCTCGAACGCCGGCACCGACGGCTCGCTCAGGGTGCCGTTGGCCGCGAGCACGCCCGCGTGGCGCCGCTCGACGGTGCCGGCCGGCCCGGTGGACACCACCGTCCACGAGCCGTCGCCGGTCGGGCGCGCGGAGACCACCTCGGTGCCGAACGTGAAGCCGTCGCTCAGACCGTGGGTCGAGGCGAAGTCGCGGAAGTAGCCGAGCAGGTCGCGGTGCGAGGGGTAGTCCGCGACCTCGTCGCGCATCGGGAACTCGGCGAACTGCGTCGTGGTCTTCGACGAGATCAGGTGCGCGGACTCGTAGACCGTGCTCCGCGGCCCGGAGATGTCCCACAGCCCGCCGACCCCGGACGCGAGCTCGTAGCCGGCCCAGGGGATGCCGGCGCGCTGGAGGTTGCGAGCCGCGGCCAGGCCGGAGGAGCCGGCGCCGATGACGGCGTAGCTGTCCGGATCGTCCGGCACATTGTCTAGCGGGTCAGTCGAGTTCACAGAAGGCATGATGTCAGCCATGCGTCCGATGCTGGCGACCCCCGGCACCCACGTGCCCACCGGCGAGGCCTGGGCGCACGAGGTGAAGTGGGACGGCGTGCGCGCGCTGACCGACGTCGGCGACGGCCGCGTCCGGATGACCAGCCGCAACGAGAACGCCATCACCATCGCCTGGCCGGAGCTCTCCACCAGCCCGCTCGGCGACCGCGACCTGCTCGTCGACGGCGAGATCATCGCCCTCAACGACCGCGGCCTCCCGGACTTCCGCACGCTCCAGGAGCGGATGCACGTCCGCAACGCCCAGTCCGCGGCCCGCCTGGCCGAGGCGGTGCCGGCGATCTACATGGTCTTCGACGTGCTCCGCCTCGACGGTCGCGACCTCACCGGCCTGCCCTGGACCGAGCGCCGCGCGGTGCTCGACTCGCTCGGGCTGGACGGGTCCTGGCAGGCGCCCGCGCCGTACGACGACGGCGAGATGCTGCTCGAGGCGACCCGCCAGCAGGGCCTGGAGGGCGTGGTGAGCAAGCGCCGCGCCTCGACGTACCGGCCGGGGGAGCGCACTGCCCACTGGGTCAAGCTCGCCCACCGGCACCGGCTCTCGTACGTCGTGGGCGGGTGGCGTCCGCAGGAGGGCACCAGCGACCGGCTGGCCGCGCTGCTCGTCGGGGAGCTGACGTCCGAGGGTCTGCTCTACCGCGGTCGGGTGGGCAGCGGCATCGGCGCCCGGCAGAGCCGGGCGCTGAGCGACCTGGTCGCCGGGATGGGCCGCAGCGACAGCCCGTTCGCCGACGAGGTGCCGCGGGTCGACGCCCGGGGGACCCACTGGCTGGAGCCGCTGCTGGTGGTGGACATCGACACCCACGGCAAGGGGTACGAGCGGTTGCGTCAGCCCTCCTTCCAGGGGGTCCGCGCCGACCTCGCACCGGAGGACCTGCTCCCGTGACCCGCCTCCTCCTCGCCCTCGCCGTCGTCGGCGCCTGCCTCGTGCCGCCGAGCGTCGCGCGCGCCGCCGGCACCGTCCGGCTCGACGGCGTGCTGGTGCGCCTGCAGCCCGGCACCGCGCAGGTGGTGACCGTCAACCACACCGGTGGCCACCACGCGCGCGTGACGCTGTGGCGGCTCGCCGACGGCCGGTGGGAGCAGCGGCTCCAGGTCGAGGACGGCCGGATCGGCTACGGCGGGCTCGTCGCGGGCGACCGACGCCGCCAGGGCACCGGCACGACGCCCATCGGCACCTATCCGCTGCCGTGGGCGTTCGGCACCCACGACCCCGACGAGGCCTGGGACCTGCGCTACCGCGAGATCCGCCGCGGCGACTTCTGGGTGCAGGACAACCGCTCGGCCCACTACAACCGCTACCGCAACCAGCGCGACGGCGGCTTCCGCTGGTGGCTGCCGGCCAGTGACATCAACGCCTCCGAGCGGCTCACCGACTTCCGCCGGCAGTACGAGTGGTCGATCGTGATCGGCTTCAACGCCGAGCAGGTGCGCTACCGGGGCGCCGGCATCTTCCTGCACGTCAACGGCCGCGGAGCGACCGCCGGCTGCGTCAGCGCGCCGCGGGCGTTCATCCGCACGCTCATGCGCCGGCTCGACCCCGACCTCCACCCGCTGATCGCGATCGGTCGCTGAGGACAGCGATGGCGGCCGAGAAGGAGGAGGTGCGCGTCCAGGTCGACGGCCGGACGCTCACGATCAGCAACCTGCACAAGGTGCTCTACCCGCGCACCGGGTTCACGAAGGGCGAGGTGCTCAACTACTACGCCCAGGTCGCCCCGGTGCTGCTGCCGCACCTGCGCGACCGGTGCGTGACCCGGATCCGGTGGCCGCACGGGGTCGCCGAGTCCAGCTTCTTCGAGAAGAACACACCGGCCGGCACGCCGTCCTGGGTGCGCACCGCCAAGGTGCCGACCACCGGGTCGCGCGCCCAGTCGACGAGCGACACCCTCGTCTTCCCGATCATCGACGACCTGGCCACCCTCACCTGGCTCGTCAACCTGGCGGCCCTCGAGCTGCACGTCCACCAGTGGACGGTGGGCAGGAACGGCCAGCCGCGCAACGCCGACCGGCTCGTCATCGACCTCGACCCCGGCGAGCCGGCCGGGCTGCACGAGTGCTGCCAGGTCGCGCTGATGGTGCGCGACAAGCTCGCCGAGCGCGGCCTCGACGCGCGCCCGGTCACCAGTGGCAGCAAGGGCCTGCACCTGTACGCCGACCTGCCGAAGCGGCTGCCGTCCGACGAGTCGACCGCGCTGGCCAAGGAAGTCGCCGAGGAGCTCCAGGGAGAGCACCCCAAGCTGGTCACCGCCACGATGACCAAGGCGCGCCGCGGCGGCAAGGTCTTCCTCGACTGGTCGCAGAACGCCGGCTCGAAGACCACGATCTCGCCGTACTCGCTGCGCGGACGCGAGCGCCCGTCGGTCGCGACGCCGGTCGGCTGGGACGAGGTCGAGGAGGGCGCGGAGGACCCGCTCGGGCTCGAGCAGTTCTCGCCCGCCCAGGTGCTGGAGCGCGTCGCCGAGCACGGCGACCTCTTCGCCTGATCGCCGGGCTCCGGACCTTCTGTTACCAAACAGTGGCTCCGCCGTGGCCGCCGTGTTGCCGAGGCGTGGAGCCGTCCTTCCTACGTTGGTGGGACTCCACAGCAGCGGGTCGAGTGCCGTGGACCACCGCCGGCCGAGAAGTCCCGCCGGCATCTGACTAACAACTGAAGAGCACGAGCCGATGGGGCTGTCGACCTCACCGGCTCAGGGAAGAAGGTGCCGCACCGCGCGTCTGGGGGGAACGCGGTCTGGCGCCATCTGACCGAACCACGGGCGGGTCGCCTGGTGCCCATGGGGAGCACTGGGCAACCGCTCCCAAGAGGAACGGACCTGCCGGTCCGGCGCTGCGGGGAGCGTCGGGCCGACAGATCCCACCCCCGTTCCGGCCAGCACGCGGAAAGCAACAGCACGATGGAGATCACCACAGCCCCGCGACCCCCGGCGCCCGCGCCGTGGGGACGGTTGCTGCTGTGCGCCGCGCTGTTCGCCCCCGTCACGTTCCTGGTCCTCCTGCCGATGGGCCTCGGCTTCGAGCGCTACGTGATGACCGGACACTCCATGGCCGGCAGCGTCGACCGCGGCTCGGTCGCCTTCGAGCGCGTCGTCCCGGTCAGCGACCTGCAGGTCGGCGACATCATCACCTACCCGCGGCCCGACGGTGGCGCCGAGCAGGGGATGGTCACCCACCGGATCGTGTACGTCGGCCCCGACGGCATCGTCACCCGCGGGGACGCGGAGCCGGCCGTCGACCCGTGGGTGCTCCGCCCCGCGGCCCCGACCGTCTCGCGCGTGGAGTTCGTCGTCCCCTGGGTCGGCTGGGCCTACCTGTTCCTCTTCCACCCGCCGGGAGTGGTGCTCGTGATCGCCTCTGGGATCGCGCTCGTCTTCCTGACCCGCTGGCGGGTCCGGCCACGGATCACCCCCGCGGAGCCGGGCAGCGCCGACGAGTCGCAAGCATTGTCCGCGTCGACATCGACGGACGCGCAACGATGAGTACCGCCGTCGACTGGGACCCGGGTGCCCCTATGCTCGCTCACATGGCGCAACGGGTTCTGGTTGTGGAGGACGAGGAGGACATCGCATTTCCTCTGGTTCGCACGCTGGAGCGCGAGGGCTACGACGTGGAGTGGGTGGACAGCGGCCAGCGGGCCCTCGACACCCTGGCGTCCGGTCCTGAGCTGGTCATCCTCGACCTGGGACTGCCCGACATCGACGGCCTCGAGGTGTGCCGTCGAGCCCGGGAGGCCGGCTACCACGGGGCGATCATGATCGTCACCGCGCGGGCCGGCGAGCTCGACCGGGTCGTCGGACTGGACTACGGAGCCGACGACTACCTGGCCAAGCCCTTCGGCCTCGCCGAGCTCCAGGCACGCGTGCGTGCCCTGTTGCGCCGTACCGCCTCCACGATGATCGGCAGCGCCGATGCCACCCAGACCGACGGGCTGCGCATCGACGTCGAGGCCCGCAGGGTCTACGCCGGCACGGAAGAGGTGCCGCTGACCGGCAAGGAGTTCGAGGTGCTGAGCATCCTCGCCGCCAACCGGGACAAGGTGGTCTCCCGCGGCCGGCTGATGGCCGACGTGTGGGACGAGAACTGGTACGGCTCGACCAAGACGTTGGACGTCACCATCGGTCGGCTGCGCCAGAAGCTCGAGAGCGTGGGCGTGACGGATCGAGTGGTGGCCGTTCGAGGCGTGGGGTTCCGCCTCGAAGGCGGCACACCCGATGCGTGAACGGCTCACCGCTGCCTTCATCGTCCTGAGCATCGTCCTGCTGCTCGGCGCCGGCGCGGTGCGCACCTACGTCCTGCGCGACCTGTTCCGGGAGCAGGTCGCCGGCCAGCTCGACGGGCGCGCACAGCTGCTCGGCGAGATCCTGGCCGAGCGCACCGCGTCCGGCGGGACCATCGACGTCGCCGAGCTGGCCGCGCTCGCGGGCCGCGAGGAGCGGCTGGAGTACGTCGGAGACCCGGACGAGGAGCCGGTCGTCGCGACCGGAGCCGACTGGGACGGTGCCGACGACCCCGGCGACGGGATCTCCGCGAGCGCGAACGCCGGGGCGGACGCGATGGTGACCGTGACCGCGGCACCCTCGGTCGTCCGCGACATCATCGGCCGCGACGTCGGGTCGATCGCCGCGCTCTTCCTGCTCATCGCCGTCGCCGCCGGCATGGCCGGCTTCCTGGTCGCCACCGCGCTGTCCTCGCCGTTCCAGCGCCTCGCGGTCGCGGCCGGTGCTCTCGGCCGGGGCCGGTTCGACCTCGAGCTGCCCGACACGAAGATCCCCGAGGCCCGCGAGATCGCCAACGCCCTGCGCTCGAGCGCGCTCGCGCTCGAGGACCGGGTGCACCGCGAGCGGGCCTTCGCCGAGCACGCCTCCCACGTGCTCCGCACCCCGCTGACCGGCATCCGGCTCGAGCTCGAGGACCTGAGCCTGCGCGACGACCTGCCCACGGACGCGCAGGAGGTCGTCGCCCGGTGCCTGACCCGGGTCGAGGAGGTCTCGTCGGTCGCCGCCGAGCTCGTGGAGATCACCCGCCGCGGCAGCCTGGTCGTGGGCGCCGAGGTCCCGCTGTCGGAGCTCTCGACCCAGATCGCGCAGCGCTGGGCCGACCGGCTCGCCGTCCGCAACCGCGCGCTGACGGCGGCCGTCGAGGGCGACCTCACCCTCACCTACACGCCCGGACCGGTCGAGCACGCCACCGACCTCCTGCTCGCCGACGTCGTGCGCCGCGGCACCGGCGCGGTGCGCATCGTCTTCCATGCCGAGCCCGCCGGGCAGCTGCGCGTGACGGTCCTGTGCGCCGGTCGGGTGCCGGACGAGGACCTGGCCCGCGACAGCGTGGACCGGATGGCGCAGGTGCGTGTCGTCGTCGAGGCGCTCGGCGGCCGGGTCACGGGCACGCACCCCGTCGACGGGGTTGAGGTGCTGCTCCCGCGCCGCTGACGGACCGGGAAGTGGGAAGGTTCCCACATCGGTCGCCCGGACCCGTCACAATGTCGCCATGACCCGTCCTGTCGAGACCTGGCTCACCGACATGGACGGCGTGCTCGTGCACGAGGAGATCCCGATCCCGGGCGCCCAGGAGTTCATCGAGCGGCTCAAGGCGTCGGGGCGGCGCTTCCTGGTGCTCACGAACAACTCGATCTTCACCCCGCGCGACCTGCGCGCCCGGCTGCTCGGCAGCGGCATCGACGTGCCCGAGGAGTCGATCTGGACCTCGGCGCTGGCGACCGCCAAGTTCCTCGACGACCAGCGCCCGGGCGGCACGGCGTACGTCGTCGGTGAGGCGGGCCTGACGACCGCGCTGCACGACGTCGGCTACGTGATGACCGACCGCAACCCCGACTACGTCGTGCTCGGCGAGACCCGCACCTACTCCTTCGAGGCGATCACCCGCGCGATCCGGCTGATCGTCGCAGGGGCTCGGTTCATCGCGACCAACCCGGACCCCAGCGGCCCCAGCCAGCACGGCATGCTGCCGGCGACCGGCTCGGTGGCGGCGCTGATCAGCACGGCGACGGGCCGGTCGCCGTACTTCATCGGCAAGCCGAACCCGCTGATGATGCGCAGCGCGCTCAACCGCCTGGAGGCGCACTCCGAGACCACGGTCATGGTCGGGGACCGCATGGACACCGACATCATCAGCGGCCTCGAGGCCGGCCTGCGCACGATCCTGGTGGGCACCGGCTCCACCCGGCCCGAGCAGGTCGAGACCTTCCCCTACCGCCCGACCCGGGTCGTCGACTCGGTCGCCGACCTCATCGAGCTCGTCTGATGCTCTGGAGGTCGGCGCCGCTGCGGCTGCTCCGCGCCCCCGGCTGGCTGCTGCTCGTGCTGGGCGCCGCGACGCTGTTCGTGGCGTCGGTGGTGGCGCCGCCGCTGTTCGCCGCGACGGCCCGCTCGACCGCGCTCGCCGACGCGCTCGACGCGTCGCGCGGCGCGCCGTACGGCTCGTCGTCGGGCGACGTGCGCGTCACCTGGGACGCCGTGCTCACGCCCGAGGCCGAGGCCGTCGTGCGCGAGCGGCTCGAGGCGCTGACCGGGTACGACGACCCCGTGCTCGGCGCCGCCGGCGTCGGTCAGAGCCGGACGCTGTCGGCGCTGGCGGTCGCCAACGGGCGGCAGACGGAGTCGGAGCTGTGGTACCGCGACGGCGCGGTCACGGCCCTCGGCGGCGACGAGGACGCTCCGGGGGTGTGGCTCGCGGAGGACGTCGCCGCGGACCTCGGGCTCGAGGTCGGCGACCCCCTGCGGATCGGGATGGCGCAGACGTTCTTCGGCCGTCACAAGTCGCTGGCGCCGACCGTGCTCGCGGGCACCTACGAGACCGCACCCGGGTCGGATCTGCCCGCCGTGCTCGCCGACCACCCCGACGCGGAGCGGTGGTTCCTGCCGCCCGACACCGACGACCCGTCGACGACGACCCCGCTGGCGATCGCGGGTCGTGCCGACTTCGACCGGCTGCTCGTGAAGGCGGGGGACACCCCGCTCTACCTCGCCGACCTCCGGCTCGACCCCGACATCACCCCCGACGACGCGGCGACCGCGGTCGAGGAGATCCAGACCCTCGCCGACGACGCCTTCGACGGCTCCACCAGCCTGGGCCAGGTCCTGATGAACACCGAGCCGCTGCCCGCGGAGCTCCAGGTGCTCACCGGGCTCCCCGACATCGTGTTCGCCGCCGACTTCGCGGCCACCAGCGCCCGCGACCAGGTGACGCCGTACGGCGTGGCCGGCCAGGTGCTCGCCGCCGCGCTGCTGGTCGCGGCGTGGGTGCTGCTCGGCCGCACCCGGCGGCGGGAGCAGTTGCTGGCCACCGGCCTCGGGCTCCGGCCGGCGGAGGTCGCGGGCCAGGCCGGGCTCGAGGCGCTGCCGGTCGCGCTGGTAGCGCTGCCCGCGGGTCTGGGCCTGGCCGTGCTGGGCGTGGTGACGGCCGGGCCGCCCACGGATGCCGGCATCAGGATCGAGCAGGACGACCTGGGGCGGGCCGCGCTCGCGGCCGGCGCCGCGCTGCTCCTGATCGCCGTCACCGCCGGGCTGGCGGCAGTGGCGACCGACCGCATGGACCGGGTCTCGCGCCTCGGCCGCAGCCGTCGGGTGGTGCCGCTGACCGCCGCGCTGCTCGTCGCCACCGCGGCGGTGGCGGTCGCCGTCTTCACCACCGACGTGGTCGACCGCAGCAGCACCCCGGTGACGATGGCCCTCCCGGTCCTGGTCGCGGCGACGGTCGCGGTGCTGGTCGCCCGGTCGGTGGCCTGGCTGCGCGGACGCCTGCCCGGCCGGGCCCGGCCGGGCAGTGCCCGGTGGCTGGCGACCCGGAGGACCGGGCCGGTCGTCCGCGAGGTGACGGCGCTGAGCGCGGTCGTCGCGATCGCGCTGGGCCTCTTCGGCTACGCGCTCACCGCCCACCGGGGCATCGAGGAGGGCGTCGCCGACAAGACCGCGGCCGTCGCGGGCGCGTCTACGGTCATCCAGGTGGCGGAGGACTTCCGCGCCGGCGGCATGAAGCGGGCGGTGACCCCGCCGGGCGACGGCACCACCATCATCTGGCGGCGCGGCGTCGCGCTGCCGCCCAACTACGGCAACCAGCCGCTCATGGCGATCGACCCCGCGAGCTTCGACGCCGTCGCCGACTGGGGGGCGACCGGGGAGCTGGAGGAGGCCCGGGCGGCGGCGGGCCGGCTCGACGAGCGCGCGAAGGGCCTCGCGGTGGTGCTCGCCGGAGACACCGACGCGGAGGTCGGCGACCAGGCGGTGCTCGACTTCAGCTCGGAGTTCCAGATCCCGATCCGGGTCGTCGGGGTCACCGACGCCTTCCCCGGGTCCGAGACCGAGACCGGCGACGTCACGGTCATCACCAGCGCCCGGCGGCTCTTCCGGCTGGTCGCCCCCACCGTCGACCCGCGACGCAAGAAGGCCAACAGCGGCGAGGCCGGCGTCTTCACCTCCGAGGTGTGGTCCGGCGACACCGCGGCCGGGCTGCGGCACACCCTCGACGAGGCCGGGGTCTCGACGGACGGCGACCTCGTCACGTCGACGCAGGCCGGCATCGCGGCCGGCCTGACCGCCTCCACCTGGGCCGCCGGCTACGTGCTCGCCCTCGGCGTGGTCATGCTCGTGCTCGCCCTCGGCGGGGCCCTGGTGCTCGCGCTCCGGCTCGCCGACCGCGACGCGGTCTCCGACGTGCTGCTGTCCCGGATGGGCGTGCGCGCCCCGGAGCTCGCGCGGGCGCGTGCCTGGGAGGTCGCGTACGCCGTCGTCACCGCCCTGGTCGCGGCCCTGGCCGCCGGCGCGGTGCTGGTGGCGGCGCCGACGATCATCGACGCGACCGCGGCCCTGCCGCCGCTCGCCCGACCGCGACCGGACCTCGTCGACGTCGCGATCCTGGTGCTGGCGGTGGCGGCGATGGTGCTGGTCGCCTGGCTGGTCGGCGCGCAGCGCGCCGGCCGACGACACCCTGCGGAGGTGCTACGTGGTGGCGGTTGAGCCGATGGCCGGGCAGCCGGCGGCGCACTGCGAGGACCTCGTCAAGGTCTTCCGGTCGGCGACCGGCGAGACCCACGCGCTGCGCGGCATCGGGCTGGAGATGCGCCCGGGCTCGCTCACGGTCGTGGCGGGGCCGTCGGGCTCCGGGAAGAGCAGCCTCCTGACCATGCTCGCCGCCCGCGACCGGCCCAGTGCGGGCACGCTCTCGGTCCTCGGCCGCGACGTCGGCGTGGCCAGCACCCGCGACCTGCGCGGGCTGCGCCGGCGCCGGATCGGGTTCGTGCCGCAGCGGTCCGCGACGGCGGTCTTCCCCCATCTCCGAGCGGTCGACCAGGTGCGCCAGGTCGCGGCCTGGCGCGGTGCCCGCGGCCGGGCCCGCGCCCAGGACGCGCTGGCCGCCGTCGGCCTCAGCGAGCGAGCCGACCACCTGCCCGCCGCGCTCTCGGGTGGCGAGCAGCAGCGGCTGGCGGTCGCGATCGCGCTGGTCGGCTCGCCCGAGCTCGTCGTCGCCGACGAGCCGACGGCCGAGCTCGACCACGCCAACGCCGACCTCGTGCTCGCCGCGCTCCTCGACGCGGCCGCGGCTGGGGCGGCGGTCGTCATCAGCAGCCACGACGAGCGGATCCTGCACCGCGGCGACCGGCTGCTGCGGCTGCGCCACGGAGTCCTGTCGAGCGAGACCACGCTGCGCGACACGACGGCCGTGATCGACGCGACCGGCCGGCTCCAGCTGCCGCCGGACCTGCTGGTCCGCTTCCCGTCGCGCCGGGTGGTCATCGAGGACGACGGCGGCGTCGTACGCCTGCGCGCCCCGGAGGAGGAGTCGTGACCGGGCTCGAGGTGGGCGGCGTCGCGCACGGGTACGGCGTCGGCGCCCGCCGGGTGGAGGTGCTGCACGACGTCTCGCTCGCGGTGCGTCCCGGTGAGCTGGTCGCGCTGGCCGGCCCGTCGGGCTCGGGCAAGTCGACGGTGTGCCACCTGGCAGCCGGGATCGAGCACCCCGAGCGCGGCACCGTCACGCTCGACGGGCGGCCGACGGCCGAGCTCGCAGACTGGGGCGAGATCGCGGCGGTGCCGCAGCAGCACGGCCTGCTCGCGGGGCTCACCGTGCGCGACAACGTCTGCCTGCCGGCCCACCGCGCCGGCGTCGACCCGACCGAGACGTTCGCGTGGCTCGCCGAGGCGCTCGACCTGGACGCCTTCGTCGGCCGCGGCGTCACCGACACCTCGCTCGGCGAGCAGCAACGGGTGGCGGTCGCGCGGGCGCTCGTCCTCTCGCCGCGGCTGGCCGTGCTCGACGAGCCGACCGGGCACCAGGACGACGACCACGTCACCCAGGTGGTGGCCGCGCTCGCGTCCGCCGCCCGGGCCGGGACGGCGGTCCTGGTGGCGACCCACGACTCCCGGGTCTGGGAGGTCGCGGACCGCGTCGTACGCCTCGACGAGGGTCGGATCGCGCCGGATCCGGCGCCCGATCCGGTGTGACCTTCGTCCAACCAGGCCCCGATCCCACGCGGGGAGTGTGGCGCGGGCCACGCGGATCAGGCTCCGTCGACTCGCGATCGCTTGGATCGGTGTGTCACGGTCGTTGACGATTGCACGAATGCACATCCGGCCCCGGGCACGCCGAGTCCTGCCCGCCCGAGGCCGCACCGTTGAACTACGGGCAGGAGTGGGGGAACCACTTTTCCGCGGCCGTCCGGGGCCGCTTGGGGTGAAGCCGCCGTCTGGCGGCCGGGCACCTTCCTCGCCCGAATCCGACAGCTCACCTCGCAGGCGTGGGAAGGAACCACCCTCATGTCTGCTGCCCTGCCCCGCATCACCCATGCCTGTGCGCGGGTCGCCTGTGCCGGCGCCCTCGCGATCGGCCTGCTGACCTCGGCGCCGACCGCCGACGCCCGTGCCGCGACCGCGAGCAGCGTCGACCGCGCGACCGCGACGCACACCGCCGAGCGCGTCCGCAAGCCGCGCCGGGACCGGACCCGGCACCGGGTCGACCCGGTCGCCAAGGCGATGTCGATCGCGGCCGCCCAGAAGGGCGACCCCTACGGCTACGGCGCCACCGGCCCGAACCGCTTCGACTGCTCCGGCCTGGTCCTCTACAGCTTCCGGAAGGCCGGCTTCCGGGGCATCCCGCGGACCTCGTCGGCCCAGGCGGGCTGGGCGCGCCACGTGCCGCGCGCCCGGCTGCGTCGCGGTGACCTGGTGTTCTTCACCAGCGGCGGTCACGTCTACCACGTCGGCGTCTTCGCCGGCCGCAAGAACGGTCACCCGCAGGTCCTGCACTCGCCGTACCCCGGCGCCCGGGTGCGCACCGAGCGGATCTGGACCGGCTCGTGGTTCGGCGGCACGGTGCGCGGCCGCCGCTGACCCGGCTCAGGCGTTCGGGTCCACCTCGACCGAGGCGAGGATCGAGGCGACGATGTCCTCGCGGTCCTGCTTGTCGGGGTGGGCCCACTTGTCGAACGCGATGCTGATCAGCGCGTTGCGGTCGCCCACCGGTGCGCCGTACTCGTACACCCAGACGTTGCGGTTCTCGCGCCCGACGTTGTGGTAGAACTCGACGCCGTCGAGCATCACCGTGCCGGCCCGCTTGAGGGACGCGCCCTTGCCGCCGCTCTGGTAGTCGATGTCGCCCTGGGCGGCCTCCTCGAGGGTCTGGTCCTCGTTGAGCGACGTGAGGGTCTGGACGACCAGCGTGGTGTTGTAGGTGCCTGGCTCCGCCGCGAGCTTCTGCCAGGGGACGGTCACGCCGGAGGTGTACTTCTCCCAGCCCTCCGGCGCGTGCGCCGAGAGGCCGTGCGAGGTGAGCTCGAGGCCGGTCGCGGGCGCCACGGAGGGCGACTCGCTCGCCTCCGGTGACCCGGAGGGGCTCGCGGTGTCGGCCGGCGCGGTGCTGCCGGCGGACTCCGGCTCCTCGGCGCCGCCCGAGCTCGCGCAGCCCGCCAGGGCCACCACCGCGGTCATCGCGAGAGCTCCGAACGCCGCGCGGCGTACGTGCGTGGACGTCATGAGAAACCCTCCCTGCCTGCGGCCCCGATGCCGTCGAGCGGTGATCCCGACGCTACCGGCCGTCACCTACCCCCGGTGGTTTCGTTTCACACCAGAGGGGCAACAGAAGGTCACGCGCGCGCGGGGCGTGGGCGTGGGCGTGATCAGCAGACGACTCGGGCAGGGGGAGCTGGCGGATGTATCTGGACACATTTCTCGGAGCGATCGGCGTCGACGCGGGGGTCGTCGCCAAGATCCGCTCGAACCTCGACGCGTTCGCCGACGACATCGGCGGGGCGAAGCTGCCGCAGGCCGGCGGCTTCGGGGGCTCGTCGGCCGGACATCGCATGACGACCGAGACCAACGCCGCCCAGGAGTTCATCGTCTCGGCGATGCAGGACCTCGCCGACGGGCTCCGCGACTTCGGCATCAACCTCGAGCTCTGGCAGGAGGACATGGCCTACACCGACGACGACGCGGCCGTGCAGATCCAGGCGATCCAGAAGGTCCAGGAGACCGTGGCCGAGGCGGTCCGGGCGCCCGTGACGGTGCCGGCTCCGGGCGGGGGTGCCTGATGCCCGGCCCGCAGGAGCAGCGGCTCATCCAGGCCCTCCACGGCGCCGACGGCTCGCGGTCCTTCTCCCAGGGTCGGGAGTGGTTCGGCATCGGCAGGCTGCTCAGGGACGTCGCGAAGTCCCTCGGCACCGCTGAGCCGCCGGCCCACGGCGGCGAGGCCGGCGCGCTCACCGCCGAGGCGATGAAGGCCGCCTTCGCCAAGTCGGCCGAGGCCATGCACAAGCGAGCGGACCACGTCGCGACGGGCGAGCAGGCGCTGCTCGACGCCGGCGGGGCGCTCGAGGACGCCGACGCCGACTACCAGGCGCTCGGGCCTGAGGGCACGGCGCCGTCGTACACGCCCCACGAGGACCCCGGGTCCGAGGAGGGCATCAAGCAGCGCAACGACTACCTCTCCGCGCAGAAGGCCTTCGAGGCCGAGCAGGCCAGGCGGGAGGAGGCCGCGCGCATCGCCGCGGACAAGCTCGAGGAGCGGTTGCACAAGGCGGCGGACGTCATGGCCGGCCTCCACGACCAGCAGGCCACCGGCGGTGGCGGGACCGGTGGCGGCGGGGGCTACCCCGCAGGAGCCGCGACCGGAGGTGGCGGCGCCACCTCCGGCACCAAGAGCGGTACGGCGAGGGGCGTGCTGACGTCCGGCCCGCACCCGACCGTGGGCGGCGACTTCGTCCCGAGCGGCAACCACGGCGGCGAGGGGCGGGACCCGGGCGGCCCGCGCGTCGACTACGTGCCCGGCAGCCCCCACCCCAACGCGGGTGGCACGCCGGCAGAGATCGCGGACGGATCCATCGTCCCGGTCGCCGGCGTCGGGTCCGGCTCCGGCGGTGGTCTGACGCTCGGTCCCGCAGGTGTCGTCGCCGGCGGCGCGGCCGCCGGCATCATCGGTGCCAAGCTCGGCGGCGCGCTGCGCGGCGTCCTCGCCGGGGGCGCGGGAGCCGCTGGCTCCAGCGCCGGCGGGGCCGCGGGCGCGGTGGGCCGCGGCGGCACGGCCGCCAGCGCCGTACGCGGCATCGGCGCCACCGCCAAGAGCGCCGGCGCCTCCACGCTGGGCCGCTCGGCGACCTCCGCCGCAGCAGGCAGGGCGGCCGGCGGTGGCACCGCGGGCCGACCCGGCACCGCGGGCAACGGTGCCGGCCGGGCCGGCAGCCGTGCGGGCGCGACCGGTGCCGGCCGTGGTGGCGGCCGCGCGGGTGCTCCCGGCGCGGGGCGCGGCGGCCGTCGCGACAAGGACGAGGACGGCCTCGACCACGAGACGTTCGACGTCGGCGAGGACTGGGTCGGCGATGACGACGCCGGCCCGGGCGTGCTCTCCTGACCACTGCGCCTCTCCGAATCGGCGTCGAGTGACGCGAACCGGCCCCCGTACCGACCTCCGGCGGGCCGGTTCGCGTCACTCGACGCGTCTGCGGCCTTGTCCGTTGTCCACAGGCAGCCGAACGGGGCTGTTTGTCCACACCCGGCCCGGGCAACACTGGCGGCGAAGGATCCATCTCGGGGGCCTCAATGTCACTCACCCACCCGGCAGCACGCCGTACCCATGCCAATGCGCACGAGGAGCTGGTCGAGCAGCTCGACCAGCAGGTGCGTGAGCTGGTCCGCCGCGACGGCGTCGACCCGCAGCGGGACGCGGCCCTGGTGCGGCGGATCGCCGAGAGCGTGGTGCGCGACCACGACGAGCTGAGCCTGACCGGTCGGGTCGCCCCGGTGCCGGACGTGCCGGCGACGGTGGGGGAGATCGTGGCCCGCGTCTCCGGGTTCGGGCCGCTGCAGCCCTTCCTCGACGACCCGACCGTGGAAGAGATCTGGATCAACGACCCGAGCCGGGTCTTCATCGCACGCCACGGCCGCCACGAGCTGACCACGCTGGTGCTGACCAGCGCACAGGTGCAGGAGCTGGTCGAGCGGATGCTGAAGTCCAGCGGCCGGCGCATCGACGTCAGCACGCCGTTCGTCGACGCGATGCTGCCCGAGGGACACCGGCTGCACGTGGTCCTCGAAGGCATCAGCCGAGGGTTCTCGGCGGTCAACGTGCGCAAGTTCGTGCTCCGTGCCGGGCGGCTCGGCGAGCTGGTCGAGCTGGGCAGCCTGACGCCGACGGCGGCGGCCTTCCTCGAGGCGTCGGTCCGCGCGGGCCTCAACATCCTGGTCGCCGGCGGCACCCAGACCGGCAAGACCACGATGCTCAACTGCCTCGCGGCGTCGATCCCCGGTGGTGAGCGGGTGGTGTCGGCCGAGGAGGTCTTCGAGCTGCGGTTCCCCCACCCCGACTGGGTCGCCCTGCAGACCCGGCAGTCGGGCCTGGAGGGCACCGGCGAGGTCCGGCTCCGCGACCTCGTCAAGGAGAGCCTGCGGATGCGGCCGAGCCGGATCGTCGTCGGGGAGGTGCGCGCCGAGGAGTGCCTCGACCTGCTGCTCGCCCTCAACGCCGGCCTGCCCGGCATGTGCACGATCCACGCCAACAGTGCGCGCGAGGCGCTGGTCAAGATGTGCACGCTCCCGCTGCTCGCGGGCGAGAACATCTCCGCCCGGTTCGTCGTCCCGACGGTCGCCAGCTCGGTCGACCTGGTGGTGCACCTGGGCATCGACGAGCACGGCGTGCGCCGCGTCAACGAGATCGTGGGCGTGCCCGGCCGGGTCGAGCAGGACGTGATCGAGGCGGAGCCGGTCTTCGAGCGCCGCGGTGGCGATCTGTTGCGCACCGGAGGCCTGCCTCCGCACCTCGAGCGCTACGAGCGAGCCGGCATCGACCTGCACCGGATCCTGGCCGGGGCACGCTGATGGGCGCGCTGGTCGGGCTCGGGGTGGGCGTCGGCCTGCTGCTGGTGTGGAGCGCGTTCTTCCTGCCCCGCCAGCCGTCCCGGCCGAACCGCGGCGCCCGCCGTACGGCGCAGCTGCTCGCCCGCGCCGGGCTGGGCCAGGTGTCCGTGACCGGTTTCGTGCTGCTCTGCGTCGTCTCTGCGGGGTTCAGCGCGGTGGTCGTCCAGGCCGTGTCCGGCACGGTGCCGGTGGCGGTCGCGTTCGGTGCGCTCGGCGGCTACCTGCCGGTCGCCGTCGTCTCGGGCCGGGCGCGCCGGCGGCAGCGCGAGCTCGCCGAGGTGTGGCCCGAGGCGATCGACAACCTGACCTCCGCCGTCCGCGCCGGCATGTCGCTGCCCGAGGCGCTGGCCGGCCTGGCGGTGCGCGGGCCGGCGCCGCTGCGGGAGGCGTTCGACCAGTTCGCGCTCGACTACCAGGTCAGCGGCCGGTTCGGGGACTCGCTCGACCGGCTCAAGGAGCGGCTCGCCGATCCCGTCGGCGACCGGGTGGTCGAGGGGCTGCGGGTGGCGCGCGAGGTCGGCGGCGGCGAGCTCGGCCGGCTGCTGCGCAACCTGTCCGCCTACCTGCGCGAGGACGCCCGCACCCGCTCGGAGATGGAGGCCCGGCAGGCGTGGACCGTCAACGGCGCCCGGCTCGCGGTGGCGTCGCCCTGGCTGGTGCTGCTCCTCATGTCCTTCCAGTCCGAGGTCATCCACCGCTACGCGTCGCCGACCGGGGTCGTGGTGCTCGCCGTCGGCGCCGTGCTGTGCCTGGTCGCCTACCGGCTGATGACCCGGATCGGGCGACTGCCGACCGAGAGGCGGATCCTCTCGTGAGCCCCGCGCTCTGGGGAGCCGTGCTCGGTGCCACGCTGGCAGCCGGGATGCTGCTGGTGGGCGCCCGGGTCCGGGCCATCCGGCACCCGCAGCTCGCGGTGCGGGTGCTGCCCTACGTCCGGGACCTGCCGCGGCTCGACGACGCAGCCGCGCCCCGGCTGGCCGCGCCGACCTCGGCGACGGTGGGCGTCTTCGGGCCGGTGCTGCGCTCCGCGGCCGACCTGGTCGAGCGGGTCCTCGGAGGCGCCACGTCGGTGCGCCGCCGGCTGGAGCGCGCCGGCCTCGACAAGACGGTCCACGACTTCCGCGTCGAGCAGGTCGTCTGGGGTCTGATCGGATTCGCCGCGACCGCGGCGGTCGGGCTGCTGCGGATGCTCACCCACCCCGGCTCGGTGCTGCTGTGGCTGGTGCTCTGCGCGCTCGGGTTCGTGACCGGCGTGCTGGCGCGCGACACGCACCTCACCAGCCAGGTGCGGCGGCGGGAGCGGCAGATCCTCACCGAGTTCCCGACGATCGCCGAGCTGCTCGCCCTGTCGGTCGCCGCGGGGGAGAGCCCGGTGATGGCGCTCGACCGCGTCGTACGCCGCAGTGGCGGCGAGCTGTCCCGCGAGCTCGGGGTCGTGCTGGCCGCGATCCGCACCGGCGAGCCCGTGGGCAGCGCGTTCGACGCGATGGCAGCGACGACCGGGCTGCCCGTGGTCGCGCGGTTCGCGCAGGGCGTCGCGGTGGCGGTCGAGCGGGGCACGCCGCTCGCCGACGTGCTGCACGCGCAGGCGACCGACGTGCGCGAGGCAGGTCGGCGCGAGCTGATCGAGTCCGCGGCCCGGCGCGAGGTGCTGATGATGGTGCCGGTCGTCTTCCTGGTCCTCCCCGTGACCGTGCTCTTCGCCTTCTGGCCCGGCGTCGTCGGGCTCTCACTCACTGCTCCCTGACGTCCCGACGAGGAGGACGACGATGAACGCAACGCTGCTGGCCCTGATGGCCTGGCTGGCCCCGCGCGAGCGCGACGAACGTGGCGACGTGCCGGGGTGGGTGATGATCACGGTGATGACCGCGGGCCTGGTCGTCGGCATCACCGCGATCGCCGGCCCGGCCCTGCAGGACATGGTCAGCTCGGCACTCGCCAAGGTGAAGTAGTGCGCCGGCGCGGCCGTGGCCAACGCGGGTCGGCGGTCGTCGACTTCGTGCTGGTGCTGGTCGTGCTGGTGCCGGTCTTCCTCGGCATCCTGCAGGTGGCGCTGGTGCTGCTGGTGCGCAACACGCTCGCCTCGGCGGCCTCCGAGGGTGCGCGGTACGCCGCGACGCTCGACCGCGGCCCGGCCGACGGCGTCGCGAGGACCCGCGACCAGATCGACGGCGCGGTCTCCGGACGCTTCGCCCAGGACGTCTCCGCGCGGCCGGCCACCGTCGACGGGGCGCCCGGCGTCGAGGTGACCGTGCGCGCGGTCGTGCCGGCCCTCGGCATCGGAGGGCCGGGCATCGCGCTGGAGGTGAGCGGGCACGCGGTCGAGGAGCAGCCGCCGTGACCCGTCGCGCGAGGGACGAGCGCGGCAGCGCCCTGGTCGAGCTGAGCTGGCTCGGGATCCTGCTGCTCGTGCCCGTGCTGTGGATCGTGGTCTCGGTCTTCGAGGTCCAGCGCGGCGCGTTCGCGGTCTCCGCTGCCGCCCGCGCCGCGGGCCGCGCCTACGCCCTCGCGCCCGACGACGCCACCGGGCGGGCCCGGGCCGAGGCCGCTGCCCAGCAGGCGCTGGCCGACCAGGGCGTGGACGAGGCGGTCGACGTGCGCGTCACGTGCACGCCGTACCCCCGTGACTGCCACGCCGGCACCTCCGTCATCACCGTCACCGTGGCCACGCGGGTCGACCTGCCGCTGATGCCCGAGGTCCTCGGCGGCGACGCCCCGAGCTTCGCGCTGGACGCGACGCACACGCTGCCCATCGGTCGGTTCCAGGAGGCGGCCGATGCGGCGCCGTGACCGGGACGAGTGCGGCCAGGCGACGCTGCTCATCGTCGGCCTCGCCGTCGTGCTGCTGATGACCGTCGCGGCCGTGGTCGACATCTCGGCGGCGTACCTCAGGCGCCAGGGGCTCGACACCGTCGCCGACGGCGCCGCCCTGCAGGCCGCCGATCTGGGCGCCACCGGCGAGGAGGTGTACGGCGGGGGCGTGCCCGAGGGCCGGCTCGAGCTGAGCGCGGATGCCGTGCGCCGCTCGATCCGCGACTACCTGGTCGCCTCGGGCGCCTACGCGTCCTACCCCGGCCTCTCCTTCACCGTCGACGTCGACCCGAGCACCTCGTCCGTCACCGTGCACGTCACCGCACCCCTCGACCTGCCGCTCGCCGTCCCGGGCTCGCCGGAGGCCGCGACGATCGGCGCCACGGGTTCCGCGGTGGTCGTCGCGGAACCCTGATCGCCGCCACGAACCTGACGGCGTGACCCTTCAGATGTGGTCGACGCCCGCCGAAAAGGTCTGTATGACCGACTCGGAGGCGACCACCAACGCATTGAAGGTCCGCCAGCCCCAGCATCTCGAGCACGTGGTGCCGCTGCCGCCGGCATCAGCGGAGGACGCGGAGCGGGCCGCGCGGGTGCTGCTCAGCCTTCGGGCCCCGTCCCCGCAGGATTGAGATTGAGCAGGCGACACAGCCGCCCCGGCCCGTTGCTACGGCCGAGGCGGTTGTGTCTAGGAGGGGCCGCCCGCTAGCTCGGGGTTGGGGCAGCCGTGGGGGTTCGTGACGAACACCCCTCGTGCGACGAGGACAACGCTGCCGGACGGTGGCCCGGGAGCGCTACACCGAGAACGAACGGATCCCGGCCGGAGAACGCAGCGGAACGGGCAGTCCGGGCCATTGCCGTCGGAACTCGAGCGGAGTAGACACACGTCAGGAACAACCGCCGCCCTCGGCTGCGGCTGGCGTCCAGCGCTGGGGGGTACTTCGGACGGTCGGCCACAACGAGGGGGGCGAGGGCGGCGGTGTCCCTGTCGGGTCATGTCTATCGACGGCGGGCTCGTGCGTTCATCATCCAGAAGGGCGATGATGAGCGCCTCGGATTAGGCCGGGTCCCGGCGGAATACCCCGTGGAGCACTGACCTCGACACCGGCCACCACGGGTCATTTCTGGCATCTCGACCCGGTTCACGAGGTTGGGCGGCGTACGGCGGGGTACGAGCCTCCTGGCATCCCCGACCTGAACGACTGGAACACCATGCGCCCGAGCCTTTGCCGTCCCCTGACCCTGCTCGACGTGTTCGGCCGTCGATGACGCGCCCCGCGACGAAGAGGGGCTAGGTTCCCGTCCGTGGTGGAGGAGAAGCCGACGATCGTGGTCGTCGACGACGCGCCGGAGGTCCGCACGCTCGTGCGCTCGCGCCTGCGGCGCTCGGGGCTGCTCGACGTCGTCGGCGAGGCCGGCGACGGTGCGGCCGCGGTCGAGCTGGTCCGCCGGCTCCGCCCCGCGCTCGTGCTGCTCGACCTCTCCATGCCGGGTGTCGACGGGCTCGAGGCGCTGCCGGAGATCCTGCGGATCTCACCGGAGACCCGGGTGGTCATGTACAGCGGCTTCCAGCAGACCGGGCTCGCGCACCGCGCGCTCGAGCTGGGCGCCTCCGCCTTCCTCGAGAAGGGCACCGCGCTCGACGGCCTCGCCGCCGACCTGGTCGCCGTGCTCGACGGCGCCGCCGCGCCGCGGCGTACGCCGCTCGTGCCGCCCGCTGAGGACGACACCGAGCGAAGGGTGCTGGCCGAGCACGTCGAGCGGTTCCAGGAGGTGTTCGAGGACGCCGCCATCGGCATGGCCACCGTGACGCTGGCCGGCCAGCTCGTGCGCGCCAACGGCGCGCTGTCCCGGCTGCTGGGCCGCCGCCCCGACGACCTCGTCGGCGTCCCGTACGCCGACATCGCCGTCGACGCGGCGCCACAGCTCTCCGGTCTCCTCGACGCCCTCTTGAGGGGCGTCACGACTGCCGCCCGGCTCGAGCACGCCGTCCTGGACGCCGACGGCGGTGTTCGGCAGGTGCTCGCGACGTTCTCGCCGGTCCTCGACAGCAACCGGAGCCCGCTCTACCTCTTCGTGCAGGTGCAGGACGTCAGCCGGCAGCGCGGCGCCGAGGCGCGGCTGCGGATCAGCGAGGAGCGCCTGCGGCTGCTGGTCGACAACGTCGAGGACTACGCGATCTTCATGCTCAGCACCGACGGGACCGTCGAGAGCTGGAACGCGGGCGCGCAGCGCATCAAGGGGTACACCGCCGAGGAGATCGTCGGCCGGCACTTCCGCACGTTCTACCCGCCCGAGATGCAGGCCATCGGCCACCCCGAGCACGAGCTCGAGCTGGCGCTCCGCGACGGGCACTACGAGGAGGAGGGCTGGCGGATCCGCAAGGACGGCAGTCGCTTCTGGGCCAACGTGCTCATCACCACCGTCCGCGACCACGACGGCCGGCACGTGGGCTTCGCGAAGGTCACCCGCGACCACACCCAGCGGCGGGCGCAGGAGGCGGCGCTGCGGGCCAGCGAGGAGCGCTTCCGGCTGCTCGTCGAGACCGTGCAGGACTACGCGATCTTCATGCTCACCCCGGAGGGCATGGTCGCCAGCTGGAACGCCGGCGCGCAGCGCACCAAGGGGTACGCCGCGGAGGAGATCATCGGGCGGCACTTCCGGACGTTCTACCCGCCCGAGGTGCAGGAGGCCGGCCACCCCGAGCACGAGCTCGAGGTCGCGCTCGCGCAGGGCCGCTACGAGGAGGAGGGCTGGCGGGTCCGCAAGGACGGCAGCCGGTTCTGGGCCAACGTCGTGATCACCGCGGTCCACGACGCCGACGGCCGGCACGTCGGCTTCGCGAAGGTCACCCGCGACATCACCGAGCGGCGCCAGATGCTCGAGGACCAGGCCCACTTCCTGTCGATCACCGCCCACGAGCTGCGCACCCCGGTCAGTGTCCTCGGCGGTACGGCGCAGATGCTCGCCGACCACTGGGCCGACCTCGAGGAGGACGAGCGGGGCGAGCTGCTCGAGGGGATGACCTCGAGTGCGGGACGGCTGCGGCGCCTGCTCGACGACCTGCTGACCGCCTCGCGGCTCCAGTCCAGCCGCCTGGAGCTCCACCGCAGCCCCGTCGACGTCGGGCCGATCGTCGCGGCGTGCGTCGCCACCGCCCAGCGCAGCCATCCCGGCGCGCCGATCACGGCCGACGTCTCGACCGGGCTCGAGGTCGACGGGGACGCCGTGCGGCTCGGCCAGCTCGTCGACAACCTGATCGGCAACGCCCTCGTCCACGGCTCCCCGCCGGTCGCGGTCACCGCCGAGGGCGACGCGGACCGGGTCCGGATCCGGGTGCGCGACTCCGGCGCCGGCGTACCCGACACGATGCAGGACCGGCTGTTCGAGCGGTTCTCGACCGGCCGCGCGGCCGGCGGCACCGGGCTGGGCCTCTTCATCGTCCGTCAGCTCGCCCAGGCCCATGGCGGCGACGCCTGGTACCGCCTCCCCGAGGCGGGCGACGCGGGCGAGTTCGTCGTCGAGATGCCCCGCCTGGGTCACGCGCCCGACACAGGCGCGCGATGACACCCGGGCCGGATGCTGCCCACAGGGGGCCTTCCTCGCCTAGGCTGCGAGGCGTGCCAATCCGCGTCCTCCTGGTGGACGACGTCGTGGAGGTACGCCGGCTGGTCCGCACCTCACTCCGATTTCGGGGCGGGTTCGAGGTCGTGGGCGAGGCGGCGGACGGTGCGGAAGCCGTCCTGCTCGCCTCCCGGCACCGCCCCGACGTCGTCGTGCTCGACCTGGGCCTGCCCGACCTGGCCGGGCGGGAGGTGCTCTCGCGCCTGCGTGAGTCCGCGCCGCAGGCCAAGGTCGTCGTCTTCTCCGGGCTGGAGACCGAGGACCGCTCCTGGTTCGACCAGAACGCCGCCGGCTTCGTCGTCAAGGACGCCGACCTCGGCTACCTCGTCGACCTGCTCGAGTCGGTGGTCGTCGCCCCCGAGGCCGAGGCGGTGCTCGACCTGCCCGACGAGCTGAGCAGCGTCGCGACCGCGCGCCGGTTCGTCCGCGACAAGCTCCTCGAGTGGGGCCACGCCGACACCGTGGACGACGCGATGCTGGTCGTCAGCGAGCTCGCGGCCAACGCGCTGACCCACGCGGAGTCGTCCTACCGCGTCCGGGTCGCGGCCGCCGGGCCGGCGGTGCGGATCGAGGTCGAGGACGACGGCGCCGGCACGCCCGAGCCGCAGCCGCTCACCGAGACCGAGGAGAGCGGCCGGGGCCTGCACCTGGTCGGCGCGCTGGCTGCCTCGTGGGGGATGGACGCCGGCGCGAGCGGCGGCAAGCGGGTCTGGGCCGAGCTCGCGGTCGCCTCCGCGGCCGCCGAGTAGTCGCTGGCACCGCCCGCCCCGTAACCTTGCTCCTTGTGGCACTGGACTTCGACGCAGAGATCAAGCAGCTCCAGGCAACCCTGAGCTCGATCGAGAAGGTGCTCGACCTCGACGCGATGCGCGCCGAGATCGCCGACCTCGGTGAGCAGGTCGCCGCACCGGACCTGTGGGACGACCAGGCCAACGCCACCCGGGTCACCGGCCGCCTCTCCGCGCTCCAGGGCGAGGTGGACCGCTTCACCGGCCTCCAGGGCCGCGTCGACGACCTCGCCATGATGGTCGAGATGGCGCAGGAGGAGGGCGACGCCGAGTCGCTCGCCGACTCCGAGGCCGAGCTGCGCCGGCTGCAGAAGTCGATCGAGGCCCTCGAGGTCCGCACGCTGCTCTCGGGCGAGTACGACGAGCGCGAGGCGATCGTGACGATCCGCTCGGGCGCCGGCGGCGTCGACGCGGCCGACTTCGCCGAGATGCTGATGCGGATGTACACGCGCTGGGCCGAGCAGCACAAGTACGCCGTCGAGGTCTTCGACGTGTCCTACGCCGAGGAGGCCGGCATCAAGTCGGCCGAGTTCGCGATCCACGCGCCGTACGCCTACGGCACCCTCTCGGTCGAGGCCGGCACCCACCGCCTCGTCCGGATCAGCCCCTTCGACAACCAGGGCCGCCGCCAGACGTCCTTCGCCGCCGTCGAGGTCGTGCCGGTGCTCGAGCAGACCGACGAGATCGAGATCGACGAGAACGACGTGCGCACCGACGTCTTCCGCTCGGGCGGCCCCGGCGGCCAGTCGGTCAACACGACCGACTCCGCGGTGCGCCTCACGCACATCCCGACCGGCATCGTGGTCAGCTGCCAGAACGAGAAGTCGCAGCTGCAGAACAAGGCCTCGGCGATGGTCGTCCTCAAGGCGAAGCTGCTGGCGAAGAAGAAGGCCGAGGAGGCCGCGCTCAAGAAGGACCTCAAGGGCGACGTCGCCGCTGCGTGGGGCGACCAGATGCGCAACTACGTGCTGAACCCCTACCAGATGGTCAAGGACCTGCGCACCGGCTACGAGGTCGGCAACCCGCAGGCGGTCTTCGACGGCGACGTCGACGACTTCATCGAGGCCGGCATCCGCTGGCGCCGCGAGGCCGAGAAGGCCGACGCCTGACCAGTGCCGCCGGCTGCTCCCCAGCGGATCGCAACCTGTTCTAGGTTGTCGCCATGCGGCGCGACCACTGGAAGCGGTACAACGAATCGCTCGACCCCGCCACCGACTACGTCGAGATCTACGGCAAGGTCGTCGGCCACGAGTTCCCCTGGGACATGAACCAGTCCCTCGGGTTCGCGCTCTTCCGCACCTACGCCGTCCCCGGCATCGGGCGGCTGCTCGACGAGACCGGGGAGTTCACGCTCCGCCCGCAGAAGCGGTACGACGACACCGCGCTGCTGCTCGAGCCGCCGTACCGCCTCGGCTTCGACGAGCCGGAGGCGAAGGCCGCGATCCGGCGCATCAACCAGATGCACCGGGCCTACGACATCCCCAACCACGAGCTCCGCTACGTGCTCAGCACCTTCGTCGTCGTCCCGAAGCGCTGGCTCGACGACTTCGGCAAGCGGCCGCTGACGCCCACCGAGGTCGAGGCGAGCGTGCAGTACTACCGCGCCCTCGGCCGGCACATGAACATCAAGGACATCCCCGAGACCTACGCCGGCTTCGAGGAGCTCATGGACTCCTACGAGGCCGAGCACTTCGGGTACGACGAGGGCGGCCGCCGGGTCGCCGACTCCACCCTGGCGCTCATGGTGGGCTTCCAGCCGCGGGTGGCCCGCCCGGTGATGGGCATCTTCAGCCGGGCGCTCATGGACCCGCCGCTGCGCGCGGCCTTCCGGTACGACGCCCCGCCGGCCCCCGTGGTCGCGGTCTCGCGGGGTGCCCTGAAGGCCCGCGGTCTCCTGTTGAGGCTGTTCCCGGCGCGGCGCGACCCGAAGCTGATCGAGGACCTGCCGCAGATCCGCAGCTATCCCGACGGCTACGAGATCGAGCAGCTCGGCACCTTCCCGGTCCCCGGCGTCGCCGGGTGCCCGGTGCAGCACCGCGCGTAGCAGCTCACTGCAGCAGGCCCGGCAGGCCCAGCTCGTGCCGGCCGGTCTCGACGTGCGTGGCGTCCGGCGTCAGCGGGTGGAACTTCGCGGCCCGGATGTCGCGGTAGGCACGTTCGACGACCGAGCCTCGGAAGAAGGCCGGTCCTCCGGCCACGTCCATCGCGACGTCGCAGACCTCGATCCCGGCGCGGGCGACCTCGGCCTTGGCGATCATCACGGCGAGGTAGGTCTCGTGGGAGGGCGTCGGGTCGTCGCCGACCGCGTCGAGCGCGCCGTCGAGCGCCCACGACGCCACCTGCAGCGCGTGCTTCATCTGTCCGAGCTGGCGCTGCACCAGCACGTTGCCGGACTTCGCCGCGGCGGCGGCGCGCGCCTCGGCGTACGCCGCCTCGGCCACGCCGAGGTAGACCCCGCTGACGATCGGGAACGCGATGCTCGAGATGACCTGGAGCGGGCCGTCGACCACGCCGTAGGGCCGGTTGGCGAGGACCCGCTCGTCGGGGACGAAGACGTCCTCGATCGTGATGTCGTTGCTGGCGGTGCCGCGCATCCCGAGGGTGTTCCAGTTGTCGGCCACCGTGACGCCCTCGGCGGCGACCGGGACGGCCAGGTTGAGCACCCGGCGCCCCTGCTCCGGGTCCTCGTAGGTGAACATCGTCGACAGCACGGTGCCGTGGTGCGACTGGCTGGCGAACCGCTTGGTGCCGCTCACGCGGTAGCCGCCGTCGACCTTGACGGCCTCGCCGCGCGGGTGCGTGTAGTCGCCGCCGCCGGTCGAGACGAGCAGGATGCCCTCGTCGGCCACCCGGCGCAGCGTCGCCTCCGCCCCGGGCAGCCCCCGTCGGTAGCGCCAGGCGGTGAACGCGACGACATGCTGGTGCATCGCGCTCGCCAGGGCGGTGGAGCCGCAGTGGTGGGCGAGCTCGCGCTGCAGGTCGGTCAGCTCGCGGATCGTGGCGCCCTCCCCGCCGAGCTCGACGGGTACGGCGGCGGTGAGCAGGCCGGCCGCGCGGAGGGCGTCGTACGACTCGGCGACGAAGGTCGCCTCCGCGTCGTGCCGTGCTGCGTGGGCGGCGAGCTGGGGTCCGACGGCCGCTGCCCGGGCGGCCAGGTTCTGGGTGGTGGGCTGGGTGAGTGTGGTCATGGATCCAGGCTCCGACGGCCCGCGGTCGCCCACTAGTGCACGATCGCGACCCAGGTGGTCCAGATTCGCGACTACCGCTCCGGCGGCGACGGGGCGACCATGGACCATGCCTGACTACGGGGACTTCTGTCCGGTCCAGATGACCGCCGAGGTCGTCGCCGACCGCTGGACGCCGTTGATCGTCCGCGAGCTGGTGCTCGGCAACACCCGCTTCAACGACATCGCCCGGGGGCTGCCAGGGATCTCGCGGTCGCTGCTCGTGCAGCGCCTGCGGCACCTCGAGAAGAACGGCGTGCTCGAGACCTGGCCCTCGCCGACCGGGCGGGGCAACGAGTACCACCTCACCCCGGCCGGGCGCGACCTCGAGCGCGTGATCGACAGCTTCGGCCGGTGGGCGATCGAGTGGCTCTTCGAGGACATGCGCCCCCACGACGTGCAGCCGACGACCCTGATGTGGTGGATGCACCGCCGAGTGGACCCGTCCCGGTTCCCGCCCCGGCGGACCGTCATCGAGTGGCGGCACACCGGGTCGGCGCCGGAGGTGATCTGGCTCGTGCTCGACCGGCAGGAGGTGTCGGTCTGCATGGTGCACCCCGGATTCGACGTGGACGTCATCGTCTCCGCGACCACCGCGACCTTCGCCGACGTCTTCCAGGGCTTCAGCACGTGGCAGGAGGCGGTCGACGACGGCCGGATCGACGTCGCCGGACCGCCGCGCCTGGTGTCGGCGCTGCCGCGCTGGTTCCTGTGGAGCCCCTGGGCGGAGGTGACCAGGGAGCGCGCCCAACGGGCCCGGGCCGAGAACGGCGCCGTGGCGACGACGTAGGACCGTCACCAGGAGGATCCCGGTCGCCCCGACGGAGCGCCGATGCGGGGCGCTCAGGTTCGCCGATTACCCTCGACTCCCGTGATCCGTTTCGAGAAGGTCGTCAAGACCTACCCCGGCCAGGACCATTCGGCGCTGGACAACGTGACGGCCGACATCGAGAAGGGCGAGTTCGTCTTCCTCGTCGGCACCTCGGGCTCCGGCAAGTCGACGTTCCTGCGCCTGGTGCTGCGCGAGGCGCGGCCGACCTCGGGGCGCGTCTACGTCGCGGGCAAGGAGATCAACCGGCTGGCCAGCTGGAAGGTCCCGCGGATGCGGCGGCAGATCGGCACCGTCTTCCAGGACTTCCGGCTGCTCAACAACAAGACCGTCAGCGAGAACGTCGCGTTCGCGCTCCAGGTGATCGGCCGCTCCCGCTCGGAGATCACCAAGGTCGTCCCCGAGACGCTGGAGCTGGTCGGCCTCGACGGCAAGGGCGATCGGATGCCCGACGAGCTCTCCGGCGGCGAGCAGCAGCGCGTGGCGATCGCGCGGGCCTTCGTCAACCGGCCGCAGATCCTCATCGCCGACGAGCCCACCGGTAACCTCGACCCGGCCACGTCGGTCGGGATCATGAAGCTGCTCGACCGGATCAACCGCACCGGCACCACCGTGGTGATGGCCACCCACGACGCGGGCATCGTCGACCAGATGCGCAAGCGCGTCATCGAGCTCGAGCACGGCCGCCTGGTCCGCGACCAGGCCGAGGGCGTCTACGGCTTCCAGCACTAGCCGCGACCCACCCGCCCCCCGCCGTACCTCCTGAAAGGTCTGCACCCCACCCCATGCAGCTGCGTTACGTGTTCTCCGAGCTGGGCCAGGGCCTGCGCCGCAACCTGTCCATGCACATCGCGGTCATCCTGACCCTCTTCGTCTCGCTCACCCTGGTCGGGCTGGGCGTGCTCCTCAACCAGCAGGCCGACAAGGCCGCCCAGCACTGGGGCAGCCAGCTGCAGATCACGGTCTGGCTGTGCAAGGAGCGCGACGACAACCCCGCCTGCACCGGCGAGGTCACCGACGCGCAGAAGGCCGACATCGACGCGGTGGTGGGGGCCAACCCGGAGGTGGCCGACCACCACTTCGAGTCGCAGGAGGAGGCCTTCGAGAAGGTCAAGGAGCTCCTCGGCCCGGAGAAGTTCGACGGCCCCAACCCGGCGGCGACCGCCGAGGACATGCCGCAGTCGGTGTGGATCACGCTGAAGGACCCCGAGGAGTACGAAGGGATCACCAGCGCCGTCGTCGGCCTCGACGGCGTCTCCGGGATCCGCGACATGCGCGACGTGCTCAAGCCGATCTACGGCTCGATCAACGCCCTCCAGTGGGCCGCGCTCGCCACGGCCGCGTTCCTGGTGTTCGCGGCGCTGCTGCTGGTCGGCAACACGATCCGGCTGGCGGCGTTCGCGCGGCGCAAGGAGATCGGCATCATGCGCCTGGTCGGCGCCTCGACGCTCTACATCACGCTGCCGTTCCTCCTCGAGGCGATCGTGACCGCGGCCATCGGCGTGGCGCTCGCCGGCGGGGCGCTCGCGGCGTTCATGTACTTCGGCATCGAGCAGCGCGCGGCGACCGGTCTGGCCTTCATGCCGTGGATCGGTCGGGACGAGTACCTGGTCGCTCTGGGGGCGGTCGCGATCCTCGGTCCGGTGCTCACGCTGCTTCCGACACTCGTGCTGACACGCAAATACCTCAAAGTGTGATCCCGGCGGGTTAACGTCGTCGCGTTCTCTTCCCCGAACACGAAGGCAGCCCGGTGCGTCTCTTCCCCCGTACCGTCAGCCGACGCTTGGTCGCGGCCACCGCCGCGTGCACCCTGGCGCTCGGCACAGTCGGCGTCCCGCTGGCGTTCGCGAACGACGGCTCCAAGCTGCGCGACCGCCAGAAGCACACCCACCAGCAGGTGCGGCACGCGCAGCACTCGCTCGACGAGTCCAGCGGTCAGCTCCGCCGGGCGCGCGCCCGGCTGACCGCCGCGCGGGACCAGCTACGCGCCGCGCGCGCGGACTTCGAGCGGGCCAACACCAAGCTGGCCGCGGCGCGGGTGCGCGACGACGAGATGCAGGTCCGCCTCGACGCGGCCGAGCAGCGCTTGACCACCGCCCAGCAGGAGCTCGCGGCGGGCCGCGCCGCGCTGGTCGCGCAGCGCGACCAGCTCACCGACACGATCACCGACATCTACGAGCAGGGCGACCCCGAGCTGCTCGCGTTCTCGGCGCTGCTGCGCAGCGAGACGACGGCCGACCTCACCCGGCAGGCGGAGGCGCGCAACGCGATCGTCGGCCGGGAGGCGCGGGCCTACGACGACCTGGACGCCGCCGAGGAGCAGCTCGCGGAGCGTGAGGCCGAGGTCGAGGACGCCCGCGACGGCGTCGAGGTCGAGCGTGAGGCGGCCGCCGCCCACCTCGTCGAGATGGAGACGCTGCGCCAGGAGAAGCGCGCCGCGAAGCAGAGCGTCCGCACGCTGGTGGTCAGCCGGTCCGACGCGCGCCGGGACGCGCGCAAGGCCCACGCCCGCGACCGGCGCGAGCTGCGCAAGCTGAAGAAGCGCGAGGCGCACATCAAGCAGCTGATCCTGGCCCAGGCGCGCCACTCCCACGGCGGCTACCGCGGCTCCACCAACGGCCTGATGATCCGCCCGGTGCCCGGGTCGGTCACCTCGTCGTACGGCTACCGCGAGCACCCGATCTACCACTACTGGGGCATGCACGACGGCACCGACTTCGGCGTCTCCTGCGGCGAGGGCATGCGCGCGGTCGCCAGCGGCACGGTGATCTCGAAGTACTACTCCAGCGTCTACGGCAACCGCCTCTACATCTCGCTCGGCACGATCAACGGCGCCAACGTCACCGCCGTCTACAACCACGCCACCAGCTACCGCGTCGGCGTCGGTGAGCACGTCGACCAGGGCGAGGTGGTCGGGTACGTCGGCTCGACCGGCTGGTCCACCGGCTGCCACCTGCACTTCACGATCCTGGTGAACGGCAACGCCGTCGATCCGATGAACTGGCTGCCCTGACGTCGAGCCTCGAGTCGACGTGATTCCGGTTGCTCCCTGCTGAGAGAATGGTGGGATGGCCAGGGAGCAGGGGCGCAAGCTCGTCGCGCAGAACAAGAAGGCGCGCCACGACTACCACATCGAGGACACCTACGAGGCCGGCCTGGTCCTCCAGGGCACCGAGGTGAAGTCGCTGCGGCAGGGTCGGGCGTCGCTGGTCGACGGGTTCGTCGAGATCGACCGCCACGAGGCGTGGCTGCACGGCGTCCACATCCCGGAGTACTCCCAGGGCACCTGGACCAACCACTCGGCGCGCCGCAAGCGCAAGCTGCTGCTCAACCGGGTCGAGATCGACAAGATCGAGCGCCGGGTGAGCGAGAAGGGCCTGACGGTCGTGCCGCTCTCCCTCTACTTCAAGGACGGCCGCGCCAAGGTCGAGATCGCGCTCGCGAAGGGCAAGAAGTCCTGGGACAAGCGGGCCTCGCTCGCCGAGCGGCAGGCCAACCGGGAGAAGGAGCAGGCCCTCGGCCGGCACCTGAAGGGCATGAGTGACTGACCACCCGGACGTCGCCGACGTCCGGAGCTTCTGGGAGGGCCTGGGCCTGCCCGGGCTCTTCGACGTCCACGTGCACTTCCTGCCGCCGAGCATCCAGCGGGCCGTCTACGCCGTCTTCGACGCGGCCGGGCCGAAGATCGGCCGCGAGTGGCCGATCCGCTACCGCCAGGACCACGCCGAGCGGGTCGACATCCTGCGCGCGATGGGCGTGCGGCGCTTCCCGACGCTGCCCTACGCGCACAAGCCAGGCGTCGCCGAGTTCCTCAACGACTGGGCCGCGGGCTTCAAGCGCGACGTGCCCGAGTCGCTGTGGTCGGCGACGTTCTACCCGGAGGAGTCGGCGCCGGCGTACGTCGCCGAGCGGGTCGCCGCCGGCGTCGAGGTCTTCAAGCTGCACCTGCAGGTGGGGGAGTTCCACGTCGACGACCCACTGCTCGACGGCGTCTGGGGCCTGCTCGAGGACGCCGGCACCCCGGTGGTTCTGCACGCCGGCTCCGGGCCGGTCGGCAACGAGTTCACCGGCCCGGCGTCGACTGAGCGGCTGCTGCGCCGGCACCCGCGGCTGCGGCTGGTGCTCGCTCACATGGGCGCGCCCGAGTGCGCGGAGTTCCTCGCGCTGGCGGAGCGCTACGACGAGGTCCGGCTCGACACCACGATGGTGTTCACCGACTTCTTCCCGGCGTACCCGGTGGAGCTGGTGCCCCGGCTGCGCGACATCGGCGACCGGATCCTGCTCGGCAGCGACTTCCCGACGATCCCCTACCCCTACGCACACCAGCTCGACGGTCTGGCCCGGCTCGACCTGGGCGACGAGTGGCTGCGGGCGGTCTGCTGGCACAACGGCGCGGATCTCTTCGGCGCACATCCCGACTGAGGCGATCGGGTACCGACCCGACATGGGTGGAGACAGCATTCGCATCAGGCAGCGGCAGACCGCCGACCGTCCCGAGCCGGTCCGCGCCGAGGGCGTCCCGGACGAGGAGGGGATGACCGAGGCCGACGTGGAGGAGCGCGTCGACCAGGCTCCCGACGAGCACCTCAGCCGGCCCGACCAGCCGGACTTCGATCCCGAGGAGCGGCGGCCGTACAACGACCCGCCCGCCGAGTGACTCAGGCGACGGGGGTGAGCGTCCCGGTGACGCTCACCGGCCCCGCGCCGTCGGCGGCGTTGTAGCTGAAGCTCAGGCCGCGCGTCGGACCGGTCGCGCCCGTGTACGTCGCCGTCGCACCCGGCGCCGCGAGCGTGAACAGGTAGTCGATGGGCATCGAGGAACTCGTGCAGGTCGCCATCGGGTCGGCCGGGCCCACGCCACTCGAGATGTAGGTGGTCATCACCGCGTTGATCGTGCTCTGCGTCGTCAGCGCCGGTGTCCCGGTCCCGCTCGCGGGGTCGAAGCCCGTCAGCGAGAGCGCAGCGTCCTGGGAGGTCGGCGTGTCCCCGGAGGGGAGGATGCCGCCGGTGTCCGTGTAGTTCGTCGACATCATCAAGGTGCAGGGGAACATGAACCCCGGCAGCGAGCTGTTTCCGAAGCTGGTCCAGGTGCCAGAGCCGTTGTCGCGCCACTCGCCGGCCGTGCTCGTCGGCACCAGATGGAGGTTCAGCACCTGGGTGAGCGTGCCCGTGGGCACCAGCGTGCGGCTGATCGTGACGGTGCCGACCAGCGCCTTGGGCGCCGTCGGGCCGGTCGGGCCGGTCGGGCCGGTCGGACCCGTGGGATCCGTCGGCGTCGGACCCGTCGGACCGGTCGTACCGCCGGGGACGGCGTCGTTGTCCTTGAGGGGGACGGTGAGCGGCTTGGCGCCGCGCACCTGCGGAGAGGTGAGGGTGATCGTGAAGGTCTCGGCGTCCTCGTGCACGGCGTCGTCGAGGACCGCGACGGCGATCCGGCCCGTCCTCTTGCCCTTCTTGATCCTCACGGTGCCGGAGGCGGCCGTGTAGTCCGAGCCGGCCCGAGCGGTGCCGTCCTTCGTGGCCCAGGCGACCTTGATGGTCTGCGTGGCCTTCTTCGACAGCTTCAGGGTGACCACCGCCTGGCCGCCGTTCTCGGCCACCGCCTCCGACGCAGCGGTCAGCCGGGGCTTGGCGGGCGGCCGGGCGCCGGCCGGGGCGATGGTGGACGAGGTCAGCGCGACCGTGGTCAGCACCGAGAGCATGAGAAGGGTCCTGCGGGCCATGGCCGACAAGGTAGGGGAATGTGATGTGCCTTCGCGGCGTTTCCCCCGTACGATCAAGGCACAACTCAAGAGGGGCTGATCGGTTTCGACTTGGGACGTTAGTTCCAGGGGAAGCGGGTCGAGGAGCCAGCGACATCTCGTAAACGACCGCTGGAATCTATAACTGCCAACAACCAGCGCAGTTCCTTCGCTCTCGCCGCCTGACGCGGTGATCGAAGCGTCCAACCGAGTATCTGTCTCCGGCTCGGACCTGGGCGTCATCTAGGAGACTTGCTGCTCAACTCCTGCCAGGAGGGTTGAGCGGGACTCTTTCCTGACTGAGCCTGTCGTGGACGTGTCAGTGCGAGCCACGGGGCCGAGAAAAGCGATAGCGCTGACTGCACCCGGAGAAGACCTGGATCGACGCTCGAGGACCGGGGTTCGATTCCCCGCAGCTCCACCAACCAACATGGAGTGTTCGCGAATAGGCGGCACTCCGCTTCGCGAAATTCCGTAAGCGCGAGATCTCCACTGATCACCTCTTGGGACTGAAGCCGCGCCGGCTCAACAGTCGGCGCGGCTTGGCTCGTCAGCGCACTCCAACTCTGCCGGTGAGTTTTGGGGCGCCGAGCCGGCAGAACCTCTACCGACGTTGATGTGACGCGCGGGTGCGCTTCATCGCGGCATGTGAGTGCGCTTGCTCTGTCACGTCGGGCGAAGGTGACAGCCTCCCCAGCCGCCGTCGGGCGGCCGGGGAGGCTGTCGCGGTGCTGCGACCACCCCTCCTGACGACGGGTGTCTGGTCGCTATCGGTCAACGTGCCGCAGCCGCGATGACCTTGAGGACCTTGCCGGGCTTGCTGAGCATCGGGACGTGCGAGGAGTTCACCTCGACCGTCGTGGCGCCGGCGCGCTCGGCCATCACACGCTCGGCCGCAGTCGGGATCGTCTTGTCCTGCTTGGCGACGACGTACCAGCTCGGGATGGTCTTCCAGGCCGGCTCGTCGGACGGCGTCGCAAACGTCGCGAGGGCGGCTGGCCGCTGCGAGGCGGCGAGGAACGCGGCCTCGCGCCGGGGCAGGTCGGCGGCGAAGAGCGACCGGAAGGCGGCCGGGTCGATGTAAGCGTCGGCGTTGCCCTCCCCGGCTCCCGGGAACGGCCGGATCACGAGGTGGTCGCCGATCGTGGGGTGGCCACCACCGAGGACGCTGGCGTCCTGCACGGTCTCGCCCTCGTCGAGAGCGAACGCCGCGACATAGACGAGTGCCCGCACGTCGGGGTCCCCGGTGGCGGCGTTGGTGATCACCGCACCGCCGTAGGAGTGACCGACGAGGACGATCGGGCCGGGGATCGTGTCGAGGAAGCTGCGCAGGTAGGCGCTGTCGTACTGGACGCTGCGCAGCGGGTTCGAGAACGCGACGACCGGGTAGCCCTGGTCCCGGAGCTCGGGTGCGATCTTCGACCAGCCGCTGGAGTCGGCGAAGGCGCCGTGCACCAGGACGATGGTGGGCTTCGGGTCGGACGCCGGGACGGCGACCGCGGTCGAGGCGCTGGTGAGCGCCGGGACTGTGGCGGCGAGCAGGGCGGCGGCGACGCCGGCGGACTTCAGTCGGTTGAACATGGTGGTTCTCCTCTTCTCTGGTTTCTGTGGTTTCAGCCCGCGACGGCGTCGAGGGATCGGGCGATGAATGCGGCGACCGCCTTCGGCTGGGCGATGAAGGCGACGTGGCTGGCGTCGATCTCCTCGGTGTTGGCCCCCATCCGCTCGGCCATGAACCGCTGCGCCTCCGGGGCGATGGCGTTGTCCTGGCTGGACACGAGGTACCAGCTCGGCTGGTCCGTCCAGCCGGCGTAGGTGAGGTTCTCGCCCGCGGCGGCGGCGGCCAGCGGACGCTGCGACACCGCCATGACCGCGGCTACGTCGGTGGGGAGGTCGGCGGCGAAGGTCTCCTGGAACCGGGCTTCGTCGATGACGAGCTCGGGTCCGCCGACAGCGCCGACGGCGTCGTACGGCGCTCGCACGGTGCTGGCGAGCAACGGGGCCGGGAACGGCTCCTGGACGCTGCCGATGCTCTCGCCGACAGCCGGTGCGAAGGCGGCGAGGTAGACCAGGCCGCGCAGGTTGGCCAGGCCCTCGGCGGCCTGGGTGATGACCGCGCCGCCGTACGAGTGTGCGACCAGGACGACAGGGCCGTCGACGGATGCGGCGGCCGCGCGGATGGTGGCCGCGTCGGTGGCGACGCCCCGCAGCGGGTTCGCGGGCGCAAGGACCCGGTAGCCCTCGGCGGTGAGCTCGCGGACGATCCCGGCGAAGCCGGAGGCGTCGGCGAACGCGCCGTGGACCAGGACGGCGGTGGGGGTGGACGTGGTGTCCATGGTGGTTCCCTTCGGTCTGACTTGACAATGTCAAGTGGTGTTTCCAGAACCATGCACCGGGGCACTGAGCGTGATCGCCTCGACGATGTCTGCGGCGCCGGCGCGCGCCACCTACGATGGCCAGCCAGGACGAATCGCGTTCGGCGCCTTTGACGCGACCGACCGCAGGCAGGCGGACCTCTGGTCAGTGAACGCGAACGGGCACCACGTGCACCGACTCACTGACGCACCCGGGCGCGACATCTGCCCGGCATACTCCGCAGACGGACGCCGCACCGCCTTCTGCAGCGACCGAACAGGTGCGTTCGAGATCTGGGTGATGGACGCCAACGGCAACCATGAGCGCCAGGTCACGGACCTGAAGACCTCCGCGGTGTTTCCTGACTTCTCACCGGACGGAGACCAGTTGGTGTTCTCGGCAGAGCCGGACGGCGGCGGGACCACGGACCTCTGGAAGGTGTCCGTCCTCGGCGGAGATCCGATGCAGCTCACCGACACGTCGGAGTCGTTGGAGGAGGACCCCGTCTGGTCACCGGACGGCACGAAGGTCCTGTTCGTCCGCATCGCCAGCGACTTCTCCAGCGGCCAGTTGTGGACCAAGGACGTAACCACTGGAGAGGAGACCCAACTCACCTTCGACCCGACCGTCAACGACCAGACGCCGGACTGGAGCCCGGACGGCACACGCATCGCGTACGCCGCCGACGACGACATCTGGCTCATGAACGCCGACGGCAGCGCGCAGACCAACCTCACCCACAGCCCAGACCTGGAGTTCGGTACCGCCTTCTCGCCTGACGGGACCAAGATCGCCTTCACCGGATCCGGCGGCCCGGTCACCGCGGGGGAACGGTACGTCCAAACCATCCGCACCGACGGTTCTGGACGCCGCGTCGTCTCACCCACGCCTCGGCTGCTGCAGGCCGTCCCCGCCTGGCAGCCCCACGGCGGCGCCTGAGCACCCTGCGTCGACAGCGGCCAACGTCGTCACGGCCACCTACGACGTCGACGCCGACCATGCGTTCCATCTGCTGAGGCGGCTCTCGAACACCCACCCCGTGGCTCGGGGGTCACCGGATCTCCTCAATCTGGGTGACAGCGGGCGAAGGGGTTGTGGGTACGGGCCTGGTGGCAGCCGTCGTCGGCGACGTCACCGCGCGGGGCGCGGCAGACACCGGCGACGGCTGCACCTCACGGATGGTCGGAATCGCGTCATACGTCAGGGCTGGAGTTGGGCGCCGGTGCCCAGGAGTGGCGTGCCGTCGGGACCTTCCAGCGGCGTGAAGGTGCTCCCATTGTTGGTCAGCCAGCCCACGGTCCAAGGCTCCTCTCCTAATGCGCGGCTGACGAGGAACTTGTTCTTGTAGGGCGTCGCGGCGAAGAAGCGCTCGCCGGGGACGGCGTGGGTGACTTGTCGGAGCCTGCTGCCGTCGGCGCTCATCGCATAGAGGTCGATGCTTGCGGTGACGTCGTTGGTGTTGTCGCCACGTGTTGTGGCCGTGAAGTAGATCGTCTGACCATCCTCGCTCCAGGCAGGGGTCTGGACCTGGCTGTAGGTGTCGGTCAGCTGGATCAGCGAGGGCTTCGCCTCTGCGAGGTCCAATGTCGCGACGTACTGTCCGGCGTCGGTGGCGAGGTTGACGACCAGGCTCTGGTCGTCGGGCGAGAACATGGGCCCGCGAGGTTCGAGTCCTGGGTGCATCTTCAGGACCCTTTCCTGGCCGGTGCTGATGGTGCGGATCCGTAGCTGGTCTGCGTTCTCGCCCGGTCTCCACAGGACGTAGGCCAGTCGGGAGCCGTCCTGGGACCAGGTGACTCCGTAGCCCGGCTCGCAGCCCGCACAGGGTGCGCGCAGCCGGCTTCGATTGCTTCCGTCCGCGTCGGCGATCCAGAGGTGTCTGCCGGTGTCGTTGTTGGTGATGTAAGCGATTCGTCGGCCGTCGGGCGACAGCGCGAACCGGTCGACGTTCTTCGCGTGCACCGCCTGTCTAGTGCCGTCGCCTGCAACGTAGGAGAGCTGTCCGGCCGGGTCGAAGATGGTGACCCGGTCGGGCAACGCCGGTGCCGGCGCCGGCTCGTGTGCGCTGTCTGGGGTACGGGTGAGGGTGAAGGCGGCCGCCGCCGCGATGGTCGCCACGCATGCCGCGATCAGGACCGTCTGGCGACGTCGCCTGAGCCGCTTGGTGTCGCCGTCGCGTCTGACGATCTCGGGCGCGGCCAACAGGTGGGGCTGGATCCTCTGCTCGGCGAGGTCGTTCAACTGGTCCGGGAGGCTCATGACAGGTTCGCCTCCGGCGCCGTGGTGGCGGACCCCTCGCGCAGGTATTCGTGCCCCAGTGAAGCTCCGAGAGCCGCCCGCGCGCGCGACAGCCGGCTCTTCACTGTGCCGGCAGGCACTCCGGTCTCGGCGGCGATCTCGGTGACGGACAAGCCGGCCATCTCATGGAGGACCACGGCCCGGCGATGCTCGGCCGAGAGCGCGTTCAGCGCCCGGAGCAGGTCGACGCGTTCCTCGCTCTCGGCCATCCGGTCGACTTCGGAGGTGCGGAAGCGGCGCAGCCGGTCCGCTGCGACGAGCGAGCGCCGATGCTGGCTGACCGCCACGCGCCAGGCCACCGTTCGCACCCATGCGCTGGGGTTGTCGAGGCGCGAGACTCGCCGCCAGCGTTGCCAGGCTCGCGCGTAGGCCTCCTGCAAGACGTCTGCGGCCTGCTCTGGGTCACCGGTCATGACCGTCAGCTGGCGCAGCAGGCGCAGGCGAGTGGCGGTGTAGAACTCGTCGAACTCGACCTGGGTGCTCACCGATTGCCTCCCGCTCACCGCCATTAGACACGCATGGCGACGTCGAACGGTTCCATCGGCGAGGCAGCTTCTTTGTTCGGCCAGTCACGGAACCAGGTACGGCGCTCGCGCGTGAACTCGAGAACGGGCAGCACCACGCGAGGAGATGGCCCATGAGCGAGCGCACAGGCAGCCGGGTGAGTCGCCGGACCCTGATCGGAGGTGCCGTCGCGACCGGCGCCGCGGCGACCGGTGTGGCCGCGGCCGCCACGATGGAGCAGGAACAGCCCTTCGAAACGGCCCAGCGGCCCGTCCCCGAGCGCCGACCCAACTTCCTGATCGTCCTGGGCGACGATCTCGGGTGGGGCGACCTGTCGTCGTACGGCGCCCCGACGATCCGCACCCCGCACCTGGACCGCCTGGCGGCCTCCGGCGTCCGATTCACCAACGGCTACTCCGCCTCCTCGGTCTGCTCACCGACGCGGTTCGGGTTGTACACCGGCAGATACCCCGGCCGGCTGCACGGAGGACTCGGGGAACCGCTGGCCGAGAAGAACGACGTCGACGGCATCCCCACCGACCATCCGACCCTCGCCAGCCTGCTCAAGGGCGTCGGCTACGAGACCGCGATGCTCGGCAAGTGGCACTGTGGCTTCCTCCCCTCCTTCAGCCCGACCCGGGTGGGCTGGGACGAGTTCTTCGGAAACTTCGGCGGAGCCGTCGACTACTTCTCCAAGATCGACACAAGCGGCATCCACGACCTGTACGAGGGCGAGGTCGAGGCCGAGGACCTCCGGTACTACACCCACGCCCTCACCGAGCGTGCCGTCGAGTACATCGCTCGGCCGCGCGAGCACCCCTGGCTGCTCAACCTCAACTTCACCACCCCGCACTGGCCCTGGGAAGGCCCGCAGGATCGCGCGGTCAGTGAGGACCTCACCCGGCGCGTCGTCAACGGCGACGGCCTCCTGGCTCATTTCGACGGTGGCTCGTTGGGCGTCTACCGGTCGATGGTCGAGGACCTGGACCGCTCCGTGGGCCGTGTGCTGGCCGCACTTGACCACGGCGGCCAGATCCACGACACGGTGGTCTTGTTCGCCAGCGACAACGGCGGTGAACGGTTCTCCTACGTATGGCCCTTCACAGGCGGCAAGTACACCCTGAACGAGGGCGGAATCCGTGTGCCCACGATCCTGAGCTGGCCCGGCACCCTGCCGCGCGGACGCGTCAGCCACGAACCGGTGATCACCATGGACTGGACCGCGACCATCGTGGAGCTCGCCGGAGCCCGCCCCGACGAGGAGCATCCCTTCGACGGCACCAGCCTGGTGCCCTACCTCCTCCGCGGCCAGGCGCTGCCCGAACGCCCCCTGTTCTGGCGGATGCACGACTGGCGGGCGCTGCGCGCGGGGACGTTGAAGTACCTGCAGACCGACGACGGCAGCGACCACCTCTACGACCTCAGCGCCGACCAGCACGAACAGGCCGACCTGGTCGATCTGCGGCCCGACGATCTCGACAGGCTACGAGCCGCCTGGGAGAAGATCGCCGGCGACCAGCTGCCCTACGACTAGCGGGTCTGCGGAACCCGAACAACACGCAACACGCGCCTCTCCCCTTCCGGGACGCGATGGACGACGCCTACCTGATCGGCCACACACCCGCACCTAGGCGTGCGGGGGTCATTGTGGGCGGTTCGATGCGGGGGCGTTCGCCCCGTGATCGAAGGGTTGGTCCATGATGGCCCCCGCGTCCACCGGCGTCTTCCGATGACCGCCGCCGTGAGATGCGATGCGCGCGGAAGGCGCGAGCGCAGCGGCGCGCGTGTGCGCGATTTGCCTTCCCGGTGTGAGGACGCGCGGACCTGCAGGTTCGAATCCGGTGGCTGACCTGCGCGAATGGATAAGTGCGAACACCCCACCAACCAGGGGGTGTTTGCGAATTCCCGAGCACCTCGTTCGCGAAAATCGGCTCCACCAGACGTCCGGTGGAGCCGATTCGCATATCCGATAGCCAGAGGCGCGTCAGGTTGGCGATTGACGACCTCTGCTCGCTCAGCGGCTACCGCCAGATCCGTTGCGGACTCCGAGACTGACTCACGAGCGCGGACGCTCCTGAAGGACGCTGACATCGGTGGCGTCGCGTCTGGTCGCCTCCATACGCTTTGATGGCATGGATGGCCTAGCGGAACAGCTGCGCGCGGATCTCATGGATGCCATGCGTGCCAGAGACCCGCTGACGGTGCGGTTCCTCCGCAACCTCCCCTCGGCAATTGCCAACCCCGAAGCTCGACTGGACACGGACACCACACCTGTGAGCCTGCGCTCCGGAGGTCGCATTGCGGGCGCGACTGAGGGCGTCGGCGCTACGGGACGTCACGAAACGTGAGCTGGACGAGCACGACACCCTGGTCGTGCTGACAGCAGAACGCGACGAGCGGCTCGCATCGGCCGACATCCTCGGCGCGCGTGGTTCTACGGATGAGGCTGACGACTTGCGCGCGGAAGCGGCGTTGATCGATCGCTACCTCGTGTGACGAGCGGCCTCGCGCACGCGGCTCTTGGACCATGGCTCCGTTCCGCCGTAGGCGGGGCGGAGCCTTCGCGTCAGCGACGCATCAGCGCCACGGCGAGCAACACGTCCGGCCACGCCGCCGACCCGGCTGGCGCATTTGACGCCCTTTTGACCTTGCGTTGGGGACCCGCTGAGTGTCGTCCCTGCACATTGCCGGGGACGTTGCGCCTCGAGAGGAAGTCCCATGCCATCCACGATCCTCGGTCTGCCCCTGCACCCCTTGGTCGTCCACGCCACGGTCGTCATCGTGCCGCTCGCCGCGGTCACGGTCATCCTGGCCGTGGTGGTGCCGAGGTTCCGCCGATGGGCGGGACCGATGCCCATGCTCCTGAGCCTCGCCGCACTCATCTTGACGCCGCTGTCGACGTCCTCCGGCGAGACCCTCGAGCACTCGGTGCCCGAGACGAGGCTCGTCGAGGAGCACGCCGAGCTCGGGGACCAGCTGATCTGGTTCACCGCCGTGCTGTTCATCCTGTCGGCGACGTACTGGTGGCTCGACCGGCGGCGCCTCGCGACCGGACCCGGCGCCGCGACGCGCGACCGACTGCGAACCCTGACGTCCGTCGTCGGCGTGCTGGCAGTGGTGGCGGCGCTCGGGACCGGTGTCCAGGTAGCTCGGATCGGCCACAGCGGCGCCAAGGCCGCCTGGTCCGACAGCGGTGCTGCATCGACAGGACCCTGAGTGGCGCTACCGTGGCAGACATGGTGCGTCTTCTTCTGGTCGAGGACGACCCGGACATCAGGCGCACCCTCGCGCGAGGGCTGGGGGAGCAGGGCGCGACCGTCGTGCCCGTGGCGACTGCCGTCGAGGCGATCAAGGCCGTCGCCAGCGAGCGCCCCGACGCTGTCGTGCTCGATCTCGGCCTGCCGGACCTCGATGGCGCCGACGTCCTGGCGCTGATCCGTTCGAGCAGTGATCTTCCGGTCGTGGTCGCGACCGCTCGGGACGAGGAGCGCGAGATCGTGCGTCTGCTCGACGCGGGTGCCGACGACTACCTGATCAAGCCGTTCTCGGCCGCGCAGGTGATGGCTCGCGTGCGCGCGGTACTGCGCCGTACGGCGCCCGCGGCCCGAGAGGACCAACGCGTGGTCGTCGGGGACCTGGTCGTCGACCCGGTGTCCCGCACGGCCAGCCTGGAAGGCCGGGAGCTGACGCTCAACCGCAAGGAGTTCGACCTGCTGTTCGCGCTGGCGTCGCGGGCGGGCGAGGTGGTGACGAAGCGGCAGCTGCTCGCCGAGGTGTGGCAGATGCCGTGGGGTGGCGCCGACCGGACCGTGGACGTGCACCTGTCCTGGCTGAGGCGCAAGCTGGGGGAGACGGCGTCCGAGCCGCGCTACCTGGTGAGCGTGCGCGGGGTCGGCGTGAAGGTCGTCGACCCGAGCACGTCATGACCTTGCGCCAGCGCATCCTCCTGCTGGCGGTGGGTGCGGCCTCGGCTGTGATGCTGCTGTTCGCGATCCCGCTGTGGCTGCTGCTCGACGGCGCGGCCACGGAGGAGGGGCGGGAGAACGCTGCGGACGTGGCACGTGGTGTCGCCGACTACGTCAGCACCGGTTCGACGGACGTCCAGACCCTCTCGGCGTACGTCGACCGCATCAACGACCGCGGGGACCGGGCCACCGTGACGGTCCTCCTGCCGGATGGCACCCAGCTGGGCGCCGACCTCCCGGGCGATGCGCCGACCGACGTCGAGGAGGGCGCACCGCACGACGGGGACGGCGACCAGGACGACGAGGGGCTGATGCCGGTCTCGGAGCCGGAGGTGCACGAGGTCGACGACGGTCAGCTCGTCAGCGTGCACGCCAGCACCGCCGACGGGCCGGTCACTGTCCTGGCGTTCGCGACGGCCGGCGATGCCCACGACCGGATGGTCGATCGGCTGCTTCTCCTCGCCGCAGCTGCCGCCGTCCTCCTGCTGTTGGCGGCCGGCGCGGCCGAGATCGTGGTGCGCCGCCTCGTCCGTGACCTCGACGACGCAGCGGCCGTGGCGGACCGGCTCGCGGAGGGCGACCTGTCGGCGCGCGCGCCCGAGGACGGAGTCGCGTCAGAGGTACGGAGGGTCTCCGCCGCACTGAACCGGCTGGCCGGCCGGATCGGCGACCTGCTCGCAGCCGAGCGCGAGACTGTGGCCGACCTGTCGCACCGGTTGAGGACACCGCTCACCGCCGTGCGGCTGGACGTCGAGGCGCTGCCGTCGTCCGAGCGGACCGACGAGCTCGAGTCGCACCTCGACCATCTCGAGCGCACCCTGACCGCGGTGATCCGCGCTGCCCGCCGGCCCGAGCGCGAAGGGGTCCGGCCGCGCTGTGACGCCGTGGCGGTGCTGCGGGAGCGCGTGGACTTCTGGTGGCCACTGGCCGAGGACCAGGGGCGCGAGCTCGAGGTGAACTCCCCGGACGGTGCGCTGATGGTGCGGTGCGCCGAGGACGACCTGCGGGCCGCTGTGGACGCCCTGATGGAGAACTGCATCGCCCACACGTCGGAGGGCGTCCCACTGTCGGTCGAGCTCACCGGTCCGGCTTCCGCGACCGACCTGGTCCGGCTCGAGATCCGCGACCGCGGGCCGGGCATCCCGGCCGGCGCCGGGCTCCGCGGCCGCAGCGACCGCGGCTCCACGGGCCTCGGCCTGGACATAGCGCGAACCTGCGCAGAGGCGAGCGGGGGGCGGCTGGAGTTCGAGCGCCGCGACGGTTGGACCGTGGTGCGGCTGTTCCTCGGCACCGATTGACAGGTGGATTTGACGTTGATTTGACTGGTTGTTCCGGAACGTCTGAGCCGCCCCGAGCCACCGTGGGCGTCATGAACGACAGTCCTCGCCGCCGTCTCCTCCGCACCGCCCGGATGACCACGATCGGCATCGTCGCCACAGCGGCCGCCGGCACCGCTGCCCTCACCGCGGCGGCGTCGCACGCCACCGCCCAGAACGGCGTCGGCGGCGGCGACTCCGGCACCTCGGACGTCACCGGGTGGTCCAACCGATCGAGCTCGCTCGACTCCCCGTCGGGCTCGAGCCCGGGGATCGTCCAGGTGCCGTCGGACAGCCAGCCACAGGGAGGGTCGAACGCGTCATGACCACGCGCACCTGGTCCGACTGGTCCTGCACGGTCCGCGCCGTCGTCGCCGGCGGCCCGGCGGTCGCCGACGGGGCCGCCGGGATCGTGCGCGACCTGATGGCGGACGTGGACCGCGCGGTCAGCCGGTTCCGGGCCGACTCCGAGCTGGAGCACGTCAACGACGTCGCACCGCGGCTCGTCCCGGTCCGGCCCCTGACGCTCACCCTGGTGGCTGTCGCGCTGGACGCGGCCCGGCATACGGACGGCGCAGTCGACCCGACGGTCGGTCACCACCTCGTCCGGTGGGGCTACGACGCCGACATCGACTCGGTCGGTGGCGGCGACGTGCTGCCCGCCGGTGCGCGTGCCGACTGGCAGCGGGTCGTGGTCGACCTCGACCTCGGCCGCGTCGGCGTCCCGCGCGGGCTGCGCCTCGATCTCGGTGCCACCGCCAAGGCCTGGACCGCGGATACGGCAGCCCGGCGGATCGCAGCCCGCTACCGCTGTCCCGCGCTGGTCGAGATCGGCGGCGACGTCGCCGCCGCCGGCACTCCCGACGAGCCTTGGTCGGTCTGGGTCGCCGAGACCGCGGGCGGGCCGGGGGAGATCGTCGGCCTCGCTCACGGCGGGCTGGCGACCTCATCGACCACCGTCCGCCGTTGGCGTACCGCCGCCGGGGCAGCGCACCACGTGATCGACCCGCGCACCGGCGCCCCCGCCCGTGGCGCGATCCGGACGGCCACGGTCTGGGCACCCTCCTGCGTCGAGGCCAACACGCTCAGCACGGCGGCGCTGGTCTGGGGTGCGTCGACGGCCGCTCGGTTCGAGCCGGCGGGAGTGACCGCCAGGCTGGTTGATGACTCTGGCTCGGCCCGGTATCTCGGTGCCTGGCCGGCGAAGGAGCGTGCGGCATGACGCTGTGGTTCGTTGCCCGCGCCGCCGGGTTCATGGCGATGCTCGGCGCGACCGTCGCCATCTGTCTCGGCGCGACCGCGTCCGGTTCGACGGACGCGACGCGTCGGCTGCTGACGCAGCTTGCGCACCGCTCGGCCGCCGTGGTCACCCTCTCCCTGCTCGCCCTCCATGCTGCTCTGCTCGTCGTCGACAGCCATGTCGCGATCTCGGTCCCAGGCGCACTCGTGCCGTTCACCGCCGGCTACCGCGCCGTCGCGGTGGGTTTGGGGACGCTCGGCATGTACTGCCTCGTCGTGGTCGCCATCACCGGGGCGCTTCGCGGACGCTTGGCCGGCTCCGCCCGCGCCGCGCGGTGGTGGCGGCCCGTCCACGCCATCGCGTACGCCGTGTGGCCGCTGGCGATCCTCCATGGGATCTTCGCCGGCACCGACACCGGGACCTGGTGGGCCTGGAGCCTGTACGGCGGCTCCGCTGGAGCGGTGGTGCTCGCGGTCTGGTGGCGGCTGGTCGCCGAGGAGAGGCACCTGGCCGGTCAGGTCGCCGTTCGTCGTCAGCAGCATCGAGCCCTCGACTCTGCCGGGAGGCGATCATGACCGTCGTCGATGTCCAGACCACCCGCCTGCTCGCCGGTGGCATCCAGGGCGACCACGTCGCCCTGGCTCCGCACCGCGCGATCCACGGCGACCTGCGGCCGATGACCCAGGCCGCGCTCGCGGCCGCCGCCGCGAACGTGCACCTGCTCGGCCGGGGCGGCGCCGCGTTCCCGGTCGCCACGAAGCTCGCGGCGGTGGAGGCGGGGCCGCGCGTCGAGGTGGTCGTGAACGGCTCCGAGAGCGAGCCGGCCAGCCGCAAGGACCGCACGCTGATGACGCTCGTCCCGCACCTGGTCGTCGACGGCGCGCTGCTCGTCGCGCGGGCGCTGCGGACCAGCCGGGTGACGATCGCCGTGCACGACCGGGCGGCGTACGCCTCGCTCGCGGTCGCGCTCGACGAGCGACGTCGAGCCGAGCCGCACCGCGAGTCCGTGGACGTCCGGCTGCAGCCGGGTCGCTTCGTCGGCGGTGAGGTGCGTGCGGTGCTCAACGGGCTCGACGGCCGGGCCCCGGTGCCACCTGGACGGCGGACGCTTCCGACGATCCGCGGCCTGCACGGGTCACCCACCTTCGCGAGCAACGTCGAGACGTTCGCTCAGCTCGCGCTGCTCGGCTCCCTGGGACCACAGGCGTTCGCCTCGGTCGGCGACCCGCTGGAGCGAGGCACGACGCTGCTCACGCTGGTCGGCGCCGTGCCCGCGCCCGGAGTCGTCGAGGTCCCCACCGGGGTGTCGATCGACGCCCTGCTGGGGCCTGGCGACGGGCCGGTCCTGATCGGGGGCTACCACGGCCGTTGGGTGTCCGACGCGCACGGACTGCGCGTGACGCGTCCGCTCCTTCGCGATGCCCGGGTCCCGCTCAATGCCGGCGTGATCGCCCGGCTGCCCACCTCGGGCTGCGCGCTCGCCGAGGTTTCAGCAGTCACGACCTGGCTGGCCGGCCAGTCCGCCGGCCAGTGCGGACCTTGCCTGTTCGGCACCAACGCCGTCGCCCGCGACGTGGCTGAACTGCTGGCCGGCCGGACGGCGCCGCAGGTGAAGGCTCGGCTCGAAGGCCTGATCCGCCGCGGCGCCTGCGCCCACCCGGACGGCACCGCCGCGTTCGTCGCAAGCGCGCTGGCCTCAATGTCCGAGGAGATCGCGGCGCACGGGAACGGACGCGGCTGCGGCCGACCGTACCTCGGCGTCCTCCCGCTGGGGGGTGCCCGATGAGACTCGACGTCGACTGGACCCGCTGCGACGGCCACGGGCTCTGCGCACTCCTGCTCTCGGAGAACATCGTCGAGGACGTTGACGGTTACCCCATCCTGATCGGCTCCGACGTCGCTCCGCAGACGCTGCGGCACGCCCGCCGCGCCGTGGCGACCTGTCCGGCGCTCGCACTACGGCTGGAGGGCGACGCATCGGCGAGATCCTGAAAGGTGGCAGCATTTCCGCGGTCCGGCAGTGGTGACCGACCGCGGCGATCTGGACATCGCGAAGAACCACGCCTGCGGCGAAGTGGGCCTGCGGCGAGCCACCTGATGTCGGGCGAGCGACGCTGCATCCTGGGCGGGGTGTTGCTGCGTGCTCAACGTTCGCCCTAGCGCTCGTGCGCAGATTTCGGACCAGCCGTGTGCACGCGCCATTGACAGCCCGCGGCGCGGGGCGTCTGACCTGCGCAAACGAACTGCGCGAAGATCCCGCCAAGGGTGTTCGCGAAAGTTCGTGGCACCCTGTTGCGAAGTTCGGCTCCACCGGTCCTTCCGGTGGAGCCGTTCGCGTCTGTCAGGAACGTCTGGGTGGGTCCAATCGACAGGTCGGCGCGCGGAACGCTTGCTCGCGGAATGCATGAGCGGGCGGGACGTGAGGGCTCCGTCCCAACATGCGCCCGGCTGGCGGCCTGACGTCGGATCCCCCGGGACTACCGTCGAGTCATGGCGACCATGTTGGAGCGTTTGCGCGACGCGACGAACGCGCACGACGTCGGGCTGCTGGCGTCGTTGTTCGACGAGGGCTACCGAAGTACGCAACCACTGCACCCGGGCCGTGGTTTTGGCGGGAGCTCTCAGGTACTCGAGAACTGGTCATCGGTCTTCGAGGGCGTGCCCGACTTCGACTCCGAACTGGTCGCATCAGTTGTGGCTGGGGAGACCGAGTGGGGGGAGTGGAGCTGGCGAGGTCACTACCTGGATGGCTCGCCCTTCGCCATGCGCGGGGTCACGATCCTCCTCATACGTGACGGCCTGGTCGTTGAAGGTCGTCTCTACATGGAGCCCGTCGAGACAGATGGCGGGGACATCGCCGCTGCTGTGCAGGAGCTCTACAGGCCGCCACCGCCCTCGCACTGACCCTTGCACGGGAGCTGGACGGCGCTGATTCCTGTGCAGAGCCTGTCCCGGCAACGAGTGCAGTCTCGGCGCCATGACGCACCCCGTGGGAAGCAGGGTCCGGACGTTCCGTCGATTCGCTCGACCAGAATCAGCGCCCTGTGCGCAACCATCCGCTCAGGTGGTGCCCAATCGGAATGCGGCCGGCGCCGGCGGTGGCCACGAGATCGCGTACTGGACGCCTGCGTCTCCCAGCGCAGCGCCGAGCGCGGCGGTGACACGAGAGCACACGTCGAGCGCCGACTCGGGGTCGTGCCACAGCAGCAGCCTCAGCACCACTTCGGTCGGCGTGGCTGCCGTCATCGGGCACGTGGGTGGCGGCTCACCGAGCACCCCGGATACGGCGAGTGCGGTGTCCAGGACCAGTCGGATGAGATCGTCCGCGGCCGCGGGTCCGTCAACTGCGATGCGGACCTCCAGCTTCGACCGGGCCGAGCCGGACGCCGTGAGGTTCAGCAGGGACGAGTTCATCACCAGGTTGTTGGGCAGGTGGACGTGGGCGCCGTCGTAGGTCTGGATGAGGACCTCACGGCTGTTGAGGTCGATCACGTGGCCCTCGTGGCCGTCACACTCGATCAGGTCCCCGGGTCGTAGCGGATGCCGCACCTGGATCACCAACCCGGCGCCGAAGTTGTCGGCGACTCCGCGGCCGACCAGGACCAGCGCACCGAGGGTGATCAGCACCGCGATCAGGACCGGTTGAATCGGTGCACCGAGCAGGCTCAGGATGACTCCGGCGCCCAGGGCGTAGATGGCGTAGCGCACGAATTGGATGATCTGGAGCAGGACGTCGTCCGCCAGGTTCGGCACCCTGGCGCCGAGGCGCCGCGTCGCGCCCGCGACGTAGCGTGCCGCCAGGACGGTGCCGATCAGCACCAAGACCGCCCACACCAGGGTCCAGCCGTTGACGTCGAGGGTCCCGAGCGGAGTGTCCACAGTCCACGGGCTGGTCACGGCCGACTCCTCCGCACCGCGATACCCTGCACGGTCGTCTTCATCTGGGACCTTCCTGGAGTGCGGCCTACCTCACTCAAGTCGGGTCAACGAAGGTGCGTCAAGGTGGGCTCGCCCTACGACTTGGCGGCCCGGGCAAGCAGCTCGAATGATCCAACGACGTCGCTACTCGCGATTGCGGACTCCGGTCGCTTGGGTGTGTGCGAGCGTTGTGCGAGGGCTGCCCTGCGGCTCTCCTCGGCGAGATCGCCCCGACCCACCCGCACAGCAACGTCGGAGGGCACGTCTACGAGTCCCTCCTCCGAATCGGCGACCTGACCGACCGGCAGTTCTGACCGCGGCAGGCATCAGCAAAGGTCCGCCCTCTCCCGTGTGCCGTGACGAGGCGGCCAAGTCCTTGCCGGACATATCCGGCGACGGCACCCGTTACGGGTGATGAGATCGGTCGCCAGCGGGCGGAGAGTGAGTGCCATCGAAGTCCGACCATGACCTTCGACAGAACTGGGCCGCGCATGCCGTCAACGCCAGCGCGACCGCCGAAGGGGCAACCCGTCCGCTGCGAGGAGAAGAGCGATCGTGACTACTGGTGATTCCCAGGTGACAAAGAGCGACACGGGGCCGAGGACCAACTGGTTGCCGCTGGTGGCCTTGGCCATCGCCCAGTTCGTGATGGTGCTGGATCAGTCGGCCATGAATGTCTCGATCAGCGCCTTGGTCGCCGACTTCGACACCACGGTGACCACGATCCAGGCAGTGATCACGCTCTACTGCCTTGTGATGGCGATGTTCATGCTGTCCGGCGGCAAGATCGGCGACATCATCGGCCGGCGGCGAACGTTCGTCGTCGGGTTGGTCATCTACGCCTGCGGGTCGGCGCTGACGGCGGTGGCACCGTCGGTGGCCGTCCTGACTTTGGGCTGGTCGGTCTTGGAAGGGCTCGGCGCTGCGCTGGTCCTGCCCGCAATGGTGGCGCTGATCGCGGGCAACTTCGAAGGCGCTTCCCGCAAGGTCGCGTACGCCGTGATCGGCGGGGTCGCCGGAGCAGGGATCGCCGTGGGACCGATCCTGGGCGGCTGGGCGACGACGGAGTATTCGTGGCGGATCATCTTCGCTGGCGAGGTGCTGTTGGTGGCGCTGATCCTGGTGATGACGCCGAAGGTCGCGGACGCGGCGAGGACCGGCCCTGCCCCGAAGCTCGACATCGTCGGCACTGTGCTGTCGGCCGCGGGCCTGGGGCTGGTCGTTCTCGGGGTCCTGCAATCGAGCACCTGGGGATGGGTCGCTCCCACGGACGAATCTCCGGTGACGCCGTTCGGCTTCTCACTCACCTTGTTCGTGATCGGCTTCGGGGTGGTCCTTCTGTGGTGCTTCACGGCGTGGCAGGGCCGCCGCGAGAGGGGTGGACGAGACCCGCTGGTGCACTTGGCGCTCCTGAAGGTTGCCGCGCTGCGCTCGGGTCTGATCGGGCTGTTCAGCCAGAACCTGATCCTGATGGGTGTCTTCTTCACGATCCCGCTGTACCTGCAGTTGGTGATCGGGCTCGATGCCTTGGAGACCGGCCTGAGGATGCTCCCCGTCTCCATCACCATGTTCCTTGCCTCCGCGGCGGGGTCGAGGCTGTCCGGCCGATATCCAGTCCGGTCCATCGTGCGGGCGGGCCTGGCCACCGCCATGGTCGCGGCCGTCCTACTCTTGGCCACGATCGACCCGGAACTGGACAACTCGAGCTTCGCTTGGTCGATGGCGGTGCTGGGCGTAGGGATGGGGCTGATCGCCTCGCAGCTCGGCAACGTCGTGCAGTCGTCGGTCGACGCCTCGGGCCGTGGAGAGGCCGGCGGCCTGCAATTCACGGGCCAACAGCTCGGCTCGTCGTTGGGGGTCGCCCTGCTCGGCGCGATCGTGCTGTCTGGACTCACCTCCGCATTCGTCTCCAACGTCTCGTCCGACGAGCGGATCAGCAATGCGGTCTCAGAGCAAGTGGGAGTGGCCGTCGGTTCCGGGATCGACTTCGTGTCCGCCGATCAGGTCGGGGCCGCTGCCCAGGAGGCGGGCTTGGATGATCCGACCAGCGAGGCCCTCGTGGATGACTACGAGGCTGCCCAGCTCCAGGCCCTCAAGGCGGGGCTGCTCGCGGCAGCCGGCCTCGCCATGCTGTCCCTGGCGTTCACCAAGGACCTGCCGCATGAAGCGCCCAAGAAGGGGCGGCGGGCCGACGACGCAGATGCACAGATGCCGGCCTGAAGCCCAACCCTGACTGGGCCCAGCGTCCAGTGGCGCAGCCGGGATGCACGCTGCCCCCACAGGATCAGGTTCTCAGGACCACGCGGGCGTCGAGCCGGCGCGCCTCCCGCGACGGCTGCGCCCCCCCGGGCAAGCCACGGAAGATTGTGGGCGTCGTCATCCTCGATGTTGAGGTGGGCGCAGTCAGTCATCGCCGGCCCGCTAGGACTTTCCGCGCGGGGCGCGCCTGAATCTTCCGACAGGTTCGGTCAACCGACCGTCGACCCAGTCGGGAACGTGTGGACGAGCGCGTCGTCGAGATCTTGCCGTGCCGGGCTGGTATTTCTCCGAGATGCGGAGGAATATGCGGTTCAGGTACAGGGTCGCGGTTGCCCGGCTTACGCAGCGCGGGCGCCGCGACTATCCCGCAACCGGTGGGCTCCGGTTTGAGGGGATGACGTGCGGACTTCCACGTGGAACGCACTCAACAGTACGACGCTCGCGGTGGCAGGGCATCGAGAACGGCGTCGGCCACTGTCCGGCTCGGGCTGAGTGTCGAGAGAAGAACGGCACGCTCAACCCGCCAGATACTCAAACCGGAATCGGCAGGCGGCAGATCCGGCACAAGGCGCTCGATCTGGCGGTCGCGCTCAACACCGGGTATCGAGGCGCAGCCATCTCGTGGTGGAGCGAGATGCGTCTTACTGGGCGGGATGCCTCAACTCGCCAGTCAACCGGATCTCGGCTGCCAGATCCGCGAACAAGGGCGCCAGGACGCGATGCCGGCGATGTGGAGGATCACCCACACGCGCTAGCGATACACCCGTACCTCGGCCACCTGCCACCAGTGCTCGTCGGCCCGGGTGAGGGTGGCGCGCACGTAGCGGACCCGGTTGTGCGGGGTGGTCAAGACGGTGAGCTGCCCGGTGCCGGTGATCTCGCGGGCCCCGGTCCAGCGCCGGCCGTCGGCGCTCACCTCGACTCGGACACGTCGCGGGTAGTCGGCCGACGGGATCACGGGGTTGGGCCAGCCGTAGGTCGACGGCCCGGCGTCGAGCACGACCTGGCGGATCCGCCGGGCGTGGCCGAGGTCGACCTGCAACCACTGGCCGCGAGCCTGGGCGGTGCCGGAGGTCCATGCGGTCGAGCCATCGTCGTCCGTGGCTGCGCCCGCCATGGCGGGGTCGCCGACGTTACTGGTCACCGACGTGGACCAGGGGTCGAGCAGTGTGCCTGTGGAGGTCAGGTCCGCGGAGTGTGGCCAGGTGAAGGTGACGAGGGATCCGCCGGGCAGGGTGTACTCGAATGACCGGCCGTCCACGGCGACGGCCACGGTGCGGGGGTCGTCGTACTCGTTGTGGACCACCAGCGCCGTCGACCCGTCGGGATTCGCGAAGGCCGCGCTCATCGGGAGTCCGTTCCAGCCGGTGCTGCCGTAGGACGAGCTTGCGACCCGGACGGCTCCAGGCCGCACGAACCGGGCCAGATGGCCGAGTGTGTAGTACTCGGCGTTGCGGGTGACGGTGCCGTCGGGGTTGACGGTGACCACGCCGGTGCAGGTGTCGCAGCCGCCGTTGTGAGGGCCGCCGTCGGAGTGCAGGGCAAGGTTCCAGGTGACCACGGACTGCGCCCAGTTGCGGGTGGTGCCCAAGATGACGTTGCGGGCGTGCCACCTGAGCGTGTCGCTGAACACCTGCGCTGGTGGGTCGGTCGGACCGTGCGAGCCGGAGCACTCGGTGAACCAGATCTCCTTCCGCGGGAAGGCCTGGTGCAGGGCGGTCATCCGCTTCGGGTCACCCGCGTAGCAGTGGTACGCCGTCCCGTCGATCCACCGGGCAGCGGGGGACTCGAGCAACAGCGCGGGGTACTCGGTCTCGGGGTCTTCCCCGGGCGGGGTATTGGCGATGTCGTTGGGATGCTCGGACCAGTTGTGGTCGTAGCCCATGATCTTCGTGTCGAGCCCGGCGGCCTGCAGCGCGGGGCCGAGCCGCTCGATGACTGCAATCGCCTGCCGGGTCGGCAGGTCGGTGCCCGGGTAGCCGGACGGCGTTCGGTTCTGCGGCTCGTTCTGAATGGTCAACCCGTAGATCGGAACGCCGGCGGCCTCGTAGGCCTGCACGAACTTCACCAGGTAGGCGGCGTACGCCTGATAGACGCGGGGCTCGTCGATCAGCCGCCCACCGATCAGCGAGTCGTTGGTCTTCATCCACGCCGGGGGGCTCCACGGCGTCGCCATGACCTTCAGATCCGGGTTGACGGCCCGGGCCTGGCGAACCAGGGGCAAGATCTGAGCCTCGTCATGGGCGATCGAGAACTCCGACAGGTCGAAATCCGTCTCGCCCGGCGCCACATCGTCGTAGGTGTAATGCGGTCCGTCGACGAAGTCAGAGGAACCCACCGGTTGGCGCAAGAACGACAGCCCGTCGGTCCCGAACAGGTCTCGCATCGTCGCGTCGCGCGTCGCGCGGTCGAGCTCCATCAGCACCGAGGCCGAGGAGTCGGTGATCGAGGCACCGACTCCATCCATGGTCTGGTAGCGAAGCGACGGGTCCACGGTGATCGTCAACCGGTCCGATCCACCGGTTCTGAACGGCACGGTGCCGCGATCGTGCATCTGCTCGGTACCGTCAGGCGTGGTCACCCAGACGTGGGCGGCCGAAACCGGCCGAGGCGAGCTCTGTCCGGGCGGCGCAGCCGTGGCGCCGATGCCGGCCGCCAGCAGACCGAAGGCGGTGGCGACGCCGATAGACCGCAGGGGTCGCCTGCCGGTGTCGACGTTCGGACGTGTGGTCGAGCGCATCGAGCACCTCCCGAGAGACAGACCACACCTGACTACCCCTAGGACCGTGACGGCGCAAGGGGCCGACTCCGATCCGGCAGAACTGCCTAGAGCCAGAATCGCCGTTCGGGCGTGTCAACCAGCACCCGGCTGGGGCCTGGTCCGACGCGAGATCCTGACGCTCGGATACGCGGGCGTCTGCTTCAACTGTCCACGCCCGGCGGGGCGGGCGTGAGAGCGCGCCGACGTCCTCGTCCGCGGTCACGAAGACATGATCGTCGATATCGAACCGCTCTGGTCGGACCGGACACGGCGTCTGCAATTCCTGGACGTGGCGGCGTTCCGTCCAGGCCGCGGCCGCAAGTTCTGCACGTGGCCCCAGGGTGGCGCGAGAAGGCGGCAAAGGGCGGGGGCTCGGCCCTCACGAACGTCGGGGCATCAGCAACCAGCGCTCCGGTCTTGACCGTCATGGGCGCCGGTATCGCTGTGAGGACCGCCAAGCAGCCTGGTGGTGCTGGGCTGTCTCCCTCGTAGGGCGGTTGCTGATCAGGGCGGGCAACTGCGCCTCGGTGAGTTTCGCGGCCGTCCTGTGAACCGGCGCCCGCCGACGCCGAGCAGGAGAACTCGTGAAGCGTCCGACACGCGGCGAAGTGACGCACTTGTCCTGATCCGGACTTGGCGGGGTCCTCCGGGTCCGAGCCATGCGGGAAGGTGCCTACTGGCTGGGGTCGCCGACGCGAATGAGGCCGGATTCGTAGGCGAACACCACCGCTTGGGCCCGATCCCGCGCACCGACCTTGGCGTACACCCGACCCACATGGGTGCGGACGGTGGGTTCGCCGAGGTGCAGGTCCTCAGCGACCTCGCCGTTGGTCAGCCCGCGGGCAATCAGGCGCAGCACTTCCCGTTCGCGGTCGGTGAGCGTCGCGAGCCGATGTGCCAAGAGCGGTGGGGGTTGCTCGAGGCGCAGGTGCTGTTCGATGAGGCGGCGGGTGACGCTCGGTGCGAGGAGGGCGTCGCCGGCGGCGATGGTACGAACGGCGGTGTAGAGCGTCTCGCGGGGGGCATCCTTGAGCAGGAAGCCGCTGGCGCCGGCGCGGAGTGCGGCCAGGACGTACTCGTCGAGATCGAACGTGGTCAGGATCAGCACCCTGGTTGAGACGTGCTGGTCGGCGCAGATCTGCGCCGTGGCCTCGATCCCGTTCAGGTGGGGCATTCGGACGTCGAGCAGCGCAACGTCCGGGTGGCGGCGGCGAACCTCCTCGACAGCCTGGTGCCCGTCGGCGGCCTCGGCGACGACGTCGAGGTCGGGCTGGGTGGCGAGCACGGCCACCAGGCCCGCTCGCACCAGCTCCTGGTCGTCGGCGACGAGGACCCGAATGGTCACCGAACGGCCTCGGTCCTCGCTTGCAGAGGCAGATGTGCCCGGACCGTGAACCCGGTCCCTACGGGGCCGGTTGTGATGTCACCACCACGGGCCAGAGCCCGCTCGCGCATCCCGGCAAGTCCCCGGCCCGAGCTCGGGCGACTCGTCGCTTGGACCCCAGCACCGTCGTCGGTGACGTCGACAACGACCCCGTCGGGAGTGATTTGCACCCGGGCATCGACATGCGCTCGCGGCGAGTGGCGCAACGCATTGGTGAGGGCCTCCTGGAGGATCCGGTACGCCGCGAGGTCCACCTCCGGCGGAAGGTCCGCGGCACCGGCGTCCACGCGCAGCACCAGGTCGAGTCCGGCTTCGGTCAGGTCGGTGGCGAGCCGATCGGCATCGCGCAGCCCGGGACCGCCGGTGCGCTCCGGCAGCGAGGGGGTGGCTTCCTCGCCCAGGCCGCCGAGCACGCCGCGCAGCTCGACCAGGGTGGATCGCCCGACTCGCTGAATCGTGCGCAGGCACTCGGCGGACGGGTGGTCGGGCTCAAGCTGCGCCTCGCCGGCCTCGGCCTGGACGACCATCAGGGTGACGCTGTGAGCGACCACGTCATGGACGTCGCGGCCGATGCGCGCCCGCTGCTCGGCTGCCCTGGCCTGGGCCTCCGACTCGCGGCTGCGCCGAAGCTCCTCGGACTGGTCGGCGAGGCGATCGACCAGCCGGTTGCGCGACCAGACGACCCGGCCGGCCAGCCAGAACCCGCCGACCAGGATCACCATGAAGTCGAGATCGTCGAGCGGGTCGCCGATGTCGAGCCAGCTGGCCGCCATCGTGGCCGGCACGAAGGCGCCCATACCGATCAGGCCCCGTCGCAGTGGCGCATAGGCGCCGAGCGAGTAGCCCCCTACCAAGCAGGCCGAGGAAGACCCCAGCGCCGTCGAGATCGTCGAGCAGGAGCGCACGCACGTCGATGACGGCGAGAATCACAAGGAACGTCGCCAGGGGGTGCCGTCGTCGCAGCGCGAGCGGCAAGGTCACGGCCAGGTCGAGCAGGATCGCCGTACCCCGCTCGGAGGTGCCGAAGGAGCCGGCCAGCGTCCCCGCCACGGCGAGCGCGGCGATCAGCCCAGCCAGCGCCAGGTCGGTCAGATCCTGGCGGCGCCGACCGAGGAGTGAAGACGCTCGGATGCTCTCCAGCACCGTCCCACGGTACGGCGCCGGCGGGCAGCGGGACATCCTCGCAGGCGATGACGCCGGCCGATGCAGGGTCCGCGTGCCGGCGGACCCGATCGAGTCTCGTGACGGACGCGGCGGTGGGTGAGCGGCCACCACGCTGACGTGGTCTCATCCCAACTCCGGAAGGCCGCGCCATGAACCCCAGAGCCACCGCAGAGGTCTGCGCACCGCAGGCTGCCAGGCCGCCCCAATCGGCAGGAGCGCCGTACCTGCTGCTCGCGGTGGCGTTCGTCGCTGCCACGCTCGGCTTCCTCCTGAGCGTCCGCAGCGCGCCCCTCCCCGGTTCCGAGGCGCTCACCGCGGAGGACGCCGTCGACCTCGTGGCCCTGCTCTCCTTCGGCGTGCTCGGCGCCGAGCTGCTGCGCCGCAAGCGTGCCGCCGGCCTCGGAAAGGCACTGCTTCTGCTCGCCGGGCTCCAGACGGCCAACTACCTGTCCGCGGGCGTCGGCGATGCCATCACCGACGGCGAGATGCCCACGACGACCGCGGCCAGGCTGGCCTGGATGGTCGCCGACACGGCGTTCATCGCATCGTTCTTCCTGCTGCTGTACGCGCCGCTGGCGCTGTTCCCGACCGGACGGCTCCCCTCGCGCCGATGGCGCTGGCTTCCCGCAGTCGCCGGGACCGGAACCGCCGCGTTGGTCCTGTCCATCCTGCTCGCCCCGGGCAGCGTGGACGACGACAACCCGGCAACCGGACCGAACCCCCTTGGCGTCGACGCCCTCGCCGGTGCCACCGACCTTCTCGAGATCGTCGGAGCCGTGCTGCTCGCACTCACCCTCGCAGGGAGCGTGGCCGCCTACGGAATCCGCTGGTTCCGCTACCGCGGTCCACGACGGCGCCAGCTCGCCTGGTTCTCCGCCGGAGCCCTGACGATGGTGGTGGGCATGCTCATAGAGCTCGGCAACTCCTTACTCGTCGAGGTTCTCTCAGCCCTGGTGATCTTCGGAACCCTCCTCGGCGGCATGGCCTGGCCCTTGCTCGGCCCGCTCGGGGCGAAGGCAGACCTCGCCGACATCGCCACCACCCAAAGGTCTGCGGCCCCGGACGGCCACGACTGAGTTCATCCACGCCGAACCAAGGCGAGTAGACGCTGGCCGCTGTCGCGGCGAATAGACGCACCACCAACCGCTGGCCGGCCGAACGTTCGTTCCTCCTCTGCGATCAGGAGCCGCCGCCAGTCCACTGCCCAGGGTCGATGTCGTTGTGCTGTCCCATCGCACCGGTTGATCCATGTCGTTTCCTGTCGCGGTCGATCCAGAACACGACGGCGGCGAATGCCACGATCAGAAGAACAATCACCCAGACGAGCATCACAGTCTCCTAGCGTCGGAATGTCGCTGAAGCTCCCGAGGTCGGTCAAGGATGCTCCTCCGCTTGCGCGGCGGTCTAGGGCTAGGCCGCTCGGCCGCGCACACGAGCCGACCGATGCATCCGGATCGCGGCGGAGTGGGTACGTCGGGCGGTTCCACCGTCAGCCGTCATTGCGCGCCGGAGGTCAGCCTCCGGCCGCTGATGGTTCGGACCTCGATCCGTAGTACAAGCCAATTTGAGCCACCGACCCACACCTCGGGACGGGGTGTCTTCCCATACGCCTCAGGATCCAGCCGACGCCGGCCACGGACCAGCACGCTCCAACCGGAGCGGGCGACCGGGTCGATGTCATCCACCTCGAACGCCAACTCTCGGACGGATCCCTCCCGGCCCAGGTCGGTGAACGGCGCCGTGCGGATGATCACCGCCCTCTCGTCGATGACGTAGTTCACCGGCACGATGGTGGGGCCGTTGCCGCCCTGCCACCCGACCCGGCCCACGGTCCGCTCCCGCAGCAGATTCCAGCACTCGTCTTCGCGCAGTTCGGCCAGCGCCCCGCCACCGTCTCCCACGTCCATTCCCCGCAACCTCCTCGTCGGTCGATCATCGTCCCGAGCGCGTATCCCGGCCAAGAGCATCCGATTCGCAATCAACCCTGCCGGTCATCCTGCAAGTGGTGGTGGCCGACTCAGCCGGGGGCGAACTGGCGCACGCTCGTCGGCTATGAGCGAGCGCCTCAGGTGTCCGGCCAGCGGCGGTTCGACAGTGCGTCTACCTGGGCGGTACGACCTGACCTGAAAGCCCCCGAGTTGCGGCACGTCCGGATGTTGTATGACCGGACAAATCAGTCTCCCGGGCACCGGGGTCTCGCGCTTCTCCGGACGGACCGAACTCGAATGTGGCCGGGCCTGACGACGACGAGGACCCCTTCGGTCATCCGTCCGAGATCCGCCTCTCCAGTCCGACGCATATCTGCGTCGCTGAGCCGTCCATCGTCCCCGGGGTGTAGTGCTGGAACGACCATCCGGTGCACGACCAGCGCGGGTTCGGCCGCGGTACCCAGCTCTCGGAAACATCGACCTGTCGAGGCAGCAGTACCCAGCCGGCGACTGAGACGACCACGACCAGGACGGCCAGCGCGGCACTCGACCGTCGCGCCACGAGTCGAGCCACGAGGGATACGACGATGCCCGCCATTGCGCCGCAGCTCAGCCGACGAGTGTCCCCAGGCCACCGCGTTCTCCGAGCGGGCCATACGCGTTGTTGAGATAGAGCACGCCCGTCGACACCGTCACCCAGAACGTCACCACGCCGGCCCATGCGCTCGCGAGTCCGGCAACTGGCAGGTGGTCTGCAGCTAGTCCGACCCCGGACGCCGTCTCCAGCTTCACGCAGCTACGACGCCGCTCCGCCGTATCGGGTTCCCTGCCGACGTTCATGCTCCGACGGACCTAGTGCGTAATACGAGTCCCTCCACCGAGTCGGCGACCTGAACGTCCGGCAGATCTGACCGCCGCAGGCATCAGCAAAGGTCCGCCCTCTCCCGTAGAGAGGGCGGACCTTTGGCATGCGTAGATGGGTCGCGACGCCGACCTACGAGGGGACGTTCGTGTTCGCGAAGACGTTCCAGAAGAACGACCTGGGCGTCGCGACGCGCACGTCGTCGTTGCGATCCCACTGGATCTCTCCGTACTTGAACTGCACTTCGTCGAACAGGCTCGGCGAGCCGAGCACCAGGTTGGTGAGGAGGACCTTGGTCAGAACGGTGGTCGTCGTGCACGTGGCCACCTCGCACCCGTCGAGCTCCACCCGAGTCAGCGGCTGGCCGGTGACGAGGAGCTGGAACAGGGTGAGCGTGCCCGGCCCCGTGCGGGTCTCAGCGACGATGTCAGGGAACTCTGCCCGGCCAGTGGAGGACATTGAGGAGCTCTGACGCCAGCTGCGTGTGGAGATGACTCCGAGCGGTTCGGAGCCGAGCAACGTGGTGGTGTAGGTAGCGTCTCCCGTCGATGTGGCCAGTGTTGAGCCGGTCGAGGAGACGAGCTTGTTGGCGGCGATGTCCCATTCGTACGTACCGGCCTGCGGCGTGCCGGGCAGGATCGCCAGACGTTCCCTGGTGAAGTTCAGCTGGACACGCGCGGTGGCCTGCGTCGGGTCCTGCCGGACGTCGATGCCCAAGACCGTCACGTTGCTCAGGGTCAGCTCCAAGGTGCAGCGGCCGGTGGTCTCGCCGGGCTTGCACATCTCCAGGATGACCTTGAGCACCCGAGCGCCCTTGGTCAGGTTCGCCATCTGGGTCAGGACGCCGGAGTTCATCGGAAGGTTCACGACGACGTCCCCGAAGTCGGTCTTGCCGACTCCGGTTCCGCTTGGTCCCGTGTACGGCTCGTGGCTCAGCTCCTGGGTGAAGTCCGTGATCGGGACGAACGGATCGGTGCCGATCTTCATCCGATAGGTGAGGTCGTTCGGGTTCGGGTCGACCGCTGCGGGACCGCCAGCTGGGCCGGCCGGGCCTTGGGGGCCGGTGGCACCGTCCTTTCCTGCCGGGCCCTGGGGGCCAGCAGCTCCGTCGGCTCCGTCCTTCCCGTCAGCTCCGGGCCGTCCGTCCTTGCCGTCGGCGCCGGACGGTCCGACAGGGCCGGTGAGGCCGGTGAGGCCGCGTTCCCCAGTGTCGCCCTTCACGTTCCACGTCAACCGCTTCTCACTCTTCAAGCACGCGCGGGTGGGAGCGACGATGCGCACAGCACCGGTCTTGGCGTTCGAGCATGCGGTGATCGTGGTGGCGCTGGACGCAGTGACTGCGTTGACCAGGTAGCCGCCCGAGACGACGAGGCCTAGGGCGAGAAGAGAGCTGACTCCGAGGACTCTGGCACGACGCAACATGGATTCACTTCCGGGTGAGTGACACCCGCACGGGGCGTCGCCGAACCACCGGTCATTGCGGCCCCGGCAGTAGTCCTCAGGTGCGCGGTGCGCCCGAGACCAGCAGGAGGCTACCGGCGGGGCTGAGGCATCGTGGCGGTTTCGCACTGACGAACCACCTCGCCCCTCGATCGCGACCGCTGGGTTCGATCCTGTTGATCGCCTGCGGCCGGTAGGTAGCGCCGGACGTCATGGCATGGGCGGCATCGACCAGGACGCCGACGACCATCGATGTGCGTGCGCTCGTCGCCGTGTGACGACCAGCCCTCCCTCGCGGGCAGATCAGCCAGCCGCCGCTATCGGCGTGCTCGGCGAGCTCTCGGTTGTCGCTGGCGGAGACCGCTGCCGGGCGAGTACTCGTCGGGGTTGCTCAGGATTGGAGTCGGGGGTCGAGGGCGAGGTCGATCAGGGCCTGGTCCAGCTCGGCGCCGATCGTGGGTTCGCCGTCGGGGATCAGGCGACTCTGGGAGACGGCGACCGTGTGGCGCGGTCCGACGTAGACGAAGGTGCGGCTGACCGCCCGGGTGTTGCGCGGGCAGCGGTCGGCCCACTCGTCATCGTCCCGGGCGTGGACGTAGACGATCGTGGGGTCGTCGGCGCCGTAGACGCGACGTTCGCTACAGCTCCGCGTCCAGGGGTCCTCCCCGCAGGTGGGAGCACCGCTCGCCGGGCGAACCACCACCCCGACGGTGAAGGGCGCGAGCTTCCCCGAGGCGGACGCGTAGCCCAGTTCTGGTAGCGGAATGACCTGTTGGTCGGCGTCTGCCCGCCAGGTCGGGAAGTGGTCGGCGACGACGGACGCGACGGTCTGGTTTGACGGCACGTCGTACGCCGCGTCGGGCAGGGCGAGCCTCGGGTCGGCGGCCGCAGCGACCAGATCCGCGAGTGCGAACGGCATCGCCTCGACGTAGTCGCGGCCTTGGACGTCGAGGTAACCGATCCGGCCGTCGTTGCGCTCGACGACCACCGTGACGTTGTAGTCGCCGCAGTTCTTGTAGTAGACGCCCGGCGCGGCGCTGTCGGCGTCCCAGGTCGTGCACAGGCTCTGGAACGAGGTGACGTGGACGGGTTCGCCGTTCGGCCCGCGGGTCTGCGTGGCCCACGGGTGGGGGACGATGAACGAAAGTGCGAACGTGCGTCGGGAGGGTGCGATCAACAGGGCATCGCGGTGACCGCGGTGAACCTGCTCGGGATCGCGATCAGCTCAACAGGAAGCCTGACTGACGGGCCTCGATCAGTTGCCGCCGACCTCGCCGATCTTGGTGTCCGAGCCGACCGCCGCGTCGACGTGGACGGCGATGCCGTCGGGGATGACGCCGTGCAGGTTGTCGAGCAGGTCGGAGTACGACGGCAGGTCGCCGGTGTGGCGGATGTTGATCTGGACGTCGGTGGGGGAGTTGAAGTCGACGCTCGTGACGGTGGCGTCGGGGGTCGAGGCGAGCCACCGCTCGGCTGTGCTCCGGACGTCAGAGCTGTAGCGGTCGATCGCGTAGACCGCGGCGGTGTTGGCGGCGAGCGGGACCGCGATGACGACGGCGAGGCTGGCGATGACGAGGCCAGGCCGGCGGCGGGCGTGACGCTCGGAGAGCGGGTTGAGGGTGGCGAAGGTGATGACGCCGGCGGCGACCATCGCGAGCAGGTTGGAGAAGAAGAGCAGGCAGGCGCCGGCGGCGAGGTTGGGAGCGCCCTGGCCGAGACAGACGCCGACGACGGCGAGTGGTGGGACGAGGGAGATCGCGATCGCGACGCCAGGAAGCACAGCGGCGACGTCGCGGCGGGAGAGCGCGATGGCGCCCGCGAAGCCGGTGGCGATGGCGGCGACGAGATCGGCGAGTCCGGGCGACGTACGGCTGGCGATCTGGCTGTTGCTGAGCAGTGCGATGTTCTGCGGCACGGCCAGCGAGAACACGACGCCGATGATGATCACGGTGATCGTCCCGAGGGTGACGTAGACGACCGAGCCGTTGCGGCGGCCGAGCACGATGCTGAGCGCGATCCCCATGATCGGCGTGGACAGCGGGGCGATGATCATCGCGCCGATGACGGTGGCGGTGGAGTCCGTGATGACGCCCGCGCTCGCGATGATCGCAGAGAGCACGAGCATCGCCCAGAACGCCGACTGCTTGGCCCGGGCATCGCCCGACCGGAGGTTCAGGTCGTCGTCGAGCTCGTCGGAAGTACGGCGCTGGGTCTCGGGGAGCAATCGCTCTCGCAGAGTGTCGAGCATGTCTGAGTATGGCGGCAGCAGGTGAAGCCGGGGTGTCGGCACGGGTCGGCGAGAACCTCGGGGTCACCGCTCGTTGTCGGCGTCGAACCCGTGGTGCACCGCTGCCCACCCGATCGTCGGTACGCCGTGCGGATGTGGGTCTTCACGGTGTTGATGGCGCGGTTCTCCCGTACGGCGATCTCTTCGTTGCTCAGCCCCCGTGCGGATCCACGGGGGTCAGCGGCGCGCGATCGAGCATCCGAGGAGCCCAGTCGCGAGTGCAACGACCGCAGCGGCAGTGAACGCTGCGGGGAACCCGCCGCCCGCGGTGAACGCGATCGCGGTGAACGCAGCGGTGCCGAGTGCCGCACCGACCTGGGTGGCCGAGCTCGCCAATCCAGACGCAAGGCCCGTGTGGGAGCTGGGAGCTGCAGAAGCGATGACCATGGTGGTGGGTGTGAAGCTGAGCGCGACCCCGGTCGCGACCAACAGAAGTCCGGGGAGGACGGCGACCAGGTAGCCACGATCGGTCGGCGCGTAGGCGAGCCAGAGGTGTCCGGCGGCGAGGATGACCAGCCCGGAGACCAGGCTCCGCCGCGGGCCGATGGCACGCAGCACCCGAGGAAGCAGAGCCAGGTTGACGACGAACCCGGCGACAGAGGTCGGCACCATCGCCAGGCCGGCGCACTCCGGAGACATGGTGAGCGCCTGCTGAAGGTAGAGCGCGATCAGCACGAACGTCGAGGCGCGGGCGGCGCCGCCCATGACCGCGAGGCCGACGCCGGTCGACAGAGCGCGGGACCGGAACAGCCCGAGCGGGACGAGCGGGTCCGCGGTGCGACGCTCGATGGCGATGAAGGCACCCAGGAGCGCCGCCGAAGCACTGACGGCGATGAGCACACTCGGTGACGTCAAGCCGGTGTCCGCGGCGCCGAGGGCTCCGTGGACGAGCGCGATGACCGCAGCGGTGACCGTAACTGCACCGAGCGCGTCGAACCGCCGCCGGGCATCGTGCGGGGTGTCCTCGAGGAAGCGGCGGGCCAAGATGACAGTGCCGACGGAGACGGGCACCGTGGCCAGAAACACTGACGACCACCCGAAGGCGCCGGCGAGCAATCCACCTGCCAGGACGCCGGTAGCTCCCCCGACGGCGGACGCTGCGCCCCAGAGGCTCATCGCCCGGGCCCGCTGCTCGCCGGGGGAGTTGAGCATGAGCAGCGACATCGCTGCGGGGCTGAGAGCGGCTGCGCCCGCGCCTTGGATGACGCGGCCGCCGACGAGCATCCACTCATTCGTCGCCGTCGCGGCCAGCAGGGTGCCGAAGGTGAACAGCGTCGAGCCGGCGATGAACACGCGGCGCCGGCCGAACAGGTCCGCGACCCGCCCGAACAGCAGCAGCAGGCCGCCGAAGGTCAGCACGTAGGCGTTGATGATCCAGCTCAGTCCGCTGGAGCTGAGGTCGAGGTCGGCCTGGATGGAGGGCAGCGCCACGTTGACGATCGAGGTGTCGAGCATGACGACGAACTGCGCCGAGATCAGCAGTCCGAGTGCGATCGTGCGACGCCGGCTCTCTCCGACGGACGCGGGTGCCGGCGCGGCTGCGACGGTCGCGGAGGTGGGGCGAGCCGTCTCAGGCTGGGTTGCGATGGTCATGTGGTTCACCTAGGTCGGGGTGGAACGTGCGGGCTCCGTCACCGTCCCGCGGCGGACGACGCGCTCGCACCGGCGAAGTCGCCGGGTTGTTCGGCATCGCCCCTGTGGTTTGCGGCGGCGATGATGCGGCGGGCCAGCCAAGCGGCGTCGTGCCTGACGAACCCGAGGAGCGCCGACCCGCGGGTGTGCTGCCACGGCAAGCCGATGAACGTCAGGCCCTGGACCGGGGTGATGCCGCGCTCGTGGTCGACGCCCTGCTCGGTGACGACGTCCGGGATATCGATCCAGGAGTAGTCGGGACGGAAGCCGGTGGCCCACACGACCGTGGCCGGCAGGCTCCGGGAGCCGTCCGCGAAGGTGACCTCGTCGTCGTTCGCCGCGATCAGTCGTGGGCGGATGTCGACGCCCGCCTCGCGAAGGTCCTCGAGGGGGCTGCCGATGACGAGGTCGCCGCGGGCTCGCATCCGACGGGCGACGCGGGTGTCTGCTGACTTGGTCAAGAGCCTGGACTTCAGCAGCCACCAGAACAGGTCGCGGCCGAACATGCGTTGCGGAAGCTGCAGTGCCTCGGTGCCGACGGCGAGTGTCACCTCGTGGCTCGCGGCGAGCTCGAGCGCGATCTGCCGACCGGAGTTCCCGGCGCCCACCACCAGGACCTGGCCTGGGCCGACCTGGTCCGGGTTGCGGTACTCGGCGCTGTGCATCTGCTGCACGCCGCGCCCGAGCGCCTCTCGGATGGCCGGTGCGACCGGGGTCTGGAAAGGTCCGGTGGCGACCACGACCTGCCGGGCACGCAGTAGTCCGGTGGTCGTGTGCACGGCGAACCCGGCGCCGTCGCGCGCGAGCCGGGTCACGGCGGTGTTGAGCAGGATGGGCAGCTCGAACCGGGTGGCGTAGGTCTGCAGGTAGTCGGCGACCTCGGCGGCCGTGGGATAGGTGTCGGCTGGGGAGGGGAAGGTCATGCCGGGCAGTGCGTCGTACTGAGCTGGGGTGAACAGGGTCAGGGAGTCCCATCGGTTGCGCCAGGCGGAGCCGACCTCGGCGGCCGCGTCCGCTACCAGGAACCGGAGGCCGGCCTCTTTCAGGTGGTAGGCGATCGCGAGCCCGGCCTGGCCAGCCCCGATCACGAGCACGTCGAGGCCGTCCCGGGTGTCGTGGCAGAACGGTGCCGTATCAGGCGCTACGGGCTGGACGGGGTCGGTGTGCGTGGGCATCGTTGGGTCCTTCGGTCGTGGGCTGAGTCGAGGGCGTGGCGGTGGTCGCTGGCGGTTGCTGGTGATGGTCCGCGGCTTCCGGCCCACCCCAGCGTTCGGTTAGGACGCTACGAATCGGGACGGGGTCCTCACACCGGTGAAATCGCCGGGGTCGTCGACTCGGCCCGCACCGGCATCGCCCTGACGGGTCGATGAGCAGCCGAGGATCACCATGAGCGCCGGCACCACCGGGACGCGGCCGGTTTCAGGGCGCGAGGATCCGCGGCTTCGCGGCCAGGAGCACCCCTGTTCTCCTGAAACCCGGCGATTTCGCCAGCGCGAGCAGGCATCGCTCGCGACGAGGCTCGTGGACATCACCGGCATCCATTCAGCCGGTCCGACCAGCCCGAAGGAGAACACGATGTCCACCGAGCTCCACCACCCGCCGTCGCACCCGCCGACGACGCCCCCGACCGGCGATCCGTCTCCGCGCCACGGCCACCACGGCCGTCACGGAGCGGACGCTGTCGCCCATCACGACAGCCACGAGCCCGACGTGACGCGGCGACCGTGGACCGTGCTGGCGCTCATGCTCGCCGCTCAGGTCATGGTCGTCCTCGACGTCAGCGTCGTGAACGTCGCGCTGCCCAGCATCGCGACCGACCTGCACCTGTCCTCGAGCGACTACCAGTGGACCGTCAGCGCGTACGTGCTGCTCAGCGGCGGCCTCCTCCTGCTCGGCGGCCGCCTGGCCGACCTGTTCGACCGTCGCCGGATGTTCCTGACCGGCCTCGCGGTGTTCACCCTCGGCTCCCTGGTCTCCGGGTTCGCCGACTCCGCGCTCACCCTCATCCTGGCCCGCGGCGCTCAGGGCGCCGGCGCCGCGATGCTCACCCCGGCAGCCATGTCCATCGTGATGACCAGCTACGCCGGCCGGCAGCGCGCCACCGCGCTCGCCCTGTGGGGCACCGTGGCCAGCATGGGCATCGCCGCCGGTGTCCTGTTCGGCGGCATCCTGACCACCGTCTTCGACTGGCGCGCGGTGTTCTTCATCAACGTGCCCGTCGGCGCCGTCGTCCTCGCCGGCGTTCTCGCGAAGGTCCCGCCGATGCCCAGCACCACAGCCGCCGGCGACCGCCGGCTCGACCTGTCCGGCGCGCTGACCCTGGTCACGGGGCTCCTCGCCCTCGTGTACGCCGTCGAGTCGACCACCAGCCACGGCTGGACAGCCGCACCCACCCTCGGTGCGGCCGCGCTCGCAGCCGTCCTGCTCGGCGCGTTCGTGGTCAACGAGCGCAAGGTCGCCGCCCCCATCGTCCCGCCCGCCACCTGGCGGATCCGCTCACTCGTCTCCGCCTCCGTCGTGATGGCCGGTGTCACCGGCGCGGTCGTGGGCGCCATCTTCCTCAGCTCCCTGTACCTCCAGCAGGTCCTCGGAGCCTCCGCGCTCGTGGCCGGTCTGGAGTTCCTCCCGCTCGCGGCGTTCATCACCGCCAGCGCCGCCGTCGCCTCCAAGGCCCTGCCCCACCTCGGCGCGAAGAGGCTCATCGTCATCGGCCTGGTCCTCGCGGCTGCCGGAGCGCTCGTGCTCGCCTCGATCGACTCCGACCCCCGCTACCTCACCGACGTCCTGCCCGGCTTCGCGCTCCTCGGCCTCGGGGTGGGGCCGATGTTCGTCGCCATCTCCGTCGCCGCGATGAGCGACGTCCCCCACGAGCAGTCCGGCATGGCGTCGGGCCTGCTCATGACCGGCCACGAGATCGGCGCCGCCCTCGGCGTCGCCGCCCTCACCGCGATCGCCGGTGACCTCACCACCCGGGCCGGCATCGTCGACGGCACCCAGGACGCGTTCCTCGCGATCGCGGTCGGGCTCGCCGCCCTGCTGCTGCCCACCGCCCTCCTGCCCGCCCACGACCCGGAGACCGCGATGGCGGCCGGCCACGGCCACGGGCACGGGCACTGAACCCGGCGGTTTCCCCGGCGCGACCCAGCGCCGGGGAGACCGACGCTGGATGCACGTCCCGCCCCAACGCCCCACACCAACAGCAACCGAGAAGGAGCACGACATGTCCACCACCACCACCTCGAACGGCAGCAGCCGGACCTACCGCGTCGTAGGGATGACCTGCGGCCACTGCGTCGGGGCGGTCGAACGAGAGGTCGGCGCCATCGACGGCGTCACCGACGTGACCGTCGACCTGCCCACCGGCGACGTCGTCGTCACCAGCACCCGACCTGTCGGCGACCACGAGATGAGCACAGCCATCGACGAGGCCGGCTACGAGCTCGCCTCCTGACCCATCCGACGGACCCACGCAGCACACCGGAGATCGAGATGACCACGACCACCCCCCAGCCGAAGGCCGACGTCCACACCGCAGATGTCGGGACCGCAGATGTCGAGACCAGCTTCGCCATCGGCGGCATGACCTGCGCGTCCTGCGTCGGACGGGTCACCAAGGCGCTCCACCGCGTCGACGGGGTGGTCGTGGCCTCGGTCAACCTCGCCACCGAGACGGCCACCGTCACCCACGACCCGTCTCTCGCCCCGGTCACCGACCTGACCGCGGCCGTGGTCCGGGTCGGCTACACGGCAACCCCGAAGCCGACCCGGACCCCAACACCGGCTCCGTCCGACGGCGACACCCCGGCGGTCCCGCCGGCCGACACCCCCAGCACCTCGTCCTCGTCTGAGGTCGACGACCTCGACGCCCGCCGCGACCACGAGATCTCTCGACTGGCCCGCCGCTGGCGGATCGCCCTGGTGACCGGCCTGGCGCTCATGGGCGTCATGTACCTGCCGCTCCACCTGGACACCATGGACTGGCTGATGCCCCTGCTGCTGGTCATCGCCACCGGCGTGCAGTTCTGGGCCGGCAGCGACATCTACCGCCACGCCTGGACCGCGGCCCGCAACCGCGCCACCACCATGGACACCCTCGTCGCCCTCGGCACCGGCGTCGCGTACGGCTACAGCGCCTTCGTCACCCTCTGGCCCGGCCCGGCGCAGCGCTGGGGTCTGCCCCTGCACCTGTACTTCGAGACCGCGCTCATCGTGATCGCCCTCGTGCTGATGGGCCGCTGGCTGGAGCTGAAGGCCAAGAAGCGCACCGCCGGCTCCATCAAGGCCCTCGTCGGGCTCGCCCCGACCACCGCCCGCGTCGTGCGCGGCGAGACCGAGGTCGACGTCCCCGTCGACGAGGTCCGCGTCGACGACCTGGTCCGCGTCCGCCCGGGCGAGAAGCTGCCCGTCGACGGCCTCGTCGTCGACGGCACCTCCACGCTCGACGAGTCGATGCTGACCGGGGAGAGCGTCCCTGTCACCAAGACCACCGGCGACACCGTCATCGGCGCCACCATCAACCGCACCGGCACACTCGTCATTCGCGTCACGGCCGCCGCCGCTGACAGCACCCTGGCCCAGATCATCCGCCTCGTCGAGGAGGCCCAAGGCGCCCAGGCGCCGATGCAGCGACTGGCCGACCGCGTGTCGGCCTGGTTCGTCCCGGCCGTCCTGCTCGCCGCCCTCGCGACGTTCCTCGGCTGGTTCCTCCTCGGCCCCGAGGACCAGGCGCTCGTCCTGGCCATCGGCACCGCTGTCGCCGTTCTCATCATCGCGTGCCCGTGTGCCCTGGGCCTGGCCACCCCGACCGCGGTGATGGTCGGCACCGGCAAGGCCGCCGAGCTCGGCATCCTCATCGGCGACGGGCAGGCGCTCGAGACCGCCCGACAGGTCACCGCCGTCATCCTCGACAAGACCGGCACGATCACCGCCGGCCGCCCCGACCTCGTCGGCATCACCACCCTGCCCGGCCGGTCCGAGAACGACCTCCTCGAGGTCGTCGCGGCTGCGGAGGTCGGCAGCGAGCACCCCGTTGGCGAAGCGCTCGTCGCCGCCGCCCGTGACCGTGGGCTGTCCCTGGCGGCCGCCACCGCGTTCGACGCCATTCCCGGCCACGGCATCACCGCCGTGGTCGACGGCCACCGGGTCCTGGTCGGCAACGCAGCGCTGATGGACCGCCACCACGTCGACGTCACCGCCCTCGTCGGCGCCGCCCGCCGCTCCGCCGAGCGGGCCCGCACCCCGATGTACGTCGCGATCGACGGCACCGCAGCCGGACTCGTCGAGGTCGCCGACCCCGTCAAGCCCTCCTCCGCCGACGCCGTCGCCGCGCTCCGCTCCCTCGGCCTCGAGGTCTGGATGGTCACCGGCGACAACGCCGCCACCGCCCGCGCGGTCGCCGCCCAGGTCGGCATCGACCACGTCCTCGCCGAGGTCCTCCCCGCCGACAAGGCCGACCGCGTCGCCGACCTCCAGGCCGCCGGCCACGTCGTCGCCATGGTCGGCGACGGCATCAACGACGCCCCCGCGCTGGCTCGGGCCGACCTCGGCGTCGCCATCGGCACCGGCACGGACGTCGCCATCGCCGCCTCCGACATCACCCTGGTCGGCGGCGACCTGCGCGGCATCGTCACCGCGATCGCGCTCTCCCGGGAGACCGTCACCACGATCAAGCAGGGCCTCGCGTGGGCCTTCGGCTACAACGTGCTCCTCATCCCCGTCGCTGCCGGCGCCCTGTACTGGTGGGACGGCCTCCTGCTCGACCCGGTGCTCGCGAGCGCCGCGATGGCGATGAGCTCGGTCAGCGTTGTCACCAACGCCCTCCGACTGCGTCGCTTCAGCCCCGAGAAGGCCGGCGCTCGCCCGACCGCGCTCGACCAGGTCGGCCGGTGGTCCTACCTCGCCGCCATCGCGGTGGTCGCCCTCTCGCTCGGCGCCGGGTTCACCTGGCTCTCCCGCACCGACCAGGCCGAACGCGGCATGAACGGCGCGCTCGCCTGGTCCGAAGGCATGGGCATGCCCATGCGTCCCGTGATGAGCACGATGGAGGAGACCGAGGTCCCGCCGGTCGACCCCCACGAGGCCGGCCTCGGCGTCGCCCTCCAGGTCCCGGCCGGCATCCGGCCCGGAGAGCCGACCACCGCGACCGTCACCGTCCGCGACGCCGAGACCGGCGCGCTCGTCGACGACCTCGTCCGCACCCACCAGGTCTGGATGCACATGATCATCACCCGCACCGACCTCGGCACGTTCGCCCACATCCACCCCGAACCCACCGACACCCCGGGCATCTACACAGTCACCGCGACCTTCCCGAGCCCTGGCTCGTACCTGGTGCACACCGAGTTCCGACGCGAGGGGCAGATGGCCGACGTCCTGGCCAGCCACCAGCTCAGCGTCGCCGGCCCCGCCCCCCGGCCGACGCCGGTGCCGGCCGCCGACGTGCGTACCTACGCCGGCGACGACGTCTCCATCACGTTGGACGGCGAGGCGCACGTGGGCGAGACCAGCGACTTCGCGCTGCGGTTCACCGACGGCGCCGGGCGACCGGTCGAGGACCTGCAGCCCTACCTCGGTGCTGCCGGGCACGTCGTCGTCATGCGCGCCGACGGCTCCACGTTCGCCCACCAGCACGCGGAGACGTTCGATGACCAGGACCGGCCGGTCTTCGCGCTCCCCGGTACGACGTTCGGTCCCGACCTCGACCTCCACGTCCGGTTCGACCGATCCGGCACCTACCGGCTGTGGGCGCAGTTCCGCCTGGGCGACGGCAGCGTCATCACCGCGCCGTTCGTCGTCCACGCCCACGACGAGACCGCCCCTCAGCCGGCCGAGGTGGTCGCGCCGTGACGCCGCCTGCCCGGAGTGCTCGATGATGCCCGCGACCCCGGCCCGTGGACCGATGACCAGCTCTCTGGACGCCTATGCGCTGGTCGTGGTCGACGCGCAGGCCGGCTTCGACGATCTCCGGTGGGGCCGACGCAACAACCCGGCCTGCGACACGAACATCGAACGCCTCGTCCTGGAGTGGAGCGCGCGGCGGCGGCCGCTCGTCTACGTCCGTCACGACTCAGACGAACCGGACTCGCCGTTGCGGCCGGACAGTCCCGGGAACCGGCTCAAGCCCTACCTGTCGCCGGAGGCCGACCTCCTGGTGACCAAGCGGGTCAACTCGGCCTTCCACGGCACCCCTGACCTGCACGGCTGGCTGACCGCTGCCGGGGTCGACGGCATCGTGGTCTGCGGCATCACGACCAACCACTGCTGCGAGACCACGGCGCGAGTCGGCGGCAACCTCGGCCACCACGTCCTGTTCGTGCTCGACGCCACCCACACGTTCGACCGACAAGGCCCCGACGGGTCGACCTGGAGCGCCGACCAGCTCGCTCGAGCCACGGCCGTCAACCTGCACGGCGAGTTCGCCGACGTCGTGACCACCGACCAGCTCGTCGCGTCCGAGCCGACCTGAACGCCCTGGAGCAACCCGGCGGTGTTCCACGCAGGCGCACCCGCCACACCCTGGCCCAGCAACCCGACTCACAAGGAGAGACATGTCCCCGGAAACCATCCCCGCGACGGGCGTCCAGATCCGTCGAGCCACCGTCGAGGACGCCGCGACGGTCCTCACCCTGCTCCTCGAACTGGCCGCACACGAGCACACCGCTCACGCGGTGCACGCCACCCTCGACGACTGGCGCTGCATGCTGGCCAACCCTGCGGTGCTGGTGCTGCTCGCGGTCTCCGACGACCAGCCAGTCGGCTACGTCAGCGGCATCCGCCAGCTCAACCTGTGGCTCGGCCGCGACATCTTCGCCATGGACGACCTCTACGTCCGTGCCGAGGCCCGAGACCGCGGCATCGGCGGCCGCCTCATGGCCGCCCTCGCCGACCACCTCACCAGCCAGACCGACGACCGGCCGCTCATCACGTGGGGCGTGCGCGACGACAACGACGCCGGCCACCGCTTCTACGAGCGACTCGGCGCCCGACTGCGCACCAAGGTCGTCGCAGCCTGGACACCGAACGCCTACGGCAGCTACGTCAGCTCCCGGCCACCGCTCGACGCGAAGGCCTGAGCCCACCCCGACCACGAAGGCTCTGCATGTACACCCTCCACCCGAACCACCGGCACGCGAGCAGGCCCCGATGATGCGCGACACCCCACGCACATTCGTGGGCACCGTCGTCTTCCTCCTCGACGGCCCCGTCTGCGCCCACATCACCGACGCCGTGCACAGCGAGGTCGGACAACTCGACGGAGTCACCCGCTGCGACCTCGACGCAGCAGCCGGCACCCTCCTGGTGACCGCGCAGGAACCGATCGACCGGACCGACGTCATCGCCGTCCTCGACATGGTCGGATGCCGTGTCCACACCTGACACCGCCGTACCGGCCACCCTCGGTCACCCCGTCGGGTGAACGAGCCGGTGATCGAAGCGCGCCCGTCGCGAGCCGGGGCTACTGTGTCGAAGGTGTTGCGGGGGAGGGACCTGGAACAGGCGACGTTGCGCGAGGTCGTTGCCCGCGCCCGAGCAGGCCAGGGCTCCGCGCTGCTGCTTCGCGGCCAACCAGGAGTGGGGAAGTCCGCGCTCCTCGAGGACGCGGTCACGGCGGCCGACGACCTGACCGTGCTGCGTACCCGCGGCGTCGAGTCCGAGGCACCGCTCCCGTTCGCCGCCCTCCACCGACTCCTGCGACCAGTCCTGAACCGTCTCGACGGCCTCCCGGCTCCGCAAGCGAGCGCCCTGCGGGCCGCATTCGGCGAGTCCACCGATGACGTCGGCGACCGTCACCTGGTCTTCCTGGCCACGCTCAACCTGCTGTCGGAGGTCGCCGGCGAGCGTCCGGTGGTCGCAGTCGTCGACGACGCCCACTGGCTCGACGACGCTTCCGCCGCGGCGCTGCTGTTCGCCTCGCGCCGGCTCGAGGGCGAGGCCGTCGCACTGCTGTTCGCGATCCGCGACGACGAGACCGGAGCCTTCGACTCCCGAGACATGACCGTGCTGACCGTGTCCGGCGTGGACGCGGGCGCCGCCGAAGCGCTGATCGCCGACCAGCTGGGCGCGACCGTCGCGCCCCACGTGCGCGCCGAGCTGCTGGAAGTCACCGCCGGCAACCCCCTCGGACTGCTGGAGCTGACCCGCGCGCTGAGCGCCGACCAGCTCTCCGGCCACGCCCGGCTACCGGATCGGCTGCCGCTGACCGAAGGTGTCGAGCGCACCTTCCTCGACCGCTACCGCCGCCTCCCCCCGCCGGCGCAGACGCTGCTCCTCGTCGCCGCGGCCGACGACTCCGGCCGAGCGTCGACGGTCAGCCGCGCGGCGCACACGCTCGGCGCGGGCACCGACGCGATGGACGCCGCCGAGGAGTCCGGTCTGCTCGCTGAGGACGACGGCATGCTGACGTTGCGGCACCCGCTGGTGCGGTCCGCGATCTACGGCGCTGCCACCGGCTCGAAACGGCGTCAAGTGCACCGAGCGCTGGCGGACGCGCTGGCCGGCACGCCCCAGGAGGACCGGCGTGCTTGGCACCTGGCCGCGTCCGTCGACGGCCCCGACGACGAGGTCGTGGGCGCCCTGGACGAGGCCGCCGAGCGCGCCCGACGGCGCGGCGGACACGAAGCGGCTGCTGCGGCGTGGACTCGTGCCGCCGAGCTCACGCTCGATCCGGACACACGCGCGCGCCGACTGTTCTGGGCCGCGGGGTCGAGCGTTGCCGCTGGTCATCCGATCGAAGCCGACCGGCTCGCGCGGGCCGCACTCATGGACGCCACCGACCCGTTGCTGCGTGCGGACCTCGTGGCGTTGCAGGCCCAGGTCGAGTGGAACTCCGGATCCCTCGACGACGGCTACCGGCTCGTGTGCCAGGCCGCCACGATCGCGGCGCCCCACGACTCCGCTCGTGCTCGGCTCCTCGCGATGCTCGCGGCCGCGCTCGCCTCGTTCGGCGCCCGGTCGGGCGACGCGCCGGACCCGACCACGATCGCTCCGCCGCCCTCGGCCGATGCACCGCCCGAGGATCGGGTCGCCGGATGGCTGCTCGACGGGTTCTCGGCCGTCCTTCGCGACGACTGGGTCGAGGCTGCCTCTGCGCTCCGCCGCGCGTGGGAGACCCCCATCGCGCCGGATGCGCCACCGATGCTGCACCACAACCTCGCGATCGCGACCATGCACCTCGGGGACGACGCACGCGCCATCAGGTTGCACGACCTCCAGCTCCAGCACGCCCGCGAGGCCAGCGCGGTCAACATGGTCGAGCACGCCCTGACCCGCGGAGTCGTCTACCGGATCGCGACCGGCGCGTGGAGCCAGGCCGCGTCGTACGCCCAGGAGGCGGTCCTGCTGGACCGCAACCTCGGCCTCGAGGAGCTGGTGACCCTCCCACTCGCGGAGCTCGCCGTCATCACCGCGCTGCGCGGGGACCCGCAAGCATCTGCCCACCTCCACGAGCTGGAGCGCGCCCTCGAGCAGCACCCGCCGCGCGGCACGATCACCGGGCTCGTCGGCGGGCTGTCCCGATGGGCCGCGGCCCGGCAGCTCGACATCACGCCTGCGACCGCGTTGCACCACTACGAACAGATCGAGCTGCCCGTCGCACGTGGGCTGACGGCCCTGGACCGGATCGAGACGGCGATCCGGGCAGACCGCCGCGACCTCGCCGAGGAGTGGCTCGGCGAGCTCCTGGCCTTCGCCGAGGGCACTGACATGGCCTGGGCGTGGGCCGCGGTCCACCACGGCCGCGCAGTCCTCGGTGACGGGGAGGTCGAGGAGAACTTCCGCACGGCGCTGGAGTGGCACGCACGATCCTCGCGGCTGCCGGCCCGGGCCCGCACCCAGCTCGCGTTGGGTGAGTTCCTGCGCCGCAACCGCCGCCGTTCCGACGCCCGGGCACCCTTGCGCGATGCCCTCGAGACGTTCGAGAGCCTCGGCGCCAGCTTCTGGGCCGAACGAGCCCGACAGGAGCTACGAGCGTCCGGCGAGACCGCCCGCCGCGGTGCAGACCTGGTCGCGACCGAGCTCACCGCACAGGAGTCCCAGGTCGCCGGGCTCGTTCGACAGGGCCTGTCGAACAAGGACGTCGCCGGCAGGCTGTTCATCAGCCCCAGAACCGTCGACTTCCACTTGCGCAACGTGTACACCAAGCTCGGCATCAGCTCGCGTACCGAGCTCGCCGCCCTCACCCTCGACCCCGACTGATCGGTGGCCCGCCCGGGTCAGGCGTGGCCGCTGGCGACCCGGACTCGCGAGGACCCGGCGAAATCACCGGCGCGACCTCGTCCGCGCCGCCCGGACGATGGCTACTCCTCCGCAACCTGCGAACCCAGGAGAACGCCATGCTCACCTTCCCGATGTACGCCGAGGTCGCCCGGCTCGAAATCGCCCAGCGCCGGCGCGATGCGGACCACGAGCGTCGGCGGCGCCTTGCGCGCCGTGGCTCGTTCGCCCGCGCCCGCCGGCTCGGGCGGCGATGAAGCTGCACCCAGCGCGACGACCGCGTCGACCACCGACGACGCCTACGCTGCTGCCGTGCAGCCCCGGATCCGAGAGAACCAGCGGGAGGGTCAGTGAAGCGCATCGGCTTGCTGGGCGGGATGAGCTGGGAGAGCACGGCTCTGTACTACCGACTGCTCAACGAGGGGGTCGCCGCACGGCTCGGCGACCTGCACTCCGCCGACCTGATCCTGATCTCGGTCGACTTCGGCCCGATCGCGCAGCTCCAGGCTGAGGGACGATGGGACGAGGCCGGCGAGCTTCTGGCCGACCGGGCCCGCGAGCTCCAGTCGGCTGGAGCCGACATGGTGCTGCTGTGCACGAACACGATGCACAAGGTCGCATCGCACATCCAGGACGCCGTCGACATCCCGTTGCTGCACATCGTCGACGTCACCGCCGACGCAGCGCGTCAGGCAGGTGCGACCCGCGTCGGCGTCGTCGCGACCAGGTTCACGATGGAGCAGCCGTTCTACCGCGATCGCATGGCCACGCACGGCATCGAGGTCCTGGTACCTGACGAGCCGGGTCGAGATCTGGTGCATCGAGTCATCTACGACGAGCTGTGCCGCGGCATCGTCACCGACACCTCACGCGGCCAGGTACGCGCGGTCATCGAAGACCTCGTCGCGCGCGGCGCCGAGGGGGTCGTCCTCGGGTGCACCGAGATCGAGCTCCTCATCACCCAGGACGACTGCACCGTCCCGGTCATGCCGACGACCGCGCTGCACGCGGCCGCCGCTGTCGAGGCAGCGCTCCGCTGACCGAGATCCGGGACGACGCGCCCGGCCCGGCAGGTCAACAGCCGCCTCGCCGTTCGACCTGGCAGTCGACCCGGTAATCCTGGCCACCCACCCGGCGATTCTCCCGGTCCGACGGAGAGTCATCCGCGACAGCGTGGAACTCATCACCGGCAGCCACCACAGGCGGTCACCAGGACCAGGAGATGAGCCCCATGTCGTACATCATCGAAGAGGAGACCGGCACCTACACCGGGACCCGGCACCCCCACAACGGCTACTACGCCGGCGACTTCAGCCGCAATCCCGTGGCCACCCCGCAGCAGCTGGCGACGATCGCCAGAATGCGCCCCCCGTCGGCCCTGCCGACGTCGGCCTCCTGAGCAGATGTATGAGCTGTCGACCGCACTCGATGCGCCCGCACGTCTCCCGGGACCCGCGTCCTCCGCGACCCGAACCACCCGTCCCCCCCTCGTGCAGGGCGCCTGGGTGCCAACTTCGACCGTGACCGTTCGGGTCTGAGCTGGGGAGCTCGGCGGGGGTAGCGTGCCTGGCATGACGTGACCGGCAAGGCAGGAGACCACCATGAAGGTGCTCTGGCAGAGTCAGTACGGCGGCCCCGAGACTCTCACCGTCCGCGAGGCGCCCCATCCCGTCCCTGGCAGCGGCGAGGTGCTCGTCCGCGTGCGAGCCGCGAGCATCGACCTCGGCACCCGTCACCTGATGACCGGCCTGCCGCTGGTGATGCGGCCCGTCACCGGCCTGCGTGCCCCCCGTCAGCACGTCCCCGGCCGCGCATTCGCCGGCGTGGTCGAGACCGTCGGCGAGGACGTCGTCGGGTTCGCGACCGGCGACGAGGTCTACGGCACCACCTCGGGTTCCCTGGCCGACCTCGTCGCGGCGCGCGAGGACAAGATCGCGGCCAAGCCTGCGAGCCTCGACTTCGCCAGTGCCGCTGCCATGCCCGTGTCGGCGGTCACCGCGCTTCAGGGACTGCGTGACGTCGGCCGACTCGAGGCCGGCCAATCGGTTCTGGTGATCGGCGCGTCCGGAGGTGTGGGGACCTACGCCGTCCAGTTGGCCCGTGCGCTCGGCGCCGGCCGGGTCGACGCGGTCTGCAGCGGCGCGAAGGCCGACCTGGTCCGCAGGCTCGGCGCCGACGACGTCATCGACTACACCCAGACCGAGCCGGGTGCGGACGGGCGCCGCTGGGACCTGGTGCTCGACATCGCCGGAAATCGCGCGGTCGCCGCCCTGCGGCGCCTGCTGACCGAGCGCGGCACCGTCGTGTTCGTCGGCGGCGAAGGTGGCGGCCGCTGGCTCGGCGGCATGGAGCGTCAACTGGGAGCAGCCGCTCTCTCACCGCTGGTCCGTCACCGGCTCGCGATGTACGTCGCTCGCGAGAACGGCAGCGACCTGGCGACGCTCGGTGAGTTCGCCGATGCCAAGCAGCTCACCTCGGTCGTCGACGGCCCCTATCCGTTCGAGGAAGCCGCCCGCGCCATCGCACGGCTCGACGCCGGCGCGGCGGTGGGCAAGGTGGTGATCACCGTCGACGACGCCTGAACCGGACTGATCCCGGAAAGGAGAACCACTCCGCAGGGCCGGCGGCCGGCGTCATCGTGCTGGATCCGTGTCAACCTGACGGATGCTCGTGCGTCCTGTCCAGTGATGACCGAGCGTAGGGGGTCCGTCATGGTGGATCGGGAGGGTTGGGAGGCATTCGACTCGCCCGCGACACCCCGCGCCGCCGTGAGCGAGCTCTTCCACGTCCACTACAGGCGCCTGGTCGGTCTGGCCGGGCTGATGGTCGACAGTCGCGAGACGGCCGAAGAGGTCGTGCAGGACAGCTTCGAATCGCTCTATCGCAACTGGTCCCGGCTTCGCGATCCGCAGGCTGCGGTGGAGTACCTGAACCGGAGCGTGGTCAACGGATCCCGGTCCCACCTGCGGCACCGGAGGACCGTCCGTGCGGTCGAGCTGCCCGAGGCGGACGTCGTACCCTCCGCCGAGGCGCGGGGAGTGGACCTGAGCCGCCATCGGGACCTGGCCGCGGCGGTCCGCCAGCTGCCTCGCCGACAACGCGAGGTGATGGTCCTGCGCTACTTCCTCGACCTCTCCGAGCTCGAGATCGCGGCCTGGCTCGGCGTCAGCCCGGGCTCGGTGAAGCGCCACGCCTCACGAGCCATCGATTCCCTTCGCAAGCGGATGGAGGCCTGGGCATGACCGAGTTCGAGCTCAGCCTCGCCGAGGCGTTGCGGAACGAAGCAGAGGAGATCGCCATGCGCACCGACCAGCAGTTGGCAACCGAGGAGCTGAACGTCAGGCTCGACCGTGCCGACCGAGCGAACCGCCGGCGACACATGTGGTACGCCGCTGGCGCCGCTGCAGTAGCCGCGCTCGTCGTGGTGGCAGCCGTCGTGTTCTCGCAGGAGGCATCACGGACCGATGGGGTGGGACCGACCACTCCCGACACCCCTGAGTCCGGTGTCCCGTACGCGGCGACGTTCCTGCGGCCACCCGCCGAGCTCGTGCTGCCCTCGTGGACCCAGCACGCGGACGGCGAACCGGTGGGGACCGCAGCCCTCTTCGAGGAGGCGTCGTGTGCGGGTCTCGGCGGTGCGTCGCCCTGTCCGAGCGATGCCGACCTCAAGCTCCGGCTCTTCACGCTGCGCTACTTCTATCCGGGCGGCGGGCGCTCGGTCGTTCAGTACCCGTCATACTCGGAGTACGTGGCAGCCATCGAGTCCCTGGAACCTGCGGGCATCGCCACGATCACGGACCAGTCGACCCTGACCGTGGGTGGCCGTCCCGCCACGGCCATCTCCCTCGAGGTGCTGCGTGATGCACCGGGGGCGGTCTCCTGCCCGTTCCCGGAAACGCCGGCTGAGAGTTGTGCGCCCCTCATCGCGGGTCGCGCCGTCCGGATGGCGGTCGTCAACCAGCGGGCGGAGGGCCTCCCGCCAACCGTGTTCTACCTCTCCCTCAACGGCGATGCACCGGATCGGGCAGACCGGTTCGCCGAGTTCGACACGATGCTGGACACGGTTGCCTGGGACTGATCAGCGGACCCGCACGGCTGCAGATCCTGATGCGTCGCCGGCAACGTCGGGCAGATGCACGGGGTCGACGAGAGGTCATACGGACGGTGGGAGCGGACGCACCGTCCGTATGACGTCCCGCGGCGTGCATCCGCATCTCGGCATGGGCGGACGCCTCCCTCGAAAAGCAGTGGTCCGCACGGGACCCCGTGGCTGTACTGGATGTCCGTCTGTTGTCGACGAGTTGATCGAGGTGGTCTGGTGACGGGCTACGGTGCATTGGCAGAGGTCTACGAGTGGCTCATCTCGGATGCGAGGCTCACACCCGCCGAGTTCGTCGCGACCTTCGATGACGTCATCGAACCACTGCCGACAGCCGCAGCAGTCCTCGATTGCGCGTGCGGTACCGGGCAGCTGGCGGTCGGGCTCGCCGGTCTCGGCATGCAGGTCGTTGCGACCGACGCCAGTGAAGCGATGGTTCGTCGGACTGGAGAGCTTGCACAGGAGTTCGGTGTCTCGCTGCGGACGGTTCGAGCCGCCTGGGATGAGTTGCCCGGCCACTTCGACGACGCCAGCTTCGACATGGTGTTCTGCGTCGGCAACTCCTTGCACCACGCGGAGGGTGCGAGCGGCCGGATGGCTGCGTTGCAGTCGATGTCACGGCTGCTGCGTCGCGGAGGACACGTGGTTCTGACCTCCCGCACCTGGGAGCTCGTGCGCGCCGGCGGCTCCCGGTTGGACATCCGTGACCGAGTGGTTCACCGGAACGGCCGCGATGCCGTCGTGATCTATCGCTGGGAAATAGCGCCGCGGTGGGAGCACGAGCACCACATCGAGATTGCTGTCGCGGAAGTAGGAGAGGACAGGTCGGTCCTGGTCCACTCCGAGCGGCTGTCGTCGTGGCCGTACCGGTACGACGAACTTGTCTCGGAGTTGCACAGCGTCGGACTGGGTGTCGAGCAGAGCACGTTCGACCCAGAGGTCGAGGGGTACCGGGTGGTGGCGACCAAGGAGTAGACCCCGCCACGCCTTCCGACGCCGACGCGAACAGCCCGCTACCAAAGGCTCGGAAGCGGATTGATCGCGTCCGCCCGCCTCCGATGCGTAGGCTGCAAGTCGCGCTTCGTCTCGTGCGGGGCCGCGCGACCTCGCAGGCCGCGGGGGTGCGGACCCGGCCGGCCGCCACCGTCTACCGAGTTGCAGTAGGAGGTTCGCCATCTCCGCACCACCGCAGCAGCTCGGGGCGATCTTCGTCTCGATCGCGGCGTACCGCGAGCCTGAGCTCGTCCCGACCGTCCTCGACTGTCTGGACAAGGCGCAGTACCCGGAGCGACTGCGCTTCGGCATCTGCTGGCAGCACACTCCCGACGAGACACTGCCCGAGTGGATGAGCGGCGAGCAGTTCCGCGTCATCGATGTCGACGCTGGCGCGAGCGAGGGGGCCAATTGGGCCCGGGCGCAGGTGGAGAGCCGCTGGCAGGACGAGGAGTGGTATCTGCAGCTGGATGCACACCACCGGTTCAGCAGGGGGTGGGATGTCCTCCTCGAGACGGACATCGCGCGCACCGGTAGCGACCGGCCCGTACTGACGACGTACGGGCCGCCGTACTCGCCGGGAGTCGAGACGAGCCTCGACGAGCCCATGAGCATGGCGTTCCGGGAGTTCACCCCCGACGGCCTCGCGATGTTCATGCCGTCCCCCGTGCCCGACTGGAGGGATCGCACCTCCCTTCGTCCGGCGCGTTTCGCCTCCGCGCACCTGCTGTTCGCACCCGGCAGCTTCATTGCCGACGTGCCGTCCGACCCAGACCTCTACTTCACCGGCGACGAGGGGATCCTCGCGGTCCGTGCGTACACCCACGGCTACGACCTCTTCGAACCGTCGCGGGTCGTCGTGTGGCACCAGTACGTGCGCACCGGCCAACCCAAGCACTGGGACGACCACCTCGGCGAAGCCGCGCGCCCCGCCTGGTACGAGCTCGACGAGACGAGCCGCGCGAAGATGCGACGCATCGTCACTGAAGGCCACGGACTGGGGCTGGGTACGGCGCGCACGCTGGCCGACTACGAGGTGTACGCCGGCATCAGCTTCCGGCATCGCGTGGTGCAGGAGTACACGCGCCGCAACCTCGACGCGCCCAACCCTCCGGCTGATCCCGACTGGCCGTGCGACGTGATCCGTCCGGAGCGCGTTCCAGGGATCACGTGGGAGAGTTCGGGCGATCGTCACGTTGCCAGCGTTCCTGGGCCGCCCTCAGGCAGGCGGGAGCTCAACAGCTCGGGCGCCCTGCTCGTCGAGCTTGCCGACGGACGGCACACGGTGCGGGAGATTGCCGGCTACCTCCGGGCGACCCATCGGCTCGATGACGACCCGACACCCGCCACGCTCGACTTCTACACTGAGGCTTGCAGCGCCGGCCTCGTCATGTGGGAGGACCACCATGGCTGACAGCAAGGACCACCCCGACCTGGGTGACTTCGCCGCACTGGAGCCATCGCGTCGCAGGTTCCTCAAGCTGCTCAGCGCCGCGGGCTTCAGCGCGCCCGCGCTGGTGATCCTCGCCCCCTCGGATGCGCGGTCGCACGTTCCTGCGGCCGCGCCCGACCCGACGCCGACTCCGACGCCGACGCCGACCCCGACACCTACACCGACGCCGACGCCGACGCCGACCCCGACTCCGACGCCTACACCGACGCCGACGCCGACGCCGACCCCGACGCCGACGCCGACGCCGACGCCGACGCCTACACCGACACCGACTCCGGCGGTCCCGAAGACCAGCCGGATCAGGGGGAAGAAGCGCCTCACCAAGCGGCGGGGCCGCTATACCTTCAGCTCGCCCACTCCTGGCGCAACGTTCGAATGCCGCGTCGACCGCGGACCCTGGAAGGCGTGCACGTCGCCGTACGTCGTGAAGACCAAGAAGCTCGCCGCCGGCAAGCACACGCTCCGCGTCCGCGCAGTGCTGCACGGCGTCCCCGATCCGACACCCTCCGTCAAGCGATTCACGGTGATCCGTTGACCGACCTGCAAGACGCGCGTCTGCACGCGCAACAGCGGACGGTGCCGGGGCGCGTTCGATCGGGGCCAGGCGGAGCGGGTGCGGGGTCTAGCCTCCGAGGACGTTGCCTTCAGGTGCCGGCTCCCACGTAGCAGCGGGTGGCGCCGGCGTCGTGGTCGGCCGGCGGGACGTTGAGGACGAAGGTGTAGTCGTCCTCGAGGTGCCCCTGCACGTCAATGGTCTTCGTGGTCTTCGCCACCACGCGCTCGGTTTCTGCGTTGCGCACACCTGCGAGGAGTGTCACCTCGGTCTTGTTGACGGTGGTGGCGTCGAGGTGAGCTCGAATGGTCATCGTCCCGGCTGCGGCGTCGTAGTCGCACGGCTCGTCGGCTGGGGAGGCCAGGTCGAAGATGATCGCGTCGGTCCGGGCATCGCGGAAAGTCATCTGGGACACGACCAGCATCGCGGCAGCGAACAGAACGACCGCGATGACGACGAAGACGGCGTACGTTCGCGCTGTGATCCCGGGCCTTTTCGCGTCTCTGACTCCGGGAATCTTCTGACCTGTCACCGTGCACCCCTGTCCTCACCACCGAGCGGTGGCACTCAGTATCGACACGAACCCGGTCGCGTGCAGGGCGATCCGGCAGAGATCTTCCCGGCATGGCGCGGCGTTTGTTCGCAGACCTCGCAGAGCTCTCGGGAAGCCACGATCGCGCCGTCGGCCAGTGGGTTCGGGTGGTAGGTGAAGTGGGGAAGTGCCGCCTCATGGGTCCTCGACGTGTCGCTCGCCTGCACCACGATCCCAGCCGGAGGTCCGCGAGGTGGGATCACTTGGTCGAGAGCGTGGTCCCTGCGAGGCCAGCGGCCCACTCGATGGACATGCACCGGCAACGAGACAGTCGGCGGCACACGTCCTGGCGGACGACGGGACGTCATCGAGGGCTGCGTCGGCTCACGCTGGGTACGGCGTGCGCCGTTCTGGTGTCGCTCCTCGGCCTGAAGGCGGTGGGACCTCGGGGTCATCCGCACAGGCCACCCAGGGAATTTGTGCTCCGTCGACAGACGGTTAGCCTCATACCACAGAGCGTGCAAGGTGCACGGGCCCACCCCAGCCACTGCAGACGTTGACCACTTCAGGCGAAGTCACCCGGTCATCGCGAAGGGACAGACTGTGAGGCCCACGTCGTGAACCGGCTGCAGCCAGGACTCGTTCTCGGCCGTCGTTACCGGCTCGACGGACGCATCGCTTCAGGTGGCATGGGCGACGTCTGGGCGGCGAAGGACGACGTCCTGCAGCGGATGGTCGCGGTCAAGGTGATGCGCCCCAACCCTGACCACGAGGAGTTGTTCGCCCTTCGCTTCCGTGACGAGGCGCTTCACTCCGCCAGGCTGATCCACACCAATATCGCCACTGTCTTCGACTACGGCGAGGACGATGGTCTGGCGTTCCTGGTCATGGAGCTCGTGGACGGCAAGCCACTGTCGCAGCTGATCCGCGAACGCGGTTCACTCCCCGCCGACCAGGTGCGCTCCGTGATGGGCCAGTGCGCGTTGGCGCTCGGCGTCGCGCATGCCGCCAAGCTGGTGCATCGCGACGTCAAACCGGCCAACATCCTGGTCCGCGAGGACGGCCTCGTGAAGCTCACCGATTTCGGCATCGCCAGGGCCGTGGATGCCTCGGGGCACACCCGCGCCGGGGACCTGGTCGGAACGCCGTCGTACCTCAGCCCGGAGCAGGCGTTGGGCCGGCCAGCGACCGGTGCCTCCGACCTGTACGCCCTGGGAGTCGTGGGCCACGAGATGCTCTGCGGGTCCAAGCCGTTCGACAAGCCGACGCCAGTCGCGACCGCGATGAGCCACCTCCACGAGGCGCCGCCGCCGCTGCCCGACGACGCGCCGGAGGCTCTGACCGGCGTGATCGAGGATCTGCTCGCCAAGGACCCAGCGGACCGGCCGGCGAACGCTCGGGCCGTTGCGGTCCGTCTCGGACTCGCCGATCACGAGATCATGGGGCTGGCCCTCGGCCTGGCGCAAGCGGTCTACGGGGAGTCGGCGCTGGAGGAGGACTCGGCACCTGCGGAGAGGCCGATGCCCGAGCCGACGGCAACCATCGCCGTCGACCAAGCTGCGCTCCTCGAGGACTAGTTCGCCACCTTCGGGCCAGGCTCGCCAGATCCCGTCAACACCAGCACGCCTCGGCAGACAGGCCCGGGCCGGCCCACCCCTGCACACGATGCTCACGGCCTGCAGAACGTCCGCGTGGCAGACGCGCGCAACGAGCGCCGGGCCGGCGTGACCCTGAACCTGCGGCGATCGATCTGGCCGCTCCAACCCGTCAGGTCTCGAAGTCCACGACGTCGTGCTCCAGCCAGGTGTCGACCTTCGCGGACTGCAGCGTCAGCTCGTAGACGAGCTCACGCTCTTGCTCGGCCTCGCTCATGCCGTCGACGTAGCCCGGCACTTGAGCTCGGTAGAGCTCGACCACGTCGGTGAATGAGAGCGTCGAGCGCCGGATCCTCAGTCGGTTGGTACTGATGGCTGCGCCGGACTCCGTGGGCAGGGTGACCAGCGCGACCTTGCCTCCGTCGAGCTCGTGGACCTTCGGGCCTTCGGGCGCCGTTGTCACGAGCCACACCCCTGGTCGGTCGGTCCTGACGAAGCGCATCGTGCGGCTCGAGGGGTGTCCCATCTCGTCCGTGCTCGAGAGGATGACCGTGTTCGTCTGGGCGGCGACGTCGTTGAACCGCTCGCGCGCTCGCGCGGCGAACACTGCGCTCTCGTGCCTTCTCTCCTGTGCGAAGGCGAGGGCCGCCGCCACCGAGTCGAAGCGGCCCTCCGACTCGATGAAGTACAGGATCTGCGGGACATAGGCGGAGATGTCCTCTCCGCGGTAGTAGAACTGCAGCCACCTGCGGCCGGCGTGCAGGTCGCCGCTGTACTTCTCGCGGAGGCGGCTCTCCTCGCGTGCGAGGAGCCACCGGCCTCGGGACGTTTCCCACACGTGCTCTCCCAGCAGCGCCCCGCCGAACGCCCCTGCCGCGATGACCGGGAGTGCCCGTCCCCACCGGGTCGGGGCGGGGTCGATCCAGGCGACGAGGACGACCAGTCCTGTGACGGCTGCCGAGAACGCCAGGGCCGCCAGGATCGACATGATCGTCCGGTACCGCCGGACTCGGTAGTGGATGGCGTCGGCGGCTCGTTCCCGGCGCTTGAGGTGGAGCTCGCGCTGCTTCATGTTGGCGAGGAGCTTCTCGTCTTCGGGCGACAACGACATCAGCCGGCTCCCCCCACGCGACCTTCGCTGCTCGCACCCGTTCGGGCCGACGTCCGAAGCGCCTCCCGGGCGCCGGCAGGTGGTGACATCACTCCGCCCCGAAGCTGCGATAGCGGCCGCGCAGCTCGTAGGTCTCGATGTCGCCGTAGGGTTCGATGTGGACCCGGGTCTGTTGCTTGCGGAGGTCCGCGGGTCCGAACTTGTCGGCATACCAGCTGCCGGCGACCTCCAGCCGCAGCGCAAGCCGCTCCTCGTCATAGGTCGTCGTCTGCTCTCGGGTTCGGCGACCGCTGGCGTCGAGGAGGTGCAGCGCCAGGAATCCGACGACGAACAGGACGAGCAGGATCCCCAGGAACAGCATCGTCACCTCCCACATGACGAAACCCTCGTGGTAACCCCACCATCCGCCGTCGTCGTCGTTGCGGTGCACGAGCGCCGACGTGGTGATGACCACCGGAAGGATGACGAAGAACCAACCGATCAGGACCAGGGCCAACTGCGTGAGCTTCGTCCCGACCCGACGATCACCGAAGAACCAGTCGACAGTGACGGCCTTCTCATCGACGTGATGCACCACGTAGTCGGGCGCTGTCGGCACTCGTGCGGCTTCGTGGTGCTGCGGCTGCTCGTCGGAGCCGCCGCTGACGGGCGTGTCGCTCATGCCGCCCCTCCATGTCGTTGACGGGCTTCCCGCAGGCTGTCGGAGCGCTCCGGGGACACCCACGCGCCGCCGTCACGACGCGACCAGACCTTGCGCAGCGTGGGGATGAGCTCGGCGACGACCGTGAAGGTGTTCACCATCCAGTAGACGAGCATGTACCAGGGCGCGAACACGATGTACTTCAGCGTCTTCCCGCCGTCGTTGTAGTACGACGCCGCGGTGAGCTGGACCAGACCGACGCCCATCTGGATGGCGACGAAGATGCCGACCATGTACCAGTTGTGGAAGAAGCGCTCCCAGTTCTGCGTCCCGGCGAAGTAGAGCTGCGACAGGACGAACAGCGCCATGCTGATCCAGTAGAGGAAGCTCCACACGATCGAGACGGAGTAGTCGGCGATGACCGGCATCATCCGGAAGTTCCGGATCGGGTGCCGTACCAGCTTCGGCCCTTTGGTCGCCAACACGTAGATGCCGCCCGACGACCATCGTCTCCGTTGCCGAACCAGCGCCCGGAGCTGCTCGGGGACGTCGAGGAAGAACCGGATGTGCGGTGCGAACAGCGCCCGCCACCCGGCCGTCTGCATGTCCCACGCGATCGCGATGTCCTCGGTCGGCTGCTCGGCGTGCCAGCCGCCGACATCGAGGACGGCCTGCCTCCGGTACATGGTGTTCGCGCCGGAGAACGCGAACAGGGCGCCGTAGGACATCTGGGAGCGCTTGATCAGCCCGATGATCGAGTTCAGCTCGTTCTGCTGGGCCTGGGCGGTCAGCGTCGTGCGGTTCGCTGCGAGCATGTTGCCGGTCACCGCTCCGACGTTCTGGCCGCCCTCCCGCTCGAAGTAGCTCATGTACTGCCACAGCGCGTCCGGATTCGGCTTGGTGTCCGCGTCGTTGGACAGGATGAAGTCACCCCGGGCATACGCGAGCGCGACGTTGAAACCGTGCGCCTTGCCGCGGTTCTTCACGATCGTGATGACTCGCAGGCTCGGATACTCCTGCTGCAGGCCGTCGAGGATCGCCCCCGTGCGGTCGGTGGAGGCGTCGTCGATGACGATGATCTCGTATCGGTCGGAGGGGTAGTTCAGCATCGTCTCGAGGTACCGGATCGTGCTCTCGATAGAGGCCTCTTCGTTGTGGGCGGGCACGAAGATCGTCACGAACGGCTCGCCGTGCTCCAGGTAGCGCGGAAGGTCTCGCGCCTCCGAGAACACGTGGTAGTAGAAGCTCGACACGATGAACGCCAGCCCGCCGACGATCGGGTAGGCGACAATGGTGAAGACAAGCAGCTGGACGAACCACTCGCTCCACGTCGTCGGCACGCCAACCTCCTCGGAACTCACATCCAGGCTCTCGCCGGAGGCTAGTTCGTCCTACCTCGCAGCGACCCGTCGCGATCGTTGCATCGAGCGTCGACGTGAGACCGAGCCGGCACCGGAGGCCCGGAGCGGTGCGACGAACACTCGTCACTGATCGTACGGCGCTGACGCCCGGAGACGTCCGGTCTGATGCGCGGATCCCCACCGCCGAGAGCCGCTCAGAGCCAGCGGCGGCGCCTCTTCCCGGGAGACCAGGTGCCACGGGCGAGCAGTCACGGGGACGGCGTCGGCGTCGACGTGTCGGGGGAGGGTGACTCGGTCGTCTCCGTTGCCACGGTCGAGGGAGTGGGCGTCGACCCGGGAGTCGGCGTCGACTCGGGAGTGGGCGTTGGTGCACCTGACGAGGAGTCTGCTGACGGCGTGGTCGGCAGGGTCGTCGTGGCCGGAGGCGTCATGGGACCCGTGGGCGACGTGGACTCCCCAGGGGAGGGGCCACTGCTCGGCAACGGGGTAGGCGAGAGGGCCCCGTCGGTCGGGTGGCTGGATCCCGTCGGCGTGGGACTGGTCGAGGTTCCTCCGGCAGGGCCGTCGGGGTGGAGGATCGCGATGATCTGGCCCGTGAAGCTCTCCAGCTGGGCAGCGACCTGCGTCAGGGAGTACGACGTGATGTTGGCCGCGAGGTCCAGCAGCTTGTTCCAGACTGCGCCGAGGGCCTGGAGCTGCTCCTCTCCCGGCTCCCCGTCGATCGACAGCACCAGCTGGCTCGCGAGCGCGGCGGTGATGCAGCGATAGCAGTCGTAGTTGGCTGCGACCGCGAGGTTCTGCGGCACGATCACCCGGGCGTCGTCCATCACGAGCACGACCTGGAAGGCCACGGCGACGGCCACGCAGTCGGTGCACGACGCGTAGGCGTGCGCCTCGTTGACGTTGAGCACCTCGTCGCCGTCCGCCCAGACCAGGGCGAAGGCCACGTCGTACACGACCGACCCGTCGTCGGTGTTGACCGCCAGCGCCTGGTTGTCGCCCTCATCGGCCGGCAGGGGTTGGTCGAACGGGAAGACCCACGGGTCGGCCGACCCCTGTGCGGTCGCGGGCACCGGGGCCGTGCTCGGCGGTGATGGGGATGCGGGCCTCGGGATCGCACTCGCACCCGCACCCGCGCCCGCGCTCGCGCCCGCGACCGATCCGCCGGCGGGCACCAGGACGAGAGCGAGGCTCGGGCGGTCCTTGGTCGGCAAGGGCTTGCCGTCCTCGAACACCGCCACCATCGGCCGGTCGGTGGCGGCGAGCCGCTGCTCCGCCGCGGCTCCGGCGACCGGGTAGGGAGAAGCCGGTGCCGGGCGAGCGAGTGCCGAGGAAGCAGGATCTGCGGTGCCCGGGAGCAACGACGTCACCAGCCCGCGTTCGTCGGGCGCGATGGGACGGTACGTCCCCGGGTGGGGCCACCACGCCCAGGACAGCCCGGTGACCACGAGCGCGCTGACCGTCAACGCCGTCAGCCGCCTCCCGAACGAGTCCCGGCCCCACCTCGCGAGACCACTGAAGGTTCGGACGCCGACCCGGCTGAGCACGAGCACGCCGGCCAAGGCCGGGAGCAGCACGCCGAGCACCTGCAACGCGTGGCCGGCGACGTCGATCGCGTTCCCGTCGTTCCAGGCGCTTCGTCCGGCGACGAGATCCTCGCGCACCACCGCATGGGCGCTCCCCAGCAGCCGGGGTATCGCACCGATCAGCCCGAGCAGCATCAGCGCCATCATCGGGATGGTCACCAGGACCCACACCGTGATCAGGGCTCGGGCGCGCGGTGTGAGCACCCGGTTCTCCGCGGCGCGCCACCGGTGTGGGAGCAACCCGGCCAGCGTCGGGCGGATCCGGTGGTAGAGGTCGGGGACGCCGGCAAGGTCGGCGAGCACGTGGTAGCCGTCGAAGCGCAGCAGCGGAAGCAGTTGCTGCACCATCTGCAGCACCTGGGTCGCCACGAGGAGCAGCAGCGCCTCCCAACCGGTGAACCACCACCAGGCGAACGTGAGCACCGTGACGAGGGCGTTGAAGTACAGGCCGCCCAGGTCGGTGCGGATCCGGCCGGCTCGACCGAGGCGGTAGCTGTCGGTCACGTCGGTGTAGAAGGCGGGCCAGACCAGGTAGAGCCCCATCCCCATCGCGCCTGGCTGTGCTCCGCTGTAGCGGGCGGCGGCGGCGTGCCCGAACTCGTGAAACCCGCCCGAGATGACGGTCACGACGAAGACGAGCAGGAGGAGGTGCGGCCGCTCGAACGCGTCGTACGCCGAGGCGGCGAGGCCGCGCTCGAAGAACACCCAACCCACCACGGCCGCGAACGCGACCACCACGACGGCGACGACGACCGGCCAGAAGAGGATCCGGAACGGGTCTGTCAGGAGACGGGTGGCGTGCGGGCTGGTGACCGCGACCCGCGGCTTGAGGCGGAGCAGCGGGTCCGACCGCCTGAACTCGGGGACGGACCCGTCCGCGCGCGTGAGCAGGCCCAACGGCCGCAGGTGGCCGTTGATCAGCGTGTGCACCTGCTCCTCGGTCATCGTGCGGCCGAGCACCGCACCGACCCGGTCGGCGATCTCACTGCAGCTGCGGCGACCGTCCACGGCCGCGAGCACGAGGTACAGCAGCGGAGTCAGCTGGAGCACCTGGCCGTCCGGGCGTCGTACGAGGGCAGGTGGGGTCCGGTAGCCGGACCCCACCATCTCGCCGATCAGCTCGACGCCGTCAACGCGAGCAGGCGCGTCGACCAGCGTGGTCACGGCGTGGAGGTGTCGCCCGGGGCGACCGCGCTCTCGTGTGTCTGCTCGGGAACCGCCGCGACGTCGGCGACCTCACCCGGCGCTGTGTCGTCAGATGCGGCCGGGTCAGGTGACGGATCGGCAAGGGCCCCGTCGTCGGAGGCAGAGTCGTCGGCCGAGGCGGTGTCGGTGTCGACGGGCTCGATCGAGGCCTGGTCGATGCTCGACGACTGGTCGGACAACGCCTCGGCGGAGCCGGTGATCGACTGGTCGATGATCGCGGTCTGCTGGGCGAGCGCGGTCGCCTCGGAGTCTCCGGACAGGATGTTCGCGGCGACGGCGGCGTCGATGGGGGCTGCGACGTTCGCGTTCGCCGCGACGGCGCCGTTGATCGGCGCTGCGAGGTCCGCGTCGAGGTCGACGTTCACGTCGACGTTGAGGAGATCGCCCTTGAGCAGGTCGCCGGTGTTGAGCCCGGCGATGGTGTCGGTGACGTCATCGACGACGTCACCCACTGTGCCGAGCAGGTTGCCCGCGGCGTCGAGCACCTGTCCGGTGATCGGGTCGAGCGATCCGACCACGGTGCCGAGCGAGTTCACGACGTTGCCGGTGGCACCGTCGAGGACGCCGATGACGTTGCCGTCCGAGTCCAGGACGGTGGTGCCGTCGAGGAAGTCGGTCACGGTGCCCACGACCGCTCCGACGGTGTTGAGGACGTCGCCGGTCAGGGGATCGAGGATGCCCACCACGTTGCCTGAGGCGTCCAGGATGTTGCCGGTGGCAGCGTCCAGCACGCCCAGGACGGCTCCGCCGGAGCCGATCACCGTGGCGCCGTCGACGAGATCGGTGACGGAGCCGACGAGGTGGCCGGCCGAGTCGACCACCACGCCGGTCGTCTCGTTGAGGGTGCCGACGATCGACCCGTCCGGGGCGATGACGTTGCCGGTCGCGGTGTCCAAGGTGCCGAGGATGTTGCCGGCCGAGTCGACCACCACACTGCCGTCGACCGGGCCGCTGGGTGCGGCCGCATCGGTCAGGGCGTCGGCAGCCAGCGGATCCCCGGTCTCGGTGGCTGCGCTGAGCATGGCCTGGTCGCCGCCGGCGCCCTCGGCGGTCGGCTCCGTGCCACCCACGACGGTGTCGCTCTGGTCGATCGTGCTGTCCTGGATGCCGGTCGCGAGGGCGTCGGCGGAGATCGACTGGTTGAGCTGCACGCCCTGGTCGGCCATCGCCTGTGAGACCGAGCCGTCGCTGAGCAGGTTCGCGCTCACGGCCGCATCGATCGGCGCCACGACGTTGGCGTTCAGGGCGATGGCGAGGTCGATCGGCGCCGCTCCGTCGATGGCCAGGTCGATATCGGCCGCCAGGTCGAGGATGGAGATGACTTCCTTGTCCGGCAGTGCGGTGGCGCCTTCTCCGGCCAGCTCCTCGGGGGTCAGCGGTGCGGACTCTTCGGTGCTCATGATCGATTTCTCCCTCTGCAACTCGCGCTCCGGCTGTCGTGGCCGTCGCGCGAACGAGGTCCCCCTGCCGGATTCCTTACCCGGGCCGCCGCCGGCTATGCACACGAAGTTCTCGGGAGCAGGTCGCTGACAGGCCGACGATCCCGCCGCACGGAACGCTGCGACGCAGGGCGCGTGATCGCGATCAGCAGGCGTTCAGGACGGTCATCGCGCCTTCGCCCACAGGATGATCGACGCGCCGGCGCAGACAAGACCGGCGAGCAGCAGCACCGTGCGTTGCCCGGTCGGCCACATGCGCTTCACGTTGCCGACGCTAGGGGCAGCGCTCCTCACCCGGCTTCGCCTGTTGTGGTGACCGGCGGCGCTCAGACCGTGACTCGGCGTGTGCTCCTAGCGACGCCTCAGCAACGCTCACGGGTGTCGGCTCGTCCTGGCCGGACAGGCTCGACCCGACGCCATGCCGTTGTCAGTGGCGTCGGGTCACGTGATGGGTTTCGGCGGGCTGCCTGCGTTGGAAAGAAATCGAGCATGCGTAGCCATGACCCTGTGCGCGTGAGCGTGGTCAGTCCGCAGCCGATCGTGGAGGCCGGCGTCGTCGCCCTGCTCTCCCAGCATCGTGACCGGATCGAGTTCCTGCCCGCGCCTCTGGGTGGTGGTGATGCAGCTGGCGAGGACGTCGCGGACGAGCCGGATGTCGTCCTCTACGACGCCATCGGGATGCTCGACGGTGACGGTGACGACTTGGACTACCTGGTCGACCACACGAAGTCGCACGTGCTCGTCATCTCCCACGACCTCCGCCCCGATCTTGCGAGCAGGGCGTTGCAGCGGGGGTGCGCAGGGCTACTTCTCGCTCCGCGTGGATCTGGAGGAGCTCCTGACCGCCGTCGACTCTGCGATGACGGGGTGGGTCGCCGGTGACCCGGGCGAGGATCCGACCGTCGGGTCGGGTGCGAACGCCGCGGCCGCCTTGCGCCCCGGGACGGACGTGGCCTTGTCGGCACGGGAGGCACAGACGCTGACGTACATCACGCAGGGGCTGAGCAACAAGGAGATCGCCGAGCGGCTGTACCTGTCCATCAACTCGGTCAAGACCTACATCCGGACGACCTACCGGAAGCTCGGCGTCACGACCCGGTCCCAGGCCGTCAGCTGGGCCATCCAGAACGGCATCGACCCGGGACCGGAGCGACCGCCCGGCGCCGTTCGGGACAACGACTAGCCTCGTCCCCTCGGCTCGTAGGCGTCGACAGGCTGCTGAGCGCCCGGAGCAGATCGCAGCGGGCCACCTGTGGGGGTGAGGTCGTCGGCAGGCTTCCGCGGGCACTGAGTCATTACCAAGTGAGGCTGGGTGAAATTCACGCCACCTGCTCGGAAGGCTCGTCCGCGAGCCGGTCGTGGCTCGCTGCCCGTATCGGGCGGCGGGTCATGATGCGGCCTCCCTCAGGCGCCGTCGAGCATGCGGGCGAGTTGCGCCTCGATCTCCTCCACCGGAACCTCGCGCGTGCGCTGGTCGAACGCCCACCGGTGGCCCGATGGATCCAGGACCTCGCCCGTCCGCACGCCCCAGAAGGCGTCTCGTACCGGCGCATGCACCGCAGCGCCGGCCGACGTCGCGCGGTCCATCGCCGCGTCGGCGTCCGGGACGGCGAACCGGTAGGCGGCCACGGAGGTCGCCGTTGAGCGCGGTGTCGCCGACGTCGTCCCTGGCACTGGCGCGGCCAGCGCTACCTGCAGGCCGTCGATGTCCAGCTCGGCGATGGCGATGGATCCGTCCGGCAGATGCAGCAGGCGAGTCACGCTCGCACCCAAGGCACGCTCGTAGAAGTCCACCGCGGCCGGTACGTCCTCGACGACGAGGTGGAGCGCGAAGTCAGTCATCGTCGGAGTCCGCGTGAACATGCGGGCCCGAGAGGGCCACGGGGTACGCCGAGCCACTGGTCCCAGTGTCGCCGAGAAGGACTCGGTCATCGATGGTGATGCTGGCCGGGGTCGACCAGCGATCTGCGCTGTGCGTGCTCATGAGCTCAGCCTGATACGTCAAGCGAACTTGAAGTCAAGGCATCACGGGTGCCGGCCTCGTCGCCGCGATCGCCGGGAGAGGAGATCGCCGGCTGTGCCCCCCGGGCGTCAGAGCCGGAAGCGGGAGACCTCGCCGCGCAGCTCCTCGGACATCTGCGCCAGCTCGCCGATCGCCGTCTGCGCATGGGCGAGCGCGGCCGTCGTGGTCTGCGCGGCGGCGGAGACGCCGTTGATGTTCGCGGCGATCTCGCCCGATGCGGTCGAGGCCTCGGCCACGTTGCGCGACATCTCGTTGGTGGTCGCGGTCTGCTCCTCCACCGCCGACGCGATGGTCAGCTGGTAGTCGTTGATCGAGCCGATCACCGTGGAGATCTCGGCCATCGCGTCGACCGCGCCGGTGGTGTCGGCCTGGATGGCCTCGACCCGGCGGGCGATGTCCTCGGTGGCCCGCGCGGTCTCCTGGGCCAGCTCCTTGACCTCGTTGGCCACGACCGCGAAGCCCTTGCCGGCCTCACCGGCACGCGCCGCCTCGATGGTCGCGTTGAGCGCGAGGAGGTTGGTCTGCTCGGCGATTGAGGTGATCACCTTGACCACGTTGCCGATCTCCTGCGAGGACGCACCCAGCTTGCCGACGGTGGCGTTGGTGGCCTCGACGCTCGCGACGGCGCCCGAGGCGACGCGGGCGGCCTCGTTGGCGGAATGGGCGATCTCGCGGATCGAGGCGCCCATCTGGTCGGCGCCCACCGCGACGGTGCCGACGTTGCTGGACACGCCGCCGGCGGCACTGGCGACGACGCCGGCCTGGACGGCGGTCTGCTCGGCACCGGCAGCGATCTCGTGCGAGGACGCCGACAGCTCCTCGGCCGCACCGGCGACGTGGTTGGCCGACGAGGCGACGGCCGCGACGAGGTCGCGGAGGTGGGCGGCCGCGAGGTCGAGCGCCGTGCCCATCGTGCCGACGTCGTCGGCCGCGTCGAGCTCGGCGCGCATCGTCAGGTCACCCTCGGCGAGCGCCTCGGCGACGGCGCGGACCCGGGCGACGCGGTGCGCGGTCGCGTTCGCGACCAGGTAGCCGACACCCAGGGCGAGGACGAGGCCGATCACCAGCAGCACGAGGGTGATCAGCCGCACCTCGGCGGCCGTGCCGTGGGCGTCGTCGGCCGCCTGCTTCGCCTCGGCCTGCTCGCGCTGGGTGAGGTCGTCCAGCTGCTCGAACATGGTGTCGGCGAGGGGCTGGGCCGCCGTCTCGTTCTGCACCCACCAGTCGACGGTGTCACCGTTGGCGGCCAGCGGGCTGAGCACGGTCTCGATGGCGTCGACGTAGTTGCTCACGGACGCGGCGAGTGCCTTGACCTCGAGGCGCCGCTTGTCGTCGAGACCCGTGGTCTCGTAGTCGGCGGCGGCAGCGTCGAACGCGGCGTACCCGTCCTCGACGGCTTCCTGGTTGTCGGTCTTGTCGCCGTCGTGCACGGCCAGTGCCTCGTCACGGGCGGCGACGCGGATGCTCGAGATCGCGTCGTGCATCTCGCTCAGTGCGCTGACACCGAGGACGTTGCGCTGGTAGAGGTCGTCGGCCCGCTGGGCGGCCTGGGCGCCCGACCAGAGGCTCAGCGCCCCGATCAGCAGCGCGACCGCGGAGGCCACCACGATCGGCATCAGGATCTTGGTCTTGATCGCAAGGTTGGCGTACCACCCGATGAGCCCACCCTTGGCGCCGGTCGTCGGGGCCGGAGGGAGCGTGCCGTCCGTGGGCGTGGGCAGGTCTGCGAGCGAGCTCATGGGTCAGCTTTCGTAGCGGTCGGCGCCATGCGTGACGACGCCTGGGGAATGCAGGTCTGTACGCGTGCAATCGGCACGGGGGAGTGGGCCCTGAGAGTGGCGCAGGTCACCGCCCGGTCGTGGCTCCGGGATTGAGCAGGCGAGCCCAGGGAAGATCTCCGGCATGAAACTCGGGTTGCGGACGGTCGCTGCAGGCTGCCTGCTGGCGCTCGTCGTCGGTCTGGCCCCGGCGGGCGCCGCCGCCGGCGGTACCACGATCACCCTGACCGCGGCGCCGGCGCACGCCGACGACACGACCCAGGTCGTCGTGACCGTGACCGACGCGGGAGGCGCGGCCGTCGCGGGTGCTGCGGTCGCCGTCGAGCGGCGCACCGGCGGCGTCTGGCAGCCCGCCGGCACCGTCGCCACGGGTGCCGACGGGCGGGCCGCCTTCGCCCAGGTGGTCGCGCGGTCGCCCGACGACAACGCCGTGCGGGCGACGTACGACGGGGCGGTCGCCGAGACCCTGCTGCCGCTCCGGCGCCGCGCCGCCCAGGTGTCCCTCGACGGCCCGCGCGCGGTCGTGGGCGGGCAGCCGGTCAGCCTGGCCCTCCGCTGGACGTCCGACCACGGCGCACCGGTCGCCGGCACGGTCACTGTCTGGCGCCTGGTCCCGGGTGGGCGATGGCGACGGGCCGCGCAGGCGCGGACCGACGCCGACGGCCGGGCGACGCAGACGGTCAGTCCGCGCACCGACACGCGCTGGCGGGTCACGACGCCGCGGCTGCCCTGGTTGGAGAAGGCGCGCTCGGCCGTGCTGCGCCTGGACGACCGGCCACCGGGGACACCGGTCCGGCTGCCGGCGGCGGCACCCGGCCCCCGGATCTCGCTGCCGCCGCAGGGTCCTGCCACCGGCGAGGGCCCGGACCTCTGGATCGGTGCCGTCAGCGACCGGGTGTGGTCGCAGATGACCGGTGTCACCTGGCACAGCGGCTGCCCCGTCGGCCGCTCGGGGCTGCGGCTGGTCCGGGTCAACTACTGGGACTACGACGGCTACCCGCGCCGCGGCGAGCTCGTCGCCAACGCCGACGCGGCCTACGCCATGGGCGCCGCGCTCGCGGAGATGTACCGCAGGCGGCTGCCGATCCGCGCGATGCACCGGGTGGACCGCTTCGGCTGGAGCGCCAGGGTGCGCGGGGGCGACGACTACGCCTCGATGGCGTCCGGCAACACCTCGGCGTTCAACTGCCGCGACGTCGTGGGTCGGCCCGGGCGTCGCTCGCCGCACGCGTGGGGCCGTGCGCTCGACGTCAACACCTGGGAGAACCCCTACCGCTCCGCCCGCGGCATCGTGCCCAACACCTGGTGGCAGGGGCACTCGCACCCGCTCGTCGCCTGGCGGTCCCGCTCGCACGCCGTCGTGGAGCTGATGGCCCGGCACGGCCTGCGCTGGACCTACGGCAACGGCGACACCCAGCACTTCGACTACGTCGGCGTCGGCAAGCGGGCGCTCGCCCGGCACAGCGGGCCGCCGCCCTGCCGACGCTTCTGCGACTAGCGTGTCGGTCGTGCCTGCGGAGTGCGTCTTCTGCCAGATCGTCGCGGGTGACGTCGCCGCCGACGTGGTGCTCGACGAGCCCGACCTGGTGGGCTTCCTCGACCGGCGGCCGGTCTTCAAGGGGCACGTGCTGCTGGTGCCACGCGAGCACGTCGTCACCCTGCCCGACCTCCCCGCGGCGCTGCGCGACCCCTTCCTCGCGGCGGCCCAGCGCCTCGCGACCGCGGTCGTCGAGGGCCTCGGCGCCCAGGGCAGCTTCGTGGCGATGAACAACGTCGTCAGCCAGTCCGTCGCCCACCTGCACCTGCACGTCGTACCCCGCACGAAGGGCGACGGCCTGCGCGGCTTCTTCTGGCCGCGCACGACGTACGCCGACGGCGAGTCGGCCGAGTACGCCGCCCGGCTGCGGGCCGCGCTGTGAGCCGCAACCTTTTCCGCACCCCCGGCGTCTCCCTGGGCATGAAGACCCTGCTCGCCGCCCTCGTCGTCCTCGCGACGCTCACGACGCCCGTGCCCGCGACGTCCGCCCCGACCCGCGCCACCCCGGGTGACGGGTGGTACCTGACCGCGATCGAGCAGGGCAAGCCCACGCGGGAGGGCATCCGCGCGAAGCGGCTGCGCCTCGAGCTCGTCGCGCCGGACGGCGCGCGGACCGAGGCGCTCGACGTCCGCCAGCGGGGCTACCGGCTCGCCGACTGGTCGCCGGACGGCGCCACGGCGCTGCTGATGTCGGACTACCCGAAGCCGGTCGCGATCCGCGTCGACGTCGCCACCGGGGAGACGACGCGTCTGCTCCTCCCGGCCCGGGTCTACAGCGCGGTGCTGGCGCCCGACGGCAGCGGTGTGCTCGGCATGACCTACGAGCAGGAGCGCACCGGCCGGTCCCCGGTGCTCCGGGTCGCCTGGGACGGCAGCGCCGCGGTCGTCGACGACGACGTCGACGCGAGCTTCCTGCCGACGCCCGACGGCACCGGCCTGCTCACCCACGGGGCGCGGTGGAACCAGCGCGTGCTCCGGGTGCTCTCCAGCGCCGACGGCTCGGTCACCGCGCGCATCCCGACGCCGCGCCCCTGCCTGCCCGTCCGGTGGTGGGACGACCATCGGGCGGTGGTCAGCTGTGTGGGCGCTCGCGGAGCCACCACGCTCGGGCTCGTCGACGTCGACGCCTCGACGTACCGCCCGCTGACGCGGCGGGTCCACCCGCAGCAGATGGACCTCGGTCACCTCGACGCCCGTCAGGTGGGCGGCCGGCTCTACGTCCAGGTCGCGGGACCGTGCGGCTACACCTACCTCGGCCGCCAGCACGCCGACGGCCGGATCACGTGGGTCCGGGTGCCGCACGCGGTCGGCAATGTGCTGATGGTCGACGCCCGCGACGACCGGCTGATCCTCCAGCACGCGATCAGCTGCGACGGTGCCGCGCCCCGGTCGGCGCTCACGAGCTTCGACCCGGCCACCCGGAAGGAGCGGCGGCTGGTCGTGCTGCCGCGCGACGAGGCCTTCGCGGCCGTGCTGCCCTACAGCGAGCGGCGCCCCACCGGCTACTGACCTGTCCGCGGCGCCTATGGTGTCTACTCGTCAGTCGCACCAAGAGGCAGGAGCAGCAGCGATGGGTCGTTTTGACGGGCGGGTCGCCGTCGTCACCGGGGCAGCGCGCGGGATCGGGTTCGGCACCGCCACCCGCTTCGCCGAGGAGGGCGCGTCGGTCGCGATCCTCGACCTCGACGAGTCCTCGGCCGCCGAGGCCGCCGCCAAGCTCCCGCTCACCGACGGCGCGAAGGCGATCGGCATCGGCTGCGACGTCAGCGACACCGAGTCCGGCGAGGCCGCCGTCGAGCGGGTCGTCGCCGAGCTCGGTGGGATCCACATCCTCGTCAACAACGCCGGCATCACCCGCGACAACCTGCTCTTCAAGATGACCGACGACGACTGGGACCTCGTCATGGGCGTGCACCTGCGCGGCGCCTTCGTGATGACCCGCGCCGCCCAGAAGCACTTCGTCGCCCAGAAGTACGGCAAGATCCTCAACCTCTCGAGCGTCTCCGCGCTCGGCAACCGCGGCCAGGCCAACTACTCGGCCGCGAAGATGGGCATCCAGGGCCTCACCCGCACGCTCGGCATCGAGCTCGGCCGCTACGGCGTCAACGCCAACGCGATCGCCCCCGGCTTCATCGCCACCGAGATGACCGACGCCACGGCCGCGCGGCTCGGCGTGGGTGTCGAGGAGTTCCGGGCGGCGGCAGCCGAGGCCAACCCGGTGAAGCGCGTCGGTTACCCGGAGGACATCGCCGCCGCCGCCGCGTTCCTCTGCAGCGACGAGGCGTCGTACATCACCGGCCAGACGCTGTACGTCGACGGCGGCGCCAAGCTCGGCTGACGAGACTCCTCCGAATCGGCCGGTCCTGGCCGATCTCGTTCTCGGGCGCGCCTCCCACGGATGCCGACGCGCGCCTGCACACTTGAAGTCAACCAGATCACATGAGTTTCACGAACGGAGCGTTCTCGTGCGCCGTGCCCAGCTGACCACCGCCCTCCTCGCCGTCACCAGCCTGCTGCTGGTCGGCTGCGGCGGGGGAGACGACCCGTCGAGCGACAAGCAGAAGCCGGCGTCGCAGGAGGTCGCGCCCAGCGAGGAGGTCGTCTCGACCTGGCCGCTCACCGGGCTCGAGGCCGCCGGCGGCGAGGACGTGGCGAAGCCCCACCCGGTCCTGGTGACGAAGATCGACAACACCTACGCGAGCTCGCCGCAGCTGGGCCTCGGCCAGGCCGACATGGTCGTCGAGGAGCTCGTCGAGGGTGGCCTCACCCGGCTCGCGGCGTTCTTCTACTCCTCGCTGCCCGAGAAGGTCGGCCCGGTGCGCTCGATGCGGGCCAGCGACATCGGCATCGTCTCGCCGGTCGACGCCTCGGTCGTCACCAGCGGCGCGGCCGCGCCGACGATCAAGCGCATCAACGGCGCCGGCATCACCTTCTACCCCGAGGGATCGCAGGGGCTCTACCGCGACACCAGCCGCAGCGCGCCGTACAACGTCTTCGCCGACCTGACGAAGGTCGCCCAGGCCGCCGAGCAGGACCCGGCCCGGCCGGACGACTACCTGCCGTGGGGCACCGAGGAGGACTTCCCGGGCGGCCAGAAGGCCACGAAGATCGCGGCCTCCTTCGGCGGCGGGCACACCACGAACTGGACCTACGACGGCCAGCACTACAACAACGAGAACTCCTACGCCGCCGAGGGAGACCACTTCCCGGCCGACACCGTGCTGGTGCTGCGCGTGCAGGTCGGCGACGCCGGCTACCGCGACCCGGCCGGCAACCCCGTGCCCGAGACCAAGCTGATCGGTCAGGGCCAGGCGATGGTCTTCCACGGCGGCAAGCTGGTGCGCGGCACCTGGTCGAAGTCGGACCTCGACGCCCCGATCAAGCTGTCGACCAAGGCTGGAGACCTCACCGTGCCCGCCGGACGTACCTGGCTCGAGCTGGTGCCGGCCCAGAACGGCAACGTCACCTTCACCAAGCGCTGATCCTCAGGACCCGGTCGGCCCCGCCTCGCTGGGCCGGGCGGCCGGGATCTCGGCTCCGCCCTCGGCGAGCGCGCGGAAGCCGGAGAGGATGAAGCCGATCGCGGTCTCCACGTTGGCGGCCGCGGCGACCGGGTCGGGGGCGTCGGAGACCGACTCGCCGGCCGAGGACATCGCCCCGAAGAAGATCCGGGCGAACGTCTGCTGCAGGTCCTCCTCGAGCTCCCACTCGCCAGCGCTGAGCACCGAGCGCACGATCTCCAGGACGTTCGCGAACGTCGAGCGCTCCTCCTGCTCCCGGTAGCGCTCGTAGCCGAGCACGGCCGGGCCCTCCTGGATCACGATCCGGCGGTAGCGCGGCTCCTGCACGACGGTCAGGAACGCGCGCAACCCCGCGGTCGCCTTCTCCCACGGGTCCCGGTGGCCCTTGAGGGCCTGGTGGATCGCACGCGCGGCGTCGTCCTCGACCCGCTCGAAGACCGCTTCGAAGAGGGCCTGCTTGCCACTGAAGTGGTGGTAGAGCGCGCCCTTCGTGACGTCGGCCCCGGCCACGATGGTGTCCAGGGAGGTCGCGGCGTACCCGTTCTCGGTGAACAGGTCCTCGGCCACGTCGACCAGCGTGCGCTTGGTCGCGGCGGAGTACTGCTGGCGACGGCTGGGCACGCGCGGGACCAGCTTCGCGACCGACGGCTTGCTCATGGTCACCGGACTCTAGTACCGACCGTCGGTACGGACCCGCGGTACGGGTGAGCCGCGTCACCGCCCGGCGCCTTGTCCGACTCTCGGTATGTGACATACCGTGAGTACGTACCGTTGGTATGTACAACGTCCCCGAAGGAGAACCCATGATCTGGACGTCCTTCCACCGCCGCGGGGAGATCCTCCGCGACGTGATCGCCAGCGCCGACCGTCGCCGCGACGGCCACCTCCCGACGGAGGTGCCCGGCGTCGCGCAGACCTTCGCCGACGAGCTCGCCCTGCTCGGCGCCCTCCAGCTGCGGTGGCACACCCGCCTCGCCGGCCGGATCGAGCGCGAGCTGATGGGCCAGCCGATGGACCTCGAGGCCGCGGTCGTCACGGCCTGGCAGACCGCGGCCGCCGACCTGCCCGGCATCCGGGCGATCCTGGACCGCGAGCACGCGGCACCGCGCAGCGCTGCGGTCGCGGACGCGCTGGCCAAGGCGCGCACCAAGGAGCACGCTCTGCTCGCGATGATGGCCGGCCTGGCCAGCGGGCCGGGCGATGCGGCCGCCCGCGCCGGCGCCGTGATCGTGGAGCGCGCACGGCTGGAGGCGGCGGTCGCCGCCTGACCATCCGCCGCGGATGCGTGATGATGGGGCCATGAGCGAGGCGCGCCCCGGGATGCTGCTGGTGGCGACGCCCGCGCTCGTGGATCCCAACTTCATCGACTCGGTCGTGCTGCTCCTCGACGCCGACGACGACGGCGCGCTGGGCGTCGTGCTCAACCGCCCGTCCGGCGTCCCCGTGGGCGAGGTGCTCGAGAGCTGGGGTGACGTCGTGGCCGACCCCGAGGTGCTCTTCCACGGCGGCCCGGTGGGCACGGACGGCGCTCTCGCCGTCGCGCTGCTGCGCGACCCCGACGACGTGCCCGTCGGCTTCCGCGCCGTCGACGGGGCCGTCGACGGGCGGCTCGGCCTCGTCGACCTCGACACCCCGGTCGAGCTGATCGAGGGCAGCCTCGACGGGCTGCGGATCTTCGCCGGGTACGCCGGATGGGGCGCCGCGCAGCTCGACGGCGAGATCGAGGAGGGCAGCTGGTACGTCGTCCCGGTCGAGCCCTCCGACCCCTTCCGGATCGACACCGCGGACCTGTGGCGTGACGTGCTGCGCCGCCAGCCCGGCGAGCTCGCCTGGCACTCCACCCGGCCGTTCGACCCGGAGCTCAACTAGCCCTACCCCCGCACCAGGTGCTCCCGGGTCAGGAACGCGCGGCGCAGGTCGTCGGGCAGCCCGTCGAAGGGCGAGGTCTGCGAGGCGTGCGCCGCGATGGCGCGCTCGCGCGCTCCCAGGTGCGTGGCCGTGTCGAGCACCACGGCGATCTCGTCGTCGGGGGTGCCCAGGTCGGCGTACCTCAGGTGCTCCATGTCCGGCCGCGCCTCGACCATGTGGGCGACCCAGCGGTCCATCAGGCTGCGGGGGAGCGCCTGCAGGTAGGCGGGGACGCCGCGCTCGCCCGCGACGCCCACCGCCGCGTCGCGGATCCGGGCGTGGTCGCGGTGGCCGTCGGCGGCGTCGAGGCTGACCACGACGTCGGGATCCACCTCGTCGGCGACGGCGCGCAGCGCGGCGGCCACGGTGGCCGGGTCGGCCGCGCACAGCGACCCGGCCGGCGGCCCCTCGGACATGCCGGAGTCGGCGAAGTCCAGCAGCTCCAGCCGGGCGACGCCGAGCAGGCCCGCCGCCTCGCGCAGCTCCTCCTCGCGCACCTCGGCGAGCGAGCGGCCGTCGAGGTCGACGCCCGGCGCCGGCTCCCCGGCCTCGCCGCGGGTCGCGCAGACGACCGTGGTCGCCCAGCCGGCGGCCGCGGCGGCGAGCAGCAGCGACCCGCAGCCGAACGTCTCGTCGTCCGGGTGGGCGACAGCGAGCAGCAGGCGCGGCGGCTCGTGCCGCGGCGTCAGTCCCGGGAGCACGACCGCTCCTCGGAGACGGCGAGCCAGGTCAGCGGGCGCCGGGTCGGCCGGTGCCGGGTGTGCAGGGCGGCCGCGACGCGGCGCCAGGCCTCGTCGAGCTGCCGGCGGGACGGGAGGTCGTGCGTGGGGTTCATCGGGGGCTCCCTCGTCCGATACTGCCTTGTGCAGTATCTCCGCCCAGTAGTAGATACTGCCCAGGTCAGTGTGTCAAGATGCGCGGCATGACGACCACCAGCTACGCGCTGCTCGGCCTGCTGGCGCTGCAGCCCTGGACGACGTACGAGCTGGCGCAGCAGGTGCGGCGCAGCCTCAGCTGGTTCTGGCCGCGCACCGAGCGCAAGCTGTACGACGAGCCCAAGCGGCTGGTCGCCGCGGGGTACGCGACGGCGCGCGAGGAGTTCACCGGCCGTCGCAAGCGGACCGTCTACGAGATCACCCCCGCGGGCCGCGCCGCCCTGCGCGCCTGGCTCGCCGAGCCGTCGGCGCCGCCGAGCCGCGAGGACGAGGCCATGGTCCGGGTCTTCTTCGCCGACGGCGGCGACCTCGACGCCCTGCGCGCGACGCTCGCCGCGATGGAGGAGGGCGCCCGCGGACGTCTCGCCCAGCTCACCGCGATGGAGCAGGGCGCCTACCCCTTCCCGCAGCGACGGCACATCAGCGAGCTCGCGATGCGGCTCCAGCAGGACCAGGAGCGGACCACGATCACGTGGGCCGCCTGGGCGCGTGCCGAGGTGGACGGCTGGCACGCCACCGACGATCCCAGACGGGTCCCGCAGTGACGTAGGCTTGTCGTTCGTGACCACCATCGGCTTCTCGACAGACACGGACGTCCGTGAGGACCGCCGTACCGTCCCGACCGACGAGGGTGACCACGAGCGCTTCTCCCACTACGTCGAGAAGGACAAGCTCACCGAGGCGATGGTGATGGGCACCCCGGTCGTCGCCCTCTGCGGGAAGGTCTGGGTGCCGAGCCGCGCGCCGGAGAAGTTCCCGGTCTGCCCGGAGTGCAAGGAAGTCTGGGAGTCGCTGCGCGAAGACGGCGGCAACAGCAGCGGTCCCGCCGAGTGACGGGCCGGCCCGAGGCCGCCCCCCAGCCGAACGTGCTCAGCCCCGCGTGGCCTGAGCGCGCCGCCTGGGGCACCGCGCCCTCCCTGCGCGCCTGGCAGGCCGCTGCGATGAAGAAGTACTTCGACACCAGCCCGCGCGACTTCCTCGCGGTCGCCACGCCCGGTGCCGGCAAGACGACGTTCGCCCTCTCGGTCGCGGCCGAGCTCCTCGGCCGACGGATGGTCGACCGGATCACGATCGTGGCGCCGACCGAGCACCTCAAGCTCCAGTGGGCCGAGGCGGCCGCCCGCGCCGGCATCCCGATCGACCCGACGTACTCGGCGGGCAAGGGCAAGACCTCGCAGGACTTCGTCGGCGTCGCGGTCACCTACGCCGGCGTGGCCGTCAACCCGCTCGCGATGCGGATCCGCACGGAGCGCTTCAAGACCCTGGTGATCCTCGACGAGGTCCACCACGCCGGTGACGCGCTGTCGTGGGGCGAGGGCGTCCGCGAGGCGTTCGAGCCGGCAGCCCGGCGCCTGGCGCTGACCGGTACGCCGTTCCGCTCGGACATCAACCCGATCCCGTTCGTCACCTACGCGCCGGGCGACGACGGCACGCCGACGTCGGTGGCCGACTACGCGTACGGCTACGCGCACGCGCTGGCCGATCACGTCGTCCGCCCGGTGCTCTTCCTGGCCTACTCCGGCGACATGCAGTGGCGCACCCGGGCCGGCGACGAGATCACCGCCCGGCTGGGCGAGCCGCTCACCAAGGACATGACCTCCCAGGCGCTGCGCACTGCGCTCGACCCGAAGGGGTCGTGGATGCCGTCGGTGCTCACCGCGGCCGACATGCGCCTCGACGAGGTGCGCCGGCACGTCCCCGACGCGGGTGGCCTGGTGATCGCGACCGATCAGGACTCGGCTCGCGCGTACGCCAAGCTGCTGCGCCAGATCGCCGGCGAGCCCGCGACCGTCGTGCTGTCCGACGAGAAGGCGGCGTCGAAGAAGATCTCGGCCTTCAGCGAGGGCGACCAGCGCTGGATGGTCGCCGTGCGGATGGTGTCCGAGGGCGTCGACGTCCCGCGGCTCGCCGTCGGCGTCTACGCCACGACCACCTCGACGCCACTGTTCTTCGCCCAGGCCGTCGGCCGCTTCGTGCGCGCCCGGACCCGCGGCGAGACCGCGTCGGTCTTCCTGCCGTCGGTGCCGAACCTGCTCGGCTTCGCCTCCGAGATGGAGGTCCAGCGCGACCACGTGCTGAAGCGCAGGGTCAACGACGAGGGCGACATCTTCGCGGCCGAGCAGGAGCTGCTCGACCAGGCCAACGCGAGCGACGCCGCCTCCGACGACCTGCTCGGATCCTTCGAGGCGATCGGCTCGGAGGCACGCTTCGACCGGGTGCTCTACGACGGTGGCGAGTTCGGCCACGCGGGCGAGGTGCACGTCGGGTCGGAGGAGGAGATGGACTTCCTCGGCATCCCGGGCCTGCTCGAGCCCGACCAGGTCCGCGAGCTGCTGCAGACGCGGCAGAGCGAGCGGGCCAAGAAGCAGCGGAGCACCCGCCGCTCACCCGAGCCCGACACGGTCGCCGAGGTCTCGGCGCACGAGCAGCTCGCCGTGCTGCGCCGCGAGCTCAACGGCCTGGTCGCCGCCTGGCACCACCGGACCGGCCAGGCGCACGGGATCACCCACGCCGCGCTGCGCAAGGAGTGCGGCGGCCCGGCCGCGGCCGTCGCCACGGCCGAGCAGCTGCACGCCCGGATCGACCGGATCCGGGAGTGGGCGACCCGCAGGTCGTCCTAGGCTTCTCTAGGCTCAGGACGTGGCCGGTGAGATCTCCCAGACCCTGGACCGCGGACTGCGCGTCCTCGACGTGCTCGCCGCGACGCCCGACGGGCTGACGATGACCGAGCTGGCCGCCCGGCTCGAGGTCAACCGCACCGTCGTTCACCGCCTGGTCGGCACCCTCGAGCGGCACGCGTTGGTACGCCGCGACGCGCGGGGGCGGCTCCGCGTCGGCCTCGGCGTGCTCCGCCTCGGGGCGTCGGTGCAGCCGGTGCTGCGCGAGGTCGCCACGCCGGTGCTGCGGCACCTCGCCGAGGCGGTCGGCTGCACCGCGCACCTGACGGTCGCGGACGGTGAGGAGGCGCTCGCGCTGGTCGTCGTCGAGCCGTCGTGGACTGACTTCCACGTCGGCTACCGGGTCGGCTCGCGCCACCCGCTCGCGCAGGGCGCCGCCGGGCGCGCGATCCTCCTCGGTCGGGCCGCCGACCCCACGCCGTACGTCGTGACCGTCGGTGAGCTGCAGAGCGGCGCCCGCGGCCTGGCCGCGCCGGTGCGCGACGTGCCCGGGCTCGAGGCGAGCGTCGGCATCGTCACCCTGGACTCGGGGCTCGACGAGGCGGCCGCCGGGCCGCAGGTGCAGCGCGCCGCCGCCGACCTCGCGAGCCGCCTCGCGTCGGCGTAGGTCGAGTCGCCCAGCAGCTCAGCCGTGCTGCACGGTCTCCTGCGCCAGCGGCCGTACCCGGTACGGCACCTGCGTGGCGAGCGCGATCACCGTGGAGGAGCGCACGATGGCGGGGTTCTCCAGCACCCGGTCGATCACCCGCTGGAGGTCGGTGTTGGAGCGGGCGACCACGCGCGCCCACATGTCGCCGGCGCCGGTGATCGTGTGCGCCTCGAGCACCTCGGGGATCTCGGCGAGGTGGGCGGCGACGGTGTCGTGGCCGCCGCCCGCGGCCGGCTCCTGCCGGATCTCCAGGGTCAGGAACGCGGTCACCGGGTAGCCGAGGGCCTCGGGGGAGAGGTCCGGCCCCCAGCCGGTGATCACCCCGCTGGCGGCGAGCTTGTCGAGCCGCGCCTGCACGGTGCCGCGGGCGACCCCGAGCCGGCGGGACGCCTCGAGCACCCCCACCCGCGGGTCGGTGGCGAACAGGTCGATCAACCTGCCGTCCAGGTCGTCCATCCCGCCTCCCAGCGCTGAGCAAGTTGCACAACGAATCCACGTACTGTTGCACACAATGTCGAGCACAGGGAGGCTTCGCCCATGACGCTGACCCCTGACGAGCTCAAGGCCGACCTCACCCTCGAACAGCTCAAGGAGCTGGTCGGGCTCGTGGAGTACGACGCCGCCAACGACCCTTTCCCGGTCATCGCGCTGGACGCCGTGTGCTTCGTGGTCGGCAACGCCACCCAGACGGCGACCTTCTACCAGCTCGCGCTCGGCATGGAACTCGAGGCCTACCGCGGCCCGGAGAACGGCTGCCGCGACTCGAAGGCCTACGTGCTGCGCTCGGGCAGTGCGCGGTTCGTCTTCGTCGGCGGCGTCACCCCGGACAGCCCCGTGCTCGACCACCATCGCAAGCACGGCGATGGCGTCGTCGACCTCGTGCTCGAGGTGCCCGATGTCGACAAGTGCATCGAGCACGCGCGGGCGATGGGGGCCGAGATCGTCGACGAGCCCTACGACATGACCGACGAGCACGGCACCGTCCGCCGCGCGTCGATCGCGACGTACGGCGAGACCCTCCACACCCTGGTCGACCGCTCGAAGTACGACGGGCCCTACCTGCCCGGATACGTCGCCGCGACCACGAAGGTGGCCCGCCGCGAGGGCCACCCGAAGCGTCTCTTCCAGGCCGTCGACCACTGCGTCGGCAACGTCGAGCTCGGCCGGATGGACGAGTGGGTGACCTTCTACAACAAGGTCCTCGGCTTCACGAACATGGCGGAGTTCATCGGCGACGACATCGCCACCGACTACTCCGCGCTGATGTCGAAGGTCGTCGCGAGCGGCAACCACCGGGTCAAGTTCCCGCTCAACGAGCCGGCGATCGCGAAGAAGAAGTCGCAGATCGACGAGTACCTCGAGTTCTACGACGGCGCCGGGTGCCAGCACATCGCGCTCGCCACCAACGACATCCTGCGCAGCGTCGACATCCTGCGCGACAACGGCATCGAGTTCCTCGACACCCCGGACTCCTACTACGACGACCCCGAGCTGCGCGCCCGGATCGGCGAGGTGCGGGTGCCGATCGAGGAGCTGAAGAAGCGCAAGATCCTCGTCGACCGCGACGAGGACGGCTACCTCCTGCAGATCTTCACCAAGCCGATGGGCGACCGGCCGACGGTCTTCTACGAGTTCATCGAGCGGCACGGCTCGCTGGGCTTCGGCAAGGGCAACTTCAAGGCGCTCTTCGAGGCCATCGAGCGCGAGCAGGAGCGCCGCGGCAACCTCTGAGCTCAGGAGGCGAGGAAGCGGGCGTCGACGGTCGCCGAGACCGCGATGTCCTCGGGGGTCAGCACCAGCCCGCCCGCGGCCTCGCCTCCGCCGGCCCGCGCGTACGCCACCGGCCCCGCGCCACCACCGCCGTGCACCTGGTCGCCGAGCATCCCCGGGTCGGCGAGAGCCACGCACCGCAACTCGGTCAGGCCGAGCGCCGCGGCGTACGCCGCGGCCTTGGTGCGCGCCTCCTCGACCGCTCGGGCGCGGACGTCGCCCACGGCGGCCGCCTGCGTCGCCTCGGTCAGCGCCCACTCGATGCCGTCGACGCGGACGCCGGGGTAGGTCGCGGCCCGCTCCACCCACCGGGCGAGCTCCTCGAAGTCGCGGAACTTCGCCCGCGTGCTCGTGAGCGCGTGGTGGACGAGCGGCCGCTGGTCGCCCTTGTCGTTGAAGGGCCGTTGCGACCACACCCGGATCCGGTCGCTCGCCCACCAGGTCACCGGCCCGCGCTCGGGGTCGTGCCGGTCGACGATGCCGGCGACCAGCGCGGCCGTGCCCTGCGTGGTCCGGGCGACGACCGGCGCCTGGTCGGGCCCCTCGAAGCCCACGGCCACGGTCACCGTCGCCCGCTCCGCGGGGTGGAAGGCGTCGTAGCTGCCCTGGACGGTGATCACGGTCTCCGGCATGACCCGAGTGTGTCAGGCCAGGTCGCCGACCAGCTCCGCCTCGGCCTCAGCCGGTGAGTGCGCGGACGGTGCGGAGCGCAGCGCGCGGCCGATCGTCACGGCACCGAGGGCCAGGATGACCACGCCCACGCCGACAGCGATCGCGCCGAACCAGAACGGCGCGTGCACGCCGACGTGCTCGGCGAGCTTGAGCGCGACGTACGGCCCGACGGCGCCGCCGGTGAACCGCACGAAGGAGTACGCCGCGGACGCGACCGGCCGCTCGACCGGAGCGGCACCCATGACGGCCTCGGTGACCAGGGTGTTGATGACGCCGAGGAAGGCGCCGGCCACGACGATGCAGGTGGCGATCGCCGCCTCGTGCTCGGTGAAGACGGCCATCGCGACCAGGTCGAGCCCGAAGAGGGTGAGCATCGTGAGCAGCGTCGGCAGCGTGCCGAAGAGCCGCTGCAGCCACGGCGCGACCAGCACCGAGGTGAGCGCGAGCAGCACGCCCCAGCCGAAGAACGTCCAGCCGATCTGCATGATGTCGAAGCTCGGCAGCGCGAAGGGACCGGCCGCCATCAGCGTGAAGAAGCCCAGGTTGTAGCAGATCGCGACCAGGGCGAGCAGCAGCAGCGCGGGGTGGCGCAGCGCGCGGAACGGGTCGGCGAGCGACGTACGACGTCCGGTCGGCGGCGTCGCCGGCAGGAAGATCGCGGTCGCGATGAGCGCGATCGTCATCAGCACGGAGACGCCGAAGAACGGCCCGCGCCACGAGTGCTCGCCGAGCAGCCCGCCGACGAGCGGGCCGGACGCGATGCCGAGGCCGAGCGCGGCCTCGAAGAGGATGATCGCCTGCGCGACCGACCCCTTCGACGAGCTGACGATCGTCGCCAGGGCGGTCGCGACGAAGAGCGCGTTGCCCAGGCCCCAGCCGGCGCGGAAGCCGATGACCGCCTGCACGCTGTCGGACAGGCCGGCGAGGCCGGCGAAGACGATGATCAGCACCAGGCCGATGAGCAGCGTCCGCTTCGGTCCGATCCGGCTGGAGACCACGCCGGTCACGAGCATCGCGATGCCCATGATCGCCATGTAGCTGGTGAAGAGGAGCGAGACCTGGCTCGGCGTCGCCTCGAGCTGGACCGCGATCTCCTTGAGGATCGGGTCGACCAGGCCGATGCCCATGAACGCGATCACGCAGGCGAACGCGACCGCCCAGACGGCGCGCGGTTGCTTGAGGAGAGATGTCACGTGTCGTTGCCTTCCTGGAGGATCCCCCGGAGCACGGCGACGGCCGTGGCGAGGTCCTCGGTGTCGAGGTCGGGATGAGCGGCGACGAGCTCGGCGACCCGTTCGCCGTGCCGGCGGCGCACCCGGCGGAGCTCGGTGCGACCCGCGTCGGTGAGGGTCACGACCGTGCTCCGGGCGTCGTCGGGGTTCGGTGCCTTGGTGGCCCAGCCCTGCTCGACGAGCTGCGCGACGGCGCTCGACATCGTCGGCTGCGAGCACCGGTCGAGCTCGGCGAGCCGGCTGATGCCGACCGGGCCCTGCTCGTCGAGCAGCGACACGATCCGCACCTGGGCGGGCAGCTCGAGCTCCCGGCGTACGGCGCGCACGAGGCGCGCGGCGTGCACGACGAGGTCGCTGGCGAGCTCGACGTCGGCGGGGGTGGATTCGGGCACGCCTCGATTATTACATAGGAAACCTATGTAATCAGAACGGGGGTCTGCCGAGGCCGGTCAGGCGGAGGCGTCCCCACGGGTCGACGTCGCTCAGCCGGCCCTGCGCCGAGCCGTGCTCGGTGGTCACCGAGACGGTGGCGCCGGAGCCGAGCTCGTCGAGCGCGGGGCTCGCGGACAGCCGGCCGTACCAGTGGAAGCGGCCGTCGATCGGCTCGAACCGGCCGCGCAGGTCGGCCTCCACCTCGACGATCGTGTCGCCGGCCGCGATGGTGGCGGGACCGGCGTACTCCTCGTGGGGCTCGTGCTTGCTCATCGCTCCTCCTCGAGCGGGACGCCGAGCTCGTCGGCGGTGCCCGCGAACGCGTGCCAGATGAAGGACGTCAGGTAGGCGCCGACCGCCGCGCGGCTCATGGTCTGCCGCTCCAGCCACCACTCGCCGATGGACAGGCCCATGCCGACCATCGCCTGCGCCCACGGCTCGGCGCCGCCGGTGTCGACGCCGAGCTCGCGCATCGTGTCGCCGAGCACCCGGGCGAACGCGGCCGCGATCGCGGCCTTGCCGTCGGCGAGCGGGTCGCTCGCGACCGCGCGGTGCCGGACCAGCAGCAGGAAGACCCGGGGGTGCTCCTCGATGGTCGCGAGGTAGGCCTCGACCCCGCGCTCGACCCGCTCGCGGACCGGCGCGTCGACGAGGATGGCGGGCAGCAGGCGGCCCATCACCTCCTCGGCGCCCCAGCGGCCGACCGCGGCGTACAGGTCGTCCTGGCTGTCGAAGTAGCGGTAGAGCACCGGCTTGCTGACGCCGGCGGCGCGCGCGATCTCCGAGATCCCGGCCGTCGGCCCGATCGTGTCGATGGCGGCGACGGCGGCGAGCACGAGCTCGGTACGCCGCTCCTCGCGGTGGGCGTCCCACCGGGCCGAGCGGCCGTCCCTGCCCGTGTCCCTGCCCTTGACCTGACGTGGCATGTGGGTCAGTCTAGCGGTAACCGTTACCGTTGGTAACAGACAACTCGGAGGCCTGATGACGGTGACCGACCGCTTGCTGAAGTCCAGCGCGAAGCAGAGCTACGACCCGGAGGTGGACCTCGACTGGGACGCCCCGCTGGTCGACGGGCTCTGGTACATGCAGCCCGAGCGGATCTCGCTCTACGGCACCGACCTGTGGGACCGGCTCTCCGAGGAGCAGCGGATCGAGCTGTCCAAGCACGAGGTCGCGAGCATCTCGAGCGTCGGCGTCTGGTTCGAGCTGATCCTGATGCAGATGATGGTGCGCGACCTCTACGACGCCGACCCGCGGCGCCCGCGCATGCACTACGCGCTGACCGAGGTCGCCGACGAGTGCCGGCACTCGCTGATGTTCGGCAAGGCGATCGACAAGGTCGGCGCCCCGGCGTACGGACCCCCGGCGTACGTCCACCGGCTCGGCCGGCTGATGAAGACGCTCGGCGTGGGCGCCTCGGCGTACGCGACGATCCTGGTGGCCGAGGAGATCCTCGACCGCTGGCAGCGCGAGCTGATCAAGGACGAGCGGGTGCAGCCGCTGGTGCGGATGGTGTGCCGCGTGCACGTGCTGGAGGAGGCGCGGCACATGACGTTCGCGCGCGACGAGGTCGAGGGCATGCTGCCGCGGCTGAGCCGACCGGCGCTGGCCTGGCACCAGGCGGCGCTGGCGACGAACTCCTTCATGGTCGCGCGGGCGCTGGTCAACCCGGAGGTCTACCGGGCCGTGGGGCTCGACCCGCGCGAGGCGCGGAGGGCGGCGCTGGCCAACCCGCACTACCGCGAGACGCTGCGCTGGATGGGGGAGCGGGTCACCTCCTACCTCGACGAGCTCGGCATGATCCCCGCCCACCAGCGCGCCCTGTGGCGCAGGTCGATGCTGGTCGCCTGAGGGCTGGCATGATCGCCGGGTGGCGACCTACATCGGGTTCCTGAGGGCGATCAACCTGGGCGCGCGGCGCAAGTTCGCCAAGGCGGCGATCGTCCGCGCCACCGAGGCGGCCGGCTTCACCGACGTCGAGACCTACATCAACACCGGCAACGTCCGCTTCGCGACCTCGCTGCGGTCGCGGGCCAAGATCGAGGCGGCGCTCGAGGCGGCGTACCTCGACGAGGCCGGCTTCGAGGTGCCGACGATCGTCTTCACCCAGGCCGAGCTCCGCGCGATCGCCGAGGACGCCGAGCGCTTCGCGGACGGCCACGACGGCCGGCACTACGTCTCGCTGCTCAAGCAGGCGCCGACCGCCGCGGCGGTCCGGGCGATCGAGGAGCGGTCGTCGGCCGAGGAGGTCGCCAAGGTCGGCGGCCGGGCCGTGCACCTGCTCCTCGGCGCGAACTACCACGAGGCCAAGCTGACCAACGCGGTCATCGAGAAGGCGCTCGGCGTCGCCACCAACCGCAACCTCACCGTCATCCGGGCCCTCGCCGAGCGCTGGTGTTGACGTCGCACCTGACCCCAGCGTCGTCTGCGCGACCCGTTGACGACGCTCAGGTCAGGTGCGACGAACCACCTACTCGCCGCGGAACACCGGGCGGCGGCGCTCGCTGAAGGCGCGCATCCCCTCGGCGACGTCGGCGGTGCGGAGCAGGATGGTCTGACCGGTGCGCTCGCGCTCGAGGGCGTCGTCGAGGCCGGACAGGGTCGCGAGGTTGATCGCCTTCTTGGTGGCCGCGAACCCGAGCGGGGGACCGGAGGAGAGCCGGCGGGCCAGCGCGGCGACCGTGTCGCCGAAGGCGTCGTCGGGCACCACGTGCGACACCAGACCGGCGTCGTAGGCGTCGGCGGCCGAGAGTGGCTCGGCGAGCAGCGCCATCCGCATCGCGCGGGCCCGGCCGATCGACGCCGCGACCGTGTACGACGCCCCGCCGTCGGGCATCAGGCCGATCCGGGCGAAGGCCAGCAGGAACGACGTCGAGGACGCCGCCACCACCAGGTCGCACGCGAGGGCGACCGAGCAGCCCACGCCTGCGGCGACGCCGTTGACGGCCGCCAGCACCGGCTTGTCGCACCCGGTCACCGCCCGCACCATCCGGTTGGCGCGGTCGAGGGCGCGGACGTCGAAGCGCTCGTGCGCGTCCTCGCCGGAGATGTCGGCGCCGGCGCTGAAGGCGGGGCCGGCGCCCGTGATGACGACCGCTCGCACGGCGGCGTCGGAGGGTGCCGACTCGAGGGCGGAGGCCAGGCCGTCGGACATCTCGTCGCTCATCGCGTTGAAGACGTCGGGGCGGTTGAGCGTCAGTGTCAGGACGCCGTCGGAGAGCGACCGCTCCAGGTCAGGCAAGGCGGACCCCTGCTGCCTGCATCTCCGCGACGGCCGCCCCGGTCGTGTCGGGCGCGACCCCGGCGCACAGGTCGAGCAGCACCCGCGTCTCGAAGCCGGCCGCCACGGCGTCCAGCGCCGTCGCCCGCACGCAGTGGTCGGTCGCGATCCCGCACACGTCCACCGCGGTCACCCCGTGCGCGCGCAGCCAGTCCGTGAGGCCGGACCCGTCGACCGTGCGGCCCTCGAAGCCGGAGTACGCGGCCGCGTGCTCGCCCTTGAGGAAGATCGCGTCGAAGGGCTGCGGGTCCAGGTTGGGGTGGAACGCCTCCCCGTCGGTGCCGACCTTGCAGTGCACCGGCCACGAGTCGACGAAGTCGGGCTCCGCGGCCCAGTGCTCGCCCGGCGCGATGTGGTGGTCCTTGGTCGCGACGACGTGCTCGTACGCCGGAGCCTCCGGGCCGTGCGCGGACCACAGGTGCAGCAGCTCGCCGATGTCGGCGGCCACCCGTGCCCCGCCGGCGACCGGCAGCGACCCGCCCTCGCAGAAGTCGTTCTGCACGTCGACGACGACCAGCGCGCGCTTCATGGTCGGAGGCTACCGGTCACTCGTGGACGGTCGGGATGGCCGGCTCGCCGCGCGACATCTGCTGGACCGCGATCGGCAGCTCGGACCGCGAGGCGGCGTGCCGCTCCCGCGCGTCGTCGAGCGGCTCCCGCCCGACGACCTCGCCGGACTCGACCAGCGGCACCAGCAGCGACCGGTCGTCGCCGTCGTCGTCGGGCCGGTGGCCGATCCCGATCACCTCGGCCTCCGCGACCCCGCCGGAGCTGCGGCGGCGCAGCGCGTACTTCCGGCCGCCGACCGATGCCTTGTCGACGCTGCGCTTGGCGACCGAGACCATCTCGCCGGCGTCGTCGGCGCGCGCCACCAGCTTGTAGACGAACCCGCAGGTCGGGTGCCCGCTGCCCGTCACCAGCTCGGTGCCGACGCCGTACCCGTCCACCGGCGCGGCGGCGAGCGCCGCGATCGCGTGCTCGTCGAGGTCGCTCGTCACGATGATCCGGGTGCTCGTCGCTCCCAGCGAGTCGAGCTGCGCGCGCACCGCGGTCGCCAGCGCCGCGAGGTCGCCGGAGTCGAGCCGCACTGCGCCGAGTTCGGGCCCGGCGACCTCGACCGCCACCCGCACGGCCTCGGCGACGTCGTAGGTGTCGACCAGCAAGGTCGTCCCGGCGCCGAGCGAGGCGACCTGGGCGCGGAACGCGTCCGCCTCGGTGTCGTGCAGGAGGGTGAAGCTGTGCGCGCTGGTGCCGGTCGTCGGCACGCCGTACCGCTGCCGGGCCGCCAGGTTGGAGCTGGCGGCGAACCCCGCGACGTACGCCGCGCGGGCCGCGGCGACCGCCGCCTCCTCGTGCGTGCGACGCGAGCCCATCTCGATGCACGGCCGGTCGCCGGCGGCGAGCGTCATCCGCGAGGCGGCCGACGCCACGGCGGAGTCGTGGTTGTAGATCGAGAGCAGCAGCGTCTCGAGCAGCACCGCCTCGGCGAAGGTCGACTCCACGATCAGGAGCGGCGAGTAGGGGAAGTACGCCTCGCCCTCGGCGTAGCCCCACACGTCGCCGGAGAAGCGGTAGGACGCCAGCCACTCGAGGGTCGGGCCGTCGACGACGTCCTCGAGCGCCGCCAGGGCGGCGTCGTCGAAGCGGAAGGCCTCGATCGCGTCGAGCGCCCGGCCGACGCCCGCGACGACGCCGTACCGACGGCCCTCGGGCAGCCGCCGGGGAAAGAGCTCGAAGACCGAGCGCCGGTGCGCGGCGCCGGAGCGCAGGGCGGCCTGGAGCATGGTCAGCTCGTAGTGGTCGGTCAGCAGCACCGTCGAGTCGGTCACGCGGATCAGTGTGCCAACATGGGCCACGTGAGCGCGCCCGTCGAGGTCGAGCCGACCCGCACCCCCGACGAGATCGCCCAGACCGCGAAGCCGTGGGTGACGATCGTCTGGAACGACCCTGTCAACCTGATGTCCTACGTGACCTACGTCTTCCAGAAGTACTTCGGCTACTCCAAGAAGAAGGCCGAGAAGCTGATGATGGAGGTCCACGAGGACGGCAAGTCCGTGGTCAGCCACGGCACCCGCGAGGAGATGGAGCGCGACGTGCAGGCGATGCACGAGTACGGGCTCTGGGCGACGATGGACCGGCAGGAATGAGCGCCTTCCAGCGGCACCGGCGCAGCAAGCTCATCATCGCGAACTTCACCGGCTTCGAGGCCGACCTGCTGCGCTCGCTCGCCGGCCAGCTCGTGGAGCTGCTGCGCAACGAGGCCGCGGTCCCGCGCGACGACGTCGACCCGTTCGAGGCGCTGATGGACTTCTCCGGCCCGGAGGAGGAGCCCGACGACCCGGTGCTCGCCCGGCTCTTCCCGACGGCGTACCCAGACGACGAGGAGGCGGCGGCCGAGTTCCGCCGCTTCACCGAGGGCCGGCTGCGCGACGGCAAGGCGGCGGCCGCGATCGCGATCATCGACGGCCTCGAGGAGGCCGGGCTGCCGCCGGAGCTCGACGAGGACGGGCTGATGATCGACGTCGAGCTGGACGAGGCGACCGCCGAGACCTGGATGCGGTCGTTCACCGACCTCCGGCTCGCGCTCGCCACGCGCCTCGGCGTCGAGGAGGGCGACGAGGCCTACTGGTACTCGCTGCCCGACGACGACCCCCGAGCCCAGGCCCACGACATCTACGAGTGGGTGGGCTGGCTGCAGGAGACGCTGGTAGGAGCACTGAGTCGCTGATGCCGATCCCCCCGTTCGTCGTCGAGCTGCGCGAGCTCGTCGGACCGCTCGAGCTGTGGCTGCCCGGCATCACGGCCGTCGTGCTGCGCGACGGGCCCGACGGCCGCGAGGTGCTGCTGACGCTGCGGTCCGACAACGGCGAGTGGGCGCCGATCACCGGCATCCTGGACCCCGGCGAGGAGCCGGCCGTCGGTGCCGCGCGCGAGGCGCTCGAGGAGGCCGGCGTCGTCGTCAGCGTCGACCGGGTCGCCTCGGTCGGCGCGAGCCCGCGGATCACGCACGGCAACGGCGACAAGGGCGTCTACCTCGACGTCACGTTCCTGTGCTCGTGGGTCAGCGGCGAGGCGCAGGTCTCCGACGACGAGAACGTCGACGTGCGGTGGTGGCCGCTCTCGGACCTGCCGCCGATGGCCGACTGGCTGGTGGCGCGCATCGACGCCGCCCTCGCGGACCAGGTCGAGGCGCGCTTCGTCCGATGACCGCCGGCGTCCTGCCGGGTCCGGAAGGCGGGCCGTGGTCGGGAGGGCTGCGTCACGCCCCTACGCTGGTTCGGTGCTGACCATCGACCGCGCGACGTACGACGCCATCGTCGCGCACGCCAAGCGTGACCACCCCGACGAGGCCTGCGGCATCGTCGCGGGGCCGGAGGGCAGCGACCGGCCCGAGCGGCTGGTCGAGATGGTCAACGCCGCCGGGTCGCCGACGTTCTACGAGTTCGACTCCACCGAGCTCCTCGAGCTCTACAAGGAGATGTGGGACCGCGACGAGGAGCCGGTGGTCGTCTACCACTCGCACACCGCGACCGAGGCCTACCCGAGCCGCACCGACATCGGGCTGGCGAGCGAGCCGGGGGCACACTATGTGCTGGTGAGCACGCGCGAGCACGGGAATAACGAGGGTCCCGTGGAGTTCAGGTCCTACAGGATCGTCGACGGCGAGGTGACCGAGGAAGAGGTCACCGTCGTGGACGGTCTGTCGACGAGCAACTGAGGAGTCACACATGGCCATCGAGGTCCGGATCCCGACCATCCTGCGCACCTACACGGGCGGCGAGAAGGCGGTCTCCGCCGACGGCGCCAGCCTGAGCGCGCTGATCGACGACCTGGAGGCCAACCACCCGGGCATCAGGGAGCGTCTGATCGAGAACGGCGACCTGCGCCGCTTCGTCAACGTCTACGTCAACGACGAGGACGTCCGCTTCATCGGCGGCCTCGAGGCCGAGCTCAGCGACGGCGACCAGGTCGTCGTGCTCCCCGCGGTCGCCGGCGGCTGACCGTGACCGGCCGGCGCACGTTCGTCCTCGTCGACGGCGAGAACATCGACGCGACGCTCGGCAACTCCCTGCTCAACCGGCGCCCGCTCCCCGAGGAGCGGCCGCGCTGGGAGCGGGTCACGACGTACGCCGAGGAGCTGTGGGACCAGCCGGTCACCGGCCTGTTCTTCCTCAACGCCTCCAACGGGCAGCTGCCCGGGGCGTTCGTCCAGGCACTCCTGGCGATGGACTACCGGCCGGTGCCGCTCGCCGGGCGCAGCGACGAGAAGGTCGTCGACGTCGGCATCCAGCGCACCCTGGACGCCCTGCTGGCGCACGAGGCCGACGTGCTGCTGGTCAGCCACGACGCCGACTTCGCCGCCCACCTCGACCGGCTCGCCGACGGCTCGCGCAAGGTGGGCGTGCTCGCGTTCCGCGAGTACGCCAGCACCCAGTTCGACGGGCTCGGCATCGAGGTGCACGACCTCGAGGACGAGGTCGGCGCGTTCAACGTGACCCTGCCGCGGGTGCGCATCATCCCCCTCGACACGTTCGACCCGGAGACCTTCCTGCGATGACCCGCTTCGACAACCTCCTCGCCTCCGTCGGCGGGACGCCGCTCGTCGGGCTCCCGGGGCTCTCGCCGTCCGCCGACGTACGCCTCTGGGCGAAGCTCGAGGACCGCAACCCGACCGGCTCGATCAAGGACCGCCCCGCGCTGCGGATGATCGAGGAGGCGGAGAAGGACGGCACGCTGCGCCCCGGCTGCACCATCCTCGAGCCGACCTCGGGCAACACCGGCATCTCCCTGGCGATGGCCGCGAAGCTCAAGGGCTACCGGATCGTCTGCGTGATGCCGGAGAACACCTCCGAGGAGCGCCGCCAGCTGCTGCGGATGTGGGGCGCCGAGATCGTCTCCTCGCCCGCAGCGGGCGGCTCCAACGAGGCGGTCCGGGTCGCCAAGCGGGTCGCCGCGGAGCACCCGGACTGGGTCATGCTCTACCAGTACGGCAACGCCGCCAACGCGCTCGCGCACGAGCACGGCACCGGCCCCGAGCTGCTCGAGGACCTGCCCTCGATCACGCACTTCGTGGCCGGGCTCGGCACCACCGGCACGCTGATGGGCGTCTCGCGGTTCTTCCGGTCCGCGAAGCCCGAGGTGCGGATCGTCGCCGCCGAGCCGCGGTACGGCGAGCTCGTCTACGGCCTGCGCAACCTCGACGAGGGCTTCGTGCCCGAGCTCTACGACGCCTCGCTCATCGACAGCCGCTTCTCGGTCGGTCCGCGCGACGCGGTCCGCCGGGTGCGCGAGCTGCTCGAGCTCGAGGGCATCTTCGCCGGCATCTCCACCGGCGCGATCCTGCACGCCGCCCTCGGGCAGGCCGCCAAGGCGGTCAAGGCGGGCGAGAGCGCCGACATCGCGTTCGTGGTCGCCGACGGCGGCTGGAAGTACCTCTCGACCGGCGCCTACGAGGGCACGATCGACGAGGCCGAGGACCGGCTCGAGGGCCAGCTCTGGGCGTGAGGGCTCGCGGCTACTCCACGTCGAGGGAGTAGTCGGCGTCCAGTTCGCTGCCCGGGATCGGCGTCAGGCCGAGGAGGTCGAGGGCGAGGTTGCCCAGGTCGCCGTTGCGCACCGGCTGCCGGCCGGCGTACCCGGGCCGGGAGGTGCCGGGGTCCCGGTAGTCGGGGTTGAGGTCGTAGAGGTCGCCGGGCTCGATGCCCTCGCCCCAGACGAAGAACGGGATCCGGTAGTTGGCGTAGACCTTCGCGGAGTGGTCGCGGCGGCCGCGCTGGAACCCGTGGTCGGCGGTGAGCACGACGACCAGCTCGTCGGAGAGCACCGGATCGCGCTCGATCGTCCGCAGGACCGTGCGCAGGTGGGCGTCGGTCCGCCGCACCGCGTCGAGGTACGCCGGGCTCATGCCGCCGCTGGCGTGCCCGGCCCGGTCGGGGAGCGAGACGTGCAGGAACGTGAACTCCCGGTCGGCCGAGAGCAGGTCGGTGCGCGCTCGGCGCACCAGCCGCGCCTGGTTCTCGTCGATCACGACGCTGTCGACCGCGTCCGGCCAGGACCGCTCGAAGAGCGTGAACTTGCTCTTCGTGGAGTAGAGCGCGGTCGCGCCGCCGGCGTCGTGGACCACGCTGAACACCGACGAGACCGGGTGGCCGGCCGCGGCCTGGACGGTGGTGCCCGGGAGGTCGACGTTCCAGGTGACGCCGTGGCCGCCGTACCGGCGGTCGATGCGCCGGCTCGTGACCATGCTCGTGTGGTTGGGCAGGGTGATGTTGAGCTCCTGCTCCGAGCGCGCGTTGAGGGTGCCGGCCGACTCCGCGATCAGGCGGTGGAACGTGGGGGCACCGGCCTTGCCGAGCCGGCGGATCGCCTGGGGGTTGAGCCCGTCGACGGAGATCGCCAGGACGCGCTCGGCCACCGCGGATGCGGGCGGCGGGTCGGTGCGCGGCGGCGGCTCGAGGGCGCCGGCCGCGGCCGGCGCGGCGACGACGAGGCAGGTGAGGGCAGCGACCAGTGCGGTCCGAGGAGAGAGCACCCGCCGACGGTACCCGGCGACGCCGTCGTGACCGGCATCTCTGGTGACCTCGGTCGCGTGCCGCCCGATCCGGGCCTCGGACGCTCTAGCCTTTCCCCGTGCACGACCTGACCAGCGCCGACGCTCCGATCGGCCTCTTCGACTCCGGCTTCGGTGGGCTCACCGTCGCCCGGTCGGTGATCGACCAGCTGCCGCACGAGTCGATCGTCTACGTCGGGGACACGGCTCGGCAGCCCTACGGCCCGAAGCCGATCGGTGAGGTCCGCGAGTACGCGCTCGAGTGCCTCGACCACCTGGTCGCGCTCGGCGTGAAGGCGCTGGTCATCGCGTGCAACTCCGCCAGCGCGGCGATGCTGCGCGACGCGCGCGAGCGCTACGACGTACCCGTCGTCGAGGTGATCCTCCCCGCGACCCGGCGCGCGGTGTCCGCCAGCCACAGCGGCCGGATCGGCGTCATCTGCACCCGCGCCACCGCCGAGTCGCAGGCCTACGACGACGCGTTCGCCGCCGCCCCCCACGTGCAGCTGGTCACCCAGCCCTGCCCGAGCTTCGTCGACTTCGTCGAGGCCGGCATCACCGGCGGCGACGAGCTGATCGCGGCCGCCCACGAGTACCTCGACCCGCTGACGGTGGCGGGCGTCGACACCGTGATCCTCGGCTGCACGCACTACCCGCTGCTGACGGGCGTCATCTCCTACGTCATGGGCGAGGAGGTCACCCTGGTGAGCAGCGCCGAGGAGTGCGCCAAGGACGTCTACCGGATGCTCGCCAGCACCGGCCTGATGCGGCCCGGCGGCGACCCGACCTACACCTTCCTCACCACCGGTGACCCCGGTGAGTTCGAGTCCATCGGGCGTCGCTTCCTCGGCCCGGAGCTGCACGGCGCCAGCCAGTTCGTGGGGGGCCTCGTATGAGGATCACGGTCGTCGGCTGCTCGGGCTCCTACCCGGGCCCGGACTCGCCCGCGAGCTGCTACCTCGTGGAGGCGGAGGCCGAGGGCCGCACGTGGCGGGTGCTGCTCGACCTCGGCAACGGCGCGCTCGGCGCGCTGCACCGGTACGCCGACCCGCTCGCCGTCGACGCCGTGCTGATCAGCCACCTGCACGCCGACCACTGCCTCGACCTGTGCGGCTACTACGTGATGCGCAAGTACCACCCCACGGGCGCGCAGCCGCGGATCCCGGTGTGGGGCCCGCCGGGCACCGCCGAGCGGATGGCCCGCGCCTACGACCTGCCGCTCGACCCCGGCATGACGCACGAGTTCGACTTCCGCACCTGGGACGGACCGGTCGAGATCGGCCCGTTCACGGTGACGCCGGTGCCGGTGACGCACCCGGTCGACGCCTTCGGACTCCGGGTCGCCGCCGACGGCGCGACGCTCGCCTACAGCGGTGACACCGGCCCGACGCCGGTGCTCGACGACCTGGCCCGCGACGTCGACCTCTTCCTCGCCGAGGCGTCCTTCCGCACCGGCGACCCCAACCCGCCCGACCTGCACCTCACCGGCGCCGACGGCGGCCAGGTGGCCGCCCGGGCCGGCGTGCGCCGCCTCGTGCTCACCCACGTCCCGCCCTGGCACGACCCGCAGGACGCGCTCGCCGAGGCCCGCGCGGCGTACGACGGCCCGCTCGAGCTCGCGCGGCCCGGCGCGTCGTACGAGATCTGACGGGCGGTTCTGGCGGCTGGCGTCTCGGCTCGCCGCGGTGTCGTTTCATCAAGGGATGAGGTCGAAGCCGCGCTTCCCAGGGCGAGCTCGTCGAGGGGAGCGCCGGTCCACCTTCATCCCTTGATGAAACGCCGCCGCCGCCACCGCCGCTACCACCACCACCTACGCCAACCCCGCGTCATGGACGCAGATCGCGATCTGCACGCGGTTGGTGGCCTGCAGCTTGTCGAAGAGCCGCGAGACGTGCGCCTTCACGGTCGGCACCGAGAGGTGCAGCGTCGCGGCGATCTCGGCGTTGCTCAGGCCGCGGCCGACGGCCAGCGCCACCTCGCGCTCCCGCTCGGTCAGCGTGGACAGCATCTCGGTCGCGTGGGCGGTGCGCTGCTGCACGGCGTCCGCCACCTCGTCGTCGCGCAGCCGGCGGATGAGGGAGCGGGTGGCCGACGGGGAGAGCATCGGCTCGTCGTCCACGACCTTGCGGATCGCGGCCACGATCTGCGCGGGCGGGGTGTCCTTGAGCAGGAAGCCGTCGGCGCCGGCGGCCAGCGCGGCCACGACGTACTCGTCGGCGTCGAAGGTCGTCAGCACGATCACCCGAGGGGGAGTGGGCCGGGCGTGCAGCTCGCGGGTCGCCTCGAGGCCGTCGAGACGTGGCATCCGGATGTCCATCAGCACGACGTCGGGCCGCAGCTCCGCAGCGAGGCGGAGGCCGTCGAGCCCGTCGGAGGCCTCGCCGACCACCTCGAGGTCCTCCTGGCCACCGAGCATCAGACCGAGGGCGGAGCGCACGAGCGGGTCGTCGTCGACGACGAGCACCCGCGTGTTCATGCTCCCCACGGTATCCACGCGTGCAGCACGAACGTCGACCCGTCGCGGCCGGAGGTGAGGTGTCCGCCGCGCAGCTCGGCGCGCTCGGCGAGCCCCACCAGGCCGAGCCCGGCGCCTGGCGTCCGGGTCGGCCCGAAGCCGATCGGGTTGCGCAGCAGCACGTCGATGCCGTCCTCCGCGGAGCCGGTCACCCGCACGGAGAGCAGCGCGCCGGGCGCGTGCTTGCGACAGTTCGTGATCCCCTCCTGCACGATCCGGTAGACCGTCCGTCCGGCCCCGTCGGGCACCGCGCCGAGCACGAGGTCGTCGAGCTCGACGCGCATCCCCGACTCGCGCGCCTCGGCGAGCAGGCACGGGAGGTCGCCGTACGTCGGCTGCGGGGCCCGCTCGCCGTCGCCGTCGCGCAGGACTCCGAGCACGTCGCGCAGGTCGGTGAGTGCCTGGTGGGCCTGGGCGCGGATCACGCCCGCGCTCGCCCGCATCTCGTCGGGGCTGAGGTCCGCGCGGTACTCCAGCGCGCCGGCGTGCATGGAGATCTGCGAGATCCGGTGCGCGAGCACGTCGTGCATCTCGCGGGCGATCCGGGCCTGCTCGTTGCTCCGGGCCTGCGCCACGCGCAGCTCCTGCTCCGCCTCGGCGCGCTCGGCGCGGTTGCGCAGCGTCCACATCAGCTCACGTCGCGAGCCGATGTACATGCCCCAGCCCAGCATCGCGGCCGTGGCGACGGCGTTGGCGGCGAGCACCAACCAGACCGGGTCCGTGCTGCTGGCGGTGACCGTGCTGAACAGCTGCGACGCCGCGAAGTTGATCGAGCCCACCAGGGCGATCTCGCGCCACCGCCGTCGCGTGGCGAGCGAGACGGCGGCCAGCGTCGCCGGCCCGGCGGCGATCCCGGAGACCGCACTGAGGAGGCCGAGCGCCGACGCGATCGCGAGCGGGTGACGCCGGCGCAGGAAGACGGCGACGTACGCCGTGAGGCCGAGCGCCACGTCCAGCAGCCACCACCAGTCGGAGGTGTCGGCCTCCTGGTCGGCCGACGGCACCCAGACGATCGCGCTGATCGTGAGCATCACGGCCACTCGCCAGACGTGGCTCCAGCGGGTCAGCGGCGGCTGGTACTCGCTGGGGCTCGGGCGTTCCACCCGGACAGGCTAGGCGTCCGCACGGCGGGGACGGACCCGTCGCCGGTCTCCGGCGGCCCCCTACTTTCGTCTGCCGCCGACGCGCCCGGAGGACGATGCGCCGGGCCCGCGCCGTACGGCAGGCTGGGGCCATGATCACCGTGGAGCGACTCACGAGGAAGTACGGCGCGTTCACCGCCGTCGACGACATCAGCTTCGTCTGCCAGCCGGGACGGGTCACCGGGTTCCTCGGCCCCAACGGTGCGGGCAAGACCACGACGATGCGGGTGATGGTCGGCCTGACCCCCGCGACCGCCGGGTCGGTCACCATCGGCGGCCACCACTACCACGACATCCCGAACCCCGGCCGCCACGTCGGGGTGCTGCTTGACGCGTCCGCCCAGCACGGCGGCCGCACCGGCCGCGAGGTCCTCGAGCTCGGCGCCCTCTCGATGGGCCTGCCGAAGACCCGGGTCGACGAGATGCTCGAGATGGTCTCGCTCACCCAGGCCGAGGCCAAGCGCCGGATCCGCAACTACTCCCTCGGCATGAAGCAGCGCCTCGGCATCGCGCACGCGCTGCTCGGCGACCCGTCGGTGCTGATCCTCGACGAGCCGGCCAACGGGCTCGACCCCGCCGGCATCCGCTGGATGCGTGGTCTCCTCAAGGGGTACGCCGAGCGCGGCGGCACCGTGCTGCTCTCCAGCCACCTGCTGCACGAGGTCGAGCAGATCGCGGACGAGATGATCCTGATCGGCAACGGCCGGATCGTCGCCCAGGGCGACAAGAAGTCGCTCCTGGCCAACGCCGCCACCGGCGGCGTGCACTCCTTCGCCACGTCGCTCGACAACGAAGCGCTCGCCGCGGCGCTGACCGCCAAGGGCGTCACGGTCACCAGCGCCGGCGACGGCCTGCGCGTGGACGCCGAGACCGTCGAGGTCGGCCGCACGGCGCTCGAGGCCGGTGTCGTGCTGACCGACCTGCGCAACGGCGAGGGTGGGCTCGAGGACCTCTTCCTCGAGCTGACCGCCGAGACCCAGCGCGAGACCGTGGCATGAGCACGGCGACCCTCACGCCGGCCCTCGACGTCTCGGGCACGGCGCCCACGCCGTTCTCCCGCCTCGTCCGCACCGAGCTGCGCAAGACCTACGACACCCGCTCCGGCCTGTGGCTGCTCATCTCGATCGCCGTGGTGACGGCGCTCGTCATGGTCATCCAGGTCTCGGTGGCGCTCGCGCAGGACCTCGAGGTCGGCTTCAACGACTTCCTGACGTCGACCTCGTTCTCGATCGGCTTCCTGCTGCCGGTGCTCGGCATCCTGCTGCTGACCAGCGAGTGGAGCCAGCGCACCGCGATGGTGTCGTTCTCGCTGGAGCCGCGCCGCACTCTCGTGATCGTCGCCAAGCTCGTCGTGGGGATCATCTACGCCGTCGCCGCGGTGCTCGTCACGCTGCTGCTGGCGACCGTGTGCACCGCCGTGTTCGACGCGCTGTCCGACATCCCGGCCGACTGGGACTTCACGGTCAAGCAGACCCTGCTCTTCCTGCTGCTGCAGGTGTTCGGCATGCTCACCGGCTTCGCGTTCGCGGCGCTGCTGCTGAACTCGCCCGCCGCGATCGTGCTCTACTTCGCCTACTCGTTCATCCTGCCGACCATCTTCGGCATCGGCGCCGAGCTGATCGGCTGGTTCCACGACATCCAGCCCTGGATCGACTTCAACAACGCCCAGGTGCCGCTGTTCGACACTGACGGCTCGGTCTCCGGCCAGGAGTGGGCGCACCTGGCGGTCTCCGGCGTCATCTGGCTGGTCATCCCGCTCGTGATCGGCTTCTGGCGCGTGCTCCGCGCGGAGGTGAAGTGAGATGACCGCCGCCACGATCGACCTGTCCGGCACCACCCCGACGCCGTTCTCGCGACTGGTGCGGGTGGAGCTGCGCAAGTCCTACGACACCCGGGCCGGCTTCTGGCTCCTCGGTGCGATCGGCGTGCTCGTACTCCTCGCCGAGATCATCGCCGTGTGGGTCACCGCCGTCCAGGACGAGCCCATGGAGTTCGGCGACTTCATCGGCACCGCCGCGTTCCTCACCTCCTTCCTGCTGCCGGTGCTCGGGATCATGGTGATGACCACCGAGTGGACCCAGCGCACGGCGATGGTGACCTTCGCGCTCGAGCCCCGCCGGTCCCTGGTGATCGTCGCGAAGATGCTGGTCGGCGTGCTGCTGACGCTGGCGACGGTGGCGTTCTCGATCGCGGTCGGGTTCGTCGCGAACGTCGTCTACGGCCTGCTCCAGGGGCACACCGACTGGACCTTCGGTTGGCCCGACTTCGCGGCGTTCCTGATCACCCAGGTCCTCGCGATGCTGGGCGGCTTCGCGCTGGCGGCGCTCTTCCTCAACACCGCCGCCGCGATCGTCGTGTTCTTCGCCTACAAGTGGTTGCTGCCGGGCCTCTTCTTCCTCGGCTCCACGCTGATGGACTGGTTCGCCGACATCGCGCCGTGGATCGACTTCCAGTCCGCCCAGACGGCGATCTGGGACTGGTCGAGCAGCGGTGAGGACTGGGCGCAGCTGGTCGTGTCCGGCATCCTCTGGCTGGGCCTGCCCCTGGGCTTCGGGCTGTGGCGGGTGCTGCGCGCCGAGGTGAAGTGACCGGCCACTAGGGTCGGTCCCATGAACACCACCCCGCGCGAGGACGGTCGCGCCGACGACGAGCTCCGCCCGATCACGATCACCCGCAACTGGCTCGACCACGCGGCCGGGTCGGTGCTCGTCGAGTTCGGCCGGACGAGGGTGCTCTGCGCGGCGTCCGCGTCGGAGGGCGTGCCGCGGTGGCGCAAGGGCTCCGGCCTGGGCTGGGTCACGGCCGAGTACGCGATGCTCCCGGCGTCGACCAACACCCGCTCCGACCGCGAGTCGGTCAAGGGCCGCATCGGCGGCCGCACCCACGAGATCAGCCGGCTGATCGGCCGCTCGCTGCGTGCGGTGATCGACTACCGGGCGCTCGGCGAGAACACCATCCAGCTCGACTGCGACGTGCTGCAGGCCGACGGCGGCACCCGCACCGCGGCGATCACGGGTGCCTACGTCGCGCTCGCGGACGCGGTGGCCCACCTGCGGTCGACCGGCGCGCTGACCGGCGAGCCGCTCACCGGGTCCGTCGCGGCGGTCAGCGTCGGGATCATCGACGGCGCGCCGCGCCTCGACCTGCCCTACGTCGAGGACGTGCGCGCCGAGACCGACATGAACATCGTGATGACCGGCGACGGCAAGTTCGTCGAGGTGCAGGGCACCGCCGAGGGTGCGGCGTTCGACCGGGCCGAGCTCGACGCGCTGCTGGCGCTGGGCGAGAAGGGCTGCGCCGACCTGACCCGGATCCAGAGGGAGGCGCTGGGCTCGTGACGCGCGTCTTCCTCGCCTCGCGCAACCGCAAAAAGATCGAGGAGATGGAGCGGATCCTCCGCGAGCACCTCCCCGAGATCGAGGTCGTCGGCATCGACGACGTCGAGGGCTACGACGAGCCGGTCGAGGACCAGCCCACCTTCGAGGGCAACGCCCTGCTGAAGGCGCGCGCCGGGCTGCTGGCCACGGGGCTGCCCTCGCTCGCCGACGACAGCGGGATCTGCGTCGACGCGCTCAACGGCATGCCCGGCGTGCTCTCGGCGCGCTGGTCGGGCCCGCCCAAGAGCGACGAGCGCAACAACGAGCTGCTGCTCGCCCAGCTCGCCGACGTACCGGACGAGCGACGGACCGCCCACTTCCACTGCGCCGTGGCCTTCTGCCACCCCGGTGGTGAGGAGTTCGCCAGCGGCGTGATGCCGGGCCGGGTGCTCCGGGCACCTCGCGGGGACGGCGGCTTCGGCTACGACCCGCTCTTCGAGGCCGACGACCGGCCCGGGCTCAGCACCGCGGAGCTGCCGCGCGAGGACAAGGACGCGATCTCGCACCGCGGCTGGGCGCTGCGGCGGATCGCCCCGATCGTCGCCCGGATCCTGGGATGACGCGGCACTTCCTCGTCCGGAGGAACCTCGCCCGGCTGCTGCTGAGGCTGTCGCGGTGGCGGACCGTCGGCTCGGTGCCGCGCAAGGGCATCCTCGTCGGCGCCCCGCACACGTCCAACTGGGACTGGGTGCTCACGATGCTGCTGGCGTGGGACAACAACGTGCAGATCCGGCTGCTGGTCAAGGACTCGCTCTTCAAGGGTCCGCTCGCACCGATCCTGCGCGCGTCCGGCGCCGTCGAGCTCGACCGGGACAACCCCGGCGAGACCATCCGGCGCCTGCTCGCCGAGGCCGAGACCGACGAGACCTTCCTCCTCGGCATCGCGGCCGAGGGCACCCGCAGCAGCGGGGACTACTGGAAGTCCGGCTTCTACCGGATCTCCCAGCAGACCGGGCTGCCGATCACACTGGCCTTCCTGGACGCGCCGTCGCGCACGGTCGGCTGGGGGCCCACGTTCGCGCTCTCCGGCGACGTGGTCGCCGACATGGACCGGATCCGGGAGTTCTACGCCGACAAGGTCGGCATCAAGCCGGAAGGGACGACCGTGCCGCGGCTGCGCGAGGAGGACGGTCAGGCCCGCTGAGGCGTCCTGACCAGCCGCGTGGTGAGCAGCAGTCCCCACAGCGTCGCGAACGCGAACATGAACAGCGAGTACACGCCGGCCGGCACCGAGATCGCGATGTCGTCCAGCACCTCGACCGCGACGTAGATCGCGAGCGTGGCGTTGTGGACGCCGATCTCCATCGACGACGCGATCGCCTGCTTCTCGTCCACGCCGGCGACGCGCGGGACGACGTACCCGACCACGAGGGAGATCGCGCAGAAGAGACCGGCCACCAGCCCGACGTCCAGCAGGTACTCGCGCATGTTCTCGCGCTGGTCGATGAGGATCGCCGTCACCAGCACGGCCAGGACCACGGCGGAGCCGATCCGCACCGGTCGGTCCATCCGCTCGCCGAACTTCGGCGACCGCGCCCGCACGAGCATCCCGATCAGGACCGGCACCAGGACGATCGCGAACACCTGGAGCACCTCGCTGAACGGCAGGGTGACGGTCTCGCCCAGGTCGTAGTGGTCGATGGCGAAGTTGGTGATCAGCGGCAGCGTGACGACCGAGATCACCGAGTTGACCGCGGTCAGGCTGACGTTGAGCGCAACGTCGCCCCGGAAGAGGTGGCTGAAGAGGTTGGCGCTGGTGCCGCCGGGCGAAGCGGCGAGCAACATCATCCCGACCGCCAGGAGCGGGTCGAGGTCGAGCAGCTTGACGAGGCCGAAGCAGACCAGCGGCAGCAGGACCAGCTGGCAGGCCAGCGCCACCCCCACCGCCCTCGGCGCCTTGGCCACCCGACGGAAGTCGTCGGGGGTCAGGGAGAGTCCGAGACCGAACATGATCAGCCCGAGCGCGATAGGGAGGGCGACGGTGGTGAGCGCGGAGTCCATGCGCGGACTGTAGTGACGACGGTCACTCGGGGAGTGCGAATCGCTGACGAGGTCGTGTGCCGAAGGGGGGACTTGAACCCCCACGCCCGAAGGCACAGGTACCTAAAACCTGCGTGTCTGCCAATTCCACCACTCCGGCTGAGCGGCGTCAGTCTCGCACGGCGCGGCTCAGGCGCCGTTGCCCGGCTGCTCGTCGGCGAGGTTGAGCTTGAGGTCCTTGCGGAGCTTGGCGACGTGGCCGGTGGCCTTCACGTTGTACTGCGCGAGGAAGACCTTGCCGTCCTCGTCGACGACCACGGTGGAGCGGATGACGCCCTCCACGGTCTTGCCGTAGAGCTTCTTCTCGCCGAACGCGCCGTAGTCGGCGAGCACCGCCTTGTCGGGGTCGGAGAGCAGCGTGATCGTCAGCCCGTCGCGCTCGCGGAACTTCGCCAGCTTCTCCGGCTTGTCGGGGGAGATGCCGACCACCTCGTAGCCCTGCGCCTGCAGGGAGTCGAGGGAGTCGGTGAAGTCGCACGCCTGCTTGGTGCAGCCCGGGGTCATCGCGGCCGGGTAGAAGTAGACGATCACCTTGCGGCCCAGGAAGTCGCTCAGCGCGACGTCCTCGCCGGTGTCGGAGGTGAGGGTGAACTCGGGAGCGGTGTCGCCGGGGGAGAGACGCTCGGTCACGGGGTGAACTCCTTGTTGCGAGTGACTTGCAATAACGTAGGCTGCGCACGAAGACGGTCTCAACCTATCCGCTAGAGCAGGAGCGCCCATGCACGTCCCCGACGGCTTCCTCGACGCTCCGACCTCGGCCGTCACCGGCGTGGTCGCGGTCGCCGCGGTCGGCGTGGCGCTGGTCAAGGCCCGCACCGAGCTCGACGACAAGACGGCGCCGATGGCCGGCCTCGTCGCCGCCTTCATCTTCGCCGTGCAGATGCTCAACTTCCCGGTCGGCGCCGGCACCAGCGGCCACCTCATGGGCGGCGCGCTCGCCGCCGTGCTGGTCGGACCGTGGACCGGCATCCTCTGCGTCAGCGTCGTGCTCCTCGTCCAGTCGCTGCTCTTCGCCGACGGCGGCATCACCGCCCTCGGCACCAACATCGTGCTGATGGCGGTCTCGACCGTCGTCGTGGGCTGGCTGGTCTTCAGGCTGCTCCAGGTCCTCCTGCCCAAGCGGATGTCGCTCGTGCCGGTCGAGGCGGGCATCGCGGCGTTCGTCTCGGTGCCGGTCGCGGCGCTGGTGTTCGTGCTGCTCTACGCGGTCGGCGGCACCGCCGACATCCCGCTCGACACGCTGATGACGGCGATGTTCGGCGTGCACACACTGATCGGCATCGGCGAGGGCGTCATCACCGGCCTGGCCGTCGGCGCGATCGTCGCGGTCCGTCCCGACCTCGTGCGCGGCGCTCGTCCGCTGCTCGCGCGGCGCGAGCTGGTCATCAAGAAGGCGGAGGTCGCCGCATGAAGCGGGTCTCGACGGCCTGGGTCGTGCTCGGCATCGCGGCGGTGGCGCTCGTCCTCGCGGGCGTCGTGAGCCGCTTCGCCGACAGCGACCCCGACGGCCTGACCAAGGTCGCCGAGGACCAGGGCTTCGCCCACACCGAGCAGTCCCGCGACGGCCTGCTCGGCGACTACGGCAGCGTGACGGGCGTCGTCGGCGTCCTCGTCGTCCTGGGACTCGCCGGCGGCGTCACGTACGCCCTGCGGCGCCGGCACCAGCGCGAGCAGTCCTGAGGTGGGCGCCGGGCACGGCCACAAGCTGCACTTCCACGGCCACTCCGCTCTCCACCGCGCCCCGGCGCACCTGAAGGTCCTGGCCCTGCTGGGCTTCATGGTCGTCGTCGTGGCGACGCCGCGGGACGCCTACCTCGCCTTCGCGGCGTACGCCGTGCTGCTCGCCGTCGTCATCGGCGCCAGCCGGGTGCCGCCGGCGTACCTGCTGAAGCGGACCGTCGTCGAGCTCCCGTTCGTGGTGTTCGCGGTCCTGCTGCCGTTCGTGGCGACCGGCCCGCAGACGGAGGTGCTCGGCGTCAGCGTCAGCCAGCACGGCCTCGAGGCCGGCGTCGCGCTGCTGATCAAGGGCACCCTCGGCGTCCTCGCCAGCCTCACGCTCGCCGCCACCACCGAGCCGCAGGACCTGCTGCTCGGCCTCGAGCGGCTGCGGGTGCCCCAGCAGCTCGTCCAGATCATGGCCTTCATGGTCCGCTACCTCGACGTCGTCACCGGCGAGATGCAGCGGATGAAGGTCGCCCGCGAGTCCCGGGGCTTCTCGGCCCGCAACCCCCGGCACTGGCCGGTCCTCGCCCGCTCCGCGGGTGCCCTCTTCATCCGGTCCTACGAGCGCGGCGAGCGGGTGCACCTCGCGATGCTGTCGCGCGGCTACACCGGGAGGATGCCCCGATGAGCACCCCGGTCCTCGACGTCCGCGGCCTCGCCTACGCCTACCCCGACGGGCACCAGGCGCTCTTCGGCGTCGACCTGCACGTCCACCGCGGAGAGCGGGTCGCGCTGCTCGGCCCCAACGGCGCCGGCAAGACCACGCTCGTGCTGCACCTCAACGGCATCCTGGCCGCCGGAGCGGGGAGCGTCGCGGTCAGTGGGCTGCCGGTCGAGAAGGCCCACTTGGCCGAGATCCGGCGCCGGGTCGGCATCGTCTTCCAGGACCCCGACGACCAGCTCTTCATGGGCACGGTCCGCGCCGACGTTGCCTTCGGGCCGGCCAACCTCGGCATCAAGGGCGCCGAGCTCGACCGTCGCGTGATGCACGCGCTGGAGCAGGTCGGCATGGAGGAGTACGTCGACCGCCCGCCGCACCACCTCTCCTTCGGCCAGCGGCGCCGGGTCGCGGTGGCGACCGTGCTCGCGATGGAGCCGGAGATCCTCGTCCTGGACGAGCCGTCGTCCAACCTCGACCCCGCCTCCCGGCGCGAGCTCGCCGACATCCTGCGCTCGCTCGACGTCACGGTCCTGATGGTGACCCACGACCTGCCGTACGCCCTCGAGCTGTGCCCGCGCTCGGTCGTGCTCAGCGGCGGGACGGTCGTCGCGGACGGCGCGACGTACGACGTCCTGACCGACGAGGAGCTGATGCGGGCGCACCGGCTCGAGCTGCCGTTCGGCTTCGACCCGCGGACGGCGCTGCCCCGCCCCTGACCGGGGTACCGCCGCGTTGGTAACCTCAACCGTCCGTCGAGAACGAGGAGAACCCGTGGGCCAGGACCAGTCGCTGTCCGCTCTGGAGCGTGAGATCGAGGAGACCAGGGAGAACCTGGCCGCGACGATCGACCAGCTCCTCTACCGGGTGCACCCCAAGACCATCGCCAGCCGCGAGGTGAGCAGCATCAAGGCGCACTTCGTCGACTCGCGCACCGGTCAGCCGCGCACCGACAACATCCTCAAGACCGCGGGTGTCGTCGTCGGCGTCGTGGCGCTGTTCGTCGTCGTCCGCCGGGTCGTCCGCTGAACCGTGGCTGATCTCGTGTCCAGCAAGACCCCCATCAAGATGCTCCACGACCGGATCCTGGTCGAGGTCGACCGGGACGCCGGGGAGCGGCGCTCCTCGGGCGGCATCGTGATCCCGGCGACCGCGGCGATGGGCGCCCGCAGGCTCTCCTGGTCGCGCGTGGTCGCCGTCGGCCCGCACGCCCGGGCCGTCGAGGTCGGCGACCGGGTGCTCTTCGACGCCGAGGACAAGGCCGAGGTCGAGGTCCACGGCGAGCTCTACGTCGTGATGCGCGAGCGCGACGTCCACGCCGTCGCCGCCGAGCGGATCGGCGACGAGGCGACCGGCCTCTACCTCTGACGGCTCGTCCCGGCCACGGGGGCCTCGCCCTGCTCCCGCGCGCCTGCCGCTCCCGGTGGCGCCGGACTCCTCAGGCTCTGCTGTCACTTCTCAGGCGTTGCAACGGCCGAGAAGTGACGGAATCACCGGTGCACCGGTGATTCCGACGGCGCCGGCGACGCGGCCCGAACCTCAGCGGACCTTGACGACCAGCGGCTTGCTCGCGGTGCCGTCGACGACGACGCGGAACTGGTAGCTGCCCTTCTTGGTCAGCCGCGGGAAGGTCACCCTCGCGGACCCGTCGGCGAGGATCGTCGCCTGCGAGGTCGAGACCCAGGTGCCCTTCTTCAGCCGCTGCAGCACGACGGTGTCGGCGTCGGTGTCGCTGACCGCGACCCAGTCCGCCTTCGGCGCCGCGCCACGCTTGACCGTGGCGGTCGCGGTGCGGAAGCCGGCGACCCGCGCCTCGCGGGCTGCGGCTGGAGCAGCGGCCGCCGCCGGAGCAGCAGCCGGGGCGGGCGCCGCCGGGGCCGCCACGTCAGCGGGAGCCGGCGCGGAGGTGCCGCACGCGACCCTGCCCTGCCAGTGGTAGTTGGTGCCGCCGACCTGCACCCAGACGACGTCGTACGCCGTGAGGCCGGCCGGCCACTGCGGGTGGGCGGCGAAGGCGAAGGTCGTGCGGCCGTTCCACGTGCCGGTGTTGTTGTGGAAGTTGAGGGTGAACGAGCCGGTGGCCGTCTCGAACCGGACGTTGACGTCGTTGGCCTGGCCGTCCGGGATGTTCGCCGGGTAGTCGACGGTCAGCGCGCTGCAGGTCGGGTCGGCGTAGGTCCAGTCCCAGGTCCACGGGACCACCGGCGCGATGGGCGTCGGGTCCGAGGTGACGGGGCCGTCCCCCGGCGCCGGCGTCGGCTCGGGGGTCGGCTCGGGGGTCGGCTCGGGCGTCGGCTCGGGGGTCGGCTCGGGCTCCGGGGCCGGGCCGGTCTCGATGGCGCACGGGCCGACGTGGAAGACCTTGGACTTCAGGTCGTTGCCCTGGGAGCCGCCGTTCGCGGTCTCGACCTTCACGTGGTAGCCCTGCACCGCGTTGGCCGCCAGGGCGTCGAACGCGAGCGTGTAGACCTGCGTGGCGTCGAGGTCGGTGCCGCCGCCGGCGGCGTCCTGGCCGATGAAGACGTGGGTGGAGCCGGTCACCGTGATGCCGACGCCGGCGTCGCCGCCCTGGCCCTGGAAGGTGACGTCGGAGTAGAGGTCGGCGCGCTGGTCGAAGCCGTACCACTGGATCTCGAACGTGCACGCGAGCTTCGGGTCGTTGCTCTGGTCCTCGGGACCGCCGACCTCGCTGAGCTTGATCGTGCCGTTGTTGCCGCCGGGGTTGCCGTTGCCGGCGATGGCCGGCGTCGCGCCGATCACGAGCGCCGCCGGCAGCAGCGCTGCGACGGTGAGGGTGCGGGCGAGGTTGTGCATCGGTGGAGCTCCCAAGACTGGTGAACGGTTCTGGACAACCGTCACACGCGCGCAGAGGGCGGTCGATGCTTGTGGGGGAAACTTGGACCGGGCGTGTCCGAATGTTGTACGAGCCGTGGAAAAAGTCCTCCGGCACGCTCAGAGCGGTGCCTGGAAGGGCTCGGTGCCCTTCACGAGCCGCAGCCCGCGCAGACCGGAGTGCTGCTGGGCGTAGCCGAGCTCGTGGGCGAGGTCGCCGATGTTGTTGGACGCCGGCAGCGGGGCCAGGCCGAGGGTGGAGAGCACGCCGATCGCCGTGCCGTCCGCGCTCAGGAACGCGGAGCCGGAGTCACCCGGCACGCCGGGGGTGACGGTGTAGAGCGGGTGCGACCAGCCGCCGTCGGCCGCGTCGTCGCCGAGGCTGATGCCGGTGTGCGGCGAGAGGGCGGTGATGCCGAAGCGGAGGCTGGAGTTGCCGTAGGTCCAGACGCGATCGCCGGCGGCGGTGCCGTCGGTGTCGATGCCGGTCGGGCCACCCCAGAAGGGCACCGACGGGTTCACCTTCGCGACGTCCCGGGTGCGGACCCGCACGAGCGCGAGGTCGTTGTAGGCGCAGGCGAGGGGGTCGGTCTCACCGAGTCGCTGCATGGTGAGCCAGGAGGAGTAGGCGAGCCGGCCGGTCGCGATCCTCGTGCCCTCGTCGGTCGGGTTGCCGCCCTCGTTGAAGGTCACCGGCGTGCCGAGCGGCAGCGACGCCGCCCGGCAGCCGTCGGTGTCGGTCGCCTCGCCGGTGCCGGCGCAGTGGGCGGCGTACCCGACGTAGACCCGGCCGGCGCGGTCGCGGAAGACGACGTTCGCCGTGCACTGCGCCCCGGCGGTGTAGATCTGGGTGCCCGGATGGATCGAGGCGGTCGCGGCCGCCGCCCACGGCGGCGCGGGCTTCGTCTCGGCGGGCGGGGCCAGCGCCAGCCCGACGACGAGGGCGGCCAAGGCGACGACGCGCGGTGTCCACATGCCGGGGCCAACGAGCGCCGCCCCGGAGCGGTTACGTCAGCGTGGTCAGCGCAGCGCGCCGTAGGCGTGGGTGGGGGAGATGCGCACCACCACCCGCCGGTCGCGGACCATGGCGGCGCGGTAGTCGTCCCAGTCGTCGTGCTCGCCGCCGAGCGAGCGGTAGAGCGCGACGAGCTCCTCCGTGGTGGCGTCGTGCGGGTCGGCGGCGACCTCGGAGAGGGTCACATCGCCCTCGACGACGGCGTAGCTCCAGAAGCTCTCACCGTCGACCAGCACCGCCGCCCACGGCGTACGGCGGAGGTTGGCGTACTTCGCGCGGTCCGCGGTGGTCGACACCCGCAGCAGCCCGTCGTCGCCGACGCCGACGAGCACGTTGGACAGCTGTGGTCGTCCGTCCTGGCGCAGCGTGGTCAGCACGGCGTGTGAGTTGGCGCGGACGGCGGCGACGGCCTGCTCGATCTCCATGGGTCCAGCATGCCCCTCAGCGGCGCCGCCGCAGCCCGCACGTCGCCGGCCCCTCGAGGACGCTGCCGTCCGGAGAGAAGCGGGATCCGTGGAGAGGGCAGTCCCAGCTCTCCTCGGCGTCGTTCCACCGCACGATGCCGCCCAGGTGGGTGCACACGGTCGACACCTCGCCGGCTCCCTCGTCGTGGCCCGGGTTGAGGTGGCGCAGCCAGCCGCCCACCATCTCGACGCCGACCTCGGCGTTCGCCTTGACGGCGCCGGGCAGGCCGGCGAGCTCGTGGGCGCGCCACGGGTCGTACGCCGTCGCCCAGGCCTGGTGGTCGCCGAGCACCCGGCCGGCGATCGCGAGCGCCGCGGCCACGCCGTTGGTCAGGCCCCACTTGGAGTAGCCCCCCGCGACCTGGAGGTGCTCGACGCCCGGCAGCACCGGCCCGACGTACGGCAGGGCGCTGGCGCTCATGTAGTCCTGCGCCGACCAGGCGTGGGTCTCGACGGCGTACGGGAAGTGCTCGTGCGTCCAGGACCGCAGCGCCTCGAGGTGCCCGGTCTCGGAGGTGGCCGAGCCGGTGCGGTGGCCGTCGCCGCCGACCAGCAGCAGGCTCGTGCCGTCGGGATCGACCACGTCGCGCAGCGACCGGGTCGGTCCGTTGGCGGAGAGGTACATCCCGTCGACGGCGGGCGTCTCGGTGCGGAACGCGATCGAGTAGGAGCGCGCCGGCGTCGCGCGGGCGAAGAAGCCGCCGCGGTCGAGGATCGGCATGTTCGTGGCGACGACCACGAGCCCGGCCGACGCGGTGCCGTGCTCGGTCACCACGAGCGTGGGCTCGCGGCCGTGCACCTTCTGCACGCGGGCGCCCTCGACGATCGTGGCGCCGTGGGCCCGCGCGTCCTCGGCGAGCGCCGCGACGAGCGCGACGGGGTCGACCTGGCGCTGGTCGGGCAGGCAGACCGCGCCCCGGGTCTCGAAGGGGAGTGGCGGTCGGTCGACCCAATGGGCGCCCTCGATGCCGGCCGCCTCGAGCGCGTCGAGCTCGGTGCGGGCGGACGACTCGCCGCCGGCCGTGGTCGCATAGGTGTACGCCGGCCGCGCGTCGCACTCGACGCCGTGCTGGGTGCAGAACCGGTCCAGCCAGGCCAGCCCCTCGCGGTTGGCCTCGGCGTACTGCCGCAGGACCTGGTGCGAGTGCTTGCGGGCGACGCCGGACAGGTGGGTGCCCTGCAGCAGGCTGGCCTTCGCCGTGCTGCCGCCGGTGGTGCCGGCGCCGACGTGGCGGGCCTCGACGACCAGCACCGACCGTCCGGCGCGGGCGAAGAGGCCCGCGGTCGTCAGGCCGGTCAGACCGCCGCCCACCACGACGACGTCCCACTCGCCGGTGACGTCGGTCGGGGGCTGCGGGGTCGGTGTCGTGCTGCGGTCCCACCAGAGAGATCGGAGTGCCATGCGCGTCCGGTGCCCGGGCGCGCGGCAGTCATGCCGTCAGCGTCGGCGCAGCACCCGGTACGCCGTGCCTGCGGCGACCAGCGCCGCCAGCGTGATGCCCGGCCCGAGGAGGGTCGCGACATCGCCGGTGTCGCGGTGCCGACCCCGGGAGCGCTGGCTCTGGCTGGAGAGGATCGAGCGCTGCGACTGGTGGGAGAGCACCGAGCCGTCGCTCTGGTGGGAGAGCAGCGAGAGCCGGCTCATCGACGAGCCCACCGAGAGCAGGGAGGCGAAGCTTCCCACGCTGCCGAGCGACGCGACCGAGCCGACCGACCCGATGCTGAGGACCGAGGAGTCCGACCACAGCGACAGCACGCTGTTGCGCGACCCGAAGGACAGGAGGTTCGACGGCACCTGCCGAGCGTAGGGCTCCCGAGGCCGCCGGAGAACGCCAGAGGCCCTCTCCCGGAGGAGAGGGCCTCTGTCTGGTACGCCATCAGGGACTCGAACCCCGAACCCGCTGATTAAGAGTCAGCTGCTCTGCCAATTGAGCTAATGGCGCTCCGCTTCGCGTCACCCCGAAGCGACGTGAACTCTACCAGCGGGAGTCCGCCGGTAAAAATCGAGGGCCTCGTCCGGTCCCGAACCTCAGATCGAGCCCAGCACGGCCTGGGCCGCCGAGTGCCCACCGAGGCCCGAGACGGCCCCGCCGCGCCGCGATCCCGAGCCGCAGACCAGGACCGAGGCGATGTCGCTCTGCACGCCCCACTGCTGGGCGGGGGTGTCGAGGCGGGCGCGGTTGGGCGCCCACGGCCACTCCAGGTCGCCGTGGAAGATGTGCCCGCCGGGCATCGCGAGATCCCTCTCGATCTCCTGGGGGATCTTCGCCTCCAGGCACGGCCGGCCGTCGGCGTCGTGGGCCAGGCAGGACTCGATCGGGTCGACGAGGTGCTCGTCGAGCGAGGCCAGCGCCCGTTCGACGGCGAGCCGCTTCGCGCCCTCGGGGTCGGCGTCGAAAAGGGCCGCGGGCGTGTGCAGGCCGAAGTAGGTGAGGGTGTGGGTGCCCGCTGCGGCGTCCCCGAGGATCGAGGGGTCGGAGAGCGAGTGGCAGTAGATCTCGCCCGGCATCGTGGACGGGACCCGGCCCGCCGCGGCGTCGGCGTACGCCGCCTCGAGCTGGGAGTAGTCCTCGGCCAGGTGGAGGGTGCCGGCGAAGGCCACCTCCGGGTCGACGCCGGACCGCAGCCGCGGCAGCCGGTCGAGCAGCATGTTGATCTTGAGCTGGGCGCCCTGCGGCTTCGTCTCCGGCTCCTCGGGGCCGCCGAGGAGGATCCGGAGCACCCAGGGGGCGACGTTGGCGAGCACGTGGCGGGCGCGCACGGTGTGGGAGCGCATGCCGTCGTGCCAGGTGACCTCGGCGCCGTCGTCGTCGGCGTCGATGCGGCTCACGCCGGCCGACGTGACGATCTCGGCCCCGGCCTCGGTGGCGGCGCGAGCGAGGGCATCGGTGACCGCGCCCATCCCGCCGATCGGCACCCGCCACTCGCCCGTGCCGTTGCCGACGAGGTGGTAGAGGAAGCAGCGGTTCTGGACGAGCGACTCGTCGTTGAGCGACGCGAACGTGCCGATCAGCGCGTCGGTGGCGACCACGCCACGCACCGTGTCGTCGGCGAAGCGGCGCTCGATCGCCTCGCCGAGCGGACGCTCGACCAGGTCCCGCCAGACCTCCGCGGACACCTGGTCGCGGATCTCGCGCTCGGCCGGCAGCGGTTGCAGCAGGGTCGGCGCGACCACGCGGGCGAGGTCGCCGACCACGGCGTAGAAGCGCTCCCAGGCGGCGTGCTCGTCGGGGCCTCCGGTGAGCGTGCGGAACGACTTCTCCGTCTGCTCGCCCGCCGTGCGCTCGACCAGCAGCCCGCCGGGCATGCCGTCGCGCAGCGTGGGCGTGTACGACGAGACCGACCGCGACGCGAGCCGCACGTCGAGGTCGAGGTCGGCCATGAGCTGCTCGGGCATCAGCGAGACGAGGTAGGAGTAGCGCGAGAGGCGTGCGGGATGGCCGGGGAAGGCCTGGCCGGAGACCGCGGCCCCGCCGACGTGGTCGAGCCGCTCGAGGACCACCACGGAGAGGCCGGCGCGAGCCAGCAGGGCCGCGGCGACCAGTCCGTTGTGCCCGCCTCCGACGACCACGACGTCGTGGTCCCTGCGCTCCGTGGTCATCTGCTCAACCTAGGCCATCGGTGTGTCCGGGCTCGGCAGGTCGTGCCCCACAGCGCGCTCGGGGGCGCGAAGATGGGGCGACGTGTTGGCGGCGGAAGGGTGGGAGGCCGTGAGAGGGCGTATCGGTGAGTCGTGGATGCCGGCCGCCGGTCTCCTGGCTGCCGCGGCGGTCTTCGGTGCGCTGGCCGTCTACGGCTCGCCCGAGGGCGGCTACGCCATCGGGATCTGGCCGGTGGCGCTGGCCCTGGCACCCCTGCTCGTCACGACCCGACCGCCGACGCCGGTCGTGCTGGTGCTGGTCGGGCTGATCGCGTTCGGCACGATCTGGACCGACCGGCCCGCCGACGTGGCGCTCGGGCTGGCGCTCGGCATCGTCGTCGAGACCTGGGTGGTCTTCCACATCCTGACCGGCGGCGTACGACGTCGTCCGGACCTCTACTCCGTCGCCGAGTTGGCCCGCTACATCGTCGCCTCGACGGTCGGCTTCCTCGTGATCGGTGCGGTGGCCCTGCTGACCAGCTTGGTCACCGGATGGGGCACGCCGTGGCTGTTCGCCCTCGCCGTCGGCTGCTCCAGCCTGGCCTCGCAGCTGGCCGTCACGCCGTTCTTCTGCCGGCTCCGCCCGCACACCGGCGTGGCGCCGGCGTACGAACGCGCCTCCCAGTGGCTCCTGCTCATCACCCTGACCCCGATCATCTTCCTGCTCGACGACTTCCCGGCGATGGTCTTCATGCTGCTGCCGGTGCTGGCCTGGGGCGCGCTGCGCAGCGGCGCCTACGAGGCCATCGCCCAGCTCTTCCTCACCCTCGGGATCGCGATCGCGCTGACCACCCGCGGCAACGGCCCGTTCGCGCACGTGGACGCGCGCTACGGGCTGCCGGTCGACGTGCAGAACATCCTGCTCTCGGTGTTCATCATCGACTGCGCGCTGGTCGTCGTGCCCTTCGTGCTCAGCGTCGGCGACCAGCTCGAGTACGCGCGCCAGGTCGCCGCCGAGCGCGACCGGGTGCAGAGCATCGTCAACGGCACCACCGGTGTCGCGATCATCGGCTCGGACCCCGACGCCCGGATCACGCTCTTCAACCCCGGCGCCGAGCGCCTGCTCGGCTACGCGGCCGAGGAGGTGCTCGGGCGGGACTCGCGGATGCTGCACAGTCCGGACGGCATCGCCGAGAAGGCGGCGGAGCTCGGCGTCGACAACGACTTCCGCGCGGTCGCCGGCTCGCTGATCGGCCGCGGGCCGAGCGACATGAAGTTCGTCCGCAAGGACGGCGAGGAGCGCAGCCACTCCATGTCGCTCAACCGGATCACCGACGACCGTGGCGCCGTCATCGGCTACGTGAGCACCTCCGAGGACATCACCGAGCGGGTGGAGGCGGAGAACCGGCTGGTCGAGTCGCTCGAGGCCGAGCGCCAGGCCGTCGAGCGCCTGCGAGAGATCGACCGCGCCAAGGACGCGTTCGTGTCGAGCGTCAGCCACGAGCTGCGGACGCCGATCACCAGCATCCTCGGGTACGTCGAGATGCTCGAGGACGGCGCGTACGGCGGCCTGGCCCCCGAGCAGCTCGACGCGGTGCACCGGGTGGCGACCAACAGCACCCGCCTGCTGTCGCTGATCGACGACCTCCTCACCCTCTCCCGCATCCAGGACGGCGGGCTCGGCATGATCGCCCGCCTCATCGACCTGCGCGAGGTGGTCGAGGACGGGTGCGCGGTGGTGGCGCCGGCGCTGGAGCGAGGCGGGGTCGTCCTCGACGTCGACCTGCCCGGCGAGGCGGTGCCCTTCCTCGGCGACCGCGACATGCTCGAGCGGGTGGTGATCAACCTGGCCGGCAACGCCGTGAAGTTCACCCCCGATGGCGGCCGGGTCGACGTCTCCCTCGCGACGGAGGGGCCTGACGTCGTGCTGACCGTGGCCGACACCGGCATCGGCATCCCTGCCCACGAGCAGGAGCTGCTGTTCAGCCGCTTCTTCCGGTCCTCGCTCGCCCAGGAGCGGGCGATCCCGGGCAGCGGGCTCGGTCTCTCGATCGCGCTCGCGATCGTGGAGCAGCACGGCGGCCGCGTCGACCTCGAGTCCGAGCCCGGGGTCGGCACGACGTTCCGGGTGCGGCTGCCCGCGACCGCCTGATTGCCGTCGCACCTGACCGCACGGTCGCCGATCGGCCCGAATGGCGACGCTCAGGTCAGGTGCGCGGGGCGGACAGCCGCTTCTCGAACCAGGCCTCGGCGTACGGGTTGTCGTTGTAGCGCTCGACGGGGGAGTAGCCGGCGCGCTCGTACATCGCGATCGCCTCGGTGAGCGTGCCGTTGGTGTCGAGCACGACCCGGTCGTGGCCGAGCCGGACGGCAAGGGCCTCGAGCTCGCGCAGCATCCGGGAGCGCAGGCCCGCGCCGCGCCACTCCTCGTGCACCCACATCCGCTTGATCTCGCCGCCCCCGTCGCCCAGGTCGCGGACCCCGCCGTACGCCACCGGCCCGCCGTCGCTGGTCGCGAGCAGGAACGTGCCCTCGTGGTCGGGCTCGCCGGGGTCGAAGCCGGCCGGGAACCGCCGGTCGAGCTCGGCGAAGTAGCGCCCGGCCGCATCGACGGCCGCCGGGTCGGCCGGCGCGACCTCGCGCAGCGAGACCGTGGCCGCGCGCACCAGGAGGTCGGCGGTGGCGAGCGCCTCGGTGAGCCGGGCGCGCTGCCGCTCGGTGAGCGGGGCGACGAGCCGCTGGGCGAGCTCCTCGGACCGGTCGTCGAGCTCGCGCCACGCCGTCCGCCCGGCCGGGGTGAGCGCGGCGACGCGCCGACGGCGGTCGGCCGGGTCGGCCTCGACGCGCACCAGCCCGTCGTCCTCGAGCCGGCGCAGCAGCCGGGTCAGGTAGCCCGAGTCGAGGTCGAGCCGCTCGCGGAGCTCGCGCACACCCGAGCCGGAGGGACCGATCTCGAAGAGCAGCCGGGAGACGCCGAGCGGGCGTCCGGTGCCCAGGAAGGACTCCTCCAGCACGCCGATGCGCTGGGTGTAGGTCCGGTTGAAGCGGCGGAGCGTGGCGGTCGCGACCATTCTCTGACCATAGTCAGAGAACAGTGCCGACGGAAGGTCAGCGGCCGGCGTACCGCTGGAGGAAGAGCGCGGCGGCGGTGGCCAGCCGCTCGATCTCGCCGGGGTCCACGCTCTCGTTGGGGGCGTGGATCAGCGCGAGCGGTTCCTCGACCCCGAGCAGCATGATCTCCGCCCCGGGGTAGGTCCCGGCGAAGACGTTGCAGAGCGGGATCGAGCCGCCCTGGCCGAGCAGCACCGGGTCGCGTCCGTAGGCGTCGGCCATCGCCGCGAGCATCGAGGTGTACGCCGGCCCGCCGGTGTCGGCGCTGAACGGCGAGCCGGTGGCCTCGATCTCGACGGAGACCGACACGCCCCACGGGGCCGCGCCCGTCAGGTGCGAGGTCAGCGCCGCCTGCGCCTCCTCGGGGGTGGTGCCGGGCGGGATGCGCAGGTTCATCCGCGCGCTGGCCCGCGGCACGATCGCCGCCGACGAGCCCACCACCGGCGGGCAGTCGATGCCGAGGATCGTGAGCGCCGGGCGCGCCCACAGCATGTCCGAGACGGTGCCCGAGCCCAGCAGCGCCTCGCCCTCGGCGATGCTGGCGTCGGCGCGGAACGTCTCCGGGTCGTACGGCGCACCGCTCCAGGTCTGGCTGTGGTCGAGGCCGCGGACCGTCGTGTTCCCGTCCGCGTCGCGCAGGGACGCGAGGATCGCCACCAGGGCGGCGAGGGCGTCCGGGGTCGGACCACCGAACATGCCCGAGTGCAGCTCGCCGGGCAGCGCCTCCACGTGGACGACGACGTTGACCATGCCCCGCAGGCTGACCGTCAGCGCCGGCTGGCCGACCGCGGCGTTGCCGGTGTCGCACACCAGGATCGCGTCGGCGCGCAGCAGGTCGGGGTGCCGGGGCACGAAGTCCTCGAGGCCTCCGGTGCCCTGCTCCTCGGAGCCCTCCACGACGAGCCGGAGGTTGACCGGCACGTCGTCGCCGAGCGCCCGGAGGGCGGTGAGCAGCATCAGCAGGTTGCCCTTGCAGTCCGCCGCGCCGCGGCCGAACCAGCGCCCGTCGACCTCGGTGAGCTCGAAGGGCGGGGTGCGCCACGCGTCGTCGTCCAGCGGCGGCTGGACGTCGTAGTGCGCGTAGAGCAGCACGGTCGGGGCGTCGGGGTCGGGCCCGGGCCGCGAGCCGACGACGGCCATGCTGCCGTCGGCGGTCTCGTGCTGGGCGAGGTCGCCGAAGCCGACCTCGGCGAAGGCGTCCACGACCCACTGGGCGGCGCGGGCGCACTCCTCGGGCGGGAACTGCCGGGGGTCCGCGACGGACGGGATCGCGACCAGCTCGGTGAGCTCGGTGCGGACCCTCGGCATCAGGGCGGCGACCCGCTCGCGGAGCTGCTCGAGATCGGTCATCAGTCGATCACGCCCTCGTCGAGGTCGAGGTCGTCGACCGCGTCCCGGAAGTCGTCGAGCTCGTCGGGGCAGTAGATCTGCACCACCAGGAGCTGGAACTCGACGACGCGCTTGTCGGCGATGACCGGGCGCTGGCCGGGCCCGGCCGCGCCGTTGGTGAGCATGCCGTACAGCGTGGCGCGGCGCAGCGCCTCGCCCGGGTCCTCGCAGATCGCGCCGCCGTCCGAGCCGAGGACCCGGACCACCTGGTCCTCCGACGGGGTCCTGGCGCCGGTCTTCTCGAGCGCCGCGATCAGCTGGCCGGCCTTGTCCTGCGCCTGCACCGTCGACCGTGCGGCGTCGAAGGTGAAGAGTGAGATGACGATCAGCAGGACGAGGAGCGCGGCTGCCGTCCAGTAGATCCAGGTGCGCCTCTCGTCCGGCACCTCGTAGTCGCGGACGTCGCTCATGCCGCCATCTCCTCGGTCTCGGGCTGCTTCCAGTGGGGCTTGCGGAACCGGTAGAAGAGGAACGGCACCAGCAGGCCGAGGCCGAGAGCGCCGCCGCCGACGATCAGCACGTAGACGATCGGGTCGCTGCCGCCGAACTGCGACGGCGGGATGAAGCCGATCAGCAGCGCGGCGAGCGAGGCCACGAAGCCGACCACGCAGAGCACGACGAGCACCGGCGCCCGGTAGCCGCGTGGGTGGTCCGGCTGGTTCTTTCGCAGCTTCACCGCCGCGACGAACATCAGGAGGTAGACGATGAGGTACACCTGCGTCGTGATCACCGAGAAGATCCAGTAGGCGCTGGAGACGTCGGGGATCAACGCGTAGCCGAGGGCGATGACGGTGGTGACGACGCCCTGGGTGACCAGGATGTTCTGCTGCACGCCGTGCTTGTTGAGCTTCTGGAGGAACGGCGGGAGGTAGCCCTCCTGCCGCGAGATCATCAGCAGGCCCTTGGACGGGCCGGCGAGCCAGGTCAGCATGCCGCCGAGCGAGGCGGCGACGAGCATGATGCCGAAGATCGGGGTGAGCCACTGGGTGCCGAACTCCGCGAACACCGCGTCGAAGGCCTGCATCACGCCGGCGGTGAGCGAGAGCTCCTCGGCCGGGACGATCCACGAGATCGCCAGCGCGGGGAGGATGAAGATCAGCAGCACCAACCCCATCGCCAGGAACATCGCCCTCGGGAACTCCTTGGCGGGGTTCTTCAGCGACCCGACGTGCACGGCGTTCATCTCCATGCCGGAGTAGGACAGGAAGTTGTTGACGATCAGCACGAGGCTCGACAGCCCCGCCCAGGCGGGTAGGAGGTGGCTGGCGTTCATCGGGGCGGCGGACTCGTTGCCCTGCCCGAGGAACACCATGCCGAGCAGCACGAGGACGGCTCCCGGGATCAGCGTGCCGATGATCAGCCCGGCGCTGGCGAGGCCGGCGACGCCGCCCGTGCCACGCGAGGACACCCACACGCCCGACCAGTAGACGACCACGATCACCAGTGCCGTCCACACGCCGCTCGAGGCGAGCGCCGGGTTGATGACGTAGGCCAGCGTGCTCGCCACGAAGCCGAGCAGGCTGGGGTAGTAAAAGATCGTCATCGCGAACTGGCACCAGACGGCGAGGAAGCCCATGGGCTTCGAGATCCCCTCGGAGACCCAGTTGAAGACGCCGCCCTTCCAGCCGGACGCGAGCTCGGCGGAGACCAGCGACGTCGGCAGCAGGAAGACGATCGCCGGCACGATGTACAGGAAGACGCACGCGAGACCGTAGACGGCCATCGTCGGCGCGGCCCGGAGGCTCGCGACCGAGCTCGTGGTCATCAGCGCGAGCGCGATCCAGGAGATCCAATGGGTCGCCGGCGCCTTGGCCCGTGCGGCCGCGGCGGGCACCGGCTGGCCGGCCGGTACGTCCATAGCACTCATCTACGCCTCCTCTGCACGCGTGGTCACGCGACCACGCGTAGGTGTCGGTCGGTGTTGTTCAGCCGGCGGCCGCCGTCCTCGGTCACCGTGACGATGTCCTCGATGCGCACTCCGAAGCTGCCGGGCAGGTAGACGCCCGGCTCGACCGAGAAGCACATGCCGGGCACGAGCGGCAGCTCCTCGCCCTCGATCATGTACGGCGGCTCGTGGGTCGTGACGCCGATGCCGTGCCCGGTGCGGTGGATGAACCGCTCGCCGTACCCGGCGTCCGCGATCACCTGGCGCGCCGCGCGGTCCACGTCCTGGCAGGCGACACCGGGGCGGACCGCGTCGACACCGGCCTGCTGGGCCAGCCGCACGACCTCGTGCACCTCCCGGATCTGGTCGGTGGGCTCACCGACGCACACCGTGCGGCTGGTGTCGGAGCCGTAGCCGTCCATGAGCCCGCCGAAGTCCAGCACCACGCAGTCGCCGACCTCGATCGTGCGGTCGCCCGCCTCGTGGTGCGGGTTGGCGCCGTTCGGGCCGGAGCCCACGACGGTGAAGTCGACCTGCTCGTGCCCGTGCTGGCGCAGCAGGTCGGCCAGGTCGGCGGCCACGTCGGTCTCCGTGCGTCCGGAGAACCGCACGTCGAGGATCTGCTCGTACGTCGCGTCCGCCGCCGCGCCGGCCGCCTCGAGCCGGGCCAGCTCGTTGGCGTCCTTGACCGCGCGCAGCATCGGCAGCCGCGCCGTCACGGAGTCGTACGCCGTGCGCGGCAGCGCGGTCTGGAGCCCGAGCAGGTGCATCGCCCAGGCGCTGTCGGAGATGGCGTAGCGACCGTCGGGCCGCAGCAGCCCGCTCGCCGCGGCGTAGGGGTCGGCCCCGTCGAGCCAGTCGACGACGGTCGTGGCGGCGGTCCCGTCGGCGCGCTCGGCGTCCGGTCGCTCCAGCGTCGGCACCAGCAGCGTCGGCTCGCGGTCGGTGGTCAGGAAGAGCATCGTCAGCCGCTCGGTGATCGCTGTCGGCTGGTAGCCGGTCAACCAGACCAGATCCGGCCCCGGCGTGACGAGCACGCCGTCGACGCCCGCGGCGTGACCGTCGGCCACGACCCGCGCCATGCGGGCGGCGTAGTCGTCGCGGGTGAAGGGGACTGCGCTCATGACCCGCTCCCGGAGGCGGTGGTGGGGATGGTGTGCAGGTGGGCGGCGGCCGAGGCGGCGGCGTCCTGCGCGGTGCCCTGCGCGGCCTTGTGCCGGCGGATCGCGACCAGCGCGAGCAGGATGCCGAGCGCGCTGATCACGGCCATCGCCCACGACGCCGCGGCGAGACCGGCGGCCAGGGCGTCGCCCGGGCTGGCGCCGTCGTCGAGCTGGTTGGCCTGGACGCTGCCGTAGATCGTCGCGGCCAGGGCGGTGGCCACCGCCGCGCCGACGTACCGCGCCATGTTGGAGACCCCGGACGCCCCGCCGACCTGCTCCTGCGGGACGCAGGAGGTCGCCGCGGAGGAGGACGGACCGTTGGAGAGTCCCATGCCGACGGCGATCGCGAGGATCGGCAGCAGGAAGGCGGTGTAGCCCCACGACGACTCGGTGAAGCCGATCACGACGAACCCGACCACCATCGCGATGAAGCCGACCCCGATGACCTGCCGGCCGCCGAGCTTGTTCGCCAGCTTCGGGACGAACGGGGCGACCGCCACCAGCCCGACGGTCGCCGGGAGCGTGGCGACGCCCGCCTCGAGCGGGCTGAACCCGAGTGCGGCCGGGTTCTGGAAGTAGAGGCTGAGCAGGTACATCAGGCCGTTGATCGTGCCGGCGCCGATCAGGATCGCCAGCGTCGAGCCGACCAGGATCCGGTTGCGCAGCAGCGCCAGGTCGAGCAGGGGCACGGCGACCCGCTTCTCGGTCATGACGAAGAGGAAGCCGGCGACGACCGAGGCCGCGAAGCAGCCCAGGGTCGCCGCGGAGAGCCAGCCCCAGTCGCCGCTCTTGGTGAACCCGTAGATGAGGGGCGCCAGCGTCAGCGCGACGAGCACGGTGCCGAGGAAGTCGATCGAGCGTGGCCGGCCCTCGTCGCGCGACTCCGCGATCGCCACGAAGGTCAGGACCATGCAGACGACCGCCACCCCGGCGTCGATCCAGAAGAGGCCCTGCCAGCCGGTGACGTCGACGAGCAGCCCACCGAGCAACGGTCCGGCGGCGGCACCGACGGCGGCAGCGGCACCCCACAGGGACACGAACTTCAGCTGCTGGTCGCCCGAGGTCGCGACCGTCAGCAGGCTGAGGCCGCAGGCGAGGATCGTCGCCCCCGCGGCGCCCTGGACCAGGCGTCCGGCGATGACCATCCCACCGGTCTCGGCGAGCGCGATCAGGACGCAGGAGACCACGAAGAGCGCGAGGCCGACCTGGAAGATCCGCTTGCGCCCGAAGACGTCGCCGAGCGAGCCGGACGTGATGATCACGGCCGCGCCGACGAGCGAGTAGCCCGTCACCGCCCACTGCAGCGTGTCGACGGACATGCCGGTGTCCTCGCTGATCGCGGGCAGCAGGATGCTCACCGCCGAGGTGTTGGCGTTGACCACCAGCGTCGAGAGACAGGTGGCGGCGAGCACACCGGTTGCAGATCCTCCGCGCCCCATGCACCCAACCTCCCGATCGCGGTCCGGTCCTCGACGTTAGTGACGGCCCCGCACCGTCCCTTCACCCGAATCGGGCGAGCGGTGTCCCGACCACCTCGGGTGGGTACGAAGCGCGCGTGGAACCGCGATGGGAGTCCGGCCCCGCGAGCATCACGCTCGTGCGGCACGGCGAGAGCATGGGCAACCGCGCCGACGAGGCCGCGCGTCAGGCCGGGGCCGAACGGCTGGACCTCGACCTGCGCGATGCGGACGTCGAGCTGTCGCCGACCGGGCAGGAGCAGGCTGCGGCGGTCGGCCGGTGGATGGCGGAGGCCGAGGACGAGTGGCGACCGAGCGTCGTGCTGAGCTCGCCGTACCGGCGCGCGGCCGACACGGCGCGGGTGGCGGTCCGTGACGGGGGATTGCCCCTGCAGCTCGACGAGCGCCTGCGCGAGCGCGACCTGGGGGTCTTCGACGGGCTCACCGGTCGTGGGATCCGGGCTCGCTACCCGGAGGAGGCCGAGCGGCGCACCAAGCTCGGCAAGTTCTACTACCAGCCGCCGAGCGGCGAGAGCTGGGCCGACGTCGTGCTCCGGGTGCGCAGCCTGCTGACCGACCTGCGCCACGGGTACGACGGCGAGCGCGTCTGGCTCTTCACCCACCAGGCCGTGATCATGGCGTTCCGCTACGTGCTCGAGGGCATCGACGAGCAGCGGCTCCTCGAGATCGACCGCGAGGTGCAGATACCCAACGCCTCCCTGACGCGGCTCGTCCGCGCGGGCGACCGGTTCGAGCTCGACACCTTCGCCGACACCCGTGCCGTCGAGGCGACCGACGCGGACGTCACCGAGGAGGAGAGCGCGTGACCGGGGCGTCTCCCGAGGTCGTGACCCCGGCGCTGCTGCGCGCGTGGCCGTTGTCCGACCCCGGCGCGGGGAAGGAGTCGCGGGGCCACCTCGTCGTCCTGGGCGGCAGCCGGACGACGCCCGGAGCGGCACAGCTCGCCGGCGAGGCCGCGCTGCGAGCCGGCGCGGGCAAGCTGGAGCTCGCGACCTCGGCGTCGGCGGCCGCGACCCTCGCGGTCGCGGTGCCGGAGGCGCGGGTCCTCGACCTCCCCGAGGACGAGACCGGTGCAGTCGTCCCGACCGCCGCCGACCGCGTGGTCGCGTCCGCGGAGGACGCCGACGCGCTGCTCGTCGGCCCGGGCTTCGACGACGTCGACGTCGCGGTGGCGCTGCTCGCGGCGGTCCTGCCCCGCGTGAGCTGCCCGCTGGTGGTCGACGCGCTCGGGACGGCGTACCTCACCGAGGAGCCCGACGGCGTGCAGCACCTCGACGGTCGTGTCGTGGTGACCGCGAACCCGGTCGAGCTGGCGAAGCTCACCGGGCAGGACGAGGTGGACGGCGAGGACGAGATCCTCGACGCGGCCCTCGAGGTCGCGCGCACCCGCAGTGCGGTCGTGCTCGCGGGGGCCGAGCAGAAGCTGGTCGTCGCGCCCGACGGCCGGTCCTGGGTGGTCCAGGGCGGCGGGGTCGGGCTCGGCGTCTCGGGCTCCGGCGACGTGCAGGCCGGCATCGTCGCCGGGCTCCTGGCCCGCGGCGAGGAGCCGGCCCGGGCGGCCGTCTGGGGTGCCTACCTGCACGCCCGCGCCGGCGAGCGGCTGGCCGGGGAGATGGGCCCGCTGGGCTACCTGGCGCGTGAGCTGCCACCTGCGCTGCCGGCCGTGCTCAACGAGCTGCGGTGACGGTCCCGTCAACGGCGAAAGGCCCCCGCCACGGCGGGGGCCTTTCGGTTGGGGTGAGTAACGGGACTTGAACCCGCGACATCTGCGACCACAACGCAGCGCTCTACCAGCTGAGCTATACCCACCATGACCCCAAGGGGCCGACGGAAAGTGTAGGGGAATCAGCCGCCGATCGTGGAATCGGGCTCGGTCTCCGGGCTGACGCCGTCTGCCAGCCCGGTCAGCGACGCCCCGTGCTTCTGGGCGATGGCACGGGCGGCGTCGGAGTCCGGACCGGGGGAGGGGACGAAGACGGCCTCGCGGTAGTAGCGCAGCTCCTCGATGCTCTCCTGGATGTCGGCGAGCGCCCGGTGGTTGCCGCGCTTGGCCGGCGCCTGGAAGTAGGCGCGGGGGAACCAGCGCCGGGAGAGCTCCTTGATCGAGGAGACGTCGACGATCCGGTAGTGCAGGAAGGTCTCGAGCGCGGGCATGTCCCGCGCGATGAAGGCGCGGTCGGTGGCGACGGTGTTGCCGGCCAGCGGCGGGCGGCTGCCGTCGGGGCAGTGCTGCTTGACGTAGGCGAGCACCTGCTCCTCGGCCTCCTGGAGCGTGATGCCGTGGTCGAGCTCGGTCAGCAGGCCAGACTTCTCGTGCATCTCGCGCACGAAGTCGCCCATCTGGTCGAGGGCCTCGGCCGGAGGCTTGATCACCAGGTCCACGCCGTCGCCGAGCACGTTGAGGTCGAAGTCGGTGACCAGGGCAGCCACCTCGACCAGCGCGTCGGCGCCGAGGTCGAGCCCGGTCATCTCGCAGTCGATCCACACGAGTCGGTCGTTCATGAGGCGTCACCCTACGCCGAGGGGACCTTCGCCTCTTAGCCGCCGTTCAGCCATGCCCCCTAGGGTCTGGATCGTGAGGGAATGGGTGGCCCTGGTGCTCCGGCTCGTCGTCGGCGGCGTCTGGATCGTCGCGGGCGCGCTGAAGGTGCTCGAGCCGGCGCAGAGCGTGGCCGCCGTCCGGGCCTACCAGATCCTCCCGTCCGACCTGGTGTCGCCGGTGGGGCAGCTGCTGCCGGTGGTCGAGGTCGTGATCGGGCTGATGCTCGTCCTCGGGCTCCTCACCCGTGCCGCCGCGGTCGCCTCCGCTGCGCTCTTCGTCGTGTTCATCGCCGGGATCGTCTCGGTCTGGGTCCGCGGCATCAACATCGACTGCGGCTGCTTCGGCGGCGGGGGAGCGAACCCCGACGCCGCGTCGCAGTACCCCTGGGAGATCGCCCGGGACGCCGCGCTGCTCGCCGCCTCGCTCTTCCTCGCCTGGGCGCCGCGGAGCAGGGTGGCGGCGGACAACGTCCTGTTCCGCCCTACCGCCGTGACCGGAGGCCCGTGATGTCGAAGAAGAACCGCCCCAACGACCGCGCCGCCCGGGCCGCGGCCGCGCTGGAGGCGCAGCAGCGCGAGGAGCGCAGGCGGCGCAACCTCATGGTCGGCGGCGTCGTCGTGGTCATCGTGCTGATCGTGCTTGCCGGCTGGCTGCTCACCCGCACCCTCGACACCTCCGAGGACGTCGCGGCACCGGCTGCCGGCAGCGAGTTCGGCCTCACGATCGGGCCCTCGGACGCGCCGCACGAGGTGATCATCTACGAGGACTTCCTGTGCCCCTTCTGCGGTGAGCTCGAGCGGGCGACGAGCGAGGACCTCGACGCCCTCGCCGCGGAGGGGAAGGTGAAGGTCGAGTACCGGCCGTTCAACCTGCTGAGCGCGGTCGGCGACTACTCCGAGCGGTCCGCCGGGGCGTTCTCGATCGTGCTCGACAAGTCCGGCGCGGACGTCGCGAAGGAGTTCCACCGCCTGCTGTTCGAGAACCAGCCGTCCGAGTCCGGCCCGTTCCCGTCGAACGCCGACCTGGTCGACCTCGCCGTCGAGGCGGGCGCCGACGAGGCCGACGTACGCGCGCCGATCGAGGCCGAGGAGGGCGCCGACTGGGTGGCCGCGGCGACCCAGGCCGCCGCCGACGCCGGCGTCAACAGCACCCCGACCGTGCTGCTCGACGGCGAGGTCTTCCAGCAGGGCCGCACCATGGACGATCTCGCGGAGAACCTGATCAAGCAGCTCCAGTGACAGACTCCGGTCCGTGACCCTCGCTGACTTCATCACCGGGCTGCCCAAGGCCGAGCTCCACGTCCACCACGTCGGGTCGGCGTCGCCGCGGATCGTCTCCGAGCTGGCCGAGCGGCACCCGGGCACGGTCCCGAGCGACCCCGAGGCCCTGCGGAAGTTCTTCGAGTTCCGCGACTTCGCGCACTTCATCGACGTCTACCTGGCCGTGGTCGGGCTGATCCGCACGCCCGAGGACATCCGCTACCTGACCTACGAGATCGGCCGGGAGATGGCGACCGGCCAGTCGCTGCGGTACGCCGAGCTCACGTGCACGCCGTACACCTCGGTCCGGCCGGACAGCGACGAGCTCGGCATGCCGATCGAGGCCTACACCGAGGCGATCGAGGACGCCCGGGTCGGCGTCGAGCGCGACTTCGGCCTGGTGCTGCGCTGGATCTACGACATCCCGGGCGAGGCGGGCGTCCCGTCGGCCGACGCGACGCTCGAGTACGCGCTCGACCACCGCACCGATGCGCTGGTGGGCTTCGGCCTCGGCGGCCCCGAGGTCGGCGTGCCGCGACCGCAGTTCCAGCGGCACTTCGACGCCGCCCGGGCGGCCGGACTGCACAGCATCCCGCACGCGGGCGAGACGACCGGCCCGGAGACGATCTGGGACGCCCTGCGCGTGCTCGGCGCCGAGCGGATCGGCCACGGCACCTCCGCCGCGCAGGACCCGGCGCTGCTCGCGCACCTCGCGGAGACCGGCGTACCGCTGGAGGTCTGCCCGTCGTCCAACATCGCCACCCGCGCGGTCGCGTCGCTCGACGAGCACCCGATCCGCACCTTCCGCGACGCCGGCGTCACGGTCACGATCAACTCCGACGACCCGCCGATGTTCAACACGACGCTGAACCGTGAGTACGGGATCGCCGCCGAGCTGCTCGACCTGGACCGCGACGGCGTCGCGGACCTCGCACGAGCAGGCATCCGGGCGTCGTTCGCGCCGGCCGACGTGCAGCGGCGGATCCTCGGGGAGATCGACGCCTACGCTGCGGAGAAGTAATGGCCCCGCGAGCTCATACCAAGCGGGGCCACGTCTTTTGTATCCCGAACCGGTCCGCAATCCCGGCATTGGCGCGCGTGTCGACTCGGTCACTGTTTGATCTCGGCCTCACTGAGGCAGGCTGACAGGCATGGGTACGCCGATCCGGGTGGCCATCGTCAACGACTACGAGATTGTCGTGGCGGGTGTCGCCTCTGTCCTCGCGCCGTACGCCGACCGGCTGACGATCGTCGAGCTCGACTCGGGCCTGCCCGTCGTCAGTGACGTCGACGTGATCCTCTACGACACGTTCGCCGCCGTGCAGGGCGACGGCGTCGACCTCGACGACCTGGTCCGCGGCAGCGACGCGAAGGTCGTGATTTTCAGCTGGAACCTCCAGGGCGAGCTCGTCCATCGCGCCATGGAGCGTGGCGCTGCCGGCTATCTCCCCAAGGGTCTGCCGGCCGCGGAGATCGTGGCCGGCATCGAGGCCGTGCACCGTGGCGAGCACGTCACCCCGCCCCACTCCGGGACCTCCGGGCCGGGCGAGGCCGGCACCTGGCCGGGTCGCGAGCTCGGCCTCAGCGCGCGGGAGGCCGAGGTGCTCGCGCTGATCACCCAGGGCCTCAGCAACCAGGAGATCGCCGAGCGGACCTACCTGTCGATCAACTCGGTGAAGACCTACATCCGCACGGCGTACCGCAAGATCGGCGTCGCCCGCCGCTCGCAGGCGGTGCTGTGGGGCACCCGCCACGGGTTCGAGCCGGACCGGCTGCGCTCGATCGTGCAGAACCCCCACCGCTGACGAGACAACTCCCGTTCGGGCGCCCCCGGCAGGACTCGAACCTGCGACCTAGAGATTAGAAGGCTCTTGCTCTATCCAGCTGAGCTACGGAGGCGGAGGATCGGAAATACAGTCGGAAAAGACATCGGTACGACGCCGGTGTAGTTCGATCGCGGTTCCCGATCCGCCGTCAGTATGCCGCAACGCGCCCACGGCACCAGGGACGGGCAGGTGCGGCGGTATGACGCGGCCAGGGGCATCGGGTGTCGGATGCCGCGGCGACTCTGGGCAGTGGAACGCGGTCAGCGGCTGCCGAGGGCGTCGAGGGTCGCCATGTCCTCGTCGGTCAGGCTGAACCCGGCGACGTCCGCATTCGAGCGGATGCGGTCGGCGTGGACCGACTTCGGGATCACGATCACGTTGTGCTGCAGGTGCCAGCGGATGATCACCTGGGCCGGCGAACGCCCGATCCGCTCAGCGATCCGCAGGATTGCAGGGTGCTCGAGGGTGCCTCCCCGAAGGGCGCTGTAGCCCTCGAGCGCGATGTTGCAAGCACGGTGGTCGGCCAGCGTCTCGGCGTTGAAGAGCAGCGGGCTCCATTCGATCTGGTTGACCGCGGGCGCCGCTCCTGTCGCCTTCGTGATGTCGTCGATGAGGGACATGTCGAAGTTGCTCACCCCGATCGCTCGTGCAAGACCGGCCTCACGGGCCTCGACGAAGGCATGCCACATGTCCGTGTTGGCCGAACCATCTCCGGGCCAGTGGATGAGCCACAGGTCCACGTGGTCGGTCTGCAGCAGCTCGAGGCTCTCTCGCAGGGTGTCGAGCTCTCGGCCGGCTCGGTTGGGCGGGCACTTGGTGGTGACGAAGACGTCGTCGCGGCGCACCCCGCTCTCGGCCAGCGCGCGGCCGACCTCGCGCTCGTTGCCGTAGACCGTTGCGGTGTCGAGGTGGCGGTATCCGGTCTCGAGCGCGGTCGCCGTCGCCCGCACCGCGTCGGGGCCCTTGATCTGCCAGGTGCCGAAGCCGAGGAGCGGGACCCGGCCACCGTCGTTGAGTGACACGGTGTGGTCGGGAAGCCGGGGGGTGTCGTCGGTCATGTCGCGATGCTAGTGACCGCCTCCACGCCGCGGTCACCGGCGAGGCCGGCACGTCGTCGTGCCACGACCCCGACGCAATCCGGCCGCGGGACACGAACCGGCCGCGGTCCTCTATGCCGGGACGCCGGCGCTGAGCGCGGCGGTGAGCAAGCGGCGCAGGACCCGCAGCTGGGCTCGCATGTGCTCGGGTGATCCGGTGGAGCGGCACAGCAGGAACGCTCCTTCGAACGTCACGAACACGTGGTCGGCGAGGTCCTCGGCGTCTCCCAGGTCGAGAGCACGCGACGTGGCGGCTGCCGAGAGGAGCTCGGTGATCGCCGCGCGCCAGACGTCGATGGCGTGGCGGATCAGGTCGGCGGTGCCGTTGGAGACCAGCTGCTGCTCGGCGAGCACCGCGACGTAGAGGCAGTTGCTCTGCGCGGACATGATGTCGTCGGCCGAGTCCTCGAAGTGCCGGATGAACTCCACAACTCGTTGCGCGGGATCGCTGATCTGGGCGGTGGCGTCCAGGGCAGCATGCAGCTGGCCGATGTCGGCGGTGACGTAACGCTCCGTGAGGGCACGCGCGAGGTCCAGCTTCGAGTCGAAGTGGTGAAAGAACGCGCCCTTCGAGGTTCCCGCGGCCCTGAGCACCTGGTCCACCGAGGTGGCAGCGAAGCCGTTCTCGATCACCAGATGCTGAGCCGCGTCGAGGATCCGTTCGCGGTTGATGGTCCCGTCCTTCGGCATGACCCCTTGCTACCAGACCAAGCGGTCTGTTACAAACAGACCAGTCAGTCTGTTATCGAGGAGAAGTACCATGGCCACCACCCACCACGCGTCCTGGCTCGACACGGGCCGCTACGTCAGCGACGGCGGTCTGGAGACTGACCTGATCTTCAACCGTGGCGTTGAGCTCGAGGAGTTCGCCTCGTTCCCGCTGCTCGAGAGCGATCGGGGCCGGGCCCTGCTGCGCGACTACTACGACGACTACGCTGCGGTCGCACGCCGGGCCGGCGGAGGTCTGACCCTGGAGTCGCCGACCTGGCGCGCCAATCCTGATTGGGGTGCCCGGCTGGGGTACGACCACGCTGCGCTGGACGAGGCGAACCGTGCCGCCATCGAGTTCCTGCACGGTGTACGCGACTCGTACGGCGACCTCCTCGACGTGAGGATCATCGGGGCGATCGGACCGCGCGGCGACGGGTACGTCGCGGGCAACGAGGTCGACCCCGACGAGGCGGCCGACTACCACCGCCTCCAGGTGGAGGCGTTCGCCGCAGCCGGCGCCGACGTGGTCGCGGCGTACACGATCACCAGCGCCCACGAGGGCTTGGGAATCTCGCGTGCCGCTCGGTGGGCCGGCATCCCGGTGTTGGTGGGCTTCACCGTCGAGACCGATGGCCGGCTACCTGACGGAACACCGCTGCGCGACGCCGTGGCCCTCGTCGAGGCCCAGGAGCCACCGGACGGGTTCGTGGTCAACTGCGCCCACCCGACCCACATCGCACCGGCGCTCGACGGGGGCGCGTGGCAACACCGCATCGTGCAGGTCAACCCGAACGCGTCCACGCTCAGCCACGCCGAGCTCGACGACGCCGAGAAGCTCGACACGGGCGATCTCGGCCTGCTCGCCAGGTCCTACGACGCCCTGCGCGAGCGCCTTCCCAACCTGACCATCATCGGTGGCTGCTGCGGCACAGACGCACGCCACGTCGCCGCCCTCTGGGCGGTGTGAGCACCCACCAGCGAGTTCACGCTCCGATCCGACGGTCGCCCGGACCTCACTAGAGTCGTCCTGGCGGCGAGCCCGGGACGAGGTGGACGCATGCTCGAGGCGCTGGGGCTCAGCGAGGACGAGGAGCGCGCCTACCAGCGCCTGGTCGCGGGGCCGTCGGAGTCGGCGGACGAGGTGGCCACCGGCCTCGGCGTCGAAGCCAGCGTTGCGGCGACGGCGCTCGCCGGGCTGGAGGAGAAGGGTCGCGGGTACCCGCCGTCGATGCGGGAGGACGGATGGCTGTTCCTCACCCAGGGCGCCTTCACTGACGCGGCCGGCCACTACGCGCACTCTGACGTGTACTTCCCCGAGTACACCGGCCGGATCCTGGTCGACGGTCAGGAGATCTGGGCCACCGACTGGTCGCTCTTCCTCAACGAGAAGATCGCGGACGGGGACCACGACGTCGTCGTCGAGACCCGCGTCCAGCGCGAGAACCCCTTCTGGCAGCTGTCGACCGATGTCGAGACGCGGTGGTCGTTCCGCTCCGAACAGCCGACCAGCTCCCGCACGGTGCTGCCGATGATCGGGGTGGACTACCGGATGGATCTCTCCGCCACCAACAGCGCGCCCCGGGGCCACTACCGGTTCGAGGTCGCCTTCCCGACGCCGCAGGGCCCCGCGGCCAGCCGGATCGAGCACCGTCGCGTCGAGGTCTCGTGGGGCCACGGCACGACGTGGGAGCGGCTGCCGCTCTCACGGTGCGAGAAGGACGCGTGCTCGGTGACGGTCAGCAACCGCGCCGCCGCCACGGCCAGCCTGCGGGCCGAGGCGGAGGACCGGCTGGGCCGCAGCGTGGAGCAGACGATCATCGACGCGTACGCCGTGCGCTAGTCGCTGATCCCGCAGACCCCTCGGCCCCGACGTCGCCCCCGTCGTCGGGGCCGAGGCTCGTCAGCCTGGACGGCAGATGAAGGCGTTGAGTCCTCCGCCGACCGTGAGGTAGGTGGCGAAGAGCGGTTGCCAGTAGCCGCCGTACTGCCCGTCGTAGAGGTACTGCGCGACGGCATACCGGTACTCGGCTGAGACCTGGTAGACGTTCTGGCTCACGTGCTGGCCGTTGGCGAGGTAGTACCAGCTGTTGACGAAGCCGCGTGCCTGGTAGGCCCAAGGGCTCACGCTGACGGCCTGCCAGTTGGTGCCGTCCCAGCGGAACACGACGTCGACGTAGTAGTCGTAGTAGCCGTGGAAGCCGGTGGGCTGCAGCGACGGATACGTCACGCGCAGGGTGGTCGCGCCGCGGCTGCACAGCATCTCGCCCGCTTGCCAGGAGAGGAGGTTCGTGACCCCGGAACCGAGCGGGACGTTCGGCGGCGATGGCGGGTAGACGCCGGTGAGGTCGGGGAGCACGGTCGGCTCGGTCAGCGGGGGCGGCGGGGGCGGCGTGGGCGGCGTGGGTGGCGTGGGAGGTGGGGCAGCCTGGACCGCGATCGTGCGGCTGCCTGACGTGGCGATGACGCGGCCGGCGCGTCGTGCGACGGAGCGCAGGTAGGCGGTGCCGGCGCTGGGGGAGGACACCGAGAACGAGTACGGGCCGCTTGCCCGATGCCGTTTGCTCCTGATCGTCACCCATCGGCCGTTCGACCGGGTCTGCAGGAGGACGGTTGTGTTCTTGCGGGCGCCGGCGTGGCGCAGCCGGCCGCGGACGACGTACTCGACGTTCGTTGTCGCCGTCGCGGGGGCGGTCAGGGTGATCCGGGTCCGGTCGGAGCGCGCGCGCTCCAGGGCGAGGGGCGGGGTGGGCGGTGGGTCCCCGGCCGGTGCGGTCGTCCGGGTGGGGATCGGAGTGCTCGCCGGGGCCGGGGAGGCATGCGCTGTCTCGATGCCGGACAGCGCGGTGGCCAGGATCAAGGCCGTCGCGACAGCGCGGAGGGCGCTGGTCGGATGCGGGCGGCGGCGGGGTCCGAAGCGGAGTCGACCGGGGCCTTCCCTGGATCGGGAAGGCTCTGCGTTGCCTGCAGGGGGTGACGTGCGCATGGCGGCCTCTGCGCGGACGCTACTCCCTCCCGGCGGATCGCGAATGCCCCAGGTCGATGAACTCTCGGGCCCGGTCGCTGGTGACGCTGCGGCCCGCGACATGCGGGCGCCAGCAGCTTGCGACGCACCTCCCGCGACGGTGGCGGCGCGACGTCGGTTTCGGCACAATCCGAAGATGGCCGCGGTTGTCTACGTGCACGTGGGCGCCCCGAAGACCGGGACCACCTACATCCAGGACCGGTTGGCGTCGAACAAGTCGCGCCTGGCCGAGCACGACGTCGCCTATCCAGTGGGGTTGCACGGCGACATGTTCCGCGCGGCCCTGGACCTGATCGACAGGCCCTGGGACGGTCAGGTCGACGGATTCCGGGGCGAGTGGGACGCGTTGGTCCGACGAACCCGGCGGGCCAGGAGCTCGGCGGTGATCAGTCAGGAGGTCCTGGCCTGTGCCACGGCCCAGCAGGTGGACCGCGCGGTCACCGACCTGGCGCCGGCCGAGGTCCATGTCGTGTTCACCGCCCGCGACATCGCCCGGCAGGTCCCCGCCGCGTGGCAGGAGCTGCTCAAGCACCGCCGCACGGTGTCGTACCGCCGGTTCCTTCTCGGGATTCGCGACCCCCGCTCACAGGGGCGGATCGGCCGCGAGTTCTGGGAGGTGCAGGGCTTGCCCGAGGTCCTCGAGCGGTGGGGGCGCTCGCTCACGCCGGACCGGGTGCACGTCGTCACGGTCCCTCGACCGGGGGCACGTGACGGAGAGCTGTGGAGTCGATTCTGCCGTGCGGTGAACGCCGAAGCGGACTGGGCTCCTCGCGACGACGCGCGGCGCAACCCCTCCCTCGGCGTCGCCGAGAGCGCGATGCTGCGCAAGTTGAACGGCCGGCTCCGTAGGGCCGGCGTCGAGGGCACCGACTACCGCCGCGTGGTCCGTGAGGTGATGGTGCACCAGGTCCTGGCCACCGGAGCGGTCCACCCGCGGCTGACCCTGCCGCACGACTGGTTCGACTGGGCGGAGGAGATCGCCGAGTCGTGGCGCTCGTGGATCCGCGCATCCGGTGTCGAGGTGATCGGTGACCTCGACGACCTGCTCCCGGTCCCGCCGGACCCGGACGCCACCTGGGTCGACCCCGACCGGGTCCGGCCCCGAGACGTCGCCGACGCCGCCCTGAGCGCCCTGACGGCCATGGTGGAGGAGGCCGCGCGCCGCAGCGATCCCGACGAGCGGCTCCGCGCGAAGGCAGCCAAGGCGACCCGGCGGCTACGCGAGCGGTGACGGGCGAGGTGCAGTCACTCTCCAGCTCCGCCTCTGGCCCGCTGAGGGTCCGGTCCCTTCCCGGGACCGGACCCTCAGTGTGGTCGATCAACTGGCGTGCGCGACGTCCTCAGTGATGGCTGAGCTTGCTCGTGTTCCGCCCGGTGAGGGTGGAGGCGATCATGACGAGGACCGCAGCGCAAGCGATGGACACGATCCAGCGGGTCCAGTCGATGCCGGCGCTGCCGTTGCCGCCGAAGGCGCTGTAGATGAACCAGCCGACGAGGACGCCGACGATGCCGCACACGATGGTGAGCCAGATCGGGATGTTGTCCTTGTCGCCGGGTGCGATGAGCTTGCCGAGCAGGCCGATGATGATGCCCGCGACGATGACGCCGATGATCTCCATGCGTTCCCCCTGTGCTTGGTCACTGTCCGGAGTTCGCCCGGACGCGTCCTGGAGGTACCCCGCGCCTGGACCTTCAACCCTCTGCTGCGGGCCGAGGGTGGTGGCGAGCACCTGGTCGGGGTCGCCGTCCTGACCTCCCCAGGGGGCCGGAACCGCCGAAGCCTCTTGTCGGCCCGTCGGAACAGGTCGAGACTCGACTGTTGCGACCACCCGATCCTGCTCACCAGCAGGAGGGCGCGCCGCGCAGAACGATCCATCTACCCGAAGGAGCGTCATGCGCATGAACAACAGGACGGCCGCGGCCATCGTCGCGACCCTCGCAGCGGTACTCGTTCCGGCGCTCGCACAGGCGGCGCCGATCACGCCCGGCGGATCGACGGAGGTCACCGTCGGCAGCAACGACCAGGTCTTCTCCCAGAACAAGCAGAACGAGCCCGGTCTGGCAGTGAACCCGGTCAACCCCGCGGTTCTGGCGGCCGGAGCCAACGACAACATCGACCTCGAGGCGTGCAACGCCGGCGATGACCGGACCTGCCCGTTCACCCCGGGCGTGGGCGTGTCCGGCGTCCAGTTCTCCACCGACTCCGGCCGCACCTGGACCCAGCCGACGTACACGGGATACTCGGCGCGGGTCACTCCCAGCTGCCTCGGCCAACCCGACGTCGCCCCCGGCCAGCCACCGGCCACCGACACCGGCTGCGTGCCCGACCCGAGCGGTCCGATCGGGACACTGCCGAACTACGACACCAACGGAATGGTCTCCAACGGCGACCCCGAGCTCGTCTTCGGGCCGGTACCGAACGCCGCCGGTGACTTCTCCTGGGCCAACGGGCAGCGGCTGTACTACGCCAACATCGCCACGCCGTTCCCGGGCGACCCCGGCTTCGGCGGCGACGCCGCGATCGCGGTCTCGCGCACCGACGACCTCGCGGGCGCCATCGCGGGTGACAACGACGCGTGGATGGACCCGGTCGTGGTGACGAAGCAGAACTCGGCCCTGTTCAGCGACAAGGAGCAGATCTGGGCCGACAACGCCTCCAGCAGCCCGTACTTCGGCAACGTCTACGTCTGCAACGTGGGCTTCCGTGGCCGCGGATCCGGGGCACCCGAACCGGTGCTCTTCGCCCGGTCCACCGACGGTGGCGACAGCTGGACCCACCGACAGCTCTCGGCTGCCACCAACAACAACCAGACCGGCGGCCGGCAGGGCTGCGCCGTGCGGACCGACAGCGACGGCGTCGTCTACGTGGCCTGGGTCGGCACGGACATCCGGACCCGCGACGGCGTCTTCTTCCAGGCCCGTTCCTTCAACGGTGGCCGCACCTTCGAGCGGCCTCGCGTCGTGGTGACCGGCCTCGGTGGCATCGGCCAGTTCGACCCGGCGCAGGGACGGTTCACGATCGACGGCATCGCCGGCGCTCGGACGAGCAACTTCCCCTCGTTCGACATCGCCAACGGCGCCCCCACCGGCACCGACGCTACCGACGAGATCCTGCTCACCTGGTCCGATGACCGCCAGGGAACCAACAGGGAGCGTGCGTTCCTCGTGCACTCCACCGATGGTGGTCAGAACTACGTGGGCCAACAGGTGGTGAGCGAGGGAACCGACCGGGCCAACTTCCCCGCCGTGGCGATCTCGCCCGACGGCACGGACGCCTGGCTGGTCTACAACGCCTGGCTCGACCCCTGGCGCAACGACACCACCTCGCCGCGCCGGATGCTCGGAGTGGTGCGACACGCCGACATCAACGCCGGGTCCGGGTCGGTGGGCACCTTCACCACGGCCCTGCGCGGGACCATCGGCGACGGCCGCGCCTCCAGTGCCAACGGCCTGACCTCGGAGTTCCTCGGCGACTACAACTACGCCGTGGCCACCCGGAGCTACGGATCCGCGGTCTGGAACGACATGCGCAACGGCGCGGTGTGCCCCGCCATGAACGCCTACCGTCAGGCGTTCGTCGACGACGTCCTCGCCGGCACCACTGAACCGATGGTCGGCGACGAGAAGGAGGACCAGGAGGCGGCCACCGAGCTGCCCGCCACCCACTCCACGGCACTGCGACCGGGCCCCAACAACCAGTGCCCGCCCACGTTCGGCAACTCCGACATCTTTGGAGGCACCTTCAGCGACGAGTCCTGACCTTCACCAACCACACAGCCCGTCGGCCGCCCCATCCGGGCGGCCGACACCACTGCGCCTCAGGGTGGTGCCCCGGCGTCGATGGCATCGGACGGGAGACGGTCTTGCCATCGGCCTGCAGCCCGGCGGATGCTGGGAGGCATGGGAGGGTGGCCAGGACGCCGAGCCCGCGACTCATCGACAGCGCCCCGGTGGGATCGGGCCGGCCGAGCACAGTCGGTGCGGTGTCTGCTCGGCATGCACCAATGGGCACCGCATCACACGCCGGACGGTGAGCAGTACGTCGCATGCGTGCGTTGCCTGAAGCATTCTGAGCAATGATCGTCACGGAGCCGCGTACGCCGACGCCTCGGTGCGGTTGGCGACCCCGACCTTGGCGATGATCCGGGACACCTGCACGCGGCGGCCGAGCGACACGGTGCGCTGGTGCCGAGTGGCGGAGGCAACGTCCATCTGGACCGTCAGGCGCTGCTGCGGACCGCGGCCGACGCCGTACGACGAATGCCGGATGTGGTCGCGACGTCTTACCAGGAGTCTGGGGTGATCAGCCCTCACCCAGGAGAACGCCGTGAACCGCAATCACCGCCCGCGCCCAGGCCGCGCGACCCTCGCCACCCTCGCCACGCTCCTCACCCTCACCTGCGTCGTGGCCTCGGCAGAAGCCGTCGCCTACGGCGGCCTCGGCGCGACCGCGGAATCGGCCGCCGTCCTCGCGAAGGCGAAGCCGACCCGAACGCCCCACCGCCAGCGCGACCCCGACCGCCACGCCCACGCCGACCGCCACCGAGACGCCGATGCCGACTGCGGGCCCGACGCCGACAGTCACCCAGGCCCCCACTCCTGCCACGTCTCCGACTCCACCCGTCGCGACGTGCAGCTCCTCGGTGACCTGGTCCGGCCTGGCGTACTGCAGGGTGCCGTCGATCACCTTCCTGGTCGACGGGTCTCGGCCCGCCGGCACCCTCCTGGCCGCCTCGGCCTACGTCGGGCACGTCGACGGTCAGATCGTCACCCTCACCGAGTTCTCGTCCTGCCTCCCCGATCACTACTGCGGGGCGACCCTGATCGATGCGGTCGTCACGTTCGCCCCGGGTGCCAGGCTGCCCGCGTACGGCGAGCTCGTCGAGGTCTACGGCGTCACCGCTGCGACCGGCTTCACGGTCAGCGGATCCGAACTCCTGGCGCCGTGCGAGTACGCCCTCGGGTGCGCCTGAGTCGGGACTCTGGCGAGCTGTTGGGCAGCGGGAGCTACTTCGGGAGGCGGCGGGTCTCGACCAGGTGGGCCGCGATGTCGCGGAGAGGGATGTCGGACTGGCTGGAGACACGCTTCAGCACCTCGAGAGCCTGACCCTCATCGACTTCGTACCGCTCCATGATGATGCCTTGAGCGCGACCGATGACACCGCGAGTGTCGAGGGCCTCCGTGAGCTGGGCGATGCGCTGTTGAGCGTGGGCGAGGTCGGCGAGGACAGCAGCCGAGCCGCCCGGAGCGACGGTGGTGGAGCGCTGCTGGGTGGTCATGGTGCGAGGGTCGCACCGCCGCTGCCGGGAGTGAACCGCCCTTTCGGATGAGGTGCGACGGCCGCGGCTCTGGTGACCTAGGAACACCGCGGTACGGCCCGACGGACGAGCTCGGGTCGTACCGGCGCCTCGGGGGGAGGCACTGGCCGTGCCGCGGTTCCTCGAGCCACGCCGGCACGGCGCCCAGGGACGGGCAATCGCGACGGTATGCCTCACCTGGAGCGCGTCCGCGCCCCTGACGAGACCGATCAGCGCCGGAACAGGATGGGCCGGCCGACCTCCAGGACACGCCACGCTGTCCGCTTGGTGCGGGGAGCAGCCGCGGCGACGCCGGACCTCAGCGACACTCGCGTCGTGGTGCACCGGTCCACGACGTCGACCTTGCCCCTGCGGAGCGCGATCCTGGCGTACTCGGCGGTGATGTTCGTGCGCCCGCTGGAGGAGACGACCGTTCGGTGCACGATGGCGGAACCGTGGCAGCCGGAGGGGGCGCCGCCCGCCAGGGTGAGCGTCGGGATGCCGTGGCGGCGCGTGAGCTCGAGCGTTCCACCGGTGAGTGTCACCGTCTGCGTCCGGCTCGCAGCCAGACGACTGCTTCGGGTGCCAGCGGGCTTGGCGCGGGGTACGGCGTACTTGACCAGCAGCGTGCCGTCGGAGGCGTCGAGCAGGGTCCCCATGGGCAGCGGGGTCGGGTGTGTCAGCTGGACCCAGGTGGGGTGGCCCGGCACCCGGTAGAGAACGGTCCCGACCACCCTGCCGGTCAGGACGCGATCGGTGCTGGGCGCGGTGACGGGATCACGGATGGTGCCGGTGGTTTTGGACGGGGTGCCGAGGGAGATGTTGGTGCCTCCCCTGATCTCGACGGTGACGGTCTCGTCACCTTCCAGGGTGGTGTCGGCGGTGGTGGTGACCTCGAAGAAGCCCGTGGTCTGGCCGGCGGGGATGACGATCTCCTGCAGGGTGCGGGCCACGTAGTCGGTGCCGGCGGTGGCGGTGCCGCCGGCGGTGGACAACCGTACGGAGGAGTTCACGTTCTGGGTTCGGCTGAGGGTGATCGGGAACCGCAGGGCCTCGCCCTCCTCGACGGCCGCCGGGGTGCCGACCGAGGCGGCCGCCGGGGGCAGGTCCGTGCTGTGGATGGTGCCCGTGGCGCTGGACGGGGTGCCGAGGGAGATGTTGGTGCCTCCCCTGATCTCGACGGTGAGGGTCTCGTCGGGCTCGACGAGGGAGTCGTCGAGGGTGGTGACCTCGAAGAAGCCCGTGGTCTGGCCGGCCGGGATGACGATCTCCTCCAGGGTGCGGGCCACGTAGTCGGCGCCGGCGGTGGCGGTGCCGCCGGCGGTGGACAGCCGCACGGAGGAGTTCACGTTCTGGGGTCGGCTGAGGGTGATCGGGAACCGCAGGACCTCGCCCTCCTCGACGGCCGCCGGGGTGCCGACCGAGGCGGCCGCCGGGGGCAGGTCCGTGCTGTGGATGGTGCCCGTGGCGCTGGACGGGGTGCCGAGGGAGACGTTGCTGCCTCCCTTGATCTCGACGGTGAGGGTCTCGTCGGGCTCGACGAGGGGGTCGTCCAGCGTGGTGACGGTGAAGAAGCCGGTGGTCTGGCCGGCGGGGATGACGACCTCTTCGTGGGTGCGGGCTACGTAGTCGGTGCCGGCGGTGGCGGTGCCGCCGGTGGTGGACAGCCACACGGTGGAGTCGACGGTCTGGGGTCCGCTCAGGGTGAGGGGGAACTCCAGGACGCTGCCCTCGGAGACAGTGGGCGCGTCCTGGACCGACACCACGGACAGTGGCGCCGCGTCGTCGTCGTCACCGATCGTGACGGACGCGGTTCCGTCACCGATCGTCGCGCCCACGGCCGACGACAGCGCCACGGTGAAGCTCTCGTCGGGCTCATCGGTCGCGTCGGGCACGAGGTCGACTGACAGCGTCCCGCTGCTCTCGCCCGCCGGGATGGTCAGGGTTCCGGACGCTGTCGCGTAGTCCTCGGGGGAGACGGCGGTCCAGTCGGACGTCGCCCAGGAGAGCTGCACCGGGCTCGATGGCGTGCTCGAGAGGCTCACGGTCAACCTGGCGGTGCTCGTGCCGCCCGTGCCCTCCGGTACGGACACATCCGCGATCGAGGCGACCGGCAGGACCGGCCCAGCCACCGAGCCGAGGGCGCCGAGGTAGCGGACCGCCCCGATCTGGTCTCCGACGCTGCCTGCCAGCACGGCGGCATCCTGGCCAGGGAGGAGCGCCATCGAGCTGGGATCGGCGCCGGCGATCGCCGTCTGCACGACACCCCCCTGCCCGAACCCCGTGTCCCGGTCGCCGGACTCGAGGTACCTGGCCAGCACGAACGAGCCCGACGTACCGCCGCCTGCGAGCACCTGGCCCTTCTCCCCGACTGCGACGCCGAACGCGCGGGAGGAGCCGGAGTCGTCGAGGCGGTCGAGGCGGATGCCGCCCACGCCGAAGCCCGGATCCAGTGATGCCTTGTCGTCGTAGCGGGCCAACGCGAGCTGGTCCGCGTCGGTGCTCGCCTCGCGCGCGTAACCGGCGGCGACGACGGTGCCGTGCGGCCCCTCCGCCAAGGCGCGAGCGAAGGCCGCCCCTCCCGAGCCGACCTGGTGCACGGCCGCGTCCCGCAGCTTCCCGTCGGGAGTGACGTAGGCGAGCATGAACCCGTCGGCGCCGTCGATCCCGGCGTTGCCGGCGAGGACCAGACTGCCGTCGGCGCGGCCGAGCAGGGCGCGTGGCTCACTGTCGCGGGTGGCGTCTCGGGAGAGGTCGAAGAGTGCGGTGCCGTCGCCGTCGAACGTCGCGTCGGGCTGACCGGTGGACGTGAAGGCGTCCACGCGGGACACGAAAGCCGGGGAGGCGACCTCGGGGAGCATGCCGCCGGCCACGGCGACACCCAGGTCGGGACGGGAGGCGAGGCTCGTCGGGAAGAAGCGCTGACCGAGGTCCGCGACTCCACCCTGCGCGAAGTCGGGGTCGAGGCCGCCGGTGCTCAGGTACCTCACGAGGAAGCCGTGCTGCGTGCCCTCCTTGCGCCCGATCCCGGCCACCAGGATGCGACCCTCGGCGTCGACCATCACGGCCTCGGCGCGATTCGTGCCGCCGCCGCCGAACCCGCTGAACGACGTCCCGACGAATCCATCGGTGCCGAAGTCCGCGTCGCGTTGTCCGTCCGCGGTCAGGCGGACCACCGCCCACTCGGTCCCGTCGACGGCGGGGACGGAGTGGTCACCGACCACCACGACCTTGCCGTCTGCCTGCGCCGCCGACGCGAATCCCCGAGTCCAGGGCTTCGCCCACGCGTGCACGGCCACGCCGCCGTCGCCGTACGCCGTGTCGAGCACGCCGGCGTCGGCGTACGACGCAGCAGCCGGCAGCACGGCCAGCGTCGCCGACGCGAGCGCGGTCGTCGCCGCCAGCCGCGACCTGCGCGTCCGCGTGCGGCGACAGCCGCCCCGTCCAACCCACATGCGGGCGAGGCTACGTCGTTGCCAGGCTCTCTGAACGCGCTTTTCGAGAGGCCGGAGCCCTCCCTGGAGTGGGCGGTGCGAACGGGGCCAGCCGTTCGGGCCGCTGTCCGGCGCCGCTCGCGCCGGCCGGACGCACCATTCCCGAGGGTGCGGGACAGTGACGACGAGCGGTCGTCGCCCTAGCCGACTCCCGGCCCCGCTGTGTCGTCGCTCCCGGTACGGTTGGCCGGGCAATCCGGGTTCGGGCAGACGTCCTGCGCCACCGGTATGTCCAGCTGCTCGTCGCCACCGGGGAACACGTCCGTCACCACTGACGCGAGCTCGTGCCCACAGTGCTGGCACCGTCGGGGCCAGGCGGGCTCTTGCTGACTCGACGCTTCCGGGTCCATCTCAGGACGCTACCCACAACGCGGAACGCCCATCCCTCGCGAGCACGACCGGTCGGTGCGTCACATCGCCTCGACGACGGCTGTCAGGTCGCCCCCGGCGTCACCGGTGTTGACCACCCCAGCCGGCTCGAGGAGCAGGACCTTGACCTCGTCGTCCGCGCGGGGGCAGTGCTCGACCCCGCGCGGCACCACGAAGAGCTGACCCGGTCCGAGCACGACGTCGCGGTCACGCAGCTGGATCGTCAGCCGGCCGTCGACCACGAGGAACAGCTCGTCGGTGTCCTCGTGCGTGTGCCACACGAACTCGCCCTGGATCTTGACCAGCTTGACCTCGTAGTCGTTCAGGCTGGCCACCAGCTTGGGAGACCAGCGCTCGGAGAACAGGTCGAACTTCTCGTTGATGTCCACGACGTCGCCGGTCACGGTCCAAGACTGTCGCACCCGATGTGCGGTCTCAAGGGTCCGTCGTGGCAGTGGTGATCTCGAAGGCCCGCGCGACCGACCCACACAAATTGCGGGTTGTCCGGTGTCGGACCCGATGTCTAGGTTGGGCAGGCCACGCCTGTGGCCTGGATCACTCGGGAGTCCTGATGCGCCTGTCGTCTCGTGCCGTCACCTTGTCCGCCGCCGTGCTCGCCGTGGGCCTGCTCGCGCCCGTCGCGCCGGCCACCGCCGGGCGAGGCGGCCACCACCACCCGTCTGGCGGTGACTCCGCGTCGTACGCCGGGCACGCGCTGCGCGCCGGTCCGGCCGGCGAGGACTTCTATTTCGTGATGTGGGACCGGTTCGCCAACGGCGACACGGGCAACGACGACGGCGGGTTGGGCCCGGACCGGCTCGTGAGCGGCTTCGACCCCACGTCCAAGGGCTTCTACAACGGCGGCGACCTGGCGGGTCTCAAGGACCGGCTCGACTACATCGAGGGGCTCGGGACCGACGCCATCTGGCTCACGCCGGTGTTCAAGAACAAGGCGGTCCAGCTCGAGGACGGCCCGTCGGCGGGCTACCACGGCTACTGGATCACCGACTTCACCCAGGTCGACCCGCACCTGGGCACCAACGCCGAGATGGCCGACCTCGTCGACGCCGCGCACGCGCGGGGGATGAAGGTCTACTTCGACATCATCACCAACCACACCGCCGACGTCGTCGGCTACGCGGACAGCCCGCGCAAGAGCTACACCTCCAAGGACACGGTGCCCTACCGCACCGCCGACGGCCGGGTGTTCGACGACCGGGACTACGCCGGCAGCAACCGCTTCCCGGACCTCGACCCGGCGACGTCGTTCCCCAACGTCCCGGTGCTCGACCCGGCCGAGCAGGACCTCAAGGTCCCGGCCTGGCTCAATGACACGACGATGTACCACAACCGCGGCGACACGGACTTCGTCCGCGACGACGAGGACAGCCAGTACGGCGACTTCTTCGGTCTCGACGACCTCTTCACCGAGCGGCCCGAGGTCGTGGACGGCATGGTCGACATCTACCGCGCCTGGGTCCGCGAGCTCGGCATCGACGGCTTCCGCATCGACACGATGAAGCACGTCAACGACGAGTTCTGGCAGGAGTTCGGGCCGGGGATCCTCGACTACGCCAAGCGGCACGGGAAGCGCGACTTCTTCATGTTCGGCGAGGTCGCCCTCGACGGCAGCGGCCCCGCTGCCAAGGCGTTCACCTCGCACTACACGGGCCACAACGGCATGCAGGCGGTCCTCGACTTCCCGTTCCAGGACGCCGCGCGCGGCTTCGCGTCCAAGAGCCGGCCCACGCGGGAGCTGGCCGACTTCTTCACCAACGACGACTGGTACACCGACGCCGACTCCAACGCGTACTCGCTCCCGACGTTCCTCGGCAACCACGACATGGGCCGGTTCGGGCGGTTCCTGCAGGTCGACAACGGCGGCGCCGGCGACTCCGAGCTGCTTGCCCGCGACGTGCTGGCGCACCAGCTGATGTACCTCTCCCGCGGCAACCCGATCGTCTACTACGGCGACGAGCAGGGCTTCACGGGCGCCGGCGGTGACCAGGACGCCCGCCAGACGATGTTCGCCAGCCGGGTCGCCTCCTACCAGGACGACGACCAGATCGGCACCGACCGCACCCCGGCCGTCGACAACTACGTCGCCGGGCACCCGCTCTACCAGGCGATCGCGGGCCTGTCGGCGCTCACTGCCCAGCACCCCGCGCTGCGCTCGGGAGCCCAGCAGGTGCGCTCCTCGTCCGCCGCCCCGGGCGTGCTGGCGTTCTCGCGCTTCGACCGCCGCAGCCAGCGCGAGTACGTCGTCGCGCTCAACAACAGCGAGCAGTCCGCCTCCGCCGACGTGCCGACCTACGTCGACAACGGCCGCTTCACCCGCGTGTACGGCGAGGGCCCGGCCCGGCTGTCCACCGACGGCGACCGCGAGCTCGGCCTGACCGTCCCCGCGCTGTCGACGGTCGTCTACGCCTCCGACCGGGCGATCCCGCGCTCGCCGCGCGCCCCTGGCCTCGTCCTGGGCGAGCCGCAGCCGAGCGCGGTCGACCGCGGTCGGATGCAGGTCACCGCAACAGTCGACGGATCGTCGTTCTACGAGGTCACCTTCCAGCGCCGGCTCGGCCACGGCCCGTGGCGCACGATCGGCACGGACGACTCCGCGCCCTACCAGGTCTTCGACGACGTGAGCACGCTCCGCACCGGCACTCCGGTCGCCTACCGCGCAGCGGTGATCGACAACGCCGGCCACACCCGTGGCGCGTCGGCCCGCACGGTCCGGGTGCCGGCCCCGACCATCCGCATGGTCCACCCGACCGGCGGCACCGTGATCGCCAGCGACCGGGTGCCGGTCGAGGCGTTCGTCGACCCGGAGCGGACGACCCAGTCGGTCACGTTCCAGCGCCGGATCGGCACCGGCGCGTGGACGACGCTCGGCACCGACACGAGCTCGCCGTGGTACCGCTACGACGACGACCTCTCCGCGCTGCCGACGGGCACCGAGCTGACCTACCGGGCGATCCTGCACGAGCGCGGCGCGCCCGACGTCACGAGCGAGCCGGTGACGGTGAGGTCCGTCCAGCCGACCGTGACGGTGGCCGGCTCCCTGCAGTCCGAGATCGGCTGCACCGGCGACTGGCAGCCCGACTGCGCGGCCACGCACCTCGTGCTCGACCCGGTCGACGGGATCTGGCGAGGCACGTTCCACCTCCCGGAGGGTGCCTACGAGTGGAAGATCGCGGTCAACGACTCGTGGACCGAGAACTACGGGGCCGGCGGCGCGCCCAACGGCGGCAACCTCTCGCTGAGTGTGCCGCCCGGTGGCGGGAACTACGTCTTCACCTGGGACCCCGACACCAAGGTCCCGTCCGCGGGTCCGGCCTCCGGCTAGGCTGCCGATCGTCCCTTCACCTCGCCAGAGGCAGGCTCGATGGCAGCAGCACGCTTGAAGACGTGGCTGCTGTCGCAGCAGGAGCCGGAGCCGGAAGGCTTCTACGAGAGCGAGGCCGAGGCCCGGCCGCACCAGCACGTCCACAAGTGGTACCGGGTGATGTGCCTGACCGGCGTCGACTACTTCTCGACGCTCGGCTACCAGCCCGGCATCGCCGCGCTCGCGGCCGGCGCGATCGCGCCCTTCGCCACGCTGGTGCTGGTGCTGGTGACGCTCTTCGCGGCGCTGCCGATGTACCGCCGGGTGGCGGAGGAGAGCCCGCACGGCGACGGCAGCCTCTCGATGCTGGAGCGGCTGCTGGCCTACTGGCCGAGCAAGCTGCTCGTGCTCGCACTGCTCGGGTTCGTCGCCACCGGCTTCGTCATCACGATCACCCTCTCGTCCGCCGACGCGACCGCCCACATGGTCGAGAACCCGTTCCTCCACGACGCGCTCCAGGGCCGCGAGGTGATCGTGACGCTGGCGCTGCTGCTGTCGCTGGGAGCGGTGTTCCTCAAGGGCTTCCAGGACGCGATCGGGATCGCCGTCGTGCTGGTGGTGATCTACATCGGCCTGAGCGCGGTCGTGGTGGTCGACGGGCTGGTCGAGGTGGTCACGCACCCGGACGTCTTCTCGGACTGGCGCGCGGCGATCCGGGTCGAGCACGACACGACGTTCGCGGTCATCGGCGCCGCACTCATCGCCTTCCCCTCGCTCGCGCTCGGCCTGTCCGGGTTCGAGACCGGCGTGGTCGTGATGCCGCTCGTCGAGGGCGATCCGGCCGACACCCAGGAGCAGCCGCTCGGCCGGATCCGCAACACCAAGAAGCTCCTCGCGGGCGCCGCGCTGATCATGAGCGTGATGCTGCTCGGGTCGTCGCTGGTCACGACGCTGCTCATCCCAGCCGACGAGTTCCAGGAGGGCGGCGCGGCCAACGGCCGGGCGCTGGCCTACCTCGCGCACGAGAGCTTCGGCGAGGGGCTCGGCACGCTCTACGACGCCTCGACGATCCTGATCCTCTGGTTCGCCGGTGCCAGCGCCATGGCGGGCCTGCTCAACATCGTGCCGCGCTACCTGCCTCGCTACGGCATGGCGCCGGACTGGGCGCGGCTGACCCGGCCGCTCACCGTCGTCTTCACCGTCGTCGCCGCCGTGGTCACGATCCTGTTCGACGCCGACGTCGACGCGCAGGCGGGCGCCTACGCGACCGGCGTGCTGGCGCTGATGACCTCGGCCGCCGTGGCCGTCACGCTGACGGAGTGGCGGCGCGGGCGCCGGGGGAGCGCGGCGTTCTTCGGCGTGGTCAGCCTGATCTTCCTCTACACGATCACGGTCACGATCCTCGACCGCCCGGAGGGCCTGCTGATCGCGCTGATCTTCGTGGTGATGATCGTCGTCGTCAGCGTCTACTCCCGGGTGACCCGCAGCACCGAGCTGCGGGTGCACGAGGTCGTCGTCGACGAGGGCGCCCAGCGGGTGCTGGACGCCTCGATCGCCGACCCGCGCCCGATCCGCTTCATCGCCAACAAGCGCCAGGCCGGCGACACCGAGGAGTACGACGTCAAGCTCGCCGACGTCTCCTACGACACGCACCTCGGCGAGCGCGACGACCGCGTCTTCCTCGAGGTCGCGGTCACCGACGCCAGCGAGTTCGCCACCCGCGTCGAGGTCAGCGCCGTCGACGTCGGGTCGCACCGGGTGCTGAGGGCGACCGGCTCCAGCGTGCCGAACGTGATCGCGGCGTTCCTGCTGCACGTGCGCGACCTCGACACCCAGGTGCCGCACGTCTACTTCGACTGGAGCGAGCGGTCGCCCGGCGACAACGTCCTGCGGTTCCTGCTCGCCGGCGAGGGCGACATCCCGCCGCTCACGCACGAGATCCTCCGCAAGGCGGAGCCTGACGAGGCCCGTCGGCCGCAGGTCCACGTCGGCGGGTAGGCGCGCCGCTCAGTCCAGGCGGTAGGCACTGGGGCCGGGCTCCCAGTCGACGCCTTCCGCGCTCGCGTAGGCCTCCACCGCCGTGCGGACGGTCGGGTAGAACTGGTCGGCGTGGACCGTCCGGTTCAGCTCGTAGGCCTTCATCTTGGCCCGGACCGCGTCCTTGAGCTCCGCGAAGACGAGTCGCGTCCCCGCCTCCGCGAGCTCCTGCTCGAGGTCCTCGAGCATGTCGGCCGCCGTGGTGTCGACGTCGGTGATCGACTCGGCGGCGACGATGATCCACCGCGGGGTGGGCTCGATCGCGCCGAGCCGTCGGACCTGGTCGCGGAACGTGCGCGCATTGGCGAACAGCAGCGGGGCGTCGAAGCGGTAGATCGCGAGGCGGGGCAGGTGCTCGGTGGTCGGGTGGTACGCCGTGTCGTGGTAGCCGCGCAGGCCGCTGGCCCGCCCGAGCACCGCCTGGTGGGGCCACCAGACCCGGCGGAAGACGTTGAGGATCGACATGCCGACGGCCACCGCGATGCCCGGCAGCACGCCGAGCAGCGCGACGCCGAGGAACGCCACGACCGCGAGCACGAAGTCCGAGCGACGCTGGCGGTGCAGCCGACGCAGCCCGGCGATGTCGGCGAGTGACAGCGACGCGGCGATGACCACGGCGGCGAGTGCGGGCTGAGGGAGGTTGCGCAGCAGGCCGGGCGCGAACAGCAGCATGGCGACGATCGCGGCGGCGCCGACCAGGCCGGTGACCTGGGTCCGCGACCCGCTCTGGAAGGCGACCGCCGTCCGGGAGCCGCTCGTGCTGACCGGGAACCCCTGGAACAGGCCGGCCGCGACGCTGGCCGCGCCGACGCCGATCATCTCGCGGTTGCCGTCGACCTCCGTGCCGGTCTTCTGGGCGAACACCGACGCGGTCGAGATCGTGTCGGTGAGGGAGACCAGCGCGATGCCGAGGGCTCCGGCGAAGAGCAGCATGAGGTCCTCGAGCGGCACGGTCGGGATCGTGAACGGCGGGAACCCGGCCGGCAGCTCGCCAACCAGGCTCACGCCGCGGTCCTCGAGGTCGAAGACGGTGACGGCCGCGATCGCGAGCACGACCGCGCCGAGCACGCTCGGGAAGACCGGCCACACCCGCTGGAGGACGACGATCAGGGCCAGGCAGGCGACGCCGACCGCGAGTGCCGCGCCCACCGTCTCGCCGTCCGCCACGGCCTGCACGAACGCCGCGGCTTCGGCGAGCAGGCTGTCTGCGTCGACCGAGAACCCGAAGAGCTTGGGGAGCTGCCCGACCATGATGGTGAGCGCGAGGCCGTTCATGTACCCGATCTGGGTGGGTCTCGAGAGGAGGTCGGCGACGAAGCCGAGCTCGAGGACGCCGGCGAGCACCGTGATCGCGCCGACCATGAGCGCGAGCACGGAGGCGTAGGCGACCGCGGTCTCGGGGCTGCCGTCGGCGGCGACGAGGGGGAGGACGGTCGCGGCGATCATCGGTCCCAGCGAGGAGTCCGGGCCGAGGACGAGGACGCGCGACGGGCCGAACAGCGCGTAGCCGAGCAGCGCGAGGATCGTCGTGTAGAGCCCGGTGATGGCCGGCAGCCCGGCGAGCTCGGCGTACGCCATGCCCTGGGGGATGAGGAGCGTCGTCACCACCAGGCCGGCGACGAGGTCCTTCCCGAACAGCGAGGGCCGGTAGGACCGCAGGGTCGCGATGCCGGGCACCGCGCGTCCCAGCGCGCGCCAGGACGAGGTGGTCTGCGGTGCCACCCTCGTAGGACACCACGTCGCGCCACGGCCTGGACCGCCCGAACTGGGTGAAGGCGCCGAGGCGTCAGAAGATCGCGAGCGATCCGACGAAGGCGGTGATCGCGCCGGTGAGCAGGGTGGTGGCGACCAGGAACCCGGCGGTGCCGAGCAGGCCGGTGAGCCGTCGCAGGGGGGAGGCGCCCGTCGGCAGCGCCGCCTGCTTGGCGCGGGCCAGCCCGCGGCCCATCCAGGCGAGGCCGGTGCGCGCCCACTCGTACTCCAGCGCCAGCAGCGCGAGACCCAGGGCGATCACCACGAGGCCCGGGCCGGGGAGCACCAGCATCGCGATGCCCGCCAGGACGACCAGTGGACCACCGATGGTCACCAGCGCCTGCACGCCGACGCGTCGCGCGGGACCGGCGTCCGACCAGGTCTCGAAGCGGTCGACGACGGCCTGGGCACGCGGGGGCAGGGTGGGGTGGGACACCGTCTCAGTGTGGCGGCCCGGACTGAGAGCTTTCTGAGGGTCAGGAGTCGGGTCAGCTGCTCTGCGCCGCGCTGAGCAGCCGGTCGACGTCGGAGCCGTGCTTGCGTACGACGGTCACCCGGCAGGGCGAGACCTCCTCGCCCGCAGCCACGATCGCGGCGGCGACGTCGTCGCTGAGCGAGGTCAGCGCGGTCAGGTCGACGATGAGCCGCTCGCTGCCACGTCCGTAGGTGCCGATCGCCTCGCGGATCGCCGCGGCCGCGTCGTCAGCGCAGCGGCCGGAGACGCGGAGCCGGTGGTGCAATGCCTCGTACTCGATCGTGCACATCGTTGCCTCCCGCGCGCTCGGTACCCGCGACGCCGCGGCCCTACTCAGCCGCGCAGGCCGCCCATCCACTCCTCGACGTCGGCCGAGGTGCGGGGGAGGGCTGCGCTGAGGTTCCGGTAGCCGTCGGCGGTCACCAGGATGTCGTCCTCGATCCGGATGCCGACACCACGGAGCTCCTCGGGCACCAGGAGGTCGTCCTCCTGGAAGTACAGGCCCGGCTCGACGGTGAGCACCATGCCCTCGGCGAGCGTGCCCTCGGCGTACGACGACGGCGCGGCCTGGCCGCAGTCGTGCACGTCCATGCCGAGCATGTGGCTGGTGCCGTGCAGCGTCCAGCGGGCGTAGACCCGGCTGTCGGGGTCGAGCGCCTCCTCGACCGGGACCGGGAGCAGCTTCAGGTCGGCGAGCCCGTGGGCGAGCACCTCCATGGCGGCGTGGTGGGCCGCGCGGAAGGGCTCGCCGGGCCGTACCGCCTCGATGCCGGCCTGCTGGGCGGCGTAGACGAGGTCGTAGAGATGGCGCTGCAGGTCGGTGAAGCGGCCGTCGACCGGGATCGTGCGGGTGACGTCGGCGGTGTAGAGCGAGCGGTTCTCGACGCCCATGTCGAGGAGCACGAGCTCGCCCGGCGTGATCGGGCCGGAGTTCTCGATCCAGTGCAGCGTGGTGGCGTGCTTGCCGCCGCCGACGATCGAGTCGTAGCCGATGTCGTTGCCCATCGCGCGGGCGCGGCGGAAGAACGTGCCCTCGATCCAGCGCTCGCCGAACTCGAGCACGCGGTCCCACTCGCGCACGGAGTCCTCGAAGCCGAGCGTCGTGATGTCGCACGCCTCCTGGAGCTGCGCCACCTCCCACTCGTCCTTGATGAGCCGCAGCTCCGAGGCGACCCGGGCGAGGTCGGCGTCGGTCTCGAGGTGCCGGGTCTTGCGGTCGTCGTCGAACGACGGCAGCTCGTCGAGGTGGCGGACCTCGATCTGCAGCGAGTCCGAGATCTCCTTCAGCGACGGGCGGCGGCCGGCCCACAGCTCGCCGTACTGCCGGTCGCGGAAGAACTCGTCGGTCTCCCGCGAGGAGCGCGGCCGGGCGTAGAGCACGGACTCGCCGGCGTCGACCACGAGCACCGCGTCGCTGGTCTGGTTGCCGGAGAAGTAGGTGTGCGCGGTGTCGGGGCGGAAGCGGTAGTCGGTGTCGTTGGCGCGCACCTTGTAGGTGCCGGCCGGCAGCACCAGCCGCTCGCCGGGGAACGCCTCCGCCAGCCGCTGGCGGCGCCGGGCCGCCGGAGCGGCCACCTCGGCGACGGGCAGGTCGAGCTCGCGGTCGCCCCAGCCCTCGCGCATGAAGGCGGCGTACGCGGCCGGGACGGCGGGGTCGTGCGACTCCGTCTTGGGCTCGGTGCTCTCGGGTGTGGTCTGGTCGCTCACGACGACACTGTACGCCGCGCGGGGGCTCGTGCCACGGGTCGGGAGGACGCGCCCGGATAGGCTGCCGTCCATGCCCGGAACGCACCGTGTGAGCGCCGCGTCGTCGGTCGCCTTCACGGTCGTCGTGACGGTGCTGACCGTGGCCGGTGCCCTGGTGATGCTCGCGGTCCTCGCGCTGTCCGGGGCGCCGGGGAGCGTCGTGCTCGCGACACTGCTGGCCGCGGTGCCCGTCGGGCCGCTCGTGGCGGCCTACCTCTGGCTCGACCGCTACGAGCCCGAGCCCCGCGCCCTGCTCGCGGCCGGACTGCTGTGGGGCGGCTTCGTCGCCACCGCCGCGGCGCTGGTGCTCCAGGGTCTCGGCGGCCTGGTCGGCGGCTTCTCCGACCGCGACAGCCTCGAGATCGTCGCCCCCGTCACCGAGGAGGCGTGCAAGGGGCTCTTCCTCCTCCTGCTGCTGTGGTGGCGCCGCGCCGAGCTCGACGGCGTCCTCGACGGGATCGTCTATGCCGGCATGGTCGGCATCGGCTTCGCGTTCACCGAGAACATCCTCTATCTGGTGGCCGCCTACAACGGCACCGACGGCACCGGGCCGGGCGGCACCGAGGCGGTCACCGCGACGTTCGTGGTGCGCTGCCTGATCAGCCCGTTCGCGCACCCGCTCTTCACGACGTTCATCGGCATCGGCGTCGGGCTGGCCGTCAGCTCACGCACGGCCCGCAGCCGGGTGCTCTGGCCGCTCGCTGGGTACGGATGTGCCGTGCTCGCTCATGCGGTGTGGAACGCCGCCACCGCGGAGGGGCTCGGCCACTTCCTCACGGCGTACGTCGTGCTCATGACGCCGGCGCTGATCACGGTGGTCTCGTTCGCGGTCTGGTCGCGCAGCGCCGAGCGCCGGATGCTGCAGGCCGCGCTCACCGACGCGGCGGCGCGGGGACTGGTCCCGGCGACCGACATCGGCTGGGTCGTGGACCTCGCGGCGCGGCGGCGGAGCCGGGCCTACGCACGCCAGCGCGGGGGTCGCGACGCCGAGCGGGCGATGCGCGACTATCAGCAGGCTGCCATCGAGCTCGGATTCCTCCACTACCGTTACCTCCGCGGCACGCCGCCGCCGGACTACGCGGCCCGCGGGCAGCAGTTCCTCCAGCGCATCGACGGTCTCCGACCCTCGATCGCCTTCCCCGGACAGGTGGTACCCACGAGATGACGGCGCCGGCCGACCACGACTCGCGCATGCTCACGGCGCTCGTGCAGCTGCACGACGCGCTGCAGGCTGCGCCGCTGCCGCTCGACGTGCCCGGGACCGTCGAGCTCCGCGCCGCGCGCGAGCAGCTGATCGCGCAGCTCGAGGACTACCTGCTGCCCAGGCAGATGACGGTCGCGGCCCCGCTGCTGGTGGTGGTCGGCGGCTCCACCGGCGCCGGCAAGTCCACCCTGGTCAACTCCCTCGTCGGCCACCGCGTCACGACGCCCGGTCTGCTGCGCCCCACCACGCGGTCGCCCGTGCTGGTCCACCACCCCGACGACGCCCAGTGGTTCGGCCAGGACCGGCTGCTGCCAGGGCTGGTGCGTGTGGACCACTCGACCGACGACCGGAGCTCGCTCCAGCTCGTGGCCGTCGAGTCGGTGCCGCCCGGCCTGGCGATCCTGGATGCACCCGACGTGGACTCCGTCGAGGCCGAGAACCGCCGGCTCGCCGCCCAGCTGCTCGCCGCCGCCGACCTGTGGCTCTTCGTCACCTCGGCGGCCCGCTACTCCGACCAGGTGCCGTGGCAGCACCTCAAGCAGGCCGCCGACCGCGGCACCTCCGTGGCGGTCGTCCTCGACCGCACCGCACCCGACGCAGTGCCGACCGTCGCCGCCCACCTGGCGCGGATGCTGGCGGCGCGCGGCCTCAAGGACTCCCCGCTGTTCACCGTCGCGGAGTCGACGGTCGACGCCGACGGGCTGCTCGCCCCGACGCTGGTCGCCGACGTGCGGGCCTGGCTCGTCTCGCTCGCCCAGGACCCGACCGCCCGGTCCGCCGTGGTGCGGCAGACCCTCGACGGCAGCGTGCGTCTGCTGGCCCAGCAGGCGCATGCCATTGCCGACGCGGTGGGCGGCCAGGTCGCCGCCGCCGAGGACCTGCGGTCCGCCGCGGCCACGGCGTACGCCGAGGCGGAGCGGGCCACGCTCGCCGCCGCCACGGACGCCACCCTCCTGCGCGGCGAGGTCGCCGGCCGGTGGCGCGAGCTCGCCGGCACCGGAGAGCTGCTGCGGTCGCTCGAGGGCAAGGGTGGCCGGCTGCGCGACCGGATCGCGAGCGCGGTCAAGGGCACCGGCCAGCAGGCCGACCGGGTGAGCATCGCCATCGAGTCGGCGGTCGAGCTGCTCGTGGTCGACCACGCCGAGGCCGCGGCCACCGCGACCGTGGCCGCCTGGCGGGAGCTGGGGACCGCGGACCAGGTGCTGTCCGCCGCGGGCGCCGGTCTCGGCCGCGCGTCCAGCGACCTGCGCCGCCGGGTCGAGGGCGAGGTGCGGGCCTGGCAGCAGCAGCTCACCGAGCTGGTGCGCGCGGACGACCCCGACCGGGCGACCTCCCGCTACCTGACCCACGGCACCCGGGGCCTGAGCGTCACCGTCGCGGTCGCGGTGCTCGCCGCCGACGCGACGGACCCGGCCGCGAGCGGCGCCGATCTCGCGACCACCCTGCTCGACGGTGTCTACGGCGCGCCCCACGCCGCGCAGCTCGTCGCCCGCGGCCGGGCCGACCTCGCGCGCCGGGTGACGGGGCTGCTGGCCGATGAGCAGCGTCGGTTCAGCGCGCTGGTCGACGGCCTCGCGGTCGAGGCGGACGCGGGCCGGCAGGTCCGCTCCGCCGCCCGTCGGGTCGACGACCGGAGGTTCGAGCAGAGCCGCGCCGACGAGGGAGCGATCCAGCCCTGAACCCCGCCCTGAACCCCAGTCGCCGCTCGCGAGGCCCTAGGCTGGGCTTGCACTGTTTCGACGCCGACGACGCCCCGATCCGGGTAGGCCGAGGGAGAAGATGACGTCCTTGCTCGAGGGGACCGACCGCCTGGTCACCCGTGGTACCGACATCGGTGCCCGCATCGACGGCCTCGACGACGCCGCCCGGGCCGCCCGAGGCCGCCTCGACGACTCGCTCGTCGACGACGCGGCCGCGGTCGTCGACCGGGCCGCCGGCCGGCTGCGGCTCTCGGCCGCGCACACCGTGGTGGCGATCGCCGGCGCGACCGGGTCGGGCAAGTCCTCGACGTTCAACGCCCTGACCGGGCTCGAGCTCTCCGCCGTCGGTGTCCGCCGCCCCACCACGTCGTGGGCCACCGCCTGCGTGTGGGGCCGTGACGGCGCCGCCGAGCTGCTGAGCTGGCTGGGCATCGCCCCGCGGCACCAGACGACCCGCGACTCGATGCTCGACTCGGGCCGCCGCGCGCAGCAGGCCGAGCTCGACGGGGTCGTGCTGCTCGACCTCCCCGACCACGACTCCACCGAGGTCGCTCACCACCTCGAGGTCGACCGGCTGGTCGGGCTCGCCGACCTGCTCGTGTGGGTCGTCGACCCGCAGAAGTACGCCGACGCCGCTCTCCACGATCGCTACCTCAAGCCGGCGGTCGAGCAGCAGGACGTCGTCATCGTGGTCCTCAACCACATCGACACCGTGCCCGAGGAGCGCCGGCAGTCGATGCTCGACGACGTGCGCCGCCTGCTCGACCAGGACGGCATGACCCGGGTGCCCGTGCTCCCGATCAGCGCGCGCAACGGCATCGGCGTCGCCGAGCTCAAGGCGGAGCTGGCCCGGCGGGCGGCCGAGAAGCGGTCCACCCGCACCCGCCTCGACGCCGACATCCACGAGGTCGCCGGCCGGCTGGCTGCCGCCAACGGTGACGCCCCGACCCGCGTCGTGGAGTCCGACCGCGTGACGGCGCTGGACGCGGCGTTCGCCGACGCTGCCGGCGTCCCGCTCGTCGTCGAGGCCGTCCAGCGCTCGGTCCGCCAGCGCGGCAACCGCGCCACCGGCTGGCCGGTCCTCGGCTGGATCTCCGGCATGAAGCCCGATCCGCTCAAGCACCTCGACCTCGACCTCGGCGACGACGGCGAGCGACTCAGCGGGCGATCCCGCACCGCGCTGCCCGAGCCGACGCAGGTGCAGCGCGCCCGCGTCGACGACGAGGTGCGCTCCTTCGCCGACGACCTGACCAGCGGCATGACGCCGTCCTGGGTCGAGGCCGTACGCCGGGGCGCGGCGTCCCGCCTGGGCGACCTCGGCGACCGGCTCGACGAGGCGCTCGCCGGCACGGACCTCGGCGCGGCGAAGCTGCCCAGCTGGTGCGGTGTCGTGCGCGTGCTGCAGTGGTTGCTGCTGCTGGCCGCTCTGGGTGGTCTCGTGTGGACCGGTGTCCTGGTCGGCCAGGGCAAGCTGTCGGACGCCGACACCCCACAGGTCGCCGGTGTCGCGCTGGCGCTGGTGCTGCTCGTCGGGGGACTCGCGGGCGGCCTGCTGCTGGCGCTGGTGAGCCGGATCTTCGTCGCCGGCGCCGCCCGCAGCCGTGCGCGGCACGCTGACGAGCGGCTGCGCAGCGCCGTCAACGACGTCACGCACGAGCTCGTCGTCGAGCCGGTGGAGACCGAGCTGGCGGCGTACGCCGCGGTCCGCTCGGGCGTCGAGCGCGCCCTCGCCTGACCGACACCTGACCGGCGTCTGACCGGCCTCTTTCCGTCCACAGGGCGCCCCGAGACACGGCTCTGCACAGGCCGGGAACCGGACCAGCCGCGTTGTCGGCGCCGGCCCGGAGTCTCGATCCATCCACCCGGATCGAGACGAGGAGTCCCTCATGACCGACAGCACCATCACCGTCCGCGGCTGGCTCGGCGCCGACGTGCAGCTGCGCGCGGCCGCCGGAGTCCCGGTGGCGAGCTTCCGGCTCGCGTGCACGCCGCGGCGGTTCAACCGCCGCACCGAGACCTGGTCCGACGGCCTCACGCAGTGGTACACCGTGAGCGCCTGGCGCGGCCTCGCCGACAACTGCGCCGCCTCCCTGCGTCGAGGCGACCCGGTCGTCGTGCACGGCCGGCTCGAGGCGCGCACCTACGTCAACGCCAACGGCGTCGAGGTGCTCAGCCTCGAGATCGACGCGCTGCACGTGGGCCACGACCTCAGCCGCGGCACCACGGTGTTCACCCGCGCACCGCGCAGCGAGCCCGACACGGCGGCCTCGGAGGCGGCGACCCCCGAGGCCGCGGCGTGACCGCAGTCCCGCGAAGGGGTCCAGACCCGCCAGGCGGGCTGCGGACGACCACCGGCAGCCCGGCGACGGTCAGCGGTGCGTGGATGGCCGACACGGGCGGGCCCTCCGTCGGGCCTGACCTCCCGGTGGAGGGCCGTCACCCTCCCGACGCCGAGCACCCCGATCAGGTCTCACGGGCATTTGCCAACTAGGCTCCCTGACCATGGCGGAGTATGTGTTCACCCTGCGCAATGTGCGCAAGGCCCACGGCGACAAGGTCGTTCTCGACAACGTGACCCTCTCGTTCCTGCACGGAGCGAAGATCGGCGTCGTCGGTCCCAACGGCACCGGCAAGTCGTCGCTGTTGCGGATCATGGCGGGCCTCGACCACGCCAACAACGGCGACGCGATCCTCGACCCGGAGGCGACCGTCGGCATGCTCCAGCAGGAGCCGCCGCTGACGGAGGGCAAGACGGTCCTCGAGAACGTTGAGGAGGCCGTCGGCGAGATCAAGGGCAAGCTCGACCGCTACAACAAGATCTCCGAGGAGCTGGCCGACCCCGACGCCGACTACGACTCGCTGCTGGCCGAGATGGGCGACCTCCAGACCGACCTCGACCACGCCAACGCGTGGGATCTCGACAGCCGCCTCGACCAGGCGATGGACGCCCTGCGCTGCCCGCCGCCGGACGCGATCGTCGACAACCTCTCCGGTGGTGAGCGTCGCCGCGTCGCGCTGTGCAAGCTCCTGCTGCAGCAGCCGGACCTCCTGCTCCTCGACGAGCCCACCAACCACCTCGACGCCGAGTCGGTGCAGTGGCTGGAGGGGCACCTGAAGAGCTACCCGGGCGCCGTCCTCGCGATCACCCACGACCGCTACTTCCTCGACAACGTCGCCGAGTGGATCCTCGAGCTCGACCGCGGCAAGACGCACCCCTACGAGGGCAACTACTCCACCTACCTGGAGACCAAGAAGGAGCGCCTCAAGATCGAGGGGCAGAAGGACGCCAAGCGCGCCAAGATGCTCGAGAAGGAGCTGGAGTGGGTCCGCTCCAACGCCAAGGCGCGGCAGACCAAGAGCCGCTCGCGCCTCGCGCGCTACGAGGAGATGGCGGCCGAGGCCGACCGCGCCCGCAAGATCGACACCTCCGAGATCAACATCCCGGCCGGTCCGCGACTCGGTGACGTGGTGCTCGAGGCCAAGGGCCTGGGCAAGGGCTTCGAGGGCCGCACGCTGATGCACGACCTGTCGTTCTCGCTGCCCCGCGCCGGCATCGTCGGCGTCATCGGCCCCAACGGCGTCGGCAAGACCACGCTCTTCCGGATGATCACCGGCACCGAGACCCCCGACGAGGGCGAGCTCAAGGTCGGCACCACGGTGAAGCTGTCCTACGTCGACCAGAGCCGCGGCGGCATCGACCCCAACAAGAACGTCTGGGAGGTCGTCTCCGACGGCCTGGACTTCATCAAGGTCGCGAACTTCGAGATGAACTCGCGGGCCTACGTCGCCTCGTTCGGGTTCAAGGGCCCCGACCAGCAGAAGAAGGCGGGCGTGCTCTCAGGTGGTGAGCGCAACCGCCTCAACCTCGCGCTCACGCTGAAGATGGGCGGCAACCTGCTGCTGCTCGACGAGCCGACCAACGACCTCGACGTCGAGACCCTGTCCTCCCTCGAGGACGCGATCCTCGACTTCCCGGGCTGCGCGGTCGTGACCTCGCACGATCGCTGGTTCCTCGACCGGGTCGCCACCCACATCCTGGCGTGGGAGGGCGACGACGAGGACACCGCCAAGTGGTTCTGGTTCGAGGGCAACTTCGCCTCCTACGAGGAGAACAAGGTCGAGCGCCTCGGCATCGAGGCGGCGCGCCCCCACCGGGTCACCCACCGCCGCCTGACGCGCGACTGACCCGCGACCGACCCACCCGGTTCGCGGCCTACCTGATCTCCATCTCCGGGTGGGCCGCGACCAGGTGGTCGGCCACGGCGTTCATCACCCGCCCGACGGCGGCGAAGTCCTCGGGGCTGACCAGGTCGACCAGGTGCTCCCTGACGCCGGCGACGTGCAGCGGCGCCATCCGCTGGATGAGGTCCCAGCCCCGGTCGGTCATCTGGCAGACCACGCCCCGGCCGTCCTCGGGCGACTTGTCCCGGATCACCAGCCCGGCGTGCTCCATCCTCGTCACCGTGTGGGTGACCCGGCTCCGGCTGTGCGCGAGGGCGTCGGCGAGCTGCGCCATCCGCATCCGCCGGCCGTCGCGCTCGGACAGCCGGACCAGGATCTCGTACTCCACGAGCGAGAGGTCGCAGCCGCGGCGCAGGTCGTCGTCCAGGCGCCCGAGGAGCAGGGTCATGCCCATCACGAGGGCACGCCACGACTGCTGCTGGTCGTCGTCGAGCCAGATGGTCTCGTCCTCACCCGAGTCGGTCACGCGGGCAGTCTAGGGCGGCGCTGTCGGTGGTTCCCGGCACCATGGGCCCATGAGCGTGCCGACGACCGTGTCCCGCGATCAGGTGCTGCGCTTCCGGGTCGCCGCCCACGAGCTCGACCGCGAGGGCGAGCACGACGACGCAGCCGTCCTCGACCTCGGCGTGCAGGACACCGGGCCCGACGGGTCCGGCTGGGCACTCGCGGTCCGGGGCGCCGCGGTGCCGGCCGAGCGCCTGGTGCTCGCGTGGTCGCTGCGCGGCGCCCCGCACGCCTACCGGCGTGCCGAGGCGGCGCAGGTCGCCGCGGCGGTCGCGCCGTGGAGCGAGGCCGACGCCGCCAAGCGGATCTTCGACGCCGCGCGTCCGCTCAGAGCGGCCGGCATCCCCGTGCTCGACGCGCTGGACCACATCGCCACCGAGATGCGCGAGATCGCCGCGCGGCCGGTGGTGAAGGGCGAGATGTCCGGTGCCCTGACCGAGCGGCTCGACGAGCCCTACCTGCGCTGGTGCCGTCCGTGCCAGGCGACGCACGTCTACGAGCAGCCGTTCCGGGTCGCCGCGCTCCAGGCCGGACTCGAGCTCGAGCCCGGCACCTCGCCGCCGGTGGTGCGTCGCATCCCCGGCTGGCGCGGGCCGGCGAAACGGGTGCCCGAGCACCTCGACCCGGTGCGCGCGGTGGTGCGCCTGCTCGGCCCGGCCGACCCCACCCTGGTCGCGGGGTACGTCGACAGCCCGGTCGCCGAGGTCAAGGCCCGCTGGCCCGAGGACGTGGTGCCGGTCGAGGTCGCCGGGCGGCGGCTGGACGTGCTCGCCGAGGACCTCGACGCCCTGAAGGACCCGCCGCCGTTCGCCGGCGTCCGCCTGCTCGGGCCGTTCGACCTCTTCCTCCAGGGCCGCGACCGCGAGCTCGTCGTGCCCGACCCCGCGGCCCGCAAGGACCTGTGGCGCACGCTGGGCCGCCCGGGCGGCGTGCTCGTCGGTGGAGAGCTGGTCGGCTCCTGGCGTCCGCGCAGCAAGGGCCGCAGGCTGCAGGTCGCCGTCACCGTCTGGGACGGCTCGGCCGTGCCCGACGGAGTGGCCGAGCAGGCAGAACGCCTGGCCGCGTTCCGCGGCCAGGCGTTCGACGGGTTCGAGCAGTAGCGACTACATCCGCTCTAGGATCAGCGCCATGCCCTGGCCGCCACCGACGCACATGGTGATCAGGCCGGTGGACTTGTCGTGCCAGTCCAGCGAGTTCAGCATCGTGTTCTGCAGGCGGGCGCCGGTCATGCCGAACGGGTGGCCCACCGCGATCGCGCCGCCGTTGACGTTGAGGCGGTCGATGTCGATGCCGAGGTCCTGGTAGGACGGCACGACCTGCGCGGCGAACGCCTCGTTGATCTCGACCAGGTCGATGTCACCGATGCTCATCTTCGCGTTGGCCAGCGCCCGCTTGGTCGCCTCGACCGGGCCGAGGCCCATGATCTCGGGGGAGAGGCCCGAGACGCCGGTGGCGACGATGCGCGCGAGCGGCTTCGCGCCGAGCTCGGCGGCCTTGGTGTCCGACATGATGACCACGGCCGCGGCGCCGTCGTTGAGCGCGCAGCAGTTGCCGGCGGTCACGACGCCGTCGGGGCGGAAGACGGGCTTGAGGTCCTTGATCCCGTCGTAGGTCACCCCCGCGCGCGGGCCGTCGTCCTGGGTCACCTCGACACCGTCGGGCGTGGTGACCGGCGTGATCTCGCGGGCCCAGAAGCCGTCGTTGATCGCCTTCTCGGCGAGGTTCTGCGAGCGCACGCCGAACTCGTCGAGCTCCTGACGGCTCAGGCCCCGCAGCCGGGCGACGTTCTCGGCGGTCTGACCCATCGCGATGTAGGCGTCCGGCAGCAGGCCGTCCTCACGCGGGTCGTGCCAGTCGATGCCACCCTCGGCCATCTTGACCGTGCGCGCCTCGGCGTCGGCGTAGAGCGGGTTCTTGGTGTCGGGCCAGTGGTCGGACGTGCCCTTGGCGAACCGCGAGACCGTCTCGACGCCTGCGGAGACGAAGATGTCGCCCTCGCCGGCCTTGATGGCGTGGAACGCCATCCGGGTGGTCTGCACCGACGAGGCGCAGTAGCGGGTGATCGTCGCGCCGGGGACCAGGTCCATCCCGTTGAGCACGTTGACGATGCGCGCCATGTTGTTGCCGGACTCACCGCCCGGCAGGCCGCACCCGAGGTAAACGTCGTCGACGGTGTTGGGGTCGAGCCCCTCCACCTTGTCCAGGGCCGTCTTGATGATCAGCGCGGAGAGGTCGTCGGGGCGGAACTGCGTCAGCGAGCCCTTGTTGGCCCGGCCGATCGGCGAGCGGGCGGCGGAAACGATGACTGCCTCGGGCATGGGATCTCCGTTCGATGGATCGGTGCGGCTGCGGGAGCCACAGTAGACGCTGCGGCCGGCCTCCAGGTGAGGCGTAGGTCACGCGACGGGGGCGCTGCTGAGGGACTCACCGAGCAGCGCCATCGACTGCTCCAGGAAGGAGCGCCGATCCGCCGGCGGCCGGAGCAGCGCGGCGAGCAGCACGCCGTCGTACGACGCGACGAGAGCCTCGGCCGACAGGCCGCCCTGCTCCTTGCCCGCCGCGCACATGATCTGGTCCACGATGGTCACCAGGCGCGCCCGGTGGTCGACCAGCAGGGCGCGGAGGTCCGCGTCGCGACTCGCGGCCAGGGTCAGCTCGAGCCGGGCGATCAGCAGCTCACGCTGGTCCAGCCACTGCAGGAAGAGGTCGACGGCGGCGCCGACGGTGGTCGCCTCGTCGGGGCTGGCCGCCTGCATCCGCGCGGCGAGCTCGTCGACGTCGGTGAGCAGCGCGTCCGAGACGTAGGACGCGAGCGCCGCCTGCAGCGCCTGCCGGGTGCGCCAGTACGCCGAGCAGCTGCCCTCCGGGAGCCCGGCCCGCCGGTCCACCGCGCGGTGGGTCAAGCCCTTGAGGCCCTCGTCGGCGATCACGTGCTGCGCGGCCTCGAGCAGCTGGCGGCGGCGGGGCGAGAGGGGCGCCGTCGCGTGGGGCTGGTCGGTGACCACGGGGGCACGGGGGTCGGGCATGGGGTCCTTCGGATCGGGCTGTGACTGCGGACACTACTCCGGCACTTGCCTGGTGATCGCGAAGAGCGTACGTTCTACATCAGTAGAAACTACAAATGTAGAAGGAGAGTCAGATGGTCCTCGTCAGCACCACCGTCGCCGTCCTGGCCTACGTCGTCCTCGCCGTGGCCGTCGTCGTCGGCATCATCGCCCTCGCCGCCATCGCGGAGTTCGTGGTCACCAACCGCAAGGAGCGCCTGGCCAGCCACGACTCGATCCGCCACTACTACGGCAGCTTCGTCCTCGCTCGCTGAGCCGACCGCCGGACGCCGCGGCTGAGAGGCCGGCGCGTCTGGCAGCATCAGTGCGGTGCGGCACCGCTACGAATGCCCGATGCGCTGGGCCGACATGGACCAGCTCGGGCACATCAACAACGTCGTCTACGTGGACTACCTCCAGGAGGCCCGCGTCGACATGCTGCGCACCCACGGCCCCGCCGCCCGCACCGGCGACCTGGCCGAGGGCGTGGTCGTGGTCCGCCACGAGGTCACCTACGTCGCCCCACTGCACTTCGGGTTCCGCCCGGTCAGCATCGAGTCCTGGGTGACCGAGATCCGGGCGGCGTCCTTCACGATCGCCTACGAGATCTTCCACGACCTCCCCGACGGGGAGCGCCGCGTCTACGTCCGGGCGAAGACCGTGCTCACGCCGTACGTCTTCGCCACCGAGCGCCCCCGACGGCTCACGTCCGTCGAGCGCGAGACGCTCGACACCTTCCTGGAGCCCGAGCAGTCCCAGCGGCCCGCGCCGCTCGCCGCGCAGCCGGAGCGCGCGCTGCACTACCCCGTCCAGGTCCGGTTCTCCGACGTCGACGTCTACGGTCACGTCAACAACGTGAAGTACTTCGAGTACTTCCAGGAGGCCCGCATCTCCGGCATCTCGCAGATGTGGGAGGGCCTGGACCACATCACCCTCGTCGTCGCCCAGACCGACGTGGACTACCGGGTGCCGATCCTCTTCCGCGCCGAGCCGTACGACGCGTGGTCGTGGATCACCCGGATCGGGCAGCGCTCCGCGACCATCGAGTCCGTGGTCGCCGACGGCGAGGTGGTGCTCGCCCGCGCCACGGTCACCATCGTCTTCTTCGACCAGGCGACCCAGCGCTCGACGGTCCCGCCGGAGGAGTACCTCGACCGGCTGCGCGAGTGGCAGCCCGCCTGAGTCACTCGAAGGTGTTCACCATGAACTGCGCCGCGTGGGTCACGTAGTCCCAGAACTGCCGGTCCTGCTCCGGGGTCAGCTCGACCGCGTCGAGGCCGGCGCGGAAGTGCGTCAGCCAGTGCTCCTTGGCCTCCGGCGTGACCGCGAACGGCGCATGCCGCATCCGCAGCCGCGGGTGGCCGCGATTGTCGGAGTACGTCGTCGGACCGCCCCAGTACTGGATCAGGAAGTAGAGGAAGCGCTCCTCGGCCGGGCCGAGGTCCTCCTCGGGGTACAGCGGTCGCAGCACCGGGTCCTCGGCGACGCCTTCGTAGAACGTGGCCACGATCCGTCGGAACGTCTCGAAGCCACCGATCTCCTCGTAGAACGTCGTCACGGTCCCATTGTGACGGTGCCCCGGTGAGGCCCTGACACCGGCGTGCAAGACTCGCGACAACGCAGTGTTCCGAGTCCACCGCACGAGGAGTGATCACCACATGCCCACGACCCGCACCGCCACCACGCACTGGGAGGGCACCCTGTTCGAGGGCGCCGGCCAGGTCACGCTGGAGTCCTCCGGCATCGGCACCTACGACGTCTCCTGGCCCTCCCGCGCCGAGGAGGCCAACGGCAAGACCAGCCCCGAGGAGCTCATCGCCGCGGCGCACTCGTCCTGCTTCTCGATGGCGTTCTCCAACGGCCTCGCCAAGGCCGGCACGCCCGCGACCACGCTGGACACCCAGGCCGCGGTCGAGTTCACCCCCGGCACCGGCATCACCGGCATCAAGCTGACGGTCCGCGGCGTCGTCGAGGGCATCAGCAACGAGGACTTCGTGGCCGCCGCCGAGGCCGCGAAGGAGGGCTGCCCGGTGAGCCAGGCGCTCACGGGCACCACGATCACGCTGGACGCCGCGCTCGCCTGACGCGCCGGCTAGCTCTGCGCGGGCTCTTCCCCCTCGGGGGAGGGGCCCGCGTCTGCGTCCGGGGGCGGTACGTCGGGCGTCGGCGCCTCGCGGTGCCACACGACGCGCTGCGGCAGGGCGATCTCGATCCCGTCGTGGTCGAAGCGGGCCTTCATCCGCTGGCGGAGCGCCCGGGCGACGCCCCACTGCTCCATGGGGGCGGTCTTGAGCAGCACCCGCAGCGTGATGCCGTCCGGGGTGAACATCTCGACGCCGGTGACCTCGGGCTCCTCGATGATGAGGCCGTCGAAGTCGTCGTCCTCCCACAGGTCGTGGGCGACGTCCTTGAGCACGCGCTCCACCCGGGCCAGGTCCTCGTGGTAGCCGACGTTGACGTCGACGACGGCGCGCGACCAGTTCTGGCTCATGTTGCCGACCCGGAGGATCTCGCCGTTGGGGACGTACCAGACGGTGCCGTTGATGTCCCTCAGCCGGGTGACCCGCAGGCTGACGGCCTCGACGGTGCCGCTCGCCTCGCCGAGGTCCACGACGTCGCCCACGCCGTACTGGTCCTCGAAGATCATGAAGATGCCGGACAGGAAGTCCTTGACCAGCGACTGCGCGCCGAAGCCGAGCGCGATGCCGATGATGCCGGCGCTGGCGATGATCGGTGCGATGTTCACGCCGAGCTCGCTGAGGATCATGGTGCCGATCACGGCGATCAGCAGGCCGGTGATCACGCTCTTGAGCAGGTCGCCCATGGTCTTGGCGCGCTGCACCCGGCGCGTCTGGGTGGCGATGTCGCGGGCGGTCGCCGTCTGGGCGGCTGCGCCGCGCAGGCCGAAGCGGCTCATCCTGTCCGGGAGCACGCCGTCCTGCGCGCGGGCGACGAGGCGGTCCACGACCCGGTGCAGGATCCACCGAGCGACGACCAGCAGGAGCAGGAGGCCTGCGATGGTGAGCGGCCGCCCGATGAGGATGTCGGCGGCGTTCGCGACCCCCTGGCTGTCGGTCACCTGCAAGGTCCAGTCACAGATCTCATGGCCTGGGTCACACTGCGTGTCGTCGAACCCGAACATGGCCCCCATGTCTACCGCACCGGGCAAGGCGCGGGGTGGCCGACCCGATAGTCTTCTCCCGTGACCACCCAGCTCGCCCGTCGCGTCCGTCGTACCTCCACCGTGCTGCTCGCCGGCGCGCTCGTCGTCGCTGCCGGCGGCCCGGCCGGAGCCGACGTCCCCGAGGGCTGGAGCAACCCCTCCGAGGTCGACCCGGTCGAGGCGGTGCTGCTCCTCGTGGGCGTCCCGCTGTTGCTGTTCGTGGTGATCACCCTGCTCGTGGTGGTCCCGGGGATCGTCAAGGGTGAGCGCTTCACCCCCGGCGGCCAGGCGACCGAGGACCAGTGGTTCGGCGGCCCGCGCCAGGGCACCGCCGAGCTCCCGGCGCCCGACTCCGAGGGCTCTCAGGCCGGAGGCGCCAGTGCCCGTTGGTGAGTTCAACAGCGCCGAGCGCTTCCAGGTCGAGGACGCGATCCGCCACGCCGAGCAGGTGTCGCGGTTCGAGTTCAGCGTCTTCGTCGGCCGCAGCGGCGCCGACTCCCGTGCCTTCGCGACCCAGCTGCACAACAAGCTGGTCGCCCCCGCGCGCAGCGTGCTGATCATGCTCGACCCCGCCGCGCGCGTGCTCGAGATCGTCACCGGCGGCGAGGTGCGCCGCAACCTCTCCGACACCGAGGTCGAGCTGACGACGCTGCAGATGCAGTCGTCCTTCGCCTCCGGCGACCTCGTCGGCGGGCTGCGCCGCGGCATCCAGATGCTCGCCGAGCACGCCCGCGCGCCCCAGACGCTGCACGCCGACTGACCCCGTAGATGCCGAGTCGGCGCAGCCTTCCAAGGGGAAGGCTGCGCCGACTCGGCGTCGTGTCAGCCCTGCGCGTCGCGCTCCTGGGCGGCCAGCGCGCGCAGCACGTCGGCGCGACCCTCCTGGACGTAGCGCAGCGCGCCCTTCGGCGCCTCGTTGTCGGCGAGCCAGGCGTCGACCCGCTCGACGAGCTCGGGGGAGCCCAGCGCCTTCGGGAAGCCGTACTCCAGCAGCACCGAGCCCTTGTGGAAGCCGAGCGTGTCGATGCAGGTCTCCGCGGCCTCCAGGTAGCGCTCGAGGTACGGCGCGACGACGTCGTCCTGGCCGTAGCGGAAGATCGAGAACACCATCTCCCGCGACGTCTCGTTGGGCGTGCCCGGGTCGAGGATCGCGCGCCAGCCCTCGGCCTTCGCCTCCTCCGTCGGCTGCGCGACCCGAGCCGCGGCGGCCTTCTCCTTGCCGGAGATCGTGTTGTCCCGCTCCAGCTCGGCGTCGATCTCGGCGTCGCCGAACCGGCCCGAGGCCGCCAGCGAGGTGATCAGCACCCAGCGCAGGTCCTGGTCGACCGCGAGGCCGTCGACGCTGAACGAGCCGTCGAGCAGGCCGGCCACGTCGGCCAGGGCGACGTCGCTGTGCGCCACGGCGGCGTAGGACCGCGCGAACGTCAGCTGGTGGTCGCTGCCCGGCTCGGCGGCCAGCAGCAGCTCACGCAGGCCGGACTCCCACTCGGCGCGCAGCGCCGCACGGCGCTCGGGGGCGCTGTAGGCGTTGACCGCCATCGCCGCGTACGTCGGGATGCGGGTGACGCCCCACGAGTCGGTCTCGGCGCCGATGTTGGCCAGCACCAGCCGGACGAAGTCGGTCGCGGCCATCTCCGCGTCGCGGGTCATGTCCCACGCGGCGCTCCACACCAGGGCCCGCGCGAGCGAGTCGTCGAGCTTGGAGAGACCGGACGTGACGGTCGCCAGCGACCGCTCGTCGAGGCGGATCTTGGCGAAGGCGTGGTCGTTGTCGTTGAGCAGCAGCAGGTCGGGCTGCTTGACCCCGACCAGCTCGGCGACCTCGGTCTCCGAGCCCTCGACGTCGACCTCGAGGTACTCGCGGCGCACCAGGCGGCCGTCGACCTCGTCGTACAGGCCGATGCCGAGCCGGTGCCGGCGCAGCGTCGGGTGCTCGGCGGTGGCGGTCTGGAGGACGCGGAACGACGAGTACGCGCCGTCGCCGTCGACCTCGGAGGACGACGTCAGCGTGTTGACGCCCGCCGTCTGCAGCCACTCCTGCGCCCAGCCCTGGAGCTCGCGGCCGGACGCCTTCTCCAGCGCCAGGAGCAGGTCGCCGAACTCGGCGTTGCCGAACTCGTGGTCCTTGAAGTACTGCCGCAGGCCCGCCAGGAACGGCTCGAGGCCGACCCACGCGACGAGCTGCTTGAGCACCGACGCGCCCTTGGCGTAGGTGATCATGTCGAAGTTGACCTCGACCGCGTGCAGGTCGACGTTGTCGGCCGCGATCGGGTGGGTGCTCGGCAGCTGGTCGGCGCGGTAGCCGGTCTGCTTGCGGGCGTTGGCGAAGCCGGTCCACGCGTCGGTGAACTCGGTGGCCTCGGCCTCGCACCAGTAGCAGGCCCACTCGGCGAACGACTCGTTCAGCCAGAGGTCGTCCCACCACTTCATGGTCACGAGGTCGCCGAACCACATGTGCGCCATCTCGTGGGTGATCACCGAGGCGCGGAACTCGTAGAACGAGCGGGGCTGGCGGCTGCGGGGGAGGTACTCGTCGCGCAGCGTCACGCAGCCGGCGTTCTCCATCGCGCCCATGTTGTACTCCGGCACGTAGAGCTGGTCGTACTTGCCGAAGGGGTAGGGGTAGTCGAACTGCTCCTCGAAGAACTCGAAGCTCTTCTTGGTCAGGTCGACGAGCACGTCGACGTCGAGGTACTCCACGAGCGACTGCCGGCAGTAGTGGCCGAGCGGGATGTCGCCGTGCTTGCCGTGGTAGACGTGCTGGACCTCGTGGTACTCACCGGCGACGATGGCGGTGATGTAGGTCGACATCCGCTGGGTGGGCTCGAAGCGCCACACGGCCTTGCCGCTCTCGCCGTCCGCGTCCCAGGGCTCGGGCTCCGGGGTCGGCGAGTTCGAGACGACCTTCCAGTCCTCGGGGGCGACGACGGTGAACGCGAAGGGCGCCTTGAGGTCGGGCTGCTCGAACGTCGTGAACACGCGGCGGGCGTCGGGGACCTCGAACTGCGAGTAGAGGTAGACGCGTCCGTCGGCCGGGTCCACGAAGCGGTGCAGGCCCTCGCCGGTGTGCGAGTAGGTGCAGTCGGCGCGCACGACGAGCTCGTTGTCGGCCTGCAGGCCGGTCAGCGCGATGCGGCTGTCGAGGTACGCCGTGGCCGGGTCGAGCGGCTCGCCGTTCAGCGTGATCTCGTGCACGATCGCGTCGACCAGGTCGGCGAAGGTCTCGGCGCCGGGCTCGGCGCAGGTGAACCGGATCGTCGTGGTGGATCCGAAGGTCTTGTCGCCAGTCGTGAGGTCCAGGTCGATGGAGTACGACGTGACGTCCAGGAGGGCGGCGCGGGTGGCGGCCTCGTCCCGGGTCAGGTTGGTTCCAGGCATGCGATGCATCCTGCCACCCGGTCGGTGGCCCGCGAAAAGCCGACCTGACGGCATGATGTGCCCCGTGACCGCGCCGAGCCGCCACGTGATCCCGCTGCGGGAGGCCGTCCGGGCCTGGTTCGCGATCTCGTGGCAGACCTTCGGCGGCCCCGCCGGGCAGATCGCCGTGATGCACCGCGAGCTCGTCGAGGAGCGGCGGTGGATCGGTGAGCGTCGGTTCCTGCACGCGATGAGCTACTGCATGCTGCTCCCCGGACCGGAGGCGCAGCAGCTCGCGATCTACAGCGGCTGGCTGCTCAACGGCTGGCTCGGGGGCGTGATCGCCGGAGGGCTGTTCGTGCTGCCTGGCTTCCTCACGATCCTGGCGCTGTCGTGGGTCTATGTCGCCCACGGCGACTCGACGCTGGTCGCCGGACTCCTGCTCGGTGTCGCCGCCGCGGTGCTCCCGATCGTGGTCCAGGCGGTGCTGCGCCTCGGCCGCCGGGCGGTGCGCAACCGCGCGCTGCTGCTGCTCGCCCTGGCGGCCTTCGTCGCCCTGGCGGTGCTGGCCGTGCCCTTCCCGCTGGTCGTGCTCGCGTCCGGCGTGGTCGGCTGGGCGCTCGGCCGGCGCCGGCCGGACCTCGTCCAGGTGTCCGACCACCACGACGAGGCCGACGACGTCGAGCCGCCGCTGATCCCCGACGACGCGCTGCACTCGGGCCACCGCTCGGGACGGCGTACCGCGGCGCTCGCGGTGGGTGGTCTGCTGCTGTGGGTGGCGCCGGTGGCTGTCGCCTTCGCCCTGGCGGACGGCGGCTCGTCGGTCTTCGTCGACCAGGGGCTGTTCTTCGGGGGGATGGCGCTGGTGACGTTCGGGGGCGCCTACGCCGTGCTGTCCTACGTCGCCCAGGCCGCGGTCGAGCACTACGGCTGGCTGACCGCCCAGGAGATGGTGCGCGGGTTGGCGCTCGCCGAGACCACCCCCGGCCCACTGATCATGGTCGTGCAGTTCGTGGCGTTCCTCGGCGCGTTCCGGGACCCGTCGGGCCTCGACCCCTGGGCGGCCGCGGTGCTGGCCTCGCTGCTGGTGGTGTGGGTGACCTTCGTGCCGGGGTTCCTCTTCATCTTCGTCGGCGCGCCGTACGTCGAGCGCCTGCGGGGCAACGAACCGCTCACCGCCGCCCTCACCGGCGTCACGGCCGCGGTGGTCGGGGTGATCGCCAACCTCGCGTTCTACTTCGCGGTGCACACGCTCTTCGCCGAGGCGGAGCGGGTCGGGTGGGACCACCTCGGCCTGCTGGTGCCGGTCTGGTCGTCGTTCCAGTGGGAGTCGGCGGTGCTCGGCGCTCTCGGCGCCCTCCTGGTCTTCGGGCTGCGCTGGCCGATCCTGCGCACGCTCGGGGTCTGCGGCCTCGCGGGCCTGCTGCTCACGATCGTGACCTGAGCCGGGTGGGAATAGTCCCCGGCCCTGCTGGTTGGGACTGACATGACCGACACGAGCCGTTCCGGGGCGGACTTCTGGTTCGACCCCGCCTGTCCCTTCGCCTGGATCACCTCCCGCTGGATCCTCGAGGTCGAGAAGGTCCGCGACATCGAGGTCACCTGGCACATCATGAGCCTGGCCTACCTCAACCAGGACAAGGACATCTCGGACGAGTACCGGGCTTTCCTCTCGACCGCGTGGCAGCCGGTGCGGGTGCTGATGGCCGCGGAGCAGAAGTACGGCAAGGACGTGCTGCTCCCGCTCTACACCGCGATGGGCAACCGCATCCACCTCGAGAAGCAGGACAAGGACCGGGCGATGATCGAGGCGGCTCTCGAGGAGGCCGGGCTCGACCTGTCGCTCGCGGACGCGATGGACGACTCGACGTACGACGAGGCGATCGCGACGTCCCACAAGCGCGGCATGGACCAGGTGGGCAACGAGGTCGGCACCCCGACGATCGCCTTCGAGGGCCGCGCCTTCTTCGGACCGGTGATCAGCAAGAAGCCCACGGGCGAGGACGCCGGCCGGATGTGGGACGCCTTCGTGACGCTCTCGAAGTACGAGCACTTCTACGAGCTGAAGCGCAGCCGCACCGAGGCCCTCGACTTCTCCTGACCAGTCGACCTACGGTGGCGACATGGCCACCGAGGTCCGGGTCCTCTCACACGCTGTCGACCAGGCGGGCGACGTGCTCGACCGCGTGCGGCCCGACCAGCTCGGGCTGCGTACGCCGTGCGCCGACTGGGAGCTCGCCGAGCTCGTCGACCACCTGGTCTCCACGCCCGGCCGCTTCCTGACGATGATGCGCGGCGAGCAGCCCGACTGGGGCGCCGCGCCGCCGCACGTCGCGGAGAGCTGGGGGCCCGTGTTCCGGGTCGCCGGCGACGACCTCGTGCACGCCTGGCACCAGGCGGAGGACCCGCCCGTGCCGGCCGACTTCCAGGTCGCCGAGCTGGCGTTGCACACGTGGGACGTCGCGTCGGCGATCGGCTACCCGGTGGACCGGCTGGACCCGGAGATCGCCGAGCGCGGTCTGGCGTTCCTGCGCGCCAACCTCACCGACGACAACCGCGCGCCCGTGTTCGGGGCCGAGGTCGAGCCGCCCGCCGGCGCCGGGCCCTACGAGCGGCTGGCGGCCTTCGCCGGACGCCAGGTCTGACTAGGTCGATCCCGAGCTGGCTGCGACCGTGGCCGCGGTGGTCGCCGCTGCGATGGCCGCGACGGAGGCGTTGATCGCGTCGCGCACGGCCTTGGCCGCCCACGCGCCCTCGCTGATCTCCTTGGCGCGCTTCTTGACCTCCCGGGCAGACAGGCCCTCGTGGTCGACGACCTTGTGCGCCTTGTCGATCGCGGAGAGGAGCGCGATCAGAGCGGCGGTGCGCTCGTCGGGCACGGCGCCCTGCACCAGCGCCGCGGTGAGCGCGCGGCGTACCGCCTGCTCGTGGGTGGTGTCGGCCGCGGGCCACCGGGTGCGCGGGAACAGGCCGAGCACCCCGCCGTCGCGCCGCTCGACCAGGCCGCGCTCGGCGAGCCGCTCGGGCAGCTGCTTCTGCAGGCCCTTGCCGATCCGCTCGACCAGGTCCTGCGCGCCGCGCTCCTTCTCGGCGACGAGGTCGTACGCCGTCCGCAGCACCGGGTCCTCAGGCTCCTGGCCGGCGACCGGGCGCACCTTCGTCGACCGCCACACCCTCGACCGCTCCTCGACCTCGACCGCGCCGGTGAGCGCCAGCTCGATCAGCACGCCCCCGCCGAGCGCGGTCTGGGGATAGGCGGTCTGGATCGTCCCCTTCTCGTCGTCGAGCAGGAGGAGCAGCAGGTCCTCGGCGATCAAGGTGGCCATGCGACGACGCTAGTCGCGTCTCGGTCGACTGGAAACGCCTGCGGGCGGGTGTCGTCGTCCTTCCGGGCGCCGAGGATGGGCGCGCGTCCTCCGCCGTCAAGGGTTCCCTACGGCGGCTTCGCCGCCCTGGACGGCTCCTCCCGCCCGCCCGGTTGGCGCCCAACGGGAGGACGCCGACCTGCGGTCGGACACGCGGGTGCGGCCCCGGAGACGTCGGGGTTCCAGCGGAGGTTCTGATCCGCCTGGTCGATCAAGATCTCCGGTCTGAGTGCTCCGGACGGTTGACGGCCACGCGCTGGGAAACGGGTGGCAGCGGGTCAATAGGATCACCCCATGAGCAAAGTCCTGTCCGCCGTCGCCTGGCCGTACGCAAACGGCCCGCGCCACATCGGCCACGTGGCCGGTTTCGGTGTGCCCTCCGACGTCTTCAGTCGGTACATGCGGATGGCGGGCCACGACGTGCTCATGGTCTCCGGATCCGACGAGCACGGCACGCCGATCCTGATCGCCGCCGACGAGGCCGGGGTGACGCCTCAGGAGCTCGCGGACCAGAACCACCGGATCATCGCGGAGGACCTGGTCAGCCTCGGCCTGACCTACGACCTCTACACGCGCACGACGACCCGCAACCATCACGCGGTCGTGCAGGAGCTGTTCCTCGGTGTCTACGAGAACGGCTACTTCGTCGAGCAGACGACGTACGGCGCGATCTCGCCGTCCACCGGGCGCACGCTGCCCGACCGCTACATCGAGGGCACCTGCCCGATCTGCGGGTACGACGGCGCGCGCGGCGACCAGTGCGACAACTGCGGCAACCAGCTCGACCCGCACGACCTCATCAACCCGCGGTCGAAGATCAACGGGGAGACGCCGGAGTTCATCGAGACCCAGCACTTCTTCCTCGACCTGCCCGCCCTCGCCGACGCGCTCGGCGAGTGGCTCGACGGGCGCGAGGCGACCGGGCTGTGGCGGCCGAACGTCATCCGCTTCAGCCAGAACATCCTCAAGGAGATCCGCCCGCGGGCGATGACCCGCGACATCGACTGGGGCATCGCGGTGCCGCTGGACGGCTGGCGCGAGAACCCCACCAAGAAGCTCTACGTCTGGTTCGACGCGGTGATCGGCTACCTCTCGGCCAGCATCGAGTGGGCCCGCCGCTCCGGTGACCCGGACCGCTGGCGCGAGTGGTGGAACGAGCCCGAGGCGCACGGCTACTACTTCATGGGCAAGGACAACATCACCTTCCACAGCCAGATCTGGCCCGCGGAGCTGCTGGCCTACTCCGGCAAGGGTGCGAAGGGCGGCACGCCGCGCCAGCTCGGCGAGCTCAACCTGCCGACCGAGGTGGTGAGCAGCGAGTTCCTGACGATGGAGGGCAAGAAGTTCTCCTCCTCCAAGAAGGTCGTCATCTACGTCCGCGACCTGCTCAGCCGCTACCAGCCCGACGCGTTCCGCTACTTCGTGGCCGCCGCCGGGCCCGAGAACCAGGACAGCGACTTCACCTGGGCCGAGTTCGTCCGACGCACCAACGACGAGCTGGTCGCGGGCTGGGGCAACCTGGTCAACCGCACCGCCAACCTGATCGCCAAGAACTTCGGGGAGATCCCGAAGGCCGGCACGCTCACCGCCGAGGACGCGGCGCTGCTCGCCGCCACCGAGACCGCGTTCGAGACCGTCGGCGGGCTGCTGGAGCGGCACCGGCTCAAGCAGGCGATCGGCGAGGCGATGCGGGCGGTCGCCGAGGTCAACCGCTACGTCTCCGACACCGAGCCGTGGAAGATCAAGGACGACCCCGAGCGGCTCGGCACGGTCCTGCACGTCGTCGCGCAGTGCGTGGCCGACCTCAACCTCGTGCTCAGCCCGTTCCTGCCGTTCTCGGCCAACGAGGTCGACAAGGCGTTCGGCGGGCCCGGCGACGTGGCGCCGATGCCGCGGCTGGACGAGGCCGAGGACCTGGACGGCGGGGCGCCGTACCCGATCATCACCGGCGACTACTCCGGCTTCCCGGCCTGGCAGCGCCGACCGATCGTGCCCGGCACGCCGGTCGCGAAGCCCACGCCGGTCTTCCAGAAGCTCGACCCGGTGATCGTGGAGGAGGAGCTCGCGAGGCTCGGTGAGTAGCCGGCCGGTGGTCGCGCTCCTCGGCGACGACCGCGGGCACCGCAGCCACCAGGAGCTCAACGCGCTCCGCCCGATGCTCGACGTCGACACGACGTGGGTGCCGACCGACTCCGCCTTCACCATCACCGACTACGACGGGGTCTGGCTGGTGCCGGGCTCGCCGTACGCCGACGACGCGGCGGTGCTGCGTGCGCTGACGACGATCCGCGAGCGCGGGATCCCGTTCCTCGGCACCTGCGGAGGCATGCAGTACGCCGTCGTCGAGATCGTCCGCACCGTGCTGGGCGAGCAGGCGACGCACGCGGAGTCGGACGGCGAGGCCGCGGACAACGTGGTGACCGCGCTCGCCTGCAGCCTCGACGGAGAGGAGCGGCTGGTGACCCCGGTCGCCGGCAGCCGCTTCGCCGGCTGGGTGCGCGAGCCGTTCGTCGGCATGCACTTCTGCAGCTACGCACCGACGCCTGCGGTCTCCAGCCGGCTGGAGGGGATCGGCGTCGTGGTCGGCGCGACCGCCGACGACGCCGGCGCCGAGGTGCTCGAGCTGCCCGACCACCCGTTCTACGTGATGACGATGTTCCAGTCCCACGTCGGCGCGCTGGCCGGAGGTCCGGTCCACCCGTTGGTGCGCGCGTTCACAGACGCCGTGCGCGCCACTACCGTCGGAGCATGAGCCTCGCCTTCCTGGTGACCGCGCTGGTGATCGTCGCGACGCCAGGCACCGGCGCGCTCTACACGATCGCGGCGGGACTCGCCCGTGGCGCGCGGGCGGGCGTGCTGGCGGCGTTCGCCTGCACCCTCGGCACCGTCCCGCACCTCGTCGCGGCCGTCACGGGTCTGGCCGCCGTGCTGCACGCCAGTGGTGTGGCGTTCCAGGCCGTCAAGTACGCCGGTGTCGCCTACCTGCTCTGGATGGCCTGGGCGACCTGGCGCGACACCGGGGCGCTGAGCGTGGACGCCGGCGGCAGCCCGTCGTCGCGCCGGCAGGTGCTCGCCGCCGGCGTCACCCTCAACCTGCTCAACCCGAAGCTGACGATCTTCTTCTTCGCGTTCCTGCCGCAGTTCGTCCCGGCGGGCACCCCGCACCAGCTGCCGCGGATGCTGCTGCTGAGCGCGGTCTTCATGCTGATGACGTTCGTCGTCTTCGCCGCCTACGGCGCGGCCGCGGCTGCGCTCCGCGACCGGGTGATCGCCCGGCCCGGCGTCGTGCGCCGGATCCGCCAGGCGTTCGCGGTCTCCTTCGTGGGCCTCAGCGCGCGGCTCGCGGTCGAGTCGCGCTAGTGCGCGAGGGAGAGCCGAGCCGCACAGCGCTCGGCGCCGCGATGCTGCGCGCCGCCCACCAGGACGACGAGCCGTTGATCTTCGCCGACCCGCTGGCGCACCGCATCCTCGGCGACCCCGACCAGATGCCCGACCGCGCCTGGGCGCAGCCCCGGCTGCGCCTCTTCATCGCGGTGCGGCACCGCTTCGGGGAGGACTCGTTGGCCGCGGCCGTCGCGCGCGGCACCCGCCAGGTGGTCGTCCTCGGTGCGGGCCTCGACACCTTCGCCTACCGCAACCCCCACCCGGGGACGCGGGTGTTCGAGGTGGACTGCCCGGCGACCGGGGCCTGGAAGCGCGAGCGGCTGGCCGAGGCCGGGATCGAGGTGCCCGACGACCTCACGTACGTCGGCGTCGACTTCGAGACCGACTCGCTCGCGGCGCGGCTCGAGGCCGCCGGCTTCGACGCCTCGCGACCGGCGTTCTTCCTCTGGCTCGGCGTCGTGCCCTACCTCTCCGACGCCGCCGTGCGCGCGACGCTGGCCGTGATCGCCGCGGTGCCGCAGGGCGAGGTCGTCCTCGACTACATCCGGTCGGTCGAGGCGGCACCGACCCTCGCGCGCTCGGACCGGGTCACGCTCGAGGCGCACGTCGCCGACGTCGGCGAGCCGCTGCAGGCGGGGCGCGACACCGCCGCGATGCACGCGATGCTGCGCGGGGCCGGCTTCGAGGAGATCGAGGAACTCGGGCGGCGGGAGATCCGGGTGCGCTACCTCCGGTTGCCGCCCGGAGAGGCCGACGGCGACGCCCACGTGGTGCGCGCGCTCAGTCGCCGGTGACCCGGCCCCGCAGGGACTTGGTCTCCCCGCGCTGCTTCTTCGCCTCGAGCCGCCGCCGCTGGGCGCCGCGGGTCGGCTTCGTCGGGCGCCGCGGCGGCGGGGGAGGTGCCAGCCCCTCGCGGATGCGCTCGGCGAGCCGTTCCCGGGCCGCCGTCCGGTTGCGGTGCTGGGAGCGGTGCTCGGCCGCCACGATGCGGACGACGGGCCCGGGCAGCCGGGCGAGCAGCCGGGCGCGCTGCGTGTCGCTCAGTGACGCCGAGGCCGCGACGTCCCAGGTGAGCTCCACGCGGCTGTCGGTGGTGTTGACCGACTGACCGCCGGGACCGGGGGAGCGGCTGAAGCGCTCGACCAGCTCGGTGTCGGGGATCGTCAGCCCGTCCGGCAGGCCCGGTCCGGGCGGCACCCGGAGGTCAGCCACGCTGGGCCTCGACCGGCAGTCGGGCGATCGCGGGGAGCTGGGCGAGGGCGTTGACCACGACCGAGAACATCAGCAGGGCCACCGCGAGGCGCTGGTGCCCGACGTCCCACAGGGCGAGCGAGGCCAGGCCGAACGCCGCCACGGCGAGCACCTCGTCGAGGAAGACGAGTGCCAGCACGGTCCAGCCGACGGCGACCACGGATCAGCGCCGCCGCCACTCGATCGCGGGGCAGGTGTCCATCACCATCGGCACCCCCGCGGCCACGGTGCGCGCGAACGCGTCGCGGTCGATCACCCCGAGCTGGAACCACACGCCGCGAGCGCCGACGGCGACCGCCTGGTCGGCGAACTCGCCCGCGGCCTCCGAGCGGCGGAAGACGTCGACCACGTCGATCGGGAACGGCACGTCGGCGAGGGTGGGGTAGCCCTGCTCGCCGAGCACGACGGGGGCGTCGGGGTGGATCGGCACGATCCGCTTGCCGCGGCGCTGCAGCAGGCTCGCGATCTCGTACGCCGTCCGGCGGTGGTCGCCCGAGAGGCCGACGACCGCCCAGGTCTCGCACTCGTCGAGCATGAGGCGGACCCACTCCGGGTGCTGCCAGTCGGTGATCTCGATGGTCACGAGGAGGAGCCTAGGTCGCCGGTCATTTTTGGGGGGTTCCGTGACCCGCGTTACACCTCACGGGTTACTGTGACGGCCGTCTCTGCTACCGCCCGGTAGCGACTGAGTTTGCTCGGGAGGAGCACACTTCATGAACCTTCGTCGACTCTCCGCTCGCACCGCCGCCGCAGGCGCCACCGCCGCCCTCGCCGCCGGCGCGCTCGTCGGCCTCGGGACGGCCACCGCGGACGCCGCCACGGCCACCGCGACCTACAACTGCGTGCAGGCCGAGTTCAGCCTGTCCTACAACTTCGCCATCACGATCACCCAGACCCCGGCCACGACGCCGACCTGGGCCGGTCAGGCGGTTGCGAAGGGCAAGCTCGGCACCATCTCGGTGTCCGCGAGCGTCCCGGCCGACGCCGCTGCGACGATGGCCAGCGTCGGCATCACCGGCGCGCGCTCCGACGACTTCAAGCTGGGCGGCAACGTCCCGTTCGCGGTCGCCGGCGACTTCGCCCCCGGCGCTGGCGGCACCGCCACCTGGCAGGGCACCGGCACCAACCCGGCCTTCGCCGCGGCCAAGCCGGGCGCGTTCAGCGCGACGATCCCGAGCAAGTTCACGATCATCACCGCCAAGACCGGTGACGGCTTCAAGCTCGACTGCAGCCTGGTCGCCGGCCAGGTGCAGGCCTCGATGTGGGACACCACCCTGGCGAAGCAGACCACCAAGACCACGGCCAAGAACACCACCGGCAAGTCCGGCAAGCCGGTCAAGCTGAAGGTCACGGTCAAGGGCAACGGCTCGGTGGCCACCGCCGGCCAGGTCGTCGTGTCCAGCGGCAAGAAGGCCGTCGGCAAGGCCAACGTCAACCCGAAGACCGGCGTCGCGACCGTGACGCTGAAGAAGCTCGAGGACGGCAAGAACAAGCTGACCCTCACCTACAAGGGCACCCCGAGCTTCGGTGCCAGCAAGGGCAAGGTGACCGTCACCGTCAAGTGACGTAGTCCCAGCACCACGCACGCCCGGCCGGGCCCTGCCCGGCCGGGCGTGTGCACGTCCGATATCTCACACCCGGGATACCGCGCACTGATGCGGAGGCGGCCGACCGGCCGGACTAGATTGCGGCCCATGAGCGCCGAGTACCCCATGTTCGCCCTCTCCGAGGAGCACCAGGCCGTCCGCGAGGCCGTCCGCGACCTGTGCGACGCCAAGGTCGCGCCGTACGCCGCCGACGTCGACGAGCAGGCCCGCTACCCGCAGGAGGCGGCCGACGCGCTGCTCGCCGCCGACTTCCACGCCCCGCACGTGCCGGAGGCCTACGGCGGCGCCGGCGCCGACGCGCTCGCGACCGTGATCGTCATCGAGGAGGTCGCCCGCGCCTGCGCGTCCAGCAGCCTGATCCCGGCGGTCAACAAGCTCGGCTCGCTGCCGGTGCAGCTCTCCGGCTCCGAGGAGCTCAAGAAGCACTACCTCGGCAAGCTCGCCGCCGGTGAGGGCGGCTTCTCCTACTGCCTCTCCGAGCCCGACGCCGGCTCCGACGCCGCGGGCATGAAGACCCGCGCCGTGCGCGACGGCGACACCTACGTGCTCAACGGCGTGAAGCGCTGGATCACCAACGCCGGCGTCTCGGAGTACTACACGGTCATGGCCGTCACCGATCCGGAGAAGCGCAGCCGCGGCATCTCGGCGTTCGTGGTGGAGAAGTCCGACGAGGGCGTCTCCTTCGGTGCGCCCGAGAAGAAGCTCGGCATCAAGGGCAGCCCGACGCGCGAGGTCTACCTCGACAACGTCCGCATCCCCGCCGACCGGATGATCGGCGCCGAGGGCACGGGCTTCGAGACCGCGATGAAGACCCTCGACCACACCCGCGTGACGATCGCGGCCCAGGCCGTCGGCATCGCGCAGGGCGCGCTCGACTACGCGCTCGGCTACGCCCAGGAGCGCAAGCAGTTCGGCAAGCCGATCAGCGACTTCCAGGGCCTGCAGTTCCTGCTGGCCGACATGGGCATGAAGGTCGAGGCCGCGCGCCAGATGACCTACGCCGCCGCCGGCAAGTCCGAGCGGGGCGACAAGGACCTCACGTTCTTCGGCGCCGCGGCCAAGTGCTTCGCGTCCGACGTCGCCATGGAGGTCACCACCAACGCGGTGCAGGTGCTCGGCGGCTACGGGTTCACCCGCGACTACCCGGTCGAGCGGATGATGCGCGACGCCAAGATCACCCAGATCTACGAGGGCACCAACCAGGTGCAGCGGATCGTGATGGCACGGCAGCTCCTTGCAGGGGTGCAGTCACACCTTTGACCTGCGGGTTTGCAGGTCAGAGGACCGATCCAGCCCTCAGGATGCCTGTTTTCAGGTAGCTGACATTGATCCGGACGCCGCTGGAATGGCAGCCGGTGGGGCATGGGCTGGCGCCATGGCTCGCCCAACGGCTGGTCGGGCCGGAGCATGATGGGCCAGGGCATGATGGGTTGGATGACGGGATGACCCGCGGTCCGCTTCAGCCGGGCAGCGACCGCGGGACCTCTGCGGTGGCATCGGTCGTGCGCTGACCGACCGTCCCCTCGACCCGCGGCCGGACTGACGGGCGCCGAGGTCGAGGCGCCGCGGCGGCGCGAGCTGCGGCCGGCACAGCGCGATGCTCAGGCGAGAGCGTCGGCGAACTCGCAGAACGCGTCGTAGGCACGCGGCCCGTAGATGGTGGCCGGTCCGCCTTTCATCAGGAAGGTGACGCCGATGGCCTCGGCTGCTTCCTGCTTGCTGGCGCCGGCCCGGGCCGCTGCCTGGGCATGGGAGGCGATGCAGCCGTCACAGCCCTCGACGACGCCGATCGCAAGCGCGATCAGCTCCTTCGTGCGCTGGTCGAGTGCGCCGGGCGCGAAGGCGGCCTTGTGGAGCTCGCCGAAGCCCTTGTAGACATCGGGCACGGCGCGACGCAGTCCGCGGTGCAGCGGGTTGAGTGCGTCGAGGACGTCCTTGCCGTGGGCGTGCTCGGTGGTGGTCGTGGTCACGACGTGGCCTTTCTGGTGGCGGGTCCCTGGTCGGTGGGGATGGAGAACGCGCAGCCGCTCGGCACGCCGATTCGCGCCAGGACGTTGGCGGCGGGGCAGAAGCCGGTGATGCTTGACTGGAGCAGGTTGAGTCCGACGAAGACGGTGAGCAGCAGCCACCAGCTCGAGACGGTGACCGTCAGCAGCACACTGAGCAGGACGACCGTGCCCGCGACGGCGAAGACTCCCTTGTCGAGGTTCACGAGCGTCCACCGAAGAGGCGCCCCAAGAGCCCGGGACTCTCGCCCTTGGCGTGACCGGGACAGCGATCGGAGCGGGGAACGCCGGCCAGGGCACGCTCGACGTGGCGTCCGCAGCCCGCCCAGGTCGGCTTGCTGCAGGTCTTGCAGGTGACTGCGTGACACATGGTGGAGTGGCTCCTTCTTCTCGTGGTGCTGGTCAGCTGTGGGAGAACCGGATGTTGGGCAGCAGGCGGGTGAGCCAGCCCGGGGCCCACCAGGCGGCCCGTCCGGTGACCCGTAGCAGCACGGGCAGCAGGACGAGCCGCACGAGGAAGGCATCGAGGAGGACGGCGACGCCGAGGACGACCCCCATCTCCTTCGGCGGGAGCGGTCCGGAGAGGGCGAAGGTGAAGAACACCGCGACCATGACCGCCCCGGCCGCGAAGATGACCCGGCCGGAGTGGGCGAGCGAGCCAACCATCGCGTCCTTCGGGTCGCCGGAGTGCTCGTAGTGCTCCTTGGCCGAGGCCAGCAGGAACACCGTGTAGTCCATCGCGATCGCGAAGATCATCGCGAAGAAGAACACCGGCGCCCAGGCGTCGAGGAACCCTTGGTGCTCGAAGCCCAGCAGCCCCGATCCCCAGCCTTCCTGGAAGACGAGCCGGGCCAAGCCGAACGCTGCGGCCGTCGAGAGGAGGCTCGCGAGCGTGCCGAGGAGCGCGATGAGCGGTGCCTGGAGTGCAACCAGCAGCAACAGGAACCCCAGCAGCAGGATCACCCCGATCACGAGCGGGGTGGAGTCGTCGAGCTGGGTCTTGAGGTCGAGGTTCTCGACCGCCGCGCCTCCCACGACCGCTGTTGACGGCAGGTCGGAGCGGAGCCGGGCCACCGTCTCGGCGAGGGCGGGGTCGGACGGGTCGACGGCCGGCACGGCCTGGATCAGGACGTACGACGACCCGTCGCCGGCGAGGACCCCCGGCATCGCGCCGGCGATGCCCGCGTCCGCTTCCAGGACGGCTGCGGCAGCGTCGGCATCGACCTGGGGCACGACGATCTGGACGGTGCCCGGGGCGCCGTCGCCAAACGACGCCTGGACCTGGTCGTAGCCGACCCGGGCGCTGGCGCTCTCGGGCAGCACCTTGATCGAGGGCATCGCGGTCTTCAGGCCGATCACCGGCGCGGCGAGCGCGACCAGGACCACGAACGAAGCGAGACCCCAGGCGAAAGGGCGCTTCCAGAGCCGGTCGCCCCAGGCGGCGAACCTCGGCGACCGGTGCTCGCCGGCATGCACCCACGGCAGCGCGAGCTTGTTGATCCGGTGGTCGAGCTTGGCCAGCACCACCGGGAGCAGGGTCAGGGTCGCCCCGAGGACGAAGATCACCGCGAGCATGATCCCGCCGGCCATCGAGCGGAAGGACGGGGACGGCACCAGCATCACGGCCGAGAGTGAGATCAGCACGGTCGCGCCGGACAGCAGCACCGCCTTGCCCGCGGTGTCCATGGTCTCTGCGATCGCCTGACGGGGACTCTCGTGGTGGCCCATGCGCGCCGCCCGGAAGCGCACCACCATGAAGAGCGCGTAGTCGATGCCGAGCGCGAGTGCGAACATCATCGCGAAGTTCATCGCCCAGATCGAGACGGGCACGACCTGGTTGATCAGGACCAGCGAGCCCGCCGAGGCGACCAGTCCGGCGAGGGTGAGGATCAGCGGCAGACCCGCGGCGACGAGCGCGCCGAAGGCCAGAACCAGGATCGCGAGCGTGACCGGCCAGGACACCATCTCCGACTTCAGCATCGCCGACAGGTTGGCCTCGTTGAAGTCAGACCACAGCAGCGAGGCTCCCGTCGGGTTCACCTCGACCTCCGCGGTCGACAGGTCCTGCAGCGGCCCCTTGAGGTCGTCGGCCGCCCGCACCATCTCGTTGGGGTCTGCGGCGGCGCCGGCCAGGAGCACGGCGGTGGTGCCGTCCTGGCTGAGCGTGGCCCCGGGCTGCGGCTGGAGGACCGCGGCGATCCGAGGATCCTGCTCCAGGATGGCGGCGGCCTCGGCGAGAACCCGCTTGCCCGGCCCCTCGGTGACCGGGCCGTCTGCGGAGCGCACGACCACCTGGATCGCCGTGGAGGCATTGCCGCCGAAGTGCTCTTGGGCAAGCTCCCGTGCTGCGACGGAGTCGGACCCGTCTGCCTGCCAACCGGCGCCGGACAGCTCGGACTCGACCCGCGGCGCGAAGAGGCCGAGGCCGACAACCAGGAGAAGCCAGACGGCGGTGGTGATCCGGGCGTGGTCGATCACCCACACTCCGAGGCGGCCCAGGAGACCAGGTCGGTAGCCGATCTCGGGGTCGACCGCGCTGTCGTGCGTGTGGGCGCCGGTAGTCGTCATGCGACATACCCTAGGGGGTATCGGTTACCATTTCAAAATACCCCCCGGGGTACGTCGAGTCCATGAGGAGAACACCGATGAGCAGCTACACGCTGAGTGCCACCGTGGCCCTGCCGTACGAGGACGCAGTGGCCGCCACTCGCGCCGCCCTGGCCGACCAGGGCTTCGGCGTGCTGACCGAGATCGACATCGCGGTCACCTTGAAGGCGAAGCTCGACGTCGACATGCCACGCCAGGTGATCCTGGGCGCCTGCCGGCCGCCCCTCGCGTACGCCGCACTTCAGGCGGACCCCTCGGTCGCCGCGATGCTGCCCTGCAACGTCGTCGTACGATCTCTCGACGACGGCACCTGCCTCGTCGAGGCGATCGACCCCGCCGCGATGACCCAGCTCGTCCCCGGGCTGGAACACGTGGCCGCTGAGGCAGGGAGTCGCCTGACCGCGGCCCTGGCTGCACTCACCGAGGAGCACTGACATGGAGCTGGACCCCACCGAGATGACCCCGGTCATCAACCGGATCAAGCGCGCCCGCGGTCAGCTCGACGGCGTCCTGCGGATGCTGGAAGAGGGTCGCGACTGCGAGGACGTCGTCACCCAGCTCGCGGCGGTCTCCAAGGCCCTCGACAAGGCCGGCTTCGCGATCGTCGCGAGCGGGCTGCAGCAGTGCCTGACCGCGGGCGATGGCATGGACAGTGTCGACGTGAAGAAGATGGAGAAGCTCTTCCTCTCTCTCGCGTGATGCGGGACTTTGTCCCCTGTCGATGGATACCCCCGGGGGTTAGCGTCGAGGTGTAGCGAGAGGCAGGAGAGCCATGAGGCACCTCGTCATCCTGGGCGCCGGCACGGCCGGGACCATGATCGCCAACAAGTTGCGGCATCGTCTTGACCGCATCGAGTGGAGCATCACCGTCGTCGACCGCGACGACGAGCACCACTATCAGCCCGGCTACCTGTTCCTGCCCTTCGGCGGCTACTCCCGAAAGCAGGTCGTCAGGTCACGACACGCGTTCCTCCCCGCGGGGGTGGACTTCGTCGTCGGCATGATCGACAGGGTCGTGGCCGACGAGAACGTCGTCCTCCTCGAGGACGGTCGTCGACTGCCGTACGACCAGCTGGTCATTGCCACCGGCACGACCCCGCGCCCGGACCAGACGCCCGGCATGCTGGGCACGGAGTGGCGGCGAAGCATCTTCGACTTCTACACGCTCGAGGGCGCAGAGGCGCTGGCCGGAGCGCTCACCCGATTCGACAGCGGCAGACTCGTCGTGCACATCACCGAAATGCCGATCAAGTGCCCGGTCGCGCCCCTCGAGTTCACCTTCCTCGTCGAGGCCTGGCTGCGTGAGCGGGGGATTCGCGACCGGGTCGAGCTCGTCTACGTGACGCCGCTGGACGGGGCGTTCACCAAGCCGGTCGCCTCAGCGCAACTGGGTGGGATGCTCGAGGAGCGCAAGGTGCACGTAGAGACCGACTTCCTGGTCGAGCGCATCGACACAGAGCGGAAGGTGCTCGTCTCCTACGACGAGCGCGAGGTCCCGTTCGACCTGCTGGTGACGATCCCGCTGAACATGGGTGCCGACTTCGTCGCCCGATCCGGGCTCGGCGACGAGCTCAACTATGTGCCCGTGGACAAGCACACCCAACTCTCCCCGGAGTTCAAGAACATCTTCGCCATCGGGGACGCCAGCGACATCCCCGCGTCCAAAGCCGGCTCGGTCGCGCACTTCTCGGTCGAGATCTTCGTCGACAACTTCCTCGAGCACATCGCCGGCCGACCGATGACCGGGGCCTTCGACGGGCACGCGAACTGTTTCGTGGAGGCCGGCGACGACAAGGCGCTGCTGATCGACTTCAACTACGACACCGAGCCCTTGACGGGCAAGTACCCCTTCCCGGTCGTCGGCCCGATGGACCTGCTGAAGGCGACCCGCGTCAACCACCTCGGGAAGCTCGCATTCCGGTGGATCTACTGGAACGTCCTGCTCCCCGGTCGTCCGGTCCCGCTCCCGGCCCTGATGTCGATGACCGGGAAGCACGTTCCCGAGCCCGAACCAGACCAGCAGGAGGCCTGAGATGTCCACCACCACGATCGACGGTCACGAGATCCACGTCGACGACGAGGGTTTCATGACCCAGTACGACGAGTGGAGCGAAGATCTGGGCACCGTGCTCGCCGCGCAGATCGGCATCGAGATGAGCGAAGAGCACTGGAATGCGATCCGCTTCCTGCGTCGCGACTTCCCCGAGAACGGCGAGACCGCAACGCTGCGTCGGGTGGCGACCGTCGGAGGGATCCCGACCAAGCAGCTGTTCGTGCTCTTCCCGAAGAAGCCGGCCACGAAGATGGCCTACATCGCCGGGCTGCCCAAGCCCCGCGGATGCGTGTGAACCGAGCAAGGAGACCAGCCATGTCCACCACCGCAACCACACCGGTCGTCCCGTCCTTCGGCGAGGACGAGAGCGGTCGCAAGCTCGCCATCATCTGTTCCAAGGGCAACTTGGACATGGCCTACCCCGGGCTGATCCTGGCCAATGCCGCTCTCGGGGAGGGCGTCGAGACGCACCTGTTCTTCACGTTTTGGGGCTTCGACATGATCAACAAGAAGACGATGGGCGACCTGAAGTTCACGATGCTCGGCAACACTGCGACCCACATGCCGCAGGGCCTCGGAGGCCTCCCCGGGATGACGGCGATGGCCACGCACCAGATGAAGAAGTCGATCGAGGAAATCGGTGTACCCGAGGTGCCTGAGTTCCTCCAGCAGATCGTCGACTCGGGTGGCCACCTGTGGGCCTGCCGGATGTCGGCCGACATGCAGCATCTGGAGGCCGAGGATCTCTACGACGAGGTCGAGGCGATCATCAGTGCCTCTGACTTCATCGAGAAGACCGACGGGGCGCAACTCCTCTTCATCTAGATGCTCGGGTCGAAGGCTGCCCTCGGTCCTGATCGAGCTGTTTGCGCAGTCAGCGCTGTGACAGATGGTCCTCAGACCGCCCCGATCTACGAGGGCACCAACCAGGTGCAGCGGATCGTGATGGCCCGCCAGCTGCTCGCAGGCATCCAGCGCCAGATCTGAGGCTCACGCCCAGGTCGGCGCGATCTCGCGGCGGTAGTGGCGTCCCCGGACGCGGCTGAGGACGAAGACGACCGGCGCGGGGATCTCGCTCCGCAGCTTGGCCATCGTCTCCGGGTCGGCACCGTCCTGGAGCCAGGCCAGGAAGGTGCCCAGGTTCTCGGGGTGCGCCTTGCGCACCGCCTTCTGGGCGGCCTTCCACGCCTCGGTGTCCCGGTAGGCGTGGGCGATCGGCTCGAGGTCGCGCTCCTCGTGGTCGAGGTGGGTGACCAGGACCGTGCGCAGCCGGGCCAGGCCGGCGTGCGCCGCCTCGGCGTTCGCCCGCGTCGGCGCGGCGACGAACGCTGCCATCAGCGCGTCGGCCGCGGCGAGCGCCTCCTGCATGGCCTCGTGCTCGCCCTCGAGGGCACCGATCAGACCCGGCTCGGCGCCCGCGCCGGCCAGCGCGGGGAAGAAGATCGTCTCCTCGTCCTCGTGGTGGTGGTGCAGCTGGGTCGTGAAGTTGTCCCACGCGACCGCGAGCTGGTCCGCCCGCGCCCGGGAGTCCGCAGGGAACGTCGCGAGCGCGTCCTCGAAGCGGCTGAGGTCGCGGCGGAACGCGGCGTGGATGACGGTGTTCATGGTCGTGTGCTCAGGCATGATGCTCCCGTGGCGTACGGCGACTACCAGATCGAAATCTACTTCCAGGCGCTGTCGGGTGTCTTGCCTCGGATGCCCTTCGACCACGCGGACCTGGAGCGGGACGCCCTGGCGGCGCTGCCGCCCGAGCTGCGCACCTACGTCGCGGGCGGCTCGGGTGACGAGGCGACCCAGCGCGCCAACGTCGAGGCGTTCCAGCGCTGGGCCGTGGTGCCGCGGATGCTGACCAGGTCCGCCGAGCGCGACCTGTCCGTCGAGCTCTTCGGCAAGACGCTGCCGACGCCGCTGATGATGGCGCCGGTCGGCGTGATCGGCCTGTGCACGCCCGACGGGCACGGCGACATCGCGACCGCACAGGCATCCGCTCAGACCGGCGTGCCGATGATCGCCTCGACGCTGATGAACGACCCGCTCGAGGACGTCGTGGCGCACACCGGCGACACCCCGTCGTACTTCCAGCTCTACACGCCCAAGGACCGCGACCTCGCCGCCAGCCTCGTGCAGCGAGCGGAGCAGGCGGGCTACGACGGCATCGTGGTCACGCTCGACACCTGGCTCCCGGGCTGGCGGCCGCGCGACCTCGCCAGCGGCAACTTCCCCCAGCTGCGCAACAAGGCGCTCGCCAACTACAGCTCCGACCCGGTCTTCCAGGCGATGACCGGGCCCGACCCCGACCCGGGCACGGTCGTCCTCACCTGGGCCGGCACGTTCGGCAACCCGCTCTCGTGGGACGACCTCGCGTGGCTGCGCTCGCTGACCGACCTGCCGCTGCTGCTCAAGGGCATCTGCCACCCCGACGACGCGAAGCGTGCGCTCGACAACGGGGTCGACGGCATCTACTGCTCCAACCACGGCGGCCGGCAGGCCAACGGCGGTGGCTCCGCGCTGCAGTGGCTGCCCGACGTCGTCGCGGCCGCCGATGGCGCGCCGGTGATCTTCGACTCCGGAGTGCGCTCGGGTGCCGACGTGGTCAAGGCGCTGGCCCTCGGCGCCACCGCCGTCGCGATCGGGCGCCCGTACGTCTACGGCCTCGCGCTCGGCGGCGTGCCCGGAGCCGTGCACGTGCTCCGGTCGCTGCTCGCCGAGGCCGACCTGATCATGGCCGTCGACGGCTACCCGACGGTCGCGGACCTGGTCCCGGACACCCTGCGCCGGGTGCTCTGAGCATGCGCGCGACCGTCGACGTCGAGACCGCCGACGGCACCGCCGAGGCCTACCTCACCGGCGAGCCGGGCGACCCCGGCGTGCTGCTCTACATGGACGCGATCGGGCTGCGGCCGCAGATCCAGGAGATGGCGGACCGGATCGCGGCGTGGGGGTACGTCGTGCTCGCGCCGCACGTGTTCTACCGCGAGGGCCGAGCCGCCGACTTCGTGCCGACCACCGACCTCCGGCGGCCCGCGGAGCGCGAGCGGTTTTTCGCCGGCGGGGTCATGGACCGGGTCCACCGGCTGACCCCGGAGCTCGCCGAGCGCGATGCCGCGGCCTGGGTCGCGGCGCTCCAGCAGCACGCCGGCGCCGGGCCGATCGGGGTCACCGGCTACTGCATGGGCGCCCGGCTCGCCGTGCGCACCGCCGGCTGGCACCCCGGCACGGTCGTCGCCGTAGGCGGCTTCCACGGCGGTGGCCTCGTGACCGACGCCCCCGACAGCCCGCACCGCTCGATCGCGGCGTCGACCGCGGACTACGCCTTCGGGCACGCCGACCAGGACCCCGGCATGCCGATCGAGGCCGTCGCTGCTCTCGAGGAGACGCTCCAGCAGGCGGGCCGCCCGCACGTCAACGAGATCTACGCGGGCGCCGCGCACGGCTTCACGATGGCCGACACGTCGGTCTACGACGAGTCGGCCACCGAGCGGCACTTCGACGAGCTCCGCACGCTGCTCGACCGGACGCTCTGACCCTCCTACCGTGGGCCGGGTGACCCCGGAGGAGATCGCCCGCGCGAGCGCCCGTGCGATGTGGACCGACGACCACGCGAGCCAGGCGCTCGGCATGAGCATCGACGCGGTGGGGCCGGGGACGGCGACCCTGCGGATGACCGTGCGCGACGACATGGTCAACGGCCACGCGATCGGCCACGGGGGACTGACCTTCACGCTGGCGGACTCGGCGTTCGCCTTCGCGTGCAACTCCTACAACCGCCGCACCGTGGCGGCCGGCGCAGAGATCCGGTTCCGCACGCCCACCCGCGCCGGGGACGTGCTGGTCGCCCGCGCCGTCGAGCGGGAGCGTGACGACCGCGACGGCACCTACGACGTCACCGTCACCGCCGGCGACACGGTCGTGGCGACGTTCGTCGGCCGCAGCCGCGAGATCGGCGGGGCGTTCTGGTGAGCGGAGAGATCCCCGCCCTGGACCGGGCCGAGCTCGAGGCGCTCCAGCTCGATCGACTGCGCGCGACGCTGCGCGCGGCGTACGAGGGCGTGCCGCACTACCACCGGGCCTTCCACGAGGCGGGCGTGCGGCCCGACGACCTGGGGTCGCTCGCCGACCTGGCTCGGTTCCCGTTCACGACGAAGGCCGACCTGCGCGCCAACTACCCCTTCGGGATGTTCGCGGTGCCGCGCGAGCAGGTGGCGCGGGTGCACGCGAGCAGCGGCACGACCGGCCGGCCGACCGTCGTCGGCTACACGCAGGCCGACCTCGACACCTGGTCGGAGGTGATGGCGCGGTCGATCCGCGCCGCGGGCGGCCGGCCGGGCGACCTCGTGCACGTCGCCTACGGCTACGGGCTCTTCACCGGAGGCCTCGGCGCGCACTACGGCGCCGAGCGGCTCGGCTGCACGGTGGTGCCCGTCAGCGGCGGCATGACCGAGCGGCAGGTCCAGCTGATCGTCGACTTCGGGCCGCGGGTGATCATGGTGACGCCGTCGTACTTCCTCGCGATCCTCGACGAGATGGACCGCCAGGGGGTCGACCCGCGGTCGACGACGCTGGAGGTCGGGATCTTCGGCGCCGAGCCGTGGACCGATGAGATGCGGCGCGCGGTCGAGGAGCGGTCGGGGATCCGCGCGGTCGACATCTACGGGCTGTCGGAGGTGATGGGCCCGGGCGTCTCCCAGGAGTCCGGCGAGACCCAGGACGGCCTGCACGTCTGGGAGGACCACTTCCTGCCCGAGGTGGTGGACCCGGTGACGCTGGAGCCGGTGGCCGACGGCGAGCGCGGCGAGCTGGTGTTCACCTCGCTCACCAAGCAGGCGATGCCGGTGGTGCGCTACCGCACCCGCGACCTGACCCGCCTGCTGCCCGGCACGGCCTACCCCGCGTTCCGGCGGATGGAGAAGGTCACCGGCCGCACCGACGACATGATGATCGTGCGGGGCGTCAACGTCTTCCCGAGCCAGGTCGAGGAGCAGATCCTCGCCATCGAGGGGCTCACCCCGCACTACCTCTGCGTGCTGACCCGTCCCGGCAGCCTCGACGAGCTCACCGTGCAGGTCGAGGCCGCGTCGACGTCGTACGACGCCGCGCTGGGCGCCCGCCTCGAGGAGCGGATCAAGCAGCGGATCGGCGTCACCGCCCGGGTCGAGGTGCTCGCGCCGCACGCGCTGGAGCGCTCGCTGGGCAAGGCCAAGCGGATCAGCGACCAGCGGCCGCGCTGAGCGCAGGGGATGTGCCTCCTCAGGGGTTCGGACCGCGCCGGATCCAGGCCAGCAGCTCCTTGCCGAAGGGCAGCGGCACGCCGTCGTAGTCGTGGAGGAGCTCGTAGCCGTGGCCGTCGTCGGGCACCACGAGTCGGCTGCCCGCCGGGGCGCGCCGGACGATGGCGCGGGCGCGGGCCACGTCGTCCGGGCCCTCCTGCTCGGCCATCGCCACCAGCGCCGGCACCCGCAGCGCTCGCCCGCCGTGAGCGACCTCGATGCCGGGCCAGTCGACGGGCCCGGAGAGGTCGGCCACGGCGCTCACCCCGTCCAGGACGGCGCCGCTCATCAGCGCCACGCTGCCGCCCATCGAGGCGCCGACCACCACCACGCGCCGGGCTCCCAGCTCGCGCCGGGCATGCTCGACCGCCACGCGCACGGGCTCCGTCTGGTCGGCGTCGGTGAAGCGTCCGTCGCTGACGCCACGGCACGCGGACGCGCCGTACCGGCACAGGTCGACGACGAGAGCCGCGACGCCGGCGTCCGCCAGCTGCCGGGCGTAGGGGAGCCAGCCGCACAGACCGCCGCCGTCGGTCTGGTGCAGCAGCACCGCGACGGTGCGGCCGCTCCCGGCGAGCGCCGAGGGCACCGCGCCGACCGCTCGGTCGCGCAGCACACGGTAGTGCCAGCGCGCGGCGGTGACCTCCGGTGGTTGGGGGCCGCAGCGAGCGAGCGGGCCGTCGATCGTCTGCCACGGCACCGCGGTGGGCGACGGCGTCGCAGCGGTCGTCGGGGACGCCACCTCGCGGTCGCCGCGATCGTCCGCGCCGGAGCGTGAACACGCTGCCCCCAGCGGGACCGCGAGGAGGAGCAGGGTCGAGAGGAGAAGGCGGAGGCGGGTGGTGCGGGAGGGCCGAGGCATGCCGGGAGAATAGTACGAGTTCGTACTAGATGGCCACGGTCGGGCGTGCCAGACTGCGCCCATGACGACGTCCGAGCGGCAGGTCGGTGTGAGCGACGGCAACGTCGTCCTCGACCTCTTCGTGCTCCAGCAGCGCATCGCCGAGCTCATGGAGCTGGCGCTCGACGGCACCGACGTCCGCCCGGCCGAGTACGCCGTCTACAGCCAGCTCGGCATCGCTCCCATGACCCCTCGGGACCTGGGGGCGCGGCTCGGCGTCACCCCCTCGACCATGACCGGCCACCTGGCCGCTCTCGCACGGCGCGGGCACGTGCGCAAGGTGGCGCAGGCGGAGGACCGGCGCTCCTACCGGGTCGAGCTGACGGCCTCCGGCCGGCGGACGCTGGAGATCTGCCGGACGGGCTTCCGGGCGATGCTCGCCCGGCTGGAGACGGGGCTGCCGGTCCCCGCGTCCGAGGTCCGCGCCGTGCTGGCCGGGGTCGAGCGGACGGCCGCGGGAGTCGCTGCCGACCTCAGGGCGGAGGTCAGAAGACCTCAGGCAGCTGCGAGGCCCGGCCGGTGAACCGCGGACTCCGCTTCTCGAGGAACGCGGCCACGCCCTCCTTGCCGTCGCCGATCGACTGCCAGTACATCGCCAGCGAGTCCGAGAGGTGCGCCTCGAGCGGCTCGGCTGCCGCGCTGTTGCGGTAGAGCAGCCGCTTGGCCAGGCCGAGGGCGGCGGGGGAGCGGTCGACGACGAAGGACCGCGCGAGCTCCTGCGCCGCGGGCAGCAGGTCGTCGGGCTCGTGCACGCTGCGCACCAGCCGTCCGGCGAGCGCCGCGTCGGCGTCGAGGATCTCGGCGGAGTAGACCCACTCCAGCGCCTGCTGGATGCCGACGATGCGCGGGAGGAACCACGTCGACGCCGCCTCCGGCACGATGCCGAGGCGACCGAAGACGAACCCGATGCGCGCCTTCGTCGACGCGAGCCGCAGGTCCATCGCGAGCGTCATCGTCGCCCCGATGCCGACGGCGGGCCCGTTGATCGCGGCGATGACCGGCTTGGGCAGCGCGTGGATCGCGAGCGTGACCTTGCCGCCGGTGTCGCGGACGCCCTCGTCGTACGGCGCCTCGTCGTACGACGCGCGGAACTCGGCGACGCTCGGGCGGAGGCCCTCGTCGAGGCCGAAGACGTTGCCGGTGGCGTTGAGGTCCATGCCGGCGCAGAACGCCCGCCCGGCGCCGGTGACGACGACGGCGCGGACCGACTCGTCCCACGCGTCCTCACGGAAGAACCGCACGAGCTCGCCGGCCATGGTCAGGTCGAAGGCGTTGAGGTGGTCGGGCCGGTGCAGCGTCAGCGTGCCGACACCGTCCGGGTCGACCTCCCAGCGGAGGGTCTCGTAGGTCACGAGATCCCGCCGTCGGCCTGGCAGAGGGCCTTGGGCATGTCGCCGACGGTGTCCTTGCGGATGTGGCCGAACATCCGCTCCGACCGCTCCTCGTCCCAGCGCACCTCGAGGCTGGCCAGCGGGACGACGCAGCTGAGATCGACGTGGGTCATCGCCATCGCCCAGCGGCCGGCCTGCACCGGGCCCATGCCCTCACCGAAGGCGAAGAAGTCCGGCACGGCGCTGACCAGCCGCCAGTAGCGCACCGGGTTGATGAACGTCCACGGCGAGAGCACCGCGTCGCCGACGGCGGCGACCACCTCGCGCTGGTGCTTGACCCGCGCGATGTCGCCGATGCCCGAGGTGTGCCGGGAGCGGGAGTAGGCCAGCGCCGTCTTACCGTCGGCCTCCTGGCAGCCCTTCTTGACGTCGAGCCCCGCGAGCGGGTCCTTCATGGCGGTCTCGGGACAGATCTCGATCCCGCCGACCGCGTCGACGACCCCGGCGACCCCGCCGAGCCCGATCTCGACGTAGTCGTCGATGCGGATGCCGGTGTTCTGCTCGACGGTGCGCACCAGCAGCTTCGGGCCGCCGTAGGCGTAGGCGGCGTTGATCTTGGACGTGCCCCGGCCCGGGATGTCGACGATGGAGTCGCGCGGGAGCGACATGAGGAGGTTCGGGCCGTCGCCGGTGTGCAGGACCATGATCGTGTCGGCGAGGTGGCTGCCGGAGTTGCCGGTGGCGAGCTCCTTGCGCTCCTCCTTGCTCAGGCCGGCGCGTGAGTCGCTGCCGACCATGAGGTACGTCGTGCCCGGCTGGTCGGCGGGACGGTCGCCCTCGGGCTCCCACTCGACCTTCTCGACCTTGCCCCACACGTAGAGCGGCACCACCACGAGGTAGGCGACCCACAGCAGCAGGAGGACCAGCACGATCCGCAGCCAGCGGCGGACGCCGCCGCGACGGCGGGGCCGGCGCGGACGCCGCCCGCCGGGGTCGCCCGGGGTCGGCGCGAGCGGGGGCGGCGTCGGCGGCGTGCCGGCCGACTGCGCCGCCGCGGGGGCGGACGCCGAGGAGGGGCGGGACATGGTGGGCATCATCCGGGTCTCGTCGGGCCGCGGCGGGCGCGGGGGGCCGTCGCTGGTGCTCGGGGACGGGCTCGGCGAGGCGGGCTGGCCGCCCTGCGGGCCGGGTCGGCCGGGTTGGCCGCCGTACAACCAGTGGTACTCCGGCGTGCCCTCCGCGGGGCCGTCCTCGCCGCGGGGACGCTCGTTCATGCCCGCGACGGTACCGGGTGTGCCCGCGTGGCTCGGGATCGCCCGGCGCGTCGTGCGCGGTGTGGCGGTTGTGACTGGTGATACTGACGAGGCACCACCCCTTCCCCGTTCGACTCTCCCGGAGAGAGGCTCATCGATGCCGCCCGCCCCTTCCCCCGGGTCGCAGACCGCCCGCGTGACCGTCGCCGAGCGCGCCGCCCGCGTGCGCTTCCGCCGCGCCGTCGCGCTGATGCTGATGACGCTGGTGCTGCCGGGGTCGGCGCAGCTGGTCGCGGGCAACCGCCGGGTCGGCATCATCGCGCTGCGGATCTGGGCCGGGCTGGTCGTGACCTTCGTGGTCGGGCTGGTGGTCGGGGTGGTCTGGCACGAGCTCTTCCTCTGGCTCGCCTTCGACACCGGTGCGCTGCTGTGGCTGCGGCTGCTGCTGACCGGGCTCGCGATCGGCTGGGCCCTGCTGTTCTTCGACGCCTGGCGGCTGGGCCAGCCCCTCACGCTGACGATGCCGCACCGCCGCGCCGCGATCGGCGTCCACGGCGTGCTCTGCTTCTCGATCGCCGCCTGCCTGCTGTTCGGCGCGCACCTGGTCGGCGTCCAGCGCTCGTTCATCCTCGCGATGTCCGGCGACGGCGAGGCCACCGGAGCCCACGACGGTCGCTACAACGTGCTGCTGCTCGGCGGCGACGCCGGCGCCGGACGCTGGGGCCTGCGCCCCGACTCGATGACGGTCGCGAGCATCGACGCCGACACCGGCCGCACGGTGCTGGTGTCGCTGCCGCGCAACATGCAGAACTTCCCCTTCCGCAAGGGCTCGGTCATGGAGGAGCAGTTCCCCGACGGGTTCGACGCCGACTACCTCAACGGCGTGAGCACCTGGGCGATGGACAACACCGAGCTCTTCCCCGACTCCGACCACCCCGGCGTGGACGCGACGATCTCGGCGGTCGAGGGCATCACCGGGCTGAAGATCAACTACTGGGTGATGGTGAACCTCGAGGGCTTCAAGGACCTCGTCGACGCGGTCGGCGGCGTCACGCTCAACGTGCGTCAGCCCATCCCGGTGGGCGGCCTCGGCAGCGACGTCACCGGCTACATCCAGCCCGGCGTACGCAAGCTCGACGGCCACGACACCCTGTGGTTCGCGCGCGCCCGTGACGACTCGGACGACTACTCCCGGATGGCGCGGCAGAAGTGCGTGATGAGCGCGATGCTCCGCCAGGTCAGCCCGCAGTCCGCGCTCACCAACTTCGCCGACATCGCGAAGGCCAGCTCCGACATGGTGTCGACGAGCGTGCCCGCGAGCGAGTTCGGCGACTTCCTCCAGCTCGCGCTCAAGGCCCGCAGCCAGAAGGTGTCGACGCTGTCGCTGGTGCCGCCGATGATCAACACCGCCCACCCCGACATCAAGCTCGTCAGGAGCAAGGTCGCGCGGGCCATCGACCGCGCCGAGGGCGACGCCCCGGCCGGGTCGGGCACGAAGGCCCACGCCGACGGCGAGACCGTCACCGGCGGCTCGCTCGGCTCCCTGAGCACCGGGTACGCCGCCAACGAGTCCGACGACCTCGACGCGGCCTGCTGACAGGTCCGCCTCTAGGGTGGTCGCCGTGCCCGACCAGCCCGACGTACGCCGCATCGCCGCGGTCGTCGTCACCCACAACCGGCTGGGCCTGCTCCAACGGCTGCTGGAGCGGCTCGACCAGGTGCCGGGACTGACCGAGGTGCTGGTGGTCGACAACGCCTCGACCGACGGCACAGGGGAGTGGCTGGCCGGTCTGGCCGACCGCGACGCCGGGGACGACCACCGCACCGTGCCGGTGCTGGGCCGGACGCTCGCCATCAACAGCGGCGGCGCCGGTGGCTTCCACGACGGCCTGGAGTGGGCGATGGAGCGGGGCGCGGACCTGGCCTGGCTGATGGACGACGACGGTCTGCCCGAGGCCGGCTGCCTCACTCGGCTGCTGGCCGAGCCCGACCTGGACTTCTGGGGTCCGCTCGTGGTCGACGAGGGCGACCCCGACCGGCTGGTCTTCCCGATCCGCCTGCCCGGCGGCACCCGCGTGGTGCACCGCCTGGCCGACGTCGAGCGCGCCGCGGTCGACGGCCGGATCGAGGGCATCGTGATCCCGTTCAACGGCGTGCTCGTCACCCGCGACCTGGTGGAGCGGATCGGGCTGCCGCGCGCGGAGTTCTTCATCTGGGGCGACGACCACGAGTACCGTCTGCGCGCCGAGGCGGCCGGCGCCCGGATCGCCACGGTCGTCGCCGCCCGCGTCGAGCACCCGTCGGTCGGCGACCTCGGGACGCCGATGATGTTCGGGCGCACGACGTACAACCACAGCCCGAGCGAGCTCAAGGCCTACTGCATGGCGCGCAACAACACCGTCAACCTCCGCGACTACCGCGGCTGGCCGCACGTGCTGCTCTTCTGGCTCAAGACCGTCTGGTTCTACCTGCTCACCCGCCGCGAGCCGGGTCGGATCGCGCTGAGCGCACGGGCGGCGTACGCCGGGCTGCGCGGCGACTTCACCGGGCACCGGAGGTACCTGCGGTGAGCGAGTCCGTCGCCGTGGTGGTGGTGACCTACAACCGCGCCGACCTCCTCGAGCGGATGCTCGCCGGGTTGGCCGCGCTCGACCCCGCGCCGGACGCGGTCATCGTCGTCGACAACGCCAGCACCGACCACACGCCCGCCGTGCTGGCCGCCTGCGAGATCGCGGGCCTGGAGGTCCTCCGTACGGCCGACAACCTCGGTGGCGCCGGCGGGTTCCACCACGGCGTGCGCGAGGCCTACGCCCGCGGCTTCGACCGGATCTGGCTGATGGACGACGACGTCGTCCCGGCGACCGACTGCCTGGGCGTGCTGCTCGCCGAGGACGCGGACTGCCTGATGGCGGTCCGCGAGGACGTCGCCGGCCGGCTCGTCGAGAAGGCGGCCACCCGCTTCGACCTGCGCAACCCGCTGGCGATCCGTCCGAAGACCGGCATGGTCGAGACGGCGTACGGCGAGCGCAGCCGGATGCCCGCCCGGGTCGAGATCGAGAACGTCGCCTTCGAGGGCTTCATGGTCCGGCGCCGCGTCATCGACGTGATCGGGCTGCCCGACCCGTCGTACTTCATCTTCTACGACGACGTGGACTTCGCCCTGCGCGCCCGCCGCGCCGGCTTCACGATCTGGGCGGTGCGCGACGCCGTGCTGGTGCGCCAGCTCGACTTCGACCAGCAGCACGACCTGAGCGGCTGGAAGGGCTACTACATGTACCGCAACCTCTTCGCGGTGCACCTCCGGTACGGCGAGAACGCGCTGGTCAGGCTCAAGCCGTGGCTGATCACCGCGGCGGTCGTGCTGCTGAGCCCGCTGCGCGGCGGGCGGCGCGAGGCCGCCAATGTGATCCGCGCCATGCGCGACGCGCGCGGAATGCGGTCCGTGCCCACCCGATCCGTAGACTGACCCATCGTGTCAACCCCTTCCTCTGGCCCTGATCTGGTCGTCGTCGGCTCCGGCTTCTTCGGCCTCACCATCGCCGAGCGCTGCGCCTCGGAGCTGGGCCTGAAGGTGCTCGTGCTGGAGCGCCGCCACCACATCGGGGGCAACGCCTACTCCGAGTTCGACGAGGAGACCGGCATCGAGGTGCACGTCTACGGGACGCACCTCTTCCACACCTCCAACAAGAAGGTGTGGGACTACGTCAACCGGTTCACCGACTTCACGGCGTACCAGCACCGGGTGTTCGGCCGCTACCAGGGCCAGGTCTACTCCCTGCCGATGAACCTGGGGCTGATCAACCAGTTCTTCGGCAAGAGCCACACCCCCGACGAGGCGCGCGCGCTGATCGCCGAGCAGGCCAGCGAGATCGACACCAAGGACGCGCAGAACCTCGAGGAGAAGGCGATCAGCCTGATCGGCCGCCCGCTCTACGAGGCGTTCATCAAGGGCTACACCGCCAAGCAGTGGCAGACCGACCCCAAGGAGTTGTCGGCCGACATCATCACGCGGCTGCCGGTGCGCTACACCTTCGACAACCGCTACTTCAACGACACCTACGAGGGCCTGCCGGTCGACGGCTACACCGCGTGGCTGGAGCGGATGGCGGAGCACCCCGGCATCGAGGTCCGCCTCGACACCGACTTCTTCGACGTCATCGACGAGTTCAAGGGCCGGGTCCCGATCGTCTACACCGGTCCGGTCGACGAGTACTTCCACCACTCCGAGGGCCGCCTCTCGTGGCGCACCATCGACCTCGAGCGCGAGACCGTCGACGTCGACGACTACCAGGGCACCGGCGTCGTCAACGCCAACGACGAGGACGTGCCGCACACCCGCACCCTCGAGTTCAAGCACCTGCACCCCGAGCGCACCTACCTGCCCGGCAAGTCGGTCGTCGTCCACGAGTACTCCCGCTTCGCGGAGGAGGGCGACGAGCCCTACTACCCGGTCAACACCGCCGAGGACCGCGAGAAGCTGCTCCGCTACCGCGAGCTCGCCAAGCAGGAGCCGATGGTGCTCTTCGGCGGCCGGCTCGGCACCTACAAGTACCTCGACATGCACATGGCGATCGGCTCGGCGCTGTCGATGTTCGAGAACAAGCTGCGGCCGCACTTCGCCGAGGGTGCGCCGCTCACCAGCGGAGGAGTCGACGAGTGAGCCCCTCGAAGCAGGCGACCGTACGCCGCGTCCTGATGCGGCAGATCATGCCGGTCGACCGGGACCTGGACGTCCTCCCGCTCTACGTCGACCCCGACCCGGCCGTGCTCGACGCCGACAAGTACAACGTCGGCGGTGACAAGGGCGCCAAGGAGCTCAACAAGGCGTCCCTGCGGCAGTCGGTGAGCTCGGGCTCGACCATCGACCCGGACCAGATCGTCGACCGCCACGCCGTGTGCGTCCGCCGGGGCGACCGGCTCTCCTTCGGCAGCTACTTCAACGCGTTCCCCGCGTCGTACTGGCGGCGCTGGACGATCGTCGAGCAGGTTCGGCTGAGCGTCGAGCTCCAGGGCCGCGGCGCCAGCGTCACCGTCTACCGCTCGATGGCCAACGGCCGCTCCCAGCGGGTCGAGTCGCAGCAGGTCGCGGACGGCGCCACCGGCGGCACGTTCGTCTTCGACCTCCCGCTGCGCCCGTTCGCCGACGGCGGCTGGTACTGGTACGACGTCACCGCGGGCGACGAGGACGCCGTCGTCACCGCCACCTGGGATGCCGAGGTGCCCGCCGAGCGCGGTCAGTCCGGCACCGTCACCGTCACGATCACGACGATGAACCGGCCGGACTTCTGCTCCGACCTGATCACCCAGCTCGGCTCCGAGGACGAGGTGCTCGAGATCCTCGACACCGTCCTCGTCGTCGACCAGGGCACCGACAAGGTCCGCGGTGCCCCGGGCTTCGCGGCCGCCGAGAAGTCGCTCGACGGCCGGTTGCGCGTCATCGACCAGGGCAACCTCGGCGGCTCCGGCGGCTACGCCCGCGGACAGCTCGAGACCGTCAAGGCCGGCGCGTCGACGTACGCGCTGATGATGGACGACGACGTCGTCTGCGAGCCGCAGAGCCTGCTGCGCGCGGTCGCCTTCGGCGACCTCGCCCGCCGTCCCACGATCGTGGGCGGCCACATGTTCAGCCTCTACTCACGCTCGCGGCTGCACAGCTTCGGCGAGATCATCCAGGCCTGGCGCTGGTGGTGGATGTCGCCCGAGCACGTGCTCTCGGAGTGGGACTTCGCCGCCCGCAACCTGCGCTCGACGCGCTGGCTGCACCGCCGCGTCGACGTGGACTTCAACGGCTGGTTCATGTGCCTGATCCCGCGACAGGTCCTCGAGGAGGTCGGCCTCTCGCTCCCGGTCTTCATCAAGTGGGACGACAGCGAGTTCGGCGTCCGGGCCAAGCGCGCGGGCTACCCGACGGTGACCTTCCCGGGCGCCGCCGTCTGGCACGTGCCGTGGACCGACAAGAACGACGCGCTCGACTGGCAGGCCTACTTCCACCAGCGCAACCGGCTGATCGCGGCGCTGCTGCACTCGCCGTACAAGCACGGCGGCCGCGTGCTGCAGGAGAGCGTCAACCACAGCATCGCGCACCTGGTGTCGATGCAGTACTCCACCGCCGAGCTGCGCCAGCTGGCGATCGAGGACGTGCTGGCCGGCCCCGACGGGCTGCACGCCGCGCTGCCGAACCGGCTCGCCGAGGTCAACGCGTTCCGCAAGCAGTACGCCGACGCCCAGCTCCAGCCCGACCCGGACGCGTTCCCGCCGGTCCGGCGCAAGCCGTCGCGCCGCGGGCACGCCGAGCTCGAGGTGCCCAGCAAGAAGTCGCAGCTCATCCAGGCCGGCCTGATGCCGCTGCGTCAGCTGCGCAAGCCGCGCGCCCTCTCGCGGGAGTTCCCGGAGGCGGAGATCGCCGCGATGGACGCCAAGTGGTACCGCATCGCCCGCTACGACTCGGCGGTCGTCTCGATGCCCGACCAGACGTCGGCGGCGCTCTACACTCGGGATCCTGAGCTGTACCGCGACCTGTTGAAGCGGATCGCCGACCTGCACCTCAAGCTGTACCGACGCTGGCCCGAGCTGGCCGCCGAGTACCGCGAGAAGCTGCCCCAGATCACCTCGCCCGAGGCGTGGGAGGAGACCTTCCGACCGTGGACCGAGCAGAAGTCCGAGGGTGCTGATGACTGACGTCACCGCGCCCCCCGCCGGGCGGCGCCGCCAGCCGCCGGTGAAGACCCCGCTCGAGGAGCGGCCGATCCGCGACGTCGAGGCGCCCCTCAGCTCGCCGTCGGCGACGACGGGCCTCCTCGAGGTCTTCCGCCGGCACTACCTGCTCCGGCTGCTGGTCCGTCGCGAGATCAGTGCGCGCTACCAGGGATCGTTCCTCGGGCTGCTGTGGTCCTACATCAACCCGCTCAGCCAGTTCGTCATCTACTACTTCGTGATGGGCGTGATCTTCGGCCTGCACCAGGGCGTGGAGAACTTCGCGATCCACATGTTCTGCGGCATCGTGATCGTCCACTTCTTCAACGAGACGTTCAGTGCCGGCACCCGCTCGATCGTGCGCAACAAGTCGCTGGTGCAGAAGATGGCGATGCCCCGGGAGATGTTCCCGGTCGCCTCGATGCTGGTCTCGGCCTACCACCTCATCCCCGAGCTGGTGATCCTGGTGATCGTCGGTGCCCTGCTGGGCTGGACGCCGACCATGGCGGGTATGGCGGCGATGGTGGCGTCGCTGGTGATCTGCATGGTGCTCGGCACGGGCCTGGCGCTGATGTTCGCGACCGCGAACGTCTTCTTCCGCGACGTCGGCAACTTCGTCTCGATCATCACGAACTTCGTCCGCTTCGGCGTGCCGATGATGTACCCGTACACGATGGTCCAGGACCGGTTCGGCGAGTTCGCCGAGCTGTACCTCTGGAACCCGATCTCGGTCGCGGTGCTGCTGTTCCAGGAGGCGTTCTGGGTCGGCACCACGAAGGACCCGGCGGCGACCGCGGCGTCCAACCTGCCTGCGGACCTGTGGTCCTACACCGCCATCGGCATCCTGATGAGCCTGGTCGTGCTCGCCATCGGCCAGCTCGTCTTTAGCCGGACCGAGAACCGCATCCCGGAGCGCCTCTGATGACCCGCCCTGCCTCGATCGTCGTCGACCACGCGACGAAGAACTTCACGCTGCGCTACCACCGCACGTTCAAGCAGATGGCGATGGCGGCGATCAAGCGCCAGGACATCAGCGACGAGTTCAAGGCCGTCGACGACGTCTCCTTCACGATCCAGCAGGGCGAGTCCGTGGGCCTGATGGGCCTCAACGGCTCCGGCAAGTCCACGCTGCTCAAGCTCATCAACGGCATCATGAAGCCCGAGAGTGGCACCGTGCAGACGCGGGGCCGGATCGCAGGGCTGATCGCCACCGGCGCCGGCTTCCACCAGCAGCTCACCGGCCGCGAGAACATCTACCTCAACGCCGCCGTCCTCGGCATGACCGAGTCCGAGACCCGGCGCAAGTTCGACGACATCGTCGAGTTCGCGGACGTCGGCCGGCATCTCGACTCGCCCGTCGGCCACTACTCCTCGGGCATGTTCTCCCGGCTCGGCTTCGCGGTCGCGATCCACGTCGACTCCGACATCTTCCTCGCCGACGAGGTGCTCGCGGTGGGGGACAAGCCCTTCAAGCAGAAGTGCATGCAGAAGATGGCGGAGATCCGCGACGGTGGCCGCACCCTGGTCTACGTCAGCCACGCCGCCGCCTCCGTCCGCAAGATGTGTGACCGCGTGATCGTCCTCGAGTCCGGGAAGGTCGGCTTCGACGGCGACGTCGAGGAGGGCATCCGCTACGTCCGCTACGAGGCGGACGAGGACCAGGAAGAGCTCGAGAACGAGGACGAGGAGCTCGGCGCGGACATCTAGCGAAGCTAGATAAGCGCCGAGGCGGCGAGCGCCGACTCGACGCCCCACGGCCCTGTGCGTCCGCGCCGCCCTGATGCGGGCAGTTCGCGCCGACTCGGCGTACGTACGCGGGCAGTTCGCGCCGACTCGGCGTACCTGCGGCCTGTCGCCGCGGCCGCCGACGCGTCGCACCTGACCTGAGCGCTCCGGTGGGGCGGGCTGCGCGACCGCTGGGTCAGGTGCGACGACGAGTGCCGCGGCCCGCGAGCGACGCCCCGAATTACAACCGTGGAGTTTCTTGACAAATCTCGCGAACACCGGCGTGTCGAGTGGAAATTACAGTCTTGTAGTTACTCACGAACCCTTCCGTGCCCGCTGTGACGCGTGTGAAAGTTGCTGTCCCGTGTGAACTTCCCCCGCACCGGAGCAGCCTCTTCATGCCACCCAGCCAGATCCGTTTCGTCACCCTGTGCCAGCAGCTGCTGGCGCTCGCGGTGGTGCTCGCCGTGCTCACGCCGGCCGCGAGCGTGATCAGTCTCGACGTCGCCCACGAGGGTCCCCAGGCGACCGGCGCCGAGGCGCCGGTGACCGACATCTCGGCGGCGCTCCGGGCGTACTCGCGGGAGCTGGGCCGCACCTCGAACGTGCCCGACCACGTGGTCGAGCCGAGCGTGGCGGAGCACGTCCTGACGGCTCCGCGGGCCGCCCGCGCGGCGCGCAGCAAGGCGGACGCGGTGGCCGCCGGCCGGTCCGTCACCAGCGCCCCCGAGCCGGTCGTCGGGTACGGCGCCGTGGGCGTCACCTGGGCGCCGGGCACGGTCGTCGACGAGGCAGACCTGCGCGTCCAGGTGCGGTCGCGCACGGCGGGCACGTGGTCGGGCTGGATGGACGTCGACTACGACGCGGAGCACGGACCCACCCCCGGGAGCGCGGAGGCGCGGCACGCCCGCCCGGGCACCGACGCGCTGCTCGTCGGTGACGTCGACGACGTCCAAGTCAAGGTCACGACGGCGGAGGAGTCGCTGCCGGCCGACCTGCGGTTCGCCGTGGTCGACCCGGGCGCCGAGGGCCGCACCAGCCGCCAGGGCCCCGCCCTCGAGACGGGCGCCGGCGAGGCGGCCGGGGACGAGGACGGCGACGAGGACGGCGACATCGCGCTGCGCGCCGCGACGTACACCCCGCGGCCGGAGATCTACTCCCGCGCCCAGTGGGGCGCCGACGAGTCGATCCGTGACGCGAGCTCGCTGCGCTACTTCGAGGTGCACGCCGGCTTCGTGCACCACACCGTCAACGCCAACAACTACACGCGCGACGAGGTGCCGGCGATCATCCGCGGCATCTACGCGTACCACACCAAGAGCCGTGGCTGGTCCGACATCGGCTACAACTACCTCGTCGACCGGTTCGGCCGGATCTGGGAGGGCCGCTTCGGCGGCATCGACCGCCCGGTCGTCGGCGCGCACACGCTCGACTACAACGACTACGCCTTCGCGATGTCGGCGATCGGCAACTACGACACCCAGCAGCCCACGAGCGCGATGGTCCAGGCGTACGGCGCGCTCTTCGCCTGGAAGCTGTCGCTGCACGGCATCGACGCCTCCTCGACGAGCCAGGTCGTCGGGCCGAGCACCTTCTCGGCGATCAACGGGCACCGCGACGCGGCGGCGACCGCGTGCCCGGGCCGCTACCTCTACGCCCGCCTCGGTGACATCCGCCGGCTCGCCGCCGAGGCGCAGCGCGGCTGGGCCGGCCGGGAGCTGGAGTCCGACCTCGCCGGCGACGACCACCCGGACCTCGTCGTGCGCCGGGCCAGCGACGGCCAGGCGTTCGTGATCCCGACCGGAGGTCTCACGGCCTTCGGCCCGAGCAGCACCGCGGCCACGGGCCTCCCGTCCCGCAGCGCCGCGGTGGTCTCGCCCGACCTGACCGGCGACGGCCAGGCGGACCTGCTGGTGCGGCTCGGCGACGGCACCGCCCAGGTCCGGCCCGGCACCGGGGCCGGGACCTTCGGCGAGCCCGCCGGCGCGGTGCTCAGGCGGTTCGCCGACCACACGCTGCTGACCGCCGTCGGCGACGTCAACGGCGACCACCGCAACGACCTGGTCGCCCGGCGCGCCGACAACCGCCGCCTCGACGTGTTCCTCGGCCGCGGCAACGGCACCTTCAAGGTCCGCCACCTGCCGAACAGCTGGGGCGGGTACGACCTGGTCGCCGCCGCCGGCGACCAGACCGGCGACGGCCGCGACGACGTCGTCGCCCGCGACCGCACGGGCCGGCTGTGGCTGCACCCCGGCGCCCGGGGCGGCAGGCTCGGCACCCGCACCGCGGTCGCCGGGTCCTTCGGCGGCTACTCAGCGATCACCGGGCACGGCGACGTCACCGGCGACGGCCGGGCCGACCTGGTGCTGCGCCGCACGGCCGGCCGGGCGGCGTACGTCCTCCCCGCGCGCGGCGACGGCGGATTCGGCCACGTGCTCGGACCCGTCCCCGGGCTCGGCTCGCTCGGCACGCTGGTCGGTGTGGCACAGGTCGCCGGCGACGGCACGGCCGACCTGGTCTTCCGGTCCGGCAGTTCCCTCGTGCTCCGCACCAACCGCGGCACCACCGAGACCCGCGCCCCGGTCGCCACCGGCATCGACGCCTCCGGCGCGGTGGCCCTCTTCAACGCCGGCGACTGGGACCGCGACGGGTTCGGCGACGTCATCACCCAGAACCGCAAGGGCGCCCTGCACCTGCGCCGCGGTGACGGCTCCGGGCGGTTCGCCGCGCCGGTGCGGATCGGCACCGGCTTCTCGAATGTCCGGCTGCTGGCCGCTGCCGGCGACGTCACGGGCGACGGCTGGCCGGACCTGATGGGCCAGCCGCGCGGAGGCGGCATCCGGATCTACCCCGGCGCGGGCCTCTCCGGCCTGGCGCCGAGCTACGTCGCGCACCGGGCCATCAAGGCCGCGCAGCAGGTCCCGGTGGGCCGCTGGAACTCCGACGGCGCCCCGGACTCGCTGTTCGTGCGCGGCTCGAAGCCGCTGCTCTACGCCGGCAACGGCCCGGGCGGCCTCACCGGCAAGGGCCGGACGCTCGACCTGGACCTCACGCCGTACGACTGGGTGGTCGGCGTCAGCGACGTCGGGGTGGTCGGCCACGCCGACCTCGTCGTGCGCGAGAAGGCGACCGGCTACCTGTGGCTGATCCCCGGCACGGCGACGGGGTTCGGCAAGCGCCGCTTCCTGGCCGAGGGGATGGGGGGCTACGACCTGGCGGGGTGACCCGCACGAACGATCAACGACGAATGGTGCGGTCGGTCGCTCAAGGGAAGCGGACCGTGGCGCGCTCGGCGGTGAAGATCGCCTGGAGCCGTTCCGGTCCGGAGTGGACGACCAGCACCAGCGAGCCGCCCGTCACGAGCGGCTCGGTGGCGGTGGCGATCGCCGGTGGGGAAGCCGGGTTCGCCGTCGTCAGGAGGCGGCCGCCGCCGGGCAAGACCCGCCCGGCGGCGGCCGCGGCCCACATCTCGCCCTGGGTCTGGTCACCGAAGGACCCCGCCGTCGCCGCGTCGTCCGGACCGGGCGGGTCCCAGGCCCCGAACGCGTCGGGCTGCGACCAGATCTCCACCCCGACGTCGTGGACGCCGGCCGGCAGCGGCTCGGCGAACCGCACGCCGAGCGGCAGCAGCGAGCAGGCCAGCACCGGCAGGTCCGGGGCCAGCCCCGCCCACCGCTCCAGAGCCGCGGGACCGCACACGACCGCGTCCGGCTCGTCGTCAGGTCCGACGACCGCCAGCCCCACGGTCCAGGCCGCGCCGAGGAACACCGGGCCGAGCCAGTGCGCGGGCAGGTCGATGCACAGCCGCTGCCCGCGCTCGAGGCCGTGCTCGTCGGCGAGGAGGCCGGAGGCCTTCGCCACCCAGTTCGCGTACGTCGTCACCGAGAGCTCCACCCGCTCGCCGGTCGCCTCGTCGTAGAACGTGACCAGTGGCCGGCCCGGCTCGGAGCGCAGCTGGCGGGCCAGTACCTCGGCGTACGTCGTCACCTCGATAGCCTCCCACCATGTCCTCGATCGACCACTTCTGGGCCGTGATCCCCGCAGGCGGAGCCGGCACCCGCCTCTGGCCGCTGTCCCGGTCCTCGGCCCCGAAGTTCCTCCACGACCTGTCCGGCAGCGGGCGCACCCTGCTCCAGGAGACCCGAGACCGGCTCGCGCCGCTGGCCGAGGACCGGATCGTCGTGGTCACGGGCGAGCCGCACCGCGAGGCGGTGCTGGCCCAGCTCACCGAGCTCGCCGCCGACTCGGTGGTCGCGGAGCCCGCCCCGCGCGACTCGATGGCCGCGATCGGGCTCGCGGCGGCGCTGCTGGAGCGGCGCGACCCGGACGCCGTGATGGGCTCCTTCGCCGCCGACCACGTCGTCGCCGACCCCGAGGCCTTCCGTGACGCCGTACGCCGGGCTGTCGCGGCCGCGCGCGAGGACTGGCTCGTCACGCTCGGCATCGAGCCGACCTTCCCGTCCTCGGCGTTCGGCTACGTCCACGTCGGGGATCCGCTGCCGGGCCTCGAGGGCGCGTCAGCGGTGCGCGAGTTCGTGGAGAAGCCGTCGGTCGCGACCGCCGAGGCGTACCTCGCGACCGGCAGCTACCGCTGGAACGCGGGCATGTTCGTGGTCCGTCCCACCGTGCTGCTCGACCTGCTGCACCAGTGGCACCCGGAGTTCGCCGACGCGCTGCGCGCGATCGCCGCCGAGCCGGCGCGGCTCGCCGAGCTGTGGCCGACGCTGCCGAAGATCGCCGTCGACCACGCGGTCGCCGAGCCCGCGGCCGACGCGGGCCGGGTGGCCGTCGTGCCGTCGTCGTTCCCGTGGGAGGACATCGGCGACTTCGACGCGCTGGCGACCCTGCTGTCCCGCGGGCAGGACGAGGCCGGGCCCGTGGTGCTCGGCGACCCGTCGATGGTGCTGTCGGTCGACAGCACCGGTCTGGTCGTGCCGTCCGCGGGCCGGGTCGTCGCGGTCGTCGGGCTCGACGACGTGGTCGTCGTCGACACCCCGGACGCGCTGCTGGTCACGACCCGGGCGCGGGCGCAGGAGGTCAAGCAGGTCGTGGCCGCCCTGAAGGACGGCGGCCGCGACCAGCTCACATAGCGTCGGGCTCGGGGGAGTCGAAGTAGGGGTACTTCTTGACGAAGTCCTCGACGGCCTCGCCGCTGGGCGCCGAGCAGTACTGCCAGACGCCGACCTGCTTGGTGGTGTCGGTCTCGCCGACACCACCGGCGGACCAGTGGGTCAGCGCGACGTGCTGACCCTCGGGGAACGTGCCCTCGTCGTCGTCGCTCTTCTGCCACGGCGCGGCGATGAACTTGTCGCGCAGCGAGTCGCCGTCGAACTTCTCGGCGATCGCCTGGACGTCGGCGAGCGCGTCGTCGTCGTCCGCGATGGTCTCGTCGTACCAGAGGATCGTGTAGCCGTGCTCGAGGTTGTGCACGAGCGCCTCGATCTCGGGGCGGTCCTCGGTCGTGTAGAACTTGCGCGCGAACGGCGCGGGCGCGACGCCGGCCTCGTTCCAGTGCTTGCCGAAGGCCGGGGGAGAGTCGGGGTAGTCGACCTCGGTGCCGACCGGCACGTGCTCCTGGTTGCCCTCGGCCTTCTTGGTGGTGATCTTCTCGCACGCCGAGGCTGCGGAGCCGAGGTCGGCGAGCGCGGTGTTGGAGAGCTCGCGCTCGTCGAGCTTGTCCTTGATGATCGGGACGGCGGCGATGCCGACGATCGCGAGGGCGACGAGGACGCAGACCACCACGATCACCGTGCCGCGACGGCGCTCGGCGCTCTTCTGCTTCTTGCGCATCTGCTCGATGACCGCCTGGCGGTCGGTCTTGGCGGTCTTGGCCACGGTCGCGTTCCTCGGTCGTGCGATGGGTCGGTCAGCGGCAGAGTCTACGGGTGTGACCCAGGTCGCCCGCCGCCGGTCACGAACTATGGTCCGGGCGCAGCCGGACCTCGCTCGGGTTGTCGGTCTGGTGCACCGTCCAGCCGTGGGCGAAGGCGAGCGCGCCGAGCGCTCGCGCGAGGCCACGCGGGTGGGTGACGGCCAGGCCGGCGCCGCCGACGCCGGTCGGCGACGCGTGCAGGCCGATGACGTCGCGGATCGCCGCCGTGAGCTCCGCCGCCGTGCCGGGCGCCCCGAACGAGCGCCGGTCCGAGGGGTCGCCCTTGAGTGCGCGGACGACGGCCTCGCGGGCGCCGAACCCGAAGAGGTCGCCGTCCTCGGGACGGATCAGGGCCGCGGCGCCGGGCCCGTGCTCGCCGGGCGGCAGCACCAGGTCGGCGCGGCCGCGGATCACGGTGAACGGGCGGCCGCCGAGCTTCCCGGTCGCCAGCTCCGCGGTGCCGGCGAGCTCGTCGGCGACCGCGGGCAGGGTGACGGCCAGCTCGTTGCCGTGCGCGTCGAGGCGACCGGCGTACTGCTCGGCGACGACGAGCCCCGCCGCGCCGATGGCGATGTCGGTCTGACCCTCGCGCCACGCCCGCCCCGCCGTGTCGCTCACGATGACCGCGACGTTGGCGCCCACGCGGCGGAGCAGCTGCTCGCGCAGCACCCGCGCGGAGGCGTCGGGATCGACCGGCAGCAGCACCACGTTGCCGAGGGGGACGTTGGAGTTGTCGACGCCGGCCGCCGCCATCGTCAGTCCGAGGTGGTTGCGCACGATCGAGGTCTGGCCGCGGCGGGCGACGACCCGCACGGTCTCGGCGGCGATCGCGTCCTCGCGGTCGCCGCGGCGCATCCGGCCCTCGGCCTTGCTCACGGCCTTGCTCGTGACCACGACGACGTCGCCGTCGGCGGGGGTCGTGACGTCGAGCAGCAGCGTCGCGAGGTCGTCGCCGCGGCCGATCTCCGGCACGCCGTCAGGGGCCTCGACCTCGAGCCGGGTCACCGCGCGACCAGCTCGATCGCAGCAGCCGCCATCGCGGCGGTCGCGTCGACGTCGGTCATCATCAGCGGCACGGCGCGGCAGGGGAGGCCGCCTCCGGTCACCCGCTCGACCTGGTCGGCGTCCACCTCGTCGACCAGCCAGCCGTCGAGGACGCCGCCCGCGGAGCGCGCGCCGTAGTGCAGGCCGACCCCGGCGGCGCTGACCTCGACGCCGATCGAGGTCAGCATCTGCTCGGCCATGCCACGGACGTGGGTGCCGCCGACGATGGGGGAGAGGCCGACGACGGGCGCCTGCGTCGCGACCAGCGCCTCGCGGACCCGGGGCACGCCGAGGATCGTGCCGACCGAGACGACCGGGTTGGAGGGCGGCAGCACCACGAGGTCGGCGTCGGTGATCGCGTCGATGACGCCGGGGCCGGGCGTGGCGTCGTCGAGGCCGACGACCACGACCGCCTCGGCCGGCACCTGGGCCCGCAGCCGCACCCAGTACTCCTGGAAGTGCACCACCCGGCGGCCGCTCGGGGAGTCGGGGTCGGCGATCGCGACGTGGGTCTCGACCCGGTCGTCGGTCATCGGCAGCAGGGTCACGCCCGCCCCGAACACCGGAGCCAGCCAGCGGCGGCAGAGCGCCTCGGTCACCTGGGAGAGCGGGTAGCCGGCGTCGAGCATCTGGGTGCGCACCAGGTGGGTGGCGATGTCGCGGTCGCCGAGGCCGAACCAGGTCGGCTCCACGCCGTACGCCGCCAGCTCGTCCTTCGTCGACCACGTCTCGTCCCGCCGACCCCAGCCGCGCTCGGGGTCGATGCCGTCGCCGAGCGTGTACATGACCGTGTCGAGGTCGGGGCACACCTTGAGCCCGTGGACCCAGAGGTCGTCGGCGGTGTTCGCCACGACCGTCACCCGCGCGTCGTCCGCGACCCCGGGCAGCCGGCCGGTCGTGACGCCGTGGAGCAGCCCCTGGAGGAAGCGGGCGCCGCCCATGCCACCCGACAGCACGGTGATGTTCTGCATGCGGATACCTTGCCGCACCGGAGTTCCTCAGCCGCCGCCGGTGCTGGCCGATCGGTCGAGGTGGATCGCTGGGCCCAGATCGGGTAGGGGGGCCCATACCAGATCCGGGGTTGACTTTCGGGGTACGACAGGCATGTAATTCCCACAGTGTCGTTCGCGAGTCTCGGAGCGGTGATCAGGTCCAGATCCCACCGATCTTCCGGTGAGAGACGGGTGCCGCACCCGAGGCTCGGGGATGTGGGAGCAACACCGGGTCGAAAGGGCGAGAGCCGTGCGAGAACTGTTTCTCCTCGAGCCTGAGGCGGAGGACGCCGGGTGGCAGGAGCGTGCCCTGTGCGCGCAGACCGACCCCGAGGCGTTCTTCCCCGAGAAGGGGGGGTCCACCCGCGAGGCCAAGAAGGTCTGCCTCACCTGCGAGGTGCGGGACGACTGCCTCGAGTACGCACTGATGAACGACGAGCGCTTCGGCATCTGGGGCGGCCTCTCCGAGCGGGAGCGTCGCAAGCTGAAGAAGCGCGCCGTCTGAGGAGCCCCGCGGGCGAGTTCGGCGCGGCTCGGGTGCCCGACTAGGGTTCCCGATCGTGGTGTCATCGGTCGCGGTCCTGCTCGTCAGCCATGACGGCGACCGTTGGCTACCCGCCGTCATCGACGGCCTGCGGGCCCAGCAGCCCGGCGTCGAGGCCGTCGTCGCGGTCGACACCGGCAGCAAGGACCGCAGCGTCCTCCTGCTCGAGCAGGCCTTCGGCGAGGTGCTCACGCTGTCCGGCGCCACGTCGTACCCGGCCGCGGTCGCGGCGGGCCTCGAGCGGCTCCGGGAGCGCGGCGAGCGCCCCGAGTGGGTCTGGCTGCTCCACGACGACGCCAACCCCGCGCCCGGGGCGCTGGCGGCGCTGCTCGACGCGGCGGCCGCCGACCCGAACGCCGACATCCTCGGGCCCAAGCTGCGCGAGTGGCCGTCGCTGAAGCGGCTGCTCGAGCTCGGGGTCACGATCAGCGGCACCGGCCGGCGCGAGACCGGGCTCGAGCGCGGCGAGTACGACCAGGGCCAGCACGACGAGGTCCGCGAGGTGCTCGCGGTCAACACCGCGGGCATGCTGGTGCGCCGCACGGTGCTCGAGTCGCTCGGCGGTCTAGACGAGCAGCTGCCCATCTTCGGCAACGACCTCGACTTCGGCTGGCGGGCCGCGAGCGCCGGCCACCGCACGATCGTCGTGCCCGACGCCGTGGTCTTCCACGCCGAGGCGGCGCACCGCGGCGTCCGGCGCACCCCGCTGACCGGCCGCCACACCCACTACCAGGAGCGCCGGGCGGCGCTGTTCACGCTGCTGGCGAACGTGCCGGGACGCCGGCTGCCGTGGCTCACCGTGCGGCTCGCCTTCGGCACGGTCCTGCGCATGATCGGCTTCCTGCTGGTCCGGTCGCTCGGTGAGGCGCTCGACGACCTCGCCGCCCTGCTCTCCATCTACTCCCATCCCGGTGAGGTGCGCGCCGCCCGCCGGGCCCGGCAGCAGCGCGCGGGCACCGACCCCGGGCGCGCCCGGCACCTCCTGGCGCCGTGGTGGGTGCCCTACCGGCACGGCCTGGACTTCCTCGGCGACCTCGCCGCCGCTGCGACCAACCAGGCCCAGGACGTCGCCGAGCGGCGCCGCGCGGCCGCCGCGGAGCGGGCCCCCGCGAGCTACGCACCGCGCCCCCGCACCGACGACGAGGACATGATCGCCGCGGACAGCGGCCTGCTCGCCCGGTTCCTCACCAACCCCGTCGCCCTGACCGTCGCCCTGGTCGTGGTGGTCGCGCTCGCGGCCGCGTGGCCGGCGTTCGGCTCGCTCGCGGGCGGTGGGCTCTCGCCCGCCCCGGCGGCCGGCGGCGACTGGTGGCGCCTGCAGGTCGAGACCTGGCACCCGCTCGGCACCGGCACCGCCGTCCCGGCACCTGCGTACGTGCTCCCGATGGCGCTGCTCGCCACCCTGCTCGGCGGCAGCACCGGGGCCGCGCTCTCGGTCGTGTTCGGGCTCTGCGTGCCGTTCGCGATGTGGGGCGCCTGGCGGTTCCTCCGCGTTGTGGGCCGGCTGGTCGTCTTCACCGGTGCTCCGCGGTGGGTGCTGGTCTGGGGCTCGGTGACCTGGGCGCTGGTGCCTGTCGTGTGCGGGGCGTGGGGCGACGGCCGCATGGGCGTCGTCGTGGTCGCGACCCTGCTCCCGTGGCTCGCCCACGCGGCGCTGGGCTTCGCCGACCCCGACGGCGTACGCCGCTGGCGCGCGGGGTGGCGGGTCGGCCTGCTGCTCGCCCTGGCGGCGTCGTTCGCCCCGGTGCTGTGGTTCCTCGCGCTCGCGCTGGCCCTCGTGGTCGTCGCGGCCGCGGCGCTCGTCGTCCGAGGCGCGATCCGCGACCGGTCGGTGTGGGGGCCGCCCGCGGTCGCGCTGAGCGTGCCTTTGCTGCTCCTGGCGCCGTGGTGGATCCCGGCGATCCAGCGGAAGGCCGCCGAGGGGCTGCTGCTCGACACCGGGCGGCTGCCGGCGCCGACCGCGGACACCCTCGACCTGGTCACCGGGCGCCTCGACGGCCTCGGCGCACCGTGGGAGCTCGGCGCCGTGCTCGCGCTGCTGGCCCTGCTCGCGCTGCTGCCACGACCGACCCGAATCCCGGTCCTGGTCTGCTGGGTCGTCGCGCTCGTCACGAGCGTGGTCGCCGCGCTGCTCGGCATCGCCACCTTCGCCCTCGCCGCGACGGTCACCGACGCGGGCCTCGGCGCCGTGGTGGTCGTCCTGCAAGGGACGTTCGTCGTGGCGGCGACGATCGGTGCCGTCGGCCTCGGCGTCGAGACGGTGCCGTGGCGCCGGGTGCTCGCGGCGGTCGTGGTGGTCGTCGCTGCCGCGGTGCCCGTCGGCGGCCTGGCGTGGTGGCTGAGCTCCGACCCGGTCGTCGACGACGGCATCGACACCGACATCCCGGCGTACATGATCCAGAGCTCCGAGCAGGGGCCCGAGCACGGCATCCTCGTGCTGCGCGGCACGGTCGAGGACGGGCTGACCTACACGATCCGGCGCGGCGACGGCATCACGACCGGCGAGGACGAGGTGCTCAACCTGACCACCGAGGACGCCGACTTCACCACCGGGGTGCAGGAGCTGGTCTCCCGGCCGACGGCGGAGGCGGTCGACCTGCTCGCCAGGAGCGGCATCGAGTACGTCGTGCTGCCGGCGCCCGCCGACGGCGACGTCGCCGCGGTGCTGGACGCGACGAGCGGGCTCACCCAGGCGAGCGCGGAGGAGCGCACCACCCGCGCCTGGCAGGTCGACCGGCCGCTCGACGGCGGGCTGCTCGAGGGTCCGGTCTCCTGGCTGCGGGTCGTGCTGCTGGTCCTGCAGGCAGCGGCGATCCTGGTGGTCCTGGTGCTCTGCGCCCCGACGACGAACCCGAGGAGGCAGGCATGAGCAGCGCCGGTGGTGGCCGCCGCTCCGCCCAGCGGCGCAGCGGCCTCAACCTGATGGTCGCGCTCGCGGTCGTGCTGCCGCTCGCGAGTGCGGCCGCGCTGCTACTCGTGCGGCCGTCGGACCCCGCCGACGCGACACACCCGCCGGCCAGCACCCCGCTCACAGCGGCGACCCTCACCTGCCCGTCCGCGCTCCCGGACGCGCCCGGGGTGGCGCTGACCACGACCGCCGACGGCGTCGACGGCCGGGTCGAGGTCGGCCTCGGCGAGGACGCCCGGGAGGTCCCGGTCTCGACCGGGCGGGTCTCGTCGGTCGACGACCCGGACGCCACGACCGTCACCGGCTCCGGCGACACCGCACCGGGGCTCGTGGCGAGCCGGTCCGGGGGCGACGAGGCCGCCGTGGCCGCGTGCCGGCCGCCGGCGGCGGTCCACTGGTTCACCGGCGTCGGCGCCGGTCCCAGCCATGACTCCGTCCTCGAGCTGACCAACCCGGATGCCGGGACGGCGGTCGCCGACGTGACGTTCTACGGCCGGGCGGGCGTGGTCGACGCGCCTCGCCTCCGCGGCGTGTCCGTGTCCGGCGGCCGGAGCGTCCGGCTCGACCTGGGCAGCATCGTGCCCCGCCCCGAGGAGCTCGCGCTCCAGGTGGTCACGGCCCGCGGGCGGCTGGGCGCCAGCGTGCTCGACCGGGTCGACCGGGTCGGCTCCGCCCCGTTGACCCAGGATTGGCTGTCTCCGCAGCAGGAGCCCACCCTCCAGACCATGTTGCTGGGCCTGGCTCCGGGCAGCGGGCGCCGCACCCTGACCGTGGCGAACCCCGGCTCCGACGAGGTCCGGGTGCAGGTCAGGGTCGTCGACACCGAGTCGGTGTTCGCCCCCGCAGGCCTCGACGAGCTCCGGGTGCCGCCGCAGAGCGTCGTGTCGGTCCCGGTCACCGCGGTCGTCGACGAGGCGGTCGGCGACGGCGCGCTCGGTGTCCAGGTCACCGGCACCCACCCGGTGACGGCGTCGCTGCGGTCGGTCGTCAGGGGGGACGTGTCGCACGCGGTCGCCAGCACGGCGTACTCGACGGCGACGACGGTCCTGGTGCCCGAGGCACCGGCGCAGGGGCCCCGCAAGGCCGAGCGGCGGGTGGTGCTCACCGCGAGCGGCGCCGGCACGGTCACGGTGCTCGCCGCCGACGCGGACGGCAAGGAGCTGCGCACGACCGAGGTCGAGGTGGAGCGCGGCCGCGGCTTCGCGGTGCCGGTGCCGCCGGCCGCCCAACAGGTCACGGTGACCCCGAGCCGCACCACGGTCACGGGCGCGGTGCTCACCAGCAGCAGCGGCGGTGCCGCGGTGCTGCCGATGACGGCGCCCGTCACCAACGGGCTGGTGCCCGACGTCCGCCCGGGCCTGCCGTAGCCGTCAGTCCCCGCCGTCGTAGCGCGGGTCGACGTCCTCGGCGTCCATGCCGAGCAGCTCGGCGACCTGCTCGACCACGACGGTGAGCAGCAGGGCCTCGAGGTCGGTGCGGTTGTCGCAGCGCCGCTCGATCGGGCGCCGGAAGAGCACCAGCCGGGTCGGCGTCGCGCCGGCGCCGCGCACCAGCGACGAGAGCGGGACGGTCTCGGACGTCCAGTCGTCGGGGATGTGGGGGGTGTCCTCGACGGCGTACTCGACCAGGCCGAGCTTGTCCTGCCAGCGCTGGTCGATCTCGGTGACGATGCCGAGCGCGAGGTCGTCGAAGCGCTCCCGTGCCGTCCGCAGCTCCGGGCGGCCGGGCGTCGTCGGCACCACCGCCGGACCCCGCATGCCGCGGCCGCGGCGGTCCCGGATCTTGCGCCGCCCGGGACCCGTGGCGTCGCCCGTGTCGTCCATGCCGCGAGCCTAATCGGCGGTGTCGGCCGGGAGAGGTAGCGTCTGCCGCGTGAGTCCGGCCCGTCGTTGTTCGCGCACCGCCTGCGGTCGGTCTGCCGTCGCCACATTGACCTACGTCTACGCCGACCAGACCGCGGTCCTGGGCCCGCTCGCGACCTTCGCCGAGCCGCACGCCTACGACCTCTGCGAGGTCCACAGCGAGCGGCTCTCCGCGCCGCGCGGCTGGGAGGTGCTGCGGCTCGCGCAGGACCTCTCCTCTCAGGGCCCGTCGAGCGACGACCTGCTGGCGCTCGCCGACGCCGTCCGCGAGGCGGCCCGGCCGGTCGCCCCCGCGCGCGTCGCGCCCAGCGAGGAGACCGGTCGCGAGACCGGCCGTCGCGGCCACCTCCGGGTGCTGAGCACCGACTGAGCGCCCACTAGGCTCCGGGCATGGCCGACACCCTCGACCCGATGAACCTCAACGCCGTCTTCAAGGCGTACGACGTCCGCGGCACCGTCCCCGACCAGATCGACGAGTCGCTGGCCCGTGCCGCCGGTCGCGCGTTCGTCCAGGTGGTGGGTGGACCGACCGTCGTGGTCGGCCACGACATGCGCCCCAGCTCGCCCGGCATGGCCGGCGCCTTCGCCGCCGGTGCGAGCGAGGCCGGCGCCGACGTCGTGATGATCGGTCTCGCCTCGACCGACCAGCTCTACTTCGCGTCCGGGCACCTCGGCCACCCCGGCGCGATGTTCACCGCGAGCCACAACCCCGCGCAGTACAACGGCATCAAGATGTGCCGTGCGCACGCCGTGCCCGTCGGCATGGAGAGCGGCCTGGCCGAGATCCGCGACCTCGTGGCCTCGCCACGGCCGGTGGACGGACCCGCGGGCGCGATCAGCGAGCACGACGTGCTCGAGGCGTACGCCGCGCACCTGCTCTCGCTCGCCCCGGTCACCGGCCGGCGCCTCAAGGTCGTCGTCGACGCCGGCAACGGCATGGCCGGCCACACCGCGCCGGCCGTCTTCGAGCGGCTGGCCGACCAGGTCGACCTCGTGCCCATGTACTTCGAGCTCGACGGCACCTTCCCCAACCACGAGGCGAACCCGATCGAGCCCGCCAACCTCGCCGACCTCCAGGCCCGGGTCCTCGCCGAGCGCGCCGACATCGGGCTGGCGTTCGACGGCGACGCGGACCGCTGCTTCCTCGTCGACGAGCGCGGCGCGCTGGTCTCGCCCTCGACGCTGACCGCGCTGATCGCCTCGCGCGAGCTCGCCAAGGAGCCCGGCGCCGTCGTGATCCACAACCTGATCACGAGCCGCTCGGTGCCCGAGATCGTCACCGAGCTCGGCGGCACCCCGGTCCGCACCCGCGTCGGTCACTCCTTCATCAAGGCGACGATGGCCGAGACCGGCGCGATCTTCGGCGGCGAGCACAGCGGCCACTTCTACTTCCGCGACTTCTGGCGCGCCGACTCCGGCATGCTCGCCGCGCTGCACGCGCTGGCCGCCCTGGCCGAGACCGAGCAGCCGCTGTCCGGGCTGCTCGCGGAGTTCGACCGCTACGTGCTCAGCGGCGAGATCAACTCCGAGGTCGCCGACCAGGCCGCGGTCACCGCCGAGCTCGAGGCGGCGTACGCCGCGCAGCCCGACGTCACCACCGACCGTCTCGACGGGCTGACCGTGAGCCACCCCGACTGGACCTTCAACGTCCGGCCGTCCAACACCGAGCCGCTGCTCCGCCTCAACGCCGAGGGCCGCGACGTGGCGACCATGGAGCGGGTGCGCGACGACGTGCTCGCCCAGATCAGGAGAGAGCGATGAACGTGAACCTCGACCCCGCGCTGCTGGAGATCATCGTCTGCCCGGCCTGCCGCGCCGACCTGGACGTCGTGGGGGAGGAGCTGGTCTGCCGGGGCTGCGGCCTGGCCTACCCGGTCCGCGACGACATCCCGGTGCTGCTCGTCGACGAGGCCCGCAAGCCGAGCTGATGGCCACCTGGTTCGACGAGTCCCGGCTGGACGACGCCGGCGTGCTGACCACGGCCGACCTGCGCCTGCGGGCGCTCGCCGAGTCCGGCTCCCGGGTACGCCGCGCGGCGGGAGACGCCGCGGAGGCGTGCGCCGCGGCTGTCGCCCGGGCCGCCGAGGTCGACCGTCCGCGGGCGGTGCTCGCCGCCGGCCCGGACTCGCGGCTGCTGCGCGCCGTCCTCGAGCCCTGGTGCCCGGTGCCCTTCGTCGCCTGGCCGGCCCCCGCCCTGCCCGGCTGGGTCGGCAGCCTCGACCTGGTCGTGGTGCTCGCTCCCGACGGCGCCGACGTCGGCGCCGCGTCCGCGGTCGCCGAGGCGGTCCGACGTGGCTGCCAGCTCGTCGTCGCCTGCCCGCCCGACTCGCTGGTGGCGCAGCACGCCGCCGGCCGGTGGAGCACGATCCTGCCGACCGAGAGCCGTGACCAGCTGGCGACGGCCGTCGTGGTTCTCGACTACCTCGACCGGCTCTCGCTCGGCCCCGAGGCCGACGCCGAGCAGGTCGCGGAGGCCCTCGACGCCGTGGCGATCGCGTGCTCGCCCAACCGCGACCTCGCGGTCAACCCGGCCAAGGTGCTCGCGATCGCCCTCGCCGACGCCAACCCGGTGCTGTGGGGCGGCTCGGTGCTCGCCGCCCGCGCCGCGCGCCGGGTCGCGGAGCAGGTCCGCCGCGCCTCCGGCCGCTCGGCCCTGGCCGGTGACGCCGAGCACCTGCTCCCGCTGATCGAGGCGGCCCGGCCGCGCGACGTGTTCGACGACCCCTTCGCCGACGGCGCCGCCGACCAGCGACCGGTGCTCCTCGTGCTCGACGACGGCACCGACGACCCGCTCGTGCGCGAGCAGCGCGCCCGCCTGGTCGGCGCGGCCGACGAGCGCGGCGTACGCGTCGAGGTCGTGACCACCGACGCCACCACCGAGGTCGCCCGCTACGCGTCGCTGCTGCTCAGCGGCACCTACGCGGCCGAGTACCTGCGGATCGGGCTCGTCGAGGACTGATCCGCGGCCCAGCGGGTAGTCCACCAGGGTGACCGCCACGCGCGACCCCTGGTTCGACAACGCCAAGATGATGCTGGTGACGCTCGTCGTCGTCGGCCACTCCTGGGTGCTGCTGCCCAACACCGGGGCCGTCGACCACTCCTACGACTTCCTCTACACCTGGCACGTGCCGGCGTTCGTCTTCGTGACCGGCTACCTCTCCCGCACCTTCGTCTACAGCAAGGTGCGGATGTGGCAGCTGGTCCGCACGGTCGTGGTGCCCTACCTGGTCTTCGAGTGCCTGATCGCCCTCTTCCGCATCTACGTCGGTGGCGAGGAGATGCGCGATCTCTTCAAGGACCCGCACTGGCCCATGTGGTACCTCGCGGCACTCTTCTTCTGGCGTCTGCTCACGCCGGTCTTCCGGCCGATGTGGGGCGGGCTCGCCGTCGCCGTCGGCATCAGCCTGGTGGCGGGCATGTACGCCGGAGACACCCTCGACATTGCGCGCGTGCTCGGGCTGCTCCCGTTCTTCGTGATGGGCCTCAAGGCCACGCCCGAGCGCCTGGAGCTGCTGCGCAAGGCCCCGGCGCGGGCCGCCGCGGTCGTGGTGTTCGTGGGCATCTGGGTGCTGACGACCTGGACCGACGCGTGGGCGAGCACCGAGTGGCTCTACTACCGCTCCCGCTACGACGACATGGGCTACGCCGACGACCTGCGCGCGCTGCTCACCCGCGCCCTGGTGCTGGCGATCGGCACGCTCGGCGCGTGGGCGTTCCTCGCGCTCGTGCCGCGGGTCCACGGCTGGTTCACCCGGATGGGGGCCGCGACGCTGGTCGTCTACCTCTTCCACGGCTTCTTCGTGAAGGGCGCCGGCTACGCCGGCTGGGGCGGCTGGGCCGAGGACCACGTCGCCATCGCGTTCGGGGTCACCACGCTGGCCGCCGTACTCATCTCGCTGGCGCTCGCCTGGCGCCCGGTCTCGACACGGCTCGCCGACGTCGTCGACCCGCTCGGGTTCGCCGAGCGCCACGTCAAGCACGCGGTCGACCTGACCGCCGCCAAGGACCAGGTGCAGCCCGAGGTGCAGGCCGAGGTCGAGGCCGGTGTCGACGCGGGCCTGCACCACCGCGTCGGCGCTCCCCGCTAGCCGATAGATTTCCCGGCATGGCTGGTGGTCTCTTCGCGCTGCTCGACGACGTCGCCGCGCTCGCGCGGATGGCGGCGGCCTCCGTCGACGACGTCGGCGCGGCCGCCGGCCGGGCGACGGCGAAGGCCGCCGGCGTCGTCGTCGACGACACCGCGGTGACGCCGCAGTACGTCCACGGCGTGACCGCCGACCGCGAGCTGCCGATGATCAAGCGGATCACGATCGGCTCGCTGCGCAACAAGCTGCTGATCATCCTCCCGGTCGCGCTGCTGCTCAGCCAGTTCGTCCCCGGGCTGCTGACGCCGATCCTCATGCTCGGCGGCACCTACCTCTGCTACGAGGGCGCCGAGAAGGTCTGGCACGCGCTCCGCGGCGGCGAGCACCACGACACCCCGGTCAGCGAGAACGGCCCCGACGCCGAGAAGGCGATGGTCTCGGGCGCGATCCGCACCGACCTCATCCTCTCCGCCGAGATCATGGTGATCGCCCTCAACGAGGTCGCCGACGAGCCCTTCCTCAGCCGGCTCGCGATCCTCGTGGTGGTCGCCGTCGCGATCACGATCGCGGTCTACGGCGTGGTCGCGATCATCGTCAAGCTCGACGACATCGGGCTCTCGCTCACCCAGCGCCGCTCGTCGTTCGCGCGGACCGTCGGCCGCTGGCTCGTCGTCGGCACCCCGCGCCTGCTCTCGGTCATCTCGGTCGTCGGCGTCGCCGCCATGCTCTGGGTCGGCGGCCACATCTTCCTCAACGGTCTGCACGAGCTCGGGTGGGACCCGCTCTACGACGTCGTCCACCACCTCGAGCACGCGGTCCACGAAGCCGTCCACGGCCCCCTCGGCTCGACGCTGGCGTGGCTGACCAACACGGCCGCGTCGGCCGTCTTCGGTCTCGCCGTCGGCGGCGTCGTGATGGTGGTGCTGCACGTCGTGCCGCGGCGGCCGAAGGGCGCGCACGCTCACTGATCGGCCGCGCGGTGTCGTCCGCTTGCGGGTTCGCTGTGGTGCGGACCGATAGGCAGCAAAGCGGGTGCAGCCGCAGCGGGCCGGCGTTGCTTGCCGGCTTGCCGGTCGGCTCGCCAGGGTTTGGACACCACCTTTCCTGTCGGCGGCTTGCGGGTCTGCTGTGGCGCGGGCCGATAGGCAGCGAAGCGGGTGCAGCCGCAGCGGGCCGGCGCCGCTTCCCGGGTTTTCGGCCGCAGTTCCCGAGAAGAGCCTCGTCCACTACTAGAACATATGATCGAATAGATGTAGGATGTGGTATGGCCCGCCGCACCGCGACTCTCACCGATCCGGTGCTGGCGGCTGCCCGCGACGCTGCGCACGCGGAGGTGATGGCGGCGGCCCGGAAGTTCGAGCTGGCCGCGACCTGGGCGGCGATGCATCCGGCTCCGGTCACCGACCCGGTGGTCACCGCGACCGGTGTGGTGGAGATGTACGGCGACCAGCCCGTCACGCTCGCCGGGGAGGGCGCGCCGGGCATGTCGGAGTTCGCGGTCGCCGAGTTCGCCGCCGCGATCGGCATCTCCACTCGGGCCGGGCGGGATCTGATCGGTGCGGCGCTGGAGTGCCGGCACCGGCTGCCTCGGACGTGGGCGCGGGTGATGGCCGGTGAGGTGCCGGTGTGGAAGGTCCGCCGGCTGACCGAGCAGACCCACCGGCTGCCGCCGCCCGGCGCCGCTTATGTGGACCGGCACCTGGCGCCGGTGCTGGACTCGTGCTCGTTCGCGCAGATCGAGCGGGCCGTGGAGACCGCGTGCGCCCAGACCGAGGACGAGAAGGCCGAGCTCGACCGCCTCGATGCCGCCGCGACCGAGTTCTTCCAGGTCCGGTTGGGCGATGCGCACCTCAACCACGGCCGCGTCCCGGTCGACGGGCTCCTGGACTACCCGGTCGCCCTCGCCCTCGAGCAGGCGCTCCAGGCCGGCTCCCATCACCTGCTCACCGAGCACCCCGACCTGAGCCTGGACCAGCGCCGCGCCCTCGCCCTCGGCCACCTCGCCGCCAGCGGGAGTGAGAGCGCCGGGGTCGCGGAGGTCGTGGTCTACGCCCACCACACCCCGGCCGAGGGCCACGGCATCGTCGACGTCGAGAAGCTCGGCCACACCACCATCGAGCAGCTCACCGACTGGTGCCGCCACCTCGCCACCCGCGTCACCATCCGCCCGGTCCTCGACCTCGGCGCCGAACTCACCACCGACGCCTACACCCCGACCGTGCTGCAGCGGGAGCAGGCGGTCCTGACCAACCCGACCTGCGTGTTCGCGCACTGCGCCCGGTCCGCCCGCGGCTGCGACCTCGACCACATCGAACCCTGGGATCCCAGCGGTGCCGGCGGCGCTACGACCAGCTGGAACCTCGCACCTCTCTGTCGGCTGCACCACCGGATGAAGACCCACGGCCACTGGACCTACCGACGCCTCACCCGCACCCGCTTCGAGTGGACCAGCCCGTCGGGCGACGTCTACGACGTCGACCGCACCCTCACCAGACGACGAACCCGCTGACCCTCACCCCACCCGCACCGCGGGTGGGGCCACCGCCATGTCCGTTGCGTCCCTTTCGGCGGCGACGACGCATCACGTCCCCGCGTCACGACGGTGACCGCACACCACCGCACCACCGGTGACGACTCGCACGGATCGCGGGGTCGGGGGACGTGCTGCGCGGGGGCGTCGAGGATTCCCAGGTTGCGTGTGACCCGTTCTAATCTCGACTCAACGCGTTGCCCGCCTCACATCTCAGGAGCACAGATGGACTTCAAGGTCGCCGACCTCAGCCTGGCCGACTTCGGCCGCACCGAGATCAAGCTCGCCGAGCACGAGATGCCGGGCCTGATGGCGATGCGGGCCCGGTACGGCACCGAGAAGCCGCTCAAGGGCGCTCGGATCGCGGGCTCCCTGCACATGACCATCCAGACCGCGGTCCTCATCGAGACGCTGGTCGAGCTCGGCGCGGACGTGCGCTGGGCGTCCTGCAACATCTTCTCGACCCAGGACCACGCGGCCGCCGCGATCGCGGTCGGCCCCAACGGCACGGCCGACGACCTGCAGGGTGTCCCGGTCTTCGCCTGGAAGGGCGAGACCCTGGAGGAGTACTGGTGGTGCACCCGCCAGATCCTCGACTGGGGCACCGAGCAGCCGAACATGATCCTCGACGACGGTGGCGACGCCACCCTGCTCGTCCACCTCGGCGTCCAGGCCGAGAAGACCGGTCAGGCGCCCGACCCGGCGACCGCGACCAGCCACGAGCAGAAGGTCATCTTCGAGGTGCTCAACGAGCAGCTCGCGGCCAACGCGTCCTACTGGACCCCCAAGGCCAACTCCATCAAGGGCGTGACCGAGGAGACCACCACCGGTGTCCACCGCCTGTACGAGATGATGAAGGAGGGGTCGCTCCTCTTCCCCGCCATCAACGTCAACGACTCGGTCACCAAGTCGAAGTTCGACAACAAGTACGGCTGCCGCCACTCGCTCATCGACGGCATCAACCGCGCGACCGACGTGCTGATCGGTGGCAAGGTCGCGGTCGTCTGCGGCTACGGCGACGTGGGCAAGGGCTGCGCCGAGTCGCTGCGCGGCCAGGGCGCCCGCGTGATCGTCACCGAGATCGACCCGATCTGCGCGCTGCAGGCGTCGATGGACGGCTACCAGGTCACCACCCTCGAGGAGGCCCTGCCGGTCGCCGACATCATCATCACCGCCACCGGCAACAAGGACGTCGTCACCGTCGACCACATGCGGTCGATGAAGCACCAGGCGATCGTCGGCAACATCGGCCACTTCGACAACGAGATCGACATGGCCGGCCTCGAGGCCGACGGCGTCGCGGAGCGCAAGAACGTCAAGCCCCAGGTCGACGTGTGGACGTTCCCGACCGGCAAGTCGGTCATCGTGCTCTCCGAGGGTCGCCTGATGAACCTCGGCAACGCGACCGGCCACCCGTCGTTCGTGATGTCGAACTCCTTCACCAACCAGGTGCTCGCGCAGATCGAGATCTTCACCAAGACCGAGGAGTACCCGGTCGGCGTCTACGTGCTGCCCAAGCACCTCGACGAGGAGGTCGCCCGACTGCACCTCGACGCCCTCGGTGTGAAGCTCACGACGCTCACCGACGACCAGGCCTCCTACCTCGGCATCGACGTGGCCGGCCCGTACAAGCCCGAGCAGTACCGCTACTGAGCACCCGCGCTCAGCAGGACCGTCGCGGCGGGCTGGCATCATGGACCCCATGAGCGAGTCCGCCGCGGCGCCGTCCGGCGCCCAACCCGATCCGACCGGCAAGGGTCGGATCCTCGTCGTCGACGACGACGCCTCCCTGGCGGAGATGCTCACGATCGTGCTGCGCCAGGAGGGATTCGAGAGCCGCATGGTCACCCGCGGTGACGAGGCCCTCGACGTGTTCCGCGCGTACAAGCCCGACCTGGTCCTCCTGGACCTGATGCTCCCGGGCCGCGACGGCATCGACGTCTGCAAGGAGATCCGCGCCGAGTCGGGCGTCCCGATCGTCATGCTCACCGCCAAGGGCGACACCGTCGACGTCGTCGTCGGGCTGGAGTCCGGCGCCGACGACTACGTCGTCAAGCCGTTCAAGCCCAAGGAGCTGATCGCCCGGATCCGCGCGCGGATCCGCCGCTTCGACGCGCCCAGCCCCGAGACGCTCACGATCGGCGACCTGAGCATCGACGTCGCGGGCCACTCGGTCAGCCGCGCCGGCGCGCCGATCAACCTCACGCCGCTCGAGTTCGACCTGCTGGTCTGCCTGGCGCGCAAGCCCTGGCAGGTCTTCACCCGCGAGGTGCTGCTCGAGCAGGTCTGGGGCTACCGGCACGCCGCCGACACCCGGCTGGTCAACGTGCACGTGCAGCGGCTGCGGTCGAAGGTCGAGCACGACCCGGAGAGCCCGGAGATCGTGGTGACCGTCCGCGGCGTCGGCTACAAGGCCGGGACGGCGTGAGGCCGGCCGATGCTGCACCTGCGTCCCCGTGGGTCGCACCGGCTCCCTGAGTCGGTACGCCGGGGCCTCACCTTCTGGCGCCGCTCGATCCAGGCCCGGGTCGTGGCGAGCACGGTCCTGCTCTCCGTCGTGGTGATCAGCGGCGTCGGGTGGTACCTCCTGCGGCAGACCCGCGACGGTCTGCTCGACCACCGGGTCGACGCCGTCGTCGCCGAGGCCAACGACGAGACCGCCAGTGCCCGCGGACGGCTCGAGGCGGTGACCGGCACCGACGCCGACGTCGCGGGCCAGCTGCGCGAGCTCGCCGAGCCGATCATCCAGGCCGGGGACGCGCGCGACTTCTCGGTGGTGCTCGCCGGGCCGACGGGCGACGGGGGACGCATCGCCGACGGCGGCGCCAACTACACGCGGGGCCTCGACACCAGCAGCGTGCCGGCGAAGCTCGAGGAGCACTTCGACGACAGCAGCACCACCGCGTGGACCTACACGGTCATCCGCAGCACCGATCGCGATGGCGTGACCACCGAGCGCCCGGGCATCGCCGTGGGCGCGCAGGTGCAGCTGCCGGCCGACGGGCAGACCTACACGCTCTACTACCTCTTCCCGCTCGGCGAGCAGGAGGAGACGCTCGCGCTGGTGTCGCGGGCGCTGCTGACCGCAGCCGTCCTGCTGGTCGTGCTCGTCGCCGGGATGACCTGGCTGGTGACCCGCCAGGTGGTCACCCCGATCCGGATGGCGCGTCAGGTGGCCGAGCGGCTCGCGGCCGGCCAGCTGCAGGAGCGGCTCCGGGTCTCCGGGGAGGACGACCTCGCCCGGCTCGCGACGTCGTTCAACCAGATGGCGAGCAACCTCCAGCGCCAGATCCGCCAGCTCGAGGAGCTCAGCCGGGTGCAACGCCGGTTCACCTCCGACGTGTCGCACGAGCTGCGCACCCCGCTCACCACCGTGCGGATGGCCAGCGACGTGCTCCACGACGCGCGCGCCGACTTCGACCCCGCCACCGCGCGCGCCGCCGAGCTCCTCCAGACCGAGCTGGACCGCTTCGAGACCCTGCTCGTCGACCTGCTGGAGATCAGCCGGTTCGATGCCGGGGCGGCCGTCCTCGAGCTCGACGACGTCAACCTCGTCGACGTGGCCCACCGCGTCGTCGACGCCACCGGCCCGCTCGCGCAGCAGCGCCGGGTCCAGGTCGTGGTCCGCGCCCCCGACCACCCCTGTCTCGCAGAGGCGGACGTACGCCGCATCGAGCGGGTCGTGCGCAACCTGCTCACCAACGCCATCGACCACACGAGCACCGACCGCGCCGGAGGAGACATCGTCGTGACCGTCGCCGGCGACGACCACGCCGCCGCCATCACCGTGCGCGACTACGGCGTCGGCCTGGCCGCCGGCGAGGCCGCCATGGTCTTCAACCGGTTCTGGCGCGCCGACCCGGCGCGCGCCCGGACGAGCGGCGGCACCGGCCTCGGGCTCTCGATCTCGTTGGAGGACACCCACCTGCACGGCGGCTGGCTGCAGGCGTGGGGACGGCCGGGCGAGGGCGCCCAGTTCCGGCTCACGCTGCCGCGCCGCGCGGGCGGCGTGCTGCGCCACAGCCCGCTGCCGCTGGTGCCGGTCGACGTGACGGAGCCGGTGACATGAGCAGGTTCCGCCGTACGCCGTACGCCGTCGTCGTCGCCGTCCTGCTCGCCGGGGTCCTCTGCGGCTGCGTGAGCATGCCGGACTCGGGCCCGGTCGAGGAGACCCAGTCGGGCGGCGGCGTCTCGAACGACGACGGCCCCTACATCGACCCCAAGCCGCCGGCTCCCGGAGCGAGCCGCACGGAGATCGTGCGCGGCTTCCTGTTCGCGATGACCGCGACCCCGATCCAGACGATCACCGCACGGGAGTTCCTCAGCGAGGATGCCGCCGAGGCGTGGCGGCCCGAGGACACGATCACCTACGTCGGGACCCCGCGGATCGAGGAGGCCGGCACCGGCGTCTCGCTGACCCTCGAGGACCCGGACCTCCTCGACGCGCGCGGGGCGTGGCAGGGCCAGCTGCCCCGGCGCCAGCACACGATCGAGTTCCCGATGGCGTTCGAGGACGGCGAGTGGCGCATCGACCACGCGCCGAACGCGCTGATCGTCCCGGAGACCTGGTTCGCCAACCGCTACCAGCCGGTCTCGCTCTACTTCTTCGACCCGACCGCCAAGATCCTCGCGCCGGAGCCGGTGTTCGTCCAGAACGGCAAGGGGCTCGCCAGCGCGCTCACCCAGGCCCTGCTGCTCGGGCCCGGCGCCGACCTCGACAAGGTCGTGCAGAGCTTCATCCCCGACGGGCTGAGCAACCTCTCGGTCCCGATCGACGACGAGGGCGTCGCGGAGATCGCGCTGACCGGCGACGCGGGCATCCTCTCGCCCGACCGGATCGAGCTGATGATGGTCCAGCTCGCCTGGACGCTGCGCCAGGACCCGTCGATCACGGGCCTGCGCGTCCTCATCAACGGCGAGCCGCTGGCGCTGCCCGGCGGCTCAAACGCCTACAGCGTCAACAACGGCGCCGAGTACGACCCGGCCGGCTTCCAGGCGAGCCCGTTGCTCTACGGCCTGCACGACGGGCTGCTGGGATCCGGCGCGAGCTCGACGCTGGAGGCGGTGAGCGGCCCGATGGGCGCGGAGCCGCTCGGGTTGCGCAGCGTCGGCGTCAGCGTCCGGGCGACCAGTGCCGCCGGCGTCACCACCGATGGCACCGCGGTCCTCCAGGCGCCGGTCAGCGGCACCCGCGAGGCGCGGGTCCAGACGGTGGTCAGCGGCGCCCGCGACCTGCTCCCACCCGCGTGGGACGCGGGCGGGCGGATGTGGGTCGTCGACCGCGGGGCGGACGGGGCCGTCGTGTCCTGGGTGCACAAGGGCGTCGACCGCGCCGTGGAGGTGCCCGGGGTGACGGGCCAACGGGTGCGCAGCTTCGTGGTCTCGCGCGACGGGACCCGGCTCATCGCCGTCGTCCGACGCCCGGCCGGCGACGTGGTGCTGGTGTCGCGGATCGCGCACAGCCACGGCGGTCGGGTGCTGTGGGCGACGCGCGCGCGGCCGATCGCGGGGGAGCCCAGCAGCGACCTGCCGGTCCGGGACATCGCGTGGCGATCGCCGGCGGTGCTCGCCATCCTGAGCCCCTTCCCGGGCACCACCGACCTCGTGCAGGTGCGGGTGGCGTCCGTGGACGGCTCCCCGGCGCCCGACGGCAGCGGGACCACGGTGCGTGCCCACCTCCAGGCACTCGCGGGCTCGCCCTCCGAGGACGAGCCGCTCCTCGGCCTCCGGCGCAAGTGGATGATCAACCTCGCCGGCTCCGACCGGTCGCCGATCCCGATCCCCAAGGGCACCGAGGCGCTCACGTACGTCGGCTGATCCACAGGCGCGGCCGCCGCCCTTGAGCCGGCCGCGCGCGCGATGGTGACATCGACGGGTGCTCATCTCGGACGCAGCGGTCGACCTGCTGCTCGGCGGCCGCTGCGCCGGCTGCGCCCGGCCGGGCCGGCTGGTGTGCGCGGGGTGCGTCGCCGAGCTGGCAGCAGGGCTGGCCACGGCCGGACCGGTCTGGCCCGACCCGGTGCCGCCCGGGCTCGTGCAGCCCTGGGCGGCGACGGCGTACGACGGAGCGGTGCGCGGCCTGCTCCTAGGGCACAAGGAGCGCCGGCTGCTGGCGCTCCGCGGCCCGCTGGCCGGGCTGCTGGCCGTCGCGGTCGCGGCGGCCGCCCAGGAGGCCGCACCCGGGCCGCTCGTCCTGGTGCCGGTGCCCTCGCGGCGAGGCAGCGCCCGGGCCCGGGGCCACGACCCGACCCGCCGGATCACCGCCGGCGCGGCCGCCCTGCTGCGTCGGACGGGGATCGACGCGGTCGCCGGGCCGCTGCTGCGCAGCCGGCCCGGCGTGGTCGACCAGGCCGGTCTCGACGCGGCCGCCCGCGCGGCCAACCTGGCCGGCTCGATGCACTGCCCGACCGGGCTCGTGCGGCGGCTCGCCGCCCGGCGTACCCAGGCCCGCGTGGTCGTGTGCGACGACGTGCTGACCACCGGCGCCACGGCCCGGGAGGCCCAGCGGGCCCTCGAGGCGGTCGGGATCGAGGTCCACGCGGTGGCCGCCGTGGCGGCCACCCGGCGGCGTTCCGTACCGCAGGCCGGATGACCCTTTCACCTTCTTGGGGGGTCGCGTAACGTCAGGTCATGGAGTCCGTCCGGGTCCGTGGTTGCGTCGTCCAGGCGCCCCGGTTCCGCCGGGTGCCCGGTCGGCAAGCCGATGCCAGTCGCAGGCAAAGCGGTCCACGTAACCACGCGCTGCTCTCGCAGCGGGGCGTGGGATCACGGTGCGGCTTAGTGGTAAGTCCTGCCTCGCCTCCGTCGTCAGATGCGACGCCCGGCGGGAGAGGGTCAGTAGTGGCAGAGAAGCTGCGAGAGCCCCAGCAGGCGATTGTGGGGTCGAAGACCAGGTCGGCCGGACGGACTCCTCTCACCACCGACCAGCACACGCAATCGGGAGGTTCACATGGAAGTTGTCGTCACGGGTCGTCACTGCGAGCTGTCTGACAGGTTTCGCAGTCACGTCGAGGAGAAGGTGTCGAGGCTGGAGAAGCACGACCACCGCATCATCCGGATGAACGTCGAGGTCGAGACGGAACGCAACCCGCGCCAGTCGGACCGCGCCGTACGACTTCAGCTGACAGCACTCTCCAAGGGACCTGTGGTGCGCGCCGAGGCCTGCGCCGCCGACAAGATGGCGGCTCTCGACCTCGCACTCGACAAGATGGCCTCGCAGATGCGCCGCGCCGCCGACCGGCGGCGGGTCCACCACGGCCGGCAGACCCCGATCTCCGTGGGTCAGGCCCTTGCGAACGGCACGGCCCTCGCGGCCGACGAGGACGACGTCGTCACCCTCGAGCGGCAGGTCGGCCCCATCACCGTCACCGGCGACGGCCCCCTCGTGGTCCGCGAGAAGACCCACCCGGCAACGCCCATGACGCTCGACCAGGCGCTCTACGAGATGGAGCTGGTCGGGCACGACTTCTACCTCTTCGTCGACAAGGAGAGCGAGCGCCCGGCGGTCGTCTACCGGCGCCGTGGCTACGACTACGGCGTCATCTCCCTGGAGCTCGACGGCGGCTCCTGAGCGACCGGAGGCCGCGGGCTGGCCCGTCCGGGCCATCCCGCGGCGTTCGCCGCCACCCGCGTAGGCGCGCGGGGAAGCCCACTCGTGTCATGATGCGGCTGTGGCGGAACTCATGGCAGACCTCGGGCGCGAGCCGATCCGCGTGCTCGTGGTCGACGACCAGGAGCTCTTCCGACGCGGCCTGACCATGCTGCTCAACGCCGAGCCCGGCGTCGAGGTGGTCGGCGAGGCGGGCGACGGGATCGAGGGCACCTCCCTCGCCGAGCGCAGCGCTCCCGACGTCGTCCTGCTCGACATCCGGATGCCGAAGCGCTCCGGCATCGAGGCGTGTCTGGCGATCAAGGAGGCCGTCCCGTCGGCGAAGATCGTGATGCTGACGGTCTCCGACGAGGAGGCCGACCTCTACGAGGCGGTCAAGAGCGGGGCGGCGGGCTACCTGCTCAAGGACTCCTCGATCGAGGAGGTCGCCCAGGCCGTCCGCGTCGTGGCCGACGGGCAGTCGCTGATCAGCCCCTCGATGGCGGTCAAGCTGATCGACGAGTTCAAGCAGATGTCCCGTCCCGAGCGCGACCACCCCGCCGGCCTGCGCCTCACCGAGCGCGAGCTCGAGGTGCTGCGCCTGGTGGCCAAGGGGATGAACAACCGGGAGATCGCCAAGGAGCTCTACATCAGCGACAACACGGTCAAGAACCACGTGCGCAACATCCTGGAGAAGCTCCAGCTCCACTCGCGCATGGAGGCCGTGATGTACGCCGTCAAGGAGAAGCTGCTCGACCTGCCGTGACTGTCGGGGCCCTCCTCTAGCCTCGCGCCATGGAGTCGATGAGCGTCGCGCAGGCGCGCCGCGTCGCGCTGGCCGCCCAGGGCTTCCTCGACAAGCCGCACGCGGCGCCGACGATGCGCACCCTGCAGCGCACGGTCGAGCGCACCGGCGTCCTGCAGGTCGACTCGGTCAACGTGCTCCAGCGCGCGCACTACATGCCGCTCTACTCGCGGATGGGCCCCTACGACCCCGACCTGCTGCGCCGGGCGTCCGAGGAGCGGCCGCGTCGGCTGGTCGAGTACTGGGCGCACGTGCAGGCGCTGATGCCGGTCGACCTCTGGCCGGTGATGCAGCACCGCATGGCCGAGTTCCGCGCCCAGCGCGGGAAGTGGGGCTTCGTCGTCGGCGACGACGGTCTCGAGCAGAGCCTGCTGGCCGAGATCGCCGACCGGGGCGCGTCGACCGCCCGCGACCTCGACGACGGGCTGCCGCGCGAGAAGGGCAACTGGGGCTGGAACTGGTCCGAGACCCGCAAGATGCTCGACTACCTCTACACGGCGGGTGTCGTGGCGATCGCCGGCCGCAACAGCCAGTTCGAGATCCGCTACGACCTCCCCGAGCGCGTCATCCCGGCCGACGTGCTCGCGCAGCCGACGCCGGCGATCGACGAGGCCAACCGCGAGCTCGTGCGCCGCGCCGCGCGCTCCCACGGCGTCGCGACCGTGCAGGACCTGCGCGACTACTACCGGATGGGCGCGGCGGAGGCGGCGACCGCGGTCGCCGAGCTGGTCGAGGAGGGCGAGCTGGTGCCGGTGGACGTCCGCGGGTGGCGCCGGGCGGCGTACCTCCACCGCGACGCGCGGCTGCCGCGCCGGGTGCACGCCCGGGCGCTCCTGAGCCCGTTCGACCCGGTCGTGTGGGAGCGGGCGCGCACCGAGGCGCTCTTCGACTTCCACTACCGCATCGAGATCTACGTGCCGGCGGCGAAGCGCGTGCACGGCTACTACGTGCTGCCCTTCCTCCTCGGCGACCGGATCGTGGCCCGGGTGGACCTCAAGGCCGACCGCAAGCAGGGCCGCCTCGTCGTCAAGGGCGCCTACGCCGAGCCGGACGCGCCCGCCGAGACAGCGGAGGAGCTCTCTGCCGAGTTGCGCCGGCTCCGGGACTGGCTCCAGCTCGACACGGTCACGGTCGAGCCGCGGGGCGACCTGGCTCCGCTGCTCCGTTGCTGAGCGCCTCCAGCGCGGTCGCGCCGTCAGCGACAGCGTCGGTCGCCCGGATCGCCGTGCCGAGCCGGGCCGCCGCGGTCGCGTAGCCCGGCACCTCCAGCAGCGTCCGCAGGGCCTCGTGGAGCTCGCCGGTGCTGGCGCGACGCGAGACCGTCCGGCCGGCCCCGGAGGCCTCGATGCTCCGGCCGACGACCTCGTGGTCGGCCTTGCCGTCCAGCGGCACCACCAGCAGAGGCAGGTCGTGGGCGAGCCCGGCCATCGTCGAGCCGTGGCCGCCGTGGGTGACCAGCACCGACGCTCCCGGCAGGCTGTCGCGGTGCGCCAGCCAGCGGTGCACCTCCACGCCCCGCCGGGTGCGCAGGGTCGCGGGGTCGATGGTCGGCCCGGCCGACACCAGCACCCTGGCCGGCAGGCCCTCGCTGGCGTCGACGAGCCGCTGGAGCACGCCGGTCATGCCCGGGTAGCCGAACGTGCTGAGCCCGATGACGATCGTCGGCTCGCTCGCCACCCGGGGCGACCAGGCCGCGACCGGTCCGACCTGGCTCAGGTTGGTGGCGGCCGGCGCGGGGTCCAGCTCGGGGAGCGTCATCAGCAGTCGCAGCGCGGCGCCGTCCAGCGCCTGCTGGGGGCCGAGGCGGCGCAGTCGCAGGTTGAGGCCCATCGGCCCGCGGAGGATGCCCGCCCGGTACGCCGCGGCGTACATGTGCTCGAGCACGGCGTACCGCACCCCGGCCCGGCGCGCGGCGTCCATCGCGCCGAACATGAACGAGTCGACGACGACGAGATCGGCCGGCTCGACGGCGAGGGCGTCGAGGAGGTCGCGGCCCATCCCGGTGTCGGCGAAGACGCCGAGCATCCGCAGCGGCGTGTAGTCGCGGGCGGAGTCGAAGCGGCGGGCGTGCCGGGGCCGCACGAAGGCGAACCCGTCGGACGTCAGCGCCTCCTCCTGGGAGGCGTGGCCGAGGAACCGGACGGTGTGGCCGCGGCGCACCAGCTCGTGCGCGAGCGCGGTGGCGGGCGGGACGTTGCCGCCGCCGTCCCAGGTGACGAAGAGGATGGTGCTCACAGGAGTGCCTCCACGAGGGTGCGGACCCGGTGCTCCGTGGCGGCCAGGCTCAGCCCGCGGTCGCGGCGCAGCAGCTTCCAGGTGTAGACGTCGGTCGCCACCGCCAGCAGGTCGACGAGCTCCTCGCGCGCCGGGCCGGGGGAGGGCAGCAGCGGCTCGAAGACCGCCACGACCCAGGATCGGTGGAAGGCCCGGCCCGCGTCGGTGACCTCCTTGGTCGCGGCGTCGGCGTGCTCCTGCGCGAGCATGGAGAGCACGGTGTCGCCCCGCCGCTCGTAGTGCTGGAGCACGGTGCGGACCGCCGCGTCCGGGTCGCCGACCGGCGTACGCCGCTCCTCCCCGACGGTGGCCAGCGCGTGCTGCCGAGCGGCGTCGATGAGCCCGGCCCGGCTGCCGAAGTGCCGCAGCAGGGTCTGCACGCTGACCCCCGCCTCGGCCGCGATGTCGTCGAGGGAGATCTGCGAGACCAGGCGGGTCTCGGCCAGCGTGACGGCCGCGTCGAGCAGGCGCTCGCGGGTGCGCCCCACAGCCTCGGCGCGGGCGGTCATCGTGTAGCGGCGCGTTGATTTCATGACAATGACCATTGACGCCAAAAGTGCGATTGATGTCAATGGCCATTCACGCGAATACTTGGACCGGCGCGGATGGGACCACACCGCTACGGCGTCTGGGTGGCGCTGGGTAGAGTGGCGCCGCTCGCTCTTTGTGCGCGAGCCCGCGACATCCCGTCGGCAACACCTGAGGAAGTTGGATCCACGTGCCCGCGATTCTCGACAAGATCCTCCGCATCGGCGAAGGCAAGATCCTGCGCCAGCTCGAGGCCGTGGCCTCCGCGGTGAACGCCATCGAGGACGACTTCGTCGCGATGAGCGACGACGAGCTGCGGGGCATGACCGACGAGCTCAAGAAGCGGCTGGTCGACGGTGAGTCGCTCGACGACCTGATGCCCGAGGCGTTCGCCACCGTGCGTGAGGCGTCCCGCCGGGTCCTGGGCATGCGCCCCTTCGACGTCCAGATGATGGGTGGCGCGGCCCTGCACCTCGGCAACATCGCGGAGATGAAGACCGGTGAGGGCAAGACGCTGGTCGCCGTCGCGCCGGCCTACCTCAACGCGCTCACCGGCCGCGGGGTGCACGTCGTCACGGTCAACGACTACCTGGCGAAGTACCAGTCGCAGCAGATGGGTCGCGTCCACAACTTCCTCGGCCTCACGGTCGGCGTGATCCTGCCCGAGATGCGGCCCGACGAGCGGCGCGCGGCGTACAACTGCGACATCACCTACGGCACCAACAACGAGCTCGGCTTCGACTACCTGCGCGACAACATGGCCGGGTCCATCGAGGACTGCGTCCAGCGCGACCACCACTTCGCGATCGTCGACGAGGTCGACTCCATCCTCATCGACGAGGCGCGCACGCCGCTGATCATCAGCGGTCCCACGCAGGACGAGGTGGAGTGGTACGCCGAGTTCGCCAAGATCGTCCGCAAGCTCGACAAGGACGTCGACTACGAGGTCGACGAGAAGAAGCGCACGATCTCGGTGCTCGAGCCGGGCATCACCAAGGTCGAGGACCACCTCGGCATCGACAACCTCTACGACTCGGTCAACACGCCGCTGATCTCGTTCATGAACAACGCGATCAAGGCCAAGGAGCTCTTCCGCAACGACAAGGAGTACGTCGTCATGGACGGCGAGGTGCTCATCGTCGACGAGCACACCGGTCGCATGCTCGCCGGGCGCCGCTACAACGACGGTCTGCACCAGGCGATCGAGGCCAAGGAGGGCGTGCAGGTCCGCGAGGAGTTCCAGACCCTCGCCACGATCACGCTCCAGAACTTCTTCCGCCTCTACGAGAAGCTCTCCGGCATGACCGGCACCGCCATGACCGAGGCGTCGGAGTTCGACAAGATCTACGGCCTCGGCGTGGTGCCGATCCCGACCAACAAGCCGATGATCCGCCTCGACCAGGCCGACCTCGTCTACCGGACGGAGGAGGCCAAGTACGACGCGGTCGTCGACGACATCGCCGCCCGGCACGAGAAGGGCCAGCCGGTGCTGGTCGGCACCGTGTCGGTCGAGAAGTCCGAGCACCTCGCGGTCAAGCTGCGCAAGCGCGGCATCCCGCACTCGGTGCTCAACGCCAAGGTGCACGCCGACGAGGCGAAGATCGTCGCCCTCGCCGGCCACCGAGGCGCCGTCACCGTCGCGACCAACATGGCGGGTCGAGGCACCGACATCATGCTCGGCGGCTCGGTGGAGTTCCTCGCCGACGAGGAGCTGCGCAAGCAGGGGCTCGAGCCGATCGGCGAGACCGCCGAGCAGTACGACGAGGCGTGGCCCGCGATGGTCGAGCGGATCAAGCAGCAGGTCGCGACCGAGCACGACGAGGTCCGCGACCTCGGCGGCCTCTACGTCGTCGGCACCGAGCGCCACGAGTCGCGGCGCATCGACAACCAGCTGCGCGGTCGCTCCGGCCGTCAGGGCGACCCGGGCGAGTCCCGGTTCTACCTGTCGCTCCAGGACGAGCTGATGCGGCTCTTCAAGTCCGACTGGGTCGACCGGGTGCTCCAGGTGCTCAAGATCCCGGACGACGTCCCGATCGAGAACAAGCGGGTCACCAGCGCGATCGCCAACGCGCAGGGGCAGGTCGAGTCGCAGAACTTCGAGTCGCGCAAGAACGTGCTCAAGTACGACGACGTCATGGACCGCCAGCGCAAGGTGATCTACGCCGAGCGCCGTGCGGTGCTCGAGGGTCAGGACCTGCAGGACCAGATCCGCACGTTCCTCGACGACACCATCACCGGCTACGTCAACGGCGCGACGCAGGGGTACGCCGAGGAGTGGGACCTCGACGCGCTGTGGACCGCGCTGCGCCAGATCTACCCGATCTCGCTCGACCGCGAGGCCCTGGTCGCCGAGGCCGGTGGCGTCGACCACCTGGAGCGTGAGCAGCTCGTCGAGGCGCTCAAGGCCGACGCCAACGCGGCGTACGACCGGCGCGAGGAGCAGATCGGCGAGGAGGTCATGCGCGAGCTCGAGCGTCGGGTCGTGCTCTCCGTGCTCGACCGCAAGTGGCGCGAGCACCTCTACGAGATGGACTACCTCCGCGAGGGCATCTACCTGCGTGCCTACTCCCAGCGCGACCCGCTGGTCGAGTACCAGCGCGAGGGCTTCGACATGTTCGGCGCGATGATGGACGGCATCAAGGAGGAGTCGGTCGGCTTCCTGTTCAACCTCGACGTGCAGATCGAGGTCGAGGAGGAGGACGAGGTCGAGGAGGCCGAGGTCGAGGAGCCGATGCGTCGCACGCTGCGCTCCGAGGAGCAGCCGCACATCCGCGCCAAGGGCCTGGAGGCACCGGCGAAGCCGCAGCAGCTCGCCTACTCCGCCCCCGACGAGACGGGCGAGGCCGCCGCGGTCCGCACCGAGACCGTCGAGGACGACGAGTTCGCCAAGGTCGGCCGCAACGACAAGTGCCCCTGCGGGTCGGGCAAGAAGTACAAGCAGTGCCACGGCCGCCCCGGCGGCCCGACGGGACTGACGGCCCGCATCTCGTGACAGGCGCTTGATCAGGCGAACTCGAGCGCGGTGCAGCACCAGTGCCGACCGCGACGGTCGGCGCGCTGCTCGAATCGGGCTGCGATCGCCCGGGACCGTGGCCCGTAGCGCACGTGCACGCTGACCTCGACCGTGTCGGCGGACAGGAAGCATGCGTGCACGGCCTGCACCCGCGGCCGCACCGGCTGGACCCGGCCGTGCCCGGGCTCGTGCTTGCCGGCGCGCGCGACGAGCAGGGCGCGCCGCTCGAGGTCGTCGTAGACCTCTCGGGAGCTCCAGCGCAGCAGCTGGGTGACGGGCCGGTCGCCGCCCACGATCTCGACAGCGGCTTGGGCGTACGTGCGGCTCCAGTCCTCGATCCCGCGCCGCAGCCGGCGGTCTATCGGCACCACCTCCGCGACCGGGCCACGGTGCGGGACCGGCGCGAGCGTAGGCACCGACCGGCGGGGCTCGAGGTCGAGCGCGAGCGTGCCCTGCACGGTGGCGACCGGGACGGGCGGGCGGAGCGGGAGAGCCATGGCGAGTACCTCCGAGAGTCTCAGCGCGGCGGCAGGGCCAGGCGCTGGGCGGGCTGGACCAGGTCCGGGTCCGGACCGATCACCGTGCGGTTGAGGGCGTAGATGCGCGGCCACCGCTCGGCGACTCGGGCGTCGCTGGCGCCCGCCGGCAGGGAGTCGGCGGCGATCGACCACAGGGAGTCGCCGGGCAGGACGACGACGTGGTCGGCGGTGGCCGCGCGGTCGGGGACGGGCAGCCTGCTGCCGTCGTGCTGCGGCGCGGCGGGGCCGGCCTGGGCGGCGGCCGCGAGGGAGCCGGAGAGCGCGACCCCGCAGGCGGCCAGCACGAGCCGGCGCACCGGGGCCGGGAGCCCGCACCGGGGAGGAGCGTGCTCGCCGCGCCCCCCATGCGCGGCGAGAACGAGTCGCAGGGTCCCGAGCCAGAGCCAGCCGGCCGCGAGCAGCGCCACCCCGGCCCCGCCGCGGGTCAGCGCACCGTCGAGGTCATGGGCCGGGGCGGTCAGCACCGGCAGCAGCCAGCACAGCAGGGCGCTCAGCGCGGCGGTGGTCGCGGTCGCGACGGCGGCGCAGCGCGCCGGGGCGGGGTGGTCGAGTGGGTGAGCAACCATGGCCGAGATCCAATGCTTGCGTTTGCGTTTGTTTGCCTCAGAAAACGCCTTCTTGCTCACGAAGTCAACGTTTCGTCCACAGGGCCCGGGGCAGGGTGCGGGCATGGCGTGGGACGACGACCTCTTCGAGGTCCTCGACGACCTCGAGCAGCAGGCTGAGGCCGCCTACGACGCCGAGCGCGGCGCGGAGGTCGCGGACCGGAGCCGGTCGGCCTACCAGGAGGTCACGCTCGCGAGCCGGCTGATGGCGTCGGTCGGCGAGCTGGTCGGCATGGACGTCCGCGGCGTCGGCGCGGTCGCCGGCACCCTGGAGCGCGTCGGCACCGGATGGTGCCTGCTGGCCGGGCCGGCGGGGGAGTGGGTGCTGCCGTTCGCGGCGGTCACGGCGGTGCGCGGCGCGTCGGCGCGATCGCTCCCCGAGGCCGCCTGGTCACCCGTCGCCCGCCTCGGCCTGGGCGCGGCGCTGCGCCGGGTCGCGGACGGCGGCGCGGAGTGCGTGGTCCACCTCGACGACGGCCGGCGCGTCGAGGGCACCGTGCAGCGGGTCGGCGCCGACTTCGTCGAGGTCCGGACCCTCGCGGGTGAGCCGGTCCTGGTGCCCTACGCCGCGCTGGCGGCGGTGCAGAGCCGGCCCTAGACCAGACCGTGGATCAGATCGGTCAGGTCGCGTCGGCGTCGTACGGCGGGACCTCGCCCTCGTCGAGCGGGCGCAGCCCGCGCCGCGCGGGGACCGGCTCGTCCTCCTCGTCGAGCGCCTCGGCGATGTGCCGGCGGACGATCTCGCGGGGGTCGAGGTCGCGCAGCTCGAGGTCGGCGTACTCGGGGCCGAGCTCTGCCCGCAGCTCGTCGCGGGCGTTGTTGGCCATCCGGCGGACCTGCCGCGCGATCTGGCCGGCCTGGCGGGCCAGGTCGGGGATCCGGTCGGGACCGAAGACGAGGATGGCGACCACGACGATCACCGAGATCTCCATCAAGCCCACACCGAACACGAGGCGAACCTACTGGATCAGAACTTGTTGGACGGCGTGAGGCCCAGCTGCATGCCGGCGAGTCCGCGGCCGCGGCCGGCGAGCCGGGTCGCGATCGCGCTGAGCGCGACGGCCGCCGGGGCGGTCGGGTCCGCCTCCACGATCGGCTTCCCGGCGTCCCCGCCCTCACGCAGCGAGACGTCGAGGGGGATCTGGGCGAGCACCGGCACGTCGTACCCGAAGCGGGCCGACAGGGTCTCGGCGACCCGGGCGCCACCGCCGGACCCGAAGATCTCGAGGCGGTGCTCGGTGCCGGTCTCGGCGCAGTGCGGGCAGGGGAGGAAGCTCATGTTCTCGACGACGCCCACCACGCGCTGGTGCATCATCGACGCCATCGTGCCGGCGCGCTCCGCGACCTCGGCCGCGGCCTCCTGCGGGGTCGTGACGACGACGACCTCGGCACCCGGCAGGTGCTGGCCGAGCGAGATCGCGATGTCGCCGGTGCCCGGGGGAAGGTCGAGCAGCAGCGCGTCGAGGTCGCCCCAGTAGACGTCGGCGAGCATCTGGACCAGCGCCCGGTCGAGCATCGGACCGCGCCAGGCGACGACCTGGTCGCGGCGCGGCTTGAGCATGCCGATCGAGATCACCGAGACGCCGCTGGGCGTCGGCACCGGCATGATCAGGTCGTCGACCTGGGTCGGCCGCTGGTCGGCGACGCCGAGCATCGCCGGGACCGAGTGGCCGTAGATGTCGGCGTCGACGACGCCGACCTTGAGGCCCTGCTGCGCGAGCGCGATCGCGAGGTTGACGGTGACCGAGGACTTGCCGACCCCGCCCTTGCCGCTGGCGATCGCGTAGACCTTGGTCAGCGAGCCGGGCTGGGCGAACGGGATCTCCCGCTGCGCCCTGCCGTCGCTCAGGATCTCCTTGAGGCCGGCGCGCTGCTCGGCGGACATCACGCCCAGCGTGAGGTCGACGTCGGTCACCCCGGGCACCGTGCGGACCGCGGCGTTGACGTCGCGGTCGATCGTGTCCTTGAGCGGGCAGCCGGCGACGGTCAGCAGCACGGTCAGCCGGACCGCGCCCGACTCGTCGACCTCGACGGAGTCGACCATCCCGAGATCGGTGATCGGCCGCTTGATCTCCGGGTCGTTGACGGTGGCGAGGGCGGATCGGACCTGGTCGAGGAGCGGCGTAGACATGGTCCCCCGAGTCTACGGGGGGCTCAGCCGCCAGCCGCCTCCGCGTCGTCCTCACGGGCGTGACCCTGCGCACGCTCGAGCTCGGCGAGCAGCAGCCGCAGCTCGGAGCGCAGGAAGTCGCGGGTCGCGACCTCGCCGACGGCCATCCGCAGCGACGCGACCTCGCGGGCCAGGAACTCCATGTCCGCGTGGGCGCGGGCGTTGGCCTGCCGGTCCTGCTCGGCGATGACCTTGTCGCGCTGCTCCTGCCGGTTCTGCGCGAGCAGGATGAGCGGGGCGGCGTACGACGCCTGCAGGCTGAGCACCAGCGTCAGGAAGATGAAGGGGTAGTCGTCGAACCGCCAGTCGACCGGCGCCGTCGTGTTCCAGAGCACCCAGAACACGACGACGGCCGTCATCCAGATGAGGAACCGCGCGGTGCCCATGTAGCGCGCGAACTGCTCGGCGAAGGAGCCGAAGGCGTCGGAGTTGTACGACGGGCGGCGGACGAGCGGCTTGCGGCCGACGTCCTGGGGCGTGTCGAGGCGCGGGGTCCGGTCGCTCATTTCGAGACCGCCCGGTCGCGCCAGCCCTCGGGCAGCATGTGGTCGAGCAGGTCGTCGACGGTCACCGCGCCGAGCAGGTGCCCGTTCTCGTCCACGACCGGGGCGGCGACCAGGTTGTAGGTCGCCAGGTGCGCGGCCACCTCGTCGATGCTGGCCTCGGGCCGCAGCGACTCCATCGAGTCGTCGAGGGCGCCCGCGACCAGGGTGGAGGGGGGCTCGCGCAGCAGTCGCTGGATGTGTGCGACGCCGAGGAACTTGCCGGTCGGCGTCTCCAGCGGCTGGCGGCACACGTAGACCAGGGCCGCGAGCGAGGGCGTGAGCTCCGGGTTGCGGACGTGCGCGAGGGCGTCGGCGATGGTCGCGTCGGGGCCGAGGATCACCGGCTCGGGCGTCATCATCGCGCCCGCGGTGTTCTCGACGTACGACATCAGCCGGCGCACGTCCTCGGCCTCCTCCGGCTCCATCAGCCCGAGCAGGGTGGCGGCGGTCTCCGGCGGCAGGTCGGCGATCAGGTCGGCGGCGTCGTCGGGCGACATCTCCTCGAGGACGTCGGCGGCGCGCTCGGAGTCCATGTGCTCGAGGATGTCGACCTGGTCCTCCTCGGGCAGCTCCTCGAGGACGTCGGCGAGCCGCTCGTCGTCGAGCGCCGCGACGACGGCCCGGCGGCGCTCGTGGGGCAGGTCGTGCAGCATGTTCGCCGCGTCCGCGGGCCGCATCTCGTTGAGCGCCGCGATCAGGTGCGTCGCGCCCTGCTGGTCCTCACGACCGGTCAGTCCCTGGACCGCGCGCCACTCCACCACGTGGGTCTGGCCGCGGCGTCGCAGTCCCTTGGCCGCCTCCTGCATGGCGACCCGGGAGATCACCCAGTCGCGGTTGCGTGCCTGCTCCATGGCGACGTCGTAGACGGTGCCGGTGACGTCGCTGCCCGAGATCGTGACCGTACGGTCGAACATCTCGCCGATCACCAGCGTCTCGGTGGGCCGCTTCTCGAAGCGGCGCATGTTGAGCAGGCCGGTCGTGTAGACCTGCCCGCTGTCGATGTTGGTCACCCGGGTCATCGGTACGAAGATCCGGCGGCGGCCGAAGACCTCTGCCACGAGGCCGAGCACGCGCGGCTGGTGCACCTCCGAGCGGACTGCCACCACGAGGTCGCGCACCTTGCCCACCTGGTCGCCCTGCGGGTCGAAGATCGGCAGACCGACGAGGCGGGCGGCGTAGACGCGGACGGGGGTGGTGCTCACGACCACGAACGCTACCGGCCGGACCCCCGGCGATGCGGGAGCCGGTGAGCGACTTCGCTACAGTGAACCCCTCAAGTCTTCCGGGTGACCTGCCGATCCTGGAGGCAGATGACACCTTCGGGGATGCGGGAGGATCGCGCTCGATGTCGAAGCACGCGGCCGCCCGCCGCCGACGCCGCGAGCGCGTCGACGCGCTGGGCGCCACGGTCGGTGCAGTCGTCACCCTCGGCCTGGTGATCGCGGTCCTGGCCGGCGTGCGCGCCGCTGACGGCGACGCCGTCGACCTCGCCGTCGAGGACGCGTCCAACGCCGTGGTCGACCCGGCGCACGCGAGTCCCGCCGCTGCCTCCTCCTCCAGTCCCGCGACGACCGAGCCCGACTCCTCGGCGACGCCGCAGGAGGTCGTCCCGGCGCAGACCATCAAGCTGGACAAGGCGAAGATCAAGCGGCAGCGCATCCGCGCCGAGCGCAAGATCGTCCAGCGCCAGGTGCGCCGGGCGGCGCAGCCGGGGATCGACGAGTCCCTGCCGCGGACCTCGGCGTTCCGCATCGGCACCCTCAACATCCTGGGCAGCCAGCACACGAGGGGACAGGGCGGCTACGGTCCCGGCCCCCAGCGTGCCGGCATCACCGCCAGGCTGGTCACCTCGCGGGGCATCGACGTCGTCGGTCTCCAGGAGGTCCAGGACGACCAGATCGGGGCGCTGCAGGGCGGCATGCCGGGCTACGGCATGTGGCCGGTCCAGGCGCTCGGCAACAACGGCCAGCGGCTCCAGGTGATGTGGCGCGAGTCCAAGTTCGAGCTCGTCGACACGGGGTCGGTCTCCTACGTGTTCGACAGCCAGACCATCCCGCTGCCGTGGGTGCGGCTGCGCGACCGCGAGCACGGCGGCGAGTTCTACGTCATCACGACGCACAACTCCGCGAAGCAGCTCGAGGGCCAGCGCGACGCCGCGACGACGACCGAGATCGCGCTCATCAACCAGCTGAAGTCGACCGGGCTGCCCGTCTTCATCACCGGTGACATGAACGAGCACGAGGAGTTCTTCTGCCGGGTCGCGGTCGAGGCGCAGATGGTCGCTGCCAACGGCGGCAGCGGCGTCGGCGGCTGCCAGCTGCCTCCGCAACCGCGCCGCGTCGACTGGATCATGGGCACCTCGGACGTCGGCTTCTCGGGCTACGTCCAGGACGGTGCCTCCCTCGCGGCGGCCAGCGACCACTTCCTGCTCTACGCCGACGTGGGGCTCGACAACCGCGGCATCCTCCGCTAGCGCCGCTGCGCCGCGCGGCCATGGGCTAGCGTGGGCACATGGGTGCTCTGGTGCGCGCGTTCGGGTTGATCGCCGCCGGCACGCTCTGCGTGGGACTGACCGCGGGATGCGGCGACGACGACGGGAGCGGCGCCCCGGCCGCGACCGACAGCACCAGCTCTGCCGCCACCGAGTCCGAGACGCCGGAGCCGAGCCCCTCTGTCGAGAAGCCGAGCGAGACGCCGGTCCCCGCCTCGTGGCCGGCGTGCGGCGAGACCTGGGTCGCCGGGGCCGACCTGCCCAAGCCGTACGAGGGCTGCGCCAAGGGGGGCACCGCCGTCCCGGCGGACGCGCAGCACTGCTCGATGGGCGCGGTGCTGGTGACCTACGGCGACCGGTTCTGGGCGGTCCCGGGCCACGTGATCTCGGAGGCGGACGGTCCGCTGCAGAAGGATCCGGACTTCCGGCAGGCCCGCGCCACCTGCACGGCCTAGACCACACGAGTCACATCCGTCCCACTGTTCCCGGGCGCGCCGATTCGGATCGGCTGTAGCCGTTAGTTACAGTGTCGGGCGCGGGGACTGCGCGAACGTGCGGGCGGCAAGCCCTCGTGTCGAGCGGCCGCTCGACACGAGTCCGCGCTGCTCGAGCGACACGGTGCACCACTGACCTCGGGCTGACGAGTCGTAGGGGGATTCAGAGTTGCGCCACCAAGGTCCACGCAAGATCGCCATCGTCCTCGTCCCGTTCCTGGTGGCGGGCATGCTGGTCGTGCTCGGCGGGTCGTCGGCCACGTCGGCGAAGCCCAAGCACCCGAAGCCGCCGAAGTACACCCCGGCCGCCGGGGCGACCTTCAACAACCCCTACGGCGGCACGGCCGCGCGCCGCGCGATCATCCGCAAGCTGGTGAAGACGATCGACAGCGTCCCGCGTGGCGAGGAGATCCGGATCGCCTCGTGGAACGTGCGCAGCCCCAACATCGCGACCTCGCTGCTGCGGGCCAAGAAGCGCCGCGTCTCGGTCCAGATCGTCATGGACCGCTCCAACTGGCGTGAGGACAACCCCAACCCCGACGCCGCCCGGCTCTACCGCGAGCTCAAGAAGGGCAACGGGCACCGCAAGCTCGAGCGCCGCAGCTGGCTGCGGCAGTGCCGCGGCGCGTGCCGCGGGCCGCACGGCATCGCGCACACCAAGTTCTTCCTCTTCTCCAAGGCCGGCGAGGCCGAGAACGTCGTGATCTACGGGTCCAACAACGCCACCGAGCTGGCGGCCGACATCCAGTGGAACGACGTCTACACCCGCATCAACCACCCCGACGAGTACGCCGAGTTCCTGTCGGTGTTCAACGAGATGGTCGTCGACCACAAGCCGGCGGGCGGCGGCTACCGCCTCTGGGCCCACGGCCCGTTCACCTCGGTCTTCTACCCGTACGCCGGGCAGGCCGCCCCCAAGACCGACCCGGTGATGGACGTGCTCGACAAGATCCGGTGCAAGGGTGCCACCGGTCGCGGCAGCCACGGCCGCACGAAGATGCGGATCGCCCAGACCGCGATGTACGGCGACCGCGGCATCGCGATCGCCCACCGGCTCGCGCAGATGCACCGCCGCGGGTGCGACATCCGGATCGTCTACGCGATGTTCGGCAACGAGGTGCTCCGCATCCTGCGCCACGAGGCCGGTCGCGGGGGGATCCCGCTGACCCACCTCGCCTGGGACCGTAACGAAGACGGCATCTACGACCGCTATGTACACATGAAGACTCTCGCGGTCCGCGGCGTCTACGACGGCGACACCGACGCGACGCTCACGATCAACGGCTCGGCCAACTGGACGCCCGTCTCGCTCGCCAGCGACGAGGTGATCGGCGTGCTGACCCAGCCGAAGCCCAACCGCACCTACATGAAGTGGATCGACTTCCTCTTCACCCACCGCCCCACGTCCTGGGGCCGGGAGAGGATCGGCGTCGCCAGCGGCGTCGACGACGCCGTCGAGGGTGGAATGGAGCGACGCGTCGGCAGCACTGCCCCTGACCCCTACGCACTGATCAAGAAGGAACTGTGACTCTCGGGACTCGTCACCACCTCCGGAAGGCCGGGGCCGCATCACTGCTGGTCCTGGCGCTGACCGCGTCGCTGCTCGCAGCGACCTCCTCCTCGGTCGAGGCGGGAGACGAGGTGGGAGCCACGAGTCCCACGGCGCGCCGTTCGTCGTGCGCCGACGTGCTGCTCGTCGGCGTGGACGGCAACGGCCAGGGACCCAAGCGCGGCAAGACCTTCGGGCCGGCCGTGGGTCGGTTCGCCGGCACCTACGCGCGCCAGCTCGGCCGGGGCCGCTCGGTCCAGGAGAAGCGCCTGGCGGTCCGTACGCCGAAGCTCGCCACGCTGACCGCCCGCCACCTGTCTGGGAAGCCCGCCGCCGACTCGATCCGCAAGGCGTCGCTGCGCCGCTGGCTGGCCCCGGTCCCGCAGGCCCGGAAGGCGGTCATCGCGACGCTCGACGCCGCGGCGACGTCGTGCCCCGAGCAGCAGTTCGTCCTCGTGGGCTACGCCCAGGGCGCCCGGGCGGTGCACGGCGCGCTCGGCACGCTGCGCGAGCGCCCCTACGGCGGTCGGATCGTCGCCGGCGTCCTGATCTCCGACCCCGGCCACCGCAAGGGGATCGAAGTCCGTCTCGGACGCAAGGTCGACGCCCCACCGGCGCCCAGCGACACGTTCGGCGTCTGGAACATCTGCACCACCGGCGACCTGGTGTGTGCCCCCGGCCGCACCGCGTTCCGCCCGGCGGTGGCCACCGCCCAGCGCTACCACCGCAGCACGCCGACGGTCACCAAGGTCCGCGCGGCCGTCCTCGACCGGGCCCGCCGGTGGCCGGCGCCGAAGCCGGCGATCACCGTGCGCGCCGCCCTGGTCGACGCGCCGATCCAGATCGCCCTGCAGGCCGACGCCACGGCGTCCACCCGGCCCGGCGCCCAGTGGACGGCGACGAGCGCGCTGCCGCCCGGCGTCACGCTGTCGCCCACCGGCGTGCTGAGCGGCGCGGTGTCGACGCGCGGCCAGTGGGCGATCACCTACACCGTCGCCGGCACGGCGCCGGCGACCACCCCCCACTCGGGCCAGGTGGTCCTCACCGTCTCCGACGGCGCCACCTCGGTGAGCTCCGGTGGCCAGGTCACCTGTGCGACCGACGGCGGCGGCGGGGCGACCTGCTGGGGCGCCAACCAGTTCGGCCAGCTCGGCAACGGCACGACCGCGGGGAGCGCCGCTCCCGTCGCGGTCGCCGGCACCGGGTGGCAGAGCATCAGCACCAGCGGTGGCTCGACCTGCGGCATCAAGGTCGACGGCACGCTGTGGTGCTGGGGCCTCAACAACTTCGCCCAGCTCGGCATCGACAAGACCGCACCGCAGAAGAAGCCGCGCCAGGTCTCGCCCGGGACCGCGTGGAGCAAGGTCAGCACGAGCTGGTTCAACACGTGCGCGATCACGACCGGCGGCGACCTCTACTGCTGGGGCCAGAACCTCCGGGGCGCCGTCGGCACCGGCGGCACCTCGAGGCTGGTCGCGCGGCCGGTCCTGGTCGGTCCGGCGGGCGCCGGCTGGCTCGACGTCAGCACGGGTGGCTGGCACACCTGTGCAGTGCGTGGCGACGGCACGATGTGGTGCTGGGGGCAGAACACCTTCGGGCAGGTCGGCAACGCCACCGCCGGCGTGCAGACCGCGCCGGTGCAGGTCGGTCCGGCGACCAACTGGCGCCAGGTCTCCACGTCGTGGGGCCACAGCTGCGGCGTCACCGGCGCCGGTGAGATGGCCTGCTGGGGCATCAACAAGGACGGCCAGATCGGCACCGGCACCCTCGACGACGCCTGGTCGCCGCAGCCCGTCGGGGCCGGCCAGGTGTGGACCTCCGTCTCCGCGGGCGACGCCAGCACCTGCGCGCTCAACAGCGGCGCGCAGACGTGGTGCTGGGGCGGCAACCGCTACGGCCAGCTCGGCACCGGGACCAACGTCGGGAGCGCTGTGCCGGTGCTCGCGAGCGCGCTTCCGGCCCTCACCTCGCTCACCTCGGGCTGGATGCACGCCTGCGGCCTGGCCGGCCCGGTGCCGATGTGCTGGGGCAGCAACGAGGCCGGCCAGCTGGGCGCCTCGGGCACCCCGCCGACGGCCCGGTCCGCCGCTGTCTCCTCCGCCGATGCGGCGCGTGCGCATGACGTCGTACGCCGCGGCGCGGTGGCGCTGCGCCTCTCGCCGGCCGCCCAGGTGGAGAGCGAGATCGGCGACCGTCCGGCGGTGTCGGCGACGGCCCGCCGCAAGGCGAAGAAGTCCTTCACCGCGAAGGTCATGACGTTCAACCTGCTCGGCAGCCAGCACACCGCGCCCACGGGCGACCGCCCGGACTGGGCTCCGGGGCGGATCCGCTCGGAGTGGGCGTCCTCGCTCATCACCTCGCGCGACGGCTCGCTGGTCGGGCTGCAGGAGATCCAGCCGGACCAGGTGACCTCCCTCAACGCCGCCACCGAGGGCCGGTACACGTTCTTCCCGGGCACGAGCATGGGCTACGCCGGCGCACCGCAGTCGATCATGTGGCGCACCGCGGACTGGACTCCGGTCTGGACCGACACGGTGACGATCCCGTTCATGCGCAACCAGCCGCGGCCCCAGCCGGTCGTGCGGCTGCGCAACAACGCGAGCGGCCAGGAGCTCTACTTCATCAACGCGCACTTCTCGCCGGGGTCCATGGAGTCCGACCGGCGCCGGGCGACCGCGATCATCATCAGGACGATCCGCAAGCTCCAGAAGGACGGCCTGCCGATCCTGCTGACCGGTGACCTCAACGACAACCACCGGGTGTTCTGCCAGGTCACCGGCAAGACCAAGCTCCGGGCTGCCCTCGGTGGCAGCAACAACGGGTCGTGCAAGCCACCGGCCGGGCGTCGGGTCGACTGGATCTTCGGCTCGGTCGGCGCGTTCGGCCAGATCGCGATCAGCCAGGGCTCCCAGGTCCGGCGGACGACCGACCACAGCGTTCACGACGTGCCGTTCTCGGTGCAGTAGAGTGCGCGCGTCCAGAAGTCGACGCCGAGGGATGTAGTGGGGCGAGGAACCAAGCGGTCAGCGGTGCACGTCGACGACACCGGCATCCGCCTCGCTCCCGGATTCAGCGGATCGGGGGACGTCCTCTTCGACGGTCGTCGCGTGTGGTCGTTCTCGGTCGACCGCGCGTCCTCCGAGGCGCCCACGGTCGCGTGGCCGAAGCGGATGAAGCGGCTGCTCGACGGGCGGGTCGAGGTGCGGATCGTCGCGGGTGCGAAGGAGATCTACGCCGGCGAGCACCAGTTCGGCACCAGCACCGAGCGGCTGCGCCTCGTCGACCCCCAGGGCACCCCGATCATCGTCGACAAGTGGGGGCTCTTCCAGCGCCCGTTCGAGGCCCGCGACCCCTCCGTGGTCCACGCGATGACCGACCGGGCGGCCGAGATCCTGCGGGTGATGCGCGAGGACTGCGGCGTGGAGGGCTGGATCGCGTTCGGCACCCTGCTGGGCGCGGCCCGCAGCGGGCGGGCGATCGGCCACGACTCCGACATCGACCTGTGCTTCCTCAGCACGGCGAGCACGCCGGCCGCCATGTCCGCGGACCTGTGGCGGATCGCCCGCGCGCTGCGGCGCGCCGGCATGCGGGTGACCCACGCCAGCGCCAGCTTCATCACGGTCCGCTTCCGCGGACCGGACGGTGCGGCAGCGGGCATCGACATCTACATCACGTTCTTCCTCGACGGCCTCTTCTACGAGACCGCCACCGTGCGGGCGCCGGTGCCGCGCGAGGCGCTGCTGCCGCTGCGCGAGATCGAGTTCGAGGGCCGGATGCTGCCCGCCCCGGCCGACCCGGCGAAGCTGCTGGAGGTCTCCTACGGGCCGAACTGGAAGGTGCCGGACCCGTCGTTCCAGCACCAGCCCGGTCCCGAGGTCGTCGACCGGTTCCACGGCTGGTTCGGGTCGCTCATGCACGGGCGGCGCGACTGGCGGCACTTCAACGCCACCGCGGCTACGTCCGACGCGGCGCCGTCCGACTTCGCCGAGTGGGTCTGCGGCCAGATCACGCCGGACACCGCCGTGATCGAGGTCGGGCCCGGCGGCGGCGCCGACCTGCGGCGGTACGCCGCGGACGGCCGCCAGGTCCTCGGTCTCGACTACGCGCTGCCCGCGGCGCTCGTGCGGGCCGCAGAGCGGATGCCCAGCGCCCGCGTGGACCCGCTGAACCTCTACGACCGGCGCGACGTGCTGGTCCGGGGCGCCCGCATGTCGCGGCGGCTCGGCGACCGCGTCCTCGTCGCGCACCGGGTGCTCGAGACGCTCGAGCCCGACGGGCTCGAGGCGTTCTGGCTGCTCGCCAGCATGGGCCTGCGCCGCGGCGGGCGCGCCTACGTCGGCGGCGTGACCCGGCACCGCGCGGCGGGGCACGAGTGGTCGCAGCGGCACGGCGCCGGCAGGGTCTACCCGTTCTCGCCGGCCGCCGCCGAGGAGCAGGTGCGCGCCGCGGGCGGCCGGGTCGTCGAGCGGTCCGGCTTCGAGGCGGCCGAGCGGGCCCGCCGCGGCGGACCCCCCGCCGAGTGGAGAATGGTCGTCGAGTGGCCCGAGCGCGGGTCCGCTGCCGGAGAGGAGAGGGCATGACCGAGCGGGTCTACCTCCACGTCGGCACGCCCAAGTCCGGCACGACCTACCTCCAGCGCGTCCTGGACCACAACCGGGAGGCGCTGGCCGCCGCCGGGGTGCTGGTCGTGGGCGAGCAGCACGTCGACCGGGTGCACGCCGCCCTCGCGGTGCGCGAGGACCCGCGCGTGCGCACCCTCAGCCCCCGCCAGGCGCGCAGCTGGGAGCGCCTGGTCGCGCAGATCCGGGCGTGGCAGGGACCCGCCGCGGTGCTCAGCTACGAGCTGTTCTCCGCGGCGACGCGGGAGCAGGCCGAGCGGGCGCTCGCGGACCTCGCCGGCCTCGACGTCCACGTCGTCATCACCGCGCGCGACTTCGGCAAGATGGTGCCGTCGGCCTGGCAGGAGCGGCTGAAGTTCGGGCTGACCACGCCGCTGCCGCAGTGGCGCCCGGCCCGGGAGAGCGCCGGACCCCGCCGGGAGTGGGGCTGGCGCACCATGGACCCGGCCAGCGTCGCCGAGCGGTGGGGGGCGAGCCTGCCGGCCGACCACGTGCACGTCGTCACCGTCCCGCGCACGCGCCGGGACCCCGACGAGCTCTGGCACCGCTTCGCCGCCGCCTGCGACCTGACCGCGACAACGACCAACCTGGATCTGGGGGTGGGCCTCGTGAACGAGTCCCTCGGAGTGACGGCCGCCGAGCTGCTGCGCCGCGTCAACGAGCGGATCGGCCCGCCGATCGAGGGCAGCCGCGAGCAGGCCAAGTGGCTGCGCGACACCCTCGCCCACCGGGTGCTCGCCCCGCTCGACTCCGAGCCGATCCGGATCACCGACCGCCAGCTCAAGGACGCCGAGCGGCAGGCCGGCGCCTCGGTCGAGCGCGTCGGCGCCGCGGGGTACGACGTACGCGGCGACCTCGGTGACCTCGAGCCCAGCGAGGGCACCGGCCGCTCGCCCGAGGACGTCACCGACAGCGAGCTCCTCGACGTCGCGCTGGACACGATCGCGCAGCTGCTCCTGCTCGTGCGCGAGCGGTCGCAGAGCGCCGCGCCCGCGGAGCCGGGCGCGGAGGGTGGCCGGCTGCGCCGGGCGGCGAAGACCGCTGCGCAGCGCACTAGCGCGCCCTACCTCCGCCACCGCGCCGAGGCCAACGAGAAGCGCATCGCCGAGCTCGAGAAGCAGGTCGCGGCGGACCGTGCCCTGCACCTGCGCGTCGCCGCGCTGCAGGACGTCGTGACCGAGCTGCTGCTGCCGATCGGCGACCGCGACCCGGAGGTCACGATCCGCGCCCTGCGGCGCTACCACCAGGAGTCGGTGTGAGTCGTCCGGCCGACCTGCTGCGGCGGGCGGCCCACGGCACCGGCCTGGCCGACGCGATCCGCCAGCGCCAGGCCGTCGAGTCGCTGGCCGTCGCCGTCGACGAGGGCGCCCGCCTCGCCGTCCTGCTCGAGGCCCAGGTCGCCGAGATCGAGCAGAGCCTGGTGCCGCTGCTCGAGTCCGACCACCGGGCGAGGCAGCAGTGAGGGGGCCGGGTGACCACGCCGTCGCGCTCTCGGTGGTCGTGCCCTGCTACAACGAGGAGGAGTCCCTCCCGCAGCTGGTGAAGGTCCTCGGCGAGGTGCTGCCGGGCGTGGCGGAGTCGTTCGAGGTGATCCTCGTCGACGACGGCAGCCGCGACCGGACCCTCGAGATGCTCCGCGAGGTGCACGCTGCAGACGCGCGGTTCCGCTACCTCGCCCTGAGCCGCAACTTCGGCAAGGAGTCGGCGATGCTCGCCGGGCTCAGCCAGGCGCGCGGCGCGGCGGTGGCGATCATGGACGGCGACCTCCAGCACCCGCCGCAGCTGCTCGCCGAGATGGTCCCGCTGCTCGACCAGGGCTACCAGCAGGTCGTCGCGCGCCGGACCCGCGACCAGGACCCGGCGGTGCGCACGTTCCTCTCGCGCCTCTACTACCGGATGATCAACCGGCTCATCGACGTGCAGCTCGAGGACGGGGTCGGCGACTTCCGGGTGCTCAGCAGCGAGGCCGTCCGCGCCCTGCTGTCGCTGGGGGAGACCAACCGCTTCTCCAAGGGCCTCTTCGCCTGGATCGGCTTCCCCACCGCGGTCGTCGACTACGAGAACGTCTCCCGCGAGGCGGGCACCACCAAGTGGCGGCTGCGCGACCTCTTCAACTACGGCCTCGACGGGGTCATCTCGTTCAACTACCGCCCGCTCCGGCTGTCGATCTGGTTCGGCCTGGTCGTGATGGCGGTGGCGATCGGGTACGCCGCGTGGGTGCTGGTCGACGCGATCGTGCACGGCAACAGCGCCCCCGGCTACGTCACGATCATCTGCGCCGTCACCGGGTTCGGTGGCGTCCAGCTCATCCTGCTGGGCGTCATCGGCGAGTACCTCGGCCGCATCTACGCGGAGACGAAGCGGCGGCCGCTCTTCCTGCTCCGCGAGAGCAGCGAGGGGCCCCGACACACCCCGATCACGGTCGACCTCGGACCGGACCACGACGCCCACCTCCACGAGCAGGATCGATGACGACGACCGAGACACCCGGGCGGGACCGCGCCCGGTGGCTGTGGCCGCTGGTGGTGTGCGTGGTGACCGCGGCGTACGCGAGCATCCCCTACCTCGCCCACCCCTACTTCTTCCAGCGCGGCGACACCGCCGCCCAGTTCGCGCCCACCTGGTTCCACCTCGGGGAGATGGTGCGCTCCGGACAGTGGCCGCCGTGGCTCGACCCCGACGCCTGGGCGGGCGGCAACTACGCCGCCGAGGCCCTCTACGGCATCTACAACCCGATCAACCTGCTGGTCTGGCTGGGGATGTCGTCCACCTCGGACCTGATGCTCGCGACGTTCGTCGTCAAGGCCGTCGTGCTCGTGCTGCTCGCGCTGGGCACCTACCTGCTCGCGCGCGAGTACGGCGCGGCGCGCTGGGCCGCGGCCGTCGTCGCGACGGCCCTGCCGTTCAGCGGCTTCACGCTCTACTGGGACGCCGGCTCGTGGCCCTCCGGGCTGATGGCCTTCGCCTACGCGACCTGGCTGTGGTGGGTGCTGCGCCGCTGCCTGCGCGGCGTCACCAACCCGTTCTGGGCGTTCCTCGTGGGCGTCCTGGTGGTCACGCAGGGCAACCCCTACGGCGCGCTCGCCGTCGTCGTCATCGGGTTCGCGCTCGTCGTCGAGGGCCTCGCCGCGCGCAACCGGGCGGGCGTCGTGCGCCTGGTGCTGACCGGCCTGTGCATCGCCGCGTTCCTGCCGCTGGTCTACCTCCCGCTGGTGGGCACGGCCGACCTCGCGGTGCGCTCGCAGGGCGCGCTGATCGAGAACAGCGGCAAGCTCCGCCCGGCGCTCGGCGACCTCTTCGGCCTGAGCTCGCCGACGTACGTGCCCGGGATCCGCGCGATCACCGGCCCGATGACCGTCCCCGCGACGTACCTGTCCTGGCTCGTCCTCCCGTTGCTGCCCTGGCTGCGGTACGGCGTCCTCCGGGACCGGGCGCGCGAGCTCAGCGGCGTCGGCGTCGTCACCGTCGTCTACCTGGCGCTCACCCTCGGCCCCTCGAAGCTGTGGCTCTTCCGCTGGCCGCTGCGCCTGGTCGAGTACGCCTGGCTCGGCGTCGCGGTGGCCCTCGCGGTCCTGCTCACCCAGGGGCTGCACCGCTCGCACGCCCGCGCCCGCGCGCTCGGGTCCCTGGCCATCGTCCTCGGCACCGGTTACCTCGCCTGGTCGGAGCACCCCGCGGCCGTGCGCCAGGTGGCGGCGGGCGTCGTCCTGGTCCTGGTGCTGGTGACCGCCGTCGTGCTGTGCCAGCGGTTCTGGGAGAGGACCACCGCCGCCCTGGCTGCGCTCTGCATCATCGGCACCGGCCTGGTGCTCAGCCTGCAGGTCTACGCCTTCGGCGAGAACGCCTCCTCGCGCTACTGGCACCTGCCGCACGACGTCGCCGGGATCCAGGAGCGGTTCGGCGACCGCGACGGCAGGGTGATGCAGTTCGCGGATCTCAAGCCGCTGCAGACCAAGCACCCGCGCGAGCTGGTGCGCGCCTGGGACTCCTTCCTGCCCGGCAGCATGTACCAGGTCGCGGACGTCGACGCGGTCAACGCCTACACCGGCATGGGCATGCGGGTCTTCAACAAGCACTTCTGCATGGAGTACGACGGACTGACCCAGCCGTGCGGCTACCGCAACCTGTGGCGGGTCTCGCCGATCGCGGGCGTCCCCGTCGCGGACCTGATGAAGATCGACACGGTCGTCGTGCAGCCGGAGATGACCGTCGGCGTGGACACCCCCGAAGGGTGGAGCGTCGCCGAGCAGACCGACGCGGTCGTCGTGCTCACCCGCGACGAGCCGCTGCCGTGGCCCGACTCCCGGCTGAGCTGGGCGGCCGAGGGGATCGAGGTCGGGGCCGCCGAGACGGTCGCGCCGCTCCACGAGCAGGTCGAGATCGCGGACTCCGGCGACGGCGGCCAGATGATCTTCGCGGCCCTCGGCTGGCCCGGCTGGCGCGCCGAGATCGACGGCAAGGAGGTCCCGGTCTCCCGCACCAAGATCGGCATGCTCATGGTCGACGTGCCGGGGGACACCTCCGGCACGCTCGACGTCACCTTCCGGCCCCCCGGCCTGGTCGCCGGCGTCGCCGCGGCGGGGCTCGGCCTGCTCGGGGCGGTCGCCCTGGGCCTGGTCGACTGGCGCAGCCGTCGCCGGCGGCGCTGGGCGGACGGCGACGAGGGTGCGATTCCTCACGTGGCCGCTGGCGGCCCGGCCGAGTAGGTTACCCGGCAGTACCGCCAGTGCTGTCAGCAGACGAGGAGACGCGATGGGCCGCCTGTGCCAGACCGAGGGACTGACCGAGGACCAGACCGAGATCCTCAAGGCGGTCCGCACGTTCGTGGAGGAGAAGATCCTCCCGGTCGCGACCGAGCTCGAGCACGCGGACGAGTACCCGCAGGAGATCGTCGACGGGCTCAAGGAGCTCGGCATCTTCGGGCTCACGATCCCCGAGGAGTACGACGGCCTCGGCGAGTCGCTGCTGACCTACGCGCTGTGCGTGGAGGAGATCGCCCGCGGCTGGATGAGCGTCTCGGGCGTCATCAACACCCACTTCATCGTGGCCTACATGCTGATGAAGCACGGCACCGAGGAGCAGAAGCGCAGGTACCTGCCGCGGATGGCGACCGGTGAGGTCCGGGGTGCCTTCTCGATGTCCGAGCCGGGCCTCGGGTCCGACGTGTCGGCGATCAAGACCAAGGCCACCAAGAACGACGACGGCGGCTACACGATCGACGGCCAGAAGATGTGGCTGACCAACGGCGGCACGTCCAACCTGGTCGCGGTGCTGGTCAAGACCGACGAGGGTGCCGACTCGGTCTACAAGAACATGACGACGTTCCTCGTGGAGAAGGAGCCGGGCTTCGGCGAGACGGCGCCCGGCCTGACGATCCCCGGCAAGATCGACAAGATGGGCTACAAGGGCGTCGACACCACCGAGGCGGTCTTCGAGGGCCACCAGGTGTCGGCCGACCAGATCCTCGGTGGCGAGCCCGGCAAGGGCTTCTACCAGATGATGGACGGCGTCGAGGTCGGCCGCGTCAACGTCGCCGCGCGTGCCTGCGGCATCGCCAACCGGGCCTTCGAGCTCGGCGTCGCCTACGCCCAGCAGCGCGAGACCTTCGGCAAGCCGATCGCCGACCACCAGGCGATCCTCTTCCGGATCGCGGAGATGGCCACCAAGGTCGAGACCGCGCACTCGATGATGGTCCGCGCGGCCCGCAAGAAGGACTCCGGCCAGCGCAACGACGTCGAGGCCGGCATGGCCAAGATGGTGGCCTCGGAGTACTGCAACGAGGTCGTGCAGGACTCCTTCCGGATCCACGGCGGCTACGGCTACTCCAAGGAGTACGAGATCGAGCGCCTCTACCGCGAGGCCGCGTTCATGCTCATCGGCGAGGGCACCTCCGACATCCAGAAGATGATCATCGGCCGCAGCCTGCTCAAGGACTACGCGCTCAAGGGCTAGCTCCGGCCCTCAGCCGAACGACGGCAGGCACACGTCGCCGTTGGCCCCGAGGCCGTAGCGCGCCCAGAGCGCGCGGTGGTCCGACAGCGGCGGGAGCAGGACCTGCATGTCCACCGGCACGAGGCCGGCCTGCAGCAGGTAGTCGATCCGGCCGCGCGGCGCCAGCCGGGGCACGGTGAGTCCCGGTCCGGTGCCGACGGCGGTCCAGGTGTCGGCGGCGATCGCCCGGGCGACCGTCATCACCGGGGAGCCGGGATGGGCGTTGAAGTCGCCGCCGATGACCTTGGGCAGCTCGTCGTCGGCGACCAGCCGGCGGACCTCGTCGATCTGGCGCATCCGGGCGCGCGTCGAGGAGTGCTGCAGGTGCACGACGTACGCGCTGAGCTGGGTGCCGTCGACGTCGAGCACCGCGTGCAGCAGGCCGCGCTGCTCGTCGCCGGGGAGGCGGGGCAGCGGTGAGTTCTCGGCGCGCAGGATCGGGTAGCGCGACAGCAGCGCGGTGCCGTACTGCCCGCCCGCCCGGCCGGCCAGGTTGGCCCCGAACGTCGAGCTCATGTCCAGCCGCTCGCCGAGGTAGGCGGGCATGTCCACCCGCCCGCTGCGCAGTTGGTTCTTGTCCACCTCCTGGAGCAGCACGATGTCGGGCTTCCAGGACGCCAGGGTGCGGGCCAGCAGGTCGAGCTGCACGCTGCCGTCGGGCCCGTGCGCGGACTCGATGTTGAACGACACGACCGTGAGGTCGGTGAGCGGACCCGGCACGCAGGTCTCGCCGCTCGCGCTCGGGAGCGGCTCGCCGGTGGGGCTGGGCGCCGATGAGACCGGCGCCGAGGGAGCGGTGCTGACGGGCGGGGTGGGGCCACCGCCGCGGGGCTCGTCGCCGCCGGAGAGGAGCCCGTGGACGACCAGGGCGACCGGCACCGCGACGAGGGCCAGGACGAGGAGGATCGAGGCGAGGTGGTCGACCCACGCGGGCCATGCCCGGTCCGACCCGTCCTCCCGCATGGCGAGGAGGATACGTCCGGCCCGCACGGCAAACGCGGTCGACGCGGCGGCCCGGGCATGCGAGGGTGGACGGACCTGACCGGCCCGACCCTCGCGGAGGAACGATGACGGACTCGAACGCGAACGACGACCTCAAGGCCAAGATGCGCGAGGCCCTGGACCGGAAGAACCACAAGGAGAAGGGCGTCCACAAGGACGGCCCCGTCAAGGAGAAGGCGCACGGCGCCGAGGTCGCCGGCGGCGCCACCCCGCAGATGCACCGCCGCAAGGCGGGCGGCGGAGGCAGCTGACCTCAGCGATCTGAGGCCAGCAGCGCCCACACCTCGAGGTCCCAGAGCCGGCCGTCGTGCGCGAAGGCCTGCCGCAGCGTGCCCTCGTGCGTGAAGCCGATCCGGCGTGCGGTCGCGCGGCTCGGCTCGTTCTGCGGCACGCAGCGCCACTCGACGCGGCGCATCCCGCGCACGTCGACGGCCCACTCGACCATCGCCTCGACGGCCCTCGTCACCAGGCCCTGGCCGGTCGCGTCCGGGCTCAGCCAGACGCCGATCTCGCAGGTCCCCGACCGGGGTTCGAAGATGCGGAAGAGCGTGCCGCCGACCATGTCGCCGCCCCGCCAGAGCCCGTAGATCCGGCCGCCGTCCGCCGCGGTCGCGTCGGCGTACCGCTGCAGGAAGGCCCGCGCGGTCTGCTCGTCCACGACCGAGCGGGCCCAGGGCAGCCACGGGCCGAGGTGGTCGCGGTGCCGCTCGGTGAAGGCCGCGAGCTCCGCGGCCTGCCACGGCTCCAGCGCGCGGAGCTCCGCGTCACCGATCGCTCTGCTGAGCATCGTGCCTCCTCGAGTACATAACGACTGTTGTGTACCGTAGCGCCCATGCCCGCCCGAGTCGACCGAGACGAGAGGCGCCGCGACGTGGCGGAGGCGGTGTGGCGGGTCCTGGCGACGGGCGGGTTCCCGGCTCTGAGCATCCGCGCCGTCGCCGCCGAGATGGGCGCCACCACCGGTCTCGTGACCCACTGGTTCGGGAGCCGGGACGACCTGGTCGACCACGCACTGGGGCTGCTGCACGAGCGCACCGACGCCTCCCTCGGCGAGCACGCCGATCTCCGGACCCGGCTGCTGGCCGTGCTGCCGACCACCACGGAGGGCGCCGAGCTGAGCCGGATCTGGGTGGGGTTCTGGGGGCTGGCCCTGGCGGACCCGGCGCTGGGCGCCCGGGAGGCGGCGCGCTACGAGCGCTGGCGCTCCTGGCTGCGCCCGCACGTGGGCTCGGAGGACGCGATCGACCTGCTGACCTCGTCGGTGCACGGGCTGGTCGTGCAGGCGCTGTTCGACCCCGGCCGCTTCCCGCCGGCCCGGCTCGAGCAGCTGCTCGACGCCCTGCTCGCCACCCTTGCCTCCACGGTGGCGGCGGGTGACATTACCCACGCGTAGCACCGGTGCGCGACGGCGCCGCGCCGGGCAGAGTGTGCGCATGCAGTTCGGACGCAGCTACGAGGAGTTCGAGGTCGGTGCGACCTACAAGCACTGGCCCGGCAAGACGGTGACCGAGTACGACGACCACCTGTTCAGCCTGCTCACCATGAACCACCACCCGTTGCACATCGACGAGAACTACGCGGTGGAGACCACGCAGTTCGGCAAGAACGTCGTGGTGGGCAACTACGTGTACTCGATCCTGCTGGGCATGAGCGTGCCGGACGTGTCCGGCAAGGCGATCGCCAACCTGGAGGTCGAGTCGCTGCGGCACGTCGCGCCGACCTTCCACGGCGACACGATCTACGGCGAGACCACCGTGCTCGACAAGTTCGAGTCGAAGTCGAAGGACGACCGGGGCGTCGTGCACGTCGAGACGATCGGCTACAAGCAGGACGGCACCGTCGTGTGCATCTTCCGCCGCAAGGTGATGGTGCCCAAGCAGAGCTACCTCGACGCGCGGGGCGGCGAGCAGCCCGGCCGGCCGACGCCGGTGCCGGACAAGAACTGGCCGGGGCCCACCGGCTGACGCTCTTGTGCCCGGGCACGGATCTTGGGCACGGTGGTCGGATGACGACCTCCACAGCGGAAGGTGGACCGCCGACCGGCGAGCTCGACCGGGGGTTCTTCGGGCAGCCGCGGCCGCTCGCGAACCTGTTCGGCGTCGAGATGTGGGAGCGCTTCAGCTTCTACGGCATGCAGGGCATCCTGCTCATCTACCTCTACTACTCGGCGTCCGAGGGCGGCCTCGGCATCGACAAGGCCACGGCGACCGGCATCGTCGGCGCCTACGGCGGCGCGGTCTACCTGGCCACGATCCTGGGCGCCTGGGTCGCCGACCGGGTCCTCGGCCGGGAGCGCACGCTCTTCTACGCCGCGAGCATCGTCATGGCCGGCCACATCGCGCTGGCGGTCGTGCCCGACGTGGCCGGCATCGCCATCGGCCTGCCGCTGATCGCGCTGGGCAGCGGCGGGGTCAAGGCCAATGCGACCTCGATGGTCGGCGCGCTCTACGCGCCCGACGACGAGCGCCGCGACGCCGGCTTCTCGCTCTTCTACATGGGCATCAACATCGGTGCCTTCGTCGGGCCGCTGCTGACCGGCTGGTTCCAGGAGAACAAGGGCTTCCACTGGGGCTTCGGGCTCGCCGCGATCGGCATGGCCCTCGGCCTCGTGCAGTACTCCATCGGCCGCAAGCGGCTGCCGGACGTCACCCGCGAGGTCCCGAACCCGCTCGCGCCCTCCGAGCGCCTGAAGTACGGCGGCGCGCTGGCGGCGTTCATCGTCGTCGTCGCCGTGCTGCTCGCCGTCGACCTGATGACCGCGGACAACCTCTCCGACTGGGTCATCGGCGTCACCCTGGTCGCGGCCGTCGGGTACTTCGTGCTGATGCTGACCAGCTCGCACGTCACCGCGGTGGAGCGCAGCCGGGTGTGGTCCTTCGTGCCGCTCTTCGTCGTCAACGCGGTCTTCTGGTCGCTCTACCAGCAGCAGTTCACCGTCGTCACCGTCTACTCCGACGAGCGCGTGGACCGCGACTTCGGCGGGTGGACGATGCCGGTGTCCTGGGTGCAGTCGATCAACCCGGTCTTCATCATCCTGCTCGCGCCGGTCTTCGCGGCCGTGTGGACCCGGCTCGGGTCACGGCAGCCGTCGACACCGGTGAAGTTCGGCATCGGCACCGTGCTGATGGGTGCGGCGTTCCTGCTGTTCCTGCCGCTGCCGGCAGGCGAGAACACGGTCTCGGTGCTGGCGCTCGCCGGCGTCCTGCTGGTGTTCACGCTCGCCGAGCTCTTCATCTCCCCACCGGGTCTCTCGGTGACGACCAAGCTGGCGCCGCAGCAGTTCCACACCCAGATGGTGGCGCTCTACTTCCTCTCGATCGCGCTCGGCACCGCCATGTCGGGCCGGCTCGCGGAGTACTACGACCCCGACGACGAGACCGGCTACTTCCTGCTGATCGGCCTGGTCGCGATCGCGGTGGGCGTCGCGGTGCTGATCTTCACCAAGCCGATCAGGAAGCTGATGGCTGGCGTGCACTGACCGTGCTCGTGACGGTCGGCGCGAACGCCGCCGCCAGCGGGACGATGCCCAGCACGAGCACCATCGGCACGGCGAACCCGATCCGCAGCGACCCGGCGCCGACGAGCCCGGTCATCACCGACCCGAGCAGGGCGCCGACGTAGTTGAACTGGTTGAAGCGCGCGATCACCGCGTCGACGCGCGCCTGCCGCACCGCCGGCGCGAAGTCGCCGCCCGCGATCTTCGCCGCGGCCGAGAAGCTCAGCGGGGCGACGACCGCGACCCCGCCGCCGAGCACGGCGAACCCGACCACCGCGACCTGCCAGGTGGGGGAGAAGACGACCACGGCGAGCGCCGCCGACCCGATCACCGCGCCGACGCGCAGTACCAGCACCGCACCGAACCGCGCGACCAGCCGGTCGCCCGCGAGCCGCACCGCGCCGCTGACGAGCAGGTAGGCGAGGGCAGCGAGCGAGAAGTAGCGCTTCGGGGTGTCGAACTCGTGCTCGAGGAAGAGCGGGCTCCAGGTCTGCACCGCGGTGTCGACCATGTAGAACAGCACCATCGCGACGCCGACAAGCACGATCGGGCGCCACGGGACCGCGACCTTGCTCGCCAGCTCCGTCGGACCGTGGTCGCGCGGGAGGAACGGCGCGAACGCGACGACGAGGGGGACCACCGCGACGACGGCCGCCGCCTCCAGGGGCAGGTGCGACATCGCGAAGGTCAGCCCGGCGCCGAACACCCCGCCCAGGGTCCACGCGCCGTGGAACGACGGCAGGATCGGCCGCTCGTAGCGGTGCTCGATCGCCACCGCCTGCATGTTCGTGCTCGCGTCGACGACGCCCAGGCCCAGGCCGTAGGCGCCGACGCCCGCGACGTACACGGCGGCGCTCGGTGCCAGGCAGAGCGCGGCCACGGAGACCGCGACGACCAGCAGGCCGACCCGCAGGAGCAGAGCGCTGTCCCGGCGCTTCGCGAGCGTCTCCGCGACGACGGACCCGGCGCCGGCGAGCAGGATCATCATCAGCAGGATCAGCGAGATCTCGACGTCGCTCAGGTGCCACTGGTCCTGGAAGTCGGGCAGCCGGGTGGTGAGGCTGAGCAGCACCATGCCCTGCGTCAGGAAGGCCGCGGCGGTGGCGGCGCGCGCCCGCGAGATCTGCATGCCGCGCATCCTCACACGAAGTGGCACCGTCCCGTCGCCGGACCCGGGATTCGTCGTCCCACCGTGTCGGCGGAGGTGGCCGACGGGGCGCCGTCGGCCCGGTAGCCTCCGCGCATGCTGTTCCCCGAGTCGCGCCGCGCGCTGGAGATGTTCGCCGAGGAGACCCCTGTCTGGGCGGAGGACTACGACGTCGTGGCCGCCCGTGAGCAGGCGCGTGCGCTGGCGGCCCAGGAGCCGCGCGAGGACGTCGCCGAGGTCGAGGACGTCGACGCCGACGGCGTACCGGCCCGGCTGTACACCCCCGAGGGCGCGAGCGGCACGAGCATCGTCCACGTGCACGGCGGGGGCTTCGTCTTCAACGACGTCGAGGTGCACGACGCCAGCGCGCGGCGGCTCGCCAACCGCAGCGGGATGCGGGTGCTGAGCGTCGACTACCGGCGACCGCCCGAGCACAAGTTCCCGGCGCCCGTCGACGACGTCTCCGCCGCCGGCGGGTGGGCCCAGCGCACGCTCGACGGACCGCTGCTGGCGCACGGCGACAGCGCCGGCGGCAACCTCGCGCTCGTCGACGCGCTCCGCCACCCGGGCCGGTACGCCGCGCTGGCGCTGATCTACCCGTTCCTCGACCCGACCGCCGGGTTCGAGTCCTACCGCACCCACGCCGACGGCTTCGACCCGCGGGAGGGCGCCTGGTACTGGGAGCAGTACGCGACCTCGGCCGACCACAGCGACCCGGACCTGGCGCCGCTGCTCTCCGACCGGCTCGGCACGCTGCCCCCGACGCTCGTCGTCACCGCCGAGCACGACCCGCTGCGCGACGAGGGCGAGGAGCTCGCCCGCCGGATCGTCGAGGCCGGCGTCGAGGTGGTGGCGACCCGCTACCTCGGCCAGCTCCACGGCTTCTGGCGGCACCCGCGGCTGTTCCCGTCGGCGGAGCCGCTGGTGCGACAGGTCGCCGGGTTCCTCCGCCAGCACGGCTGAGAGGATGTCGCCATGCGCGTGCACCTCGGCTGCGACCATGCCGGACTCGACCTCAAGGACCACCTGACCCGCTGGCTCACCGACCACGGCTACGAGCCGGTCGACCACGGCCCGTTCTGGTACGACGCCGAGGACGACTACCCGATCTTCTGCCTGCGCGCGGCGGAGGCGGTGGCCGCTGAGCGCGCCGCCGGCCAGGACAGCCTCGGTGTCGTGATCGGCGGCTCCGGCAACGGCGAGCAGATCGCCGCCAACAAGGTCACCGGCATCCGCTGCGCGCTCGCGTGGTCGGAGGAGACGGCGTTGCTCGGCCGCCAGCACAACGACGCCAACGTGGTCGCCGTCGGCGGCCGGATGCACTCGCTCGAGGACATGACGCGCTTCGTCCAGCTGTTCCTCGCCGAGCCCTTCTCCGGCGCCGAGCGGCACCAGCGGCGCATCGACCAGCTCTCGGCGTACGAGACCGACGGGGCGCTCCCGCCGCTCCCCGTCCGCCCGGATGCCTGAGGGGCACACCCTCCACCGCCTCGCCGGCGAGCTGACCGCCACCTTCGGCGGCCGCCCGGTGCGGGCGAGCAGCCCGCAGGGCCGCTTCGCCGAGTCCGCTGCGCTCGTCGACGGCCAGGTGCTGCTCGGTGCCGAGGCGTGGGGCAAGCACCTGTTCGTCGAGTTCCCCGGCGACCGCTTCGTGCACATCCACCTCGGCCTCTACGGCAAGCTCGACGTCCACGCCGGGGTGCCGGTCGTGCCGGCGCCGGTCGGCCAGGTGCGGCTGCGGCTGGTGGGGGAGGCAGGCGACCTGCTCGCGTACGCCGACCTGCGCGGCGCCACCGCCTGCGAGCTGCTGACCGCGGCCGGCCGGGACGCGATCGTCGACCGGTCCGGACCCGACCCGCTGCGGCAGGACGCCGACCCGGACCGGGCGTGGCAGCGGATCCGGCGCAGCAAGGCGCCGATCGGCCAGCTGCTCATGGACCAGGCGGTGCTGGCCGGAGTCGGCAACGTCTACCGTGCCGAGGTGCTCTTCCGGCACCGGATCGACCCCTACCGGCCCGGCAACACCCTGCGGGTCGGGCAGTGGCGGGCGATGTGGGCCGACCTCGTGGAGCTCATGCACGAGGGCGTGCGCACCGGCCGGATCGACACGGTCCGGCCCGAGCACACCCCCGAGGCGATGGGCCGGCCGCCGCGCCAGGACGACCACGGCGGCGAGGTCTACGTCTACCGCCGCACCGGCATGCCGTGCCACGTCTGCGGGCGCGCCGTGCGCACCGCCGAGCTCCAGGGGCGCAACCTCTTCTGGTGTGGGCATTGCCAGCGCAGGTACCGCCCGCGAGCACTACAGTGAGCCCACCCCAGCCGAGGACGGACGATGATGACCGCTCGCCCAGACCCTGACCGGACCGCGCGCCGGCCGCGGCCCAGGGTGGTCCGTCGGCACCGGCTGGTGCGCCGGGGCAGCCGGACGCTCGCGCTGCTCGTCGTCGGCACGGCCGCGGTGACGGCGACGATCCTGGTCTGGCCGACCTACGCGCCGATGACGATGCTCATGGTGCCGCTCCTGCTCGGCAGCCTGCTGCTGGGGCCGCGCCAGCTGCCGTGGTTCGTGGTGTTCGTGATGGTGATGCTGATGCTGAGCATCACGCGCCAGGACCCGGTCACGCCCCGCATCGTCCTCGCGATCACGATCCTCTACCTGCTCTGCTTCATCGTGCTGACGACGTCCTTCCGACGCTCGCGCCTCGGGGTCGCCGGCGTCCAGGGTGAGTCGATGCTGGTGGACCTGCGCGACCGGATCCTGAGCCAGGGCGGGATGCCCCCGCTGCCCGAGAACTGGCTGGCCGAGGGCGCGCTGCGCTCCGCCGGCGGCACGCCGTTCGCCGGGGACTTCGTCGTCGCCGTCCGCCCGCCGGGCAGCGGACGCCTGGAGGTCGTGGTGGTCGACGTGTCCGGCAAGGGCGAGCAGGCCGGCACCCGCGCGCTGCTGCTCTCCGGTGCCTTCGGCGGGCTCCTCGGCGCACTGGCGCCGGTCGACTTCCTGCCCGCGGCCAACGAGTACCTGCTGCGGCAGGGCTGGGAGGAGGGGTTCGCGACCGCCGCCCACCTCTCGCTGGACCTCGAGACCGGCGCCTTCGAGATCCGCACGGCCGGGCACCCGCCCGCCGCCCACCTCGACGCGGGCTCCGGGCGCTGGTCGGTCCACGAGTCCGAGGGGCCCGTGCTCGGCCTGATCGAGGACGCCGAGTTCGGCGCGGTCTCGGGGGAGATGCGCCGGGGCGACGCGCTGATGCTCTACACCGACGGCCTGGTCGAGACCCCGCGGCGCGACATCGGGCTCGGCATCGACCGGATGCTCGGCCAGGCCGACCAGCTGCTGCGCGGCGTGTTCGTCGGCGGCGCGGACCGGCTGGTCGACGCGCTCGGCTCGCGCAACGACGACCGCGCCCTGGTGCTCGTGCACCGTCGCTGACCCCGGGCCGTCCCGGTTGGGGTCCGCGGGGCGCGGTGTGGCACGATTGCACCGCTGTGGGCTGCCGTGCGTGCACGACTGCCAGAGCGCGCGGATGTAGCTCAATGGTAGAGCCCCAGTCTTCCAAACTGGCTACGCGGGTTCGATTCCCGTCATCCGCTCCAAGCAGGGCTCGAGCACCGTGCACAGCGGGGCAGAGACCCCACTTGCCGGGGCGTAGCGTAGTGGCTAGCGCGCCTGCTTTGGGAGCAGGAGATCGCAGGTTCGAGTCCTGTCGCCCCGACGCACAACACACCAGAACCAAAGAGGAGAAAGCCTGTGAAGAGCGCCGTCGAGACCTTGAGTCCGACCCGGGCCAGGCTGACCGTCGAGGTGCCCTTCGAGGAGCTCAAGCCGAGCCTCGACGCGGCGTACAAGAAGGTCGCCCAGCAGATCAACGTCCCCGGCTTCCGCCGCGGCAAGGTCCCGCCGGCCGTCATCGACCGCCAGGTCGGTCGGGGTGCCGTGCTCGACCAGGCGATCAACGAGGTCATCCCGCAGAAGTACGTCGAGGCGCTCCAGGCCAACGACCTCCAGCCGCTCGCGCAGCCGGAGATCGAGGTGACGAAGTTCGAGGACAACGAGACCCTCGAGTTCACCGCCGAGGTCGACGTGAAGCCCGAGATCACCCTTCCGTCGTACGACGGCCTCGAGGCGTCGGTCGACGACATCGAGCTGAGCGACGCCGACGTCGAGGAGCAGGTCGAGGCCCTCCGCGAGCGCTTCGCGACCCTGATCGACGTCGAGCGCCCCGCCGCCGACGGTGACTTCGTCGTGATGGACCTCAAGGCAACCAAGGACGGCGAGGTCGTCGAGGGCGCCGAGGTCAGCGGCATGTCCTACCGCGTCGGGCGGGGCGGCATGCTCGACGGCCTCGACGAGGCGCTCGTCGGCATGACCGCCGGCGAGGAGAAGGTCTTCTCCTCCGAGCTCGTGGGTGGCGACCTGGTCGGCGAGTCCGTCGACGTCGCCGTCTCCGTGAGCCAGGTGCAGGAGCAGGAGCTCCCCGAGCTCGACGACGAGTTCGCGCAGATGGCGTCGGAGTTCGACACCGTCGCCGAGCTGACCGACGACGTCCGCGAGCGCCTCGGCCGCGGCCGCCGTCTCGAGCAGGCCGCCGCCGCACGCGACGCCGTGCTCGAGGCGCTGCTGGAGAAGGTCGAGATCCCGCTGCCCGAGACGATGGTCACCGACGAGCTCAACGCCCGCCGCAGCAGCTTCGAGCAGCAGCTGGCCTATGCCGGGATGACGATGGAGAAGTACCTCGAGGACGAGAAGCAGACCCAGGAGGAGTTCGAGGCCGACCTCGAGCGCCGGGTCCGCGACGCGGTCGCCGCCCAGTTCCTGCTGGACGAGATCGCCAAGGCCGAGGAGTTCGGCATCGACCAGCAGGAGCTCACCGAGCACATGGTGCGCCGCGCCCAGCAGTCCGGCCAGGACCCGCAGGAGTTCGCGAACCACATGTTCGAGCACAACCACATCCCCGAGCTCGTCCAGGAGATCCTGCGCGGCAAGGCGCTGGCCAAGGTCGTCGAGACCGCGGTCGTCAAGGATGCCTCCGGCAACGTGGTCGAGCTGAAGAACCTGCGCCCCGACGGCACCATCGGCGAGCCCGAGGCCGAGGAGGCCCCCGCGGCCGCCGAGGAGACCGAGCAGACCGGCGAGACCGGGGAGTCGGAGGAGGAGAAGGCCGAGGCCTGATCCACGCCGCACGTCGTACGCCGGCCCCCCAGGCCCGTCCTGGGGGGCCGGCGCCATTTCCACCACCGGCAGCGGACGTACTCGCGGTATGGTCCCTGCCATGACGGCCGCAGCGACCCCTCCGGCAGGCCCCGGCGTGCTCGACGCGCTGTCGCTGGCGGCGGAGGTCGCCGACGGGCTGGTGCTGCGCAGCGTCCGCGACACCCACGACGCGTGGGCCGACCGGTTCGGGGGCTACCCCGGCCGCCCGGTCACGGCGGCCGTGCACGGCAGCGTCTCGCTCGGGCTCCGGGCGGCGTCGGCCGGGCTGGCGCGCCTCGGCCACCTCGGCCCCCGGCTGGAGGCCGGGCCGCGCGGCCGGTTCGTCAGCTCGGCCGTCAACGGCCTGATCGGTGACCGGCTGGTGCGCGAGCGCCCGGGCCTGGCGATCCCGACCGCGGTCCGCGTCGACGGTCGCGACGTGCCGCTCGACGCCGACGGCCTCGCGGCGGCGTTCCCGGCCGCGACCGGCCGGGTCGTGGTCCTCGTGCACGGCCTCTGCGAGAACGAGTCCTACTGGGAGCGCTGGCGCGACCGCACCGGGACGACGTACGCCGAGACGCTCGCCGCCGTGGGATGGACGCCGGTCCTCGTGCGCGCCAACACCGGACTGCCGCTGCGGGAGAGCGGCACGGCGCTGTCGGCGACGCTGCAGCGCCTGGTCGAGTCCTGGCCCGAGCCGGTCACCCGGATCGCGCTCGTGGGCCACTCGATGGGCGGCCTGATCATCCGGGCGGCCGGCGCCGTCGCCAGCGACGCCGAGGAGCCGTGGGCGGCGCGGGTGTCCGACGTCGTCACCCTCGGCACGCCGCACCTGGGTGCGCCGATCGCCCGTGGGATCGGTCTGGGCAGCCGCGGGCTGGCCCGGCTGCCCGAGACCGCGGCGTTCGGCCGGATCCTCGACTGGCGCTCGGTGGGTGTGCACGACCTGGTCGACGGCCTCGCCGAGGACGTGCCGGCACTGCCGCACGCGCGCTACCGCCTCGTCGCGGCCACGCTGAGCCGGCGCGAGCGGCACCCCGTCGGGCATGTCGTCGGCGACTGGCTGGTGCGCCCGGCCTCGGCGTACGGCAGGGGCCGGCACGGGCGGTCGCTCTTCCCGGAGGGGACGGTGCTGCACGTCGGGCGCACCGACCACTTCGGCCTGCTCAACCATCCCGCCGTCCACGGCGCCCTCGTGGAGTGGCTCGCATGAGCGACCCCGGCCGGGAGCTGCGCGCCGAGGCCGAGGTGGCCGCACCGCCGGCCGCGGTGTGGTCGCTGCTGACCGACCTCTCGCGGATGCCCGAGTGGAGCCCCGAGCTGGTGCGGATGGTCCCGCTGAAGCGGGGCGGCCTGCGGGTGGGGCAGTGGTACCTCGGGATCAACCGGCGCAAGGGCGTGGTGTGGCCGACGCGCAACGTCGTCGCGCTGCTCGAGCCCGGCCGCGTGCTGGCCTGGGACACCACCTCGAGCGGCGCCCGGTGGATCTGGGAGCTGGCGCCGGCCGGCCCCGAGGGCGCCTCGACCCGGGTCGTGCACCGGCGGCCGGTGCCGGGCCGGCTGACCCGCTCCTCGCGCATCTTCGCGCCGCTCGCCCTCGGCGGCGGCGCCGGGCACGCCGACGAGCTCGAGGCCGGGATGGCGCAGACCGTGGCCCGTCTCCGGGCCGCGGCGGAAGGCTGATCCCGGCCGAAATCTGCTGTCGGCGAACAGGGCGGTGTCGGCCGTGGATGTGTCGCCGGTTGCGGCTAGGGTCGCTTCCGTGACTCCGTACTCCAGCACCGCCTCCGACCCGGGCACCCACGCGCCGCAGCTCAACGGCGGCGGCGGGATGAACGGGCTCGACGACCACATCTACCAGCGCCTCCTGCGCGAGCGGATCGTGTTCCTCGGCTCCGAGGTGCGCGACCAGAACGCGAACGCGATCTGCGCCCAGCTGTTGCTGCTGTCCGCCGAGGACCCCGAGGCCGACATCTTCCTGCACATCAACAGCCCGGGTGGCTCGGTCGACGCCGGCATGGCGATCTACGACACGATGAACTACATCCCCAACGACGTCGCCACGGTCGGCATGGGCCTGGCCGCCTCGATGGGGCAGTTCCTGCTCTGCGCCGGCACCAAGGGCAAGCGCTACGCCCTGCCGCACGCGCGGATCATGATGCACCAGCCGTCGTCCGGCATGGGCGGCTCGGCCTCCGACATCAAGATCCAGGCCCAGCAGTCGCTGCACATCAAGCAGATCCTGCTCGACCTGATCGCCGAGCACACCGGGCAGCCGCGCGAGCAGGTCGAGGCCGACGCCGACCGCGACCGCTGGTTCACCGCCGAGCAGGCCAAGGACTACGGCCTGGTCGACCAGGTGATCAAGAGCGCCCGCGAGGCAGCCGACGACGGCCGCCCGGCCCGCAAGAACTGACCCAAGGGGACTGACCGATGAACTACTACATCCCGCAGTGGGAAGAGCGCACGTCCTACGGCTTCCGCCGGATCGACCCCTACGCCAAGCTGTTCGAGGACCGCATCATCTACCTCGGCACGCCGATCTCCGACGACGTCGCCAACGCGGTCATCGCCCAGCTCATGTGCCTGGAGTCGATGAACCCCGACCAGGACATCCAGATCTACATCAACAGCCCGGGCGGCTCGTTCACGGCGCTGACGGCGATCTACGACACGATGAACTTCATCAAGTCCGACGTGCAGACGGTGTGCATCGGGCAGGCCGCCTCCGCCGCGGCGATCCTGCTCGGCGCGGGCGCCCGCGGCAAGCGGATGGCGCTGCCCAACAGCCGCATCCTGATCCACCAGCCCTACACCGAGGGCACGTTCGGCCAGACCTCGGACATCGAGATCCAGGCCAACGAGATCCTCCGGATGCGCGAGCTGCTCGAGAAGATGATCAGCGACCACAGCGGCCGCTCGATCGAGCAGGTCAGCCGCGACATCGAGCGCGACAAGATCCTCACCGCCGAGCAGGCGGTCGAGTACGGTCTGATCGACGCAGTGATCGAGTCTCGCAAGGGCGCACCCGCTCTCGCCTGACCTACCGCCGGGCGGAGCACCCGCGCCGCCCGGCACCCGGCCGCCGTGTCCTGTCCCCTCCGGGGACGGCACGCGGTACCGTCGGAGGGGCCTGAGGCCCCGCCCCTGCAGCAGAGGCCGAAGGAACGGCCTCGAACAACGGAGGATGACCACTCGTGGCACGTATCGGTGACGGAGGCGACCTGCTCAAGTGCTCCTTCTGCGGAAAGAGCCAGAAGCAGGTCAAGAAGCTCATCGCCGGTCCCGGCGTCTACATCTGCGACGAGTGCATCGACCTGTGCAACGAGATCATCGAGGAGGAGCTCAACGAGGGCGCCGAGGTCGGTCTCGACGAGCTGCCGAAGCCGCGGGAGATCTTCGAGTTCCTCAACTCCTACGTCATCGGCCAGGAGCAGGCGAAGAAGTCGCTGGCGGTCGCGGTCTACAACCACTACAAGCGGGTGCAGGCCGGCCTGCAGCCGACCGGCGCCGCCGGCCCGGGCAAGCACAGCAAGGACGAGGTCGTCGAGGTCGCCAAGTCCAACATCCTCGTGATCGGCCCGACCGGCTGTGGCAAGACCTACCTCGCCCAGACCCTGGCGCGGATGCTCAACGTCCCGTTCGCGATCGCCGACGCCACGGCCCTCACCGAGGCCGGCTACGTCGGTGAGGACGTCGAGAACATCCTGCTCAAGCTGATCCAGGCCGCCGACTACGACGTCAAGAAGGCCGAGACCGGCATCATCTACATCGACGAGATCGACAAGGTGGCCCGCAAGGCCGAGAACCCGTCGATCACCCGCGACGTGTCGGGCGAGGGCGTGCAGCAGGCGCTGCTGAAGATCATCGAGGGCACGACCGCGTCGGTGCCGCCCCAGGGGGGCCGCAAGCACCCCCACCAGGAGTTCATCCAGATCGACACCACCAACATCCTGTTCGTCGTGGGTGGTGCGTTCGCAGGCCTCGAGCACATCGTCGAGCAGCGGGTCGGCAAGAAGACGCTCGGCTTCACCGCCGACGTGCGTGGCCAGGCCGAGCGCGAGGCGGAGGACCTGCTCTCGCAGGTGCGACCCGAGGACCTCACCAAGTTCGGGCTGATCCCCGAGTTCATCGGTCGGCTGCCGCTGATCGCGAGCGTCTCCAAGCTGGACCGTGAGGCGCTGGTGCAGATCCTCACCGAGCCCCGCAACGCGCTGGTCAAGCAGTACCAGAAGCTCTTCGAGCTCGACGGCGTCGAGCTCGAGTTCACCCCCGACGCCATCGAGGCGATCGCCGACAAGGCGATGGAGCGCGGCACCGGCGCCCGCGGCCTGCGCGCGATCATCGAGGAGGTCCTCCTCCACGTGATGTACGACGTGCCCTCGCGCGGCGACGTCGCCCGGGTGATCGTCACCCAGGAGGTCGTCAACGACGACGTCGCCCCGACCTTGGTCCCGCGCGAGTCCGAGGCCAAGAAGAAGAAGTCCGCCTGACCGCCCGCTCGTAGCCGAACCGGGCTACGTCGCTCGCCCACCCGACTAGCCCCTGGTCAGGGTGGGCTAGTCATTTCGGGCCATTTGTGTCCGAGAACGGCCCTGGGGTTTGGAGCGACGGGTGCGCGACCCCGAGACTTCTTCAAGAATTGTGAGTCTGTCCGGGAGGTCTGATGCGGCACGAGCATCGCGCGCCGTTCATCGCGTCGATCGTCGTCGTGCTCGCGTGCGCCGCCGTGCTGACCCACGGGCTGCGCACGGACGCCTTCGTCGGTCTCGCGCGGCTCGCGCCGTTCCGCCCGATCGCGGCCCCGCTGGTCGAGCCCAAGCCGATGCCGACCGAGGCACCCCAGCCGCACGCCGCGCCGCAGCTCGCGGCGGCGGCCCCGTCCGCTGACGCCTCGCACGCCGCCGCGTCCCCGGCCCCGTCCGCGTCCGGCCGCTCGCCGCACGGCCGCACGCCGCACGCCGCGCACGCACCGGGCGCGGCGCTGGCGGCGCCGCCCGCCGCGCCCGCCGCTGCGCCCGCCGCGGCCGCTGCACCGCCGGCGGC
>NZ_JACEIC010000003.1 GCF_013778305.1 Nocardioides agri
AAGCCTTTCAGCGCCGATGGTACTGCAACCGAGAGGTTGTGGGAGAGTAGGACGCCGCCGGACATCCTTTTGAACAGGGCCACCCCCTCGGGGGTGGCCCTGTTCGCATTTGCGGCGCAGCCGGCGTGCTTGCCAGGAGTCGTCCACAGTGCGGTTCCAGACGCCGTTGTGCACAGGATCCTCGGCGCAGCTGACGCGATGTCGGTGCCTCGGCGGAGCGTTGCCGGCGGAGGTGATGTGCAATGTCTGCACCGACCAAGAAGGTAGAAGCCGAGCAGTCCGCCAACGTGGTGCGGCTGGTCGGCCGGCTCTCCGCCGATCCCGAGGAGCGCACCCTGCCCAGCGGTGACGTGATCTGGACGTTCCGGGTGATCGTGACGCGACCGGAGAGCGACGCCCGCACCCGGGTGGACGCCCTCGACTGCACCGCCTGGTCGGCCCGAGCCAGACGCTCGGTGGCCGCGTGGCGTGCCGCCGATGTCGTGGAGGTCGAAGGAGCGGTCCGACGCCGGTTCTTCCGCACCGGCAGCGGCCCGGCGTCCCGGGTGGAGGTCGAGGTCAGTCGTGGGCGCCTGGTGCGGCGCGCAGAGACCGGATGAGGACCCCGACGCTCGGCTTCGGCTGGAACGAGGTGGCCTTCTCCGGCAACAGCCGGCCCCGCTCCACCACGTGCAGCACGTCCCCGAACTCGGGTGCCGGCATCAGGACGGCCAGTCCGCGGCGGCGCGCGACCGCTCGGAGGGCGTCGTCGACGCTGTGGGCGTACCCGATGGACGAGGGGCTCCGGGCGAGGTGGGGCAGCACGTCCTCGTGCAGCCGTTCGACGCCGAGCCGGTCGCCCACCCGCGGCACGGGCAGCGTCGCCCAGCTGTGGCCGTCGGTGATGACGAGGACGTCAGGGGCCAGGGCGGCCACCGCCTCGTCCGGTCCGAGGGGCGGCCCCAGATCCTCGAGGTCGCCGAAGCGGAGCCCGTGGAGGATCCGGTGGATCGCGCCGAGGTAGAGCGGGGTGTCGTCCTGGTCGACCAGCATCGCCAGGCCGGCGTCGGTCGCCGGCGCGAGCTCGGGATGGGTGGTGCGGAGGTGCCCGTAGGCGGCGTACCGATGGTGCCCGTCGGCGATCACGGCGTGGGTGTCCTCGAGCATGCCCGCGATGGCGACGAGCTCGTCGGGCGAGCGGATCGCCCACACCCGGTGGTACTGCCCGGACCGGTCGGTGAACTGGTGGTCGGCGGTGGCCCGCCGGATCTCGCGCAGCAGGGCCCGAAGCGTCGCGGGTGCGCGGTGGGTCAGCAGGATCGGAGCCGGGTTGAGCGCCATGGCGGCCATCCGGTCGGCGAGCTCGGCTGCCCGCGCGGGGTGCACGCCCTCGTGGGGGTAGACGGCGGCCTCGTGCGGTTGGCTCGTGGTGCGAGTGAGGTCCAGGGCGCCGACGAGGCCGCGGACGGTCACGCCGGAGGCGGTGTACTCGTGCAGGTAGAGCGCCGCGTCGTCGTCCTCGCGCACCTGCCCACTGCGCTGCCAGGCGGCGAAGCGCTCCACGACGTCGTGGTAAGGGCGGGCGAAGGCCCGCGCGGACGCGTGCGCGCCGATCCGACCGGGGGCCAGCATGAGAGCCCGGAACGGCTCCAGCCGCAGCGGTCGCGCCGCCAGCGCGGGGGTGGCCACGCCGCCGGAGTCCATCGGAGCATCGTAGGGTGCGTCGACAAGGACGACGCTGGGAGGTCGCGGTGCTGGGTGGGTCTGCGGAGCCGCTGTCGCGCGGGTACGACCTCGCGATGCTGGACCTCGACGGCGTGGTCTACATCGGGCCTGAGGCGGTGCCGGGCGCCGCCGCGCACCTGGCCGCGGCACGTGCCGACGGGGTGCGACTGGCGTTCATCACCAACAACGCGTCGCGGCCGCCGGAGCAGGTCGCCCAGCACCTGCGCGACCTCGGGGTCGACGCGTCGACCGACGACGTGGTGACGTCGGCCCAGGCGGCCGCGCGGTTGGTGTCCGACCGGTTCGGCGCCGGCGCACGGGTGGTGTGCCTGGGGGCCGACGGCCTCCGGGAGGCACTCGTCGCCGTCGGCCTGGTGCCGGTGGGCGCGGACGAGGACGCGGTGGCCATCGCGACCGGCTACGGGCCGGACGTGCTGTGGGCCGACATCATGCGCGCCGCGGTCCGGATCCGCGACGGGTTGCCCTGGGTGGCGAGCAACACCGACGCCACCTTCCCGGCGGCGTTCGGTGTCGCGCCGGGCCACGGCGTCCAGGTGGACATGCTGCGCGGGTTCTCCGGCGTCGACCCAGTCGTGGCGGGCAAGCCCGAGCGGCCGCTGCTCGACGAGACGGTGCGGCGGATGGGCGGCCAGCGACCGCTGATGGTCGGCGACCGGCTCGACACCGACATCGAGGGCGCTCGGCGCGCGGGGCTCGACTCGCTGCTCGTGCTGACGGGGGTGACGGGGCTCGAGGAGCTGGTGACGGCCCCGGAGGAGCTGCGGCCGACCTACGTGGCGCCGGACCTGACCGGGCTCCTCGAGGCGCACGCCGCGCCCCGCGAGGACGGTGGCCGGCAGGTGCTCGGCGGCTGGTCCGCGGAGGTCGGTGACGGCCGGCTGCAGGTCACCGGTGCCGGAGCCGCGGGGGACTGGTGGCGGGTGGTCGCGAGCGCCGCCTGGCGACATGTGGACGGCGGCGGCACGGTGCCCGACCTGGACGGGCTCACGCCGCCCCGGGAGGGGTAGCCTCGGGCGCATGACCGAGGACCCGGACCTGCCCACCCCCGACGAGCCGCCGGCGACCCCGCCGGAGCCGGAGCGGGTGCGCACCGGGGTGTCCCGCGTCGACGAGGTGATAACCGCTGTCGAGGAGCTCGACGACCGCCCGCTGGAGGAGCACGTGGGGGTGTTCGAGACCGCGCACACCGAGTTGCGGCGCGCGCTGGACGCCGTGGACCCCGCGGACGACCCCGCCTGACCGTGCCCCCGCGCCGACTCCGTCTCGACGCCGAGCTGGTCCGTCGAGGCCTGGCCCGGTCACGCGAGCACGCCGCCGACCTCGTCGCCCAGGGCCGGGTGAAGGTGGCGGGCGCGGTCGCGACGAAGCCCGCGACCGGGGTGACGACCGACGTCGCGCTGGTGGTCGCCGACGACCCCGACCGTCCCGATTACGTCTCCCGGGGCGGGCACAAGCTCGCCGGCGCGCTGGCGGCGTTCGGGCCGGCCGGGCTGGTGGTCGAGGGTCGTCGGTGCCTGGACGCGGGCGCCTCGACCGGCGGGTTCACCGACGTGCTCCTGCGGCACGGCGCCGCGCAGGTGGTCGCGGTCGACGTGGGCTACGGACAGCTGGCCTGGCGGCTGCAGCAGGACGAGCGGGTCGTGGTCCACGACCGCACCAACATCCGCGAGCTCACGCCGGAGCTGATCGGCGGCCCCGTGGACGTGGTCGTGGGGGACCTGTCCTTCATCTCGCTGCTGCTGGTGCTCGATGCACTGCTCAGCGTGGTCGAGCCCGACGCCGACCTGGCGCTGATGGTGAAGCCGCAGTTCGAGGTCGGCAAGGAGCGGGTGGGCAAGGGCGGCGTGGTCCGTGACCCCGAGCTGCGCGCGGAGGCCGTGCAGTCGGTGGCCGCCGCCGCCGCGTCCCGCGGCTGGGGCGCCAAGATGGTGGCGCGCAGCCCGCTGCCCGGCCCGTCGGGCAACGTCGAGTTCTTCCTGTGGCTGCGGCGCGGCCCCGCCGAGCTGAGCGACGAGGACATCCACAGCGCCGTGGTGGCTGACGCGCCAGTGGGGGTCGCGGGTGAGAAGGTGGACCCGTGACCACCTCCACCGAGCAGACCAGCCGCCGGGTGCTGCTCGTCGCCCACACCGGGCGCGACGACGCCCGCGACGTCGCGCGCTCGTTCACCAAGGCGTTGACCGCCCACGGGATGGTGGTGCGGCTGCTGCCGCAGGAGGCGGGCGACCTGGCGCTGGGGACCGGCGACGGTGTCGAGATCGCGACCGAGCCCGACCCGAGCCGCGACTGCGAGCTCGTGGTGGTGATCGGCGGCGACGGCACCATCCTCCGTGCGGCCGAGCTCACCCACGAGGTCTGCACGCCGGTGCTGGGCGTCAACCTCGGGCACGTGGGCTTCCTCGCGGAGGCTGAGTACGACGACCTCGAGTCGACGATCGACGCGGTCGTGCAGCGCCGCTACACCGCCGAGGACCGGCTGACCCTCGACGTCGCCGTCTACCGCGACGGCGAGCTGATCACCCGCACCTTCGCCCTCAACGAGGCCAGTGTGGAGAAGGCGGCCCGCGAGCGGATGCTCGAGGTGGTCGTCGAGATCGACGGCCGGCCGCTGTCGCGCTGGGGCTGTGACGGGGTGGTGTGCGCGACGCCGACCGGCTCGACCGCCTACAACTTCAGCGCCGGCGGCCCCGTGGTGTGGCCCGAGGTCGAGGCGCTGCTGCTGGTGCCGATCAGCGCGCACGCGCTGTTCGCCCGGCCGCTGGTCGTCTCGCCCTCGTCGACGCTGGCCGTGGAGGTGCTCGCCGGCACGGAGAGCGCCGGCGTGCTGTGGTGCGACGGGCGGCGCGCAGTGGAGCTCCCACCCGGCGCCCGCATCGAGGTACGCCGCGGCCGCCTGCCGGTGCGCCTGGTGCGCCTGCACGAGGCGCCGTTCACCGACCGGCTGGTCGCGAAGTTCGACCTGCCGGTCGAGGGCTGGCGCGGCTCGGCCGAGCGCCGGCGTCGCTCCACCGAGGAGACCGATGCTTGAGGAGATCCGGATCTCGTCCCTGGGCGTGATCGAGTCCTCGACCCTGGAGCTCGGCCCCGGCCTCACCGTCATCACGGGTGAGACCGGCGCCGGCAAGACGATGATCGTCACCGCCCTCGGCCTGCTGCTCGGCGGCCGGGCCGACACCGGCGCGGTGCGCACCGGAGCCAAGACGGCCCGGGTCGAGGGCGTGGTGCGCGCCGAGGGTCTGGCGGCGTTCGCCGAAGCGGTCGAGGAGGCCGGCGGCGAGGTCGAGGACGGCCAGGTGGTGCTGGCTCGCAACGTCTCGGCCGAAGGCCGGTCGCGGGCGTTCGTGGGAGGGGCGTCGGTCCCGGTGGCGACGCTCGGCCAGGTGGCCGAGCCGCTGGTGGCCGTGCACGGCCAGTCCGACCAGCACCGGCTGCTGCAGGCACGGGCGCAGCGGGAGGCGCTGGACCGGTTCGGCGGCGAGCCGCTGGCGGCGCTGCTGACGACCTACGCCGATCTCTACCGACGCCTCGACGCGGTCGAGCGCGAGCTCGACGAGGTGGTCGCCACGGCTCGCGAGCGCGCGCAGGAGGCCGACCTCCTGAGGTTCGGGCTGGGCGAGGTCGAGGCGGTGGCCCCGGAGCCCGGCGAGGACGCCACCCTGGCGGCCGAGGAGTCCCGGCTGGGCTTCGCCGACACCCTGCGCACCGCGGCCGAGCAGGCCCGCGAAACGCTCTCCAGCGAGGACGGGCACCCCGATGCCCTGGCGACGACCTCGGCGGCCCGGACCCTGCTCGACGGCGTGCGCGAGCACGACGCCGAGGCGGGTCAGCTGGCCGACCGGCTGGCCGAGATCACCTACCTGCTCTCCGACGTGGCGGCCGACGTCGCGTCCTACGCCGCCCGCATCGACACCGCCCCGGCGCGGCTCGCGGCGGTCTCGGAGCGGCGGGCGGCGCTGACCGCGCTGACGCGCAAGTACGGCGAGTCGATCGACGAGGTGCTGGCCTGGGCCGAGCGGTCCGCGACCCGGCTGCTGGACCTCGACCACACCGACGAGCGGATCGAGGAGCTGCGGGCCGAGCAGGAGGTGCTGCGCCGCGAGCGCGGCGCGGCGGCCGCGGCGCTGAGCGCAGCCCGCACCGAGGCCGCCGGGCGGCTGGGCGAGCAGGTCACCGCGGAGCTCACGCTGCTGGCGATGCCGCACGCCCGGCTCAGCGTGGACGTGCGCCCGACCGACCGGTTCACGTCCTCGGGCGCCGACGAGGTCGAGCTGATGCTGGCCGCCAACACCGGATCGGAGCCGCGGCCGCTGACCAAGGGCGCCTCCGGCGGTGAGCTGTCGCGGGTGATGCTCGCCCTCGAGGTGGCGCTGGCGGGCACGAGCCCGGTCCCGACGTTCGTGTTCGACGAGGTCGACGCCGGGGTCGGCGGTGCGGCCGCGGTCGAGGTCGGTCGCCGGCTCGCCGAGCTGGCCCGCAACGCCCAGGTCCTCGTGGTGACCCACCTGCCGCAGGTCGCGGCGTACGCAGACCGGCACGTGGTCGTGGAGAAGTCCTCCGATGGCACGGTCACCAGCTCCGGCCTGACGGTCCTCGACGACGCCCAGCGCGAGCGCGAGCTGTCTCGGATGCTGGCCGGTCTCGCGGACTCCGACACCGCGCTCGCGCACGCCCGGGAGCTGCTCGAGGTGGCCCAGGAGGCACGGCGAGCCTGATCCGTCGGTGCGTCGAGTCGGCGGGTGCGTCCGACCTGACGTAGCATGGAGTTCCGTGAACAACGGGACGCCCAGCAAGCACGTTTTCGTGACCGGAGGCGTCGCCTCCTCTCTCGGTAAGGGCCTGACGGCGTCCAGCCTCGGCCGCCTTCTCCGCTCGCGCGGCCTGCGCGTGACGATGCAGAAGCTCGACCCCTACCTGAACGTCGACCCGGGGACGATGAACCCCTTCCAGCACGGCGAGGTCTTCGTGACCAACGACGGCGCGGAGACCGACCTCGACATCGGGCACTACGAGCGGTTCCTCGACACCGACCTCGGCCAGATCGCCAACGTGACCACGGGCCAGGTCTACTCCAGCGTCATCGCCAAGGAGCGCCGCGGCGACTACCTCGGCGACACCGTGCAGGTGATCCCGCACATCACCAACGAGATCAAGGAGCGCATCCTCGCCATGGGCGAGGACGACGTGGACGTCGTCATCACCGAGATCGGCGGCACCGTCGGCGACATCGAGTCGCTGCCGTTCCTCGAGGCCGCGCGCCAGGTGCGCCACGACATCGGCCGCGGCAACGTCTTCTTCCTGCACGTCTCGCTGGTCCCCTATATCGGTCCCTCGGGCGAGCTCAAGACCAAGCCCACCCAGCACTCCGTCGCCGCGCTGCGCCAGGTCGGCATCCAGCCCGACGCGGTCGTCTGCCGTGCCGACCGCGAGCTGCCCGACGGGATCAAGCGCAAGATCTCCCTGATGTGCGACGTCGACCAGGAGGCCGTCGTCACCGCGGCCGACGCGCCGTCGATCTACGACATCCCCAAGGTCCTGCACCGCGAGGGCCTCGACGCCTACGTCGTACGCCGCCTCGACCTGCCCTTCCGCGACGTCGACTGGACGCTGTGGGACGACCTGCTCCGCCGGGTGCACCACCCGAAGGAGGAGGTCACGATCGCGCTGGTCGGCAAGTACATCGACCTCCCCGACGCCTACCTCTCGGTCGGCGAGGCGCTGCGCGCCGGCGGCTTCGCGCACGAGGCCAAGGTCAACATCCGCTGGATCGCCTCCGACGAGTGCCAGACCGAGGCGGGCGCCGCGAAGCACCTGCACGACGTGGACGCGATCTGCGTGCCGGGCGGGTTCGGCATCCGCGGCATCGAGGGCAAGCTCGGCGCGCTCACCTACGCGCGCACGCACGGCATCCCGACGCTCGGCCTGTGCCTGGGCCTGCAGTGCATGGTCATCGAGTACGCCCGGACCGAGCTCGGCCTCGAGAAGGCCGCCTCGACGGAGTTCGATCCCGACACCCCCGAGCCGGTCATCGCCACGATGGACGAGCAGCTGGCCTTCGTCGAGGGCGCCGGCGACCTCGGCGGCACCATGCGCCTCGGCCTCTACCCGGCCGCCCTCAAGGAGGGCTCGGTGGTGCGCGAGGCGTACGGCGAGGCCCTCATCGAGGAGCGGCACCGGCACCGCTACGAGGTCAACAACTCCTACCGCGAGCAGCTCGAGGCGGCGGGCCTGGTCTTCTCCGGCACCTCGCCGGACAACAACCTGGTCGAGTTCGTCGAGCTGCCGCGCGCCGTGCACCCCTACTACGTGGCCACCCAGGCGCACCCCGAGCTGCGCTCCCGCCCGACCCGGCCGCACCCGCTCTTCAAGGGCCTGGTGGGCGCGGCGATCGAGCGGCAGAAGGAGCTGCGCTTCCCGATCGACGAGAGCAAGCTGCACCCCGAGTTCGCCGACGAGGACTGACCTCAGCCGCTCCAGCCGTAGAAGGGCGGCGGCGGGTCCTGCCAGACCACCCGTCCGTCGCGCACCCGCAGCACCGCTCGCGAGTCGTCCTCGGGGCTGACGGTGGCCAGGAAGCGGTTGCCGACCCAGTGCACCCTCGGCCGGCCGGGCCCGGTCCGGGCGGGGCCGAGCACCCGCTCGTGCGCCGGCCGGCGCACCGGCGCGAGCACGACGTACGACGTGCCGTGGCGGACCTCGGTCCACGCCAGCGTGCGACCGTCGGGGCTGGCGCTGATGGTCCTGGCCGCCGACGGCGTCAGCCGGCGGGACCGGTCCCAGCAGGTCGGCGCAGCGCCGGAGCGCGGGTCGACGGCGACCAGCCGGCAGCCGGGCCGTGCGGGTCCGACCACGCGCACGACGACGCGGCCGCCCGGGGCGGGGAGGTTCGTCGGCCAGCTCCGGGGGACGTCGCGGAGGACGGCCCCGGTGGCGGTGTCGAAGATCCGGACCACGCTGCGGTGCTGGATCCGCCCGGTCGAGAGCAGCAGCGAGCCGTCCCGCGAGAACGCCGACCGGGTCCCGAACATCCCGGCGAGCGCCGGTGCCGGCAGGTCCAGACGCGCGCCGGTGTCGACCGTGGCGAGGTGGATCGTGGTCGGGTGCCCGCAGCCCTCCGGCCCTTGGGGCGCCGCGGCCCAGGACACCTGACGCCCGTCTGGTGAGATCGCCGTGTGCGAGAGGCACGACTCCGGCGGCGGCTCCGCCACCCGTACGACGGCCCCGTCGCCGCCGACCTCCAGCACCCGCACGTTGAGGTCCAGCCCGGGCGCCCGGGCGACGAGGATCCGGCCGCTCGGTGACACCTCGACGTCGCCGTACCCCGTCCGGCGCAGGCGGAACGCCAGCACCCGGTCGTGCGGTGCGGTGACCTCGGCGCGGTAGAGGCCCCGCGGGCCGGTGACGAGCAGCGAGGGCGGGTCGGCCGCGGCCGGAGCAGCGCCGATCGCGAGCAGGAGGCCGAGCACGACGGCGACGCGCGGTCCGAGAGCCATCGGCCCACGATAACGTCGCGGGCATGACGAACCCGGAGCTCACCGACAGCGCGGAGGAGTGGCCGGTCGTCCGGTCGGAGGACCGGCACCGCGACGACTGGGTGGTGGCGCTGCGCGAGGACTGGATTCAGCGTCCCGACGCGCCGGAGGAGGAGCCGTTCAGCCGGCTGGTCCTCGAGCACCCCGGCGCGGTCGTCGTGCTCGCCGTCGACGACGAGGAGCGCGTCTTCTGCCTGTGGCAGTACCGGCACCCCGCGGGTCGCCGCTTCGTCGAGCTGCCGGCCGGCCTCCTCGACGTCGACGGCGAGGACCCTGCGGTGACGGCGCAGCGCGAGCTGGTCGAGGAGGCGGGGCTGGACGCGGAGTCGTGGACGCACCTCGGGACGTCGTACTCCTCGCCCGGCATCTCGTCGGAGATCCACCAGTACTACCTGGCCCGAGACCTGCGCGAGGTCGACCGCGGCGACTTCGTGGCCCACCACGAGGAGGCCGACATGCAGACCGGCTGGGTGCCGTACGTCGAGCTGCGCGCGGCCGCCCTGGACGGCCGGCTGACCGACGCGCACACGATGCTCGCGGTGCTCCTGGCGGGCGACCGGGGTCTCGTCGGGACCCCGGATCGGCGGGAGTAGGCTCGCGGCGGCGCCACAACGGTGTGGTGCGGATCACCGAAGGAGCAGCAGTGAAGGTCGGCGTCCCGAAGGAAGTCAAGAACCACGAGTACCGGGTGGCCATCACCCCGATCGGCGTGCACGAGCTCGTCGCTCACGGTCACGAGGTGCTCATCCAGACGGGTGCGGGCGTCGGCTCGCAGGTGACGGACGAGGAGTACGCCGGCGCCGGCGCGACGATCGTCGCGACCGCCGAGGAGGCGTGGGGCACCGACGGTGGCGTCGACATGGTGCTGAAGGTCAAGGAGCCCGTCGCCGAGGAGTACGACCGAATGCGGGAGGGCCTGACGCTCTTCACCTACCTGCACCTCGCCGCCGACAAGCCGCTGACCGAGGAGCTGCTGAAGCGCAAGATCACCGGCATCGCCTACGAGACCGTGCAGCTGCCCTCGGGCGGGCTGCCGCTGCTCTACCCGATGTCCGAGGTCGCGGGCTGTCTCGCGCCCCAGGTCGGCGCCTACTCGATGATGAAGGCCCAGGGCGGTCGCGGTGTGCTCATGGGCGGCGTCGGGGGAGTGGCCAACGCCAAGGTCGTCATCATCGGCGCCGGCGTCTCCGGCCAGAACGCCGCCAACATCGCGCTCGGCATGGGCGCCGACGTGACCCTGCTCGACACCGACCTCGACAAGCTGCGGATGTCCTTCTGGCGCTACAACAACCGCGTCCACGGCCTGGCGTCGTCCAAACTGGCGATCGAGCAGCAGGTGCGTGAGGCCGACATGGTGATCGGTGCCGTGCTGATCCCCGGCGCCGCTGCGCCGAAGCTGGTCTCCAACGACCTGGTCGCCCAGATGAAGCCCGGCTCGGTCCTCGTCGACATCGCCGTCGACCAGGGTGGCTGCTTCGAGGACACCCACGCGACGACGCACTCCGACCCCACCTACCAGGTGCACGGCTCGACGTTCTACTGCGTCGCGAACATGCCGGGCGCGGTGCCCAACACCTCGACCTACGCGCTCACCAACGCCACCATGCCGTACGCCGTGGCGCTCGCCGACAAGGGCTGGCAGCAGGCCTGCCGCGACGACCGCAGCCTCGCGCTGGGTCTCAACACGCACGCCGGCGAGCTCACCAACGCCCCGGTCGGCGAGGCGGTGGGCATCGACGCAGTCACCCTGGAGAGCGTGCTCGCCTAGGCTTCTCCCGCCATGGGAGATCCACAGCGTGCGGTGCGCACCTACCTCGACCACCTCTCGGTCGAGCGCGGGCTCGCCGCGAACACGCTCGCGTCGTACCGCCGCGACCTGAGGCGCTACCTCGGCTACCTCGACGGGGCCGGCATCGCCGACCTCGACGAGGTCACCGAGGCGACCGTGACCGGCTTCCTGGTGCGGCTGCGCGAGGGCGACGCCGACCACCCGCCGCTGAGCTCCACCTCGGCTGCGCGGACGGTCGTCGCGGTGCGCGGCTTCCACAGGTTCGCGGTCGCCGACGGCCTCGCGACGGCGGACCCCGCGAGCGGGGTGAAGCCGCCGGCGCCGGCCAAGCGGCTGCCCAAGGCGCTGCCACTGGCCGACGTCGAGGCGATCCTCGACGCGGCCGGGTCGCCCGGCACCACGCTGGCGCTGCGGGACCGGGCGCTGCTGGAGCTGCTCTACGGCACCGGTGCGCGCATCTCGGAGGCGGTGGGGCTCGACGTCGACGACCTGGACGCCGTGGACGGGACGGTGCTGCTGCGCGGCAAGGGCAGCAAGGAGCGGATCGTCCCGGTGGGCTCCTTCGCCCGGGAGGCGATCGACGCCTACTTGGTGCGCGGCCGGCCCGAGCTCGCCTCGACCGCGGGTGGGGCACGCGGTGCGCTCTTCCTCAACGCCCGCGGTGGCCGGCTGTCGCGTCAATCGGCGTGGGCGGTGCTCGTCAAGGCGGCCGACCGGGCCGGGGTGACCAAGGACGTCTCGCCGCACACGCTGCGGCACTCGTTCGCCACCCACCTCCTCGACGGCGGGGCTGACGTCCGCGTGGTCCAGGAGCTGCTCGGGCACGCCTCGGTGACGACCACGCAGGTCTACACGCTCGTGACCGTCGACAACCTGCGCGAGGTCTTCGCGGCGGCCCATCCGAGAGCCCGCGACTGATGGCCGACCTCCTCGACGACATCACCGCCGCGGCCGCGGCGCGCGGCCTCACCCTCTATCCCCACCAGGAGGAGGCGGTGCTGGCGCTGCTGGCCGGCGACAACGTCGTGCTGGCGACACCGACCGGCTCCGGCAAGTCGCTGGTCGCCGAGGCCGCGCACCGGGCGGCGCTGGCCGAGGACCGGGTGTCCTTCTACACCGCGCCGATCAAGGCGCTGGTGAGTGAGAAGTTCTTCGCGCTGGTGGAGGAGTTCGGCGCTGCTGACGTCGGCATGCTCACCGGAGACGCGTCGGTCAACGCCGACGCCCCGATCATCTGCTGCACCGCCGAGGTGCTCGCCAACATCGCCCTGCGGGAGGGCCGGCACGCCGACGTCGGGCTGGTGGTCATGGACGAGTTCCACTTCTACGCCGAGCCGGACCGCGGGTGGGCCTGGCAGGTGCCCCTGCTCGAGCTCCCGCAGGCACAGTTCCTGCTGATGTCGGCGACCCTGGGCGACGTCACCGACCTGGCCGCCGACCTGACCCGGCGCAACGGTCGGGAGACGACGGTCGTCGACGACGCCGTACGCCCGGTGCCGTTGACGTTCTCGTGGTCCGTCACCCCACTCGCCGAGACGCTGGAGGAGCTGGTCACGACCGGCCAGGCCCCGGTCTACGTCGTGCACTTCACCCAGAAGGACGCCGTCGAGCACGCCACCTCGCTGCTCAACGCGGCCTGGGTCCCCAAGCCCGACCTGGGCGACCGCCTGGACCACGTGCGCTTCGGCGCGGGCTTCGGCAAGACGCTCTCCAGGCTGCTGCGCCGGGGGATCGGCGTCCACCACGCGGGGATGCTCCCGCGCTACCGGCGGCTGGTCGAGCAGCTCGCGCAGGCGGGGCAGCTCGCGGTCATCTGCGGCACCGACACGCTCGGCGTCGGCATCAACGTGCCGATCCGCACGGTGCTCTTCAGCGGGCTCGCGAAGTTCGACGGCAGCCGGCAGCGGATCCTGCGGGTCCGCGAGTTCCTGCAGATCGCCGGCCGGGCCGGCCGGGCCGGCTTCGACACCGCCGGGTACGTCGTCGTGCAGGCGCCCGAGCACGTCATCGAGAACGAGCGGGCCAAGGCCAAGATCGCCGCGCGGCAGGCGGCCGGCAAGAAGAACTCCAAGGTGCAGCTGCGCAAGCCGCCCGAGGGGACGGTCGTCTGGTCGGAGCAGACCTACGACAAGCTGGTCGCCGGCGTGCCCGAGCAGCTGGTGTCGCGGATGAAGGTCGACAACGCGATGCTCGTCAACGTCCTCGCCCGCGACGAGGACGCCTTCCCGGTGCTGCGCCGGCTGCTCACCGACAACCACGAGGACCCGCGCCAGCAGGTCCGGCTGGCACGGCGCGCGCTGCGCCTGGCCCGGTCGTTGCAGCGCTCCGGCGTCGTCACCAGGCTCGACCAGCCCGACGAGCTCGGCCGCCGCTACGTGCTCACCGTCGACCTGCCGGCCGACTTCGCGCTCAACCAGCCGCTCGCCCACTTCGCCCTGGCGGCGCTCGACGTCCTCGACCCCGAGGCCGAGGAGCACACCCTCGACATCGTGTCGGTCGTCGAGGCGGTGCTCGAGGGCCCGCGGCAGATCCTGGTGCAGCAGCAGTACGCCGCGCGCGGCGAGGCGGTCGCCGAGATGAAGGCCGACGGGATCGAGTACGAGGAGCGGATGGCGCTCCTCGAGGAGGTCACCTGGCCGCGGCCGCTCGCCGAGCTGCTCGAGGCGACGTACGAGATCTACCGGCAGACCCACCCCTGGCTGCCCGAGGACGCGCTGCAGCCCAAGTCGATCGTGCGCGAGATGTACGAGCAGGGCATGTCGTTCACCGACTTCGTGTCGCGCTACCAGCTCGCCCGGTCGGAGGGGCTGGTGCTGCGCTACCTGACCGACGCCTACCGGACCCTGCGGCAGACGGTGCCCGAGCAGCACCGCACCCCCGAGCTCGACGACCTGGCGGAGTGGCTGGGGGAGACCATCCGGCAGACCGACTCCTCGCTGCTCGACGAGTGGGAGGCGCTGGCCGACCCCGAGCACGTCCGCTCCGACGTCGCCCACCACGAGCCCCCACCGTCGCCGCGGCCGATCTCCAAGCAGTCGCGGGCCTTCCGGGTGATGATCCGCAACGCGATGTGGCGCCGGGTCGAGCTGGTCGCGCGCGACGACCTCGACGGGCTGGTCGGGATGGAGCGCGCCGCGGCCGACCGCACCGACCCGCCCGGCGAGGTCGTGATGACCCGTTCGGCGTGGGACGAGGCGCTGGAGGAGTACTACGCCGAGCACGACCGGGTCGTCCTGGACCCCGACGCGCGCGGACCGGCCCTGCTCGCGGTCGAGGAGTCGGGGCGACGGTGGCAGGTGCGGCAGACGATCCACGACCCCGAGGGCCACCACGACTGGCTCATCGAGGCCGTCGTCGACCTCGACGCCTCCGACGAGTCAGGTGAGCTGGTGCTCTCGGCGACCGCGATGCGACGGCTCGGCGGCTGAGCCCTCTCGCTCAGGCGGGCAGCGGCGGCGGCGCGCTGCGCCCTCGGGAGGTGAACGGCAGCACCACCGCTCCGGACCTGCGCCGGTGCCGCGCCCCCTGCACGAGCATCACGAGGAGGGACGTGCGGTCGCGGGTGCCGGCATGCCACGCGGAGCCGTAGGCGGCCACGACGGCGTCCGCTGCGGCGCGGCCGTCGCCGTCGTACAGCGCCAGCGCGAGCGGCCACGCGTGCTCGATGGTGGCGTCGTAGAAGTGCTCGGGCGTCGCCCGGTCGAACGGGGTGACGGCGCGGAGAGATCGAGCGAAGTTGTGCACCATGTAGAAGTTATACCCGATAGACTCGACATCATGTCGAAGTCAGCGGACCTGATCACCATCGGCGACCTCGCCGAGCGGACCGGGGTCGGTGCCGCCACCATCCGCGCCTGGGAGCAGCGCCACGGGTTCCCGACGCCGCTCCGGCTGCCGAGCGGCCACCGGCGCTACGACGCCCACGTCGTGGAGCTGGTGCGCGACGTGGTCCGCCTGCGCGACGGAGGGCGCCGGCTCGACCTCGCCATCGCCGAGGCCACCACCGCGCTGAGCGGGTCCGCGTCGCAGCCGCCGTCCGGGTCGGTGTACGCCGAGCTGCGTCGGGCGCACCCCGCGCTGGTCGGCCACCGGCTCCGGAAGTCGACGCTGATCGCCCTGTCCTGGGCGATCGAGGACGAGTTCGCCGCGCAGGCGGCGAGACCCGTGCTCTTCGGGGCGTTCCAGGACCAGGAGTTCTACGACCGGTCGCGGCCGCGGTGGCGCGAGCTCGCCCGGGTGGCGAGGGACGCGGTCGTGTTCGCGGACTTCCCGGTGACCACCAGCGACTCGGCTCCGCGCGAGGTGGCGCTCGGGCCGGACTCCCCGATGCACCGGGAGTGGACGGTCGTCTCGGACTCCGTCGAGCTCCCCGCCGCCCTGGCGGCGTGGGAGCTGCCGGGTCAGACCGCGGTGGCCGACCGGGACCGGATCTTCGAGGCGGTCTGGACAGTCGAGCCGCGCGCGGTGCGGCACGCCGCCCGCACCTGCGCGCGGATCGCGGGCGAGCACGGCGACCCCGGAGCGCCGGCGCTCCTGCACGCGCTCGCCGAGGATCCGCGGACGGGTGTCGCCGACCTGGCCTCCGTCAGCACGCTGTTCAACCGGGTCGTCGCGTACGTCGACGCCGTCTCCCGTTGACAGACCCAGCGGGGGAGCGCGCCGAGCCGACCCGCCCGGCGTCTGTATCAGGACCGCGCCAGCATCCGAGCTCGGAATGCTGCGAATACCTCAATTTGGTGAGATCGTGGACGGCGACATGCGTCCGATCGCCCTTTCGCGCGCCCTGCCCGCCGCCCTCCTCGCCCTCGCCCTCGTGACCGGGGCGAGCCCGTCGTACGCCGGCTCGACGGTCAGCACCACGCCCGACGAGAGCGCGGCCAGCCCGGCGCGCGCCCGCGCCGTCGCGCTGACGGTGACCGGGCCCCAGCAGGTCGCGGCCGGGGGAAGGGTCGTGCTCACCGGCAAGGTCAGGACGGCGGACGGCCGAGTACGCCGCACCCGTGTGGTGCAGGTCGCCGAACGTCGCGACGACCACTGGGTGGTGGTGGGCAGGACCCGGTCGACCAAGCGCGGCGCCTACCGCATCTCGCTCGCGGCCGGCTCCGACGCCGGCGACCGCGTGTTCCGCGCCCAGGCGCCACGCGTGCAGCGGCTCCGCGCCGTACGCACGGGAGCGCTGTCGGTCAGGGTCGTCGCCTCCCAGGTGGAGCGCCCCGACGACTGGACGTTCCTGATGGACGGCGGGTCGCGGTGGAACCCGTGCGAGCCGATCACGTGGAGCTACAACCCCGCCGGTGAGGCCTACGACGCGCTCGCCGACGTCACGGCGGCGTTCTCGAAGATCGCGAGCGCCTCCGGCCTCACCTTCCAGTACGCCGGCCCCACGCCGCTGGTCTACCTGGGGGCGTCCAACGCGCTCACCGGTGGTGCGGACATCACGATCGGCTGGGCGAACGCCAGGCTGCTCTCGTCCCTGGTCAACAGCGTCGTGGGCCTCGGCGGTGCCCTCGGGACCAAGGTCAGCGGTCACGACGTGGCCTGGGAGCTCACCCGGGGCTGGGTGACGCTCGACAACGCGGACCCGCTGCGGCCGCGGCCCGGCTTCGGCGCGAGCAGCTTCGGCCAGGTGCTGCTGCACGAGACGCTGCACGTGCTCGGCCTCGGCCACGCCGAGCAGCCGACGCAGCTGATGTACCCCGTGGCGACCGGACAGAACACGACCTTCGGTGCCGGTGACCTCGCCGGCATCGCGCGGATCGGCGCCGGGCCGGGGTGCCTGTAGGCCCGTCGCTGGAGTGGCGTCCGTAGGGTGGACGGCATGGCCGACGTCGTGACCTCCCACAACCCCGCCCAGAGCCGCTACGAGGCGCACATCGACGGCGAGCTCGCCGGGTTCGCGGAGTACCAGATGACCGACAAGCTCGTCGTCTTCACCCACACCGAGGTGGGCGACGCCTACGAGGGTCGCGGCATCGGCTCGGCGCTGGCCCGCTACGCGCTGGACGCCGTCCGTGCCGAGGGCCGGTACGAGGTGCTGCCGCTGTGCCCCTTCATCAAGACCTGGATCGGCAAGCACCCCGACTACGCCGACCTCGTGTACGGCGCCCCGCGGAGCACCGCGCGGGACTGACGCTCCTCCACAGGACTGTGCACAGGGAGCACCCACCCTGTGCACCCGGAGACTGGCGCCGTGCACAACTCGTGCACAGATTTCCCTGTGGGGCTGGGGGTTTCGCCCCCGAGGTTGTCGCTGTCGGACCCCGGTCCTAGGCTCGCCCGGAGTCGGCCACAAGTCGTTGTGTCGACATGTCGGGGAGGAGCGTCGGATGAGCGCAGGCGGCACGTACGGAGAGTCCTCAGCCGCCGGCGAGATGCCGCCCCGCTCCCCAGCCCCGTCCCCTTCCCCCGACCAGCGAGATGAGTCGCCCGTGTCCGACCCCCTGCCCTTCGAGCGCCCGGCCGCCGGCGAGGCCCCGCTCGGCCCGACCGGCCGCCCGATGCCCGTCCTGCCCGAGCCGACGCCGTTGACGACGCACGGCCACGCGCGGGTCATCTCGATGTGCAACCAGAAGGGCGGGGTCGGCAAGACCACGACGACGATCAACCTCGGGGCGTCGCTGGCCGAGTTCGGCCGCAAGGTGCTGCTCGTCGACTTCGACCCGCAGGGCTCGCTCTCCGTCGGACTGGGGCTCAACCCCCACGAGATGGAGCTGACGATCTACAACCTGCTCATGGACCGCGAGACCACGCTCGACGAGGTCGTCGTCTCCACCGGCGTGCCCGGCATGGACCTGCTGCCGTCCAACATCGACCTCTCGGCAGCCGAGGTGCAGCTCGTCCACGAGGTGGCGCGCGAGCAGACCCTCCAGCGGGTGCTCGCGCCCGCCCTCGAGCAGTACGACGTGATCCTCATCGACTGCCAGCCCTCGCTGGGCCTGCTGACCGTCAACGCGCTCACCGCCTCCGACGGCGTCATCGTCCCGCTGGAGTGCGAGTACTTCGCGCTGCGCGGCGTGGCCCTGCTCAAGACGACCATCGACAAGGTCCGCGAGCGGCTCAACCCCAAGCTGTCGATCGACGGCGTGCTCGGCACCATGTACGACGGCCGCACGCTGCACAGCCGCGAGGTGATGGAGCGGCTGGTCCAGGCGTGGGGCGACACGGTCTTCCACACCGTGATCCGCCGCACCGTGAAGTTCTCGGACTCGACCGTCGCCGGCGAGCCGATCACGACCTACGCGTCGTCGTCGAGCGGCGCCGACGCCTACCGCCAGCTCGCGAAGGAGGTGCTCGCTCGGTGGCACGACGAGTGAGCCTGCCCGCGGCCGACGACCTCTTCCGTCCGACCGCACCCGCCGACGAGACCTCCGCACCGGAGCCCGAGGACCGGCCGGAGCCGGAGACCGACGACGGCTCGGAGAAGCGGCGCAAGCCCAGCGGTCGCGTGCGGCACGACGAGAAGATGACCGTCTACGTCACCTCCGACGAGCTGCTCGACCTCGAGCACGCGCGGCTGGTGCTGCGGCGCGCCCACGGCCTGGCGGTCGACCGCGGCCGGCTGGTGCGCGAGGCGATCGCGATGGTGCTCGCCGACTTCGAGGCCAACGGTGACGACAGTGCCCTGGTGCGACGGTTGACCGAGGAATGACCGCCGAGATCCACCAGCCGGATGCGGCGCCCGGGTTCGAGGTGCGGCTCGACAACTTCGAGGGCCCCTTCGACCTGCTGCTCAACCTGATCGCCAAGCACAAGCTCGACATCACCGAGGTCTCGCTCTCCACGGTCACCGACGAGTTCATCGCGCACGTCAAGGCGCTGGGGTCGACGTGGGACCTCGAGCAGACGACGTCCTTCCTGCTGGTCGCCTCCACCCTGCTCGACCTCAAGGCCGCGCGGCTGCTGCCGCAGGGCGACGTCGAGGACGAGGAGGACCTCGCGCTGCTGGAGGCCCGCGACCTGCTCTTCGCACGGCTGCTGCAGTACCGCGCCTTCAAGCAGGTGGCCAGCCTGCTCTCGGAGCGGCTGGCCGACGAGGGACGCCGGCACCCGCGCGCGGTCGGCCTGGAGGAGCGGTTCGCCGGGCTGCTGCCCGACGTGCTCATCGGGATCGGCCTCGAGCAGTTCGCCCAGCTCGCGGCCAAGGCGCTGGAGCCGAAGCCGGTGCTCGAGCTGTCGCTGCACCACATCCACGCCGCGAAGGTCAGCGTCCGTGAGCAGGCGGCGCTGGTCGTCGAGCGGCTCCGGCGTACCGGCGCGATGACGTTCCGCGCGCTATGCGGCGACTCGCCGGACCGGCTGACGACCGTGGCGCGGTTCCTCTCGCTGCTCGAGCTCTTCCGCGAGGGTGCGGTCGCCTTCGAGCAGGTCACGGCGCTGGGCGAGCTGACGGTCCGGTGGACCGGTGACGACGAGACCGCGGCCGAGGACCTGGTGACCGACGAGTTCGACGGTGCGCCGCCGGAGGCGGAGACTGGTGCCGAGTCCGACACAGAGGGAGATGACGGCGATGAGTGAGACCCGGGTCGACGAGCCGGTCGACGTGCCGGTCGACGAGCAGGTCGAGGAGCAGATCGCCGTACCACTCGCCGCGCTGCGGCCCTCGCTCGAGGCACTGCTCATGGTCGCCGACCAGCCGATGGAGACGATGACGCTGGCGAGCGCCGTGGGCTACCCGCTCGACGAGGTCACCGCCGCGCTGGACGCGCTGGCGTCGGAGTACACCGAGCAGGGCCGCGGCTTCGAGCTGCGCCACGTCGGTGGCGGCTGGCGCTACTACACGCGCGACGAGTACGCCGCGGTCGTCGAGGGCTACGTGCTCGAGGGCCAGCAGGCGCGGCTGACGCAGGCGGCGCTGGAGACGCTCGCGGTGGTCGCCTACAAGCAGCCGGTGTCGCGGGCGCGGGTGTCCGCGATCCGCGGCGTCAACGTCGACGGCGTGATGCGCACGCTGCTGAGCCGTGGCCTCGTCGAGGAGGCCGGCAACGACCACGAGACCGGCGCCAACCTCTACCGCACCACCACCTACTTCCTGGAGCGGATCGGCATCAGCTCGCTCGACGAGCTGCCGGAGCTGGCGCCCTACCTGCCCGACATGGCGGACCTCGAGGACGAGCTCGCCGAGATGGCGGCGCCGGTCGCTGAGCCGGTCGGTTCCGAGCAGGAGCCCGAGCCCGCGCCGCCCAGCCCGCACTCGCCGCACTCCGGCAACGGCACCGAGCCCGACGGCGGGACCGAACCCACGTGAGGACGGCGTGAACGAGCACGGCATCGAGACCGACGACGAGGGCCTGATCCGGCTCCAGAAGCTGCTCGCGCAGTCGGGTGTCGCCTCCCGCCGCAAGTGCGAGGAGCTGATGCTCGAGGGCGCGGTCGAGGTCGACGGCGAGGTCGTCACCCGGCTCGGCACCAAGGTCGACCCGCGCACCGCGGTGATCCGGGTGGAGGGCAAGCGGCTGCCGCCGATCTCCGAGAAGGTCTACCTGGTGCTCAACAAGCCCCGGGGTGTCGTGTCGACGATGTCGGACCCCGAGGGGCGGCGCACGCTCGGTGACCTGGTCGCCGACCGTCCCGAGCGGCTCTTCCACGTCGGCCGGCTCGACACCGACACGACCGGCCTGATCATCCTGACCAACGACGGCGACTTCGCGCAGCGGATGGCGCACCCGTCGTACGAGGTCGACAAGACCTACGTCGCCGAGGTCGAGGGCGAGGTCTTCCGCCGGACCACCAAGCAGCTCCTCGAGGGCGTCACCCTCGACGACGGCCCGGTCACCGTGCGCAAGGTGCGGATCGTCGAGGCGTCCGAGGCCAAGTCGATCGTCGAGCTGGTGATCCACGAGGGCCGCAACCGGATCGTGCGGCGGCTGCTCGACCACGTCGGCCACCCGGTGCGCCGGCTCACCCGCACCGCGATCGGCCCGGTGCGGCTGGGCCGGCTCGGCACCGGCGAGATGCGCGAGCTCACCTCCGCCGAGCTCGGCGAGCTGCTGGACTCCGCCCAGCTGTAGCCGGGCGTCGCCATCGGTCAGTGCCCCGGGCCGACCACCATCTTGGCGCGCTCGGACGGGTGCGCGCCGCCCTTGGCGTCGAGCGTGGCGCAGGCCTCGGCGATGTCGCGGGCGAGGGTGTCGACGTGCTCCTGGCTGAACGTCTCCTTCACCAGGGCGCGCATGATCGTCACCTCCTGCGCGTCCGGCGGCATCGTGTACGCCGGCACCATCCAGCCGCGCTCGGCGGAGAGCTGCCAGGCGATGTCGAACTCGTCGTACGGCGCCTCGCCGGCCAGTCGGAACGCCACCAGGGGCAGCTGCTCGTGGTCGCGTCCGATGACCTCGAACCGGCCCATCTCCTCGAGCTGGTCGGCCAGCCGGTGGGCGTTGTGCTGCATGTTCTGGAGCTTGTAGCGGTAGCCGGCGCGGCCGAAGCGCACGAAGTTGTAGTACTGGGCCAGCACCATGCTCGAGCCGGTCGAGAAGTTCAGCGTGAAGGTCTCGTCGGTCTTGCCGAGGTAGTTCTCCCGGAACACCAGGTCGGGCGCGAGGTCGGCCTTCTCCCGGAAGATCAGCCAGCCGACGCCGGGGTAGACCAGGCCGAACTTGTGGCCGGAGGCGTTGATCGAGCGGACCTGCTCGAGCCGGAAGTCCCAGGGGGAGTCGGGGTAGAGGAACGGCCACACGAAGCCGCCGCTCGCGCCGTCGACGTGCAGCGGGATGTCCATGTCGCGCTCGTCGCGGACCCGGACGAGCAGGTCGTTGATGCCGACGACGTCGTCGCGGTGCCCGGTGAAGGTGGTGCCGAGGACGGCGGCCACGCCGATGGTGTTCTCGTCGAGGAACGGCTCGACGTCCTCGGGGCCGATCGTGTACTTGTCCGGCCGGAGCGGCACGATCCTCGGCTCGACGTCGAAGTAGCGGCAGAACTTCTCCCAGACCACGTGCACGTCGCCGCCGAAGACCAGGTTCGGGCTGGTGGTCGGCCGGCCGGCGGCCTGCTGGCGGGTCCGCCAGTTCCACTTCAGCGACAGCGCGCCGAGCATGATCGCCTCCGACGAGCCCTGCGTCCGCGCACCGGTGGTCTCCCCGGGCGCGTGGAAGAGGTCGGCGAGCATCCGGATGCACCGCTGCTCGATCTCCGCGGTGCGCGGGTACTCCGCGTGGTCGATGAAGTTGCGGTGCAGGTTCTCCGCGATCAGCCGCTGCGCGTCAGGCTCCATCCAGGTGGTCACGAACGTGGCCAGGTTGCGGGCGGGGTCGCCCTCGATGACGAGGTCCTCGGCCACCAGCCGGTAGGCGTCGACCGCGGTCATGCCACCCTCGGGGAAGGTGCGGCTGGGGGTGTCCTGGACGGCGAACCGGTTGCCGAAGAGCGCGGCGTCCGAGTCGTAGGAGCTGTTGGTCATGTCGGTTCTCCTCGGGTGAGGGGGAGGCGGACGGCGCGGGACCACGCCGGGAACATCAAGGCGGCGCCGAGGAGGAAGCAGACGGCGCCCAGGAGGGTGCCGCCGACAGCGACGGCGTCGTCGACCGCGCTTCCGTCCGGGAGGACGAACGCGCCGATCGCGGAGAGGCCGAACAGGATCGACCCCAGCATGTTCAGCCAGGCGATCCCGCCCGGCAGCGTGCGCAGCTGGTGCACCAACGGCGAGCGGCCGAGCGCCGCGACGGCGTACGCGCTGGAGACCAGGAAGAGCGTCGAGCCGTAGACGTCCGGGCGCCAGACGTGGTGGTCCTCCGCCTGCGCGGTCGAGTACGTCGCGAGCGCGGCGATGGTGCTCACGTTGAAGCAGAGCGTGCCGGGGAACTGGGTGGCGGCGGCGAGCCAGCCCCGGTCGTGGGGCAGCCACGCCCACCAGCGCACCGGCGTCCGGACGTGCTGGCTGCGGTCGTCGGCCGCGGTCATCGCCGGGGTCTGCGCCTGGAGCAGCTGGGCGAAGGACGCCGAGGTGAAGAACACGGCGCCGACCACGAACGTCCACGCGTCGGCACGCTCGCCGACCCGGTCGAGGTAGGCAGGGACCGAGCCCAGCGCGAAGCACGCCGAGCCGATCATGAAGAGCACGGCGATCATGGCGTTCAGGCGTGCGGGGGCGATCCCCACAGTGTTCTGGGACAGGGCTGGGCGTCGCACCACCCGGATCGGGTGACCCGCGTACGGTGGCTCCGTGGGCGCCGCGATCCACCCCGCGCTGGCGCCGTACGTCGCCGCGCTGACGGCGTACGACGTCGACCTCGGCGCGCCCGGGGTGCACCGCGGGCTCCCCGGCACCACGCTGACCTTCGTGCTGCCGGTGGGGGAGCCGCTCGACGTCGGGTGGCAGGGGGTGCCGGGCAGCCGCGCGCGCCGGTGGTCGACGGTCTCCGGGCTGCACGCGCACCCGGCCGAGATCCACCACGACGGCACGCAGGCGGGCGTGCAGCTGGGGCTCACGCCGGCGGGCGCGCTGGCGCTGCTCGGCGTGCCGGCCGGGGCCCTGGCCGGGGAGCTGGTCGAGCTCCCGGACGTCGCGCCGACGCTCCGGCACCTGCCCGAGCGGCTCGCCGCGACCGCGGCCACGCACCGCGAGGCGGTCGTCGAGGCCGCGCTCCTCGCGTGCCTCCGCGAACGGGACGCCGTGAGGACCCGGCCGGAGGTCGGTCACGCCCTGGCCCGGCTGACCCGGGGCGCGGGTGTGCAGGAGGTCGCCGACGAGGTCGGCTACAGCCGCCGGCACCTCGGCGCGCTGGTGCGCCGCGAGTGCGGGCTGACGCCGCAGGAGGTGCGCCGGGTCGGCCGCTTCGAGCGGTCGCGGACGCTGCTCGGCCGGGTGCCGCTGGCCGAGGCCGCGCAGCGGTGCGGGTACGCCGACCAGGCCCACCTCACCCGGGAGTGGGTCGCGCTCGCCGGCTGCCCGCCGACGACCTGGCTGCGCGAGGAGTTCCCCTTCCTTCAAGACCTGGGCGGGCCCTCCGCGGAAGAGTGAGGCGCATGAGCAGCGCAGCAGCAGACGTCAAGGTCTGGCACACGATGTCGTTCCGCGACGCCGACGCGATGATCGCCTGGCTGGGCGCGATCGGGTTCGTCGAGCACGCGACCTACCGCGACGAGACCGACCCGTCGGTCGTCGTGCACGCCGAGTGGCTGTGGCCGGGCGGCGGCGGGATCATGTTCGGCAGCCAGCGCGCCGGCGGCGTGGTCACCAACGTCGGCGGCTCGGCGGCGTACCTCGTCACCGACGACCCCGACAGGGTCTTCGACCAGGCCGTCGCGGCGGGCGCGAGCGTGGTCCGCACGATGCGGGACGAGGACTACGGCGGGCGCGGCGGGAGCGTCGAGGATCCAGAGGGCAACCACTGGTCCTTCGGGAGCTACCAACCCCAGTAACCTGCTCGGGTGGCAGTCAGGGCAGTGCGAGGAGCGACCCAGCTCGACGAGGACGTGCGCGACCACCTGCTCGAGCGGGTCGCGGAGATGGTGACCGACGTGATGGAGGCCAACGGCCTCGACGTCGACGACTTCATCTCGGTGATCTTCACCGCGACCTCCGACCTGCACTCGGAGTTCCCGGCGTACGCCGCGCGGCGGCTCGGGTTCGGTGACGTGCCGCTGATCTGCGCGCGCGAGCTCGAGATCGAGGGGTCGATGCCGCGGGTGGTGCGGATGATGGCGCACGTCGAGACCGACCTGCCGCGCGCCGACGTCACCCACGTCTACCTGCACGGCGCGGCCGCGCTGCGCCGTGACCTCGCCCGCGTGCGCGCGGTGCCCGACGATGAGTGAGCTGGTCGGCCCCGTCGAGGTCGTCGGCACCGGTCTGCTCGGCACCTCGGTCGCGCTCGCCTGCCGGCGCGCGGGCCTGGAGGTGCTGCTCACCGACGTCTCCGCCGAGCACGTGCGCACGGCGGCCGCGGTCGGCGCCGGCCGGCCGCGAGACCCCGACGACCGGCCGGAGCTCGTGGTGGTCGCGGTGCCGCCCGCGCATCTCGGCGCCGCGATCGCGGACGCGCTGCGGGCGAGCGACGCGGTCGTCACCGACGTCGGCAGCGTGAAGGCGGGGCTGCACGCCCAGGTGCTGCGCGCCGTCGGCCCGGCGCTCGCGACCCGCTACGTCGGCAGCCACCCGATGGCCGGCTCCGAGCGCTCCGGGCCGCTCGCCGCGTCGTACGCGCTCTTCGACGGCCGCCCCTGGGCGATCACGCCGCACGAGGGCAACAGCGCGGAGACCGTCGCGCTGGTCGAGGAGCTGGTCGACCTGTGCGGTGCCGTGGCGGTGCGGTTCACCCCCGAGGAGCACGACCGCGCGGTCGCCCGCACCTCGCACGTCCCGCACCTGCTCGCCTCGCTCGTGGCGGCGCGGCTCGCCGAGGCGCCCGCGCAGCACCTCGCGCTGAGCGGCCAGGGCGTGCGCGACGTGACCCGGGTCGCGGCTGGTGACCCCGCCCTGTACGGACAGATCGTGACCGCGAACGCCGAGGCCGTGCTCGGCCTCCTCCACGAGGTCCGGGGGCAGCTCGACTCCCTGATCTCGGCGATCTCCGAGGAGGACGGCGACGCGCTCGCCGGGGTGCTGCTCCAGGGCGTCGCCGGGACCCGGGCCATCCCCGGCAAGCACGGCGGCCCGGTGCGGCCCACGGCGTCGGTCTTCGTCTCGGTGCCCGACGAGCCCGGCGTGCTCGCGCGGCTGTTCGCGGCGGCGGGGGAGGCCGACGTCAACGTCGAGGACGTGCGCATCGACCACGACCTGGGCCGCGCGGTCGGACTCGTCGAGCTGGTCGTCGACGACGCCCGCGGCGACCACCTGCAGGAGTCCTTGGAATCCCAGGGATGGGTGACGCACCGGTAGGCTGCGGCTCCGTGAGCAGCTCCCTCGTCATCGCCGTCGACGGCACCTCGGGTTCCGGCAAGTCCAGCACGTCGCGGGGCGTGGCCGACCGGCTGGGCGTGCGCTACCTCGACACGGGCGCGATGTTCCGGGCGATGACCTGGTGGATGCTGCGGCAGGGTGTCGACGTGCACGACCCGGCGGCTGTGGCCGCGCGCTGCGCCGAGCCCGTGATCGAGTCCGGCACCGACCCGATGGCGCCGACGATCACCGTCGACGGCACCGACGTCGCCGTGGCGATCCGGCAGGACGACGTCAACGGCGCGGTCTCGCCGGTGAGCGCCGTCCCCGAGGTTCGGGCGCGGCTCCTGCAGATGCAGCGCGACGTCATCGCCGCGGACGGCGGGATCGTCGTCGAGGGCCGCGACATCGGCT
>NZ_JACEIC010000004.1:0-155490 GCF_013778305.1 Nocardioides agri
GGCATAACAAACTAATTCGTCGACTATGACACACTGTTGAGTTCTCAAACATCAGACGCACACCGCCGGTTCGGCCTCTCGGCCTCCCCGTCCGGGGCAACTCGTCTAACTTAGCGGTTTTGTTTCGCTCGGCGCAAATCCGCCGCTTTCCCGCTACATCTGGGCGCGCACCATTGTTTTCACCGAGTTTTGGAGGGTCCTGATGCGGACTCGCTTCGCCACCGGTGAGGGTGGTGTGCCACCTGAGATGGCCGCCGGTGCCGGAGGCCCGACCTGCTGGTCTTGCCTCCCGCCGCTCCTGGCGACTCGGAGAACATTATGCGAGTGCGCCGCGGAGATCAAATCGAGTAAACGTGACGGCGCCCACACACGCGTTTGCGCAGGTCAGAGGCCCAATCGGCGCCGACACGCGGGTCAGCGGACCTCGACGCCGGCGAAGTTCTTCTTGCCGCGGCGCAGCACCAGCCAGCTGCCGCCGATCAGGTCGTCCTGCGTAGGCACCTGGTCGGGGTCGTCGACGCGCACGTTGTTGACGTAGGCGCCCCCCTCGGAGACGGTGCGCCGGGCCTCGCCCTTGCTCTTCGCGAGGCCGGCGGCGACGAGCAGGTCGACGACGGTCGGCCACTCGGCGTCGCCGTCGACCGTGGTGCTCCCGGCCTCGCGCAGCGCCGCCCCGAGCGTGGTGGGGCTGAGGGTGGCCAGGTCTCCCCCGCCGAACAGGGCGGCGGACGCGGCCTTGATCCGCTCGGTCTCCTCGGCGCCGTGCACGAGGGTCGTCACCTGCTCGGCGAGCGCGCGCTGGCCGGCCCGGAGGAACGGCTTCTCGGCGTGCTGCGCCTCGATCTCCTCGATCTCGGCGCGCGAGAGGAACGTGAAGATCCGCAGCAGCTCGCCGACCTTCTCGTCCTCGACGTTGAGCCAGAACTGGTAGAAGGCGTAGGGCGACATCATCTCGGGGTCGAGCCACAGGGCGCCGCCCTCGGTCTTGCCGTACTTGGTGCCGTCGGCCTTCGTCACGAGCGGCGTCGCGAAGGCGTGCGCCTTGCCGCCGTCGGAGCGGCGGATCAGCTCGACGCCACCGGTGAGGTTGCCCCACTGGTCGGAGCCGCCGAACTGCAGCGTCACGCCGTGGTCGCGGTAGAGGTTGAGGAAGTCCATCGACTGGAGCAGCACGTAGCTGAACTCCGTGTAGCTGATGCCGGCGTCGAGCCGGCTCTTGACGACGTCGCGGGCCAGCATCCGGTTGACCGGGAAGTGCTTGCCGATGTCGCGGAGGAAGTCGATCGTCGACAGGCTCGCGGTCCAGTCGTAGTTGTTGACCATGGTCGCCGCGTTGTCGCCCTCGAAGGAGAGGAAGGGCTCGATCTGGCGGCGGACCCGCTCCACCCAGTCCTTCACGGTGTCGAGGGAGTTGAGCGTGCGCTCGCCCGACTCCTTCGGGTCGCCGATCATGCCCGTGGCGCCGCCGACGAGTGCGTACGGCGTGTGCCCGGCCTGCTGCAGGCGTCGCGCGGTGAGGATCTGGACGAGGTTGCCCATGTGCAGGCTCGGCGCGGTCGGGTCGAAGCCCACGTAGAACCGCACGCTCCCCTCGGACAGCGCGGCACGCAGCGCGTCGAGGTCCGTCGAGTGGGCGATGAGGCCGCGCCACTCGAGGTCGTCGAGGAGAGTCGGGTCGATGTTCACGGGGAACCTTTCCGGTCGGGATGTGCGGGTCAAGCGTGCCATGGGCGCTCTGACTACGCTCGTCGGAACCGGCGAAGGGACGACTGTGATCGGTGGCAGGTACACGCTCGAGCAAGAGATCGGGCGTGGTGGGATGGGAGCCGTCTGGCTCGCCCGCGACGAGGTGCTCGGACGTTCGGTCGCGCTCAAGCGGGTCGGGTTCGGGCCGGGGGGCGGCGAGCCCGACCTCGACCGGGCCGAGCGCGAGGCGCGGCTGGCCGCGCGGCTCAACCACCCGCACGTCGTCGCGGTGTTCGACCTCCTCGTCGACGGCGACGACCGCTGGCTGGTCATGGAGCACGTCCCCGGGGTGACGCTCGCCGAGCTCGTCCGCCGCGACGGGCCGCTCTCCCCCGACCAGGCCGCGACGCTGCTGCGCCAGGCCGCGGACGCGCTCGCCGCGGCGCACGGCGCCGGCATCGTGCACCGGGACGTGAAGCCGTCGAACATCCTGGTGGGGCCTGACGGTCAGGTGAAGATCTCCGACTTCGGGATCGCCCGCGCCCAGGCCGACGCCTCACTCACGCAGACCGGCCTGGTGACCGGCTCGCCGGCCTACCTGGCGCCCGAGGTCGCCTCGGGCCAGGTCGCCTCGCAGGCCAGCGACGTGTGGTCGCTGGGGGCGACGCTCTTCCACGCGCTCGCCGGCCACCCGCCGTACGAGGTGGGCGACAACGTGCTCGGCGCGCTCTACCGCATCGTGAACGAGGACCCGCCGCGGCTGGGCGCGGCGGCCGGGTGGCTGGCGCCGGTGCTCGACGCGACGATGTGCCAGGAGCCCGAGCAGCGGTGGTCGATGACGCAGGTCCGGGACGTCCTGGCGGGCGGCGCCGCCGCGCCCGTCCCGGTCGTGGCTCCCGCAACACGTCCGGTGCCCGCGCCCGAGCCCACCCGGGCCATCGCCGTCCCGCCCGTGACGCCGCGACGTCGTCCCGGCCTGCTGCTGCCGGCACTGCTCGTCGCGGGGATCGCGGTGGCCGTGCTGCTGGCCGTCTGGTGGGCCGGGCTCGACGACGGGACGCCGGAGCAGGCCGACGGCGGTCGCAGCGCCGCCCCCGACCCGTCGGCCTCCTCGTCCGCGCCCGCGCCGGAGCCGGCGAAGACCGCGGAGGGCATGACGACGTTCATCGAGGACTACCTCTCCACCGTCACCAGCGACCCGAAGGCGGCGTGGACCCAGCTGACGCCGGCCTTCCAGGCGGCGAGCGGCAACTTCGGGCAGTACCAGAGGTTCTGGCGCACCATCGACAGCGCGCACGTGGTCTCGTCCGAGGCCGATCCCGACAACGGGACGGTCACCTACCGGGTGGAGTACGAGCGCGCCGACGGCAGCACGGCCTCGGACGAGGTGACGTTGCGACTCGAGGGCAGGGACGGCGACTACCTCATCGCCGGAGAGAGCTGACGACGTCGCCGAGACGGGCTCCGGTGCCACCTCGGGCCCCCTATCGTGGGAGGCGGGAGGTCTGATGGAGCTGTCGGCCCTGTACCGGGACGTCGTGGAGAGGTCGCCGGACGCGATCTGGGTCTGCGACATCGAGGGTCGCACCATCTACGCGAACCCGGCGATGTGCGCGCTGTACGGCGTGTCCGCCGACGAGATGCAGCACGTGACCGTCTGGGACTCGCTCGACGAGCAGGGCAAGCGGGACTTCGTCCGCCACATCGACGACCTCAGGATCCACGGCGGCAACGGTGAGGACGTCGACGTCCTGTTCTGGCGCCACGACGGCACCTCCCTGTGGGTGCTGATCAGCGAGATCGAGATCCGCGACGACAGTGGCGCCGTCGTCGGCTTCACCCACCGGATCAGCGACTACAGCGGCCGCCGCCGGGCGCTGGACGCGCTGCGGGAGAGCCGGGCACAGCTCGCCGAGGCCCACCGCATCGCCCGCTTGGGCAGCTGGTGGTGGGACGTCGACGCCGACGAGATCAACGCGTCCGACGAGCTGCGGGCGCTGTACGGCCTCGACGCGTCGTCGTTCCCCGCGACCTACGAGCAGTTCCTCGAGATCGTGCACCCCAGCGACCGCGACCAGGTGGACGCGGCCGTCCACGCGGCGCGGAAGAGTCCCCAGGAGTTCGTGTTCGTCGCCCGCATCCAGGCCGGGGACGACTGGGTCTGGACGCGCGGCCGGGGCGTGTCGACCGCCGACGAGGACGGCCGCGTGTTCGCCATGTCGGGCACGCACCAGGACATCACCGAGACCAAGCTCGCCGACCTCGCGCTCGAGGACCAGGTCCGCCAGAACGCGCTCATGCAGGCCGTCGCGGTCGCCGCCAACGAGGCGCGCACGCTCACCGACGTCCTCGGGCGCGCCCGCGACCTGGTGCTGCTGCACGACGACTGGGAGCGGGCCCGGGCGTTCGTGCCCGACGGGACGGGCGAGCGGCTGGTCCCCTTCTACGTCGACGACGCGGACCGGGCCGCCGACGCCGAGACCCAGGACGAGTCCGCGATGGAGCTCGAGCTGGCCAACCGGGTCTACGAGACGCGGACCCTGCTCTGGAGCGACTCCCAGCTCACGGTCGCGTTCCCGGTCCGCTACGCCGACGAGGTGCGGGCGGTCGTCACGATCACTTCCGCGCCACCGCTCTACCGCTTCGACATGATCGAGTCGATGGCCGAGCAGGTCGCCGTCGAGCTCGGCCGGGTCGCCGAGCGCGAGCGCGTCGAGCGCGAGCTCGCCGACGCCCGCGACGCCGCGATGGAGGCCTCCCGGCAGAAGTCGGAGTTCCTGGCGACCATGAGCCACGAGATCCGCACCCCGATCAACGGCGTCATCGGGCTCAACGACCTGCTGCTGCGGACCACGCTCGCCCCGGAACAGCTCCGGCTGGCGTCGGGCGTCCAGGTGGCCAGCCGGGCGCTGCTCGGGATCATCAACGACGTCCTGGACTTCTCGAAGATCGAGGCCGGCATGCTCGAGCTCGAGAAGCTCGACTTCGAGGTGCGTGCGGTCTTCGACCAGGTCGCCAGCATGCTCGGCGAGGCCGCCCGGGCCAAGGGCCTCGAGCTGATCGTCGCCTGCCACCCCGACGTGCCCGAGGTGCTCAACGGCGACCCCACCCGGCTCGCCCAGGTGCTGACGAACCTCGGCTCCAACGCCGTGAAGTTCACCGAGTCCGGCGAGGTGTTCGTCCGGGCCACCGCCGTGCCGCGGGCCGACGGCGGCGCCCAGCTCCAGGTGACCGTGACCGACACCGGCGTCGGCGTCGCGGACGTCGAGGTCGACCACCTCTTCGAGGCCTTCACCCAGGCCGACGCCTCCACCACCCGGCGGTACGGCGGGACCGGGCTCGGCCTCGCGATCTCCCGGGAGATCGTCGAGGCCCTCGGCGGTGAGATCGGGCTGCGCGCGAACCCGGGCGGCGGCTCGGTCTTCTGGTTCACGGCCGAGCTGGACGCGCCCACCGGCCCCGGCGTCGACCCCGACGACGAGTACGGCCGCAGCTGGCTGTCGGGCCGGCACGTGCTGGTGGTCGACGACAACGCCAACAACCGGCTGATCCTCTCCGAGCAGCTCGCCCGGTGGCGGATCCGCGCGAGCACCACCGGGGACGCCGACACCGCGGAGGCCGCGGTGTCGGCGGCGCGGACCGGCGGCGACCCCTTCGAGGCCGTGGTCCTCGACCTGTCGATGCCGGGCCGCGACGGCCTGGACCTGGCCCGCTCGCTGCATGCGGATCCCGCGAACGCCGACCTGCGCCTGATCATGCTCACCTCGTCGGGCACCCCGCCGGCCGCGCGGCTCCGGGAGGCCGGCGTCGGCGTCTGCCTCGCGAAGCCCACCCTCGCCGGCGAGCTGCGGCACGCGCTGCTCGCCGAGCTGGCCCAGCGCGGTCCGCGCCCGGACTCGCAGCCGGAGCCGGCGACCGAGGCCACGATCGCCCGCCGGATCCTGGTGGTCGAGGACAACCCGGTCAACCAGCTCGTCGCCAGCGGCCTGCTGGAGGCGCTCGGCTACCACGCCGACGTGGCCGACGACGGCCAGGCCGCGTTGGAGGTGCTCGCTGGCGGCGGCTACGACCTGGTGCTGATGGATGTGCAGATGCCGCGGATGGACGGGTACGCGGCGACGCGCGCGATCCGCGCCGGCGAGGACGGCACCGGCACCCGGCTGCCGATCGTCGCGATGACCGCCGCCGCCGTCGAGGGCGAGCGCGAGCGCTGCATGGCGGCCGGCATGGACGACTTCCTGACCAAGCCCGTCGACCCGCGTGCGCTCGCCGCCGTGCTCGAGCAGTGGGTCGGAGCCGGACAGGCGGTGGCGGAACGCCGTACGCTGCCCCTCGTGACCGAGGACTCCTCCCCTCTCGACGGGCTCGCGCTCGAGCGTCTCGACGAGCTGCGCGACCTGGACCCGGGCAACACCGCCTACCTGGACCGGGCGATCGGCAACTTCGTGGCCAACACGCCGGCGACGCTCGCGTCGATCCGCGAGGCCATGGCCGACGGCGACGCACATGCCCTGAAGCAGGTCTCCCACAAGCTCGCCGGCGGCGCGCTCAACCTCGGGGTGATGGCCGCCGGACGCACCGCGCAGGAGATCGAGCTGGTCGCCGACACGGGGTCGACGGACGGCGCGGCCACCCTGGTCGACGAGCTCGAGCGGCACCTGGCCGAGGGGCGGGCCGCGCTGCAGGCCTACCAGGCGACCTACTCGACCGGCGGCGTCTGACGGTTGGACCGGGCGCTGTGCGGGTAAGCCAGCGACATGAAATCCATCATCGGCATCATCGTCGTGGTCTGGCTCGTCATCGGTGCGCTGGCCGCCTTCCAGCGCGGCTACTTCGGCGACGACCGCGACGTGAGCTGCAAGAGCGCCGGTGACACGACGCTGACGATCCTCGCCGGTCCGCTCAACTACCTCGGCGCGAACCCCAAGATCGACTGCGACGACGTGGACCTGCCGCAGCCGTCCGAGTAGAGAGCAGCGTGGTCGAGCCGGTCAGGGGCTCTCGGGTCTCCCGAGGACGCGCAGCTGGAGCATCGCGACGAACCGCTGCTCCGGGTCCGCGAGGTTGAGCTCGCCGACCTCGGCGACCCGGCGCAGCCGGTAGCGGAAGGTGTTGGGGTGCACATACAGCGCCTCCGCTGCCGCGGTGACGTCGCCGAAGGCGTCCAGCCACGCCTCGAGGGTCTCGACCAGCGCGCTCTGGTGGCGGCGGTCGTACGCGATGAGCCTGGCCAGGGAGCCGGTCGGCCGGTCCCCGCGCGCGACGGCGAGGTCGCGGACCTCGAGCATCAGCGACTCGACCTGGATGTCGTCGAGCCGGGCGGCCCGGCGTTCGCCGCGCCCGTCGCGGAGCACCCGGAGGATCCGATCGACCGAGGCCCGCGAGTGCGCGAGCCCGGTGAGGTCGCTGGCGACCGGGCCGATGCCCAGCACCGGGCGGCTGCGGTCACCGACGCGGTCGAGGAAGTCGCGGGCGATGCGCTGCGCACGCTCCTCCCCCTCCGTCGCTTGCCCGATCACCGGCACCAGGCCGTAGGTGACGTCGCCGACCAGTGCCGCGGCCGACCGCGGATGCACCGCTGAGAGGTGCAGCGCGAAGGCGTCGCTGAGCCGCTGGCGCTCCCGGGCGAGTGTGGCGCCGTCGACCGGCTCGGCGCCGTCGGCGGCCGACATCGCCACCCCGAAGACCATCAACGGCTGGCCGGTGAGACCCAGCCGGTCCAGGGCCTCGCGCGCTCCGGACCCGCCCTCGAGCGCCGAGCCGAGCAGGTCGGCGCGCAGCCGCCGCTCGACGTCGGCGCCGGCACGGACGCGGAGCAGGTGGAGCGCCACCAGCTTCGCGGCGTCCTGCAGCGCCTGGGCCCGCTCCTCGCTCAACGGTCCGCTCACGGCGGCCCAGATCGAGCCGAGCACCTCGTCGCCCGCGCGGACGGCGATCGCGACACGGGGCATCGAGAACGCGTCGTCCCCGTCGGGGACCGGACTGATGAAGACCGGCCGGTCGCTGCGGTGCAGCTCGCGGAAGACCCCGCGCTCGGTGAGGTAGCGGGAGTACCGCTCCGGCACCTGACGACCCAGGATCGTCTCGACCCGCGACGGGTCGGCCTCGTCCTGGCCACCGGAGAACGCGAGCACCCGGGAGCTGCGGTCCTCGATCGTGATCGGCGCGTCGAGCAGCGAGGCGATCGCGTTGGCGACCGCGAAGAGGTCGCCGGACGGGAGGCCGCCGAGCGACTCCGGGCCGGCCACGCCGACGTCACCCTCGGCGAGCAGGGAGCGCAGCATCGCCGCCAGGTGCGCCCAGGGCGCACCGCGGCTCAGCCCGAGCAGTGCCACTCCGGACGCGTCGACGGCCGCCCGGACGTCGGACGTCGCAGGCACCGGAGCGCGCACCACCAGACCCGCGGCCCGCGCAGCACCGAGCTCCTTGAGCAGCGCCACCAGTGCCTCGGGGCCGTCGACCCCGACGCCGAGCACCAGGGCGTGCGGAGGCAGCACGGGGAGGTCGACCGGGTCGTGGATGACCACCCCGCCGATCTCCTCGGCGCTCTCGGCGTCGCCCTGGACGAGGTCGAGCAGGGTCGCGCCGAGGTCGTCGAGGACGCGGCCGAGGCTGGCGCGCGGTCGGGGGTTGGGGACGACGGTCATGGCGCGCACCAGCGTACGGCTCCTCAGACGGGCAGCCACTCCGTCGCCGTCGTCACCGCCGCGAGCTCGTCCTCGAGCGGTACGACGCCGAGGCCCGGCCCGGTCGGGACGGACAGGTGCCCGTCGTCGAGCACGAACGGCGTCGTGATGTCGGTGCGGTAGTAGCGCCCCGACCCGCTGGTGTCACCGGGCAGGGTGAACCCCGGCAGCGCGGCCAGCGCGACGTTGGCGGCCCGGCCGAGACCGGTCTCGAGCATGCCGCCGCACCAGACCGGGACGCCGTTGGCGACGCACACGTCGTGGATCTTGCGGGCCTCGAGGTAGCCGCCGACGCGACCGGGCTTGATGTTCACGATCGCGGCGGCACCGAGCCGGATCGCGGCCGCCGCGGACTGCGCCGAGACGATCGACTCGTCCAGGCAGACCGGCGTCCGGATCAGCTTGGCGAGGTCGGCGTGGCCCAGCACATCCTCCTCCTCGAGCGGCTGCTCGATGAGGAGCAGGTCGAACGGGTCCAGCTTCGCGAGGTGCCGGGCGTCCGCGAGCGTGTACGCCGTGTTGGCGTCGACCTGCAGCAGCACGTCGTCGCCGTACGTCTCGCGCACCGCCCGCACGGGCTCGACGTCCCAGCCGGGCTCGATCTTGAGCTTGATCCGGACGTAGCCCTCGTCGAGGTAGCCGCCGACCGCGTCGAGCAGCGCCGGGATGCTGTCCATGATCCCGACCGACACCCCGCACGGGACCCGGTCGTGGACCGCCCCGAGCTCGCGCGCGAACGACCGGCCCTGGGTGCGCAGCTCGGCGTCCAGGACGCCCATCTCCAGCGCGGCCTTGGCCATCCGGTGGCCCTTGAACGGCTCGAGGACGTGCGCGACGGAGTGCGCGTCGAGCGGGCCGGACGCGGCCAGCGCCGGCACCAGGAAGCGGCGCAGCACGTCGGCGGCGGCGTCGTTGTACTCCGAGGAGTAGAGCGGGTCCGCCATCGCGACGCACTCACCCCAGCCCTCGGCCTCGTCGGTGACCACGCGCAGCAGCATCAGCTCGCGCGCCGTCTGGGTCCCGAAGGACGTCCGGAACGGCGACACCAGCGGCATGGTCACCCGCCGCAGCTCGACCCCGGTCAGCTTCACGAGTCTCTCCTCATCACGTACCAGCCGGCTCGGTCGAAGCCGGTGACGCGGGCACCGTCGGCGACCAGGGCGGTCACCGCCTCCCGCACGGCGGCGCGCCAGCGGCGCGCCAGGTCGAGGTCGGCGGCGCGCAGCGCCGCGATGTCCGGGGGTACGCCGACCAGCAGCACGCGCCCGTCCAGCCGGCCCGCCTGCGGTCCCCCGTCGGCCCCGACGCCGAGCGCGACCACGGCACCGGCCGCGACCTCCTCGTCGTACTGGGACCCGTGGACGTGGCCCGCGCAGGCGGCGACGACCTCGGGGTCGCGCAGCCGCCAACGGACGAGAAGCCGGTCGGAGTCGTCCTCGCCGTTGATGGTGTCGAGCATCGCGCCGTAGAAGTTCGGCAGGTACTCGACCGGGCGGGCGGCGAGCTTGACGATGTTGAAGTAGGCGTTGCGGCTGACCAGCGGGTCGAAGGTCCAGGCGATCTCGCCGACGCCGCGCAGCATCGCCCAGGCCCGCTGGTGCAGCTTGAGCGCGAACCCGACGTGGCGGCCGACGACGTCCGGCGCGACACCCGCGATGTGGCTGTGCAGCGCATCCTCGGTGGGGGCGTGGAAGAAGCCGACGCAGGCGCCGACCAACCGGTCGCCGTCGAACGCGCCGCCGACGTAGTTGCCCGCCTTCGTGAACGCCCGCAGCAGCTCCAGGGACATCGGCGGGTTGTCCGTGCGGCCCCAGATCGTCGCGTAGAGGCGCACCACCTCGGCGAGGTCGGCGAGGTCGGAGAGCTCGCGGACCGACACCCCGGCCGCGAGCGCGGCGGCGTCGGCCGCCTGCACCGCCTGGTCCAGGTCGGCGTCCACCGCGGTCAGCTTGGTCACGGGTCTCATGCTGCTGAGGTTCTCGGGGCGCGTCATGGTCGTGCCGCACCAGCCGCGTGGCGGTCGTTCGTCGGTTGCGCCAGGAGGTCGGCGACCAGCGCGCGCAGGAGCAGCGTGCGGCCGGGGATCTCCTCGACCAGCACGTGCTCGTCGTCAGCGTGCGCGCCGCCCCCGACGGCGCCCAGACCGTCGAGGGTCGGCGTGCCCACCCCGGCTGTGAAGTTGCCGTCCGACGCGCCGCCGACGGCGGCGGACGGCGGCACCGGGAGACCGAGGCGCACGGCGAGCGCGCACGCCCGCTCGTACAGGGCGGCCGAGTCGTCGGCCGCGAGCGGAGGTCGGTTCGGTCCGCCCCCGACCTCGAGGGACGCGCCCGGGAGCACCGCCCGCATCGACCGCATCGCGGTGTCGACGCGCTGCTGCTCCGCGACCGTGCGGACCCGGACGTCGACGGCGAAGGAGCCGCCGGCCGGCACGGTGTTGGTCGTCGTGCCGGTGCCGGACGCCGTGGGCGTCACGGTCGTGCCCTCCAGCGGCGAGCCGAGCGCGTTGACCTGGAGCACCTGGTGGGCGAGCTCGACGGTGGCGTTGACCCCGCGCTCGGGCTCGAGGCCGGCGTGCGCGGCGCGGCCGAGGACGCGGACGTCGTACAGGGAGACGCCCTTGCGCTCGGTCTTGAGCGCGCCGCCGTCGGCCGAGGCCTCCAGCACCAGTGCCGCGTCGGCGCCTCGCGCCTCGTCCTCGATCAGCGAGCGCGAGCTCGGCGAGCCCAGCTCCTCGTCGCCGGTGACCAGCAGGGTGACGCCGTCGCAGTCCTCGAGGCCGGCGATCGCGTGGATCGCCATGGCCACGCCGGTCTTCATGTCGAAGCAGCCCGGCCCGCGCAGGACGCCGTTCTCGATCGTGCACGGGTGGACCGCGAGCGAGCCCACCGGCCACACCGTGTCGTGGTGGCCGACCACCAGCACCCGCGTCGGCCCGGTGCCGAACCGCCAGCGCAGGTGGGTGCGGCCGTCGAGGACGATGTGCTCCGGCGCCGCACCGAGCCGGCGCTCGCCGATCCGCGCGACCACGTCGGCACTCCGCGCGACGGCGACGAGGTCGGCCGAGGGCGACTCGCACTCGACCATCTCGCGGATGTCGTCGAGGAGCGCGTGCAGGTCCATCAGTCCACCCGCGGAGTCGCGCGGACGCCGAAGTGCACGTAGCGCTCCCCGGTCTCCAGCTCGTAGAAGGTCACCGGCGCCCAGGTGTCGGCCTCCGGCGGCTTCACGGCGAACAGCGCCGGGCCGACCGGGACCATCGGGTACTCGTCCACCGGGTCCGGCACCATCTCGGCCAGCGGGCCGAGGATCGTGGTCCGCAGCCGGGGACCGTCGTCGCCGGCGAGCACCTCCATGCGCACGGAGGAGCGGGCGTAGGTGCCGAGGTACGGCGTGACGTCGACGTCGACCGGCTCGGCCGGCGGGGTGAACGGCTCCGACATCTCGACGCCGGCCACCGCGCGGAAGATCTCGCGGTAGAGGTCCTCGTAGAGATCGCGGGTGTGCCCGCCGTTGGTGAGCAGGGCCACCGCGACGCCCTGCCCGTTGACGAGGTCGGGCAGCAGGCGCAGGAAGCCGGCCTGGCCCAGGGTGTTGCCGTCGTGGCCGACCAGCCGGTGGCCGTGCCAGTCGAAGCGGATCCAGCCGAGTCCCCAGGAGTCGCCGAGGATGAGCTTGTCGGGCAGGTCGGCCTCGTGCCGGGTCATCGCCTCGGTCGACTCGGGCGACAGCACCTGGGTGCCGTCGGGGGCCTGCCCGCCGGAGAGGTGCATCCGCGCGAAGCCGAGCACGTCCTTGACCGTCGACTTGATCAGGCCGGCCGGGCCGACCGAGCGCGGCAGGTCCCACACCGGGGTCGGCACCTGCTCGCCCTCGGCCTCGACGTGGCCGACCGCCGCCCCGAAGAGGATCGCCTCCTCGGCCAGCGTCATCGTGTGGTCGAGACCGAGCGGCGTGAAGAGCCGGTCCTTCATGGCCTGGTCCCAGGTCTTGCCGTCGACCTTCTCGATCACCCGGCCGAGCAGCGACCAGCCGGAGTTGCAGTAGGACCAGGTCGCGCCGAGCGGGTGGTTCTGCGCGACGTCGGCGAAGAGCGCGGCGTACTTCTCCAGGCAGTCGTCGCCGCGGCCGGTGTCGGTGAAGACGTCGCCGTCGAGGCCGCTGGTGTGGGTCAGCAGGTGCCAGATCGTGAGGCGCTTGGTGACGTCGGGGTCGGAGAGCTGGAGCTCGGGGACCACCTCGACGACCGGGGTGTCGAGCGCGAGCTTGCCCTCGTCGACGAGCTGCATGACGACGGTCGCCGTCCAGACCTTGCTGATCGAGCCGATCTGGAAGACGGACTCGGTGGTGGCCGGCTGGCCCGTGCGCTTGTTGAGCACGCCGTACGCCGTCTCGAGGACCTCGTCGCCGACGAGGATGCCGAGCTGGGCGCCGGGCACCTTGTGCTTCTCGGCCAGCACCTGCAGGCGCTGCTGCCAGTGGGCGGCGTCGAGCTGATCGGTCATCAGAGGCTCCTCTTTCCGGGGACGGCGGCCAGCAGCGCGCGCGTGTAGTCGTGATCGGGTTCGGCCAGCACCTGGGCGGTGGGGCCCTGCTCGACGATCCGCCCTTGGTGCATCACCGCGACGTGGGTCGCGACGTAGCGGACGACGGCGAGGTTGTGCGAGATGAAGAGCATCGAGAGCCCGAGCTCACGCTGGAGCTCGCGCACCAGGTTGAGCACGGCGCCCTGGATGGAGACGTCGAGCGCGGAGGTGATCTCGTCGGCGACGACCACGCTCGGCCGCCCGCCGAGCGCCCGGGCCAGGGCGACCCGCTGGCGCTGACCGCCGCTCAGCTCGGAGGGCCGAGCGCCCGCGCGTGCGGGGTCGAGGTGGACGAGCTCGAGCAGCCGACCGACCTCGGCCCGCCGCTCGGCGCGCGATCCCCCCGGGGCCATGGCCTCGGAGATGCTCTCCCCGATGGTCATCCGGGGGTCGAGCGACGAGTAGGGGTCCTGGAAGACCATCTGCAGCGGGCGGCGCCGGCCGCGGGTGGGCACCGGCTCCCCGTCGAGCAGGATCCGGCCGGCGTCGAGCGGGACGAGGCCGACCGCCGCGCGGGCGAGCGTGGACTTGCCGGAGCCGGACTCCCCCACCAGCCCGACGATCTGGCCGGCCGGGACGGTCAGGCTGACCTGGTCGACCGCGGTGTAGTGGCCGTAGCGGACGGTGACGTCCTCGAAGCGGAGCTCGCTCATGACGCCTCCACCTCCTCGAGCTCGTGGTCCAGCTCCCGGTCCCGGATCTCGATCGCGATCGGCTCACCGGCGTGCCAGCAGGCGACCCGGCTGCCGTCGGGCTCCGTCACCAGCGGCGGGTCCTCGGCGCGGCAGCGCGCGGACGCGAGCGGGCAGCGGGCGGCGTACGCGCACCCGGCTGGTACGTCGGACGGGTCGACCGGGCGGCCCGGGATCACCGCGAGCGGCTGGTCGATGTCGGTGGCCATGTCGGGCACCGCGGCCACGAGCGCGCGGGTGTAGGGGTGCCGAGCGGCGCTCTCCAGGCCGGCGGCCGGCAGGTCCTCGACGATGCGGCCGGCGTACATGACGAGCACCCGGTCGCAGACCTCGCCGACGACGCTGACGTCGTGGCTGATCAGCAGCAGCGCGACGTCGTCGGCGGCCCGGATGTCGGCGAGCAGGTCGAGCACCTGCTGCTGCACGGTCACGTCGAGCGCGGTGGTCGGCTCGTCGGCCACGATCAGCGCGGGCGAGCCCATCAGACCCATGCCGATCATCGCCCGCTGCCGCATGCCGCCGGAGAACTCGTGCGGGTACTGGTGTGCCCGGGTCTCGGGGTCACTGATGCGCACGGCGCGGAGCCGGTCGACGGCGCGCGCCAGCGCGTCCTTGCGGCTCAGGCCCTGGTGGTGCCGCGCCGACTCGGCGAGCTGGCCGCCCATCCGCTGGGTCGGGTTGAACGACGTCATCGGGTCCTGGAAGACCATCGCGAGCGAGGTCCCGAGCAGCTGCCGCTGGGCCTTGGTGTCGGCGGCGCGCAGGTCGCTCCCGAGCAGCTCGAGGCGGTCCGCCTCGACGCGGCCGGAGTCGTCGACGAGCCGCGAGATCGCGAGCGCCGTCAGGGACTTGCCGGAGCCCGACTCCCCCACGACGCCGATGGCCTCGCCGCGCCGGACGGCGAACGAGACGCCGCGCACCGGGCGGATCGGACCGTTCGGGCCGGGGAACGTGACCCGCAGGTCGCGGACGTCGAGCACGACGTCCTCCGGCGCGTGTCCCGCGTCCTCGACGGGTGCGACGTCGTCGAGGTGGGCCGCGACCGACGGCAGCTCGGGGATGCCACCGACCACGCCGACGCCGAACGCCTTCGCGACCGACTCGCCGAAGAGGTTGAATGCCAGGCCCGCGATGATCACGGCGATGCCGGGCGCGAGGGCGGCCCACGGGTTGACGTAGAGCGAGCTGATGCCGTCGAAGAGCAGCCGGCCCCAGTCGTACTGGGGCTGCTGCACGCCGAGACCCAGGAACGAGAGACCCGCGAACGCGAGCAGCGCGCCGCCGGCGCTGATGGTGGCGTTGACGACGAGCGGCTCGGAGATGTTCGGCAGCACGTGGCGGAAGAGCGAGCGGAGGCGTCCGACGCCGGCGACGCTGGCGGCGGCGACGTAGTCGCGGGCCGCCACGGACGCCACGAGGGTCTGGGTGAGCCGACCGAACGCCGGTGCGCCCGCCAGACCGATGGCGAGGACGGCTCCCGTGGCTCCGACGCCGAAGATGACCGCGAAGAACAGCGCGAGCAGGATGCCCGGGAACGCGACGGCGATGTTGATGCCGGCGCCCACCAGCCGACCGGGACGACGGCCCAGCACGAACGCCGCTGTGCCCAGCAGGAGACCGACGGTGACCGCGATCAGGGTCGCGGCCAGCGCCAGCTCGACGGAGAGGCGCGTGGCGACCAGCGTCCGGTAGAGGATGTCGCGACCGAGGTTGTCGGTGCCGGCCCAGTGCTCGCTCGACGGCGGGGCCAGGATGTTGCTCGTGTCGACCGCTTCCGCGTCGTCGGTCCAGAGGATCGGGGCGACGACGGCCAGCACGAGGACTCCGAGGGACAGCACGGTGGCCGTCAGGCCGAGCGGCGTGCGCAGCACGCCCATCAGGCGGCGCACGGCTCAGCCCTCCTTGATCATCGAGCGGGGGTCGAGCAGTGCCAGGGCCACGTCGACGAGGGTGTTGATGACCAGCACGCCGACGCCGTACACGATCACGATGGCCTGCACGACCTGGTAGTCCTTGTTGAGGATCGACGACACGATCGTGCTGCCGAGCCCCGGCCACGCGAAGACGTTCTCCACGAGCACCGTGCCGGCGACCAGCGCGCTGAGGATCAGGCCGCCCAGGGTCAGCGTCGCGGTCAGCGCGTTGGGCAGGGCGTGGCGGAGGTAGACGCTGCGGTTCGGGATCCGCTTGGCCCGCGCGGTGCGCACGAAGTCGGCCCCGAGCACCGCGACCATCTCGACCCGGAGGATCCGGGCGAGGATCGCGGCCGGGCCGATGGCCAGCGCCACCACCGGCATGACGTACGCCGACGCCGTGTCGTTGCCGGCGACCGGCAGCCAGCCGAGGCTGACGCCGAAGACGTAGACGAGACCGACGGCGACGAGGAAGTCGGGGATGATGCCGACCACGACGCTCGTGGTGGTGAACGCGAGCTCGGTGCGTCGGCCGTGGCCACGGCGGGTCAGCACCCCCATGGTGACCCCCACCGGCACCGCGATCGCCACCGCGAGCAGGAAGCCCAGCACGGCGAGCTCGAGCGTCGCCGGCAACCGCTGCGCGATGATGTCCGAGACCGGGAGCCGGGAGATGAGCGACGTCCCGAGGTCGCCGTGGAGCAGGTTCTGCAGGTAGTGCAGGTACTGCACGAGGAGCGGGTCGTCGAGACCCATGTCCGCCCGGGTCGACGCCACCAGCTCCGGCGGTGCGGTCGGCCCGAGGGCCGCGCGGACCGCGTCGCCCGGGATCAGGTGGATCATGAGGAACGACGCCGTCACCAGCACCCACAGGGACACCAGCAGACGGCCGAGACGTCGTACGCCGAACCGGACCCACGGGTGAGAGAGGACTCCCACCCGTGGGGCCGGGGCGACCGAGCTCGCCAACGACATGCGTGACCTCAGCTCACTTCGCCAGCATCCGGATGCTCGTCGGCACCAGGGCGCCCGGCACCTCGAACTCCGCGCCGTTGCCGAAGGTCTTCACCACGTTGTTGGCGAACGGCACGATGTCGGCCGCCTCCATCAGAGCGGACTCGGCCTGCAGCCAGGTGTCGCAGCCGTCGGTGCCGTCCATCTTGCTGGCAGCGGTGGCGCCGTCGGTGTAGTCCTTGTTGTCGATCCCGGAGAAGTTCGTCCCACCCTCGGCCATGCCGGCGCCCGACAGGAACGGCACGAGCTGGTCGGGGGTGTTGACGTTCAGCGGGACCCAGGCGATGTCCCAGTCGCCGGTGCCGAAGATGGCGCCCTGGAGCGCGGTCTCGTCGACGCCCTTGGCGTTCACCTTCACGCCGGCGGCCTCCCACTGCTGGACGGCGAGCTCGGCCGCGGCGGCGAAGGCGCTGCCCGCCGCGCTGGAGTAGAGGAAGGTCAGCTCGGGCTTGCCGGCGAGCGCGGCCTTGGCGGCGTCCACGTCCTGCGCCGGCAGCGAGGCGGCCGAGTCACCGGGGCAGGCGACCGGCGGGATCGCGGCGAGCGTGGTGGCCGGCGTGCCGGCGTCGGCGGTCGCGACCGAGGCGAGCTCGCCGAGGTCGAGCGCCTGGGTGAGGCCCATCCGGACGGCCGGGTCGCTGGTGGCGTGGCCGTCGTTGTGGTTGTACCACTGCTCGCCGAGCAGGGCCGGCGTCTCGGCGGCGAACAGTCCCTGGGCGTCGAGGCGCTTCACGTCGGGGCCGAGGACCTGCGCGGCGTTGATCTCGCCCGTGGAGATCAGGTTCGCCGCGGTGCTCTCGTTCTCGACGATCTTCATGACGACGGTGTCGGGCATGCCCTCCTCCGCCGTCGTCGCGCCGTTCGGACCCCAGGTGTAGCCGTCCCGGATCTGGTACGTGTAGTGGTCGTTCGGGACCACCTCGGTGAGCTCGTACGGGCCACTGCCGTTGGTGCTGTCGGCCAGCGACGTGCGGTCCTGCATGCCGGCGTCGCAGACCATCGGGAGGCTGGCGAGGCCGTTGAGCACGAACGGCGCGGGCGCCGCCAGGGTGATCGTCACGGTGCCGGCGGCGTCGTCCGCCTTCGCCTTCGCCCCGGCGGGGTAGAACGTGCCGAGGAACGGGCTCTTGTTCTTCGGGTTGCCGACGTAGTCGAGGTTGTCGACGGCGGTGGTGGCCGTGAAGTCGCTGCCGTCGGCGCAGGTGATGCCGTCGTTCAGGGTCAGCGTGACCGTCGTGCCGTCGACCGCCCAGTCCTTGGCCAGCTGCGACTCGACGGCGCCGGTCTCACCGTCGACCGAGACGAGGGTGTCGTAGGCCAGCTGGTTGACGGTGAAGAGCTGGGTGCCCGCGGACGACTGCGGGTCGAGCTTGCCCGGGTCGCCCTTGAGCGCCATCGTGAAGGTGCCGCCGTCGGCGTACGTGCTGGCACCCCCCTCGTTGGTCCCGGGGTCGTCGTCGCCGCCCCCGCCGCACCCGGCGAGGAGAGCTGCGGTGACGCAGAGGCAGATCGCAGAGCTGGCTAGCTTCATGGCGTTTCCTGTCGTCGCGTTGGTGTGGTGGGGATCAGGCTCCGGCGCGCCGGATGGCGCGACCGACGTGCAGGTAGAGGGCGTGGCCCTCTCCGTCGTCCCCGAGGAAGACGTGCGGCAGGTGCATGCCGTGCTCGGACTCCAGCGGGATCAGGCTGTCGTCACGGAACGGCACGAGCTCCTTGCGGTCCGGCTGCTCGCCGAGGTCCTCGAACATGCCCTTGGGCACGGTGACGACCCAGATCCGGCCGTCGTCGTCCTGGCTGACGGTCAGCTCCCCCACCTCGGTCGCGTAGGTGCCGACGTACCGGCTGGCGTCGATCCGCTCGGCGTCAGCGGGCGGGGTGGGCAGCGCCGGCACCTGGACGCCGGTGAGCTTCTCGATGATCGGGGTGACCAGGTCCTCGTAGAAGGAGATGATGTCGCCGCCGTTGGTGAGCAGCACGACCGCGACGCCGGCCTCGGGGAGCATCCGGAGGAAGGCGTTCTGGCCGATGGTGCTGCCGTCGTGGCCGACGATGTCGCCGGTCGGCAGGTCGAAGCGCTCGAAGCCGAGGCCCCACGAGGTTCCCATGACGCCGAGGTAGGGCACGTCGACGGCGTGCGCCTGCATCGCGGCGGCGGTGCCGGGCGCGAGGACCTGGGTCCCGTCCTCGGCCCTGCCGTCCGCCATGTGCATGGCGGCGAACTTCAGCAGGTCGCGCGGTCGCATGGAGAGCATCGACCCGGCCGGCGCGTTGGAGCGGGCGAAGGTCCAGATCGGGGCGGGCTGGTAGCCGGCGCCCGGCTCGAGCTGGACGTGACCCATCGCGGCGCGGAACATGATCGCCTCGTAGGGGTTCGTGGCCGCGTGGGTCAGGCCCAGCGGCGCGAAGAGGTGGTCGCGCAGGCACGCGTCGTAGTGCTTCTCGCGGAGCACCTCGACGAGCCGGCCGAGCACGCAGAAGCCCGCGTTGTTGTAGGAGAACATCTCCCCCGGCGGGAACAGCTGGGGCACCTCGCCGAGCACGCCGAGGTACTTCTCGACGCAGTCGTCGCCGACGCCGGTGTCGGTGAAGATGTCGCCCTCGAAGCCGGCGGTGTGGTTGAGCAGCATCCGGACCGTGATGACGGCGGCCGCGGCGTCGTCGCCGATCGCGAACTCCGGCAGGTAGGTGCGGACCGGCTCGTCCAGGTCGACCCTGCCCTCGTCGACGAGCTGCATCACCAGCGTGCTCGTCCAGAGCTTGGTGATCGACCCGATCTGGAAGAGGGAGTCGGTCGTCGCCTCGACCCCGGTCCCCCGGTGCAGGAGGCCGGCGGCGTCGTCGACGACCTCGCCGTCGAACAGGACGCCGACGGCCGCGCCGGGCACGTCGTACTTCTCGATCAGCGCGGGCAGCTGCTCGGCGATCCAGGCCTTCACCTCGGACAGGGTGGTCATGGCGCCCACCGTAGGAATGACCCGCGTCACTGTGTTCGTCGTACCGGACAACTCTCGTCGGTTCGGCTGTGCTCACCGACGAGGGTTGGTCACGGGCGTGTTACGGGCCCCGTGGCTCAGTCGTCGTCGCCCACGCGGACCACGAGCGCGTCGCGCTGGAGGACGAACCGGAGGGTGGCCGCCTCCGTGAGCACGTCGCCGTCGACCTCGCAGAGCTGGGGCGGGTCGACCTTCAGCGTGACGTCACGTCCACTGACCCGCTCGAGGGCCGGGCTGTCGTCGCGGTTGGCGAGCACCCGGGCCGCGACGCCGATCCACTGGGTCAGGCTCTCGGGGCTGACCGTGGCGACGTCGAGCAGGCCGTCGTCGAAGAGCGCGTCGGGCAGCAGGACCATGCCGCCGGTGAGCTCGCCGCAGTTGCCGACGACGACGGTCCGGGCCTTGCGGGCCCCGGTCGTCTCACCGTCGACGACGAGGTCGAGCGAGAACGGCGGGTCGGTGAGGTGCTTGCCGCCGCTGGCGACGTACGCCGCCCACCCGACCTTGTCCTTCACGCCCTCGGGGGCGTCGGCCATCATCTGCGCGTCGAAGCCGACCCCGGCCATCACCGTGAAGCAGTGGACGTTGTCGGCGGGCTCCGGCAGGCCCTCGAGCTGCTCCGGGGTGGGGTCGAGCACCAGCCAGCCGACGTCGATCGCGCGGTCACGACCGGTGAAGGCGACCCGCGCGGCGTCCTCCATGGGGTCGACCCGGCCGCCGACATTGCGGGCCAGCAGGTTGCCGGTGCCGCCGGGCAGCAGCCCGAGCGGGACGCCGGTGCCGACCAGCTCCTCGGCCACCGCGCGCACGGTCCCGTCGCCGCCGAGGGCACACACCACGGAGGCGCCGCCCTCGACCGCTGCCCGGGTCTGCCCGAAGCCGGGGTCGTCCTCGGTCGTCTCGACGATCGTCGGCTCCGGCACGCCCGCCGAGCGGGCGACCTCGGCGAGCGTCTCGCGGACTTCGTCGACGTCGACCTTGATCGGGTTGACGACGACGGTGATCTCAGACCCGCGCATAGCGCGCCCGGGCGAACGAGTAGACGCCGTAGGCCGCGAGCCCGAGTGCGATGGCGATCAGGATGACCGGACCGGCGGGCAGGTCGCGCAGCGCCTTCAGCGCGCCGTCGAGGCCGGTGGTCTTGCCCACGTGCTGCTTCAGGGCGGCGGCGACGAAGAGGACACCGACCGCGACGAGCGCGATGCCCTTGCCGATGTAGCCGATCCGAGCGGCGATCACGGCCCAGTGACCGGGGTGCTCCTGGAGGTCGCCGAGGAACTTCTGCTTCCAGCCCTTGTAGATGTGGTAGACCCCGACGCCGATGATCGCTGCACCGAGCAGGCCGACCAGCACGCGGCCGGCGGGCGCGTCCATCAGGCTCCGGGTGAAGTCCTTGGTCTGCTTGTTGCTCGACGTGTGTCCGCCGAGCGCGAAGACGAGCGCGGTGTAGGCGAGCGCGGCGTACAGGACGGCCTTGCCGCCCGCCTTGGCCTTGTCGAAGGCCTCGCGCTGCGAGAAGACCTCCGTGACCTGCCACAGCGCCAGCAGCGCGAAGCCGATCCCCAGCACCCAGAGCAGGAACTGACCGAACGGCTGGTGCGCCACGGTGGCGACGGCACCCGACTGGCTCGCCTGCCCGCCGTCGCCGGTCGCGATCTGCACGGTCAGCCAGGCGAGCACCAGGTGCAGCACGCCGCTGGCGGCGTAGCCCAGCCGTGCCCCCCACTCGACGACCGGGTTGTCCCCGGCTCGGTTCGCGGCCCCCTTGGCGGCCGAGGTGGCTCTGTCGGCGTGAGCCGACATGTTCTGATGCGTCATGGTCTCCCTCATGTCTCCCGGCCCCTTGTAGGGGTGTCTACCCCGCCTGAGCGGGGCCATACCTAGGCGAAGGTCTGGTCTGCCGGCCTCTTCGACTCGGTGCGGCCGTCTGCCGACCCGTCCCCGTCCTCGTCGCCCCGGCGCAGCCAGTGCCAGGCGAGCAGGCAGGCGACGAGGCCGTTGACCATCGCGACGGCGACGTCGCTGAGGTGGTGCATGCCGCGGTAGAGCCGGGCGGTGCCGACTGCGAACGGCACCAGCAGGCAGACGGTCACCACGACCGCCCGGAGCGCGGGCTGCCGGATCCGCAGGGCCATCAGCGCCAGCGTGAAGTAGAGGCCGGTGGCCGCTCCGGTGTGCCCGCTCGGGAAGCTGGAGGTGGGCGGGGAGTCGTCGAGCTTCTCGACGTCCGGCCGCTCGCGGTCGATGAGCAGCGTGGTGAAGAAGAACACCAGGGCCTGCGCGGAGATCGCGATCAGCGGCACCACGGCGTACCACCACTGCCGCGTGTGCCACCACACCAGCCCCACCACGATGAGGCAGACGCCGATGATGCTCACGGTCGCGCCGACCCACGAGAAGACCAGCGTCACGTTGTCGAGGAACGGCGTGCGCGACGACGCCATCGACTTGTTGAGCTTCTCCTCGGAGACGCCGAACTCCTTCAGCGGGCCGTCGGTGAGGGCCCAGCCGATCGCCAGCACGGCCAGCCACCAGACGAAGAGCGGCGCGACCACGCGCACGCCGAGGTCACGGGCGGCCTCCTTCGCGGTCGGGCGAGATTGGTCGTCATGCCACCTGGTGAGCATCGTCATCAGCGGCCTCCTTCGTGTGGTTCTCAGTGGGGTTCGGTGGGCTCCAGCCCAGGTAGCCGGCGTACGACGCGGCGCAGAGGCCCACGCCGAGCAGCACGCCGGCGGTGACGTCGGAGAGGTAGTGGGCGCCCATGAAGATCCGGTCGGCGCAGGTGATGAGCACCCACGCGACGCCGACGGCGAGCAGGACGCGACGAGCCGTCACGCCCATCGCGTGGCGCAGCAGCAGCAGGACCACCGTCACGACGATCGCGTTGTTGGTGGCGTGGCCCGACGGGAACGAGTAGCCGCTGTGCACGGCGAACGGGTCCTCGACCACGGGCCGGGTCCGCTGCACCAGGAGCTTGAGCAGGACGGCGATGAGCCAGCCCGTGGCCATCGTGGCCAGCGCCCACATCGCGCGCGTGCGCAGGTGCAGCCTGGCCCAGGCGAAGACGCACGCCGGCACCCCGAGCACGGCGTACATCACCCACGGCTGGCTGACCATCTCCCAGGCGTGCGCGAACGAGTGGAACCCGTCGTGCGACCTGGTGAAGTCGGTGGCGGCGACGCTCACCTCCTGGTCGAGGTCGATGAGCGGCCCGAACTGGGTGCGCACCAGGTAGGCGAGCACGGCGATCGGGACCGCCACGACCAGCGCGTACACCACGGCCCTGGTCAGTCGACGAAGGCGTGTCTGGCTCCCCTCCATGACCGGCATCTTGCGCCTCTGCGGTCCTCCGCAAACGCACCAGGCGTTCACGAGCCGTTTGCGCAGTGACCACCGGGAGCACAATGGCCCTCGTGGACGTGAGGGAGTGGCTCCTCGTGAGCGAGGAGAGGGAGAACCCGCACACCGCGATCGATGCGGTGCGTGGCGACGGGACGGCGTGGAGCACCGGCAACAGCGTCCGGGCGCTGGTGCACGGGCGCGACTACTTCGGCGAGCTCTACGAGCGCATCTGCACGCTCGGGCCGGGCGACCGGTTCTACTTCGCCGACTGGCAGGGCGACCCCGACCAGCAGCTGACCGACGACCCGCGCGCCACGCTCAACAACACGCTGATCGACGCCGTACGCCGCGGCGTCGACGTCCGTGGGCTGCTGTGGCGCTCGCACTGGCACCGGCTGGGCTACAGCGCCCACCGGCACCGGCAGCTCGGTGACGAGATCGGCGAGGCCGGCGGCCAGTGCCTGCGCGACATGCGCGTGCGCACCCGCGGCGCCCACCACCAGAAGTTCGTGGTGATCCGGCACGCTGCCGACCCGGAGCGCGACATCGCCTACGTCGGCGGCATCGACCTGTGCAACGGCCGGCGCGACGACGCCAAGCACCAGGGCGACCGGCAGCCGGTCGAGATGGCGCGGGCCTACGGCCCCACCCCCGCCTGGCACGACGTCCAGGTGGCGATCCAGGGTCCGGCCGTCCACGACGTCGAGACGACGTTCCGGGAGCGCTGGGAGGACAGCACCCCCCTCACGCTGAACCCCGGGCGGCTGCTGTCGAGCTTCGTGCACCGTGAGGACCTCTCCCCCGAGCCGCTCGGCGACCAGGCGCCACCCCCGCCGGCGCGGCCCGACGGGCACGAGGTGGTCCAGATCGTCCGGACCTTCCCGGTGATCTATCCCAAGTCCTACGACTTCGCCCCCGAGGGCGAGCGCTCGGTGATGCTCGGCAACACCAAGGCGATCGCGCAGGCCGACCGGCTCGTCTACGTCGAGGACCAGTACCTCTGGTCCGAGGAGGTCGGCGACCACTTCGCCGGCGCCCTGCGCGACAAGCCCGACCTCCGGCTGGTCATCGTGCTGCCCGTCGTACCCGACCGTGACGGCGCTGCCGTCGAGGTGCCGCAGCTCTACGGACGGTCGCTGGCGATGCGCAAGATCCTCGAGGCGGGTGGCGACCGGGTCGCCGTCTTCGGGCTGACCAACGAGGCCGGGATGCCGGTCTACGTGCACTCGAAGACCTGCATCATCGACCACCGGTGGGCGAGCGTCGGGTCCGACAACCTCAACCGCCGCTCGTGGACCAGCGACAGCGAGATCGCGTGCGCCGTCGTCGACGACCGTGGCGATGCCGACAGCCCGGCGCCCGAGGACTCCTTCCCGCGCGTGCTGCTGCGCACGCTCGTCGCCGAGCACCTCGGCTGCAGTCCGGACGAGGTGCCGGAGGACCCCCACGAGCTCTTCGACACGATGGTCGCCTCCGCCGACGCGCTCGACGAGTGGTACGCCGGCGGCGTCCGCGTCCGCGTCCGCGACCGCCGGACGGGCGTGCGCGGCCGGTTGTCCGGGAGGATCCCGCGACGGCGCCCGGTGCCGGTGCCCCAGTGGTTGAGCGGCCACGTCCCCGGGCATGCCTACCGACGGCGGCGAGCGCTCGACCGCGCGGCGGCGTACGCCGCGGCGCCGCACGAGCACCAACGACCGCCCGGCCGGCTACGCCGGCTGGCGACGCCCGAGCTCACCGCGACGCAGCTCATCTGGGCACCGCGGCTGTACGACCTGCTGTTCGACCCGGACGGCCGGCCACGACCCGGAGAGGGGAACTGAGGATGTCGAAGCGGCGTGACGAGTGGAGCGAGGATCCGCGCGACATGCTGCGCGCCGGTCCCGACTTCGACCTGGTCGGGATGGAGCGCGACGCGACGCCCGGGTGGCGGTCGGGGAAGAAGGCGGCGTCGCGGTTCTGCGACGAGCGGGGCGACCTGCTCAGCGAGCTCCAGGAGCGGCTGTTCGCCGAGGGCCGCGCCGGCGGCACCCGGTCGCTGCTGGTCGTCGTCCAGGGACTCGACACCGCCGGCAAGGGCGGCGTCGCCCGGCACGTGATGAGCAAGGTGGACCCGCAGGGGGTCGCGCTGCGCTCCTTCGGGCCGCCGACCGACGAGGAGCTGAAGCACCACTTCCTGTGGCGGATCAAGAAGAAGCTGCCCTCCCCCGGTCTCATCGGTGTCTTCGACCGGTCGCACTACGAGGACGTGCTCATCGCGCGGGTGGACGAGCTCGTGCGCCCGGACGTGTGGGAGCGGCGGTACGACGAGATCAACGACTTCGAGGCCGACCTGGTGGAGTCCGGCACGACCGTGCTGAAGTTCGGGCTGATGGTGAGCCACGACCAGCAGGGGCTGCGGCTCATGAAGCGGCTGGACCGACCGGACAAGCACTGGAAGTACAGCACCAACGACCTGGTCACGCGTCGCAAGTGGGACGACTACCAGGACGCCTACGCCGACGTGTTCCGCCGGACGTCCACCGAGGCCGCGCCCTGGTACGTCATCCCCGCCGACCACAAGTGGTACGCCCGGGTGGCGATCACCGAGATCCTCACCCAGACCCTGATCGACATGGACCCCGAGTGGCCCTCGGTGCGCTGGGACCCCGAGGTCCAGCGCCGCGAGCTCGCCGCGCTGATGAGCACCGAGGCCCTCCGGGCCTCGCTGAAGGACACCGAGTCACAGGTCAAGAAGGCCGTCAAGGACGACCGCCGGGTGCGGGAGGAGACCGCCCGGGCGCGCGCCGACGTCGCCGACTCCGACCCGCTGGCCGAGGCCGAGGCGCAGGCTCGCGAGGCGGAGGCCGTCGCCACCGCGGCCGCGGCCATGCTCGACCTGAAGCGGACCCGCGAGCAGAAGGCGGAGCTGCTCGAGGAGCGTGGGGCGGGCTGAGCCCACGACCCCGTGAGTACCCGGGTCAGCCCGCGTCGTTGGCGCACCGGAAGCCGATGTTGCCCGAGGAGGACTCCGCTGTGTTGGACGAGCGGGCAGCGACGCGGTAGCGGTTGCAGTAGCTGTCGTGGCAGAGGTAGGACCCGCCGCGCATCACCCTCGGGACGCGGGAGTCGTCCGGCTCGGCCGGCTCCGCCGCGACGGGATCGACGACGGGGTCCTCGCCTGCCCGATCGGCGTACTCGGTCGCGCGGAACGCGTCGCGGCACCACTCCCAGACGTTGCCGACCGTGTTGTGCAGGCCGTAGCCGTTGGGCTGGAACGCGGTCACCGGCGCGGTGGTGAGGTAGCCGTCGTCGAGGGTGTTGCGCTGCGGGAAGTCGCCCTGCCAGATGTTGCAGCGCCACCGTCCGCCATGGGTGAGCTCGTCGCCCCACGGGAACCGCGCACGGTCGAGACCGCCGCGCGCGGCGTACTCCCACTCCGCCTCGGTGGGCAGGCGCTTGCCCGCCCAGTGGGCGTAGGCCTGCGCGTCGCGCCACGACACGTGCACGACCGGGTGGTTCTGCAGGTCGCCGACGCTCGAGCGCGGCCCGGCCGGGTGCCGCCAGTCCGCGCCGCGCACCGCCAGCCACCACGGCACGCCGGCCGCGCCGCGCAGGATGTCGGCCGGCGCGGCGTCGACCGCGAGGTGGAACACTGCCGACACCCCGTCTCGCTCGGCCTCGGTGACGTAGCCGGTCGCCTTGACGAAGGAGGCGAACTGGGCATTCGTCACGGCCTTCGTGTCGATGAGGTACGGCGAGAGCTGCACTCGGTGCGTGGGCCGTTCGCCGTCCGCGGCGTACCCGTCACCGTGGCTGTCCCCCATCCAGAACGTGCCTCCCGGGATCCGGACCTGTCCGCGAGTGCTCCGCTCGCCGCGCGGGACCGAGGGCACGGTGTCCGCGGCGGCGCGGGCCATGGCGGTCGCGGCAGGGGCGCAACAGGACCCGGCGTGCTCACCGTCGTGCGGTCGCGTCCCGCGGTGCGACTCGAGGAGCGGCAGGAGCGGCCGTCCGGGGTCGGCGTTGATCGCCATGGCGCCAAACTACAGTAGATCGATCGAGTTCCTGACGCGGAGGGCGCGCGGACGGCCGCCGTCTGCATCGCGGACAGTGTTGAAGTAATCCGACTGACTAACACTAGATTGCGAGCCAGCACTCACCTCACCAGAAGGAACCCCGATGCCATCTCGGAAGATGCTCACGGCGATCGCTGCGCCCGCCGTCCTCACGCTGGCCAGCCTGACTCCTGTGCTCGGTGCCTCGCCGACGAGCACCGCCAGCGCCGCGCCGACGTCCACCCCCGGCCCGCGGCCCAACCTGGTCTTCATCATGGCCGACGACCTCGGCTGGTCCGACCTGAGCACCGGGCGGGTCAACGGCGGCTTCGGCAACGACTTCAACGAGACGCCTCAGCTCGACAGGCTCGCGCAGGAGGGTCAGTCCTTCACCGAGGCCTACGCCTCCGTCCAGTGCAGCCCGACGCGGACGGCACTGCACACCGGCCAGTACGCCACCCGACCGACCAACAACGTGTACGCCGTGGGCCCGGTCACGGGTCAGGGGGGCGACCCGCTGCTGGGCGTGACCCAGGGACGGCTGGCCGAGGACGGCCGAACCGCCATCCCGGTCGGGTACACGACTCTCGGCGAGACCCTGCAGCACGCCGGATACGCGACCGGCTACTCCGGCAAGTTCCACGTCACCGCGTCGGCCGCCGAGATCGTCAGCAGCCACGGATTCGACGAGAACTGGGGCGGCAGCCAGGCCTCGAACGCGACTCACTACTTCGCGACGAACAACCGGTTCAACGACTCGGTCTCCCCCAGCCTGGACCAGTTCGCGCAGGACTACACGCAGGAGTACGTCGACCAGAACATCGCGCCGTACAGCCACGGGGTCACCGATGCCCAGCTCGACGCCCTCGTCGGCACCGACAAGCACGTCACCGACGCCCAGACCGACGCAGCCCTGGACTTCATCGACCGCAGCAAGGACCAGCCGTTCTTCGCCTTCGTGAGCGAGTTCGCCCCGCACTTCCCGGTCGACGACGCCGAGGCTCGCCCCGACCTGCTCGCCAAGTACCACGCCAAGCCGGCGGGCGAGGACCCGGCGAAGCCGTCGTACGGGGCCTTGGTCGAGGGTGTCGACCAGTCCGTGGCCCGCATCGTCGACTACCTGGAGACCACTCCCGATCCCCGCAACGGGGGCAAGCCCCTGGCCGACAACACGCTGGTGATCTTCACCTCCGACAACGGTGGCGAGGAAGACCCGGTCATCGCCGGCGCCTACAACGGTCCACTGCGCGAGGACAAGGGCTTCAAGTACGAGGGAGGCGTGCGCGTCCCCTGGATCGTGTGGAGCGACAACGACGACCTCGTTCGCGGCGGCGGTCGGTCCAACGACACGATCGTGAACAGCACCGACCTCTACCCGACGCTCGCGTCCTACGCCCGGGCTCAGCTGCCCGCCGGAGTTCCGCTGGACGGCATCGACCTCAAGCCGGCGTTCAGCAAGGGCACCCGGATCAACCGTGAGCACTTCCACCACCTGCCGGGCTACGTCCGCTTCGGGGGTGCCCTGGAGTCGAGTCCCTTCTCGAGCATCCGCGACGGTCGCTGGAAGCTCTACTACAACTACGCCGACAACTCCTTCGCGCTCTACGACCTGACCAAGGACATCGGCGAGACCAGCGATCTCGCGGCTGAGCGGCCGGGGCTCGCGCGCCAGCTCGGCGAGCAGCTGATCGCATGGCTCGACGAGACGGACGCACCGCTGGCGACCCTCCGCGCAGGCCAGCCGACGCGGGTGATCCCCGACTTCACCGGGACGACCTACGCCAACGGTGAGGTGACCCGGCACCACCGCGACACCATCACGATCGCGGCCGGCCAGCAGGTGCCCTTCGTCCTGCCGAGGCCGTAGCAGTACGTGACAGCCAGAGGGCCCGGACGCGTTGCGGCCGGGCCCTCTGGCATCTCGGGTCCTGCGAGTGGTGCGGAACTCCGCGAGCCCCGGGACGCCTGAGCTACGACGTCTGAACCTGCCTGGGTCGACGAGGACGACACTCAGTAGGCTCACCGGCGCAAGGGGCGTTAGCTCAGCTGGTTAGAGCAGGCGACTCATAATCGCCCAGTCGTCGGTTCAAGTCCGACACGCCCTACTTCGACCTGACAGGCATCGTGGCCGAGCCCGGCGGCGAGGGACGCTATCCGCGCCAGACGAGCTCTTCGGCTCGGCGCTGCGTGTCGTGCGCCTTCTCCTCCAGCAGGAGACGCCGTCGTCGTGCGCTGGGTTGGTCGTGGCCCTGCCGCGCCTCCTCACGCAACAGCCGCACGGACCGCTGCGCCAGGTCCAGGGCCGGAACTCCCTCACCGATGGCCAGGTAGGCCTCCGCCAGCTGGACCTGGGAGCGAGCGAGGTCGACCACGAAGGCTGGCACTCGCTCGGCGACATCGGCGAACAGGCGCACCGCCTGCTCGCCGGCAGGAACGGCGTCCGCGGCCTGTCCGACCTTGAGGGCCGCCGTGCACAGCAGCTCGGCAGCGGCAGCTCTGGCCGGCACCATGGCGACTGCCTCCGCCGGGCCGAGGCCCGCGATGCGCTCGAACTCCTGGCTCGCGCGTCCGACCAGCTCGAGCGCCGTGTCGGGCTGACCGAGGGCGCCGGCGATGTTCGCTCGGTTCATCAGGGACCGCCCGAACGTGTCGTCGCTGAGCGCGAGCTCAGCGTTGGCGGCCAGCTCGGACAAGGCGGCTACCGCCTCGTCGGCCGACCTGGCTGCCTCGTCCAGCCGCCCTACCCCCTGCAGAAGCGCTGCGAGGTTGCTGTTGACCTTGGCGGCGTCACGTCGGGCATCGGGGCTGCCGGTTCGTCGAGCGAACGCCTGAAGGATCTCGACGGCCTCGTACTCGTACGAGATGGCCGCCTCGGCACGGCCGGTCTCTGCCATCACCGCGGCCTGCAGGTCCAGCGCCCGGCCGAGCACGTCGGGCTGGATCCAGCCCTGGCGGGTCGCGTTCCTGAGCTTGCCGACGACTTCGTCGATGAGTGTCAGCGCGGCGTCGAACGACCGGAGGTCGTTGAGGACCGCTGCCCGGGCGAGGTTGACGCGGAGGACGTGCTGCTCGTCGATGCCGGGACCGAAGAAGCGCTCGGCCGCACGTCTGAACTCCTGCTCGGCCCGCACCAGGTTGCCGGCCTCGTAGGCCTCAGTGGCCCGACGCTCTGCGTCCCGGCCGGCCCGCTCCACCTCGCTGAAGGTCGGCGTCGCCGTCGGTGGCGGAGGTGGTGCGGAGTCGGCCGGTGTGCCGCCGCCCCGGTCTGTGAGCTCCTCGTCCGCGGGACCGGGGCCGGTGTCGTGGAAGGGGTTGCTCGAGGAGAAGGGGTTCTCCCCGATACCGCGGCCGATGTCGTAGAGCCGTTCGGGCGCGCTGGATGCGGTCTCCCGCCCGGCGGTGGCCCCGCCAGCCCAGGTGTCCGGGTCGTAGCTGAAGTGGCCGTCGCGGCGCGAGTCCGGGAGCGCCCGCTGGAGCGGCAGTGGATCCGCGACCCGCCGGGCCGCTCTGTCGATGGCTTCCACCAGGGCGGGTCGCCCGCTTGCCGCCAGGAGGGTGACTTGTTCGGCCAGGTGGGCCTGGTGCGCCATGGCGCGGCCGATGACGACGAGCGCGTCCTGCAGCTCATCGACGTCCTCGGAACCGAGGAGGTGCCCCAGGAGGTCGGGGTCTTGCTTGCTGACGGCACCGACGAGGTGCTCACCGAGGCGGTCCGGCTGCAGCGGCCCCCAGTAGCGGGAACTGGTTTCGGTCGGGTACAGCGAGCGCAGCCAGTCGGCCACCCGCCCGGGTTCGGTGAGCTCGGGGATCCGCTGCAAGAGAGTGAGGGCCGCGGGCCGGCCCTGGACGCCGATGAGCGTCGCGGCGGTGACCGCCTGGTCGCGCACGGCCTCGGGGAGCTTCAGGTCACGGGCCTCGATGGTCTTGCGCCAGTACTGGCGCTCGTGGCCGAGCAGGCGCCGTTCGACGGGGCCGGTGGTGCCGGGCGTGGCCTCCCCGGCCTCGATCAGCTCCAGCAGGGCGGCGAGCTGAAGGCTGAGCGGGTCGCCGAAGCACGGGTCGGTGAGATCGGGCGCCGTGACTGCCGCGGCCGCCTCCTGCCATCCGGTCTGCGGTTCGTCGCGGTGCAGGCGGCGGGCGAACTGGTCCACGCACGAGTGGAAGGCCGCGACACGGTCCGGCGGCTCGTGCAGTGGGTTCAGCACGACGACGGCGTCCTCGCTGAGCAGGTCCGGATAGCCGTCGCAGAGCCTGGTCCACCAGTCGCCGCGGTCGCGGGCGAGCAGGAGCAGTCGGGTGCGGGGCGGATCGTCGGCGCTCTGGTAGGCCGAGAGCAGGTCTTGGAGCTGCTCGTTCCGGCTCTCGGCGTAGTCGGCGACCAGCAGGACGGCGTGTTTGCGGGCCGTGGTGGTGAGGTCGGTGAGTCGATGGGCGGGTGCGTTGGTGGCCAGCAGCCCGCCGAGCCAGTCGCCGCCGATGCCTGCGCCCTCGGGATCGTGCTGCAGCTGACGAATCAGCTGGTGCGCCAGCCTGGTCTTGCCCCGACCGCCGGGGCCGACCAAGAGGAGGGCGTCGAACATGCCGCCGGATCGGGTCCAGGTCACGAGTTGGTCGAGTTGACGGTCTCGTCCGAGGAAGTCGATGACGCTCTCGTCGGCGCGCAGAAGTTGCGCCCACGACAGTGGCCCGTGCGAAACGGGGGGCCGGGCGAGCACCGGGTCGAGCTCGGCGGAGCCCAGGGCGATCGGCTGCCGCAGCAGCGCCCTGGCTTGAGGGTCGGCGACGATGGCCGAGGCGGGGACGGCGGTGAGCTCGTCGCGGTCGAAGCCGGGGGTGTCGATGACGACCACGCCGACCAGCGTGCCGCGGCTCATCAGGGCGGCCCCGGACATGCCGGCCCACGGCGAGCCTTCGTTGGTGGGTCGCTCGTCGACCTTGACGACGTAGCGGCCCTCGGTGAGCGCCGACTGCGGATTGACGTGGCCGCTCAGCTGGAACGAGATCCTCGTGTCCCCCTGCCGCATCACCGCCGGGTACCCGGTGGCGTCCACTGCCTGGCGGGCCTCGCGACCGGTGAAGCGGGCCCAGCGGATCGGTGGCGATCCGGGCGGCATCGGGGAGGGACCTGCGATACGCACCAGGGCGGCGTCGACCTCGCGCCGCGGCAGTGGCCAGACAACCTCACCCGCGACCGGCTGATCGGAGCCGTCGAAGCGCAGTGCCACCGGGAGCGGTGCGTCGCCGTCGAACACGACGTGCGCGGCGGTCAGCACCAGTTCGTCGCTGACCAGCAGGCCGCTGCCGTTCTCGGCGTACACCTGGCCGTGGGCGTCGGCGGGATGGAGCCCGCGAACGTCGACGAGGCGGTCTGCGTCGGCGGCCATTCCTGGCTATCCCGTCGGCGCAGCAGTCGCTGGGGGCGCGGTCTCGAGGTGGCGCTCGGAGATGAGCGGGTCGGGCTGGCCGTCCATCAGGGGGGTGAGCTGGAGCGAGATCCGGTGTGTGGTCGTCGATGCCCGCTCACCGGTGGCACCGGCGGAGACCACCCAGAACCGCACCCCGGCCTCGCCGCCCACCGTCGCCGCGATGCCGACCTCGAACTCCATCGACACGGTGCCGAGCTGGAATCGGAGCCGCTCGCCGTCGCCGCGGCCCATGGCGTCGGCGAGCTCGCGACGCAGGTCGTCGATGGCGTCGGCCAGTCTCGGCCCGGGAAGCTCGGCCATCCGATGAGTCTGTCACCGAGAGCCGCCAGCCGGTATGCACCGAACGGGCCATGACGGTGACGGCTGTTGGACGGGGGCCTCGTGCGTGCGCCTCAACGACCGGAGAGCCGCGCCCGGAGGCGCTCGGCGTCGTGCGGCGCGTAGCCCTTGGCGTCGTTGTCGAAGTAGACGACGACGTCGGCCCGCTCGGCCCAGGCGCGGCAGCGCTCGGCCCAGCGGTCGAGGGCCGCGTCGGAGTAGCCGCTGGCGTAGAGCTCGGTGTCGCCGTGGAGGCGCACGTAGACCAGGTCGCTGGTCACCGCCTCGGCCATCGGCCAGCGACCGGCGCTGTCGGCGACCACGCAGGCGATGTCGTGCTCACGCAGGAGCGCGAACGCCGCGTCGGTGCAGTAGGTCGAGCTGCGGAACTCCAGCGCGTGCCGGACCCGCTTCCCCGCCAGGCCCTGCGGGGCTCGGGTGGTCGCGCGGTCGTCGGGCACCTTGGCGTCGTGCTGCCGGGCGAGCGCGGCGAGCTCACCGACGGTGCGCGGCAGCAGGTCGAAGAAGTCGGCCAGCAGGCGGGCGTCGTACTCCAGCCGCTCGGGCAGCTGCCACAGGAACGGCCCGAGGGTGGGCCCGAGCTCGAGGACGCCGGAGGCGAAGAAGTTGGCGAGCGGGGTCTCCACGTCGCGCAGCCGCTTGAGGTGGGTGACGAACCGGCCGCCCTTGACGGCGAAGCAGAAGTCCTGAGGGACCTGCTCGCGCCAGGAGCGGTACGACGTGGGGCGCTGCAGCGAGTAGAACGACCCGTTGATCTCGATGGTGTCGAGGCGCTGGGCGGCGTAGGCGAGCTCGTCGCGCTGCCGGAGTCCCCGCGGGTAGAAGTCGCCGCGCCAGCCGGCGTAGGTCCAGCCCGAGATGCCGACGCGGATCTCACCCATGGGGACGCGGTACCCCGCCGCTGGCATGCTCAGGACATGGAGATCGAGAAGCTGGAGCCGCTCCCCGAGGACTGGGAGCGCGCGCTCTGCGTGGTCGCGCACCCCGACGACCTGGAGTTCGGCGCCGCGGCCGCGGTCGCGCGCTGGACCGGCCAGGGCAAGCAGGTCGTCTACTGCATGGTGACCTCGGGCGAGGCCGGCATCGACGCGCTGGCGCCCGACGAGTGCCGCGCGGTGCGCGAGGCCGAGCAGGTCGAGTCGGCGCGGATCGTCGGCGTCGCGGAGGTGGAGTTCCTCGGCCAGCCCGACGGCATCCTCGAGTACGGCGTGCCGTTGCGGCGGGTCATCACCGAGGTGGTGCGCCGGCACCGGCCCGAGATCGTGGTGACCGGCAACTTCCGCGACACCTGGGGCGGGCTCAACCTCAACCAGGCCGACCACATCGCCACCGGCCGCGCGGTCGTCGACGCGGTCCGCGACGCCGGCAACCGCTGGGTCTTCCCCGAGCAGCTCACCGACGGGCTGGAGCCGTGGGGCGGCGTCCGCGCGGTCTGGGCGGCTGGCTCGCCCCAGGCGACGCACGCCGTGGACACGACCGGCACGTTCGACGCCGGCGTCGCCTCGCTGGAGGCGCACCGCGCCTACATCGACGGGCTGGGCTGGGAGAACTGGGACCCGCGCGAGTTCCTCGAGGGCTTCGCCCGGCAGGCCGGCCAGCGGCTCGGCACGGCGTACGCCGCGACGTTCGAGGTGTTCCCGATGGGCTGGGGCGAGTAGCCGGGAAATGCACAGCGGGCCCGTCTCGACCGAGACGGGCCCGCTGTCTGCTCCCCCGGTTGGACTCGAACCAACAACCCTCCGGTTAACAGCCGAATGCTCTGCCAGTTGAGCTACAGGGGATCGGTGCAGCCCGCACAGATTAGCAATCGGCCAGCCGCAGGGAAAATTGAGGGGTCTACGGCGTGCCGACCTCTGCGCGGGCCGCGGCGAGGGCGGCTTCCGCCGCCTCGCGGACGGCCGGGTCGTCGGGGTCGACGCCCTCGTCGTACTCGAAGAGCCAGCGGACCGGCTGGTCGCCGCGGGGGGCGCGGCGGGCGATCACCCGGACGCCACGGCCGCCGGCCACCGGCACGTGCCGCTGCAGCAGGACGCTGGCGGTGACCCGCTCGCGGACCAGCTGGAGCAGCAGCGCGGGCTCCTCCAGCGTGAGCATGTGCTCGGGCCGGATCTCGCCCCAGGAGCCGACCTCGACGACGTGCAGGACCGCGGCGTCCTGGTCCCAGTCGGCGGACTGCACGTCCTCCCACGGGATCCGCAGGGTCTCCTCGAGGGCGAGGCCGGTGCCGAGGCGGCGTACGACGTAGAGCGCGTCGCGGCTGCCCCCGACGAGGCCCTCGGCGGCGGTGGCGTGCGCGAGCAGCCGCTCGCCGCGCTCGACCCGGATCGGCGGCCGGCGCCCGAAGAGCGGGCTCACGCCGGCCCCGCCAGGCGGTCGAGCAGCCCCCGGCGCTCGTTCTCCAGGGCGGCGAGCTCGCCGAACATCGTGATGTACGACGGGTCCTCCGGGCTGGTGCGCTGCAGGCGCGAGCGGAGGTCGTCGATGCGCCGGCTCATCCCGCCCTCCTGCAGCCGCAGCAGGTACTGGGTGAAGTAGGCGGCGTCCGGCTCCTTCTTGAGCGGGGCGACGGCCAGCGCACTGACGGTGGAGGCCGTGGCCGGGTCGGGCGCCGCGTCGCGGAGCTTGGCCGCCCAGGCGGGGTCGCCGACCCCCGCCGCGATGCCGCCCGCCTGCTCCACCAGCGTCCAGATGGTGCGCAGCACCGGGTGGGTGAAGCTGTCGGCGTGGAGCTCGGTCGTCAGCCTGCCGATGTTCATGGGGTGCTGGATGACCAGCATCAGCGTCTCGCGCTCCTTCTCGAAGCGGGGGTCGCCGACGCTCGGCAGGTCCGGACGCGCGGTCTCGGTGGCGGCCGGCGCGGTCCCGCTGGGGGCCGGACGCCGGTTGGCGGCGCGGCGCACCTCCGCGCGGGCGTCGTCGGGGTCGGCGCCGACCATGCCCGCCAGCTCCCGGGCGAAGGCGTCCACCTTGGACTTGTCGCGGATGCTCGAGACCAGCCGCGCGCCCTCGCGCAGGGCGTCGACCCGGCCGTCGGCCCGGTCGAGGTCGTACTTGCCGACGACGTTGGCCAGCACGAAGCGATAGAGCGGGATGCGGGCGTCGACGAGCCCGCGCACGGCCTCGTCGCCGTCCTTGATCCGCAGGTCGCACGGGTCGAGACCGCGCGGCTCGACGGCAACGTAGGTCTGGGAGGCGAAGTTCTGGTCGCCGCCGAAGGCCCGGATCGCGGCCTTCTGTCCCGCCGCGTCCCCGTCGAAGGTGAAGATCACCTCGCCCTGCGCACCGTCGCGGTCGACCAGGAAGCGCCGGAGCACCCGGGCGTGGTCGTCACCGAAGGCCGTGCCGCAGGTGGCGACCGCGGTCGGGACGCCGGCGAGGTGGCACGCCATCACGTCCGTGTAGCCCTCGACGATGACCGCCTGCGAGGTCCGGCCGATCTCGCGGCGGGCCAGGTCGATGCCGTAGAGCACCTGGCTCTTCTTGTAGATCGGGGTCTCGGACGTGTTGAGGTACTTCGCCTCGACCCGGTCGTCGTCGAAGAGCCGCCGGGCGCCGAACCCGATGGTCTCGCCGTTGGACTCGCGGATCGGCCAGAGCAGCCGGCCCCGGAACCGGTCGTAGCCGGACTGGCCGATCAGGCCGCCGGCGTTGAGCTCGTCGCGGCTGAAGCCGCGACCCTTGAGGTGCCGGTCGAGCGCGTGCCCGTCGCGGGGCGCGAACCCGATGCCGAACATCTCGGCCGCCGCCTGGTCGAAGCCGCGCTCGGCCAGGAACTGCCGGGCCACCAGCGCGTCCGGCGTGGAGAGCTGCTCGGCGTAGAACTCCTGGGCGATCTTGTGCGCCTCGACGAGGCGGCGTCGCGACGGGCCCTTGGGGCGCTCGGGCGCGCCGGTGCCCTCGTCCTCGCGCCGCAGCACCACGCCGTACTTGTCCGCGAGCCGCTCGACGACCTCGCCGAAGTTGAGCCCGTCGATCTTCATCAGGAAGTTGATGACGTCGCCGCCCTCGCCGCAGCCGAAGCAGTGGTAGAAGCCCCGGCTCGGGTTGACGTTGAACGACGGCGACTTCTCGTCGTGGAAGGGGCACAGCCCCTTGAGGGACCCACCGCCGGCCGGGCGGAGCGTGACGTACTCGTTGATGATGTCGTCGATGCGCGCCTTCTCGCGTACCTCGGCGATGTCCTCATCGCGGATCCGGCCTGCCACGCGGCGATCCTACGGGCGGGTCAGTACGACCCGGACAGCACGTTCACAAGTTCCTCGCCCGCCGCGTAGCGGTGCAGCTGGTCGCGCACGAGCCGGTGGGCGCGCGGCCACATCGCGGTGCTCGCGCCGCCGACGTGCGGGGAGACGAGCAGGTTCGGCGCGTCCCACAGCGGGTGGTCGGCCGGCAGCGGCTCGACCTCGGCCACGTCGGTCGCGTAGTGGAGTCCCCCGCCGTGCAGCGCGGCGACGACGGCGTCGGTGTCGACGACCGCGCCACGGGCGACGTTGACCAATAGCGCGCCCTCCTTCATCGCTGCCAGGAAGGTCGCGTCGACCAGCCCGCGCGTCTCCTCGGTGAGCGGTACGACGAGCACGACGACGTCCGCGTCGGGCAGCAGGCGGGGCAGGTCCGAGATCGCGTGCACCGCCTCCCGGGCCGAGCGCGCCACCTTGACCACGTCGACCTCGAACGGCACGAGCCGCCGCTCGACGGCCTCGCCCACGGCGCCGTACCCGACGATCACCACCCGCTTGTCGGCCAGGGACTGGTGCCACCCGGTCTGCCAGTGGTGCCGGTCCTGGTCGCGCACGAAGCCGGGCACGCCGCGCAGGCTGGCCAGGGTGAGTGTCAGCGCGAGCTCGGCGGTCGAGGCGTCGTGGATGCCGCGGCCGGTGGCGAGCAGCACGCCCTCGGGCACGTGGGGCCGCACGTTGTCGACGCCGGCGGTCAGCGTCTGGAGGACCTCGAGCGAGGTCATCCGGGGCAGCACCTCCGCGACCCTCGGACCGACCTGGTAGGGCGGCACGTAGAACCGCACGTCGGCCACGCTGTCGGGCACGTGCTCGGTCGGGTCGACCACCTCGTAGCGCAGCCCCTCCGGCGGGTCGCCGAGCTCGGCGGGGTCGAAGGGCAGCCAGACGAGTCGCTCGGTCACGGCCGCAGCCTAGGCGCGTCCGGTGAGGGCGGCGTGCCGGGCGACCGCACTCTGGTCGGTCAGCGACGCGACCTGGTCGAGCACGACGCGCAGCCGGCCGGCGTCGTCGGCCGCGGCGCCCCAGTCGTCGGCGAACGGGCGGTCGAGCGCGTCCGGGCCGCGCTCCAGCAGCTCCGCCACCAGCTCCGCGAGCAGCTCGCGCTGCCGCTCCATCAGCGCGACCCGGTCGTCGGTGCGCATCACGTAGTGGGCGGCGATCCCCTTCAGCACCGCGATCTCGAGGCGGGTCCGCTGGGGGACGACCAGGTCGGCGGCGTGGCGGACGAGGGGCCCGTCCGCCGCGGCGAGCGTCGCGTGCTGCACGGCGCCGCAGAACCGGCCGATCAGGTCGCTGGTGAGGTTCTTGAGCGCCGCGAGCGAGCGCCGGCTCCCGTCGTACGGCGTGGCCGGCCAGCTGCCCACCGCGCGCAGGTCCGCGAGGGTGGCGTCGAGGGCGTCGTCGCCGGCGTGCGGCAGGTACCAGTCGCGGACCGTCTGCCAGACGGCCGCCGTGTCGAACGACGTGAGATCCACGCGGTCGGCGACGACGCCGTCCTCGACGTCGTGCACGGAGTAGGCGACGTCGTCGGCGAGGTCCATCACCTGCGCCTCGAGGCACTGCCGCTCGCCCGGCGCCCCGGTGCGCATCCAGTCGAAGACCGGCCGGTCGTCGGCGTAGACGCCGAACTTCACGGAGTGCGCGTCGGTGCGCGGCCAGGGGTACTTGGTGCACGCGTCGAGCGTCGCCCGGGTCAGGTTGAGCCCGGCGCCGTCGGTCTTGGCCTCCAGCCGGGTCAGCAGCCGGAGCGTCTGGGCGTTGCCCTCGAAGCCGCCGCAGGCCTCACCGACCTCGGCGAGCACGCGCTCCCCGTTGTGGCCGAACGGTGGGTGGCCGAGATCGTGCGCGAGGGCCGCGGTCTCCGCGATGTCGGGCTGGCTACCCAGCGCGCGGGACAGGTCGCGGGCCACCTGCGCGACCTCGAGGCTGTGTGTCAGCCGGTTGCGCACGAAGTCGTCGCTCTGCGGGCCGACCACCTGGGTCTTGGCGGCCAGCCGCCGGGAGGCTGCGGCGTGCACGACCCGGGCGCGGTCGCGCTCGAACGCGGTGCGGATCGGCGCGTCGACGCGCTTCGGTGGCTCGGGGACGAGGCGCTCGCGGGCGGCTTCGTCGTACAGGTCGTCCATCGGGGCAACCGTACTGAGTGGCGTCAGTAGGTCGCGACGTGCACGTGGTCGTAGTGGTTGGCGGTCGCCGAGCCGCGCGACGACATGCCCCGCCAGCCCTCGCCGGCCCGCTCCGGGGTCCAGATCCGCTGGCGCCACAGGATGTCGTAGAGGTTCAGCTCGCCGGCGTGCTGCTGGAGGAAGGCCGCGATCGCGTCGCCGAGCTCGACGTCGCTGGTCATGATGTCCAGCGCCCGGCCCGAGGAGTGCTCGCCGTGGCCGTCCCAGCCCCCGTACGACGTGATCTGCGGGAAGGCGTGGCACACCGACCGGTAGACGTAGACCGCGTTGTCGGTCAGGCCGCTCTCGACCGAGGGGTCCGGGCAGGGCTGCATGGAGAGTCCCGCCGCAGCAGCGACCGGCTTCTCGTCGGACAGGTAGCCGGCGGTGACCCACCGGGGCTCGCCGTCGACGACGACCTCGGTGCGGTCTGCCATCTTGCGGCCGGTGACGAGCACGCGCTTGCCCTCGGCGAGCTCGCCGAGGCGCTTGGCGTCCTCGCTGGGGGCGGCCCAGAGGTTGAGCGGGGCGGTCGTCCACAGCCGCGTGTCCGCGCGGCGGACGGCGAGCATGGTCGCGGTCTTCTTCGCGTTGCGGTCGACCGCGGCCTGGAGCTGACGACGCTCGGCGCGCGAGTCGAGCGCGGAGCGCGAGACGACGGAGTCGCGGTCGAGGGAGCCGGAGATGCTCGCGGCGTCCTCGGCGAGCAGGGTCCCGGGGTCGGGGTTGCTCGCCGCGACGCCGATCGCGACGACCGCCGCGGTCGCCACGAGGGCGAGCGGTGCGGCGACGGTGGCGGCACGGGGCAAGCGATGGGCAGCGGTTTCCCGCTTGTGGCGATGCTCTGCCACAGCGCTGATCCTTAGCTGTTTGCGATCTGGGCGGTGCCGCTGCCCGTCCGGACGCCCCGAGAAAAGGTCACGAAAAGGCAACGACCGGTCGAGTCAACCACACGGGTGGGAGCGTTCCGAATCGCGGGTCCGGGATCCGGCCGTGTTCCTGCTCACCCGCCGGAGGTGTCGTGCGCGTCCTCGTCGATGGCGCAACCGGCCCCGTCGGCGTCGTCGAGCCAGCCCTCGGGGAGCACCACCCGCTGGCGCGGCGAGCCCTGGCGGCCGCGCGGCGCGCCGAGCTCGCTGACCGGGAACGGCTCCGTCGGGTCGAGGTCCGCGAGCAGCGCGTCGAGGTCGGCGAGCGTGGAGACCAGCCCGAGCGAGCGGCGCATCTCGCCGCCGGCGGCGAAGCCCTTGAGGTACCAGGTGACGTGCTTGCGGAACTCCTTGCAGCCCCGCTCCTCGCCCATGTGCTGGCAGAGCAGCTTGGCGTGCCGGCGCATCATCGCGATCACCTCGCCGAGCGTCGGCAGTGTCGCGACCTGCTCACCGCGGAAGGCGGCGGCCAGGTCGCGGAAGAGCCACGGCCGGCCCAGGCAGCCGCGGCCGACGACGACGCCGGCTGCCCCGGTCTGCTCGACCATCCGCAGCGCGTCGCCGGCCTCCCAGATGTCGCCGTTGCCGAGCACCGGGATGTCGACGTGGTCCACGAGCGCGCCGATCGCGTCCCAGTCGGCGGTGCCGGAGTAGGCCTGCGAGACCGTGCGGCCGTGCAGCGCGATCGCGGCACAGCCGCTCTCCTGGGCGATCCGGCCCGCGTCGAGGTAGGTCAGGTGGTCGTCGTCGATGCCCTTGCGGGTCTTCATCGTGACCGGCACGTCGTACGGCGTGGCCGCGGCGACCGCGTGCTCGAGGATGTCGGCGAGCAGCCCGCGCTTCCACGGCAGCGCGCCGCCGCCGCCCTTGCGGGTGACCTTGGGCACCGGGCAGCCGAAGTTGAGGTCGATGTGCGCGACGCCGTACTCGGCGCAGAGGATCTCGGCGGCCTTGCCGACGTAGACGGGGTCGGTGCCGTAGAGCTGCACGGAGCGCACGGTCTCGAGCTCGTCGAAGACGAGCATGTCCTTGGTGTGCTGGTCGCCCTCGACGAGGCCGCGGCTGGTGATCATCTCGCACACGTAGAGGCCCGCACCCTGCTCGGCGCAGAGCCGGCGGTAGGCCGCGTTGGTGATCCCGGCCATCGGCGCGAGCACCACCGGCACGTCGACCGTCAGCGACCCCAGGGTCAGGCCCTGGGTCGGCGGGCTGGTCGGTGCGGACATGCCGCACATTGTCTAACGCTTGTTCTTCTTCTTCGAATTCGCGGGCTTCGGCGGGACGTACTTCTCCACGTCACCGGTCCAGTAGATCGGGTCGAACGTCTCCTCGGGGCGGAAGCTCACGGCTTCGAGCGACCCGTGGTCGGGCGCGAGGTAGACCAGGCACACGTCGGCCTCCGCGCCGGGGGTGAAGCCCTTCGGCAGGGGCGTGCTCGGGCACGGCTCGAAGGAGCTCGCGAACGGCGTGGCCTCGAGCAGCAGGTCGTCCTCGTTGACCGCGTAGAGCGGCACCGGGCGGCGGCTCAGGTCGGTCTCGCCGACGTTCTTCGCGGCCACGTGCACGAAGTACGGGGTGGACGCCTCCTGCTGCGGGGTGAGCTGCCAGGCCGACATCGTCTTGCGGGTCGTCGTCTCCTCGAGCTTGGTGACCGTCAGCTCGAGCACGCCGACCAGATCCTGCCGCGGCTCGTAGGCGACCACGGCGGTGTCCCCGACCTTGAGGTGGGTGCCCTGCGGGGTCAGCTCCACCCCGTCCGGCACGGGCAGGTACGGCGTCGCGCTGCCGGTGTCCGTCGGCCCGGAGGACTCCGCCGCGGGGTCCGGGTCGCCGTCGTCGGCGCAGCCCGTCAGCACCGCGGCGGCCAGCGTGAGGGCCACGGCGGCGCGCCCGAGCGATCGGCGGATCATGCCGACATCATGCCTGCGGACCGGGCTCAGCAGCCGACGAAACGCTCGGCGAAGTAGGACACGACCCCGTCGAGGCCGATCCGCTCCTGGCCCATGGTGTCGCGCTCCCGGACCGTCACCGCGTGGTCGTCGAGCGTCTCGAAGTCGACGGTCACGCAGTAGGGCGTGCCGATCTCGTCCTGGCGGCGGTAGCGACGGCCGATCGCCCCGGAGTCGTCGAAGTCGACGTTCCAGCCCGCGCTGCGCAGCTGCATCGCGAGGTCCTTGGCCTTCGGCGACAGGTCCGCGTTGCGCGAGAGTGGCAGCACGGCGACCTTGACCGGCGCCAGGCGCGGGTCGAGCTTGAGCACGGTGCGCTTGTCGACGCCGCCCTTGGTGTTGGGGGCCTCGTCCTCGGTGTAGGCGTCGACCAGGAAGGTCATCAGGCTGCGCGAGAGGCCGGCGGCCGGCTCGATGACGTAGGGCGTGTAGCGCTCGTTGTTGGCCTGGTCGAAGTAGGACAGGTCCTGGCCGGAGTGCTTGGCGTGGGTCGAGAGGTCGAAGTCGGTGCGGTTCGCGATGCCCTCGAGCTCACCCCACTCCGAGCCGGCGAACCGGAAGCGGTACTCGATGTCGACGGTGCGCTTGGAGTAGTGGCTGAGCTTCTCCTGCGCGTGCTCGTAGTGGCGCAGGTTGTCGGGGTCGATGCCGAGGTCGACGTACCACTTGGTGCGCTCGTCGATCCAGTACTGGTGCCACTCCTCGTCCTCGCCCGGCTTGACGAAGAACTCCATCTCCATCTGCTCGAACTCGCGGGTGCGGAAGATGAAGTTGCCCGGCGTGATCTCGTTGCGGAAGCTCTTGCCGATCTGCGCGATGCCGAACGGCGGCTTCTGCCGGCTCGAGGTCACCACGTTGGCGAAGTTGACGAAGATGCCCTGCGCGGTCTCGGGGCGCAGGTAGTGGAGGCCCGACTCGTCCTCGATGACGCCGAGGTAGGTCTTGAGCAGGCCGGAGAACTGGCGCGGCTCGGTCCAAGCGCCGCGGACGCCGCAGTTGGGGCAGGCGACCGTCGCGAGGTCGACCGCGTCGGGGTCGTCGAGGCCCTTCTTCTCCGCGATCTCCTCCTGGAGGTGGTCGGCGCGGAACCGCTTGTGGCACGACTGGCACTCGGTCAGCGGGTCGGTGAAGGTGTCGACGTGGCCGCTGGCCTCCCACACCTGGCGGGGCAGGATGATCGAGGAGTCGAGGCCGACCATGTCGTCGCGCATGGTGACCATGGACTTCCACCACTGCCGCTTGATGTTCTCCTTGAGCTCCACGCCGAGCGGGCCGTAGTCCCAGGCGGAGCGGGTGCCGCCGTAGATCTCACCGCAGGGGTAGACGAAGCCGCGGCGCTTGGCGAGCGAGACGACGTGGTCGACGGTGGACGGCGGCGGCTTGGCCACGGTGGCTCCTATGGTCAGCGGTTGAGCTCGGAAGCCCTCAGCCTATCGACCGCGCGCCACCGACATTCAGGGTGGTCTCGGGCTCGACCTGCTCGTAGGCCGACGGCTCCTCGACGGCCCGCGACAGCGTGGCGACGGCCCGCAGCTTCACGTCGTAGGACGAGAGCGCGCGGCGATAGCTGCCGACGTTCTCCCACCGCGTGCTGAGCACCCACAGCTCCGGGTCGTCCACGTTGCGACCGAGCTCGCCCCCGACGTACCCGGCGCACGCCGCCAGCGCCTCCCGGGCGGTCTGCAGGTCGACGCGGAAGGACTCACCCTCGGCGACGGGGACGCGGAACCGGTTCACGACGAGCACGGGGCGAGCGTAGCCCGACCACGAGTTGACAATCGTTCTCAATTGATCTGAGAATCATTCTCATGAAGTCCCCCGTTGCCGTCGCGGCCGTCTCCCTGCTGGCGCTCAGCGGGTGCGCGGCGTTCACCGACGACTCGGTCGGGCTCGACAACGGCGTCCAGGTCGCGGCCGCCTTCTACCCGCTGCAGTACGTCGCCGGCCGCGTGGCCGGCGAGCACGCCGAGGTCACGAACCTGGCCTCCGCCCAGGGCGAGCCGCACGACCTGGAGCTGACCCCCCAGGAGACCGCCGAGGTCGCCCAGTCCGACCTGGTCGTCTACGAGCACGGCTTCCAGCCGGCGGTGGACGAGGCCGTCGACACCAACGCGGCGGGCGTGACGCTCGACGTCGCGGACGTCGTCGAGGTGCGGCCGGCAGACCCGCACTTCTGGCAGGACCCCCTGCTGATGGCCGAGCTCGGCGACGCCGTCGCCGCGGAGCTCGGCGAGATCGACCCCGCCCACGCCGCCGACTACCGCGCCAACGCGGCCGAGCTGCGCACCGACCTCGAGACGCTCGACGCGGCGTACGCCGACGGCCTCGCGCGGTGCGACCGGCACACGGTGGTGGTGTCGCACGCGGCGTTCGGCTACCTCGACCGCTACGGCCTGGAGTTCGAGCCCATCGCCGGCCTCTCCCCCGACTCCGAGCCCACCCCGGCGGACCTCGCGCACCTCCAGGAGGTGATCGAGGACGACGGCATCACGACGGTGTTCTACGAGTCGCTCGTCAGCCCGGAGATCGCCGAGCAGCTGGCCGCCGACACCGGCGCCCAGGTCGCGGTGCTCGACCCGGTCGAAGGGCTCACCGACGACACCGCCGACGAGGACTACCTTTCCCTGATGGAGGCCAACCTGGCCGCGCTCGAGGAGGCGAACGGCTGTTGACCGACCCCACCCCTGAGCCCGTCGTCGAGCTGCGCAACGGCGCGGTCGCCATCGCGGGCCGCCCGATCCTGCGACACATCGACCTCACCGTCCGGTCCGGCGAGTTCGTCGCCCTCATGGGCGCCAACGGGTCCGGCAAGTCGACCCTCGTCCGCGCGCTCACCGGCCTGTGGCCGCTGGCGAACGGCTCGCTGCAGCTGTTCGGCACGCCGTTCGGGTCCTTCCACGACTGGCGGCGGGTCGGCTTCGTGCCGCAGCGCGGCGGCGCCGCGTCCGGCGTGCCCGCCTCCGTGTGGGAGGTCGTCGCGTCCGGCCGGCTCACCCACCGCAGGCTGCTCCGCCCGCTGGCCCGCGCCGACCGGGCCGCGATCGCGGAGGCGCTCGACGTGGTGGGGCTCGCGCACCGCAGCCGGGAGAGCGTGTCCGCGCTCTCCGGGGGTCAGCAGCAGCGGGTGCTGATCGCCCGCGCCCTCGCGGGCGACCCGGAGCTGTTCTTCCTCGACGAGCCGACGGCCGGCGTGGACCTGCCCAACCAGCAGGTGCTGGCCGACACGCTCGCGACGCTCTCGAGCCGCGGCGCGACGATCGTGCTGGTCGCCCACGAGCTCGGCCCGATGGCGCCGCTGATCGACCGCGCCGTGGTGATGCGCGACGGCCGGGTGGCCTACGACGGACCGCCGCTCGCCAGCGAGCAGGTCGCCACCGCGCACCTCCACGAGCACGAGCTCCACGAGCACGGCCACCATCACCACCACGCCGAACCGGAGCGCCACGACCACGCCCCGCACATCGCCTCGCCGATCGAGGGGGACCACCGATGAGCGACTACCTCGACCTGCTCGGCCTGCCGTTCATGCAGCGCGCGATCCTGGCCGCCGTCTTCACCGGCCTCGCCGCCCCGGCGATCGGCACCTACCTCGTGCAGCGGCGGATGGCGCTCATGGGTGACGGCATCGGCCACGTCGCCGTCACCGGCGTCGCGATCGGCCTGCTGACCGGCGCCTCCCCCACGTGGACGGCCGTGCTCGTCGCGATCGCCGGCGCCATCGCCATCGAGGTGATCCGCGAGCGCGGGCACGCGAACGGCGACGTCGCGCTCGCGCTCCTCTTCTACGGCGGCCTCGCCGGCGGCGTCCTCATCACCGGGCTCGCGAACGAGAGCGGTGGCCGGCTCAACACCTACCTCTTCGGCTCGATCACCACGATCTCCGTCGACGACGTGCTCGCCGTGATGGTGCTCGCCGCCGTCGTCGTGGCGATCTGCGTGGGCCTGGCGCCACAGCTGTTCGCGGTCGCGCAGGACCAGGAGTTCGCCCGCGTGGCCGGGCTGAACGTCCGCTTCTACAATCTGCTCGTCGCCGTGCTGGCCGCGGTCAGCGTGACGGTCGCGATGCGCACCGTCGGGCTGCTGCTGGTCTCCGCGCTCATGGTGGTGCCGGTCGCGACCTCCCAGCAGCTCACCCGGTCGTTCCGCACCACGCTGACCGCGGCGATGCTGCTCGGCACGCTCGCGTCGGTGGGCGGGCTGCTGCTCTCGGCGTACCTCTCCGCGCACGCGCGGGTCGCCCCCGGGCCGACGATCGTGCTGCTGGCGCTGGCCGGCTTCGCGCTGGCCTGGCCGGCCGGCGTGCTGCTGCGCCGCCGGCGCCGGCTGCGGCAGCCCTTCCCTGTCGTCGCGAGCGCCGCGCACCAGACGATCGACGTCCACCCCCACGAGCACGGGGATGACTGCGGCCACGTCGCGGTGCCGCACGGCGACCACGTCGACTACGTGCACGACGGCCACCGGCACGCCGCCCACGGGAGGCACTATGACGAGCACTGACGCGAGCCCGCCGCCCCCGAACCCGCCGCTGCGCCCCACCCGGCAGCGGCGAGCGGTGGTCGAGGCGATGGCCTCCTTCGCCGACTTCCGCTCCGCCCAGGAGATCCACGAGCTGCTCGGGCAGCGCGGCGAGGCGGTGGGCCTGGCCACCGTCTACCGCACCCTCCAGCGGCTCGCCGAGGCCGGCGAGGTCGACGTGCTGCGGACCGAGGACGGCGAGGCGATCTACCGCCGCTGCTCCGACACGCACCACCACCACCTGGTGTGCCGGGCCTGCGGCGCGACCGTCGAGGTCGAGGGTCCGGCGGTCGAGCGCTGGACCCGCAGCATCGCCGGCGAGCACGGGTACGCCGACGTCAGCCACACGCTGGAGATCTTCGGGACCTGCGCCGCCTGCCGCTAGGCGCGGCGTCGGTCACGTGGCGTTGGGCAGCGCCCCGCCGTACCGCCGGTCGCGGCGGGCGTAGGTGTCGATCGCCTGCCAGAGATGGCGACGGTCGACGTCGGGCCAGAGCACGTCGGTGAACACGAGCTCGGCGTACGCCGCCTGCCAGAGCATGAAGTTGGACAGCCGCTGCTCCCCCGACGTCCGCCAGACCAGGTCGGCGTCGGCGACCTCGGGCACGTAGAGGTGCTTGGCGAACGTCTTCTCGCTGATCTTGTCGGGGTCGAGCCGGCCGGCAGCGACCTCGCGGCCGATGGCGCGGGCGGCGTCGGCGAGCTCCGACCGGCCGCCGTAGTTGACGCACATCGTCAGCGTGAGGACGTCGTTCTTGCGGGTGAGCTCCTCGGCGACGCGGAGCTCCTCGATCACCGACTTCCACAGCCGGGGGGCGCGGCCGGCCCAGCGGACCCGGACGCCGAGCTCGTGCATCTCGTCGCGGCGGCGTCGGATCACGTCCCGGTTGAAGCCCATCAGGAACTTCACCTCGTCCGGGGAGCGGCTCCAGTTCTCGGTCGAGAACGCGTACGCCGAGATCGCCTTCACGCCGATCTCGATGGCGCCCTCGACCACGTCGAACAGCGAGTGCTCGCCCTGCTCGTGACCCTTGGTGCGGGGCAGGCCTCGCTCCTTGGCCCAGCGGCCGTTGCCGTCCATCACGATCGCGACGTGGTTGGGGACGAGGTCCTTGGGGATCGCGGGAGGTCGAGCCCCGGAGGGGTGGGGCGTCGGTCGTCGTACGGCGCGTCTCACAGACGCACCCTAGACGTCCTCCCCGAGCGGCAGGACGACGCGGAAGGTGCTGCCCTCCCCGAGCCTGCTGGCCACCTCGACCTTGCCGCCGTGCGCCTCGACGATCGTGCGGGTGATCGCCAGTCCGAGGCCGAGCCCCTGGATGGCGTGCTCGGCCGCCTCCTGGGTGCGGTAGAACCGGCCGAAGACGAGAGGCAGGTCCTCCTCGCGGATGCCGATGCCGCTGTCGCTGACGACCAGCTCGGCCTGGTCGCCGCACCGGGTCAGCCGGACCTCGGCCCGACCGCCGGCCGGGGTGTACTTGATCGCGTTGGAGACCAGGTTGTCGACCACCTGGCCGATCCGGGTGCAGTCCAGGTCCCCGGGCACGGGGTCGTCGTCGGGCAGCACCAGCCGCAGGTCGACCTGGGCAGCGGCGGCGTGCGGCTTGGCGGCCACGACGACCTCGGCCACGACGTCGGCGAGCAGGCACGGGGCGAGCTCGACGCGCATCCCGGTGCCAGCGACCTGGGTCGCCTCGAGCAGGTCGTCGACCAGCAGCTTCAGCCGGTCGGTGCTGCGGCTGATGACCGCGAGCTGCCGGTCGACCTGCTCGGGCAGGTCCTCGCGCTCGCTCAGGATGCTGACGTAGCCGTAGATCGAGGTGAGCGGGGTCCGCAGCTCGTGCGAGACCAGGCCGATGAACTCGTCCTTGACGCGCAGGGCGCGCATCAGCTCGGTGACGTCCTGGTAGGCCAGCGCGGACCCGGTGCGGCGGCCGTTCTCGTCGTAGACGTTGCGGGCGTTGACGGCGAGCGCCCGGCGGGCCGACGGCACCTCGCCGACCCAGATCCGGAGGCCGTCGAACTCCTCGCCGCGACCACCGCGGACGCTCGGCAGCTCGTCGAGCGCGATAGGGTGGGCGCAGTCGGCGGGGTAGACGTGCCCGACCGGGTCCTCGACACCCTGCGGGAGCCGCAGCTCGTAGAGCTCCCGCATGCGGGTGTTGGTGAAGACGCGCTCACCGGTCACGTCGACCAGCTGCAGTCCGACGTCGACCGCTCCGACCAGCGCGTCGATCCGCCGGCGCTGACGCTCCACCTCCGCGAGTGCGGCGCGCTCCCGCCTGCGCGCGGCGTACGCCATGTCGAGCCAGACCGAGATCGCGGCGGCCGACAGCATCGCCACGAACGGGAGCGGGAGGACCTGGGCCACGGTGCCGTCGTCGTTGCCGTGCGCGAGGATCGCCGGCAGCACGACCAGGACGGTCGTCGCGCCGCCCGCCGCGGGCACCGACCACCACCGCAGGTAGCGGGCGAAGGCGAGGGCCGGCAGCACCACCAGCGGCAGCGTGCCGACGTCGAGGTCCAGTGCCGAGACGCCCAGGATGCCGGTCGCAGCGAGGGCCATGCCCGCGATCAGCCAGCGCGGGTTGCCGACCCGTGGCGTGACGGCGAGCACCACCAGGATCGCGACGCCCCCGAGGCCGAGCGCCAGCCAGGCCGAGAGCGGCACGTGGTCCCAGCCCTCCAGAGGCACCCCGCTGAGCAGCGAGATGGCGAGCAGCAGGACGAACCCGATCTGGAGCGTGCGCGGGTCCAGGCCGGCGCGTCGCCAGGCGCGCCGGCGCGCGGCGCCCTTCGACTCCAGCATCGGTGCCCTCTCCCCCAGGTGTGCTCTGCTCCGGGCGTTGAAATCGGCCTCCCAGGCCCGGTCCTGAGGGGTTGGCGCGTGAGTCACCGCACCACGTGCGGCATCGACTTCAGGCCCCGCTCGAGGTGCCAGGCGAGGTACGCCGCCACCAGCGTGCCCGCCTCCTTGAGGTGCCGCGCGTCGGCGAGGTCCACGACCGGCCAGTCGCCGGTGAGCAGCGCACCGAGCACCGCGACGGTCTCGGGCGCCGGCCCGGCGGACCCGGGGACGCGGCAGGTGGTGCAGAGCATCCCGCCCATGGACGGGTTGAACCAGCGGTGCGGCCCTTCCAGGCCGCAGCGCGCGCAGTGCTCGAACGACGGCGCGTATCCGGCGACCGAGAGCGAGCGGAGCAGGTAGGAGTCGAGCACCTGGCCGGCGCCGTGCTCCCCCGCCGTCATCGCGCGCAGCCCGCCGACGAGCAGCAGGAACTGCTGGACCGCCGGCTGACGCTCCTCCGGCACCAGCCGGTCGGCGGTCTCGAGCATCACCGTGCCGGCGGTGTAGCGGTCGTAGTCGACGCCGAGGCCCTTCCCGAACGGCGTGAGCGTCTCGGCCTGCGTGATCGTGTCGAGGTTGCGTCCCTCGGCGAGCTGCAGGTCGACGTGGGTGAACGGCTCCAGCCGCGACCCGAACCTCGAGGTCGTGCGCCGGACCCCCTTGGCCACCGCCCGGACCCGGCCGTGCTGACGGGTCAGCAGCGTGACGATGCGGTCGGCCTCACCCAGCTTGTGGGTGCGCAGCACGATCGCCTCGTCACGGTAGAGCACTCACCAATTGTGCCGCGCGGGCTCAGGAACTCGTACGCCGGCGGCGGCGTGGCGTCCGCCAGCACCGGGTCGCGAGGTCCACGGCGGCCTCGTCGAGCCGCGCGGGACGCAACCGCCACTCCAGCGGCGACCGAGCGCGCACCAGGGTCGCATCGGGCATCTCCCCCGCGAGCATCTCGGCGTCGGCCATCGACCGCACCGGGTCCACCGGGTGGCCGACGACCAGGGCCGGGACCGTGATCCTCCGGCGCTCGGCCGCCGAGGGAGCCGCGCGGCCGAAGAGGGCGCCGTGCACCAGCGCCGCCAGCGGGGCCGGTCGCTGGTCGCAGGCGTCGAGGGCCACGCCGGCCCAGAAGGGCACCACCCCGCGCGGCACCGGCCGGGTCACCCGACGTACGGCGCTCACCGCCAGCGGCAGGAACCGCGCCGTGAGCAGCAGCGGGCCGAAGGTGAGGATCCCCGCCTCGACGCCGTTGTCGAGGATCGGCGCCTCGAGGATCAGGCCGCGGACCCGGGTCGGCGCGATCGCGGCGGCCTCCAGGGCGACGTTGGCGCCGAGGGACACGCCCCCGACGACGGCCTGTGTCGCGCCGAGGTGGTCGAGGAGAGCGACGACCTGCTGGGCAAATGCCGTGACCGAGTAAGACTGGGGGTCCGCCGGCCGATCAGAACGACCGTGACCGAGTGGATCGAGGCTGACGACGTGCAGGCCGGCGCCGGCGAGCACCCGCGCCAGGGGCTGCTGCATGCGCCGGGGCATCAGCTCGCCGGGCACCAGCACCACCCAGGCGTCGCCCGCGCCGTACTCGGTGTACTCCAGCCGGTCGCGGCCCGCGTCGCCCTCGACGAAGAACTGCCCGATCCGCTCCGACACCAGCATGTCCTCACCCTAGGCTGACCATCATGTCGATGTCGGGTCGCGGGCCGATCTCGTGGCCGTGGGCACTGGTGCTGCTGGCCGCGGTGTTCGCCGCGGACGTGGCCGCCGTCGTCCTCGCCCCGGACGGGCCGACCGCGACCTGGTGGCCCGGCTCCGGCATCTCGATCGCGCTCCTCGTCCTCGCCAGCAGGCGCTCGTGGTGGTGGCTGGTGCCCGCGATCGCCGCCGTCACCGTGGCGGCGAATCTGGCCGGCGACCGCCCGGTCGACCTCGCGTTCTGGTACGCCGTGGCGAACGCCGTCGAAGCGCTCGTGGTCGCGTGGTTCCTGCGCCGCCACGACGACCGACGGCCGACGCTCGCCACGCTCGACGACTTCGTCGGCCTCGTGATGGGCGCGCTGCTGGGCGGCCTCGTCATGGCGGCGCTCGCGGCCACCGGCATCGCCCTCCTCGACGACGGCTCGATGCTCGCCAGCTTCCGCTCCGTGTTCGTCTCGCACTCCGCCTCGACGCTGGTGATCCTGCCGCTGGCGATGGCTCCAGCCCGACGGCTCCCGCGCTCGACCGCCTGGGAGGTGGGCGTCCAGGCGACCGCGCTCGCCGCGGTCACGCTCCTGGTCTTCTGGCCGGGCCAGACGCTGACCACGGAGTTCCTGCCGCTGCCGCTGCTGGTATGGGCGGCGATCCGGTTCGGCACGTTCGTCGTGGCCGTCGAGCTCTTCGTGTTCGCGGTGACGGTGACGTTCATGAGCGCGGCCGGCAACGGCCCGTTCGGGTTCGACTACGAGCGCGGCGCGGTCGACGCCTTCGGGATGGGCGCCGTGGTGCAGGCCTACATCCTGGCCGCCGCCCTGATGTCCTTGCCGCTCGCGATCGGCGTCGAGCAGCGCCGCCGCCTCCTCGACCGGACGACGGCCAGCGAGCGGCTCTTCCGGCACAACTTCACCGAGTCGGTCGTCGGCATGCTGCTCATGCGCAGCAGCGGACCGCACCTCCTCGAGATCACCGACATGAACGACGCCGCCGCCCGCCTGCTGGGCCCGCCCGCGGAGACGGTGGGCCGCGGCCTCGGCGACCTGCTGGACACCTCCGAGCCCCTCGACCTGGTCGCCACCCGGATCCTCACGGGGACGCTCGAGGGCTGGCGCGCCCAGGTCGGCGTCCGCGGCCGGCCCGAGACGCGGGTCAACGTCGCCGTGTCGCTGATCGCGACCCGGCCGGAGCCGATGTTCGCCGCGCAGCTGCTCGACGTGACCACCGAGCACGAGGCGCGCCGCCGGCTCGAGGCGGCCGAGCGGCTCACCAGCGCCACGCTGGACACCACCAACGCGCTGATCATCGTCTGCGACCTGTACGGCGAGGTGGTGCGCACCAACCGGGCGACGACCGCGATCAGCGGCTTCCCCGAGGAGGCCATCCTCGGGTCCGAGGTCTGGGAGTTGCCGTTCATGCCGCCGGGCTCGAGCGGCTACCCGACCGGCCTGCCGGAGGACGTCCACGCCCAGATCAGCCGGGAGACCGGGCTGATCACCAGCAGCGGCGAGCGTCGCCAGGTGCTGTGGAACGCCAGCTACGTGTGCGACGACCGCGACCGCGCCCTCAACATCGTGCTCACCGGCATCGACCTGACTGGCGAGCGGACCGCAGCGGGCCTGAACCGGCACCTGCTCGAGGCCGCGATGACCACGGCGCTGATCGGCATTGATCCCCGCGGCCGGATCACGGTCTTCAACACCGGCGCCGTCAACCTGCTCGGGTACGACGCGCAGGACACCGTCGGCACGTCGTTCATCGACCTGCTCGACCCCGACCAGGTCGCGGCCCGCTGCCCCGGCGAGACCCCCGAGGAGTGCTTCGCGCGGCTGGTCGCCGGCGTCGAGACCGACCGGGAGACCCCGGCCCGCGACTGGACCTGGCTCGGCAGCGACGGCCGCCGGCACACGATCTCGATGACGCTCAGCATGGCGGCCGACACGGTCGCCGCCCGGCTCGGCTACCTCTGCGTCGGTCGCGACGTGACCGAGGCGCGCGCCAGCCAGGAGCTCCTCGTCGCGGCGCTCGAGAAGGAGCGGGTCGCGGTCGACCGGCTCCGCCAGCTCGACACCGCGAAGAGCGAGTTCGTGTCCACGGTCAGCCACGAGCTGCGGACGCCGGTCTCCAGCATCGTCGGCTACACCGAGATGCTGCAGGACGGGTCGGTCGACGAGCCCACGCCGACCCAGCGCCGGCTGCTCGGCAGCATCGAGCGCAGCGGCCGCCGGCTGATCGCGCTCTGCGAGGACCTGCTCACCCTCGCCGGCCTGGACGCCGGTGCCACCAACTGGGACCGCGCGCACGTCGACCTCGCCGAGCTCGTGACGTCGGCCGAGGAGGCGATCCGGCCGCTGCTCTCCGGCCGCGAGCTGACCGTGACCTTCGATGCTCCCGGGCCCGTGGTGGTGCTCGGCGACCGCCGGCAGCTCGACCGGGTGCTGATCAACCTGCTCAGCAACGCCGTGAAGTTCACCGAGGACGGCGGCCGGGTCGAGTGCCGGGTGCAGCGCTCCGGCGACGACGCGCTGCTCGTGGTCACCGACAACGGCGTCGGCATCCCCGAGGAGGAGCAGTCGGGTCTCTTCCAGCGCTTCTTCAGGTCCTCGACCGCCCAGCAGCGCGCGATCCCGGGCACCGGGCTGGGCCTCTCGATCGTCGCGGCGACGGTCGCTGCCCACGGCGGGCGGATCGAGGTGCGATCCGCCCACCTGGAGGGCACGACGTTCGCCGTGCGGCTGCCGCTGGCGCGGCTCGCCGGCGTCAGGACCGGTTGACCGCGCTGATCACGGCCTTGAGCGAGGCCGTGACGATGTTGGCGTCGATCCCGACGCCCCAGTAGACCTGGTCGCGCACGAGGCACTCGACGTACGCCGCCGCCACGGCGTCACCGCCGGCGGAGAGCGCGTGCTCGGCGTAGTCGAGCACGCGCACGTCCCAGTCGTGCGGGAGCTCGTTGATCGCAGCGACGAACGCGGCGATCGGGCCGTTGCCCACGCCGTGGAGCGAGGTGAGCTCGCCGTCGACGTACACGTTGACGTCGAGGGCGTCCTTCTCCCCCGCGGCCGAGGAGGTGTGCACGGAGTTGAGCTTCAGCGGCGCCTCGCGGTCGAGGTACTCGGCGCGGAAGATGCCCCAGATCTCGTCGGAGCTGAGCTCGCCGCCCTCGGCGTCGGTGCGCTCCTGGATGACCCGGCTGAACTCGATCTGGGCGCGGCGCGGCAGGTCGAGCTTGTGCTCGGCCTTGAGCAGGTAGGCGACGCCGCCCTTGCCGGACTGGCTGTTGACGCGGATGACCGCCTCGTAGGTGCGGCCGACGTCGCGGGGGTCGATCGGCAGGTACGGCGCCTCCCACGGAAGCGTGCCGACGTCGACGCCCTGCTCCTCGGCCTGGCGGTCGAGGTCCTCGAGGCCCTTCTTGATCGCGTCCTGGTGCGAGCCCGAGAACGCCGTGTAGACCAGGTCACCCGCGTAGGGGTGCCGCGGGTGGACCGGCAGGTTGGTGCAGTACTCGACCGTGCGCCGGATCTCGTCGATGTCGGAGAAGTCGACCATCGGGTCGACACCCTGGCTGAAGAGGTTCATGCCCAGCGTCACCAGGTCGACGTTGCCCGTGCGCTCGCCGTGCCCGAAGAGGCAGCCCTCGACACGGTCGGCACCGGCCATCATCGCGAGCTCGGTCGCGGCGACCGCCGTACCGCGGTCGTTGTGCGGGTGCAGCGAGATCACCGTGCTCTGGCGCCGGGTGAGCTGGCGGCCGAACCACTCGATCTGGTCGGCGTACACGTTGGGCGTCGCGACCTCGATCGTGGCCGGCAGGTTGAGGATGATCTCCCGGCCGTCCTCGGGCTGCCACACGTCGCTGACCGCCTCGCAGACCTCGACCGAGAACGGCAGCTCGGTGCTGGTGAAGATCTCCGGGCTGTACTCGTAGCCGATCACGGTCATGTCGAGGTAGGCCTCGCCGTGCTTCATGACCAGCTCGGTGCCGCGGACCGCGATGTCCTTGATCTCGTCCTTGCTGGCGCGGAAGACCACGCGGCGGAAGAGCGGCGCCAGCGCGTTGTAGAGGTGGATGTTGGCGCGGGGCACGCCGACCAGCGACTGCACGCTGCGCTCGATGAGGTCCTCGCGCGCCTGCGTCAGCACCGAGATCGTCACGTCGTCGGGGATGTGGTCGCCCTCGATGAGCTGGCGCACGAACGCGAAGTCGGTCTCGCTCGCGCTCGGGAACCCGACCTCGATCTCCTTGTAGCCCATCCGCACGAGGAGGTCGAACATCTTCATCTTGCGGGCCGGGCTCATCGGGTCGATGAGCGCCTGGTTGCCGTCGCGCAGGTCGGTGCTGAGCCACCGGGGCGCCTCGGTGATCGTGCGCGTCGGCCAGGTGCGGTCCGGCAGGTCGATCGGCGGGAACGGGCGGTAGCGGTGCACCGGCATCCCGCTGGGCTTCTGCTGGGGAATCATGAGGTCCTCGCTGGGTTGGGGCTCTGGCTCTGGAGGCCGGCGCACGCGATCACTCCGCAGCGAGGAGGTCCGGCTGGGTCAGACCTCGCTGCGGCAGCGAAGGAGGAGGCTGCGCATCATGACGCGCTCACCATAGCCCAGGTGGTTCTGGCCGTGCCTCGTGTTGTCCGGGTTGCGGACCGGCTGGTCGGTGTCGGTTGGCTGCGGGCGGTCTGGGGCGCGGACCGACAGGCAGCTACGGGACGATGCGGGCGCGGGCCGGCCTCGCCTGCCGGCTCGCGACAGGCGCCGAGAAAAGATGTTCCGAACACTAGAACATACGATCGAATAGATGTAGAATGTGGTATGGCCCGCCGCACCGCGACTCTCACCGATCCGGTGCTGGCGGCTGCCCGCGACGCCGCTCACGCGGAGGTGGTGGCGGCGGCGCGGAAGTTCGAGCTGGCCGCGACCTGGGCGGCGATGCATCCGGCTCCGGTCACCGACCCGGTGGTCACCGCGACCGGGGTGGTGGAGATGTACGGCGACCAGCCCGTCACCCTGGCCGGTGAGGGTGCGCCGGGCATGTCGGAGTTCGCGGTCGCCGAGTTCGCGGCCGCGATCGGCATCTCGACCCGTGCCGGGCGGGACCTGATCGGTGCGGCGCTGGAGTGCCGGCACCGGCTGCCTCGGGTCTGGGCGCGGGTGATGGCTGGTGAGGTGCCGGTGTGGAAGGTCCGCCGGCTGACCGAGCAGACCCACCGCCTCCCGATGACCGGCGCCGCCTACGTGGATCGGCACCTGGCGCCGGTGCTGGACTCGTGCTCGTTCGCGCAGATCGAGCGGGCCGTGGAGACCGCGTGCGCCCAGACCGAGGACGAGAAGGCCGAGCTCGACCGCCTGGACGCCGCCGCCACCGAGTTCTTCCAGGTCCGGTTGGGCGATGCGCACCTCAACAACGGCCGGGTGCCGGTCGACGGGCTGCTGGACTACCCGGTCGCCCTGGCCCTGGAGCAGGCGCTCCAGGCCGGCTCCCATCACCTGCTGGCCGAGCACCCCGAGCTCACGCTGGATCAGCGCCGTGCCCTGGCGCTCGGCCACCTCGCCGCCGGGAGTGCTGGTGTCGCGGAGGTCGTGGTCTATGCCCACCACACCCCGGCCGAGGGCCACGGCATCGTCGACGTCGAGAAGCTCGGCCACACCACCACCGAGCAGCTCACCGACTGGTGCCGCCACCTCGCCACCCGCGTGACCATCCGCCCGGTCCTCGACCTGGACGCCGAGCTCACCACCGACTGCTACGCCCCCACCGTGCTGCAGCGGGAGCAGGCGGTCCTGACCAACCCGACCTGCGTGTTCGCCCACTGCGCCCGGTCCGCGCAGGGCTGCGACCTCGACCACATCGAACCCTGGGATCCCACCGGTGCCGGCGGCGCGACGACGTCGTGGAACCTCGCGCCCCTGTGTCGCCTGCACCACCGGATGAAGACCCACGGCCACTGGACCTACCGACGCCTGAGTCGGACGCGGTTCGAGTGGACCAGCCCCTCCGGTGACCTCTACGACGTCGACCGCACCCTCACCAGACGACGAACCCGCTGACCCTCACCCCACCCGCTTCGGTTGGTGGGGCCACAGTCATGTCCGTCGTGTTCTCTCGGCGGTGACCACAGCACCCGGGCCCCAGCGAACCCGCCAGCCGGGCCCCGGGCCGCCACCACCGTTCCGACGAGCCAAGCGACCGCAACCACGCGTCTCGTCCCCGCGTCACCGCCGGCGACCCCAGACCACCGCAGCGCTACGCAGATCGGACCAGGTCCGTGGGCCGGCTGCCTGTCACCGGCCGGCCGGTGGTGCATTCGTCGTGTTCCCTCTCGGCGGTGACCACAGCACCCGGGCCCCAGCGAACCCGCCGGCCGGGCGACGGCCGCCACCACCGTTCCGACGAGCCAAGCGACCGCAACCACGGATCCCGTCCCCGCGTCACCGACGGTGACCACAGACCGCCGCAGCGCTACGCAGATCGGACCAGGTCCGTCCGCCGGCCGCCAGGCGAAGCCGACGACCGCGTCGTCGGCCTCGTCGGTGGCCACCACCAGCCGGTAGCCGTCGCGCGCGGCATGCCGGTCGAAGAGCTCCGAGCGCCACGTGGCGTAGTCGGCGAAGTCCCCGAAGACCTGGTCGTAGCAGGGCCACACGGCAGCGGCGAGAGAGAGCGCCTCGTCGCCGCGCAGCGACCTGACAGACACCGTGACAGGCTAGCGCCGTGGCGAGACTGCTGGTGGTGCACCACTCCCCCGCGCCGATGATGTCCGCGCTGACCGAGGCGGTGATCGCAGGGGCGCACGACGACGAGGTCGAGGGCGTCGAGGTGGTGGTGCGGCAGGCGCTGGAGGCGAGCGCGGCGGACGTGCTCGCGGCCGACGGCTACCTGCTCGGGACGACGGCCAACTTCGGCTACATGAGCGGGGCGCTCAAGCACTTCTTCGACACCATCTTCCTCGAGGCGGGCGGCGCGCTGTCCGACGACGGGTCGGCGTCGGCGGGCGCCCGGCAGGGCAAGAGGCCGTACGGGCTGTGGGTGCACGGGCGCTACGACACGACGGGCGCGGTGCGGTCGGTGCAGTCGATCGTCGGCGCGCTGCCGTGGGTGCCGGCGGCGGCGGTGCTCGAGGTGCTCGGCGACGTGACCGAGGAGCACCGCGAGGCGGCCTACGAGTTGGGCGGCACGCTCGCCGCGCTGCTCACGCCGTAGTGCCGGGCTCCAGCCGGGCTCCGCGGTCGAGCACGGTGCCGGGCGCGATGCGCGAGCCGCGGCCGACGAGGACGATCTCGTCGGAGTCGTCCGGGTCGGTGTCGGGGCTGCCGACCTCGGCGCCGGCGCCGATCACGCAGTCGCGGTCGACGATCGCCCAGTCCAGGCGAGCCCCCTCCTCGACGACGGTGTCCTCGAAGACCACCGAGTCGCGGACGAGCGCACCCGGCCCGACCACGACTCCCGGGCCGAGGACGCTGCGGATCACCGTGCCCTGGACGAGCGCTCCCGGAGACACCAGGCTGTCCGCGAGCCGGGCTCCCTCCGCGACCCGGGCGGCGTGCCGCTGGGGCTGGTGCCCGAGCACCGGCCAGTCCGGGTCACCGAAGACGCCGAGGTCGCTGGTCAGCACGTCGTGGTGCGCGGCGAGGTACTTGTGCGGCTGGCCGAGGTCCTTCCAGTAGCCGTCGATCGGGTGCGCGACGACCGTGCCGCGCTCCATCAGCCGCGGGACCAGGTGCTCCCCGAAGTCGCCCAGGCCGGTGTCGCCCGCCTCGGCGTCGGCGCCCAGCTCGCGGTGCAGCTCCTCGAGCGTCGCGACCAGGGTCGCGACGTCGTACACGAAGATCTCCGCCGCCACGGTCCCGGTCGTAGGCCGGGCCGGCTTGTAGTCGAACGACGTCACGCGGCCGTCGTCGTCGGTCTCGACGGTCGCGTGGTCGCCCGCCTCCTCGAGCGGGACGGTCGCCGTGACGATCGTGCAGTCGGCGCCGGCGCGGCGGTGGGTGGCGACGGCCGCCATCATGTCGAACCGGTAGACGTGGTCGGCGCTGCACACCACCAGGACCTCGGGGTCGTCGGCGACCACCTGGTCGCGGATCCGGTAGAGCACGTCCGCGTTGCCGTGGGCGAAGCCGTCCTCGTCGGTGCCGCCGGTGCCCTCCTCGGGCATCAGCAGGCGCAGCCCGCCGCGGTTGCGGTCGAGGTCCCACGGGCGCCCGTTGGCGACCTGCTCGCCGAGGTCGGCGCCCTGGTACTGCACCGAGAGCCAGACGTCGCTGATGCCGCTGTTGGCGAGGTTCGACAGGGGGATGTCGACGAGGCGGTAGACGCCCGCGAACGGCAGCACCGGCTTGGCCCGCTCCCGGGTGAGCACGTCCATGCGCGAGCCGGAGCCACCGGCCTGGACGAGGGCGAGGACGTGTTGCCGGGTCATGCCTCCGACCGTGCCCTCCCCACGGTGCCGCCACACCCCTCGGCGGTACGATCGCCGCCGTGCGCGCCGTCCTCCTCACCCTGTCGGTCGCGCTGTCCCTCTCCTGGCTCACCGCCTGCGGCGACGGCCAGCCGGCGGACCTCGCGGCACCCGAGGTCGGCGCCTGCCGGGAGCTGACGCCGGCCGACGTCGCGAAGCCCACCGACGACACCGAGCCGGTGCCGTGCGAGGACGAGCACACCGCGGAGACGTACGCCGTCGGCGAGATGCCCGCGACCTTCGGCGACATGGACTGGGACGACGTCGCGGTGAGCGAGTGGGCGGCCAAGACGTGCACGAGCGAGTTCCGCGACTTCCTCGGCGCCGACGTCAGCATGGTGATGCGGACCGTGCTCAGCTGGGCCTGGTTCCGACCGTCGGAGGGCGCCTGGGACGACGGCGCGCGGTGGTACCGCTGCGACGTGGTCGGCGGCGGGCAGCAGAGCAAGTCCTACGTCGCCCTGCCCACCTCCGCCAAGGGCCTGCTCGCCGGCCCACCCGAGGACGAGTGGATGGTCTGCGCGGACGGCAAGACGGTGGACGGCGCGGTGAAGGTGCCGTGCACCGAGCCCCACGAGTGGCGCGCGGTCACGACGATCTCGCTGGGCGAGGCCGACGACGACTACCCCGGTGACAAGGAGGTCGTCGACAAGACCCAGGACTTCTGCTCGAAGTCGGTGGGCGCGTGGCTGAACTACCCCGTCGACTACGACTACGGCTACACGTGGTTCCAGAAGGCCGCGTGGGACGCCGGCAACCGCCGCTCGGTGTGCTGGGCGAAGACGGAGCTGTGAGCCGCGCCCTCGGCCTCGTCCTCGCCGCCGCGCTGCTGCTCGGCGGCTGCACCGGCGACGACCCGGCCGACCCGGGGTCGGGGCCGACGGAGTCCGGCAGCCCGACGGACACCGCCAGCCCGACGGCCAGCCCGACGCCGCCGCCGCAGCCTCGCGACCGGTCGTGCTACCGGCTCGACCACGCCGACGCGCTCGCGCCGACGGCCGCGGTCGACAGCGTGCCGTGCACGGGGCGGCACACCGCGATGACCTACGCCGTCGGCGACCTCGGCGCCGGCGCCGACCCGGCCCGCACCTGCACGCAGCGGTTCGCGACGTTCGTGGGCGGTACGCCGGAGGACCGGCGGCTCAGCATGCTCCGGCCGGTGTGGTTCACCCCGACCGAGGACGACCTGGCGGCCGGCGCGAGCTGGTACCGGTGCGACGCCGTCGCGCTGGCCGGACCCGATCGGCTCGCGCCGCTGACCGGCCGGCTCAAGGGCGCGCTCGACCGCGAGCAGCAGCGGGACCGCTACGCGATGTGCAGCCCCGCCTCGCCGGGCGCGCCCGGCTTCGAGCGCGTTGTCTGCTCGGGCCGGCACGACTGGCGCGCGGTCGCGACCGTGCCGTTCACCGCCGAGCGCTACCCCGGGCTCGCGAAGGTCCGCAGCGGCGGCGAGGAGCCCTGCCAGGACGCCGGCGCCGACGCGGCGGGCGGCGCGCTCGACTACGAGTGGGGCTACGAGTGGCCCACCGCCGACCAGTGGCGGGCCGGGCAGCGCTACGGCATCTGCTGGGCGCCGGTCAGCTGAGCGGCCATCAGCTCGACCAGCCGCTGCAGGCCCTTGAACGGGCGCACCATCACCGTGAAGTCGGTCAGGCGTCCGTCGGGTCCCCAGGTCAGCATGTCGACGCCGTGCACGGTGAGCCCGTCGAGCTCGGCGCGGAACTCCAGCACGGCCGAGCCCGCGGCGTACCACTCCCGCACGTAGGTGAGCGTCGGGCCGAGCACGACGATCGCGGCCGCGAGGTACGCCGTCGTCAGGGCCTTGCCCTCCTGCGTCGCGTGCACCGCGGGCGAGTGGAAGGTGACGTTGTCCGCGAGCAGCGCGTCGAGCCGCGAAGGGTCACGCGCCTCGGCGAGGGCGTGCCACGCGATGACCGGCGCCGGGACGTCCATCAGAAGCCCAGCTTCCGGAGCTGGCGGGGGTCGCGCTGCCAGTCCTTGGCGACCTTCACGTGCAGGTCGAGGTAGACCGGCGTGCCGAGCAGCGCCTCGATCTGCTTGCGCGAGGTGGTGCCGATCGACTTCAGGCGCGAGCCCTTCGGGCCGATGAGGATGCCCTTCTGGGAGTCGCGCTCGACGTAGACGTTGGCGTGGATGTCGAGCAGTGGCTTGTCGTCGGGCCGGTCCTCCCGCAGCCGCATCTCCTCGACGACGACCGCCACCGAGTGCGGGAGCTCGTCGCGCAGCCCGTCGAGCGCCGCCTCGCGGATCAGCTCCGCGGCGAGGATCTCCTCGGGCGCATCGGTCAGGTCGCCGTCCGGGTAGAGCTGCGGACCCTCCGGCAGCTGGCCGACCAGCAGGTCCTGGAGGAGCGCGATCTGGTCTCCGGCCTTGGCGGACACGGGCACGATCTCCGCCCAGTCGACGCCGATCTCGGTGCCGAGGGCGGCGATGTCGAGCAGGTGGGAGCCGATCTGCTCGGACGTCGCCAGGTCGGTCTTGGTCGCGATCGCGACCTTCTTGGTGCGCTTGATCTTGGCCATCTCGGTGGCGATGAACTTGTCACCGGGACCGATCTTCTCGTTCGCCGGGAAGCACACGGCGACCACGTCGACCTCGGCCAGCGTGGTCTTCACGAGGTCGTTGAGGCGCTCGCCGAGCAGCGTGCGCGGACGGTGCAGGCCCGGGGTGTCGACCAGGATCAGCTGGGCGTCGTCGCGGTGCACGATCCCGCGGACCACGGTGCGGGTCGTCTGCGGCTTGTCGGAGGTGATCACGACCTTCTGGCCGACGAGCGCGTTGGTCAGCGTCGACTTGCCGGCGTTGGGCCGGCCGACGAACGAGACGAACCCCGACCTGTGGCTCTGCTCTTGCCCTGTGGTCATGACCCGTCCCTCGCCTCGTCGTACTCCGCCCAGATCTGCCCGTCGCTCTTGCCCGCCGCCTTGCCTGCCCGCCAGATCGGGCCGGGGTCGACCGCGCGCGGCTGGCGCTGCGCCACCCCACGCCAGTAGCCCATCACGTCGTAGGCCGCGGAGGGCAGCTTGCGGTCGCGCATCAGGTGCTTGCGGATCGCGCGCATCTGCGCGGACTCCCCCGCCATCCAGAAGTACCCGTCCCCCGCGGGCCAGTCGATCCCCTCGACGACCTCGGCCAGCCGGCTCTGACCCTCGCCCGGCGGCTTCAGCCAGGTGACGTCGGCGCTCGCGGGCAGGTAGCCGGTGAGCGTGTCGGGCACCTCGGCCCAGATCCGCGTGGGCACGTCGACGGTCTCGGCGATCCGGGCCATGGCGGGCATCGCGGTCAGGTCGCCGACCAGCAGCAGCCACCGCGCGTCCGCGGGCATCGCGAAGGAGCCCTTGGGCTCGGTGATGGTGACGGTCTCGCCGACGACCTCTCGCGCGGCCCACTCCGTCACGAGCCCGACCTCGTGCACGACGACGTCGAGCACGAGCTCCGCGCCGTCCCAGGAGCGCACCGTGTAGTAGCGGCTCTGGAACTGGCCGGGCACGACCAGACCGACCCACTCGTCCGGGACCCCGGTCGACCTGAACGACGCGAGACCGGGGCCGCCGAGCGTCAGTCGCACCAGGTGGTCCGACAGCTGCTCACGGCGCAGCACCTCTGCTGCGTGCTGCTGGGCCCTCGTGCTCACCACACGAGGCTATCGGCACTCAGAAGGTGTGGCGGAGGGGGTAGCCGCTGACGCCGTTGCCGTCGGTCTTCGTGGCGAGCACGTGGTGCAGCTGGATCTCGTTGCGCTCGAACGCGAGGCGCGAGCCCGCCATGTAGAGGCCCCACACCTTGGCGGTGCCCTCGTTGGTCTCGGCGACGCAGGCGTCCCAGTGGTCGACGAGGTTCTGGCACCAGCCCGCGAGGGTCTTGGCGTAGTGGACCCGGAAGTTCTCGTGGTGGTGCACCTCGAGGCCGACGTTCTCGACCGCGGAGACGATCGTCCCCGAGCCGATGAGCTCGCCGTCGGGGAACACGTAGCGATCGATGAACTGACCTGCGGTTGCCCGCGAGGCGTTGTCCTTGCGGGTGATGCAGTGGTTGAGCAGCCGGCCCTCCGGACGCAGCCGGTCGCGGATCCAGCCGAAGTACGCCGGGTAGTTCTTGACTCCGATGTGCTCGGTGAGGCCGATCGAGGAGATCGCGTCGAAGCCGGACTCCTCGACGTGGCGGTAGTCCATGAACCGCACCTCGGCCAGGTGGTCGAGCCCCTCCTCCTTGATCCGCTGCTGCGCCCAGGTCGCCTGCTCGCGCGACAGCGTGACGCCGAGCGCCCGGACGCCGTACTCACGCGCCGCATGGCGCACCATGCCGCCCCAGCCGCAGCCGAGGTCGAGCAGCCGCCGTCCGGGCTGCAGGTCGAGCTTGCGCGCCACGAGGTCGTACTTGGTCTCCTGTGCCTCCTCCAGCGTCGCGTCCGCCGACGGGTAGACCGCGCAGGTGTAGGTCATCGACGGACCGAGCACGTGCTCGTAGAAGGTGTTGGAGACGTCGTAGTGGTGGTGGATCGACTCGGCGTCGCGGTGCTCGGAGTGCCGGAACCCCTCGACCAGCCGGCGCCAGCGCGGCAGCGACTCCTGCGGAGGCGGCGGCGGGGGCTTGAGCTTGTCGAAGCCGAGGCCGCGCACGATGCTGAGCGCCTCGGCCGGCGTGGGGCGGCGGAACTTGGTGTGGTTCTGCAGCAGCCGCAGCGCCTCGTAGGGGTCGCCCGGGTGCACGCCGTGCAGCGCGAGGTCGCCCTGCACGTAGGCGCGCGCCATGCCGAGGTCGCCGGGCGCAGTGAGCATGTAGGAGAGCCCGCGCTCGTTGAGCAGCTCGAGGTGGATCTCGGCGTCCCGCGGACCGGCCTCGCTGCCGTCGTACGCCGTGAAGCGCACCGGCATGCCGTCGCGCAGGAGCGACCCGAACGCGTCGCCGATCTTCAGAGAGCTCATCGTCTCCTCACCGCCTTGTCGTAGAGGGTGGTCAACCGGTCCTGCGGGTCGTAGCGACCCTTCACGACGGCCAGGTTGGCGCCGTCGTAGAGATCGTCGAAGGTCTCGCGGTCGTAGAACGCCTCGCTGTAGAGCGACTTGTGGCCGTCGAGCGCGTGCACCTCGGCCTCGATCGCGCGGTTGCGCGGGGCGTCGACGGCCTCCGGGCCGACGTGGACGGTGCCCCAGAAGCCGACGTTGACGTAGAGCCGGTGCGGTTCGAGCGGGTAGGACGGCCAGTCGCGCTCGGCCTTGCACGGACACAGCCACACGGGCCGCATGCCGACCTCGTCATCGAACCAGTCCAGGAACTCAGGCAGCCGCTCGACCGGCACCTCGATGTCCTGGATGACCCGCTCGCGCAGCGGCCGTCCGGCACGCCGGTCCAGCCGGTCGGCGATCGAGAAGCGGCGGTCCAGGCCGAGCAGCCTCATGTAGACGTCGGATCGCCGCCAGCGCCTCGGCCAGAGCCGCCGCACGGTCGGGTGCTGGGCCCCGAACGCGCCCGAGCACCAGAACCAGTCGGTGTCCCAGCGCCACAGGTAGTCGTACATCGTCAGCAGGTCGGTCTCGCGCCGCTGGATGGACCGGTAGTAGATCTCCCGCCCGGCGTAGTCGCTCGTCGGCCCCGGCTCGTCCTGCCAGGTCGCCAGCGTCAGGTAGTACTCCCCCGGCTCGAACGCGACGCCGTCCATCGCGTCGACCCGCACCCCGTCGTACGACGCGGACTCGGCGACGTCGGCGATCGACTTGGCGAGCAGGCCGGCGTCGTCGAAGCGCACGTGCCGCAGCGCGACGTGACCGGGCACCGCCTCGAGCCGGATCTTGAGGCGGGTCGCGTAGCCGAGGGAGCCGTAGGAGTTGGGGAACGCGTCGAAGAGGTCGTCGCCGGGCGCACAGGTGACGACCGTGCCGCCGCCGGTGAAGACGTCCATCTCCAGCACCGACTCGTGCGGCAGCCCGTTGCGGAAGCTGGTCGACTCGATGCCGAGGCCGGTGACCGCCCCGCCGAGGGTGATCGTCCGCAGCTGCGGCACGACGTAGGGGATCAGCCCGTGCAGCAGGGTCGCGTCGACGAGGTCCTCGTAGGTGCACATCCCCTGGACGTCGGCGGTGCGGGCGTCGACGTCGATGGCGATCACGCCGTCGAGGCCGGAGACGTCGAGTCCCGGCGCCCTCGTGGCGTCACGGTGCCGGAAGAGGTTGGAGGTCCTCTTCGCCAACCGGACCGGGGCGTCCGGCGGGATCGCCGCGTAGGACGTCCGCAACCTCTCCACCGCGCGCTCGTGTGCGGGCCAGCCACGGAGACTCACGGTCGGAAACTTACTCCTCCGGAGCTCAGGCGTGGACCGTCTCAGCGATCGAACCCTTGACGTCGCCCCGGTGGACGACGACGCCGGGTCCCGCGAAGTCGCGGACGACGGTGAGGTCGTCGGGGAACAGCACGTCGGCGTCGGTGAGGACGACCGCGGCCTCGAGGCCCTGCGATCCGGAGGCCACGGCCATCGCGACGCAGACGCCGAGCGCCGAGACCTTGAGCGACGGCAGGTCGACGGTGGCGGCGGCGTAGGTGCGGCCGTCGGTGTCGCGCACGGCCGCACCCTCGGCGGCGCGGGTGCGGGCGCGGGTGGCGCGCGCCAGGGTCACCAGCTTCTTGTCCTCCGGCGACAGGGGGTCGGGCAGCTCACTCATCGTCGTCCTCGCCATCGTCGTCGGTCACCCGCGAGATCAGCACGGTGCCGATCCGGTTGCGGCGGCCGGTGGCCTGCTCGGCCTCGAACCGCAGGCTGTGCGCCTCGACGACCGAGCCCGGGATCGGCACCCGGCCCAGGTGCTTCGCCATCAGGCCGCCCACGCTGTCGACGTCCTCCTCCTCGACGTCGAAGCCGAAGAGCTCGTCGAGGTCGTCGATCGGGTAGCGCGACGAGACCCGCACCAGCCCGTCGTCGAGAGGCTCGACGTCGACCTCGTCGGCGTCGTACTCGTCGGTGATCTCGCCGACGATCTCCTCGAGGATGTCCTCGATCGTGATCACGCCGGCGGTCCCGCCGTACTCGTCGACGACGACCGCGACGTGCTGGCGCATCGCCTGCATCTCCGAGAGCAGCGCGTCGACCGGCTTGGAGTCCGGGACGAAGTGGGCCGGCCGCATCAGCTCGTCGATGCGCTGGGTCAGCTCCGCCTCGGGGGCGTCGAAGTCGCGGCGCACGACGTCCTTGAGGTAGGCGAAGCCGACGATGTCGTCGAGGTTCTCGCCGACGACCGGCAGCCGGGAGAAGCCGCTGCGCAGGAAGAGCGAGCGGGTCTGCCGCAGGTTCTTGTGCCGCTCGACGTAGACGACGTCGGTGCGGGGCACCATCACCTCGCGGGCCGTCGTGTCGCCGAGCTCGAGCACGTCGTGGATCATCTTGCGCTCGCCGGACTCGATGAGCGACGAGGCCTCCGCGAGGTCGACCAGCTCGCGCAGCTCGGTCTCCGTCGAGAACGGGCCCTCGCGGAAGCCCTTGCCCGGCGTCAGCGCGTTGCCGACCAGGATCAGCAGCCGCGGCAGCGGGCCGAGGACCGCGGTCACCCGCGCGAGCGGGCCGGCGGAGAGCAGCGCCACCCGCTCGGCGTGCTGCCGGCCGACCGTGCGCGGCGCGACGCCGATCGCGACGAACGAGACCACGAGCATCACGGCGATCGTGGTGATCACCGCGGGCCACCAGGCGCCGTCGTAGGCCTCGTCGACGGTCATCGCGACGAGCACGATCGCGGCGACCTCGCACAGCAGCCGCAGGAACAGCACCGTGTTGAGGTAGCGCGGGGGGTCCGAGAGGAGCGCGACGAGGCGACGTGCGCCCGGCCGGCCCTCGGCGAGCAGCTCGTCGGCGCGGGCGCGAGAGAACGACGACAGGGCGGCGTCGGCGGCGGAGAGGAGACCGGCGAGGACGACGAGGACCGCTGCGAGCACCAGCGGCCAGAGGCTCACTGCGTCTGTCCCGAGGCCCGCCAGGCCGCCAGCAGCCGGTCCTGGAGACCGAACATCTCCTTGTGCTCCTCGGGCTCCGCGTGGTCGTAGCCCAGCAGGTGCAGGATGCCGTGGACGGTGAGCAGCTCGATCTCGGCCTCGGTGCCGTGGCCGGCCGTCTCGCCCTGGCGGATCGCGACCGCCGGGCAGAGCACCAGGTCACCGAGCACGCCCTCCTCGGGGTCCTCGTCGACGAGCCCCGGCCGCAGCTCGTCCATCGGGAAGGCGAGGACGTCGGTCGGCCCCTCCTTCTCCATCCACTGCTCGTTGAGCTGGGCGATCGTCGGCTCGTCGACGGCCTTGATGCAGAGCTCGGCCATCGGGTGCACGCGCATGTCGTCCATGACGAAGCGGCTCAGCGCGGCCAGCCGCTTCACGTCGAGGTCGTAGCCGGACTCGTTGAGGATCTCGATGGTCATGACCGGCTGCCCTGCTGGCGCAGGGTGATCCGCGCGTCGTGCTCGTCGTAGGCTGCGACGATCCTGCCGACGAGCTTGTGGCGCACGACGTCGTGGGCGGTCAGCCGGTTGAACGAGATGTCGTCGATCTCGTCGAGGATCTCCTCGACCGCGCGCAGTCCGGACTTCTGACCATTGGGCAGGTCGGTCTGGGTGACGTCGCCGGTGACCACGATCTTGGAGCCGAAGCCCAGGCGGGTCAGGAACATCTTCATCTGCTCGGGCGTGGTGTTCTGCGCCTCGTCGAGGATCACGAACGAGTCGTTGAGCGACCGGCCGCGCAGGAACGCCAGCGGCGCGACCTCGATGGTCCCGGCCGCGAGCAGCTTGGGGATCGTCTCGGGGTCGAGCATGTCGTGCAGCGCGTCGTAGAGCGGGCGCAGGTAGGGGTCGATCTTCTCGGTGAGCGTGCCCGGCAGGAAGCCGAGCTTCTCCCCCGCCTCGACGGCGGGGCGGCTCAGGATGATCCGGTTGACGTTCTTGGACTGGAGCGCCTGGACCGCCTTCGCGACCGCGAGGTAGGTCTTGCCGGTGCCGGCCGGGCCGATGCCGAACGTGATCGTGTGCTTGTCGATCGAGTCGACGTAGCGCTTCTGGTTGAGCGTCTTGGGCCGGATCGAGCGGCCGCGGTTGCTCAGGATGTTGAGGCTGAGCACGTCGGCCGGCCGCTCCGTGGTCTCTGCGCGCAGCATCGAGAGCACCCGCTCGACGGTCTCGGGCGTGACGCCCTGACCGGTGCGGATGATCGCGACCAGCTCCTCGAGCAGCCGCTCGGCCAGTGCGACCTCCCCGGGCTCACCCTGCAAGGTGATCCGGTTGCCGCGGACGTGGACCTCCGCGTCGAAGGACTGCTCGATCAGCGCGAGGTGCTCGTCCCCGGCTCCGAGCAGGCTGACCATGTTGATGCTGTTGGGGACCACGACGGTGTGCCGGGTCGAGTGGGTCTCTGTCATGTCGGCTCCATGCTACGGGAGCGGCACAGCCCAGCCCACCGAGTTGCGGCGTACCGTGGTCGCATGCGGGAGGACGAGGACGACGACCTCGACGCGCCGCCGATCTGGTTCGCGGGCCAGCACCTGCCACCGGACGCGCGCCGGATGGGGCTGAGCCACCACGTGGGCGAGGGCGCGATCCTCGACTTCGCCGGCCGGCTGGACTCGGCCAAGCCGGTCCACCGGATCACCGCCTGGGTGCTGCTGCTGGTCTTCGGGCTGCCGGTCGTGCTCTCCGTGCTGCGGCTCGTCGCGGCGCTCTAGCTCTCCTCGTCCCAGGCGACGGTGAGCGTGCCGAGGCACATCTCGTCGGTGCTCCCCTCGGCCCAGATGACGTAGCGGTCGTCGCGCTGGCTCTCGAACGCCGGCAGGCGGTCGCGCAGCCACTGCTGGTGGGTGCAGCTCACCTGGACGTGGTCGCCCGCGTCGAGGTGCAGCGGCTCGCGGAGCGGCTGGGACCCCTGGTTGTCGAAGTCCCAGATCGGGATGTCGAGCACGGTCTTCTCGCGCGGTGTCCCCGGGTTGGTGACGATCTTGATCTTCCTGCCGAGCAGGTGCATGTGCCCGGCGACGCCGAGGATCGTCATCCCGCGCCACAGCTCACGGGTGCACGACGTCGTCTGCGTCGCCTTCGGCACCGTATTGCAGAGGATGTGCAGGGCGTTGTGGGTGAACTGGTCCGGACCGAAACGGGCTCGGACGTCGGCCTCGGCTGCCGGGCGGCTGCACAGCGGGCTGTCGTCGTGGTCGGGCCGGCACGGGAGCTCGACCGGAGCCGGCAGCAGGTAGGTGTGCAGCGGGGTCAGGCCCGTGCGGCCCGGCATCCAGCGCAGCTGGGCGCTGGACACGTCGGGTGCCGCGCCCTTGAGCAGGTTGTAGTGCACCTGCATGACGATCCGCGAGCCCGCCTGAAGACGAGTGCCGTAGCCGTCGCGCACCTTGGTCTCGTCGCCACCGGGCGCCCAGGCAGCCAGCCAGTTGGCGTCGTCGACGTTGGAGAACTCGCCGTCGAGGCCGGTGCCGCCGAAGCAGGTCCACCCCGGGTCCGCGCTGGCGGCGTCCTTGCGCTCCGCCTCCGCGACCTGGTCCGGCGAGACCCGGAAGAGGATCACGTGGTGCACGACCTGGGGGTTGCCGGGCAGCACGTGGCTGCCGGTGAGCCAGACGTCGTTCTTCAGGTGCGGGTCGAGCAGGAAGCAGCGGTAGTCGTCGGTGCCCTCCCCGGTGGGCGCGGAGGGCGTGTACTCCTGCTCCATCGTCAGCTTCATCCGGTGCTCGCCGGCGCGCAGCGGCAGCTTCTTGCCCGGCGGGAGGGCGGCGAGCTGGGCGGCCTCGACCTCGGGCGGGTCCGGCGGGGCCAGGACCTCGGCGGGTGAGCCGGTGCGCCGGTCCTGTCCCTCCTGCACGCAGCCGGTCAGGCTCAGCGCGGTGAGCAGCGCGAGCGGTACGGCGAGGGCGGCGAGTCGTCTCATCCGGGTGGCCAGGTCAGCGAGCGTCCACCGAGGACGTGGAGGTGCGTGTGGAAGACGGTCTGACCGGCGTCCGCGCCCGTGTTGAACACGAGGCGGTAGTCGGTGTGCCCCTCGGCCGCGACGATCGCCGCGGCCGCCGTGACCAGCTCGGCCGAGGTGGCGGGGTCGGCGGCAGCCAGGGAGGCGGCGTCGCGGTGGTGCTCGCGCGGGACGACCAGGACGTGCGTCGGCGCCTGCGGCGCGAGGTCGCGGAACGCGACGACGCGGTCGCTCGAGTGCACGACCTCCGCGGAGATCTCGCCCGCGACGATCCTGCAGAACAGGCAGTCGTCCACCAGACCTCCTTCGACGCCGTTGCCCTGAGGGTAAACCGATCGGCAGCCCGAAGCGTCCCATTAGCGTGACGACCGTGGCAGACCGACCCGTGTGGACGGCGGACGAGGCGCTGGTGCAGCTGTACGCCGCCCACTGGCGACAGCTCGTCCGCCTCTCGGTGCTGCTCGTGCGCGACCAGGGCACGGCGGAGGAGGTCGTGCAGGACGCGTTCGTCGCGGTCCACGGCCGCTGGGACCGGCTGCGCGACCCGGACCGAGCGTTGGCCTACCTGCGCCAGACCGTCGTCAACCGCTCCCGCTCCGCGCTGCGGCACCAGGCCGTCGTGGACCGGCACGCCGCACGTCGTACGCCGTCGGCCGACGAGCCCGGAGCCGACCAGGCCGCCCTGGCCACCGGGCGCCGCGCGGCCGTGCTCGACGCGCTCCGCGCGCTGCCGGACCGCCAGCGCGAGGTGCTCGCGCTGCGCTACTACCTGGATCTCTCCGAGTCCGAGATCGCCGAGACGTTGGGCATCAGCCGGGGTGCCGTGAAGAGCCATGCGTCCCGGGGCGCCGCCGCCCTGCGGCCCCTGCTCGAGAAGGAGCTGTGATGGACCTGCAGGAGCTGATCCACGACGCCGTGGCGGGAGTCGAGCCCACCGACCGGCTGGCGGCGATCCAGGCACGCGCCGCGACGCCCGCCGGCGCGGCCCGGCGGTGGTGGTACGCCGCCGGCGGGGTCGCGCTCGCGACCGCCGCCGCCGTCACCGTGGTGGCGGTCGTCAGCGACGACACCCCCGACCCCGGGCACCACCACGGCGAGCACGACATGACCGCCGACGACCCGGCGGTGGGCACCCAGCTGCTGCCGATCTACTTCGTCGGCGACGCGGCGGACGGGTCGCGTCTCTACCGCGAGTTCGACGAGGTGCCCGCGGGCGACCCCCTCGAGGCTGCGCTGGCGCGGATGCAGCGGCCGTCGACCGATCCCGACTACCAGGTCGTCTGGCCGCAGGGGACGCTCGAGTCCGCCCGGCTCGGCGACGGCACCATCGACGTGGAGCTCGGGGACGTGCGCACGGGGTTCCGGGCCGAGGACCTGGAGGTCCAGGAGGTCGTCTACACGCTCCAGGCGGTCGCCGGTGAGCGGCTGCCGGTGAGGTTCCTGCAGGACGGCGAGCCCGTGCTCGGGCCGGTCGACGCCGCGCCGGAGCTCGACGTCCTCAACCTCGTCAGCATCAGCGACCCCGGCGAGGGGACGGCGTACGAGGGACCGCGCGCGTCGATCCTGGCGCGGGGCCGGGCGAGCTCCTTCGAGGCGACGGTCCCGTGGGAGATCCGGGACGACCGCGGGGAGGTCGTGCGCGAGGGCTTCGCGACCGCCGAGGGCTGGCAGGACCATCTCTACCCCTGGCAGACCCGGGTCGACGTCTCGGACCTGCCCGCCGGGTTCTACACGTTCGTGGTCGAGACCGCGGACCCGTCGGGCGGTGCCGAGCAGAGCCTGCTGTTCACCGACACGCGCACGATCATCGTCCGATAGTCGGCCGGGACCGGGAAGATGGAGATCATGTCCACGCGCACCAGTCTCGCCGCCGCTGTGTCCGTCTCCGCGCTCGCCCTCGTGGGGCTGGCCGGGTGCGGCGAGGAGGAGCCGACGCGACCGAGCAGCGCCGACACGACGGAGGCGTCCGACCCGGCGGCCGCCGACGCGACCGACGAGCCGTCCCCCGACGCGCCGGCGACCACGACGGTGCCGGTCTACTTCGTCGGCGACACCCCGCAGGGGCCGCGGCTCTACCGCGAGTTCCGGCAGGTCGGGTCCGACAACCCCGCCGCCGAGGCGCTCGCGCTGATGACCGCGGGCGACGCGCTCGACCCCGACTACCGCTCGCTCTACCCCGAGGGGCAGTTCGCCGACGTCGAGATCACGGACTCCGCGATCACCGTCGCCCTGCCGGACGAGTCGTGGTCGCTGCCGGTCGAGGGCCAGTCCGACGAGGACGCGCGGCTCGCGGCCCAGCAGCTCGCCTACACGCTGCAGGGCATCGCCCAGGCGCGCACGCCCATCTCGGTCACCCTCGACGGCCAGCCCGCCGACCTCTTCGGTCTCGGGGGCGAGCTGAGCAACGAGCCGGAGCTCGACGTCCGTGCCCTGGTCAACGTCACCGCGCCCGCGGAGGGCGCGAAGGTGGGCGACACCTTCACCGCCGAGGGCGTGTCGAGCTCGTTCGAGGCGACGACCCCCTGGGAGGTCCGCGACGCCGACGGCACGGTCGTCAAGGAGGGCTTCGCCACCGCCGAGGGCTGGATGGACAAGCTCTACCCGTGGTCGAGCGAGGTCGACGTGTCCGACCTGCCTGCGGGCGAGTACACGTTCGTGGCGCGCACCGACGACCCGTCCGACGGCGAGGGCGCCGGCCCCACCGAGGACTCCAAGACGATCATCGTCTCGTGAGGCTGACGCGGCAGCGGCTCAACCGCACGCTGCTGCGGCGACAGCACCTGCTCGAGCGCACCTCGGCGACGCCCTACGAGATGGCCCGGCACCTGGTCGGGCTGCAGGGCCAGGAGCCGCTCCCGCCGTACCTCTCGCTCGACGCGCGGATCGCCGGGTTCGACCCGGCCGACGTGACGCGGGCGCTCGAGGACCGCACGCTCGTGCGGCTGCTGACCCTGCGCGGCACCATCCACGTGCTGACGGCCGACGACGCGCTGGCGCTGCGGCCCTGGACGCAGCCGGTGCTCGACCGGGTGCTGCGCAACCACGCGCCGGCCGACGCGGACGTGGTCCGGGCCGTGGTGCACGAGGCGCTCGCCGACGGGCCGGTCGGGCAGCGCGAGCTGGCCGACGCCCTGGCGTCGGCGCTGCCGGACGTGCCGCGGCCCGACCTCGGCGTGCTCGCCCGCGGGCTGGTGCCGCTCGTCCAGCTGCCGCCACGCGGCACCTGGCGCGGTCCCGGCGCGATCGTCTACGACCACCTGTCGCGGTGGGTGGGCCGCCCGGAGACCGAGCCGGACGTGCCCACGATCGTCCGCCGCTACCTGGGCGCCTACGGGCCCGCGACGGCCGCGGACGTCACCGCTTGGTCCGGCGTCACCCGGCTGGCGCCCCTGCTCAAGGCCATGGACGACCTGGTGCGGCACGAGGACGAGGACGGGAAGGTGCTCTTCGACGTGCCCGGCGCCGTGGTCGGGGACGAGGACACGCCGGCACCAGTGCGGCTGCTCGGCACCTACGACAACCTGTGGATCTCCCACGCCGGCCGCGACCGCGTCACCGAGCCCGCCAAGCGGGCCCGCTGGATGGGCGCGAACGGCGGAGTGGGGTCGATGCTGTTCGTCGACGGGTGGCTGGAGGGCCTGTGGCGCGCGGTCGACGACCGGGTCGAGGTGCTGGAGCTGTTCCGCGACCTCACGCCGGCCGAGCGGACCGGGCTCGACGAGGAGGTCGGGCGGGTCGAGGCGCTGCTGGCCGGCTAGGGCTCAGGCCCCAGCACTAGGCCCAGCGCTCGGTCCGGGCCAGGAGCGCGGCCACGGCCGCGACGCCCGCGGTGGAGGTGCGCAGCACCTCGAGACCCAGGCGCACGGGGACGGCACCGGCGGCGGCGAAGGCCGCGACCTCGTCGTCGGACAGCCCGCCCTCCGGGCCGACGACCACGACGATGCGTCCGGCCGGCACCTCGACCGCGGCCAGCGACGACGTGGCCTCCTCGTGCAGGACGACGGCCAGGTCGGCCTCCGCGACCAGCGCGGACACCTCGGCCGTCGACGCCAGCTCGGCGACCTCGGGGAACCAGGAGCGCCGGGCCTGCTTGGCCGCCTCGCGGGCGGTGGCTCGCCACTTCGCCAGCGACTTCGCGGCCCGCTCGCCCTTCCACACGGCCACGGAGCGCGACGCCGCCCACGGCACCACGCGGGCGACGCCGATCTCGGTGAGCACCTCGACCGCCAGCTCACCCCGCTCACCCTTGGGCAGCGCCTGCACGACCACGACCTCGGGCACCGGCGGTGGGGCGGCCGACACGGTCTCGACGGCCAGGGTGAAGACCCGCTTGCCGGTCGAGGCGACCGGCCCCTCGACCGCGACGCCCGCGCCGTCGGTCAGCACGACCCGTTCGCCGACCCGCAGGCGGCGTACGGCGACCGCGTGGTGGGCCTCGTCGCCCTCGACCGTGACCTCGTCGCCCACGCCGACACCCGCGAGCGTGGGCACCAGGTGGACGGGGAGGGACATCAGTGCTGGTTGAACGCGTCGCGGAGCCGGCCGAACATGCCCTTGTTGCTCGGGCGCACCTGACCGGAGGGCTTCTCCTCGCCACGGATCGCGGCCAGCTCGGTCAGCAGCTCCTCCTGGCGCGGGTCGAGGTTGCGCGGCGTCTCGACGACCACCGTGACGACGAGGTCGCCGCGGCCGCCGCGCAGCCCGGGCACTCCGCGCCCGCGGAGCACCTGCTCGGAGCCCGACTGGGTGCCCGCGCGGATGTCGAGGTCGACGCTCGTCTCGACGTCGCTGGACTCGTCGGTGACGACGTCGGCCTCGAGCGTCGGCAGCGTGACCGTCGTGCCGAGCGCGGCCGCGGTCATCGGCAGCGTGACCGTGCAGTGCAGGTCGTTGCCGTGCCGGGTGAAGACCTCGTGCTGCGCGACCACGATCTCGACGTAGAGGTCGCCGGCGGGGCCACCGCCGGGTCCGACCTCGCCCTCGCCGGCGAGCTGCACCCGGGTGCCGGTGTCGACACCGGCGGGGATCTTGACGGTGAGCGTGCGGCGGGCGCGCACCCGGCCGTCCCCGGAGCACTCGCGGCACGGGTCGGGGATGACGGTGCCGAAGCCACGGCAGGCCGCGCACGGGCGCAGCGTGCGGATCTCGCCGAGGAAGGACCGCTGCACCTGCGCGACCTCACCGGCGCCGTGGCAGGTCTCGCACGTCTGCGGGTGGGTGCCCGGCGCGGCGCCCTCGCCGTGGCAGGTCGAGCAGCGGACGGCCGTGTCGACCTTGAGCTCGCGGGCGACGCCGAACGCCGCCTCGGCGAGCTCCACCTCGAGCCGGATCAGCGCGTCCTGGCCGCGCCGCTCCCGCGGTCGGGGGCCGCGGCCGCCCTGGGCGCCGGCCGCGCCGCCGAAGAAGGCGTCCATGATGTCGGTGAACGAGAACCCGGCTCCCTGGCCGGCGAACCCGCCGCCCCCGAACGGGTCACCGCCGCGGTCGTACGACGCGCGCTTCTGCGGGTCGGAGAGGACCTCGTAGGCCAGCGAGATCTCCTTGAACCGCTCCTGCGCCGCGGGGTCGGGGTTGACGTCCGGGTGGTACTGCCGGGCGAGCCGCCGGTAGGCCTTCTTGATGGCGTCGGCGTCGGCGTCGCGGGCAACACCGAGAAGCTCGTACGGGTCCTGGCTCAACTGGGTTCCTTCGGTGTCGTGCTGGTGCGGGAGAAAGGCGCTCAGGCCTCGTCGAGGATGCGGGAGACGTAGCGGGCGACGGCGCGGACCGCGGCCATGCTGCCGGGATAGTCCATCCGGGTCGGTCCGACGATGCCGAGCCGGGCGAGCGCGAGCTCGCCGGGTCCGTAGCCGGCGGCGACGACGCTGGTGGACGCGAGCTCCTGGTAGGGGCCCTCGTGGCCGATGCGGACGGTGAGCGGCTCGGGCGACGCGGCCTCGCCGATCAGCTTGAGCAGCACGACGTGCTCCTCGAGCGCCTCGAGGAGGGGGCGTACGGCGGAGTCGAAGCTGTCGCCGTAGCGAGCCAGGTTGGCCGCGCCCCCGACCGCGATCCGCTCGTCGGAGCGGTGGTCGGACATCGCCTCGATGAGCGTCTCCACGACAGCCCGGGTGGCCGGCGGGACCGGCCCGTCGGCGGTGAGCAGCGCGGCGAGACCGGCGTTGGCGTCGGCGATGACCTCGCCGGTCGCGGTCCGGTTGACGAGCGCCCGGAGGTCGGCGAGCGCCTGCTCGTCGACCTCGGTCGCCAGCTCGACCAGGCGCTGCTCGACCCGGCCGGTGCTGAGGATGAGCACGACCAGGAGCCGGGTCGGCGCGAGGCCGACCAGCTCGACGTGGCGCACCGTGGAGCGGGAGAGCGTGGGGTACTGGACGATCGCGACCTGGCGGGTCAGCTGGGCGAGCAGCCGGACCGACCGCTGGACGACGTCGTCGAGGTCGACGGCACCGTCGAGGATCGTGGCGATCGCGCGCTTCTCGGCCGCGCTCATCGGCTTGACGGTGGTCAGCCGGTCCACGAACAGCCGGTAGCCCTTGTCGGTCGGCACCCGGCCGGCGCTCGTGTGCGGCTGGGTGATGTAGCCCTCCTCCTCGAGCGCGGCCATGTCGTTGCGGACCGTCGCCGACGAGACGCCGAGGCCGTGCCGCTCGACCAGGGCCTTGGACCCGACCGGCTCCTCGGTGTGGACGTAGTCCTCGACGATCGCGCGGAGCACGGCCAGCCGCCGGTCCTCCTGCATGTCCGCCTCCTGTCCGCGGGTCTCGGTCTGGCACTCAACAGCTCGGAGTGCCAAGCCTACTCGCTACCCTGAGCCGGTGGCATTCACCGAGGTCGCCGACCGGGTCTGGGTCGCGCGCTACGCGCTCTACGACGTCAACGTCACGCTCGTGGGCGGCTCCGACGGGCTGATCGTCGTCGACACCCACGGCACCGCGGCCGCGGCCGGCGAGGTGGTCGCCGACGTCGAGCGGCTGGGGGTGGGCCGCGTCACCGGCATCGTCAACACCCACGCGCACTTCGACCACGTGCTCGGCAACGCGACCTTCCACTCGGCCTACGGCGAGGTGCCGGTCGTCGCGCACGACGCGGCGGTCGAGGAGCTGGTCGCGTGGCGCGCGGCCGCCCCCGCCGAGGCGGCCGGGCTGGTGCTGCCCGACCGCACCTTCTCGAGCGCGATCGTGCTCGACCTCGGCGACCGCGCCGTCGAGCTCGTGCACCCCGGCCGCGGCCACACCAGCGGCGACCTCGTGGTGCGGGTGCCCGACGCCGACGTGCTGCTCGCGGGCGACCTGGTCGAGGAGTCGGCGGCGCCGGCGTACGGCGCGGACTCGTGGCCGATGGAGTGGCCGCTCAGCCTCGACATCGTGCTCGGCCTCACCACCGGCGGCTCGGTCGTGGTGCCGGGCCACGGGGCGCCGGTCGACCGCGACTTCGTCGAGGAGCAGCGCAACGCGATCGGCATCGTCGCCGAGACCATCCGCGACCTGGCCGGCCGGGGCGTCCCCCTGGCGGAGGCGCTGGCCGCCGGGGAGTGGCCCTTCCCGCGCGAGGGGCTCGCCGACGCCGTACGCCGCGGCTACGAGCAGCTGCCACGCAGCCAGAAGCGGTTGCCGCTCGTCTGACGGGGGTACGGCTCGGCCATGAGCAACCACGAGCCCGAGCGCATGCCGGAGCGCGACATCAGCGACGACGACCTGCCGGAGGACCTGCAGCCCACCGACGACAACCCGCTCGCGAAGGACCTCACCGACGAGGACGACCCCAAGCCCGCCGACGAGCTCGACATGCAGGGCGGCAAGCCGCCCGAGGGCTCCGAGGAGCAGAGCGACGCCGAGCAGAGTGACGAGGACGACTCCGAGGGGTGACCGGCGCGTCCGCCCAGCGACTGTCGGTGGCGCGACCTAGCGTGGCCGGGTGACTCCGAACGACCGCTACGGCACCGACGTCCTCGCCACCGACTGGCGCGCCCCCAAGCGCGGCCGCGCCGTCGAGGCGCCCGCCGAGATCGGCGCCGTCGTCGAGGAGGTCACCACCGACTGGTGCGGCGAGATCATCGCCGTCGACCGTGACCTGCACACGCTCACGCTCGAGGACCGCCGCGGCAAGCGCCGCACGTTCCCGCTCGGCCCCGGCTTCCTGCTCGAGGGCCGACCGGTGATCCTGAGCGCGCCCGTCCGTGGGGCCGCGCCCGCCAGGCCGACCCGCACGGCGTCGGGGTCGGTCGCGGTCCACGACGCGAAGGCCCGGGTCGCCCGGGCGAGCCGGATCTTCGTCGAGGGCCGGCACGACGCCGAGCTGGTCGAGAAGGTCTGGGGCGACGACCTGCGCATCGAGGGCGTGGTCGTCGAGTACCTCGGCGGCGTCGACGACCTCGCCGACCACCTGCGCGACTTCAAGCCCGGGCCGGAGCGCAAGATCGGCGTGCTCGTCGACCACCTGGTGCCGGGGTCGAAGGAGAGCCGGATCGCCCAGGGCATCGCGAAGTCCCCCGTCGGGCAGCACGTGCTGATCGTCGGCCACCCGTTCATCGACATCTGGGCGGCGGTCAAGCCCGAGCGGCTCGGGCTGGCGCGCTGGCCCGACGTGCCGCGCTCGATCGAGTGGAAGAAGGGCGTGTGCCAGCAGCTCGGCTGGCCGCACCGCGACCAGGCCGACACGGCGCGCGCCTGGCAGCACATCCTCAGCAAGGTCTCGTCCTACCAGGACCTCGACCCGGCCCTGCTGGGCCGGGTCGAGGAGCTGATCGACTTCGTCAGCGCCTGACGGCGAGCCGGGCGACCAGCAGGACCGCCACGGCCTGCAGGAGGCCGCCGGCGATGCTGAACGCGACCGGGAACTCACCGGAGCCGAGGACGAATCCCGCCAGGTAGAGCGGGCCGGCCCACACGGTGACCTCGGACCGGACCCGGATCAGCGCGATGCCGGCGAGCAGGCTGCCGAGGATAGTCATCACCAGCAGCGGGGTGAGGACGGCGAAGACCGGTCCCCCCTGGAGCCGCGTCCAGATCTCGACCGCGCCGGTGGTCACCTCGCCGTCGTCGACGAACGAGCAGGCCGCGAGCCGGAGTCCGGCGAACCCGGCACCGCCGATCGCCGCGAGGGTCAGCATCGTGGCGGCGGTCGCGGCCAGCCGGGGGATTCTCTCGTGCAGGGCGGCGAACAGCGTCAGCGCCCAGGCGACCAGCGTGATCATGCCGACCAGGAACACGACGCTCGAGGCGAGGTACTGGCCGGGGCTCTCGGCGATCGCGCCGAGCAGGGCGTCGGCGTCGTCGCGCGGCAGCATGCCGGTCGGGTCGAGGGCGTACTGCGCGGCCAGCGCCAGCGGCGACACGACCGCGGCACCGGCGAGCAGCCGGCGGCGGACCGGCACGGCGCGGACCGCCGTGGCCGTGGGGGTGGGCTTCGGGTCCAGGACACCGGTGCCCAGGCGGATCTCGTTCACTTCGTTCTCCTCAATGGATCGGTTGGTGGCGAGAACTCTCCGGCCGGCCACGTCCCGCCGGCATCTGCCCGATGTCCCGATCTCGGTCCGGGACATCGAACCCGCTCCCCCGGGACCCGTCCGCTGGAAGGATGGGCCGCACCATGAGGACCCGGATGATCACGATCGGCGCCGCCGCCGGCGGACTGCTCTGCGTGGCGCTCGCGCTGGTCGTCGCCGTCGACCTGGCCGTCAACGACAGCCATCGCCCCGAGGTCGACCAGCTCCTGCGCGGCGTGACCGCCGGCATCGCGTACGGCGGGCTGGGCGGCTTCCTCGCCACCCGCCGGCCGCAACTGTCCGTGGGCTGGGTGATGCTGCTGATCGGCTTCAGCAACGCCTTCTCGTCGGCGATGGGCGTGCTCGCCGACCGCTCGCTCGACGGCGGCACCGCCGTGACCGGCTGGGCCTTCTGGCTGTCGAGCTGGTCGTGGGTGCCGGGCTACGTGCTGGTGCCGACGGTGCTGCTGCTCATCCTGCCGACCGGGCGCGCCTACGGCCGCTACGGCCGGGCGCTGGTCGCCGTCGCCGGCGCCGGGACCGCGCTGGTCACCCTGGCCTGGGCGCTCACGCCGTACGACCAGCAGGACTACGCGCTGCCCGACCGCTTCTCCCACCTGACCAACCCGGTCGGCCTCGACGGCACCGGGATCCTGCTGCCGATCGCGCTGGCCGCGGTGCTCGTCGGCATGGTGGCCGGGCTGGTGACCCTCGCCCTCCGGCTGCGGACCTCCCGCGGCCACGAGCGGGAGCAGGTCTACTGGGTGCTCGCCGGCGCGCTGATGACCGCGCTGTGCCTGGTCGCCGCGTTCGGCGCTCCCGGCGCCAGCAACGTGCTGGTCGCGGTCGCGATGCTGCCGCTGCCGCTCGCGATCACCTGGTCGTCGGTGCGACGCCGGCTTTGGGACCTCGACCTGGTCGTCAACAAGACGCTCGTGCTCGCCGCGCTCGGTGCCGTAGGCGCCCTGGTCGGGATCGCGGTGCCGGCGCCGACCGGCCTCGCGGCCGCGATCGCGGTGGCGGTCGCCTTGCCGCTGCACGGCCCCGTCCAGCAGGTCGTCAACCGGTTCCTCTACCGCGACGCGACCGAGCCGACCGAGGCGGTGCACCGTCTCGGCGAGCAGGTCGGCGCGGCCACCTCGCCGCGCGAGGCGCTGCGCCACGTGCTGGACGTGGTGGCGAGCACCCTCGGCACCGAGCACGCCGAGGTGCGCCTGGCCGACGGGACGACCGTCCAGCGCGGCGAGGCGGCCCGGGAGCTGGCGACCGTGCCGCTGGCCCACCACCAGGTGCTGGTGGGCGAGCTCTCGGTCGGGGTGCCGCCCGGGGGTCTGGGAGCGCGCGGCGAGCTCCTGCTCGCCGAGGTCGCCCGGCACGCCGCCGTCGTCGCGCACGCGCTCGCTCTCCAGGACGCCGTGCAGCACTCGCGGGAGCAGGTCGTGGTGGCCCGCGAGGAGGAGCGGCGACGGATCCGCAACGACCTCCACGACGACCTCGGCCCCCGGCTGGCCGCCACCGCGCTCCAGCTCGAGAACGCCGTCGAGCTCGTGGGCGACGACCCCGGTCGTGCCGTGCAGGTGCTCGAGCGCGCGACCGGCTACCTGCGCGACGGGGTCGCCGACGTACGCCGGATCGTCGACGACCTGCGACCTGCGGCGCTCGACGACCTCGGCCTCGAGCAGGCGGTGCGGGAGCAGGCCGCCCGGCTGGGCGAGCACGGGCTCTCGGTGTCCGTCGCCACCGACGGCGACCTGGTCGGGCTGCCCGCGGCGGCCGAGGTCGCGGCCTACCGGATCACCGCGGAGGCGATGACGAACGTGGCCCGGCACGCCGAGGCCCGGCACCTGCGGGTGCGGCTGGCCCGCGTGCCGGACGGCATCGCGATCGAGGTCGCCGACGACGGCCGCGGCCTGCCCGACGACCTGGTGCTCGGCGTCGGGCTCGGCTCGATGCACCAGCGCGCGGCCGAGCTCGGCGGCAGCTGCGTGGTGCGCGGCGAGCCCGGGGAGGGGACGACAGTGGCGGCGACGATCCCGGTGGGAGTGCGATGAGCGAGCCGAACGAGCTGCGGGTGCTGGTGGTCGACGACCACCCGATGTTCCGCGAGGGGCTGACCGCGGTCGTCGACAGCCTGCCCTGGGCGACGGTCGTCGGCGAGGCCGGCGACGGCGACGCGGCGGTGGCCGAGGCGTTGCGCACCCGGCCGGACGTGGTGCTGATGGATCTCCAGATGCCGGGCACCAACGGGCTGGAGGCGACCCGCCGGCTGGTGGCGCAGCTGCCCGGGACGGCGGTCGTCGTGCTCACCATGGTCGAGAACGACGAGGCCGTCGCCGCCGCCCTCCGGGCCGGTGCCCGCGGCTACCTCGTCAAGGGGGCGAGCAAGCAGGAGATCACTCGCGCGCTGGAGGCCGCCGGCCACGGCGAGGTGATCCTCGGCGCCGGGGTCGGCGCCGGCGTGCTCTCCCGGCTCGTGACCCGTGGGGACGCGCTCGCGCCCTTCCAGCAGCTGAGCGAGCGCGAGCGCGAGGTGCTCGACCTGGTGGCGCGCGGCCTCACCAACGGCGCGATCGCGCAGCAGCTGTACCTCTCGGAGAAGACGGTGCGCAACGTCGTCTCGTCGATCCTCACCAAGCTCCCCGCCGCGACCCGCGCCGAGGCCGTGGCCCGGGCGCGGGACGCCGGCCTGGGCGGGGCGTCGGCCTGAGCGTCAGGGGCGCAGCGGCAGCCCGTTGGCGTCGGTGCTGTCGGTGGCCAGCATGATGATGCCGTCGATGAGGCCCCACAGCGACCCGATGCCGCAGGTCAGGATCGTCACCACGAGCTGCCAGACGCCGGTCTTGGTGTCGCCGATGTAGAAGCGGCCGACGCCGAACCCGCCGAGGAAGATCCCGAGCAGGCCGGCCACCAGCTTCTGCTTGTCGGAGTAGGGCAGTCCGGTCTTGGGGTCGACGCCGTAGGGCGCCTGGGGGCTCGCGCCGTACGGTGCGGCCGGGTAGCCGCTCGGCGGCGGCGGCGGCGGAGGCGGGGCCTGGCCGTACGGCGGCGGGGTGGGCTCGCCCTGGGGCGGCGGGACGGCGTTGGGGTCCTGCGGGCCTTCGGTCATGGCGCCAGCCTAGGGGTTCGCGGGCTACGGGAGCAGGTCCCGCACCAGAGCGTCGGCGAGCAGGCGGCCCTGCCGGGTCGGCACCAGCCGCTCCGCGTGCCGGGTCAGCAGACCCTCCTCGACGAGCCGGGCGACGTTGGCCCGACCGTCCCGGTCGAGCACCTCGACCGGCAGGCCCTCGCGGAGGCGGAGCTCGAGCAGCACCCGCTCGACGCGGCGGTCCTCGTCGCCGAGCACCTCGCGGGCGTGGGCTGGTGTGACCCCGCGGTCGAGGCGCTCGGCGTACGCCGCGGGGTGCTTGACGTTCCACCACCGCACCCCGCCGACGTGGGAGTGGGCGCCGGGGCCGACGCCCCACCAGTCGCCGCCCGTCCAGTAGTGCAGGTTGTGACGGCACCGACTCGCCTCGTCCTTGGCCCAGTTGGAGACCTCGTACCACTCCAGGCCGGCCCGCCCGAGGCGCTCGTCGGCGATGAGGTACTTGTCGGCGAGGTCGTCGTCGTCGGGCATCGGCAGCTCACCGCGCTTGACCCGGCGAGCCAGCGCGGTGCCCTCCTCGACGATGAGGGAGTACGCCGAGACGTGGTCGGGGCGACAGGCCAGCGCGGCCTCCACCGTGAGCTCCCAGTCGGCGACCGACTCCCCGGGCGTGCCGTAGATCAGGTCGAGGCTGAGCTGCTCGAACCCGGCCGCTCGCGCCCACTCCACCACCGCGGGCACGCGGAGCGGGTCGTGGGTCCTGTCGAGCACCGCGAGCACGTGGTCGACGGCCGACTGCATGCCGAAGGAGATCCGGTTGAACCCGGCCGCCCGCAGCTCGTCGAGGTCCCAGGCGGCGACGCTGTCGGGGTTGGCCTCGGTCGTCACCTCGACGTCGTCGGCCAGCCCGAACTCCCCCGCGATCGCCGCCACGATGCTGCCCAGGTCGCCGGGGCTCAGCAGGGTCGGCGTGCCGCCCCCGACGAAGATCGTGTCCACCCGGACGTCCGCGCCGCCGAGCACCGCGCGCGCCCGGCGTACCTCCGCGATCGCGGCCTCGGCGTAGGTCGCCCGGCTCGCACCCCGCGCGCTCCCGGCCGGCCCGAGCTCCTCGGCGGTGTAGGTGTTGAAGTCGCAGTAGCCGCAGCGGACCGTGCAGAACGGCACGTGCACGTAGAACCCGAACGGCCGCGTCCCCAGCCCCGCCAGCGCCGACGCCGGCAGCGCCCCGTCCTCCGGGACCGGGTCGCCCACGGGCAGTGCTGACGGCATGCGCCCATCCTCCCACCCGGTGCTCAGTGGAAGTCGCGGGACCGGTGCCGAGCGCGCAGCGCCTGCCCGGCGGCGGGGTGCACCTCCTCCAGTGGCGCGAGCCGGTCGGCGACCAGGTTGGTGACGCCGTCCTGCCGCTCCAGCAGCCCGCGGATCACCATGCCCGCTGACGACGCGGCGACCTGCCGGTAGCGCCGCCACACCCCCTGCGTGCAGATCACGTTGAGCATCCCGGTCTCGTCCTCGAGGTTGAGGAAGGTGACTCCCCCGGCGGTGCCCGGCCGCTGCCGGTGGGTGACCAGCCCGGCGACGTGGACACGGCGACCGGCCTCGGCGGTGAACGCCTCCTCGACCGACTTGATCCCTGCCGCCCGCAGCGGCTCGCGCAGCAGGGCGACCGGGTGGACGTCGGGGGTGATGCCGGTGGCCCAGAGGTCGGCCATCGTGGTCTCCACGACGTCCATGTCGGGCAGCATCGGCGCGTCCCCGCTCACCCGGATCCCGGGCAGGTGCTCCTCGCCCTCGGTCCAGCCGGCGTTCCACAGCGCCTGCCGGCGGGTCACCCCGAACGCATCGTCGAGCACGCCCGCCGTGGCCAGCGCCTCGAGCTGCCGGGCGTCCAGCTCCGCCCGACGGGAGAGGTCGGCCTGGTCGGCGAACGGCCGCTCCGCCCGCGCCGCCACGATCCGCTCCGCCACGGTCGTCCCGATGCCGCGCACGGAGTCGAGCCCCAGCCGGACGGCGTACGCCGTGTCGCGGCGGTGCTCGGGCGTCGGGTCGGGCGTGCCCGGCACCCACTCGGTGCGGGTGCCGTCGTGGAGGCACGCCAGCAGTCCCGTCGGGCCGGGCGGGCCGATCTGCTCGAGGTCGGCGAGCGCCGCCGACCGCAGCAGGTCGGGCCGCAGCACCTCGACGCCGTGCCGGCGGGCGTCGTGGGTCAACGACTGCGGTGAGTAGAAGCCCATGGGCTGGTTGCGCAGCAGCGCGGCCAGGAACGCGGCCGGGTAGTGCAGCTTGCACCACGAGCTCGCGTAGACGAGCTTGGCGAAGGAGAGCGCGTGGCTCTCGGCGAACCCGAAGTTCGCGAACGACAGGATCTTCAGGTAGATCGCGTCGGCCTCCTCGCCGACCAGCCCCTTGGCGGCCATCCCGGAGTAGAGCTTCTCCTTGATCGACTCGATCCGCTCCACCCCGCGCTTGGAGCCCATCGCCCGGCGCAGCAGGTCGGCCTCGTCGCGGGTGCAGTCGCCGAGCGCCCGCGCCATGTCCATCAGCTGCTCCTGGAAGAGGGGGACGCCGAGGGTGCGCTCGAGCACCGGCACCAGCGTCGGGTGCGCGTAGGTGACCTCCTCGCGGCCGGTCGCGCGGCGTACGTAGGGGTGCACCGCGCCGCCCTGGATCGGGCCGGGCCGGATCAGCGCGATCTCGATCGCGAGGTCGTAGAACTCCCGCGGCTGCAGCCGCGGCAGCGTGCCGATCTGGGCCCGGCTCTCCACCTGGAAGACGCCGACCGAGTCGGCGCGGCAGAGCATGTCGTAGACCGCCGGCTCCTCCTTGGGGATCGTCTCCAGCTCCCAGCGCTCCCCCAGGTGCTCCTCGACGATCCGCATCATGTGGTCGAGCGCGCCGAGCATGCCGAGCCCGAGCAGGTCGAACTTCACCAGCCCCATGAACTCGCAGGCGTCCTTGTCCCACTGGAGCACGGTGCGCTTCTCCATCCGCGCCCGCTCGATCGGCACCACCTCGCCGATCGGCCGCTCGGTCAGCACCATCCCTCCGGAGTGGATGCCCAGGTGCCGCGGCGCCCCGAGGAACTGGTTGGCCAGGTCGACCACCGGGGCGGGCACGCCGTGCTCGCCGTCCGCAGCGACCTTGGTCCAGCTGGTGACCTGCTTGGACCAGGCGTCCTGCTGCCCGGGCGAGTGGCCGAGCGCCTTCGCCGCGTCGCGGACCGCCATCTTGGGCCGGTAGCCGACGACGTTGGCGACCTGGGCGGCGTTGTGCCGGCCGTAGCGCTCGTAGACCCACTGGATCACCTCCTCGCGCCGGTCGGAGTCGAAGTCGACGTCGATGTCGGGCTCCTCGTCGCGGTGCTCGGAGATGAACCGCTCGAAGGGCAGGCGGTAGAAGACCGGGTCGATCGCGGTGATGCCGAGCGCGTAGCAGACCGCCGAGCTGGCGGCCGATCCCCTGCCCTGGCAGAGGATCCGCTTGCTGCGCGCGAACTCGACGATGTCGTGGACGATCACGAAGTAGCCGGCGAAGTCCTTCTCCTCGATCACCTTCAGCTCGTGGTCGACCTTGGCCCGTGCCTCGGCCTCCAGCGAGGTGCCGGCGTAGCGCTGCGCGAAGCCGCGCTCGGTCAGCTCGCGCAGCCAGCTGATCTGGGTGTGGCCGGGCGGCACCGACTTCGGCAGCCGCGGGGTGGCCTTCTGGAGGTCGAAGGAGACCTCGTCGGCGATCTCCACGGTGCGCGCGACCACGCCGGGGTGCCGCGCGAACCGTCGTGCCATCTCCTCCCCCGACCGCAGGCAGGCGGCCCCCGACACCGGCAGCCAGCCGTCCATCTCGGCGAGGCTGCGCCGGGCGCGCACGGCCGCCATCGCGCCCGCGAGCCGGTGCCGTTCGGGGGTCGCGTGGTGGACGTTGTTGGTGGCCACCACCCGCAGCCCGCGCTCGGCGGCGATCGCGGCGAGCAGGTCGTTGTCGCGGCTGTCGGTCGGGTGGCCGTGGTCGGTCAGCTCGACGACGACGTGCTCGCGGCCGAAGAGGCCGACCAGCCGGTCGAGCTCCGCCGCGGCGTACGACGGTCCGCGCGCCAGCCCCTGGCGCACGGCGCCCTTGCGGCAGCCGGTGAGCACCAGCCAGTGGCCGCCTCGTGGACCGTCGGCGCGCTCCGCGAGCTCGCGCTCGACGTAGAGAGGCCGGCCCTTCTCGTCGCCCCGCAGCTGGGCGTCGGTGATCGCGCCGGCCAGCCGGTGGTAGCCCTCGACCCCACGCGCGAGCACCAGCAGGTGGCTGCCCTCGGGGTCGGGCTCGCCGTTCTGCGGCCGGGTCAGCCCGAGGGAGAGCTCGGCACCGTAGATCGTCTGCAGCCCACCGTGGAGCTGCGCGGTCTCGGCGAAGAGCGGCGCGCCGTAGAAGCCGTCGTGGTCGGTGATCGCCAGCGCGTGCAGGCCGAGCCGGAGCGCCTCCAGCACCAGGTGGTCGGGTCCGCTCGCGCCGTCGAGGAAGCTGAAGTTGGAGTGGCAGTGCAGCTCGGCGTACGGCGTGACCGGGCCGGCCGGTCGCTCGACGTCGACCACCTGGCGCTTGCGCTTGCGCTGCGAGATCGGCGCCTCGGGGTCCTGGGGCGTGTTGGTCCGGCCGGAGAGCCGCTTCTCCAGCTCGCCCCAGGAGATGTTCGGGTTGCTCCAGCCCATCAGGCGGCACCCCTAGTCATAGGCAGCCTCGGTCCACCAGACGCCGGTGTCCCACGTCATCAGCCACGCCCGGCCGTCGACGCCGATCACCTGGAAGCGCGCGACCCGCCGCGGGGTGGCGTCCCACCACAGCTCCTCGACCGGCCACGGCCCGGCCCACGCGGCGACCGGGTGCCAGCCGCCGGTGGGGTCGGGCCGGAACCGGCTCGGCTCGCCGAGCACGGCGCCGCGGTCGTCGACCGCGACCGGCCGGCCGCCGTCGGTGACCACCTCGGCCGGCCACGGCGTCGCCAGCACCCGGGCGGGAGCAGGAGGCGGGATCGCGCCCGGCCACGGGTGGCTCGCGGGCCGCAGCCCGGTCGGCCGCTCACCCCACGGCACGAACGCCTGCCGCTGGGCCGGCGACCGGCCGCCCTGGAGCACCGGCTGCACGACCGCCTCGTGGCCGAGCATGCCCTGCACGCGAGCGATGCCGCGCTGCACGCGCTCGTCGGTGCCGCCCCAGAGCGCGTCGGCGTGCACCGCGTCGGGCACCACGGTCATCGGCGTGAACGCCACCCGGTTGACCGGCGCCCGCACGTCGCCGGCGCGGAACCCGCCCTGCAGCTGCCAGTGCAGCCGGTCGACGAGGTCGACCGCCGTGAACCAGCGCGGGTGCAGCCACTCGCGCACCGAGGGCGGGTCGTCCGCCCCTTCGACGTAGGCCTCGATCCGCACCTCGGTGCAGACCAGCTGCTGGGCGGCCAGTCCGGCGACCACCCGGTCGGCGGTCTGCCGGACGCTGAACGCGATCGTCTCGGCGCTGTCGAGCGGCGGCTCGAAGTCGACGTGGCAGGCAAGCTCGGGCGGCGGCGTGCGGGTGGCGAGGGGCACGGCGCCGGCGCCGCCGACGACCCGGTGCACCCAGGCGACCGTGCTGGCCGGACCGCCGAACCGGTCGCGCACCGCGGTCGCGGGCAGGTCGGCCAGCTCGCCGAGGGTGCGCAGGCCCAGCCGCCGCAGCAGGCTGACCGCCTCTCTGCCCTCGACACCGTCGTCGATGGCCTCGACCGGCAGCCCACGCAGGAACGGCACCGACTCCCCCGGCGCGATGACGTGGCAGTCCTGGGGCGCCGCGCGGCGGGCGGCCTGCTCGGCGGTGAAGAGCTCGTCGGCCACCCCGACCCGGCTGTCCCAGACCCCGAGCCCCACCAGCCGCTCGGCGAGCAGCGCGGCTGCCGCCGGCTCGCCACCGCGCAGCCGGCGAGGAGCGCGCAGCGCGGCCAGCCCCGGTCGCATCGGCGCCACCCCGGGGTGCTGCTCCTCGACCGCGGCGAGCACCGGCTCGAAGCACCGCGCGTCCCGGTCGGGGTTGGCGGGGTGCACCCGCAGCTCGGGGCAGCGGGACTGCGCATCGCGCCGCCGCATCCCCCGGCGTACGCCGTGCGTGCGGGCCGCCGCGTTGGTCGCCTGCACGATGTTGGCGTGGAGGACCGCCGCGGGCAGGTGGGTGGGCTGCCCCTCGTCGGCCAGCGCGGCGACCACCGGCCAGTCGGGGCACCACAGCGCCATCACGCGGGTCACGCCACCCCCTCGGCGAGGGGGACGGAGGGTGCCGGCTCGACGGGTCGGTAGGACTGGTCCTCGGCCGGGAACCACAGCGCGCCGCGGCGGGGCGGCGCCGTGCCGCGCTGCGCCTCGACCACGAGGCGGCGGGCGCGCAGGTGCCCGTGGCCGCCGCCGAGCCCGGACCAGGCCGGCTCGCGGGTGGTCAGCCGGACCTCGCAGCGGGGCCAGTCACCCCAGGCGACGAGGGCGGCGCCCCGCTTGCGGAGCCGGGCGGCGAGCTTCTCCGCCGCCGACGGGACGACCCGGCCGGGCGGCTTGACCACGACCACGGTGGCGACGTCCACCAGGGCGGCGGTGACCTCCAGCCACTGGTCCCCCGCGTCGGGCACCAGCACCGTGCGCTCCAGATCGACCCCCAGCGCGACCGCGGCCTCCGCCCCGAAGTCGGGGACGCCCACGACGCCGCACCAACCGCCGGCCCGCGACGGGCCGGCCAGCAGCGCCAGCGCGAGCGTCGCGCTGTCGACGGAGTAGGCCGCCCCCGCCCGCAGCTGCACCAGCCCGGCGAGCGCCGGGTGGGTCTCCAGCGGCGGCGCCGTCGTGCCGGCCTCCAGGCGCGCCATCCGGGTGCGCAGGTCGGCGACGACGTCGAGCGTGGTGTCGAGGGCGGTGGTCACACTCCATGATCGAACATGTGTTCGATCGGGTCAACACCGCCCCCACGCCGACTCGGCGCGTCTTGCCCGGCTGCGAAGCGCGAGTCGGCGCGTCTTGCCCGGACAGTGGGCAAGATGCGCCGACTCGGCGTCGGTCAGGAGTAGAACGAGTCGATCAGCGTCTTGTTGTTCTCCTCGACGACGTTGCGCTTGACCTTCATCGACGGGGTGAGCTCACCGGACTCGATGGTGAGGTCGTGGTCGAGGACCTTCCACTTCTTGATGGTCTCCCACCGGTTGAGCTTCTCGTTGAGCTGCTCGACGTACCCACCGACCATCGACTGCACCGCGTCGGACCGCACGATCTCGGTGTAGGACTCGCCGGCCATGCCGTTCTCCTCGGCCCAGCCCGCCATCGCGTCGGGGTCGAGCGTGATCAGGGCGGAGACGAAGTTGCGCTCGTTGCCGAACACCAGGAACTGGCTCGCGTAGGGGCAGATCGCCTTGAACTTCGACTCGATCGCCGGCGGCGCGACGTACTTGCCACCGGAGGTCTTGAAGAGGTCCTTGATCCGCCCGGTGATCGTCAGGTAGCCGTCGGCGTCGAGGCTGCCCTTGTCACCGGTGTGCAGCCAGCCGTCCTCGGTGAGGGTGCTGGCGGTCTCCTCCGGCAGGTTGTGGTAGCCGGCCATGATGTGCGGGCCGCGTAGCAGGACCTCGTCGTTGTCGCCGATCCTGACCTCGCTGCCGGGCAGCGCGGGGCCGACGGTGCCGATCTTGTACTTGCTCGGGTGGTTGACCGTCGCGCCCGCGGCGTTCTCGGTCATCCCGTAGCCCTCGAGGATGAGGATGCCCGCGGCGTGGAACCACTCGGCGATGTCGGCGTTGAGCGCCGCCGAGCCGGAGATGAAGAAGCGCACCCGGCCGCCGAAGCGCTCGCGGACCTTGCTGAAGACCAGCTTGTCGAAGACGTCCTTCTGCAGCGCCAGCAGCAGCGGCACGCTCTTGCCCTCGCGCTTGAGGCGGTCGACCTTGACGCCGACCTCGAACGCCTTGAGGAAGATCTTCTCCTTCAGACCGCCCTCCGCGGCCTGCATGGTGATGATCCGGGCGTGCGCCTTCTCGAAGATGCGCGGGGCGGCGCCCATGAACGTCGGCTTCACGATCGCGCAGTTGTCGACGATCCTCTCGACCCGGCCGTCGACCGCGGTCGCGAACCCGCACGCGAGCTGAGCGGAGAGCAGCACCTTGCCGAACGAGTGCGCCATCGGCAGCCACAGGAACTGCAGGTCGTCCTCGTGGAGGATGTCCTGCACCTGGATCGCGGTGCCCTCGTAGACCCACGCCCGGTGCAGCAGCCGGACGCCCTTGGGGCGTCCGGTCGTGCCGGAGGTGTAGATCAGCGTCGCGAGCTGGTCCGGGGCGATCGACTTCGCGGTCTCCTCGATCACGCCCGGATGCTCGGCCAGGTAGGCGTCACCCAGCTTCGCGAGGTCGTCGAGACCGATGATCCAGTCGCCGTCGGCCGTGCCGTCGAACGTGACGACCTTGGCGAGGTGCGGCAGCTCGGCCTTGTTGGCGGTCAGCTTCGCGACCTGCTCGTCGTCCTCGGCGAACACCACGCGGCACTCGGCGTCGGCGAGGATGTACGTCGTGTCCTCGGCGTTCGTCGTCGGGTAGACCGTCGTCGTCGCCCCGGCGGCGCACATGATCGCCAGGTCGGCGAGGATCCACTCGTAGCGGGTGCCCGACGCGATGCCCACGCGCTGCTCGGACTGCAGGCCGAGCGAGAGCAGGCCGGCCGCGAGCCGCTGGACCTGCTCGCCGGTCTGGCGCCAGGTCATCGACTCCCAGGTCTCACCACGCGGGTAGCGGAACGCCTCCTTGTCCGCCGAGGCAGCGACGCGGTCGAGGAACTGCACCGCGCAGTTCTGGGACAGTCGGTCGACGAAGCTCGCGTCGACGTTCGGGGGGCTGGCCTGGGCGGTCAATGTCACTCCTGCTGGGCGCCGAGACGGACGAGGTTGCGAAGTAACCTAGATCACTCACCCAACTCACGGGTAGCAAGGGTGGAATTCGTCACCATGCGCGCCCGGAAGGCGGCGCTCACCGTCACTCCGCCGGCCGGCCGGTGTACGACGGTGAGCCTGTCACCGGCCGAGACCTCGCCCTCCGCCACCACCCGCAGGTACGGCCCCGGACGTCCGGCGGCGACGAACCGCCGCGACCACGACCGGTTGTCGAGACCCGAGATCCGCAGCCACGAGCTGAAGACCCGGCAGGGCGTCCGGAAGCCCGCCACCTCGAGCTCAGCCGTCCCGATCCGCCAGCGCTCACCGAGCACCGCCTCGTTGACGTCGATGCCGGCCGTGGTCAGGTTCTCGCCGAAGAACCCGTCGGGCAGCTCCCGGCCGAGCTCCTCGCCCCACCGGTCCAGATCCTCCCGGGCGAAGGCGTAGACCGCCTTGTCCACCCCTCCGTGGTGCGTGCGGTTGGAGACCTGGTCGCCGTCGAGCCCGAGCGTGCGCACGGCGACCGGACCCGTCACCGGGGTCTTGTGGATCGCGGTCCGCCGGCTCCGCGTCCAGGACACCTCGCGGGGCGTTCCGACGTTGACCGAGCGCACGGACGCCATGGCGTCGGTCATTCCTGCACCGACTTCGCGATCGCGATGCACCGGGTCACCCAGCCGGGCTCCTGCGCGGCGCGGACGACGCACCGCAGCACCACCCAGTCCCGCGCCCGGTCCTCGTCCAGGCCAGCGGCGTCGATCACCGCGTGGAAGCGGGCCCGCACGCCACGGCGCACGTCTCCGGCGAGCTCGTCCCAGCGGTGCCACAGCAGCGGCGCGACCTCGAAGTGCGGGTCGCCGCTGAGCGGTTCGGGCGCGATCGCGAGCCACGGCTGCCGGTCGCCGGGGAGCACGTGCCCGTAGTGCAGGTCGGTGTGCAGGAGCCGCCCGTCGGTCCCGTCGTCGGTGGCGAAGGCGCGCCCGAGCGCGACCGCCTGCTCCACCAGCCGCCGCGGGAGCGGCGCCCCCGCGAGGCGCCCGGTCCGGCGCACCACCTCGTCGGACAGCCGCGGCAGCTGGGGCGGCGCGGTGACGTGCAGACGGCCGTAGAGGTCGCCGACGATCTCGCAGGCCTCGACGTCCCAGTGGTCAACCAGGCCCTCGGGGTGCACGCGCTCGAGGAGGACGGCGGACCGGTGCGGGTCGGCCCGCAGCAGCCGGACCGCACCCTGGCCGTGCCAGTGCTGGAGCGCGAGGTGCTCGTGCTCGGCGGCCCCGATCTTGAGCACGGCCGGCTGTCCTCCCGGCGTGCGCACCGGCACCACGGACGTCGGCTCGCCGTCCGGCACCAGCTCCCACTCGGCGAGCAGCTCGTCGACCACGGTCACCGCCCCATCCCAGCAGACGACGAAACACTTGCCGATCTGGAAAGCATTCGATAACTTTCCGGCATGGAAAGCGACGAGATCCGCCAGACCCTGCGGGAGGCCGACCGCGCCGAGGCGGCCCCGTGGACGGACTACCCGCCGACGCCACGCTGGTACCCGCCCGCCGTCGGGGCCTGGGCCGCCCTGCTGACCGTGGCCTTCACCGAGCTCGACGGCGCCTGGCAGTGGCTGGCCCTGGCAGCGCTCATCGGCGCCGAGCTCGGCTTCGTCCGCTGGTACGTGCGCTACCGCAACAGCGTGATGCCCACCGGGCGACCGCCGCGGGAGTTCCGCGGCGCCATCGCGCTCTTCCTGGTGGGCGCGACCGCCCTGGTGGTCGGCACCGGCGCGCTGGTCGCCCTGGTCGCGCCGTGGGCGGGCGCTGCCTTCGCGTTCGTCGGGACGACGCTGGTGGTCGCCTGGTACGAGTCGGCGTACGCCGACGCGGCCCGCCGCGCCCGCGAGCGGCTCGCGTGAGCACCTCCGCCCTCGACGGGCTGGACCCCGCCCTGACCGCGCCGAAGCGGCTGGCGGCGATGGCCCTGCTGTCGCGCTCGGCCGCTGCTGACTTCAGCGTGCTGCGCGACCACCTCGGCGTCAGCGAGTCGGACCTGTCCAAGCAGATGTCCGCGCTCGTCGCGGCCGGCTACGTCAGCGCGCGCAAGAGCGGCCACGGGCGCGGCAGCGCGACGACGTACGCCGCGACCCGCGCGGGGAAGCGTGCTTACGCGCGGCACCGGTCCGCGCTCGAGGCGATCCTCGACGGGCAGCCCGGGCCGGGGTGATCCGGCACCGCGTCACTTCTTGGACTTCTCCGTCGGCTGCGTGGTCGAGAGCGCGGCGACGAACGCCTCCGGCGGGACCTCGACGGTGCCGATGTTCTTCATCCGCTTCTTGCCGGCCTTCTGCTTCTCCAGGAGCTTGCGCTTGCGGGTGATGTCGCCGCCGTAGCACTTGGCGAGCACGTCCTTGCGGATCGCGCGGATGTTCTCGCGGGCGATGACCCGGGCGCCGATGGCGGCCTGGATCGGCACCTCGAACTGCTGCCTCGGGATGAGCTCCTTGAGCTTGCCGGCCATCATCACGCCGTAGGAGTAGGCCGCGTCCTTGTGCACGATCGCCGAGAACGCGTCGACCGGCTCGCCCTGCAGCAGGACGTCGACCTTGACCAGGGCGGCCGCCTGCTCACCGGAGCGCTCGTAGTCGAGCGAGGCGTAGCCCTTGGTGCGCGACTTCAGCTGGTCGAAGAAGTCGAAGACGATCTCGCCCATCGGCAGCGTGTAGCGCATCTCGACGCGGTCCTCGGAGAGGTAGTCCATGCCGAGGAGGGTGCCGCGCTTGGTCTGGCAGAGCTCCATGATCGTGCCGATGAAGTCGCTCGGGCTGAGGATGGTGGCGCGGACGACGGGCTCGCGGACCTCGTCGATCTTGCCGTCGGGGAACTCGCTCGGGTTGGTCACCACCACCTCGGAGCCGTCCTCCATGACCACGTTGTAGACCACGTTGGGCGCGGTCGAGATGAGGTCGAGGTCGAACTCGCGCTCGAGGCGGTCGCGGGTGATCTCCATGTGCAGCAGGCCGAGGAAGCCGCAGCGGAAGCCGAAGCCCAGCGCGCCGGAGGTCTCCGGCTCGTAGGTGAGCGCGGCGTCGTTGAGCTGGAGCTTCTCCAGCGCCTCGCGCAGGTCGCCGAACTGGTCGCCGTCGATCGGGTAGAGGCCGGCGTAGACCATCGGGTTGGGGTGCTTGTAGCCGCCGAGCGCCTCGGTCGCGCCGCCGTGCTGGGTCGTGACCGTGTCACCGACCCGGGACTGACGGACGTCCTTCACGCCGGTGATGAGGTAGCCCACCTCGCCGACGCCGATCTCACCGGCCTTGACCTGCTCCGGGCTGATGACGCCGAGCTCGAGCAGCTCGTGGGTGGCGCCGGTCGACATCATCTTGATCCGGTCGCGGTGGGTGAGGCTGCCGTCGATCACGCGGACGTAGGTGATCACGCCCCGGTAGGTGTCGTAGACCGAGTCGAAGATCAGCGCGCGGGCCGGCTTGTCGGCCTCGCCCACCGGCGGCGGGGTCTCGTTGACGATGTGGTTGAGCAGGCTCTCCACGCCCAGCCCGGTCTTCGCGCTGACCTGGAGCACGTCGCTCGGGTCGCAGCCGACCAGGCCGGCGAGCTCCGCGGCGTACTTCTCGGGGTTGGCGCTCGGCAGGTCGATCTTGTTGAGCACCGGGATGATGTGCAGGTCGGCGCCCATGGCGAGGTAGAGGTTGGCCAGCGTCTGCGCCTCGATGCCCTGCGCGGCGTCGACGAGCAGGATCGCGGCCTCGCACGCCTCGAGGGAGCGCGACACCTCGTAGGTGAAGTCGACGTGGCCCGGGGTGTCGATCATGTTGAGCACGTAGGTGCCCGGCTCGGCGCCCTCGGCGTTGCCGGCCGGCACCGTCCAGGGCATCCGGACGGCCTGGCTCTTGATCGTGATGCCGCGCTCGCGCTCGATGTCCATCCGGTCGAGGTACTGCGCCCGGGCGGCGCGCTCGTCGACGACTCCGGTGAGCTGGAGCATCCGGTCGGCGAGGGTCGACTTGCCGTGGTCGATGTGGGCGATGATGCAGAAGTTGCGGATGATCGCCGGGTCGGTGTGGCCAGGCTGCGGCGCGTTCAGATTGGACACAGACGTCTCTCGGGTCACGTACGGGGGGCCCGCTCATTCTCCCACAGGCGTGCGCCGGGAGCCGCCTCCGCGCACACCTGCGGCGATGTACCAGGATGGCGGCGTGACCGCCGCCGTACGCATCCCGACGACCATCCCCCACGGCCGGACGGCGCGGCGGCTGGAGTGGCCGCACCTGCCGCCGCACGTGCGGGCGCTCGTGGAGGAGCACTGCGGCTCCCCCGTCGTCGAGGCGGTCTCGCAGGGCGCCGGGTTCACCCCCGGCTTCGCGTCGGTCCTGGTCTGTGCGGACGGGACGCGGCACTTCGTCAAGGCCGCGTCGACCAAGGCGCAGCGGATGTTCGCCGAGGCCTACCGCGAGGAGGCCCGCAAACTCGCGGCGCTGCCCGACGGCGCGCCCGCGCCCCGGCTCCTGTGGCTGCACGACGCGGACGACTGGGTCGTCCTCGGCATCGAGCACGTCGCGGCGCGCCAGCCGGCCCGCCCGTGGCGAGCCGGCGACCTGGACGTCTGCCTCGCGATGACCGAGCAGATGGCGGCCGCGCTCACGCCCCCGCCGACCGGGCTCGAGGTCGCGGAGTTCCGCACGGAGTTCGCGGAGTGGCCGGCGTACTGGGACCAACTCCGGAGCACGCCGCCGGAGCTGGCGGGTTTCGCCGCCCACGCCGACGAGGCGGCCGGCCTCGCCGCCCGGTTCGCGGACGTCACTGCCGGCGAGACCCTCGTGCACACCGACATCCGCGACGACAACCTGATGCTGACCGACGACGGGCGCGTGCTGCTGTGCGACTGGAACTGGCCGGTCGTCGGTGCCGCGTGGCTCGACACCGTGTTCCTGATGATCGGCCCCCGCGGCGACGGGCTCGACGTCGAGGCGGCGCTCTCCGCGTCGCCGGTGACCCGCGACGTGCCGGCCGAGTCGATCGACGTGGTGATCGCGCTGATCACGGCCTACTTCCTGCTCTCGGCTACGCTGCCGGTGCCGCCGACCTCGCCGTACATGCGCGACGCGCAGCGCTGGCAGGGCGAGGTGTGCTGGCAGTGGCTCGCCGAGCGGCGCGGCTGGTCCTGAGCGCGATTTGGGCGGCCGCGAGCACCGCTGCTAGCCTTGTTCGTCGCGTGTCGGACGCCCTGGCTCCGATCGCGCCCCTGACGAACCGACCGATCACCCTCCCCATCACGAAGGCGTAGCAAGTGGCGAACATCAAGTCCCAGATCAAGCGCAACAAGCAGAACGAGAAGCGGCACGAGCGCAACAAGGCCGTGAAGTCCGGTCTCAAGACCGCCGTCCGCAAGTTCCGCGAGGCCGCCGAGGCTGGCGACAAGGACACCGCGGTCAAGCTCGGCCAGGACGCGGCCAAGAAGCTCGACAAGGCCGCCTCGAAGGGCGTCATCCACAAGAACCAGGCCGCGAACCGCAAGTCCGCGATCGCCAAGAAGGCCGCTTCTCTCTGATCCTGCGACCTGTCGGCGACAGGTCCTGATCGGTCGTCACGTCGACCCGTCCGAGTCTCTCGGGCGGGTCGTCGTCATTTCCGAGCGACCCTCAGCGCTGATCGCGCAGCGCGGTGACGGTGAGCACCAGCCGCTCGAGGGTGTACGACGCGTCGCTGGCGGCGCCCTTGATGTCGGCGTCGGCCTGGGCGATCGCGCGGATCGCCCGCGCGATGCCGCCGTCGGACCAGCCGCGCGACTGGTCGCGGATCGTGCGCAGCTTCCACGGCGGCACCCCGACCTCGCGGGCCAGGTCGGCCTCGCGCATGCCCCGCGGAGCCGACTTGTAGCGGGCGACGCCGCGCGCTCCCCCGGCGAACGCCGAGGTCACGAGCACGGGAGCGGTGCCGCCGTCGAGCGCCCAGCGCAGCTCCTCGAGCGCCTGCGTGCGACGGCCCCAGAAGGCGGCGTCGGCGACGGCGAACGACTTCGCCTCGGCCCGGCCGCCGAAGTAGCGCTTCACGATGTCGACGGTGAGCGCCTGCCCCGGGAAGTCGTTGGCGAGCTGGTGGGCAGCGGCCGCGAGCGAGCGCAGGTCCTGTCCGACCGCCTGGACCAGCAGGTCGGCGGCGTCCGGCTCCATGCCCGATCCGTGGAGGCGGGCCTCGGAGGCGACGAACGCCGGGAACTCCGAGGGTCGCAGCTCGGTGGTCTTGGTCTCGGTGACGGTGGCGAGCTTGCGCAGCTTGGTCAGCACTCCCGAGCCCTTGGGACCGCCGCTGTGCATCAGCACCAGCGCCACCTCGTCGGCCGGCGCCGCGGCGTAGCCGAGGATCCCCTCGACGGACTCCTCCGGCAGGTCCTCGAGGCCCCGGACGACCACGCACCGGGTCGAGGAGAAGAGCGACGGCGCCGACAGCTCGCCGAGCGTCGCCAACGTCAGGTCGGCCCCGCGGGTCTCCGCGAACTCCATCTCGGGGTCGTGGTGGCGCACCGCGTCGCGGACCGAGGTCACCGCCCGCTCCCGGAGGAACTCCTCCTTGCCGGTCACCAGCGTGACCTTGGCCAGGACGTCTGCTGCGCGGAGCTTCGTGGTGCCTGCCATGGTGGGCACAGCCTGTCACAGCCCGCCGACGGTGACCGTCGCGAGGCTCGTGCCATCGACGACGACGGCGAGGTCGCCGCCCGTGTCGGTGCGCAGCACCCGCGTCCCGGCCGCCACCAGCGGGCCGAGCGCCTCGGCGGCCGGGTGGCCGTAGTCGTTGTCGGCGCCCACCGACACCAGCGCGACCCGGGCACCGAGGCCGAGCAGCCAGGGCTCGTCCTGGTAGCGGCTGCCGTGGTGCGGCACCTTCAGCACGTCGACGCGCAGGTCCGGCCAGGTGCGGGCGAGCGCCGCCTGCCCGTGCGGCTCGACGTCGCCGGTCAGCAGCAGCCGGACGCCGCGCACCTCGGCCAGCAGCACCACGCTCGCGTCGTTGGCGGTGCTGCCGTCGCCGGGTCCGGTCTCGGGCGCGCCGGGCGGCGGCCAGAGGACCGTGAGCCGGAGGTCGCCGACCTGCTGCGGCACGGCGTACGGCGCGACCGTGGGCGTGACGCCGTGCGCGGCAGCGATCTCGGACACGGCCTGCACGGCCTCCGGCGGGTCCTGCAGGGACGTCGTCTCGACGGCTCCGACGGCGCGCCCCTCGAAGAGGGCGGCGAAGCCGTCCACGTGGTCGGCGTGGAAGTGGGTCAGCACCGCCAGCGGCACCGTGCGGACGCCGAGCCGGTCCAGGCACCGGTCCAGGGCGACCGGGTCCGGGCCGGCGTCGACCACGACGCCGGCGCCGCCGTCGGCGGCCAGCACCAGGGCGTCGCCCTGGCCGACGTCGCAGGCCACCATCACCCAGCCGCGCGGCGGCCAGCCGGGCTGCGGTGGGCGGACCGCCACGACCAGCCCGAGCAGCAGGCAGCACCCGACCCCGGTCACCGGGTGCCGGAGCAGCACGGGACCCGCGACCGCGACCGCTGCTACGAGCAGGGTCAGCACCGCGAGCGCCAGCGCACCGGACCCCCAGCCGACAGCGGCACCGGGGAGGTCGGCGGCACGGGTCGCGACCGCGACGATCCACGCCACGCACCAGCCGGCGAGCGTGCCCAGCAACCGCCCGGCCGGCGCCCAGACCAGGCCGACGAGGCCACCGCCGAGGCCGAGCACGGTCGCCGGGGCGACCGCCGGCGCGACCGCCAGGTTGGCGGCGACCGCGACCAGGCTGACCTGTCCCGACAGGGCGGCGACGACCGGCGTGCACGCGAGCTGCGCAGCGGCGGGGACGGCGACCGCCTCCGCCGCGACGCGGGGCAGCCAGCGGGCGAGCGCGTCGCGCCACACCGGTGCGAGCAGCACGATGCCACCGGTCGCCAGCGCCGAGAGCGCGAAGCCCGGCTGCACCGCCAGGCCCGGCTGCACGAGGAGCAGGACGACGACGGCGACGCCGAGTGCCCTCGGACCGCGGCGCCGTCCGTCGACGCCCAGGCCGACCAGGCCCACCGCCCCCATCACCGCCGCCCGCAGCACGCTGGGCTCCGTGCGCGCCAGGAGCACGAACCCGACGATCCCGAGCGCCCCGACGACGTAGAGCCAGCGGCCGCGCACCCCGCACGTGCGGGCGAGGAGCAGCAGGAAGCCGACCACCAGGGTCAGGTTCGTCCCGGAGACCGCGAGCAGGTGAGTCAATCCGGTCGTCCGGAAGTCGGCGGCGAGCTGCTCGTCGAGACCCGCATCGTCGCCGTCGACCAGCGCCGGCACCAACGCGGCCTGGTCGGCGGGCCGGTGCGCCACGGCGGCTCGCACCGATGCGCGGACTGCGCTCGCTGCGCGCCACCAGGGGTCCGGACCGGCCACCGCCTCGGGCGGACCTCGGCTGGCCAGGACCCCGGCGACGTCGTCGTCGGCCGGCCCGAGCCTGCCGGTCGTCCGCACCCGGCTGCCGAGCGGCGCCTCGAGCCATGCGGTGTCACCGACCACCAGCACGGTCGTGCGGGTCGCGAAGGTCTGAGCGCGCCCGGTGAGGGACCGGACCTCGAGGCGGCACACCACGGTGCTGCCGAAGCGGCCCTGGACCTCCCGCGGGTCGCTGACCACCACGCCTTCGACGCGCACCGCCGCTCGCTCGACGGCGAGTGCGGCGACCGGACCCCGTCGGACCTGCTCCAGCCGCAGCACGGTGACGCCGCCGACCGCCGCGAGCACGAGCACGCCGGCGAGCGCCGCTCCGAGGCCGCTGCCGGACCGGCGACGCAGCGCCAGCCCGAGCACCGCCGCCAGCACCAGGGCGCCGCCGACCGACCACCATCCCTGCCAGCGTCCCGCACCGGCGCCTGCCCAGGCGGCGACCGCGAGTCCGAGCATCCGCAGGTCGGGACCACCCGCACGCACGCCGCCTCACACCGTCACGTGCGGGGTCAGCTGGGCCAGGGTGGCGTCGCCGATGCCGTCGACCTCGAGCAGCTCCTCGATCGCGCTGAAGCCGCCGTGCTGCTCGCGCCAGGTCACGATCGCCTGGGCCGTGACCGGGCCGACCTCCGGCAGCGTCTCGAGCTCGGCCAGGGAGGCGGTGTTGATGTTGACGAGCACCGTGCCCAGCGGGCCGGACGGCGCGGGAGGCCCGGGACCGGCGCCCCCTGCCGCCCCCGCCGGTGCCCCGACGAGGATCTGCTCGCCGTCGACGAGCAGCCGGGCGAGGTTGACGGAGGACAGGTTGGCGCCGCGACGGGCTCCGCCGGCCGCCTCGACGGCGTCGACCACCCGCGACCCGGTGTCGAGCACGACGATGCCGGGCCGACGGACCGCACCGCTGACGTCGACGGTGACCGTGCCGGAGCCGGTGGGCGCCCCGGAGGCGGTCGGCGTGGAGGCCGCCGGCGTCGCGCCGGTGAGGGCCGGTGTCGTGCCGGAGGGAGCCGTCGGCGGGGGCGCCTCCACCACGCTCGGCTGGCTGCGCACCACCCACCACGCCGTCAGCGCCAGCCCGACGGCCGCCAGCACCGCGACGACCACCAGGTGGGTCGGGCCGAGCCCCCAGCGGTCCCGCCAGGGCTGGGGGCCGGGCGCCGCCCGCCGCGAGGCGTGCCGACCCGGCAGCGGGATCTCAGGACCCGGGTCGAGCGCCTCGTCGGGATCCGGTCGCTGGGCGGCCAGCTCGGCGCCGAGCTGCGCGAGCCGGCGCGAGACGGCTTCCTGGTGGCCGGTGCGGTGGCGGAAGGGAGGCATGACGCGACGCTAGGGAGACGGGCCGACGTCGGCGGCCGGCCGTCCCGTGGGCTGTGGAGAACGCGGTCGGGGCGGCGCCTGTGGACGATTCGCGGCTCAGGCGCGAGGAGCGACGCAGACCGCGATCATGCCGGGGCCGACGTGCGCACCGAGGACGGCGCCGAGCTCGCCGCACCAGACCTCGCGGCCCTCGAGGTTGGGCTCCAGGCGCTCGCCGAGCCGCTCGGCGAGCTGACCGGCCCGGTCGGGGTTGGCCAGGTGTGCCACGCAGACGTCCACCGGTACGTCCCCGGCCCGCTGGACCGCCAGCTCCTCCAGCCGGCCGAGCGCTCGCGCGGAGGTCCGCACGCGCTCCAGGGAGGCCACCCGGCCGTCCTCGATCTGGAGCAGCGGCTTGACCGCGAGCGCGCCACCGAGGAGCGCCGCGGCAGCGCCGATCCGGCCGCCGCGCCGGAGGTACTCGAGGGTGTCCACGTAGAAGAGCGACGACGACGCCTCCGCGCGCAGTCGGGCGGCGACGGCCGCGTCCTCGGCGCTGCCACCCGCCGCGACGACGTCGGAGGCGGCGAGGGCGGCGAACCCGGTGGCGAAGCCGACCTGCCGGGTGTCGACCGGCAGCACGCGGACCGACGCGTCCCGCGCGGCGAGCTGCGCGGACTCGAACGTCCCGCTCATCTCCCCGGAGAGGTGGACCGAGACGATCTCCGTGGCACCGTCGCGGGCGGCCCGCTCGTAGACCTCGAGGAGCGCCGCGGGGCTCGGCCGGGAGGTGCTCACCGGCTTCCACTCCCGCAGCGCGGCGGCGACCAGCTCGGGGGTGGCGCCGTCCGGTCCCTCGTCGAGCACCTCGGCGCCGATGACGACCTGCAGCGGGACCACGACGATCCCCCGCTCGGCCGCCACCTCGACCGGGAGGCTGGCGGTCGAGTCGGTGACGATCGCGACCGGCATGCGGGGAAGGTTAGACGAATCCCCGAGCGGGCGGCGCCGCGGACGCCGTAGGGTGCCCGCGACGGGGACCCCGAGGGAGAGACAGATGACCGCTTACGCCAGCGCCGTGTCGTCGAGCGGTCCGGCCCAGGAGCCCGGCGACGACGGCGCGTTCCGTCCGTCCGACCTCCGCAAGTACGGCCAGCAGCTGGTCCGCAGGTTCGTCGCCCAGGCCCGAGCTGCCGAGCAGCCGACGATCGCGTCCGTCGTCGGCGACCACCTCGGCCTGCCGCCGACCGACCTGGCGGTCGTCGACGAGACCTGGCCCGCCTACGAGCACGTCAACGTGCAGGCCGCCCTCGACGCCTGGCTCGACGCCGCCGACGCCCACGAGGTCCACGGCCTGACCGAGTACCGGCACCGCGGCTCGTTCGGGTTCGCCGACCTGCTCGGCCAGCATCCCGCGATGCACCTGCACGGCCCGCGGCTCGGCAACGTCACGAGGACGACGCTGCCGACCGGCCCCGACGGCCAGACCCGCGAGTGCCTCCGGGCGGCGATCCTGCTGGTGACGGACGGTGACGACAGGGTCGCAGCGCTGTTCCGCGGCCCCGACCCGGAGAGCGACCTGGGCGGCGTGGTCGTCGAGGTCGTCGCCAACCGCGTGGGCGCCGCGGCTGCCGTGACGGCCCGGCTGCGCGAGCAGTCGGTCGCCCGCAACGTCTTCCGCGGTCAGGTGGTCTCCTTCGGCCGCAGCATGTTCGGCGAGCGGTCCTCGCCGCTGCGGTTCCACACCCGGCCCGCGCTCTCCCCGGACGACCTGATCCTGCCGTCCGCGACCTTCGCCGACGTACGGCGGCAGGTGGTGGGCGTCGCCCGCAACAGCGACCGGCTCCGCGCGGCGGGCCAGCACCTCAAGCGCGGGCTGCTGCTCTACGGCCCACCGGGCGTCGGCAAGACGCACACGGTGCGCTACCTGATGGGAGAGCTCACCGAGACCACGATCGTCGAGCTGACCGGGGACACGCTCGGCGCGATCCGCGAGGCGTGCTCGATCGCGCGCACCCTCCAGCCGGCGATGATCGTCGTCGAGGACGTCGACCTGATCGCCCAGCAGCGTGACCACTACGGCGGCGAGACGCCGCTGCTCTTCACGCTCCTCAACGAGATGGACGGCCTCGACGAGGACGCCGACGTGGTGTTCCTGCTGACCACCAACCGTGCCGACCTCCTCGAGCCCGCCCTCGCGTCACGGCCGGGCCGGGTCGACCAGGCGGTGCACATCGACCTCCCCGACCGCGAGTCGCGACGCCGCCTCGTGCACCTGTACGCCGGCACCCTCGACGTCGACCTCTCCCGGCTCGACGACGTCCTGGACCGCACCGACGGCGTGACCGCGTCGTTCCTGAAGGAGCTGCTCCGGCGGGCCGCCGTGGTCGCCGCCGACAGGGAGCCGCCAGGCCCGGGCGCCGGTGACCGCCCGTTGTCGGTCACCAGCACGGACCTCGCCGGCGCCCTCGACGAGCTGCTCGACACCCGCAACCAGATGACGCGGGCCGTGCTGGGCCTCCGCGGGGAGTAGCCGCGTCAGACGACGACGTTGACCAGCTTCGGGGCGCGCACGATCACCTTGCGCACCGGGCGTCCGTCGATCGCCTTCACGACCCCCGGGTCGGCCATCGCCAGCTGCTCCAGGTCGGCCTCGCTGATGTCGGGAGCGACCTCCAGCCGAGCCTTGACCTTGCCCTGGATCTGCACGACCGCCGTCACCGACTCCTCGACCAGCAGCGCCGGGTCGACCGCCGGCCAGCCGGCGCGGGCGACGGTCGGCTGGTGGCCCAGCCGCGCCCACATCTCCTCGGCGGTGTACGGCGCCACCAGCGACAGCAGGATCGCGACCGCCTCGGCAGCCTCGCGCACGGCGGGGTCCGCCGGGCCGCAGCCCGAGTCGATCGCCTTGCGGGTCGCGTTCACCAGCTCCATCACCCGGGCGATCATGACGTTGAAGCGGTAGGCCTCGACCAGCTCGGCCGCGTCGTGCACGGTGCGCGCGGTGATCCGGCGCAGCGCGACGTCGCCCCCGTCGGCGGCCGTGCCTGCCGGCGAGGTCACGTCACCCGACAGCCGCCAGGCACGCTGCAGGAAGCGCAGCGAGCCGGCCGGCGACATCTCCGCCCAGTCGATGTCGTCCTCCGGCGGGCCGGCGAAGACCAGGGTCAGGCGTACGGCGTCCACGCCGAACTCCGCGAGCTGCTCCCCCAGGTTGACGCCGTTGCCCAGCGACTTGCTCATCTTCTTGCCGCGGTTGATGACGAAGCCCTGGTTCAGCTGGGCGGCGAACGGCTCGCCGACGTCCAGCATCCCCATGTCACGCAGCACCTTGGTGAAGAAGCGCGCGTACAGCAGGTGCAGCACGGCGTGCTCGACGCCGCCGACGTAGATGTCGGCCGGCATCCACGCCTTGGCCTTCTCCACGTCGAAGGGGCCCTCGGTGTAGTCCGGCGAGCAGTAGCGCAGGAAGTACCACGACGAGTCGACGAACGTGTCCATCGTGTCGCTGTCGCGCTTGGCGGGACCACCGCACGTGGGGCACTCGACGTTGACCCAGTCCTCGGCCGCGGCCAGCGGCGAGACGCCCTTCGGCTTCAGGTCCGCGCCCCGCAGCTCGGGCAGCTCCAGCGGCAGCTGGTCGTAGGGGACGGGGACCTCGCCGTCCCGCTCGCAGTGGACGATCGGGATCGGCACGCCCCAGTAGCGCTGCCGGCTCAGCAGCCAGTCGCGCAGCCGGAAGTTGACCGTGCCCCTGCCCGTGCCGGCGGCCTCCAGCTGCTCGACGATGGTGTGGATGCCGGTCCCCTTGTCGGTGATGCCGTCCAGCGGGCCGGAGTTGACGTAGACCCCGTCGCGCGTCGTGGCGACGTAGGTCTCCTCCGGGTTGTCCTCACCGGTGTCCACGACGCGGCGCACCGGCAGGCCGAACTTCTTCGCGAAGTCCAGGTCGCGCTGGTCGTGCGCGGGGACGGCCATGATCGCGCCGGTGCCGTAGTCGGCCAGCACGTAGTCGGCGGCCCACACCGGAATCCGCTCGCCGTTGACCGGGTTGACGGCGTGCACGCCCAGGAAGACACCGGTCTTCGGGCGGTCGGTCGACAGCCGGTCGACCTCGGTCGCCTTGCGCACCTCGGTCAGGTAGTCCTCCAGCGCAGGGCGCTGCTCCTCGCTGACCAGCTCCGCGGCAAGCTTGGCGTCGGCGGCCACGACCATGAACGTCGCGCCGTACAGCGTGTCCGGCCGCGTCGTGTAGACGGTGACCGGCTCGTCGCGGCCCTCGACGCGGAAGTCGACGTGCGCCCCCTCGGAGCGGCCGATCCAGTTGCGCTGGGCGGTGACGACGCGGGCCGGCCAGGTCGGCTCCAGGTCGTCCAGGCAGTCCAGCAGCTCCTGGGCGTACTCGGTGATCTTGAAGTACCACTGGGTCAGCTCGCGCTTGGTGACCTCGGCCCCGCAGCGCTCGCACTTGCCGTCGACCACCTGCTCGTTGGCCAGCACGGTCTGGTCGTTGGGGCACCAGTTGACCGGGCTGTTCTTGCGGTAGGCCAGCCCCCGCTCGCGGAACTTCAGGAACAGCCACTGGGTCCAGCGGTAGTACTCCGGGTCGGAGGTGTGCAGCCGGCGCGACCAGTCGAAGGAGATGCCGTAGTGCTTGAACGAGTCGTACTGCGTCTCGATGTTGGCGTAGGTGTACGTCGCCGGGTGCTCGTCGTTGCGGATCGCGGCGTTCTCGGCGGGCAGGCCGAAGGAGTCCCAGCCCATCGGGTTCAGCACCTCGTAGCCGCGCTGCCACCAGTAGCGCGCGATCACGTCGTGGAGCGCGGTGACCTCGGCGTGACCCATGTGCAGGTCACCGCTCGGGTAGGGGAACATCGTCAGCGCGTACCTCTTCTCGCGCGGCGAGTCGTCGTCGGCGCGGAACGGCTGCAGCTCCTCCCACACGGGCAGCCACTTGCGCTGCACCTGCTCGACGTCGTAGGTCTCCTGCTCGCTCATCTGTCTCTCTCCGGCCTGGTCACGGGTCTGCTCTGGGTTCACTCGGGGCACAAAAAAGCCCCTCGGGCACGAGGGGCAGCCGCGTCGATGTCATCGCTCCGACGCGGCTAGGTAAGGAGCAGGGTCCTCCGCATGGCCCCAGGGTACCGCGCTCGCCGTCGTGGCTACAGTCACCGCCATGCCTGACCAACGGACCGTCACCGACATGTTCCGCCTCGACGACCGGGTCGCGGTCGTCACCGGCGCCTCCAGTGGCCTCGGCGTCGCGTTCGCCCAGGGGCTGGCCGAGGCCGGCGCCGACCTCGTGCTCGCGGCGCGACGGGTCGACCGGCTCGCGGACACCGCGCGCCTCGTCGAGGCGGCCGGCCGCCGCGCCCTCGTGGTCGAGGCCGACGTCGCCGACCCCGAGTCCTGCACCCGGGTCGTCGCCCTGGCGATGGAGGAGTACGGGCGCGTCGACGTGCTCGTCAACAACGCCGGGATCGGCACGGCGGTGCCGGCGACCCGGGAGGCGCCCGAGCAGTTCCGCCAGGTCATCGACGTCAACCTCAACGGCTGCTACTGGATGGCGCAGGCGTGCGGACGGGTGATGCAGCCGGGCTCGTCGATCATCAACATCAGCTCGGTGCTCGGCCTCACGACGGCGGGGCTGCCTCAGGCGGCGTACGCCTCGTCGAAGGCGGGCCTGATCGGCCTGACCCGCGACCTGGCGCAGCAGTGGACCGGCCGCAAGGGCATCCGGGTCAACGCGATCGCGCCCGGGTTCTTCGCCTCCGAGATGACCGAGCAGTACCCGCCGGGCTACCTGGAGTCGCAGCAGCAGCGCATCCCGGCGGGCCGCAAGGGCGACCCCGCCGAGCTCGCCGCGGCGGTGGTCTTCCTGGCCTCCGACGCCGGCGGCTACGTCACCGGTCAGACCCTGGCCGTCGACGGCGGCATGACCATCACCTGACTTACTGTTGTTTCTTGATCTTTTGGGTCTACTTTGGAGTCCTCATCCCTAGGAGGCCCCATGTCCGTCACCGACCAGCTGCTCGAGAACAACGAGAAGTACGCCGCGGGGTTCGCCGGTCCGCTCCCCCTCCCGCCCGCCAAGCACGTCGCGGTGCTGGCCTGCATGGACGCCCGGATCGACGTCTACGGCGTGCTGGGCCTCCAGGAGGGCGAGGCGCACGTGATCCGCAACGCCGGCGGCGTGGTGACCCACGACGAGATCCGCTCGCTCGCGATCAGCCAGCGACTGCTCGGCACCCGGGAGATCGTGCTCATCCACCACACCGACTGCGGGATGCTGACCTTCTCCGACGACGAGTTCGCGGCCTCGCTCGAGGCCGACACGGGTGAGCGGCCGGGCTGGCACGCGCGCGCCTTCAACGACCTCGACGAGGACGTCCGGTCCTCGGTGCGCGAGATCGTCGCGAGCCCGTTCGTCCCGCACACCGACTCGGTGCGCGGCTTCGTCTTCGACGTCGCCACCGGGCGGCTGCGCGAGGTCCGCTGAGTCACGACGTCGGCGTCCGGCCGGTCCAGCGACGGAACCCGACGATGAAGCTGGACGCCTCGGCGTACCCGAGCCGCAGGGCGACGTCCTGCACGGGCAGCGTCCGGAGCAGCTCGACGGCGAGGGACTCGCGCACCTCGTCGAGCAGCCGCTGGTACGACGTGCCGTCCGCCGCGAGGCGCCGGCGCAGGGTCCGCTCGCTCACGCCGAGGGCGCCCGCGACGCCAGCCATCGGGGCTCCCGAGGACAGCTGCTGGGTGACGAGCACGCGCACCTCCCCCGCCAGCCCCGTGCGGGCGCGGCGGCGCGCGACGACGTCGCGGCACACCGCCTCCGAGACCGCGCGGGTCGCGGTGTCCGCCCGCGAGAGCCGACGATCGAGGTCGGCGAGCGGCAGCGTCACCACCACGGCGTCGCCGTCGCGCGCCGACCGCAGGTCGATCCCGCCGGGCACGATCTCGCGCAGCACCGCGCGGATCGCCGCCGCGTCGCGGTCGACCAGGAACCGGCGGACGTCCGCCGGCAGCCCGGCGCCGCCGACGACGATCCGCACCACGTCACCCTCGACCGACGCGGTCGGGATGGCGAAGGTGTGGCTGAGGTCGAGGAAGCGCAGCGCGACGTTCATCGCGTCGAGGACCGTGCGGCTGGAGACCAGCGCATACCCGAGGACCCCGAACGTCGCGGCCCGGTAGCGCCGGCCGACCTCCTCGCCGACCTCGCCCAGCCGACCCCGCAGGTTGCGCACGACCCGGAGCTCCTGGGCGGCGGTGACCTCCGTCGCCGCGTCGAGACCGGCCACGGTGAGGCCGGAGCCGGCCAGCAGGTCGTCGTCGGCGAGCCCCCGGTCGCGGGCGTGGTCGACGAGCAGCCGCACGCCGGACGCCGCGCGGGCGAAGTCCCAGTCCCGCACCGCCGCCTGCTCGAACCGCACCGCGCCGGACACCATGGCCGGAATTATGGATCAGGCACCGCGGCGCTGCTCCTACCGTTCACGCCATGGCTCCCCGCGTGGTGATCATCGGTGCCGGGTTCGGCGGCCTCGGCGTGGCGCACGCGCTGCGCGAGAGCGGGATCGACGACGTGACGGTGCTCGAGCGCGCCGACGACGTCGGCGGGGTCTGGCGCGACAACACCTATCCGGGCGCGGCCTGCGACGTCCCCTCCCCGCTCTACTCCTGGTCGTGGGCGACCAACCCCGACTGGTCGCGTCGCTACTCGCCGCAGCCGGAGATCCTCGACTACATCCGCCGGACCGCCGCCGAGCGCGGTCTCCGCGACCTGGTCCGCACCGGCGTCGAGGTCACGGGGCTCCGCTGGGACGACGGGTGGGAGGTGCGCACCGCCGGCGGCACGACCTACCTCGCCGACGTGGTGGTCTCGGCGGTCGGCCAGCTCTCGGAGCCGGTGGTCCCGGCGATCCCCGGCGTGGAGACGTTCGCCGGCCCGGCGTTCCACTCCGCCCGGTGGCGCCACGACGTGGATCTGCGCGGCCAGCGGGTCGCCGTCATCGGCACCGGGGCCAGCGCCGTCCAGCTGGTGCCCGGGATCGTCGACGAGGTGGCGGCGATGACGGTCTTCCAGCGCTCCGCGCCGTACGTCGTGCTGCGGCCGGACCGGCTGTACTCGACGCTCCACCACCGGCTCTTCCACCGCTTCCCGCGCGCCCTGGCGTTCGAGCGCCGGGCGACCTACGAGCTCACCGAGCTCTTCAACCGCGCGCTCGAGGGCAGCTCGCGGCTCACCCGCCCGCTGCTCGCGGCGATCAGGGGCGTCTGGCGGATGCACCTGCACCGGCAGGTGAAGGACGCCGGCCTGCGCCGCCGGCTGGTGCCGGACTACCCGCTCGGCTGCAAGCGGCTGCTGTTCTCCAACGACTGGTACCCCGCCCTCGCCCGCGACCACGTCGACGTCGTCACCGACCGCGTGGTTGCGATCGAGCCGGGCGGCGTCCGCACCAGCGACGGCCACCTGCACGAGGCGGACGTGCTGGTCTGGGGCACCGGATTCGCGGCGACCGACTTCCTCGGCAGCATCGCCGTGCACGGCGTGGCGGGCGCGGACCTGCACGACGTCTGGTCGGACGGCGCCCGGGCGCACCTCGGCCTGACGGTGCCCGGCTTCCCGAACCTCTTCTGCGTCTACGGCCCCAACACCAACCTCGGCGGCAGCTCGATCATCCAGATGCTCGAGGCCCAGGCGAGCTGGATCGCCGAGGTGGTGGGCCGGATCGCCGCGGGAGAGGCCCGGCGCGTCGCCGTCCGCCGGGAGGCGTGGGAGGCCTACGACCGGGAGATGCAGGGCCGTCTCGGCACCGGCATCTGGTCGCACTGCGACAGCTGGTACCGCGACGGCGCCCGGATCACCACCAACTGGCCCGGCCAGGTGGCGGAGTACCAGCGCCGGCTCGCGGAGGTCGACTGGTCCGACCTCGAGGACGTCGGCCGGCCGGGTCCTCGAAAGATCACCGGTTTTTGACGATGACGAGGACGACCGCCGGGTGACTTACTGGTCCCGGGACAGGGACTCGGTCGTCGATCGGCACGCGCAGTCACCCTGGCTCCACGGCTCCACGCAGTGCACCTGACCGGCTCCGAGCAGGTGCGAGGCGAGGAGGGAACCATGTTCCACAGGCGAGGTTTCGCGGTCACCTCGGTGACCATCGGCGCGCTCCTGGGCGCGCTCGGGGTGTCCGACGCGTCGACCCCACCGCACGTGGGGACCGACGCCAGCGAGGTGATCCGCTGGAACCAGATCGCGACGACGACGCTGGCGGCGGTCCCGGCACCGGACGGCGGCGCCCCACCCGCCTTCTCGATCAACATGGGGATGGTGCAGGGCGCCGTCTACGACGCGGTCAACGCGATCGGGCCGAAGCAGTACCGTCCGTACCTCCTGAACAGGCGCACCGGCGCCAGGGCGTCGGTCGACGCCGCGGTCGCGACGGCTGCGTACGACGTGCTGTCAGAGCTCGTCTCGACGGCGCCGGAGAGGGCGCCGTTCCCCGGTCGTGCGGGACTGCTGAGCGCGCTCGACTCCGCGTACGCGGAGTCGCTCGACGCGGTCGACGATGACTCGTTCACGAGGCAGGGCGTCGTGGTGGGACACGCGGCGGCCGACGCGATGCTCGATGCGAGAGAGGGCGACGGACGGTTCGGCCCGTCGCCGTGGGTGTCGAACCCCGCGCCCGGACACTGGCAGCCGCTGGCTCCTGGCGGCGTGCCCGCCCTCGACCCGACCCCGTGGGCGGGCGACGTGACGCCGTTCCTCCTCCGGAGCTCCTCGCAGTTCCGGTCCGCACCACCGCCCTCGCTCGACAGCCAGCAGTGGGCGACGGAGTTCAACGAGGTCAAGAGCCTGGGCAGGGCCACCGGCTCGACCCGCACCGCGGACCAGACCTACATCGCCAAGTGGTGGCAGAGCGCACCCGTGCTGAGCTGGAACGAGGTGTCCCGGCAGCTCATCGCCCGGACCGATCTCGACGCCGCCGACAGCGCACGGCTCCTCGCGCTGCAGAACCTGAGTGGCGCGGACGCGGCGATCAACTGCTGGAACGACAAGTACCACTTCGACTTCTGGCGGCCGTGGAACGCGATCCCACGGGCGTTGGAGGACGGGAACCCGGCCACGGATCCCGACCTCGCCTGGACGGCGCTCATCACCGCGCCGTACCCCGAGTGGGCGTCGGGACACAACTGCCTCGACGCGGCACACACCACCGTCCTGCGGATGTTCTTCGGCGACGACCCCGTGGGTGGGTCGTTCCAGATCACGAGCACCTTCGTGAACCCCGGCGGGCCGGCAGTGCGCACCTTCGACACGTTCACACAGCCGCTCGCCGAGCTCATCGAGGCACGCATCTGGGCCGGCCTCCACTACCGCAGTGCGGACGTGGCAGGCCAGGCGCTCGGCCGGAGGGTCGCCGCCTACGGCGCCGCTCACTACTTCCAGCCGGTCGGCCGCTGACTCGCAGAGTGTGACCGGCGCGCGTCACCACGCGCGCCGGTCGAGGCTCAGCCCTCGCCGCCGGCGATGTTGACCATCCAGCTCACGCCGAACCTGTCGGTGAGGTCGCCGAACCAGTCGCCCCACGGCGCCTTGTCGAGCGGCACGTTGACGGTGCCGCCGGCGGCGAGCCCGTCGAACCAGCCGCGCAGCGTGTCGGCGTCGTCACCGCTCAGCGAGATCCGGCCGTTGGGGAAGTCGCCCTCCATGTGGCTCGGGACGTCGGAGCCGAAGATGTTGACGGAGTCGGAGACGGTGAGCGCCGAGTGCATGACCTGACCCGCCTCGGAGTCGGGCACGCCCATGCCGCCCATGTCGCCGAACGTCATCACGTCCAGCTGGCCGCCGAAGACGGAGTGGTAGAAGGTCATCGCGTCCCGGGCCTCGCCGCGGAAGTTGAGGTAGGGGTTGAGCTGGGTGGTCATCGCACGCTCCTCGGTCGGTGTGGTTCGACGCTACCGACCACCGCCGACAGGCGGAATCATCGCCGCTGGGGGGCTCAGGACGTGGCCTGCACCTTGGCCCACCGGTAGTCGGCCTTGCCCGACGGCGACCGCTGCACCGACGCCACCCGGACGATCGCCTTGGGCACCTTGTAGCGGGCGACGTGCTTCTCGGCCTCGGCGAGCAGGTCCTCGTCGGTCGCCGAGACGCCGTCCTCGAGCTGGACGACCGCGACCGCCTCGCTGCCCCACCGCTCCGACGGGCGGCCGACCACGACCACGTCGCGGACCGCCGGGTGCGCGGCCAGGGCACGCTCGACCTCCTCGACGAAGATCTTCTCGCCGCCGGAGTTGATCGTGACCCCGTCGCGGCCGAGCAGCACGATCTGGCCCTCCGCGTTGATGACCGCCCGGTCGCCCGGGATCGAGAACCGCACCCCGTCGATCACCGGGAAGGTGCGCGCGGTCTTGGCGGCGTCGCCGAGGTAGCCGAGCGGCACCCGGCCGCGCTGGGCCAGCCAGCCCTCGCCCTCACCGGGCTCGAGCACGCGCGCGAACAGGTCGTCGACGACGGTCGTGGCCGGCACGGGGTTGAAGGTCGCGGTCCCGGCCTCCATGCCCTTGAGCGACAGCGAGCTCATCTGCAGCCCGGTCTCGGAGGCGCCGGCGGCGTCCATCACGAGAGCGTGCGGGAGCGCGGCCAGGATGCGGTCACGCACGCCCGGCGTCAGCGGCGCGCCGCCGTTGTTGAACGCCGCCAGCCCGGACAGGTCGTGGCCGCCGCGCTCGACCTCCTCGATCAGCGGCAGCGCGACCGCGTCGCCGACGACCGGGATGCTGACGACCCTCTCTCGGGCGGCGACGGCGATCGCGTCCGCCGCGTCGAGGTGCCGGACCTCGTCGGGGAGCACGATCGTGCCGCCGCCGGTGATCGTGTGGAACGTCGACCACTGGGCGGCGCCGTGCATGAACGGCGGGATCATCAACAGCCTCATGGCACCGCCGGCGGCGCGCGCGGCCTCCGCGATGGCGTCGTACGACGGGAAGGGCTCGTTGGTGCCGAAGGGCGTGCCGCCCATCGAGGTGACGTAGATGTCGTCGTTGCGCCACAGCACGCCCTTGGGCATGCCGGTGGTCCCGCCGGTGTAGAGGATGTAGAGGTCGTCGCCGTCGGGCTCGGGCATCCCTCCCGCGGGCGCCGGCGTGGCGACGACGGTCTCGTAGTCCAGTGCGCCCGGGAGCAGGTCGTGGCCGGAGTCGTCGGCGACCTGGACGAGCAGCTCGAGGTCGGGCAGCTGGTCGCGGATCGCGGCCAGGCGCGGCGCGAACTCGGCGTGGTAGACCAGCGCCTTCGTCCGGGCGTCGGTGAGGAGGTAGACCAGCTCCTCCTCGACGTAGCGGTAGTTGACGTTGAACGGGGCGACCCGGGCGCGGTAGCTGCCGACCATCGCCTCGAGGTACTCGTTGCCGTTGTGCAGGTAGATGCCGAGGTGGTCCTGCCCGGACTCGTGGCCGGCCAGCGCGTCCCGCTCGGTGTGGCAGCCCAGCCCCCGCTCGACCAGCAGGTGGGCGATCCCGGACGCGCGCGCGTCGAGCTCGGCGTACGTCTGCCTCCGGTCCCGCCACGCCAGCACCACCTGGTCGGGCACGGCGGCGGCGACCGTCGCGACCACCGTCGAGAGGTTGAATCCGTGCGGACCGGGACCGGGCATGCGACCACCTCGGGTAGAACGGGTTCTCGTTCCGCGGGATGCTAGCGGACGACCACCCCGCCCGGGGTGGGGTGCGGCCACCCGCCCAGCGCGGAGCATGGCTGGCACGCTCACCGAGGAGGCGCAGCACATGAGCACGCCACGCAACGAGATGGACTACTCCACCAGCGGGTTCTTCGCGGACGTCACCGTCGCGTTCGCGGGCATCATGCTCATCGTCACCGGGGGCTTCGACGTGCTCCACGGCATCGCGGCGATCGGGGAGCCCGACTTCTACGCCGCCGGCAGCGACTACACGTTCCGGTTCAGCGTGACCGCCTGGGGCTGGATCCACCTCGTCCTGGGCCTCGTGACGGTCCTCATCGGCGTTGCGCTGCTGCGCGGCGCGCGCTGGGCCCGGGTGGTCGGCATCGTGCTGGCCGTCATCGGCGCGATGTCGAACTTCCTCAGCATCCCGGCCTACCCGTGGTGGTCGATGATCACCATCGGCATCTACGTGCTGGTGATCTGGTCGCTCACCGTCCAGATGAAGGACTACCGCCGCTGAGCCGGAGCGCTTCCACCCCACGAGGGGTGATGCTGCCCCACCCGCGCGCGCACCACGATGACGCCTGCGTACGCCGATCCCGGCGGCGGCACCCAGCGCGGCGCTAGCCGCTCGACAGGAGGTTCATCGTGGTCACCTTGTGGGAGTACACACCGGGCGACGTCTTCCTCAGCATGCTCTGGTTCTTCCTCTTCTTCATCTGGATCTGGCTGCTGATCACCGTCTTCGCCGACATCTTCCGCAGCGACGACCTGAGCGGGTGGGGCAAGGCCCTGTGGACGATCTTCGTGATCTTCCTGCCCTACCTCGGCGTGTTCGTCTACCTCATCGCCCGCGGCAAGAAGATGGGCGAGCACGCGGTCCGCGACGCCCAGCGCCAGGACGAGCAGATGCGCGCCTACGTGCAGAGCGTGACAGGCCCCGGCACCAGCACCGCCGACCAGATCGCCAAGCTCCACGAGCTCCAGGTCAAGGGCGCGATCACCGAGGAGGAGTTCCAGGCCCAGAAGGCCAAGCTGCTCAGCTGACGTCGGCCGACCGAAGCGGAACGGCCCCCTCGCCAGTGGCGAGGGGGCCGTTCTGCGTGGTGCCCGGTCAGAGGCCGGCGAGCACCTTCGCCTTCTGCGCCTCGAACTCCGCCTCCGTGAGGATGCCCTGGTCGCGCAGCTCACCGAGCTTCTGGAGCTTCCCGATCATGTCGTCGGAGTCCGACGCCGCCGGCGCCGCGGCCGGAGCCGGCGCGGGCGGGGCGGCGTACACCGGCTGCTGGTACTGCTGCTCCTGATAGGCCTGGGCGTCGGCCTGCTGCTGCCACCGCCCTGCCTGGCGCCGCGAGACGCGGTTGGAGACCGCCGTCGCGGTGCCGGCGACGACCGCCGTGCGGGCCATTCCTCCGATGAGTCCCATGTCCTGTTCTCCCTTCCTGCTCAGGCCTCGGCGCCTTCGAGGGCGTCGAGTGCGGCGATGACGTCGTCGGCCGGGATCCGGCCGCTCGCGATGACCTCGGCGCCGGCCTTGCGCATGGCCGTGACGAACGGGCCGGCCCAGGTGTTCTCGTAGACGATGACGCCGACGGCGTTGCCCGGCTCGACGAGCGCGGCGCTGCTGGCGATGTCCTCGTCGTCGAGCAGGCCCGAGGTCACGCCCTCGAAGACCGCGAGGTCGAGCTCACCGTCGCCGTCGAGGTCGGCCAGCTCGACGGTGACGAAGCTGCCGTCAGCGTCGACCTGCGCGATCACCAGGTCCAGGATCCGGATGATCCCCCGCTCGGTGAGGTCGACGAGAGCGGCCAAGCCGTCCCCGTTCAGCCGACCTCCGGGGAACTCCACCGCCAGGTAGTCGATCGGTCCAACGTCCTGCTCACTCATCGGGTGCCTCCTCGGGCGGATGTTCGTGGTTGGTCGAGTGCCGATCCACGCTCACACGCGCGCGGGTGGTTCGGCCCCACCCCGCCCGGGGTGAGGCGCGACCACCCGTGCGTTGCCGACGATCAGGCATGACCACGACGGCAGCAGCGGCACCGGTCGATCCCGTCTCGGCCACCGCGGAGCAGGTGGCCACCGGTCTCGGGGTGGACCCGGCCCGGGGGTTGAGCGCCGACGAGGCGCGGTCGCGCCTCGCGTCGTACGGCGCCAACGTGCTGACCGGCGCGGCGAAGGAGCCGGCCTGGCGCGCGTTCCTGCGCCAGTACGAGGACTTCATGCAGCTGATCCTGCTGGGGGCCGCGGTCGTCAACCAGATCGTCACCCAGGACACCCCCACCACCGTCGTCCTCGCCGGCCTGACGGTCTTCAACGCGCTGATCGGGCTCCGGCAGGAGTCCAAGGCCGAGGAGAGCGTCAAGGCGCTCTCGCAGATGATGAAGACCATCGCGCGGGTACGCCGCGACGGTCAGGCCGTCGAGATCGACGCCTCGGAGCTGGTGCCGGGCGACGTGGTGCTGATGGAGGCCGGCAACCGGGTCCCCGCCGACGGCCGGATCTCGCTCGCCGCGACGCTCGAGATCGAGGAGGCCGCGCTCACCGGCGAGAGCCTCCCGGTCGGCAAGACGGCCGAGCCGGTGGCGGGCACCGACGTCCCGCTCGGCGACCGCATCTGCATGGCCTACATGAACACCTCGGTCACCCGTGGCCGTGGCGAGATGGTCGTGACGTCGACCGGCATGGGCACCGAGATCGGCCACATCGCCGACATGCTCGCCAACACCGAGACCAGCAAGACACCGCTCCAGAAGCAGCTCGACTCGCTGTCGAAGATCATCGCGACGATCGCCGCGATCGCGCTGGTGCTCGTCGTGCTGCTGGGGCTCGCGCAGGGCGAGTCCTTCGACACGCTCTTCATCACCGGTGTCGCCCTGGCGGTCGCGGCCATCCCGACCGGGCTGCCCGCGGTCGTCACGGCGCTGCTCTCGATGGGCACCCGGGAGATCGCGAACCGGAACGCGATCGTCAAGCGACTCCCGGCGGTCGAGACGCTCGGGTCCACGTCGGCGATCTGCTCGGACAAGACCGGCACGCTGACGCTCAACAAGATGACCGCCCGCGAGCTGGTGATCCCGGGGCACAACCGGTTCACGGTGACCGGGGAGGGCTACGGGACGACCGGCGACATCAACCACGTCGGCGGGCAGCAGGTCGACCTCGACCCCTACCTGCTGCCCATGGTGCTGTGCGCCGACGCGGTGCTCGACGGCGAGGCACTGATCGGCGACCCGACCGAGGGCGCGCTGATCGTGCTGGGCGCGAAGGGCGGCCTCGACATCGCGGAGACCCGGGCCGCGCTCCCCCGTGTCGCCGAGGTGCCGTTCGACTCCGACTACAAGTTCATGGCGACGTTCCACGAGATGACCGGGGACGACGGCCGGCCGGTCGTGCGGTGCTACGTCAAGGGCGCTCCCGACGTGCTGATCGCGCGCGCCACGACGTACCGCACCCCCGAGGGCGTGCTGCAGCCGATCACCGACGACAACCGGCACCTCGCGCTCCAGGCCAACGACCAGATCGCCAACGCAGGCGAGCGGGTCATGGTGGTCGCGCAGCGCGACTTCCAGCCCGGGACGCTCCCCGCCGGCGACGAGCTGATCGGCCTGGTCCAGGAGCTGACCCTGCTGGCCATGGTCGGGATCGTCGACCCGCCGCGGCCCGAGGCCAAGGCCGCGATCGCAGAGTGCCGCGAGGCCGGGATCCGGGTCCGGATGATCACCGGCGACCACGCCACGACGGCCGCCGCGATCGCCGGCGAGCTCGGCATCGAGGGGCGGGCGCTCACTGGCACCGAGTTCGCGGCGATGAGCGACGAGCAGCTGATCGACGAGATCGACCACATCGGCGTCATCGCGCGGGTGGCCCCCGAGGACAAGGTGCGCCTGGTGCGGATCCTCAAGGAGAAGGACAACGTCGTCGCGATGACGGGCGACGGCGTCAACGACGCGCCCGCCCTCAAGACCGCCGACATCGGCGTCGCGATGGGCATCACCGGCACCGAGGTCTCCAAGGAGGCCGCGGTCATGATCCTGACCGACGACAACTTCGCGACGATCGTCAGCGCGGTCTCCTACGGACGGACGCTCTACGACAACCTGCTGAAGTACCTGCGCTTCCAGATGTCGACGCTGGTCGCCTACATCGCGATCTTCGTCGTGGCCGGCCTCCTCGACATCGCCGCGGGCTCGCCGCTGAACCCGATGCAGATCCTCTGGCTCAACATGGTCGTCGACATCCCGCTGGCGGTCGCGCTCGGGTTCGACGACGCCGCCAAGGGGCTGATGAGGCGGCCGCCACGACCGGTCGGGGCACCCGTGCTGTCGCGCAACAACTGGTTCCGCCTCTGCGGGCAGGGCGCCGTCATGACGATCGGCGCGCTCGCGGCGTACCAGATCGGCGACCACGAGGGCGACGCGATCCTGGCCTCGACCATGCTGCTCACCACGCTCTCGCTCTTCCACCTCTTCGCCGCACTGCTCTCGCGCGACCAGGTCAACACGGTCTTCGACCGCGACAGCTTCCCGGGCGTCCTCCAGCTGCGCCGCTACGGCCTCGCCGTGGTCGCGATCATCGCGATCACGGGCCTCGACATCCTCCAGCGGATCTTCGACACGACCTCGCTGACCTTCAACCAGTGGTGCATCTGCCTCGGCATCGCGGCCTCGATCATCGTGACCGAGGAGATCGTGAAGTTCTTCGTCCGTCGCGCCGCGCCCGAGGCGGCGGCATGACCACGCTGCCGACGTACGACGCGGAGCAGCTCGGCGCGCTGCTGCGGGTGATCCCCGACGTCGACGCGGTCGAGCTCAAGCTGACGGTGCCGGGCGCCGACCACGGCCGGGTGCTCAGCGCGCTGGGGATCGACTCGCTCGACGCCGAGATCCGCCAGGTCGCGTTCGTCGACACGCGCGACCTGCGGCTGTCCGACGCGGGCCTGGTCCTGCGCGCCCGGCGGACCCAGCGCAAGCCGGCCGACGTGACGGTCAAGCTCCGCCCGATGCTGCCGGCGGACGCGCCCGAGGACCTGCGCGACGAGGACGGCTTCAAGGTGGAGGTCGACGCGTCGCCGGCCGGATTCACCTGCTCGTGCTCGCTCACCGCCGAAGTCGCCGACCGCAAGGTCAAGGCGCTGCTCAGCGGGCAGGCGCCGCTCGCGGAGGCGCTCACCGACGAGCAGCGCGGCCTGGTCGCGGACCGGCTCCCCGACGGGGTCGAGCTCGCCGACCTGGAGGTGCTGGGACCGCTCACGCTGCTGAAGGCGAAGTTCGAGCCCGACGGCTTCGCGCACCGGATGGTCGCCGAGCTGTGGTTCCTGCCCGACGGCTCGCGGATCCTCGAGCTGTCGACGAAGGCCGAGCCGATCCGGGCGTTCCAGCTCGCCGCGGAGACCAAGGTCTTCCTCGCCGAGCACGGCGTCGACCTCAGCGCCCCGCAGGAGACCAAGACCCGCACAGCCCTGGCCGCGCTCGTGGCCGCACTCGACAAGGAGAACCGATGACGACCTTCACGGTGTGGAAGTTCGAGGATGCAGACGGCGCCGCCCGGGCGGAGTCCTCACTCAAGGCCGCGGCCGGCGAGGGTCTGGTGACGATCGTCGACCACGCGATCGTCAGCTGGCCGGAGCGCGCCGACAAGCCCACCCTCGAGCACAAGCACGACAGCCCCAAGCGCGGCGCCGCCTGGGGTGCGCTCTGGGGCATCCTCGGGGGTGCGCTGTTCGCGATCCCCGTCGCGGGCCTCGCTCTGGGTGCCGGCATCGGCGCGCTGGCGAAGGCCACCGACGGCACCGGGATCACCAAGGCCGACCTCGAGCGGATCCGGACCGAGGTCGTGCCTGGCACCTCCGCGCTCTTCCTGGTCACCGACTCCGCGGACCTCGATCGTCTCGGCGAGCGCTTCCACGGCCGCGACAGCACCCTGATCAGCACCAACCTCACCGAGGCGGAGCGAGCGACCCTGCTGGAGACGTTCGGCGGTGCCTGAGCACACCCGCGCGGACCCCTTCGGGCTGTTCGCGGGGGGCGAGGGCACGATCACGGGCACCGTCGTCTCCGCGGCGGTGCTGGCGTACGCCGGCGACGACACCGGGTCGTTGATCCGGCTGTGCCTCACGGTCTTCGCCACGGTCGCCGTCTACTGGCTCGCCCACCTGCACGCCGAGACGATCGGGAGCGCGCTCACCCACGCCCACCACCCCCGCGCGGCGCTCCAGCACGCGATGGGTGAGACGTGGCCGATCCTGGGCGCGTCGGCCGCCCCGATCGCCGCGCTGGTCGCCGCCACGCTGGTCGGTGCGGAGCTCCGGACCGCCGCCTGGATCGCGCTGTGGATCTGCATCCTGCTGCTGGTCGGCTACAGCTACATCGCCGGCCTGCGGGGCGGACTGGACCTCCGCGGCCGGATCGGCAGCGCGGCCGCCGGCCTCGGGCTGGGCCTGCTGGTCGTGGCGCTCAAGGTCGCGCTGCACTGATCGCTCACCCCTTGCGGGGTGGTGCCGGGCCACCCGCCGCGCGGCGATGATCAGGGCCGGGGTGATGACATGTCGGACGCGTTGCGGCTCACGGACACACCGGACCTCGACCTGCTCGAGTACGTCCTGGTGTCCGCGCCGTCGGTCTCGGGCCTCGACCAGGTCGCCGCCGCCGCCGCGGAGCTCGTGACCGGCGGCGTGATCCGGCTGGTCGACGTGGTGGGGCTGGTCCGGGCCGACGACGAGGCGGGCGTCCGGGTCGTGCGGCTCGAGGACGCGCCGCCGCTCGCCGCTCTCGCCGCGCTCGCCGACGGCGGCGTGCTGCTCAGCCGCCACGACGTCGAGCTCGCCGCCGTGACGCTCGCACCCGGCGACGCGGCCCTGCTGCTGCTCGTCGAGGACTGCTGGGCCTCCGCCCTGTCCTCCGCCGCCCGCCGCTCGGGGGGCCGGCTCACCGCGGGCGAGCGAGTCGGGCGTGACCGGGTGCTCGCCGCCCTCGACGAGCCCGGGCGGACCGACCTCCTGGACCGCAGCCCGCTCGGGACCGCGCGCCGGACCGGCGCCGCGCCGCTGGTCGACCAGGTCGCTCAGGTGCGCAAGCTCGCCCACCTCGTCGAGCGGGGGCTGCTCTCGCTCGACCAGTACGAGGTTCAGCGACGCCGGGTGCTCGAGGCCTGAGCCGTCCGGCGCAGGCTGGTCAGCGCCCGCGCGGTCTCCGCCGCCTCCGCCCGCGAGGCGACGCCGAGCTTCCGGTAGATGACCTTGAGGTGGAACTTCAGCGTGTTGATCGAGATGAAGAGCTCGTCGGCGATCTCGCGCAGCGTCAGCCGGCTGGGCAGCAGCCGCAGCACCTCGAGCTCGCGCTCGGTGAGCGGCTCCAGCGGCGCGACCGCCGCGGCGGTCGCGCCCACGGCTCCCGGGACGGCGGCGCGCCGCAACCTCGCCAGCCAGGAGCCCGGGGCGCGCCACGCGAGCCGCTCGACCGCCTCGACCAGGTCGGGCCCCTCCGAGGCGAGCGTCTGCACCAGGTCCTGGGCGGCGGCCTGCCGGACCGCCTCCAGCAGGAGCCGCTCCGCCTCCGCCTGGTCGCCGGTGGTGCGCGACGAGAGCGCGTCGAGCAGCACCCGGTGCCGCACCGACCGCGGCTCCGCGGTCTTGAGCGTGTCGCCGGCCAGGCCGGTCTCGCCGGTCGCCAGCAGCACCCGGGCCCGACACACCGGACCCCAGAAGCCGTCCTCCACCTGGGCGGCCCACCACCGGGCCTCCTCGACCTCGCCCGACGCGAGCGCGAGGCCGGCGCCGGCCCGGCTCAGCCACGCCCGTGAGCCGGCGCCGGAGACGTCGGTCTCGACGATCTCGGCGGCCCGGCCGAACGCCTCGCGGGCACCGTCGAGGTCGTCACTGTCGATCCGGGCGTAGGTCAGCTCCAGGCACGCCAGCAGCCGGGCGTACGGCGTGGTCTCGGTCTCGTCCTCGACCAGCTCCAGCAGGAGCGGCTGGGCCGCGCCGAGGTCGCCGAGCTCTCGGTGCGCGGCCGCCTCGGCCAGCGAGAGCTCCGTGCGCAGCACCGCCAGGTTGTCGACCTCGCAGGCGCCCCGCGCGCCGGCGACGATGCGCAGCGCGTCGACGGGTCGGCCGGCGAGGGCGTCACCCAGGGCGCGGATGCCCTCGAGCGCGAGCCGCTGCTCGGGCGTCACCGTGAGCGCGGCGACGGCCGTGCGGGTGGTGCGGCTGGACTCGTCCCACTGCTCGTCGAGGGCGAGGTCGCGGGCGACCAGGCTCCACGCGCTGCGACCGAGCGGGTCCAGCCACCAGGCGTCGCCCAACGTGTCGAGGGCGGCTCGGGCGAGGCCGGCCCCGTCGTTCCAGCTGCCGCGGAGGGTCGCGGCGATCGACTCCAGCACCGCCAGGCGCGCCGAGCGGGTGCCGTCGATCTGCGCGCCGTCGCCGGCCCAGGCGCCGAGGAAGTCCACCATCTCCAGGAAGCGGCGCCGGTCCACGAGCAGGTGGCACCAGGCCAGCTCGACGGTCGCGTCGAGGTCCCCGGAGGCGACGCTCTCGGGGATCGCGGCCAGCGTGCGCACGATCGTGCTCTCGTGGCCTCCGTCGGAGAGCGCGGCCACCTCGGCGGCGAGCAGCCGCAGCGCCTCGCGCGGTCGGCCCGCGCGCAGCCAGTGCTCGAGCGCCGAGACCGACTGGCCGTGCGCCTCGTGCCAGCCGGCGGCCCAGCCGTGCAGCTGGGTGAGCCGCTCCGGCGACCGCTTCGCGACCAGCGACCGCAGCACCTCGCGGACCAGCGCGTGCATCTCGAACGCGCCGGAGGGCTCGATGCGGGTGAGGAACAGCCCGCGCGCCTCCGCCCGCGCGAGCTGGTCGACCGCGTCCGGCCGCGACGCGAGGATCTGGGCGAGCCCAGGGTCGATCCGGTCGACCACCGAGGTGGCGAGCAGGAGGTCGACCAGCCCCGGCGGCTCGGAGGGGAGGATCTCCTGCCAGACGTAGTCCTCGAGGTAGTGGTGGTCCCCGTCGTGGCTCGGCACGAAGAGGTCGCCCTGGGCGTGCGACGAGCGCGCCGCGAGGGCCGCGAGCTGGATGCTGGCCGCCCAGCCGCCTGCCCGGGCCGCGACCTCGTCGAGGAGCTCCGGGGCGAGCGTGGGCACGAGGCGGGAGAGCATCGTCGAGGCCTCGGCGTAGGAGAAGCGGAGCTCGGCGAAGTGCACCTCCCCCATCTGGCCGCGCGCCCGCAGCCGGTGCACGGGCAGCCGCGGCGCCCGGCGGCTGGCGATGACGACGTGCAGCCACGACGGGAGGTGCTGGACGAAGAGCGCCAGCGACGTCGCGACCGACTCCTCCTCGTCGACCAGCTGGAGGTCGTCGAGCACGAGCACCGCGTCGCCGGCCGCGCGGCTCTCGAGGTCGTCGAGCAGCACCCCGACCGCCTCATGCAGCCCGCCCGGCAGCCGCAGCAGGTCGGCGCAGCCGGCCGCGCAGCCCGGGGCGACGCCCTCGAGCGCGGCCAGCACGCCGCGCCAGAGCTGCACGGGGTCACGGTCGGTCTCGTCGAGCGAGAGCCAGGCGTGCGGCAGCTCGGAGGCCGCCGCCCAGCTGCGCAGCAGGGAGGTCTTGCCGGACCCGGCCGGCGCCACCACGAGCGTCAGCGGCGCGGCCACCGCCTGGTCGAGCAGGGCGTGCAGGCGCGGGCGCTCCACCAGGTACGCCGGGTTGACGGCCGGGCGCAGCTTGGACTGGAAGATCGCCGAGCGGGCCGACCGGGACTGGGCGGCGAGCAGCGCCATGCCGTCCGCGGGCGTCCCTCCGCGCGCTCCCTCGCTCGTCACCGCACCCCTCTCGCGAGTCCGTGACCTCCATGAGACCCCACCCGAACGGGTTGGACCTCACCCGAAATGCACGAAGAGCCCGTGCCGGGCGGCGCGGGCTCCCCGTGTGCAGGGGTGGTGCGATCGGTCAGGCGAGGTCGAAGCGGTCCAGCTCCATGACCTTGACCCAGGCGGCGACGAAGTCGCGGACGAACTTCTCGCGCGCGTCCTCGCTCGCGTAGACCTCGGAGAGCGCCCGCAGCTGCGAGTTCGAGCCGAAGATCAGGTCGACCGGGGTGGCCGTCCACCGGAGGTCGCCGGTGGCGACGTCGCGGATCTCGTAGACGTTCTCCCCCGACTCCGCGGCCTTCCACTGCGTGCCGGGCGACAGCAGGTTGGCGAAGAAGTCGTTGGTGAGGGTGCCCGGCCGGTCGGTGAGCACGCCGTGCTGGGCACCGCCGACGTTGGCGCCCAGGGACCGGAGGCCGCCGACGAGGACGGTCATCTCGGGCGCGCTCAGGTCGAGCATGTAGGCACGGTCGACCAGCAGGACCTCGGGCTGGAGCTTCTCGCCGGCCCGCAGGTAGTTGCGGAACCCGTCGGCGCGCGGCTCGAGCACGGTGAAGGTGTCGGCGTCGGTCTGGTCCTGGGTGGCGTCGGTGCGCCCCGCGTGGAACGGCACCGTGACCTCGACGCCGCCGTCCCGGGCGGCCTTCTCGACGGCCGCGGACCCGGCCAGCACGATGAGGTCGGCCAGCGAGACCTGCGCGCCGCCCGCGGCGTTGAAGTCGGCCCGGACGCTCTCGAGGGTCTCGAGGACGGTGGCGAGCTGCTCGGGCTGGTTGACCTCCCAGCCGCGCTGCGGCTCGAGTCGGATCCGGGCACCGTTGGCGCCGCCGCGCTTGTCGGTCGAGCGGAAGCTCGAGGCCGAGGCCCACGCGGTCGAGACCAGCTGGGAGACGGTCAGCCCCGACTCGAGGACCTTCGCCTTGAGCGTGGCGACGTCGGCGTCCCCGATCAGCTCACCCTCGTGGGCCGGCACCGGGTCCTGCCACAGCTGCGGCTCCGGGACCCAGGGGCCGAGGTAGCGGTCGACCGGTCCCATGTCGCGGTGCAGGAGCTTGTACCAGGCCTTGGCGAAGGCCAGCGCGAACTCGTTGGGGTTCTCCAGGAACCGCCGCGAGATCTTCTCGTACGCCGGGTCGAAGCGGAGCGCGAGGTCGCTGGTCAGCATCGTCGGCTTGCGCTTGGGCGAGTCCGCCGTCGGGCCGGGGATGATGTCCTCGGCGTCCTTCGCGACCCACTGGTGCGCGCCGGCCGGGCTCTTCGTGAGCTCCCACTCGTAGCCGAACAGGATCTTGAAGAAGTCGTTGCTCCACCGGGTCGGCGTGGTGGTCCAGGTGACCTCCAGGCCCGACGTGATCGCGTCGGCGCCCTTGCCCGAGGCGTACTCGCTCTTCCAGCCGAGGCCCTGGGCCTCCAGCGGCGCGGCCTCCGGCTCGGGGCCGACGAGGTCGGCGTCACCGGCGCCGTGGGTCTTGCCGAAGGTGTGGCCGCCGGCGATCAGCGCGACGGTCTCCTCGTCGTTCATCGCCATCCGGGCGAACGTCTCGCGGATGTCGCGGGCCGAGGCCAGCGGGTCCGGGTTGCCGTTGGGGCCCTCCGGGTTGACGTAGATCAGACCCATCTGGACGGCACCGAGGCTCTCCTCGAGCGTCCGCTCGTCGGCGTACCGCTCGTCGCCGAGCCAGCTGTCCTCCGGACCCCAGAAGATCTCCTCCGGCTCCCACACGTCCTCGCGGCCGAACCCGAAGCCGAACGTCGAGAAGCCCATGTCCTCGAGCGCGACGTTGCCCGCGTAGACGAGCAGGTCGGCCCACGAGACCTTCTGCCCGTGCTTCTGCTTGACCGGCCAGAGCAGGCGCCGGGCCTTGTCGAGGTTGGCGTTGTCGGGCCAGCTGTTGAGCGGGGCGAAGCGCTGGCCGCCGTCGCCCGCGCCGCCGCGGCCGTCGTAGATGCGGTAGGTGCCGGCGGCGTGCCAGCTCATCCGGATGAAGAGGCCGCCGTAGTGGCCGAAGTCGGCCGGCCACCAGTCCTGCGAGGTGTTGAGCACCTCGACGATGTCGCGGCGCAGCTCGGCGAGGTCGAGCTTCTTGAACTCCTCGGAGTAGCTGAAGTCCGCGCCGAGCGGATTGCCGGCCGGCGAGTGGGCGTGCAGGACCGACAGGTCCAGCATGTTGGGCCACCAGTCCTTGTTGGTGTGGGGGCGGCCGCCCGTCTTCGGCGTCGGCGAGTCGATCGCCGGGTTCTCGCTCTCGCTGCCCTGCGCAGCGGCAGAGCCCTCGTGCATCACAGGGCACCCGCCTTCGGCCTTGCGCTCCACGCCCTGGGGGTCGCTCTGGTTGCTGTCGGTCATGTGTCTCGCGCTTCCTTCCAACGGGGGGTTGATCACTGCTGAGCTGACGCTGTGGAACAGGCGGGGCACTGGCCCCAGTAGATGACCTCGGCCTCGTCGATCCGGAAGCCGGAGTCGTCGGAGGCGGTCAGGCAGGGCGCGTGGCCGACGGCGCAGTCGACGTCGGCGATCGCGCCGCAGGTGCGGCAGACCACGTGGTGGTGGTTGTCGTTGATCCGCGACTCGTAGCGCGCGACCGAGCCGGAGGGCTGGATGCGGCGCACCAGCCCCGCCTCGGTGAGGGCGGCGAGCGAGTCGTAGACGGCCTGGTGCGAGACCTCGGGCAGGCCCCGGCGCACGGCGCCGATGATCGACTCGGTGTCGGCGTGCGGGAACGCGTGGACCGCGTCCAGCACGGCGGTCCGGGGCCGGGTCACGCGCAGCCCGGCGCCGCGCAGCAGCTGCTCCGAGCCCGAGGTGGTCATGCGGACCACCCTGGCGCGTTTTCTTGAACGAGTCAAGAAAACGCGCGGTGAAGAGTTTCCCCGATCGGGACGGAACCCTAGCGGCCCCGGCGGTGTAGAACGATCGCGGGACGACAGGACGGAGCGACCATCACCGACGACGGCAGCCTGGTCGCTCGGGTGCGGTCGGGAGACCTCGACGCGTACGCCGAGCTCGTCAACAGTCACGCCCCGATGGCCGTGCGCACCGCCGCCCTGCTGGGTGCGGGCGCCGATGCCGAGGACGTCGTGCAGGAGGCATTCGTGAAGGCCTACCGGTCGCTGGGGCGCTACCGCGACGGCGCCGCCTTCCGCCCGTGGCTGCTGCGGATCGTGGCCAACGAGACGCGCAACCACCACCGCTCCGCCGTACGCCGTGGGGCGCGCGAGCGGGCCGACTTCCTGCCGCCCGCGCTCCTCGACCCGGCCGACGAGGTCGCCGACCGCGAGCGCAAGGAGCAGCTGCTCGCGGCCGTGGCCGGCCTCCCGGACCGGCTCCGCACCGTGGTGACCTGCCGCTACCTGCTCGAGCTCGACGAGGCCGAGACCGCGACGACGCTCGGCCTCCCGCGCGGGACGGTGAAGTCCCGCCTCAACCGTGGCCTGGCCCGGCTCCGGGCCGACCTCGTCACCCCAGGACGGGAGGCCGACCGTGTCTGACACCCTCGAGCAGGACCTGCGCGCCCTCGCCGGTGACCTCAGGGTCCCCGAGCCCGGGCCAGCGCTGGCCGGCGCGGTGCTGGCGCGGGTGGCGGTGCCGCCGCCCGCGCGCGGCCGGGTGCGCTGGGTCGTCGCCGTGGCGGTCGCCGTGCTGCTCGCCGGGCTCGCTGCCTCGCCGGTCGGCGCCCGGGTCGTCGAGTGGTTCGACTTCCACGGGGTGATGGTCCGCGAGGACGACACCGTCCCGGGCGGCACCCCCGCCGTGCCCTCGGAGCCGGGCGCCTCTCTCGAGGGGGCGGCGTTCGACCCGCTGGTGCCGGCCGAGCTCGGACCGCCGGACGGAGTCGGTGTGAGCGACGGCGGCGACCTGGTGTCGATGAGCTGGACGACCGCGGACGGGACGGTCCGCATCGACGAGTTCGCCGCGGGCCTCGATCCGTACTTCTGGAAGTCCTCCCCGGTCGCGCAGCACGTCGACGTCGACGGCCGGGACGCGATCTGGTTCCCCGTCCCGCACGAGGTGGTCGTGGTGCCGGAGGGCGGCGCGCAGGAGACCCACGCGCCCCGGCTCGCCGGCCAGACGCTCGTGGTGCCCGTCGGCGCGGTGACCGTCCGCATCGAGGGCGAGGACCTGGACCTGGTGCGCGCGGTGGAGATCGCCGCGTCGCTGGAGTGACGGAACCCGCCGCGTCGCGGCGGTGTAGACGGGGCATGCGCAGACTCCTCGCCCTCGTCGTGCTCGTCGCGAGCACCACCCTCGCCCTCGCCTCGCCGGTCCGCGCGGGCGGCCCCACCAGCGTGCTGATCACCGATCCCGGGTCCGGGAGCGCGACCGCGCTCTACTCCTCCGAGCCCGCCTACGGGGCGCTCGACCGGATCGTCACCGGCGCGAAGCCGCTCGACCGCGCGCCGTCCGACCTCGGCTCCCGCAGCCTCAACCTGACCTGGATGGCCCACGACGTGTCGCCCTGGCGGACCCAGCAGCTCTACCCCGACGCCGCCGACGGGCCGGTCGTGGTCACCGACGGTGCGACGTGGAGCCGCGTCACCGAGGGGAACGCGCTCCTCGCCCTGGTCGACGAGCTGATGATCCCCCACAGCGCCGCCGCGGTCGCCGCCGTGACCGCACCCGACCCGCCCGCCGAGGCGCGGGTGGTGACCGAGACGGCCCGGTGGTCGCTCGCCGGGTGGCGGTGGCTCGTGCTCGGCCTGCTCGTCGGCGCCGGCGCGGTGCTGCTCGTCGGCCGCGCCCGCGCCGGGGCCCGCGCGCCGCAGCCGGTGCTCGTCGACCGCGACCCGAACGCCGAGGTGCTGACCCGCTGAGCCGCGGCCACGCTCTGGAGATGCGAGAAGGCCGGTCCGCGTGGACCGGCCTTCTCGTCGGTGGAGCTGAGGGGACTCGAACCCCTGACCCCCTGCATGCCATGCAGGTGCGCTACCAGCTGCGCCACAGCCCCAATCGCTGTTCCCCGTGCGGGTGACAACTCGCGGAATACTAGCCAACCTCCTGGCCCGATGCGAAATCGGGGTCGGCCAGACCGGCCCGCCGGGATAGCCAGCGACGTACTGGCTGCTCCGAGCCCGTCGGAACGACCACTACGTCTGTGGGTATCCCGGCGGAGCGGGCGGTCAGAGCGGTGCGACGCGGTTGTAGGCCCGCAGCCGGAGCGGGGCGCCGGGGGCGGGCTGCTCCAGCTCGACCCACCCGCAGTTGTCGAGCGAGTGCAGCGCGGCCCGCTCGGCGACCGGCCAGCCGAGCAGTGTCGGGATCACGTCGCGGATCGCGGCGCCGTGGGAGACCGCGACGCCGAGCTCGCCCGGTGCGAGCGCATCGAGCAGCTCGCCGAGCACGGCGACCATCCGCGCCGCGACGTCGACGGCGTTCTCGCCACCGGGTACGACGTCGAAGTCACCGGTGCGGAACCGGGCGAACAGCTCCGGCTCCCGCTCGACGAGCTCGGCGTGGCCGAGGCCCTGCCAGTCGGCGAGGTAGTACTCCCGCAGCCGGGCGTCGTACGCCGGCTCGAGGCCGCTCTCCTTGGCGAGGTACGCCGCGGTCTGGCGCGCGCGGGCGCTGTCGGAGGACCACAGCAGGGCCGGTCCGAGCGCGGTCAGCAGCGGCGCCACGGCCGCTGCCTGCGCGTGCCCGGTGTCGTCGAGCTCCGGGTCGAGCTGCCCCTGGATCCGGCGCTCGGCGTTCCAGGCGGTGCGGCCGTGCCGGAGCAGGACGAGGCGGCGCGCGTCAGCGCTCATGCGAGACGACGTCGGCGGGCAACGCGATCGTCGGGCAGTCGCGCCAGAGCCGCTCGAGGGCGTAGAACTGACGCTCCTCCTCGTGCTGGACGTGCACGACGACGTCGCCGTAGTCGATGAGCACCCAGCGGCCGTCGCGCTCCCCCTCCCGCCGCAGCGGCTTGGCGCCGATCTCGCGCAGCTTGTCCTCGATCTCGTCGACGATCGCCTTGACCTGGCGGTCGTTGGTGGCCGAGGCGAGGACGAAGGCGTCGGTGATCGCGAGCTGCTCGCTCACGTCGAAGGCGACGATCTGCTGGGCGAGCTTGTCGGACGCCGCGCGGGCGGCGGCCTCGACGAGCGCGAGGGCGTGCTCAGTGGCGGTCATGCACAGTCCTTCTTGGGTGGGTAGAGCTGGTGCTTGGCGATGTACTGCACGACGCCGTCCGGCACGAGGTACCAGACCGGCTCGCCGCGCTCGGTGCGCGCCCGGCAGTCGGTCGAGGAGATCGCCAGCGCGGGGATCTCGATCAACGTGACCCGCTCGCCGGGGATCTTGCCGAGCGCGTCGTTGTCGAGGGTGTAGCCGGGCCGCGTGACCCCGACGAACCGGGCGAGCGTGAAGAGCTCCTCCGCGTCGCGCCAGGTGAAGATGTCGGCCAGCGCGTCGGCACCGGTGATGAAGTAGAGCTCGGTGTCGGGCAGCTGCGCCTTCAGGTCGCGCAGCGTGTCGATCGTGTACGTCGGGCCGCCGCGGTCGATGTCGACCCGGGAGACCCGGAAGCGCGGGTTGGAGGCGGTGGCGATCACCGTCATCAGGTAGCGGTGCTCGGCGGCGCTGACCTCCCGGTCCGACTTCTGCCACGGGTCGCCGGTCGGCACGAAGACGACCTCGTCGAGGTCGAACCACGCCTGCACCTCGGACGCGGCGACGAGGTGGCCGTGGTGGATCGGGTCGAAGGTGCCGCCCATGACACCGACCCGGCGCACCCGCGACCCCTGCTCGGTCACCGTCGCGGCCGCGGGATCAGCTGTGCTCGCGGCCCGCGCCGAACATGAGGAGGGCGACCAGGAGGGCGAGGAGGATCGTCAGCACGATGCCACCGACGACCCACGGGTTGGCGCCCGACCAGATGTGGGGCTCCTCGACGGCTGCGGCGTACAGGTTCTGCATGGGCCCACCCTACCCAACTCACCGGACGTGGCCGTCGCCGGTGACGACGTACTTGGTCGACGTCATCTCCGGCAGCCCCATCGGCCCGCGCGCGTGCAGCTTCTGGGTGCTGATCCCGATCTCCGCGCCGAACCCGAACTCGCCGCCGTCGGTGAAGCGCGTGGACGCGTTGACGAGCACGGCGGCCGAGTCGACGGCGGCGGTGAAGCGGCGCGCGGCGGCGACGTCCTCGGTGACGATCGCCTCGGTGTGCTGGCTGGAGAAGCGCCGGATGTGGGCGATCGCCGCCTCGAGGTCGGGTACGACGGCCGCGGAGATGTCGAGGGAGAGGTACTCGGTCGCGTGGTCGTCGTCGGTGGCCGCCACGACGCCGTCGTGGGCCTGGAACGCCGCGTCGCCGTGGATCGTGACCCCGGCGTCCTGCAGCGCGGCGACGACCCGCGGCACGAAGGCGTCGGCGACCTCGGCGTGCACGAGCAGCGACTCGGCGGCGTTGCAGACGCTGGTGCGCTGGGTCTTGGCGTTGAGCACGATCGCGAGCGCCTTGTCGAGGTCGGCGGCGCGGTCGACGTAGACGTGGCAGTTGCCGACCCCGGTCTCGATCACCGGCACCGTCGACTCGTCCACGACCGACTGGATCAGGCCTGCTCCCCCGCGAGGGATCAGCACGTCGACGTGGCCGCGGGCCCGCATCAGCGCCTTGACGCTGTCGTGGGTGTCGCCCGGCACCAGCTGCACGACGTCGGGCTCCAGCCCGGCCTCGGCGACCGCGGCGCGGAGTGCGGCCACGATCGCGGCGTTGCTCGAGCGGGCGCTGGAGCTGCCGCGCAGCAGCACGGCGTTGCCGGACTTCAGGCAGATGCCGGCGGCGTCCGCGGTGACGTTGGGCCGGGCCTCGTAGATCATCCCGACCACGCCGAAGGGCACCCGCACCTGACGCAGCTCGAGCCCGTTGGCCAGGGTGCTGCCGCGCACGACCTCGCCGACCGGGTCGGGCAGGCCCGCCACGTCACGCAGGCCGTCGGCCATGGCGGCCAGCCGGTCGGGGGTCAGCCGGAGCCGGTCGACGACGTTGGCGGGCGTCCCGCTCGCCTCGGCCCGCTCGACGTCCTCGGCGTTCGCGGCGAGGATCTTCCCCTCGTGCGCGAGCAGCGCGTCGGCCATCGTGTGCAGGGCCGCGTCCTTCTGCGCGCGGGTGGCGACCGCGAGGCCGTGGCTGGCGGCGCGGGCCCGCTCGGCGACGGCGAGCACGTCCTGCTGGGAGGTCATAGCGCCGAGAGTAGTTCGCGCGACGTCCAGCAACGTGCGCCGTCTTGCTGCGCGGCAACCTCTGCCCGGGTTGCGCGCGTCCTACGGTCGAAGAGGCCCGTCGGGCCCGTCCAGGAAGGGACCTCCGCCATGTCCGGTCGGCGCTCGCTCGTGCTCCTCTCGCTGCTCGCCCTGGCGGCGCCCGCGCTCGCCGCGCTGCCCGCCGATGCCGGCGCGCCGGACACCGCGCACCGGGCCGCCACGGCCGCACCGTTCCGGCTGTGGGCGCCCAGGGCGGTCGAGACCTACGGCTACCGCGGCCGGGTCTGGACCGACCTCGGCCTGCGGGTGGTCGCCACGGGCGCCCCACTCGAGCTCTGGTCGCAGCGCACGTCGTACGCCGAGCCGATCCGGACCGTCTGGCGCAGCCCGGCAGGCGACGTGGCGCTGCCGGCCGGCGCGATGCGGAACTTCTCCGGCCTGCAGGACTTCGTGCGGCTGACGATCACGCCGGCCCGCGGCGAGCCCGTGACCCTGCACCGGAAGGCCTGCCTCAGCGGATGGTCCGAGCGGGTCGACCCCGCGGCGGCGGCGACCTCGCCGTATCCCTCCGGCTGCTGGAGCAACCCCTTCAGCCTCGGCTCGGTGCAGGGGGTCCAGGCCGGCTGGGCGACGCTCGTCCTGGGCTCCGAGCGTCCGCTGCGCCTTGCGCCGGGGCGCTACCGGGTCCGGGCCGAGGTCGCGCCGCGCTACGCGACGCTCTTCGGGCTCAGCGCAGCGCAGGCGACCCGGACCGTCCGCCTGGTCGTCAAGGCGGAGCCGGTCGAGGAGGAGCCGCCGTCGGAGGACACGTCGCCGGACGCCGAGCGGTCCGCCGCGCACGCCCCGTCCGGGCCAGCAGGCCGCGTCGACGGCCCGGTGCCCGACCTGCGCCCGCTGCCGGCGTGGGGCATCTCGCTGTCGCGGAACGGCACGCACCTGCGCTTCTCCGCGACCGTGTGGAACGCCGGGACCAGCCCGCTGGTCGTCGACGGGTTCCGCGAGCGGGGCAGGGACGAGATGGCGGCGTACCAGTACTTCTTCGACGCCGTCGGCACCCAGACGGGCTACCAGCAGGTCGGCCACCTGCACTGGGACGCGAAGCCCTCGCACCTGCACTGGCACTTCGAGGACTTCGCGCGCTACACGCTGCTGCGGCGAAACAGGACCGAGGCCGCGGTGTCGAGGAAGGAGGCCTTCTGCCTCGCCAACACCGACGCGGTCGACCTCACGATCCCCGACGCGGCCTGGAAGCCCGACAACACCGACCTCGCGACCTCGTGCGGCGACCTGACCTCGTTGAGCATCCGCGAGGTCCTGGCGGCCGGCTGGGGCGACACCTACACCCAGTTCCGCGCCGGGCAGTCCTTCCGTGTCGACGGACTGCCCAACGGCGTCTACTACATCGCGGTCCGCGCCAACCCGGACGGGAACCTCGTCGAGTCGAGCGTGAGCAACAACCTGGCCCTGCGGCGGATCGAGCTCGGCGGCACGCCCGCCCACCGCACCGTCACCGTCCCGGCCGTCGGGGTCGTCAGCGACGAGGGGTACGGCGGGACGGGCTAGTGCTGCCCGCCGATGCCCTCGGGCTCCGGAAGCCGGTCGCCGAGCAGGCTGACGACGAGGGCGGCGACGGCCGCGCCGACGGCCAGCGGCAGCACCGCGCCGAACGGGAAGAAGAAGAGCAGGATCAGCACGACGGCGAGCGGGCGGCGGAGCACGGCGGTCGCCGCCGCGGCGCCGCCGGCGGCCACGGCGGCGCCCAGCGGGACCGCCGACCACGCCTCGGTCAGGACCATCGCGGCGGCCATGCCGACGAAGACGGTCGGGAAGATCTGGCCGCCGAACCACCCGGTGCCCAGGCAGGCGAGCGTCGCGACGAGCTTGACCACCGCGAGGAGCAGGAACGCCGTCGGCGCCTGGTCGCCCGCGGAGTCGATCAGTTCCTGACCCTGGTGCTCGCCGGAGAAGAGGCTCAGCGGGTCGACCACGCCGCACAGCCCGAGCACCGCGCCCCCGGCGACCGCCCGCGGCAGGGTCGAGGGGGCCAGGCGGGTCGCCAGCCGGCGTACCGGCTCGGTGGCGATCAGCAGCGCCAGGCCGGCGACCACGGCGGGCAGCGCGCCGAGCGCGGCCCACCCGATCGAGCCGACCAGCTCGCGGGCGCTGTCGGTCTCGAGGTCGGGCAGGTCGTAGCGGAGGCCGTGGCTGGCCGGGACGACCAGCAGCATCGTGACGAGGCCGGCGACGCCGGCGACCAGGGAGGCGCCGATCAGGCGCACCTTCTGCGCGCTGGCCCGGCCGCGCTCGAGCGGCAGCGCGATCGCCGCGAGCGGTCCGCCGAAGAGTCCGGACAGCGCTCCCGAGGCCGAGATCAGCGCTGCCTCGCTGCGGCTGGTGCGCAGGATCCGGGCGACCCTGTCGCCGAGCCCGGTGGCCAGCACGACGAGCGGCGCCTCCGGGCCGAGCGACGCGCCGAAGGCCAGCGACACCACGCCCAGCACGACGGCGCGGGCGAGGTAGGAGACCTTGATCGGGGGCTTCCGCTCCTCGTCGACGACGGCGTCGAGGCCCGCCAGGGCGTCCTCGAGGTCGTGGGGGGTGTCCCGGTCGTGGCGGAGCCGGATCGCGCCGACGGCCACGCCCCCGGCGGCGCAGAGCACCACGACCTGCCAGGCCCCGTCGCCGGGGAGGAGACGCGGGTCGGTGCCGTCCCAGAGCAGCTTCTGGGTCAGGCGGACCGCCTCGAGGTAGACGCCGGCGATGGCGCCGACCGCCGCGCCGAGCACCAGCGCCAGCCACAGGGTCCGCCTCACCCCCGGCAGCCTAGGGGGATGACGAGCCGGGCGGGTCCAGGGACACGGCCAACCGTCGAGAGACGCGGAACGGCCCCCGGGATGCTCTCCCAGGGGCCGTTCCACGTCGCTCGACGGTCGATGCCGCCGCGGGCTCAGCCCTTGCGCTTGTTGATCTCCTCGGTGGCGGCCGGGAGGACGGTGTGGAGGTCCCCCACGACGCCGAAGTCGACGAGCTCGAAGATCGGGGCCTCCTCGTCCTTGTTGACGGCCACGATGGTCTTCGAGGTCTGCATGCCGGCGCGGTGCTGGATGGCGCCGGAGATGCCGTTGGCGACGTAGAGCTGCGGCGAGACGGTCTTGCCGGTCTGGCCGACCTGGAAGGTGTGCGGCTTCCAGCCGGAGTCGACGGCGGCACGCGAGGCACCCACCGCGGCGCCGAGCGCGTCGGCCAGGCCCTCGACGGGCTCGAAGTTGCCCCCGGTGCCACGACCACCGGAGACCACGATCGCGGCCTCGGTGAGCTCGGGACGACCGGTCGCCTGGCGCGGCTGCGCGGCGACGATCTGCGCCTTCTTCGCGGCGTCGGAGATCGTCGCGGTGAACTCCTCGACGGTGCCGGCGCCGGCGCCCTCCTCCGGGGCGGCCGAGTTCGGCTTCACCGTGATGATCGGGGTGCCCTTGGTGACCTTGCCGGTCAGCGTGAAGTTGCCGGCGAAGACGCTCTGGGTCACGACCCCCTCGGCGGAGACGTCGACGGCGTCGGTGATCAGGCCCGACTCGAGCTTGATCGACAGACGGGCGCCGATCTCCTTGCCCTCGCCCGAGGACGGGATCAGGATCGCGGCCACGCCCCCGCTTGACTGGGCCTTCTCGGCGAGCTGCTGCAGCACCTCGGCCTTCGGGGCCACCAGGTAGCCCTTGATCTGCGCGTCGTCGACGACGTAGACCTTCTCGGCGCCGTAGGCCTTGACCTTCTCGGCGACCTCGGCGGCCTTGTCGGCACCTCCGATGAAGACGGCCGAGGGCTCGCCGAGGCGCTTGGCGATCGCGAGGAGCTCGTACGTCGGCTTGCGGACCGCGCCGTCGACGTGGTCGATGAGAACGAGAACTTCAGACATGGGTCGGCGCTCCTCAGATGAACTTCTTCGAGGCGAGGAACTCGACCAGCGCCGTGGCGCCCGAGCCGTCCTCGTCCTTGACGATCTCGCCGGCGGTGCGCGGCGGGCGGGCGGTGGTGTCGTCGACCGCGGTCCACGCGGCGTCGAGGCCGACCTGGCCGGCGTCGACACCGATGTCGCTGAGCGACCAGGTCTCGAGCGGCTTCTTCTTCGCGGCCATGATGCCCTTGAACGACGGGTAGCGGGCCTCACCCGACTGGTCGGTCACGGAGAGGACCAGCGGCATCTGGCCGCCGATGACCTCGGTGGCGGTGTCGCCGTCGCGCTTGATGCGGACCTGGTCGCCCTGGGTCTCGACGACCGCGGCGAGCGTGACCTGCGGCAGGCCGAGGCGCTCGGCCAGCATCGCCGGGACGACCCCGCCGGAGGCGTCGGTCGAGGCCATGCCGCACATGACGACGTCGGGCTGGCCGATCTTCTCGATCGCCTTCGCGAGCACCAGCGAGGTGGCGGCGTAGTCGGAGCCGGCGATCGCCTCGTCGCTCACGTGGACGCCCTTGTCGACGCCCATCTGCAGCGCCTTGCGCACCGCGTCGACGGCCTTCTCCGGGCCGATGCACAGCGCGGTGACCTCGGTGTCGTCGCCGGCCTTCTCCTTCAGCTGGAGGGCCTGCTCCACGGCGTACTCGTCGAGCTCCGACAGGAGCCCGTCGACGCCGACGCGGTCAACGGTGTTGTCCGACTCGAACTGCCGGTCAGCAGTGGCGTCGGGGACGTACTTCACACAGACGACAATGTTCATGGTGGTGTGGCCTGGACGGCCCCTCCTGGGTTCGATCCACGGATGTGCTCGTGAGGCTACCGTCGCGTAGGACGTGCGGAAACTCGACGCAGGGTCGGATACGTCACAGCGACGCTGTCACGGTCGACCGAGGTGTCAGGGCCGGACGATCCGCTCCGCGATCCGGCCGACGACCAGGTAGGCGATCGCGGCGAGGCCCCAGTTGGCGAGCGCGTTCTTGGTCGCCGCGTCGCCCCCGCGGAAGGTGAAGATGCCGTTGCCGGGGTCGAACACTCCGAGGTCCAGGACGTCGGCGACGTCGAGCACGAAGGAGACCAGCGCGTTGTCCTGGTTGGCGTCCAGCGCGACCAGCAGCGCTGCGACAGCCAGGAAGAGCGCGCACACCACCGCGGCGAGCCAGATCAGCTGGGCCAGCCGCACCCGGAGTGCCTTGGTCGCACCCGCGCTCACGGTCTGCTCTCCACGCCGCAACCCGACCTTCTGCTCATCCGTCGCACCCACATGTCCGCTCTGCCCCGTTCAGCGGCCGACGAAACGCGCCTTGCCGGGGCCGCTCTCCACGAACGACTGCATGCCGATCGTGCGGTCCTCGGTCGCGAACAGCGCGGCGAACTGCTGCCGCTCGATCTCCAGACCGGTCTCGAGGTCGACCTCGCTCCCCCGGTCCACCGCCTCCTTGGCCGCGCGCAGGGCGTACGACGCCGCACCGGCGAACTGCTTCGCCCAGGCGAGCGCCTCGTCGTACACGCTCTCGGCGGGCACGACGCGGTCGACCAGGCCGATCGCGAGCGCCTCGTCGGCCTTGACGAAGCGGCCGGTGAAGATCAGGTCCTTCGCCCTGCTCGGGCCCACCAGCCGCGTCAGCCGCTGGGTGCCGCCGGCGCCGGGGATGACGCCGAGCAGGATCTCGGGCTGGCCGAGCGTGGCGTTGTCGGCGGCGATCCGCACGTCCGCGCACAGGGCGAGCTCGCAGCCGCCGCCGAGCGCGTAGCCGGTCACGGCCGCGACGACGGGCTTGGGGATCCGGGCGACGGCGGTGAACGAGGACTGCAGGGCACCGGAGCGCTTGACCATGTCGGTGTAGGACATGTCCGCCATCTCCTTGATGTCCGCGCCGGCGGCGAAGACCCGCTCGCCGCCGTAGATGACGACCGCCTTGACGTCGTCGCGCTCGGCCGCCTCGGTGGCGGCAGCCCGGATCTCCTCCTGGACCTGGACGTTGAGAGCGTTCATCTTCGGACGGTCCAGCCGGATCGTCCCGACACCGTCGGCCACCTCGAGTCGCACGAACTCGCCCATCACGCACCACGCCTCTCGTCTCATCATCGGTCTCCGGCGCATTCTGCCGTCATCGTGAACAATGGCGCGGGTGACCCCTGGACTGTGGCGCAGCCGCGACGAGCGCGCGCCGGTGTGGCCGGGGCGCAGCTGGCCGCTCGGCGCGACCTGGTCGGCGGACTCGACGAACTTCGCGGTGCACGCGCCGCGCGCGACCGCCGCGTGGGTCTGCGTCTTCGACGAGGACGGCGAGGAGGTGCGGCACCGGCTGACCGAGCAGACGCTCGGCATCTGGCACGGCGCGCTGCCCGACGTCTCGCCCGGCACCCGCTACGGCTTCCGGGTCAGCGGCCCGTGGGACCCCGACCAGGGTCTGCGCTTCAACGTCAACAAGCTGCTGCTCGACCCCTTCGCCCGCGCGGTGTCGGGTGACTTCGTGCCCGACCCGGCCACCTACGGCTTCGCGCCCGACGACCCGGACACGATGGACGACCGCGACTCCGCGCCGTACGTGCCCAAGAGCGTGGTCGTGGGCGACGACGGCTTCGACTGGGGCGACGACGCGCCGCCGCGCTACCGCTGGCGCGACACCGTGATCTACGAGCTGCACGTCAAGGGCATGACCGCGCTCCACGACCGCGTGCCCGAGCGCCTGCGCGGCACGTACGCCGGGCTCGCGACGCCCGCGGTCGTCGACTACCTCAAGGACCTCGGCGTCACGGCGGTCGAGCTGCTGCCCATCCACCAGTTCGTGTCCGAGCCCGCGCTGACCGCGCGCGGCCTCACGAACTACTGGGGCTACAACTCCATCGGGTTCTTCGCCCCGCACGCGGCGTACTCCTCTGCGGGCGACCGCGGCCAGCAGGTGAGGGAGTTCAAGGCGATGGTGAAGGCGTTCCACGACGCCGGACTCGAGGTGATCCTCGACGTCGTCTACAACCACACCGCCGAGGCGGGCGCCGACGGGCCGACGCTGTCCTTCCGCGGGCTCGACGACCGCGGCTTCTACTGCCGGGTCGGCGACGGCGCGCTGGGCGAGTCCTTCGATGACACCTACTGGGACGTGACGGGGTGCGGCAACACCGTCAACGCGTCGAACCCGTTCGCGCTGCGGCTGATCCTCGACTCGCTGCGCTACTGGGTCACCGAGATGCACGTCGACGGCTTCCGCTTCGACCTGATGTCGGCGCTCACCCGGGTGCACCACCGCGTCGACATGGGCAGCCACCTGCTGATGGCGATCGGCCAGGATCCGGTGCTGCGGCACGTCAAGCTGATCGCCGAGCCGTGGGACGCGTCGATGGACGGCTACCGAGTCGGCGAGTTCCCGCCGCCCTGGGTCGAGTGGAACGACCAGTACCGCGACGAGATCCGTGACTTCTGGCGCAACCGGTCCGGCGGGATCAGGACCGTCGCCACCCGGCTGGCCGGCTCCTCCGACCTCTACCTCGACGACGGGCGCTCGCCGTACGCCTCGATCAACCTGGTGACCGCGCACGACGGGTTCACGGCGCGCGACCTGGTGACCTACGAGCAGAAGCGCAACGAGGCCAACGGCGAGGGCAACCGCGACGGGACCGACAACAACCGGTCCTGGAACTTCGGGCACGAGGGCGAGTCCGACGAGGCGGCGCTCGTCTCCGTGCGCCGTCGGCAGGCGGCGAACATCATGGCGACGCTGTGCCTCTCCAACGGCGTCCCCATGATCACCGCCGGGGACGAGCGTGGCCGCACCCAGCGCGGCAACAACAACGCCTACGCCCAGGACAACGAGACCTCGTGGATCGACTGGCGGCCCGACGACGCGTGGCTCGACGTCTACGAGGTCGTGAAGACCGCGCTGCGGCTGCGCCGCGAGCACCCGGCGCTGCGGCAGCGGCACTGGTTCGAGGGCCGGCCCACGATCCGCGGCGGCCCCAAGGACCTGGCCTGGCTGCACCCGTCGGGCCGCGAGATGGCCGGCGACGACTGGCACGACCCCAACCTGCGCACGATCGGCATGTTCGTCTCGGGCGCCCCGCTCCGCTCCCCCGGTCCGCGCGGCGAGCAGCAGGTCGACAAGTCCTTCATGCTCTGGTTCAACTCCGACTGGGTGCCGGCCCGGCTCGCACTGCCGGAGAACGACTGGGTGCACGCCGGCGAGGTGGTGCTCTCCACCGACTTCCGGCTCCCCGTCGGCACCCACGTCCAGGCCGGGGACCGGATCGCCCTCGGCCGCCGTACGGTCGTCGTCTTCCGCGAGGTCTGAGATGTTGAGTTGGGCCTAGGTCGCCGTCGAGTTGGGCCTCGTTCGCGACGAAGGCCCAACTCGAGCGTGACCGAGGCCCAACTCGACGGTTACGGCAGCGCGACGATGCCCAGCTCGGCCGGGGAGGCCAGCAGGTCGTTGCGCGGGATGATCCGCACCGTGTAGCCGAAGGAGCCGGAGCGGTCGAGGGCGAGGGTGCCGTCGAACCGGTGCCGGCCGGCCTCGTAGGACTCGGCCACGTGCAGCGACTCGATCCCCGTGTCGACGAGCTGGTCCTCGCCGGTGCTCCGGCCGTGGACGAGCTGGACGTCGACGTCGTCCGGGGTCAGGTCGCCGAGGCAGACGAACGCGCGGACGCTCATGGTGTCGCCGACCTCGGGAGCGTCGGCCACGCCGCTGCTCTCGACGTGCTCGACCCGCACGCTCGGCCAGCCGCCCTTGACCCTCTTCTTCCACGCCGCGAGCGTCGCCGCGCCGGCGTAGTCGGAGTTGAGCGCGTGGGCGGTGACGGCGGCCGGGGCGTAGAGCTGGCGCACGTAGTCGCGGACCATGCGGGTCGCGAGCACCTTGGGACCGAGCGACTTCAGCGTGTGCCGGGTCATCTCGAGCCAGCGCGTCGGAACGCCGTCGCCGTCGACGTCGTAGAAGCGCGGCGCCACGTCGTTCTCGATCAGGTCGTAGAGCGCCGCGGCCTCGAGGTCGTCGCGGTGGTCGACGTCGTCGACGCCATCAGCGGTCGGGATCGCCCAGCCGTTGCTGCCGTCGTACCACTCGTCCCACCAGCCGTCGAGGATCGACAGGTTGAGGCCGCCGTTGAGCGCGGCCTTCATGCCGGACGTGCCGCACGCCTCGTAGGGGCGCAGGGGGTTGTTGAGCCAGACGTCGCAGCCGGGGTAGAGCGGCTGCGCCATCGCGATGTCGTAGTTGGGCAGGTAGACGATCCGGTGCCGGATCTCCGGGTCGTCGGAGAGCCGGACGATGTCCTGGATCAGCTTCTTGCCGCCGTCGTCGGCCGGGTGCGCCTTGCCGGCGATCACGAGCTGGACGGGGCGCTCCGGGTGCAGCAGGAGGCTCTTGAGCCGCTCGGGGTCGCGCATCATCAGCGTGAGCCGCTTGTACGACGCAGCGCGCCGCGCGAAGCCGATCGTCAGCACGTCGGGGTCGAGGGCGTGGTCGATCCAGGAGAGCTCGGCCCGGGCGGCGCCGCGCTTCTCCCACGAGCGCCGCAGGCGGCGGCGGGCGTCGACGACGAGCTTCTCGCGCAGCACCCGCTTGGTCGCCCAGACGTCGGTGCCGGGCACCTTGTCGACGACGTCCCAGAACGCGTCGACGTCGTCGGACTCCTTGTCGACGCCCTGGCCGGCGGCGAGGTCGAACATCTCGCGCGCGACCCACGTCGGCGCGTGCACGCCGTTGGTGATCGAGCCGATCGGCACCTCGGCCTCGTCGAACGCGGGCCACAGGCCCTGGAACATGTCGCGGCTGACGTGCCCGTGCAGCTGCGACACGCCGTTGGCGCGCTGCGCGAGCCGGAAGCCCATCACGGCCATGTTGAAGACCGCGGGGTCGCCGCCCTCGTAGTCCTCCGCACCGAGCGCGAGGATCCGCTCGACGGGGACGCCGGGGGTCGGGCCGACGCCGCTGAAGTACTGCTCGACCAGCGTCCGGGGGAACCGGTCGATGCCGGCCGGGACCGGGGTGTGGGTGGTGAAGACCGTCGAGGCCCGGCCCACCTCGAGGGCGGTCTCGAAGTCGAGGCGCGGGCCGCCCTCGGCGACCGTGAGCTCGCGGATCCGCTCGAGGCCGAGGAAGCCGGCGTGGCCCTCGTTGGTGTGGAACACATCGGGGGCCGGGTGGCCGGTGATCCGGGAGTAGGCGCGCAGCGCGCGCACGCCGCCGACGCCGAGCAGCAGCTCCTGGCGGAGCCGGTGCTCGCTGGTGCCGCCGTAGAGACGGTCGGTCACCTCGCGGTAGTGGTCGGGGTTGCCCTCGACGTCGGTGTCGAGCATCAGCAGCGGCACCCGGCCGACGCTGGCCACCCAGATCCGGGCGAGCAGCTCGGGGCCGTCGGGCAGCGCGATGGTGATCAGCGCGCCCGCGCCGTTCTCCTCGCGGAGCAGCGAGATCGGCAGGCCGTCGGGGTCGAGGACGGGGTAGGTCTCCTGCTGCCAGCCCTCACGGGAGAGCGACTGCTTGAAGTAGCCGTGCCGGTAGAGCAGGCCGACGCCGACGATCGGGACGCCGAGGTCGCTGGCCGCCTTGAGGTGGTCGCCCGCCAGGATGCCGAGGCCGCCGGAGTACTGCGGCAGCACGGCGGTGATGCCGAACTCCGGGGAGAAGTAGCCGATGGCCCGGGGCCCCGCGACGCCGGACGCGAGGCGGCGCTGGTACCAGCGGTCGCCGGTGAGGTACCGCTGGAGGTCGGCGTGGGCCGCGGCGAGGTGGTCGAGGAAGGACTGGTCCGCCGCCAGCTCCTCGAGGCGCTCGCGGCCGACGGCGCCGAGCAGGCCGACCGGGTCACGCCCGGTCGACTCCCACAGGTCGGGGTCGACGGCGGCGAAGACGTCCTGCGTCTCCGGGTGCCAGGACCAGCGCAGGTTCCCCGCCAGCTCGCTCAGCGCCGCAAGCGCTTCCGGCAGGACGGGACGGACGGTGAATCGACGAAAAGCACGCACGGAACGGGACGGTACCGCGCCTTCCTTGGAACGATCAAAGTTCGGGGCCCAACGTCCCCTGGTCCAGACCGGAGGTCCCGTCCGGCCACCGTCCCGGACGGGTCCACATAACGAACGCCCGCGTCCGCCGTTGGGCTGGCATGTCGATCCGCACCCGTCGCGCCGCGGCCCTCTTCGCCCTGGTGGTCCTGCTCGTCCCCGGTCTCGCCCAGCTCCCGGCGCTCGCCGCGCCGGGCGCCCCGGCTCCCGGGCCGGCACCCGCCCCGAGCCGCACTCCCGGCGACCCCGTGGCCGGGCTGCGCGACCTCGACGTACGCGCCGCCGTGGCGCCGACCGCGCTCCAGCGCGAGGCCGTCGACGGCCTCGGACCGGTGCGGCTGCGCTGGAACGCCGCCGGTACGCCGGCCTCGATCCTGCCGCTCGACGGCTCGCTGGGCGCGGCCCCGGGTGACCCGGTCACCGCGGCCCGCGCTTGGGTCGCCGCGCACGCCGACGTGCTCGGTCTCGGCGCGGCCCAGGTCACCGGCCTGGAGGTCGTCAACGACCAGCGGTTCGCCGACTCCGACGCCCACGCGGTGCTGCTCCGGCAGCGCTTCGGCACCCTCGCCCCGGCCACCGGCGGCCTGGTGACGATCGGGATCGCGGACGGCCAGGTCGCCTACGTCTCGTCCTCGCTCTCGCGGGCGACCGGCGCCCCGGCCGCGAGCACGGTCTCCCCGCTCCAGGGCTGGCTGGCCGCCGCGGCGAACGTCGGGCTCGCCGTCCCCGCCGGACGGGTCGCCGACATCGTGTCCGCGGTCTCGGGCGGCTGGACCCGCCTCACCGTGCCCGGCTTCCCGCAGGAGCAGACCGTCCGGCTGCGCGCGCTGCCGATGGCGGACGGCTCGGTCCGGCCGGTGCTCGAGGCCAACGTCGTCCAGGTGCTGGGCGGCAACGCCACGGCCTACCGCGTCCTCGTGGACGGCGCGACCAAGGACGTGCTGGTGCGGCACAACGCGGTCGACAACGCCATGTTCACCAACGTCTTCCAGGGCACCGTCACCAGCGACCAGTGCGGAGCCCGGCACGCCTTCGAGCTCGACGACGACCTGACGAAGACGATCACCGCGACCGCGATCGCGGTGCCGACCGACGACGTGACCGTCACCCTCGAGGGTCCCGGCGGCCTGCACGAGACCCAGGACCTGCTGACCAGCCCCGAGCTCGCCACGTTCTCGTCGACCACGGGCTTCCCCGCCGGCACCTACTCGGTCCAGGTCTGCCCGTTCGACGACGTGTCCATCACGGTCGGGCAGTACGCCGTGCTCGTGGCGACCAGCGACAGCGGTGCGCCCGAGACCGGTGGGGTGACCACCGACCCGCGCTGGCGCTACTTCACCGCCAACCCCGACCTCGGGTCGACCGCGGTCGGCTCGGTGCCGGGCAACTCGGTCGTCGGCTGCTGGACCGACACCACGCCCGACTGCACGACGCCCAACGGCCCGCTCGCGACCAACGCCGCCAACGACGGCCCGTGGGACGCGCTGCACGGCGTCCCGACCGCGACGACCGTCGGCAACAACGCCAACACCCACGAGGCGTGGGCCGACCCGCTGGCCCCGGGCGGCCTCTTCCAGGCGCCGCTGTCGCCGACCCGCGACTACACGACCGAGTTCACCGACGCGTGGAACGAGTCCGGCTGCGACCCGACCCGGCTCGTGCCGACCGGCAACGACATCGACGCGACCGTCACCAACCTCTTCGTCGCCCACAACCGGATGCACGACCACAGCTACTACCTCGGCTTCACCGAGGACAACTACAACCTCCAGCTCGACAACCGGGGCCACGGCGGCGTGCCCGGCGACCAGGAGATCGGCAACGCCCAGGCCGGCGCGCTCACCGGCAGCCCGACGTACCTCGGCCGCGACAACGCCAACCAGATCACGCTCAACGACGGCATCCCCGGCATCACCAACCAGTACCTCTTCCAGCCGATCGCCGGCTCCTTCTACTCCCCCTGCGCCGACGGCGCGCTCGACATGAGCATCGTCGGCCACGAGTACACCCACGCGATCAGCAACCGGATGGTCGGCGGCCCCGACGACGGCCTGACCTCCGAGCAGGGCGGCGCGATGGGCGAGTCCTGGGGCGACCTCAACGCGGCGGAGCTGATGTTCGCCAACGGCTACTCGAACGGCGCCAGCCCCTGGGTCGTCGGTCCCTACGCGACCGGCAACTCGGTCGCGGGCATCCGCGACTATGCGATCGACCAGAACCCGCTCAACTACAGCGACTACGGCTTCGACACCACCGGCCCGGAGGTGCACGCCGACGGCGAGATCTGGAACGGCACCCAGTGGGAGGTCCGCCAGGCGCTGGTGGAGAAGTGGGACGCGCAGTTCCCCTACGACGACGCCGCGCTGCAGAAGGAGTGCGCGGTCGCGCACGGCGCGCAGAGCCCGCTGTCGGCCAGCCACTGCCCGGGCAACCGGCGCTGGCTGCAGCTGATGTTCGACGCGTTCCTGCTCCAGCAGGGCTCGACGTCGATGCTCGACGCCCGCGACGCGATGATCGCCGCGGACCGGATGCGGTTCGGGGGCGAGAACGCCGAGGCGCTCTGGGCGGCGTACGCCCGCCGCGGCATGGGCCGCGACGCCTCGACGCCGGACTCCGACTCGAGCGAGCCGACGCCGAGCTTCGCGACGCCGACCGGTCCCAACGCGACCGTCACCTTCGCCTCGTCGGGCGCGGGCAGGGTCTACGTCGGCGACTACGAGGCCCGGGTGACCCCGGTGGCCGACACCGACCCTGCGACCGGGCTCGGCGCGAGCGCCGAGTTCACCCCCGGCACCTACCGGATGCTCTACGTCTCCCCCGACCGCGGCTTCCGCCGCTTCGAGCTGACCGTCACCGACGGCTCCGCGCGGACGGTCACGATCGACGACACGCGGCCCAACGTGGCCAGCGCCGCGGCCGGCGCCACCGTCATCGGCGCGACCGAGGGCTCCCTCAACGCCGAGGCGCTCATCGACGGCACCGAGGCCACCAACTGGGGTGGCGTGACCGCCGAGAACGTCGACACCTCGAAGCCCTACGTCGCCGTCGACCTGGCCGGCGACGTGCAGACGATCGACCACGTGCAGGTGAGCGCCCTGCTCACGCCGACCACGGTCCCCGACAGTGGGCTGCCGCTGGCGCAGGACGACCCGGACTCCGGCTCGCGGTTCACCGCGCTGCGGAAGTTCGAGCTCCGGGCCTGCACCAGTGACTGCTCCTCCGCCGGGGCCACGTGGACGACGTTCTTCACCTCCGAGGACGACGCCTTCCCCGGCACCCGACCGCGGCCGGTCGCACCCGACCAGACGCTCCGGGGCTTCGAGGTCCCGCCCACCCGGGCGGCAGCGGTCCGGCTGGTGGCGCTCGAGAACCAGTGCACCGGCAACGACGAGTACGCCGGCGAGCAGGACGAGGATCCCAACAACGCCACCGACTGCGCGACCGCCTCCGACCGGGGCACGATCGTGCACGCGGCCGAGCTCCAGGTGTTCGCGGCCGACGCGCCCGCCGGCGGGTCGACGACCGGTGGCACGGCCACCCCGAGCTCGTCGGCGACGGGCGGCACGGTGACGCCGGGCGCGAAGGCCTCCCCGGGCGCGAAGGCCCCGGCCCGCACCGTCACCCGGGTCCAGCTGCCGGACCGGCTGCGCCGGGGCACGCCGGGCATCGCCTCCGTGCGGGTCACCGCCGCCGGGGTCCCCGTCCGCCGGGCAGGCTCGCTGGTCGTCGTCCGCGACGGCCACCGCTCGACGCACGCGCTCGGCGCGGGCCGGTTCACGCTGCGCCTGCCGCGCTCCCTCGCGCCGGGGCTGCACCGGGTCCGGGTGCGCTTCGTGCCGGCCGACCCCACGGCGTACGTGGGCTCCGTCTCACCGGTCGTCGTCTTCCGTGTGACCCGGAGCCGCTGAGGGTATGAGGCGGAGGCGGCGCACTTGCCGCTTCCCCTCGCCCTCTCGCTAGGTTGGAGTTCATGGTCGGACGAATCCCCATCATGGAGGTCATGCCCGTCGTCGACCTCGGCCGCCAGCCGGCCAAGGCGACAGTCGGAGAGCCACTCCCCGTCCGTGCGACCGTGTTCCGCGAGGGACACGACCGGCTCGGGGCGGAGGTCGTGCTGATCGACCCGCAAGGCCGGCGCCGGGCGCCGGTGCGGATGAGCCAGGAGTCCGATGTCCCCGACCGCTACACCGCGTGGGTGACGCCCGACCAGCCCGGCGCCTGGACCTTCGAGATCGCCGCCTGGTCGGACCCGGTCGCGACCTGGCAGCACAACGCCGGCGTCAAGGTGCCGGCCGGCGTCGACGTCGACCTGATGTTCACCGAGGGTCGGCTGCTGCTCGAGCGGGTGCTCGGCACGCTGGACCCCCGGGACCCCGAGACCAAGCAGGCCACTGCCGTGCTGCGGGCCGGGATCGAGGCCGCCACCGACACCAAGCGGCCGGCCGCGGCCCGCCTCGCGGCACTCCAGGCGCCCGAGCTGACCCGGGTGCTCGCCGCGCACCCGCTGCGCGAGCTGCTGACGGTCGAGGGCCCCTACCCGGCGTACGCCGACCGCTCGAAGGCGCTGTTCAGCAGCTGGTACGAGTTCTTCCCGCGCTCGGAGGGTGCGACCAAGGACCCCCAGACCGGCAAGGTCACCACCGGCTCCTTCGAGACCGCTGCCAAGCGCCTCGACGCGGTCGCCGCGATGGGCTTCGACGTCGTCTACCTGCCGCCGATCCACCCGATCGGCGAGGTCAACCGCAAGGGCCCCAACAACACCCTCGACCCCGGACCGGACGACACCGGGTCCCCGTGGGCGATCGGGTCCAAGCACGGGGGCCACGACGCGATCCACCCCGACCTCGGGACGTTCGACGACTTCGACGCCTTCGTCAGCCGGGCCCGGTCGCTCGGCCTCGAGGTCGCGCTCGACCTCGCGCTGCAGGCGGCGCCCGACCACCCGTGGGTGACCAGCCACCCCGAGTGGTTCACCACGCGCGCCGACGGCACGATCGCCTACGCGGAGAACCCGCCGAAGAAGTACCAGGACATCTACCCGGTCAACTTCGACAACGACCCCAGCGGCATCTGCCAGGAGGTGCTGCGCATCGTCCGGCTCTGGATGTCGCACGGGGTGCGGATCTTCCGCGTCGACAACCCGCACACCAAGCCGGTGGCGTTCTGGGAGTGGCTGCTCAAGGAGATCCGCCGCACCGACCCCGACGTGCTCTTCCTCGCCGAGGCGTTCACGCGTCCGGCGATGATGCGCACCCTCGGGGCGATCGGCTTCCAGCAGTCCTACACCTACTTCACCTGGCGCAACGGCAAGAGCGAGCTCGAGGACTACCTCCTCGAGCTGGCGCACGAGACCGACCACGTGATGCGGCCGAACTTCTTCGTCAACACCCCCGACATCCTCCACGCGTTCCTGCAGTACGGCGGGCCCGCGGCGTTCAAGATCCGTGCGGTGCTGGCGGCCACCGGGTCGCCGAGCTGGGGCGTCTACTCCGGCTACGAGCTCTACGAGCACGTGGCGGTCAAGCCCGGCAGCGAGGAGTACCTCGACTCGGAGAAGTACCAGATCCGGATCCGCGACTGGGACGCCGCCGAGCGGGAGGGGCGCACGCTCGCGCCGTACCTCACCCGGCTCAACGAGATCCGCCGCGCACACCCGGCGCTCCAGCAGCTGCGCAACGTCGCCGTGCACTGGAGCGATGACGACAACGTCCTCGTGTTCAGCAAGAGCGCGCTGCTCGCCGGCGGGCAGCGCGACACGGTCATCGTGGTGGTCAACCTCGACCCGCACGCGGCCCGCGAGACCACCGTCCACCTCGACCTCGCCGCGCTCGGGCTCGACGAGCACGCGACGTTCGTGGTGCACGACGAGATCAGCGGCGCGGACTGGACCTGGAACCAGCACAACTACGTCCGGCTCGATCCCTACCACGAGCCGGCGCACGTGCTGACGGTCAGGAGCGGCCGGTGACGGAGGAGACCACGACCACCACCGACCTCAAGGTGCTCAACGAGCGCACGCCCGACTGGTTCAAGACCGCGGTCTTCTACGAGGTGCTGGTGCGCGCCTTCCGCGACTCCAACGGCGACGGCACCGGCGACTTCCGTGGCCTGGTCGAGAAGCTCGACTACCTGCAGTGGCTCGGCGTCGACTGCCTCTGGATCCCGCCGTTCTTCCCGAGCCCGCTGCGCGACGACGGCTACGACGTCGCCGACTACACCGGCGTGCACCCCGAGATCGGCACCATCGACGACTTCCGGTTCTTCCTCGGCGAGGCGCACAAGCGCGGGATCCGCGTGATCATCGACTTCGTCATGAACCACACGAGCGACCAGCACGAGTGGTTCCAGCAGTCGCGCACCGACCCCGACGGCCCCTACGGCGACTTCTACGTCTGGTCCGACTCCGACGAGCTCTACCAGGAGGCGCGGATCATCTTCGTCGACACCGAGCCGTCCAACTGGACGTGGGACCCGGTGCGCCAGCAGTACTTCTGGCACCGGTTCTTCTCCCACCAGCCCGACCTCAACTTCGACAACCCGAAGGTGCACGAGGCGATCCTCGACGCGATCCGCTTCTGGCTCGACATGGGCATGGACGGGTTCCGCCTCGACGCCGTGCCCTATCTCTACGAGCGGCCCGGCACCAACGGCGAGAACCTGCCCGAGACCCACGAGATGCTCAAGAGGGTCCGCAAGATCGTGGACGACGAGTACCCCGGCCGGGTGCTGCTGTGCGAGGCGAACCAGTGGCCCGAGGACGTCGTGGAGTACTTCGGCGACTTCGAGGTCGGCGGCGACGAGTGCCACATGGCCTTCCACTTCCCGGTGATGCCGCGCATCTTCATGGCCGTGCGGCGCGAGTCGCGCTTCCCGATCTCGGAGATCCTCGAGCAGACCCCGGCGATCCCCACGAGCTGCCAGTGGGGCATCTTCCTGCGCAACCACGACGAGCTCACGCTCGAGATGGTCACCGACGAGGACCGCGACTACATGTGGGGCGAGTACGCCAAGGACCCCCGCATGAAGGCCAACATCGGCATCCGCCGGCGGCTCGCTCCCCTCCTCGACAACGACACCAACCAGATCGAGCTCTTCAACGCGCTGCTGCTCTCGCTGCCCGGGTCGCCCGTCCTCTACTACGGCGACGAGATCGGCATGGGCGATAACATCTGGCTCGGTGACCGCGACGGCGTGCGGACGCCGATGCAGTGGACCGCCGACCGCAACGCCGGCTTCTCCTCCGCGACTCCCGGCAAGCTCGACCGCCCGGTGATCCAGGACCCGGTGTTCGGGTACCAGTCGGTCAATGTGGAGGCCCAGCTCGAGAACTCGTCGTCACTGCTGCACTGGACGCGGCGGATGATCCACGCGCGCCGCAACCACCCGGCGTTCGGCCTCGGCACGTTCCACGACCTGGGCGGGTCGAACCCGTCGGTGCTGTCCTACGTCCGCGAGCACGTCGACGCCGACGGCAAGGAGGACCTGATCCTCTGTGTCAACAACCTGTCCCGCTTCCCGCAGCCGGTCGAGCTCGACCTGCGTCGGTTCGAGGGCCGGCGGCCGGTCGAGCTGCTCGGCGGCGTCCCGTTCCCGGAGATCGGCGAGCTGCCGTACCTCCTCACGCTGGCCGGCTACGGCTTCTACTGGTTCCGGCTCACTGCGCCGGAGCCGACCGAGGAGGGGCTGCTGCTGTGACCGAGCACATTTCCCGAGTGGATCCCGACGTCTTCACCCGCTACCTGGAGCGCACCCGGTGGTTCGGCGGCAAGGGCCGTCCGTTCACCATCGCGTCCGTGCGCCGCATCGGCGCCCTGCCGCGCACCTCGCAGGACTCCGCCGACGTGGTGATCGACCTCGTCGAGGTCGCCTACGACGACGCCGAGGGCGGCAGCGAGGTCTACCAGGTGCCGATGGCGTTCTACGAGCACCCCGAGGCCCGCCTCGACCACGCGTTCATCGGGTGGTGGGAGGAGCCGGACCGCGGCTGGGTGCACGCCTACGACGCCCTGCACGACCGCGAGTCGATGTACTGCTGGTTGGCCGCCTTTGACCGGGCCGCGCGCGAGGCCGGCGGCAACCTCACCGACGAGAGCGGGCTGCGCTTCCACCGCATCGGCGAGCACGAGCTCGACCTCGACGCCCACTCCACCCTGTTCTCTGGCGAGCAGTCGAACTCCTCGGTCGCCTTCGGCGAGGACGCGCTGATGAAGGTCTTCCGCAAGATCACTCCGGGCGTGAACCCCGACATCAGCGTGCACGACGTGCTCACCCGCACCGGGTCGGACCACATCGCGCGGCTCTACGGGTGGCTCGACTGGGTCGACGAGGACGAGGACACCACCGTCCAGCTCGCGATGCTCCAGGAGTTCCTGCGCACCGCCAGCGACGGCTGGGACCTCGCGCTCGCCAGCGTGCGCAACCTCTATGCCGAGGCCGACATCCACGCCCACGAGGCCGGCGGCGACTTCGCCGCCGAGGCCGAGCGGCTGGGCGTCGCCCTGCGCGAGGTGCACGACGTGCTCGCCGAGCACTTCCCCGTCGACCGGCTCGACGCGGCCGCCGTGGCCGAGCTCGCCGACGCCATGGACGCGCGGCTGGCCGCCGCGCTCGACGTGGTCCCCGAGCTGGCCCAGCACGCCGAGGCCCTGCGCACGGCGTACGGACGGCTGCGTGGGCTGGGCGAGGTGGAGGTGCAGCAGATCCACGGCGACCTGCACCTCGGCCAGACGCTGCGCACCAGCCTGGGCTGGAAGATCGTCGACTTCGAGGGCGAGCCGGCCAAGCCGCTCGTCGAGCGGCTGAAGCCCGACTCCCGGTGGCGCGACGTCGCCGGCATGCTGCGCTCCTTCGACTACGTCCCGCACGTCGTCGAGCGGCAGTTCGCCGAGGACCAGCCCGACGGCGCCGGCCAGCGCGCCTACCGGGCCGAGGAGTGGGCGCACCGCAACCGCAACCACTTCCTCTCGGCGTACGCCGGCGGCGAGCTCAGCGATGCCCAGCAGGTGCTGCTGGAGGCCTATGTCGCCGACAAGGCCGTGTACGAGACCGTGTACGAGACGCGCAACCGTCCGACCTGGGTGGGGATCCCGCTCGAGGCCGTGGCGAGGATCGGAGCGGCATGAGCAAGAGCAAGTCCCCCACCGTCCTGACGGTCGACCCCGCCGAGCTCAGCCAGGTGGCGCACGGCGAGCACGGCAACCCGCACGGCGTGCTCGGCCCGCACCCGCACGACGGCGCGGTGACCGTCCGCGTCCTCAAGCCGCTGGCGGCCCGCGTCGCCGTGCGCTGGGAGGGTGGCGAGGCCGAGCTGACCCACGAGCACGAGGGCATCTGGGTCGGGGTGATCCCGCTGCCCGACGTGCCCGACTACCGCGTGTCGGTCAGCTACGGGCCCGACGAGCACGTGATCGACGACCCCTACCGCTTCCTGCCGACGCTCGGCGAGGTCGACCTGCACCTGATCAACGAGGGTCGCCACGAGCAGCTCTGGGAGGTGCTGGGCGCTCGGGTGCACCACTACCCCGGCGCGCTCGGCCCGGTGACCGGCACGTCGTTCGCGGTCTGGGCGCCCAACGCCCGCGCGCTGCGCATCAAGGCCGACTTCAACAGCTGGGACGGCCGCGAGCACCCGATGCGGCAGCTCGGCACCTCCGGGGTGTGGGAGCTCTTCGTGCCCGGGGTGGGCAGTGGCGCGGCGTACAAGTTCGTGATCCTCGGCCCCGACGGGCAGTGGCGGGAGAAGGCCGACCCGATGGCGGCCTGGGCCGAGAAGCCGGCCGACACCGCCTCGAAGGTCTTCGAGTCCTCCTACGAGTGGGGCGACGACGCCTGGCAGACCGCGCGGCCCGGCCGCTCCGCCGTCGCCGAGCCGATGAGCATCTACGAGATGCACCTCGGGTCGTGGAAGAAGCACCCCGACGGGCGCTACTGGTCGTGGGCCGAGCTCGCCGACGAGCTCCCGGCGTACCTCGCCGACCTCGGCTTCACCCACGTCGAGCTGATGCCGGTCATGCAGCACCCGTTCGGCGGCTCGTGGGGCTACCACGTCACCTCGTACTTCGCGCCGGACTCGCGCTTCGGCGACCCCGACGGCTTCCGGCTCCTCGTCGACCGGCTGCACCAGGCCGGCATCGGCGTCATCCTCGACTGGGTGCCCGGTCACTTCGCGACCGACGAGTGGGCGCTGGCCCGGTTCGACGGCACGCCGCTCTACGAGGACCCGAACCCGCAGCGCGGCTGGCACGCGGAGTGGGGCTCCCACATCTTCAACTTCGGCCGCCGCGAGGTGCGCAACTACCTCTACGCCAACGCGGTCTACTGGCTCGAGGAGTTCCACGCCGACGGCCTGCGGGTCGACGGCGTCGCGTCGATGCTCTACCTCGACTACGCCCGCAAGGACGGCGAGTGGACGCCCAACGTGCACGGCGGGCGCGAGAACCTCGAGGCCGTGCAGTTCCTGCAGGAGATGAACGCGACCGTCTACAAGCGGGTGCCGGGCGTCACCACGATCGCCGAGGAGTCGACGTCGTGGCCGGGCGTCACCCAGCCGACGTCGGCCGACGGCCTGGGCTTCGGCTTCAAGTGGAACATGGGCTGGATGCACGACACGCTCGACTATCTCGCGCACGAGCCGGTGCACCGCGCCTACCACCACGGTGAGATGACGTTCTCGCTCGTCTACGCGTTCTCCGAGAACTTCGTGCTGCCGATCAGCCACGACGAGGTCGTGCACGGCAAGGGCTCGCTGCTGCGCAAGATGCCCGGCGATCGCTGGCAGCAGCTCGCCAACCTGCGCGCCTACCTCGGGTTCATGTGGGCCCACCCGGGCAAGCAGCTGCTCTTCATGGGCTGCGAGCTCGGCCAGGAGTCGGAGTGGGCGGAGTCGCGCGAGCTCGACTGGTGGCTGCTCGACCACCCCGAGCACCGCGGGGTCTCCTCGCTCGTGCGCGATCTCAACGCGGCGTACGTCGGCTCGCCGGCCGTCTGGGAGCGCGACCACGACCCCGCCGGCTTCCAGTGGATCGACGCCAACGACGCGGGCCGCAACATCTTCACGTTCATCCGCCGCGGCACCGGCGAGAGCCCCGACGTGGTGTGCGTGTCGAACTTCGCCGCGGTCCCGCACGACGACTACCGGATCGGGCTCCCCGCCGCCGGCGAGTGGGAGGAGATCCTCAACACCGACGCCGAGTCCTACGCCGGCTCCGGGGTCGGCAACCTCGGCTCCGTCACGGCCGTCGACGGCGAGTGGTCGGGGCAGCCGGCGCACGCCACGATCGTCGTACCGCCGCTGGCGACGGTGTGGTTCCGGCTGCGTCGCTGATGGCTAGTCTTACGGCGTGACCCAGCAGACCACCACCGTGACCACCGTCGCGGAGGGCGTCGCCCGGATCTCCTGGAGCACCGACGAGCCGATCGACGTGGTGCGGCACAGCGTGGTCGCGGCGCTCGCCGACCACGCCCGCGTCGAGGCCCTGGTCGACCCCGACGACGAGGGTGCGCAGCGCACCGCGACGTGGTCCGGGCTGCGCCGTGAGGGCGTGATGCGCGGGGTCACCGTCGACGGCTCCCAGGTCGACCGGATCGTCTACGCGCGGCTGGCCACCGACACCCCGCTCCAGGAGCCGGAGGGCTTCCGGGCACTGCTCAACTCCTTCCTGCCCCGCAAGCGCGCCATCGGGCAGATGCTGCTGCGCGACCAGGACGGCCGGGTCCTCCTCTGCAACCTCACCTACAAGACCGACTGGGACCTCCCCGGCGGCGTGGTCGAGGTCAACGAGTCGCCGCGCGAGGCCGTCGGCCGGGAGATCCAGGAGGAGCTCGGCCTCGACATCCCCGCCGGCGCGCTCGTGCTCACCGACTGGCTGCCGGCGTGGAGCGGCTGGGACGACGCGCTCTGCCTGGTCTTCGACGGCGGCACGCACGACGCCGCGCTCACCGACGCGATCGTGCGCGAGACCCGCGAGATCCGGACCGCGGAGTTCTGCACCATCGACCAGGTCCGCGAGCGCTGCGCCGACTTCACCGCCCGCCGCATCGAGTCGGCGCTGGCGAACCTCGCAGGCGGCAGCGGTCCGGCGTACACCGAGTCGGGGCGCTGAGTCGGGGCGCTGA
>NZ_JACEIC010000004.1:155524-278543 GCF_013778305.1 Nocardioides agri
TGACTCCGGTCGTAATCTTGATTACATGATTACGAATGAACTGCAGGAGCGTGTGAGCGGCTGGTTCGCCGGCCGGCTGCCGGCGGAGTGGCAGCCCGCCGAGGTGACGGTGGACCGCGAGGAGATCACGGTGGTGCTGACCATCGCGGACGTCGAGATGGAGGGGTCCGAGGCGGCGGTGGCCGAGGCGCGGGCCGGGCGCGCGAGCGGGTTCCGCGAGGAGACCCGCGAGCAGCGCATGGAGATCGCCCAGGAGGCGCAGCACCGGTTCGAGCGGAAGGTCTCGTGGGGCCTGGCGGTCGGCGAGCGGCGCGAGCTGTGGACCCACGTCTCGGCGCCGGTGATGACCCGGCTGCGGCAGCCGCAGCGGCTGGTGCTCGACACTCTCGTCGACGCCGGCGTCGCGCGGTCGCGGTCCGAGGCGCTGGCCTGGTGCGTGCGCCTGGTCGGCCAGCACGAGGACGACTGGCTCACCGAGCTCCGCGAGGCGATGAGCACCGTCGCCGACGTTCGCGCGAAGGGTCCGGCCGCCTAGCCCTAGATTGACCGCATGCGCTTCCTGCTGAACGTCATCTGGCTGGTGCTGTGCGGGATCTGGATGGCGATCGGGTACGCCGTGGCCGGGGTCGTCTGCTGCATCCTCATCGTCACGATCCCCTTCGGGATCGCGTCGTTCCGGATCGCGGCGTACGCGCTGTGGCCGTTCGGCCGGACGGTCATCCGGCAGCCGACCGCCGGCTTCTGGTCGGCGCTCGGCAACGTCATCTGGGTGGTCGTCGCGGGCATCTGGCTCGCGCTCGGCCACGTGGTGACCGGCCTCCTGCTCTGCCTCACGATCATCGGGATCCCGCTCGGCGTCGCGAACTTCAAGATGATCCCGGTGGCGCTGCTACCGCTGGGCCGCCAGATCGTGCGCATCGACGAGGTCGGCGTCGTCGGCCCGCGCTGACCCCGACCGCGGCGGCCGCATCGCGACCAGCACCCCGAGCACGAGCAGGACCCCGCCGGTGACCTCGGCCGCGTTGGGCCGCTGGTCGAGCAGCAACCAGGCCGAGGCCATCGCCACTACCGGCGCGAGCAGCACCCAGGGCACCACGGAGGACGACTGGTTGCGCGAGAGCAACGTGTTGAAGACGCCGTACCCCACCAACGAGGCCAGCCCCGCGGTGTAGAGCGTCGAGACCGCGGCCTGCCACGAGAACGACGCGAGCGCGTCGCCGATCGCCGCGGGGCCGTCGACCGCGAGCGACAGTGCGAGCAGCGGCACGGGCACCACCACGGCCGACCACACGGTCAGCGACAGCCCGCCGCGTACGCCGGAGGCGCGGGAGACCACGTTGCCGATCCCCCACGAGAGCGCCGCGAGCAGGCACAGCGACAGCGCGACCACGGAGACGTGGCCGCCGCGGCCGACCGCGACCACGGAGAGCCCGACGGCACCGACGAGGACCCCCACGACCTGCGTCGGGGTCGGCAGCTCGCGCAGCACCCCGGCCGCGATGAGGATCGTGAAGATCACCTGCGCCTGGAGGACCAGCGCGGCGAGACCCGGCGGCATGCCGGCGTCCATCGAGACGTAGAGGAAGCCGAACTGGCCCAGCGACATGAACGCGCCGACCGCAGCGACCACCCGCCACGGCGCGTCCGGCCGGGCGACGAAGAAGATCGCGGGGAAGACCACACAGGTGAAGCGGATCGCCGCGAACAGCAGCGGCGGGATGCCGGCCATCCCCCAGTCGATGACGACGAAGTTGAAGCCCCAGATCGAGGCGACCAGGGCGGCGAGGAGCGAGTCGCGGCGGTTCACTACGCCAGCCAACCGCATGGCCACCGTGAAGCACCAGCGAATCCTCATGCACCCTTCCATGTAGCATCGCTGCATGATCGATCTGGCTGCCCTCACCAGCCTGTGCGCGGTCGACACCCACGGCTCCGTGGTGGCCGCGGCCGACGCGCTCGGCTACACCCCGAGCGCAGTCTCCCAGCAGGTCAAGCGGCTCGAGAAGCAGACCGGCGTCCCGTTGCTCGAGCGGGTGGGCCGCGGCGTGATGCTCACCGACCACGGCCGGCACCTCGTCGACGCCGGCGTGCGGCTGCTGACCGACCTCGAGCGCGTCGAGGCCGGCCTGCACCGCCGCGCCGGGGCCGTGGCCGGCCACCTGCGGGTCACGGCCTTCTCGACCGCTATGCGCGGCCTCGTGGCGCCCGTCGTACGCGACCTGCGCGACCAGCACCCGGACCTCACCCTCACGCTCACGGAGCGCGAGCCGTGGGACACCGTCGACCTGGTGGCCAGCGGCCAGAGCGACCTCGGCGTCGTGCACCGCTGGGGCGACGTGCCGATCTCGATCCCCGAGCACCTCGAGGCGACGGTCGTCGCCCATGACGTCGCCGACGTCGTCGTCCACGTCGACCACCCGCTCGCCGCCCGGCCGACGCTCACGCCGCGAGACCTCGTCGACGAGGACTGGATCGCCACGCCCGACGGCACGATCTGCCGCCAGTGGCTCACCCGGATGTACGCCGGGACCGGGCGACTGCCCCGCATCGCGCACACCGCGATGGAGTTCGACTCGCACCTCGCTCTCGTGCGCGCCGGCCTGGGCATCGCCCTGGTGCCCCGGCTCGGCCGGCAGCCGCTCGGCGAGGAGCTGGTCGGCGTACCCGCCCACGACCCGGAGCCGACCCGCGACGTGATCGCGGTGCACCGGCGGAGCATGGCGGACTCCCCCGCCGTCCGGGCCGTGCTCAACGCGCTCGGCGGCTGATCATCAGAGCTCGACCAGCACGAACGAGCGGTCGTCGAAGCTGTCCGCACCCGGCGCAAGAGCCTTCGGACCGCCGTAGGGCCCGATCCGCAGCGGGTCGTCGGCGAGCTCGCGCTGCAGCGCCAGCTCGGTCTCCTCCCAGGTCGGGGCGAGCACGGGGTAGCCGTCGGTGGCGAGGATCAGCTCCCGGGCGTCCAGCGGGACCTCGACGCTCGTCAGCAGGTGTCGAGGGATCGGCAGCCCGTTCCAGGCGGCGTAGAAGTAGTCACCCTGCCCGTCCACGTTCATCAGCCCGGACTCCCGGACGAGCAGGTCGCCGATCGCGACCCGCCCCGGGTCGTCTCGGCGCAGGTCGTCGACGGAGCGACCGGCCGCCAGCTCGCGATCGGTCAGGGCGCGGCGGATGCCGGTGACGTGCTCCTCGTACCGATGTCCGTAGAACTGCGCACTTCCGTCCACCGCCACCCAGGTGTCGGTCACGACGACCACCCGCCTCGCCGCCAGCGAGAAGACCGCCCCCGCGGCGCTCGGGCGGTGCCGGCCCTGGTGCGTGGCGGTGATGTCGGTCAGCGTGTCGACCAGGTCGAACGGGTCGAGACCGGGGTCGGCGTTCTCGATCGCCACCACCATGTCGTCCACCAGGCGCGCGGTTGCCGCGATCGCGCCGGCCATCTCGTCGCTCTTCGGCGTGACCCCGTCGATGACGGCCACCCACGCGTCGGTGGCGACCAGCCGGTCGAGGTTCGGGGATACGCCCTTGCCCTGCGTGAACGCCGTCAGGACGCGCATCCGGTGTCTCCTCCGCTGGACTCCTCAGGCTTTCCTGTCACTTCTCGGCCGTTGCAACGCCTGAGAAGTGACAGTTTCACCGGTGCACCGGTGAAACCGACACCGCCGCCCCGGACCCGCTAGAACAGCGCAGACGCCAGGTTCTGCCGGCCGCGGAGCACCCGGGGGTCGTCGTTGCCGACGGCGCCGAAGAGGCCGAGGAGGTGCTCGCGGGCCTTGTCGCGGTCGTCACCGGAGCTGCGACGGACCAGGTCGACGAGGCGGTTGAAGGCGTCCTCGACGTGACCGCCGAGCATGTCGAGGTCGGCGACCAGCGTCTGCGCGTCGACGTCGTCGGGGTTCGCCGCGGCCGCCGCGCGCGCGGCGTTGAGGTCGGCGCCCTGGGTGCGCTGGAGCACCTTCGCCATCGCCAGACCGGCGGCGGCCTCGGTGTCGGCGGGGTTGGCGTCGACGAGCTTCTGGTACTCCGCCACCGCTCGGTCGACGTCGCCGTCGCCGAGCGCGTCCTGCGCCGCGGCGTAGCGCGGGTCGGCGGCGGGCTCGCCGTCCTCCCCCGCAGCGCCGGCCGTCGAGCGCGGCTGGTGCCGGCCGGCGATGCCGTTGGCGGTCAGCTGCTGCATCACCTGGGTGATCTGCGTGCGCAGCTGGTCGAGGGGCAACGCGTCCTGCAGCAGCGGCGCGGGCCGCCCGTCGAGCACGGCGACGACCAGCGGGATCGACGGGATCTGCATCGCCTGCGCGATCTGCGGCACGGCGTCGATGTCGACGAGACCGACCAGGAAGCGGCCCTCGAACTCACCGGACAGCGTGGTCAGGTCCTGCGCGAGCGTCGCGCTCTCGGGCATCCGGGTCGGCGAGAAGAAGACCAGGAAGACCGGTGCGGTCATCGACGCCTCGAGCGTCGACTGGAAGTTCTGCTCGGTGATCTCCACGGCGTACGACGAGCCGACGGGCCCGCCCGCGGACGGCGCGCCGGGCGCGGCGTTCGCGAGGCCGGAGAGGTCGAACGCGCCGGGGCGCGAGAACGGCTGCTGACTCATGCGGCCAATCCTAGGGAAGTCAGCCCAGACCGAGCGCGACCGCCTCCTCGCGCAGCTCCTCGCGGACCCGCGGGTGGGCGGCGTACTCGATCAGCTGCCGCGCCTGCTCGCGCTGGTCACGGCCGTAGAGCTCCGCGACGCCCTGCTCGGTCACGACCGCCGTCATCTGGAAGGAGGTCACCGGCTCGTCGACGAGCGGCACGATCGTCGAGCAGTCGGCCTTGGGGTGCCAGGACCTCATCGCAATGAGGGCCTGGCCGCCCTCGCTGTGCATCGCGCCGACGAAGAAGTCGGTCTGGCCGCCGAAGCCCGAGTGGATCCGGGCGCCGATCCGCGACGCGTTGGCCTGCCCGAAGAGGTCGACCTGCAGGGCGGTGTTGACGCTCAGCTGCTGGGGGTTGCGGGCGATCCGGGCCGGGCTGTTGGTGACCTCGGTGCGCACCAGCTCCACCCGCTCGTTGTCGTGCACCCACTCCAGCAGCTCGGCCGAGCCGAAGAGGAACGACGCCGAGATCGCGACGTTGCGGTCCAGGGCGCCCACCTTCTCCAGCGCGAGGATGCTGTCGGAGAACATCTCGGTCCACACCCGCAGCCCGCTGCGGGACGTGAGGCCGTGCAGGGTCGCGTCGGGTACGGCGCCGATGCCGGCCTGCAGGGTCGCCCCGTCGCCGACCCGGGCGGCGACGAGCTCGCCGATCCGCGCCGACTCGTCGTCGATCACGGTCACCGGCGCGCCCGGCATCGGCGTGTCCGCCTCCACGAGCACGTCGATGAGCTCGAGGTCGATGACGGAGTCGCCGTAGGTCCACGGCATGTGGTCGTTGACCTGCGCGACCACGAGCCCGCCCCGCCGCCGGGCCGCCTCGAGCGCAGCCGGCATCACGTTGACCTCCACGCCCATCGACACCTTGCCGCCGCGCGGCCGGGTCGTGTGCAGCACCACCAGGTCCGGTGGGAGCGCGGTGCCGAAGAGGCGCGGGACCATCGACAGGCGGGACGGCACGTAGCTCAGCCGCGGGCTGCGCCGCTGTCCCGGGCCCACGAACGCCGTCTCCAGGGTGACCCCGTCGCGGTCGGGGAGACCCCGCTGCCCGTTGAGCGCCCACAGCCGGTAGCGGTCCAGCTCGGAGTCGACCAGGCCCAGCACGTGCCAGGGCGTCGCGTGGTTGCCGGTGACGACCACGCGCGGGTCGTCGGGGAGCTGGGCCAGGGCTGCGGCGAGGTCCACGCTCCGATCAGACCAGAGGGAACGGGTCGCGGGTAGTACCGGTCGACCCTTGCCAGCCGGGCTCCGCTCGGGATAGGAACTAACCCGGCGCCACCCCGCTACCGCGGGTCAGCACTCGGCAGGCGCCGTTTTCGGGAGGTCTCATGAAGACATCGTTGCTGTCCGCCGGAGTCGCGCTCGCCACCTGTGCGGCGGGGCTCCTCATCCCCTACGGCGGCGCATCAGCGGCGCCCGGCACCACCGCCGCACCCCGCGCCTCGGACGTCACCACGCCGAGCGACGTGCGGGAGGTGTCGCCGGACGCGAAGTACTCGACCAAGCAGCTCGGCCAGCTCGGCGCCCAGTCGCGCAAGCGCAGCAGCCTCGCGGCGGCAGCGACGCCCGCGGTGGGCACGCAGCGCCAGTGGGTCGGCCTCGACGACGCCAACGGCGTCCTCTACCGCAAGGACTACACGCTCCGCGGCGTCGGCGACAAGATCGAGGTCTGGGTCGCCAACGACACGGCGTTCCTGCCGGCGGACTGCCGCAACCAGGTCGCCAACTCCACGACGATCACCGACGCCCAGGTGGCGCGGCTGATCACGGAGTTCGACGGGAACATGTACCCCAAGGAGACGGCGGCGTTCAGCACCCCTCCCGACCGTGACGGCAGCAACGCCCTCCTCGGCCCCGACAAGAACGGCAACGGCGGCAACTACACCGGTGACGGCGACAAGACGGTCGCGCTGATCGACAACGTCCGCGACGACAACTACTACGACTTCCCGGCCGCCTCGACCTACATCGCGGGCTTCTTCTCCGCGCAGTTCAACGAGCTGCTCGACCGCAACGTGATGACGATCGACGCCTACGACTGGGCGCACCGCACCGGTGACAACCCGGCGGACGCGGCGACCGCGGACCCGTGCACGAGCCGCCCGGCGCGCCCGAACCTCTACGAGGGCACGTTCGCCCACGAGTGGCAGCACCTGCTGCACTACTACACCGACCCGTTCGAGACGAACTGGATCAACGAGGGCCTCTCTGACTTCGCGCAGACGCTCGTCGGCTACGTCGACGCCACGAGGACGATCGACCAGCCGCGCAACGACAGCCACATCAACTGCTTCCAGGGCTGGGGCAACGTCCAGACGCAGTACAACCCCAACCCGCGTGACTGCGGCGGCGCCCAGAACTCGCTCACGCTGTGGGGCGAGGACCCCAACCCCGCGGCCGTGCTCGCCGACTACGGCAACGCCTACTCGATGATGCTCTACCTCTACGACCGGTTCGGCACCGACTTCATGTCGGCGCTGCACCGCGACGGTGAGCGCCAGGGCATCGCCAGCCTGGCGGCGGAGCTCGCCGACGAGGGCATCGACGACCCGTACACGCTGATCCACCAGTACCAGTCGATGGTGCTGCTCGACCGCATCGTCGGCGACGCCAAGCACGCGATCGTCGTCGGCGCGCGCAAGGACAAGGTGACCACGCCGAGCCTGCGCTCCACGGTCAACCTCGACAACCCGGAGTCCTACGACACCCCCGGCGCCGCACCCAACGGCGCCGACTACGTCGCGCTCCGCGGTGCCGACGGCAAGGTCCTCAAGGGCAACAAGCTGCGCTCGCTCACCTTCGACGGCGCGGCGACCCTGCCCGAGCAGCCGCTGGAGTGGACGGTCGTGTCCAACGACCCGGACCGGGCGGGCAACCCCGTGCTGTGGTCGGGCAACGACACCAACCTCGACGCGGCCGCGGTCACCCAGGTCGCCGTCCCGACGACGAACCCGACGCTGACCTTCCTCGCGAAGTACGGCGCCGAGCTCGGCTACGACTACGGCTACGTCCAGGTCTCGACCGACGGCGGCAAGACCTACACCTCGATCGCCGGCGACAAGACCGTCGACGGCCCGTTCGGCCCGGCGCTCAACGGCACCACGGACGGCTTCGAGCCGCACTCGTTCGACCTCTCGGCGTACGCCGGGAAGACCATCCTGCTCAGCTTCCGGTACGTCAGCGACGGTGGCGTCAACGAGGGTGGCCTGGAGATCGACGACGTGGCGGTCGGCGGCACCACGATCAGCGACGGGTCCAGCCTGGCGCCGTTCAAGTCGCCCACGCAGATCCGGCCGGCGGAGGTGGCCAACTGGAACCTCAAGCTGGTGGGCATCCGCGAGGGCAAGGTCCCGGCCGTGCTGCAGGTCGAGTTCGACGGCCGCAACCACGTGTCCCTGAGCCGGCACCAGCTGGCCGCGGGCGCGCCGTTCGACAAGGTCGTGGCGATCGTCGCGACCGACGACCCGACCGAGCTGGTGCAGCAGTTCGCGCCGTACACGCTGAAGGTCAACGGCGTCACCCAGCCGGGTGGCGGCTCCTGACCTGACGCACGCTCAACCCGCAGCCGCCCGTCGTGGACCCCGGTCCGCGGCGGGCGGCTGCCATTCCCGCCGCAGCAGCCCGAAGACCCACGAGTCCGACACGTCGCCGTCCACGACACAGTCCTCGCGGAGCGTGCCCTCGTGGACGAACCCGAGCTTCTCCAGGACCCGCGCGGACGCCGCGTTGCGCGTGTCGGTCTCGGCCTGCACCCGGTTGAGGTCGAGCGCCTCGAACGCCCAGCGCAGCAACGCCCCCGCGGCCTCCGTCGCGTAGCCGTGGCCCCACGCAGGCGCGGCGAAGCAGAAGCCCAGCGCCGCACTGCGGTGGTCGGGGCTCCAGCGGCTCAGGCTGCACCATCCGATGAAGGTCCCGTCGCGGTCGACGGCCAGGCGTGCGCCGGTGCCCTCCTCCGCCAGCTGGCGGCTGGCCGCCAGGAACCGCTCTGCACGGGCCGGGTCGCGCCAGGGCGGCGAGTCCCAGTAGCGCAGCACGTGGGCGTCGCTGTGCAGCGCCCAGAGCGCGTCGGCGTCGGAGGCCGCGAACGGGCGCAGCCGCAGGCGGTCGGTGACCAGGGTCGGGGTCGGCAGGGACACAGACGCCATCGTGCCCGAGGTCGGCCCTAGCGGGTCCAGCGATATAGCTGCCCGTCGCGGACCTCGACGGCGGTCGGCGGCTTCGGCGTGGGGTGGCTGCGCAGGTGCGTCATCACGTTCGTGCGCCCGCGCAGCGCCACGGCACCGTCGGTGAAGTGCAGGTAGGGGTGCAGCAGTGCCTGCAGCTCGTCCCACTCCCCCGCGTCGACGGCGGCCCACGCCTGAGCTGCAGGAGGATCGAGCTCGGGCAGGTCGTGCAGCATCTTCGGCGTGCACATCCGCCAGGCGTCGATGACCAGCTCGCGCATCTCGACGGGGTCCAGCCGGTCGAGGCGCGCGCACACCCACTGGTAGCGCAGGTCGCGCGCAGGCGGGAGGAAGAACGTCTCGGGGTCGGACTCGATCAGCCCGTCACGGGCGTCCTTCGGGTAGCCGAAGCCCATCAGCGTCTCGTCCTTGCTGAAGCCGACGAAGACGATCTGGCGGACCTTGAGCTTGGCCCGGCCGCCGGTGTGGAACTCGTAGGCGCGGGGCAGGGCCAGGCCGACGCGGCGGACGTCGTCGGCGGTGACCATGCGGCCCTCAGAAGTCCCCGGCGGCCTTGCGCACCGGCGTGAGCAGCGCCGAGAGCGTCTCGAGGTCGTCCTCGGACAGGGCGCCCAGTGCGAAGTCGGCGTCGATCAGGTCGCGCGTGGCCCGCTCGACCAGCTCCCGTCCGCCGGCCGTGATCTCCGCGAGCACGGCCCGGCCGTCGTCGGGGTGCGCGCGCCGGGTCACCAGGCCGGCCGACTCGAGCCGGCGCACGATCGAGGTGACCGAGGTCGGATGCACCTGGAGCCGCTCGCCCATCTTGCCGAGCGGCAGCGACCCGCGGGAGGAGAACGTGAGCAGCACCAGGGCCTCGTAGCGCGCGAACGTCAGCCCGTGCGGCTTGAGGATCGCGTCGAGCCTTCCGATGACGAGCTGCTGCACCCTCATCAGGGAGGTCACGGCGTGCATCGCCGGCACGCCTTCCCAGCGCTTGCCCCACTGGCGGGCGGCTTCGTCGATCGGGTCGAACGGGAGGCTCACCTGCGCGAGGCTACGGGACCGGAGCCGCGACCTCGTCCCCTTCTTGCCCTTCGACCCACCGGCGCGTGGTCACCGCACCGGCCAGCACACCTCGGTCGCGTGGGCGATCAGGTCCTCGGGGTCGCCGGTCGGCAGGTAGCGCTCGACCACCGGCCCGTCGGCCGCCAGCGCCTGCTCGGTGACGGCGCGACCGACGGCCGAGTAGGCGCTGTCGAGGTCGACCATCGGGCCGTCGTACGTCGCGACGGCGTGGCGCGCTGCGGGGCGTTCGACCACCTCGACCCGTCCGGGCAGCGGCGGGACGGACGCGACGGGCACGAAGGCCACGATCTCGGACTCCCCCTCGGCGAAGAACTCGGTCGGGAAGACCGCACCGTCCGGGCCGGTGCGCTCGACCCCCGAGGTGCGCACCAGCCGGTGCAGCTCGGTGAACGCCTCGAGCCACCAGCCGACGACGCTCTCGCCGGTCACCCACCCGCGGATCGCGAGCGTCGTGCACGCGGCCTCGTCGCGGTGGACCACCTCGAGGCGCTCCTCGCCGGAGAGCATCCGGCGCAGGGAGTCCACGGTCTCCTGGGTCTCCTGGAGCTGGCGGCTCATCCGCTCGAGGTGCGCGACGATCACCCGGTCGCGCGACTCCTCGTCGGGCGCGGCCAGGGCGGTCCGCACGTCGTCGACGGGCAGGTCGAGGTCGCGCAGGCGACGGATGAGGCGCGCCTGCGCGACCTGCTCCGGCCGGTAGTAGCGGTAGCCGCTGTGCTCGTCGATCCGGGCCGGCTCGAGCAGCCCGACCTCGTGGTAGTGGCGCAGCGCCTTCACGGTCAGGAAGGTCATCCGCGAGAAGTCGCCGATGCTCAGCTGGTCGGTCATGGCCGCCACTCTGCACCCTCCCCCTACCGGAGGGTCCAGCTGATTTCCCGGCCCGGCCGAGGGGGTTGACCCTCCCGCTACGGGAGGGTGGAGGAACGTCGTCATGACAGACATCAGCTTCCGGCGCGGCCCGCTCGCGGTGCTGCTGACCGGCACCTTCCTCATCGTCCTCGACTTCTTCGTCGTCAACGTCGCGCTGCCGTCGGTGCAGCGCGACCTGCACGCCGACAACACCGCCCTCGAGTGGCTGGTGGCCGGCTACGGCCTGACGTTCGGCGGCCTGCTGCTCGTCGCCAGCAGGGTCGCCGACCGCTGGGGCCGGCGCCGGGTCTTCATGCTCGGCACCGCGCTGTTCGTGGCGAGCTCCGCCGCGTGCGGGTTGGCCCCCGACACCACCACGCTGGTGGTCGCCCGCCTGGTGCAGGGCGCGGCCGCGGCTGCGATCGCGCCGACGGTGCTGGCCCTGATCGGCGACGTGTACGCCGGACCGCACCGGGCCCGCGCGCTCGGCGCCTACGCGACCGTCATGGGCGTCGCGGCCGCCTCCGGCCAGCTGATCGGGGGCGTGCTCATCCACCTCGACCTGGCCGGGAGCGGCTGGCGGGCGATCTTCCTCGTCAACGTGCCGATCGGCCTGGCCGCGGTCGCCGCGGCGCCCCGGCTGCTGCCCGAGACCCGGATCGCCGGGGCACCGCGGGTCGACGTGGCGGAGGCGGCCCTGGTCGTCGCCGCCCTCACGGCGCTGGTGCTCCCGCTGATCGAGGGGCAGCGCCAGGGGTGGCCGCTGTGGACCTGGGCCAGCCTGGTCGGCTCGGTGCTGCTCGCCGACCTCGCCTGGTTGCGCGGGCGGGCGCTGCGCCGTCGCGGCGTCCGACCCCTGGTCGACCCCGACGCGCTCGGCGCGCGCGGGGTGCGGGCGGGCCTGGCCGGTCAGGCCCTGCTCTTCACGGGCATGGCGGCCTACTTCCTCGTCCTCGCGCTCTACCTCCAGGACGGCCGCGGCCTCGGCCCGCTGGCGTCCGGCGCGGTCTTCACGATCGTCGCCGCTGCCTACATGGTCGGCACCGCGGATGCCGCACCGCTCATCGCGAGGTACGGCGCGCGGGCGACGATCGCCGGCGCGGCGGCGACGTTCGGCCTCGGCCACCTGCTGCTGCTCGGCGCGGTCGAGCACGTGGGCGTCGGGGGCTCGGTGCTGTGGCTGGCGCCGGGTCTGGCCGTCGGCGGGCTCGGCATGGGCGTCGCGCTCGCGGCGCTCGTCGGCACCGTGATGGGCTCGGTCGCCTCCGAGCACGCCGGCACCGTGTCGGGCACCGCGTCGACCGGGCAGCAGGTCGGCAACGCGCTGGGCGTGGCGCTGGTGGGCATCGTGTTCTTCGGCCGGATCGACCAGGGCATGGTGGAGGCGTTCGGCGCGAGCCTCGTCTACCTCGTGGCGACCACCGCCGCGGTGGCGGTGGCGGCGGCGCTCCTGCCCGGCCACACCCGCGTGCGTCAGCCGGAGACGCTGCCGAGCAGCTCGTCGGCGGCGGCGTAGGGGTCGGTCTCCCCCGCCACCACGGCCGCTGCGAGCTCATCGAGCTCGTGGCGGCCGTGGACGTCGGCCCACCTACTGCGGAGCGCGGTCACCGCGATCGCCTCGATCTCGCCGCGCGCGCGGCGGGTACGGCGTCGCAGGAGCTCGCCGCTGCCGACCAGCCAGGTCCGGTGCCGCGCCACCTCGGCGACGACCTCGTCGAGCCCCTGGCCGTCGTGCGCGACCGTGGGCACGATCGGCGGCGCCCAGTCGTCCTCACCGCGAGCGGCGTGCGAGAGCATCGAGCGCAGGTCGCGGCGCACCTGCTGGGCGCCGTCGCGGTCGGCCTTGTTGACGACGTAGACGTCGCCGACCTCCAGCAGTCCGGCCTTCGCCGCCTGGATCCCGTCGCCCATCCCGGGCGCGAGCACCACGAGCGTGGTGTCGGCGAGCCCGGCGACCTCGACCTCGCTCTGCCCGACGCCCACGGTCTCGACGAGCAGGTCGTCGCAGCCGGCGGCGTCGAGGACCCGCAGCGCCTGCGGGGTGCTCCACGCCAGCCCGCCGAGATGGCCACGGGACGCCATCGAGCGGATGTAGACCTCGGGGTCGAGCGTGTGGTCCTGCATCCGCACCCGGTCACCGAGCAGCGCGCCCCCGGTGAAGGGCGACGACGGGTCCACCGCCAGCACCCCGACCCGCCGGTCGTCCCGGCGCAGCCGGGCCACGAGCGCGCTGGTGAGCGTCGACTTGCCGACGCCCGGGGCACCGGTGATGCCGACGACGTGCCCGTGGCCGGGGTGCGCGGCGAGGGCCGCCGCCACCTCGCGGAGCAGCGGCGACTCGTCCTCGACCAGTGAGATCAGCCGGGCGACCGACCGGGCGTCACCCTCGCGGGCGCGCCCGACCAGGTCGGCGACGGAGTCAGCTCTTCGGGACACGCACGATCAGCGCGTCGCCCTGGCCGCCGCCGCCGCACAGGGCCGCGGCGCCCACGCCGCCGCCACGGCGCTTGAGCTCGAGGGCCAGGTGCAGCACGACGCGGGTGCCGGACATCCCGACCGGGTGGCCCAGGGCGATCGCGCCACCGTTGACGTTGACCTTGGCGTTGTCGAGACCGAGCTCGCGCGCGGAGGAGATGCCGACGGCGGCGAACGCCTCGTTGAACTCCACCAGGTCGAGGTCGGTCGCGGCGATGCCCTCCTTCTCGCACGCCTTGGCCGTCGCGGCGGCCGGCTGCAGCTGGAGCGAGGAGTCCGGGCCCGCGACCTGGGCGTGGGCGCCGATCTCGGCCAGCCACTCCAGGCCGAGCTCCTCGGCCTTCGCCTTGCTCATCACGACGACCGCGGCGGCGCCGTCGGAGATCTGCGACGACGAGCCGGCCGTGATCGTGCCCTCCTTGGAGAACGCCGGACGGAGCTTGCCGAGCGACTCGGCGGTCGTGTCGCCGCGGACGCCCTCGTCGGTGGCGAACTGGATCGGGTCGCCCTTGCGCTGCGGGATCTCGACCGGCACGACCTCGTCGTCGAAGACGCCGTTCTTCCAGGCGACGGCGGCCTTCTGGTGCGACTGGGCCGCGAACTCGTCCTGCTCGTCGCGGGTCAGGTTCGCCGCGGCGGCGTTGCACTCCTCGGTGAGCAGGCCCATCGCCTGCGAGGTGAACTGGTCGAAGAGGGCGTCGTAGGCCATCGAGTCCACGAGCTTCACGTCACCGAACTTGATGCCCTCGCGCGACTTCGGCAGGAAGTGCGGGGCGTTGGTCATCGACTCCATGCCGCCAGCCACCACGATGTCGACCTCGCCGGCGCGGATCAGCTGGTCGGCCAGCGCGATCGCATTGAGGCCCGAGAGGCAGACCTTGTTGATCGTGATCGAGGGGACGTTCATGGGGATGCCGCCCTTGACGCCCGCGATCCGGGCGGGGTTCTGGCCGGCGCCGGCCAGGATCACCTGACCCATGATCACGTAGTCGACCTGGTCGCCGGAGACGCCGGCCTTCTCCAGCGCGCCCTTGATCGCGACCCCACCGAGCTCGGCGGCGGAGAAGTCCTTGAGGCTGCCGGACAGGCGGCCGATCGGGGTGCGCGCACCAGCGACGATGACGGACGGACCGGACATGGAGAGCCTCCAGGAGTGGGCAGCGAGGAACAGGGGGAACTCTGGCCGACACTACCCACGGGGCGGAGCACCGGCGAGGGTGGAAAAGGTCACACGCGCTCGCCGCGGGCCGCACGCCGTACGACCATGAGCGGCATGAGCACCTCGACCGGCCTCGACGCCGCCGCGCACCTGTTCACCGCCATCGACCACGTCGGCATCGCCGTGCCCGACCTCGATGCGGCGATCGCCTTCTACGAGGGAACCTACGGCATGCGGCTGGCGCACCAGGAGGTCAACGAGGAGCAGGGCGTGCGTGAGGCGATGATGGCGGTCGGCGACTCCGGCTCCTGCATCCAGCTGCTCGCGCCGCTGAACGAGCAGTCCACGATCGCGAAGTTCCTCGACCGCAGCGGACCCGGCATCCAGCAGATGGCCTACCGGGTCACCGACGTCGAGGCGGTCAGCGCGATCCTGCGCGAGCGCGGGCTCCGCCTGCTGTACGACGAGCCTCGGCGCGGCACCTCGGACTCGCGGATCAACTTCATCCACCCCAAGGACGCCGGCGGCGTCCTCGTGGAGCTGGTGCAGCCCGCGAGCGCCGGGCACTGAGGGACATGTCACAGGAGGTGTCGCCCCGAGTTACCGGTGGGTAATCTCCCGCCAACAGCCCGACCCTGACCCACCCAGGAGCCGACGTGCAGCACATCCTCGACGCGATCCTGGCCGGCGACACCGCCGCCGGCGACTTCGCGAACCTCGACATCCCGGACCACTACCGCGCCGCCACCGTCCACAAGGACGAGGTCGACATGTTCGAGGGCCTCTCGAGCAAGGAGAAGGACCCGCGCAAGTCCCTGCACGTCGAGGACGTGGCGCTGCCCGAGCTCGGCCCGGGCGAGGCGCTGGTGGCGGTGATGGCCTCCGCGATCAACTACAACACCGTGTGGACCTCGATCTTCGAGCCGGTCTCGACGTTCGGCTTCCTGGAGCGCTACGGCCGGCTCTCCCCGCTCACCAAGCGGCACGACCTGCCCTACCACGTGGTCGGCTCCGACCTCGCCGGCGTGGTGCTCAAGACCGGTCCCGGCGTCACGAAGTGGCAGCCCGGCACCGAGGTCGTCGCGCACTGCCTCTCGGTGGAGCTCGAGGATCCCGACGGCCACGGGGACACGATGCTCGACCCGCAGCAGCGGATCTGGGGCTTCGAGACCAACTTCGGCGGCCTCGCCGACGTCGCGCTGGTCAAGGCCAACCAGCTGATGCCCAAGCCGGCGCACCTGACCTGGGAGGAGGCCGCGTCCCCGGGCCTGGTCAACTGCACGGCGTACCGCCAGCTGGTCAGCAAGAACGGCGGCGACATGAAGCAGGGCGACAACGTCCTGATCTGGGGCGCCTCCGGCGGCCTCGGCGGCTTCGCCACGCAGTACGCCCTCAACGGCGGCGCCACCCCGGTCTGCGTGGTCTCCAACGAGGAGAAAGCCGCCATCGCCCGCTCGATGGGCGCGGAGCTGATCATCAACCGCTCCGAGGAGGGCTACCAGTTCTGGAAGGACGAGCACACCCAGGACCCGAAGGAGTGGAAGCGCTTCGGCGCCAAGATCCGTGAGCTCACCGGCGGCGAGGACATCGACATCGTCTTCGAGCACCCCGGCCGCGAGACGTTCGGCGCCAGCGTCTACGTGACCCGCAAGGGCGGCACGATCACCACCTGCGCGTCCACCTCGGGCTACATGCACGAGTACGACAACCGCTACCTGTGGATGAACCTCAAGAGGATCATCTCCTCGCACTTCGCCAACTACCGCGAGTCGTGGGAGGCCAACCGTCTCATCGCGAAGGGCAAGATCCACCCGACGCTGTCGCAGACCTACCCGCTCGCCGAGGTCGGCCAGGCCGCGCTCGACGTCCACCAGAACGCCCACCAGGGCAAGGTCGGCGTCCTCTGCCTGGCCCCCGAGGAGGGTCTGGGCGTCCGCGACCACGAGATGCGCGACCAGCACCTGGAGGCGATCAACCGGTTCCGCGGCGTCTAGCCGCACCGAGGTCGCCGCCTCATTCGTCGGCCCCGCCCCGATCCGGTACGAGATCGTGCCGGGTCGGGGTGGGTTGTTCTCGGCTGATCCGCCAGACTGGCCCACGACACACCGACTGCCGAAGGAGAAGCTCCGCGATGAGCGACCAGGGACTGTCCATCTTCGACGACCAGGAGCCGGAAGAGGACCAGGCCCGCGCCGCGGCCGACGACGCGACGCAGGTGATGCCGGCCGTGCCCGGGCGGGACGAACCGTCGCCCGCCGAGCAGCTGATCGAGGCCGAGGAGCCCACGGCGCCGACGGCGCCCACGCCCCACGCCGAGACCCCCGCCGAGGCCCCGGTGGAGCCGGAGCCCCAGGCCGAGACGCCTGCGCCCGCGTCCGCGCCGGGTCCCGTGCCGACCCCGGCGCCGGTGCTCCCGCCGCGCGCCCAGGCCGCCGCACCCAGTGCGATCCCGGTGGTCCGCCGCGGCGGCTACGACCGCGACGCGGTCGACACGCGGCTGCGCCAGCTCACCGCGGAGAAGTCCGGCCTCAGCTCCAGCCTCAGCGAGTCCGAGCGCCGTGTCCTCGAGCTCGAGGATCAGGTCAAGCACCTCAGCGCCGAGCTGGAGGAGAACAAGAACCCGTCGTACGCCGGCCTCGGTGGTCGCGCGAGCGCCATGCTGCGCCTCGCCGAGGAGGAGGCGGCCGAGGTCCGCGAGATCGCCACCCGCGACGCCGCGGAGATCCGCGAGCAGGCCGCCCGCGACGCCAAGGCCATCCGGGCCGACGCCGCCCGGGAGGCCGAGGACATGCGGCTGGTGCAGCTCAAGGAGCTCGACGAGCACCGGTCCCGGCTCATCGCCGACGCCGAGCAGGAGCGTGAGCTGGCGCGCAGCGAGGCCGCCGACATGGTCGCCACCGCCCAGCGCAACTCCGCCCAGCTGCTGCTCGCCGCGGCTCAGGAGGCCAACGAGCTGCGCACGTCCGCCCGTCGCGAGGCCGAGCAGCTGCGTGCGGGGGCGGACCGCGAGGTGCTCGAGGCGCAGCGGACGCTCGCCGTCGAGAAGGAGCGGCTGGCCCGCGAGGCCGCCGACCAGCACGCGACCGCGACCGCCGAGACCAAGCGCCTCGTCGACGAGGCCGAGCAGCGGGCGGAGGCCGCCGAGGAGCGCGCCCGCGCGGCGACCGCGCAGGCCAACGAGCACCGGGCCCAGGCCTCGACCGAGGCCGAGGCGCTGCTCGCGCGGGCCCGACGCGAGGCCGAGCAGGTGGTCACGACGGCCCGCACGCACGCCGAGTCGATCACGTCGACCGGTGCCGCCGAGGCGGAGCGCCAGGCGGCCGCCGTGCGCGCCGACGTCGACCGGCTCACCAAGCGACGCGACGCGATCACCGCGCAGCTCGCGTCGCTGCACGAGGTCATCTCGGGCTTCACCAAGGACGAGGAGTGAGCGAGGCCCCGGCACCGGTCGAGGAGGAGCCCGCCGCCGAGGGCGACGGGGGCATCCCGACCGGCGACGAGTACCTCGGCGAGCCGGGGCCGCCCCTCGACCGGCACGCGCCGTTCTACGTCGGCTTCTTCGGCGGGGCCGGCGTGCTGCTCGCGATCTGGTTGGCGATGCGCATCCAGGCGGTCGGCTCGACGCTGATGCTGATCGTCGTCGCCCTGTTCCTCGCGGCGGGCCTGAACCCGTCGGTGGAGTTCTTCGAGCGCCGGGGCATGCGCCGCTCGTACGCCGTGATCACGGTGATCCTGGCGTTCCTCGCCGCGCTGACCCTCTTCCTCGTCGCGATCGTCCCGGTCATCGCCGACCAGGTGCGCACGCTCACCGAGAACGCACCCGAGTGGTTCGCCGAGCTGCAGCGCAACCGTCAGGTGCAGCGGCTCGACGACGAGTACGACATCATCGACAAGGTCCAGGACTACGTCACCGGCGGCGACTTCCTGAGCGCCATCTTCGGCGGCGCGGTCGGTGTCGGGCTCGCGGTGCTGGGCGCGCTCTTCAACGGCTTCATCATCATCGTGCTGACGCTCTACTTCCTGGCCTCGCTGCAGACCACGAAGGCGGCGATCTACCGTCTCGCCCCCGCCAGCCGCCGCGACCGGGTGGGCCGGCTCGGCGACCGGATCGTGCGGAGCGTCGGTGGCTACGTCTCCGGGGCGTTCCTGGTCGCGATGTGCGCGGGCATCTCGTCGCTGGTGTTCCTGTTCGTCGCGGGGCTCGGGCAGTACGCCGTGGCGCTCGCGTTCGTGGTGGCGCTGCTCGACGTGATCCCGATGATCGGCGCCACGATCGGCGCCGTGATCGTCACCGCGATCGCGTTCGCCACCGACTGGAAGATCGGCGTCGCGTGCCTGATCTTCTACGTGATCTACCAGCAGGTCGAGAACTACGTCATCTACCCGCGGGTGATGTCGAAGTCGGTCGACGTGCCGGGCGCGGTCACCGTGATCGCGGCGCTGGTCGGTGCGGCGCTCTTCGGGGTCGTGGGCGCGCTGCTGGCGATCCCGACGGCCGCCTCGATCCTGATGCTGGTGCGCGAGGTCTGGGTCAGACGACAGGACCAGCTGTAGCGACCGCAGCGGTGTCCTTCTCGCCGAGCTTGACGAAGACCACGCCGCCGAGGATCAGCAGGCCGCCGAGCAGCTGCACCGGCCGCGGCAGCTCGTCGAGCAGCAGCCAGGCGAAGAAGACGCCGGCGAGCACCTCGGTCAGCGCCACGAACGAGGCCAGCCGGGAGCCGAGCCGCCGGCTGGCGGCGATGCCCGCGGTGTAGGCGATCGCGGCGGTCACCACGCCCAGCACGACCATCGGGACCCACCACGCGACCGTCGTGCCGGCGTACGTGACGCTGTCGGTCGACGCGCGCATCGGCAGCAGCCCCACGAGGCCGAGCAGTCCGAGGGTGAGCGTGCCGACGACGAGGCCGCCGGCAGCCAGCACCAGCGGCGGCAGCCCGTTGCCCTCGTCGGCCGAGATGACGAAGTAGGTCGCCGCGCCGACCATGGCGGCCAGCGCCCAGAGCACGCCGGGCAGGCTGAGGTCGGCACCGGAGAGCAGGTCGAGCACCAGCACCAGCCCGAGCGCAGCCAGGCCGGCGCCGACGAGCGTGATCGGGCCCGGCCGCTGGCCGTGGCGCAGCCACAGCCACACGACCACCGCTGCCGGCGCGGTGTACTCAATGAGCAGTGCGGGCCCCACCTGCATGTGCTGGACGGCCGAGAAGTAGCAGAACTGGGCACCCGCGACCGCGAGCGCGCCGTAGACGAGCATCACCCAGGCGTTGCGGCGCAGCAGCACCCAGCGCCAGCGCAGCGATGCGAGGCCGAACGGGAGGACCACCACGGCCGCGATGCCGACCCGGACGAGCACGATCGCCCCGGCGCTCCAGCCGGTGCCGAGGAGCTCGCGGGCGAGGGCTCCGGACATGCCGAAGGCCGACGCGGACAGCAGGGCGAACCCGAGCCCGCTCGCGAGACGACCGCCCTCGGCGGCCTGCTCGGGGGTGGAGGTGTCGCGGGCGAGGTCGGTCACATCTCATGCTAACGGGGAGATTCCGACGATCCGCCGCCAGGCCACCTGTCAAGCCAGTAATCTGCGACCGTGCCTTTGACAGATGACACCACGCTGGTGCTGCAGGCTGCCGTGGCACTGGCGAACTCCGCAGTGGGCACCGACACGCTGACCACCGTCGAGGACCTCGACTTCTGGTACGCCGAGCACATGCAAGCCAGCCGCCGAGCGGCCGGCGAGCGGGAGCTCGAGAGCGTCCGGGCGGTGCGCCCCATCCTCTACGAGCTGCTCAGCGCGGAGCGCGACCGCGCCGCGGAGATCGTCAACGAGCTGCTGGCCGAGTCCGGCACCACCCCGCAGCTCGTGCGGCACGGCGCCTGGGACTGGCACCTGCACGGCGTCGCCAACGACGCCGACCCCGCGACCCGGATCGTCGTCGACACCGCGATGGCGATGATCGACGTCGTCCGCGACGACGAGATGTCCCGCCTCGGCCTCTGCGCCGACGAGACCTGCGAGGGCATCGTCCTCGACCTCTCGCGCAACCGCTCGCGGCGCTTCTGCTCGACCGCGTGCGGCAACCGCAACGCGGTCGCGGCCTACCGCGCCCGCCAGGCCTCCAGCTGACCCGGCCTCACCGCACGAAGCGGCGCAGCACCTCGGTGAAGACCGCGGGCTGCTCGGAGTGCACCCAGTGGCCCGCGTCCTTGATCGTCACCTTGCGCACCCGGGGGAACCACCGCTCCATCGACGCGGCGTACTCCTGCTGCACGTAGGCCGACGTCTGCCCGGCCACCCACAGCGTCGGACCGTCGTACGGCGCTGCCCCGGCCAGCGCCTCCTCGGGCCAGTCGGCGAGCGCGGCGAGGTCGCGGTCGAGGACCGGGAGGTTGGGCTGCCAGGACCAGCCGTCGTCCCCGCGGCGGAGGTTCTGGAGCAGGAAGCTGCGCACCGTGGTGTTGGGGACGGCCTCGGCGAGCGCCTCGTCGGCGTCGCTGCGACGCTCGAGCGCGTCGAGGTCCAGGGCGCGCATCGCCGCGATGTAGCCGGTGAACTCGCTGCGCTCCTCGTAGTCGACCGGGGAGACGTCGACGACGCAGAGCCGCTCGACGAGGTCGGGGTGCCGCAGCGCGAGCACCATCGCGGCCTTGCCGCCCATCGAGTGGCCGACCAGCGCGACCGGGTCGGCGGGGTCGAAGAGCGCCGCGACCCGGTCGGCGACGTCGACGTAGTCGAAGTGGTCGGGCCACACCGAGCGACCGTGGTGCGGCATGTCGACGAGCAGCACCCGGTGGTCGTCGGCGAACGCCTTGGCGATCGTCGTCCAGTTCTTGCCCTGGCCGAAGAGCCCGTGGCAGAAGGCGATCAGCGGGCCGCTCTCCCCCATCGTCGTGACGTGCAGGCCGCTCTCCCTCAGCACCACGCGTGGACTCCCCTCGGGCTCAGGTCACGGTCTCGCAGCACGACCGCGAGCCGGTCGCGGAAGTGCTCGCAGGTCCACCGGAAGTCTGCCGGGCGGCACTCGACCGCCAGCACCCGGGCCCCGTAGGCACGCCGGGTCGCGGACCACGACGCCCACGTGCTCGGGCACCGGCGAGCGCGAGCACGGTCAGAAGTCGAAGCCGCCGAAGTCGCCGAAGGCGTCGCCGATCCCGTCGCCGATGTCCCCGATGCCGTCGCCGATGTCCCCGATGCCGTCGCCGATGCCATCGCCGACCGCGCCGAGTCCGTCGCCGACCATGTCGAAGCCGCCGAGGCCGCCGAACAGGAGGCCGGTGAAGAGGATCGGGCCGAGGCCGCCGAACGTGCCGGCGGCGTAGGGCGCGTAGGCCGGGCCGGCCTGGTAGTAGGGGACCCGCTGGGCGCCGGCCATCACCATCCGGGAGTCGGGGTCGGCTCCGACCCGGACCCGCTCGGCGTCGAGGGCGCAGGCGGGGACGTCGCGCGGCGCGCCGCCCGGCGGTGCCCAGAGCACGTCGGTGACGGCCGTGCTGTGGCGCGGGTCGAAGAAGCACGCCGGCCGGCGCACCGGCAGCGCCTCGCCCGCGACCCGGGCCCGGACACATGCCATCGCGTAGCGCCCGTCGTCGAGGATCTGGGTGACGTGGCGGACGTCGTCGGGCTGCGCGATCGCGTCGGCCGCGGTCTTCGCCGCCTCGTAGGCGTCCAGCGCGCGCTGGTAGTCCGCGCGCTCACCCTCGTCCAGCTGCCGGCCCGCCAGGTCGACGTCGAGCTCGCGCAGCTGCTCGCCGAGAGCGGTGACGTCCTCGAAGGTCAGCTGGCGCACCGGCGCCAGCTCGGCCTCCCGGCGCTCGAGCTCACGCTGCCGGGAGCGGCGCTGGGCGACGACGAGCGCGACCACGGAGATCACGAGCAGGACCAGGATGACGCCCATCATGCCGCCAGCCTACGTGGACGCCCCAGCCCGCTCGTCCTGCTGGTCGTCGTCCTCGGCGACGGTCAGCGGCTGGGCGATGCTCTCCAGGGAGCGGCCCTCCGCCTTGACGCCGAGGAACGCTGCGACGATGCCGGCACCGATCATCAGGACGGCGCCGATGAAGTAGCCGATCGCGATGCCGGTGATGTCCTTGTCGGCGGAGGCCTGGTCGATGAGGTAGCCGAACAGCAGCGGGCCGCTGATGCCGCCGACGGCCGTGCCGATGGCGTAGAAGAACGCGATACACAGCGCCCTGGTCTCCATCGGGAAGACCTCGCTCGCGGTGAGGTACGCCGAGCTCGCGCCCGCCGAGGCGAAGAAGAAGATCACCGCACCGAGGATCGTCAGCGACAGCGCCGTCACCGAGCCGAGCAGGAAGCCGGTCACGCCGAGCAGCGCGCCCGAGATCACGTAGGTGAACGTGATCATCCGGACCCGGCCGACCCGGTCGAACAGCGGCCCCAGCAGCAGCGCGCCGGCGAAGTTGCTGACCGCGAACGCCGCGATGTAGTAGCCGGTCTGGTCGACGCCGAGGAACGTGCTGAGTGTGTCGCCGTAGGTGAAGAAGAACGCGTTGTAGAGGAACGCCTGGCCGACGAACAGCGAGAAGCACAGGACCGTGCGCTTCGGGTAGAGCGTGAACACCGTGCGGGCGATCATCGTGAACGGGATCGTCTTGCGCTGCCGGATCGTGATCGTCTCGTCGACGCCCTCGAGCCGATGCCCGGACTCGTGCTCGACGGTCTCCTCGATCTCGCGGACGATGCGCTCGCCCTCCTCCTCGCGGCCGTGGATGAAGAGCCAGCGCGGGCTCTCCGGCACGTTGCGCCGGACCAGGAGGATGCCGACCGCCAGGATGGCGCCGAGCCCGAACGCGAGGCGCCAGCCCCACTCGGCCGGGACCACCGTCGGGTCGAGGAGCGGGATCGTCAGCAGCGCGCCGCCGGCCGCCCCCACCCAGTAGGAGCCGTTGATCCCGATGTCGACGCGGCCGCGGAACTTCGCCGGGATCAGCTCGTCGATCGCGGAGTTGATGGCGGCGTACTCGCCGCCGATGCCGAAGCCGGTGAAGAAGCGCGCCATGAAGTACCACCACGGCGCCATCGAGAACGCCGTGAGCACGGTCGCGCACATGTAGACCGCCAGCGTGACGAGGAAGAGCTTCTTGCGGCCGAACCGGTCGGTGAGCTGCCCGAAGAACAGCGCGCCGATGCAGGCACCGGCGACGTAGATCGCGCCGGCGAAGCCGACGTCCCAGCTGCTCAGGCCCAGACCCGTGTCCGGGTCCTTGAGCGCGTCGGACATCGAGCCCACGATCGTGACCTCGAGGCCGTCGAGGATCCAGACCGTCCCGAGTCCGACGACGATCAGCCAGTGCCACCGCGCCCAGGGCAGCCGGTCCAGCCGGGCCGGGATGTCGGTGGTGATGCGTCCGGTTTCAACTCCCATGACCATCGTCGTACCCCCCGAGGGGCACGGCGATGCCAGGTCAGCGCGCGGAGTAGTCCCGGAACCCGCGCTTGGTCTTGCGGCCGAGGTAGCCGGCCGTGACGAGGTGCTCCAGCAGCGGCGCGGGCGCGAAGCCCGGCTCGCGGAACTCCAGGTAGAGCTCGCGCTGGATCGCCAGCGACACGTCGTTGCCGACCACGTCGAGCAGCTCGAAGGGCCCCATCGGCAGCGCACACCCCTGCTTCATCGCGGTGTCGATGTCGTCGGCGGTCGCGTAGTGCGCCTCGAGCATCTTCACCGCGTCGTTGAGGTAGGGGAAGAGCAGCGCGTTGACTATGAAGCCGGCCCGGTCTCCGCAGGAGACGGCGACCTTGCCGAGGCTCGCGCAGAGCGCCCGCGTGGTCTCGGTGACCGCCTCGGAGGTCACGACCGTCGAGACGACCTCGACGAGCTTCATCACCTGGGCGGGGTTGAAGAAGTGCATGCCGATGACGTCCTGCGGTCGCGAGGTCGCCTGGGCGCAGGCGATGATCGGCAGGCTCGAGGTGGTCGTCGCGAGGATCGCTCCGGGCTTGCAGATCTCGTCGAGGTTCTCGAAGAGCGTGGTCTTGATCGCGAGGTCCTCGGCGATGGCCTCGACGACCAGGTCGACGTCCCCGAGGTCGTCGAGCGCGAGCGTCCCGGCGATCCGGCCCAGCACCTCCGCCTTGGCGTCCTCGGTGGCCCGGCCGCGCTGGATCTGCTTGTCGAAGCTCCTGGTGATCGCGGCGACGACCCCGTCGAGCTTCTCCTGGCCGCGGCCGACGAAGAGCACGTCGTACCCGGCCTTGGCGAAGACCTCGACGATGCCGGTCGCCATCGTGCCGGTGCCGACGACGCCGACCCGCGCGATGTCGTGGCGCAGCTGCGGCTTCGCGTCGGCGGACGGCGTGCGGTCGTCGGGGACGACGACCGGGCTGTCGGGCGCCTCATAGGTGTAGAAGCCGCGACCGGTCTTGCGGCCCAACCAGCCGGCGGTGACCATCTGCTTGAGGACCGGGGCGGGCGCGTGCAGGCGGTCGCGGCCCTGGCGGTACATCGTCTCCAGGATCTCGTACGCCGTGTCGAGACCGATCAGGTCCAGCAGCGCCAGCGGGCCCATCGGGTAGCCGCAGCCGAAGCGCATGGCGGCATCGATGTCCTCGCGGCTGGCATAGCGGCCCTCGTACATCGAGACGGCGTGGTTGAGGTAGCCGAAGAGCAGCGTGTTGGCGATGAAGCCGGCCTTGTCGCCGCAGACCACCGCCGTCTTGCCGATGCCGCTGATGAGCGCCGTGACGTCGTCGAGCACCTGCTCCTCGGTGACGACGGTGCGCACCACCTCGACGAGCTCCTGCACCGGGGCGGGGTTGAAGAAGTGCACGCCGACGACCCGACCCGGTCGGGAGTTGGCGGTCGAGATCTCGGTGACCGAGAGGCTGGAGGTGTTGGTGGCGAGCACGGTTTCGGCGCCGACGATGCCGTCGAGCTCGCGGAAGAGCGCCTTCTTGGTCTCCAGGGACTCCACGACCGCCTCGACGACCAGGTCGGCGCCGGCGAGGTCCTTGATCTCCGTGGTGAACGTGATGCGGCCCAGCAGCTCGGCCTGCTCGGCCTCGCTCAGCTTCTCCTTCTTCACCGCGCGGGCGGTGGAGTGCTCGAGGTACTGCCGGCCACGAGCGAGGGCGTCCTCGTCCTTCTCGACGCCGACGACGGCGTACCCGTGCCTGGCGAACACCTCGGCGATGCCGGCACCCATGGTGCCGAGGCCGAGGATCCCGATGGTCTGGAAGGGGCGCGAAGGAGACGCTGCACTCGTCATGGCGCGCATGGTGGCACGGGACCGCCGTGGTTGGCAGTGAACTAGTTCACTCGCCAGTAACTTAGGAACGATCCAATCTCCCGCCCGCGGGCGTCGGGGGCCGTCCGGGTAGATTCCTCGCCCGTGAGACTCGTCGTTGCCACGTGCCAGGTCGACTACGCGGGCCGGCTGACCGCCCACCTGCCGATGGCGACCCGGGTGCTGATGATCAAGGCCGACGGGTCGGTGCTGGTGCACTCCGACGGCGGCTCCTACAAGCCGCTCAACTGGATGTCGCCGCCCTGCACCCTGCGCGAGGGCACCACCGAGGACGGTCGCCCCGAGTGGACGGTCACGAACCCCAAGACCGACGACACCCTGCGGATCCTGTTCGAGGAGATCCACCACGAGTCGACCCACGAGCTCGGCGTCGACCCCGGCCTGCAGAAGGACGGCGTCGAGAAGCACCTCCAGGAGCTGCTCGCCGAGCACCCGGCGACGCTCTCCCCCGGCCTGACGCTGGTGCGCCGCGAGTACCCGACCGCCATCGGGCCCGTCGACCTCATGTGCCGCGACGCCGAGGGCGCCTCCGTGGCGGTCGAGATCAAGCGTCGCGGCGAGATCGACGGCGTCGAGCAGCTCACCCGCTACCTCGAGCTGCTCAACCGCGACCCGCTGCTGGCCCCGGTGCGCGGCATCTTCGCCGCGCAGGAGATCAAGCCCCAGGCCCGCGTCCTCGCCACGGACCGCGGCATCGCCTGCGCCGTCGTCGACTACGACGCCCTGCGCGGCCTCGACGACCCCTCGCACCGGCTGTTCTGAGCGAAACTCGGTCGCGCGCGGCCCCACCCGGCACCACGATGGCGGCATGCGGGAGAACTTCTTCGACGTCGGCGTCGCGGAGCACTACGACGACCCTGACGACGAGATGTTCTCGCCGGAGGTGCTCGGCCCGACGGTCGACCTCCTCGCCGAGCTCGCCGACGGGCAGGCCGCGCTCGAGCTGGCGATCGGGACCGGCCGGGTGGCGCTGCCGCTGAGCGAGCGCGGCGTGCCCGTGCAGGGCATCGAGCTGTCGCAGGCGATGGTCGACCAGCTGCGCGCCAAGCCCGGCGCGGAGCGGATCGAGGTGGCGGTCGGCGACATGACGTCGACGCGGGTCGAGGGCAGGTTCGGCCTGGTCTTCCTCGTCTTCAACACGATCGGCAACGTCACGAGCCAGGACGACCAGGTCGCGGTCTTCGAGAACGCCGCCGCCCACCTCGAGCGCGGGGGCCGCTTCCTCATCGAGGTCGGCGTGCCCCACGTCGGCGAGCGCTTCGTCGTCTTCGACCACACCGACGGGCACGTGGGCGTCGACGAGCACGACGCGGCGACCCAGCTCTCCTGGTCGCACCACTACTCCTCGACCGACGGCGAGATCTACCGCCGCCGGTCGATCCCCTTCCGCAAGGTCTGGCCCACCGAGCTCGACCTGATGGCCCGGATCGCCGGGATGGAGCTCGAGTCGCGCTGGGCCGACTGGGACCGCAGCCCGTTCACGGACGCCAGCGCCAAGCACGTCTCGGTGTGGCGCAGGCGCTGACCGGCCGGGTCGGCCGCCTGCCACGATGGGCCCATGCGCATCTTCCACATCGCGACACTCGCCGACTGGGAGGCCGCCCAGGCGTCCGGCGCCTACACGACGTCCACGCGCGGGGTGACGCTGGAGGAGGAGGGCTTCATCCACGCCAGCCGCGCGGACCAGTGGGAGGGCGTGCGGTCGGCGTTCTACGCCGACGTCGCCGAGCCGCTCGTGCTGCTGGAGATCGACACCGACCTCCTCGGCGCCCCCGTCGTGGAGGAGCCGCCGGCGCCCGACGTGGCCGAGACCTACCCCCACGTCTACGGCGCCATCGCGCCCCGGGCGGTCGTCGCCGTCACCCGCCTGTAGCGCGGGGTGCCGGCCCGGCGGGGCCCTAGCCGCCGACCAGGCCCACGACCTCCTCCGCGACACCCCAGCTCAGCGTGACACCGGCGCCGCCGTGGCCGTAGCAGTGCACGACGTCGCCGACCCGCTCCAGCCGCACGGACGGGCGCACCGGCCGCAGACCCACGCGGTGCCGCAGCACCCGCGCGCTGCCGATCCCGGGCACCAGGCTCGCCGCCCGCTCGAGGATCTCCGCGGCGGCCGCCGGCGACGGCATCCGGCTCCACTCCCCCTCGACCTCGGTGCCGCCCACCACGACGTCCCGCTCGCGCGGCACGACGTACGTCGGGCCGCTGGCGTCCAGCCACCAGCGGTCCAGCCCGAACTGCTCCAGCACCACGACCTGCCCGCGCACCGGCACCACCGTCCGGTCCGCGCCGAGGCGGCGCGCGCCCAGGCCGGCGCAGTTGACCACCAGCGTCGCGCTCGGCAGCGCCGCCAGGCTGAGGCGCGTGACCGTGCCGCCGAGCGCGTCGACCCGACCCGCGAGCCAGGGCAGGTAGGTCGTCATGTCCGCGACCGGAGCCCGGAAGGACCAGCCACCGGCCCAGCCTGGCGGGACGGTCTCGGCGGCCTCCAGACCCGGCACGCCGGCCCGCCACCAGGGGTCGGCCGCACCGTCCGCGTGGACCTCGGTGCCCGGCACCATGCGGACGCCGGACTCCGGCTCGCCCCCGAGGTCCGGCGACGCCGCGAGCGCGGCGAAGGCGGCGTACGACGCGCGCGCCCACTCGGTCACCCGATCCTGCGGTAGCCCGCGGTAGGGGTACCAGAGCCCCGCCGCGACGGCCGAGGTGGTCTCGGCCGGCAGGTCGCGCGCGACGACGTCGACGCGCAGGCCGGCCTCGAGCAGGCGGACCGCGCAGGTCAGGCCGACCACGCCGGCGCCGACCACGATCACCCGGGACATGTCCGCAGTCTGGCGGTCAGCCGACGGCGCTGTCAGCAGGACGGGTCAGGCGCCGGCCTCGCGCGGGGCGGTCGGGTCCGCGGCCTCGGCGCCCTGCTCGCGGGCGACGTACTCCTCGATGTCCTCGACGTCGTCGATGTTGCGGTTGACGACGGTCAGCAGGTCGCTCATCGTCGCGACCTCCTCGACCTGCTCCTTGATGAACCACTGCATGAACTGCTCGGAGGCGAAGTCGTTCTCCTCGCGGGCGATCTTCAGCAGGCCGTTGATCTGCTCGGTGACCCGGCGCTCCTGGTCCAGCGCGAGCGCGACCGGTGCCACCACGTCCGCGAACTCGTTGACCGGCGCGGCGACGGCCGGGATCTCGACCTCGGCATCGGTGTCGAGGAGGTACTGCACCATCATCATCGCGTGCGCGCGCTCCTCGAGCGCCTGGGCGTAGAAGAACGCGGCCATCTGCGGCATCGTCAGCGCGTCGTAGTGGATCGCGCAGGCGAGGTACTGGTTGTGCGCGGCGAGCTCGTTGCCGATCTGGGTGTTGAGCTGCTCGACGAAGCGGGTTGCGGCCACGGGATCTCCTGGTGGGGCGATGAGGGGGTCAGGCAGCCTTGGCGAGCTTCTTCTTGGAGACCTTCTTGCCGTCGACTCGCACGAGCTTGCGCTTCTTGACCGTATACCCCGAGGGCAGCGTGCCGTCCTTCAGCATCCGCAGCGGGCAGCGGTTGCACTTGGACTTGGACTCGCAGCACTCGAGCTTCGGCAGCTTGCGCACCTGCGACTTGTTCTTCGGCACGCGCGGAAGGCTAACACGCAGTCTTAGGAGAGCCTAACCTCATCAGAGGTCGAGACCGGGCAGCGTCATCCGCAGCCGGGCCCCCACCTCGCCGGGCTCCGGGGGTACGACGACCAGCTGGCCGCCGCAGGACTCCACGACCGACCGCGCGATCGGCAGACCCAGCCCGGCCCCGGGCACCTCGCCGGCGATCGCCGCAGCCCCGCGGGAGAGCCGGCCGAAGATCCGCTCCCGCTCCTCCTGCGGGATGCCCGGGCCGGTGTCGGCGACCTCGAGCCAGGCGCCCCCGGACGCCCATCCGGCCGAGACCTCGACGGTGCCGCCGGCGGGGGTGAACTTCACCGCGTTGGCGACCAGGCAGTCGACCGCGCGGTTGAGCCACCGCTCGTCCGCGCGCACCAGGATCGGCAGGCCGGTCGCGTCGGCGACCAGCGTGAGACCTGCGGTGCGCGCGGCCGGGCCGTAGTCGTGCACGACGTTCTCGACGACGACCATGAGGTCGGCCAGGTCGCCCGCGCCCGAGGCTTCTCCCCGGTCCACGCTGGTGAGCGCCAGCAGGTCCTCGACGAGCGCGTGCTGGCGGCGCGCCCCCCGCGCGATCATGCTGGTGTAGCGCGACAGCCGCTCCTTCAGCACCGGGTCCTCGATGGCCTCGACCTCCTCGGCCAGCATCTCGGCACCCCCGATGACGGAGGTGAGCGGGGTCCGCAGCTCGTGCGACACGTTGGCGAGGAACTGGCTCTTGAGCCGGTCCGACTCGCCCCGCAGGTCCTCGATCTCGGTCACGTCGAGCACCGAGGCCGCCACCAGCACGTCGGCGCCCTGGCCGATCGAGGTGAGCAGCACCCGCACGGGGAAGACCGCGCCGTCGCGGCGACGGGCCACGACCCGGTTGCCCTGGTTCATCACGTGCCGGCTCGCGCGGGCGGCGAACGCGCCGCGCAGGTCCACGTGCGCGTCCCGCTGGTCCGTGGGCACCAGCAGCTCGACCGGCTCGCCGACCATCTGCTCCTCGGCGTACCCGAACATCTCCTCCGCCCGCGCGTTGGCCATCACGATGCGGCCGCTGCCGTCGACGACCAGGTTGCCGCTGTGCACCGTCTCGAGGAAGGCGTTCGCCGCGGAGTCGTCGACGGACGTCCGGTCCAGGACCACGATCGAGAGCAGCGGGTCGTCCCTGCTCGCGGACAGCAGGCGGCACACGACCCGGGTGGGGAACTCCCGGCCGTCGGCGCGCACCCCCCACAGGTTCACGCTGACCGTGCCACCGCCCTCCCCGGCCATCAGACGGCGGTAGACGTGGTCGTAGTCCTCGAACAGCCGGTCCGGGACGAGCACCCGGGCCAGCCCGCCGACGAGCTCGTCGCGCGACCGTCCGAACAGCCGCTCGCAGGACTTGTTGACCAGCACGATCCGCCGGTCGGTGCCCATCAGCAGCCGCGCCTCGTCGGTCTCGTCGAACAACTCGAGCACGGCGGCGCCGAGGCGCTCGCCGAGTACGACGCCGTGGAGTCCCGACGTCGTCATCGGGCGACCTCTGCCAGGGGCAGGCGCAGCCGGAAGCACCCGCCGTGCTCGGCTGCCACCGCCTCGACGTCTCCGCCGGCCGCGCGGATGATCGAGCGGGCGATCGTCAGCCCGAGCCCCGCACCCGGGGTCTCCGCGGCGACCGCGTTGCGGCCCCGGTGGAGCCGCTCGAAGACCTCCTCCTGCTCGCCCTCCGGCACCCCCGGCCCGGTGTCGCGTACCTCCAGCTCCGCGTCGGCGCCGCCGCGGAGGAGCACGGTCACCTGCCCGCCCGGCGGCGTGAACTTCACGGCGTTGTCGACCAGGCAGCCGACCGCGCGGGCCAGCCAGCCCTCCTGGACGGAGACGAGCAGGGCCTCGTCGGTGCCGACCACGTCGAGCACGAGCCCGGCGGCCTCGGCCCGCTCCCGCAGGTGCGCGACGGCGCCCCGGGCGACGACGCCGAGGTCGGCCAGCCCGCTGCCCACGTGCGCCTCCGATGCCTCGATGGAGGTCAGCGCGAGCAGGTCGTCGATGAGCGTGAGCTCGCGCCGCGCGGCGCGCATGATGCGGTCGGCGTACGCCGCCACCTGGCCCCGGGTGTCCAGGTCGTCGAGCGTCGCGAGCACGTCGACCAGCATCTCCGAGCTGGCCATGATCGTCGTCAACGGCGTGCGCAGCTCGTGGGAGACCGTGGCGAGGAACTGTCCGCGCAGCTCGTCGTTGCGCGACATCAGCTCCTCGACGCCGGACAGGTCGCGGATCGTCGCAGACACCAGCACGTTCTCGTCGGTGCCGATCGACGACAGCAGCACCTGGATCGGGAACGTCGAGCCGTCCTTGCGCCGGCCGAGCACCCGGTTGCCGCGGCCCATCGCGTGCCGGCGGGCCCGGCCGGTGAAGCCGTGGCGCAGGCTGTCGTGGGTCGCGCGGGCCGCCTCGGGGACCAGGACCTCGACGGGTCGGTCGACGAGCTCCTCCTCGCGATAGCCGAACAGCGCCTCGACCTGGTCGTTGGCCATCACGATGCGGCCGTCGCCGTCCACGATGACGTTGCCGTCGAGCAGCGCGTCGAGGAGCTCGCGGAACCCGGTGTCGGGGTCGGCGTCGGGCCGCGGCTGGAGGATCAGCGAGACCAGGCGGTCCTCGCCGAGATGGATGAGGCGCGCGGTCAGGAGCACCGGGATCTCGGTGCCGTCCTGGTGGAGGGCGCGCAGGTTCATGCGCACCGCGTCGTGGGAGTCGGTGGCGACCAGGAGCACCCGCAGGCGGGAGTACTCGTCCTGCAGGTGCTCGGGGACCAGCAGCCGCTTCGAGTTGCCGACCACGTCGCTGCGCGACCAGCCGAAGGTCTCCTCGAAGCTGGCGTTGACCAGGACCACGAGCCCATCGGTGTCCATGAGCACGCGCGCGTCCTCGGCGTCCTCGAACAGTCGGAGGAGCGCCTCGCCGGGCGCTGCGTGCCCCATGAGCGGAGTCTAGGGGCAAGCGCGCCCGTCTCAGGGAAGTTGGTGCGCCGCCCGGATGACGTCGACGATGCCGTCCATGATCTCGGTGAGCCCGAAGTCCTTGGGGGTGTAGACGGCGGCGACGCCGAGCTCGCGCAGCCGGCGGCCGTCGGAGTCGGGGATGATCCCGCCGACGATGACCGGCACGTCGTCCAGGCCGGCGGCCCGCAGCCCGTCGAGCACGGCCGGCACCAGCTCCATGTGCGAGCCAGAGAGGATCGACAGGCCGACGCAGTGCACGTCCTCGGCGACCGCCGCGGCCACGATCTGCTCCGGCGTGAGCCGGATGCCCTGGTAGATCACCTCGAACCCCGCGTCACGGGCGCGCACGGCGACCTGCTCGGCGCCGTTGCTGTGCCCGTCGAGCCCGGGCTTGCCCACCAGCAGCCGCAGCCGGCCTCCCGGTCGGCCGGCCAGCTCGGCGCCGGTCTCCTGCACCCGAGCGCGGACCGCGGCCAGCTCCTCGCCGGCCGCGCCGGCCTGGGCGCCCACGCCCACGGCGCCGCTGACGCCGGTCGGTCCGCGGTACTCCCCGAACACCTCGCGCAGGGTGGCCGCCCACTCCCCCGTGGTCGCGCCGGCCCGCACGGCGGCCAGCGTGGGCTCCATCAGGTTGGCGTCGGTCTTGGCGGCGGCGGCGAGCGCCTCGAGCGCCGCGGCGACCGCGGCGTCGTCGCGCTTCGCCTTCCACGCCTCGACGCTGGCGATCGCGGTGCGCTCGGCCTCCGGGTCGGCGGCCATGATCGCGCCGTCGAGGTCGGCGGTCAGCGGCGAGGGCTCGGTGGTCTCGTACCTGTTGACGCCGACGATGACCTCGTCGCCCGACTCGATGCGGGCCCGGCGGGCGGCGTGCGAGGACACGAGCTCCTGCTTCATGTACTCGACGGCGGCGATCGCGCCACCCATCGCCTGCACCCGGTCGATCTCGGCCCTCGCGCCCTCGACCAGCTCGGCGACCTTCGCCTCGATGACGTGCGAGCCGTCGAAGATGTCGTCGTACTCGAGCAGGTCGGACTCGAAGGCCAGCACCTGCTGGAGCCGCAGCGACCACTGCTGGTCCCAGGGCCGCGGCAGGCCGAGCGCCTCGTTCCACGCGGGCAGCTGCAGCGCGCGGGCGCGGGCGTTCTTGGACAGCGTCACGCCGAGCATCTCGAGCACGATGCGCTGCACGTTGTTCTCCGGCTGCGCCTCGGTGAGGCCGAGGGAGTTGACCTGCACGCCGTAGCGGAAGCGGCGCATCTTCGGGTCCTGCACGCCGTAGCGGTCGCGGGTGATCTCGTCCCACAGCTGCACGAAGGCCCGCATCTTGCAGGTCTCCTCGACGAAGCGCACGCCGGCGTTGACGAAGAAGGAGATGCGGCCGACCACCTTCTCGAAGTCGTCCGCCGAGACCTGGCCGGCGTCCTTGACCGCGTCGAGCACCGCGATCGCGGTGCTCAGCGCGAACGCGAGCTCCTGCGTCGGCGTCGCGCCGGCCTCCTGCAGGTGGTAGCTGCAGATGTTGATCGGGTTCCACTTCGGGATCTGGTGGACCGTGTAGGAGATGACGTCGGCGATCAGCCGCATGGAGTGCTCGGGCGGGAACGCGTAGGTCCCGCGGGAGAGGTACTCCTTGATGATGTCGTTCTGGGTGGTGCCGGCGAGCTCGGCGGCGACCTGCTCGGGCGTGAGGTCGGGGTTCTGCTCCTCGGCGACCACCTGGTACATCGCCAGCAGCCACATCGCCGTGGCGTTGATCGTCATCGACGTGTTCATCGCGGTGAGCGGGATGTCCTCGAAGAGCCGCCGCATCTCGCCGAGGTGCGGGACCGGGACACCGACCTTGCCGACCTCGCCGCGCGCGAGCGGAGAGGCGGGGTCGTAGCCGGTCTGCGTCGGCAGGTCGAAGGCCACCGACAGGCCGGTCTGGCCCTTGGCGAGGTTGGTGCGGTAGAGCGCGTTCGACGCGGCGGCGGTGGAGTGGCCGGCGTACGTGCGCATCACCCAGGGCTTGTCCTTGGCGTGGCTGGCCTTCTCGACGGTCATACGACGGAGGGTAGGCCGACGCCTACCGATTGGTAACCGGTCTGCCGTGTGGGGTATCCGACACGCCGCTCAGGCGCTGGCGCTCGCCCGCTCGACCTCGACGACGCGGATCAGGTGCGAGAGGTGCAGCAGCCGGCGTACGGCGGGGCCGCAGCCGCGCAGCGTGAGGTGGTGGCCCGAGCGGGCGGCCTGCCGGGTCGCGGCGGCGAGCACCTTCAGCGCGGTCAGGTCGATCGAGGTGACCTCGGTGAGGTCGACCACGACGTCCTCGTCGTGGCCCTCGAGGCGCTCGTAGATCGCGGTGCGGACCTCCATCGTGCTGCGCACGTCGAAGTCACCACTGAGAAGGATCGTCGGTCCGTCGGTGATCATCTCCACGCTGTGCCCCGTCTCTGTGCGCGTCCGGCGCCTCACCTGTCACTCACTATGACGCCGGCGACGCCGGATTGGTTGCCTCGGAGCTCGAGATATTCCGTCGTGTCGTGTCCCGATCTGCCCGTACCCCGGCCTTCTGGGGCACCGGCACGGGTCTAGGCTCGCGCCATGGTGAACCTGACCCGGATCTACACGCGCACGGGCGATGCCGGGGAGACCCGCCTGGGCGACATGAGCGTGACCACCAAGACCGACCTGCGGCTCGCGGCGTACGCCGACGTCGACGAGGCCAACGCGCACATCGGCGTGGCGCTCGCCCAGGGCTCGCTCGAGGACGACGTCGTCGCGGTGCTGACCCGGGTGCAGAACGACCTGTTCGACGTCGGCGCGGACTTCTGCACGCCGGTCGTGCCCGACCCGGAGTACCCGCCGCTGCGGGTCGAGCAGGACTACGTCGACCGCCTCGAGGGCTGGTGCGACACCTACAACGAGGCGCTTCCCAACCTGCGCTCCTTCATCCTCAACGGCGGTACGCCGGGGGCCGCGCTGCTGCACGTGGCGCGCACCGTCGTCCGGCGGGCCGAGCGCTCCGCGTGGGCCGCCTACGAGGTGCACGCCGAGACCATGAACCCGCTGGCGATCACCTACCTCAACCGGCTCTCCGACCTGGTGTTCATCCTGGCCCGGCACGCCAACCGCGAGCGCGGCGACGTCCTGTGGGTGCCCGGGGGCGAGCGCTAGGGGGTCGCGGCCGGGATCTGCTCCCGCTCCCGGGCGGCGAAGACCGTGATCGCGGCCGGCACCATCAGCCCCGCGATGACCAGCAGCGTCTCCAGCGTGCCGATGTGGTCGGCCAGCAGGCCGAGCAGCGGCGGACCGGCCAGGAACGCCGTGTAGCCGATCGTCGAGACCGTGCTGACCCGGCGGGCGGCGCGCAGCGGGTCGTCCGCGGCGGCGCTCATGCCGACCGGGAAGCCGAGCGAGGCGCCGAGACCCCAGGTGACGATGCCGACGCCGACGAGCACGACGTTGCCGCCGAAGACGATCAGCAGGATGCCCACGAACGCCGCGGCGGCGCTGCCCCACAGGACCGGCGAGCGGCCGTAGCGGTCGAGGACGACCGGCCCGTAGAGCCGCCCGGCCACCATCGAGGACACGAAGACCGTGAAGCCGGCGACGCCGACCCAGTGGCGGACGTCGTACCCGTCGATCAGCGCGAGCGAGAGCCAGTCGTTGGCGGCGCCCTCGGAGAGCGCGAACGCCATCACCATGACGCCGATGGCCAGGGTCCGCGGCTCGCGCCAGGGCGACCAGGACCCGGCCGGTGGCTTGTCGGGGTGCTCCTCCTGCGCCGGGAGGTAGGTCGCCGCGGCGCGCCAGGCCGCCACCGCGGCCAGGGCGGCGAAGACCGGCACGTGCAGCATCAGGGGTGCGTGGATCGCGGCCATCGGGATGCCGACGCCGGCGCCGGCGAACGCACCGAAGCTCCAGCCCGCGTGGAACCGCGGCATGATCGTGCGACCGAGCTGGCGCTCCACCTCGGCGGCCTCGACGTTCATCGAGACGTCCCAGGTCGCGATGCCGATGCCGTCGACGAAGAGGCCGACGGCGGCGAGCGCGATCAGGTCCGTGACGACCCCGAGCATGCCGACCGTCAGGCCGACCGCGACGAGGACCGCGCCGAAGCGGGTCACGGTCGCGGCGCTGAAGCGGTCGATGAGCCGGCCGCTGAGCGGCAGGGCGATCACCGAGCCGATGGAGATCGCGAGCAGCAGGAGCCCGAGCGCGGCGTTGTCGAGGCCGAGCCCGCTGCGGATGTCGGGCAGTCGGGAGACCATCGTCGCGAAGCAGAAGCCGTTGAGGGCGAAGCTCGCGGCGACCGCGTTGCGGGTGTGGAGCAGGGACGTCACGGCCCTAGGGTTCCCGATCCGCCCGGGCTGCGCCAAATGCCCATCTTGACCGGTCCAGAACCTGGGACGGGTCAGCGTCAGAACCCGTGCTCGGCGCGCAGGGTCCGGAGCCACTCCGCGACCAGCGGCACGTCCCAGGCGCCGGCCAGCGCGAGCGCGTCGTCGGCGTGCCGGGCCGCCAGGTCGCGCTCCCCCGTCGCGGCCGCCGCCAGCGCGAGGTAGCTGTCGACCGGGCCGAGCGCGAGCGTGGAGCCGGCGCAGGTGCTCAGCCCGGCGAACGGCGCGAGCCGGGCGTAGGCGTCGGCGGCCAGCGCGGGCTCGCCGAGGTAGAGCGCCAGCTCCGCCGCGTGCGCCCAGGCCAGCAGCGAGATGTCGTTGTCGTGGTCGAGGGGCGCGCCGCGCTCGGCGTACACCGCGCGCGCCCTGCCGGGCTCGCCGGCGCGCCAGAGGTAGACCGCGATGCTCGCCGCGAAGGGGTACGCCGACTCGTCGAAGGCCTCGAGCACCGGCACCATCTCGCCGGGCCGCCCCTGCCACAGCCGCACGGCGAGCAGCGCTGCGGCGAGCGTCTCGTCGACGTTGCTGTGCGACATCTGGCGGCCGAGGTGCTGCAGGTGCTCGAGCAGCCGCTCGCACTCGTCGAACCGTCCGGCCATCGCGCGCCAGGGGATCTCGAGCCCGCCGAGCACCAGCTCGCCGAAGAGGATGCGCTGCTCCTGCGCCGCGGCGCGGGCGGCGTCGACGGCGGGCCACATCTCGTCGGTGCGGCCGAGCTCGCTGAGCGCCGCCGCCAGCAGGGTCGAGCAGACGACGACCGCCCGGTCGCTGCGGGTCCGGTGGGCCAGGTCGAGCGCCTCGCGCGCGAGCACCAGCCGCTCGGCGGCGGTCCGGACGTGCCAGAGCGAGACGAACACCGCCTGGCAGGCGTGCATGAGCAGCCGCGGGTCGTCGAGCCGGCGCGCCATCGCGAGGCCCTCGTCGGTCAGGGCGCGGCGCTCCGCCCAGCCGACGGTGTCGTAGAGCTCGTTGGCCAGGGCGAGCATCGTGCGGCAGCGCAGCTCGCTGTCCTCGGGCGGCAGCCGGTCCAGGCCGCTGCGGAGCGCATCGACGACCTCCTCGTTGATAGAGCCCGGGGCGCCGGACCGCCAGAGCACGCCCTCGGTGGTCGACATCGCCGCCCGGGCCACCGCCTCGGGGTCGTCGAGCCGCTTGCCGATCTCGATCGCCTGCTCGACGGTCGCGACCAGGTCGGGCAGCTGGGCGGCCCACCGGTAGGCCTCCATGAGCGCCATCAGCACGTCGTACCGGTCCCGCAGGGTCGCCTGGGCGTCGGTCTCCAGCGACACCAGCGCACCCTCGAGCAGCTCGGCGGCCTCGTCGTACGCGTAGAAGCGCCGAGCCAGCGTCGCCGCCTCCACCGCGGAGCGCCACGCGCGGTCGCCGTACGACGGGCCGGCCTCGCGCCAGTGCCGGGCCACCTCGGTCTCGCGCCCGGGCTGGCCGGTGAGCGCCTCGGCGACCCGCGCGTGGGCCCGGGCCCGGCGGCTGGCGCTCATGCCCGAGCGCAGGGTGTCGCGCACCAGCGCGTGGGCGAAGCGGTAGTGGTCGATGCCGTCCTCGCGCACGAGACCGGCGGCCTGGGCGGGCTCGACGACGTCGACCAGGTCGTCCTCGACGATGCCGGTGACGGTCGCGAGCGTGGGCGTGTCGAACTGCCGGCCGATCACCGCGGCGGCGCGCAGCGCCGTCACCGTGCCCTCGGGGAGCCGGAGGAGGCGTCGGTTGAGCACGTCGCTCACCGCGGTGGGCAGCTCGTCGCCCGGGGTGGTCCGGGCTCCGGCCAGGCGCGCGAGCTCGACGAGGAAGAACGGGTTGCCGTCGGTGCGCGCGCGGAGCGCCTCCGCCTCGGGCGCGTCGAGTCCACGCGACGTCACGCCCTCGAAGACGGCGGCCACGTCCCCCGCCGGAAGGCCCTCGAGGTGGAGGCGCAGCGCATGCATCCGGGCCAGCGCCTCGGCGGCCGCCGCCAGCTCGCCGGCCGGCTCGGGGTGGGCCCGCCAGGTGACGAGCACCATCAGCGGCGCCTGGTCGGTGGTCTCGACGAGCAGGCGCAGCACGCGCAGCGTCGAGCTGTCGGCCCAGTGGAGGTCGTCGAGCACCACGAGCGTCGGCTGCTCCACCGCCGCCGCGCGCACCGTGCGGGCGATCCGCTCCCAGGCGCGGAACTGGCCGCCCTCGCCCTCGTCCGAGGGCCCGTCGTCGAGCAGGTCCGCGCCGAGGCCGTCGAGCACGCTCTTCCACGGCCAGAGCGGCGGGGCACCGTCGTCCTGCGAGCACCGCCCGACCAGCACCCGCGTCCCACCGCGGCGGGCGCGCACCACGAGCTCCGCGGCCAGCCGCGACTTCCCGATGCCGGGCTCGCCGGTGAGCACGGCGTACGCCGGGACGCCGGTCGCCGCCCGGTCGAGCAGCCCGGTCAGCGCGGCCAGGTCGGCGTCGCGGCCCGCCATCGGCCAGGGCGCGACCTGCTCCTCGGGCTCGGGCGCGGCGGGGGCAGGGGCGGGTGTCGGAGCCGCGACGGCCGCCCGCTCGGGTGGGACCCAGTCCAGGCCCGGGTCCTGGCGCAGCACCGCGGTCTGGAGCTCGCGCAGCTCGGCCGTCGGCTCCAGGCCGAGCTCGTCGGCGAGCACCTCGCGCACCTGGCGCAGCACGTCCAGCGCGTCGGCCTGCCGCCCGGTCCGGACCAGCGCCAGCGCGCGCAGTCCCCAGAGCCGCTCCCGCAGCGGGTGCGCGGCGGTGAGCGCCTCGAGCTCGGCCACCACGGTCGCGTGCTGGCCCAGCGCCAGCCCGACCGCGGCCCGGTCCTCCTGGGCGACCAGCCGCAGCTCCTCCAGCCGGGCCCGCTCGGCCACCGCGGCGTCGGCGTCGCCGAGCTCGGCGTACGGCGTCCCGCGCCACAGCGCCAGCGCCTCGTCGAGGGAGCCCGCCGTCTCCTCGAGCTGCGCGGCCGTCGCGTCGCCGCCCGCGAGCAGCCGGTGCGCGTCCTCGACGGCGCGCTCGAAGCGCGCCACGTCCAGGGAGTCGGCGGCGGTCCGCAGCGCGTAGCCCGGCGCCACGGTCACCAGCACGGTCGCCGGCGCGCGGCGCGGGCGGTCGGGCTCGAGCACCCGGCGCAGCTGCGAGACGTAGCCCTGGAGCGTGGCCCCGACCGCGCCGGGCGGTGCGTCCCCCCAGAGCAGGTCGACGATCGCGTCGACCGAGACGGCGCGCCCGCGCGAGAGCGCGAGCGCCGCCACGAGCGAGCGCTGCTTGGGGGTGCCGAGGTCGACCGGCGCGCCGTCCAGCGCGACCGCGACCGGGCCGAGGACCGACACCTCCACGACCGGCAGCGTAGCGACTGGGAGCGCGCTCCCAGTCGACCCGAAGCCATCTCCAAGTCCCGGGGTCCATCGTCTGACCACCGATCACCGACGAAGGAGTCACCCCCATGACCATCGAGCTCGACGCCACCAGCGTCTCCGGCACCGATCTCCCCGCGGCCGACGCCCTGCGCGGCCTGCTCGGCGGCCGCGTCCACCTCCCCGGCGACCCCGGCTACGACGCGGCCCGGACGCCCTGGAACTTCGCGGTCGACCAGCGGCCCGCCGCTGTTGCCCTCCCCCGCACCGCCGCCGAGGTCGGCGCGGTCGTCCGGGTCGCGACCGAGGCCGGCCTCCGGGTCGCCCCGCAGAGCACCGGTCACAACGCCGGGCCGCTGGCGGCCCAGGGCCTCGACGACGTCGTCGTGGTCCGCATGTCCGAGATGGGCACCGCGATCGCCGACCCGACCCGTGGCATCGTCCGGGTCGAGGGCGGCGCGATCTGGGAGCCCGCCGTCGACGCCGCCGCGGCCCACGGCCAGGCCGTGCTGCACGGCTCCTCCCCCGACGTCGGCATCGCCGGCTACTCGCTCGGCGGCGGGATCGGCTGGTACGCCCGCAAGCTCGGCCTCGCCGCCAACAGCCTCACCGCGGTCGAGGTCGTCGTCGCCGACGGCAGCCTCGTGCGGGCCGACGCCACCACCAACGCCGAGCTCTTCTGGGCGCTGCGCGGCGGCGGCGGCAACTTCGGTGTCGTCACCGCGCTCGAGTTCAAGATGTACGACATCCAGACGGCGTACGCAGGCTTCCTGATGTGGGACCTCGCCGACATCGAGCCGGTGCTGCGCGAGTGGGCCACGTGGGCGCCGCAGGCGCCGGACGAGGTGACCACCTCGTTCCGGGCGATGCGGCTGCCGGAGATGCCGGACCTGCCCGACTTCCTGAGCGGCCGGCAGCTGGTCGTCATCGACGGGGCCGTCCTCGGCTCCGACGAGCGCGGCGAGGAGCTGCTCGCCGGCCTCCGCGCGCTGCGGCCGACGATGGACACGTTCGAGCGGGTCCCCGCCAAGTCCCTGGTGCGGCTGCACATGGACCCGGAGGGCGGCGCGCCGTTCGCCTCGGACTCGATCATGCTCGGCTCGTTCCCGGACGCCGCGGTCGACGCGTTCATCGCCGAGGCCGGCCCGGACGCGACCACGTCCCTGATGATGGCCGAGCTCCGCCAGCTCGGTGGGGCGCTCGGCCGGGCCCACGAGGGCGGCGGCGTGCTCAACCGGCTCGACGCGCAGTTCCTGACCTTCGGCGGCGGCCTGGCCCTCGGCCCGGAGATGGGCGCCCAGGCACACGCCGACGCGGTCCGGCTCAGCCAGGCGCTGGCGCCGTTCGACAACGGCCGGCAGTACTCCAACTTCGCCGAGAACCCGGTCGACACCCGGTCGATCTACTCCGCCGACACCTGGAGGCAGCTCACCGGCATCCGCAGCGCGGTCGACCCGCACGGGGTGTTCGCGGCCAACCACCGCATCCCGCGCCTCTTCGAGGACGGTCGGCCCACCGCGTAAGGCCGACTCGGCATTTCTAGCGGGCCGGGCGGGTCCAGTCGGTGCCGGGTGGCCCGGCCTCGAGCCAGGACTGGAAGCCCACGAGGGACGAGGCCGACATCGCGAGCTCGACCGGGCCGTCGGGCGTGGCGCACCGGACGACCACGTGGTCGGGGTAGAGCGAGAGCTCCTCGGGCCCCTCGGGGCTCCGGGTGTCGACGTAGGTGAGGGTCGCGCGCTCGAGCACCTGCTTGGGGCCGGGCCACAGCGAGAAGTAGCGGAACCACTCCAGGGTCTCCCCGGAGTAGCGACCGAGCCCCAGCAGCCAGCCGCGCCCGGCATGCACATGACGGACGCGGAAGCTGAGCTCGAAGGTGCCGCCGTGGCGGGAGAGCAGCCGCCGGCGGACGATGAGGCCGGCACCGAAGAGCAGGACGAGGACGAGCAGCACACCAGCGGCGTCGAGCAGCCACTGCCACGCCGGCATCCATCCTCCCTCCGCCTACGGCCCCCCAAATGCGCGTCGGGGTGGGTGCCACCCTAGCGGCACCCACCCCGGCGGCGTACGTCGGGCTACCCGTCGGTCAGGAGGACTTCTCGACCGCCCGGATCCGAGCCTCGGCACGGCGCAGACGGCGCTCGGCGTCGTCGTTCGCGCCCATCAGGCCGCGGGCCTCCTCGAGCTCGGAGCGCGCCTTGTCGACGTCGATCTCCTCGGGGAGCTGGGCGTGGTCGGACAGGATCGAGACCCGGTCGTTGGCGACGGAGATGAACCCGCCGTCGACGACCGCGACGACGACACCGGCGTCCGGGGTCGAGATCTCGACGACCGCGTCGGTCAGCAGCGACAGCAGCGGCGCGTGGCCCCGCAGGACGCCGACATCACCCTCGATGGTGCGGGCGATGACCATATCCGCCTGGCCGGACCACACGGTGCGGTCCGGCGCGACGAGCTCGACGTGGAGCAGGCCGTCGGCAGCCATCAGAGGCTCTTCTGGATCTCGGCCCACTTCTGCTCGACGTCGTCCAGACCGCCGCACATGAAGAAGGCCTGCTCGGCCACGTGGTCGTACTCGCCGTCGGCGATCTTGTTGAACGCCTCGATGGTGTCGGCCACCGGCACGGTCGAGCCCTCGATGCCGGTGAACTGCTTGGCGACGTAGGTGTTCTGGGACAGGAACCGCTGGATGCGGCGGGCCCGGGACACGATGATCTTGTCCTCTTCGGAGAGCTCGTCGACACCGAGGATCGCGATGATGTCCTGGAGCTCCTTGTTGCGCTGCAGGATCTGCTTGATGCGGATCGCGCAGTTGTAGTGGTCCGCCCCGATGTACTGCGGGTCGAGGATCCGCGACGTCGAGGTCAGCGGGTCCACGGCCGGGTAGATGCCCAGCGACGCGATCTCGCGCGACAGCTCCGTGGTCGCGTCGAGGTGCGCGAACGTGGTCGCCGGGGCCGGGTCGGTGTAGTCGTCGGCCGGCACGTAGATCGCCTGCATCGAGGTGATCGAGTGGCCGCGCGTCGAGGTGATCCGCTCCTGGAGCGTGCCCATCTCGTCGGCGAGGTTCGGCTGGTAGCCCACCGCGGACGGCATGCGGCCGAGCAGCGTGGACACCTCGGAGCCGGCCTGGGTGAACCGGAAGATGTTGTCGATGAAGAGCAGCACGTCCTGGCTCTGCACGTCGCGGAAGTACTCCGCCATCGTCAGCGCGGACAGGGCGACCCGCAGGCGGGTGCCCGGCGGCTCGTCCATCTGGCCGAACACCAGGGCGGTCTGGCCGAGGACGCCGGCCTCCTCCATCTCGACCATCAGGTCGTTGCCCTCACGGGTGCGCTCGCCGACACCGGCGAACACCGACACACCACCGTGGTCGCGGGCGACGCGCGCGATCATCTCCTGGATGAGCACGGTCTTGCCGACGCCGGCACCACCGAAGAGGCCGATCTTGCCACCCTGGACGTACGGCGTGAGCAGGTCGATGACCTTGATGCCGGTCTCGAACATCTGGGTCTTCGACTCGAGCTGGTCGAACGCCGGGGCCTTGCGGTGGATGCCCCACCGCTCGTTGACCTCGAAGGTCTCGCCCTCGGCCAGGTTGAGCACGTCGCCGGTGGTGTTGAACACCTTGCCGAGCGTCGCGTCGCCGACGGGCACCGTGATCGGGCCGCCGGTGTCGGACACCTGCGCACCGCGGACCAGGCCGTCGGTCGGCTTCAGCGAGATGGCACGGACCATGCCGTCACCGATGTGCTGGGCGACCTCGAGCGGCAGCACCGTGGTCTCACCGGAGAGGGTGAGCTCCACCTGGAGCAGGTTGTACATCTCGGGCATCGCGTCGCTCGGGAACTCGATGTCGACCACCGGGCCGATCACCCGGGCGATGCGGCCGACGCCGCGGGCGCCGGTCTCCTGGGTCTCTTCGATCGTTGCAGTCATGTCTTTCACTCACTCCCGGCTTGGGCGTCGGCGAGCGCGTTGACGCCTCCGACGATCTCGCTGATTTCCTGGGTAATGCCGGCCTGGCGGGCCTGGTTGGCGATTCGCGTGTACTTCTTGATGAGCTCTTGCGCGTTGTCGGTCGCCGACTTCATCGCCTTCTGGCGCGCGGCCAGCTCGGACGCGGCCGACTGGAGCAGCGCGAAGAAGATGCGGCTCTCGACGTACCGCGGCAGCAGCGCGTCGAGCACCGCCTCGGCGGAGGGCTCGAACTCGTAGAGCGGCAGCACCTCGGTCGACTCGGGCCGCTCCTCGCCCTCGACGACCTCGAGCGGCAGCAGCCGCACCGCGGTGGGCTCCTGCGTCAGCATCGAGCGGAACCGGGTGAACACGACGTGCACCTCGTCCACGCCCTGCTCGTCCTCGTCGAGGAACGCCTCGATCAGCGCGGCGCCGATCTCCGAGGCCGCCTGGTGCGACGGCTGGTCGGAGAAGCCGGTCCACGCGTTCTCGATCGCGCGGCCGCGGAACTTGAAGTACGCCTCGCCCTTGCGCCCGGCGATGTAGACGGCGACGTCCTTGCCCTCGCCCCGCAGCTTCTCGATCAGCCGCTCGGCCTCCTTGAGCACGCTCGAGGAGTAGGCGCCGGCGAGGCCCCGGTCGCTGGTCACGATCAGGATCGCGGCCCGCTTCGGGTCCTCCGGCTCGGTGGTCAGGGCGTGGTCGACGTTGGAGTACGTCGCGACCGCGGAGATCGCCCGGGTGAGCTCCCGGGCGTACGGCGCAGCGGACTGCGCCCGCTGCTGCGCCTTGATGATGCGGGACGCAGCAATGAGCTCCATGGCGCGCGTGATCTTCTTCATCGACTCCGTCGACTTGATCCGCGCGCGGTACTCACGCAGCGATACGGCCATCTGGGATCAGCCCCGCTTCTGCTTGACGATCTGCTCCTGCTCCTCGTCCTCCAGCGCCTCGACCGGGGCCTCGTGGCCCACCTTGATCGAACCGCCCTCGGAGGTCTCGAACTGGTCGAGGAAGGAGTCATAGGCAGACTCGAGCGACTCCTCGTCCTCGAACTTCAGCGTCTCCCGGATGCCGGCGAGGATGCCCTCGTGCGAGCGCTTGAGGTAGTCGAGGAACTCCTGCTCGAAGCGGAGCACGTCGCCGACGGGGACCTTGTCCAGCCGGCCGGTGGTGCCCAGCCACAGCGAGACCGTCATGTCCTCGAGGTTGTACGGCGAGTACGCCGGCTGCTTGAGGAGCGCCATCAGGCGCTGGCCGCGGTCGAGCTGCTGGCGCGAGGCCGCGTCGAGGTCGGAGGCGAACATCGCGAAGGCCTCCATCGCGCGGAACTGCGCGAGGTCGACCTTGAGCGAGCCGGTGACGGCCTTCATGGCCTTCGTCATCGCGGCACCACCCACGCGGGACACCGAGACGCCGACGTCGATCGCGGGGCGCTGGTTGGCCGCGAACAGGTCCGACTGCAGGAAGATCTGGCCGTCGGTGATCGAGATGACGTTGGTCGGGATGAACGCCGAGACGTCGTTGGCCTTGGTCTCGATGATCGGCAGGCCGGTCATCGAGCCCGCGCCGAGGTCGTCGGACAGCTTCGCGCAGCGCTCCAGCAGGCGGGAGTGCAGGTAGAAGACGTCGCCCGGGTAGGCCTCACGGCCCGGCGGGCGGCGCAGCAGCAGCGACACGGCGCGGTAGGCCTCGGCCTGCTTGGTCAGGTCGTCGAAGACGATCAGGACGTGCTTGCCGTCGTACATCCAGTGCTGGCCGATGGCCGAGCCGGTGTACGGCGCGAGGTACTTGAAGCCCGCGCTGTCGGACGCCGGGGACGCCACGATCGTGGTGTACTCCAGCGCGCCGGCCTCCTCGAGGGCGCCACGCACGGAGGCGATGGTCGAGCCCTTCTGGCCGATCGCCACGTAGATGCAGCGCACCTGCTTCTCCGGGTCACCGGAGTCCCAGTTCTGCTTCTGGTTGATGATCGTGTCGATCGCGATCGTGGTCTTGCCGGTCGCGCGGTCACCGATGATCAGCTGGCGCTGGCCGCGGCCGATCGGGGTCATCGAGTCGATGGCCTTGATGCCGGTCGCGAGCGGCTCGTGCACCGACTTGCGCTGGACCACGCTGGGCGCCTGCAGCTCGAGGGCGCGGCGGCCGGTGGTCTCGATCTCGCCGAGGCCGTCGATCGGGGTGCCGAGCGGGTCGACCACGCGGCCGAGGTAGCCGTCGCCGACGGGGACCGAGAGGATCTCGCCGGTACGGCGGACCGTCTGGCCCTCCTCGATCTTGTCGAAGTCACCGAGGACGACCACGCCGATCTCGCGGGTGTCCAGGTTGAGAGCGATGCCCAGCGTGCCGTCCTCGAACTCCAGCAGCTCGTTGGCCATCGCCGAGGGCAGGCCGCTGACGCGCGCGATGCCGTCGCCGGCCTGCGCGACCGTGCCGACCTCCTCCTTGGCGGCGGCGTCGGGCTGGTACTCGGAGACGAACCGCTGCAGCGCGTCCCGGATCTCGTCCGGACGGATCGAAAGCTCCGTCATATCTGCGTCCCTACTCTCTTGGGCTCTGGTGTTCGGGTGATCTACGTGGGTGGGTGCCGGTACGGCGTCAGCCGGCCAGCTTGCGTCGGGCGTTGTCGAGGCGGGCGACCACGGTGCCGTCGATGACGTCGTCACCGATCTCGATCCGCAGGCCGCCGAGCAGTGCCGGCTCGACCTCGACGTTCAGGTGCACGGGACGGCCGTACTGGGCGCTGAGCGCGTCCGCGAGGCGGGTGCGCTGGGCGTCGGAGAGCTCCCGTGCCGTGCGCACCAGCGCCACTCCCTCGCCCTGGGTCGCGGCGGCGACCTTCTGGAACTCCTTGATCGCGGCCTCCACCGACCGGAAGGAGCCGGCGAGCGCCTGCTCGGTCAGCGTGACCGTCGCGGGCAGCGCGCGGCCCTCGAGCAGCCGCCGGAGCAGCTCGCCCTTGTCCGCGCGCGAGCGGGCCGGGTCCGAGAGCGCGATGCGCAGCTCCGGGCTGTCGTTGACGACCTGGCCGACGACGAAGAGCTCGTCGGAGAGCCGGGCCGCCTCGCGACGCCCGGCGGACCGGACGATGGCGACGACGCCGAGGTGCTCGAGCGCGTCGGCGAGGTCACGGGCGGCGAGCCAGCGCAGCCCCGACGCCTCGGCCAGCACGTCGACGGCCCCGGCGCTCGCCTTGCCGTCGAGCAGCCCGTGCACGAGCGCGGCCTTGGCCTGCGCCGGCGTCGACACGTCGGTCAACGTCCGGCGCAGGGTGGGCTCGCTGCGCAGCAGCGCGGCCAGACCGAAGAGGTCGAGACCGAGCTCGGCGAACTGCTCGAGCGTGAAGCCGTCGTTGTCGACACGCTCACCGAGGACCTGCAGCGCCTCCGCGGAGGAGCCACGCAGGGAGCTCAGGGGCTGCACCATCAGCTCGCCCCGTTGCCTGCGGCCTCGGAGGCCTCGATGGTCTCGAGGTCGGCCAGGAACCGGTCGACCACGGCCGCCGAGCGCGCGTCGTCGTCGAGGCTCTCGCCCACGATCCGGCCGGCGAGGCTGGTCGCGAGCGTGCCGACCTCGGCGCGCAGGGAGGTGATCGCCTGCTGGCGCTCGGCCTCGATCTGCGACTTGCCGTGCTCGACGATCCGGGACGCCTCGGCCTGGGCCTGCTCCCGCATCTCCGCGACGATCGCGGCGCCGTGCTCACGAGCCTCCTCGCGGATGCGAGCGGCCTCGTGCCGGGCGTCGGCGAGCTGCTGCTCGAGCTCGGCGAGCTTGGCGTCCGCCTCCGCCTGCTTGGTCTCGGCGGCCTCGAGGCCACCCTCGATGGCCTTGGTGCGCTCCTCGAAGGTCGTCTCGAAGTTCGGCACGACCCACTTCTTCACGGCGAAGAAGAGGATGCCGAAGACGACCAGGGAGAGGCCGATCTCGACGAGGTGCGGGAGCAGAGGGTTGAGCTCGTGCTCCTCAGCCTCCTCGGCCGCGCGCACCACGAGCGGAGCGATCAGTGCTTGCATGACAGGTCCTTCCGGGGTCCTACGTCAGAAGCCGGTCGGACCGGTCAGAGAACGAACGCGAGGGCGATACCGATGATCGCGAGCGCCTCGGCGAGCGCGAAGCCCAGGATCGCGATCGACTGCAGGCGGCTCTGGGCCTCCGGCTGACGGGCGACACCGCTGATGTAGGCGGCGAAGATCAGACCGATGCCGACACCGGGGCCGATCGCAGCCAGGCCGTAACCGATCATGTTGAGGTTGCCGTCCACGGCAGTTTCCTTTCGGTTGTTACTACTTCAGGTGGATAGAGAAGCTGGTGGAACTCAGGTGGTGCGGGAAGCTCAGTGCTCTTCGGCGATGGCGCCGGAGATGTACATCGCGTTGAGCAGCACGAAGACGTAGGCCTGCAGGAACTGGATCAGCACCTCGAGCAGGGCCACGGCGATGAAGAGGACCCACGACAGCAGGCCGACCGCGGCGTAGGCGCCGCCCATCTCGGTGATGAGGTACTCGCCGCCGAGGGCGAAGAGGATCAGCAGCAGGTGGCCCGCGAACATGTTGCAGAACAGACGGAGGGCCAGCGTGACCGGCCGGACCAGGATGTTGGACATGAACTCGAGCGGCACCAGCAGGATCAGCATCGGGCCCTTGATGCCCGGCGGCACCGTCTGGTGCTTGAGGTAGCCGAAGAACCCGTGCCGCTTGATGCCTGCGCCGTTGTAGATGATCCAGCTCAGGATCGCGAGGCTGTAGACCATGCCCGAGCGCGAGAACGTCGGGAACTGGATGAACGGGATGGTCGCGAAGAGGTTGTTGACCAGGATGAAGAAGAAGAGCGTGAAGAGGTAGGGGACGTACCGCGCGAAGTCGTGCGCGCCGATGATGTCGCGGCCGACCGAGTTGCGGACGAAGCCGTAGGCGCCCTCGCCCACGAACTGCAGGCGGCCCGGGACCATCGCCTTGTGGCGCGAGGCGGCCCAGAAGAGCGCGAAGACGATGACCGCGGCGAGCACGAGCTGGAGCATCGGCTTGGTGACGCCGAGCACGAACTCCTGCCCGAACATCGTGAAGGTCTCGTGACCGCCACCGATCGCCGGCAGGTCGAAGTCTGCCGGCGAGGGCGGCGTGAAGCCCTCGCTGCGCACCACGGCTGCGTAGGTCACCGGTTCTCCTCTAGTTCTGGTCGTGCGGCTTGTCGGGCTGCGATTCGGGCTGCGGGTCTGGCGGAAGTGCGCGGTTGAACCTGCTGAACGTCAGGTAGATGCCGAGTCCCGCGCCGACGATGATCCCGATCGCGACGATGAAGTCCGTCCCGAGCCACCGGTCGATCAGCCACCCCAGGAAGCCGTAGATCGCGACTCCCGAGACGATGTACCCGAAGGCGTGCCACGGGTCGCCCTTCGGTCGCTCGTCCTGAGGTCCGGCCGACGGATCCTGCTGACTCATTGCGGTCCGGACAATAGCAGCCGGGTCGGGTCGTCATTTCACCCGCCTCCGCCCTGGTGAGCGGGCAGGTCGTAGATCGGGATCCGGCGCGAGGTGGAGAGCACCACCTGCACGGTCAGCCAGCCCAGGGTGCCGGCGATGACGGTGCCGCCGAGCCACTCCCGGGAGATCTCGTCGTCCAGCAGGCCGGAGCCGGACAGCGCCACGAAGACGAGCCCCATCGCGAGCACCTGGAGCGTGTAGGTCAGCAGCGCGAACATCAGCGCCGCGCTCGGCATCAGCGTCGCGACCGCGTTGACGGCGAAGGTGCCGAAGCCGAAGACGCCGACCACGATGAGCGTGCCGACGAGGGCGCCGTACGCCGCGGCGGAGCCGCTGGTCAGCGCACCGGCCAGCACGACGAGGAGGCCCAGCGCCAGGGTCGCCCCCGCGGTCCGCACGAGCGCGACCGTGCCCCGGTCACGAGGTGCGTTCCTGGTCTCGGTCGTCATGCGCGGCGGCCGTTTCTTCTGGGCGATCAGTGCATCGTCCCGACGCGGTCGGGGAGTTTGTGAAAACTAGCACAAAGTCCGGAGCGCCCGAAAACGGAACGATCCAAGCCGACTCTACGTGCCCCGGAGCGCCCCAGCGCAAGCGTCAGGCGACGGGGGTGTGCCGGGGACCCGGCGCGTGGATCCGTGGGAGCACGAACGTCAGGGCGATCGTCAGGGCGATGGCGCCGCCGACCGCGACCCACGTCCAGGTCTCCCCCGGGTAGAGGCTGACGAGCACGGTGCCGAAGGCGACGAGCGCCGCCCACAGGTACATGATGAGGACGGCCCGGCGGTGCGAGTGCCCGATCTCCAGCAGCCGGTGGTGCAGGTGCTGCTTGTCGGGGGCGAACGGCGACCGGCCGGCGCGCGTCCGGCGGACGACGGCCAGCACCAGGTCGAGGATCGGCACGATCAGCAGCGAGACCGGCAGCAGCAGCGGCAGCAGCGTCGGCACGTAGCTGGTCGACTGGCCGCCGGCGCCGTCGGAGAGCTGGTCGGGGGTGAACTGCCCGGTCAGGGTGACCGCGCTCGCCGAGAGCACCAGCCCGATGAGCATCGACCCGCTGTCGCCCATGAAGAGGCGCGCCGGGTGGAAGTTGTGCGGCAGGAAGCCGGCGCAGGCACCCGCCAGCATGGCGCTCAGCAGCGCGCCGGTGGTCGCGCGCGGCAGGTCGTTGGAGGTCGCGACGACGTAGCAGAAGACGAAGAACGCCGAGGCGCCGAGGCCCACCACGCCGGCGGCGAGGCCGTCGAGCCCGTCGACCATGTTGACGGCGTTGACGGTCGCGACCACGACGAACCCCGTGAGCAGGGCGCCCTGGGCGGGGTCGAGCGAGATCTGCAGGCCGTCGCGCCCCGGGAAGAGGACGTACTGGATGCCGAACGCGATGAGGAAGCCGGCCGCCAGCACCTGGCCGCCGAGCTTGGTGAGCGCGTCGATCTCGAAGAGGTCGTCGAGCACCCCGACCGCGCAGATCAGCGCCCCCGCGATCAGCACGATCCCGGCGTCGCGGAAGACGAACGGCTGGCCGGTCGACGACAGGAACGGCAGCTGGCGGGCCACGACGTACGCCGTGGCGAGGCCGCCGAGCATCGCCAGACCGCCGAGGTAGGGGATCGGCACCGCGTGGACGTCCCGGTCGCGGACCTTGGCGACCGCGCCGGTGCGCAGCGCGATCTCCCGAGCGATCACCGTGAAGAGGTAGGTGGCCGCCGCGGAGACGAGGAAGACGAGGAGGTACTCCCGCATCAGCCCTCGTCGGTCAGGGTCGCGCCGAGCGGCTCGAGCACCTCGTTGAGCTGCTCGACCGACAGCGCGCCGCGGCGCAGCACCCGGCCCTGGCTGCCGGTGACGTCCACGATCGTCGAGGCCTCGCCGCCCGGGCTGACCCCGGCGTCGACGACGACCGAGACCTCCTCGCCGAGCATCTCGATCGCCTGGTCGGCGTCGGTGGCCGCGGGGCGGCCGGTCTTGTTGGCCGAGCTCACCGCGAGCGGTCCGGTGCGCTCGAGGATCGCCAGCGCGACCTCGTGGTCGGGCATCCGCACCGCCACCGTGCCCCGGGTGTCGCCGAGGTCCCACTGGAGCGAGCTCTGCTGGTGGCACACCAGCGTGAGCGGTCCCGGCCAGAAGGCCTCGACCAGCGCCCGCGCGTAGCCCGGGACCCGCACCGCGAGCGCGTCGAGCGTCGTGGCGGCGCTGACGAGCACCGGCGGGGGCATCTCCCGGCCGCGGCCCTTGGCCGCGAGCAGCCCACGGACGGCGACCGGGTCGAACGCGTCGGCGCCGACGCCGTAGACGGTGTCGGTGGGCAGCACGACCAGCTCGCCCTGTTGCACGGCGAGCGCGGCGGCCTCCACCGCGGCCTCGCGCTCCTCGTCGGTCCCCGTGGGATAGCGATCGCTCACTGCACGCTCCTCTCGGAGGTCATCGTGCCAGCCGAGCGGTCGTGAAGCGCGGCCGACCTGCCAGGTCGAGGTGGTCGCGCACGTCGGACCACCGGCCGGTGGCGGCGAGCACCCCGGGCGCGGACTCGCCCTGGGCGTCCGCGTGCTCGAAGCCCAGCACTCCCCCGGGACGCAGCAGCCGCGCCGCGCGGTCGGCGAGCACCCGGATGGCGTCGAGGCCGTCGGCGCCGGAGAAGAGCGCGAGGTGCGGGTCGTGGTCCCGGGCCTCGGGGGCGACCGACTCCCAGGCATCCAGCGGGATGTACGGCGGGTTGCAGGTGACCACGTCCACCGTGCCGAGCAGGTCGTCGAAGGCGGCGGCGAAGTCGCCGTGGCGCAGGTCGACGCCGGTGCCGGCGAGGTTGCGCTCCGCCCAGGCGTACGCCGACTCGTCGAGCTCGACGGCGTGCACGTGCGCCCCGGGCACCTCGTCGGCGACGGCCTTGGCGATGGCACCGGAGCCCGTGCACAGGTCGACGACCCGGCTGCCCTCCGACGCGTGCTCGATCGCCCAGCCGGCGAGCAGCTCGGTCTCCGGCCGGGGCACGAACACCCCCGGCCCGACGGACAGCTCCACGTGGCGGAAGTAGGCCACGCCGGTCAGGTGCTGGAGCGGCTCCCGGGCCGCGCGGCGGGCGAGCAGCGCGTCGTACTCCGCCACGCGGTCGCCCGACACCTCGTCGACGAGGGGCAGGTTGCCCCGGGTGGTGCCGAGCACGTGGGCGAGCAGCTCGGCGGCGTCGTGCTCCGGGCTCGCCACCCCGGCCTCGCGGAGCCGCGCTGCGGCACCGGCGAGCGCGTCGCGGCGCCGGGTCACTGGTCGAGCGCCTCGAGCCGTGCCGCGAGGTCGGCGTCGAGACAGGAGTCGAGCACCGGCTGGAGGTCGCCGTCGAGCACCTGGTCGAGGTTGTAGGACTTGTAGCCGGTGCGGTGGTCGGAGATCCGGTTCTCGGGGAAGTTGTAGGTGCGGATCCGCTCGGAGCGGTCGACGGTGCGCACCTGGCTGCGACGCGCCTCGCCGGCCTCCGCGTCGGCCGCCTCCTGCGCGGCCTGCAGCAGCCGGGAGCGCAGGATGCGCATCGCCTGCTCCTTGTTCTGCAGCTGCGACTTCTCGTTCTGGCAGCTCACGACGATGCCGGTCGGCACGTGCGTGATCCGGACCGCGGAGTCCGTGGTGTTCACGCTCTGGCCGCCGGGGCCGCTGGACCGGAAGACGTCGATGCGCAGGTCGTTGTCGTCGATCTGCACGTCGACCTGCTCGGCCTCGGGCAGCACGAGGACACCGGCAGCGCTGGTGTGCACCCGGCCCTGCGACTCGGTGACCGGCACCCGCTGGACGCGGTGCACGCCGCCCTCGAACTTGAGCAGCGCGTACGGCGCCTCGCCCGGCTCGGGCGTCCCCTTGGCCTTCACCGCGACCGTGACGGACTTGTAGCCGCCGAGGTCGGACGGGGCCGCGTCGAGCACCTCGACCTTCCAGCCGCGGGTCTCGGCGTACCGGCTGTACATGCGGAGCAGGTCGCCGGCGAACAGCGCCGACTCCTCGCCGCCCTCCCCGGACTTCACCTCGAGGATCGCGTCCTTGTCGTCGGCGGCGTCGCGGGGCACCAGCAGCCGGCGCAACCGCTCCTCGGCGTCGTGACGGCGCCCGGTCAGCTGCTCGGCCTCCTCGGCGAACGCCGGGTCCTCGGCGGCGAGCTCGCGCGCGGCCTCGACGTCGTCGCCGAGCCGCTGCCACTCGCGCCAGGCGCCGATGATCGACGACAGCGCGGCGTAGCGCTGGTTGAGCTTCTTGGCCAAGCGCGCGTCGGCGTGCGTCTCGGGCGCGGCCAGCCGGCCCTCCAGCTCGGCGTGCTCGGCGAGCATGCCCTCCACGGCATCGAACATCGTCACTCCTTGGGTCGTGCGAGTGTGGCGCGCGGCCTGGTCCGTGAAATGACGAGCGCCGGCCCCCGCAGTGCGGGAACCGGCGCTCGAACGGAGCTACTTCTTGGCGTCAGCAGCCTTCTTGGCGTAGCGGGCCTCGAAGCGGGCGACGCGGCCGCCGGTGTCGAGGATCTTCTGCTTGCCGGTGTAGAACGGGTGGCACTGCGAGCAGACGTCGGCGTGGATGCTGCCGGAGGTCGCGGTGCTGCGGGTGGTGAACGTCGCGCCGCAGGTGCAGGTCACCTCGGTGACGACGTAGTCCGGGTGGATGTCCTTCTTCATGGTGTCCTCTCAGCTGGCGCCGGGTCGCCTCGCTCCCTCTGAGGAGACGTGAACCGGGGCCGACAGACGATTGTGGCATGGGTGGGAACGCTTGGGTAATCCGCATTGTTCCCTCACGCGGTCGGTTCGGGCTCCCGCTCGCGCCCCTCGAACTCGCCCTCGGACCGGGGCCGCGGCGGCACCACGGTGAGCTGGGTGACGCCCGCCTGGACCGGCAGCCGGACGACGACCGTCGTGCCGACGCCCTCCTCGGAGGTGAAGGCCACGCTGCCGGCGTGGCGGTCGATGATCGTCTGAGCGATCCGCACGCCCAGCCCGGTGCCGGCGATCTCGTTGGTGACCGCGTTGGAGGCGCGGAAGAAGCGGGTGCCGAGCCGGTCGAGCTCCCCCGACGGGATGCCGAGGCCACGGTCGGCGACGACGACCTCCGCCTGGCCCTCGTTCGCGGTGACGACGACGTCGACGACCCCGCCCTCGGAGCTGAACTTCACGGCGTTGGAGACGAGGTTGAGGACCGCGCGGTGGAGCACCGCGCGGTCCGCCAGCACCGGCACCGGGACCGTGGGGGTCCGCACGCCGATCCGGATCTCGCGCCGGGCTGCGGTGATCTTGACGTCCATCGCCACGTCGCGCACCAGGCCGGACAGGTCGACGGGCTCCATCTGGTGGTGGCTGCCCTCGGCGCGCTGGAGGGTGAGTAGGTCGTCGATGAGCAGCTTCAGCCGGGCCACGTTGCGGCGGGTCGCATCGAGCATCCGCTCGTGGCGCGGCTCCATCCGGCCCTCGAACTCCTCGGCCACCAGCTCGAGGTAGCCGCTGATCGTGGTGAGCGGCGTGCGCAGCTCGTGGGACACGTTGGCGACGAAGTCGTCCTTGGCGGTGTCGAGCGTGCGCAGCTCCCGCTGGATCCAGACCTCGACCGCACGGGCCCGGTCCTGCGCGTCGGCGAGGTCGTTGAGCGCGGTCGCGACGGCCCGGACCTCCTTGGGCCCGGTGGACTCGGCACGCACCTCCTGGTCGCCCCGGGCCATCCGCTGGACGGTCCTCTCCAGCGCGAGGATCGGGCTCGTCAGCTCCGCGTCGAGCCGGCGCCGGGACCGGGCGGCGAGCAGGCACGTCAGGACCGCGACCAGCACGACCGCGAGCGCGGTGGCGCGCAGCCGCAGGGAGACGTCGTCGCCAGCGGTGCGGACCCGGTCGTCGAAGACGCCGGTGACGGTCCGGTGGGCGTCGCGGATCTCCTCGAAGCCCGCCATCCCTGCCCGCACCTCGCCGGCCGTCGCGCCCGTGCCGCCTTCCGCGGCCATCCGCGGCTCGGCGTACTCGTCGATCCAGGCCCGGGCCGCCTCCTCCTGCCGGGCGACCGCGGCCGCGAGCGCCCGGTCGCCGCTGGCGAACTCGCGCACCTCGCGCTGGTGGGCGGCAAGACGCAGCGCCGCCTGCTCGTAGTCGTCGGCGTACGAACGGAGGCCCGTGCTCGTCCAGGTCTGCACCGCGGCCGACATCTCGGCGAGGTCCCGGTAGATCGCCTGGTTGGCGCCGGCCGCCGGCTCGAGGTCGTCGACGAGCGCGTGCACGGCGAGGGCCGAGATGACGACACCGGCGACGGCGACGAGCGCAATGAGCACACCGAGGACCCCGACCCGCGCGAGCACGGACGAGACGATGCGCCGCACCGGGCGACCAGTCACCAACTCAGCACACCCCCGTGCTCGCTGGGGGACGACAGTCCCACCGGCGCGCGAGCACGCCCCTCCCGCCAGGAGGGTAGTGGCGCTCCTGCACCGGGACCTGTCGAACTTCCTCAGGACTGACGCAAGAACCGCCGCCGTCGTGAGGGGGCGGCGTCAGGTGGCGCGGCTGAGCAGCGCCTGGACGCGCGAGGCCAGCTCGCGGGGGCTGAACGGCTTGGTGATGTAGTCGTCGGCGCCGGAGTCGAACCCGGTCTCCACGTCGGACTCCTGGGCCCGAGCGGTCAGCAGGATCACCGGCAGGTCGGCCAGCGCCGGGTCGGCCCGGATCGCCCGGATCGCGTCCAGCCCGGAGACGCCGGGCATCATCACGTCGAGCACCGCGAGGTCGGGACGCTCGGCCTGGCAGGCGTCGATCGCCGCCGCGCCGTCCGCCACCGCCACCACGTCGTGCCCGAGGGTCGAGAGCTTGAACTCGACCAGCTCGCGGATGTCGACGTCGTCGTCCGCGACCAAGATCCGAGCCACGCGGGTCCCCTTCCCTATCGCTGTGCGTTCGCAGCCTAGCCGCACGTCGACGCGGAGGACACGGACGGTCCCCCACGCCGGCGTGGTGTCCCGCCGGGAGGCGGGGCGATCGTCAGTCCTCGCGCCCCGACACCGTCGGGGTCGTCTTCTGCACCTGCATCAGGAACTCGATGTTCGTCTGCGTCTTCCTCAGCCGCTCCAGCAGCAGCTCCAGCGACTGCTGGCTCTCCTGCGAGGACAGCACGCGGCGCAGCTTCCAGATGATCGCGAGCTCCTCCTGGCTCATCAGGAGCTCCTCGCGCCGGGTGCCGGACTGGACGGCGTCGATCGCCGGGAAGAGCCGCTTGTCGGCGAACTCCCGGCGCAGCCGGATCTCCATGTTCCCGGTGCCCTTGAACTCCTCGAAGATCACCTCGTCCATCTTCGAGCCGCTCTCCACGAGCGCGGTCGCCAGGATCGTCAGCGAACCGCCGCCCTCGATGTTGCGCGCGGCGCCGAAGAACTTCTTCGGCGGGTAGAGCGCAGCGGAGTCCACGCCGCCGGACAGGATCCGGCCGCTCGCCGGTGCGGCGAGGTTGTAGGCCCGGCCCAGCCGGGTGATGCCGTCGAGCAGCACCACCACGTCGTGACCGAGCTCGACGAGACGCTTCGCCCGCTCGATCGCGAGCTCGGCGACCGTGGTGTGGTCGCTCGGCGGACGGTCGAACGTCGAGGAGATGACCTCGCCCTTCACGGACCGCTGGAAGTCGGTGACCTCCTCCGGGCGCTCGTCGACCAGCACCACCATGAGGTGGCACTCGGGGTTGTTGGTGGTGATCGACGTCGCGATCGACTGCAACACCATGGTCTTGCCGGCCTTGGCCGGGGACACGATCAGGCCGCGCTGGCCCTTGCCGATCGGTGCCGCGATGTCGATGACCCGGCCGATCAGGTTGTCCGGTCCGGTCTCGAGCCGCAGCCGCTCCGATGGGTAGAGCGGGGTCAGCTTGCTGAACTCCACGCGGTGCGACGCGGTCTCCGGGTCCGCCCCGTTGACGGCGTCGATGCGCACCATCGGGTTGAACTTCTCCTTGCGCTCCCCCTCGCGGGGCTGGCGCACCTGGCCGACGATCGCGTCACCACGGCGCAGCCCGAACTTGCGCACCATCGACAGCGACACGTAGACGTCGTCGGCGCTGGCGAGGTAGCCGCTGGTGCGCACGAACGCGTAGTTGTCGAGCACGTCGAGGATGCCCGCCGCCGGCACCAGCACGTCGTCCTCGAGGATCGTCGTGTCCGGCTCGTTGCGCTGGCCCCCGGTGGCCCGGCCGGTGCGGTCGCGGTCCCGGCCCCGGCGGCGCCGGTTGCGGCGGCCGCCCTCGCCCTCGCCGTCGTCACCGTGGTCGGCGTCGTCGTGCTGGTCCTGCTGGCTCTGCTGCTGGCGCTCCTGCTGGCGGTCCTGCTGGCGGTCCTGCTGCTGGCCCTGCTGCTGGCTCTGCTGCCGCCGGCTCTGCTGGTTCTGCTGGCGGTCCTGCTGGCTCTGCTGCTGGCGCTCCTGCTGGTCCTGCTGGCGCTCCTGCTTGGGCTGGTCCTGCTTGGGCTGGTCCTGCTTGGGCTGGTCCTGCTTCTGCTGGCGGGTGCGCTCGCGCTGGCGCTCCTGCTTCGGCTGCTCCTGCTTCGGCTGCTCCTGCTGGGGGCGCTCCTGCTGCGGGCGCTCCCGCTCCGGGCGCTCCCGCTCGGTGCGCTCGGGGCGCTCGGGGCGCTCGGCGCGCTGCTCGGTCTGCTCGGGCTGCCGGTCCGCCGGCTTCTCGGCCGGCTTCTCGGCGGGCTTCTCGGCCGGCCGCTGGCCGCCGCTCTGATGGGCCTTGATCGCCTCGACGAGCTGGGCCTTCTTCATCGAGCCCGCTCCGGCGATGCCCAGGCCCGCCGCCATCGACTTCAGGTCCGCGAGCAGCATGGTGTTGAGGCCGCCGCCCCGCTTCCTGCCGGGCTTCTCCTCGGCGCCGCCCGAACCGGGCTCAGCGGTGGTCTCGATGGTCTCCGTCACGTGAGGTCCTTCCCACGTATCACTGCCGACCGGCCACGGGCCGACGGCGTCTGGTCACTGTTCTCGTCCGCCGGGGGAACCACGGACACGCGACGCTGTCGCGTCCGGACGAGAGGGAGAGTGCGCCAAGAGTGTGGCGCGCAGCCAAGATACACCCGGCCACGCCGTACGGGCGGAGCCGGGCGGATCAGGTCCGAATTTACTTCCCGCGGCCGGCCCGGCGGTCAGTCGACGACCGCGCCGCGGGGGTCGATCGTGAGGTGGTGCGCCGCCCAGCCGTCGGGGCACCGGCGGAGCAGGGCGGCCGCGGCCGACCCGTCCACGAAGGCCAGCACCGTCGGACCCGCACCCGAGACGATCGCGGGCACGCCGTCGGCGCGCAGCGCATCGACCAGGACCAAGGACTCCGGCATCGCGGGCCGGCGGTAGTCCTGGTGCAGGTAGTCGCGGGTCGCGCGCAGCAGGTGCTCGGGACGGCCGGCGAGCGCGGCGACGAGCAGGGCCGCCCGGCCCGCGTCGGCCGCGGCATCCGCGTGCGGGACCTGGGCGGGCAGCAGCCTGCGGGCGACCGCGGTCGCCACCGGGGTCGGCGGCACGAAGAGCACCGCCTCGACCCGCGGGTCGACCGGCGAGCTCACGGAGTAGAACTCGCCGTCGTCGTCGCGGCCGGAGATCGTGAAGCCGCCGAACAGCGCGGGCGCGACGTTGTCGGGGTGGCCCTCGATCCGCGCGGCGAGACGGAAGAGCGCGTCGTCGTCGGCGAGCAGCCGCCCCCCGGCGACCAGACCCCGCGCCAGCACGACCCCGCCGACGATCGCCGCCGACGAGGAGCCGAGCCCGCGGGCGTGCGGCACGAGGTTCGCGCACGACAGCCGCAGCCCCGGCGGCCGGGCACCCATCAGGTCGAACGCCGCGTGCATCGAGCGCACGACGAGGTGCGACTCGTCCCGGGGCACGTCCTCGGCCCCGGCGCCCGCGACCTCGACGACGAGGCCGCTCTCGACGACCTCCGCGGTGAGCTCGTCGCGCAGCGACAGCGCCAGGCCGAGCGAGTCGAAGCCGGGGCCGAGGTTCGCGGACGTCGCGGGGACGGAGACCCGCACCGGGCCGTCGACGAAGGTGCTCATGCCAGGCCGGCGGCCGCCGCCGCCGCGGACACGTCGGCGTCCACCACGGTGTCGACGATCGTGCCGCCACTCTCGGCGAAGCCCTCGAGCGCGGTCGCGGTGTCCTTGAGGCCGTGACCGGTCACGGTGATCGCGACGGTGCTGCCGCGGTAGGACTCCCCGCCGGCGAGCTCCTGGAGCAGACCGGCGATCCCGGCGGCCGAGGCCGGCTCGACGAAGACGCCGTCGCGGGCGGCGAGCTCGCGCTGCGCGGCGAGGATCTGCCCGTCGCTGACGGCCGCGAACCGGCCGCCGGACTCGTCGCGGGCGGCCTCGGCGAGCTTCCACGACGCCGGGTTGCCGATCCGGATCGCGGTCGCCCGGGTCTCCGGGTCGGGGAACGGCTCACCGGTCACGAGCGGCGCCGCGCCCTCGGCCTGGAACCCGCGGATGACCGGCTTCCTGGTGGCCAGCCCCCAGTCGGCGTACTGGCTGTAGCCGAGCCAGTACGCCGAGATGTTGCCGGCGTTGCCGACCGGGAGCAGGTGGTAGTCGGGGGCGTCGCCGAGGAAGTCGACGATCTCGAACGCGGCAGTCTTCTGTCCCTCGAGGCGCACCGGATTGACCGAGTTGACCAGCGCGACCGGGTAGTCCCAGGCCAGCCCCTTGGCGAGCGCGAGACAGTCGTCGAAGTTGCCGCGCACCATGATCACCTGGCCGCCGTGCATGATCGCCTGGGCCATCTTGCCGGCGGCGATCTTGCCCTCGGGCACGAGCACCAGCGGCTTGAGCCCGGCCTTCGCGGCGTACGCCGCCATCGAGGCCGAGGTGTTGCCGGTCGACGCACAGACCACCGCCCGGGCGCCCTCGTGCTTCGCGACCGAGATGGCGGCCGCCATGCCCCGGTCCTTGAAGGAGCCGGTCGGGTTGTTGCCCTCGACCTTGAGCCAGACCTCGGCCCCGGTCAGCCCGGAGAGCCACTCGGAGAACACCAGCGGGGTGCCACCCTCGCGGAGCGTGACCGCGACCGTGCCCTCGGGGATCTGGAGGAGCGGGCGGTACTCGTCGATGACGCCCCGCCACTGCCGCGTCGGGGTGAACCCCCGCGGGTCGACGCTCACTCCGCCATCCCCTCGACGCGCATCACCGACGTGACCTCGCGGACGATCTCCATCCCCCGGAGCATCTCCACCGTGGCGGCGAGCTGCGCGTCGGTCGCCTCGTGGGAGACCACGACGAGCTGGGCGTCGGCGTCGCGTCCCTCCTGGCGCACGGTCTGGATCGAGACGCCGTGCTCGGCGAACGCCATGGCGACCGCGGCGAGCACGCCGGCGCGGTCGTCGACGTCGATCGCGACGTGGTAGCGGGTGACGGTCTCGCCCATCGGCAGCACCGTCCGGTCGGCGTACGCCGACTCGCCCGCGCCCCGGGTCCCGACCCGGTGGTTGCGGGCGACCGTCACCAGGTCGCCGAGGACGGCCGACGCGGTGGGCGCGCCACCCGCGCCGGGGCCGTAGAACATCAGCTGCCCGGCGGCCTCGGACTCGACGAAGACCGCGTTGTAGGCCTCGCGCACCGAGGCGAGCGGGTGGGTGGCGGGGATCATCGCCGGGTGCACCCGGACGGCGACGGCGTCGTCCTTGAGCTCGCAGATCGCCAGCAGCTTGACCACGCTGCCCATCTCGCGGGCGGAGGCGACGTCGGCGGCGGTGACCTCCGAGATGCCCTCGCGGTGCACGTCGGCGGCGGTGACCCGGGAGTGGAAGGCGAGCGACGCGAGGATCGCGGCCTTCGCGGCGGCGTCGAAGCCCTCGACGTCGGCGGTCGGGTCGGCCTCGGCGTACCCGAGCTCCTGGGCCTCCTCGAGCGCCTCGGCGAAGCCAGCGCCGGAGGTGTCCATCTTGTCGAGGATGAAGTTCGTGGTGCCGTTGACGATGCCGAGCACCCGGGTCACCCGGTCGCCGGCGAGCGACTCGCGCAGCGGCCGGACGATCGGGATGGCGCCGGCGACGGCGGCCTCGAAGTAGAGGTCGCGGCCGTGCTTCTCGGCCGCCTCGAACAGGGTGGCGCCGTCCTCGGCGAGCAGCGCCTTGTTGGCGGTCACGACCGACTTGCCGGCCTCGAGGGCGGCCAGGATCAGGGAGCGGGCCGGCTCGATGCCGCCGATGACCTCGATGACGAGGTCGACGTCGTCGCGCGTGACGAGGCCGGTCGCGTCGGTGGTGAGCAGCCCCTCGGGGACCTCGACCTCGCGCGGCGCGTCGAGCCGTCGGACGGCGACGCCGGCCAGCTCGACCGGCGCGCCCACCCGGGCCGCGAGGTCACCGGCCTGCTCGTCGAGCAGTCGCACCACCTGGGACCCGACCGAGCCGCACCCCAGCACCGCCACCTTGAGCGGCTTGTCGCTCTCCACTACTGATCACCCATGTCCGTCGCCAACAGGTCGTCCTCAGTCTCCCGTCGGACGACGACGCGCGCGACCCCGTCCCGCACAGCGACCACCGGCGGCCGCAGGGCGTGGTTGTAGTTGGAGGCCATCGACCGGCAGTAGGCGCCGGTGCCGGGCACCGCCACGAGGTCGCCGGGCCGGACGTCGCCGGGCAGGAACTCGTCCTTGACCACGATGTCGCCGGCCTCGCAGTGCTTGCCGACCACCCTCGACAGCACCGGCGGCGCGGCCGAGGCGCGCGAGGCGAGCGTGGCGGAGTAGTCGGCGTCGTAGAGCGCGGTGCGGATGTTGTCGCTCATCCCGCCGTCGACGCTGACGTAGGTGCGCACCGCTCCCCCGTCGAGCTGCACCTCCTTGACCGTGCCGACCGTGTAGACGGTGCACATCGCGGGGCCGACGATCGCGCGGCCGGGCTCGATCGAGAGCCGCGGCTCGGGGATGCCCAGCGCCCGGCACTCGTGCTCGACGATCTTGCTCATCTCGGTCGCGAGCTGCGCGGGGTCGGCCGGGTCGTCCTGGGTCGTGTACGCGATCCCGAAGCCGCCGCCGAGGTCCATCTCGGGCAGCGTCACGCCGAGCTCGTCGGAGATCCGGGCGTGCAGGGCGAGCACCCGCCGGGCCGCGACCTCGAAGCCGGACGAGTCGAAGATCTGGCTGCCGATGTGGGAGTGCAGGCCGAGCAGCTCGAGGTTCGGGGCGGCGAGCACCCGGCGTACGGCCTCGAAGGCCTGGCCGTTGGTGATCGAGAAGCCGAACTTCTGGTCCTCGTGCGCGGTGGCGATGTACTCGTGCGTGTGCGCCTCGACGCCGGCGGTGACGCGGACCATCACCCGCGCGGCCAGGCCCTCGCCCGCGATCGACGCGAGCCGCTCGATCTCGTCGAACGAGTCGACGATGATCCGGCCGACGCCGACCGAGACGGCGCGGCGGAGCTCCATGAGGCTCTTGTTGTTGCCGTGGTAGCCGATCCGGGCCGGGTCGAAGCCGGCCCGCAGCGCGACCGTGAGCTCGCCGTTGGAGCAGACGTCGAGGTTGAGCCCCTCCTCCTGCACCCACCCGGCGACCGCGGTGCAGAGGAACGCCTTGCCGGCGTAGAAGACGTCGTACGCCGCGAACGCGTCGCGGAAGGCACGAGCCCGCGAGCGGAAGTCGGCCTCGTCGAGCACGTAGGCGGGCGTGTTGACGTTCGCGACCAGGTCGGGCAGCGACAGCCCGCCGACGTGCAGCTCGCCGTCGACCTTCTGCGCGGTCTGCGACCACAGGTGCGGGACCAGCGCGTTGGGGTCCGCGGGCTCGCGCAGCCACGCCGGGCCGCGCAGCGCTCCGGGCGCGTGCGCCCAGCCTGCCTCGTGGGACATCTACATCCGCTCCGGTGCGCTCACGCCGAGCAGGTCGAGACCGTTGGCGAGCACGGTCCGGGCGGCGGCGACCAGGACCAGGCGGGCCTCGTTGACCGGGGCGACCGGCTCGTCACCCTGCGGGAGCATGCGGCACTCCCGGGTGTCGTACCAGCGGTTGAACGTCGAGGTCATGTCCTCGAGGTAGCGGGCGACCCGGTGCGGGTGGCGGAGCTCGGCGGCCGCGGCCACGACCCGGGGGAACTCGGCCAGCGAGCGCAGCAGCTCGCCCTCGCGCTCGTGGGAGAGGAGCGACGGGTCGAACTCCTCGGGCAGCGACATGCCGAGCTCGGCGGCGTTCTCCATCATCCGGCAGCAGCGGGCGTGGCCGTACTGCACGTAGTAGACGGGGTTGTCGTTGGAGGCCTTGGTGATCTCGGCGACGTCGAGCACGAGCGGCGAGTCGGCGGGGTAGCGCGCCAGCGAGTAGCGCAGCGCGTCCGTGCCGATCTCGTCGACCAGCTCCTCCAGCGAGACGATCTCGCCGGACCGCTTCGACAGCCGGACCTCCTCGCCGTCGCGCATGATCTTCACGAGCTGCCCGATCAGCACCTCGATGTTGCGGTCGGGGTCGTCGCCCGCGCAGGCCGCCATGGCCCGCAGCCGGCCGACGTACCCGTGGTGGTCCGCGCCGAGCAGGTAGATGCACCGGTCGAAGCCGCGCTCGCGCTTGTTGACGTAGTAGGCGGTGTCGCTCGCGAAGTAGGTGAGCTCGCCGTTGGACCGGATCAGCACCCGGTCCTTGTCGTCGCCGAAGTCGGTGGTGCGCATCCAGAGCGCGCCGTCGGCGTCGAAGAGGTGGCCCTGCCCGCGCAGCTTCTCGAGGCCGGTGACCACGTCGTTGCTGTCGTGGAGGCTGCGCTCGGAGAACCACACGTCGAAGTGGGTGTTGAACCGGTCCAGCTGCTCCTGCTGGTGGCGAAGCTGCAGCTCGTAGCCCTTCTCGCGGAACGCGACCAGCCGCTCCTCGGGCGGGAGCTCGACGATGGCGGGGTCCGCCTCGACGATCTCCCGGGCCAGGTCGGCGATGTAGGCGCCGTGGTAGCCGTCCTCGGGGGTCGGCCGCCCCAGCGCGGCCGCCTCGAGCGAGGCGCCGAAGAGGTTCATCTGGTTGCCGCGGTCGTTGATGTAGAACTCCCGCGTCACCTCGGCGCCCGCTGCCGCGAGCACCCGGCCGATCGCGTCGCCGACGACCGCCCAGCGGGTGTGGCCGAGGTGCAGGGGTCCGGTGGGGTTCGCGGAGATGAACTCGACGTTGATCCGCTCGCCCTGGAGGACCGCCGTGCGACCGTACGACGCACCCTCCTCGACGATCTGCGCCGCGACGACGCCCTGCGCCTCCGCGGAGACCGAGATGTTGAGGAAGCCGGGTCCGGCGATGTCGACCGCCTCGACCCCGTCGACCCGGAGCAGGCTCGCCTGGACGAGCTCGGCGAAGGCGCGCGGGTTCATGCCGGCCTTCTTGGCCAGCTGGAGGGCGACGTTGGTCGCGTAGTCGCCGTGCTCCTTGGATCGCGGACGCTCCACCGTCACGGTCGCGGGCACACCGTCCGGAAGGGTGATCGCACCCTCGCTGGACAGGCCCGTCAGGACGTCGACGATCGCGGTGGAGAGCTGCTCGGGAGTCACCGACCCAGGGTATCGGCGCGGGCTCTCCCGCTTCGCATCGATATCCGCCGTGGGACGCCGCCGAGGAGCCGAGACCCGATTGCGCGCCCGCCGCCGCGCGCCTGTAAGGTCTGACGCGCAGTCTGCGGTGGCTCCACACCGCAGACGGCATGCCTCCGTAGCTCAGGGGATAGAGCACTGGTTTCCGGTACCAGGTGCCGCAGGTTCGAATCCTGCCGGAGGCGCCCAGCACCCAGCACGACCGCCCGCCGGGGTCTTCAGCAGCGGCCGAGCATGTCCTCGAGAGCGGCCACCTCGCTCGGGTCCACGGCGAGCGACCACGCCGACTTCACCGCGATCCAGCGGGTCGCGTAGGCGCACTGGTACGCCGCGCGGGGGCGCCAGGCCGCCGGGTCGTCGTCGGACTTGGCGGCGTTCGTCGGCCCGTCGACCGCGAGCAGCCCGGGCAGGTCGTTGGCGAAGGACCGGCGGCGCGCCGCCGACCAGCCCGCCGCCCCGGACCGCCACGCCTCGGCGAGCGGGACGACGTGGTCGATCTGGACGGCCTGCGCCTGGCCGGGGTCCTTGAGGTCGTCGAGGGCGAGATCGCGCCCGGTGTAGGGGTCGAGCCACTCCCCCGCCAGCACGTCGTGGCCGCACCCGCCCTGCTGCGCCACCGTCGTCGACCCCGTCACGGCGTCGCGCAGCAGCACGTCGTCGCGCTGGTTGCAGCCGTTGCCGTCGGTGTCGGCCCACGGCGTGCCGAAGGCGTCGCGGTCGTACGACGGTCCGCCCCACGCCCGTGGGGCGCGGGGCAGGTCGTCGAGCAGGCGGGTCGCGCGCACCGCCGAGAGTGTCGGCGCAGGAGCCACCGGGTCCGGCTCGGCCGGGGCCTCGAGGGTCGAGCACCCCGCGAGCAGGAGCAGCCCGGCGAGCCCGGCGTGCCTCAGCACCGGGAGATGACGGCGTCCTTGCGCGCGTCGTCGCCGAGACGCCGCGCCTGGTCGACGTACGGGAGCACGACGCTGGCTCCGTTGACGTTGCCGATGCCGCCCTGCACCACGCAGCCCGTGATCCTCCCCGGCCGCACCTGCGCGACCGCCTGCGCGAGCCGGTAGAGCTCGGCCGGTGACAGGTCGGTGTGCATGTGGGCCATCACCGACAGCACGCCGCGCTCGATGAAGCCGGGCCGGTCGGCCTTCGCCCGCACCGTGGCCTGGATGCCGCGCAGCACCCGCTGCTGGTTGGCGGAGCGGTCGAAGTCGCCCCGGAGGAGGTTGTGCCGGATGCGGGCGAAGACCAGGGAGTCGTAGCCACCGAGGTGCAGCCGGCCCGCCTTGAAGCCCTTCGGCTTGAGGAACTCGTCGTTGAACGCGATCGGGTTGACGACGTCGATCCCGCCGATGTCGGTGATCATCGCCTGGAAGAACTTGAACCGCGTGATGAAGACGTAGTCGGGCTGGATGCCGACGAGGTTGCCGACCGCCCGGCCCAGGAGCTGCGGACCGCCGTAGTAGAGGGCGGCGTTGATCTTGTCGTGGCCGTGCCCGGGGATGTCGACCCAGGAGTCCCGCGGGACGCCGATCGAGGTCGCCGCGCCGGTCGCCGTGTTCATGCCGATCAGCTGGAGGGCGTCGCCCCGGGTCCGGGTCATGTCCTCGCCGGGCCGCGCGTCGGAGCCGACCGCGAGGATCCAGACCACCTCGGGCGAGAGGTCGACACCCTCGGCGCGCTCGATCCGCACCAGCTCCGCCTCGGTGCTCTTCACCGCGGAGTCCGGCACGACGAGCGCGGCGACCGCGAGCACGGCCGCGATCGCGATGGCGCGCATCGCGCGTGGGTAGCGCCGGGTCATCACACCGTCCCCTTCGTCACGTCGTAGCCGAAGACCTGCCAGCCCTGGTCGCCCTCGGTGAGGTAGAGCCGCGCCGCGACCCTCATCTCCTGCGCCATCGACCCGGCCGTGGCGAACCTGAGCACGACGTGCGCCGTCACGCCCATCGGCCGCTGCCGCACCGCGAGCACGTCGAGACGCACCCGGCGGGTCTCGGCCTCGACCCCGTCGATCTTCGCCCCGATGTCGCTGTTGCTCATCAGGGCGGCGTCCCGCTCGGCCTGCCGGCGCGCGCCCGGGGTGAAGTGCGCCCAGGCCGCGGAGAAGTCCGTGCGCGGGTAGTCACCGAGGTACGCCGCGTCGACCCACTCGTCGACGACCGCCTGCACCTCGCTGGCGAGCGCGTCGCGCCGGGCGCGCGGGAGCCTTCCCTCGACGGCGCCGAAGCCGAGATCGGTCACGACGACCTCCTCGGGCACCTCGCTCGCCACCGCTGCCGGCTCCGGGCCGTCCCTGGTCTGCTCGTCGTCGCCGCTGCAGGCGGACGCGAGCAGGGTGAGGACGACCGCCGCGGCGATCGTGGACGCCGCCCGTCGGACTCGCTGGCTCATACTCCGAAACTCCCCGTTGCCGATGCCGATGAAGTCGAAGTCTGCAACGTCGGGCTGTGGCACTCGGCACACCACGCCGAAATGCCACCGGGTCGGTCGGCATCTGCTTCGGGTGGGGTCTAGCCTTGACGTCTGACACGCACACACGCGCACGTTCCGGAAGAGGCGAAGAACACCGTGCCGCAGTCCCCAGGTAGTCAGTCCGAGGTCACCACCGCCGACTTCGGCGCCAACGAGTGGCTGGTCGAGGAGATGTACGACCAGTACCAGCGCGACCCGGGGAGCGTCGACCCCTCGTGGGTGACGTACTTCCAGGCGAACGGCAAGGGCGCCAACGGCGCGTCCACCGCCGCGCCGGCCCCCACGAAGGCCCCCACGAAGGACCCGGCGAAGGCCCCGGCGCCGGCGAAGGCCGCAGCGCAGGCCCCCGCGCAGGAGCACAAGCCGGACCCGACGCCGACGCCCGCCCCCGTCGCGAAGCCGCGCCCGGAGACCAAGGCCGCCGAGCCGGCCAAGGGCACCTCCAACCCGGTGCCGAAGGAGTCGCGCCCGGCCGCGCCGGCCCCGGCGAAGGACGAGCCGACCTACACCGTGCTCCGCGGTGCCCCCGCGCGCACGGCGCAGAACATGGACGCCTCCCTCACGGTCCCCACCGCCACCTCGGTGCGCTCGGTGCCCGTGAAGCTGCTGTGGGACAACCGCACGGTCATCAACAACCACCTCGCCCGCGCTCGCGGCGGCAAGGTCTCCTTCACCCACCTGATCGGCTACGCGCTGGTCAAGGCGGTCAAGGCGATGCCGGAGATGAACAACGGGTTCGACGTCGTCGACGGCAAGCCCAACCTGATCACGCCGGCCCACATCAACCTCGGCCTCGCGATCGACGTCCCCAAGCCCGACGGCACCCGCCAGCTGCTCGTGCCGAGCATCAAGGCCGCCGAGGGCATGGACTTCGCGGCGTTCTGGACGGCGTACGAGGAGATCGTCCGCAAGGCCCGCAACAACAAGCTGACGATCGAGGACTTCCAGGGCACCTCGATCTCGCTGACCAACCCCGGCGGCATCGGCACCGTGCACTCGGTCCCGCGCCTGATGAAGGGCCAGGGCGCCATCGTCGGCGTCGGCGCGATGGATTACCCCGCCGAGTGGCAGGGCGCCTCGGCCGAGGCCATCGCCCGCAACGGCATCAGCAAGGTCATGACGCTGACGTCGACCTACGACCACCGCGTCATCCAGGGCGCGCAGTCGGGTGAGTTCCTCAAGCGCCTCCACGAGCTGCTGCTCGGCGGCGACGGGTTCTACGACGAGATCTTCCGCTCGCTGCGCATCCCCTACCAGCCGATCCGCTGGAACGCCGACATCGCGACCTCGCACGACGACGAGATCTCGAAGCAGGCGCGCATCCTCGAGCTGATCCACGCCTACCGCGTGCGCGGCCACATGATGGCCGACACCGACCCGCTCGAGTACCGCCAGCGCACCCACCCCGACCTCGAGGTGGAGTCGCACGGCCTGACGCTGTGGGACCTCGACCGGGAGTTCGCGACCGGCTCGTTCGGCGGCGAGGGCCGCCGCTTCATGAAGCTCCGCAGCATCCTCGGCATCCTGCGCGACTCCTACTGCCGCACCACCGGCATCGAGTACATGCACATCATGGACCCCGAGCAGCGCCGGTGGATCCAGGAGCGCGTCGAGCAGCCGCACTCCAAGCCGCCCCGCGAGGAGCAGCTGCGGATCCTGCTCAAGCTCAACCAGGCCGAGGCGTTCGAGACCTTCCTGCAGACCAAGTTCGTCGGCCAGAAGCGCTTCTCCCTCGAGGGCGGCGAGACCACGATCCCGGTCATCGACGAGATCTGCGAGGCGGCGGCCGAGATCGGCCTCGACGAGGTCGCGATCGGCATGGCCCACCGCGGCCGGCTCAACGTGCTCGCCAACATCGTGGGCAAGAAGTACAGCCAGATCTTCCGCGAGTTCGAGGGCAACATCGACCCGCGCACCGTCCAGGGCTCGGGCGACGTGAAGTACCACCTCGGCGCCGAGGGCGAGTTCGTCGCCGGCTCCGGTGACACCATCAAGGTGTCGGTGGCCGCGAACCCGTCGCACCTCGAGGCCGTCAACCCGGTGCTCGAGGGCATCGCCCGCGCCAAGCAGGACGTGCTCGACCGCGGGGCGGCCTACCCGGTGCTCCCGCTGCTCGTCCACGGCGACGCGGCCTTCGCGGGCCAGGGCGTGGTGGCGGAGACGCTGAACCTCTCCCAGCTGCGCGGCTACCGCACCGGCGGCACGATCCACGTGATCGTCAACAACCAGGTCGGGTTCACCACCTCGCCCGGCTCCTCGCGCTCGTCGCTCTACTGCACCGACGTCGCGCGGATGGTGCAGGCGCCGATCTTCCACGTCAACGGCGACGACCCGGAGGCGTGCATCCGCGTCGCGCGGCTCGCGTTCGAGTACCGGCAGGCGTTCAACAAGGACGTCGTCATCGACCTGGTCTGCTACCGCCGCCGCGGTCACAACGAGGGCGACGACCCGTCGTACACCCAGCCGCTCATGTACGACCTCATCGAGCAGAAGCGCTCGGTGCGCAAGCTCTACACCGAGTCCCTCATCGGCCGTGGCGACATCACGATCGAGGAGGCCGAGCAGGTCCTGCGCGACTACCAACAGCAGCTGGAGCGGGTGTTCACCGAGGTCCGCGAGGCCAGCGCCCAGCCGTCGGAGTGGACCACGGTCCCCGACTACCCGGAGAAGCCGTCCGGCGCGACCCGCACCGCGGTCTCGATGGACGTCATGAAGCGGATCTCCGACGCCTACGTCACCCCGCCGCAGGGCTTCACGGTCCACCCGAAGGTGATGCCGCAGCTGCAGCGCCGTGCCGCCGCGATCACCGAGGGCCCGATCGACTGGGGCACCGGCGAGATCCTCGCGTTCGGCTCGCTGCTGATGGAGGGCCGGCCGGTCCGGCTGGCGGGTCAGGACTCGCGCCGCGGCACGTTCGTGTCCCGGTTCGCGACGATCATCGACCGCCGCAACGCCGACGAGTGGACGCCCCTGGCCAACCTCACCGAGGACCAGGCCAAGTTCTACGTCTACGACTCCCTGCTCTCGGAGTACGCCGCGCTCGGGTTCGAGTACGGCTACTCGGTGGCCCGTCCGGAGGCGCTCGTGCTCTGGGAGGCCCAGTTCGGCGACTTCGTCAACGGCGCGCAGACCGTCATCGACGAGTTCATCAGCTCCGGCGAGAGCAAGTGGAACCAGCAGTCCGGCGTCGTGCTGCTCCTGCCGCACGGCTACGAGGGCCAGGGCGCCGACCACTCGTCGGCCCGCATCGAGCGGTTCATGACCATGGCGGCCGACGACGCGTTCGTGGTCGCGCAGCCGAGCACGCCCGCGTCGTACTTCCACCTGCTGCGCCAGCACTCGCTCGGTGAGGAGCACCGGCCGCTGATCGTCTTCACGCCGAAGTCGATGCTCAAGCGCAAGGAGGCGGCCTCCACGCCCGACGCGTTCACCGAGGGCACCTTCCGGCCGTTCATCACCGACGAGAGCGCCGACCCGAGCACGGTCGACACGCTGCTCCTCTGCTCGGGCCGCGTCACCTGGGACCTCATGGTCGAGCGGGCCAAGCGCGAGGACGCCGACCGGTTCGCGATCGGCCGCGTCGAGCAGCTCTACCCGCGCCCGGAGTCGGACATCAGGGCCGAGATCGCCCGCTTCCCGAACCTCAAGGAGGTCCGCTGGGTGCAGGACGAGCCGGAGAACATGGGCCCGTGGCCGCACTACCAGCTCAACGTGTGGCCGCACGTCGACGCCCAGGTCCGCCTGGTCTCGCGCCCCACCTCCTCCTCCCCCGCCGTCGGCACCGTCAAGCGGCACACCGAGGAGCAGAAGGACCTGATGGGTCGGGCGTTCGCCTGATCCGTCGAGTGACGCGAAGTGGCCCCGTCCGAGCGCGGATGAGGGCCACTTCGCGTCTCTCGACGACCACGACTCGCGCAGAGGAGGACTGATGTACTTCACCGACCGCGGCATCGAGGAGCTCGAGAAGCGCCGGGGCGACGAGGAGGTCACCCTGGCCTGGCTCGCCGAGCGGCTCCAGGAGTTCACCGACACCCACCCGGAGTTCGAGACCGCCGTCGAGCGGTTCGCGACCTGGCTGGCGCGCCTCGACGACCCCGAGGACTGACGCCCGCCCGCTACCCCAGCAGGACGCCGAACGCCCGCTCGACGATCTCGGGCAGCGACCCGCCCTCGTCGAGCCAGATCGCCGTCGAGCTGCGGAACACCGCGAACCCGACACCGGCGAGGACCCGCGCCGAGGCGTCGCCGCCGAGCTCCCGCGCCACGACGAACTCCCACGACTGGAAGGTGTCGTAGAGCCGCCCGCGCAGGACCGGGGAGGACGCCGCCGCCTGCTGGCGCAGCAGGACGCGGCTGCGGTCGGTCTCGAAGCCGCGGGCCATGTCGACGACCGCCTGACGGATGACACCGAGGTCGTCGAGGTCGGTGGCGGCGAGCTCACGGATCCGCGCCCGCAGCTCGGCCTGCCGCTCCTCGCGGCCCATGTCGAGCACCTCGTCCTTGGTCGCGAAGTAGCGGAAGAACGTGCGCGGCGAGACGCCGGCGTCGGCGGCGATCGCGTCGACCGAGGTCTCGTCGAAGCCGTCCCGCGCGAAGAGCCGCAGGGCGGAGTCCTCGAGCGCCCGTCGGGTCGTGAGCTTGTGCTGCTCGCGGCGACCCGGCTCAGTCACCGGAGAGGGCGGCTCGCAGCTCCGTGCTCTGCTCGGGACCGGCTCCCGGGCGACCACTGCGCAGCTCCACCCGGTCGAGGGTACCGGTGAAGGCGTACGGCGGCCGGTAGTCGTCGCTCACGGCGATCCCCCGGTCGCGCCCGACGAGCAGGCCGGCGCCCGCGGTCGAGAGGTTCGGGAAGAAGAGCATGCCGGGCAGCGGCGCCTCGGCCACGCCGACGCCGTCGACCGCGAGCACGGCTCGCGGCTCGCGGCCCGGCTCGTAGCGCAGCTCCACCCGGTGCCGGCCGGGCGGCACGGCGTCGTCGGCCGCGACCCGGATCGCGCCGTCGAGCAGCGCGAACACCGCCGTCGGCCGCCCGTCGAGCAGGTAGAACGCCCACCCGCCGTGCCGGTCCCCCAGCGCGGCCAGGACGCCCTCGGCGCCACCCGCGGGGACCTCGATCTCGGCGGCCAGCACGAAGCCGCCCATGACCGCGGGCAGCTGGCTCTCCTGCACCGGCCCGCCACCGGGTCGGTAGATCGCGCTCGCCGGGACCGGGAACTCGCCGGGGTGCATGTGCGCCATCGACGCCGGGAACTCGAAGAGCGGCAGCACGTTGTTGCGGCCCGCCTCCGACCACCACAGCTCCTCGAGGCGGCGTACGACGTCCGGGTGCTGGTCGGCGACGTCGCGGGACTCGGAGAAGTCCCCCGCGAGGTGGAAGAGCGACCAGCGGTCGGTGTCGAAGTCGAAGCTCCCGACGAGTCGGTCCCGCTCGCCGAACTGGTTGGGCACGTGGTCGGTGACCGCCTTCCAGCCGTCGTGGTAGATGCCGCGCGAGCCCATCAGCTCGAAGTACTGCAGGTCGCGGTGCTCCGCCGCCGCGGCGTCGCGGAAGCTCGGCAGCAGGGACCTCCCGTCGACGGGCTGCTGGGTCACGCCGTCCACCGTCTCGGGCGGCGCGATCCCGGCCGCGTCGAGCACGGTCGCGTAGACGTCGACCGCGTGGCAGAACTGCGGCCGCACGTCGCCGCGCCCGGCCAGCCGGTCGCCCCAGCGGACCACGAGCGGCGTCCGCACGCCGCCGAGCCAGGCGTACCGCTTCCACAGCCGCAGCGGCGCGTTGCCCGCCCAGGCCCAGCCGTAGGGGTAGTGGTTGTTGGCGCGGTGGCCGCCGATGTCGTCGATCTGCTCCAGCGCGGTGTCGATCTCCTCGTTGAGACCGAGCCAGCCGGCCGCCTCGTTGAGGGTGCCGGTCGGGCCGCCCTCGGCACTGGCGCCGTTGTCGGACAGGACCATCACGAGGGTGTCGTCGGCGACGCCTTGCTGCTCGAGGAAGTCGAAGAGCCGGCCGAGGTGGTGGTCGGTGTGCGTCATGAACGCCGCGAAGACCTCCATGTAGCGGGCGAACAGCCGCCGCTCCTCGGTCGACAGCGTGTCCCAGTCCGGCACCCACGGCGGCCGCTCGGTGAGCTCGGTCCCGGCCGGGATGATGCCCTCGGCGACCTGGCGGTCGTACGCGCGCTGCCGCCAGGCGTCCCAGCCGTCGTCGAACTGGCCGGCGTACCGCTCGATCCACTCGGCCGGCACCTGGTGGGGTGCGTGCGCGGCTCCGGTGGCGAGGTAGCAGAAGAACGGCTTGCGGGACGCGGCCTGCTGCTGGTCCTGGATCATCCGGATCGCCTGGTCGACCAGGTCCTCGGTGAGGTGGTAGCCCTCCTCGGGCGTGCGCGGCGGCTCGATGTGCGTGTTGTCGCGGACCAGCTCCGGCGCCCACTGGTTGGTCTCGGCGCCGAGGAACCCGTAGTAGCGCTCGAAGCCCATGCCGAGCGGCCAGCGCTCGAAGGGGCCGGCGGCGGAGTACTCGGTCTTCGGGGTCAGGTGCCACTTGCCGACGGCCATGGTGTTGTAGCCGCTGTCCTTGAGCACCCGCGCGAGCGAGGCCGCCGACCGGGGGATCCGGCCGTGGTAGCCGGGGAAGCCGAGGGCGGCCTCCTCCGTGACGCCCATGCCGACCGCGTGGTGGTTGCGCCCGGTGAGCAGCGCGGCCCGCGTCGAGGAGCAGACCGAGGTGACGTGGAAGCGGTTGTAGCGCAGGCCGGCCGCGGCGAGCCGGTCGACGTGCGGGGTGTCGAAGCCGGCGCCGAAGCACCCGAGCTGCGCGAACCCGACGTCGTCGAGCACGATCATCAGCACGTTCGGGGCGTCCGGGTCGGCGGCCGGGTAGCCGATGAAGCGCGGCTCGGAGTCCGCGACCCGGGAGCCGATCCGCTGGGCGTCGTCCATGGCCCGATTCTGACACTCGACTGTCACTTTTGTCGCGCTCCGCGGTAGGGCAGGATGCCGCCATGACGCAGACCGCCTGGATCACCTCCTCCGGCCCGCACGGCGAGGTCTCCTACCCGGCAGCCCCGTGGGACATGGTCGGCCAGCTCTGGCTCTCGATCTTCAGGCTCGCGGACCCGGTCGACGACCTCCGGCCGGCCGGCATCTACGGCGCCGCGTTCGTCTCCTACGAGCCGGGCAGCCCGCTGACCTACTCCGAGCTGCTCGTGGCCCGCCTGGCCGACGCCGGCGAGCACGGCAGGTGCGTGTCGATCACCGACATCTGGGTCGACTCCCCCGCCTCGGTCGCCGGTGGCCGCGAGCTGTGGGCGATCCCGAAGGGGCTCTGTGACTTCGACCTCGACACCACCCGCCGCGGTCCGCTGTCCTCGACGGAGTGGTCGGCGTCGCTGGGGCGCCGGCCGATCGCGAGCGCGTCGTTCACCGACGTGAGCCGGGCGATGCTGCGGGTCCCGTTCAAGGGCACGACCTGGCAGCCGGGCATATCGGACACCGGCGGCGAGGAGCGCACCGCGGTCCTGCAGGGCTCCGCGAAGGCGCTGCCGTGCCGCGGCCGCTGGGACTTCGCCGCGGACGGGCCGCTCGGCTGGCTGCGCGGCGCGCGCCAGCTGGCGTCGTTCCGGCAGGCCGACTTCCGGATGTCCTTCGGCTGACCCTTGCCACGCCGCATCGAGCCGTCCGCCGACGTCGTACGCCGGGTCGGGGCGATCGCCGCACGCCTGCCCGAGGTCGTCGAGGAGGAGGCGTGGACGGGTGTGCGCTGGCGGATCCGGAGCACGACCTTCGCCCACGTGATGGTCGCGCAGCCCGGCTACGAGTCGTCGTACCGCGACATCACCGGGGACGCCTCCGTGCGGACCGTCCTCACGTTCCGCTCCAGCGGGGACGAGCTGCTCGCGCTGACCCACGCGCCGTACCCCTTCTACAAGCCGCCGTGGTCGGAGGCCGTCGTCGGGATCGTCCTCGACGACACCACCGACTGGACCGAGGTGGCCGAGCTGGTGACCGACTCCTACCGGTGCTGCGCCCCGCAGAAGCTGGTGCGGCTGCTGGACGGTCCCTGACTACCCCGCCGGGCGGACCGTGAGGTCGGGGACCGTGGCGTCGCGGGGCAGGTCGATCAGGCGCACGATGGCGTCGGCGACGGTCTCGGGCCGGATCCACGCGGCGGCGTCGTACTCCTTGCCCTCCTGGGCGTGCACCTTCTCCTGCATGGGCGTCGCGGTGCGGCCGGGGTAGACCGTGGACACCCGGACGTCCGGCTCCTCCCCGCGCAGCGAGTCGGCGAGCGCGCGCAGCCCGTGCTTGGAGGCGGCGTACGCCGACCAGCCCGGGTGGGCGGTGAGGCCGGCGCCGGAGTTCACGAAGACGACCGTGCCGCGGGCGGCCCGCAGGGCCGGCAGCGCGACCCGGGTGAGCGCCGCCGGCGCGACGAGGTTGACCCGCAGCTGGGTCGCCCAGTCGTCGACCGTCAGCTCGGCGACGCCGCCCAGCTCGACGGTCCCCGCTGCGTGCACGACGGAGTCCAGCGCCGAGGGCAGGGCGAGCGACTCGACGGACTCCGGCCAGGCCAGGTCGGCGACCAGCACCGCGGCGCCGTCGTACGACGCGCGCAGCTCGTCCGCCCGCTCCTCCGACCGGGCCACGAGGACCACGTCGTCACCCCGGTCGAGCAGGGTGCGGGCGACGACAGCACCGATGCCGGACCCGGCGCCGGTGACGAGGTGGCTTCTCATCGGGTGAAGACGATCTTGCCGAACTGCTCGCCGCCGAGCATCGCCGCGAAGCCGTCGCGCGCCTCCGTCATCGGCAGCGTCCGGTCGACGAGCGGCCGGGCGCCGGTGGCGTCGAGCATCGAGACCAGCCCGGCGAGCTCGTCGCGGGTGCCCATCGTCGAGCCGACCACGCTGAGCTGCAGGAAGAAGATCCGGGTGAGCTCGGCGTCGTCGAGGTTCGGGCCGGACGTGGTGCCGGAGGTGACGATCCGGCCGCCTGGCCGCAGCGCCCGGATCGAGTGCGACCACGTCGCCCGGCCGACGGTCTCGATGACGGCGTCCACCTTCACCGGCAGCCGCGCGCCCGACTCGAACGCCTCGTGGGCGCCGAGCTCGAGCGCCCGCGCGCGCTTGGCCTCGTCGCGGCTGGTGACCAGCACCCGCAGGCCCGCGGCCCGGCCGAGCACGATCGCGGCGGTCGCGACGCCGCCGCCGGCGCCCTGCACGAGCACGGTCTCCCCGGCCCGCAGCTGCCCGCGGGTGAAGAGCATCCGGTAGGCCGTGAGCCACGCGGTCGGCAGGCAGGCGGCCTCCTCGAACGACAGCGACGCGGGCTTCGGCACCACGTTGCGACGCGGCACCGCGACCCGCTCGGCGAACGTGCCCTGGTAGCGCTCCGAGAGCAGCGACCGCTTCGGGTCGAAGGTCTCGTCGCCGGTCCACGACGGGTCGCTGATCACCGCGTGCACGACGACCTCGTTGCCGTCCTCGTCGTGGCCCGCCGCGTCGCAGCCGAGGATCATCGGCAGCGCCTCCTCGCGCAGGCCGACGCCGCGGAGCGAGAAGAGGTCGTGGTGGTTGAGCGACGCCGCCTTGACGCTGACGGTGGTCCACCCGTCCGGCACGTCCGGCTCGGGGCGCTCCCCCACCTGCAGGCCGGCGAGCGGGTCGTCCTTCGAGAAGCTGTCGGCGTAGACGGCGAACATTCCTCGAACCTACCGAGACCTAGGTGCGCGCCACACCATCGCGGCGTGCGGCGTCCGCCACAGCCGCCGCCACCGCGGGCCCGACGCGCGGGTCGAACGGCGACGGGATGACGTAGTCCTCGCTGAGCTGGTCGCCGACCAGGTCGGCGAGCGCCTGCGCGGCGGCGAGCTTCATGCCCTCGGTGATCGCGCTGGCGTTGACGTCGAAGGCGCCCCGGAAGATGCCGGGGAACGCGAGCACGTTGTTGATCTGGTTGGGGAAGTCCGACCGGCCCGTGGCCACCACGCGGGCGTGCCGGTGGGCGACCTCCGGGTGCACCTCCGGGTGCGGGTTGGCCATCGCGAAGATGATGGCGTCGGCGGCCATCCGGGCCACGTCCTCCTCCGGCACCGTGCCGCCGGAGACGCCGAGGTAGACGTCGGCGCCGTCGAGCGCGTCGGCGAGGCTCCCGGTGCGGCCGGTCTTGTCGGCCGTCATCTCGGCCAGCTCGCGCTTCACCGGGGTGAGGTCGCTGCGGCTCGAGTGCACGATGCCCTTGCGGTCGGTCACCGCGAGGTCCGTGATGCCCGCCTCGAGGAGGATCTTGGCGATGGCGACGCCGGCGGCACCGGCACCGGAGATCACGACCCGGGTGGTGGCGGCGTCGCGGCCGGTGAGCTCCAGGGCGTTCCACAGCGCGGCGAGCGCCACCACGGCGGTGCCGTGCTGGTCGTCGTGGAAGACCGGGATCTCGAGGCGGGCCTTGAGCCGCTCCTCGATCTCGAAGCAGCGCGGCGCGGAGATGTCCTCGAGGTTGATGCCGCCGAAGCTCGGCGCCATCCGGACGACGGTCTCGATGATCTCCTCGACGTCGGTCGTCGCCAGGCAGATCGGCACGGCGTCCACGTTGCCGAACTGCTTGAAGAGCACCGCCTTGCCCTCCATCACCGGCATCGCGGCGGCCGGTCCGATGTCGCCGAGCCCGAGGACGGCGGTGCCGTCGGTGACGACCGCGACGGTGTTGGGCACCCACGTGTAGTGGCGGGTCATCGTCGGGTCCGCGGCGATCGCCTCGCAGACCCGCGCGACGCCCGGGGTGTAGGCCAGCGACAGGTCGTCACGGCCGGCGAGCGGCACCGTCGAGGTGAGCTCCATCTTGCCGCCCACGTGCAGGTCGAAGACCGGGTCTCCGGCGTGGGGGTGGGTGGACGACGGGTGCGCATCAGTCATCGCGAGACCTGACTTTCGAGAGGGCGTGGCGGGGCGAGGTCCGGATCAACGTGCGGGGGTGGTGCACGGAAGTCGTCGGACCATGGGGGGTCTCCCTCGCCGCCAGTCTGGCACAGCGTCAGAGCCGGCGGGGGCGCGGCCAGACCCTGGCCACCGTGACAGCGATCACGTCCCCGTCGGGCACCGGCCCGCGGTGCCGGGAGTCGACACCGTCGTCGGGGTTGTCGCTGAGCAGCCACCAGGCCGGCGCACCGGAGGCCGTCGTACGACGCTCGACGGCGCGCTTCACCGCGACCGTGCCGTCGGCGAGCCGGGCCACGACGACCTCGCCCGCACGCACCTCGCGCGCATAGGAGACGAGCAGCCGGTCACCGGGGTGGAGGGTGGGCACCATCGACCGCCCGTCGACCACTGCGAAACCCCACCTCGCCACGCGGAGTAGTGTCGCAGCGTTCGACCCAGGACCACCGAAGACGAGAGGAACCGCATGTTCGCGCGACTGTTCGCCCCCACCCTCGAGGTCTCCGCCCACTGCGACCTTCCCTGCGGCGTCTACGACCCCGCTCAGGCCCGGATCGAGGCGGAGTCGATCAAGGCCATCATCGCCAAGGTCGCGGACAACGACGACCCGGACTTCCGCACCCGCGCCATCCTGATCAAGGAGCAGCGCTCCGAGCTGGTCAAGCACCACCTCTGGGTGCTGTGGACCGACTACTTCAAGCCGCCGCACTTCGAGAAGTACCCGCAGCTGCACACGCTGGTCAACGAGGCCACCAAGCTGGCCGGCGCGTCCGGCACCAAGGGTGAGCTCGACGCCGAGAAGGCCGACCAGCTCCTCGCGAAGATCGACGAGATCGCCGAGATCTTCTGGGAGACCAAGAAGGCTTGAGCGGAGCTCACGCCTCCTTGGTCTCAAGCACGCCTGAGCGAAGCGAAGGCGTGACCGTGTGCCGTCACCGCAAGAGACGTCGAAGGAACGGCTGAGCGCAGCGAAGCCGTTCCGCTCGCTAGGCCCGACCAAGTTCTCGCCTGGGCCACAAGCTTTCGGGCACCGGCGCGCAGATCACGGTTACCGGGACCGGCCCCCGGGGTAAGGACACCCCGGGGACCGGTCCCGCTACTGTTTCGCCACCGGTCTCGGGACCCGCACTCGACCAGCGCTAGGAATCACACATGGCCTCGAACCACCCGACGCCCGATCGTCGCGCCGACGTCGAACTGCGACTACCCGCCGACGGCGCCTACGCATCCGTGCTCCGGACGACGACCGCCGGCCTGGCGGCGCGTCTGGACTTCCCGATCGACGACATCGAGGACCTGCGGATGGCTGTCGGCGAGGCCACCGCGATGGTCCTCGGCGACGCGGTCGCGGGCAGCGACGTGGTGGGCCGCTTCTACCAGCGGTCCGGGGAGCTGACCGTGAGCCTCACCGCCCAGGTCTCGGGTCCGACCAAGCTCGACTACGACAGCTTCGCCTGGCAGGTCCTCACGACGCTGGCGAGCGAGGCCGCGGCGTCGTCGACCGACGACGAGCTCACCATCTCCCTGACCATGGTCTCCTCCCACCAGGAGCCGGGTCGCTGAGATGACCGAGCTGGACGACGACGCGCCCGGCGGCTTGACCGGCGCCGAGCTGACGCGGCAGCGCAGCGCTGACCTGTTCGCGGTCCTCCGCGACGAGGACGCCCCGCAGGCGAGCCGCGACGCCGCCCGCGAGGGCCTGGTGCGGCTGCACCTGCCGCTGGTCGAGCACTGCGCCCGGAGGTTCCGCAACCGTGGCGAGCCGCTCGAGGACCTGGTGCAGGTCGGCACGATCGGCCTGATCAAGTCGGTGGACCGCTTCGACCTCGAGCGCGGGGTGGAGTTCTCGACGTACGCGACGCCGACGATCATCGGCGAGATCAAGCGCTACTTCCGCGACAAGGGCTGGGCGATCCGGGTGCCGCGCCGGCTCCAGGAGCTGCGCATGCAGATCGGCACCGCGACCGGCGAGCTGACGCAGAGCCTGGGTCGCTCGCCGACGGCGCGCGAGCTGGCCGAGGCGATCGGCTGCACGGTCGAGGAGATCGTCGAGGGCATCGAGTCCAGCAACGCGTACTCGACGCTGTCGCTGGACGCCAGCGACGACGGCGAGGACGGCGGCGCGGCCACGATGCTCGACGCGATCGGCATCGAGGACATCGGGCTGGAGCACGTCGAGATCCGCGAGTCGATCAAGCCGCTGCTCGACCGGCTGGCCCCGCGGGAGAAGAAGATCCTGCTGCTGCGGTTCTTCAAGAACATGACCCAGTCGCAGATCGCCGAGGAGATCGGGGTCTCCCAGATGCACGTCTCACGGCTGCTCAACCGGACGCTCGAGCAGCTGCGGACCTCGCTCGAGCAGGACTAGACCGTCGGGTCCGCGTCGGCGGCCTCGAGCGCCTCGATGCTCGCCGGGTGGAAGACCCCCACCAGCACGATCACGGCCACCAGGGCGACCGCGATCGCGACCGCGGTGGTGGAGCCGCCCCAGAAGCTCCAGGCGACGCCGAGCTGGATGAGCTGGGCCAGCACGACCGGGCTGCGCGCCCACGACCGGCGCCGCGACAGCCCGCGCGCGCAGACGAGCAGCCCGACGCCGTACGCGAGGAAGAACAGGCCGGTCGTGGCCGCGACCGCGACCCGGTCCGAGTCGACGCTCGCCACCTCGAGCACGGCGTACCCGAGCAGGAGGAGGCCCTCCACGGCCACCAGGGAGGCGGCGACGAGCAGCGGGGCCGGGGCGGTGGCGGGTCGAGACACCCGAGAAGCCTAGAGGTCGTGCCTGCTGTGACGGACAAGACCATGTCAAGGGGTTGTTTAGCGATCAAAGACTTGCAACCCTAGAGGGGCGACTGCGTGACTTGCAGTTGCTTTCTCGTGCCCACCGACGGCACCTCAGGCCGCGCACCCGCGGCCGCCCCACCTTTGCTTGAAGAAAGAGGGTTGCCCCAGCCATGGATTGGCGCCACCTCTCCGCGTGCCTCGACGAGGACCCGGAGCTGTTCTTCCCGATCGGCAACACCGGTCCGGCCATCCTCCAGATCGAGGAGGCCAAGCAGGTGTGCCGACGCTGCGAGGTGCGCGAGCAGTGCCTCGCGTGGGCGCTCGAGGCTGGCCAGGACCACGGCGTGTGGGGCGGCCTGAGCGAGGACGAGCGTCGCGCGCTCAAGCGTCGCACCGCACGGGCCCGGGTCCGCACCGCCTGACCGCCCGATCTGGTCGCTAGTCGACCGGTACGTCGAGCGCAGCCCGCGTGCCGCGCCCGCTCGGCGCCGGTCCGATCTCGAGCTGTCCGCCGAGCTCGGACTCGACCAGCGTCCGCACGATCGACAGCCCCAGGCTGCTCGACTGATCGAGGTCGAAGTCGGCCGGCAGGCCGCGCCCGTCGTCGTCGACCGTCACGTGCAGTCGGCCGACCAGCCGCTGCGCGTGCAGGACGATCTCGCCGGTGACCTCGGCGTCGTCCGGGTCGTAGCCGTGCTCGACGGCGTTCTGGAGCAGCTCGGTCAGCACCATCGCCAGCGCCGTCGCGTGCTCCGAGGCCAGCACCCCGAAGCTGCCGGTCCTCCGGACGCGGACCCGGCTCCCGACGGCGCTGACCTCGGTGACCATCCGGCCCAGCGGGTCGACGATCTCGTCGACGTCCACCCGCTCCTCGACGGCCTGGCTGAGGATCTCGTGCACGATCGCGATCGACCCGACCCGGCGGACCGCCTCCTCGAGCGCCAGCCGCGCGGACTCCGAGTCCATCCGCCGCGCCTGGAGCCGCAGCAGCGCGGCCACGGTCTGGAGGTTGTTCTTCACCCGGTGGTGGATCTCGCGGATCGTCGCGTCCTTGGTGACCAGCTCGCGGTCGCGGCGGCGCAGGTCGGTGACGTCGCGGACCAGCACCAGGGCGCCGATCCGGTCCCCCTGGGGACGCAGCGGGATCGCCCGCACGATCAGCGACACCCCGTCGGTCCCGATCTCGGTGTCGCGGTGCGCGCGGCCGCCGAGCACGGCGCTCAGCGTCTCCTCGTCGGGCCGCCGCCGCGGCGGCACCAGCTCCCGGGTGGTCTCGGCGAGCGAGAGCCCCGCGAGGTCGCCGGAGAGGCCGAGGCGCCGGAACACCGACAGCGCGTTGGGGCTGGCGTAGACGACCTTGCCGGCCGCGTCGACGCGGAGGAACCCGTCCCCCACCCGCGGGCTGTCGGCGTGGTCGCTGCGCTGCCCGGGCGCCGGGAAGTGCCCGTGGGCGATCATCTGGGTCAGGTCCGCGGCGGTCTGCAGGTAGGAGAGCTCCAGCCGGCTGGGGGTGCGGACGCCGAGGAGGTTGGTGTTGCGGGCCACCACCGCGATCACCCGCCCGGCCCGGCGTACCGGGATCGTCTCGACCCGGACCGGCACGTCGTCTCGCCATTCGGGATCGCCTTCGCGGACCAGCCGGCCCTGCCCGTACGCCGCGTCGATCAGCGGTCGTCGACCGACGGGCACGAACGTGCCGACCACGTCGTCGACGTACGCCGTGGGGCCGGTCGTCGGGCGCATCTGGCCGGCCGCCCAGAACCCCTTCCCCTCCTGGTCAGGCAGCCACAGCACCAGGTCGGCGAAGGACAGGTCGGCGATGATCTGCCAGTCCGCCTGGAGCAGCTGGAGCCACGCGACGTCCTCGTCGTCGAGGTCGGTGTGGCTGCGCACCAGGTCGATGAGGGACGGCACGGTGGCAAGGGTAGGCCGGGTGGGACCCCCACTGGACCTCTGGACGCCCTTTGGCAGGATGGGGCACATGTCCGGGTCATACTGGCGGCAGGTTCATGCCGAGGGTCTTGCAGTGCCCTCCGACCGTCCTCTGGACGAGCTCACCGCCGAGCTGACCCGGATGCTGGGCGACCCGGACCCGGCCCTGCGGGACGGCACGGCGTACCCCACGCTGACGACCTGGATCGAGCGGGGCGTCTACGACGACCTGCTCGCCGGGCTCGGCGACGGCATGGCGATGGGGCTCCTGGTCGGGATCGGCGAGCGCGACACCGACACCGTGTTCCGGCGCAGCTTCTCGGCGCTCGTGCTGGGTGAGTGCATCGCGCGCGACAACGTCCGGCCGCTGCTGCCCGGCGGCAAGATCCTCGAGTGGGGCGACCGGCTGACGACGTGGCTGCTGCGCGAGCGCGACCTGCGCGGCTTCGTGCCGGGCAAGGGCTGGGCGCACGGGGTCGCCCACGGCGCCGACGCGCTGACCGTGCTCGCCCGCTCCCCGCACCTCGCCACCCCCGAGCTGACCGTGCTCCTCGACGTCGTCGCCGACCGCCTGCTGCTGCCGGTCGACCGGCTGTTCAGCAACGGCGAGCCGGACCGCCTGGCGTTCGCCACCGTCGCGGTGCTGCGCCGCAACGTCGTCCCGCTGCAGGTGCTGGAGCCGTGGATCGCGCGGATCGCGGCGGCCGCCGGCACCCGCGCGGGGTACGACGAGCGCGACCCCTACCTGGTCGGCGGCAACGCCGAGGCCTTCCTGCGCGCGCTCTACCTGCAGCTGTCGCTGGGCAGCCGGCCGCCCCAGCTTCGCTCCGACCTGCTGCTGGTCGTGGTCGACGCCCTGAAGTCGACCAACCACGGCTACCTCGGTGCGACTGGTGAGTAACCTGCGCTCATGCCCGACTCCACGGACCTGACCGGCCACGCCGGCGAGCTCGGCGTCGCCGTCGCCCGCGCGCACGGCGTCGAGACGATGTTCACCCTCTCCGGTGCGCACGTCTTCCCGCTGTACGACGGAGCGGTCAAGGTCGCCGACACGGACAGGCCGATGCGCCTGCTCGACGTGCGGCACGAGCAGACGGCCGCGTTCGCGGCCGAGGCGACCGGCAAGCTGACCCGGGTCCCGGGTCTCGCCGTGCTCACCGCGGGGCCAGGGGTGACCAACGGCCTGAGCGCGGTCGCCCAGGCGCAGTTCGCCGGCTCCCCCATGGTCGTGGTGGGCGGCCGCGCGCCGCAGAGCCGCTGGGGCACCGGCGCGCTGCAGGAGCTCGACCAGCCGCCGATCTTCGCGCCGGTCTCCAAGCTGGCCCGGACGATCCCGACGGCGGCCGACGTGCTCGAGGACATGCACGACGCGTTCGTGACGGCGGCCTCGCCGCACCGCGGACCGGTCTTCGTCGACGTGCCGATGGACGAGCTGTTCAACAGCGCCAGCGGGCCGCTCCCGACCGTGACCGCTGCACGCGGCGCCGACCCGGACACCGACGCGCTCACCAGGGTCGCCGAGCTGCTCGCCGGCGCGGCCCACCCGGTCCTGATCCTCGGCACCGACGTGTGGGCCGACCACGCCGAGGAGGCCGCGCTCCGGTTCGTCGAGGCGACCGGGATCCCCGCGATCACCAACGGCATGGGCCGCGGCGTCGTGCCCGGCGGGCACCCGCTGCTGGTCACCAAGGCGCGCGGCGTCGCCCTCGGTGGCGCCGACCTCGTCGTCGTCGTCGGCACCCCGCTCGACTTCCGCCTCGGCTACGGCCTCTTCGGCGGCCAGGACGGCGCGCCCGCCCGGGTCGTGCACGTCGCCGACTCCCCCGAGCAGCTGTCACGGCACGCCGAGCTGGCGGCGGCCGTCTCCGGCGATCTGACCGCGGTCTTCGACGGCCTGCTCGCCGAGCTCGAGGCCCGGGCCCGGCGCCCCGACTGGTCGACCTGGGTCGCCGACCTCCAGGGGGCGGTCACGGCGGCCGTCGAGCGCGACGCGGCGCTGCTCGGCGCCGAGGCCGACCCCATCCACCCGGCCCGGATCTACGGCGAGCTGCTGCCCCGCCTCGCGGAGGACGCCGTGGTGATCGGCGACGGCGGCGACTTCGTCAGCTTCGCCGGCAAGTTCGTCGAGCCGAAGCGCCCCGGCGGTTGGCTCGACCCCGGCCCCTACGGCTGCCTGGGCGCCGGTCTGGGCGCCGCGATCGCGGCCCGCCTGGCCCGACCCTCGGCGCAGGTCGTGCTGCTCCTCGGCGACGGTGCGGCGGGCTTCTCGCTGATGGACGTCGACACACTCGTGCGGCACGACCTGCCGGTCGTGATGGTGATGGGCAACAACTCCGCGTGGGGCCTGGAGAAGGGCCCGATGCAGATGCTCTACGGCTACGACGTCATCGCCGACCTCGCGCCGTCCACCTCCTACGACGGCGTCGTGAAGGCGCTCGGCGGAGCCGGCGAGACCGTCGCGGACCCGCGCCAGATCGGGCCGGCGCTGGACCGCGCGTTCGCGTCGGGCGTGCCCTACCTGGTCAACGTGATCACCGACGTCGCCGCGACCTACCCGAGGAACAGCTTCGGTGTCTGAGTCGCTCGCCCCCGGCGTCCTCGTCCGGCGCGCGCGCCCCGACGACCTCGACGCGGTCGGCGAGGTCACGGTCGCGGCGTACGCGGAGTTCACCCAGGGGCCCGACGACCACTACATCGCGCTCCTCCGGGACGCCGCCCGGCGCGACCGCGAGGCCCAGCTGTGGCTGGCCGAGCTCGACGGGGAGGTGGTCGGCACGGTCACGCTCGCGCCCGAGGGCTCGCCGTGGCGGGAGATCGGGGAGCCGGGCGAGGGCGAGTTCCGGATGCTCGCGGTCGCGCCGTCCGCGCGCCGGCGAGGCGTCGGCGAGGCACTCATGCGGCTGGTGTTCGAGCGGTTCCGCGAGCTCGGCGCGCACGCGATCGTGCTCTCCAGCCTGGCGGAGATGTCCGCGGCCCACCGCGTCTACGCACGGCTCGGCTTCGTCCGCCTGCCGGAGCGGGACTGGTCCCCCGTCCCGGGCGTCGACCTGATCGCCTTCCGGGTAGAGCTCTGATGGACGCGACCCTCACCTTCACCGTCACCGACGCCGACACCGCCGCGGCGGTCGGCTCCGGCAGCCTGCCGGTGCTCGGCACGCCCCGGCTGCTCGCCTGGTGCGAGGCCGCCACGTGCGCCGCGATCGACCCGACGCTGCGGCACGGGCAGACCAGCGTCGGCACCCGCGTCGAGCTCGAGCACACCGCGGCCAGCGCGGTCGGGCAGGAGGTCGAGGTGACCGCGTCCGCGACGTACGTCGACGGGCGGCTGCACCGCTTCACCGTCGCCGCGAGGAACGTCGGCGGGAAGGTCGTCGGCACCGGCGAGGTGACCCGGGTCGTCGTCGACGCCGAGCGGTTCCTGAGCCGGATTTCGTCGTAGCGGACGCATTTGAGAGACTGTCCGTTGGCCCCTGAACGGGCCAAGCACCGTCCCTTCAGGAGGAAACCATGGGCAAGACCGGCCGCAAGCGCCGCGCTCGGAAGAAGAAGGGCGCGAACCACGGCAAGCGCCCCAACGCCTGAGCGCAGATGTGACAGATCCCCCGAACCGCCCGGTTCGGGGGATCTTCGCCTTTCGGGGCTGCGGCAAGGTGGCGGCATGGTGCTCCTCGTGCCCCGCCAGATCCGGATGAACGGCATGACCGGCTCGGTGCCCTACTACGGCGGCCGGCTCACGCCCGCCCAGGCACACGCCGCCGCGCACCCGCCCCAACGCCCGCCCGCCCCGCCGCGCCGCGACCCGGTCGCCGCGCTCGACGAGCTGCTCGGGCAGGGCGTGATCACCCGGGCCGAGTACGACGAGCTGCGCGCGCGGGTGGGCTCGTGACCGGCCCGGTGCAGGTGCTGGTCGTCGGGTTCGAGGAGGCCTCCTACTCCGGAGTGGTGCTGGCCGAGCTGCGCCGGCTGCGCGAGGCGGGCGTGGTGCGCCTCGTCGACGTGCTGCTCGTGCGGCGCGGCGAGGACGGCGACTTCGAGACGCTGCCCCTGCCGCCCGGCGCCGACCCCGATCTCGGCCGGATCGCGGCCGAGATCCTCGGTGGCGGCGGGGACGAGGACGACCGGGACCCGGAGACCTGGTCGCTGGCGGACGCGGTCGAGCCCGGCGGCGTCGCCGCCGTCGCGCTGCTCGAGCACCTGTGGGCGGCGTCGCTGCTCGACGCGATCGACACCGCCGGCGGCCGCCCGCTCGGCGAGCTGTGGCTCTCCCCGGCAGACCGGGACCTGATCCCGGAGGGCTGAGCGCTCCGGCTCAGGACTCGCGGATCTGGATCTGCACCTCGCGGATCCGGAGCAGCACCCGCTGGCGGAGCTCGTCGGGCGCGACCTCGGAGCAGGAGCGCGCGACGACCGACTTCACGGTGCGCTGGAGGTCGTACTTCTCCAGGCACGGGTTGCAACTGTCGAGGTGCACCTTGACCTCGGAGCAGTCGGCCTCGTCGAGCTCGTTGTCGATGAAGTAGACGATCCGCTCCAGGAAGTCGGCGCAGTCGCCGGGGGCCGGCTCGCTGGTCATCACTTGCTCCCCTCGCGGCCGACGGTCAGCAGGTCGTTGTCACGCACGTAGTCCGAGAGCAGGTCGCGCAGCTGCCGCCGTCCGCGGTGCAGCCGTGACATCACGGTGCCGATCGGGGTCTCCATGATCTCGGCGATCTCCTTGTAGGCGAAACCCTCGACGTCGGCGAGGTACACGGCGAGACGGAACTCCTCGGGGAGACGCTGGAGCGCCTCCTTCACCTCGGAGTCGGGCAGGTGCTCGAGCGCCTCGGTCTCGGCGGAGCGGAGCCCCGTGGAGGCGTGCGACTCCGCGCGGTGGAGCTGCCAGTCCTCGACGTCCTCGGACATCGACTGCTGCGGCTGCCGCTGCTTCTTGCGGTAGTTGTTGATGAAGGTGTTGGTCAGGATCCGGTACAGCCAGGCCTTGAGGTTGGTGCCGGGCTTGAACTGGTGGAAGGACGAGTAGGCCTTCGCGTAGGTCTCCTGGACCAGGTCCTCGGCGTCCGCGGGGTTGCGCGTCATCCGCATCGCGGCCGAGTACAGCTGGTCGAGGAAGGGCAGCGCGTCCTGCTCGAAGCGGGCCGAGCGCTCGGCCTCGGTCTCGGTGTCGAGGTCGACAGCGGGGAGAACGGAAGGGTCGACGGCGTCGGGGGTCGTCTCAATGGGCTCTGTCATCGTCTCCCAGACTAGCCCGGTCGGGCGTTCGAGCACGGCGTGCATAAGAGAGGAACGCCGCTCGGGGCGGCGTCATTCCCCCGCACGGCTCCCGGCGCCCGCGACCTCGCGCACGATCCACTCCAGCGTCGACTCGACGATGATCTCCATCGCCTCGTCCTCGGACAGCCCGGTGCTGGCCGCGACCTTGAACCCGTGGTCGGCCCCGGGCACGACGGCCAGGTCGGTCTCCGTGGGGAACTCATCCGGCCGACCGAACGTGTCGCGCTCGCCCTGCACGACGAGCGTCGGCACCCGGGCCGCCCTCAGCTCGTGCAGCCGTGAGGACTCGGGCTTGCCCGGCGGGTGGAGGGGGAAGGCGAGCGCCAGGCAGCCGGACGCCCCCAGCCGGGCCGCACAGCGGGCAGCGGACCGGGCGCCGGCGGAGCGACCGCCGACGACCAGCGGCGAGCGGGTGCGCAGCTGGTCCGCCGCCGCGACCAGCGCGGCGTCCAGGGTCGCCGGCGGGGTGGCGACCCTGCGGCCGGCGACCCGCCACGGCTGCTCGAGCCGGATCACGGTGACGTTGTTGCGCGGCAGCTCGCGGGCCAGCGCCTCGAGGTCACGGGTGTCGATGCCGTTGCCGGCCCCGTGGCTGAGCAGCAGGGTCGCGACCGGCGACCGAGAGCGGTCCAGGACCAGCCGAGCCTCCCCGTGCGGAGTGTCGATGCGGCGCTCCTCCTGCTTCACGACGCCCCTTCCAGGGGGAGCGGCTCCAGCAGCTCCGGGCCGTTGTTGCGGACGTTGCTGACCAGCGTGGAGACCGGGTAGGCCTCGAGCTGGCCGGGCGCGGCCGGGACCAGCAGGTCGAGGTCGCCGCCCACCCGCGGGTCCAGCCAGTCCGACCACCGCTCGCGCTCGACCATCAGCGGCATCCGGTCGTGGATGTGACCGACGGCGTCCTCGGCATCGGTCGTGATCACCGTGCACGTCCAGCGGAACCGGTCCGGGTCGTCGTCGGCCTTGGTCGGGTCGCGCCAGATCTCGTAGAGGCCGGCCATCGCGAGCACCCCGTGGTCCTTGGGCCGGATGAAGAACGGCTGCTTGCGGGGCTTGCCCGCCGCGGTCAGCTCCTCGGTCGGGTACCACTCGAAGTAGCCGTCGGCCGGCAGCAGGCAGCGGCGCTTCGCGAACGCCCGCTTGTACGCCGGCTTCTCGGCGACGGTCTCCATGCGCGCGTTGATCATCCTGCTGCCGATGCCGGGGTCCTTGGCCCACGACGGCACCAGGCCCCAGGTCAGCACCCGGAGCTGGCGCTGCGGCGGCTCCGGGCTGTCGGAGGACGGCGGCCGCTCGACGACCGCGTAGACCTCCTTGGTGGGGGCCACGTTGTAGTCGGGCGCGAGGGCGTCCTGGATGCGGGACTCGACGATGTCGAACTCGTCGACGAGGTCCTCCGGGCGTCGGCTCGACGCGTAGCGGCCGCACATGCGGCAACTCTAGAGGCAGTCGCCGTCGGTGGCCGTCAGCCGCGGGAGAGCTCGTCGAGCAGCGCAGCGACGGCGGCGTCGGTCTCGGGCAGCCCCTCGACCCACACCCGCGGCGCCGTCACTCCGTCCGCGTCCAGCATCCTCAGCAGCAGGTCCAGGCGGCGGACCAGGCGGTCGTCGCGCTCGGCGAGCACGGCGAGACGTCCCGGCGCAAGGTGACCGATCGTCTCGGGGCCGGCGAACACACCGCGCACGACCGCGCCCACCTGGGCGTCCTGCATGGCCCGCGCGAGCGGCTCCCCCAGCCGGTCGCCGTCGAGCGCGGTGTCCGCGGCCACCAGGACCAGGGCGTGCGTCTCGTGCGCGGGCCCCGCGCGGCGCGCGTCCCCGATCACGGTCCGCAGGTGCGCCAGGCTCGCGAGCCCGGTGAGCGGGTCCGCGCATGAGACGCCGTGGAGGTAGCCGAGCGTCGCCTCGCCCCACGCGACGGCGAGCGCGCGCGTCTCTGCGTACGCCGGGGCCTCGCCACGCACCAACCCCCAGGTGCGGGCGAGGTCCTCCAGCGCCTCCCCCAGCGAGACCCCGTCGCGAGCGAGGATGCCCCCCAGCACCTCGCACGCTGCGACCGAGCGCGCTCCCGATCCCGAAGTCAGGGCCTCCCCCACCGCCTCGAACCGCGGCGGCAGCGCCGCGCGTGTGCTCGAGGACGGATCCTGCCCTGCTTCGGAATCGGCCGTGGTGGCGCTGCGCCTGCGCGTCGCGATCCAGTCCACGGTCGGCTCCCCCTCTGGTCCGGTCTTGCCGGGGATGTAACGGCGCTCACGAACGGCCATGACGCGGTTTCCGCGAAAGTTTCGCGGGAAGTTTCGGAGATCGTGAGCACAACCGTCGCCTTTCGCTCCCTCGCGCGTTGGAACCTCGTGGCCTCCTTCGTCCCTGCCGTCGACGAGCGCGGAGACGCCGAACTGATCACCGCCGTCCGCGCCGGTGACGTCGGCGCCTACGGCGAGCTCTTCAGCCGGCACGTGGGCGCCGCTCGCCGCCTGGCCCGGCAGCTCGTGTCGGCGGGTGACGTCGACGACCTGGTGTCCGAGGCGTTCGCCAAGGTGCTGGGCGTGCTCCAGCGCGGCGGCGGCCCCGACCTGGCGTTCCGGGCCTACCTGCTCACGGCGGTGCGTCGCCTGCACGTCGACCGGATCCGGTCCACGGCGCGGCTGCACAGCACCGACGACCTCACGCCGTTCGACCCCGGCGTCCCGTTCCGGGACACCGCGCTGGAGGGCTTCGAGAACGCCACGGCCGCCAAGGCCTTCGCCTCGCTGCCCGAGCGCTGGCAGCTGGTGCTCTGGCACACCGAGGTCGAAGGCCAGAAGCCCGCGGACATCGCGCCGATCCTCGCGATGTCCGCCAACGCCGTCTCCGCGCTCGCCTACCGCGCTCGCGAGGGCCTGCGTCAGGCCTACCTCTCCATGCACGCCTCCGACGTCGACGACGACGCCTGCGCGCGCACCCGCGCCGAGCTGGGTGCCTACGTGCGCGGCGGGCTGTCCCGGCGCGACGCCACCCGCGTGGAGCAGCACCTGCGCGAGTGCCGCCGCTGCACCGCGATCTACCTCGAGCTCACCGAGGTCAACTCCGGCCTCCGGCTCCTGCTCGCCCCGCTGCTGCTGGGCACCGTCGCGACGGCGTACCTCGCCGCCACGGGCACCGCGGCCGGCACCACCGTCGGCGGCGTCGCGCAGCTGCTCGGGCGGGCACGGGACGCCGTCGTCAGCCACGCGCCCGCCGCGGCGGTCGCCGGCGCCGCGGCGAGCGCCGTCGTCGCGGGCACCGTGATCTCGCTGCACCAGAAGCAGCCCACGCCCGCACCCGAGGCGGAGGAGGCACCGACGGTCACGATCACGCCGTCGGCCGCCCCGGACGCCGGGCGCCGAGCGCACGTCGCGCGGCACCGCGCGCTCGACCCGCGGGACCTCAGCACGACCGCGGCCGCCGCGGCGACGCCACCGACGGGGTTCCCGAGCGTCGGGGCCGAGGGCACGACGCCGGGCTCGCCGGGCTCGCCGGGCCCATCGGGCTCACCAGCCTCACCGCAACCGGCTGGCTCGCCGGCGTCCGGTGCCTCGGCGGACGGCCCCGGCACGGCGACGGCGCCCGCGCCGTCCGTCGCACCCGCGCCGACGCAGCCCGCGGCGCCGAGCGGCAGCCCCGCCCCGACGCCCAGCTCGCCCAGCACCCCCGACCAGCCCAGCAGCCCGACGGCACCCGCGCTCGTCGACGCTACGGTCTCCGTCTCCGCCGGTCCGGCCGGCATCGACGTGGGGCTCGGCCTCGGCGTGGCCGGGGTTCCGGTGCTCCCGGAGACACATGTGGGCGTGCCGCTGCCCGGGTCGGGGTAAGCAGAGAGCATGACCGTCAGCAGACTGATCGCCCGCCCGATGCTCGCCTCGATCTTCGTCGTCGGAGCCGCGGCCGCCCTCAAGAACACGGCCGGCCCCGCCGTGAAGGCCGACCCCGTCACCTCGCGCCTGGTGCCGTTGGCCCGCAAGGCCGGCATCCCGCTGCCCGAGGACCCCGAGACGCTCGTCAAGATCAACGCGGGCGTCCAGATCGGCGCCGGCCTCGCGCTCGCCACCGGCCGGGCGCCGCGGATCTCCGCCGCCGTGCTCGCGGCGTCCCTGGTCCCGACCACCCTGGCCGGGCACCGGTTCTGGGAGTTCGACGACGCGACGCAGCGCACCCAGCAGCGGCTGCACTTCTTCAAGAACGTCTCGCTCGTCGGTGGCCTGATCATCGCCAGCGGCGACACCGAGGGCCAGCCCGGCGTCGCCTGGCGGGCCCGCCGCGCCGCCCGGGACGCCCGGCGCGAGGCCCGACGCCTCGCCCACGACGCCCGCCGGGAGGCGAGACTCGCGGCGTCGCGCGTGCGCTGACCCCACTACGCTGCTCGTCGTGACCGACCCCCTCGCCGACCCCTGGCCCGCCCCGCGCGCGGCGCACCCGGTCGACGCCGTCGTGACGCTGCCGGGCAGCAAGTCGATCACCAACCGCGCGCTGCTGCTGGCCGCGATCGCCGACGGGCCCTCCGTCGTGCGTCGGGCGCTGCGCTCGCGCGACACGACGCTGATGGCGACGGCACTGACCGCCCTGGGCTCGCACGTGGACACCTCCGCGGACGACTGGGTGGTCACGCCGGGCGCCTTCGCCGGTGACGCGGCGGTCGACTGCGGCCTGGCGGGGACCGTGATGCGCTTCGTGCCCCCGGTCGCCGGCCTGTCGACCGGAGCGGTCGCCTTCGACGGCGACCCGCACATGCGCCAGCGACCCATCGGCGAGATCCTCGGCGCGCTGCGCACCCTCGGCGTCGACGTCGCCGGCGACGCCCTGCCGTTCACCGTCAGGGGCACCGGCTCGGTGCCGGGCGGCACCGTCGTGGTGGACGCGTCGGCCTCCTCGCAGTTCATCTCCGCGCTGCTGCTGGCCGGCGCCCGCTACGACCGCGGCGTCGACGTGCGCCACGACGGCAAGCCGGTCCCCTCGCTGCCCCACATCCAGATGACGGTCGCGATGCTGCGCGAGCAGGGTGTCGAGGTCGACGACGCCGACGCGAACCGCTGGTCGGTCGCGCCCGGTCCCCTGAAGCCGGTCGACCGCGTCGTGGAGCCCGACCTGTCCAACGCGGCACCGTTCCTGGCGCTCGCGGCGGTCTCCGGCGGCTCGGTCACCGTGCGCGACTGGCCGCGCCACACCACCCAGGCGGGCGACGCCCTGCGCGACATCCTCGCCGCGATGGGCTGCGAGGTGGACCTCACCGACGGTCCCGACGGCGGCCTGCGGGTGCGGGGCAGCGGGACGCTGCTCGGCATCGACGTCGACCTGCACGACGTCGGCGAGCTCACCCCGGCGGTCGCGGCGCTGTGCGCGCTCGCCGAGGCGCCGTCGCACCTGCGCGGCATCGGGCACATCCGCGGCCACGAGACCGACCGGCTCGCGGCTCTCGCGACCGAGCTCGGCGCACTGGGTGCCGAGGTCACCGAGCACCCCGACGGGCTGACGATCGCCCCGGCGCCGCTGCACGGCGGAGTCTTCCGCACCTACGCCGACCACCGGATGGCGCACGCCGCGGTCATCCTCGGCGCGGCCGTCGACGGCGTGCTCGTCGAGAACGTCGCGACGACCGGCAAGACGTTCCCCGACTTCGCGGGCTTCTGGTCCGGGCTCATCGACTCATGAGCGGCCGGTACTCCGACCAGGACGTCGAGCACTACGACCGTCCCCGGCGGCGTACCCGCCCCCGCACCAAGGAGCGCCCCACCTACGACGACGCGGTGGACGGCGTCGTCGTCACGGTCGACCGCGGCCGGTTCACGCTGCTGATCGACGGCCGCACGGTGATGGCGATGAAGGCCCGGCCCCTCGGGCGCAAGGGCGTCGTCGTCGGCGACCGGGTGCGCGTCGTCGGGGACGTCACGGGCGACGACGGCAGCCTGGCCCGGATCGTCGAGGTGCGCGAGCGGGAGACGACGCTGCGGCGCACCGCCGACGACGACGACCCCGTCGAGCGGGTGATCGTCGCGAACGCCGGGCAGCTGGTGGTCGTCACCGCGCTCGCGGACCCCGAGCCGCAGCCGCGCCTGATCGACCGCGCCCTCGTGGCGGCGTACGACGCCGGGATGCAGCCCCTGCTCTGCCTGACCAAGGCCGACCTGGCCGATCCCGAGACGCTGCTGGGCACCTACCGGTCGCTCGGGGTGCCGTGGGTGGTGACCCAGCTCAAGGGGCCGGGAGCCAGCGACCTGAGCGAGCTCCGCGAGCGGCTGACGGGCCGGACGAGCGTGCTGGTGGGCTCGAGCGGCGTGGGCAAGTCCACGCTGGTCAACGCGCTGGTGCCGACGGCCCTCCGCGACGTCGGGCACGTCAACGCGGTGACCGGCCGCGGCCGGCACACCTCGACGTCGGCCTACATGCTCGCGCTGCCCGGCCCGGAGGACGGACAGAGCCTCGGTTGGATCGTGGACACCCCGGGCATCCGCTCCTTCGGGCTCGCGCACGTGCAGCCCGAGCACCTCATCGAGGCGTTCCCCGACCTCGACGAGATGACCGAGGACTGCCCGCGCGGCTGCACCCACGGCACCGACGAGCCGGAGTGCGGGCTCGACGAGGCGGTCGCGAACGGCACCGCGGACCCCGAGCGGGTGATGTCCTTCCGCCGGCTGCTCGCGGCGCGGAGCGAGCCGGCGTACTGAGGGTTTCGCCGTCGGCCCCGTCGGTCACCTCACGAGTGGGGACTGGGAGGGAGTGGACGATGGTGGGCGCCGCCGTGGAGACCTACTACGACAACGAGACCTGGCTCAACCGGTTCGAGGGGGGCGACCGACTCCCCGGCGAGTACCCGACGTGCGAGGCCGCCGTCGAGGTGGCCCGCACCGAGGCGCGGGTGCGCGGCGTCGAGCACGTGATCCGGCGCGTCGACGGGAGCCTCGCCGAGCGGCGCAGGTACCCGCGCACGTCCTGGGAGCTGCCGGGCTGAGCCCTACCCCCACACGGCGCGCGCTCCGGCGTCGCCGGTGCGGACGACCAGCACCACCACGGCGAGGGCGAGGATCCCGAGCAGGACGTCGATGACGACCCGCACGGCGCCGGTGCGGGAGTGCAGCCAGCCGGCGCCGAGGGCGACGACGCCGAACGCGAGCGTGGTCCACAGCAGGAGCCTCGCGCGGTGCTGGTGCTCCTGGACCTGCGGGCTCGTCTTCAGCTCCGGCTTGCTGGCGAGGAAGTTGCTGCCGGTGAGGTAGGCGACGACGATGGCGCCGGTCGCGAGCACCGCCAGCACGACCATCGGCCAGCGCAGGTAGTCGCGCCAGCGCGGCACCAGGTAGCCGAGCGCGGCCACCGCGGCCAGCGGTCCGAACACGACGGCCGCGTGCACCACGAGCGGGTGCAGCGGCAGCCCGTTGATCTCCATGCCCTCCATACGGCGCACCCTGCCGGATGGTTCGGCTTCCAGCGAATAGGCTGGCCGCGTGCCGACCGACTACACCGACGACCTCCGGCTCGCGCACGTGCTGGCGGACGACGCCGACTCCATCACCGAGAGCCGGTTCAAGTCGCTCGACCTGCACGTGATGAGCAAGCCGGACCTGTCGCCGGTCACCGACGCCGACCAGGCCGTGGAGGAGAGCATCCGGCGGACCCTGTCGCGGGTCCGCTCCCGCGACGCGATCACCGGCGAGGAGCAGGGCTCCACCGGCCACAGCCAGCGGCGGTGGGTGATCGACCCGATCGACGGCACCAAGAACTTCGTGCGCGGCGTGCCGGTGTGGGCGACGCTGATCTCGCTGGTCGTCGACGACGAGGTCGTGCTCGGGGTGGTGTCCGCACCGATGCTCCAGCGTCGCTGGTGGGCGTCCACGGGCAACGGCGCCTGGACCGGGCGCTCGTTGCTCAAGGCGACCCGCTGCCAGGTCTCCGACGTACGCCGCCTCGAGGACGCCTCGCTGTCCTACTCCTCGCTGTCCGGCTGGGAGGAGCGCGACCGGCTCGACGACTTCGAGTCGCTGATGCGGCGCTGCTGGCGGACCCGGGCCTACGGCGACTTCTGGTCCTACATGCTGCTCGCCGAGGGCGCCGTCGACCTCGCCGCCGAGCCCGACCTCGAGGTCTACGACATGGCTGCGCTCGACGTGATCGTCCGCGAGGCCGGCGGCCGGTTCGGCTCTCTCGACGGCAGCGACGGCCCGTTCGGCGGCAACGCGCTCGCCTCCAACGGGCACCTGCACGAGGCGGCGCTGGCCTTCCTCGGGTCGCTGCCCGATGACGACGACCCGGACTCGCAGCGTCCCGGGCCGGGCTCGGTCTCCGATCTGCGGTTGCACCGACGGGACTGACGCTGGCAACGCACCGGCCGACACGGGTAACGTCGCAGCATGCGCATCGGTGACGTCCTGCGGGCCAAGTCGAGTCACGAGGTCCTCACGATCTCGCCCGACGCGGGTGTGCGCGAGCTGATCGCCAGCCTCGCCGAGCACAACATCGGCGCCCTGATCGTGAGCCGCGACGGCGGGACCACCCTCGCGGGCATCGTCAGCGAGCGGGACGTCGTCCGCCACCTGCACCACGACGGCACGGTCATCAACAACACCGTCGGCGCGATCATGACCGAGGACGTCGAGACCTGCGACGAGGACACCGTCGTCGACGAACTGATGAAGATCATGACCGAGCGCCGGATCCGCCACGTCCCCGTCGTCCACGACGGCAACCTGATCGGCATCATCAGCATCGGCGACGTCGTGAAGCACCGCATCGACCAGCTGGAGTTCGAGCGCGACCAGCTCGACAGCTACGTCCACCGGTCCTGATCGGCGCTGACCGGGTGTCCTAGGGTGGGGCGCATGGACAAGCCCGAGATCGACTTCCCCGACTTCGACCCGCCCGCCGACCTCGTCGTCACCGAGATCACCGAGGGCGACGGTCCCGAGGCGACCGCGGGCTCGACCGTCTCGGTCCACTACGTCGGCGTCGCCCACTCGACGGGCGAGGAGTTCGACGCGTCGTACAACCGCGGCACCCCGCTGCAGTTCCGCCTCGGCATCGGCCAGGTCATCGCCGGCTGGGACCAGGGCGTGCAGGGCATGAAGGTCGGCGGCCGCCGCCAGCTCGTGATCCCGCCGCACCTCGGCTACGGCGACCGCGGCGCCGGTGCGGTCATCAAGCCCGGGGAGACCCTGATCTTCGTGGTCGACCTGCTCGGCGTCTCCTGATCACCAGGGCAGGTTGTCCTCGAACGTCGTCTCGTCGGCGACCCGGGCGGCCTCGCCCCGGTAGCTCACCACGTCGCCCGGCACCAGCTGCCGGCCGCGACGGGTCTCGACCTCGCCGTTGACCTGCACCTGACCGTCCTGGATGAGCGGCTTGGCCTCGGCGCCGCTCTCCACCAGGTTGGCGAGCTTGAGGAACTGGCCGAGCCGGATCGAGTCGTCGCGGATCGGGACGTCGTACGGCTCGGGCATGGACCCATTGTGCCGCCCACGGCTCAGCCGATGAGCACCGACACCGTGTGGATGAGGACGCCGACGAGGCCGCCGACGATCGTGCCGTTGATCCGGATGAACTGCAGGTCGCGGCCCACGTGCAGCTCGATGCGGCGCGCGGCCTCCTTGCCGTCCCAGCGCTCGACGGTGTGGGTGATGACCGCCGTGAGCTCCGCGCCGTAGCGGTCGACGGCGAAGACCGCCGCGTCGGCGGCGAGACCGTCGAGCCGCGCGCGGAGCGCGTCGTCGCGGAGCAGCCGCTCGGCGAACGCCGTCGTCTCCTCGCACATCCGGGTGCGGACCGCCCCGTCCGGGTCGGCGAGCGAGGCCTGGAGGCTGCGCCGCAGGGCGTTCCACAACGACACCGCGGAGGCGACCAGCTGCGGCTGGTCGAGCAGCCGCTGCTTGAGACGCTCGGTCCCCTCCTGGGTCTCGGGGTCGTGCAGCAGGTCCTGCGCGAGCTGCTCGAGCATCGAGTCCAGGGCCAGCCGGGCGTGGTGCCGCGGGTCGGCGCGGATCTCACCGACCCAGGTCACCAGCTCCCGCTGGAGCCGGGAGATGACGGCCTCGTTCAGCCTCGGCGGCGCCCACCAGGGCGCGCGCTCGTTGAGCAGCTCGGCGACCGTCTCGGGGTTCTCGACCAGCCAGCGGTGCAGCTCCTCGAGCGCCAGGTCGACCAGGCCGTGGTGCAGCCGGTCGCGGACGGTCTCCTCGAGCAGGCTGCCGAGGATCGGTGCGATCGGCTCCTCGCGGAAGCGCGGCACCAGCACGTCGCGGAAGAGCTCCTCGATGTGCTCGTCGCGCACGCGGCCGAGCCCGATCACCGCGACCTCGGCGACCTCGTCGACCGCCCGCTTCGCGTGCTCGGGCACGGAGAGCCAGCGAGCGACCCGCAGCGAGATCGTGGCCGCCGCGACCCGGTCGCGGATGATCTCCTCCTGGAGGAAGTTCTCCCCGACGAACTCCTCCAGCGACTTGCCGAGCTCGTCCTTGCGCTTGGGGATCAGCGCCGTGTGCGGCACCGGCAGCCCGAGCGGGTGCTTGAAGAGGGCCGTCACCGCGAACCAGTCGGCGATCGCACCGACCATCGACGCCTCGGCCCCGGCGTTGACGAAGCCCCAGAAGCCGTGGCGGCCGAGCGTTGCGACGTACACCACGGCGGCGAAGCCGAGCAGTCCGACCGCCAGGCTGCGCATCCGGCGCAGCCCACGGCGCCGCTGCTCGTCGGCATCGGTGTCGGGCGTGATCATCTCGAGGGTGGCGCTCATCGCTCGCCATCCTCCCCCACGGGGCCAGGTCCAACCGGCAACCGGGCCTCGTGGAACAATCTCGGCCATGTCTCGCACCGTGATCACCTTCGGCACGTTCGACGTCTTCCACGTCGGGCACCTGCGGGTGATCGAGCGCGCCGCGGCGCTCGGCGACCGCCTGGTCGTCGGCGTCTCCGCCGACGCGCTCAACCTCAGCAAGAAGGGCCGCGAGCCGGTCTTCAGCCAGGACGAGCGGCTGGCGATCGTCGCCGCGCTCAAGCCGGTCGACGAGGTCTTCGTCGAGGAGAGCCTCGAGCTCAAGCGCGACTACCTGGTGAAGTACGGCGCCGACGTGCTGGTCATGGGCGACGACTGGGCCGGGCGCTTCGACGAGTTCCGTGACATCTGCGAGGTCGTCTACCTGGCGCGCACGCCCGCGATCTCCACGACGGCCCTGATCGAGAAGATCTCCGGCACCGCGTGAGCGGTCCAGCCAGGTGGGCCGGAATTGGCCTGCTCGGCGGGTCCTGCCGGCCCTAGGTTTGCGGTCGTGACGCAGGCGCTGACCCCCGACCCGATCCCGACCGCCGACCCGATCGCGCGCGGCGGCCTGGGCGTGCCCGAGGGCGCCGCGCTCACGCTGGGCGCCGTGCTGGGCACCGGCGTCATCTCGCTGCCGGCCCTGGCAGCGCACGAGGCCGGCCCGGCGTCGCTGGTCGCCTGGCTCGCGCTGGTGCTGCTGTCGGTGCCGCTGGCCTCGACGTTCGCCGCGCTGGGCGCCCGCCACCCCGACGGCGGCGGCGTCGCGACGTACGCGCGGCGGGCCTTCGGCAGCCCGGTCGCCACCGTGACCGGCTGGTGCTTCTACTTCGCGATCCCGCTGGGTGCGCCCGCCGCCGCGGGCTTCGCCGGGGCCTACGTCGCCGACAGCGCCGGCGGCGGTCGGCAGACCCAGCTGCTCACCGCCGGGGCACTGATCGGCACGGTCGCGGTGATGAACTGGTACGGCATCCGGATCTCCGGGCGCGTCCAGCTGGTCATCGCGGGCGTCCTCGCCCTGCTCCTGGCGGTCGCCACGCTGGTGTCGCTGCCTCACGCCTCGACCGACAACCTGACGCCGTTCGCGCCCCACGGGTGGAGCTCGATCGGCCCCGCGATGGCGCTGCTGATCTGGGCGTTCGCGGGCTGGGAGGTCGTCACGTCGCTCTCGGGCGAGTACCGCCGACCGCACCCGGACATCGCCCGCGCGACGGCGATCGCGCTGGCGGTGATGGGCGTGCTCTACCTCGGCGTCGCGTTCGCCACCGTCGCCGTCCTCGGGCCGCACACCGGCAAGGCGCCGCTCTCCGACCTGCTCGTGCTCGGCTTCGGCGAGCCGGCCCGCGGTGTCACGACGGTCGTCGCCGTGCTGCTGTCGCTGGGCGCGATGAACGCCTACTTCGCCGGCAGCGCCCGGCTCGGTGCCGCGCTGGGCCGGGACGGGTCGCTGCCGGAGTGGTTCGCGCACGGCTCGTCGGCCGGGGAGGTGCCGCGCCGCTCCCTCGCCGTGGTCACCGTCGGCGCGCTCGGCACGCTGCTGATCATCGCGGTGCTCGACGTACCGATCGAGCGCACGATGCTCCTGGTGACCGGCGCCTTCTCGCTCGTCTACGTCGTGGGCACCGCGGCCGCGCTGCGGCTGCTGCCTCGACGGTCCTGGGCCTGGCGGGCGGCGGTGGTCTCGTTCGTGGCGACCGTCGCGCTGCTGGTGGTCACCGGAAGGTACCTGCTCCCGCAGCTCCTCGTCGGCCTGGCCGCGGTCATCTGGATGGCGCGGCGGCGAGCGACCGCGCCAGCACCTCCAGGCCCGGCCTGATCGACGCCGGGTCCAGCGCGCCGTAGCCGAGCACCAGGCCCGGCCCGTCCTGGGCCACGGCATAGGCCGAGAGGGCGTCCAGCGCCACGCCGTGCGCCCACGCCGCCCGCACGACGCCCGCGTCGTCGACGGATGGGTGGCAGGTGACGGTCAGGTGGAGCCCCGCAGCCGAGGGGACGAGGCGGACCTGGTCGCCCAGGACCCGGCCGAGCTCCTCGCGCAGCAGCGCCCGCCGCTCGCCGTACAGCGCGCGGGCGCGGCGGACGTGGGCCGCGAAGTGCCCGTCGGACAGGAACGCCGCGAGCGCCGCCTCGACCGCCGGGTCGCCGTAGCCGTCGGCGAGCTGGCGCGCGGCGAGCAGCGCGTCGCGCAGCGACGGCGGCACGACGAGGTAGCCCAGCCGCAGCGCGGGCACCAGGGTCTTGGAGTAGGTACCGAGGTAGAGCACCCGGCCGTGGGTGTCGAGGGCGTGCAGGGTGTCGAGAGGACCGTCGACGAACCGGAACTCGCTGTCGTAGTCGTCCTCGACCACCGCGATGCCGTGCCGGTGCGCGAGGTCGAGCAGGGCGACGCGGCGCGCCGCCGACAGCGGCGGGCCGGTCGGGAACTGGTGGGACGGCGTGGTGTAGACGACCCGTGCCTCGGCCGGGACCTCGTCGACGACCAGGCCCTGCTCGTCGACCCGCACCGGTACGACGCGCGCGCCGTGGGACGCGAACACGTCGCGCGCCTGCGGGTAGCCGGGGTCCTCCACCGCCACCACGTCGCCCGGCGCGACCAGCACCCGGGCGACCAGGTCGAGCGCCTGCTGGGCGCCCCTGGTCACGATCACGTCGTCCGGCTGTGCCGTGACACCGCGGCTGAACCCGACGTAGCGGGTGATCGCCTCGCGCAGCCGCGGCAGGCCGGCGGGTCCGGCGTACGTGCCGGGGTCGTGCGCGCCCACGCGGATCTCGGCGCTGACGAGGCGGCGCCAGGAGTCGAACGGGAAGATCGAGGCGTCGGGGATGCCGACCCGGAAGTCGTGCGTCGGCTTCGGCTGGCTGCCGCTGGTCGGCGCCGGCGCGAACGTCCAGCCGTCGCGCGCCCGGAGCGCTCCGTGCGCACGCGGCCTCGCCCGCGGGGCCTCCCGGTCGGTCACGAAGGTGCCCGCGCCCACCCGCGACGCCAGGAAGCCCTCCGCCGCCAGCCGCTCGTAGGCCACGGCCACCGTCGTACGGGACACGCCGAGGTCCTTGGCGAGCTCCCGCGTCGGCGGCAGCCGGTCCCCCGCCGCCAGCCGGCCGTTGCGGATCGCCGCCAGCAGGGCGCGGTAGATCGCCGTCGCCCGGTCGCGGCGGTCCGTGATGTCGACAGCGAGGTCCACGGGCGCCAGCCTCCCATCCGCCGCCGACAGCTGCGGGTTGTCGCCGGCGGCGAGCGAATGACGGCGGGTCGCGGGTCGTCTCGGGTTGGTCGTCGCAAGGCGGCAAAGCGGGTGAGGTGGGCTCCGGGTTGCGGTCGCCTCCCGGGCTTCCGCGCCGCCTGCTTCGTCTCAGAAAATTGTGCCTGTGGATTGTCCACATGCCGGGCAAACACTGGGTTCTGGGGCTCTGACTGTCGGTGGTCGGTGCTTGGATTTGTCTATGACAGCGATCGCCACCCCGAGACACCGAGTGTCGGTGGCGACCGCCCATGTCCGCTCTGAGCTCGAGGCCGTCGGTGATTCCTCGGTGTGGTCGATGGACGCGGCCGAGACCGCCCAGACCCTCACCGAACTCTCCCGCGCCAAGGCCCAGATCGCCGAGCTCGAAGCCAGAGTCGCCGCCCATGCCGACGACCTCCACGTGGGCCAGGACGTCGCGGCATCGTCAGCCGCGAACTGGCTGGCCCACCAGACCAAGCAGACCCGCGCCGAGACCAACCGGACGGTGCGGCTCGGGCACGACCTCGAGGCGCACCAGCTCACGAGGGACGCGCTCGCTGCCGGGCGGGTCTGTGTCGACCAGGCCCGGGTCATCGTGCAGGCCGTCGACCGGATCCCCGCCGACGTGCGGCCCCGCGCCGAGCAGCACCTGCTGGCCGAAGCCCAGCATCATGACGCGAAGGCGCTCCGGCTTTTGGGCAAGCGGCTCTACGAGGTCATCGACCCTAATGCCGCCGACGCGGACGAAGCCGCCCTCCTGGAACGTGAGGAAGCCGCGGCCATGAAGGCGTGCCGGCTCACCCTGCGCGACGACGGCCACGGCACCACCCACCTGCGCGGCCAGATCCCCACGTTCCACGGCGCCGCGCTCCGCAAGATGCTGACGGCGATCACCGCCCCCAAGCACCAACGCGCCGTGTCCGGCGCGGGCGCGGAGCAGCTCCGCGGCCCGGAGGCGATGGGCCAGGCGTTCTGCTCGCTGATCGAGCGCTACCCGGTCACGCAGCTGCCGAAGCTGGGCGGCCTCAACGCCACCCTGGTGGTCACCATCACCGAGGACTCCCTGATGGGCCGCGCCGGGCAGGCCGGACTCCTGGACACCGGCGACCGCATCAGCCCCGGACAAGCGCGGCGGCTGCTGTGCGGCGCCGGCGTCATCCCGGTCGTCCTCGGTGGTGACTCGGTGCCGATCGACGTGGGCCGGGAGAGGCGCTTCCACCCGAAGTACCAGCGCATTGCGATCACGGTCCGCGACCAGGGCTGCCGCGCCGAGGGCTGCGATCGCCGACTCGGTCTCCATACCCACCACGAGACCCGTTGGGCCGACGGAGGGAAGACGACCGTCGATCAGGGCATCAGCCTGTGCCCGTGGCACCACGCCCGCATCCACGACAGCGCCTACGAGGCCCGGACGCAGCCCACCGGCAAGGTCAGCTTTCACCGGCGGCCTTAGACCGGAGATCTTGATCCACCAGGTGAATCAAAAGCTCCGCTCTAACCGCTGGAACATCCGCGCGCCCCGACCGCAGGTCGGCGTCCTCCCGATAGGCGCCAACTCGTCCGGAGGCGGCCGGGTCAAGGGCGGCGAAGCCGCCGTAGGGAACCCTTGACGCGGTCGTCGGAGGACGAACAATGGCGCCCCCGGGAGGACGACGACGGCCGAGCCCCTAGGGTCAGCACATGCCGGACCGGTCGCTGCGCCCGCTGGGGTACGCCGTGGCGACGGCCGTCCTCTCGACCGGGCTGCTCGTGGTGGCGGTCGGGGCGGGGTGGCTCGGGGCGGACGTGGGGCGCGGCGCGAACTTCTGCGAGGCGGCGCGGGACGGGTGGGTGAAGCAGCCGGCGAACACGCTCTCCAACCTGGGATTCGTGGTCGCCGGGCTGGTCATCGCGTGGCACGCGGGGCGGACGAGACTGAACGGCCTGGCCACGCCGTACGCGTGCGTCGTGGTGTTCCTCGGACCGGCGAGCGCGGCGATGCACGCGACGCAGTCGGAGCTGGGCGGGCAGCTCGACCTGCTGAGCATGTACCTGGTGGCGTCGTTCGCGGCGGCGTACGCGCTGATGCGGTGGGCCGGCCGGGACCGGCTGTTCTTCTGGCAGGTGTTCAGCCTGATGGTGGCCGGCTGCGAGCTCGTGGGGCTGCTCGGCGACGACGTGCCGGTCGTGCAGCAGTCCGGCAACGTCGCGTTCGCGGCGCTCCTGCTGACGGCCGTGGTCGTCGAGGTGCGGCTGTGGCGGCGCGGCGGGCCGACCCGGACCGACCTGCGCTGGGGCGGCGCGGCGCTGGGCACGGTCCTCGTCGCGTTCCTGATCTGGAACGTCACCAAGACGCTCTGGTGCGACCCGCACTCGCTGCTGCAGGGGCACGCGGCGTGGCACCTGCTGGACGCGCTGTCGGCCTACCTGCTCTTCCGATTCTGGGCGAGCGAGCGGGCTCAGAAGAACCCGTAGCGGTCCAGCGGGCCGACCAGCTGCTCCTCCTCGTAGGAGAGGTGGCCGGTCAGGGCCTCGGCCAGCCGGTCGACCGCCGCCCGCAACCCCGGCAGGCCGTCCGAGTCCGAGCCCGCGACGACGGCGACCAGCGCGCGGTCGACCTCCTCGAGCAGCCCGTGGATCGTGTGGTGCTCCTCGTCCAGCCGGTCCAGGACCGGCGCCAGCGACGGGTCGCTCGCTCGCAGGTGCGGGAACATCGAGCTGCTCTCGATCGTGTGGTGGGTCGCGACCAGGCGGCAGTAGGACTGGCAGTAGGCGCCCATCGTCCAGTCGTTCTGGCGCATCGTCATCTCGTTGATGACGCCCCGCGCCCGGCCCGCGTCGAGCGAGCCGGCCTCGACCTGGCCGATCACGTCGAAGACCTGGGCCAGCTCGGCGCGCAGGTGGTCGTGCACGTCGACCAGGTGCCGGCCCATGCCAGCGACCTCCGGCTGGGACGGCGTAGGAGCGGCCGCGGGCACCGGCGCGCCGGCCCGCGCCGCCGCGACCAGCTCTCGTACGGCGGGCGCCACCTCGGCACCGAACCGCTGGACGAGCGCCGGGTCGTCGGTGCCGACGACGAAGGTCGAGACGCCGTGGGTGAGCGCGAGCTCGGCCAGCCACTCGGCCCAGCGCGGGTCGTCCGACGGGGTCACGTTGTAGAGCCGGCGCACGTCGATCGGCGCCCGGCCCGCGGCGACGGCGGCGTCGTCGATCAGCTGGTTGCGCTCGCCCAGCGTCTCCGGCGGCACGTAGGACTGGCTGGGCAGCCAGCCGTCGGCGACCCGGCCGGTGAGCGCGAGCATCTTCGGGCCGATCGCGCCGACCCAGATCTCGACGTCGTGGGCCGGTGCCGGCCCGCGCTGCCAGGTCGCGCGCACCGTGGAGATCCCCTCGTCGAGCGCGCGCAGCGCCTCCCCCGGCGTACGGCGCGGTCCGCCCATCTGCACGATGCCGTCCCAGAACGCGCCGGCGCCGAGGCCGAGCTCCACGCGACCACGGCTGAGCAGGTCGAGGCTGGCGACGGTGGTGGCCAGGACGTGCGGCGGCCGCAAGGGCAGGTTGGTGACGTTGGTGGTCACCCGGAGCGACGAGGTCCGCGCGAGCACCGTCGCGACCAGCGCCCAGGCGTCGAGGAAGCGCCGCTGGTAGGGGTGGTCCTGGAACGTCGCCAGCTCAAGCCCCGCCGCCTCGGTCAGCAGGGCCAGCTCGACCACGCGGTCCGGGTTCGACGCGTCCGGGGTGAGGAAGGTGCCGAACTGGAGGTCCTGTCCGTAGTCGCCCACGGGACCCATCCTCCCCGACCCGGCCAGCCCGTCTCCGTAGGGTTGCGGCATGACGCGCTCGGCATGGCTGCACTGGACGACGCTCGCGCCCCTCACCGCCACCGTGGTGCTGGCGCTGTCGTGGGGCAGCCACCCGGGGGTCGTCGCCGCCCTCGGGATCGGCATCTTCCTGGTCGGCGCCGTGCTCTCCGCCGTCCACCACGCCGAGGTCGTGGCGCACCGGGTCGGGGAGCCGTTCGGCTCGCTGCTGCTCGCCGTCGCCGTCACGGTGATCGAGGTCGCGCTGATCGTCACGCTCATGAAGAGCGGGTCGGACACCTCTGCCCTCGCCCGCGACACCGTCTTCGCCGCCGTCATGATCACGCTCAACGGCATCGCGGGACTGTCGCTGCTGATCGGCGCGGTGAAGTACCGGATGGCGGTCTTCAACCCCGAGGGCGCCGGCTCGGCGCTGCTCACGGTCGTGGCCCTCGCGGCCCTGACGCTGGTGCTGCCGCGCTTCACGACCAGCGCCCCGGGTCCGGAGTTCTCCGGCGCGCAGCTGGCCTTCGCCGCCGTCGCCTCGCTCGTGCTCTACGGCGTGTTCGTCTTCACCCAGACCGTCCGCCACCGTGACTTCTTCCTCCCGGTGGACGGCGGTCGGGGCCCCGTGGACGCGGACGACGACGGGCACGCGGACCCGCCCAGCGACCGCGCGGCGCTGGCGAGCCTCGGGCTCCTGCTGGTGGGGCTGGTGGCGGTGGTCGGCCTCGCCAAGGTGGAGTCCTACCCGATCGAGGACGCTGTCGCGGCCGTCGGGCTGCCGCACTCCTTCGTCGGTGTCGTGATCGCGCTGCTGGTGCTGCTGCCGGAGTCGATCGCGGCCGCCCGGGCGGCCGCCCAGGACCGGGTGCAGACCAGCCTCAACCTGGCCTACGGCTCGGCGATGGCCAGCATCGGCCTGACGATCCCGGCGATCGCGGTCGCCTCGATCTGGCTGGACGGCCCGCTCGTGCTCGGGCTCGAGCCCACCCAGATGGTGCTGCTGCTGGTGTCGGTCATCGGTGCGGTGCTCACGGTCGTGCCGGGCCGCGCCAAGTCGCTGCACGGTGCCGTCGCGCTCGTGCTGCTCGCGGCGTTCGTGTTCCTGGCGATCAATCCCTAGCGGGCGACCAGCACCCGCGCCGCCGAGAGCCGGGACGCCGGTGCGTCGAGCGTGCGCAGGTGGATGTTCTGCAGCAGCCCGACGGCGAGCATGCTCGCGAAGAGCGAGCTGCCGCCGTACGACACGAACGGCAGGGGTACGCCGGTGACGGGCATGATGCCCAGGCACATGCCGATGTTCTGGAAGGCCTGGAACGCGAACCAGCAGGCGATCCCCGCCGCCGCGAGCCGGCCGAACGTGTCGTCGGTGCGCATCGCGATCGCGAGGGCCCGCCAGACGACCAGCCCGAGCAGGGCGATCAGCACCCCGGCGCCCACCAGCCCGAGCTCCTCACCGGCGACGGTGAACACGAAGTCCGTGTGCTGCTCGGGGACGAACCCGGCCCGCGTCTGGGAGCCGTCGAAGAGGCCCTCGCCGAAGAGGCCGCCACTGCCGATCGCGATCCGGGCCTGCAGCACGTTGTAGCCGGCGCCGCGCGGGTCGAGGTCGGGGTTGGTGAAGGCGAGGAACCGGTCGAGCTGGTACTGCTCGAGGAAGCCGACGGCCACGGCCGCGACCGCCGCGGTGATGCCGCCGGCGACCAGCAGGCCGAGCCAGCGGCGCGGGGCGCCGGACACCGCCACCACTCCCAGCACGGTCGCGGAGAGCACCAGCATCGTGCCGAGGTCGGGCTGGAGCAGGATCAGCGCGGCCGGGAGGCCGGCGATCACGAGCATGCCGATCACGTCGCCGAGGCCGCGGTCGGGTCGGCCCTTGCGCGCGTCGGCGCGCTCGGCCACCCAGAGCGCCATGCCGATCACGACGGCGAGCTTGGCGATCTCGGACGGCTGCAGCGACATCCCGCCCAGCTGGAGCCAGGATCGCGAGCCGTTGACCGTGCTGCCCATCGCCAGCACCAGCACCAGCCCGCCCACCGCGGCGAGGTAGGCCAGCGGCGCGACGATCCGGACCCAGCGGTGGTCGGTGGCGATCACCAGCGTCATCAGCACCAGCCCGATGACGACGTTGACGACCTGCTTGCGCAGGTACGCCGTGGGGTCGCTGCCGGTGAGGTCGGCCCGCTGGGCGGTCGCCGACCACACCAGCAGCACGCCGAGCGTGAGCAGCGCGAGCACCGCGAGGAGCAGCACCCAGTCGAGGCGGGGCACCCGCGTCGGTCGGTCCACGTCAGTCGCCCTCCTGCTCGCGCGTGGAGACGGGCGGCAGGATCGAGCCGTCCGTCATGAACATCGGCAGCCCCTTCGGGGGCGTGGTGCCGGGGATCGCGGCCCGGTCGGGGTGCACGCTCTCGCCGTCGATGCCGTAGAGCGCCTCCCAGATCGCCCGCACCGGCTCGCCGGAGGTGCCGGAGCCGGTGCCGGCCTGGGTGACCATCATGACCACGACGTAGTTCTCGTCGTACGTCGCGACCCACGATGTCGACTGCTTGCCGTGCACCTCGGCGGAGCCGGTCTTGCCGTGGATGTGCACCCGGTCGAGCGGGAACCCGGTGAACTTCCACGCGAGCGTGCCGACCTTGGGGGTGCCGAGGAGCGCCTGGTTGACGTAGGCGATGCTCGCGGGCGTCGCGTCGACCTTGCCCTGGACCTTCGGCTTGATGCGGCGCACGAGCGTGCCGTCGGGGCCGACGATCGCCTTGCCGATCCGTGGCTCGTAGAGGGTGCCGCCGTTGGAGAGCGCGGCGTAGGCGCGCGCCAGCTGGAGCGGGGTGACGATCGTGTCGCCCTGGCCGATCGAGTAGTTCACCGCGTCGCCGGCCCGGTAGTAGTTGCCCTCCAGGCAGAACTCGTGCGCGAAGACGTGGAGGAAGTCACTCTTGCCGGACCCGTCGGCGTCGATGCCGCAGTAGTAGTCCTTCATCGACTTGTAGTACTCGAGCTTCCACCTGCGGTCGGCGATCCGGCCGCTGGCCTCGCCCGGCATGTCGATCCCGGTCTCGTGGCCGAAGCCGAAGTCCTTCGCCACCGCGACCAGCGGGTCCTTGGCATCGACGTTCTCCGGGTCGGAGCCGTACTGCTGCCAGTAGCGCAGGCCGACGCGGTAGAAGAACGTGTCGCACGAGAGCTGCAGGGCCTTGTCGAAGCCGATGTAGCCCTTGGACGCCGACTCGTAGTTCTTGAACCAGCGGTTGCCCACCTGCAGGCCCGAGGAGCAGTCGAGCCGGGTGTCGGGGCCGAACCCGTTGTTGAGCGCGCCGACGGTCATGATCGGCTTCCACGTCGAGCCGGGGGCGAACTGGCCCTGGGTCGCCCGGCCGAGGAGCGGGTTGTCCGCGCCCTCGTCGTAGAGGCGGGAGAGCTGCTTCTTGCTGATGCCGCCGACCCAGACCGAGGGGTCGTACGTCGGCTGGCTGGCCATCGCGACGATCCGGCCGGTCCTCGCCTCCATGACGACCGCGGCGCCCGAGTCGGCGGCGTAGTTGCGGCCGGTGACGTCGTCGAAGGTGCCGCGCGCCTTCTGGATGGTGGTGGCCAGCTGCTGCTCGACGATGCCCTGCACCTTGGCGTCGATGCTCGTCACGAGCGTGGCGCCCGGCTCGCCGTCGACCTCGCCGTCGTCGCCGAGCACCCGGCCCATCGAGTCGACGGCGACGCTGCGGTAGCCGGGCATGCCGCGCAGCCACGCGTCGTACTGCTGCTCGACGCCGGCCCGGCCGACGGTCGAGGCGCCGTTGAGGGAGGTGTCGTCGGCCGCCTCGGCCGCGTCGAGCTCGTCCTCGGTGATCGGGCTCAGGTAGCCGAGGACGTGCGCGAGGTTGATGCCGTAGGGCGCGGGGTAGGCGCGCACGCTCTGCTGCTCGGCGATGATGCCCGGGAAGTCCTCGGGCTGCTCGAGGATCCGCAGCGCGACCGACTTCTTGACGTCGGAGGCGATCGGCACGGGCTGGTAGGGCGAGCCGTTCCAGCACACGCCCGGCTCCGACCCCTCGTCGCCGCAGGTCACCAGGCTGCGCCGGATCCGCGCGGCGCCGACGCCGACGACGTCGGCGACCCGGTCGACCAGCACCTCCTGCTCGCGCTCGGTGAGCTTGCCGACCACGTTGCGGTCGACCGAGACCACCCAGGAGGCACGGTTGGCGACCAGCGGGCGGCCCATGTCGTCGACGATCAGGCCCCGCTGCGGCTGCACGACGATCTCGCGCACGGACTGGGAGGTGGCCTGCGCGTGGTACTGGTCGCCCTCGGCGACCTGGAGGTAGTAGAGCCGGGCGAGCAGCGTGGCGAACAGCGAGAACGCCAGGACCTGGACGACGACGAGTCGGAGCCGTCCGGAGCTCGCCTGCTGGCTCGGGTGCTTCGGCGACATCAGGCCAGGGACCGGTCCGGCTCGAGCCGTCGGAACATCAGCATCACCGGCGGCAGCACGAACGGCGTGAGCACGACGTCCCAGATCACGCTCAGCACCACCGTCTGGAGGAGGTCGGGGATCCCGAGCGCCGGGTCGCTGAGGATCAGGCCGGTCAGCGCGAAGACCGAGGTGCCGACGAACGACGACGCGGCGACCGTCGCGACGACGGTGCCCGGCGTGGGCCGACCCTCGCGGCGCACCCGGCCGGCGACGTACCCGACGACGGCGAGCGCGAGCGCCCACCGGCCGGCGATGTGGTCGGCGGGCGGCGCGAGGTCCAGGGCCAGCCCGGCGGCGAACCCGAGCACGGCGGCGAACTGCGGTCCGCGGGTGAGCGCGGCGCCGACGACGACCAGCAGGCAGAGGTTGGGGACGATGCCGTCCCAGGCGAGGTGGGAGAAGAAGGACACCTGGAGCACCAGGGCCACGACGACGGCGCCGGCGGCGGCGGCGATCCGCAGGGGGCTCATCGCAGCGTCCCGTCCGCCTCGATGACCGACCGGTCGCTCGCGGTGCCCGACGGCACCACGACGCCGACGAGGTCGAGGGCGCCGAAGTCGACGTAGGGGTCGACGACCGCGCGCTGGGCGGTCTCGCGCAGGCTGCTGTAGACGGTGGTGACCCGGCCGATCGGGACGCCCGAGACGTAGGGGCCGCCGCCCTGGCTCCCCCACGTGACGACCGCGTCGCCCTTGCCGGGGATCGCCGTGTCGTCGACGAGCTCGAGGTCGAGGCGACCGTCGCCGCCGAGGACGCCGCGGCCGGTGACGAAGCCGACCTCCATGCTGCGGCCGACGCGGCCGCCGACCACGGAGTCGGCGTCGACGATGAGGAGCACGGTGGCGGTCGTGCGGGTCACCCGCAGCACCCGCCCGACGAGACCGTCGTGGTTGACGACGGTCAGGTCGGGCCGGACGCCGGCCTCGGAGCCGGCGTCGATGGTGACGGTCCGGGAGAAGGACTGCGAGGGGCCGAGCGCGACGACGCGGGCCGGCACCAGGGAGTAGCCGAGGCCCTCGGCGGCCGCGGTGAGCCCGTCGTACTCGGCGAGCCGGTTGCGCGCGTAGTCGTCGGTGGCGATCTGCGAGCGCAGGTCGGAGTTCTCGGCCTGGAGGTCCAGCAGGTCCTGCTGCATCGAGTCCTTGGAGCGGAACCAGTCGGGCACGGCGGTGAACGGGCGGACCGCTGTCGCGGTCGCGACCTCGGCCGGGCCGAACACCTCCCCGACGGCGCGGCGGACCGGGTCGAGCGGAGAGGTGGTGCGCGAGTCGAGCGTGATCAGCGTGAGGCTGGCGAGCACGAGCGCGACGAGCACGGACGTCTTCGGGCGGTCCCGGTCGGGGTCGCGGCCCCAGTGTCGATTCATCCGACGCGCCTGCGGTCGGTGACCAGGACCTGCTGCAGCGCCTCGAACTCCTCCACGCACTTGCCGGCGCCGAGCGCGACCGAGGTGAGCGGGTCCTCGGCCACGTGCACCGGCATGCCGGTGTCGTGGCGCAGCCGCTCGTCGAGGCCGTGCAGCAACGCGCCGCCGCCGGTGAGCACGATGCCGCGGTCCATGATGTCGCCGGCGAGCTCGGGCGGCGTCTGGTCGAGCGTGCTGCGCACGGCGTCGACGATCGCGTGGAGCGGCTCCTGCATCGCCTGGCGCACGTCCGCGCTCGAGACAGTGACGGTGCGCGGCAGCCCGGAGACCAGGTCGCGGCCGCGGATCTCGGCCTCCGGCTCCTCCGAGCGCGGGAACGCCGAGCCGAGGGTGATCTTGACCTCCTCGGCCGTGCGCTCGCCGAGGAGCAGCGAGTGCTCCTTCTTCATCCAGGCCACGATCGCCTGGTCGAGGTCGTCGCCCGCGGTGCGGATCGACAGGCTGGTCACGATGCCGCCCAGGGAGATCACGGCGACCTCGGTCGTGCCGCCGCCGACGTCGACGACCATGTTGCCGGTCGGCTTGTGCACGGGCAGCCCGGCGCCGATGGCCGCGGCCATCGGCTCCTCGACGATGTAGACCCGGCGCGCGCCCGCCTGGTAGCCGGCCTCCTTGACCGCCCGCTGCTCCACCGCGGTGATGCCGCTGGGCACGCAGATCACCATCCGCGGCTTGGCGAAGTAGCGGCGCCGGTGCACCTGCTGGATGAAGAACCGCAGCATCTGCTCGGTCGCCTCGAAGTCCGCGATCACACCGTCCTTGAGCGGCCGGATGGCGGTGATGCTGTCGGGGGTCCGGCCGATCATCCGCTTGGCGTCGTGCCCGACCGCGAGGATCTCGCCGGTGGCCTCGTTGAGTGCCACCACGCTCGGCTCGTCGAGGAGCACGCCCTTGCCGCGCACGTAGACGAGGGTGTTGGCGGTGCCGAGGTCCACGGCCATGTCGCGGCCGATGAAGCTGTTCGCCATGCCATGCCTCGCAGGGGTCACTCGTGGGGAAGATGGGACGCCTGTGACGCCCGAGTCGAGCGTACGAGGCGACCCGGCCACCCGCGGGGAGGACACGCGCGGGCGGCGGGTGACCTCAGCGGATGTCGGGCGTGGGCTCCTCGCGCGCCAGCCAGGCGTCGCGCCCGCCCTGCGGTACGTCCACGCAGTGGGTCAGAGGTTCGGGAACCAGATCCCGATCTCCCGCTCGGCCGACTCCAGCGAGTCCGAGCCGTGCACCAGGTTCTGCTGGACCTTCAGGCCCCAGTCGCGACCCAGGTCGCCGCGGACGGTGCCGGGCGCGGCCACCGTCGGGTCCGTGGCGCCGGCGACCGAGCGGAAGCCCTCGATGCAGCGCTCGCCCTCGAGCACCATGGCGACCACGGGACCGGAGAGCATGAACTCGACCAGCGGCTCGTAGAACGGCTTCCCCTCGTGCTCGGCGTAGTGCGCGGCGAGCAGCTCGGGCGTGGCGGTGCGCAGGTCGAGCGCAGCCAGGGTGTAGCCCTTGGCCTCGATGCGGCGGATGATCTCGCCGACCAGGCCGCGGCGGACGGCGTCGGGCTTGAGCAGGACGAGCGTGCGCTGGGTCATGCGGCAAACCCTATAGAGCGGCTGCCCGCCCGACGACGTCGGCCGGGACCGGACCGGACGAGTCGGCGTCCGGCACCGGTCGTCCCGCGACGCGCCGGAGCGGGATGTGGCCGCCCCAGACCCCCGCCTCGACGTCGGACGGCTCGTCGACGGGGCCGCCGGCGCGGGCCTTCATCGACGCCTCGTGCAGCGGCACCGCGAGGACCGCGGTCGCGACCAGCTCCTTGCGGGTGCTGGGGCGCAGGGTCGCCGAGCGGCCGGGGATCATGTGGTCGACGATCAGATCGAGCGCGTGCTGCCGCTCCTCGGCGTCGTCGACGAGCCGGGCCCGGCCGATGACGACCGCGGAGCGGTAGTTCATCGAGTGGTGGAACGCCGACCGCCCGGCGACCAGCCCGTCGAGCTCGGTGACGGTCACGCACACGGTCCGGTCGGTCGACGCCCGCAGCCACCCGGCCGCGACCGATCCGTGGAGGTAGAGCGTGCCGTCGCGATCGGGGCCGTCGAGGTCCACGGCGTACGCCGTCGGCAGCACGAGCGGGTGGCTGGCGCCGTCGCGCTCGACGGTGACGCCGAGGTGCGCCACCAGCGCGTCGGCGAGCAGCTCGTGCAGGGCCGCGCGGTCCTCGACCATGCGGTTGCGACCGCGGCCGATGCTGGTGCGGGACGTCGGGGACAGCGTCGTGCTGGGCATGGGTCTACCCTGGCCGAGAAGTGGCCTGCACGCACGGGCCAATCCGACACCAGTTCGACAGGCCAATCCGATGCCGACGCTCCCCGTCACGCTCGACCGCTCCGTCCCCGGCTCGCTGCCGGGGCAGCTCTCCGGCGGCATCCGCGCCCTCGTCGTCGACGGCACCCTGACCCGCGGCGACCGGCTGCCGAGCAGCCGGGCGCTCGCCGCGGACCTCGGGGTCAGCCGGTCGGTCACCGAGCAGGCCTACGAGCAGCTGCTCGCCGAGGGCTGGCTCGAGGCCCGCCGCGGGGCCGGCACGTTCGTGGCCGCGACCGGCGCCGGCACCGGCGCGCTCCCCCGGCGCCGCCCGGTCCGCGCGGAGCCGGAGCTGGTCCGCCTGGACGCCGGCACGCCGTGGATCGACCCCCGGCACGCCGCCGGTTGGCGCCGCGCCTGGCGCGAGGTCTCCACCGCGCGACCGCCGCGGGGGTACGACGACCCGCGCGGGCTGCCCGAGCTGCGCGGCCTCCTGGCCGAGCGGCTGGCCCGCACCCGCGGGCTGGCCGTCGACCCCGAGGAGGTCGTGGTGACCAGCGGGACCACCGACGGGCTCCGGCACCTGCTCACCGTGCTGCCGCCGGGCCCGGTCGCCCTCGAGGATCCGGGCTACCGGGCCGCGGCCGAGACCGTGCGCGGGGTCGGACGCGAGGTACGGGACCTGCCCGCGGACGGCCCGATCACCGACCTGGCGGACGCGGCCGCGGCGTACGTGACCCCGGCCCACCAGCACCCGCTCGGCCGGGTGATGCCGGGGTCGGACCGGCTCACGCTGCTGGCGGCCGCCCGGGCGGCGGGCGCCGTGGTGGTCGAGGACGACTACGACTCCGAGTTCCGCTACGACGTCGCACCCGTGCCCGCGCTCGCGAGCCTGGACCGTACCCGCGTCGCCTACCTCGGCACCGCCGCCAAGTCGGTCGCGCCGTCGCTGAGGCTGGGCTGGCTGCTGGCGCCGCCCGACCTGCTCGACCCGCTGAACGCGCGCCGGGTCGTCACCCACGAGGGCGCGCCGTGGCCGGTCCAGCGGGCCTACCTCGCGCTGCTGCGGGACGGGTACGTCGACAAGGTGGTGCGCACCGCGCGCCGGGTGTACGCCGAGCGGGCGCCGCGGGTCGCCGCCGCGCTCTCGCCGTACGCCGAGCTCGCCGGGCCGCTCGCGGGCATGTACTCGACGTGGCTGCTGCCCCAGGGCGATGCGCTGCGCGCCCGCACAGCCGCCCGTCGGGCCGGCTTCGAGGTGAACCTGCTCTCGGACTACTGCCGGACGGCCGCGCTCACCGGCCTCGTCGTCGGGTTCGGCGGCGTCACCGACGACGAGCTCGACCGGGCGCTCGCAGCCCTGACGTCAGCTCTCGGGTGACGGCGGCTGCGCCGCGTCGAAGGCCTCGTAGGCCGCCGCTCGCTCCTGCTCGATCTTGCGACCGAGCAGGTAGGCCGCACCCCACAGGACCGCGAAGACGACGCCGAGCACGAACATGAGCGGGATGACGAAGCCGAGCGCGATCGCCGCGGCCTGCACCACCCAGCCCAGCCAGTAGGCCCACTCCGCGCGCAGCAGGCCGGCGAGCAGCAGGCAGGCGAGCGCCAGGCCCAGGCCGATCGCGAGCGCGGGGCCGGTGTCCACGGACTCGACGGCGATCAGCACCGGGGTCGTCAGGCCGAGGGTGATCGCCTCGAGGCTGAGCACGGCCGCGCACATGCCGCGCCGCGGCGAGCGGCTCCGCTCGTGGGCCGTGGCCTCGGTCATCGGGCACCCCCCCTCTCCGGGCGGACCAGCAGCCGACGCGCCTCGCCGACCGTGACCACGGAGCCGGTCACCAGCACCGCTCCCGAGCCGACCGACGCGGCGGCGCCGGCCTCGGCGAGGGCAGCGGCCTGGTCGATGGCGTCGGCGAGCCGCGGCACGACCGTGACCCGGTGCTCGCCGTAGATCTCGCGCGCGGTCTCGGCCAGCCGGTCGGCGGACAGTGCCCGATCGGTGGAGTTCTGGGTGCAGACGACGTGCGCGAGGTGCGGCTCGAACGCGGCCAGCACCCCGTCGGCGTCCTTGTCGGTCATCACGCCGACCACGCCGATCAGCGGGTCGAAGGTGAAGGAGTCCTCGAGCGCGGCGGCGGTCGCCTCGGCACCGTGCGGGTTGTGCGCGGCGTCGAGCACGATCGTGGGGCTGCGCCGCACGACCTCGAGGCGGCCGGGCGAGGTGACCTCGGCGAACGCCGCGCGCACCACCTCGTCGTCGAGCGGCTGGCCCTCGCCGAGGAACGCCTCGACCGCGGCCAGCGCGAGCGCGGCGTTCTGGGCCTGGTGGGCGCCGTAGAGCGGCAGGAAGACCTCGTCGTAGCGGCCGCGCAGGCCTTGGAGCGAGATCACCTGGCCGCCGACGGCCGGCACCCGGGCGGCGACGCCGAAGTCGAGGCCCTCGCGGACGACCGTCGCACCGACCTCCGTCGCGCGGGCCAGCAGCACGGCGGCGACGTCGGGCTCCTGCTGGGCGAGGACGGCGGTCGAGCCCTCCTTGATGATCCCGGCCTTCTCGATCGCGATGGCCGCGGCGGTGTCGCCGAGGTAGCGCGCGTGGTCGATCGCGATCGGCAGCACCACCGCGACGGCGGCGTCCATGACGTTGGTGGCGTCCCAGGCCCCGCCCATGCCGACCTCGACGACCGCGACGTCGACCGGCGCGTCCGCGAAGGCGGCGTAGGCCATGCCGACCACGGTCTCGAAGAACGACAGCGGGTGGTCCTCGCTGGCGTCGACGAGGTGCGTGTACGGCGCGACGTCGTTGAACGCGCGCACGAACTCCTCGTCGGACAGCGGCTCGCCGTCGACGGAGATCCGCTCCGACATCCGCTCGACGTGAGGGCTGGTGAACCGGCCGGTGCGCAGGTCGTGCGCGCGCAGCAGCGTGTCGATCATCCGCGACGTCGAGGTCTTGCCGTTGGTGCCGGTCAGGTGGATCACCGGGTAGGCGCGCTGCGGGTCACCCAGCAGCTCGGTGAACGCCTCGATGCGGTCCAGCGAGGGCTCCAGCCGGGTCTCGGGCCAGCGGGACAGCAGCGCGTCCTCGACCTCCTCGAAGGTCGCGGCGAGCCGGGGTGCGGGTAGGTCTGTCATGTCCTGACGAGTCTAGGGACTCCCCGCACTCCCGGCGCACCGCGGTCAGCGCCGCGCCACCACGACCGTGCGCACCGTCGCCGCGGTGAAGTCGTCCGAGCCGGCGTACGACGCCACCACGACGTGGCGACCCGGCGCGAGGCGAGCCGTCCGGCAGGACGCCTTGCCGTCGCGCAGGGGCGTCTTGCACACGCGCTTGCCGTCGACGGTCCAGGTGACGGGACCGGCGGGGACCAGCGACGAACCGGACGGTGCGGAGACCGTCACCTGGAAGCGGACCCGGGCGCCGGCCGCGGCACGGGCCGGACCGCGGAGACCGGCCCGCGTCGGGGCCGCGGCGTGGCCGCCGTCCGCGCCGGGCGCAGCCGGGGTCACTGGCGTCACCGGCGTCACCGGCGTCGGAGCCGCGGGCGCCTGGACGGTGAAGTGCCGGACGAGCGCCGCGACGTTCCCCGCCTGGTCGGTCGCGGTCGCGACGAACGTGTGGGCGCCGCCGGCCAGGTCGCTGAGGCTGACCGGCGCACCCGGCGCGCACCCGACCGGGGTCCCGTCGACCGAGCAGGCCAGCGTGCCGGGGTTCGCCTCCAGCTGCTGGACGGTGATGCTCGTGGCGCCTCCGGCGAGGACGGCACCCTCGGCCGGAGCGTCGGTCAGGGCGAGGGCGGGCGCCGTGGAGTCCACGACGAAGGTGCGGGCCGCAGTGGCCACGTTGCCCACGTCGTCGGTGGCCCGGACCTCGACCGTGCGCGCGCCGTCGGCGAGCACCGGCGCCCACGGCGACGCGCACGGCGCGAAGGCGCCACCGTCGACCCGGCACGCGAGGCCCACGACGTCCGCGTCCGCGGTCAGCTGGAGCACGGGCGGCGCAGCGACGAAGGCGGCCACCGGCGAGATCCCCACAGCCACGGCCTTGTCGACGGTCACGACCTTGGTCACCGGGTCCGACATGTTGCCGGAGGCGTCGACCGACCGGACGGCGACGGTGTGGCCGCCGTGGGACCAGCCGCTGAGCGAGAGGGTGGAACCGGCCGGGACCTGGAGCACCCCGTCGACGGTCCAGCGGTAGGACGCCACGACGCCGCTGTTGTCGGAGCCGGACGCCGAGACCGAGTAGCCCGCCGGACCGACCCGGGCGGGCGGGGCGAAGGTCACGGTGGGCGCCGTCGTGTCGACCCAGCCCACGGTCACCGTGCGCGACGCCTGGTCGTTGGTCACCTGGCAGGTCGGCGCGAGGCCGCACCCCAGCGACGACGGCGACCAGGAGGGCGTGTACCCGGCCGGCCCTGCCGACGCGGTCAGCGTGTAGGTCGGCCACCCCTCTGTGGGGCGCTCGGCATCGCTCGTCGTCTGGCTGTCGGTGACCGTGCAGGTGGCGCCGCAGGAGATCGCGTGCCCGCCGACGGCGTTGCTGGTGACCGTCCCGGCGACCTTGGAGACCGTCAGCTGCGAGGTGTAGGTGTGCTCCGGGTCGCCGCCGCCGCACCCCTCGATCGGACAGGCGGACACCTGTGCCGCGGCCGGCCCCTGCCCCGACCAGGCGGCGAGGGGGACGATCACGGCGGCGGCCACCAGGGCCACGAGACGGCGAAGCTGCACGGTTCCTCCTGAGTTCGCGGACCGGCCTGCTGCCGCCCGACGCCCAGGAGTGCGACGCACGTCGTCAGATACCGACGAGCAGGTTCACCATGTCGACGACCGGGCGGTAGCCGATCGACTCGTAGATCCTGTTCGACGTCGGGTTCGCCTGGTCGGTGAAGAGGCAGCAGCGCACGCCCCGGTCGAGGAGCAGCTGGGAGACCTCCGCGACGGCCCGGCTCGCGTATCCGTGGCCGCGGTGCTCCTTGGGCGTGTAGACCGGGCCGATGCGCGCGACGCCGTGGGCGGGTGGGTTCGCCGCGGTGAGGTGCACGACCGCGCCCGACGCGTCCTCCCACAGCCACACGACGCCGTCGGCGATCCGCGTGAGCATCTGGTCCTCGGAGAGCTCCTCCATCGCGTGCGGCTCGTCGCGCCCGGCCTGCTCGGCGGCGTCGGCGCCGAACGCGCGGAACCAGGCGAGGCACCGGCCGACGTCGTCGGAGGTCGCGACCCGCAGCCGGCCCGGCGGGGCGGGCGGCACCACGAGCTCGTCGAGCTCGAAGAGCCGCATGTGCTCGTGCACCCGGGCCGCTCCGCCGCTCAGCCGCGCGGTCTCCTCGGCGAAGACCCCGGCGGCCGGAAGGGCGCCGTTGACGCCGCCGACCTCCTCACCGCGCTCGTGCAGCAGTCGCGCCAGCGCGACGGCTGCGGCGTCCGGCATCGGCAGCAGGTAGACCGGGTAGGGCGCGAACGGCGCGGTGCGCATCGCCACTCCGGTCACCGCGCCGCTGTCGTCGCGAGCCACGGCCCACCACTGGTACGGCGCGTCGCTCCCGCCACCCCGCGCGATCCGGGCGGTCACCGTGGCGATCACGGTCGTGACCACCGGATCCGCCGCGAGGTGTCCCTCGGCGTCCCGCAGGAACGCGGCCGGGTCGTCGGTGAGCGTCACCCGCTGGCTGGAGGTAGGCATGCCCGAAGTCAGCCAGGGCGCAGCGCCGAGAGCAACCGGTTTCAGCCGGAGGCGCCGCTCGCCCTAGGCTTTCCACATGACCGACACGCAGGCTGACCAGGCACCGGAGACGACGACGGCACCCCAGCGCGTCGTGGTCGTACCCGAGAAGCCCGCGCTCGAGGGCCTCGAGGCCACCTGGAGCGAGCGGTGGAAGGCCGACGACACCTACGCCTTCGACCGCACCCAGCCGCGCGAGAACGTCTACTCGATCGACACCCCGCCGCCGACCGTGAGCGGCAGCCTGCACGTCGGCCACGTGTTCTCCTACACCCACACCGACCTGATCGCCCGCTTCCAGCGCATGCGCGGCAAGTCCGTCTTCTACCCGATGGGCTGGGACGACAACGGCCTCCCGACCGAGCGCCGGGTGCAGAACTACTACGGCGTCCGCTGCGACCCCTCGCTCCCCTACGACGCCGACTTCACCCCGCCGGAGAAGCCGGACCCGAAGAGGCAGATCCCGATCAGCCGGCCCAACTTCATCGCCCTGTGCGAGGAGCTGGTCCAGCAGGACGAGCAGGTCTTCGAGCAGCTGTGGCGCACCCTCGGCCTCTCGGTCGACTGGAAGCAGCACTACACGACGATCGGCGCCAAGGCGCAGACGGCCAGCCAGCGCGCGTTCCTGCGCAACTTCGCCCGGGGCGAGGCCTACCTCCAGGAGGCACCGACCCTCTGGGACGTCACGTTCCAGACCGCGGTGGCGCAGGCCGAGCTCGAGGCGCGCGAGTACGCCGGCGCCTACCACCGGGTGGGCTTCCACCGCCCCGACGGCGGCGTGATCGCGATCGAGACCACCCGGCCCGAGCTGATCCCCTCCGTCGTCGCACTGATCGCGCACCCCGACGACGAGCGCTACCAGCCGCTGTTCGGCACCACGGTGACCAGCCCGGTCTTCGGCGTCGAGATCCCGGTGCTCGCCCACCCCGCTGCCGAGATGGACAAGGGCGCCGGCATCGCGATGTGCTGCACCTTCGGCGACCTGACCGACGTCACCTGGTGGCGCGAGCTGAACCTCCCGGTCCGCACGCTGATCGGCCGCGACGGCCGGCTGTCCCGCGAGACGCCCGACTGGCTCGCGCACGAGCCCGCCGCCTCGGCGTACGAGGACCTGAAGGGCAAGACCGCCTTCTCCGCGCGCGAGGCGATGGTCGCCAAGCTGCGCGAGTCCGGTGACCTCGACGGCGAGCCGAAGCAGACCCAGCGGATGACGAACTTCTACGAGAAGGGCGACAAGCCGCTCGAGATCGTCGCCACCCGCCAGTGGTACATCCGCAACGGCGGCCGCGACGCCGCGCTGCGCGGCGAGATGCTCAACCGCGGCAACGAGATCCAGTGGCTCCCCGGCCACATGAAGCACCGCTACGACAACTGGGTCGGTGGCCTCAACGGCGACTGGCTGATCTCGCGGCAGCGGTTCTTCGGCATCCCGTTCCCCGTCTGGTACCCGCTCGACGCCGACGGCGAGCCCGACTACGACCACCCGCTGCTCCCCCGCGAGGACGAGCTCCCGATCGACCCGTCGACCGACGCGCCCTCCGGCTACACCGAGGACCAGCGCGGCCGGCCGGGCGGCTTCCTCGGCGACCCCGACGTGATGGACACCTGGGCGACGTCGTCCCTGACCCCGCACATCGCGGGCGGCTGGGAGTCCGACGACGACCTGTGGCAGCGGGTCTTCCCGATGGACCTGTGCACCCAGGCGCACGACATCATCCGCACCTGGCTCTTCTCGCGCGTGGTCCGCTCCCACTTCGAGAACCACGCCGCTCCGTGGTCGCACGCGCTGGTGTCCGGCTTCATCCTCGACCCGGACCGCAAGAAGATGTCGAAGTCCAAGGGCAACGTGGTCGTCCCGACCGACATCCTCGACAAGTTCGGCGCCGACGCCGTGCGCTGGCGCGCCGCCATGGCCCGCCCCGGCCTGGACTCGCCGTTCGACGAGACCCAGATGAAGGTCGGCCGGCGCCTGGCGATGAAGGTGCTCAACGCCTCGAAGTTCGTGCTCGGCAACGTCGGCGCCACCAGCGTCAACCCGTTCGAGGTCTCCGAGCCCGTCGACTGCGCGCTGCTCGGCCGGCTCGCCCAGGTCGTCACGGCCGCCACGGACGCGTTCGAGGCCTACGACTACACGACCGCGCTCGAGACCGCCGAGAAGTTCTTCTGGGAGTTCTGCGACGACTACCTCGAGCTGGTCAAGGAGCGCTCCTACGACACGGACGGTGGCGCCGCCACCGCCTCCGCGCGGGCGGCGCTCCTGCTCGCGCTCGACGTCCAGCTGCGCCTGCTCGCGCCGTTCCTGCCGTACGTGACCGAGGAGGTGTGGTCGTGGTGGCAGGAGGGCTCGGTGCACCGCGCGTCCTGGCCGACCGTCGCCGAGCTCGGCTCGGCCGCGGCCAGCGACCCGGTGACCCTGGACGCCGTCGCCGCCGCCCTGGTGGGCATCCGAGGCGCGAAGTCGACGGCGAAGGTGTCGATGCGCGCGGAGCTGTCGCGGGTCGAGGTCCGGGGCCCGCGGGCACTGGTCGACGCGGCCGCCCAGGCAGCCGACGACCTGCGCAAGACCGGCCACGTCACCGGCGACCTGGTCTTCACCGCTGACGCGGAGGCGACCGAGATCAGCGTGAGCGCGGAGCTGGCCCCCGTCGAGGGCTGACCCGCGGCGGCGGGCTCAGCGCCAGCCGCCGCCTCCGCGACCGTAGTCGCCGTAGGGCTGCGCGGGGAGCACGGAGGCGATCTCGTCGAGCAGGTCTCCGATGCTCTGGCCCGACGGCCCGGGGCCGGGGGTGCTCGTGCTCCCGGCGGGCGTCGGCGGCACGGCGGGCGCAGGCGGCGTCGGCGCTCCGTCCGGGCCCTGGCCGCGCCCCTGGCCGCGCCCCTGGCCGCGCACGTGGCTGAGCAGGTGGCTGAGCGCCTGGCTGACACTCGGCCGAGCGTGCCCGGCGGGGTTCGTCGCGGGCGGCAGGGTCGGAGTCGGGACCGCAGGCACGGGTGGGGCGGGCACCGGCGGGGCGGGCGCGGCCGGGGCGGGCGCGGTCGGGGCGGGCGCAGCC
>NZ_JACEIC010000005.1 GCF_013778305.1 Nocardioides agri
CCGTTGACATCGGCTTTGGTTGGTGTCGCGGATTTCTTTGACAATGATTCTGACAATTGTCAGTGTCGTTTTTGTCGGGGATAACTTTTTGTTTTCAACGGAGAGTTTGATCCTGGCTCAGGACGAACGCTGGCGGCGTGCTTAACACATGCAAGTCGAGCGGAAAGGCCCTTTCGGGGGTACTCGAGCGGCGAACGGGTGAGTAACACGTGAGTAATCTGCCCTTGGCTTTGGGATAAGCCCCGGAAACGGGGTCTAATACCGGATACGACGCAGTCCTGCATGGGATCTGCGTGGAAAGTTTTTTCGGCCAGGGATGTGCTCGCGGCCTATCAGCTTGTTGGTGGGGTAATGGCCTACCAAGGCTTCGACGGGTAGCCGGCCTGAGAGGGTGACCGGCCACACTGGGACTGAGACACGGCCCAGACTCCTACGGGAGGCAGCAGTGGGGAATATTGGACAATGGGCGGAAGCCTGATCCAGCAACGCCGCGTGAGGGATGACGGCCTTCGGGTTGTAAACCTCTTTCAGTACCGACGAAGCGCCGATGATGGTGGTGACGGTAGGTACAGAAGAAGCACCGGCCAACTACGTGCCAGCAGCCGCGGTAATACGTAGGGTGCGAGCGTTGTCCGGAATTATTGGGCGTAAAGGGCTCGTAGGCGGTTTGTCGCGTCGGGAGTGAAAACCCAGGGCTTAACTCTGGGCTGGCTTTCGATACGGGCAGACTAGAGGCATGCAGGGGAGAACGGAATTCCTGGTGTAGCGGTGAAATGCGCAGATATCAGGAGGAACACCGGTGGCGAAGGCGGTTCTCTGGGCATGTCCTGACGCTGAGGAGCGAAAGTGTGGGGAGCGAACAGGATTAGATACCCTGGTAGTCCACACCGTAAACGTTGGGCGCTAGGTGTGGGGCCTATTCCATGGGTTCCGTGCCGCAGCTAACGCATTAAGCGCCCCGCCTGGGGAGTACGGCCGCAAGGCTAAAACTCAAAGGAATTGACGGGGGCCCGCACAAGCGGCGGAGCATGCGGATTAATTCGATGCAACGCGAAGAACCTTACCTGGGTTTGACATACACCGGAAAGCTGCAGAGATGTAGCCCCTTTTAGTCGGTGTACAGGTGGTGCATGGCTGTCGTCAGCTCGTGTCGTGAGATGTTGGGTTAAGTCCCGCAACGAGCGCAACCCTCGTCCTATGTTGCCAGCGGGTCATGCCGGGGACTCATAGGAGACTGCCGGGGTCAACTCGGAGGAAGGTGGGGATGACGTCAAGTCATCATGCCCCTTATGTCCAGGGCTTCACGCATGCTACAATGGCCGGTACAAAGGGCTGCGATGCTGTAAGGCGGAGCGAATCCCAAAAAGCCGGTCTCAGTTCGGATTGGGGTCTGCAACTCGACCCCATGAAGTCGGAGTCGCTAGTAATCGCAGATCAGCAACGCTGCGGTGAATACGTTCCCGGGCCTTGTACACACCGCCCGTCACGTCACGAAAGTCGGCAACACCCGAAGCCGGTGGCCTAACCCTTGTGGAAGGAGCCGTCGAAGGTGGGGCTGGCGATTGGGACGAAGTCGTAACAAGGTAGCCGTACCGGAAGGTGCGGCTGGATCACCTCCTTTCTAAGGAGCACGCGCCCCGACCATCCCCTGACCAGTCAGGTCACGAAGCGTGGGGTGGCGCATGGTGGTGTCTCACTAGTGGAATCGTCGACGAACGACCGACCTGCATCGCGGGTCGGCCTCAGTACTGCCCCCAGTCGCTCTACGGAGCGAGCTCTTCGGAGCGTGCTCTTCGGAGCTGCTGGTGGGTGTGGAACCTGGCCGGCTGGTGGTGAGGGGAGAGTTCGCCCAGTGATGGGGTTGGCACACTGTTGAGTCCTGAGGCATCAGCCGTCAGGCGGGTTTCTCTTGCCTCCTTCGGGGGGTGCCTCCTTCGTGGGGTCCGGTCCTTGGGTCGGGTTCTGGGTTGGTGGGTGTGTAGCTTGTGAATTGGATAGTGGACGCGAGCATCTTTGCGGCAGCACGTGGTGTCCTTTGGGGCGCCTGGTGTGTTGTCGCAGAAATTAGCAACCGGTGGCTCCTTGAGACGGGCTGCCGGATGTCTAGTCTTTGTAGTTTTGCTTTGTAGTTTTTGTTGAGTGTTTGTGCGACAAGCTATGAAGGGCACATGGTGGATGCCTTGGCATCAAGAGCCGATGAAGGACGTAGGAGCCTGCGAAAAGCCCTGGGGAGTTGGCAACCGAGCTGTGATCCGGGGATGTCCGAATGGGGGAACCCAGCACGAGTCATGTCGTGTTACCCGCGCCTGAATATATAGGGCGTGTGGAGGGAACGCCGGGAAGTGAAACATCTCAGTACCGGTAGGAAGAGAAAACAAAAGTGATTCCGAGAGTAGTGGCGAGCGAAATCGGATGAGGCTAAACCGTCTGCGTGTGATACCCGGCAGGGGTTGCGTGGGCGGGGTTGTGGGACCACTTGGGAGGATCTGCCGGTCTTCCAGACAGTAAGAAAATCCGGTTGAAGTTGAAGCCCATTGGAAAGTGGGGCCGTAGAGGGTGATAGCCCCGTAAGCGTAAGGCCGGATCTGTTGAGTGGTATCCCAAGTAACACGGAACCCCTGAAATTCCGTGTGAATCTGGCGGGACCACCCGTTAAGCCTAAATACTCCTTGATGACCGATAGCGGACAAGTACCGTGAGGGAAAGGTGAAAAGTACCCCTGGCGGGGAGTGAAATAGTACCTGAAACCGTGTGCCTACAATCCGTCAGAGCCCGGCTGCCCACCTCTAAGCTATGTGGTGTGTTGGGGTGATGGCGTGCCTTTTGAAGAATGAGCCTGCGAGTTTGCGTTGTGTTGCGAGGTTAACCCGTGTGGGGAAGCCGTAGCGAAAGCGAGTCCGAATAGGGCGTTTGAGTAGCACGATCAAGACCCGAAGCGAAGTGATCTATCCATGGGCAGGTTGAAGCGCGGGTAAGACCGCGTGGAGGACCGAACCCACTTAGGTTGAAAACTGAGGGGATGACCTGTGGATAGGGGTGAAAGGCCAATCAAACTTCGTGATAGCTGGTTCTCCCCGAAATGCATTTAGGTGCAGCGTTGCGTGTTTCTTGCCGGAGGTAGAGCACTGGATAGCCGATGGGCCCTACCAGGTTACTGACGTTAGCCAAACTCCGAATGCCGGTAAGTGAGAGCGCAGCAGTGAGACTGCGGGGGATAAGCTCCGTAGTCGAGAGGGAAACAGCCCAGACCATCAGCTAAGGCCCCTAAGCGGTGACTAAGTGGAAAAGGATGTGGAGTCGCAGTGACAACCAGGAGGTTGGCTTGGAAGCAGCCACCCTTGAAAGAGTGCGTAATAGCTCACTGGTCAAGTGATTCCGCGCCGACAATGTAGCGGGGCTCAAGTCATCCGCCGAAGCTATGGCATTCACGCAACAGCCCGGCCACGAACGTGGTCCAGGTGTGTGGATGGGTAGGGGAGCGTCGTGTCGCGAGTGAAGCCTCAGGGTGACCTAGGGGTGGACGCGACACGAGTGAGAATGCAGGCATGAGTAGCGAATCACGGGTGAGAAACCCGTGCGCCGAATGATCAAGGGTTCCAGGGTCAAGCTAATCTGCCCTGGGTAAGTCGGGACCTAAGGCGAGGCCGACAGGCGTAGTCGATGGACAACGGGTTGATATTCCCGTACCGGCAAAGTAGCGCCCATGACGAACCCGGTGATGCTAACCACCCGAAACCTTTCGGACCGGACCCTTCGGGGCGAGGCCGGCTGGCGGAGCGTGGGACCCGATCCGGTAGTAGTCAAGCGATGGGGTGACGCAGGAAGGTAGCCCAACCACAGCGATGGTTGTCTGTGGGTAAGTGCGTAGGGGAGACGATAGGCAAATCCGTCGTCTTGTGTTCGATCACGACCCTGAGACACGATGCCGAGCCAATATGGTGAAGTGGGTGATCCTATGCTGTCGAGAAAAACCTCTAGCGAGCTACGCGCCGCCCGTACCCCAAACCGACTCAGGTGATCAGGTAGAGAATACCAAGGCGATCGAGCGAACCATGGTTAAGGAACTCGGCAAAATGCCCCCGTAACTTCGGGAGAAGGGGGGCCGGATCCGTCAACACCCTTGCGGTGGGAAGCGGTGAAGGCCGCAGAGACCAGGCCCAAGCGACTGTTTACTAAAAACACAGGTCCGTGCGAAGTTGTAAGACGATGTATACGGACTGACTCCTGCCCGGTGCTGGAAGGTTAAGAGGACCTGTTAGAGCAGCAATGTTCGAAGCGGAGAATTTAAGCCCCAGTAAACGGCGGTGGTAACTATAACCATCCTAAGGTAGCGAAATTCCTTGTCGGGTAAGTTCCGACCTGCACGAATGGAGTAACGACTTGGGCGCTGTCTCAACCGTGGACTCGGCGAAATTGCACTACGAGTAAAGATGCTCGTTACGCGCGGCAGGACGGAAAGACCCCGGGACCTTTACTATAGTTTGGTATTGGTGTTTGGTTCGGCTTGTGTAGGATAGGTGGGAGACTGTGAAGCATCCACGCCAGTGGATGTGGAGTCAACGTTGAAATACCACTCTGGTCGTACTAGATGTCTAACCTAGGTCCGTTATCCGGATCAGGGACAGTGCCTGATGGGTAGTTTAACTGGGGCGGTTGCCTCCTAAAATGTAACGGAGGCGCTCAAAGGTTCCCTCAGCCTGGTTGGCAATCAGGTGGCGAGTGTAAGTGCACAAGGGAGCTTGACTGTGAGACAGACATGTCGAGCAGGGACGAAAGTCGGAACTAGTGATCCGGCGTCGGCATGTGGAAGCGACGTCGCTCAACGGATAAAAGGTACCCCGGGGATAACAGGCTGATCTTCCCCAAGAGTCCATATCGACGGGATGGTTTGGCACCTCGATGTCGGCTCGTCGCATCCTGGGGCTGGAGTAGGTCCCAAGGGTTGGGCTGTTCGCCCATTAAAGCGGCACGCGAGCTGGGTTTAGAACGTCGTGAGACAGTTCGGTCCCTATCCGCCGCGCGCGCAGGAAACTTGAGAAAGGCTGTCCCTAGTACGAGAGGACCGGGATGGACGAACCTCTGGTGTGCCAGTTGTCCCGCCAGGGGCACGGCTGGTTAGCTACGTTCGGAAGTGATAACCGCTGAACGCATCTAAGCGGGAAGCACGTTTCAAGATGAGGTTTCCCACTACATAAGTAGGTAAGGCCCCCAGCAGAACACTGGGTTGATAGGCCGGAGGTGTACAGCAGCAATGCCCAGCCGACCGGTACTAATAGGCCGAGGGCTTGTCACACAAACCCTCAACAAGAACCACAACGCGCAAACGAACAACGACTGTTCGCGTCCACACCAATTCAGAAGAACCAACAACAGGTTCACAACTGAACACCAGACATGGCCCCCGCGCGTGTGCACACACCACGCACCAGGGGACGCCACCAGAGTTACGGCGGCCATAGCGAAAGGGAAACACCCGGTCCCATCCCGAACCCGGAAGTT